>NZ_NIHB01000009.1 GCF_002591915.1 Marinicella litoralis | reverse complement strand
TAAATTCCCCACCCATCTTTTCAGCAGCAACTTTAGTGATCGCTGCAGTCAAGGTTGTTTTACCATGGTCAACGTGACCGATGGTGCCCACATTTACATGCGGCTTATTGCGTTCAAATTTTTCTTTTGACATTATCGTTTCTCAAACTTAATATTTTAATATCCATTCATTTCCGCCAACACAGTAGCAGGCGCTTCATTGTAGTGATCAAACTCCATTGAATAACTCGCCCTGCCTTGTGTGGCAGATCTCAGTGAAGTGGCATAACCAAACATTTCAGACAATGGAATTTCACATCGAATCACCTTGCCTGAAGGCGAGTCGTCGATTCCATCTAATGTTCCGCGACGGCGATTCACATCGCCAACCACATCACCCATGTAATCTTCAGGGGTTACAATTTCAACCCGCATAACCGGTTCCAGTAAAACCGGAGAGGCTGCCTTAGCACCTTCACGAAATGCGATAGAACCTGCAACCTTAAAGGCCATTTCATTTGAATCAACATCATGAAATGAACCATCATACAAAGTGACTCGACAATCTACCATCGGGTAGCCTGCCAACACACCACTTTCCATTTGTTCCTGTATGCCTTTGTCAACTGGAGCAATGAATTCCTTTGGAATAACACCACCTGTAATGTCGTTAACAAACTCATAACCAAAACCCTGTTCCATGGGCTCCAGCTTTATTTTTACATGACCATATTGGCCCTTACCACCTGACTGTTTAATGAACTTACCTTCTTGTTCCACAGTCTTTTTGATGGTTTCGCGATAAGCCACTTGTGGATTACCCACATTGGCATCGACTTTAAACTCACGTTTCATGCGATCTACAATGATGTCCAAATGCAGCTCACCCATTCCAGATATAATCGTTTGTCCGGAATCTTCATCAGTCATCACTCTGAATGAAGGATCTTCTTGTGCCAATTTAGCCAAAGCTGTGGCCATTTTTTCTTGATCGCCTGTTGTTCTCGGCTCAACCGCAACTGATATGACAGGCTCTGGAAAATCCATTTTCTCAATCGTAACTACATGTCCAATATCACATAGGGTGTCACCAGTGACCACGTCTTTCAAGCCAACTGCAGCGGCAATGTCCCCGGCCCTAACCTCTTTAATCTCTTCTCGAGAATTAGAGTGCATTTGTAACAACCTGCCTAGCCGTTCCTTACTGCTCTTTCTTGGGTTGTAAATACTGTCACCCGTTTTTACCACACCTGAATATACGCGAAAGAATGTCAAAGTCCCTACAAAAGGATCAGTGGCAATCTTAAATGCCAATGCAGAAAATGGTTCATCGTCATTAGCAGGGCGACTTACCTCGGTTTCACTGCCATCATCCAAAATGCCCGTGATGGCTGGAACCTCTGTAGGCGAAGGCAATAATTCAACCACCATGTCCAACATGGCTTGAACCCCTTTGTTCTTAAAGGCTGAACCGCACAGACAGCATACAATTTCGTTGTTTATGGTTCCATTTCTCAGACCCTTGATTATTTCATCTCTGGTTAATTCACCTGTCTCCAGGTATTTATCCATTAACTCTTCACTGGTCTCGGCGGCAGCTTCAATCATATTTTCCCTTGCCGCTTCACATTGTTCTTGTAACTCAGCTGGAATATCTTCTAGCTGATAAGTTGACCCCATGTCTTCGTCATTCCAATAAATGGCTTTCATGCGAAGTAAATCAACCACACCCTTGAACGACTCTTCTGCTCCAATAGCCACTTGGACCGGAACAGGGTTTGCACCAAGACGGGTTTTTAACTGACCCACCACTCGTTCAAAGTCAGCACCAGCACGATCCATTTTGTTGACAAAAGCCAACCGGGGTACATGGTACTTATTGGCCTGTCTCCAAACCGTTTCAGATTGAGGCTCAACACCCCCAACTGCACAAAACACCGCGACAGCACCATCTAATACACGTAACGAGCGTTCAACTTCAATGGTGAAGTCTACATGACCCGGAGTATCGATGATATTGATACGATGTTCTTCAAATTGGCGGTCCATGCCTTGCCAAAAACAGGTGGTGGCTGCCGATGTAATCGTTATTCCACGCTCTTGTTCTTGTTCCATCCAATCCATGGTGGCATTGCCATCATGAACCTCACCTATTTTATGAGAGATCCCCGTGTAAAACAGCACGCGCTCTGTCGTGGTTGTTTTACCGGCATCAATGTGGGCCATGATGCCAATATTACGGTATCTCTCAATCGGTGTTTTACGGCCCACTTCAATATCCTTTCCTTAAAGCTACAACAGCTATTACCAACGGTAATGAGCGAAGGCTTTATTGGCTTCTGCCATTTTGTGAACTTCTTCCCTTCTTTTCATGGCTGCGCCACGATCATGCAATGCATCCAACATTTCACCGGCCAGCTTTAAAGGCATATTGGCTTCACCACGTTTACGTGCAGCCTCAATGGTCCAACGCATGGCCAATGCCATTTGTCTTCTTGGACGAACTTCAACAGGTACTTGGTAGGTAGCACCACCAACACGTCTTGATTTAACCTCAACCATTGGCTTAACTTTTTCCAAAGCTTGCTGAGTCAACTCAACCACATCACCTTGTTCTTTAGCAGCGATTTGATCCATGGCTCCGTAGACAATTTTTTCTGCCACAGATTTTTTGCCACTTTTCATAACCATGTTAATGTATTTACTGATCAATTCGCTTCCGAATTTAGGATCAGGCAATACATCGCGCTTAAAATTACTTTTCTTTCTAGACATCTCTATAACCTATTGATTGTTATTTTGGTCGCTTAGTACCGTATTTAGAACGACCTTGTTTACGGTTGTTCACGCCAGCTGTATCCAATGCACCACGAACTACGTGGTAACGCACACCCGGTAAGTCTTTCACACGACCACC
This sequence comes from Marinicella litoralis, assembly GCF_002591915.1. Taxonomy (GTDB): domain Bacteria; phylum Pseudomonadota; class Gammaproteobacteria; order Xanthomonadales; family Marinicellaceae; genus Marinicella; species Marinicella litoralis. The sequence continues at coordinate 12,441 of NZ_NIHB01000009.1, read as the reverse complement.
CCTAATCAATACGATAGAGTGTTCTTGTAAATTATGTCCTTCACCACCGATGTAACTGGTTACTTCATAGCCGTTAGTTAATCTCACACGAGCCACTTTACGCAATGCCGAGTTAGGCTTTTTAGGAGTTGTTGTGTAAACACGAGAACAAACACCTCTGCGTTGTGGACATGCTTCTAAAGCTGGTACATTAGTTTTGTACACTTTGTCTTTTCTTGGTTTTCTAACCAATTGATTTACTGTTGCCATATGCAAATTTACCCTATAGAAAATAAACGACAGGCCAGTAAAGACCGGCCTGCCGAAAATAAGAACGGGGATTTTAGTTATTTACCCCTAATTAGTCAAGTACAGATTTGTGTTTTTCACAAACCCATACCCAACCCTTTACATTCACCTTATTCAGACTCGTCTGAACCAATAGCTGGTTCATCACTTATCTGACTTAATTGATCCATTAACTGTTGTTCAGAATCTGCTGAAGAACCCGCTGACTCACTGGCCTCATTAACCATGGCCTGTAATTCAGACTGCAATTCAGCTTCCTTAGACTGCAATTGATCTTGATGATATGACAATCCAGTACCAGCTGGGATTAATCGACCAACAATCACATTTTCCTTCAAGCCGCGCAAGTAATCTTTGGTGCCTTTCACAGACGCTTCAGTTAATACACGCGTTGTTTCTTGGAACGAAGCTGCAGAAATAAACGAATCAGTTGCCAAAGAAGCTTTGGTAATACCCAATAACAAGACTTCAAAAGTAGCTGGAATGCCATCTTGCTTCAGAATTTCACGATTGGTTTTCATCACTTCTTTATAAGTCAGTTGAGTTGTTTTCAAGTAATCAGTATCACCTGGTTCAACAATTTCAACTTTTCTTAACATCTGACGGATGATACATTCAATGTGCTTGTCATTGATTTTCACACCTTGTAAGCGATAAACGTCTTGAATCTCGTTCACCAGGTACGATGCCAACGCAATCACGCCTTGAAGTCTTAAAATATCATGCGGGTTTGGTTCACCTTCAACCACCACATCGCCTTTTTCAACATGCTCACCTTCAAACACACCGATTTGGCGCCATTTAGGGATCAAAGTCTCTACTTTTTCACCAGATGATTCAGTGATGACCAACCTGTTTTTACCTTTGGTGTCTTTACCGAAACCAACAATACCAGAAGTCTCTGCCTGTAAGGCTGAATCTTTTGGTCTTCTGGCTTCAAACAAATCAGCAACACGTGGCAAACCACCTGTGATGTCACGCGTTTTAGAAGATGCCTGCGGTATCCTCGCCAAGAAATCACCAACAGCAACGTCTTGTGCATTTTGTATGTTAATAACCGCACCAGGTGGTAGGAAATACTGAGCCGGCACATCAGATCCAGGAATCATGATGGGCTTACCTTTTTTGTCCTCAATACGTACCATAGGCCGTAAATCTTTACCTGCAGCACCGCGTTGTTTTGGATCAGTAATGATGAAACTGGTTAAGCCAGTCAATTCATCCAGTTTTTCTTCGACAGTTACACCATCTTTGAAGTCACTTAACGCCACACGACCAGCCACTTCAGATACGATTGGATGGGTATGTGGATCCCAATTTACAATCACATCACCAGTCGAAACTTTGTCGTTGTCTTTGACATTGATCACAGCACCATAGGGCACTTTATAACGCTCTTTCTCTTTACCTGATTTCTCAATAACAGAGATTTCACCAGATCGAGAAATGGACACTAATTTTTTATCTGCATTGGTTACATACTTGATGTTGTGCATGCGAATGGTACCATCAGACTTAATCTGAACATGGTCTGCCGCAGCCGACTTAGAGGCAGCTCCACCAATGTGGAAGGTCCGCATGGTTAACTGTGTACCTGGCTCACCAATACTTTGTGCCGCCATAACACCCACAGCTTCACCAATATTTACCCGATGCCCACGAGACAAGTCTCTACCATAACACTGTGCACAAATACCAAAGCTTGATTCACAACTAATGGGTGAACGAACAACAATGGTATCCAAGCCAAACTCTTCAATAATTTCGAGACTTTCTTCGCCAATTAAAGTACCGGCTTCTATAATCACGTCATCTTTTGAATTTCGGACATCAACAGCCACCACACGACCCAATACGCGATCGGCCAAAGTTTCAATCACTTCACCGCCATCAACAATTGGCTGCATGGCCAATCCTTCGGTGGTGCCGCAATCCACTTCTGTGATCACAACATCTTGTGCCACATCAACCAATCGACGTGTTAAGTATCCTGAATTCGCAGTTTTCAAGGCCGTATCGGCCAAACCTTTACGTGCTCCATGGGTTGACGAAAAGTACTGCATCACGTCCAAACCTTCACGGAAATTCGCTTTAATAGGTGTTTCAATAATCGAACCATCTGGTTTAGCCATCAAACCACGCATACCAGATAATTGTCGCATTTGAGCTTGCGAGCCCCTGGCGCCAGAATCAGCCATAATAAATACTGAATTCATTGAGTCTTGGTAAACCAAGTTACCGTCTTTATCTACGACTTCATCTTTACCCAAAACTTCCATCATGGCATTGGCCACTTCTTCATTGGCTTTAGACCAGATATCGACAACTTTATTGTACCTTTCACCGGCTGTTACCAAACCAGTGGTGTATTGCTCTTGAATTTTCAGAACTTCTTTATCAGACTCTTCCAAAATAACTTTTTTGGCATCAGGAATGATTAAGTCAGTGACACCAATAGAGATACCAGCTACTGTCGAATAACGGAAACCGGTATACATCAATTGGTCAGCGAAGATAACCGTCGCTTTGGTACCCAATTGGTGATAACACTCATTCAATAAATTCGAAATGGTCTTCTTGTTCAATGTTTGGTTCATGTATTTGAAATCCAAACCTTTGGGCAAAATGTCAGCCAAAATAGCTCGACCTACTGTGGTTTCAACCAAATTAGTTGACTCAGTACCCGATTCTTCATCGGTGGTGGTCAATCTGACTTTGACCAATGCCTGTAAAGATACACATTCATTTTGGTAAGCCCTGTTAACCTCTCCCATATCTGAGAAAATCATGCCCTCGCCTTTTTCATTGATCAAAGCACGGGTCATATAATACAGACCCAATACCACGTCTTGTGAAGGCACAATAATAGGCTCACCAGATGCTGGTGATAATATATTATTGGTAGACATCATCAATGTTCGTGCTTCTAACTGCGCTTCAATTGACAATGGAACGTGAACCGCCATTTGGTCACCATCAAAGTCGGCATTGAAGGCCGTACAAACCAATGGATGTAATTGAATGGCTTTACCTTCAATCAATACCGGCTCAAATGCCTGAATACCTAATCGATGCAAGGTAGGTGCACGATTCAATAGAATCGGATGTTCACGAATCACTTGTTCTAAGATGTCCCATACTTCAGGGGTTTCCGCATCAACAGATCGTTTGGCGGCTTTGATGGTTGATACAAACCCATCTTTTAATAATCGACCCAAAATAAATGGTTTGAAAAGTTCCAAAGCCATTTTCTTAGGCAAACCACATTGATGCAATCTCAATGTTGGTCCTACCACAATCACAGAACGACCTGAATAATCGACTCGTTTACCCAATAGATTTTGACGGAAACGACCTTGTTTTCCTTTGATCATATCAGCCAAAGATTTCAAAGGTCTTCTGTTTGAACCTGTTACTGCACGTCCACGTCTGCCATTATCCAATAAGGCATCTACGGACTCTTGCAACATCCTTTTTTCATTTCGAACAATGATGTCAGGTGCATGCAAATCCAACAATCGTTTTAGACGATTATTACGATTGATCACTCTTCGGTACAAATCATTTAAATCAGACGTGGCGAAACGACCACCATCCAATGGTACCAAAGGACGCAAATCCGGTGGCAAAATCGGTAAAACAGTCAAAATCATGTGCTCTGGCTTGTTACCCGACTTATTAAACGCGTCATACAAAGCAATGCGTTTTGACAATCGTTTGATTTTGGTGGCAGATTTTGTTGATTCAATGTCTTCATGCATTTTCACCAACTCAGCATTGATGTCAATTTCTTCCAACAAAGAATAAATGGCTTCTGCACCCATCAAGGCTTTAAATTCATCACCCCAATTTTCAATTGATTGTGCATACTGCTCATCAGTCAACAACGATCCTTTTTCCAAATCAGTCATGCCTGCATCAGTCACAACGAATGATTCAAAATACAAAATTCGCTCAATTTCACGCAAAGTCATGTCTAGCATCAAACCGATTCGTGAAGGCAATGATTTCAAAAACCAAATATGTGCTACTGGACTGGCCAATTCAATGTGGCCCATCCTTTCACGACGCACTTTGGTCAAAGTAACCTCAGTACCACATTTTTCACAAACCACACCACGATGTTTCATGCGTTTGTATTTACCACACAAACACTCATAATCCTTAATAGGACCAAAAACAGCGGCACAAAACAGACCATCACGCTCAGGCTTGAATGTTCGGTAGTTGATGGTTTCAGGTTTTTTAACCTCACCGTACGACCAAGAACGTATCAATTCTGGCGGTGCCAGCGAGACTTTAATTGAGTTAAAGTCCTGGATTTCTTTTTTAGGATTAAATAATTTAATCAAATCTTTCATGTTTTTCTCCTAGACTCAGTCGTTTTCCAATTCCATGTTCAAACCAAGAGCGCGAACCTCTTTGACCAGAACATTGAATGACTCAGGAATACCTGACACAGTATTGTGATTACCATCTACAATATTTTTATAGGTGGCGTTTCTGCCTTGAACATCATCTGATTTAACAGTCAACATTTCTTGCAGGGTATATGCAGCACCGTACGCTTCCAACGCCCAAACTTCCATCTCACCGAATCTTTGACCACCAAATTGAGCTTTACCACCCAATGGTTGTTGCGTAACCAAAGAATAAGGTCCGGTTGAACGTGCATGCATTTTGTCATCAATCAAATGATTCAACTTCAACATATACATATATCCAACAGTCACTCTTCGATCAAATTTCTTACCGGTACGACCATCAAACAACACTGTTTGACCATCTTCATCTAGTCCTGCCAATTTTAATAATTTACGAATGTGTTCTTCTTTGGCACCATCAAATACAGGTGTTGCCATTGGCACACCACCTTTAAGGTTGCCAGAAAGTTCCATGATTTCGTCTTTGGTGAAGCTACTGAAACTGACTTTACCATCACCATCTACATTATAAATCTCAGTTAAAAAGTCTTTTAACTTAGCGGCGGTTGCTTTTTCTTCAAGCATTTGTTCAATTTGATAGCCCAAACCTCTGGCAGCCATTCCCAAGTGAACTTCAAGAATCTGTCCAATGTTCATCCTCGAGGGTACACCCAATGGATTCAAACAAATATCAACGGGACGACCGTTTTCATCAAATGGCATGTCTTCTTCAGGCACAATCATTGAGATCACACCTTTGTTACCATGTCGGCCGGCCATTTTGTCACCTGGTTGTATTCTTCTCTTTACAGCTAAATAGACTTTAACCATTTTGAGTACACCTGGAGCCAAATCATCGCCTTTCGAAATTTTCGCTTTTTTCTCTTCAAAACGTTTATCAAAGATGGCTCTTTGTTCAGAAATCTGTTCTGCCAAAGCATCCATTTGCTCAGCCAATGCGTTGTCTTGAGGCTTGATTTCAAACCATTGGTCTAATTCCAATGTTTTGAAATAGTCAGCATCAATCACCGCACCTTTTTTCAAACCAGGCGCTTTGGTTACTTTTGCACCAATCAATAATTCCTGAATACGTTGATGTATTACAGTACGCATGATGCGGAATTGATCGTTGAAATCATTGCGAACTTTTTCAATTTCATCCAGTTCAATGCGTTCAGCACGTGAACCTTTTTCAATACCTTCACGGGTATAAACCTGAACATCAATTACAGTACCACTGGTACCTGACTTAACGCGCAAGGATGAATCTTTAACATCAAGTGCTTTTTCACCGAAAATGGCTCTCAATAACTTTTCTTCTGGGGTCAACTGTGTTTCACCCTTAGGTGTCACTTTACCAACCAAAATATCGCCTGGACCCACTTCAGCGCCGACATAAACAATACCCGAGTCATCAAGCTTGGTTAATGTGCCTTCGCTGATGTTTGGAATGTCAGCCGTGATTTCCTCTGAACCTAACTTGGTATCACGAGCAATACAGGTTAACTCTTCAATATGAATGGTGGTCAATCGATCTTCTTTCACAACCCGTTCGGATATCAGGATTGAATCCTCGAAGTTGTAACCATTCCATGGCATGAAAGCAACCAACATGTTTTGACCCAATGCCAACTCACCTAAATCAGTTGAAGGACCATCTGCCAATACGTCGCCAGCAGCAATCACATCACCCACTTTAACGATAGGGCGTTGATTAACACAGGTGTTTTGATTAGATCGCATGTATTTAATTAAGTTATAAATATCAACACCTGGATCTTTCTCACCAATTTCAGATTGGTCAACTCGGACCACAATACGTCCAGCATCTGAGATTTCCACCACACCACCACGTTTAGCCATGACAGTTACACCAGAATCTCGAGATACAATGCGCTCCATGCCAGTTCCAACCAAAGGCTTGTCAGCTTTCAGAGTAGGTACCGCTTGGCGTTGCATGTTTGAACCCATCAATGCCCTGTTGGCATCATCGTGCTCAAGGAATGGAATCAAGGCAGCAGCCACAGATACAATTTGTTTCTCAGAAACATCCATGTATGAAATTTCTTGCGCTTGCTTTAACACCACTTCGCCTTTATGACGACAAATGATGAATTCGTCTACAAATCGACCATTTTTATCTAACTTGGCACTGTTTTGTGCGATTGGATTGTCAGAATCTTGTATCGCCGATAAGTAAACGATTTCGTCAGTAACTTTACCGTTATTAACTTTTCTGTAAGGTGTTTCTAAAAATCCATAATCATTGGTTCTTGAATACACAGCCATTGAGTTAATCAAACCAATGTTTGGTCCCTCAGGTGTTTCAATTGGACATAAACGTCCGTAATGAGTTGGATGTACGTCACGCACTTCAAAGCCCGCACGTTCACGAGTCAAACCACCTGGCCCTAAAGCCGATACACGACGTTTGTGGGTGATTTCAGACAATGGATTGTTTTGATCCATGAATTGTGACAACTGATTAGAACCAAAGAATTCTTTGATGGCCGCTGAAATGGGTTTGGCATTAATCAAATCTTGTGGAGTCAATCCTTCTGATTCAGCAACCGTCAACCGTTCTTTAACGGCACGTTGTACACGAACCAAACCAACTCTAAATACATTCTCAGCCATTTCGCCAACTGAACGCACGCGTCTGTTACCCAAATGATCAATGTCATCAACTTGACCAATACCGTTTCTGATATTAACCAACTCTTTCATGACCATGACAATGTCTTCTTTACTTAAAGTACCCGCTCCTTCAATTTCATCAACACCCAATCGCATGTTAAATTTCATGCGGCCGACTGCTGAAAGGTCATACCTTTCTTTGGCAAAAAATAAACCTTCAAACAATGATCTTGATGCTTCCTCAGTAGGTGGTTCACCCGGACGCATCATGCGATAAATTTCAATCAATGCTTCTTCAGGTGTCGTGGTTGGGTCAATGTTTAACGTGTTCGACATATATGGACCACGGTCCAAATCATTCACGAACAAAATATCAAACGATTTAACACCCGCTTCTCGTAATTTTTCTAAAACCTCTTCGGTAATAGAAGTATTGGCTGGGAAAAGCACTTCGCCGGTTTCTTTATCAATGACATTATGAGCCAAAGTCTTTTCAATCAAATAGCTGTCTTCTAGCGTCAGCGCTGTCAATTTAGACTTTTTGAGTTTACGCTCATGTCTGCTGGTGATCCTTTTGCCAGCTTCAACGATGACATCTTTACCGTCTTTTATATCAAAACCAAAGGTATCGCCTTTGATATGTTCTGGAACCAATTTCATTTTAGAATTGGTTTTATTCAATGTGATGGTGATGTTTTCAAAAAACAAATCCAATATTTGTTCATTGTCATAGTCCAATGCACGCAACAGGATTGAAGCTGGAAGCTTTCTTCTTCTGTCAATACGAACGTACACACTGTCTTTCGCGTCGAACTCCATGTCCAACCAAGAACCACGATAAGGGATCACTCGTGCAGAATATAAAATTTTACCAGAGGAATGCGTTTTACCTTTGTCATGATCAAAAAAGACACCTGGTGAACGGTGCAATTGATTAACAATAACTCGCTCTGTGCCATTGATAACAAAAGTTCCAGTCGGAGTCATCAGGGGCAAATCGCCTAAATATACGCTTTGCTCTTTGATGTATTTGACTTTCTTTTTCTTCTTGGTACTTTTTTCTTTATCGTAAATCACCAATTGGATTCTGGCACGGATTGAAGCCGCATAAGTCATACCACGTAACTTACATTCTAATACGTCAAACTCGGGATCCTCAACCATCACACTGACGTATTCAAGTCTTGCGAACCCAGAATAACTTTCAATAGGAAATATTGAATTCAATGCATCATTTAAGCCATTCAAGTCTTTGTCATTTTCACCCAAAAAGGCATTAAATGATTTAACCTGTGTATCTAATAAGTATGGAACATCAAGTACAGCTGAAGAACTTCCAAAGTCCTTTCTGATTCTTTTTTTCTCAGTAAATGTATAACCCATCGCTTTTGCCACCTTCACCATAGTTAACAAGACAAAAAATTTATCTTATTGATTTAATATGTTTTTTTACGCTTTGATTGTTGCAGAATAATCTGAATAATTTTAAGCGACTAAAGGCCGACATAAAATGCCAGCCTTTAGATTCAATTAATTACGTTATGTAATTATTTCAACTCTACAGTAGCACCTGCTTCTTCAAGTTGTTTTTTAACGTCTTCAGCTTCAGCTTTATCAACACCTTCTTTAATAGGTGCTGGTGCGCCTTCAACCAATTCTTTGGCTTCTTTCAAACCTAAGCCAGTGATGCCGCGAACAGCTTTAATCACACCAACTTTCTTTTCACCAAAGCTTGTCATAACTACGTCAAACTCAGTTTGCTCAGCAGCAGATTCGCCAGCAGCGGCAGCAGCAGGAGCAGCAGCAACTGCAGCAGCAGCTGAAACACCAAACTTCTCTTCCATAGCTTCGATTAATTCAACAACGTCCATTACGCTCATTGCTGAGATTGCTTCTAAAATATCATCTTTTGATACGGCCATTTTAATTCTCCAAAAATATATTCTTTATTACTTATGCAGCTTTTTGATCTCTGATCGCTGCGATTGTACGTGTCAGTTTTGCGTGTGGCTCTGCCAAAGTTCTTACCAATTTCTCTACTGGTGCCTTCATTACAGACATCAACATTGCAATTGCTTGATCTTTAGTAGGCAAGGAAGCTAATCGAGATAACTCCGATGCGGCCAACAAATCGCCACCAATTGAAACAAACTTAACTTCTAGCTTGTCATTTTCTTTTGCGTGTTCTTTAATCAATCTTGCAGCACAACCAGGATCTTCCTGACTGAACGCAAACAACAAAGGTCCGACCAATGAATCTTTAACACATTCATAATCCGTTCCTTCAACTGCTCTTTTGACTAAAGTGTTTTTCGCAACCCTCAGATAAACACCACTTTTTCTTGCGTCAGATCTCATCGCTGTCATCAAATCAACTGATGAACCACGATATTCTGCCGCAACCAAAGAGTGAGCATCTTGAGCAACACTGGCAATCTCACTGACTACAGCTTTTTTCTGCTCTAAATTGAGCGCCATGATAACCTCCAAAGGCTCATGCAGCACATGCTGCAGTACTCATAACCCACCTCGTGTGAGGCGGAACCATTTTGGTGACCAATATTATTCTTTTATTGGGGCACCATCTGCGTAGGAAATTAAGGCTTTTAACTTAACAAGCCACCTACGGTCTTTGATGGTTGTCGCTGCATAAATGCAACAACAACCCTCAAAATTCTTTTTAACCTTCTAAACTGCTTTGATCAACAACCATGCCTGGACCCATGGTTGAAGAGATAGATATTTTCTTAATGAATTTACCTTTAGAAGTGGCAGGTTTCTTTTTACCTAAATCAGTAAGTAAAACCTGTAGATTCTCAGTCAAGGCTTCAGCTGTAAAAGAAGCTTTACCAATGACAGTATGAATGATTCCAGCTTTATCGATTCGATACATGGCCTGACCAGACTTGTTGTTTTTAACTGCAGTGGCTACATCAGGAGTTACCGTACCGACTTTAGGATTTGGCATCAAGCCTTTAGGACCTAAAATGGTTCCCAGCTGGCCCACAACACGCATGGCATCAGGTGCAGCAATAACCACATCAAAGTCAAAATTTCCTTTTTTGATCTCTTCAGCCAAGTCTTCGAAACCAACCACATCAGCGCCAGCCGCTTTGGCTTCTTCGGCTTTTTCGCCTTGAGCAAATACAGCCACTTTCACTGACTTACCAGTACCATTAGGCAACACAGTTGCACCACGAACGGTTTGATCAGATTTCTTGGCATCGACTCCCAGTTGAATGGCTAGGTCGACGGTTTCATCGAAAGATTTTGAAGAATTGCTTTTAACAAAATCCAAAACTTCTTGAATTGAATACTTTTTAGTTTTATCAACTTGAGCTTTTAACGCTTTGATTCTTTTACCAGCCATTATTTCACTCCCTCAGTTTCAATACCCATACTGCGAGCTGTACCCGCAATTGTTCTAACAGCAGCATCCATATCAGCAGCCGTTAAATCTGGCTCTTTCATTTTAGCCACTTCTTCTAATTGCTCACGGCCAATTTTGGCCACTTTATCCGTGTTTGGGGTACCACTGCCCTTTTTAATGCCAGCCGCTTTCAGCAATAAAACTGCAGCAGGAGGTGTTTTGGTGATAAATGTGAAACTTCTGTCGTTATAAACAGTGATCACAACAGGAATTGGCAAGCCTTGTTCAACTGAACCAGTTTGTGCATTGAAAGCTTTACAAAACTCCATGATATTGACACCATGCTGACCCAAAGCTGGACCAACTGGTGGTGACGGGTTGGCCTGACCAGCAGGCACTTGCAATTTAATGTACGACTGTACTTTTTTAGCCATTATTCTCTCCGGGTGCAAACGCCAAGTACTTAAACCGGCTCCCCATTAATTAATGTTATTAAACTTTTTCGACTTGACTGAACTCTAATTCAACCGGAGTCGACCTTCCAAATATTGAAACGGCCACACGCATGCGACTCTTTTCATAATTGACTTCTTCCACTTCCCCATTAAAATCGGCAAATGGTCCGTCGATGACACGAATAATTTCGCCCACATCGAACAATGTTTTTGGTTGCGGCTTATTCTCACCATCTTCGATTCTTTGAAGGATGGAATTGACTTCACGCTCAGTAATTGGCGCAGGCTTTTCAGCCGTTCCACCAATAAAGCCCAACACTTTAGGTACACTTTTCACCAAATGCCATGTTTCATCATTCATTTCCATTTGAACCAAAACATAACCAGGGAAAAATTTTCTTTCACTTCTTCGCTTTTGACCGTTCCTCATCTCCACAACAGCTTCTTTCGGCACCAAAACCTGACCAAAAAGATCCTGCATTTGGTATCGATCAATACGCTCTTCCAATGACCTGACAACTTGTTGCTCAAAGCCAGAGTAAGCGTGCACTACATACCATCTGTGTGACATGAACTATATCTCCTGAATCCAATTACTCGAAGAAATACTCTAAGAGGTTACTAAAAAGCGAATCGACCAAAAACAAAAAGAAGCCGATAATAATGACCAATATAATGACAATTATCGTGGTCTGAATGGTTTCATTTTTAGTTGGCCAAACAATTTTCTGTCTTTCAATGTTGGCATTCTTTACAAACTTGGCAAACTCTTTACCCTTGCTGGTTGAGTAACATAAAAAACCACCAACCAAAACACCAGCAATAACCATCAACACCCTGATGATGGTCGGATAAGTATCAACAAAATACAGATTCGCCGCAACACCAGCAATAATAATTGCTATGCCCAGCCACCACTTCATTTTGTCACCAGTACCATGTACTGAATCTACACTACTCATACATATAATCCAATCAAGCCACTGACAATGTCAATGGCAGGCCAGGAGGGAATCGAACCCCCAACCTGCGGTTTTGGAGACCGCTGCTCTGCCAATTGAGCTACTGGCCTAAAATCGTAAAGACAACAAAAGCCAACAGAAGACTGTTGGCTTTCAAGTCACGAGTTAAATTATCAATCGATAATTTTTGCTACTACACCCGCACCTACTGTACGGCCACCTTCACGAATGGCGAAGCGTAAACCTTCATCCATCGCAATCGGTGCAATCAATTCAACAACCATCTTGACGTTGTCACCAGGCAT
>NZ_NIHB01000008.1 GCF_002591915.1 Marinicella litoralis | reverse complement strand
AAAAATGGAGGAAACATTACAACACTGTCAGACCACATAGTTCTCTGGATTATTTAACACCAGTAGCATTTGCTGAGCAGGCAGCTTAAAATGAATTATCTCATCCAAGCAGTGGTGTTAAGTTTGGGGAAAGGTCAATACTAATGAGCTTTATGAAAAAGGTTCAAATCATGAAGAAGAGGGCGAAAGGATTTTGTTGAAACATGGTATTTCACCAAAAATAGCGAGAATTTGTATCAGTCATGGCCAATGGCATAGTATGAACTGTTCATTTGAAGAACTGGCTGTGGCGTTAGCAGATAAATTGTGGAAAGGAAAGAGAGTCGAAAAGTTAGAGCATAAAGTTATTGAACGAATTTCATTGCTACTGAAAAAAGATCAATGGGACATATTCACAGACCTTGATTCATGTTTCGAAAAGGTTGCTGCAGGTGGAATAGAGCGGTTAAATAAAAGTGTAGAAATGAGTTAATGAAATCAAAGATAAGAAAAATAACTGTTGAGTCTAATCAATATATTTGGGCTGTTAGTGAGAAGGAATGGCATACAGTGACTATCAAAGTATGGGTGGAAGGCCATAAAAGAAATCATTGGTTTGAAGTGTTGAAAAAATTCGATGACCCCTGGATAAATTTTTAAGAACTAGCAAGTGGACAGTTAAAACAAACTAATGAGGGCTCTACACCGGTGACGCCAAAACTAGTATCAGAGTTAATTAAAGTTGCCACAGATATGAATCTCCATCTTAGTAACAGCCCACATAAATTAATGCTTAATGAGGGCAATTTAGTTTTGGAGAAAACAGATGTTTAAAATTGGCGTTTGCTATGATGATGGATCAACTAATCAAGAGTATTTTGCATATTTCAATGATATAGAAGGTTTTGACGGTGATCGCATTATTGATTTTGAAAATAAAATCTATCAAATCAAATTACTTAATGGATCTTTAAGTCCTAAATTTCAAGAACAGTTGATGAATGGCTTAACAAAACTTCCAGAAAACATTTATCTGGTCATTCTTGATGAAGATGACAAATCAGTTGGTTCTTTCTTTTTGGCCATAGTTAATATCATTGATACTGTTTTCAATTCAAATAAAACTGTAAATCTTACTTTAAACGCCTTTATGCACTCAGCCGAACCAGGCAGATATAAAAGCTGGAAGATGAAAATGTCTGGTGAAATTAACAAAAAAAACAAATGGTTAGAACTTAAACCATCAGAAAGGCAAGGGTGGCTTGGAATGGCTATTCAATGTAACCAAAATATTCAAGGACGTGGACAACATGTAATTGTTGATGGAACATTTATAGATGACAGAGACAGTTTCTATTGCGCACTGGGTGAAGCAATTAATGGCCCTGGTGGTTACTTTGGTAGAAACTTAGATGCAGTAAATGACTGTCTTTGTGGTGATTTTGGCCCAATACCCAAAAGTATTAAATGGGAAAATTCAAGAATAAGCCAATCTAAAATTCAAAACTTTGATGAGTTTATTGGTCTATTAACTGAAATATTTGCACAAAATGATATCGATTTTATCCTCACATAAAAATCAACTTATAAGGAAATATTTATGACTACATTATCTAATTTGTATGGCTGGCCTAACTCTGTATCAACACATTGTCCTCAATGTAAGTCAAAGGCGTCCTTAACTAAACCACAGCAAGTGATTGAAATGATTGGTCCATCAACACGACCATTAACAAAAGTGCATACAGACTTTGTTGAAGGTGGCCTAAGTTGTCTCAAATGTGGCTTAGTTAAGAAAGTAAGAATCCAATGGCCAGTTGATGCATTTTATCAGGGTGATGTAAAGGGTAACTTAATTTGGGCTTGGGATAAATATCATGCAATCGCATTGAGAGACTATGTTTTTTCAACTGAAAGAGATATTCAAAGTCACAGATATTCAAGAGCGCTTTTTCATTTACCAGAATTTTTTAAGCGCTCAAAAAACCGTACTGCTTGTGTGAAAACTTTAGAAAAAATGATTTCCAAGTTCTAATTAATTAACTGCGAGAAGAGCTTTATATCATTGCTTTTATTGACTGGAGACTAAATTAAAGACTTTGGTTGTCAAATTAACAGTTTAATTGGAAAAAGTTAAAGACTTTAGTTGGGCATCCACAGTGGACTTCCAATTAAACCTTTGAATTTTCAAAAATCAAAAACCTAGCTATACGGTCATTTCATTTTTTCGTTTCAACTAAACCATTGAATTTTTTATTATATTTTCACATTCAAAAAATCAAAACCACCTTTCCAACTAAACCATTGAATTTTTTTTCCGAAATAGGGTGAATGCCAAGGCCTGGGTTAACTAGACATACGTGTGTATCTCAACATGTTCACTAAACAGATATAACTTATGAAACTTCTTTAAATTTCACCTGTTTGTTCCAAGAGCATATATGGTCCTTTTACTCCTAAAATCTTAACCGTGTAACTTATCTAGCTATATACAAAAGTTAAATTTTTGTAAAATAATTGCCATTACTTATGGCATATTAAAAAAAATTAAATATAATGTCAGCGTGTGTGTGAGGTTGGTATTAATTATTTCAATTAATGCTGTTTGTTAGGATTTAAAAATTAAAATGGATTTTTCCAATGGGCACGTACATACACTCAACACCTGCATTTCTGCTGGTATTCAATGTTTTTACCTCCATAATTCCCCCCAAAATTGCTGAAAATTGTATTCAAGAGCATGCGTTAAAAGCATCTGCCTCTATTACTAATATACCTCTGCAATATGGCTTAGTCATTTCTGTTTTTACTTTTACATTCACTTATTTAAAGTCTCAGTTCCTGAGAATGAATTCAATAAATTGTTTTATTATTTTTAAAGGATGCCCATGATGTTTTTGCGCTTAAGCTTTCTGTTTTTCATATTCATTTCATTTCAATCAGTTGCAGAAATTGAAGTTCCTGACAGTGTCAGAGATCAAATTGTTTCAGAAGTAATTGCAGATACTGGCTATTTTGATGCTGCTGAGGTTGAAATAAGGGTGAGACTATGGAAGTTAGCTCAACCACAACCAAAAGCATCTGGAGAATTAATTGATTCTGGTAATTGTGTTGGTGATTGTGAGTTAACAGGAGGTGATTCATCATTGCCTATGCCAAGGAAGGTAAAATTCAAAGGGAAGATCAAAGATGGAAATATCACACAAAACCTAATCATTAAATGGAAAAGGCCCCAAGCATTACCAGAAAACAGCTCCCTGCGGATCAAAAAATACAAAGTAATCGTTTCAAAGGATGGGAGTACTTTTGAGAAGTATAAAGTTAAAGCAAAATATAAGAACAATGGTAAGCCACAAAAGCATCAAAAGTTGAAATTAAGGGGGTTAGATTCAGGCGATTATAAGGTTCAGGTCAAGGCCATATATGAAACCATAAATAATGACACAGCCAGTAACAAAACTACCACCAATAAAGAAGCTTCACAGTCGAGTGAGTGGTCTGGACCTTCAAGCCAGTCTTTAGAAAAAGACACAAGTACAGTAGGTGGGTTACCTGACAGCGCATTAAAAACATGTCTGTTGCTGGATGATGCCAACACACCAAATGAGGTTGTTGATAATGACACTCACCTGTCAGATATAACAGACATTAAGTGTATAGACAAAGGACTTGTTGATTCAGATTTGGCATTGTTGGAATCATTTGATGGTCTTATGGTGTTGAATTTAAAGAAAAATGTTGGTTTAACAAATATAGAACCATTAGGAAATTTACCACAATTGACCTGGTTGAGTTTGAACTATAATTCGTCCATAGATTTGACTCCTTTTAATACAGAAATTCTTTATAATATTGATAATTTTCCAAGTTTAGAGTCACTTTATTTGGTTGGTCATGAGTTAACTCAAATCCCAACATTTCCAGATACTGTTACTTGGCTGAATTTAAGTAGAAATAAAATCATTGATAACACAGGTGGTTATTGGCCGTCATCACCACTTAAGGCATTGATATTAAGTAAAAACAATACTGCATTCGATTCAAATGGGAGTCCTGTTGGCGATTCAACCTTAAATGATAACTTTTTCGAAAACTTTGCTGTAATGAGTGATGGCAATGTCGAAACCATCCAAGCTCGAAAAAGTGCCATCAATAATATTGATGCTTTTAAATCATATGAACAACTAAAAAATCTTGATCTATTAGCCCATGAGTTTAATGAAACACTCGATTTCTCAACTTATAACGGAAAAGGTCTCTGTACCCTGAGACTAGAATCAGAGTCAGTAAAAACAGTAACGGGAGTGATTCCACTTCGTGTTTTAAGTGTTATTAACAGTGACATTCTTGAAAGCCTTTCATTGACGGCAGATACAATGGATATAACCGGCACAAATGCATTGAGATGTACTCATCATAATGAAATAGTTGATGATTTTATTGATCCAAACTCAAACAACAAAAGCAGTGTCGACTTTGATACTTTCTGTCCCACTATTTGGCCAACCCCTGAAATTACACACGATAACCAGTGTAAGCCAGATGAATCTTTGAGTATTGATGTTTTATCACACGTAGAATCGGGGCAAAAGTTTATTCAATGGGAGAAAAACCCCTCCCCAGAATTCGATTACAACAGATGGGGTGTCACTTATCATCGCATTACTTCGTATCAAAATGGTGTTGAGTTAGGTTTTATAGATCAAGCGATTGATGTTCCATTTAATTTATCAGAAATCAACACTTTGGCTACAGAGTATACAGTTCAAGCTTGTACTGGTGTGATGGGTGATAGTGAGGTTACTTGTGGGTTTAAATTGGAATCAGGCCCTTTTGTTGATGGTGGAATGGGTTTGATTACAACCTTAAATGAAGAGTGGACTATTGGAGCGCCTAATGAATTTAAGGTGCGTTTTTCATACAATGACATTGATTTCAATACTTTATTTGGTAAACCTGATTACTTTGAAGTTACACCAGAAATTAACAATACACCAACTAATGTACCTATCATTTTAAATGTTGGTAGTGATAATTTACCCGTTTGGGAGACTTCCTATTTATCCCGTTCTCAATATCCGGAAAATACCTTTGCAATCCGTGCTTGTAACAATGAAATTGGTTGTGGTGTAAAAACATATGTAACGATTGAAGACACAGTAAATGATTTTAAAGTTTACGAAGATGATACCACTTATCGCCGTTACATCACTTGGGATGCGAGTAATTTGTCTGATGTTACGCATTTCGTGATTGGTGTATACCATGGTAGCTCGCTCACTGAATCATATACAGTGAGTTCAGATGAGCCATCTCGTTTAGTTATCGATGACACTACAAACCCGAGCAGTTATTCTTTAACTAGTTGTAATTCATCTGAGTGTAGTGGGCCAGTTAAAGATTTTGGAGCTAATGGTAAATTTGCTATAGGTTTGGTTAAGCCAATAATGGCACCAGATCAACCACAGTGGAATGAAAGTAACACCGCGTTTGAAATAAATTTTGTTTACCCTGAGACGCCATACAATTCAGAGGGAGGCAAGCCTGAAACTTTTGAAATATACTCGAATTTTCCACAATCTGATGGCACCTTTTATATAGGATCCATTGATGAATCAATTCCATCTAATGGCAATATAACTGAAGGTTGGCATACACCAGAATTAATTCGAGACCAAGTGATTGGATCTGTTTTTAAGATTTTAGCCTGTAGTGATAAATTAGGCTGTTCTTTTTCTTCATCTATAATGGTGGGTGAGCCGGTGGTAAATTCTTTGGCCATCCCATTCCCTGAATTCAATACACCCATTCATGACCCAAATTCAAAAACCATCACATTAAGTTGGGATTTTGATGCAAATGATGATTTGTCTTTGGTTGATTACATCAAGATTAAGGAGGCACAACCTAGATTTGAGGAAGGGATTGCATTAGGTCGTAACAGCACATTACAAGGGTTTGAAAGTGAAATTATAACCCACCGAATTGATGAACCATTGTTATTGAATCGTTTCACTGTTGGTATACACACTTATGAAATTATAGCGTCATGCCAATCGATAAAAGGCGCAGATGATGTGTGTAATGTTTCAGGCTCTGACCATTTTTCAGTAGGTGTAACTACAGATGATGGTGTTAATTCAGATTCTATGGGCAACATTCATGCTGAATGGTATAAAAACACAGATAACAACAAAATACTAAAATGGAGTACATCAGGTGTATCAGTTGATGTAGAAATAGATTACTTTCTTTTACGATCTTTTCAGTATAGAGGAGGCAGCCCAGGTTGTGAATTTAACGGTAGTTGTGAATACGGAGAAAAGCCATTTTGTATAACAAAACAGGTCAGTCCTGAAGATGAACCTGATCAAATGGTGACAATTGATTCCCTTAAAATAGATTCATCTTTGATAAATGGTCAACTGTATAGTACAGAATTTGTTTGTGATAATTTAATTTCAGTATCAGATGTCCCTGAACAGTCCACCCCAGGTGCAGAAAATGAATTAGGATATTGGGTGATCCAAGCATGTATTAATGGAATTGGCTGTGGCCCAGTTGAACCTGTTGATGATGTTGAATTGAGTGATATCCAAAACATTGTACCAGCTACAGACCAAACAAATTCTCCATCCTCTATAGGACCAGAACTTTTAAAGCCAGGTCATTTTTGGAATAAAGCATTAGATGGAAATGGTTGGAATTTCTTTTGGGTTAACGGTTTAAGTCAAACGGCACAAGATGGTCGTTATGGCAAAACCTATGATTTAGTTGGTTACTGGTTTACTTATCGAAAAGACGATGAAAATAATTGGACTCCTACTTGGATTGAAGCCAGATTAAAAAGCATTCATGAAGTAGATGGTACTAATGAAGTCTTTTATTCAGGAACTCTATACTCACATCAAAAAGTTACCGAAAACTGTGAAAATAATGCAACATTTTGTATTTTAGAACATGAAGTAGGTCACCTTAAATTGTCGGTGATACCGACAGTTGACCCTCTGGTTGATAACTCAAGAAAAGCCACTTTGATTTTAGATTTGGATTATGCCTCTGGGTTATTTACTTCAGTTCCAGAGAGCGAGAATATTCACCCTTACACAACTACAAATGATGGGTTGATGCTTGAAATAGAAGATTTCTCCATTCTTGGTTTTAATGGAAACTTTTTGCCAAACAATGATGCCGATCATTATGCTGGATTGTGGCAAGATCCTGGCTCTATCAGTGATGAAGAATCCCCTTTAAGTAGTTCTGATATTTCTATGTTGACATGGATTAAAGGTGGTTTGGAAAATACCACAATTGCATACTTTGATGAAGATGGGTTACCAATATGGGGTACCACTTTGACGATGCCTGGAACTGACCCTGAAGTATTTCCAATTGGGGGGTATTTTAATAACTATGAAAGCCTTGAGTCAAAGACAGTGTATGTGGTTCCCCATGCCTATAACCCATTGGCACAAATGCCATTAAATTGGACAGTTAGTGATAATTTAACAACTGTAGGATGGATTGGCAGAGATTTTGAGCATGAAAATGTTGGTAGCGAGAAAAATAGGTTTAATGTGGCCGGTTTAACCTTGAGAATTACAGACTTTATAAATAATAATACACGTGACATTCGTAAAGCTGAAGGGACATTTGTTAATGAAGATGATAGTACAGTTCCACAAATTAATGTCGCTGGTGGATATACTGATTTAATAAAAAGAGCCAACTTACACGGTATATTTTATGACATAGCAGCTATTGATAATATCAATGTAGAAACGTGTGATCCAGATGCTACAGGTCCATGTGAAATATACTTCAGTTGGTATACCGACGATCAGTTTACATCCATTGTTCCCATGTATAGTTTTGATGGATCAGATTACGATCCATTGAGCGATCTTTGCCCAGCGGTGTTAGGTTTACCCAGTTTATACCCTGAAGTGATTGCATTTAATTGCATCATAGAAACACCGGGTGATTACATTTTTCAGTTACATAAGCCTTCTTATGATAGTTCTGGAGCAACAATTGCTATTGCTGAGTCAAAAAAATTAACTGTAGACGGCTGTGATTCTAACCAGGGTTGTGACTTTGACTCAATACCAGTGCCACTAACGGATATTGATGATCCTATTGTCGATGTTACCAGTATGCTTATGCCGACTTTAATGACTCATGTTGATGGCAGTGGTCCTGTACCTGGCTCAGGTGGAGTATCAGGTGGCGCGGCTACATATCATATTCCTATGAACATACCTTCAGGAATTAATGGTATGACTCCAGAATTATCAATTAACTATTCATCTAAAGGAGGCAATGGAGTAATGGGGATGGGGTGGTCAGTTTCTGTTGGCTCTAATATAAGCAGGTGTCCATCAACATTTGCTCAAGAAGGTGTTTATCGTGCTGTTGATTTTAGCACCAATGATAAGTTGTGCTTGAGTGGTCAAAAGTTAATTCTGAAATCTGGTGATTATTTAATTGCTGGATCTGAATACAGAACAGAAATTGATTCATTTGCTCGAATTTCTATGACAGGCAATCAATTTGAAGTAATTTCCAAGTCAGGGCGAATTAATAGTTACGAACAACTAGGTACGACATCAAATGAAACCACTTGGTACTTAACCAAGGAAGAAGATCCATACGGTAACAATATTATTTATAAATACAACACAGGCACAAATACTTATGGTGAAGATGAGTTTGTAATAACAGAAATTTTATATACAGGTGATGAACTTGAGGAAGGAAATCGAAAGATTAAATTTAATTATTCGACAAGAGCTGATGCAAGTCAAAGTTATTATTATGGTAAATTAACAGAAAGGACTTTGAAGCTAGATGGCATTGATATTTTTCTGGATACTACTTTAGTGAGCCATTACAGTTTTGAATATGATGCATCAACAGCGACAGAGAAATTACTGTTACAAGGCATTGATGAAACCAGAGGTGGAATCTCCCGTACTTTGGCTGAGACTTTCTGGTCTGAAAATAATTGGAATGTTGAACCGAATGGCGGTGTGGAAACACGAATGTCGTATCAAAATATTATGGATGAAATATTAATTTATTTTAATCATGATAGGAATAGTTTACCCAAAAACATCACCAATTTAACCACCAGTTTAGATTTTAATGGCGATGGCATTAAAGAATTAACATATGGACCACAAAATGAAAAACAGAGCCAAACTTCAGGGATTGTATTTTTAGACCAAACTGGCGCTGTGATTAAAGTGCTTAATAAGGCTGATGCTAAATATGCCAATAAATTCGGCGCAGGTGATATAAATTCCGATGGAATCAATGACTTGATTTCATTAGATATAAATAATGACACCAATGATTTTGAACTGATTTTTTACCAATATGACATACATCAGGACATCAATAATCCAAGCCACCAGTTTAAAACCTACTTTAAAGCAAACCCCATTAATCTTGGGCTGAAAAATGATGGATCTGAAAATTTCTCATTGGTTAACCCTGGAATTAGCTGGGGGATTGATACGTCAATTCCAGTCAATTTTAATAAAATTCATATGGATCCAGAAGCATCTGAATACTATATTCGTGATATTGATAATGATGGGTTGGATGACATTGTCATTTTGGTTCAATTAGAAGATGAGGGTAATAATTGGAGCAATGAAGATCGATGGTTGATAAAGAATAATCTATTGGTTTTCAAAAACACTTCAAGTTGGAATCTAGTAATTCCAGAACATCCAGAAGATCCACCAATTTATATTGAATTTGAAATAAAATTCGACTCACCTGAAGTGTTGGTCCCAGGTTTGGCTCCAAAGTTTGAGCGGGATAGCGAACCAGGGGGTATCAATACATACATCTATGACAAAATTGAAAGTGTTGAAGATTTCAATGGAGACGGGTTAATTGATGTTCATGTTAAACGTTTAGCTAAGTTCAGACCTACATGGCTGTCAGATGTACCAGTCATCCCTACCATTGCCAACGAGAAAATATATTTCAGAGGCGAGAATGGATATCCTGTTGCCAAAAACTTTTCTCAATTAGGGTTAACTGGTTTTATGTGTCGTAAAAAGCCAAGCACTTCAACAGGATCGTCATTAGATGAACCCTGTGATGCAAATAGTAATACTTCATCAGGGTTTGGACCCAATAGTTTTAACTTTCAAGATGTGAACGGTGATGGTTTAAAAGACTTGCTTTATTATGATCGAGGAATCAGATCTCTTGTCGGTGATGAATTGGTTGTTGATGAAAATATTTACCGGAACTGGAAAGTGAGACTGAATAAAGGTGGTAATTATAATTCCGCATTATTTGATGACACCTCAATTGACTCTGATTTGCCTGTATATGAGTCAGATGAAGCCATGTTTTTACCGCAGGGCAACATTTGTTTAAATTTAGATCCCTCATTGGCAGAGCATGATAATTTACACAGAATTTGTAACTTTGTGTTTCGTTCAAGTACCAAAGCGGCTGATTTAAATGCTGATGGCATCAGTGAACTATTGTTTCCTAATCCTGAAGAATTGGCTTTTAATCGCTGTTATTTATCACCAAATGTTTCTTCAACTTCAGCAGTGTCAGGTACAGGTAGTACCAGAGGTGAACCAACAGGATTCGTTACTGACCTTTGTTCAATTGAAGTGGGTGATGAAAATAACATGTTATGCCAATCGAACAGGGACATGAGTGTACTATCAGCCATTGAACAATCAGCATTCAATCCATTTGTCGGTGAACAAGAAGTATTGTCAATTGTAAATAATCAAGGCATTATCTTTAATGATGATGAAGGTTTTGGCTGTTTGGGTGGTAACTGTACTACAGTCCCAGAAGAGCCTGATTCCACAGTACCTAACAATGTGACTAATGCCAACAGCAATAATGTATCAGCAATCTGTTCCAGAGGCGATTACCTACTTGGTAGCAGGTATGATATTTATACCCAAGCTGGTGGACTCAATGCCTTGTGGGATCGAGGTGTATATGGTTATTCTGCTCTTGATTTTAAAGTTAAAAACAACGAGCTAATTGTAAATGAAACTGTTGATACTGGCATATACAGCACTTTGTTTTGGGGTGGTGGCGGAGATTTAACAGGTGATGGCTTAACTGATTTTCAAACGCCATTTGGTTGTTTTAAAGAACCTCATGGTGCTGAATTGTTGGGATGTACTGAAGATGATGGCACAGTGTTGATCAATGATTTTGATATGGAGGCAAGTGACAGCCTGGTTTCAGGTGGCGTTAATCTAATGATCAAAAACAATGAAATCATGCCTGACATGGTGCTTGGGATTTATCAACCACAAACAGATATCAGTTTCCAATGGGACTATCACAGCATAGCCACTGAGCTTGATGACAGTTTAAGAGAATTTCCTTTATACAGACTGCCTGAACGCAGTTCTGGGAACTCGGTTGAAGATGATGGCTATATAAATCAAGTTAATGGAGCAGGTGAGTATTTTTACTTCAACTCATCCATGTATGTGGTTTCTGAAATGAGGAAATTCAATGGAATTTACCAGTTAGATGCCACTGGTGAGATTGATATGTTATCCGAAAATTATAGTACCACTCAATATAGCTACGAAGAAGCCGTTTATAACAACCGAGGTCGAGGTTTTCAAGGCTTTAGAAAAATCAAAGCGATTAACAAACCAATTGCAAATTCTGATTTTAATATGACCATGTCGGTATCTGTATTTAACCAAGTATTTCCTTTGGCGGGTACTCTAGAATCTGTACATTCTTATAGTATGGATGATTTAAGCGAATTTGAACTGAATACTGAAACAATCTATGAATACAATGACAATCTAAGCAGTTATGGTGGGGTGTTTTTCAACCCGTTAGAATCTATAACTTCATTTCAAATGGAAGAAGGTGGGGAATTAAAAACCACACAAACTCAAGAATTCATATCATATGATTCTTTTGGAAATGTCACTGAGCATTCAGATGTGTTGGTAGATAATATCAAAGTAAGTGACACCAATGACCAGGTTGTAACCACAACCAAACACACCTCCAACACCTATAATCCAGTGGATAATGTGAATACTTGGTGGATAGATAAACTAAATAGCAGTACTGTCACTTCAACCATTGATGAGAACACATCGGAGAGTAGTTGGCTGGGGCAAGCCTTCGGATACGATGCCAGCACTGTAAATAAATCAGTGACCAGCAAGTTCATTTGGACCGATAACAGCAGCAGAAAATTATGGTGCCAATATACAATCGCCAATGGCGCCACAGCACCAGCGACTTGTAACAGTGATATACCCAATGAAAACATCAGTCGAAATAGTTTTATTTATGATGATTATGGCAACATATCTCAAGTTAAAAATTCTGGGTGGGTTAGATTAGTAGGTGGTGGCACTGATGTACAGGATCGAATAACCGTTACCGATTACAGTTACTATGAAGGTTATTTTCCTAATAAAGTAACACAAACAGGTCCGCCTTTTGATTTGAAAACCACTTTTTATTATGATGAGACTGATGGTAATTTGATTCTAAAAACCGACCCCAATATGATCAATGGAATGACATTCTATGATGCTTTTGGTGTACCGACCAGTCATGGAATATCCAATACAGGTTACGGTAGTTTGGAAGCTGCTACTTCATCTGCGATGTCGTATTGTGGAGATGGTGGACAAATTTGCGCTGCTGCTCAATTGATAGTTAACGAAGCTTTAGAGTCCACAAAAAATAAATTAAACAGTAAATATGACTTTTCAATAAACACTGGTTTCTATTTGAGAGGCGCTGATGTCTATGTTCCAAAATTGTATTTTGTTTCACAAACCAGAAAGCCAGGCAGCCCAATGATTACCAATTGGCACGACAACAAGGGCCAAGTAATCTTAAGTAAAACCGATCACACCGGTGGATCATCTTATGTAATGAGCTTACAAAACCCATTGGGTCAAGTTGAGTTAACTACCAGCCCATTTTTACCAAAGTCCACGCCGTACTTTACCTTTGATACTTATGATGAACGCGGCCTGTTGTTTGAACGATTTGCCTTCATAGGTGATTTAAATGGTGATGGTGACGATTGTTATAGAAAAACCATGTATACCCATGACAAAGGGCGCACAACAATTAATGCTTCATATACCGGAACCGACTGTACAGCAACCGAACCTGAAACTGATAATCTGATGATGTCTCGCATTTATGATGCCCAAGGTAAATTGCGCCAAACCACAGATGCCAAATCCTATCAAACTAAATATTGGTACGATGCGTCTGGCAATCCACATGTGATTACCGATGCAGCAAACAACCCCATAGTGACAGTGTTTGATGATTTAGGGCGTAAGGAAAGTGTTGATGATCCGAATATGGGCCTTAAAACCTTTGAATATAATTCCTTTGGTGAAGTGGTGTTTGAACAAGACGATGAGCAAAAACAACACACAGATCAATTTGGGAACCCAATTGATGATGTAGGCAACTACACTTTCTATGATCAACTGGGAAGAAATACGGTAAAATATTGGAATGTTACTGACACACAAGAGCCATTGACTAACCAGCTTTCATACCAAGATTCATATTCGCACTCTGGAACATGTGGGAGTTTAACGGCTGTTTGTGATGAATTTAGGTACAGTAACTTTAACGGCGCTGGTACATATATCAATGAATTCTATACAGCCCAACATAAATCTTATTCTTACGATGCTTTTGGCCGAATGGTTCATCAAGAGGTTGTATTAACTGATGTACTGGGTGAGCTGAGTAGTTTAGCCTATGGTGATGCTGAGTTTTCTATTGAGTATGATTATTATGAAAATTACAACTTCCTGAAACAAACTGTCTATAACCGCAAAGATGTTCAACAAATCAGTGACTCATTCTTTTCAGTGGTTAACCATTACGACATATTTGGCAGTCTAATATCACAATATGAAGGTGCCACTGATTTGGCCGGTGCTAAAAAGTTGATGCAATTCAGTGATTATGATTTCAGAGGGCAGCCCAAGTACAAAGAACTTTTTGGTACAGACGGGCACAGTGCCATATCTGAATACAGTTACTATCCTAATGGCCAAATCAAAAAAATTAATCATGGTTATAACGATAACACCAACAGTGGCAGCCAAACATTCGATTACCAGTATGATGCCTGGGGTAACATCTCAGCACAAAAACTTAATGGCAGTATCGATGAAGTGTTTAAATATGATGAATTACAAAGAATCACTTCATCTACTATTGACACCACTGCAATAACTTATGAGTATGATGAGACTGGGTTAGGTAATTTAACTTTAAAAAGTGATTATTCATCCGACCAGATATATGGTGAAAATGGTAAACCCAATGCGATCACTACGGCCACTTTATCTAATGGTAATGTACTGAATTATCAATATGATGCCAAAGGCAACAGAGATAAGGATTTAATTACTATTAACTCAGTAACCTATGACCAAGCCAGTTATGTTTATGATGCCAATAATTTATTAATCCGTGCTGTTCGCAATGAAGACAGTGTAATTCACTTCCGATATGGCATAGACCAACAACGCTATCTTAAATACGAGGACAGTCTTGAGCTGGAAGTAGATTCAAATGAACCATTACGAAACAAAGAAGCCACCATTTATGCTGGGCCTCATTATGAAGAAGTGGTAAATCTTGAATACCTGAATAAAGAAATTAAAGTACAGGTCAGTGATTATTTGAGCATTACCCTTAAGGGCAATAACCGAATCGATCAACATTTTTTCCAAAAAGACCGTTTGGGTTCAACCACGCAGATTCTGGATCATGAGATGCAATCAGTTAAAACCATGAGCTATGATGTGTTTGGTAAACCCAGGGATGGTGATTCATGGTCGAAAATGGATTACCCAGAACTTGATTTTAATGCGGGTGAAACACTGAGCGAAATAGACATCACTAAACGTGGTTTTACAGACCATGAACATTTGGATAACTTTGAGTTGATTCACATGAATGGCCGAATGTATGATTTTAATAACGGAAGGTTCTTGAGTGTTGATCCGTTTATTCAAGGGACTACTTCGCAGGCGATTAATCCTTATAGTTATATACAGAATAATCCGTTGAGTGGGACTGATCCTACGGGTTATAAAATAGTTTCTGAATCATTTGATTGTGATGAGTATGATTGTGGTGCTTTACTATCAGGAGCTGCTCCAAGCCATGCCAAGAATAATGGAGTTGTTGGAATTGCTGTGGTTGTTGAAAAAAAAGGTGATGTGTCAGAGATTTTAGCAATTCATGAGGATGGAGATATTGAAGAAAGGAATGTCAGTGATTATAGTTTCTTCAGTGCAACTCAACGCTTGTTATGGCTATCAGAAAATCGCCCTGATCTGCTTGATTTGCAGGCGAATGCAGGCCCTGATATGCGGGTAAATCAATATATTGCTCATCGAATGGCTGAAAAGAATGGCACTGACTTTCAAACTGAATATGCCAATTTGAATGTTTGGGGTGAGATTAATATTGATTTGACCCTTGACGATTTTTATCAGGCTGGAGTTGGGTTTGGTGATGCCATTACCTTTGGTGGAACAAAGTATTTGAGAGAATGGAACTTTGGTTATGCTTCTGTAGATGGTGGTGTTGACTATAACAGTACAGGTTATATTACGGGTGAATATTTATCATTTGGTATTGGCGGTGGCAGGCTTGCTTATGCTGGAGCTGCTAAAGGCTATTCAATGTATTCTACAAGTGCTCGATCTTCCGTTAACTTTAGGGACAATTTGAAAGCGGTCTTTAGATTAGGTGTTGGTCGTAACTGGCGAGCCAAGAGTTATGAGTTTTTTAGGTATAAGAAAAGACTCACAGATTCACAAATAATAAAAAGCGCAGGCAGGACAAATCCATATTTTAATTTATATGGAGCTGGACTGATATTGCAGGGAGCTACTGACGATGACTGATTTAATTTTATGTTCAATTAAAGAAAATAAATTTGGTAAAATTAAAATACGATTTGATGGTAAAGCAGTTAATTTTTTAAAAGACTTGCCAGCAGATATCGATACAACTAATGGGTGGTATGAAAATTTTGAAACAGGTGTTTTTAAAAAAGAAACAGTATTAATTTGTGTCTTTAGTTATCAAAAAGAAATGTACATATCGTTCGATGATAAAGCATACAAAGAGAAAGATTTGAAATTTCGACGTTATTTTATATTTACTCGAATTAAAAAATTCAAAGCCTATTTTAAAGGTGAGTGTGTAAAAAAGTTTAATTATATTTATAGATACCTTGATGATCACCCTCTTGACGAATCAGACTTCTTATATGAACTAGATTCTATTAAGAAAAATACAGAGCAAAAAAATAATCTGTTAGAAATTTGGAACACAGGAACAGGTCAGACCCCTTTAAAGGGTAAGTGATTGATATTTAATTTAATTACTTGTTTATTTCAGATAAAAAGCAATGTCCAAAGGCTTTCAGGATTTAATCTTGAGAGTCTTTTTTATTTAGCGCAAGGCTGGGCTAACCTGTAGGTTGGCGCAGAGCTTGCGAAGCCCAAAAAAAAGTGGGTATTAACTTAAAGGCTTTCATAACTAATATAGCAACTAATATAGGACAGGCACTGACTGAGGATACTTAGTTGAAGTTTTTCTGGGTTTTTAGCCCTTAAAATGGCTTGGTTAAGGTGTTAGCTAGGTGAATTTTTGAGGTGGTTTTGTAGAAGTTGATTTTTAAGCGATTTTACTGGATTTTATCCGAGCTGGAAGGTTGCAGAAAATATCTGCTTGTTAATTTTTGATGAACTCTAAACTATTCTAGGGTAGGTTTTAGATGAATTCCAAGTGTCCATTTGCGCTTGGTTTTCTTGGAATATTCTTTGAGTTGTTTGGCTGTTCCAACCGCTGAAAAAATCGTTCGGAACGATTTTTCACGTAAGCCCCGCAGGGGTGAGTGTCAGGGATGATACGAATAAAAACCGATGGATTTAAAGCCTTTTAATTCACGCATAACGGCACAAATCCAGCGCTTCTTTTGCTGTGCAAAAACCGCACTCACTTTTTAGCCTATGCTACCCAGTCATCAGGATTGATACCAATTTGATCAATGGCTTTAGCCGTGTTTGGTGAGATAAACCCTGGCTTATCATTACGTAATAAACGACCAGTTTCATCCACCAAATCAATGTAGCTAGAAAGATAAAAGGGTAAGTCATTACCATCTTTCCCAAAACCTGAAAGCCAAGTGTTATTGTTCTCAATTCTTTCCTTAATCGAAGTGAATTCAGAACCTTTCAAATCTTTCGCGATAGCAGCTCGAATCGGGTTCAGATCAACACGCATAACGGCACAAAGCAACCACTTCTTTTGCTTCGCAAAAACCGTAATCACTTTTTAGCCTATGCTGCCATGCAGGTCAGTAAAGCTCGCTCATCAAGCAGCACAAGGAAAAACATTATGACGGTTTTCACGAAGTGAAAGAAGTCTTAGTGTTTTAACTGGCCGTGCGTGCTTGACTCTTGAACCTTGACTCCCAGAAGTGTCCAGTACACTTGTCTTCTTCATTGGCCATGCGAGCAATGTATTCATTAATCGCCTTCATGTACCAAGAAACAGACGCTAATCTAGCACGATATTCAGCGACATATTCTTTCACTCGCCTTAACTCTGCTTCGGTCTCAATCTCACCTTTCAAATATCGGTCACAAAGTACGGGTAATGAGTAAAGTGAACACCAAGTCATGAGCACTTG
>NZ_NIHB01000007.1:5835-130193 GCF_002591915.1 Marinicella litoralis | reverse complement strand
AGGTGTAGAGATGGTTATGCCTGGTGACAACGTCAAGATGGTTGTTGAATTGATTGCACCGATTGCGATGGATGAAGGTTTACGCTTCGCCATTCGTGAAGGTGGCCGTACAGTAGGTGCGGGTGTAGTAGCAAAAATATTTGAATAATTAACATTTATTAGTTAATAGAATACGGGCAGTGGCGAAAAGCCACTGCTTTTAACTTAGAGGCAAATTAACATGGCTGGTCAAAAAATCAGAATAAGACTTAAAGCGTTTGATCATAAATTAATTGATCAATCTGCGGGAAGAATCGTAGATACAGCGAAAAGAACGGGAGCTCAAGTTCGAGGCCCAATTCCTTTACCAACTAAAAAGGAACGTTACACTGTATTGATTTCTCCGCATGTCAATAAGGACGCAAGGGATCAATATGAGATTCGTACTCATAAAAGATTGGTTGATATTGTTGACCCAAATGATAAAACAGTTGATGCATTAATGAAACTGGATTTATCTGCGGGCGTAGATGTTCAAATTCAATTGAACTAAGGAGTTGAAAATGTCATTAGGTATTATTGGAAAAAAAGTAGGAATGACGCGCGTTTTCAACGAGAAAGGCGAGTCTGTACCAGTCACTGTAATCAGTGTTGAGCCCAATGTTGTGGCTCAAGTCAAAACCACAGAAACTGACGGCTACAATGCTGTGCAAATCACAACAGGCGGAAAGAAAGCCTCTAAAGTGAATGCGCCAGCCGCAGGTCATTTCAAAAAAGCCGGCGTCGAAGCGGGTAAAATCACTCGTGAATTCAGAACAGATCAAGAATTCAATGCGGGCGATACATTAGAACTTAACATGTTTGAAAATGGGCAAAAAGTCCGTGTAACTGGAACCTCAAAAGGTAAAGGTTTTCAAGGTGTTATCAAACGTTACAATTTCAGCATGCAAGATGCCACTCATGGTAACTCATTGTCTCATAGGGCTCCTGGTTCTATTGGTCAATGTCAAACACCTGGTCGCGTTTTCAAAGGAAAGAAAATGTCAGGTCATATGGGCGCTGAACGTGTAACAACTAAAAATTTAGAAGTTGTAAGGGTTGATCAAGATAACAATTTGATCTTGATTAAAGGTGCGGTACCAGGTGCTAAGACTGGTACGGTTGTCGTCAGACCTTTGGCTTAAGCAGATAACGGAGAAATATTGTGGAACTGACAGTATCAGGAAAAAAACAAAAAGTTGAAGTTTCAGAGTCTGTTTTTGATAGAGATTATTCTGAAGCCTTGGTTCACCAGGTGGTGACATCATATTTGGCAACCGGCCGCGCAGGCACCAAAGCACAAAAGAACCGTTCTGCGGTTAGTGGCGGTGGCGCAAAACCTTGGAAGCAAAAAGGGACTGGTCGTGCCAGAGCAGGTACTTCAAGAAGCCCAATTTGGGTTGGTGGTGGCAGAACTTTTGCTGCTCAACCAAGAGACTTTACCAAAAAGATTAACACCAAAATGTATCGTGCAGCGATGAAAACAATTCTTTCAGAGTTGGCTCGCACCGAGCGTTTGGTTGTGGTTGCTGATTTGGATGTCAAAAATGGCAAAACCAAAGAAGCCATTGAATTATTGGGTAAGCATGGTGTGACTACTGGTTGTTTGGTTTCGACTGAACCTTCAGATAACTTAATGCGTGCTACCAATAACATCCCTTACGTTTTTGTAACCAATGCCCTTGGATTAGATCCAGTGTCTTTGGTTTACGCAGACAAAGTAGTCATGACTGTTGACGCAGTCAAACAAGTAGAGGAGTGGTTGTCATGAGTTTAAATAATTTATATACAACTATATTGGCCCCAGTGATTTCTGAGAAATCAAACAGAGTGGGTGAATTATCAAATCAATATGTTTTCAAAGTAGCTAAGTCTGCTAACAAAGCAGAAATCAAAACAGCAGTTGAAAAATTGTTCAAAGTTTCTGTGGAAAACGTTTCAGTAATGAATGTTAAAGGCAAAACCAAAAGTTTCAAAATGAGACCAGGTAAGAGACCAGATTGGAAAAAAGCCTATGTTCGCATTCAAGCTGATCAGATGATTGACTTTGGTACCAAAGCTGAGTAATTAGGAGATAATCATGGCATTAACAGTACATAAACCAACTTCACCAGGTAATCGCGGTAAAGTCACAGTCAAAAGAACTGGTCTTTACAAAGGCAGACCTGAAGCCAGCTTGGTTGAGAAGAAGTCAAAAACAGGCGGTAGAAATAATTACGGTCGCATCACCACGCGTCACATCGGTGGTGGTCACAAACAAAAATACAGAATCATTGACTTCAAGCGTAACAAGGACGACATTGCGGCGAAAGTTGAGCGCATTGAATACGATCCAAACAGAACGGCCTATATTGCATTATTGCATTATACCGATGGTGAAAAACGCTACATCATTGCTCCTAAAGATTTAGAAGCAGGTATGGAAGTGATTTCAGGTACATCAGTTGGTATCAAAGTAGGTAACAGTTTACCTTTGGACAACATCCCAGTGGGTACCGTTGTTCATAATGTAGAAATGAAGCCTGGTAAAGGTGGACAGATTGCCCGTGCTGCGGGAACATCAGCTCGTTTGGTCGCTAAAGAAGGCGTTTACGCCACTTTGCGCTTGCGTTCAGGTGAAATGAGAAAAATACCAGCCAAATGTCGTGCGACATTGGGTACGGTGTCAAAAAGTGAGCATAACCTTGAGAAAATCGGTAAAGCTGGCGCCACTCGTTGGAGAGGCGTGAGACCAACCGTTCGAGGTGTTGCCATGAATCCAGTTGACCATCCACATGGTGGTGGTGAAGGAAGGACCTCTGGTGGTCGTCATCCCGTGTCTCCATGGGGTATGCCTACTAAAGGACATAAAACGCGTAAGAACAAACGTACTGATAAGTTCATTGTTCGTCGCAGAGATAAGAAATAAGGTAGTTATATGCCAAGATCACTTAAAAAAGGCCCTTTTGTTGACATCAGTTTGATGAAGCAAGTTGATAAGGCCGTTAAAGAGAACAGCAAACGACCGATCAAAACATGGTCAAGAAGATCGATGATTCTTCCTGATATGGTTGGTTTAACGTTGGCTGTTCATAATGGTAAACAACATATTCCAGTATTAGTTTCTGAAGAAATGGTCGGACACAAGTTAGGTGAGTTTTCACCTACCCGTACCTTCAGAGGTCACATCGCTGATAAAAAAGCGAAGGGGAGATAATCATGGAAATCGTAGCTAAATTAAAAAGAGCCAATATTTCAGCGCAGAAGGTTAGGTTGGTTGCCAACCAAGTCAGAGGCATGAATGTTGAGCAAGCTGAACAGTTGTTAACTTTTAGCCCAAAGAAAGCCGCGCACATCGTCAAGAAAGCGTTGATGTCTGCCGTGGCCAATGCCGAGCATAACAATGGCATGGACGTGGATGAACTGTACATCAGTACCATTCATGTTGATGAAGGTCCAACTTTGAAAAGGGGCCGTGCCAGAGCTAAAGGCAGAGGTACACGAATTTTAAAAAGAACCAGCCACATCACTGTAAAAGTGGCTGAAGCATCGTAAAGGCGGAATTATGGGTCAAAAAGTACATCCAATAGGTATCAGATTAGGAATTTCTAAGCAGCATAATTCTAAGTGGTACGCAGAAAAAGGGCAATTTGCTGATCAACTCGTGAAAGACATTAAGGTTCGTGAGTATTTGTATAAACAATTGAAGCACGCTTCAATCAGCAAAATTGAAATTGAAAGACCAGCTAAAAATGCTCGTATTACCATCCACACAGCCCGTCCAGGTATTGTGATTGGTAAAAAAGGCGAAGACATTGAGAAATTGAAAAACACATTATCAAAAATGATGGGTTTACCAACTCATGTCAATGTGACTGAAATCAGAAAGCCTGAATTAGATGCTCGCTTGGTTGCTGAAGGTATTGCTTCACAACTTGAACGCAGAATCATGTTCAGACGTGCCATGAAAAGAGCCGTATCTAGTGCAATGAGATTGGGTGCCTTAGGTATTCGAGTTGCTGTTGCGGGTCGTTTGAATGGTGCTGAAATCGCACGTACCGAATGGTACAGAGAAGGTCAAGTGCCTTTGCACACATTGCGTGCAGACATTGATTATTCAATGGCCAAAGCTTACACAACATATGGTGTGATTGGCATTAAGGTTTGGATTTATAAAGGTGAAGTTTTTGATTTAGAAAACTACACCAGTGAATCTGATAAAAAATCTGGCAAGAAAAGTCGGGGTAAAAAATAATGTTACAGCCGAAAAGAACTAAATACAGAAAATATCAAAAAGGTCGAAACCGTGGATTAGCGCATGGCGGTAATAAAGTCAGTTTCGGAGATTTTGGATTAAAAGCAACCACTCGTGGATTGTTGACTGCTCGTCAAATTGAAGCAGGTCGTCGTGCAATTACACGTCACGTAAAACGTGGTGGTAAATTATGGATTCGTGTTTTTCCTGATAAACCAGTAACAGCCAAGCCAATTGAGGTGAGGATGGGTAAAGGTAAAGGTAACATTGAATTTTGGGCAGCTGCAATTAAGCCAGGTAGAGTAATCTATGAAATCCAAGGGGTTTCTGAAGAAATGGCCAGAGCAGCATTTGAAAAAGCAGGTGCGAAATTTCCTGTGCAAACAACATTCGTTAAACGTGTGGTGATGTAATGCAAGCAAAAGAATTAAAAAGCAAAGATCTTGCAGAGTTGCAGGAAGAGTTAAACGGTTTATTACAAAAGCAATTCGACTTAAGAATGGCTCGTGGTAATGGTCAGTTAACTAAAATACATCTGTTGCGTGATGTCCGTAGAGACATCGCTCGCGTCAGAACTGTTATGAACCAAGTAAAAGGATAATGTCATGACTACAGTAACTAAAGAACATAAAACAAAAAGCGGTGTGGTCACCAGTGACAAAATGGATCAAACCGTAACTGTGATGATTGAGCGTAAGATTAAACATCCGTTGTACAAAAAGTACATCAAGAAATCTACCAAGATTCATGCACATGATCCAGATAACAAATGTCAACAAGGTGATTTGGTAAAAATCGCTGAATGTCGACCTATTTCAAAGACCAAGTCTTGGAAAGTGGTTGAGATTGTTGAATCAACTAAATAAGGGGTACTGACTATGATACAAATGCAAAGTAGATTATCAGCAGCTGACAATTCAGGAGCCAAAGAAGTCCAATGTATAAAAGTGTTGGGTGGTTCTAAACGTCGCTATGCTGGTATCGGAGACATCATTAAAGTTTCCGTTAAGCAAGCCATACCTCGTGGCAAGGTTAAAAAAGGCGAAGTATATAACGCTGTTATCGTGCGAACCAGAAAAGGCGTCAGAAGATCTGACGGTTCTTTGATTCGTTTCGATGGTAATGCAGTGGTTATGCTCAACGCTAAATTGGAACCAATTGGTACCCGAATTTTTGGCCCTGTTACTCGTGAACTACGTGCTGGTAAATTCATGAAAATTATTTCATTGGCACCAGAAGTATTATAAGGAAACGATTATGCAAAGAATTAAACAAGGTGACGAAGTCATCGTAATCGCAGGACGCAGTAAAGGCCAAAAGGGTAACGTTTTAAAAGTTATGCAAGATGGACGTTTACTGGTCAACAACGTAAATACAGTTAAGAAACATGTTAAGCCTAATCCTCAAATTGAGGAAAAAGGCGGTATCAAAACGCAAGAAGCGCCAATCGATGCCTCTAATGTCATGCTGTATAATCCTGCCTCCGGTAAAGGCGAAAGAGTTGGATTTAAAGTTTTAGAAAATGGCAAAAAAGTGCGCATTTTCAAATCCAATGGTGAAATGGTAGACGCTTAAGAGAATTATTATGGCCAGATTAAAAAAATATTATACAGAAGAAGTGGTACCAAAGCTGATGGAAACAGGCAAATTTGCCAATGTAATGGAAGTGCCTAAAATCACTAAAATTACATTGAACATGGGTGTCGGTGAAGCTTTAGGAAACAAAAAGGTATTAACACACGCAACCAGTGACATGGCGACCATAGCAGGTCAAAAACCAGTGATCACTCATGCGAAAAAGTCAGTTGCAGGATTTAAAGTTCGTGAAGGCTGGCCTATCGGTTGTAAAGTTACACTCAGACGTCAAAAAATGTATGAGTTTTTGGATCGTTTAGTTAACGTTTCAATTCCTCGTGTGAGAGATTTTCGTGGTTTAAACCCAAAATCTTTCGATGGACGTGGTAATTACTCTATGGGTGTGAAAGAGCAAATCATATTTCCAGAAATCGAATACGATAAAATTGATGAGTTACGTGGTATGGACATCTGTATCACAACTTCTGCAAGAAACGACGAGGAAGCTCGCATGTTACTTGATCAATTTGATTTCCCATTCAAAGGTAGGTAATTAAAATGGCTAAAGTATCTATGGTCCAACGTGACCTGAAAAGAACGAGAATTGTTGCTAAGTATGCTGAGAAACGTGCTGCATTGAAAAAAATCATCGCGGACCCAAATACTACATTTGAAGAAATGATGGTAGCGCAAGAAGGCTTGCAAAAGTTGCCTCGCAATGCATCTCCTAGTAGACAACGTAAACGCTGTCAAATTTCTGGTAGACCACGTGGCTACTACAATAAATTTGGCTTAAGTAAAACTAAATTCCGAGAAGCTGCCATGCGTGGTGACATTCCTGGTTTGAAAAAAGCCAGCTGGTAAAGAGAGAATAGATTATGAGTTTAAGTGATCCGATTTCAGACATGATTTGTAGCATTAAAAATGCGCAGGCTGTCAATCAAGAAAGTACTCACACTCCTGCTTCTAAAGTGAAGAAAGGAATTTTGTCAGTACTCCAACAGGAAGGTTACATCAGATCTTTTGAAGTTGTTGAAAAGGAAAACCATCCTTTCATCAAGATCAACATCAAATATTACAGAAATCAACCTGTAATTGAGATGATCAAAAGAATCAGTAAACCTGGTTTAAGACAATACCGTGGTAAAGATGAATTGCCACGTGTAGATGCCGGTTTCGGTACTGCCATTGTCTCCACATCAAAAGGCATCATGACCGATAAGTCAGCACGCGCTGCAAAAATCGGTGGTGAAGTGCTTTGCGTCGTTAAGTAATCGGGAGAATAGCATGTCAAGAATTGCAAAACAGCCCATTACATTGGCCTCAAACGTTCAGTTTGAAGTTAAAGATAATGTGGTTTCAATCAAAGGACCTAAAGGTACGCTGACCATGAAGTTACACGAAGCTGTTTCAGTTGAACAGAATGACAGTGAATTGAATGTAACAGCCAGTAGTGAAGACATGATCTACATGGCTGGTACCATGCGTTCATTGATCAACAACATGGTTGATGGTGTGACCAATGGTTTCAGTAAAAAGCTTCAATTGGTTGGAGTTGGTTATCGTGTTGCCATGAAAGGTAAAGACCTTGATTTAAATCTTGGTTTTTCACATCCAGTGATTTATTCAGCCCGTGAAGGTATTTCTTTTGAAGTGCCTACGCAAACAGAGATTGTTGTTAATGGCGTTGATAAACAACAAGTTGGACAAGTGGCTGCAGAAATCAGAGCCATCAGACCTCCAGAGCCTTACAAAGGTAAAGGTGTTAAATATGCTGATGAAAGACTGTACAGAAAAGAGGCCAAGAAAGCGTAATGCTTTATTGTGAATAACTATGCATAAGAAAAATAAACAAAGAATTAAAAAAGCAACCAAAACCAGAATCAAATTGCGTGAATTGGGTGTTCCAGCATTGTCAGTGCACAAAACTGGTCAACATTTATACGCTCAAATTTTTGCTGGTGATGGTCGTTCAACACTTGCATCTGCATCTACCAAAGACAAAGGTTTAGTTGCTGATGGTGGTTCATGCACCAATATCGAAGCGGCTAAAGCCGTCGGTACTGCGATTGCTGAAAAAGCCAAAAAAGCAGGTATTGAATCTGTTGGGTTTGATAGATCTGGATTTATCTATCATGGAAAAGTAAAAGCCTTGGCTGATGCAGCACGAGAAGCGGGGTTGAAATTCTAATGAATGATAAGAGAAATAAAATGGCAGATAAAGATCAAGGCGATAACTTATTAGAGCGTTTGGTTGCAGTTAACCGTGTAGCTAAAGTAGTTAAAGGTGGTAGACAATTTGGTTTTGCTGCTTTGACTGTTGTTGGTGACGGTAAAGGTAAAATTGGTTTTGGTTACGGTAAAGCAAAAGAAGTGCCAATTGCCATTCAAAAAGCCATGGATCAAGCCAGAAGAAATACCACAGATGTTAACTTAAAAGGCAACACTTTGTGGCATGCGACTAAAGCAAAACATTCAGGATCTCGCGTTTATATGCAACCTGCATCTGAAGGTACTGGTGTTATTGCCGGTGGTGCGATGCGTGCTGTATTTGATGTGGTTGGTGTTGAAAACGTTTTGGCTAAGTCTCAAGGTTCAAACAACCCAATTAATTTGGTCAGAGCAACCATCAAAGGTTTGCAACAAATGACTTCACCTGAAAGTATTGCTGCTAAACGCGGTAAAACTCCTGAAGAGGTAATGGAAAATCATGGCTAAAGCAAAAAAAGTTGGTCAAGTAAAAGTGACACAAATCAAAAGTACCAACAAATCATTGGCTAATCATAAAGCCTGTGTCAGAGGACTCGGTATCAGAAAGATGCACCAATCACGTGTGGTTGATGCAACGCCTGAAAACTTAGGAATGATTAACGCAGCTATTCATCTTTTGAAAGTTGAAGAAGTTAAATAATCGTAGGTGATATAACAATGAAATTAAATACAATTAAACCTGCAGAAGGTGCTACAAAAGCCAGTAAAAGGGTTGGTCGTGGTATTGGTTCTGGCTTGGGCAAAACTTGTGGTCGCGGTCACAAAGGTCAAAAATCTCGTTCTGGTGGATTCCACAAAGTCGGATTTGAAGGCGGACAGTTACCCATTCACAAAAGACTACCAAAATTCGGTTTTACTTCACAAATGGCTGATTCACGAGCTGAATTGTGCTTATACCATTTGAATTCAATTGATGCAGCTGATATAGATTTGGCTTACTTGATTGACAATAAAATGGTTAAAAGAGGTGTTACCAAGGTAAAAATCATCAACACCGGTAGTATTGAAAGGGCTGTGAACTTGAAAGGTTTACATGTAACAAAAGGCGCTCAAGAAGCAATTGAAAAAGCTGGTGGAAAAGTAGAATAATATGTCAAGCAAACAAGAACAAGTTGAAAAATTACTCGGTAATAAGAAAGGCTTGAGTGAGCTCAAAAGCCGAATTTTGTTTGTTATTGGCGCATTAATCATCTATAGAATGGGTACTTTTCTACCTGTTCCTGGTGTAAACCCTGCTGCCATGGCAGCTTTGTTGGATCAGAATTCTGGTGGTTTGATAGACATGTTTAACATGTTTTCTGGTGGCGCTTTAGGACGTTATTCAATCTTTGCATTGGGTGTGATGCCATACATCACTGCATCTATTATTATGCAGATATTAGGGCACACTGTTCCTGCTTTGCGTGAAATGAAGAAAGAAGGTGAAACCGGTCGTCGCAAGATTACCCAATACACTCGATACTTCACTATCATCTTAGCTGCAGTCCAGTCATTCAGTATCACATCGGCATTGCAATCATTTGATGCAGCTGGTGGTATACCTGTTGTGCCACAACCTGGTTTTGGCTTTTTGTTTACTGCCACCGTCTCATTGACTGGTGGAACCATGTTTTTGATGTGGTTGGGTGAACAGATTACTGAACGTGGTATCGGTAATGGTATCTCTTTGATCATTTTCGCTGGTATTGTTGTTGGCTTACCGGGTGCTGTCTACTCTGTATTCCAGTTAGTCAGTGAAGGTCAGCTTAATGCTTTATGGGCAATATTGTTAATGGTCTTGGCTTTGGCACTTACCGCATTCATTGTATTTGTGGAAAGGGGTCAAAGAAGAATTACCATGCAGTTTGCCAGACGTGGTGGTAGACAAGCCACACAGGCACAGACTTCATACTTACCATTGAAAGTAAATATGGCTGGTGTCATTCCAGTTATTTTTGCCTCATCATTGGTGTTGTTCCCAAGTACAATTGCCAGTTTTGTTGGCCAAAATGAAGGTTTTGGATGGTTAACAGATTTGTCACAACAGTTGTCTCCAGGTAATACGCTGTATATGATTTTCTTTGGTTCATTGATTGTTTTCTTTGCTTACTTTTATACGGCATTGACATTCAATTCAGATGAAACAGCTGATAATTTGAAAAAACAAAGCGCAGTCATCCCAGGTATCAGACCAGGTAAACAAACTTCATCTTATTTAGATGGTGTGTTGAACCGTGTGACCTTCTGGGGTTCGTTGTACTTATTGGGTGTCAGTTTGTTACCAGATTTAATCGGTCAATTTATTACCATACCATTCGCTTTGGGTGGTACTGGCTTACTGATTGTTGTGGTTGTTGCGATGGATTTCATGGCTCAATTGCAAAATCATTTGGTTTCTCAACAATACGATTCAGTATTGAAGAAAACCAACATTAAAAATTACCAACGATCTAGCAAGATTCGCAGGTAAGCACTTATCAATAAAACCCCTGATGCCATTGTTTTAAATAATGATGGCATTGGTTTATTTGTTGATATATAATTTGCGCCCTTTCCCGAAGGGTGAAGAACTAAGGTCAAGTGACCTTTTTATTGTAATAGAAAGAGTAAATATTTGATTTAATGACCAAATATCTAACTTTTTTGAGGATTCAGGAGTAAAAAATGGCTCGTATTGCGGGTGTAAATATACCAGTGCATAAGCATGCTTGGATTGGCCTGACCAGTATATATGGTGTAGGTCGTACCAGAGCATATGCGATATGCGACAGTGCTGGCGTTGATCCAGCTCATAAAATTGGGCAATTGGATGAAGACGCTTTAGATAAGCTTCGTGCAGAAGTGGCTAAGTTTGATGTTGAGGGTGACCTTCGCAGAGAAGTTGCCATGGACATCAAACGATTGATGGATTTGGGTTGTTATCGTGGTTTAAGACACAGAAGAGGTTTACCTGTTCGTGGTCAAAAAACCAAGACCAACGCACGTACCAGAAAAGGTCCTAAAAAACCAATTAAACGTTAATTGATTGAATATATCATTAGCGATATCAGATTAGAGAATTGTAATGGCAAGACCACAAAAAACTACTAAAAAGAAAATTAAAAGAACTGTTGTTGATGGCATCGCGCATGTACACGCGTCCTTCAACAATACCATCATCACGATCACTGACAGACAAGGTAATGGTTTGTCGTGGGCAACGGCTGGTGGGTCTGGATTTAGAGGTTCAAGAAAAAGTACCCCATTTGCTGCACAGGTAGCTGCTGACAGAGCAGGCCAAGTAGCTAAGGACTACGGTATGAAAAACATTGAAGTTCGAATTAAAGGTCCAGGTCCAGGCAGAGAATCATCTGTTAGAGCATTAAACGCCTTAGGTTTTCGTGTAACTAACATCATTGATATTACACCGATTCCTCACAATGGTTGTAGACCACCGAAAAGACGTAGGGTGTAAGGAGATATAAAATGGCAAGATATTTAGGTCCAAAATGTAAATTGGCACGTCGTGAAGGCGTCGATTTAATGACTAAAAGCCCAGCACGTGCTATGGAGACCAAGTGTAAACTTGATGTGGCTCCTGGTCAGCACGGTTTAGCCGGCAAAAGAAACAAGCCTTCTGATTATGCTTTACAGTTACGCGAAAAACAAAAAGTTCGCAGAACGTATGGCGTATTAGAAAAGCAATTTGTTAACTATTACAAAAAAGCAGCTAAGCAAAAAGGTGCAACCGGTGAAAACCTGTTGAAACTTTTAGAGTCTCGTTTAGACAACGTGGTTTACCGCATGGGTTTTGCTGTGACCAGAAATGAAGCTCGTCAATTGGTGAGCCACAAGTCTATCGTAGTTAACGGCACAGTTACCAACATCCCTTCTTACCAAGTGAAAGCGGGTGATGAAGTTGAAGTTCGTGAAAAATCTAAAAAACAATTGCGTATAAAGCAGGCACTAGAGCTATGGGGCGAAATGAATTTATTCGCTGATTGGGTCACTGTTGATGCAGCTAAAATGGCCGGTCAGTTTAAATCTGTTCCAGGTCGTGAAGAATTACCAGCTGACATCAATGAGAACCTGATTGTAGAGCTTTACTCTAAATAATAACCCTTTTATAGAGAGAAATATTATGTCTGACATACTAGCAAAATTACTTCGCCCAAGAGTGGTAGAAGTAGATGAACGTTCAGATTACAGTGCAAAGATCATCATCGAACCTTTAGAAAGGGGTTTTGGACATACCTTAGGTAATGCGTTTCGCAGAATCTTGTTGTCTTCAATTCCAGGCTGTGCCATTACTGAAGTAAGCATTGATGGTGTACAGCATGAATTTTCTACCCTTGAAGGTGTTAGAGAAGATGTTGTTGAGATCATGTTGAATTTAAAAACATTGTCTTTCATCATGCCTGATCGAGATGAAGCGGAAGCAACGATTAAAGTCACCGGTGGTACTGTTACTGCTGCTGACATTCAATTCCCAGAAGGTGTTGAAGTTGCAAATCCAGAACAGCTTATTTGTAATTTGGATAAAAAAGCTTCTATCTCAATGAGATTGAAAATCGAAAAAGGTGTGGGTTATGACCCTTCTACCAATCGTATTTCAACTGAAGAATCACGACCCATTGGTCAATTGGTACTTGATGCCAGTTATTGTCCAGTGAAACGTGTTTCATATGATGTAGAAAATGCACGTTTACAGCAAAAAACAAACCTGGATAAATTGATTTTGGACATCGATACTGATGGTTCAATCTCAGCTGAAGACGCAGTGCGAACTGCAGCCAGAATCCTGGTTGAACAAATGGCTATCTTCATTGACTTCAAGATTGAAACCACTGTTGAAGAAAAAGAAGAAGAAGAGAAACTTAATCCTATCTTATTGAAACCTATTGATGAGTTAGAGTTAACGGTTCGATCTGCCAATTGTTTAAAAGCAGAAAACATTCAATACATAGGTGATTTAATTCAAAGAACTGAAGTGGAGTTGTTAAAAACTCCAAACTTAGGTAAAAAATCTTTGAACGAAATCAAGGGTGTACTTTCAGAGATGGGATTAACTCTGGGTGTACGTTTAGAAAATTGGCCTCCAGCAGCGATCAGAACTGCTGAGCGTCTTATCGGATAAGGGGCAGATCATGCGTCATAGAAAAGCAGGTAGAAAATTAAACAGAACTTCGTCACACAGAAAAGCAATGTTCAAAAACATGGCGACTTCTTTGTTTGAGCATGAGTTGATCAAAACAACTGTTCCTAAAGCAAAAGAGTTG
Source organism: Marinicella litoralis (assembly GCF_002591915.1). GTDB lineage: Bacteria > Pseudomonadota > Gammaproteobacteria > Xanthomonadales > Marinicellaceae > Marinicella > Marinicella litoralis. The sequence goes on along the minus strand of NZ_NIHB01000007.1, from coordinate 116,858 downwards.
CGTAAAGTGGCTGAAAGATTAATCACTTTGGCTAAAGTTGATTCTGTTGCAAACAGAAGATTGGCATTTGCTCGTTTAAGAAGCAAAGAAATTGTTAATAAATTATTCACTGAATTGGGTCCTCGTTATTTAGAGCGTCCAGGTGGGTATTTAAGAATTTTGAAGTGTGGTTTACGCACCGGTGACAAAGCGCCAATGGCTTATGTTGAATTGGTAGATAGACCCATTAAATCAGCAGCTGTTGAAGTGTCTGATGACAGTGAATAAGAAATCACCGTTCTTATTTAAAAACCCAGTTTTCGAACTGGGTTTTTTTTTTGCTTAAAAATAATATTTAAATTGAATAAAGGGTGTTCTGTCAGGTCTATATTTGTTAATCTACACTTTTGACCACCACAACCGACATGACATTGACTAAGAATCAATTTAGACTCGTTTCCATATTACCCTTTTTATTTTGTGTGGGCGTTCTGTCCTACGCTTTGTATGTAGAACATGTGATGTTTTTGATGCCATGCAACCTGTGCATTCTGCAAAGGGTTGTATTTGTTGGTATAGGACTTTGGTATTTGATCGCTTGTTTCAAACCGGCTCAGTTTTGGGGACGTAAACTCATCGGGGTTTTATTGTTGCTCACCACTGTTTGTGGTATCGCTATCAGTGGTCGTCATGTATGGATGCAAGGATTGCCGCCTGAACTGGTGCCTGACTGTGGCCCCAGTATTGAAATGATGATGGATACATCACCCCTTTGGGACGTGTTAAAAAACGTCCTCAGTGCATCAGGTAACTGCGCTGATATTCAATGGCAATTCTTAGGAATGAGTATGCCAACCTGGACCTTAATCAGTTTCATAGGTCTGTTTATTTATACCCTTATTTGGATGTTTGTCCGCATTGAAAAATCATGAAATCATTAAAAAGTAACCCACAATCTGATAATTGGAGCCTAGAAAGCTGGAAGACCAAAGCCATCAGGCAGCAGGCCACATATCCTGACCAAGCTCATTTAGATAAAGCTTTATCAACCTTGTCTTCTTTACCACCCTTGGTGACCTCTTGGGAAGTGAAACGGTTGAAGAGCTATTTGGCTGAAGTGTCCAGAGGTGAACGTTTTTTGGTACAAGGCGGAGATTGTGCGGAATCTTTTGCAGATTGTAATTCTTCAATCATCTCTAACCGACTCAAAGTTTTGATTCAAATGAGCCTGGTATTGATTCATGGTTGTCAAATTCCGGTGGTCAGGGTGGGGCGTTTTGCAGGTCAATATGCCAAACCAAGATCAGCCGATTTAGAAACCCGTGATGGGGTTAGTTTGCCATCATTCCGTGGAGACATTGTTAATCAAAATGAATTCACCGAAGCTTCACGCATACCCAATCCAGATAAAATGCTGGAAGCCTATCATTACTCTGCCATGACGATGAACTTCATCCGAGCTCTGGTGGCTGGTGGCTTCGCAGATATTCGTCACCCTGAGTATTGGAACATTGAGTGGGTTAAGCATTCGAAGAGTGCTGAAAAATTCAGTCAATTGGTCACAGAAATTAAGGACTCAGTGCAATTTGCCGAAGTCTTGGTCGGTACAAAAGTACATAACCTTTCTAGTGTGGAATTCTTTTCAGCGCATGAGGCTTTACATCTGCATTATGAGCAAGCATTGACACGAACGGTTCCTAGACAAGACGGACACTTTAATTTAAGTGCACATTTTCCGTGGATTGGTCTGAGAACCAACCAACTGGACAGTGCGCATGTAGAAATGATGCGAGGCATCGAAAACCCAATTGGGGTCAAGATAGGACCTGAAACAGATGATGATCATCTGATTGATTTGTGCCGCACCCTGAATCCAGAAAATGAAGCCGGTAAATTGACTTTGATTCACCGCTTTGGTGCCAAGAACATCGAAAATAACTTGCCCAGACTGATCAAAACTGCCCAAAGAGCGAATTTAGATGTGGTTTGGTGCGCAGACCCCATGCATGGCAATACCGAAGCCACTTCTAATGGGTATAAAACCCGCCGATTTGAAAACATCAGTAAAGAAGTCGAATTGTCATTTAAGATCCATAAGGAAAACGGTTCACATTTGGGCGGTGTGCATTTAGAACTCACTGGTGAAAATGTTACCGAGTGTTTAGGCGGCGCCAGAGCACTACAGGAAGCCGATCTCAGTAAAGCCTATACCACACAGGTCGATCCACGATTGAACTACGAGCAGGCTTTAGAATTAGCCTTTTCGATTAAGGATTTCTTTCACCAATAAGGTAAGCCCGTGGGACTTTTTTCACTTTTGCTAGCAAAAGTGAAAGCAGCCAATGCGGGCGATTAAGTCATCCATCCGATTTCCTTCTAGCTCCGCTGTGCTTCGCCAACCAGGAAGTCGCATGGAGACCAAACAAAACTGGAGATTGTTATGCAATTAAAATTAGTATTTCTTATACTTTCTTTGTTGGTATTGACTACAAGCCAGGTAGCGGCCAATCCAGATGCAGTCACTTTGAAAGAGATATACGAACTTACAAAGGATGGAAATTTCGAAGAAGCTCTAAAGAGGCACATCAAATTCCACCATCAGACAAGAAATCAACCATCTCAAGCAGGTGTTAGGTTGTCTTTCGCACTCAGTAATTGGAGTTCTTTGGGTGAACAATACCCTCCAGCCAAGTCAGCTTTACTGGAAATAAGGGATGAATTGTTCAGTCAGTTACAATCAGGAAAGGGCACAGCTCAAGATTTTCACGAAATCTCAGCCATTAACGATTACCAGTATGAGAGTGAAAAAACCTTGGATTTGTATTTGACCTTGGATGAAAAATTTCCTCAACAAGCCAAGCAGTATTATCCCATAGTAGAGGATTTGTTGATCAAGGAAGCTCGTTTCGATTTAGCTGGTAAATACATGCGAGACCCTGTGAAACAATTTGTTTTTCTTAAATCCATGCGTGATTACACATTGGTGATGGCAAAGCTAGAAACCGAAAGAAATACCAGCGGGCTAATCAAAGATGTCGATAAATTATTTAATGACGGAATTATAAAGATCATCACAGTACTGAAGGCAACTGATAGGCATGAAGAGGCTCAAGCCATTAAAGCAAAAGCTGATGAATATTTGGCCAGTGAATCAGGAGCTAAAGATTAAATGGATTCCCGGGTCACTAAAAGTAGGTCCTTTAAGGAAGCCCGATGATGCCGGTAGTGAGAGTAAAATTATAGCGAATATCCGGCCTGCGCCGTGACGACGATGTTTATTTAAATCATTGATGCTGAAGGAGATCCTTCGGTTTCGCTCAGCCAGCGATGAATGGGCTTCGACAAGCTCATTGACCTTAATGTCTAGGTGGTTGAGCCTGTCGCGTTTAAGGCGCCTACAGTTGGAAACTTCCGTCAGCTTGGTAAAGTGATAAACACTTCGACAAGCTCAGCATACAATCTGTCGCCCAAGTGTGGAAAGTTGAGTGAAATTAAGTTAAGTGTTTTGTTTTCAATTCCTGATGCTATTTAAAGCTTCATTCCCAACAAAGTACCTTGTTTGATGGCGCGTTTGGCATCCAGTTCAGCGGCTAAATCGGCACCACCGATGATGTGGTAGTTGTCTTGTTCTTGGTACAGGTCTTTGTTAGAGACTTGACCGGCACAGATGATCACGTGATCAACATCTAAAACTTGTGACTTTTCTTTGACGGTGATGTGTAAGCCTTGGTCGTCAATTTTTTCGTAATTGACTCCAGTAAGGGTCTTAACGCCTTTTTTCTTCAAGGCCAAGCGGTGAATCCAACCCGTGGTTTTCCCCAAACCTTTGCCTGGTTTACTGGTTTTTCTTTGCAGCATATAGATTTCACGGGCCGATTTTTCATCGTGGGCTTTTACCAAGCCACCGGCAGATTCAATGCTTTTGTCGATGCCCCATTCAGCACAGAACTCATCTATGGTTTGCGCTTGATCTGGATTTTCTACAGATAAATATTCAGAAACATCAAATCCAATACCACCGGCACCAATCACAGCCACTTTTTTGCCAGCTGTTTTGCGGCCACTGAGTAGGTCATGGTACAAGATCACTTTGGCATGGTCGATGCCTTCTATACCTGGTACACGCGGCGTAACACCAGAGGCAATGACCACTTCATCAAAACCTGCCAGGTCGGCGGCAGTGACTTGACTGTTCAATTTTAAATTAACCCCATGTTTATCCAACAAGTGTGTGAAATAACTGATGGTGTGTTCAAACTCTTCTTTGCCTGGTATGGCTGCAGCCAGGTTGAATTGACCACCAATTTTATCAGCTGCTTCGAACAGGGTGACTTGATGTCCTCTTTCAGCCAATGTGGTTGAGCAAGACAATCCAGCCATCCCAGCACCCACCACAGCAATGTTCTTTTTGATTTTTGGTGTCTGCTTAATAAATTCGTCTTCATGACAGGCTGCCGGGTTAACCAAACAACTGGCCATTTTGTTTTTAAACACATGATCTAAACAGGCTTGGTTACAACCAATACAAATATTGATGTCTTTGACATCTCCCGTTCTGGATTTCTGCACCAAGGCAGGGTCGGCCAAGAATGGACGGGCCATGGAAACCATGTCTGCTTTACCTGATTGAATGATGTCTTCAGCCACTTGGGGGTGGTTGATTCGATTGGTGGTCACCAAAGGTACATTGACTTCTTTCTTGATCAGTTCAGTAACCCAAGCAAAGCCAGCTCTGGGCACCATGGTGGCAATGGTGGGTACCCGAGCCTCATGCCAACCAATGCCGGTATTGATGATGCTGACACCGGCCTGTTCCATTAATTTAGCCAATTGAATCACTTCATCAATCGATGAACCGTTGCTGACCAACTCCAACATCGACAACCTAAAAATGATGATGAAATTTTCGCCAACTGCTGCACGCGTTTGTTTAACAATCTCTAAAGCAAACTTGGTTCGGTTTGCAAAACTGCCGCCCCAAGCATCATCGCGGTCATTGGTTCTGGGAGAAATGAACTGATTGATTAAGTAACCTTCCGAACCCATGATTTCAACACCGTCATAGTTGGCTTTTTGCGCAAGCTTGGCGCAGTTAACAAAATCTTTGATTTGTTTGTGGATTTTTTTCTCAGTTAGTTTTTTGGGTTTAAATGGCGTAATGGGTGATTGTTTGTCGGTGGCCGACACATTGAATGGGTGGTAGCCATAGCGCCCAGAATGCAATATTTGCATACAGATTAAGCCACCTTCTTGGTGCACTGCATCAGTAATCAATCGGTGTCTTTTAACTTGAAAACCATATTTCAGAAAGCCAGAGAAAGGACCAACCCAGCCCGAAATATTGGGTGCGATTCCACCGGTGACGATGATACCGGCTTCGCCTGCTGCACGCTGTCTGAAATATTCAGCCAGTTTGGGGTAATTTTTTGCACGGTCTTCTAAACCGGTGTGCATAGAACCCATCAAAACGCGGTTTTTAATGGTTTTGTTGCCGACTTTCAAAGGTTCAAAGAGTTTTGGGTAGTTTGCAGCGGTCATGATTTATTGTCTCGTTTGTGTGCTTATTTAATTTGGCCAATGATGTCTGCCATCAATGAAACCAGAGCTTTTCTGGCCTGTTGCCATCGCATTTGTTGCCAAAATGGTTGTTGTGTGTCCAGTGTTGACTGACCTTTCAAGCGTTTTATTTTAATCAATTTTGCCGGGTTGTTGGGCAAATATTTCAAACGATTGTTTGAATAAAGGTCCGAACACAATTTTGGTTCACATAATAGGGTCAAATCAATCCCTGCATCGACACAAGCTTGGTACCTTTGGAGAATGTCGCCGACACATTCAGCCGCCTTCATGCCCAAATCGTCACTGATTGAAACACCTTGAAATTTTTGTTGTTGGCGCAGTATTTCTTGGTGCCATTTTTTTGAATACCCTGCCGGTAAGTCACATACCTTTGAATAAATAACATGAGACAGCATCATCGCATCGATACAGCCAGTAGGAATTAATTGACTGAAAGGCAGCATGTCATGATCAAACAGCTCAGCTTGTGAACGGCTGTCAATCGGTAGTTCAAAATGTGAATCTGCTTTGACGGTGCCATGACCAGGGTAGTGTTTGGCAGTGGTTTTCATCCCAGCGGCATGCATGCTGTTGCAGTAAAGTGCAGCCAGCTCACTGACCAACAGTGGGTTGTTCGTAAAAGCCCGGTCGCCAATCACATCACTGCCATTGTCTATATCTAAAACTGGTGCAAAGCTGAGGTCAATACCCACACTCAATAGTTCAGTGGCCATTAACCAGGCATGCAGATGACACAGTGTTTTGGCCGCATCGGTGTTGTTGACAAATTGACGGCCTATTAAGCCGAGTGGTGGTAATTGGGTGAACGGCAAGCCAAAGCGAATCACCCGTCCACCTTCTTGATCAACTGCGAGGATAAAATCTTTGCCTTTTAACGCCCTGATGTGATTGACCAAACGCACCAATTGATCGTAGTTTTTAAAATTACGTTTGAAAAATATCACCCCACAAGTCAGCGGGTGATCTAGGTTGGTCAGGTCTTGTTCTGTCAGTTCGAACCCTTCGATTCCAGTCATAATATAAGTCATGTGGAGATTGTAATCGAATACCCTTGGGTCTTCATTCACTTTTATTGAATGAAGCTGATTTTCAAGTGTCTCAATCAAAGTGAAAGCGACCGCGGCGAGTATGGCTTAGGTTTTCGGTGCAACGCCTCTGACTTCGCTGCGCTCAGCCAGCCGGCTAATGCACAGGAATACCCTTGGGTCTTCATTCACTTTTATTGAATGAAGCTGATTTTCAAGTGTATCAATCAAAGTGAAAGCGACCGCGGCGAGTATGGCTTAGGTTTTCGGTGCAACGCCTCTGACTTCGCTGCGCTCAGCCAGCCGGCTAATGCACAGGAATACCCTTGGGTCTTCATTGGCTTTCAATGGTGTAAAAATTAATGTGAAATTTATGTCGAGTGAAAAAGCTGAGGTTCTTTAAAACAGTCTGTCATTGCGAGGTGGAACGACGTGGTAATTTCATAAATCTGTCACTGAATTAGACAGATTGCCGTGGTCGCGCCGCCCTCGCAATGACTTGTTTTTTTACAAATAAGCCTTTGCAGTCGCTTGGATCTTTTCGATCATCGCATTCAGACCATTGCTTCGTGTAGATGACAAGTGAGATGACAAGCCGATGAGTTCAATGAAATCAGGTTCGGTGTCGACTATTTTTTTGGGAGGTTGGCCAGAGTAGATGGTTAACACCAAATGGATCAGCCCTGAGACGATGGCTGCATCACTGTTGGCTTGGAAGTTGAGTTTACCGTCTTTGAATTCATGTACCAGCCACACTTGAGATTGACAGCCATGCAGGATGTTCTCATCAATTTTGAGAGATTCATCCATTGGCTCTAGGCGTTTGCCCAGGTCGATGATGTACTGGTATTTCTCCAGCCAATCATCGAACATGTCAAAAGTTTCAATGATTTCTAGCTGCTCATCCATCGGATTGTCGGTTGTTTCATTCATTTCATGCTCCAGCGGGTGCCATCATTTGAGTCTTCCAAGACCACGCCCATGGCGTCGAGTTGGTCTCTGATTTCATCGGATTTCCCCCAGTCTTTGTCAGCGCGTGCTTGTTTGCGCGCTACAATCAATTGTTCTACTTTTTCCTTGATGTCTTCACCGCCTGCTTGTTTATCGGCGAACCAATCTTCAGGGTTATTTTGCAGCACACCTAAAAGTTCACAGCTATTGAGTAAAGTACTTTTGAGTTTAATTTTTTCATCAGTTGATTCGGCATTGGCCAATAATTTTGCCAATTGGTTGACCCTGGCAAAAGCTTTGGGTGTGTTGATGTCATCATTCAATGCTGCCAGAAATTCAGCATCAATGCCAACCGATGAATCATGCTCAATGGCTTGTGCATCACGTAAAGTGGTGTAAATGCGATCAATGGTTTTTTCTGCTTGTGCCACCGTATCTTCTGTCCAATCAACTGATTGGCGGTAATGGGCACTGAGCAGGACCCACCGGGCCACTTCGCCTTTGATTTCAGCCAGCACTTCGCGAATCAGTTGGATGTTGCCCAAAGATTTAGACATTTTTTGATCACTCATGGTGATGAAACCATTGTGAACCCAGTAATTGGCAAAGTGGCGGGTGTCATTGGCACAGCAGCTTTGAGCCACTTCGTTTTCATGGTGAGGAAAAATTAAATCTTTGCCGCCACAATGAACGTCGATGGTTTTGGCCAGGTGTTTGGCAGCCATCGCTGAACATTCAATGTGCCACCCAGGTCGTCCACGGCCCCAGGGGCTTTGCCAACCAGGCAAGCTGGCATCAGAGGGTTTCCACAACACAAAATCACCTGGATTGCGTTTGTATGTCGCCACTTCGACCCTGGCACCAGCCAGCATATCATCTAATGATCTTTTTGAAAGTTCACCATAATGTGTATAAGTGGTGACATCGAACAGCACATGACCTTCTGCTGCATATGCATGACCTTTATTAATAAGGTCTTCTATCATCACAATCATCTCAGGCACATGATCGGTGGCGTAAGGCTCAATGTCTGGCATCATTACGCCCAAAGCCTTTAAGTCCTCGTTATAAGCCTTGGCATACTTTGAAGACACGTCTTTGATTGAACAATTATTCTCTTTGGCAAAAGTGTTTATTTTGTCATCAATGTCAGTGATGTTACGTGCAAATACCACATGTGGGTAATGTGCCCTGAGTAAACGATTCAGCACGTCGAAAACCACCGCAGGTCTGGCATTGCCAATGTGGGCATAATTGTAAACCGTGGGTCCACACAGGTACATGGTGACGCGTTGTGGGTCAATGGGGGTGAATAATTCTTTCTTGCCGCTTAAGCTGTTGTGTAGATGTAGTGCCATGATGGTTGTTCAGTCGAGCTTAGATTGAGAATAAATTGCCTATTTTAAGTGAAGCAGTCATCAATGAGGATAACTTTTACCGTTCTGTGTGATAAATATTTTTCTTGGCATTGTTATCTTTCATTGAATTGACGATAATGTGTGGCCTGAATCCCGGCGGTCAATGTTGACCTGTTTATTTTTAAGGACTGAATGTTAAATAAGTGAAATCGAATTCATCATTACATGTAGTTAAGAGCTCAGACCACCACAGCCTGATGACTTTTAAATATCTGCCGGATCACAGTCACCAGGCCAATGTAGCCATATTGCCATTGGAAGTCTTGTGTCGTTCAGCTGGCTATTCAGAATACTGGATCGATGGTGCTGAGGTGTCGTTGCTTAAAACAGACTCAGGTGGCGAAATGACCAGCCAGAACCATTTGGCAGTTATTTACAACTCCAGTGAGAGCAACATTGAGACAGTCACTAAACAGGCCTATGAACAGGCATTTCAATCAAGTAAAGCAAACCGTTGTACGCACTTGATCAGGACTTGGAATTATTTACATGACATCAATGGTTCAGACAATGGCTTGGAACGGTACCAATCATTTTGTGTGGCCAGACATGAAATGTTAGAGAAATTTGAGCAACTCACCACGCCGAATCCTGCAGCAACTGCGATTGGTAGTCACAATGGTGAAAATGTATTTGTGTTTTTGTTCGCCAAACAAGCTGGGCATGTCATTGAAAACAAGCGACAAGTTTCTGCTTGGGAATATCCCAAAAAATACGCACCTAAACAACCTCGTTTTTCACGAGCCATGAAGTATGGCCCCGTTTTGATGTGCAGTGGTACAGCCAGCGTGGTCGGGCATGAAACTTTGCATTTGAATGATGTTTTGGCGCAATTGGATGAATGTTTGAAAAATGTGTCTGTATTGTTGTCAGAAGATGAAAACAAGTACCCAATCCAATCTGGATTGTATCGATTTTATTTAAGGGAAGTTGAGCACGCAGGATTGGTGGAAGCAAAAATTATTGATTTTGGAATTGAAAACTACATAGTCTTACATGGCGACGTTTGTCGAGAAAACTTATTGATTGAATGCGAGGTTGTGTTCCAATAATCAGTAAAACAGAGTAGAATCATTGATTGAATTTGTGTGTATCAGCTTATTCACGTTGAGAAAAAGCTGGTAAGAAAAGAGAGGAAATAAACATGTCGGATGCATTTAATGATGCCACCTTTGATGAATTGTATTTAAGTGAAAGGTTTCAAAACTCCAGTTTTTTCAAACTGAATGTAGAATCTTTGAATCGTTTTTTGGCCATGTGTCATCGGCGGAAATTTCCCAATAAAACCACTATCATTCGCCCTGGCGACTTAGCCAATACTTTGTATTATATTGTCAGCGGTTCAGTAACCATTTCATATGAGAATGATGAGGGGAAAGAATTGGTTTTGGCTTATCTAAATAAAGGTGATTTCATTGGTGAGATGGGTTTGTTCATGAAAACCGAGCGCCGCGAAGTGATGGTTAAATCAAAAGAAAAAACCGAAGTGGCTGAAATTGGTTATTTGCGCTTAGGTCAATTGTTTGAATCTGATCTTAAGGATGATGCCAAACACATTTTGTATGTGATTGGGACTCAATTGACCCACCGTTTGTTACAAACATCTCGAAAAGTTCACCGATTGGCATTTTTAGACGTCACCGGACGAATTGCTCGCACCTTAATGGATTTGTGCAAAGAGCCTGCTGCATTGTCTCATCCAGATGGAACGCAAATCAAAGTTTCCAGACAGGAATTGTCACGAATTGTGGGGTGTTCTCGAGAAATGGCGGGAAGGGTGTTAAAAGATTTAAGTGAACAAGGGAACTTAGCTGTTAAAGGACACACCATAGTGGTGCTGCATGATCGTCAAGACAAACCATCTATCAGTTAATACCGACTACAATCTAAAACGCACAAAAAAAGCCTGATTCAATCAGGCTTTTTTATTGTCATCAAATGAATTGATCAGTCTTTCTTTTTGGCTTTGTATATACCTGGTTTAACCATTTCAGCGGTGATGGCTGATTTAGTCGCAGGGGCTTTGTTATTTGGCTCAGCTTGCTTGGTTTCGACTGGTTTAACTTCAGCTTGTTTAGGTGCATCTGGTTTAGGCATGTCCTGTTTAGGTGCGTCTGGTTTTGGTGTAGTTTGCTTTGGTGTAGCTTGTTTAGGCTCAGCCGGATTAGGTGCAGTTTGCTTTGGTGCAGCTTGTTTAGGCTCAGCCTGTTTAGGTGCTTCTGGTTTAGGTGCAGCTTGTTTAGGCTCAGCCTGTTTAGGTGCTTCTGGTTTAGGTGCAGCTTGTTTAGACGCAGCTTGTTGAGGCGCAGCTTGTTGAGGTGCAGCTTGTAGAGGTGCAGCTTGTTTAGCGGCGGTCTTTTTAGCCGGTGTTTGCTTAGAGGCTACTTGCTTGGCTGGTTTTTTCTTAGCGGGTGCTTTTTTCGGCGCTTCCTGCTTGGTTCCAGTTGATTGGCCCTCATCGGATTGACTTTCAACCGCCTTATTGTCTACTGCAGCAGAATCATTTTGTTCTGGTGACGTGTTTTTGGGTTTTCTGTTGTTGCCTTTTCGAGGTTTTGGCTTGGCATTGTGTTCATCGTTTGCTTTTTGGCTTGGATTCGAATTGGCTTCCGTATTGTTGTTTGCACCGCCATTGATTTTTTCATCAACATTGATGTTGTCAATGGGTCTTTTTTTCATGGCACCTGATGGCACCACAGGATCCTTTTTAGCCGCCAACTCAGCCACACTGCCCAATGGTCTTGTCATTTTCTTCACTGTATTTGCATCTGTTTCTTGGTTTTGACTTGGGGCTTCAGCTGGTTTGTTGTTGCGTTTTTTGTTTTTGTTGCCATAGATAGACTTGCCGCCTTTGTTGGTCTTGTTGTTGGCATTGTCATTCCCCTGTTTACCTTGTTGTGGTTTTTGAGGGGCTTGGTTATCTTTGTTGTTATTGTTATGAACCGGCTTGTTATTTTGGTTGGGGTTTTTCTTGGCCTGATTTGGGCTACTTTGTTGATTGGCCTGTTTACCGGGGTTTTGTTTAACCGCTTGTTTTTTACCTTGGCCTTGTGGTTTTTGATTGTTGTTCTTTTGGCCTTGGTTTTTGTTGTTTCTGTTGTTCCTGCCCTGAGGTTTAGCCGCTGGTCCTTTATTGGCTTGCGCATTACTGGATTGGTTGCGTGTATTAGGCTTCCGGTTGTTGTTTTTTTGGTTATTTTTCTTGTAAGGTTTTTTCTGTGGGTTTTTACCTTTTTTGCTGGGTTTAGCAAATAAAGTTTTGAACCATGAAGAAATCATCAGACCAATAGAGCGTTTTGGTGCTTGTGTATTGGGTTTAACCATTCTCAAAGCTGGGCTTTCTTGAGTAGGTGCAGGTGGGTCCAAAGAAACTGCTTTGTGACAATCTTCGGTTTTCACCAGCTTAATGGAGTCAATGCTGATATGCGATTCATTGGTATTGAGTCTTTGTACATGGAAATCTGGGAAACTTAAGTTGTCATTTGAAATGACAGATACTTGTACGCCATGACGTGCTTCCATTTCAGACAATTCGGTTCTTTTTTCATTCAATATTTTATTGGTTGTGTCTACTGGGGCTTGGATAATGACGCGCCCAGTTTTTGGTTTAATCATTTCTTCTTCAGTCAACCTGATGATTGAAATAACCAAAGACTCCATGGAACGAATAAAACCATGACCACCACAAGTTGGGCAAGTGATTTGGCTGGAATCTGAAATCGAAGATCGCAGTCTTTGACGAGACATTTCCAACAAACCGAATTTGGATATTTTTCCAATTTGTACCCTGGCACGATCGGTATCAGCGGCATCACGCATTCGGTTTTCAACTTCACGTTGATTTTTGTTGCTGCGCATGTCAATAAAGTCAATGACCACCAAACCACCCAAATCACGTATTTTTAATTGTCGAGCAATTTCATCAGCTGCTTCTAAATTGGTGTTCAAAGCGGTTGTTTCTACATCGATGCCTTTGGTGGCTTTGGCTGAATTGATGTCAATAGATAACAGGGCTTCGGTTTGATCGATCACCAGAGAACCACCTGAAGGTAATTTCACTTCACGTTCAAAAGCCGATTGAATTTGACGTTCAATTTGATACCTTGAAAACAATGGTGTGGTGTCATTGTAATAGGAAAGTTTTTTTAAATTGTGTGGCATCACCTGCTGCATGAATTCACGGGCTTTCTCATAGGAATCGCGATCATCAATCAGGATTTCACCAATATCAGGTTGTAAGTAGTCTCGCAAAGCTCTGATGAATAAGTCACTTTCTTGGTAGATAAAGAAAGGTCCTTTCTTTTGTTCCGCGGCTGTTCCAATGGCTTCCCAAACTTGTTTTAAGTAATTGAAATCCCATTGTAATTCTTCAAAAGTAGTGCCTAGCCCAGCTGTTCTGATGATCACGCCGTCATTTTTAGGAATTTCTAAACGACGCATGATGTCTTGTAATTGGTTTCTTTTTTCGCCACGGATTTGACGGGATATTCCACCCGCGCGATGGTTGCCTGGCATATAAACCAAATAACGACCCGCCAGTGAAATGAATGTACTTAAGGCAGCACCTTTGTTGCCACGTTCTTCTTTATTCACTTGTACAATGATTTCATCGCCTTCTCGCAGGGCTTCATTGATGGGTAAGCGGGCTTTGCCACGTGGGGCTTGCTTGCAATAGGCAGGACTGATTTCTTTGTAGGGTAAAAATCCGTGTCGTTCTGAACCGTAGTTGACAAAACAGGCTTCTAATGAGGGTTCAACACGAGTAATTTTGGCTTTGTAGATGTTGCCTTTTTTGCGGTAATGGCCCGCTGAGTCAATATCTAAATCGTAAAGTTTTTGTCCATCTGCTATGGCAACACGGATTTCATCGGTGTGCGTTGCATTGATTAACATTCTTTTCATCTTATTTCCTTTTTTAATATAGGAACGATGAACCTTTTTCAGTGATGCCAAATAAGCATAATTTAACAGTCCACAGGCCAATAAGGCGGTGGGCAGTTGGATTCGATGACGCGGTTATGTATTTTCAGCTTGTAACAAGCTTTGGAATATATGATTAATTCCTGATCAATAACCACTCGCGGTGTTTTTGGTCGCTTATCGATGGTGAACCATAAAATATTTATGTGTATCACCGTATGCAAGTTATTTTTTGACTGAAATGGTTTCGTTCCATTCAGTGGTTGTTTATCATCATTCCAATGATTCTTGGTTCCTGCGAATTAATCATTCGACTCCTTGGAACTAAACAGTTTTAAATCGTATAATCTCGGGCTCACAAGTTAACTTTGAGCCTTCAGTTTAAATACTTGCCAACCTCTGGTTGCAAGATTCGCGAGATTTTAACATTATTTTCAATGAATCGCATAATTATCTGATAAAAGTAAGGAATATGGATAAAAAACCAATTTTTGAAGTGACCGAAAATGATGTGGGGCAACGATTGGATAATTATCTGATGAAACAGCGTAAACACATTGAAAAATCAAACTGGTATAAATTAATTCGCAAAGGTCTGATCAGAGTTAATGGTAAACGAGTGAAGCCATTACATAAACTTGCTGCGAGAGATGCGATACGAATTCCTGCCAGCATCTTCTTCGTTGAATCAAATAAAGCCAAGGTTGACCCAAAGTGGCAATCCGATTTAATGCAGCATGTGGTTATTGAAGACAAAGATTATCTCTTGTTGAATAAGCCAGCTGGTCTGGCTGTACATACAGGAACCGGTCACAAAATGGGAGTGATTGAAATCATTGGATCAATCCCTGGTTATGAAAACACGCAATTGGCACATCGACTGGACAAAGACACCAGCGGGTGTTTGCTCTTGGCAAAAAGTCGTCAGGCATTGGTTCGTTTTCAATCGGCTTTAAAAACCCAACAAGTGACTAAAACTTACGATGCATTGTTACTGGGAGCACTTCCAGCTCCAGTGACTGTAGAACAGCCTTTGTTCACAGATCATCGGGAAGGTGGCATTCGCACTGTGTTGGTAGACCCTCGGGGTAAGCCTGCCATAAGCCATTTCAATCCCATCGTGATTCAGCCTTCTCTCAGTTGGGTTAAATGCCAGATAGAGACAGGTCGAACCCATCAAATTCGTGTTCATGCCCAATATTTGGGTTGTCCAGTTTTGGGAGACAGCTTATATGGAAAATCTGATTCGACGCTTGACCGATCTTTGTATTTACATGCCAGTAGTTTGCAGTTTTTAAGTCGCGATTGGCAGGTTGATGTGCCAGATGTGTTTAAGCAAACGTTTAATCAATTTCAGTCAGTCAAATAAAATCGAGAGGTGTTTTTATAGGTTAATCATCTGAGTTGAATGGTTTTGTCTTTTTAAGCATCTAACAACACCCGGTTGATCGAGACAGCAAATCACTACATTGCTGTATTTGTAAAGCATTTCAGTTCTTGTTTTTTATAAATCCTCTCTGTTTAATCTAAGTAATTTATGGTGGTTAAATGTGTATCAACTGCAGCTTAACTGTGTGCATGTCAGTCGATGTTTTCACAAAATTTTCACGAAAACCTAAATATCATTTGAATTTGACAATATTATTTTATTAATATATAAAATAAGTGATTGAAAGTACATTTGTAAGGGGTTGAATTTTTAAAAATATTATCTGATTGGAGAAAAAAATGTTGAAAACTGAGAGGGTTTGCCTGGTTTCTATGTTCTGTCTGTTTTTTTTGGTAAATACAGACGTTCAATCGCAACAAAGTTGTCCAGTAGATATCAGCTCTCGGCTGATACAAAACGGTTACTCTGTGTTGACTTGTAAACCTGGGGTTCCCGGATCATTGATAAACGACACCTTGGCCATCAAAGATGTCACATCTTACGGAACAAGATTTAACAACGGTGAAATTTGGCCGATAGACCAAAACCCAAATACTCCGATGGTATCAAGTTGGGCGCCATCCGATTTCAATATAGCTGGTACTGGCGAGCAAGAAGTTTTCTCAGTGGCAATTAACCCTGTCAATGGCGATATTTATACGGCTTCAACGCGACTGTGGGGAACGCCACCAGCACCAAATTCTACAGTGGCTCCCTTGTCTCCTGGTATCACAGCGGTTTATCGTATCGATGGCACCTCTGGTGCAGTTAGTTTAATCGTTAACATCACCACGGACGTTAATCCTTTGGAGAATTTTGGTGCCAGTTATGTCACATTTGATGAGCGCACTGACCAATTGTTTGTGGTGGGCATGGACACTGGCTCCATTTATCGGATTGACCCAACCCTGAGCGGTGCGCCTGCCGTTTTGCAAATTTATAATCCTGACATCGATGGCCTGATCCCGGAAGATACCTTACCCGGCGTTATGGCACCCAGAGGAGAACGTATATTAGGTCTGGCTTGGAACCCAGGTGATAACCGTTTGTATTATTCAGTTTGGGCTGTGGATGGTGCTGAAGAGGGTACTGCCAATACGGTGCCAAATACCATCAGGTCAGTGGCTTTGGATTTGACCAACGCTATAGATGCGAGTACTGATCAATTGCAAATCACCATGCCAGACTTGAATGTCACTCAAGAAGATCAACTGAACCAACCGAATACAGTCACTTTCACAGATAACTACAGCATGCCCGTGGCTGATATAGAGTTCAACCGGACGGGTACGCGGGTTATCCTGTCTGAAACCGGTTTTGATGAATCAGTCCCTCAGACCCTGGCGCACAGGTCGCGATTAACAGAGTGGTCATTGTCTGGAGGGGTGTGGTCAGTGGTCGGCAATCAGTCCAGGTATGGTATTGGTGAGTCAATATCATTCATGTCTGGTCCCAATTTAGTTGAGTATCATGGGATCAATGCCAGAGGCGGCGCTGCCTGGGGATACAATGCCATTGTGCCTCCTCAAGTGAGTGGAATTGACGATTACTTTTTATCTACCGGTGACGCTTTGTCATTGAGAGGTGGACAAATATACTACGGTTACCAATTTATGCCGACCTCAGGCCCAGGAGATTTGTACGATTCATTGGTGGCAGATCTAGATGGAGATCCCAATCAACTTGCTAAAGGCCTGTTTGGAGATGTTGATATATTGATGTGTGCTTTTGAGGCTGGAAATTTTGTTTGGTATGACAGCAATCAAAACGGCATTCAGGATGGCGGTGAGCCTGGCGTCCAAGGTGTTCAAGTAGAATTACACTTGGGAGCCGGTTGTGGCAGCCCTACAGGCATCACAGACACCACAGATGTGGCAGGTTTGTATGCCTTACAAGATCTTGTTCCTGGAACTTATTCATTGCAGTTTTCCAACCTGCCTGCTGGTGCAATTGTCAGTGCCATCAATCAAGGTGGAGATGATGGACTTGATTCAGATGTGGATCCTGGTACCTTGTGTCTAAACAGTTTCGATTTAACCACCAACAACGACAGCTTGGATATGGGCGTTTCAGTGCCTGGCAGTGTAGGAGACAAAGTTTGGTGTGATGGTCCAATTGGTACAGGTGACATGACCTTCACAGCAGGTGAAGGCTTGAATAATATCACTGTTAATTTATTCAATGACTTGGGATGTGATGGTACAGCAGATGGTGCTGCAATCAATACAACCACAACCTCAGGTGACGGTGATTACTTGTTCAGTGGTTTAAACACTGGACCAACTGGATCGCCCATTTGTTATGTCAGTGAAGTTGATGTTAATGACACCGATTTAATGGCCTGTGATTCCTTGGGTAGTCCAACAGACAACACTCAGGCACAATTAACACAAGATGCCCCCAATGACTTAAATAATGATTACTATTTTGAGGAAAATTTATCGCTGGGTGATTTTGTATGGTATGACACCAACCAGAATGGCCTGCAAGATGGTGGCGAGCCCGGAGTTAATGGCATCACAGTCGAGCTGTTTGATAACGCGACTTGTACTGCGCCGGCAGTAGACAGCACCACGACCGCCAATGGCGGGGTACCCGCCAATGATGGATTTTATCAATTCAATGGGTTGGGAACTGGGAATTATTGTGTTCAATTCAGTGGTTTACCGGCCAGTCATGTGTTTACCCTGGCCAATCAAGGTGGCGACGATGGTGTGGATTCTGATGCCAACCCAGCCGATGGCCAAGTACAAAACATCAATTTAACCATGGATGATCCAACCATTGATGCCGGTATTTACCGCAATGGCTCAATCGCAGGTTTGGCTTGGTGTGAGTCAGCCACCAATGCCAACACCAGTTACGATGCAGGTGATGGTGATGCCTTGTTGTCTGACATCACGGTNGCCAGTCATGTGTTTACCCTGGCCAATCAAGGTGGCGACGATGGTGTGGATTCTGATGCCAACCCAGCCGATGGCCAAGTACAAAACATCAATTTAAGTGATGTTGATCCAACCATTGATGCCGGTATTTACCGCAATGGCTCAATCGCAGGTTTGGCTTGGTGTGAGTCAGCCACCAATGCCAACACCAGTTACGATGCAGGTGATGGTGATGCCTTGTTGTCTGACATCACGGTGACCTTGTATGAAGACACTGACTGTTCAAACACCGTCAATGGTGCTGAACCTGGCACTGCGGTGAGTCTGGCAACCAACAACCCCACTGGTGATTATTTATTCAGTGGCTTACCGGTCGGGCCGGCGGGTAATGCCTTGTGTTATGTGGTTGAAGTGGACAGCAGTGATCCTGACTTGGGTGTTTGTGATACCGCTATAACCACCACCACTTTAGGTCCAGATTTAGATACCGTTACTCCCACAGTAACCGGAGTTAGTTTTGGCTTCGATGACCTGTTGTCCTTGGGCGATTTTGTGTGGTACGACACCAACCAGAATGGCCTGCAAGAAGGTGGCGAGCCAGGTGTCAATGGCATCACAGTCGAGCTGTTTGATAACGCGACTTGTACTGCGCCGGCAGTAGACAGCACCACGACCGCCAATGGTGGAGTGCCTGCCAATGATGGGTATTATCAGTTCACCGGATTGGATGTTGGAACCTATTGCGTGCAATTCAGTGGTTTACCGGCCAGTCATGTGTTTACCCTGGCCAATCAAGGTGGCGACGATGGTGTGGATTCTGATGCCAACCCAGCCGATGGCCAAGTACAAAACATCAATTTAGCCATGGATGATTCAACCATTGATGCCGGTATTTACCGCAATGGCTCAATCGCAGGTTTGGCCTGGTGTGAGTCAGCCACCAATGCCAACACCAGTTACGATGCAGGTGATGGCGATGCCTTGTTGTCTGACATCACGGTGACCTTGTATGAAGACACTGACTGTTCAAACACCGTCAATGGTGCTGAACCTGGCACTGCGGTGAGCCTGGCAACCAACAACCCCACTGGTGATTATTTGTTCAGTGGCTTACCGGTCGGGCCGGCGGGTAATGCCTTGTGTTATGTGGTTGAAGTGGACAGCAGTGATCCTGACTTGGGTGTTTGTGATACCGCCATAACCACCACCACTTTAGGCCCGGATTTAGATACGGTAACACCTGATGTCACCGATGTGAATTTTGGCTTCGATGACCTGTTGTCCTTGGGTGATTTTGTGTGGTATGACACCAACCAGAATGGCCTGCAAGATGGTGGCGAGCCCGGAGTTAATGGCATCACAGTCGAGCTGTTTGATAACGCGACTTGTACTGCGNTTATTCAGTGGCTTACCGGTCGGGCCGGCGGGTAATGCCTTGTGTTATGTGGTTGAAGTGGACAGCAGTGATCCTGACTTGGGTGTTTGTGATACCGCTATAACCACCACCACTTTAGGCCCAGATTTAGATACGGTAACACCTGATGTCACCGATGTGAATTTTGGCTTCGATGACCAATTGTCCTTGGGTGATTTTGTGTGGTACGACAACAACCAGAATGGCCTGCAAGATGGTGGCGAGCCCGGAGTTAATGGCATCACAGTCGAGCTGTTTGATAACGCGACTTGTACTGCGCCGGCAGTGGACAGCACCACGACCGCCAACGGTGGAGTGCCTGCCAATGATGGGTATTATCANCAACCAGAATGGCCTGCAAGATGGTGGCGAGCCCGGAGTTAATGGCATCACAGTCGAGCTGTTTGATAACGCGACTTGTACTGCGCCGGCAGTGGACAGCACCACGACCGCCAACGGTGGAGTGCCTGCCAATGATGGGTATTATCAGTTCACCGGATTGGATGTTGGAACCTATTGCGTGCAATTCAGTGGTTTACCGGCCAGTCATGTGTTTACCCTGGCCAATCAAGGTGGCGACGATGGTGTGGATTCTGATGCCAACCCAGCCGATGGCCAATTACAAAACATCAGTTTGACCATGAATGACTCAACTATTGATGCAGGTGTATATGCCAACAACGGTGAAGTTTCTGGCTTGTTATATTGTGATGATAATCCAGAAAACGGTTCTCAAGACCCTGGCGAGGCGGTTACCGGAGTAACTGTAACCTTAGACAGGGATTTCAATTGTGATGCGATCGGTGATGAAGCGGTGGGTTCCACCTTAACGGATGCCAATGGGGTGTTTTCATTCAATAACTTGCCTGTGGCATTGTCACCAGCGCCTCCTAACCCAGAAGCTTGTTATCTATTAAGTTATGACACCAGTGATGCATCGTTGACTGATTGCAACATTCCAACAACACCGGAAACACAAACAGTATCTATCAGTACCAACAATCCAGTGGGCCAACCAGTAGAATTTGTGGTTATCCAAGGAGGACCACCTGTGCAGGTACCGATAAATCATTGGTGGAGCTTGCTTTTGATGATGCTGTCATTAGGTGGGATTACAGCTCTTAAGCTCAGAACAGCAAGGGGTTAAGTTTAATTGCCCCCAGACCTGACAGGTCTGGGGGTAGGTTTGTTATTCAAAGCCGTTGGTAAAAATCAGATCAATGTATATATATTCATAGGCCCCTGCATCGCATTGACCATCGGTAGGTCTGGGGTTACCAAATTGATCACTGGTAACAGTAACCTCACAGCCAGCGTTGCCAATCATGTTATCAACATGGTTATAGAGCAAACTGTTGGTGTCGAAGCTGTGGCCATAAAAACCAGAATTGTTGATTTCTGCCAAAGGCTCTAAAAATAAATCATCAGTGTCAGTTAAGTTGTTGCTGCCAAATATATTGCCGTCACTTAAATTTTTAAAAATAGAATTGTTGGTGATATTGTTGCTATTTGGTATAGAAAGGCCAGGGTCAAAGACACTGGACTCTATGGTTACATTGCCCGCCCCAGCTATGTGGTTGTCGGTGATTCCACCAAAATTGAATGCTGCTGTGACGAATCGCAGCAGTGTGTTTTGGCCAGAACTTGAGTTGATGAATAAGCCATCGCCAAAATTGCTGGATTGATTGTTGCTGATGGTGACATTTTCAATAATGACCTCGTTGCCAAAGCCGCCTGAAATTGCTATGCCACCACCATTGTTGTTGGCTGAATTGAGACTGATCTCTGAATTAATCATGATGAAACCTGCATTTGAGATAAACAGACCTCCACCGTCTTGTATTGAATCGTTGTCGGTGATTCTTAAATTCTCAAAACGAGTTTCTGTGGCATTTTCAATCAATATTCCTGCGCCTGAGTCATTGACAAAAGTCTTGCCGTTACTGATGGTCAGGCCCGACATAAAGAAACGCTCACTGCCAGCTGGAACCATAAAAACACGGTTTTGATCGTTGCCTGATACGGTGATTGAATTCGCTCCGGGTCCGATGATCGACAAATCTATTGAGTCTATGGTCAGTTGATTGCTGAGCACTATGGTTCCATTCAAGTCTCTGGCGAAGTTGATGAGCGATGCTTCTCCATCATTGGCCGCAAACACAATGGCCTCTCTGAGTGTGCATTCTGCACTGTCGCAACCACCACTGCCGGAATCTGACAAGCTGTTCACTTCTACATAAGACAAAGCAACTTCAGCAACAGCAGTGCCGGTAGAAAATGCACTGTTTTGCATCACGTATTTAAATTGAAACAGTGCTGATGCGTTGCCGTCAGAGGTCAGCACAACATTGTTGTTGTTGCCGGTACCATTGATGCTGACGGAACCAATGGCATCCGAGTAACTGTTACCCGTACAGTCTTGATCTGAACTGTTGATGTCACAAACGGCAATCACTTCCTTGTAATCATCATTGTTGATACCACTGTCGTCATTACCCAATAGATCCAATACAACCGCATTGCTGTTAATTGCCGATTCTAAATTGAGGTCGTCCGAGGTGAATGGGACACCGCCGGCGAAAGCCTCATGAGGGCATGCAACAACAAGTAAGGTGAGTAACAGTGGGTTCAGATTGGTGGCTCTCATAATTATCAGCTAAAAAAAGTAAACAGATTTTAGCTTATTTACCAAATTGTTTTGTAGGTTGCTTCACAAAATACCCGCCTATACCAACATAATTGGTTTTTTGGAGTTAATGACTTGTGAGCTATTCAATAATTAAATTGTTTTCGATAAGATGACAGTATTCCCACTTATACCGACACAGCCCATGACCCTTAAATTCATTCTCAATGCCTTGTTGATCAGTTGTACCTGTTTATTGCTGGTAACGCCAGATGCCCATTCAGACACAGCCCAAAGATTTGAAGCCCATATGGATTTTTTGGCATCCGATCTATTGCGTGGTAGAGACACTGGCAGTGTTGGACATGAAATAGCTGCGCAATACATTGCCACTGAATTTGCCAAGTTAGGCATTATACCCGCTGGTGATAATGGTGGTTATCAGCAACGCGTACCATTCAAATCGGCTTTGTTGGATTTGGACTCACCGAAATTGATGGTCAGCCATGATGCGGGGGAGCATGAATTCAAGTTTATGTCAGAATTTTTAGTGGGTGCAGATGTCAGTCGAACTGAATCTGCGGTTTCCGCTGAGTTGGTTTTTGCCGGTTTTGGTATTGATGCACCGTTTTTAAATTATTCGGATTTTGATCAAATCGATTTGCAAGGGAAAATAGCCGTGGTTTTGCGCGGTAAACCCATTACTTTTCCCAGCGAAGAAGGTGCTCATTATTCGCGCACATCAACACAGGCCTTGGTTGACCGAGGGGCCATTGCGGTGATTTCAGTCAGCACCCCACAGATGGAAAAGATATGGGGTTTTGATCGAGGCAAGGCGTATATAGATAAACCTAAAATCAGTTGGATCAATGCACAAGGAGCCATTGGTAAAGGCAACCCCGAGATTATGGCAGCGGCCTTGTTGAGTGTTGAGTCTGGGAAAAAATTGTTTGCATTGGCAGGTATGGATATGGACGCGATCATTGAGCAAACTGAAAAAGGGGAGCAGCCTAAAGCGCAAAACATGGGCTTAACTGCAAGCATCAGCTACCAATCCTCTCACAGTCAAATCAGCAGTCCAAATGTCATTGGAATCTTAGAAGGTGCGGATCCTGTTTTGAAAGATGAATATGTCTTGCTCAGTGCGCACACCGATCACATTGGTGTTTCTACGCACATCGAATTGGGTGATAAAATCAACAATGGCGCCATGGACAATGCCGCTGGTGTGACTACTTTGTTGGAAATGGCGTATCAAATTACCCAGCTGAATCAACGCCCTAAACGGTCCATATTGTTTGCCATGGTTACGGCTGAAGAAAAAGGTTTGTTGGGTTCTGATTATTTTGCGCACAACCCGACGGTACCGATTGACAGCATCGTGGCAAATATCAATCTGGACATGCCTATTTTGACCAATGCGTTTGATCAATTGATTGGCTTTGGTGCCCAACACAGCAGTCTCTGGGGTGTGATTGAAGGTGCTGTGAAACAGCATGGCATGAATTTAATTCCTGACCCCATGCCAGAACAAAGTATTTTTGTGCGCAGCGATCAATACAGCTTTGTGAAAAAAGGCATCCCTGCCGTTTTTCTGGTAACCGCTGACAATGCCAATATGGTGTTTGAAGCGCATGAAGTGAGTAGCCAAGAGTTTAGGATGCAACACTATCACAAGCCGTCGGACCAATTGGATTTGCCGATTAACTATGAGGTAGCTGCCAAATTTGTTGCCATCAATCGGGTCATCGTTTCGGAGGTAGCCAATGCAGAAGAAAGACCCAGTTGGAATAAAGACAGTTTCTTTGCAACCATAAAAAATGATTGAAGGGTGGGTGAGGACATGAAAAATCACATCAACTTCGATGGCCGCAAAATTTCACCTTCTAAAGTGGTCTGTGTTGGGCGAAATTATGCCGAGCACATTAAGGAATTAAATAATGCCACACCGACAGAACCCGTTATTTTTGTTAAACCCAACTCAGCCATTTCATCCGAACTGGTCCTGCAGGGCAGTGATGAAGTGCATTACGAAGCTGAGTTGGCATTTTTAGTTGAATCCGGCAAGTTGATTGCTGTGGGTCTGGGTTTGGATTTAACCAAACGTCAAATTCAGCATCAACTCAAAATCAAGGGATTGCCTTGGGAGCGTGCCAAAGCATTTGATCAGTCCGCAGTCTTTGGTGCATTTGTCTTGATACCCGATTCTGTTGAAGACTTGCACTTGGCGCTGTTTATTAATGAACAACTGCAGCAAAAAGGTGGGTGTTCAATGATGCTTTTCTCACCCAATGAACTGCTAAATAACATCAGTGCATTCATGACTTTAGAAGATGGTGATATATTAATGACAGGCACGCCAGCAGGTGTGGGCAAAATAAATGCTGGCGATGATTTTGTTGGTCGAGTTTACAGCGGTGAAAAACTGTTGGTTGAAAGCACCTGGTCGGTCAGCCGCTGACCACGGATCGTACAATGCTGATCAATTTTCTGTTTGTTGATGATCTTCATTGATTTTATGAGCGGCTTTGTCTGGCCACGAGTATGTCCAAATCCGTTGTAATACAGTGCCGTATTGTTTGAAGAAACTGCCTGAATTGTAGGGGATGCCATATTTGGCTGCTATGGCTTCCACTTTGGGTGCCAATTCATAATACCTGAAGGCAGGAATGTCAGGGAACAGATGGTGTTCGATTTGACAACTTAAATGACCTGTCATGATGTGAAACCACTTAGGCCCAGTTAAATTGGATGACCCCAGCATTTGGCGGTAATACCACTCCCCTTTGCTTTCTCCTTTGCACTCTGCTTCGGTAAATGTCTGCACGTTTTCAGTAAAGTGGCCACAAAATATAATGGTTGATGTCCATAAGTTTCGAATTAAATTGGCGCCGACATTTGCAGCCAACACATACAAAAACATGGGGCCTGCCAATAATGGGAAGAACACATAATCTTTAAACAGCTGTTTGCCGGCTTTACTAAAAAACATGCGCTTTAGCTCGCTGTCAGACAAGCTGCTGGTGCGGTCTTTTTTCTTCTTGCCGACGAAAACCCTTTCTGCAGCCAGCTCATGATAAGCAATGCCCCATTCAAACAGCAGACTTAAGTTCAAATAAGTGAAAAACTGCCACCGGTTTTTTTTACGCCAGGGTAAGTCATTGCTCATGCGCAGTAAACCATAGCCATAGTCACGGTCTTTGCCGATGATGTTGGTGTAAGTGTGGTGTTCATGGTTGTGAACCCGCTTCCATGAACCTGAATCACTGGCAATGTCCCATTCAAAATTTCTGGAATTGATGTTGGGGTCATTCATCCAGTCGTATTGACCATGCATCACATTGTGTCCAATTTCCATATTGTCTAATATTTTTGCCAAGGCCAGCAGCAGCATGCCTGGAAGGAGAAACCACAAGCTGAAGAAACACAACATCAGAATGATTCTGCCGCTGATTTCTGCCAAACGATGGATTTTGATGATGCGCCTGATGTAGTCAGCATCTTGGCTGCCAAGTTGACTTTTAACGGATGCGTTGATTTGATCAAATTCATCCGCCAAAGCGGTAAAGTCTATTGATTCTTTGTGCTTCATAGTATTGCCTGTTTAAGTTTGATTCAGTCTGTCTGTGGTTAAAAGTCTAAAGTCACGTCACCAACGGCTATCGAAACACACAGTTGAATGTCTTCAGTACCTGTGTCTGAATAGGTGTTGGTGAGGGTGTTGTAGACCACGCCTTGTTTTTTGCTGCATTTGCATTGATGGCAAATTCCCATCCGGCAACCGCTGGGCGGGTTCAATTCAGCGGCCTCTGCCAATTCCAGCAGTGATTGCTGTGACTGCGCGTTCACGAGTCGGTTTGATTGGGCGAAAGTCACAGTTGATGCTTGATTTTGGTTGGTGATTGATGGCGGTTTAGATACTGGTTTTGGTCCAAACAGCTCATGGTAGATATCTGTTTTTGCGACGCCATGTTCAATCAACAAGTCTCTGCAGGTGGTGATCAGGCCATGGGGCCCGCACAAATAGGCTTTTCTTTGGTCAAAATCAGGGCAAGTTTTATGCAGTTGTTGGGCAGAAATCAAACCTGAGATTTGCGTGTCAATTAAACTGATTTTAAAATTGGGATGCGCTTGACTCAGTTGTTGCCATTCAATGGCGAACAAGGGCGCAATAGATTGGTTGTAATAAATCAAGTGAACGTCTGAGGTTGAATGGCTTGCAGCCAGTTGTTGTAAAAAACTGCGAAAAGGCGTGATGCCGCTGCCTCCGGCTATCAATAACAAGGGTTCTTGATGGTTCGGCAAGGTGAATTCACCTTGCGCCTGAGTCAGACTGATGTGGTCGCCGACCTTTAATCCTTGAGCCATCCATTGAGTGACTTTGCCATGCTCTTGTTTGCGTATGGTTAATTCGATCAAGCCTGAAACTTCGTGGTGTTTTGGGGAGCTGGATACACTGAAAGTACGATTGTACCTGACGCCTTCAATAGTGACTTGTATATGTACGTATTGTCCTGCCGTGTGACGCATCCACTTTTTGCTGGGCTTGAGTACCAAGCTATACACCTGTTCGCTTTCGTTACGAAGGTCCATAACTTCAGCATTACAATCGCTGGCTTGCCAGCTCGGTTTAACCATTTGTACCAAAGGTTCAATATAAGCTTTGAAACTTTGGTGGTTGGTCAACGCTTGGGTGACCCATTTTTTGTGGCGGCTGAAACTGGTCGGTGTTGACATGGTTTAATCCTGTTATTTGAGCGTACAAGTGTACACTTAAATATCATTCATGCAAGGTAAAATTATGGCTTTTATAAATTAAATGACTATATATCTGGTTTTTAGAGTATATACTCTAATTAAAACAATTGTATTTTGGGATACGTGTGTTAACCGTTCAAACGTCTGTTTGATTAATTTAAACGACTGAATAGACAGGATTTAAGGCTGTTTTTCTTTGAGTCTGAGGGCGCCAGTTGCAATGAAGCGCAATTGTAATATGGCTCTTTTTTCAAGTTCTTTTCTTGCTGTGGGCTTGACTGCAATTGATTCGGCACCGGCATTAAAAATCACCGCAACCATGGCTTCTGCTTGGGCATAGGCCGATTCTTGGTCAAAGCCCGAGTTTTGTATGTAATCGGTCAGTTCGACCACAAAATACTGAATTTCCCTGGCCACAGCCACCCGTAAGGCTCGGGTTGTACCAGAACGTTCATGAAATAAAATGCGAAAAATATTAGGATTTGCTTGGGTAAATTCCATGAATGTTTTGACTGAAGTCGCGATGACACTGCCTTTTTTCTTCAGGCGTTGTCTGCCTTTGCGCATGACTTGTCTGAGTGTTAAGCCAGATTCGTCGACCAAGGTCAGTCCCAATTCTTCCATGTCTTTAAAGTGACGATAGAACGATGTGGGTGCAATCCCAGCTTCTCTAGAAACTTCACGCAGACTCAAACTGGCAAAACTTTTACTTTCACCCAATTGACCAATGGCCGCATCAATGATGGCGCGTCTGGTGCGTTCTTTTTGTTGTGAGCGACTGATGGTCAAATGAAGCCATTATGAAAAAAAGACTAGCGTAACAATTCAATTGAATGGACGCAAGCATAAAGCCCAGCAAATCGCTTACAAATTTAACAGTTCACTGACTTTCTGAGCAATTTGCTTTTGTCCGACAGAGCCAGTTTTGTAGACTTGCTTGGATTTTTCAAGCCCTGAGATGAGGTGTTGTTTGGTCAAATCTGTATGGCCACATTTCATGGCCAATTCTCCCATCCATATTTCAGCCAACATGGGTTGCCAATAGTCTGGTTGTTTTTAATTCAAGTCCAGGTCTTTTAATAAAGGGTAGATTGATGTCCAATTTACATTGAGAAAAGTATTAGAAACACCTCATAATAGTGGTTGCTGGTGTCTATTTGATTTTAGCAGTCAACGAAGTTGCTGTAATTCAATGTCTTGCTTGGCATCTAAGAGCTCTCCTGATTCCTATGATCTGTTTTCAATTTAATGGCCTTTGTATCATGTGATTTGTGATGGCCTTAACAAAATAACAATAAATTTGCTGTCAGAATGGCTGTTGATTTGTGCGACTAGGTGCATACTATGCAGGCATAAATCATGAAAAGAGCGGTGTTGATTGAATCTATATCATAATTAAAATAATGTTCAAAAGCACCAAATTGGTTGAAATAAACTTTTAATCAATGGAGTGAAGCAGGAACCCACATTCTCGATGCTGACAACATCTCTACAGAACCACAGTTGATTTTCGACTGTAGCGGTTATTGCATCCCAAGACTGGGATCTATAGATTTATTTTGACTTTCTAAATAGATAAAAAGAGGAAGTACGAAATGAAAAAAACACATAAATTAGCGCTTATTGGTTTTATGGCTGGAGGCATGTGCTCAACGGTGCAAGCAGAAAATGAATTGTTTTATCCAGAGACCAGAACAGTCAATGGCATGAAGTCAATTTCCACAGTCATACAAGCATTGGAAAAAAACGACAGTGTTGAATACATTGAGATGATTGGTCTAAATGTTGCCGCCTTGCAGCCCAAAGAAAAATCTTTGAACCTGAATCTGGCTAAAGATTTACAATTGAAAACCACTCAAAGCCAATCCTATGCCATAGACGATGAGTCATATGCCTGGGTTGGTGAAATTGACTTGGGCATACATAAGCGGTCAAAACCAATAGATGATGCCGCTGTTATCAATGCCAATCAAGCGGTATTTATGGTCAGTGGTCACCGGGTTTTTGGTCAAATTATTATTGAAGATCTGGTCTATGAAATTAGAACCATGGAAAATGGTGATGGGTATTTGTTGGTTAAACGCGACTTCAGTGTACTCAGCAGTAAAGACGACACCCCTGAAAATGAATTCCCTTGGCAAAACACAGCAGATCGCGGGGGTGCCAAAGCCGCATCCAATGTGGTTGATGTGATCCAATTGATAACGGATCAAGCCATCAATGATGCCGGAGGGGTCTCATCAGCAGTCGATGCCATGCGCTTTTTTATCACCCAATCCAATCAAGTATATGGTAACAATGGCCTGGATCTTGAAATGCGCAATGCGGGTTTGTATCGAGCCGGGGCTGAATTAAACACCAGCTCAGGAACTATGCTGTCTCGCCTAAGAGGAACCAACGACGGCTATTTGGACAATGTACCAGGTACTTTAAGAAACCAAACCAATGCTGATTTGGTGGTGTTGGTAACGACTTCATTAAGGAATCAAGGTTTGTGTGGACAGGCCGATGGCATTGGTGTCAGTCAGAGTCGAGCCTTTTTTGTGATTGATCATGATTGCACTGATTATACTTTTGTTCATGAAGCCGGCCATTTGTTTGGGGCGCGTCATGACAATGACCCAACGGGTACGCCATACAGTTATGGTCGCGGTTTTGTCAGTTCTGCCGGAAACTTCAGGACCGTTATGGCAGTCAGTTCTAATCCACAACCCCGAATTGCTGGTTTTTCAAACCCCAATCAAACCTATGGTGGCCGCGCGATAGGCACATCAAGCCGTGATAACCGGCGGGTTCATGCCAACCGTGCATCGACGGTTGCTGGTTTCAGGTAATTTGTCGAGCTGAAATAATACGCCGTGATGGTGTATTACCGACCAAACCTTCAAGCATTAACCTGTTTGGAGGTTTTTTTGTATAAACCGCCTTTTTAGGCATTCGGTCCCCCTATTAAGAATTAGCTGAAAACGGCAGTGGCTATCAGTTAAAATAACAGGCTTTAATCCTGCTAATTACTTTCATGTCTATCTACAACCAAAAACCAAGTGTGCCAAAGGGACGAATAGATCTTCAAATGGTTTCATCTGAACTGTTGAAAAACAACCCGTTGGGAGATCCACATGAGCGTCAAGTGCCGGTGTATTTACCCGCTGGCTACGATGCTAAAAACACCTATCCAGTGATGTATTATTTGGCGGCATATACCAACAGTGGGCAGGGTGTGGTTGAATGGCGGGGTTTTGGAGAAAGTATTCCGGAGCGATTGGATCGGTTGATTCATGAACAGCAAATGGGAGCAACTGTCGTGGTTTTTCCTGAATGTTTTACCCGGTTGGGCGGTAACCAATACCTTGATTCACCGGCCATGGGTCCTTATGCCAGTCACATTCATGATGAATTGATTCCTTTGATTGAACAAAGCTATGCAGTGAAAAAAGGTGCCAAACATCGTGCGGTTCTGGGTAAATCATCAGGTGGGTTTGCCGCGATTCGATTTGCCATGGATTTTCCAGGCAGGTGGGGCGCCATTGCCAATCATTCGGGTGATGCCGGTTTTGATTTGCTGTATCAACGCGACTTCCCTGCAGTGGCTGATATCTTGGCCCAATTCAATGGTGACATTGAAAAATTCATTAAACGGTTTTGGAAAGCAAAAAAAGTCATGGGTTCGCATATTTTGGCCATGATGCACCTGTGCATGGCCGCCACTTATGACGAAGCCAATACCACCCAGCTGGTGTTGCCTTTTGACTTAGAGACTTGTGAGTTGAACCATGAGCGCTGGCAGCGGTGGTTGGCTCATGATCCAGTGAATCGGGTCGCAGATCATGTGGGTGCATTGCAACAATTGAATGGATTGTATATGGATTGTGGCTTTCGCGATCAATATTTTATCCATTATGGCATGCGACAACTGGCGAAAAAGCTTGAAAAATCACAAGTTGAACACACTTACACAGAGTTCAATGGAACACATTCAGGCATCGACTACCGTCTGGATGAATCCTTACCCTTTTTATATGAGAAAATTAAATGATTAAAGTCAGTGAATCAGCCATCGAATTTTTAGCTGGTGTGATTAATGAACAAGACATCGACGACCTGCATTTGAAAGTGGACGTGCAAAATCCAGGTACCCCCGCAGCTGATTGTCACTTGGGTTTCTGTGAAGCCGTAGAAATGGATGACAGTTATGATGTGCAAGATTTAGGTCCATTCAACATGTATATGGCCAAAGCAGATAAAGACTATTTTGTCGATGCTGAAATTGATTATGAAATACAAGGAGCCAGTGGTCAATTGAATATCAAGGCGCCGATGCTCAAAGGCCAATCACCCGATGAAGACGCTCCTTTGTTTGATAGACTTTCATATTTTATCGATGCCACCATCAACCCCATGTTGGCATCGCATGGTGGGAATGCTGCATTAACTGCGATTGAAGAAGACAAAGCATATATTCAGTTTGGTGGAGGTTGTCAAGGCTGTGGTATGGCGAAACAAACCCTGTCTCAAGGAATGCAATCTCAAATAACCACTGCGTTCTCAGAGATTAACCAGGTATTGGATGCCACTGACCATGAGTCAGGTGATAACCCTTATTATTAATTAATTGAGATGAGCCCAAAGATGACTGAGAGCAACCCCAAGACTGATACACAAGCACATATTGTTGATGTCACTGCCGAAACCTTTATGGCTGAGGTGATTGAGAAATCTAAAGTGACGCCGGTTTTATTGGATTTTTGGGCTGACTGGTGTGAACCCTGTAAAAACCTCACGCCCATTTTGCATTCAATTGTTGAAAAATACCCAGACTCAGTGGTGTTGGCTAAAGTCAATACCGACCAAGAACAGATGCTGGCGCAACAAATGGGCATTCAAAGTTTGCCCACAGTGGCTTTATTAAAGGATGGTCAAATCATTGACAATTTCATGGGTGTTAAACCAATGGGGGAGATTGTGACTTGGTTAGAGCAGCACATTGATCTGAATGTTGCAGTTGAAGCACCCGTCGTTGACAACAACATACAGGCCTTGATTGACAGTCAACAATACGAGGCTGCCTTATCTGCTTTATTGGCCTTGCCTCCTGAACAAGCGGTGTGGCAAACCATTGAAGTTCATTTGTTAATGAATAATATTGATGCGGCACAAAAAATGTATGAAGCCTTGAGTGATGAACAACTTAAAATGACTGAAGCCGATCAAGCCAAAGCCAAAATTCAATTGGCCAGCGTGGATGCCAAGGATGAACTGGCGGCTTTAAAACTTCAGATCGCCCAAGGCCAGGTTGAACCTGCGGTACAAGGCTTGTTAGCCATGTTACAAAATGACTTGGGAAATGCAAATGTCAAACAGCTCTTGATCGCTTCATTCAGTTTATTGAATGACCCTAAATTGGCGGCACAGTATCGCAGAAGGATGGGTTCTTTACTTAATTAACACCAACAGACAGCGGAGAATAACATGTTGAAATACTCAGTACTTATATTAATGGTGGTGTCTCAAATAGTGATGGCGGAAGAACAAGTGAGTTATTTAAACAAGGCTAAAAAAGTGGGTGAAAACGTTTGGATTGGTCCTCAACCCACAGCACAAGATTTCGATGAGTTGGCTGCAGAAGAAATAGGCGCAGTGGTCAATACCCGTACAGCAGCTGAAATGGAGCAACTGGGTTACAGCGAAGTTGAACAGGCGTCAAAATTCAACATGACTTATGATTTGTTAGAAATAGGTACAGGCCACCCATATTCGCCAGCCAAGCTTGAAACATTCAACGCTTTAATGACAGCCAATAAAGACAAGAAAATGGTTTTGCATTGTCGCTCTGGACATCGAGCCAGCCAGTTGTATGCAGCCTGGTTGATCAAACACCAAAATAAGTCCACCTCCGAAGCTTTAGAAGCCATTGGTTCGAATGAAACTGAATTGAATGACGCGATGAAATCCTTGTTGGGCCAATAACAATTTCAAGTCAGTTATTTATTGGGTTGTCGACTTCAGTCGACGTTAGTTAGCTTTTTGTACAGCTTAAACAGGTTGGCTAAAGCCAACAACCCAAACTCATTCACAAGTCCACCTCTGAAGCTTTAAAAGCCATTGGCCAGGATGAACTGAATTGAATGACGCGATGAAATCCCTATTGGGCCAATAACAAATTCAAGTCAGTTTTATTTTGGGTTGTCGACTTCAGTCGACCTGAGTTAGCTATTTGTACAACCTAAACAGGTTGGCTCAAGCCAACAACCCAAACTCATTCACAATTCCACCTCTGAAGCTTTAGAAGCCATTGGTTCGGATGAAACTGAATTGAATGACGCAATGAAATCCTTGTTGGGCCAATAACAATTTCAAGTCAGTTTTTATATTGGGTTGTCGACTTCAGTCGAGCAGAGTTAGTTTTTTGTCCAACCTAAATAGGTTGGCTCAAGCCAGCAACCCAAACTCATTCACAATTCCACCTCCGAAGCTTTAGAAGCCATTGGTTCGGATGAAACTGAATTGAATGACGCAATGAAATCCTTGTTGGGCCAATAACAATTTCAAGTCAGTTTTTTTATTGGGTTGTCGACTTCAGTGGACCAGAGTTGGTTTTTTGTCCAGCCTAAACAGGTTGGCTCAAGCCAACAACTCAAACTCATTAACAATTCCACCTCTGGAGCTTTAAAAGCCATTGGCCAGGATGAACTGAATTGAATGACGCGATGAAATCCCTGTTGGGCCAATAACAAATTCAAGTCAGTTTTATTTTGGGTTGTCGACTTCAGTCGACCTGAGTTAGCTTTTTGTACAACCTGCACAGGTTGGCTAAAGCCAACAACCCACACTCATGCAAACACCCAAACAAGTCCCTGATATGACGAATGGTCAATTTATTCAAATAATATCAGCATTTGGCGGTTAAATAATTTAGAATCTGATTCAACCTTAACAACCAACAGCAATACAAAATATACCATGAAAATCATCACTCGATTTGCCCCCAGTCCAACCGGTTACCTCCATGTAGGCGGTGCCCGAACGGCCTTATTTTCTTATCTATATGCACGTCATCATGGCGGCCAATTTGAACTCAGGATTGAAGACACTGACACCGAACGGTCGACCCAAGAATCTGTTGACGCTATTTTTGAAGGGATGAATTGGTTGGGTTTGGAGTTTGATTCTGAAGTCAAATACCAAAGTAAAAACTTGGCTCGTTATCATGAAAAAATCGATCAACTATTGAACAATGGGCAAGCCTATTATTGTGATTGTTCCAAAGAGCGCATTGATAAAATTCGTGAACAACAGATGAAAGACGGTGAAAAACCGCGATATGACGGGAAATGTCGTGATTTGGGCTTGGCCAAAACTGCTCAAACCATCATCCGCTTTAAAACCCCGCAAACTGGTGAAGTGAAGTTTGTTGATCATGTGCGTGGTGAAATAACGGTGGCCAATGCCGAACTGGATGATTTGGTGATTGCGCGTGCTGATGGCATGCCTACGTATAACTTCAGTGTAGTCATCGATGATGCCGATATGGGCATCACCCATGTCATACGTGGCGATGACCACATCAACAACACCCCAAGACAAATCAATATTTACCAAGCATTGGGTGAGCCAGTGCCAGAATTTGCCCATGTACCAATGATCTTGGGTGATGACGGTGCGCGATTGTCCAAACGCCATGGTGCGGTCAGTGTGATGCAATATGCCGAGGACGGCTATTTACCTGAAGCGGTATTGAATTACCTGGTCCGTTTGGGTTGGTCAAACGGTGACCAAGAGTTGTTCAGCAAAGCAGAAATGATTGAGTTGTTTGATTTATCGGGTGTTAACAAAGCGCCGAGTGCTTTTAATACCACCAAATTAAATTGGATCAATCAACAATACATGCAAAAAGCCGATCATTTACAGTTGGTGGGTTTACTACAAAAACGGTTAATGACGATGGGATTACATTTACCTGCTGAAATTAATTTATCCGCTGTTGTTGATATGTTCAAAGACCGTGCGCATACCATCAATGAACTGGCTGATTTGAGCTTATTCTTACTGCAACCATTGTCTGGTTATGATGAAAAGGCTGAAAAGAAAGCATTCAAGGAATCTGCCATCGAGCCTTTACAAGCGGTGATCGCCAAATGCCAAGCCATCAATGATTGGGCCGCGGCTGACTTACACCAATTGATTGCTGATGTGGTGGCTGAATTGGAAGTTGGATTTGGTAAAGTGGGCATGCCTGTGCGTTTGGCGCTGTCAGGTCAAGCCCAAGGGCCTTCCAATGATGAAATCATGCAGGTCTTGGGTCAAGATGAAACCATCCATCGCTTACAACAGGCCTTGGAATACTTGCAGCAAAAGTTGGCCTCAGCATGAACTTTGCCATGTATCGAGTTAATTAGCTGAGCCATGAAAACGTACATCTTATTATTTCGAGGAATCAATGTGGGCGGTCATAATATACTGCCCATGAAAGCTTTGACGGCCATATTAGAACAGTGTGGTTACCAACAGATCAAAACCTATATACAAAGCGGCAATGTGGTTTTGCAAAGTCCCAATAGACCCGATCAATTGATGGTTGATAAAATGGCAGACAGCTTTGGTTTTAAACCACAAATTTTGGTGTTAGATCAAGCTGAGTTTAACCGTGCGGTACAAAATAATCCATTCAAAGCCAGTGAGAGTAAAACCATTCATTTCTACTTTTTGGCCGGACCGCCAACAGTTGATGCAACAAAGTTGGAAATTTTGGCCGCACCCAATGAAGCATATCAATTAATCAATCAGGTGTTTTACCTGTATGCCCCTGATGGCATAGGTCGCTCAAAAATGGCTGCCCAAGTGGAAAAATGTATGGGTGTGGCGACCACTGCCAGAAACCTCAATACCGTTAATAAACTACTGACCATGTCCCAATACTGATGAACCCTCAATCTTAACGGATAAGTGACCCTTCAATAAATATGAAGACAAAGTTCAATTGAATGACTCATTTAGATTCAGTGTAAAATCAAACATCGAAACCATAAACACAAATTATATATAACTATTATTTAACTGCATGATGCCTGTCACCTTTTCATTGTTTGAAATTTTAATCATCATTGGCTTGTCCCAAGGTTTGATTACTGCTTCGTTGCTGTTAACCACTCAAGACAAGCAGTTGGGGAAAAAAATATTGGGTGTGACCGTTTTGGTTTTTTGTATAGCCAACTGTCGGGTGTTGTTGCATTCATCGGATTTGTGGGATGTGCCCGCGTTTCGATTTTTTCCAGTTGGCATGGAGTTGTTTCTGCCTCCATTGGTTTATTTGTATTTGTTGTCATTGACTGAGACGGATTTTCATTTAAGGCGAAAATACCTGTTGTATTTTATGCCCGGTCTGTTCTTTGCCATATATGACATTGCACTTTACATCATGGTGGTGGGTCTGGAATCTTTGCAAGCCAAAGACCAAGTTGCCACCAGTTTTTATTTCAACTCAGCCAATCAAATCGAAGACCATTTGATTGTGGTCATGACACTGTTTTTTATTGCAGCTGGCGGCAGGAAAGTGTATATCTATTTAACTTGGTTAAAACAATTTAAGGATTACCATTCCTTTCCGATTTATCGTTGGCTGAGAAGCTTGATCATGTGGTTTGTCTTGTTGGGTTTGGTATTAATGATCAACCAAAGTTTGGATTCATTGGCTGTTGCGATGGAAGTGAATACCTTCCGATGGCGTTTCTTCAATTTACTGCTGGCTTTTGTGACTTACTATTTGGGGTTTATGGGATACAAACAGGCGGGTTTGAAAATTCATGATTCAAAGCTCAATTTAGTTTCCTTGTCAAAAAAACTGAGTAAAGACCGTGTCAGTGTAATTGAGCAAAAATTATTGGATAAGTTGACCAATGAAGCCGTTTATCTTGATCCATCACTGACTTTGAAAACGCTGGCTACAGATATGGAGGTGAGCGCAGAAAATTTGTCCATGGTGGTGAATCAAAAGTTTGAGATGAGTTTTCGCGATTTACTCAACAAGTACCGCGTCAGTCATGTGAAAACTAAAATGCAACAATCATTGGGCAATCAGTCAACAATCTTAAATTTGGCTTTGGACTCGGGTTTTAATTCCCAGGCCAGTTTTTATCGGGCATTCAAAAAATTTGAAGGTACATCGCCCAAGGCCTATATTGACAAAATATCATAAAGCCGAGCGGTCAAGGCGCTTGGATCCACATTAAATTGATTTATGTTATGGGAGATTTAGTTTGCTGGTAAATAATCCAGTAATGATCTCTTTTATCGGTCAATTTTAAGAAAAAACTTTGGAATTAACCCAGGCCTTAGGTCACAGATTGTTGGTTTATATACTTATTCCTTTAATCCAATAATTTGCTGTCTTCAGACAAAAAGAATCCCCTCAACAGAGGGGATTCTTTCATTCATATTGAATGCTTTACTTACAAAGCCGCTTTTCTTCTGAACAGTGACAAACCGATTAAGCCAAACAAACCAGCCAGAATCATCAAGGCTATGTTGTTGTTAACTGGTACTGAGCGTGGTGGGAAAAGTGACTGCTCTGGTGCAGGGTGGGTGAAACACTGTGCAGTTGCAGCGGGTACACTGGATGCTGTGTTACATGCGTAAGTGAGGCCATCTGTGGCACCATCATTTTGTATACCTGTGGTTGAACCTGATCCTTCTTCTGGATTACCAGCGCCTTGGATGAATGCAATTTCCCAGCTTTGATCATACAGAATGGCTTCGAAAGTGAAAACAGTGGCATCACCAAAGTGAGTGGTATTGGCCCATTGAACCACATGACAACCCACATCTTGTCCTGGGAAGTTGTCTGAAGGTCTGGGGCAAACTGGAAAAAATTGGTAGAATACATCAGATATTAAGTCATCATGCAGAGGATATATGCGTGCACCACCGCCGGTACTGGGGGCTGCAGGCAATGGACAGTCATTTGACAGGTCAGGACCTGTATCTGTGACATCAGTGGCAATATATCCATTGGTAGCTAAAGCCACATCGGTATAGATTGTGCCGTATAAGTTAAATGGTGCGCCAAGCGTGACGGGTGCGCCTGAATCATCACCAGAAACCACATTGGTTCCGGTTGCTGTGATGTCGACAAATTGGGTTGAACAGGTACCCGTATTGGAATCGGTGCCGGTGTAACCAAACGCGTCTGGTCCAACGCCACCACCACCCAAAAATACACCAGGTGGTATTGGTGCGTTCAAGTCTTCTTTAGGTTCAGCCGCAAGGGCTGATGTAGAGATTAATGCAGTAAAAAGTAAAGATTTAAATTTCATAGGTGCTCCCCTCTTGTAACAAGGCTGTTGTTATAAAAAAGATAATCCTATCACAAAAAAGAGAAATGTTGGGGTAAATGTGTTAAAAATACATTCATTTTATTGGCTTTTTTAATATGTTTTTTCTTTGTTTTATTCTTTTGAGCTTGATTTCGTTAAATGTGACGGCTCAAAATTATTTTTCAGACGTCAGTAATCAAGCAGGGGTTGCTATAAATCATCAGTTGAAAAGCGGTGAACTGGGAATGGGGCAGGGATGGGTTGATGTTAACAATGATGGATACGAGGATTTAATGTTAACCAACCAAAGTGGTGAAAATTATTTATTCATCAACCAACAAGATGGCAGTTTTGTTGAGATGGCACAATATAATGACATTAAGTTGCCCTTATCACAAGATTTCGGTGTTTCAGTGACAGATTTTAATAATGACGGCTTTCAAGATTTATTCATTGCTAGTTGGGGGGTAAATAAATTACTCAAAAACATCAATGGTTCATCGTTTCTTGATGTCAGTGATGAGATGGGTTTTGTTGATAACAGCTACAGCATTGCATCAACATGGGCTGACATCAATCAAGATGGTTGGCTAGATTTGTATGTGGTTAATTACAGTGTTGAGAATGATTCAGATGAAGCTGACAGGATGTATTTAAATAATCAAGGCGCCAATTTTATTGATGTTTCTTCTGATTTAACCCCTTTTACAAATTTAACCAAACATGGTTTGGCTGTTCAGTTTATTGATTTTGATATGGATAATGACATGGACTTGTACGTGGTGAATGACAAATTAGAGCAAAACACCTTGTGGCGCAATGATGGCCCTGGTTCTAGCGCTTGTGGTGTTTATGTTTGTTTCACTGATGTATCCGCTTTAACTCAAACAAATCGGGCAGTATTTGGTATGGGGATCGCTATAGCAGATTATGATTTGGATGGTGATTTTGATTTTTATTTTTCCAGCATCGCTGAACAGGTGTTGCTACAATCTCAAATCAGTCAAGGCTCAGCGGTGTTTGTGGAACAATCCAATCCAGCTGGTTTAAATTTTAATGCCACAGGATGGGCCACTATTTTCGCTGATTTTAACAATGACCAGTTTCCGGATGCCTACTTGGCAACAGCCAATAATACCCCAAGCAAAAGAGACCGCTTGTACCTGAACAACCAATCCCAGCAATTCACTGATGTGACTGCACTCAGTGGTATCGAGGATTTATACATGACAGTTGGTGCGGCCAAAGGAGATTTTGACAACGATGGCAAAGTGGATTTGGTGGTGGGGAACTGGGGTGAAAACTACATGCTGTACAAAAACACTTCATTGGATGCCAATAATTGGATCAAAATAAAATTGATTGGAGGCAGTGGAATCAATCAGTTGGCCATTGGATCGAAAGTTGCGGTGAATACCAGCAATGGTCAGGAACTGGTCGATCAATTGGTTTCAGGTGGCAGCCATGGCGCTGGTAATTCTTTGGTGCTTCATTTTGGCTTGGCTGATGAAACGATTGAATCTGTTAAGATCACCTGGCCAAATGGAATCATCAGCCTGTTATCCGGCTTATCGGCGAATCAAATGCACACATTGACCTACCCAGGTGATGGGATTTTCATGCAAGGATTCGAATGAACTTTATTGAGACTTAATGGTTAATCAATATCAGCGCAATTAAGAGGCCAATCACGCTGAAATTGACATGGGTTTCTGGGCGAACAGAGGTTTGGTTTTGTTCTGCATGCTGGGTAAAAAAACGATGGCTAATGGCGTACACCATCCAACAAAATGAAAGGAAAGTCATCCCTGCTAAATCAGCAAATGAAGCCAAACTGAGCCAAGCACACATCGCCAAGGATAGATGTAAGGCGAGTCTGTATTTTTGTTGAGCATAAGATGTGGTTTGACCGATTCTTATACCAACAAACAAGACCAATAACAAAGCACCATAGGAATGGGCGTATATGTAGGAATTGAGGCGTGCATATGACAAGCTCAGGCCCGTGTATTGTGACCAGTTAAGCCATTGATAACAGGCCAGCCATAATGAAAATAACAAAGGCAGCAAGCAGGTGTATAGAGCCATGGATTTTAATGGGATTGGTTTCATTTAATCACTGTCAGTGCTGTGTATTTCGCGTGGTTTTGAACAACATATTATATGATGGTTGATTGTAGCGCTTGAGAAATAATGGCTCTTGTCAACTAAACAACTGGTTAAAAAAGGCAAGGATTTCTTCGTTAGAGATTTTTTCATGTTCAGCCCCCACTTGAATTTCTGTGTATAACAGGTCCTGATTGTCCATATTTTCAAAAGGTTTGCACAAAACCAAATTGTATTGTTGCTGAAGTTGATTCAGTTGTTGATTCAATTGTGTTTTGTTGCCTTTGACATGAAGTTGAAACCCATTGGTGTCAGCTTGGTTTACTTTGATGGCTTCAATGCTGTTTAACAGCGTGTTGATTTCCTGCGCTCGATCAACCCATGAAGGGATTTTGGGTAAGTTTTTGTCGATGCCTTCAAGTCCAGTGATCAAGGCTGGAAATGTGCTGTACATATTGGAACCCAAGCGATCGCGCCATACACTGCATTGTGCTATAAATGTTTCACTGCCCACCAGCAGTGCGCCTGAAATACCACCAATGCCTTTATAGAGTGAAACATAGGCCGAGTCGAAAAGTGCGGCTATTTCTGCCAATGACCTTTGGTAAAAGTGGGTCGATTCCCACAACCTTGCACCATCCATATGAAAATGCACTTGATGCTCATCACACCATTGGCGCATTTTTAATAACTCTTCCCATGCAGTTAATTTAAATCCAACTCGCCGCAAGGGCAACTCAACGGTTAACACAGCGGCCTTGTGTTTGATTGATTTTAGGTCTCTGGCAGTGAAGGGAGCGGCTTCAGTACCCAATATAACACCCTCAAGTCCCATCAAGGCTTGATAAGCATCCTGCTCATCGAAAGCAATGTGCGATTTTGCATGCAGGATGACTCGGTTGTTTTTACTGGCTTGGCATATGGTTTTGAGCGCTGCCAATTGACAGGTGGTGCCCTTATTGAATAACATGGCTTTGGGTTTGTCCAGTAAGTGGGCCACACGGTTTTCTAAGGCTGCCACCAAAGGCCCTTGATTGTAGTTGTCATTAGCCAGTTCTTTGTATGCAGACTGGTTCATGATATTCAGCCAGTATTGATGGCTGTGGTGACGCATGCCCAGGTACCGCATCGATTTCATATTTCCCTCATCATCAAGGTTGGATTACTGCTGAAAGTCATCGAAATAGATTAGGTCGGAGGCGAAGTCAACCGCTTGTAAAGCATCAATTCTGCCCCAGCCAAAAGTATTGTTTGGTATGGTTGACCCTGGGACACCGTTACATGTTTGTGTTGATGTTTTCGGAACAGAGGTCCTTTCAAGCACTTTTTTGACCAATTCAGGCTTGCCTGCCAGTGATGGGTTGGCAGACATGACCAAGGCGGCGACTGCAGCCACATTGGGTGATGCCATGCTGGTGCCACTGAATGTGGTGTAGCCTGAGTTGTTATTGGCAGAACGCACCGAACTGCCCGGTGCTGATAAATTGGGTTTGATCAATTCTACGCCATCGACCACCACGCCACCTCGGCTGCTGAAACCTGAAATCAAGTCACTTGATGTGGTTGATCCAACGGTCAAGCTTTTGTCATAAATGGCTGCTGGGGTGGTGATGGTGTTACACGCTGAGCCGCTGTTTCCAGCAGATGAAACCACCAATATACCGGCCGCTACCACATTGTTAACGGTGTCTCTCAGTACCAAAGGATCGGTACAACCCTCAAAACCAGGACAGCCCCATGAATTATTGATGATGTGTGGCGCGTAATTGCTGTCTGGATTTTGACCATTGAGGTCTGTGGGTTCTAAAAACCATTGGAAACATTCGGCATAGCTTGTTGGGGTGCCATTGCCGACATCCATGTTGCGACAGCCAATCCATTGAGCCCCTGGTGCCACACCAATTTGATTGGTTGCGCCGTCATCGCCTATCATGGTGCCCATGGTATGTGAACCATGGCCATGGTCATCGCACGGTGCGTTGCCACAGCTCACTTGAGGAGAGTCAATGCTGTCATGCCAGTTGTAATTATGATCGGCTGATTGGCCATCCCATCCTCGGTAGCGATCAAGCAAAGCCGGGTGGTTCCACTGATATCCGGTGTCTTGCCCCGCAATGATGATGTTTTCACCGGTAACACCATAGTTACTCCAAACTTGTGGTGCATTAACCATACTCACATTCCATTCGATGGCAGTTGGTGTTTGGATGGTTTGTTTGTTTGGAGCCGGTAAATTCAATTGAATGGGGGCATTGCTGAAGGCCTTTTTGATTTCTTTTCTGGCCAGCAAAGCAGTGATTTCCCCTGATTTGGCAGTGATCAATAAGTCGTTACTGATCCAGTATGATCGATAGGGTATGTTGTTGGCAGTCAAATACTCGATGATGGGTTTTTGCGTTTCTTTGGCTGTTTGTTTCAACTGAGCCACTTTGTTTTGAATCTTTTCAATCCTGTTATTAGAATTTATGTTGGATGTGGTGGCTGGGCTTTGTAAACGCAATATGATTTCAACGTCTTGGTTGCTGTTCAGTTGCTTAAGCACTTCAGCAGAAACTTTGTGCTGCCAGTCTTCTGCTTGGGCGTTAATAAATGGAGCCATACTGATTAATAACAGGGTTTTTTTCATAGGTGACCAAATTAATATTGCATTGTAGGATTGATGTTAACTGACTTTATGATGCACTGTAAATACAATAAAGTGAACAACTCAAGCTGTACCCGCAGAAAATTTATTCATTTGTTGTTTGATGCCATCGACCGGATAATTTTCACCGATGGAGTAGGCAGCAATTTTACTGAGGTGGGTATAGGGCAACCCAGTTTCTTCGTGCCAATGATTGAATGCCAACTGAACTTGGGTCAAGTCACGTTTTGATGTGGGGTGGTCATTGGTTTCATAGCCGGCTTGTTTCACCGCCTGGATGGTGTCATGAGTAGTGGTGAAGCAGTCTTTTCCCACATAACGCAAAAACCAAAAACCGGTGTTACCACCAAGGCGTGAGCCATTTTTCTTTAAATAAGTCATCAAACCAATTTGATCGGATGATGGCCAATCAGCAATGAATGGTGCAAAACCACCGTTTTCTTCTGCGGTGTAATTGACGAAGTTGGCATTGACCATCATGGCTTTGATTTTGGTCCAATTGCGCACCACTCGAGTGTCTTTGACATAGGCCTCCCAATCTTCGGGAGATTTGTATGCCAATCGTTTGACGTCAAACCCATGAAAAGCGTCTTCAAATTGTGGCCACTTGTTCTCAATCACCGTCCAATTGAAACCTGCTTGGTTGATGGCTTTGCACATCATGGCCAAAAACCGGTCATCGCCTTTTTGTGCCAGTTGTTGGGTGGTTAATACTTGAGGCAGTAAAGATTTTAAGTTTTTTTCACCGCCCTTGCGGGAAACAGCCATGGCATAAATGGATTCAAATGATTGCATGTGATGGGTCTAAAAGTATTTCAATAAACAGGCATTTTAACTCAATTGATCATCATTTATTTATCATTAACAACAAGGACAATGTCAAAATTATCATCAAGCTGATGCGAATTCTCAACAACCAAAACCAAGCGGGTATCAGTCCTTTGCGAAAAGCATGGCGATCTACCAACAAGGCCAAAACCAAAGTAATCAAAATAGTTAACACACCGATAAAACTGGCAAAAGCAAATAAACTTGACCATGCCATCAGGGCCAATACTGTGCTGATGATGAAATGATTATTTTCATTGGTTTGATTAAGACAGCTACCCCACTGGATACCAGCCAGAAATGCCACGATCACAGCGCCGTAGGTATGAGCCAAAAAATAAGACTTGAAGCGAGTGAATCGGACTTCATGCCCCAATAGGCTGTCAAGATTGAAGTAGCCATAACTGGCAATCAGCAATGCCAGAATAAAAGGTATGGCACCCAGGTAAGTTAATGTTTTAGGTTTTAACGCAGTTTTCATCTGACTACTGTAATCTGGTGTTTGTCGAAA
Source organism: Marinicella litoralis (assembly GCF_002591915.1). Lineage (GTDB taxonomy): Bacteria > Pseudomonadota > Gammaproteobacteria > Xanthomonadales > Marinicellaceae > Marinicella > Marinicella litoralis. The sequence goes on along the minus strand of NZ_NIHB01000007.1, from coordinate 72,475 downwards.
AAATGTGGATGACGCTTTTTTCATGTATTCAGCAGCATATCCATAGCATGTTTGTGATATCAATTAAACACTGAATGATGATTCGGCAAGTGGTTGTAGATGAGGCGCTTGGCCAGTAATTTTTATGGTGGATTTGATTGTATTAATCGTTGATAAACCATTGTAAATAGTCTGAAAACCCCCATTTTAAGTAACAATACTGTCTTTTTTATTGATATAACACCAATGGCATACAAAGATTATTACCAAATTTTGGGGGTTGATAAGACTGCCAGTCAACAGGAAATTAAAAAAGCCTACAAAAGACTGGCCAGAAAACACCATCCCGACGTGAACCCCAATGACAAAACCGCAGAGGGGAAATTCAAAGCAATCAATGAAGCTTATCAAGTGATAGGCAAGGTTGAAAATCGCAAGAAATACGATCAACTGGGTGAGCATTGGCAGCATGCAGGTGCACAAAATCAAAGCGGCACACAAAGAGGTCAAAGCCAGCATCAATACAGTGGTGGCGCCAGTGAGGCTGATTTTGCAGAATTTTTTGAATCCGTTTTTGGCCAGCAAACAGGTACCTCAGGTGGTAGATATGGCTTTGGCGGTTCGGCCACTCGTTTCAAAGGAGAAGACATACAAGCTGAGTTGAATTTGCTTTTGACTGACGTGGTAATGACACACAAAAGAACCCTGTCAGTGAACGGCAAAAACATCCGAATATCCATTCCAGCCGGGGTTGAAAATGGACAACGCATTAAACTCAAAGGTTTTGGCGGCAAAGGTGTCAATGGAGGTCCTGATGGTGATTTGTATGTGCGCTTCAAAATAAACAACAACACCGCTTTTCGCAGAGAAAAGAACCACCTATACAAAACATTTGAATTGGATTTGTACACTGCTGTTTTGGGCGGTGAGGTGTTGGTCGATACGCTGGATGGTCAGGTTAAATTAAAAGTCCCAGCTGGCACGCAAAACAACAGTCAGGTTAAATTAAAAGGCAAAGGATTTCCGCTTTACAAAAAAGACCAAGAAAAAGGTGATTTGTATATCAATTACGTGGTCAAGATCCCTAAGGATTTGTCTGCCCAAGAAATTGATTTGTTCAAACAACTTAAGGCATTGTCATGAGAGATTCGAGCTACATAAAAATAGATATTCTTTGTCGACATTATCAAATTGAACCGACCTTATTTCAACATTTAGATGAAATGGGATTGATACAAACTTTTGAACATGAAAGCAAATGGTGTGTTGATGAAGGACAAGTCAGTCGCATAGATAAAATTTTGCGCCTGTACTGTGACTTAAATATCAATCCTGAAGGCATTGACGTTATCCTTAATTTGTTGAAACGGATTGATGAATTGGAATGTCGGTTGACTGAAATCAGCAACCGGCTGGCGCTTCACGAATAAAAGGCCAGCTGGTGGATAGTTATGCTGCCTCACTGAGGCGGCATAACATTGGCTTGTGAATTAATTGATTAATTTACATTGAAAAGTTCTTTTGGTTTTCCCTGTTTTTTTATCGTCCTCAGTAGATTTGATCACAATTTCAGTGCTGTACACGGGTTCTTGCCCAACCGGGCATTGAGGTTGAAGGTCTGAATTGGCTGCCTGTGCTGGGTTCAGTGGGTCAATAGGGTCGGTGGCACAACTGCTTAACAGCAGGCCAGCGAGGATGACAAACGGTGTGTGTTTTGCCTTCATGATTCAGCTCTTTTTAAAATGAAATTCCATTCTAACAAATAGAAAATTTAGATTGTGTGAAATGTCGCATAAAAAGCCCACTTCACAGCAATCTTATCGACGACTTGATATGTTTTTTATTGGCATTGGTGATACAATATCCGCGCTCATATGGGGTCACACAAAGGTGTTAGATTCCACAGGGGGACATCCTGATTGAGTGCAAAATAATCAAAACTTAAATTTTTTCCTTTAATTCTGCCAAACAAGTTGCGTCAAAATTAAAGCCAGGTTTTATCACAAGTAGTGGGCGCAGCCCATCTAAAATTAAAAAGGTATATCTATGACACGTAAAGTCTCTATGTTTATTGATGGTCAATCAGTGATCAGCGAATCAGCTGATTGGATGGATGTGACTGATCCTGCAACCCAAGAAGCGATTTGCCAAGTTCCTATGGCCACTGAAGCTGAAATGGAAAAAGCCATTGCTTCAGCGAAAAAAGCGTTTGAAACTTGGAAGGATGTACCTGTGACAAAAAGAGCACGCATGATGCTTAACTACCAACATTTGTTGAAAGAACACCATGACGAGTTGGCAGAAATTTTGGCAGAAGAAACGGGTAAAAACTTTGAAGATGCCAAAGGCGATGTATGGCGTGGTATCGAAGTGGCAGAGCATGCCGCTAACATCCCATCAATGATGATGGGCGAGACAGTTGAAAATGTGGCTTCTCAAGTGGACACCTACTCTTTGATTCAACCTTTGGGTGTTTGTGCTGGTATCACACCTTTTAATTTCCCTGCGATGATTCCATTGTGGATGTTTCCTATGGCAGTGGTCTGCGGCAACACCTTCGTTTTGAAACCTTCAGAACAAGATCCAAATACGCCCATGCGATTGGCTGAGTTATTTTATGAAGCAGGATTTCCAAGAGATGTTTTGCAAGTGGTACACGGTGGTAAAGACCAAGTGAATCAAATTTTACATCATGAAGACATCCAAGCCATTTCTTTTGTGGGTTCTGTGCCAGTAGGTGAACACATTTACAAAACAGGGACCGATAACCTGAAACGTGTTCAAGCTTTTGCTGGTGCCAAAAATCACATGGTTGTGATGCCTGACGCCAACAAAAACCAAGTCATTAACAACATCGCAGGTTCATCTTGTGGTGCTGCTGGTCAACGTTGTATGGCGATTTCAGTGGCCGTTTTGGTCGGTGAAGCCAAAGATTGGTTGGAAGAAATCAAAGGTAAAATGTCTGAAATGCAACCTGGATATTGGAAAGATCCTAAGTCATTTTATGGACCACTGATTTCTCCACAAGCCAAAGCCAAAGTAGAAAGTTTGATCCAATCGGGTGTTGATGAAGGTGCTGATTTGATGTTGGACGGACGAAATCTTAAGGTCGAAGGCTACCCGGATGGTAACTGGTTAGGTCCCAGCCTGTTCAGCAATGTAACCACTGAAATGCGTATTTACAACGAAGAAATATTTGGGCCGGTGTTGTGTGTGATGACCGCTGACACCTTGGAAGAAGCCATTGAGTTGATCAATAACAACCCCTATGGAAATGGCACCTCATTGTTCACCTCTTCAGGCGCGGCTGCACGTAAATTCCAACATGAAATCAAAGTAGGGCAAGTCGGGATTAATATTCCAATTCCAGTGCCACTGCCTTTCTTTTCATTCACAGGATGGAGAAAATCTTTTTATGGTGATCAACATGCTTATGGCAAGCAAGCCGTGCGCTTTTATACCGAAACCAAGACCATCACAGCGCGTTGGTTTGAATCTGACATTCCAGATGATGCTGCGCCTAACGCCACCATTAATTTATAAACCCATTTTATTTATTAGGATCAGTTATGAATTTTGACTTAAACGAAGACCAACAAGCCTTTGTCGATGCAGCCAAAGAATTCGCCATCAGTGAGATGGCACCATTGGCAGCCAAATGGGATGAGGAAAGTATTTTTCCTGTGGATGTAATCAGAAACACGGGTGAGTTGGGATTTTTAGGCATTTATTCACCAGAAAAATATGGTGGTTTGGGCTTAAGTCGATTGGATGCTTCCTTGATATTCGAAGAAATGTCCAAGCATTGCACCTCAACCACAGCCTACTTAACCATTCATAATATGTGTGCTTGGATGCTGACCACATTTGGCAGCGAATCACTGGCTGAAACGTGGGGCACTCAATTGACCTCAGGTGAGTTGTTGGCTTCTTATTGTTTAACTGAACCTGGTCATGGATCAGATGCAGGCAATTTGAAAACCACAGCAGTCAAAACAGACGATACTTATGTACTCAATGGCAGCAAAACTTTTATTTCCGGAGCCGGTTCAACTGAAATTTTGATTGTGATGGCGCGAACCGGAGAAGCGGGCCCCAGGGGTGTTTCATGCTTTATGGTTCCTGCTGACTTGGCTGGTATTTCATACGGTAAGAAAGAAGATAAAATGGGTTGGAATTCACAACCAACCCGGTTGATCACTTTTGAGGACGTGACCATACCTGCAGAATATTTAATCGGTCAAGAGGGTGAAGGGTTTAAATTTGCCATGAAAGGATTGGATGGTGGTCGTATTAACATTGCTTCTTGTTCTTTGGGTACTGCCCAGGCGGCCTTGAACCAAGCACAGTCTTATATGCTTGAACGCAAACAATTTGGTCAATCATTGGCATCATTTCAAGCCTTACAGTTTAAATTAGCGGACATGCTGACTGAACTGATTGCAGCGCGACAAATGGTGCGATTGGCTGCTGTAAAATTAGACAATAAACACCCACAAGCTTCGGCCTATTGTGCCATGGCCAAACGATTTGCCACCGATGTGTGTTTTCAAATTTGTGATGAGGCCCTGCAGCTACACGGTGGTTATGGCTACATCAAAGAATATCCCTTGGAACGCCATGTGCGTGACACTCGAGTTCATCGAATTTTAGAGGGCACCAATGAAATCATGCGCTTAATTATTTCGCGAAAAATTCTTCAAGAAGGCGCCACTGAGGTGATTATTTAATGGTTAATTCTTTGAATTCTGAGATTGGTAAAGCCAAGCCACATGAGCTCAGTGAGCACATCAAAACCAAATTGGTTGAAGCAGATTTCGGTTTGTTGGGAAAAATAGTTTTGGATAAACCCAAAGCGTTGAACGCCCTTTCAACTGAGATGATTGAAGCCATGCAAGCCACATTAGACGCATGGGCTGTGGATGATCAAGTTAAGGTGGTGTGGATTGAAGGTGCTGGCGAAAAGGCATTTTGTGCCGGTGGTGATGTGGTGATGTTATATCACTCGATGCAAGAAACCAAAGCCGGTGATGTCCCAAGCAAAGCGCATGAATTTTTCACCAAGGAATACCAGTTAGATCAAACCATACACTATTATGCCAAACCAGTGATTGTCTATGCCGATGGCATCGTCATGGGTGGTGGCTTGGGTGTGACTGTTGGTGGTTCACACCGCATCGTTACAGAACGATCCATGATTTCCATGCCAGAAGTGACCATAGGTTTGTATCCTGATGTGGGTGCTTCATGGTTTTTTAACCGCATGCCTGGTAAATGTGCAGAATTTCTTGGTATGACGGGCGCCAGAATGAATGCCGCTGATGCCTTATTTGCCAAACTGGCAGACTTTGCAGTCGCTACTGAGGATTTGGGGGTCATGCAATTGGCCATTTTGGAATCAGATGGCAGCCATGAGGGCATCACCACTGCGATACAATCTGCACAAATGGAACAACGCGTGCACGAATCTCAGTTATGGGTTAATTATGAATTGATCAATGAATTGATGGCGCCGGTAGACCTTTCTGAGGTGGTACAACAATTCAAAGAGTTGGCAACCGATGACAAATGGATGGCGTTTGCCGCCAAAGCACTGATTAATGGTTGTCCAATGACTTTGCATTTAGTCAGAGAACAAATCAAACGTGCCAAACACATGAGTTTATCAGCGGTGTTTGATATGGAACTCATCATGTCGACCCAGTGTGCCATGCACGCAGATTTGGCTGAGGGAATACGGGCTTTGTTGATTGATAAAGACGGCCAGCCGCAATGGAGTGCTGCCAGCGTAGATGAAATTTCAACGGCAGAGGTTGAGGCATTTTTTACTCAACCCCAATTAAACAATTAGATTTTAGTAGGTATTCATATGACACAGAACATCGCATTCATCGGTTTAGGTAACATGGGTGGCCCTATGGCCAAAAACCTGATTAAAAATGATTTCAAGGTTACAGTTTATGATTTGAACGCCCATGTGGTTGCTGATCTGAAAGCGGCAGGGGCTAACACCGCTGACAATGCCAAAGCGGCGATCAAAGATGCCGATGTGATTATTTCCATGTTACCCAATGGAGCGATCGTTAAATCACTGTATATCGGCAACAATGGATTGATCAACGAGGTCAAAGACGATGTGTTAATCATCGATTCATCTACCATCGCAGCTGATGACGCACGTGCAGTGGCCAAAGCCTGTGAACGCAAAGGCATCGCGATGATTGATGCGCCGGTTTCCGGTGGCACGGCAGCCGCAGAAGCGGGTACTTTGACCTTTATATGTGGTGGCGAACCAGCTCATTTTGAAGCAGCTAAATTGGTTTTGAGTGCCATGGGTAGGCACATTTTCCATGCTGGCGCGTCCGGAGCAGGCCAAGTGGCTAAAATATGTAACAACATGTTATTGGCAATCCACATGGTTGGCACAGCTGAAGCTTTGAACATGGGGGCTCAACAAGGGCTTGATCCAAAAGTGATGTCTGAAATCATGAAAGCCAGCTCGGGCAATAATTGGTCACTACAAGTCTATAACCCATTCCCAGGTGTGATGCCAAACGTCCCCTCAAGTAATGACTACCAAGGTGGTTTTATGGTTGACTTGATGAGTAAAGACTTGGGCTTGTCCCAAGAGCTGGCCGCCAAATCAAAGAGTGCCACACCGTTAGGTGCCATGGCCACTCAGCTGTACCAAATTCACCAAGCAGCAGGTGCTGGCGGTAAAGATTTTTCAAGTATATTACAGTTATTTCAAAAAAAGTAACTGTTCAAAACACTTCATTTGAGAACACCCTGTCAACTGAAATAACAGGGTGTTTTGCATTCATTTAGATTGATGTAAGGCAGGTTTGATAACATGCTTTGACTGACCCAGTATTATTATGATTAAACTTGCAGAAGTGTCAATTGTTTATGATTAGTTGCTTATGTTTTGGGCGTATACATACCAGTTTCTAATGCCTGATTAAATATCTTACAGAACAACTCGGCGGTTTTTTCGGTGTCATACAAGGCAGAATGTGCCTGGTCTGTTTCCCATTCTATGCCTGCCGCATCGATGCCTCTGGCTAAGACCGTTTGTCCATAGGCCAAAGCCGATAAAGTGGCGGTGTCAAAACAGCTGAAAGGGTGGAATGGATTCCGTTTGATGCCAGCGCGTTCAGCGGCGGCATGGACAAAGCCCAAATCGAAATGTGCGTTGTGGCCGACTAAAATGGCGCGGGTGCAGCCAGCGGCTTTGATGGCTTTGCGTATTGGGGTGAAAATTTTTCCCAGGGCGGCGTTTTCATCCAAGGACATTCTTAAAGGATGGTTCAAATCTATGCCGGTGACATCCAACGCCGCTTGTTCAATGTTTGATCCTTCAAACGGAGTGACATAGGCATTGATAGTCTCACCTGATCTGAGGGTGCCGTCATCGTTCATTTCAATGATCACTGCTGCAATTTCTAACAAAGCATCGGTTTGATTGTTAAAACCACCGGTTTCAACATCAACTACTACGGGCAAAAATCCTCTGAATCGGTCTTTGATTGTGGGCATCTGAGTCTGTTTTTATAAAGTGTTTATTGTATGAGACCTGTAGTTAGATTGAAAGCGGCATGATGAAAATAGCCAGTGATCGGATGGTTTAAAGGTGAGGCAGCACGTAAACCGCTTTATTGAATAAAAAGGGATTGACTGTTTCTTATGCGATTGGTCAGCAAACAACATATGTAATTATAATTGCAAATAAGAAAATTTCTGCTTGAACTTTGTTAAATATATTGCTTTAATCTTTTGCAGCCTTTAATGGCACTCCGCATATATTTTGAAATGAGAATAAAAAACAGGCCATTTTGAAATACATACAAACTTAAATAAAAGAGGATTACTTAATGAAATTTACTATGAAGAAAACCTGTGTGGCAACCATGTTGGCACTGGGAACTTTTGCACAAGCTGAACGCATGATTGTGAGTCATCATGACAATGGCAATGGATTGAAAAATGGTCACCAAGTCTTGGTTCAAGGTGATGGTTGGTTTGCAGTTGAGTTGGACGAGAATGGCAAATCTGCCATGCGTGGCAAAAGTGGATTCAAAAATATGGAAGTGGATGCAAAAAGATACCCACTGTCTATTTATAATGATGATGCAGGTGATCCTACTTTACAACAATTAAAACCATATGCCATTTATCAATCACAAGCTGATCAACTCAGTTTACAGCCTGGTCAAAAGGTTTGTGTGATTGACTCTGGTTTAGATGCCAGCAACAATGATTTCGAATGGTCTAACATCACTGGTGACAATGATTCAGGCACGGGTAACTGGTTCGATCATGGTGGTCCTCATGGTACCCATGTCGCTGGAACCATTGCGGCTGCTGACAATAACATTGGTGTGGTTGGAATGGCCCCCGGTGTCCCATTGCACATCATCAAAGTTTTTAATGCTGCCGGTTGGGGTTATTCTTCTGATTTAGCGTACGCGGCACAAAAATGTACTGATGCAGGTGCCAACATCATTTCCATGAGTTTAGGTGGTGGTGGAGCCAATTCAATTGAAGAAAATGCATTTGATACCTTTATCGCCAACGGCGGTCTGGTGGTTGCTGCTGCTGGTAATGATGGTAATTCAGTGCGTTCTTATCCTGCAGGCTATTCATCAGTGATGATGATTGGGGCCAATGATGCGGATAACAACATCGCTGATTTTTCTCAATTTCCTTCTTGTACTTCAGGCAGAGGAAAGAAAGTTAAAACTGACGAAACAATTTGTGTTGAAGTGACTGCAGGTGGGGTCGATACATTTTCAACTTATCCAGCTGGCTTGGCAACACTCTCCTCTGCCACAGCTGATGGTGCTGGTGTGGCTTCTTCAGCCATGGAAAATGTAGGCTCTGCCAGTGGTTCCACATATTATATGGGTACTGCAGAATCAACTGATGGAGGAGCTGCTGGTAAAATTTGTTTGATTGATCGTGGGGTTATTTCATTCCATGACAAAGTGGCCAATTGTGAAAACTCAGGCGGTGCAGGTGCCATTATCATCAATAATGAGCCAGGTATGTTGTATGGAACATTGGGCGATCCCAATGCAACATCGATACCAGCGGTTGGTGCAGCATTTGAAGACCGTACATTCTTATTGGGCGCTTCTACTGCTTCGGTTTCAATCGGCGCCAGTGATTATGGCTACATGAGTGGTACATCAATGGCAACACCTGCAGTTGCTGGTGTGGCTGCATTGGTCTGGTCAAATCATGCCGATTGTACCGGTCAAGAAATTCGTGATGCATTGAAAGCTTCAGCAGAAGATGCAGGTGCTTCAGGTAAAGACGATTACTTTGGTTATGGTATTGTTAAAGCCAAAGCGGCCAGTGATTACTTGACAGCCAATGGTTGTGAAGGTGGCGTAACTGAGCCTCCAGGTGGCACTGACATGACCTTGACTGGTAGCCGCAGCAATGGTAACCGCAAAGCCAATTTGTCATGGACAGGTGGAACCACTGCCAATGTTGATGTATATATCAATGGCAGCCTGAATAACACCACAGTGAATGATGGATCTGCTACTTACAATGTAAGTAAAAATTCAACTTATACATTCAGTGTCTGTGAAGAAGGTTCAACGGTTGAATGTACCAATGAGATCACCCTCTGATTGATCACATTTAATTGGGGGAAGAATGAAAACCTCGCTTCGGCGGGGTTTTTTTTATGACTTAAATTTGATAATAAATTTACTTTAAATGATTTTTACTTATAATCTTTGGTAGTATTTTTACATTCACCTCATTTTAAATCATAGGAATCATTCTTAATGCCGGCTTCATTGAACGACGTTATAAAAAAAATGTTGATTCAAATATTCAGACCACTGGTCAGGATGTTGTTGCGTTTGAATGTGCCATTTCATGTGGTGAGTGATATTTTGAAATGGGTGTATGTTGATGTGGCCAATAAGTATTTTGGCATCAATAACAAGAAACCCACCAAGTCCAGAATAGCGGTTATTACCGGCCTTTCTAGAATTCAAGTTGACCAACAATTAAAACTGAACTTGTTCAATGCAGACAACAGCCACCGGAAATGGCACCGTGCCGGTCGCGTTTTAACCGGTTGGGTGGAAGATAAAGACTACCAAAACCACCATGGAAAGCCAAAGATCATCGCCATCGAAGATGATTCAAACATCAATTTCACCAAATTAGTCGAGAAATACTCTGGTGGAGCGACTTATAAATCGGTTTTGGATGAATTGTTGCAAGCTGAGGCTGTGGTGGTTAATTCTGATAATCAGGTTGAGCTGATAAAGCCATTTTACCTGTCTGAAAATGACCCGGATGACATTCAGAATGTCGATTTTTTGGGTTTATCAACACAATACCTATTGGAAACCATAGATCACAACATCGATCCAGATCGTGACCATCCTCGGTTCCAAAGAATTGTATTACATGACAAATTACCTAAATCATTGGCTAATTTAGCCGAATCCTATGCACGCAAAAAGAGTCAGGAGTTGGCTAATGACGTGGATGAATACATCGAACACTTAATTCAACATTCTGAATTAGAGGATGACCAAGAGTTGATTCCATATATAGGCGTTGGAATCTATTTTTATAAAGCTGACAATGACGAAAACCCCTTATAAAATCATTATGAAGACTTTAATATTTACCTTACTTATAATTAATTTCCAATCAGCGGTGGCAGATGATTCAAGCAAAGCCATAAAAGCCCAAGGCGGAACGGGGTATCAGATTAATTTATCGCGCACTTTTGAAGTTGATGAAAACACTTTGTTTATGGAAGATGGCAAGCCCAGTCAACAGCCAGATGCCCAGGGTGGAACGGGTTATAAAATCAGGTACCAGATTTCAGACACCAACCCCAATTTAACGTCTGGCACTTTTGAGGAAATTGATTTTATCAACACCCATATGGGCCCCGTTTTATCTGTCGACCCTCTGCAAATTTTCAACATTGAAGGAGCAACTTCCAGTAAAACTTACTTTGCCAATGGTTTATCGCAGGCTGGATTATCGGTGGGCGACACAGTCTTAATCAGTGGTTATGTCGACAGTCATTCATTGAGTGTCATGACTCGGGTTGAAGTGGTGCCTTCACTGACAGAATGGAAATTAAGTGGTTATGTTGAAAATTTGTCGAACAATCAATTCAGTATCAACAACCAATGGATTCAATTTTCACCCAGTGACGTTGGCGCGTGTAATGCCAGTTTAGCCAATCATGACTACGTTGAAGTGTTTGCTGATCCAGTCTCAGGTTTTGTGCTCAATGACACCATCAACTCTGTCACACAAATCAATTGTGTGGATCGAAGTGTACAATCAAACTCGCCCAATGGAACAGTTATTGTGGTTGGTATGATTGATGAATTGGATGATGACGACGGTTTTGTCCTGTCAGGGCAACAGGTTGTTGTTGATCAACTGACGCGGTACATCAGAGGCCGTGCTGAGGACATTCAAGAACGCATTAGTATTGAAGTAGAGGGCACTGTAGATGACGTGTCTGGGATCATTTCGGCAGATAAAATTCGCTTTTTTGAAGATCGTATCAACCTCACCCTGCCAGTGACACCGAATGATTTTACCTATCCGTTCTTCAATGTGGCAGGTGCCAGTTTGCAAGTCACTCCACAAACGCTTGATCCTGATGGTGTCATTACCAATGGGATCAACGAATCCATACAACTTCAATTCAAAGGCTATGATCATGGTGATGGTGAGTTGATTGTCACCCGACTATATGCCCGTGGTGAAGTTGATTATGATGGGGTCAAAATCAATGGCAATGTGTCTGCGATTAATGACCCAATTGTTGATTTGTTTGGTGTCAGTTTAGACACCACAAGCTCGCTGTTTTATGATGACATTGGCACGAGCATCTCAGCTGTGGAGTTTTTTGAATCAATCACTGTGGGTTCTGAGGTAAATGTTGAAGACGCCACATTAGATGAGAACTCTGGATTGATTGCTGGTGGCAATGTCTTTATTGAAAAACTGGCCAGTAATAAAGTTACGGCAGGGTATACAAATAAAAATGGTAATCCAACTGTTGCGGGAGTGGGGCACATTACAGGTGGTATGGATCAAATATTTAACGGTGGATTTGACGACCAGTAATTCATTTATAGGGATTTACATAGAGCCGGCTTGTATCAACAAGCCGGTTTTTTTGTGGGTAAAATTTTTGTATGAAATTGGTGTTTAATCTTTATTAAAAAACATACACATGATTTTGTTTACTTATTCTTTGTTGTCAATGATGTATCTTTCAACGATTTGTTCCAGAACATCCAATGGTACTGAGCCGCTACTTAGTAGGGTGTCATGAAACGTGCGTATATCAAATGATGCACCCAGTGCAGCTTCTGCTTGATGGCGCAAGTCCCAAATTTTAATTTCACCGAGCTTGTATGACAGTGCTTGGGCTGGCCATGCAATGTAGCGATCAATTTCAGTGCGCACATTGTGTTTGGATAATGCCGTGTTATCCTCCATCAGTTTAATCGCTTCCTCTCGGCTCATGCCCATTGCATGCATGCCGGTATCGACCACCAAACGCATGGCACGCCACATTTCATAGGTCAAGCGTCCAAACTCTGCATAGGGGTCTTGATAAAACCCCACTTCTTTGGCCAGCTTTTCACAGTACAAGCCCCAACCTTCACCGAAGGCTGAAATGTAAGCATGTTGTCTGAATTTAGGTAAATCGGTCAATTCTTTGGTTAAGGCACCTTGCAAGTGATGGCCTGGAACCGCTTCATGAAAGGTCAAAGCTTCTAAGTTATACAAGGGTCTTTTGTCCAAAGCATAGGTGTTGACCCAATATTGTCCGGGTCGAGTTGAATCCAAGGGTGCTGGGACATACCGTCCTGTGGTGTAATTGGGCGCAATGCCAGCGGGTACTGGGTTGACTGCATATGGCTGACGAGGTAAACGTGTAAACAGTTCAGGTAACTTGCCATCCATGCGTTTGGCAATGTCGCGCGCTGCTTTGAGTAAGTCTTCGGCCGTTGTGGCATAAAATTGCGGATCGGTTCTGAGGAACAGAAGGAAATCTGCAAAACTGCCTTCAAAATTTAATTCAGCAATGATGTTTTCCATTTCAGCGCGGATTCGTTTAACTTCACTCCTGCCTATTTGGTGGATGTCCTCTGCGGTTAAGTCAAGCGTTGTGTAAGCTTTAATTTGTTGCTGGTAATAAGCTTTGCCATCGGGAAAACTGTAGGCGCCTATGTCATCTTTTGCATTGGGTAGGTAGGTGTCAGCCATGAAAGATTTGAATTTTTTGTAACTTGGGTTGATGGCATTGTTGATGATGGTTTTTGCCTGTTGTTGAAATTCAGTAAACTGCTCACTACTGATGTGTTTGGGCTTATTTAAAAACGGTTGATAGAAATTGGATTCCTCTGCTTTGTCTTTGATGTAAGTCTGCACAAAATCAGGGTAATGTTGAATGATGGCCTTCGGCTGGCTGAAGCCACGCGACAGTCCCGCTTGCATGTTATCCATGTGTTGTTGCATAACCCGCGGTATTTGTTTCATTTTACTCAAGTGGTTATTGTAATCATCCACAGTTTGAAAGGATGCGTACCGATGCATGGTCGCCAATTGCACATGAAAAGAGCCTTCAGCAGTGATGGGCATTTCGTAGGTTCTGAATCTGTTGTCAGCCATTATTTCCTGCAGAAATGATTTTTGCATTTGTAATGAAATTTGGTCTTGAAAATCCAGCTTGTTGACTTTCAATTGATTCAGCTGGTCCAACAATGGCTGAAGTTTCGCATTTTGTTGCTGGTAAAATTTTGCCGACACATCATCCAATTGACCGGCTTTGGATTGATCACCTAAATAACTGGCCGTTTGTGGGCTGAGGGCTGTTTGAACTGCAACCACTTGCTCTAAAATTTGATGCAGTTTTTTACTGGTTCTGTTGGCCACGGCTGATGTGCTGATGAGCAGGAAAATGATGCTGAAGTGAAAACTATTTTTCATAAGAACCTCTTAATTTATCCTGTGGTTAATTTTTATTAATGCAAAACCCGAACCCTGATGGTGCCATCAATGTCATTCAGTTGTTTAACTATGGAATCAGAAGATTCACAATTCACATCCATGATGACATAGCCCACATCTCCAGAAGTTTGCAGGTACATTGCAGCGATATTGATGGATTGACTGGAAAATGCATGATTGATCCGTTCTAACATGCCTGGTTTATTTTCATGGATGTGCATCACCCGAGTTAAATCTGCATGCAAGGCTGGTAATGAGACTTCAGGGAAGTTAACCGCAGATGATGTGGAACCATTGTTGGAATATTTGATTAATTTATCGGCCACTTCATTGGCGATATTGACTTGAGCTTCTTGAGTGCTGCCGCCAATGTGGGGAGTCAGTATGACATTGTCAAATGCCAGCAAGGGTGATTCAAATGGATCGTTGTTACTGGCAGGTTCTGTGGGAAAAACATCAATGGCTGCACCGTTTAAATGACCCATTTTTAAACTTTTAACCAAGTCATCGATCACCACTATTTGTCCGCGAGCCGCATTGACCAAGAATGAACCCTTGGGTAATAAGGCCAATTCTTTGGCGCCAATCATTTCTTGGGTGAGCTCGGTGTCGGGAACATGTAGTGACAACACGTCAACTTGGGGTAACAGTTCTTCCAAAGAACCCACCGCTTCACTGTTGCCTAAGGGTAATTTATTTTCGATGTCGTAGTATTTTACTTTCATACCCATGGCTTCGGCCAAGATACACAGTTGAGAACCGATGTGACCAAATCCAACTATGCCTAAAGTTTTGCCTCTGGTCTCATTGGAGTTCAAAGCTGATTTGAACCATTGCCCACGATGTGCCTTGGCATTTTTTTCTGGGATACCGCGAAGCAGTAAGATAATTTCTGCCATCACCAACTCAGCCACACTTCGGGTGTTTGAGAAAGGGGCATTGAATACGGGAATGCCTTGTGATTTGCATTGATCTAGATCCACTTGATTGGTACCGATACAAAAAGTACCCACTGCCATTAATTTTTCACAAGTATCCAGATTTTGTCCTTTGAGTTGGGTTCTGGAGCGGATGCCTAGGATGTGGGTATCTGCCAATATGTTTTGTAATTCATCGTCATTGGGTGTGCTGTTGTAAACGTGGATGTTGTCATAACCATCTTTTCTGAATAATTTTTCAGCATCTGGATGAACACCTTCTAACAAAACAACCTTGATTTTTTCTTTACTTAGGGACAGTTTGGTCATATTCTTTGCGCCTTTGATTGACGTGTTTTTAACTTAAAAACAGGATTTTAACAGATATGCAAGCAGATGAACTGTCTTCTTTATTAGAATCAGAACTGAGCGGTTTGGCTTGGTCTACCCAGCCCAATGATTTGGTGCAATTTGGCCAAGATTGGACCCGCTTTCACCAGAGCAATGCGTCAGTGGTCTTTTTCCCCAATGACGTAGAAGAAGTGCAAAAAATCATCCAGGTGGCCAATCAATGTGATTGTGTGGTCATTCCTTCCGGTGGACGCACTGGCTACAGCGCAGGCGCAGTGGCGACCAAGGGTGAATGGATTATTTCCATGGTGCGGTTTAATCAAATCACTGAATTCAACCCCATAGACCAAACAGTGCGAGTGGGTGCGGGTGTTATCACAGAACAATTGCAGCATTTTGCGACAGAACAGGGCTTGTTTTATCCCGTGGATTTCGCCTCGTCTGGGTCAAGCCACATTGCTGGAAATATTGCGACCAATGCCGGTGGTATTCGAGTCTTGCGTTATGGTTTAACCAGAGATTATGTATTGGGTTTAACTGTGGTTACCGGTGCCGGTGAAATTTTAAAACTGAACAATGGGTTAGTAAAAAATGCCAGTGGCTTAGATTTCAGGCATTTGTTCATTGGTTCTGAAGGCATCTTGGGTGTGGTGGTTGAGGCAGAAATTAAATTAATCAAGACGCCTCCAAACCAAGCTGTGATGTTATTGGCATTGTCCTCATTGGAAGCGGTGATGTCGGTTTTCGCATTGGCCAGAAAGTCATTGTTGTTGTCTTCATTTGAATTCTTTTCAGATCGTTCCTTACATCGGGTGATGCAACACCGTGGGTTTGAAAACCCTTTTGAAGCCCTCCATCCTTTTTATGTGCTGTTGGAATTTGATGATGACGAAGAAGCTGCCATGCAAGTGTTTGAATCCGGCATGGAAGCAGGGTGGGTCACTGATGGCATCATTGCGCAAAGTATCGATCAAGCCCAACAATTGTGGCAATACCGCGAAGGCATTTCTGAATCGATTGCTCATTTTACGCCGTACAAAAATGACATCTCAGTAAAAATCTCAAGGGTGCCTGAGTTCATGCAACAACTTGAAGATGTGTTGGCAGCTGAATACCCTGATTTTGAAACCATATGGTTTGGACACATCGGTGATGGTAATTTGCATTTAAATATTCTGAAGCCAGAAAACATGGAAACCACTGAATTCAAACAACAATGTGAAAAGGTTAATGAACATGTTTATGGTTTGATTGCCACATTTGAAGGCAGTATCTCTGCGGAACATGGCGTGGGTTTAATTAAAAAACCCTTTTTGCCTTATTCAAAATCAGCCGAAGAAATTAAATTGATGCAAGCAGTGAAGCAAGTGTTTGATCCTAAAGGCGTATTGAATCGCGGGAAAGTAGTTGATTGTGAGTAATCACTCAACAACAAGCACTTTAACTTTGAAACCATTCATTTAATGTTGTTTTGGGGGTAATGTGTTCAGTCCATGAATCTTTGACTATGACTGAGTTGGGATTTGGATTCGGTATCAGCAAACCCGTCCTTGGGATTCGCTGAAATTGGCTGTGCATATATGCCTGGATGTTCAGGGCGGGTTAATGAGTATGTCTTAACAAACTTCTGCTTCGGCAGATTTTAAATCCCAATTCAGCCATGCGGGTTCATCATTCATCGCATTGTCATCTTCAGCGTGGTTGTAATCTTCATATTTCATTTTAAATTCGATGCCTTCCATCTCATCACTGGGCGCTATTCTGAATTCAGCCCATTTATCTTTGTCAATCATCAAAGTGGGTTTGTGCATATTGATGATGTCTCCATTGTCAGCAAGCTTTAATAACTTTAGCTCAGCGAGAATTTGTTCTGGTTCAACGGCATCTTCAGTCCATTTAATGAATGTGGTCTTGATGTTAATTTGGTGGTCACCAAAGGCAATGCTGGACTCTTGTTCATTGTGCACAGTCATCGAAGCCACTTGTGGTTTTTCGCTGTTGTCTTCAGTGGAACTGAATTCTATGTTCATTTTCATCACTGTGTCAGAGAACAGGGCTGTGGTGGCATAGCTTTGTGCCAGTAATCCACCAATCATCAGCACCGTAAGGCTACTGGCTTTTAAAAATGAAGTCAAAAAACTGTGTTGTAAACTAATCATGTCAATTCCCGCCAATGTGTTTATATCTATTGTTATGCTTATTAACGGTTAAGACTGTAAAAAGTTACTTAGGTTCCGCTAATGGCTCTACTTTCGACGGCCATTATCGTTTGATTGGATGAATTTTATGTGACAGGCTTGTAGATAAGACATCAATTTAATCAGGTAATCAGCCAAGTAACAGGGTCCAGCTTGTAGTAGTTTTTAAGGGTTTGGTATAAATCAGGGTGTTTGCGGCTGAACGTTTTGGGCTGTTCAAAGAAATGCTCACTGATGACTGCAAAAAATTCAGCGGGATTGGTTGCACCATAATGGTCAAAAAAAGTACGTTTCCTGAGTTTGGCTTTGGTTTTTAAACTGCTGAATTCTTTACTTAAAACTTTACCCCACGTTCTCAGCTGTCCCCCTTCAATCAATGGCCGGCCATCACCGGCACCATCGGCTTGATCAAGTTGGTGGGCAAATTCATGTATCACCACATTGGTTCCATCCTTGGCATTCATGCCGCCATGTTTAACATCATTCCAAGACAGCACCACAGGGCCGCGAACCCAGGACTCTCCTAAATGATGACCAGGGCCTTCATGTTTGGGATTTTTAAAACCGGCAGGGTAGATCATGATGGTTTTTAAATGGGTGAAATAATTGTGCTTACGATTCAATAACAACAAACAGGCTTGGGCTGCTATGGTCACACGCATTTCATCAGTTACGGTTAAACCTGCATGCCCGGAGAAGTATTTTTCTGCAAGGAACACATTCACATGCCCCAAAAGCTCTTGTTGTAAATGTTGCGGTAGGAAATGGTAGATGGCCACATTGTTTTTGATATAAGTCACCCATTGCGCAGGTGTTTCTAGCTTGAAAGTTTGATTTCTTTTTTGTTTTTTGTGCCACATATACAGCCAAGTACATGAGATTAATAACAACAAAATAATCAATAAAATGAGGTAGGTTTGGGACATGGTTTTTCTGCGTGGTTTTGGTTTATAGTATCATATCGATAGGCAAAGCTGAGACAAGTTACCAGGATAATATGACCATGACTTTTAAATTAAAACCGCTGTCAGAAACTGATGACACTTTCGTCATCGTTTTGTACCAAAACCCTGTCATTATGCGTCACATTGGCGCCGTTTTAACCGACCACCAAGCAAATGGCCTGGGTGGTAAAATGAGGGCGGAAGCAGATAAAAACAAAGCAATCTATCAAGTGATTATGACGGCCGATGGCAAGCAAAGGGTGGGGTTGTTAAGTATGCATTGGAAAGCTGAGTCATGTCACATTGAATCAGGCATGATTATTTTGCCCACTTTTCAAAACCAAGGTGTTTGTCGTTGGGCGCAAATGGAAGCCCTGCATTTGGTAAAAAATATTTTTCCGGTTAAAGTGTGTACGGTTTATATCAGCGGTGACAATGTTGCTGCCAACACCAGTTATAAAAAGATGGGTTTTGTGCCTGTTGAGAACACATCTAAATTAACCAAACATCTTAACCTCATCCGGTGGGATTTTAATATGGAGTTACTTAAATAATGAAAGGCAGTTTAGTCAATGTGGGCTTGGGTATGACTTTGGGTTCGCACATCACACCCTTATCAAGGCATTTTATAGAACAAGCCGACGTTGTGTTCGTTGCTGCTTCCAATCAATTGGTCGAAGAATGGGTGGCTACCATGAATGACAATGTCACCAGCCTACAGTCATTGTATGCAGAGGGAAAATCACGCAAGCAAACCTATGCAGAAATGAATGAAGCCATCATGAGTCAAGTGCGTGCAGGTAAAAAGGTGGTGGGCGCTTTTTACGGACACCCTGGGGTGTTTGCATTAACCCCGCATGAAACCATCAAGATGGCTCGGGCAGAAGGTTTTAGGGCCCATATGGAACCAGGGGTATCTGCAGAGGATTGTTTGTATGCTGATTTGGGAATTGATCCTGGGACCTTCGGATGTGCTCATTTTGAAGCGAATAACTTCATGTTCAATCAAACCAAGTTTGATCCAAGTGCTTACTTGATTCTTTGGCAAATAGGGATTGCCGGTGACCGCAGTTTGAAGGTTTTTGAGACCAGTGAAAAAGCCAAACAATTATTGGTGAACATGTTGTTAGACTTTTATCCGGCAGATCACCAAGTGGCACTGTATGAATGCGCAGTCTTACCCATTGAAAGATTCAAAGCGGATTGGCTTTCCTTAAGAGATTTGGCTCAAGCTGACATGACGTTGAAAACAACATTGGTGATTCCGCCAGCAATCGAAAAATCTAAAAATGACCAAAAAATAAATGAGTTGTTGTCGATTAATGAGTCGTGTTAAGATTTTTGCGATAAAGAATAATAATTTTATTAACTAAAAAGTGAGGTGACCAGTGAAAATTAACATTTCAATGTTAGAAAAAATAGGACAAACACAATCAATACAGCAGTTTGATTCGGTTGATAAAATGTTTGAGGTTGCTAAATATAGTGATCACGCATTTGATAAACTAAAAGCACAAAATAATGATTTAGTATGCGTGCTGTTTCCAGACGATGACGACGAGGATTAACCAACCACTCGTTAGAACGTATTAATGATTCAAGAGATAGATTGGAATAGAAGAGCATGTTTAGTTTTCATGCTCTTTTTGTGTGTCTGTACTTCTTTTGCTCAAATTTCAGTAAAATCATCTGGTGAACCGCAATACATCACTGATGAATTATTAAGGCTGGAATCGTTGAGAATTAACAATCCTCAATTATTTGGTGATGGTTTAGATGCATTGGCTTTTGAACAAATGAAAATGTCATCTTATCAACAATGTCATTATGCATTTTTAAGGGCATATCAAAAAGCATTTAAAGGAGAATCTAAGCAAGCAATTAAGGTAATGGAAAATTTGATTCCAAGCTGTGATGATTTAAGAGTAAGGGTAAGGCTGAATGCCTTGATTGCTAATATATCTGTGATTGGTGGAAATTATTTAAAAGCTTCTAATCATATTGATTTGGTGATCCAAAATGCCGAACAAACAGCTGATACAACAACCAAAACGTTAGCTTATTCAGCGGCAGCTATTGTTTATAATTTATTGGATCAAAGAGAGTTAGGTGTTAAGTATTCTGAACTTTTGTACAACCTTGAACCGACAGATAAAAATTTGTGTCATTTGCATTACAGCAGTAATGTGCATCATTTAGATGGTAATAACCCACCAAAAGAATTTTCTGAAATTAAAGAGATGTCTGGACAATGTAAAAGCAGTGGTAATTTGTTATACAGTCAATTCTTAATTTTAGATAACATTAAATGGAAATTGGCTCAGGACAGATTGGATGAAAATGCATTGGGCGAAATTGAAGCTGAAATTCGTAACATTGATGCAGAAATTCAAAACAGTCCTTATAAAAACATACTTGGTATATTCGCTGCGATTAAAGCTAAATTTTATTGGTTTAAGAGTGAAAATAAGTTGGCTCAGAGTCATGCTTTAAATGCATTGAAGTTGAATCAAGATTTAGGAAATACTGAACAACTGATTATGGCATTGGAGGTGTTGGAGAAGGTTTCTAAGGACAATGGAGACTTCCAATCTTCATATAATTATTTGAAGAAAATAAACAAAACTCAATTGAGTATGTATGACGAAACACAAGCCAAGCAGATGGCGTTTATGGCGGTTAAGCATTCAAATTTAGCCAAGGTTTTTGAAATAGAGCAATTGAACCGGCAAAAAGAAGTGTTGGAACTTGAGAAAAAGTTAGCTAACCAAGAAGCCAATAACCAAAGGTTGATCATTTTATTGATTTTAACTGTTTTGGCTATGATGGTTTTATGGCTATTCAAAATCAAGAAAAGGCATGATTATTTCAGAGACGTGTCAGAAATTGATCATTTGACCAAGGTGTTAACTCGCAAAGCATTCGAGGAACAAGTAAAAGTCCAATTGGAAAATTGTGAAAAAACCAACAGCCCCATCAATATAGCCATCATGGATTTAGATTTGTTCAAGAACGTCAATGACAGTCATGGCCATCTGATTGGTGACTGGGTGTTGAAAAACGTCGTTTATGCCATCAAAGAATTGGTCGAGGAAAATATGATTTTAGCGCGCTTGGGTGGTGAGGAATTTTGTATTGTGATGGCGGATGTGGATTGTGAAACGATGCGAAACAAATTAGAAATGATGCGTTCTGCCATTGAAACTTTGGATTGTTCAGAGTCAGGCGCTAAACTTTCAGTCACAGCCAGTTTTGGCTACACTTCGTCAGTGACTTCAGGTTATTCTTTGCCACTGTTATTAACCCATGCCGATGTGGCTTTGTTTGATGCCAAAAAACACGGTCGCAATCAGGTGGTCAAATTCAAAACATTACAGGGTAGGACATAGTTCCATTTTTCAGTCAATTGCGTTCTGTCATCTCAAAGCCAAATGTTCCAATCATCCTTAAGCCCTTGGATGAATCGGATATGGATTTCTTTTATGCAATGTATAGCAATCAAGACATCATGCAATACATAGGCAGGCCCTTAACTAAAGCCCAGGCCAATAAACAATTGCATGAAACAATCAAAGTCATGCAGACACCAGATCCTCATCATCTGACTTATGTGATTGTTCATGGGGATAAGCAAGATAAAATTGGTATCACTGGTTTGACATGGTTTGATCAAAATAACCGGGGTGTTGCTGAAGTTGGCATCATGATATCTCCCGATTGGCGACGTCAGTATTGGGGGCATCAAAGCAAAAAGATGATGATAAGTGCGGCTTTTGAAGATTTTAAAATTGATGTGGTATATGCATTTTGTCAAATAAATAATGTGGCTGCAAATGCAGCCAATGAGTACTTAAAATTACTTAAAGGCAGGCAAATTAAAGCCGGTGTTAATCAACAGTTATCTCAAGAATGGTCAATCGAAAAGTCGTCATGGATTGATTCGAATTTTCGATAAAATTGATGTTAGAATAGATTGATTGTTGGCATTGAGGTGCCAGCAATTTATTTTTAAAAATCACAATAGAGGTGTTATGAATAAACCAGTAAAAATATTAGAAAACATAGGTCAAACCGACTCTGTTCATCAAAATAACCAGATTGCAAGTCAATTATCGGATGATCAAGTGCAGCAGTTGTTATCGCTAGACAACGAGCTTAAGTGTGCACACCATCCTGGTGATGACGACGATTGATATCAATTCAATATCATGACACAGTGCCTTTGAAAATTCACGGGCACTTTTTATTTAATGGTTAAATCATTCAAACAATTCTTAATCGCTGGTTTTATGGCCTTTGCTCCTGCTTATGCCGAAATCAATGACAGTGAGCAAAATCCAAACATCAATCAATTGGAAGCCCAGCTCATTGATTTGGAGAAAATCCGAAAAGTACAACAAGATGAGTTTGGAGCTAAGTTAGAAGCCATGCAACCATTGATGGCGACCATGTCAGCCGATGAGCAATGTCTGTATCAATACTTGTCTATTTATAAAGAAAGTTATAAAGGTGATTACTCCCAATCAATCAATGCATTGAAGCAAACCAAGGCACTGTGTGAGACACCTGAATACAAAGCCAGGGTTGTTCAGTTTCTGGCGAACCTACAAGTCATAACAGGTGATTTTGAACCTGCGCTGAAAAATTTGAACACAGCGATTCAGATCACAGAAAATACAGAAGATGATTACCTGAGGTCACTGACCAATAACGTGGCTGCCATTTCGTATCGCTTAATGAATCAAGATGAAATTGCCTTAAAATACGCAGACTTGCTGATCTCAGGTGATTTTACTGAAGATGACAAATGCATGGGTGGTTTTAACAAATACAGAATATTGATGAGGCAAGGAAAGGGCGCTGAGTACATCAATGAAATTGAACAAGCCATTGAACGCTGTGAAGCGGTTGAAAATCACATTGCCTCGCTGTTCTTACAATTAGATCAAGTTCGCTATCAATTTCCTCAAAAAGACAGCCATGATTCGGCTCAGGCACTGCAAGCAGTTGATACACTGGAGTCTTTAGAAGATGAGGTCATTAAAACACAATTTAAAAACATCAAAGTGTATTACCATGCCTTGATGGCGCATATGTATTGGATTGCTGATATGAATAAGCAAGCCATGTCCTATGGAAAATTGGCCATTGCAGAAAACATCAGTATTGGAGAGTCAGAGCAGTTGATTTTAGCGCTCAATGTACTGATTCAATTAAGTCTGGAAGCCAATACGATGCAACCCGCTTATTTATTTTTAGCCAAGAAAAATGAGATTGAAAAGGCTGTGTTTGAACGAAAATTGGCGACCCAAGTAGCTTATTATCGTGTCAAACATGCCAACTTAGCGCAAGAATTACAGATTGAGCAATTGAATCAAAACAATAAACTGTTGGTGTTAGAAAATAGGCTGTCAGTTGAAACCGCGAAAAAGCAACAATTGATGATGTTGTTGATTGTCAGTGTTTTGCTGTTGTTAGGTGTCTGGACTTATAAAATCAAGAAAAGACATGATTATTTTAAAGAAGTGGCGGAAATTGACCATCTGACCAAAGTCTTTACCCGCAAAGCATTTGAAGAACGAATGAAACAAATGATGGCAAGCTGTAAGGAAAAGCAAGAGCCCATTAATTTAGCCATCATGGACTTGGATCATTTTAAAAATGTCAACGACCAGCATGGCCATTTAGTCGGTGACTGGGTGTTGCGGGAAGTCATCATTACCTGTGAAAATGTAGCTGATCACGACATCATGATTGCACGCTTAGGCGGCGAAGAATTTTGTATTGTTTCGCCTGGAATCACTCACCAGAAAATGATTGCTTTGATGGAAAAAATGCGCCTAGCGATCACCGAATTAGACTGCTCACCTTCTGGTGCCAGTTTCAACATCACAGCCAGCTTTGGCATCAGCAGCAATGGGTTTTCTGGTTATAAGACTTCGATGTTGTTGACCCACGCTGACTTGGCTTTGTTTGAAGCAAAAAACAAAGGCCGCAATCAGGTTGTTTCCTATGCTTCATTGCTCAAAGGTAACGCTGTGGTTAGGGCTTCATAATTGTCGACAACAGGGAAGCCGACCCTTTTTGGCCCAGGGTTAACCTGAATCCTTGTTGTTGCGTCAGAAAGACCTCGTTGGGCATCACCATGATGGATGATTGCTTGGCTAAATCATCAACAAACCCTGCGGCCACTTTGTTTTTCAATTGGACGAAGCCAGTTGCCGAAGCTTGTGGCGGGTGCCAGTGAAGTTGTGAGTGGCCATCTAAATATTTTTCTACAAGTGCTTTATTGGTTTTGATGATTTCAACATGCCTTTGCCACAAACGTTCGCTGTGTGGAACCAGTGTTTGACACAACTGTGCATCTAAACTGCTTTGACAAATGGAAAGGTGTGATTTTATCACCATGATTTTATCGACCAATGACTGATTTTGCGTAGAAACCCACCCCACCCTGATGCCTGGTAACCCCAAGGCTTTTGATACCACCCCAATGGCTATGGCTTTGTGGTACAAATCAGCTGCTGAAGTTAATCTGTGCTTGACTTGGTGTTCCAAGCCGCGAAACACTTCGTCTGAAAACAGCCAACAATGGTTCTTTTCACACAATTCAACGATGCGTTGTAAATCAGCAGAACTGATGTGTGAGCCGGTTGGGTTATGTGGAAAATTGATAATCAATAACTTGGTTTCTGGTTTTAAACATGAAGTCAAAGCAGGCCAATCTATACGCCATTGATCTTGGGGTTTTAATTGACAGGTACTGACCTTTGCACCCAAATCATGTGCCACTTTGTGTAAAGGTTCAAAACAAGGCGTTATAACCACCACATGATCACCCGGATCCAACAAAGCATGCATGGTTAAAAATATCCCTTCTTGTGCGCCTGAAGTAAGCACAATGTCATTGGTTTTTATTTGCTTGTGATAATGAAGACTTAGGCTATGGCGTAATTTTTCATTGCCTTGTGAGGACTCATAACCTAAGGGCGCATTTTTAAGCACAGCCACCACATCAACTTGAGTCAATTCAGCCACTTCATCCCATGTCATTGGTTGTGGGTTGCTGCTGTGCATATTGTGTAATGATCCAGCTGGCCATTGGCCACTGAATTGAGCCATCTTAAACGGCTCGAAATTCATTTGTGTTTTTTCCAGACTGTTAACTGAGCGACTGTGTGTTGATGTTTTCGCGCTGTCTCTCTGATCACAAAGGGTATATCCTGAGGTAGACCCACCAATTCAAAATCTGCTTTTAGATGTTCTTTAAGGGCGTCCAAAGTGGTGTGATTTTCACCGTTGATTTTAACGCCACCCAACCAATTTTGTTTTTCAGTGAATTCTTCCAGCCATGTGTAAGGTGATGTGATAACCAGGTAACCACCAGCATTGATGCGGTCTTTGATGCTGGACAAAAACTGCTTGGGTTGGTACAGCCGATCTATCAGATTGCCAGCAAAGATCAAATCATAATGATCATATTTGGCTTTTAAATTACAGGCGTCACCTTGTGCAAATTCGATGTTGTTGGCTTTTTCTCCCAAGTCCAATGTAGACAAGCTGAAGGATTTGACTTCAGTCAGTTCGCCTTCAGTAGGAATCATGTATTTAACTTCACCATGATCTACCAAGTTAATGGCATTGCGAATAAAGCGCGTAGAAAAATCCAGGGCATCAACATGGTCATAATACTTCGCCAACTCAAAAGAACTCCTTCCTACCGCACAACCTAAGTCTAATGCGCGTTTGTGTTCGGATAAATCAACATATTGAATCAAAGTATCTATACAGGCTTTGGGGAAATTTGGTACATTGAAATATTCATTGCCATAATGAAATTCGAGGTACTGAGAAATGAGTTCATCCGTTTCATAGGTGTTAAAATTTTGGTTCACTTGTTGCTCCGATTCGACGTATCTAAATCCTGCGTGTTGAAAAAAATGCCTGCGAAAGGCGTATCTTGAATCCTTATGGGCTTCATTACCGGTACTGATCCAACTGCCACCTTTGATCAGGTTGTGTTGGCCGTCAAAGGTGGGTACAGAGAAGTCATCATAAGCTGGATGAACTTGAAAACCTGCAAAACCATCGATGGCTGTTTCTGTCCATTGCCACACATTGCCAATAACGTCGCCAAATTGCTCCTGGCCAAAAGTAAAATGATCAACGGGAACAGACGAGGCAAAATAAGCCAAATCAATGTTGGCAGGTGTATGGTCCCAATGTGGATAGTGGGTGTTGATGGTGTGTTGGTATAAGCGAAACCATTCAGCTTCGGTTGGTAATCTGATGGGCTCTCCAGTCCGAGCTGCTAACCAATTACAAAAAGCTTTGGCTTCAAGGTAATTAACATCGGCTGGCCAACTCCAAGGCATGGGAAGCTCTTCTGTCATACTGCGGTAATACCATTGGCCTGCTTTTTTCAACCAAAACGTGGGGTGTTCAGCTTGCTTGAATTGCTTCCACTGCCAGCCTTCATCGGTCCACCATTGAATGTCTTGATAGCCACCATCTTCGATGAATGATAAAAACTCGTGATTAGAAACCAAATATTGACTGGCTTTGAAAGCAGCGACTTCAGTCTCCAAACTCCCATACTCATTGTCCCAGCCGTAAGTTTCGCTGGGCAGCTGGCGACCTTGATGAATGGTGCCAGCATCAATATGAATTAAGCTGTTTTGAACCACAGGGTTGTCATTTTGACATCGAGGCCATTCACTGTGAGGTTTGACCTGATGGATGTCCAATTGTCTGATCAATACCGAAGAAGTTTCTAAGTGAATCCGTTCATGTTCAATCCCCATCAAGATGATCCAAAAGGGGTCATCCCACCCAATGGGCAAGGTCAATGGTAATTGATCAATTAAATTCAACACCAGTTGACTCACATGCTTGCGATAATTTCTGACTTCTTGAACGCTGGGCCACTGATAATTGCCATCATTCAAGTCATCCCAAGACATTTCATCGACACCAATGGCCATCATTGACTCAATGTCGTCATTGATGTTGTGTTCAATTAATTTAGCCACTCGCAGTTTGTTGACAAAAAAGACTGCGGTGTGGGCAAAATAGAAAATCAATGGGTGGCGCAATGATTCAGGTTTGAGGTAATAGGCTTCGTCATTGGCTAAGCATTCAAATAAATTTTCATACCGTGTATAGGTACTCATGAAATGGGCTTTGATTTCATTCCTTTTTGCGTTGGCACTGCCGTTTTGAATCAAAGGCGTCTTGCTGATAGGTGTTGACATATTAATCGGTGGGTATATTTTGTTGTTTTGGAGTGTCATATGATGCCTTTGGCTGTGTGAAGATTGTATCAATTTGTGGGTTATAATTCCATGAAACGCGTGAATAGATTTTTCATCTAAGCAGCTGATGATGTCTTTTTCATGATTTGATATTCAATGATGCGTTTAACAAGAGTTGACAGCAAAAGAGGTGAAATACCAACAAATTTTTCAATTAAATCTTCGGAATGTCCATATAGCTGCGACTTATCAGTAAAAGCATTTCATGTTTTCAAGTTTTACATGTTAAAATGCCTCCGTTTTATTAAACTGTTAATTTGTGCAAAAAAATATAGAAGATACCAACCCAAGCAACTCAATTTCAGAAATCATCTCTCAAGCGGTCGAATCAGCCAAAGCGCAAAATGTCATCACTTTACCTGTCAGTCATTTGACTGCAGTTACTGACTATATGATTATTTGTAGCGGCAGTTCAAACCGACACATGAGACACTTGGCTGAAACTGCAGTCGCAGCGATTGAAGAAAATGGTGGTGAAATACTCAGTACAGAAGGCATGAATTCTGATGAATGGATTATTGTGGATTGTGGTGATGCGGTTTTACATGTAATGAGTGTTGAAGCACGTGAGTTTTATCATCTGGAAGGCCTTTGGGACATCAAAGAATCAACTGAAGAATGAAAATCAGTTTGCTTTCACTCGGGCATAAGATGCCAGATTGGGTGAATGCTGCCTATCAAACTTACAACGATCGACTGCCCGCTCACCTCAAAATAAATTTGGTTGAATTGAACCCAGTTTCGAGACAAAAAGGCCTGTCGATTGCTCAAATAAAGTCACACGAAGCCCAGATAATTTCCAAACAACTTAAACCTGGCGCCTTGAACATTGCGTTGGATGAAAAGGGTCGGTCTATCAGCACGACTTTTTTATCTCAACAATTAGCGAATTGGCAAATGCAGGGGCAAGACATCAATCTCATCATTGGTGGTGCAGACGGCCTAGATGAGTCAATTTTAAAACTGGCCAAACAGACTTGGTCGTTATCAAAATTAATATTTCCGCATCAGCTGGTCCGTGTCATTATGGCAGAACAAATCTATCGAGCGTACAGCATGCTGAATAACCATCCATATCACCGTGAATAAATCTACCCATCCCACCCTGATGTTGGCGTCAGCTTCACCCAGGCGCAAACAATTGCTAGAGCAGTTAGGCTGGCAGGTACAGGTGCAAGCGGTGGATATCGATGAAACACCTTATCCCAATGAGCCTGCCGATCAATATTGCCATCGGATGTCAATTGAAAAAGCCGAAGCAGCTCAAGTCCAAGTGTCTATAAAGTGGCCTATACTAACGGCAGACACCACTGTGGTACATCACGATCGAATTTTGGGCAAGCCACAAAGTGTTGATGAGGCTTTTGCTGTATTGAATCAACTGTCAGGATCAAGTCATCAGGTCTATACAGCAGTGACGGTTGTTTACCTGGGTAAGGTTCATTCGTTGATGAATCGCAGTGATGTCAAGTTTGCAAAAATTAATGAAGCACAAATACATGCTTATATAGCCACTGGAGAGCCGATGGATAAAGCGGGTTCTTACGGTATACAAGGTTATGCTGCGATGTGGATCGAGCACATCAGTGGCAGTTATTCTGGAATAATGGGTTTACCCTTGTTTGAGACCTCACAACTGCTTAATAAACTGGATATAATAAGTCCATTAGATGTCTTAAAGACATTGTAGAAAAGGTGAGCTTATGTCCAAAGAGATATTAATCAACAGCAATGGATTTGAGACGCGTGTGGCTTTGGTCGAGGAGGGCATGCTTTCTGAGGTGTGGCTTGAACGCGGACAGAAACATTCTATCGTAGGTAACATTTACCAAGGAACCGTAGAAAAAGTGTTGCCAGGCTTACAAGCAGCCTTTGTAAACATTGGACAAGAAAAAGCGGCTTTTATTCATGTCTCGGACATCGCTGAACAACACATAGAATCCACCACAGTGGCTGAAGGGTCCATTGCTCGCATTTTACATGAAGGGCAAAAAATTGTGGTGCAGGTGTTTAAAGACCAAATAGGCAGCAAAGGAGCCAGGATCACAACGCAACTCAGTATTCCCAGTCGGTACTTGGTGATGTTGCCCAATTCCCCGTCTTTAGCGGCCATTTCAGCACGCATCACAGATGAGTCAGAACGTGACCGTCTGACTGCGTTGTTGATGAAGATCAACCAGAACAATGATGCATTTGGCTTAATAGCCAGAACCAATGCCGAACAAGTGAGTTATACAGCCTTGTATCATGATTGGCGTTTCTTGCAACGGTTGTGGCAACAAATTGAACAACGTATCAATGAATCAAAGTCACCCTGTTTAATTTACAGTGAATTTTCATTGGCCAAAAAAGTGGTCAGAGATCAAATCAACGAAAACTTGACTAAAATAACCACAGATTCTTACGACATCTACCAAAACGTTAGAATGTTTGTAGCAGATTATGCAGCAGATTGGTCTGGTGAATTGATTGAATACAAATCCACTCGACCTTTGTTTGATCAATTTCACATTGATGATGAAATAGATCGTTCAATCAGTAAAAGGGTGCCATTAAAATCAGGTGGTAATTTGGTTTTTGATCAAAATGAAGCAATGACCACCATAGATATCAATACCGGTCAATATGTGGGTTATAAGTCATTAGAAGACACTGCATTTAAGACCAATTTAGAAGCAGCTCAGACCATTGCCCGTCAGTTAAGGCTGAGGAATATAGGCGGCATCATCATCATTGATTTCATTGATATGATTGAAAAATCTCATAAAATTCAAGTTTTACAAACCCTTGAAGAATGTCTTGAGCCTGACAGCGCCCGAACCAATGTACTTGGGTTTACAGGTTTGGGGCTGGTTGAAATGACTCGTAAGCGAACCACTGAGAATTTAAATGACCTGTTGTGTGAACCTTGTGATAAATGCCAAGGCAATGGATCCATTGAAACCATCGAAACCATCAGTTTTAAATTATTTCGGGAAATCACTCGTTCTGTTAAACAATTCAAAGCCAGCAAAGTGATGGTGATAGGTTCATCTCGCTTGGTCAAATACATCATTGATGAACATTCTGAAACTTTGGCTGAAATGGAAGAAGCATTGGGCAAAAGAATCAGTTTTCAAGCGGAAGACAGTTATGAGAGGCATCAACATGATGTGGTCTTGCTTTAAGGATTTGGATCAATGACCAAAACGAAAAAACATCATTGGTTGTTTAAGTTGTGGGTAAAAATTCGTGGCTTACTGGCATTGACAGTGGTCTTGGCTGGAGTTTGTGTTGGTTTATTAAGCTTGTTGTTACCATTTGAATCTTTGTACCAAAAGCAATTGGAACAATTTTTAGAAGAACAATGGAACTTGGAAGTCAATATTGATCAAATTGATGGTTCATGGAATGGTTATGGACCTTATTTCCAGTTAAAGAATTTAACCCTCAGTGGCAAGCAAAATATTGAATTGGAAGCCGCCAGTTTATCAATAAATGTCTACCAGTATTTACTGCCTGGCGGTCGCACAGGGATTGATTTAAGCATCAACAATGCAGAATTGGGCATGATCCAATCGGCGGATGGTGCCAGCATAACCATCAACAACCAACAAGACGAAGCGAAATTCACAGACATGTTGGATCGGGTACTCACTACCGGTTCGCTGCGGGTGGATGAATTGGTTTTGAACATAGCCAACCAAGAAGGCAAAGTTTTATTGGCTGGCTTAAAAGCTGATTTCTTGCTGGAACAAGATAAAACCCAAAGGGCTTTCAAGCTCTTGATTAACAGTGCCAAAGACAACCAAAACATTGAAGTAAGAAGCCTGAGTCAAAGGTCTCAGAGCCTTACCCGTAATGCACAATGGTATATAAAGTTTCATCAATTTGAGGTAAACCAACTGAATGAACTGGTAACAGACATTCAGTTTCCAAACGGCTACCTGGATGGTCAACTGTGGGTCACTGCAGAAAATGGTTATGTCAGCCATGCATTGGGTGACCTTAATTGGTCAAATCCTGAGCAAGGAATGTCATTTCAATTAAAAGTGAAGCACCAAGGAGATGACAAGCATTGGTTAAGTCATTGGCAACTTGATGATTTATCAGTCAATGGTGTTAACCATGATGATTTTGAAATCAATGTACAACGCAATGGAACAATCAGTCAAATCAAAAGTGGAGGTTTGCCGATTGATTTAATGACTCAGTTTTTGCTGGAAATCAAACCGCAAAATGCATATTACCAAAGCTTATTGGATCAGTTGAGGGGTGATTTGTCGAACATTGAGTTGAGTTTTGATCACGCCGCCGCAGAGTTGCAATCAGGTTTTGTGGCATTCGAAGGCTTGGCCGTGAAGCATGAGTCCTTTGATTTGGCAGGCCTGTCAGGCGAAGTCAAATTAACTACAAATCAAGCCAACATTTTACTTGATACCGGTTCAGGTCATTTGTCAGCACCAGCGCTTTATCGAGACACCTTGAATTGGCAACAATTGTCGGCTCAATTAGATGTTGATTTTGCGAGTTCTGATAGGCAGGTCAGGTTGAATAACTTTTGGTGTGATTGTGAAGATTTTGACTTGCAACTTTGGATGCACCTTGATTTGACAGCGGTTAATTCTGTGATTTTGAACAGTCGCCTGAATGATGTGGATGTGAGTATGCTATGGAAATATTGGCCACACAATGTATGGAAAGAAAAAACTTTGAATTGGTTAGACAACAGCTTACTCAAAGGGCTTGTTGAAACGGGCTTTGTTTTTGTCAATGGGGACATGATCCCACAAGCATTTAAAAGTGGTGCCGCAGCGTTTGTTTCCAGGGCTTATGTTAGAAATACAAGCAACCAATTTCGTCCAGATTGGCCTGTTGTATCGGACTTGAATGCCACCGCTTTATTTACCCACGATGAGGTCCATGTATCGGTGAATCAAGCCAAAACCCAGGGCATAGAAATAGCCAAGAGCCAGGTTGATATCGATTCATTGGATGTGGGCATTTTATCTGTTGAGATGACTGCAAAAGCAAAAAACAACCAACTTCTGGATTACCTGAATCAATCGCCTTTATCAAATAACATCAAATTAAGTGATGCCATCACATTAAGTGGTGATCAACAGATTGCATTGAACTTTGATATTTCATTGAAAAGTGATAAAAAAACTGATTTTAACCCACAAGGACAAATTAACTTCAACCAAGGTACATTTGAAACCGAACATTTTAGCCTTGACCATATCAATGGCCCCGTCCAATTGGATGGCTATGATTTACTGATAGATGACTTGGCAGCAGAATTGCAATCGGCTCCGGTTAAATTGAATGGAAAAATAGCCACCAAAACAGCAACTGGCTTGTCCATAGATGTGAATATTGCAGGTTTTTTGAATGCTGAATATTTATTGAATAAAGTGAACCAAATCCTGCCGATTGAAGGCGAGTCATTTTGGAATATATGGATTAAAAACCAACAAGACCAATTATTTATGACCGCACAATCAGACCTGTCAGGGGTCAGTAGCTTATTACCAGCGCCCTTAGACAAGTCTGAAGGTGAACAAAAAACATTTTCCATCAAATGCAACATTCCATGCCAAGAATCCCAGGTGGAAATCAATTACAACAACCAAATTGAATCAATCATCAATACCACAGAAGGTGATTACCACCTGACGCAGTTAAAATTCATTGATCCCAATGCCGAATCACCCAGTGAAGCTCCATTTGGTGGGTACATCAAAGTTTTAGATCTAGACCAATGGTTGGCCTTAATGGCAGAAAATAAAACAGCCAATGAAAGTCAAAATTTACCCTTTTCTGAAGTCAGGGTCAGTATAGAAAAGTTGTTGTTCATGTCTCGTGAGTTCACTGAAATTGATCTTCACATCGTCCGGCAAGCAAGCAGTTATGAAATCAATGTAGACAGTCAGGCAATCAAAGGCTTGGTCACCATTGCTGATGACATAGGCCGCAAAGGCATTGTTGCGCAATTCGATCATTTGAACTGGATAGATTCCGTGCAAAACGACAACACCCACTCACCCACATCAACCAAATCAGCGGTGCCTGATATTCACCTGTGGGCTGAGAATTTCAGTTACGCTGGCATTCCATTGGGTGCTTTAAGAATGGAAATGAGGAACGTCGCTGATGGCATCAAAGTCGAACAAATGAGCATCAAATCAGAGTTGGCAGAAATCAACATATCTGGCGCATGGAACAAAGCCTCAGGACCGATGGGACAATCCAATTTTAATGTGGTGATGTTTTCTGAGAAAATTGCGGATTTTTTGAGTAATGTGGGATTCAACGCTCCAATCACCAATGCCCAGACTTTGATTGAAATGAATGCGATTTGGACGGGTGTACCCAGTGAATTTGATATGGCCAACATTGACGGTGAATTGGACATTAAAATTGGACAAGGCCAAGTGTTGGATCAACAACCAGGTTTTGGTCGTGTTTTGGGCCTGTTTAATCTAACTAATCTACCCAGAAGGTTGCTGTTGGATTTCAGGGATGTGTTGGCAGAAGGCCTGTTGTTCAGAAGTATGGAGGGTCATTTCGTGATTACCGATGGTGTGGCCAACACACAAGATTTTTTAATCAAAGCTTCTTCTGCTAAAATCCACATTCAAGGTGATGTGGGCTTTGCTGAACAAAGTTATAATCAAACCATCACTGTGCGACCTCAAATTGGAAAAACATTCCCAACCATTGGTGCCATTGCTGGTGGTCCAGTGGGTGCAGCGGCTGGATTTTTGGTACAAGGGTTGTTCGATAAACAATTAAAAAATAAAAATGAAATCATCTACCACGTCACTGGTACCTGGGATGATCCCCAAATAGAGTTGATATCCGATGAATAAAAATAACCTGTTCCAAACCCTATACTTGTTGATAGTGGTCAGTTTTTGTACTTATTTGGCTTATGAATCATGGGGGCAGTCTTTGGCTTATGAACATCGAATTGGTGAGTTGTCTGAAAAACTATCAATGTCAGATAATTTTAAATCCAAGAGTAAACAAGTGCTAGAAACCATTACATTTGGTTGGTATCCTGGCCACACCGAAGAACTGGATGCACTGAGTGAGTTAAAAACCAAAGCAGAGTCACATGATAAATTGGCGTATAAATACACCAAGTTATTTATAGCCACATTGGTATTGATGTTTTTAATTCATGGGTTCTTAAAGTCAAAGATATCTTTGATGGCTTTGTTACTGGTCACTATAGTGGCATTGATTACAGGCTGGTTTGCACCAATATTGGCCATCATTGCTTATCAGGAGATCCCTGTTCTGGGACAAACTGTATTTCAGTTTGAATCCAAAAGCATTGTTTCGGCCCTGCAAAAATTATATGACTCTGGGCAAATGGCCATTGCCATTGTCATATTTGTATTTACAATATTAACCCCCATCCTTAAATCATTAATGATGTCTGTGGTTTTATTCAGTCAGAATTTACACTTTTCACAGAAAAGCGTTAAAGTACTTAAGGCCATTGGAAAGTGGTCCATGTTGGATGTTTTTGTTATCGCCATTTTAGTGACTTATTTCACCACCAAGTCAGGTGGCGCTACAGATGCCACTTTGCAAATTGGTGTTTACTATTTCGTTGCTTACGTGATTTCATCCATGTTATTAACTTACCTCATAAATATTAAGAGGGAACCATAAAATAATGTCAATCAAACAAACCAGCCAAACTTTTCTTGAACCAGGTGGTTTAAGTGTTAATGACCTTGAACAAATGCTTGGAGATGCTTTATCCACAGGTGGGGATTTTGCCGACTTGTATTTTCAATCATCACGATTAGAATCATGGGTGTTAGAGAATCAGCAAGTCAAATCAGGCAGCCACAGCATTGATCGAGGGGTCGGAATACGCATCAATCAAGGTGAAAAAACAGGTTTTGCTTATACCGATGCGTTGAATAAAAACAGCATCAATCATGCCGTTCATACAGCTCGCAGCATCGCCAGAAGTCAATCCACTCACAAAGGAGTGAACCTTAAACAACATCAGCCACCTGATCTTTATACTCCCAAAGATGTATTGACTGGTGTAGATAACCAATCCATCTTGGATTTATTGAATCAAATGGATGTGAAAGCCAGGAAACAAGACCACCGAGTTAAAAAAGTGATCTGTTCATTGGTTTCATCGCAAGAAGAAATCATGGTAGCAGCCACGGATGGTGTCTTTGCGGCTGATATCAGACCGATGGTTAAGCTCAGCATCCAAGTCATCTGTACCGATGACAAAGGTCGCATGGAAATGGGTTATGCTGGAGGTGGTGGACGGATATTGTTGAATGATGTGTTTAAAGCAGGCTATGCCGATGGTTATATTGAGCAAGCCATCCATGGCGCTTTGATCAACCTTCAGGCCAAAGAAGCACCGGCGGGTGAAATGCCTGTTGTTTTGGCTGCTGGCTGGCCGGGTGTGCTGTTACATGAAGCGGTTGGACATGGATTGGAAGGAGATTTCAATCGAAAAGGCTCGTCTGCTTTTTCAGGGAAAGTGGGCCAACAGGTCACATCAAAAGTATGCACCATCATTGACAGTGGTATTTTACCCAATAGGCGCGGTTCCTTGAACATAGATGATGAAGGAACTCAGTCACAAGAAAATGTTTTGATAGAAAATGGCATCCTGCGTGGCTACATGCAAGACAAGCTCAATGCCCGGTTAATGGGCGTACCAACAACTGGAAATGGAAGACGAGAATCATTTGCTCATTTGCCAATGCCACGGATGACCAACACCTATATGTTGGGTGGCGAAAATGATCCCAATGAAATCATCGCTTCGGTGGAAAAGGGCTTGTATGCGGTTAATTTCAGTGGCGGTCAAGTGGACATCACCAACGGTAAGTTTGTGTTTTCTGCTTCAGAGGCATACATGATTGAGCATGGTAAAATCTCATACCCTGTTAAGGGTGCCACTTTGATTGGCGATGGTCCAGCTGCTATGCAACAAGTCAGTATGGTAGGCAATGACTTGGCATTTGACCAAGGTTTGGGTGTCTGTGGAAAAGATGGTCAAAGCATCCCTGTTGGCATTGGTCAACCCAGTTTGAAAATAGATAAATTAACGGTGGGTGGAACCCAGGTTTAAAGGCAACCAGGAAATTCTTAATTGATTTCCTGGTTACTGTTTTTGTCAGTGGCTGGGATTCAATCTTCAAAACCGTGTTTAAAAATAACATCTGAATCATTTGGGTCAGTCATTGGGTTGAACTCAACAGCACCCATGTCACAACTTGAAACCATATTGTTGTTACCATCCAAGGGGCGAGTTTCTCCTCTTTGATCTTCATCGGTACAACCATTGCTGGCAGCATCGATGACGCTGTTGTTTGCGTTTATCATCAAGGTAGGCGCAAAACCTCCCCACATATGCAAAGAGCCATTGATTGGATTGTTGATGTTTTCAATGTCGTTCATGCCAGAAAAACCACAAGACTCATCGGTACTGGCATTGTAGTTATTCACTAAATCCACTTCGCTGACTGGATATACCCAGGGATCATTACAGTCCTGAAAATCACTGTTTACGATTAAAGAATGGCGTATCTTAAGTTGTAATTCGTCCAAATGATTGTCATTTCTGGTAAACCGCAAACCCCTGCTTTCATGGTTAGCAATGGTGGATTGATTGATGTCAGTAAAACCACGGTCTGATCTGATGCCAGCAAAACCATTGTTGGCAATGGTGGAATTAAAGATAAAACTGACCGGTGGTGCCGCATTGTTGCCATTCAGGTTAAAATGCATGGCATATTGACTGCTGGTCTGGACAGCATTGCTTGGATTGTCCAACAGTTGGCCATTGTGGGCAATGGTACTGGTTGCGAACAATAAAATTTCCCTGTTGAGTATGGCACTGCCCACTGAATTGAGGTTTTGTGGGGTGTTTTAATTGGTGACTGCGTTGTGGTGAAAATATGAGTTTCCAATCACCACTGTACCATCATTGAAGATGTCACCACCTCGGTTGGCTAAGTTGTTAACAAATACAACTTCATCGGTGGCAAATTAACCACCGTTTTCAATTTTGACTGCACCGCCTTCAATTACATTGGGTGAATTGGCGACGCCATGAGTCAATGTGGCATTGATCAAGGTTAAATCCCCACCGGAATGCACATGAAAAATTCGGTCTGAACCATTGCCGTCAATCACAAAACCGCCAGTGATTCCATTGATGATGATGAGCTCACCGGTGATGTCCAAATCGCCCAGGAAACCACTATCATCTTCACCCGTGTTGGATAAAACATAGGTGTTCTGTGGGATAAGGATGGTGTCTGAGCCGACTTGGGCATTTGATTCCATGATGGCTGCTCTTTACGTACAGACGGCTCCAACCATATTGGTGGCTGCACAGACGCCATTGCCAGGCAGGTCATCAGGCGCGTCTTCAAATCGATCTACGATGAAATTGGCTGAATGTGCATAAAATGCAATGAAAGTAAAAATAAGACCAGAAAATAGGTGATGTGTTTTCATTTTGTTTCTCAGTGTTTAAATTTGAATTACTTATACATTCGGGATAAATTTAAAATCGTTTGAAAAAAGAGAAAAAAGTTGGTTTTCGTTCTGGGGATGTTTCAGCATTAAGTGCTGTATTGAATCGACATGTTCGTAGTGCTAAGTAAATTAATTTGTTTTATTCATTCAATAAAACATGCAGTAAATTGTCTTGGAACGTAAGATTTTGTGTCAGTTTAAGGTGCTCTTCACAGACGAAAACTGGGTACTTTATTTTAATGGTTTTCGTGGTTTTGTGGGTGTTGGAATCATGAATTTGTCCCAATAAAGACGACTTGCTGACTTGACCATCTCCAGGTTCAAATAAAATGGATTTATGCAATGCACGAATTTCGTAGGCATCATCTGGCTTAAAATCATCATTAAGTTTGACGGCAGCACCGTTGCGTTCAACGATTAACTTATTCAACGTTTTCTTACAATCACCTCCCATAATAATAAAACCTTCATGGTCAACTTCATAAGCGGGTGAAAGGGCTTCCCAAAATAATTCAGCGCGGGCGAGTTGATGTTCAAAAAACAGCTTTAATGTGGTTACTTGTGCTTTACCACTGGCTTCATCTGTGGCTTGTTTGATGATTCGTTCTTCAACTGCTGGATTGAAAATCGACCATTGGTTTTGTTGCCAAAAGTCAACATTGTATAAATTCAATTCCATGGGGTTTCCGTCAACATTGACCACAGGCTGGCTGTCTGGATGGGGCAATAATTGGTATACACTGGGCATGGTTATTTGCACTTCAACCGGTATATTTCTGAGGTTGAAATCAAATCCCTGTTGTAATCGTTTTACCGATTTTACGGTTCCTAGTTGTGGCGTGCCGAGGAACACAGCATGTCTGATAACACTGGCTTTGCTGTAAGGGTTGCCATTTTTAATTTGATTCAATTCAGTCAGCACATCTTTGTCGCCAAACCTTTGGTAATAACGCAATATCAATCCACCCATTGAATGTGCCACCACATCTACTTGGGTATGGCCGGGGTGTTTAATCAATACCTGGTCGATATAATGAGCCAAGACTTGCGCATTGTGGACATTGTCTTGACGCCAATCATAATTAAAAACATATAAGTTTCTGCCAGGCATTGCTGGAAGATTAACTACATTCAATTGGTATTCACCAAATTCAATCAATGTTTCAATGATTTCATCATAGACACTCAGGCCTGAATATGAATCAAATATGGCATAGGATTCAATTTTTGAGGCCATCAAAGCCATACCTGATGGCTCGATTAAATTGGCCAAGTTTTTGTAATTTGAAAAAATCAGCTGGTTGATCTTGCCTGGCCAGACTTCTTCCTGGCTTTCTATGAGGCGTAATTTACTGCCCATGGTGCCATGGATCAGTATCAAAGGGGTGTTGCTGTGATCGGTACCGTGTTGCTGATACAGTTCTGCCAAATTGGGTCTTTTACTGACTTGGCAGGCACTCAATAAAATGAGCACACAAAGGGGCAAAAACCGCATGAATCAGTAATCTTGAACCAATTGTACGAAAGCTTTAACACCATTCAATAAGGCGGGTTCATCTACATAGAAGTGTGGAGAATGGTTGGATGGTGCCGTACTGGCATCTTTGCCTTGTGGTGTAATGCCCAAAAAGAAGAACATGCCCGGCACTTCATTGGCAAAATAAGAAAAATCTTCTGCGCCTGTAATTAAACCAGGATCTACCACATTGTCCTTACCAAATATTTTGTAGAGTGAAGGCAGCATTTTTTCTGCCAACTCTGGGTCATTGACTGTGACTGGATAACCTTCATTGATTTTAAATTCTACATCAGCATCATTGGCCTGTGCTACATGGCTGACTATATTGCCTAAATGACGGTGAATGTCATCACGAATATCCATGTCAAAATTCCGGATGGTTCCGACCATGGTCACATCATCTGGAATGATGTTATTGCGGATCCCGCCTTTGATTGCACCAAAAGAAACCACTGCTGGAGCTGTCGTTATGGCTGTTCTACGAGACACTATGGTTTGAACAGAGTTGATAATTTGTGCCGCAGTTACAATTGGATCGATACCGGACCAAGGTGTTGAACCATGAGTCTGTCTACCAATGACTTTAAGTTCAAAATCGTCGACGGCTGCCATAAAAGGACCTGATCTGAATGCAAGAATGCCTGAATTCACCTTAGACCATACATGTAAACCAAAAGCGGCATCAGGTTTCATGTCATTGAACAAACCTTCAGCCAACATCAGTTCAGCACCGCCTTCCTCATCTCCTGGAGCACCTTCTTCAGCCGGTTGGAAAATAAACATCAAAGTGCCTTCGAGATCGGCTTTGTTTTTGGCAAAAACTTCTGCGGTTGCCATCAAGATTGCCACGTGGGTATCATGTCCACAAGCATGCATCACGCCGATCGTTTCTCCTCGGTATTCTGCTGTGGCTTTGGAGACGAAGGATAAGTCCACTTGTTCAGTTACCGGTAGCGCATCCATATCAGCACGCAACGCTAAAGTAGGGCCAGGTTTGTCACCTTTGAGAATACCGACGACGCCCGTATAGGCTATGCCTGTTTTGACTTCTAAGCCCA
This sequence comes from Marinicella litoralis, assembly GCF_002591915.1. Taxonomy (GTDB): domain Bacteria; phylum Pseudomonadota; class Gammaproteobacteria; order Xanthomonadales; family Marinicellaceae; genus Marinicella; species Marinicella litoralis. Next base: position 31,634 of record NZ_NIHB01000007.1, on the reverse strand, counting down.
AGGCTTTGAGGTGCTTTTCTACATAGGATGACGTTTTAAATTCGCGGTTACTTAGTTCTGGATTTTGATGCAAGTGCCGCCGCCAGTCGAGCATTTTACCCTCGATATCTATGATGTCTTGTTGTATGTCAGCTGTGGCAAAAGTGCTGATTAAAGTGCTAATTAAAAACGTAAAGCAGGTGAATCTGAATTTCATGTTGTTTGCGTTTGATATAACAGGATTTTATGATAAGGCATACATTGATAATCAGCAAACGGTTTTTCCTGTAGATTAATGTAACCATTACCCTTGAAAGCTGGCGTTTAAACCCTACTATAAGGCACAATTAAATTTTTCGAGAATTATCAATGGCGATCAAAGCGACCATCAAAACCAACAAAGGCGACATCAACATCAATCTAACTGACGACAAAACACCTGTCACAGTGGCAAATTTTGTTAATTTAGTGAAAAACGGATTTTACAATGATTTGTCATTTCACCGTGTGATTCCTGATTTCATGATTCAAGGTGGCTGTCCAATCGGTACTGGAACAGGTGGTCCTGGGTATAAATTTGAAGATGAATTTGATGCTTCATTGAAACATGATAAACCGGGTGTGCTGTCTATGGCCAACGCCGGACCTGGTACCAATGGCAGTCAGTTTTTTGTTACCCACGTAGCAACCCCGTGGTTAGACGGTAAACATTCGGTATTTGGTGCAGTGGAATCTGATGCCGATATGGCTGTGGTTAATTCAATTGTTGGTGGTGACTCAATTTCAACCATTGAATTATCTGGTGATGTTGATGCAGTTTTGGAAGCCCAAGCTGATCGAGTTAAAGATTGGAACGACTACCTTTAACTGTAGTTTAAATTAACATCTGTGCCACCTACAAGGATGTAGGTGTGCTGCGATAGCAGGACGCGGAAGCAGCCAGCCAAGGATGTAGGTGTGCTGCGATAGCAGGACGCGGAAGCAGCCAGCCAAGGATGAAGGTGGGTAACCCTTAAGTTTTTGATGTTTTTCTGTATAATGCGCTTCAGCTGGCTTTTTTTGCAGCGCATCACTGTTTTAATCAGTGAAATGTGATATTTTACAAGCTAGTTATAATTGATAAAATGCATGTCTAAGAAAATAGCCTGGATAATTTCCTTCTTCACCCCGCTTACCATTGCCCACCCATTCACCGAATGTATCAATGGCATGGCAGATTTTTACGCCTGTAACAGCATCGATTTGTTGCACCGAATTCACTTAGAAGACATGGGAACCGGTAATGGTTCTGGCAATGACATTTGGGGGTGGACCGATCCACTTGATGGCAAAGAATATGCCTTGATGGGTTTAAGTACAGGCACTGCATTTGTTGACATTTCGATACCGACCGCTCCAGTATACCTTGGTCATTTATCCACTGCCACAGGGAACAGCAGTTGGCGAGACATCAAAACCTACAACAACCATGCCTATATTGTCTCAGAGGCCAGTGGTCATGGGATGCAAATTTTTGACTTGACCCAACTCAGGAATGTCCCCAATCCACCGGTGGACTTTACCGCAACTGCCAATTACACGGAATTTGGAAATGCGCATAATATTGTGATCAATGAAGACAGTGGCTTTGCTTATGCCGTGGGGGCCAATTGCAGTGGTGGTTTACATATGATGGATTTGACTGATCCTGTTGCACCCACCAATGAAGGCTGTTTCAGTGCGGATGGATATACCCATGACGCTCAATGTGTGATGTATGTTGGACCCGATGTCTCTTATGTAGGACAAGAAATTTGTTTCAACTCCAATGAAAACACATTAACTATTGTTGATGTCAGTGACAAATCAATTCCACGACAGATATCAAGAACGCCTTATACTGATTCAAGATACACTCACCAAGGTTGGTTAACGGAAGATCAGCGTTATTATTTGATGAATGATGAGTTGGATGAGCAAAATTTTGGCCACAACACCAAAACTTATATTTGGGACCTGGCTGATTTAGAAACCCCTCAAATTGTTGGTAGTTACATAGGGCCTGAAGCTTCAATTGACCACAACTTATACATCAGAGGCAACTTTGCATACCTTTCAAATTACACCAGTGGCTTAAGTGTGGTTGAAATTTCAGACATAGGAAATGGCAACCTAACAGAAGTGGCAAATTTTGATACCTATCCCAGCAATAACAACAATGTGTTCAACGGTGCTTGGAGTAACTACCCTTATTTTGCCAGTGGCAATGTGATTGTCAGTGACATTTCCGGTGGTTTGTTCATTTTAGATCCGCTGTTGTGTCCAACCACGACACCAGCGACTGATTTGGTGGCACAAGCCAGTGGTGACAACAGCATATCACTCACTTGGACAGACAGTTTGGAGGCGGGTGAATCGTATAACGTTTATCGATCAGAAGGTGGATGTGCTGCTGATAACTTCATTCAAATTGCCGACCAAATCAGCGATGAACAATTCACCGATTTGACAGCGTCTGGTTTGGTTGACATAGGCTATAAAGTTTCTAAAGTGAATGCAGAAGGTGTGTGTGAATCAGCAAGAAGCACATGCAGTGAAGCCCAAACCACTGGAGTATGTACAGCAGCCCCTGCCTTCAATGGCATCAGCTCAGTGGTTGATAATGCGATGAATACTTGTAGTTTAACCGTTAACTGGAGTGCAGCTTCTTCCTATTGTGGTTCACCAGTGGCCTACAATGTGTATCGATCCACAGATGAGGCCTTTGAACCTGGTCCGACAAATTTGGTGGCTACAGAAATCACGGATCTTGTTTGGACTGATTACACTGTTTTACATGAGCAAAACTACCATTACTTGGTTAAATCAATCGATGTCAATAATGCTCAGGAAGACAACAATTCATTAAAAATGTCCAACCAAGCTTATGGAAATCTAACCAATGGTGTGTGGTCAGTTGGGGCTGAAACGGGTGATTCTGGTCTAGGTCAAGCCACCAGACATTTAGGCTGGGAATTAATCACTGACCAAGTGTTTAATGGAGAACGCAGTTATTGGTCTCAAAATGAAAACAATGCCTGTAACCAATTGACTTCTGACCCCCTTGATTTGACTGAAGGGCAAGCTTCTGTTTTGAGTTTTAACACCCTTTATGACATTGAAAGCAGGTACGACGGTGGCTTGGTTGAAATCAGTGTGGCTGACGGTCCATGGCTGATGCCAGACATAACACCCACCTATCCAGATACCTTCAGAAACACATCAGATCAATGTGGTTATACTGAAAATACCCCGGCATTTTCGGGTTCCAATGGTACATGGCAGCAACACACCATGGACTTATCGGCTTACAATGGACAAGATGTCAGGATTCGCTTCAGTTATTCAACTGACGGCAGTGTAAATAACCCTGGATGGTATTTGGACGATGTTGCTATGACCCATGTTCAGGTTCCTGGTTTTTGTGAGACATTAGGGGATGTGATTTATATTGATGGATTTGATTGAGTGTTAAAAACTTACCATTATTATCAATCATTCAAATAGTGGGTCAATTCTGAAAATGAATGCCAGGGCAATCAATTCGGCCTAGAAAAAGATTGTTGCTTTGACTTTCTTCTGACTACACGGGGTAATTTAACTGCCCCATTGAATAGCAGGCTGAATAAGACACCACCAATCAGGCCATAACCCCATGCCCATAAATTAAGCGGCAAACCTGGTGAGAAGTTTTCTGCAGTGCCCTTGGCTAAATCATACCTGATGTGTGAGATGAAATAGGGGACCTGATACCACAAGGCTTCTTGTTCAAACACCTTGAGTTCTTTTTCTATCGAAGCTGCATTTTTTAATCGTTGATCCATTTGCTCTGCCGATTCAGCCACTGCTGGATCGGCATTGAGTTGCAAACGTTGCATATACGCATCCAGATCACCATTAAAATGTTGGTCAGCAATGGTTTGGTATTCTTGGATTTGTTGCTTTTGAGAATCAGCATAGCCACCCATGCGTTGGGTGTATTGATCAATAAAATGGGGTAATTGTAAAAACAACATGACGCCCACTGCGAAAAAAATTTTGTCGATTAGATTTTTTATCATGGATTTATTTTAGCATCAAATAATCTCAGCTGAATGACGAACCCACAAAAAAGCCGATTCGATAGAATCGGCTAAAAAGAAAAACATAAGTCATGCTCAGCGCTTACAGGCAGGCCTGTAAGTTGGCGACAAAGTCATCTAAATCGGCAGCAGTTTTGGTTTCAGTTACACACAACAGTAAGCATTGTCCCATCTCTGGATACTGTGCTGATATATCTACTCCAGCGACGATGTCACGTGCTGCCATTTTTTCCACCACATCTGCGGCCTTGGCTGTTTCAAGTTGAACCACAAATTCATGGAAGCCAGCCCCTTTAAACAACAACTTTAAACCAGCAACTTGGGCCAGTTTTTGCTTAAGTGAATCTGTGTTCTGTATACAGTTGGCTGCGACATTACGCAAACCAGTTGAACCCAATAATGACATGTAAATGGTTGAAGCAGTGACCATTAATCCTTGGTTGGTACAAATGTTTGAAGTCGCTTTAGCGCGGCGAATGTGTTGTTCACGTGCTTGATAGGTTAAAACAAAACCTGGCTTGCCATCTAAGTCTGTGGTCATGCCAACAATACGGCCAGGCATATTCCTGACATTGGCTTCTTTACATGTAAGGAAGCCGTAATAAGGTCCACCTGAAGACAGGGGAACGCCCATGGACTGTCCTTCACCACAACAAATGTCTGCGCCGTTTTCACCCCAATTACCGGGTGCGGATAACAACGCCAATGACATCGGATTAACCAAACCAACCACCAAAGCATTTTGTTCATGAGCCCAATCAGTCATCGCATGAACGTCTTCATACAAACCAAAGTAGTTTGGCTGTGGTACCACAACGGCAGTGATGTCTTGTCCGGAAAATGATTTCAGGTGTGCATGATCAACCAAACCAGTCTTAGGATCAAAGTCGACACCGATTACATTGATCTCTTGGTTTTTGACGATGTTGTTCACCACTTGGGTATAAACCGGGTTAATGTTTTTCGGTATCAAGATGGTTTTACTTTTGCTTTTGCGGTTGGCTCGCACAGCCATTAGCACCGCTTCGGCCAAACCGGAAGAACCATCATAGAGGGATGCATTAGAGACATCCATCCCTGTTAAGTGAGCCATCATACTTTGAAACTCATAAATCACTTGCAGGGTGCCTTGGGCCACTTCTGGTTGGTAAGGTGTATAAGCCGTATAGAACTCACCACGGGTGGTTACCTGCCAGACTGCAGCGGGAATGTGGTGTTCATATGCACCAGCACCAGCAAAGCACATGGGTGTTCCATCTTTTTTGGCTAAATTGCTGATGTGCCTGGTCACTTCCATTTCGCTCATGCGATCTGGAATTTGATCCAATTTAGAAGAAATCAACTCTGCTGGTATTTCATCGAATAACTGGTTGATGCTGTCAACCCCGATGGTGTCCAGCATTTCCTTGATTTCGTCTTCTGTGTGAGGGATAAATGGCATAGTATTTTAAGGTCTATTGTAAGGAGGTCTATGACTTGAATTCAGTCTTCATCAGCAATTGAGTTGCGGTAATCCTCTGCACTCAGCAAGGAGTCTAAATCTGCATCTTCATCAATTTTAAATTCAAAAATCCAGCCATCATCAAATGGGGAATCGTTGATTAATTCAGGGGTGTCTTCCAATGCATCATTGACGGCGGTAACGGTACCAACCAAAGGTGCATAAATGTCTGAAGCTGTTTTTACTGATTCGACCACGCCACATTCATCTTCTTGTGCGTAAGATTCATCCATTTCTGGCAATTCAACAAAAACAATGTCACCCAATTGTGCTTGTGCAAATTCAGTGATGCCAACACGGTAAACACCATCGCCCAGGTCTTCTAACCATTCATGGCTGGCGGTGTATTTTAAATTATCTGGAACATAACTCATGCTTTAATCCTCAATCAATGATTTGCCATTTCTGACAAAAGGTAATTTTACAATGCGACAAGGCAAGCTTTTGTTTCTGATCTGTACTTGGACTGAATCAGCATTCATGCCTTTATCTACGACGGCCATGGCTATGGCTTTTTCTGTGGATGGTGAATAACCACCGCTGGTGATGATGCCTTGGTTGCCTTCATCATCTATCAAAGTTTGGTCGTGTCGCAGGACGCCACGTCCTTCTAACACCAAACCGATTAATTTTTTATTGATGCCTGCCTCGCGCAAAGTTTGAAGTGCTTCTGCGCCGTTAAATTCATGGTTTTCCTGGCGTACGGTCCAGCCCAGACCACATTCTAATGGGCTGATGTTTTCATCCATGTCTTGACCATATAAATGCATACCAGCTTCTAAGCGAAGGGTGTCTCGAGCACCCAAACCGCAAGGTTGAACACCCGCCTCAATCAGTTTTTCCCACAATGATTCGGCGGCTTCACTGGCCACAATGATTTCCACCCCGTCTTCGCCGGTGTAACCTGTACGACCTACAAACATGTCTTCATTATGAGATGCGTAAAATCGTTTGGTTTCACTTAAATCCAAATCAATCAAAGGTTGAATCGTTGCCATAGCTTCAGGGCCTTGTACGGCAATCATGGCTGTATCAGATTGTTCCTTCATAAAAGCATCGAATTCAGCAATTTCTTTTTCGAACCATGCCAAATCCTTTTCTCTGGTGGCTGCGTTGACCACCACTCGATAGGCGGTGTCAGAAATTTTATATGTGATTAAATCATCAATGATGCCACCCTCATGATTCAACATGGTGCTGTACATGGCTTGGTTGATGTTGAGTTTGCGGATGTCATTGGCCAATAAATGGTATAGAAAATCTGTTGCTTCAGGACCTTCAACATCAATCACTGTCATGTGCGATACATCGAACATCCCTACATGCTGTCTGACGGCATGATGTTCTTCGATCTGCGAGCCGTAATTGATGGGCATGTCCCAACCACCAAAATCAACCATTTTGGCGCCTGCTTTGCGGTGAGCTTCATTAAGTACAGTTTTCTTCATTTGACCAAATTGTATTTGCAAAAAAATCTGTCGAACTATACGCTAAAGAACTCACTCTTTTCAACCAAAGTTTCAGGAAAAACAGCATAATGACAAGAATTTATACGCGCAGTGGTGACCAAGGCGAATCTGGCTTGGCCAATGGACAAAGAATAAGTAAAACAGATTTGTTGTTTGAGGCCATTGGCGACGTCGATGAACTCAATGCCCAATTGGGCATGATTCGTGCCTTGAACAGTTCCGAAGCAGTAGACAAGCAACTGTCTAAAATACAGCATAAGTTGTTCGATTTGGGAGCGCAAGTGGCACAATACAAAGGTAACAACGTTGATGCTGCTGACATTGTGAATTTAGAGCAGTGGATTGATCATTGGCAACAGCAATTGGCTCCGTTGAAACAGTTTATTTTGCCGGCAGGCAGTCAATCAGGATGTGCCGCACACCTGGCCAGAAGTACCTGCCGCCGAGCAGAACGAAAAGCTTGGCAAGCAGCCAATAATCATGAGATTGAAAGTGAAGTGACCCAATACTTGAATCGCCTGTCTGATTATTTGTTTGTACTTGCCAGGGTGTTGAATGGCGGTGATGAAGTTTTTTGGCAGTCAGAATAATACATTGTGGGCCGAATCCTTATTCGCAGCGATTTCTGTGAAAAATTGAATCAATTTGGTTGGCTCTTTTATGGTTTATTGCTTAAATAGTGTTTGAGTTGAATCCAACCTAGCCAGCCAACCAGAATAGCCACCAAACCAGCAGCTGTGATGCCATTGATGCTGGTAATCCATACATTTAATTGAATGACGATTATGGTGGCAACCACCCACAAGAAATCCCCAATGGCCACCAAGAGTAACGGCAATTGAGGTACTGGGTTTTTACTGGCTAACCACAACAGCAATAAACCATAGATATTGAGCAGCACACCAAGAGACAAAAACACCAGTAAGGGGGCTTTTGCATTTTCACTGAGGAAGGATGAAATCGGTTCAGGCATAAAAACGAAAAGAGCGCCAAACAGCAAACAATTCAAAGCATTTATTTTTAAAACATCGTTGATGGTCATTTTATATTCTCAGTGGTTTTCATGATAAAAAATGGGTGTTTTTTTTCGAGATGGTTGTCATAATTTTGGTCATCATTTGGTCACAATTGATTATAGGCCTTAAGACAATGATGACAAATACTTTTCGGCTTGTTCAAGGTGATTTTGTTGTTGCTTTTGGTCCATACGATCCCAGGTTTTTAGTAACATGCCAATGCGCGGGTTGGATTCGAAAAAAGCACGTTGCTTGTGCATAAAACGCCAGAATAGCCCATCCCAAATGGAACGCCAATGTATGGCTTGTTTACCACCTGAGTAATCACTCATCTTTAAAATATAATTACTGGAGCTGATATAGGGTTTGGTGGCCATAAGGCCACCATCAGCAAATTGGCTCATGCCATATACATTCGGCACCATAACCCAGTCGTAGGCGTCGATAAATAACTCCATAAACCATTGGTAAACCTTGTCTGGGTCAAATTCACACAACAACATAAAATTACCGAGCACCATCAGCCTTTCTATGTGATGACAATAACCGGTATCCAATACTTTCTTGATAGTGAGATCAACTGGTTCGATACCAGTTTCTCCAGTATAAAATGATTGAGGAATAGGCCGCTTGAATTGCCAATAATTTTGGGTTCTTTGTTGCCGACCCACTGACTCATAAACGCCACGGATAAATTCTCGCCAACCAATGATTTGGCGGATGAAACCCTCCAAAGAATTCAGCGGTACGTCGTGTTTTTTTGCGTGCACAAGCATGCGGTCAATCAATAGTTGAGGTGTTATCAAACCCACATTCAACACAGGAGTTAATACACTGTGATGAAGAATCAGGTGGTGTTTTACGATTGCATCTTCATAAGTACCAAACTCTGTAAATCGACTGTTCAGAAAGTCCTCCAACCAAGCTTCGGCCTCTGTATGATTGATTGGATAGGTGATTCGGTGACCATTTTTTTCATCTAAATGACCCAAGTGATCGCTGAAGTTTTGCTCAACATAATGTTCTGCTTTTTGGTGGAATTGGCTTTTTTCAGGAAACTTGATACTCGGTGGGCTTTTGGATTTAGGGTATTTTTTTCGATTGTCTGCATCAAAGCTCCACTGGCCACCAGTGGGATTGTTATCATTTTCCATCAGGATGTTTAGGCTGCGACGTTGTTGTTGGTAAAACTGGTGGTGGAAAAATTTGTTTTTATCCGCATGGAAAAAGCCTTCAATGACTTCAGGTTTTGATAAAAACATTGGATTGTCTAAAATTTCTTGTTGGAGGTCGTTTTTTACACATGCCTTTTGTAATTTTTGTTCTAACCAGTCATCAACGGTATCAATGGTTATGACTTTTTGGATTCCTGATTGTGCCAGATGATTGATTAAGTTTGACAGCTTTGCGTATTCATCGTGTGCATCTATATAGGTTAATGAAGCCACTTGTTTACTGGCTGTTTCAGCAAAGCTTTTCATACTGGCTCTGTGAAAAGCTATTTTTTGTTGGTGAAACTTATATTGTGTTAAAAAAAGATCAACTTCTATCAACCAACATTCAGCTTTGGCAAGAATCAATGGGTGGTTTTTAAATAATTGGTGGGGAAATATTAAGTGCGCTGTTTTCATTGTCTTTGTTCTTATTTTTAATTATGTTTTCAATCACAAATCGGAAAATCAATTGATATTTTAGATTCTCAATACCTTGAGACACCGATGTTTACCATTTCATGGGCTCTTGAGGTGACTGGGAAAATTTATCTGATTATAAAGTGTATTGTGTAAAAGCACCGTTCATTAATTCAATGCATTCAAGGCCATTGCTGAGGCAGCAGTGCGGTTGTTAACTTCCAACTTGCGATAGATCTGTTCCAGGTGTTTATTGACTGTTCGTTCACTGATGGTGAGAATCTTTGAAATTTCCCAGTCGGTTTTGCCTTTGGCCACCCAGTAAAGCACATCAGACTCACGGCGAGTGATTTTCAATTTAAGTTTCAAAGTTTGTTTTTCTAATTTCAAGTCCGATGCTTTGAATTTAATCAGATGTGAGCCGTCTTTTTGTAAGGTCAGGTAGGTTAAGTTTAATGTACTGTCCTCATGCAACAGTTCCAGCAGGTCAGTTGTTTCTGCTTGTTTTAACCAAGCAATCAAAGTTAAAAGGTCTTGTTTGTTTAATGCTTTGATGTAGGTATTGGCTTGCGCAGTGGTCCAAATGACTTGTCCATCCGAAGTGATGGTGGCCAAATGTTGTCCGGCGGATTCAAGGGCTTGTTTACTGATGCGTGTCTGTTGCGCAGTATTGATATGCACTTTGACTCTGGCGATCAATTCCTCGTGGTTCAATGGCTTGATTAAATAGTCGACAGCTCCCCGAGAAAGGCCTTGTACCACATGTTCAGTGTCGCTGAGACCTGTCATAAAAATGATTGGCGCATCCGGGTTGATGTGTTTGATGGCTTGGCAGGTTTCAAAGCCATCCATTTCTGGCATGATGGCATCTAATAGAATTAAGTCCGGTTGTACTTTGTGCAATATGTTCAGGGCTTGTACCCCACTGTTTGCCACCAATACAGTAAATCCTTGTGCACTTAATGTGAGGTTCAAGATATTGAGGCTGTCGGGATTGTCATCGACTGCCAGGATGGTCGGCTTATTTTTTGTCATGGTTGCCAATGATTGTAGTGAACTGGGTTAAATTCAATTGTTTGATGGGTTTGAGTAATTGTTTCAACTCGGTGTCACTGATTAAATGATTTTCATACATGGTATTTAAATAGGTTTCAATCCCATTGAGGTGACCAATCTCAACCAATTCAGTCAAAGCCAAGCGGTCTTTGCGTTTGATTCTGACTACTGGTTTTGGTTGTGAAGTTTCTAACGGTTGACTGTTTTGGTCATCCCACCCCAATTTTAACAATTGATTGATGACGGTTAATAATTGATTGATCTGTATGGGTTTTGCTATGTAAGCTTGGTGATGCGGGTGTCTTTGTGGGTCTATGTCTCTTGGATTGGCAGAGATCATACAAATTTTGCAAGGATGATTTTGTTCGGTACACCATTGTGCCAAAGCCCAGCCATTTTCATTAGGCATGGCCACATCCAACAACATCAAATCAAATCCATGTTTTTCAATCATTTTTTTGGCTGATGATACGTCTTTGGCAACCCATGTTTTAAAGCCATAGGGTTGTAGGATGTTTTGAATCAATGTTCGGTGTTCTTCGATGTCATCAACAATTAAAATTTTATGGTGATTGCCATCTTCTGGTGTCACTTTAAATTCATCAGATGTTGTGGGTGGGTTTTGTGCAGAAAGCATTAATTTTAGGGTGAATTCACTGCCTTGACCCAGTTCGCTTTTTACTTTCAATTCACCGCCAAGCAACTCAACCAGTAAATTGGCAATGGTTAAACCAAGACCTGTGCCAGGAATATTGCTTGCAGTTGTTTGAATGCGCTCAAAGGGTTGAAATATTCTTTCGGTGTCACTGGAAGCTATGCCACAGCCGGTGTCTTTAATCACAAAAGTGGCAATCTGATAACGGTAACTCACATCAAAGCTGACGCATCCTTTGGCAGTGAATTTAATGGCATTGGATAACAGATTGATCAGAATTTGCTTCAACCTTTTGGGGTCTGTTTTTACGAATTGAGGTAAGTTTTCGTTGATGTGGTATTTGAATTGAAGGTTTTTCTGGGTTGCCTGCAAAGAAAACATATGACCCATGTGGTTCAGTAACTGTTTCAGGTCTAAGACGTCGGATTGAACACGCAGCTTTCCAGATTCAATGGCAGAAAATTCTAAAATGCCTTCAATCAAATGTGTAAGGTGCTCACAATTGGTTCTGATTAACTGAAAACTGTGGTGATTGGGGTCGTCTGTTGCTGTTTTGTTTTCTAACAGTTGGGCATAACCCATGATTACATTCAACGGGGTTCTGAGTTCATGAGAAATGCCGGATAAATATTTGATTTTTGCTGCATTGGCGGCTTCCGCACTCAAATGGGTTGCTTTGGCCACCTGCTGTTGCTTCTTGTATGAATTTAATTCATTGGTTTTAGCCAGCATATCGATTTTAATTTGTTTGATTTGATGCCAGTAATAAAGGGCAAAGCCTAACAACATAAGACCAACAAGACTTCCAATGATTATTATCCAGCCAGGCACCAACATTCAGTCATATTAACATCTAAAAATACCTATTTTATGTCTCAGGTTTTTAAAAGCCATTTAAATGTTAATTTGTTTGTCATAAATATTCCAATTGTGTTGTATATGTTATAATTAGCTATTAAATCTATAAACTCGTTAGGAGAGAAAAATGAAAAAAACATTGTTAGGATTAACTTTGTCATGCGTTGCAGGGGCTGCTTTAGCCAATGATTATGATGATCGTTGGATGTTTTCACCAAGTTTTATCTTTAATGCACCGGACAGTGGAAAAAATTTAGAGTCTGATTTTGGGCTTGGTTTAGGTCTTGGTAAATTCATCAATGAAAATTGGTCTTTGGATTTAGAGTTGGACAATGTTAATTTTGATGTTGAAGGTGGCAGTGGTGCAGTTGAGCAAACTGGATTGGGTTTGATGAGCCGTTACCATTTTAATGATGGAACCAGCTTAAGACCATTTATTGGATTGGGTGCTGGTTATTTGGACCACAACGGCAGTGGTGCAGCCAGAGGTGTCGATTCTTCTGATTTAATGTTGAATGTCAGTGTAGGTATCCGCAAAGCAATGACTGACCGTGTTGGTTTCATTACAGAAGTTAAATACAGACTTGATACGGATGATTACACCAATAATTCGAATAGCTATGATGATTTTCAATACAGCATGGGTGTAAGTATTGCTTTGGGTGATGCACAAACAAGCCAAGCTGCTGCTCCCATTGTTGAACCAGCACCTCAGCTGGATTCAGATGGTGATGGTGTAAGTGATCAAGCCGATCGTTGTCCTAACACACCAGCTGGTATGGCAGTCGACATGTATGGTTGTCACGATGTTGATGGCGATGATGACAATGATGGTGTGATGAACTCTGTTGATAAATGTCCAAATTCAAGAGCTGGCGCTGTGGTTGATGCCGATGGTTGCGAAGTTCAAGTTGTGATTGAATTACAAGGTGTTCATTTTGATGTTGATAAAGCCACTTTAAAGCCTACGTCTATAGCCATTTTAGATGCAGCGGTTAAAACCATGGGTGATCATGGCACATTGGTGGTTGAAGTGGCCGGTCATACTGACTCAACTGCTTCAGAAGCTTATAATCAAAATCTTTCAGAAAGACGTGCTAAAGTGGTTTATAACTACTTGGTCGATCATGGCATTGCAGCTGATCGCATGACTTGGAAAGGTTATGGTGAGTTAAGCCCAATTGCCACCAATGATACGGCAGAAGGTCGCGCTAAAAACAGAAGAACTGAATTGGTTATACAAGACTAAACAGTCCTTATGTATAGTATGAAAAGCCCGAATTATTCGGGCTTTTTTTTGCGCCAAATTCTGACTGATTCATTGCGAAATCTTTTATATTGTAGTGTTGGATAAGTATTCAAGGTAATCATGCCACTGTCTTGGGTATCGATCAGTGGGATGCCGAGTTGGGTGTATTGATCGACCACCTGCTTGGCTGGGTGGTTGAATGGATTGTATTTGCCCGATGAGTTAATGGCTAATTGTGGGTTAACGGCTTGAATGAACTCAGCAGATGATGATGTCTTACTGCCATGATGAGGTACCAATAACACATCAGCTTGGATGAGTTCAGGAGCGGCTTGTGACAACCTGTATTCAACCGGAGTTTCAATATCACCAGTGAGTAATAAACTGAAGTCAGTGCCGCTGATTTTTAACACACAAGAACTGTTGTTCTTCAGATAAGGTGTCAAATTGTAAGGGCTTAAGAAACTGAATGTAACATTGTCCCATTGCCATTGCGTGCCAGCAATACAGGGAAGGTGGTGTTTTTCAGTTCCCCAAATGGTTTCAACAGAGGTGTTGTCTAACAATGAGTCCTCAGCACCAGAGTGATCATTGTCTTGATGCGAAAGCACCAATGCATCCAAGTCAGTGATGTTTTGTTGTTGTAGCCATGGAAGGGTGATTGCATCAGCCATATTGAATCCACTTTCATAGGCTGACCCCACATCGTAGATGAGCTGATGACTTTGGGTTTTAATGACCACCGATAAACCTTGGCCCACATCTAAAAAATAAGCATTAAATTGGCCCAATTTAATTCTGTCTTCAATGGGGATTATTGCCATCAGAATCAGCGGAAGGCCCCAAAAACGTTGTGGAATGGCTTTGGGTAAAATAAACAAGGTTGTTCCCATGCCCAACAAGGCCAATTGCCACCATGAGTTGACAGCAACATGGATTGGCCATGATGCATGATGTGCAAACCAAGTCAGCAAGTCAAGAAAAAGTTGACTGCTCCAGGACAGTAAATCGATCAATGTTTCAGGCATGAAATTGAATAAAGTACCAATGATTAGCAACAACATAATCATCGGTACCAGTAAAAAAGTCATCAATGGAATCATCAATAAATTAATCAGCGGTGCCAGCAAGTTTACTCTGGAGAATACCAATAAACTCAATGGCAACATACCAAGTAATAATCGCCACTGCATAACAATGAAATTACTTGTTCGGCTGTGTGTATTAGAAATGCCATTGAACGATAAAATCAACACAGCAACCGCTGTAAAGGAAAGCCAAAAACCAGCATCCAACACATTCAATGGGTCCAGTAACAGCACCGCCAACAATGAAGTTGACCACACATCCCAGGCATAGCTGGCTCTCCTGAAAATTTTAAACAAGGCGTAAACCAATAACATAATCAGCGCCCTTTGGGTTGAAACCGCAAAGCCAGCCAATGCGGCATAAAGTACAGCAAATAAGAGCCCAAGATAAATTTGAATCAAGGATTTTGGGATGATTTGTTGTGGCAAGAGTTGAAACACCAGCCCACCCAATAACCAACCCAAAAGCGCAACCATACCGATGTGTAAACCAGAAATGGCGATTAAATGCGCAGTACCTGTGTTTTGAAATAATTGGAAATCCTGATGCTCAAAATGTGATTTATCGCCGATAGAAAGTGCATGGATAAGACCATTGATTCTTTGTTCTTTAAAATGTTGATCAATTGATTTTCCAGTTGTAGCGCGCCATTGATTCAATATATTTGAAGAAAGTGGGCGAGTTTTTTCAGCAATCAAGTCCATGCTTTTGATGGTTCCAATGCCATCGATTCTGTTGCGAAACAACCATTTTTCACGGTCAAAGCCGATGCCATTGGCCATGCCATGGGGCGGTTTTAGACTGACTTCAAATTGATACAGGTTTCCGGGTTCGAAGTCGACTTGTTTTGATTGGCCTTTTGAGTACCAATTAAGTAAAAAGGATTGTTTGCTTTCCGAATGGCTGCTTATGAAGCTGACCTTTTGTGCCGTGTGTTTTGGTAAGGATTCTATGCGACCTTGAAAAGAACGCTTTTGGGGCGTTTCAATTTCACTTTGCAGTTGAATTTGACAGGCCAACATGGCATACAGCACACCAGATATAAAAAATATTACAGGAATTAAATGATTGAATCGGGCTTTTAATAATGAGCAGAGGAACAACAGCCCAGTGGCAATCATCAGTGTCACTTCAGTGAGCAGTGGCCACCACAGAATTTGCATGGCACCCAATAAAAACATGAGTGCATCCATTGGAGTCAGTTTTAACTTAATTTGATCAATGCCCCTTGTTGTAATAAATATTGGTGCTGCATCTTGTCGGCCACTTTTTGGTCATGGGTGACCAGTACCAACGATGTGTTCAGCTGTTCTTTGAGGTTGATCAGTAAATCCATGACCGAACTGGCAGTCTTTTCATCTAAGTTGCCAGTGGGTTCATCGGCCAAAATACAAGCTGGAGAAGTAACCATGGCTCTGGCTATGGCGGCCCTTTGCCTTTCCCCGCCGGATAATTGCGCGGGTCGGTGAGTTAATCGATCGGAAAGTCCTACCTGTTGTAAAATTTCAGTGGCTTGTTGTTTGGCTGCGGCTTTTGCTGTCTTACCAATCAGCAATGGCATCATGACATTTTCGAGGGCAGAAAACTCTGGCAACAAGTGATGAAACTGGTAAACAAAGCCCAAATGTTGGTTTCGCAAAAGGCCTCGTTGTCTACCGCTCAACTTTGACAGCTGTTGGCCTTGGATATTGATATCACCCGCATTGGCAGTGTCTAAACCACCCAGCAAATGCAACAAGGTACTTTTTCCTGATCCAGATGCTCCCATAATGGCTACAGATTCACCGGCTTTGACTTGAAAGTCTAAACCCTCAAAAATTTGTATTTTTCGCTGTCCATCAGTAAAAAACTTGCTTAAGTTTTCACATTTTAATACCACTGAATCACTCATACCTCAATGCCTCCGCTGGTTCAACCTTAGATGCTCGCCATGCGGGATAAAGCGTGGCTAAAATTGACAAACCAAAAGCGATTGATACGATCATCATCACATCAGCAGATCTGAGGTCTGCTGTGATTTCAGTGATGTAATAGACATCTTTCGATAAAAACTCGGTGTTAAACCAACCTTCTAATGTTTGCATGATGCTGTTGATATTGATGGCTGTGATGATACCTAAGCCAGTACCTATGGCGGTTCCAATCAACCCAATTAAGGTGCCGGATACCATGAACACTCCCATGATTTGACTGCTCGACATACCCAGTGTACGTAAAATAGCCACATCTGACTGTTTTTCTGTCACCAACATCACCAAGGTGGATAATATGTTGAATGCAGCCACAGCTACTATCATGGATAATATGATAAACATCACCATGCGCTCAGTTCTGGTGGCCTTGAAAAAATTAACATGCTCTTGGGTCCAATCCCTGATGCGATAAAAACCGTCTAATTCAGGTGCCAAATCACGGGCAATTTTGGGAGCCTGCATCAAGTCATTGACTTTGATTCTGACGCCTTCGGCTGAGCCTTTTGGAATGCGCAACAATCTTCTGGCATCTTCTAAGTGGATCAAAGCCAATTTATAATCATATTCATACATACCCACCTCAAATATGCCTGTCACGGTAAAACGTTTCAGTCGAGGGGTGACTCCCACGGCTGTGGTGCGAAACTCTGGTACATATAAAGTGACGGTATCTCCTGGTCCAACACCAAGGTGGGCAGCTAAATCAACCCCCAATATCATGTTGAATTCACCAGCCTGTAAATCATCAAGGGCGCCATACCGCATGGCATTCTGAAATTCGGTGACTTCAGTTTCTAGTTCTGGCATCACCCCTTGTATCATTGCACCTTCAGTTTTGTATCCTTGTAGCATGCCTTCTGTTCTGATGAATGGAGCTGCTCCCAAAACTTCCGGTTTCTTGGTGACTTTTTCAATGGCCTGTTGCCAATCGGTTAAGTGATCTCCGCTGAAGGCAGAAATGGTGGCATGGGAAACGGTACTCAACATCCGCTGTTGAAATTCCTTGTTGAATCCATTCATGACTGAAATCACAACAATCACAGTCATCACACCCAAAGCAATTCCAGCCATTGAAATCAATGATATGAAAGAGATGAAATGATTTTTTCTTTTGGCTTTGGTGTATCTTAGTCCAATAAATAAAGGTAGGTTCATAAACAGTTCCACTGAGTCAATGGCTATTGTGGCTTAATCCTTCTATAGACTCAATCTATAAATAAAAGTTTATTAATTCCATAGAATGTCAGGCATTAAAAAAGCCATTGCAGTAAAAGACAGCAATGGCTTAGAAAATATGACTTAACTTTTGGAATCAGTTACCATCGTCATCGTCATCTGTTAATTCATCGGCTTTTTTCTTGGCGTCTTCAACCACTTCACTGGTTTTCTCTTTGACCGCTGTAGCCATTTCATCTACTTTTTGCTTTCCGTCTTCAATCATCTCGCCAGCCTTTTCTTTGCCTTCTTGGTATTGATCCTTGGTGGCTGTAGATAAATCGTTGACAGCATCTTTGGTATCATCAAAGCCTTCTTTAGTTAAAGCCACTGTTTTGTCTTTTATTTCTTCCGCTTTGTCAGCTGTTTTTTCAACCGCTTGGCTCAATTCAGATTGTGCTTCTTCAACTTTGGTTTCAGCTTCATCGGCATTATTATCACTGCATGCACTTAAGCTCAATGCCAATGCAGCCATTAATACAGTTAAAATTTGTTTCATGTTTTCTCCGTTGTTATAGGGTGTTCAGTCGTTAGGGTATCACTTTTCAAGCAAATGAAAGGTTGTGATTTGTTACAAGACAATGATTTTACAGTGATTCACATTTAATTGCATGCATTGATGATAATATTCATGCCGGAAATTCAGATGCATGCTCTCCAGGTATTGAATAGATTTTTCATAGGCCTTCGGGTCTAAATCCCCCCTTAACCCAGGTCATAGCCTGGGTTTTTTTTACTCAAATAAAAACTGAGATTTGATTGCGCCCTTTGGCATGCTAATATATCAATTTACCAGTCAAGAAATCACCCAATGAAATTTTCTTTAATCACCCTGCTGTTGATATTCAACGGGTCAATTCAAGCAACTGATTTTAGTTGTGAAAGTCAATTTACTCCCATCCACCTGATTCAAGGTTCGCAGTCGGCCTCAAAGCTGCTTGATGAAGAGGTTATTGTGAAAGGCGTAGTGACTGGTGATTTCAGAGGCAAAGAACGGCTGGGTGGCTTTTTTGTCCAGCAACCACAATCAGATGGCAACAGCAAAACTTCTGAGGGCTTGTTCATTCAAAGCAACGATGCAAAGAGGTTGATTGAATTGGGCGATTTGATGCTTATTAAGGGCAGGGTAAGCGAGCAATTTGACGTAACGCAATTGGTGTCAATTTCCGCCATGAAAACCTGTGCTAAAAAAGTCAAATTACCAGCTGCACACTTATTGAAAATGCCTCTGAATGGATTTAACTTGGAACAAGTAGAAGGCATGCGTGTTGGTTTCAACCAACCTGTGGTTGTCACAGATTTGTACCCATACTTAAAATACGGAGAGTTGATTGTTTCATCCGAATTGTTGATGGCACCAACGGCAATGTATCGCCCAGGAAAAGCAATCAATAAACACAGTAAGTACAACAAGGCAAATAGGCTAACCATTGACGATGGACGCAACAGTCAATTTCCTGTGCCATTACCTGTAGGTAGCGATGGTGTGAACGAGGTCAATGGACTGAATCCTTTAGCCGTAGGGCAAATGTTGAATACTGTAGGTGTGATGCATTTTGCTTTTGGAAAATATAAATTACAACCAACGGAAGCATTACAATTTTCAAAATTGGAAAACCAATCTGCCCCATCCGATCCAGGTGGTTTGGTAAAAATCGCTAATTTCAATCTTGAAAATTATTTCACAACCATCGATCAGGGTGAAGACATATGTGGACCCTTGAAAAACTTTGGTTGTCGTGGTGCTGATTCAATGGATGAATACGACCGGCAACTTGAAAAAATAGTACATGTTATTAACCAAGCTGATGCCAGTGTAGTTGGGCTTCAAGAGTTGGAGAACAATAACATTTCAGGCTTGCGCTTGGTTGAAGCTTTGAACCAAGCTGCAGGATCTAAAAAATGGGCTTATGTCGATACCGGTGTTTTGGGTGAAGATGTGATTAAAGTGGGTTTGATTTATCAAGCGAATGAAGTGTCTGCCATAGGGGAATACGCTTTACTGAATGCCAAAACCAATCCAAAATTTAAAGAAAATAAAAACCGAATTGTGGTCGTGCAGACGTTTAAATCAAAGAATAACAACCTTTTTAATGTAGCCACTGCACATTTGAAGTCAAAAAACTGCAGGGATGCAGAAGGTGACAATAAAGACCAACAAGATGGCCAAGGCTGCTTCAATGCGGTTCGCGTTGAAGTCGCACAGCAAATTTCAACATGGCTAAATAATGACCCCACAGGAGAAAGGGTGGAAATCAGTATTTTGACCGGTGATTTAAATGCTTATCAGCAAGAAGATCCAATACTTGTTTTGCAAGAAAATGGATTTGAAAACTTAGCTGATTCATACCTAAACCCCAGTAACTGGACCACCAGCTTTCGAGGCCAACTGGGTTCATTGGATTATGTCTTGGTCAATTCAGCAGCGGCCAAGGTTGCCACTGGTTTGGTACAATGGCACATCAATTCAATTCACCTCAGGGAGTTAGACTATAACTTAGAACCTTGGGAAGAAGGGGGTGAGATTAAACCCGCCAGTTTTTATCAAATCAGCCCTTTCGCATCGTCAGATCATGACTTGGTCCTGGCAGGATTTGATTTATAAACAATTGTGATGTTTAGTCTGATTGAAGGAGTCGCATCAGACAATTTTTTCACAACGTAAGCAAGCAAACACTGAATTCGTTACCTCCAGCCCATGCGATAATGTCTAGTTGACTTTATAATTATTTGACTTATTTAGGGTTGATATCAATGAAAAAACAAATGAATTATTTGATCACATTCGCTTTGCTCACTTTCAGTGCTCAGCTTTTTGCTGAAGAACAAGACTGGGTTAAGAGGTCGAATGAAATTGCATATAAAATATTAGAATCAGGTGCAAAATTCGCCCCTGAATTTTCCGGTCAATCTGGCGTTGATGGTTATGATGAAGAGATTTTTGATTTAAAAGACAACTTGGTTCAACGACAGCTTAAAAATGCAGAAGCCAATTTAAAAATGCTGCATAAGCACCTATCAAAGGAAAAAGACCCAAGAGTCAAACAAGACATTGAAATCATGATCCAGTCGGTTAAGGACAGCATTGAAGCCACTAAAGTCAATGATGCAAAAGTACTGCCTTATGGCAATGTGATTGGTCTGGTGTTCGCTGGATTCAATGGTCAACTGGATAAGCAAGTGCCATTTGAAAGGCAAAAAGCCGCTTTGGTTAGGTTGAAAAAATACACCGGAGAAGCGAAAGGTTATGAACCTTTGGTTGAACTGGCTAAAAAACGCCTGACTGAACGCATGGGCGAAAAGGGACTGATTAAGCCATACAAAGGAGAGGTTGAACAAGACATCCAACGTTCCCCAGTGTTTATTGAAGGTTTATCTCAAGTTTTTGCAGCCACAGATTTAACTGGATACGAAGATTCTTTGCAGTTATTACAGCGTCAACTGTCTGATTATAACGTGTGGGTTAAAGAAAATATTTTACCTCATACCCGAGAAAACGCCATGTTGCCGCGTGAATTGTATGAGTTGCAATTAAAAAATTATGGCGTGAATGCGACCCCTGAAGAATTGATTAAAATTGGCCAGGTGGCATTCATGAACATTCGTTTTGAAATGATGGCATTGGCGCCTTTGGTGGCCCAGAAAATGGGTTATGAAACCAGTGACTATCGTGAAGTGATGGCATTATTAAAAGAAGAGCAAATCCATGGCGATGCATTGATGGAAGAATATGCCGCCGTGATGCGTGAACTGGATAACATCATTAAAAGGCATGGGTTGATTTCACTGCCTAATGAACCTGCTCGTGCCAGAATGGCAACGGCAGCAGAAACCGCACAACAACCAGCTGCACATTTAGATGTACCCAGGCTGGTGGGCAATACCGGTGAATTTCCTGAATTCATTGTGCCAAAAATTGAACAAAATGAAGATGGCAGTTGGCCTAAAAATGACTATGCTTTCAAAGCCATGATGTGGACTTTGTCTGCGCATGAAGCCAGGCCAGGTCATGAGATGCAATTCACCACCATGTTACGCGGCGGAGTCTCCACAGCGCGAGCCATGTTTGCCTTCAATTCTGCCAATGTTGAAGGGTGGGCATTGTATGCAGAGGCCATCAGTAAAGAGTATATGCCCCTAGAGGGACAGCTTTATTCATTACAAGCCCGTTTGTTGCGCGCGGCAAGAATTTGGCTGGATCCGATGCTTAATTTAGGCTTGATTACGCCTGCGGAAGCCAAACGTGTGTTGATGGAGGATGTGGGTGAAGATGACTTAAATGCCCAAACTGAGATTGATCGGTATACCTTCCGTTCACCTGCTCAGGCCACTGCCTATTATTATGGGTACGAAAAACTGTTGCAACTGCGTGCCAGCACAGAGCTGAAACTCAAAGACCAGTTCAAGCAAAAAGATTTTCATGATTTTATTTTGAAACAAGGCCTTTTGCCACCGGATTTGCTGTCAAAAGTGGTTATGGAAAATTTTGTCAATCCTCTGATTCAATAACTTAAAAATTTAAATAAAGCACTTGCCTCATTCAGTTTGCAGGTGCTTTTCCATTAATTTGTTCCTTTCCTTTTTCTATATTGCTTCACAAGCGGTGACAAATTTGGTAGTGATTCTAAATGATGCTGATGGCATATTGAATATCATCAAAATGGTTAGCTGCGGGGCAATGAATTATTGATTCAGTGGCAACAGTGGTGTGGTTGAGGTGACTGTAGTCCTTCAAGATGACGGTGGCACGGCAAATGGTGGTGATGACACCTCGGTTGATCATACCTTCTACGTGCATGTTCAGGATTATTTGTTTATAGATGGTTTTCAGGTTGATGTTTGTCAGTAAATAAAATTACTGGCACAAGGAATCAAGCCCTTTAAAGAATATTTAATACTTCTTGGGGCGTGAACATAACAGTGGCTGAAACAAGTGTTCGGTCACAGTTTTTATTATAAATCAGTCTGACATTCTATGTTTTTGAATGTGGCTGATTGCTTGTTTTCTTTATTTTTGATATAACTTTGATATTGATCATTTTTTCAATCTTAATCATGTGTCATAGGCACGCAATGGTTCTCAAAACCATGATTTCAATGGGTTTGAAGAAACAATGCAGAAATCAAAAATAGAGGAAACCACAATGAAATATAAATCGTACTTAAAACCCACCGCATTGTCAGTTGCATTAGGTATGGTGTTTGCACCGCAAGCCGATGCCAGCGGACTTGTCGATAGACTCATTATCAAATACAAACAAGGGAACGGTGCGATTGTCTATGAATCTTCACAAAATTTAAGTCTTTTGTCATCACTGGCAGGGGTTCCATTGGCGCATGCACGATTTATGCATGATGGCTCTCAAGTGATTAAATTGACTCAAAATTACAGTGATCTTGAAATGATGGACATCATCAAGCAACTGTCTCTTTCTTCTTCCATTGAATATGTAGAAGAAGATAAACTCATGCAAAAGTCTTTTATACCTAATGATACCTTTTACAATTTGCAATGGCATTATTATGAAGCCATCGGTGGAATCAACTTAGAGGCTGCTTGGGATGTCAGTACTGGGCTTGGCGTAACCATTGCAGTATTGGATACTGGTTATCGGCCTCATGTTGATTTGGCGGCCAATATTGTGGGTGGCTATGACATGATTGATGACCCTTTTGTGGGTAATGATGGTGATGCCCGAGATGCTGATGCTTCAGATCCTGGTGATTGGGTTGTTGCATCTGATGGTTGTGGAGCTGCCAGTGATTCTAGTTGGCATGGAACGCATGTGGCTGGTACGGTTGCAGCGGTGACAAATAACAATGCGGGTGTTGCTGGGGTGGCATTTGATGCTCAGGTGGTTCCTGTGCGCGTTTTGGGCAAGTGTGGCGGATATACTTCAGACATAGCGGATGGTATGGTTTGGGCTTCTGGAGGTACTGTTACTGGAGTGCCCAATAATCCCAACCCTGCACAAGTGATGAATTTGAGTTTAGGTGGGTCTGGTGCATGTAGTGCCGCCACACAAACAGCGATTGATACAGCGGTTGCCAATGGTTCAGTCGTGGTCGTCGCATCGGGTAATTCAAATGCGGATGTATCCGGTTTTAACCCAGGTAACTGTAACAATGTGATTTCAGTGGCTTCAACCGATCGAAATGCTGACAGGGCCTATTATTCCAACTATGGAAGTTTGATTGATATTGCCGCTCCTGGTGGTGATGTCACAGTTGGCACTGGTCAAGATGGTGTGGCATCCACATTAAATGATGGAACGACGACACCAGGTGCGGATACCTATGTCTATTATCAAGGTACTTCGATGGCAGCCCCTCATGTAGCCGGGGTGGTCGGTTTGATGTTTCAAGTGAACCCGGCTGTGACACCAGCTGAAGTAGAAGCGGCCATTAAATCATCAGCCCGTAGTTTTCCTGGCGGGTCGGATTGTATCACCACTTATGATTGTGGCGATGGCATCATTGATGCAGCCGCTGCCATTGCGGCCGTTAACGTGGGTCCTGTAGCCACTTTGTCAACCGCGAATGATACAATTTCAGTTTGTACCAACCAAGGCTCAACTGCTTTTGCCCTTACTTTGGCAGATTTCGGAAATTCCACTGAAATGACGGTTTCAGGTTGCCCATCGGGTGGCTCATGCAGTTACTCAGTCGATCCGGTCAATGCGCCAGCAGACACGACCAATTTAAATATTTCGAGTATTGGTTCCATTACACCAGGTAGCTACAATTTAATAGCTACGGGAACTGATTCAATTGATGCTGGTATAACTGATGATTTGAGTTTGTCATTTTCAGTTCTGGCAGCAGCTGGCAATCCAGTGCTGAGTTCACCTGCTGACAATGCAACATCGGTGGCAACCATGCCAACATTGACTTGGGGAGCTGCCAGTCAAGCCACTAGTTATACCATCGAAGTGGCAACAGATGTAGGTTTCAATAACATTGTTGAGACAGTATCAGGACTCAATACCACTACTTATGATGTAACAACTTTATTGAGTGGAAACACCACCTATTTTTGGCGGGTAACCGCAGTGAACTCTTGTGGTAATGGTGCATCGACGGTCTATTCTTTCACAACAGGCACTGAGGTTTGTCAAGTTTACAACAGTTCTGATGTGCCTAAAACGATTACAGACAGCCCTGCTGCCGGAGATGTGGATTCAGTATTGAACATTGCAGATGACGGAACCATCACAGATGTCAATGTAATTAATTTCACCGGAACCCACACCTGGATTAATGATTTGTCATTCAGATTGGAATCTCCAGAGCTTTCAACGGTTAACCTGATGCCAAGAAGATGTTCTAATGAAGATGACTGGGACATTGGATTTGATGATGATGCAACGAATCCAGTCACTTCTGCTCCTTGTCCACCTACAGATGGATTGAGTTATCAACCCACCGGTTCTTTGGCCGATTATGACAATGAAAATTTAAACGGTGTTTGGACCATGACTGTCAATGATGCGGCCAATTTGGATGGCGGAAGTATTGATTCTTGGAGCTTGGAAATTTGTTACATTCCAACAGTGTCAAACACGCCTCCAGTAGCTAATAATGACAATTCTGCCTCAACCGATGAGGACAGTGCATTGGCCAGTGTCGACTTGACGGGCAATGACACCGATGTGGATGGTGATGATGTTGAAATTTCCAGCATCGACACCACTGGTACTTTGGGTGCTGTGACAATCAATGGTGATAATGACACCGTGAGTTATGACCCCAACGGTCAGTTTGATTCNTAATGACACCGTGAGTTATGATCCCAACGGTCAGTTTGATTCATTGGCCGCAGGTGCCAGCACCACCGATACTTTCAGCTATACAGTCACCGATGGCAACGGCGGTTCAGATACGGCTTCGGTCACCATCACCATCAATGGCTTGAATGATGCCCCTGATGCAGTGGATGATACCTCAGCCTCAACCGATGAGGACAGTGCATTGGCCAGTGTCGACTTGACGGGCAATGACACCGATG
>NZ_NIHB01000007.1:5514-5777 GCF_002591915.1 Marinicella litoralis | reverse complement strand
AACGGCGGTTCAGATACGGCTTCGGTCACCATCACCATCAATGGCTTGAATGATGCCCCTGATGCAGTGGATGATACCTCAGCCTCAACCGATGAGGACAGTGCATTGGCCAGTGTCGACTTGACGGGCAATGACACCGATGCAGAAAGTGATGATGTTGAAATTTCCAGCATCGACACCACTGGTACTTTGGGTGCTGTGACAATCAATGGTGATAATGACACCGTGAGTTATGATCCCAACGGTCAGTTTGATTCATTGGC
>NZ_NIHB01000007.1:0-5501 GCF_002591915.1 Marinicella litoralis | reverse complement strand
TTGGCAGCAGGTGCCAGCACCACCGATACCTTCAGCTATACAGTCACAGATGGTAACGGCGGTTCAGATACGGCTTCGGTCACCATCACCATCAATGGTGTCAATGACGCACCGACTGCTGTTTCTGATGCAGCGACTACTGATGAAGATGTGATGGTTTCAGTTCCGGTATTGTTGGGTGACAGTGATCCGGATCAAGGCGACACACTGAGTGTCACTTCATGTAGCTCGCCGGTGAATGGTGGCGTCGTGTTAAACGGAAATAACTGTGAGTTCACACCGGCTCCTAATTACAATGGTCAAGGTTCATTCATATACGCCATCAGTGATGGCAATGGTGGAACTGATTCTGCCACAGTAACAGTCGATGTTGACCCAGTCAATGACAACCCAGTGGCGGTTAACGATGAAGTGGATACCGATGAAGACACCATGGTTTCAGTGGCGGTATTAACTGGAGACAGTGATGTAGATACCGGTGATGTGCTGAATGTCACTTCATGTTCAGCGCCAGTCAATGGGTCAGTGGTTCTGAATGGTGATAACTGTGAATTCACTCCAAGTCCCGACTTCACGGGTCAAGGTACATTCACCTATGCCATCACCGATAACAACGGTGGTTCTGATTCAGCGTCAGTCACAGTGAATGTTGATCCCATCAATGACGACCCTGTTGCGGTCAATGATGAGGCTGATACCGATGAAGACACCATGGTTTCAGTGGCGGTATTGACTGGAGACAGTGATGTAGATACCGGTGATGTGCTGAGTGTTACTTCGTGTTCAGCGCCAGTCAATGGGGCAGTGGTTCTGAATGGTGATAACTGTGAATTCACCCCAAGTCCTGACTTCAATGGACTAGGCTCATTCACCTATGCCATTAGCGATAACAACGGTGGTTCAGATACCGCTTCAGTGACCATTACAGTTGCAGCAGTTAATGATGAACCCACCATGGCGGTTAATTCAGTGGTGTATATCAAACTTGATGACATTGCCAATCCGCCGGCCCATAACATGGCTTGTCAGTTCGATTTCGGACCGGATGATGAGGATGTTTCTCAAGCCGTCGCAGACATGATTGTTCAAGTGCAAAGTGATCCCAATGGAGTGTTGAACCCCAATGGTATTGATATGGACAATACTGGAGCAATGAGTTACAGCTTCAGTGGTAACAGTGGCGTGGTTGAAGTGACTGTAGCCCTTCAAGATGACGGTGGCACGGCAAATGGTGGTGATGACACCTCGGTTGATCATACCTTCTATGTGCATGTTCAGGACTATTTATTTATTGATGGTTTTGAATCGAATGTTTGTCAGTAAACTTTGTTAACTGCAATAAAAAAAACCGGGCATTGCCCGGTTTTTTTAGCAAAGAATTTTTGTATCTCGCTTTACCTTGGCGTGAAAGCCTGTAATTTATACTGGCTGAGAGAAGCCGCAAATTCTTTCAGTAATTGATTGCCACTGGCTTCAGCTTTTTGACACCAAGCTTTAAAATCTGCAATCATTTCATCAACAGATTTACTGTTACTTTCCCAAATCGCTTGCAACTCTTCTTTAAACTGCAATAAGTTGTTTAATGACTTACTGTCTTCGAAATAACTGTTCCATTTGTTCCTCATATCGGCTTTAAGGAACTGAGGGTCTAAGGAAAGGTTGTGGGTGTATTTCTTAATTTTTTTACGGAATGTGCTTGATGCGTTCTGGTATTCAGCAGTCAAGTTTGGTTTGATGACATCTTTGATATAAACCTGAAGCACATTGAATTTATGGGTCAAAATGGCACGGACAGTTTCTGTGTCAAATTCACTGTTCAGGTCGTCGACATATAAATCGGGAACGACTTTTTTAATTTGACACAAGCCCAGCTTATTTAATAAGCGAATAACATACCACCCGATGTCATGTTCACCTTTTTTGTGTGAAAATTTACATGAAGATGGAAAGGCGTGATGGTTGTTATGCAGCTCTTCGCCAAAAACAAAAAATGCAAAACGTGTGATGTTTCTTGATGAATCATCTGTGCGGTAATTTCTGTAACCGATAAAATGACCTAAACCATTAATGACGCCAGCAGCGAAGAATGGAATCCAAATAATTTGTATGGCAAAAATCAAAAATCCAATCACCCCAAACAAGGAAAAATTAAGGGCCGCAAGTAACAAGATTCCAAGGTAATGAAACCGGGTATAGATGTTTCTTTCAATCCAATCATTGGGTGTGCCTTGACCATATTTATCCAAGGTTTCTTGGTTTTTGCGCTCTTTGGTATAGAGCGTGACTCCATGGAACAGGACTTTTTTGATGCCATGTATTTGGGGACTGTGTGGATCATCTTCGGTTTCACAAAAAGCATGGTGCTTGCGATGGATGGCAACCCAGTCTTTGGTTAACATACCGGTGGTGAACCACAACCAAAAACGATAAAAGTGCTGTATAACTGGGTTCAGTTGAATACCTCGATGTGTTTGTTCTCGGTGTAAATATAGACTGACACCCGACAAAGTCAGTTGAACGACAATGAAGGTATACAAAGCAATTTGCCATGCAGAGAAATCAAGTAAGCCTTTTTGTAAGAAGTCTAAAATTGGGTACATAAATTTTGGTTTGTTTTATAATGAATGCTCACTATAATAAATTAAATTTACAATAGCCAGATAAAACAGCGTACCCTGTCGTATGGATCATTCACTACAATCAGCTAAATTCATGAAATTAAACAAGCTTTGTTTCACCCGGTCAGGGCAAAAAATACTTGATCAAATCGAAGATGATTGGCCATCCACCGGTGTTGTTGTTTTATTGGGCGCCAACGGAGCAGGGAAGTCAACTTTGCTCGATGTTATTGCCGGCATAAAAAAAGCTGATTCGGGTGAACTGATTCTTCAACAAAGCCACTCAAAGTTTCTGATGCCTGAACCAGCTGCTTTTTACCCTTATTTAACTGTCAAAGAACAATTGAATTTTATCGCTGACATGTTTGTGAATGTTCAGCCTGATCTCCAAGTCGAAAATGCCATGGAAGTTTGGCAATTACATCCAGTGGCTGATAAGTTAACCAAAAACCTTTCGCTGGGCTTCAGGCAACGTTTGTCACTGGCTCAATTGGCTTTATCCAATGCTGACATCTTGTTATTGGATGAACCAATGAATGGTATGGACCCTGAAATTTTATCGGTCTTTAAAGAACAGGTTTTGACTTGGAAAAAGACCAAGTCGGTCATTATGGCAACCCATATCATGCATGAAGCACAAATCCTAGCAGATTGGGTGGTGGTGATGTTTCAAGGTAAAATCATCAGATCACATGCCTATTCTGAAGAAATCAGTTTTCATCAAATATACCAAAAAGCCATAGATGATTATCATTTGGGCCATGCTGTAAATGGATAAAAAACATGTCGATGAATATCACTAAAAAAGACATTGGATCGTTGTGGCGCTCACCTTTGCTGTGGGTGGTATTGTCTTTGATTGCCTTTATAGCCGCTTGGTTGTTGTGGCAAAGACTTGATCGCTATATAGGCCTACAAGCCAGTTTTGCCACTTTACCCAGCCCGCCCAATATCACCCATGCTTTGTGGGTGCCTTTTATACTAACCTTGGCTAAATTGTTGTTGTTGATTATTGCAATGACCACTGCAAAAGCATTTGCTGAAGAACGAGCACATAAAACTTTGTGGTATTTGTTGATAAACAAACAAACGTACTATCATGTGGTTTGGGCTAAGTTCAAAGCACAATGGATGATTTTGTTGTTCGTTTGGGGGCAATTATCAGTGGCGGCTTTTTTATTGGCCACTGGCGGTGAGTTGAACTGGACTCAATCTCTGGTTGGTTTGTTTGGTATCAGTTTATTTACCTTGTGGTTTGTTTCATTGGGTATGTTGATTTCTTCATTCTGTCAATCTACCGGCACGGCTGTGTTATTGAGTTCGGTTGTGTTTGTTTTGTTATGGGTCATTGGTGGTGAAAGCGTAGGGCAGGAATTTGGTCTTAATTGGTTGCATTTGATCTCGCCAGTTCAGCACCTGAAATGGTTTTGCCAAGGTGAAATTTCATTGAGTTCATTGTTTTATTTTATCGGTGGTGGCATTGTGCTATTGCTGTTAACTGCACAAAACCTTGAAGGTTTGAGAAAGTCATGATGAAACGATTGGTCTTCTTATTGTTGTGGTTAATTGGGGTGTTTTTGTTGGCTAAAAATGTACCAACTTGGAGCATTCAAACTGAGTACAGTGATTTATTAACCCCATCTTCAAAAGCCGTACTTGCCAAACAAAAAGCATTAAGAATTGAGGTTTTTGCCTTGCCAGATTCGCCTGCTGCAGCCTTGGTCAATAATTTTCTTCAACCATTGGTCGGCGAGTTGGTTGAGGTGACGGTTGAATACATTGATTTTTTTAATAATCCAAAATTGATTCAAACCTATGGGATCAATAAACAAGGTGAGATGATTGTTTACAGTGATGAGAAGAAATTTCATTTATCAACATTGTCTTACGAAGCTTTTTTCAATGGATTGAAAAAGATTGAGCAAACTGAGGATCAATGGATTGTTTTTCTTGATCAAATTGATGGTAAGTCATTCGATGCTGGCCAATCTGATGGCCTGAATAAATGGATCAAGGCATTGTCTAACAGTAACTACCGTTCTGTGGTTTTACCTTTCAGTGAAAATATGATTTTACCCAAAGAAGTTAAATTAATCGTTTTGGCTTCACCGACCTTGAATTTCACAGATTCTCATGTCGATTGGTTGCAGCTTCAAATCTCGCAAGGTACCAGTGTCTTGTGGTTGGCAGACCCTGCAACGGCATTATTGCAGCCAGGCTTGTCATTGTTATTTGATGTGATGAGAACTGATGCCTACCACCAAGGTCATTTGATCATCAAAGCATTTCCAGAACATCCCGTAAACCAAGCTTTTGATCGACCGTTAGATTTTATTGAGGTGATGCCTTACCAAACGAATAATGCAGTACTGTGGCAAAATGAGCAAAATCAAACTTTGGCATCGACCCAGGAAATTGATGACAGTCGTTTGATGGTGGTTGGTGACAGCGACTTTCTTTCTGATGCCTTTCTACACAGTGGGGGTAATTTGGAAATGTCCTTTCGCTTGATAGATTGGTTGTTACATAACGACAATCGAATTGATTTACCGACCATTGGAAGTCAAGGCACACAACTGCATTATCAAAAAAATGAAATTCTGTTTTTTTCAGGAATCATGTTAATACTAATACCCGTCATATTATTAGTTATCGGTCTTATTAAGTGGCGCAAAAGTAAATGAGAAGTCATTATGGATATAGGTGAAATAAGAAAAGAATATACCCAGTTTGGTTTAAACCGTGCTGATTTATTATCAAATCCATTGCAGCAGTTTGAAAAATGGTTCCAACAGGCCAGAACCGCTGAACTAAAAGAAGTCAATGCCATGAGTATAGCCACGGTTAGAGCCGATGGTATGCCACAGGTCAGAACGGTGTTGT
>NZ_NIHB01000006.1 GCF_002591915.1 Marinicella litoralis | reverse complement strand
TCAACTGTGAGGGCTGCGTATTATCGCTTAAAAAATTCCCTTTGCAAGCCTTTTTTTTAATTCTTTCAAATTAATCCAAACTGCCTTTTTAATACAGCCAATTTCCGTCTCGGCCTTCCCTTGAGTGTCTCAAGAGGATGCGAATTATAGCCTCACTTTCCTGGATGTAAACCCCTTTATGACAATTTAATGAAATTAATTGATGCCGCTATTTCTGACAGCTAATAACCACGCGCTTTGGTGGTGGATGACCTTCAACCGTCAACTGTTGATCATCAGACAAAAACTCTTTTAATGAATGAAACTTCATCCAGTCTGTGCTGCGTTGTTCATTGACAGTGGTTAACGATATATCAACGACGTTGATGTTGTTAAACCCGATTTTCTTTAACCAGCCAGACAACATCGCGACACTGGGCAAGAACCACACATTGCGCATTTGGGCATACCTGCCCTCAGGCACCAGACAAGTTCGTTCATCACCATCAACAACCAAAGTTTCCAAAATTAAACTGCCGTTGGCACTTATTAACGACTTCAGGTGTTCAATGTGAGCTATTGGTGATTTTCGGTGGTACAAAACCCCCATTGAAAACACCACATCAAAACAATTCAAACCCACTGGCATGTCTTGAATCTTTAACGGCAACAAACACACACCAGATTGCGCATATTTCTCCACTGACCAATACTGTATATTATGAATCAACCCTGGCTCAATCCCCAACAGCAACTTAGGCTGGTATTCAGCCATCTTCATTAAATAATACCCGTTGCCACAACCCACATCCAAGATGGTTTTGTTTTTAAGTTCCGGTAACCCTTTGATTATGCGTGACCATTTAAGATTAGATTGCCATTCTGAATCAATCAAACAATCACCAATTTGGAACGGCCCTTTTCGCCATGGGTGTAAGGCCATCAATTTGTCTTCAAGGACACCATAAAATGATTCAGGCATGGCTTGATCAAATACCACAGACAATGCTGCCTTTTGAAAATCAATGCGCCCATGAGAGGCGTCTGGCAATTGTTCATAGGCAGACTGCCATTTATGCAAATCCCCTTGATTGATACGCTCAATCACATCCAATGCGATTGACTCAAGAACATCAATGTGAACTTCAACGCCTGAACCGACAGCCTTTTCACAAAATTGACTTAACCACTGTTTGAACATTTATTTAATGGCCACCAAGGAAACAAAATTGAATGCCCTGAACCACACTTCAACCTGTTGAAAACCAACCTCATGTAATCGTTCAATCCAGTCCTGCAAACTGTCAGGTTTCAAGGAGTCTTCTAATGCCTGTCGTTTTTGTGAAATCTCCATGTCAGAATAGCCATTGACCTTTTTATACCCGTGATAAAAGTCGATCAACAATTCTGAAGACAATACTTTTTCGGATAACACAAATGCAGCACCATCTACCATTCCTTGATAAATGTTTTGACAGACCTGAGTTCTGCTGTTTCTCGGCATGAATTGTAATGTGAAATTACTGACAACCAAACTGGCTCCAGAGAGCGTCAGTGCTGCCACATCGCAAAGAGTCGGCACAACACGATTGTTGACATTGATGTCGTCCAGCTTGGCATGCAATCCTGTCAGCATGGGTGCTGAATTGTCAACAGCCATAATTTCCAAATTTTGCGCACCCACTGCCTGATCGACTGTCAAAGAAACAGCGCCCAAAGATGCGCCTAAATCATAAACCTTGGTATTTGGTTGAACATATTTCATTGCCAACATGGCAATCCCTTTCAAAATGGTGTCATAACCTGGCACTGAACGTTTGATCATGTCAGGAAAAACTTTAACCACTTTTTCATCAAAGGCAAAGGCCTTTATCTGGGTGTATGGCTCAGAAAACAATTGATCTTTTTTCGTCATGGTTTTAACCAGGAGGCCAGTTCATCATTCGGCCAGCTAAGAAATGCATGTGAATGTGATAGACAGTTTGTTGGCCATTGCCGTTACAGTTCATTACCAGTCGATAGCCATTTTCTGCCTCGCCAATTTCTTTGGCATAAAGATTGATGGCATGGTGAATTTTAGTGACATAATCAATGTTGGAATCATTGATGTCATTGTGTGTAGCAATCCTGATTTTGGGAATAAACAAAACATGAATGGGTGCTTGTGGATTGATGTCTTTAAAACCGAGCACAAAATCATCTTCGTAAACAATGTCAGCAGGGATCGTTTTGTCTATGATTTGATCAAACAAGGTACCTTCTGTAACCATGGGTTTTCCTATAATTGGGTTCTGCTGGCAAAAGCATGGGCCAGCGTACTGTTATCAATGTACTCTAAATCACCTCCCAACGGGACGCCATGTGCCAGTCGCGTGGCTTTGATACCACCTTTTTCAGCCAAATGAGAAAGAAACTGTGCGGTGGTTTCACCTTCGACCGTTGATCCGGTTGCAATGATAAGCTCATCACAATCAATCAACAGCTCCACCAACTTGTTCATTTTTAATTCTGCTGGCCCTATGCCATCTATTGGAGACAGTTTTCCGTGTAACACGAAATACTTCCCTTTAAAGTCAGTGGCCTGTTCAATTTGAATGATATCAGCAGGTGTTTCAACCACACAAACCTTGCTCACATCTCTGTTTGGATTGGCGCAAATTTTACACATTGGGTGTTCAGTTAAAGTGCGACAAGACTCACACTCATTAATCAACTCAATTGATTTCAACAAAGTCTCAGCCAAGTGTTTGCCACCCAACTTATCCTTTTGCAACAAATGAAAAGTCAATCTTTGTGCTGTTTTGGCGCCAACACCTGGCAATATTTGCAAGGCGTTCATCAATTCACTGATCAGTGACATCAGAAAGGCATTTTAAAACCGGGCGGCAAATTCATGCCTTCGGTTAATCCACCCAAGTCCATTTTTTGTAATTCTGAAATTTTATTCATGGCATCATTGAATGCAGCCACCAGTAAATCTTCTAGCATCTCATGATCACCATCGATCATCTCATGATCAATCACTATATTCTTGATTTGCTGCTGCCCACTCATCACCACTTTAACAATGTCACCACCGGCTGAACCAACCACCTCTTTGTCAGCCAATTCTTTTTGTGCCTTCTGCATTTCTTCTTGCATCTTTTGCACCTGTTGCATCATGTTTCCAATTGTGCCTTTCATGTCAGTCACCTAATTTGTTTTCAATAATTTTAGCATCAAATTGATTTTGCAGGTCCATTACAATGGGGTCAATTTGTTGCATCATTTCTGCTTTTTCATTCAAATCCTTGTTGGCTTGTTGAGCCAAAGAATTAACTTCCGACTTCAAAGTAAATTTAAGTTGATAGTCGGATGAATCGGTCAGCAGTCTGTTTCTGATGGATTGTTGTGCCTTTTCATTCAAAAATATTTCTGCCGAATGATCTACAGCAAATGTAATGACGTTATTCTTATTTTCAAGTATCTCTAAATGTCTGGCCAACTCTCTGGAACCCCCTTTTAGCTGAAGTTCACCAAAAACACTTGGCCAAGTTTTGTTGTTCAATGTCGTCAAATCGATTGCAACAAGTGGTTCCGGCTGTTTGACAGCCGTTTCAAATTTAGTTGTTACTGGCTCTTCATTCAGAGATGAATAAGCATTGGCCATTGGGGCTTCATTGATTTGAGGTGAAGAAGCTGACTTCTCAGCCACTGAAGCTGGGGCTGTGTGCTCACTCAAAGCTGTTTTTTTTTCAGAAACACCGTCAGACAATTCAAAATCCAACATCCTGATGACCGCCATTTCAAAGCTGACTTTTTTATTGGGGGTGTATTTAAGTTGTTCCAGTGCCACCACAACCAACTGGTAATACCATTGAACTTGCTCAGGCGATACTGTTTGACTCAAGGCTTTCAATTCTGACAGTTCAAAGTTGGCACCACCCACCACCTTATTCAAACTTTGAACCAATGAAATTTCATGCAACAAACTACACATGTCTTCTAATAGTTGTAAATAATCAATTGACATGTCATGAAACCATTCCAACTTATCAATGACACCTATATGGTCATTTTGTTGAATGAATTTCAACAATTCTTCGACGTGAGATTGTTCAACCGTACCTAGCATGGCACGTATCTCATCAAAATTAATCTTTCCGGCTCCGAATGCCAGTGATTGATCCATTAAACTCAATGCATCTCTCA
Source organism: Marinicella litoralis (assembly GCF_002591915.1). GTDB lineage: Bacteria > Pseudomonadota > Gammaproteobacteria > Xanthomonadales > Marinicellaceae > Marinicella > Marinicella litoralis. Next base: position 121,598 of record NZ_NIHB01000006.1, on the reverse strand, counting down.
TGCTGCCATCGGCAACCCTTGATATCAATTGAATCGCCTTGTCATCATAAGGAACAGCTTCCTTTTCGAGTAAGCTGATTAAATGATCACCAATTTGTTTTTGAGTTAATCGTTTGAGATTGAATTGCAGGCATCTAGACAACACCGTCACAGGCAATTTGTCGGGTTCAGTGGTTGCCAGTAGAAATTTTACGTGAGCAGGTGGCTCTTCTAGGGTTTTGAGCAGCGCATTGAAACTGCTTTTAGAGAACATGTGCACTTCATCAATCAGGTAAATCTTGAACTGACCTTTGTTCGGCGCATACTGCACATTTTCTAATAAGCTCCGGGTATCATCTACACCCGTTCTTGAGGCGGCGTCCACTTCAATCAAATCAATGAATTCACCATTTTTAATTTCTTCACAATGTTGACACACACCACATGGGTTGCCCGAAATGCCTTCAAGACAGTTCAGTGATTTCGCCAACACCCTGGCTAAAGTGGTTTTACCAACTCCTCGGGTTCCAGTGAATAAAAATGCATGATGTAAACGGTCATTTTCTATACCATTCACTAAGGCTTGAACAACATGTTCTTGTCCAACGATTTCTTGAAAGTTTTGAGGTCTGTATTTTCTGGCAAGTACTTGATAGGTCATGATATGTTTTTGCAGTAAAGGGACTCCCGCCAGCCGTTCCTCACACATAAAATCACAGCTGCGGCTGCTCCCTTCCGGGCCTGACCGAGTTCACTGTTATTTATTGCAAGGTGACAAACGGAAGTCACCGAGGCGGTATTATCTATGAAGTGAATATGATTGTCCACACCCATTACATAGAATCTTGATAATCTTGTAAGGCTTTTTTAACCAAAGGCACTGTTAACTTTTTTTTCAACTTCAATGTTTCCGCAGACAATCGCATGAATAATTGATATAAATATGAATACGAGGTATTTTGCGTGGTTTTTAAATATTTAACGACTGCAGACTCCAATGGTATACCATTCATGGCAAACTGATGTTCAATGCATTTCAACGCCTGATCACCTTTAAGCATTTCAAGTGACAACACCAAACCAGAGTTCAGCCTGGACTGTAAATCAGGTAACATCCACTGGTCTGATCGAGGTGAGATACTGGATGAAACCACCAACTTACAATGATGAGCCAAACAATAATTATATAAATTAAATAAGGCCACTTCACCAACTGAGTCACTGGCCACTGTATCTATGTCATTGATTAATAAGAATTTGATTTGAGCTGGCAAATGATTCACTAAATGCTCATCGGCAATCATATTGGCATCTAAAATCAAAAAATTCACTTCGGCGGATTCCAATAAGCCATTTAACGCTGACATCAAATGTGACTTACCCGAATACTCGACGCCCCAGAGGTAAGTAAACTGCGGCAATTGCTCAAAGCGACTGAGCGCATCAACCACTTCTTCATTGCCGATAAAATCTCCAAATAAGAACGGATCCTTATTATTTAAAGGCAAGGGAACTTGCGATTGATTCATCCTTCGATACCGTTGTTTTTGTCACTTTCAGACGAATCACCTTTTTGCGATTTAACCGGATTTTTTGGGGAACTTTGCTGTTCTGGCTTATTGCTTGCATCACTTTGACTGGATAAACTGATGTCATTTTCCTTACCGTACAGTTTACTCGCCATGTATTTTTCATGACCATGTCTTAACAACACCATAATAACAGCAGCCAACGGCAAACCCAACAACACACCAACAAAGCCGAACAATTGTCCACCTGCCAATACCGAAAATATCACGGCAACTGGATGTAAGCCAATGCGATCTCCCACCAACCAAGGCGTCAGGATGAATCCCTCCATCAATTGGCCAAAACCGAACACAATCAACACATAGACTATGTGATTGACATCACCAAATTGGACCAATGCAGCAATCACCCCTGCAATCAAACCGACAATGGTTCCAAGATAGGGAACGAATGAAATCATACCAGCGCCCATGCCAATCAATAGTGACAGTTCAACGCCTACAATCCAAAGTCCAATGGTATAAATAGCACCCAAAGCCAACATCACAGACAACTGCCCCCTTAAAAAGGCACTCAAAACACTGTTTGCATCACGGGTAATGGTGGTGACTGTTTTATGATAAGGCCGTGGAATCAACTCACTGACACGTTGCGTTATGATGTCCCAATCACGCAATAAATAGAAAGTAACCACTGGAATCAATAAAAAATTCATGAACAAGTTAACGATAACCAATCCACTTTTCGTTACTGAGGCAAGTACCGTTTGGGCAATACCACCAGCACTTTCCCAGTGAGACTTCAAAAGTTGAGTCAGCTCGTTGAAATTAAAAATATCTGTTTGAATACCAAAGGTGGACTGTAACCAAGGCGACACATTTTCACGCAACCACTCGAAATACATGGGTAAGTTCTTGATAAAACTGGATATTTGTCGCTCTAATGTAGGAATTAAAATCAGCGCAATGCCAAACACCAGCAAGCTGATAACCAAAAACACCAAGGTCACTGACAAGGTGCGGTTTAACTTCAGCTTTTCCAACTTGTCTGCCAATGGATCAAACAAATAAGCCAACAATGCACCCACTGCAAATGGCGTCAAAATGGGCGAAAGTAGGTAGATAAAATAGCCAGTCAGCAAAAACAGCGCCAACATATACCATTGTTTATTGATTTTATTTTCCATAGTCACCTTTTTCACTCCTCAGTTGTTTTGCCATGCTTAATCCCATCCATACATAATGAACCCCACTGACCAAGGTCAACAGCCCCACCACTACAATCATTGTTGGATGGATGACAAATAAATTGATTAAGCCTGAATAACTTAACAACAAAACCAATATCAACAATATTTGCATCACTGTATTAAGTTTACTGACCAAAGTAGGCGTGGCCTTTTGTATTTTACCAATTTTAAAATGATAAAAACTGGCACCGGCTACAATCACAACGTCTCGAAAAACAACCAAGAGATAAAGCCACAGAGGAATCACCCCTTGCAAAGCGAAAATGGTGTAGCAAGAAAACATCAAAAACTTATCAGCCAACGGATCCAAAATCCCACCCAACCAGCCTTGCCAACCGTACCTTTTTGCTAAGAAACCATCTAAACCATCCGATAAACCAGCCAAAAAAGCAATCAACAATGCACCTTTATATTCTTTATGCCACATCAACCATGCCAAAGGCACAATGGCGATGATGCGTGCGATGGTAATGATGTTCGGTAAATATTTAAGATTCACATTCATTCTGACATTGAAAATATGATTGAATGGCCCAAATCCAAGGGCAAGTGATTAATGACTTGTTCTCTTGACACAAATTTCACAAACGTGTCTGGCAACACGTTGATATCCATCATCACCGCAACCTGTCCATTACTGAGCTGATTGATGTGGTATTTATCAATCAAAGCATGGTTGTCGAAATAAGTTATTAAACTCAAAATTTGATCGGCATTCTCAATGTTATTCACTTTGACAGAAACAGTCGACTTGTTGAACTCATCTGCAAACACTTGTTGACCATCAGACATCTTGGCTTGTATATCGGTTGCCAAAGCCTCCATTCCAGCCGCCAAACTTACAAATTTTAAGTTCTTTATTTCCAATGATTTGCCGGGCCTACTCAGGCCATAGCGGTATGAATACCCATTGCCAGAATGTTTTACAAACACAAATAATGAAACCGCAGCATCATAGTTTTCTTCAACAAAATCAATCAGATCTGGGTTTAAATAGCGAACATCTCGAGGTTGAAAATCAAGTAAATCATCATTTTGGTAATTATAGAATGAGGCAGGAATGCCTTTTTGTTCGAACCACTGTTGCAACCAATAGAACGTTTCTGAATTGGGTGCTGTGTTAATCAAATCTTGATTCTCATGCTCTTCAACAATCCAAACGAACAATTCACCACGACGATCTGGCCAAACGGGTATTCTTTGTGCCAACATCATTGACTTAAGTTTTTCTTCATCGACCACAACGCTGAACCACATTTTGTTTGAATTGTATTCAATCGGCGGTTGTTGAAAATAGCTTCTCATGATGGCAGAACTGAAATCATCGTAACTCAGCCCTTTATTTAAAACTGATTTCAAAGACAGGCCACTCTTTTTACTGATGACTGACGCCATCGCATGTTGTGATTGTTCAATAGCAGGCATTTGGTTGGTGTCTATCAATGCAGCGGCCTGGTTGGTCACCACGTTGGCAGCATTCAAATGGTAAGTCACCATCAATAAAAATAAACATAAATTTCTCATAGTCCGCAATTATAAAGTATTCCTGAAACGCCAAAGCATATAAATTGTTGCTATTTTTTACCAAATAAATGGCTCAATCGAATAAAATCAGCGTCATTCAAATTCCACCACCACAATTATGTCTGAAATCAAGTCATTCACATACAAAGACGCCGGCGTCGATATTGATGCGGGTAATCAATTAGTTGACAACATCAAGCCCATGGTTAAGTCCACCCACAGACCAGGCGTTATGGGCTCCCTGGGTGGATTTGGCGGCCTGTTTGATTTGTCTCAAGTGGATTGTGAAAATCCTGTCTTGGTTTCCGGAACTGATGGTGTTGGAACCAAACTTAAACTGGCCCACATGCTGAATGATCACAGCACCATCGGCATTGACTTGGTGGCCATGTGCGCCAATGACATCATTGTAATGGGTGCTGAGCCCCTGTTCTTTTTAGATTATTATGCTTGCGGACAGCTGGACATCAATCAAGCTTCTGACGTCATCAACGGCATAGCCAAAGGATGTTTAGATTCGGGATGCGCTCTGATTGGTGGCGAAACTGCTGAAATGCCTGGTATGTATGATGGCGACGACTATGACTTGGCTGGTTTCGTGGTTGGTGTGGTTGATAAAACCAAGATCATTGATGGGTCAAAAATTAAGTCTGGACAATCAATCATTGGCGTAGCCTCGACCGGACCTCATTCAAACGGTTATTCATTAATCAGGAAAATTCTCCAAGCCTCTGGTGCCGACATCAACCAACCTTTTGATGGCAGCACCTTAGGCAAAAAACTATTGGCGCCAACACAGCTGTATGCCAAATCTGTACTTGACTTGCTTGCCACAGGTGCCCAAGTCAACGGGATTGCACACATCACCGGTGGTGGCATCATGGAAAACATCACCAGAGTGATTCCACAGGGCCTAGCGATTGAAATCAATACCAACAGTTGGAAAATGCCAGCCGTATTTGAATGGCTGAAAGTACAAGGCAATATTGCCCAAGAAGAAATGCTCAGAACCTTCAATTGCGGCATTGGGCTTTGTCTGATCGTAGACAAGCAAGTCAGTGCAACAGTCATTGACCATTTCAACAGTCATGACATCAAAGCATGGAACATAGGCCAAACCATTGATTTTGCTGGCCAAGATGTCATCATAAAATAATGAAAATAGTGGTGTTCATTTCAGGCCGCGGCAGTAATTTAAAAGCATTGCTTGATGATGAAAACGGATATAAAGTCAGTCACGTGATTTGCAACAAGCGCGAGGCCAAAGGCTTGCAACTTGCACAAAACCGTGGTGTCACCAACACCTATATCGATTGGAGCAACAGCAAGCAAGCTGAATCGATTGCATCTACTGTCATTGAAGAAGAAACACCTGGTTTGATTGTGCTTGCTGGGTTTATGAGAATTTTATCAACTGAATTCACCGCCAAATACAAAAACAAAATCATCAACATACACCCATCTTTACTACCTGACTATCCTGGGCTCAATACCCACCAGAGGGTGTTAGATGACAACAAATCTATGCATGGCGCTTCCGTCCATTTTGTCGATGGCTTGTTAGACCACGGTCAAGTCATCAGTCAAACGCATATCAAAGTTCAGCCTAATGACACCGCAACTTCATTGGCCAATAAATTAATTTCCAAAGAACATAAACTTTTGACCCATACTGTGGGTCTGATAGCCAATCAACAATTAAATTGGGAAAACAATAGTTTGCATTATACTGGTAAACCACTAGAAGCCCCTTTGGTCATAAAATGAAAACAACCTTACTTTTTAGTTTTGGACTGCTGGCCACGATTACATCTGCCAGCGAAATTCAACCTTTTGAAGCCACATATGAAATCATCAGGGGCGGCAAAACCACTGGCACCTTAACCACTTTACTTGAAAAAATATCAGATGATCGTTGGACAATCAAAGACACCATCGTTGGAACCAGTGGCATGGCTTCATTCATAGGATTCAAAAGAGTTGAAAAGACTGAATTCATTTATGACGATAAGGTTTTGCTGGCTACTCATCATGAAATGAATCAAAAAGCTGCCTTTAGCAACAAAACTTATACCTTTAACTGGCAACCGGAAAGCAAACAGTATCAAATACAACACAAAGGTCAGCTCACCCAATATGAACCCAAAAACAAACAAGTCATCTCATCTCAAATGATGCCTTTGGCTTTGGCTTTGGCAGCTTGCCAACAAAACACAAAGATTGAACTACAAGTACTCAAGAATAAATCAGTCACCCCGTATCAATTCAATATATCCAACAACAAAACTTTGATTGCAGAACGCATCTACAGCAACAAAACATCAAAAAAAACCGAGTCATGGCTCGATCCAAAACGCCAATGTCTGCCGTCTAAGCAATCTCATCAAGTCAAAGACAACCCAACCATATTAACCAAATTAACCAGTTTCAAGTGGCTTTAACAATCAACAACAAAAATTCAATTTTGTGAAGCGCTTTTTGTGACAAAGAGGTCACATCATTTCTGAACTTTGTCATGCCATCTTTTAAGTGGCGGTTTTAGGTAATTCAACCTCCCTTGAAAGATTCTATTAAATACTGATACAATATACGAGGAACTTCGTTAAACACTAAACTACTACTATGATCAACATACCAAAACCAACCAAAACAGAATTAGCCATACTGAACATCATGTGGCAGATTTCTCCAGCAACGGTTCGTCAAATCCATGAGGAACTCATCAAAAACGGCAAAACCAGCTACACCACAACCTTGAAAATGTTGCAAGTTATGCATCAAAAAGGCTTGGTATCTCGCAACAGCGAACAAAAAGCACACATTTACCAACCTTCTTTAAGTAAAAAAGAAACCCAAAAACAAATGTTGGATGATCTGAAAAACCGGTTGTTTGGTGGCTCTATCAGTTCACTTGTTTTACAAGCACTGGGGACCGCTGACATCACAAAACAATCTGAGATCAATGAAATCAAAGCAATTTTAGAAAAAGCGGAAGAAGAAAGTTAAGAATATACGGTCATGAATTTAGCTGATACACAACTATTAATAACCACATTAGGTTGGTCGCTGATCCATTTTTTATGGCAAGGCACATTAATCACATTGCTGTACTGGGTAATCACCAGATCCATTCAGTCAGTTCACGCCAAATATTGGACAGGAATGTCTTTGGTGTTGGTCAGTTTAATCATTCCGATTCTCAATAGCTACAATGCATCATACCCCAACAGCTCTTCCAGCCACATTGAATTAACCACCCAATCAATTCAGTCGTACCAGCAACTGAATGCCGAGAATTTGTTTTTTTACATGATCGATATTTCTTTGCCCTATTTTGTTTTGGCATGGGGGTTAACTGTATTGTTTCTGAGTTTCCGACTGATCAAATCATGGTTGAATTTATCATCAATTAGACATGAGTGTGACCCACACATTTCCAGTCAACTGAAACAATTTGTTAAAAATATATCCATTAAATTAGATTTGGCCACCATACCCTTATTGAAAGTATCCAAGCAAGTCATGGTACCTGCGGCTTATGGCTTTTTCAAACCAACCATATTGTTACCACTGAGTTTAATCAGCCAAATACCCAAAGAACAGCTTGAAGCCATCATAAAACATGAGTTATGTCACTTAAAGCGAAATGATTTTATTCATAACATCATTCAGTTGTGTGCAGATATTTTGTTGTTTTTTCACCCAGGAATTAGGTGGATGAACAATGACATACGACACGTCAGAGAACAGTGTTGTGATCAAATGGTCCTAGCCCATGAAACTGAAGCCATTACTTATGCCAAAGCACTGACCAACATTGCCACATTCACCAATGGAATGAAGATGAACCACAGTGTTCACTTGGGTATCAATGACGGCATGTTGCTGAGTCGAGTTAAATTTTTGCTGCAAAACAAGTCAAGCCAGTCATCCTTGATGATTTTTATGCCGATTATTCTGTTGGTTGTCCTCACTACATTATTATTACAACCCAGAATGTCGGATAATGAAACCATGCTTGCAACGATTGATAACAACCTGCTTATTCCGGCCATGAAAACAACGAATAGCACACAAAATCAGTGGGTTAAAAGAAACCTTTCACAGCAAAACTTTTACCCCAATGTTAAAAAACCAATCAACAAGAGATTGATTAAATCTATACCAAATTCTGATATCAGCCAAGACAAACCAGCTCTTATGGTTGAACCAAAAAAACATGCCTTTAATGATGTGATCAACGACTTGAATGTACATTTACAACAATCTTTAGATCAAAATCACCTGTTCGATACAGATTTAGATTTAGTTGCTTCTAATGAAGTTGTCATTCCGAAAACCAACATACCTGAAGTCATAGACTTGTCAGCATTGTCATACCAACCACCTGAAAATATTAAAGCAAGCACCAGCTCACATGAAACTCAATCACAGGTACTGACCCTGACATCCTTCGATGACAAAAACCCCATCATGCCGGTATTGAAAAAATATTTGCCACCAACCTATCCACAACATTTTTGGTACAATCAAATTGAGCAAGATGTCATTGCAACCTTTCGATTAAAACCCAATGGCAAAGCCTATGACATCAAAGTTAATTCTCAAAAAAACAACTACGTGGCGTTTGAACAAGAAGTCGTTAAAGCCATAAAAAAGTGGAAATTTGAGCCCGAATCTTTGAATCACTCTACCCTACAAAGAACCTACCAACAGATGTTCAGTTTTGCCATCAGCGATGTCGTTGAGAAAAACTGCGAATTAACCCAAACGGGTACCCGTGTAAGAAAACCAACGCCGTGTAACAAATAAAATATGTCAGAAATCAACATCACTTATCCACTTGAATGTCACATAGATCATTCTAAGCAAACCTTACAAACCATGCTTAACGCATTGAGAGATAAGTACGCCATACAGCATGAATTTGTCACTGAGACTGAATGCAGGCTTTCCGGCTCTGGAGTCACTGGCAATTTGTTGATTAAAGATGATGGCATTGAAATTTATGCCAAATTGGGGTTTTTCATGATTCCTTTTAAGTCTGTCATTGAAAATGAAATCAACAACAAATTGGACGAATGTTTTGACACATAAAAAAGGGCTAAAATATCTCTCTTTAGCCCTTTAATAACCTGATCCAGGTTTTTGTATGCTTTTTAAGCTTTGCGCTTAACCATTTCAGTCAACTCTTCAACCGAACGACTGTAGATTGAAACCGATTCTATGTGTTTGTATTTGATTTCAAAGTTCTTATCCACCAAGAAGACAGATCTCTTCACGCCAAACCAGCCAAATGAATCATACATTTTAGCGACTTCGCCTTCTTTATCACTGAGTAATGTGAAAGGTAAGTTATTTTCTTTTTTGAAAGTTTTGATGTAATCGGAGTCATCTGAACTGATTGCAATCACATCCACGCCTAAATCTGTAAATTTAGAAAAACCATCTCGATAATCACACAGTTGTTGTTTACATACAGGCAAACCGTCGCCAGGATAAAACACCAATAATGCATTACCTTTCAGTTTAGAAGATAATTTAAAGGGTTTACCATTGTCTGCAATCAATGAAAAATCAGGTGCTTTGTCACCAGTTTCTATTGTCATATTAAATCTCAGAACCAATTGAAAGCGCGTATTTTAGCCGTTTTAAACAAAAATAAAAAGGTGTCAATTTTTTAGTTGGTAAAAAAATACTTTTTTCGGTAAAAAAAATCTGGATTTGAATATTATAATAGGATAAAGTACGCATCCTCATTTGTTGATGAGCAACCACTGCGGAGAGATGGCAGAGCGGTTGAATGCACTGGTCTTGAAAACCAGCGTACGTTAATAGCGTACCTAGGGTTCGAATCCCTATCTCTCCGCCATTCTTTTACCACGATCTATTTAATCTCAATAAAACTTCAGCAATAACTGCGTTATTCGCGGTTGAATGCACGCCCTTTCGAGAACACTACAAAGACTTTTTTCACTTCGTGAAAGTCGTCATTGTGTTTATCTCGGGGCTGGTCTTGAAAACCAGCGTACGTTAATAGCGTACCTAGGGTTCGAATCCCTATCTCTCCGCCATTCTTTTACCACGATCTATTTAATCTCAATAAAACTTCAGCAATAACTGCGTTATTGAGATAATCACCCACCCTTTTTAAGCCGCACAACCGTTCACTTAGCCACTAAAATCAATGCGCATTGACTTGATGCTGCAAACAGTTGTAAAAATCCATTTCCATAGTGTTAAAATAACCGACTTTTGTGCCTTGGAACCTAACCACAATGGATAACAATCTGCAATTAACGGAATTACTCAAAGGACAACCTCATCAATCAATTGCATGTGGTGGTGTCAACTTTTTGATACTGGGTACCGCTCATGTGTCACAAAAAAGTGCAGATGTGGTCAAGTCATTGATTGACACCAAATCATTCGACACCATTGCCATCGAATTAGATGAAATCCGTTTCCAAGCCATCACTGATCAAAACAGGTACCGGAATATGGATTTGATCAGCATCATAAAAAACAAGCAAACTGGTTTGATTGCAACCAACTTGGCCATGAGCGCCTATCAAAAAAGATTGGCCGACCAATTGGGCGTTGAGCCAGGTGCAGAAATGAAGCAAGCCATCAAATCAGCTCAAGAACATGGCTTAACTTTATGGAAAATTGACCGCAGTGTTGGCATCACCATGAAACGTACATGGCGATCCCTGCGTTTTTTAGAAAAGGTTAATTTACTTTTCGGTTTTGGTGGTTTTTTTGATAAGGAACAAATCAGCGAACAAGAAATTGAAAAATTAAAATCAGGGGACATGCTGGAAAGCACTTTCAATGAGTTCTCAGAAAACTCAGAATCACTGTTCAAATCGCTGATAGACGAACGCGATCAATTCATGGCAGCCAGATTACAACAAGCTGTTGAGAACAATCCTGAAAACAAACCTCAAAATGTATTGGTGATTATTGGTGCAGGCCACTTGAAAGGTTTGCATAATTACATGCAAGAACCCATCGACACCAACCAGACCATCAACAAACTCAATACCCTACCCCCAAAATCAATTTGGCTCAAATCATTGCCATGGTTGATCACAGCAATCATCTTGTTTGGTTTTGCATGGGGCTTTGCCACCAACAAAGAACTGGGTATGGACATGATTAAAACTTGGTTTATTTATAATGGCGTGTTGTCTGGAATTGGTGCTTTGATTGCCGGTGCACATCCCATAACCATCATTGCTGCCATGCTGGCTGCCCCTTTCACATCCTTGAACCCAACCATAGCTGCTGGCATGGTTGCTGCGTTGGTTGAAACCATGATCAGAAAACCCAAAGTTCATGATTTTGAAGCCTTACAAACTGATGCCATGCAACTCAAGGGCTGGTGGAAAAATCCAGTGACTCGAATCTTATTGATTTTCGTTTTGACCAATGTAGGCTCAGCCATAGCCACTTGGGTCAGCGGCTTTAAAATATTCAATCAATTGATTTAACGATGATGCCCGCATTTTCAATTGGCCCCTACCCCATCGAACATCCAGTGATGTTAGCGCCCATGGCGGGCGTAACTGACCGCCCATTTCGTCAGTTGTGCCGCAGTCTGGGTGCTTCATATGCAGTGTCCGAAATGTTAAGTTGTGATTTGTCTTTATTAAAAACGGCGAAGACCCAATTTCGCATGGACCACACCGGAGAACCTGGACCGATTGCAGTTCAAATAGCCGGATCTGATCCTGATCAAATGGCAACTGCAACAGTAATGAATGTACAACATGGAGCGCAAATCGTAGACATCAATATGGGCTGTCCACAAAAAAAAGTGGCCAAGAAAAAATGCGGCTCCGCTTTACTGGCAGACCCAAGTTTGGTGAATGACATTTTGCAAGCAGTGGTGAGTTCAACGGATGTTCCAATCACATTGAAAACCCGTTTGGGAATTGATTCAGACCAACAAAACATTTTGCAAATTGCTGAGATGGCGGAAAACAATGGAATCCAAGCCCTGTTCATACATGGCAGAACCAAACAACAAAAATACCAAGGAGATGCTGATTATCGATTAATTGCTGAAGTCAAACAGCACATCAGCATTCCAGTCATCGCCAACGGGGACATCACAACCCCTCACAAAGCGTTAGCAGTCATTGAACAAACCCAATGCGATGGCATTATGATAGGTCGAGCTGCTCAAGGCAACCCTTGGATTTTCAATCAAATAAGGCAGTATTTAGAGACGCGAGAAGTGGTGGCAGCACCACAACAAAACGAAATACTTTCTGTCATGTATCAACACATCGTTAATTTACATGATTTCTATGGTCCAGACCGCGGTTATCGCATGGCACGAAAACACATCAAATGGTTTCTTGCTGGCACAGCGTTGGATCACATGGCCCGCCAATTAATGAAAATTGATCAAGCGGAGGAACAATTGTTGTTCATCAATCAAAACTTACTGAAACAGGTGGCGTAATGAGTATTATTAAATGGTTCAATAAACCTAAATGGCAAAGCCCAAACGAAAAAGTCCGAATGACTGCCATACAAACCAGTCAAGACCCTGAACTTACTGGACAATTATTAACCATTGTGTTTGAAGACGTCAGCGAAAAAGTCCAACTGGCTGCACTCAACAAAATATCAAACCCCACTGACATCAATCACATTGTAAACACCCACCAAAGTAAAAAAATAAAATCAGTGGCCAAGCGTAAATTGGTTGCCTGCATCAATGCTGATAAAGACGATCAATATCAAGATTTATTTCAACACATCAATGACAAAGAAGTTATTCAGGCCATTGCTCAAGATGCCAAAAACACTTCCATCAAAATTAAGGCGATTGCCCAAATTACACAACAAGGTTTCTTAGGGGATTTGTTATTAAAAGAGCGAGACCCAGCCGTTCAAAGTGCCATACTGCAACATATCAGTCAGCCGTCCACCCTGCAACGATTGATGGAAAAAACCAAAAAGAACAAAGCACTCCGAAAACAATTGGAACAGCGCCTTGGAACCAGCAATGACAAACAACTGGAACAAAAAGCCATCGAATTGTGTCAAAAATTAGATTCAGTGGTGCATGGTAAAAATTCAAAAGACATTGACCTTGCAGCCATCAACCAACAATGGACTAACTTGGAATCTACAGTCCCTGAAAATCTTAAACTTCGATTTGCAGGCGCCTATGAAGCGGCAAGAATGATTCTCGACCCTGACCACCGAACAGAATTTCTACAGAAACAAAAAAAACAAAGAACCATCATACAATTGAATGAAATCGAGTCCTCCATTGAGCACAATCAACTCAATTCTTTGATGAAAATTCAACAAGCCATTGAATCATTGAACGAATTAGATGTTTCATCAATTGACCCCAAAGACCAAGCAAAACACCAGCGAATCAACCAAGCGTTATTGGCCTTAAGGGAGCAAATTCAACAAGACCAAAAGATTCCTGATCATGTGTTTAAAGTGGTCGATGACATCAATGACGCATTAAGCAAGCCAACTGCCACCCCCCAACAACTCAGACAATTTAAGTCACAATGGCAAAAGGCCACAAAGAACACCAAAAACAGTGAAGCATTCAGTCACTTGAATGAACAATTCAACAACCTGTGCACCAAGCTTGCAGAAAAAATTGACCAATCTGCGATGAAACGAGATCAAGCTGCTGATAAAGCTGTTGCCTTGATAGACCAAGCCATTCAATTGATTGAAGACGGTCAATTGGCACAAGCCAAAGTAGTAAGCAATGAAATCGCCAGTTTGAAGAAACTGGCTGGATTCTCACATCCTGTTATCAAGCAAAACAAATACCACTTAGATCAGGTGTGGAGCCGACTTAAAGAATTAAGAAATTGGCAAAAGTGGAGTAATGACAAAGCCCGACAAGAAATCATCAATTCTGTGGCTGCCATGCATGGCCAAGGGCTCCATCCTGACGCCGTCTTGAAAAAACTTAAAGATTCCAATGCCCAATGGTATGCATTGGAAGACATGGAAAAATTAGAAGGTGATAAATACCCATCAAGAAACCAGGCATTGTGGCAGGAATTTCGAAATGTATCAAAAGCCGTGTTTGAACCCACCCAACCCTTCTTCGAAAAACGCAGTGAAGTACAAAATGACCGTTTGGAAACGATCAACCAGTTGATTAATGAAATGGACAGTTGTGATTTAGACAATACCGCTGAACGTGACTTGGCGCGAATCACTCGCGATGGATTCAAAGAATTAAAAGCCTTGGATCAATTACCACCGAAACAAAGGGGTAAAATGGCTAAAAGACTGAGAAAATCAATCAATAGAATTGATCAAAAACTCAATGAATTTTATCAAATTGCCGAATCTAAAAAAATGAAATTAATTGAGCAAGCACAAGCTCTACAGGAGTTGGATGATATCAATGAAGCGATTGAAAGCGCAAAAAACCTTCAACATCAATGGAAGTCAGCAGGCATCGTAAAGCAATATACAGAACGTAAACTGTGGAAAAAATTCCGTAAAGCCAATGATGCTTTGTTTAATCAAAGGAATCAAGTCAAAGAAGAATTCAATTCAGCACAACAAGAACAAAAAGAGTTGGTTAAAAACTTCATAACAAAACAACAAAAAAACCTTAAATCCAATAAAGACATTGAATCATTGGCCGCTTTTAAAGCAGACACCTTGAAAGCATGGGACACTCTAGAAAAGCCAGGGCAATTCATGCAAGCTGAGTTAAATCAACTGATACAACAAATTGATGAAAAAATACATAAAATTAAAAATAAAGCGGTAACGGATGAACTTAAGCTGAAAGAAAAAATTGATCAAATATACAGTCAATTTGAACAAGGTGAAATTGATCAAACATCCTTGAATGATAAGCTCGCAGGCACAAAAAATGACAACTTGCTTGCTTGGTTTAATCAAAGAGCCACTGCAGAATCAAATGCAGACTCTTTGAATCAGCATTTAATTGCAGCTGAATTTTTGACAGGATTAAGCACCCCAGATCAATTCATGGAACAACGCATGGCCTATCAAGTTCAAATACTTTCAGAGCGCATGTCAGGAGAAAAAGGGGTTCAGGACAATGAACATGCCAAGCATTTATTAGACAGTTGGTTGTTACTGCCAAAATCAGATGCTTCATTCATCAAAGACAACAAAAAGAGGATCAACCAAGTGATTAAAGGCTTGAAATCTTTGGCCTTTGGTTGATTACCACGCTACTACGAAAATTAAAAGCCAGCATGGTTAATACAAACCCCATGCTGGCTTTTTCATGACCATAGACACATCCAATTACTCAGCAAGCTATATAGAATATTGTCCTTTTCTGTCGCATACGAGGATTCATGAATAGAACTTTATTATTAACTGGCTTAACCATTGGATTGGCTGCCTGTCAACCCAACCAAGTTAAACAAGAGCCAATCAAACCCACCATATCATCAGGCATCACTTTGTCTGATATGGATAAATCTGTCAGACCCCAGGATGACTTTTACCAACACGTTAATGGTAAATGGTTGAATGAATTTGAAATTCCAGCTGATAAATCAAACTTTGGTGCATTCAATAAATTGGGTGACGAAAGCAGAGAGCATGTCCAGGCCATTATTGAAGAGGTTTCAAAAATGGACAATGAACAAGGCAGTTCAGAACAAAAGATTGCTGATATTTATAAATCATTTATGGACACAGCAGCGATTGAAGCCAAGGGCCTGACACCAATCAAAAATGAATTGATGAAAATTGATCAAATTTCAAACAGCAATGATTTAAGTGAATACATGGGATATGCAGATATATATGGTTCCTCTCCGCTGTCAATGTACGTCTATATAGACCAGAAAAAATCTGATGAACACATCGTATATGTAGGACAGAGCGGTTTAGGTTTGCCTGATCGAGATTATTATTTTAAAGCAGATGAAAAATCACAAAGCATCAGAGAAAAATACCAACAGCACATGACCAATATGTTTACATTGGCTGGGATCAAAGATCCTGTGGCAACAACCCAAACAGTTTATGCCATTGAAAAAGATTTGGCTGAAGGTCAGTGGGATCGCATTCAAAATAGAGACCGCGATAAAACCTACAACAAAATGACTTTTGACGAATTTACCAGCAAGGTACCCAATATCAACTGGGACCGTTGGTTGACTCACACCATGATAGATAAACCTGAAAATTTAGTGGTAACTCAACCGCCTTATTTGGACACATTGAATCAAATTTTTACAAAATATTCTGTTGATGATTGGAAAAAATATTACAAATGGCATTTATTAAGCAATGCTTCAACTCATTTGAATGCTGATTTCGCTGATGAAAACTTTTCATTCTATGGCACGGTATTATCTGGAACCACAGAACAAGAACCCAGGTGGAAGCGTGGCGTTGATTTGGTCAATGGCTTGGCTGGAGAATTGGTAGGAAAGGTATACGTTAAAAAGCATTTTCCACCAGAAGCCAAAGTGCGCATGGTAAGCATGATTGAACAACTGCGTGATGCTTATGGCTCCAGTATCAAAGAACTCGAATGGATGGGTGAAGAAACCAAAGTTAAGGCCTTGGATAAACTCAATAAATTTGATCCCAAAATTGGTTATCCTGATGTTTGGCGAGACTACAGTGAATTGAACATTACAGGGACTCATTTGATAGAAAACATCAAAGAAGCCACACGATTTTTCACTCACAGAAACAGAAGCAAAATAGGTCAGCCCATAGATCGCAATGAATGGGGCATGAATCCACAAAGGGTGAATGCTTATTACAATCCAACCAAAAATGAAATTGTATTCCCAGCAGCTATTTTACAAGCGCCATTTTTTAATCTAGAGGCAGACGAAGCCGTCAATTATGGTGGCATTGGTGCTGTGATTGGTCATGAAATGGGTCATGGTTTTGATGACCAAGGGTCAAAATATGATGGCGACGGTAACTTAAAAAATTGGTGGACTGAAGCTGACAGATCTCGGTTTGAAGAGCTGACCAACAAATTAGTCAAACAATTTGATGCTTTTACCGTAGTCGATGGGACCCATGTAAAAGGTGAATTCACCCAGGGTGAAAACATTGGTGACCTCAGTGGCTTGGCCATCGCATACAAAGCATTCAAGAAGAACTATACCGACAACAGAATCATTGATGGTTACACTCCTGAACAAAGGTTTTTCCTAGGCTGGGCACAAGTATGGAAACGTAAATACCGTGATGAAGAATTGTTGCGACGCATTGATACCGACCCACATTCACCCTCAGAATTCAGAACCAATGGTATCTTAAGAAACTTACCGGAATTCTATGAAGCTTTTAATGTTAAACCTGGGGATGGTATGTACTTACCAGAAGAAGAACGGGTTAAAATTTGGTGATACCCATCAATCAATACCCAAAAAAGGCGAATCCATGATTCGCCTTTTTTTATGCATTGAACAAAATCATTTAAGAAAAAACTGTATTTCACAATGCAATGTAAAATTAAATCAAAACCATTTAACCCAAACTCTTGGTTGGCACGTATATAGCATTAAGTATTACAACCAAGGATTAAATGATGAAACGAATTCTCTTAGTCAGCATAACAGCCCTGCTAATCGCTTGTGCAGGTCAACAACAGAGCAGCGAAGAACGTAAAGTCAACGCAGAAAGGCTTAAACAAAATCAATCCCATAAACAACCAAAGCCTAAAATCATGGAAACTGGCTCACGATTAAAATCAGTTGCCATGTCAGATCAATTATCCATGACACCAGCTACTTACCCAGCCATGGTGGAAGACCGTGAAAATTATAAACATTTTGAAAACCAACCAATTCAATCCGTTTTAAAAAACCCAATATCAACTTTCAGTATTGACGTTGATACAGGCGCCTATGCCAATGTGCGCCGAATGCTCAATCAAGGCCAACTACCCCACAAGGATGCTGTGCGCATTGAAGAATTGATCAATTATTTTTCATATAATTACCAATCCCCGGAAAATTGGGTTCAGCCTTTCTTGGCCAACACAGAAATGGCCCCATCTCCTTGGAACAATGAAGCCCATCTGCTGCATATTGGTATCAAGGGATTTGAGAAACTCACTGCTGAGCGACCTGCTGCAAATTTGGTTTTTTTACTGGATGTTTCAGGTTCCATGAACAGTCCCAACAAAATTGGATTACTGAAATCATCATTGAAATTACTAAGTAAGCAAATGACTGAAAATGACCATGTTTCAATTGTGGTTTATGCGGGTGCAGCCGGCGTAGTACTCGAACCAACACCAGGTAACAATCAAGCTAAGATTGCCAGTGCATTGGATCAATTAAGCGCAGGAGGATCCACCAATGGTGCTGCTGGTATTCATTTGGCCTATCAATTGGCTGAACAAAACAAGGTCGAAGGAGGCATCAATCGAATCTTAATCGCTACTGATGGAGATTTTAATGTCGGTACCACTGATTTTGAAGCATTAAAAACCTTGGTTGAGACCAAGCGTAAAAAAGGTGTTTCATTAACCACACTTGGATTTGGTACGGGCAATTACAACGACCACTTGATGGAACAATTGGCCGATGTTGGCAATGGTAACTACGCCTATATTGATACCATAAAAGAAGCCAATAAAGTTTTGGTGGAGCAAATCAACTCAACCTTGTTCACCATTGCCAAAGACGTCAAAATTCAAATAGAATTCAACCCCAGTACGGTTAAGGAATACAGGCTGATTGGCTATGAAAATCGTCAATTGAAAAATGAAGACTTTGCCAATGACAAAGTTGATGCGGGTGAAATTGGCGCAGGCCATACCGTCACTGCAATATACGAAGTGGTGTTACAAGGTCAACAAGGGTGGTTAACCACATCAAGATACCAAAAGAATCCAGTGTCTGACAACACTTCAAATGAAATTGCCTTTTTGAAAATCAGGTACAAAAAACCCGATGAAAACAACAGCCTGCTTTTACAGTGGCCAATCATGAAAAATCAAATCAAAACTATGGCAGAGGCAAGTCAAGAATTTAAATTTGCCGCATCGGTGGCTGCCTTTGGCCAAATACTCAGAGGAGGAACTTACTTGAAAGAATTTGGTTATGATGATGTATTGACACTGGCTAGAAAGTCCAAAGGCAGCGATCATTTTGGTTATCGAGGTGAGTTTTTACAATTGGTCTCTTTGGCCAAAGGATTGGCTAATTAAACCACATCACATTAAAATGAATGGATGCCGAATCAATGCAATGATGAACGACTCACCGATGAACAGCTGATGTTCAAATTCAGTCGCAATGATGATAACCAACAAAGGGCCTTTGAGCTACTCTATCAAAGGCACAAAGGCCCTCTGTTTCGCTTTATCAAAAAATCAATCAACCACGAGCATGATGCCAAGGAAATATTTCAGGAGTTGTGGTTTAAGATTATAAACAGCAAAGAACAATTCAACCACCAACAAAAATTCACCACCTGGGCCTATACCATTGCCAGAAGGCTGTTGATAGATCAGTTTCGCAAATCTGGTAGGACGATAACAATGAATGGCTTAGACGCAAGCTCCGACTCCCAGGCCAATGAACAGCCCTTAAAACAGCCGGAAAATCAATTTGAAACCAAACAAATGGCCAAAGCACTCGACCATGCCATCTCTTTGCTTCCCCTTAATCAACGGCAAACATTTGTGATGAAACATGAAAGTGGTTTCAGCATCAAAGAAATTGCGCAAATAACAGCACAACCAATAGAACAAACAAAAAGCCAATACCGTTATGCTGTAAACAAAATAAAACTGGCTATGGAGCGCTTCAAATGAACCAACAAGATGAAGACAAAAAATTGACTGAATTGTATCGAGCAGCCAACCAAGATATGCCACCTGCAGATTTGGATGAGTTGATACTAAAGCATGCAAAACAAGCGGTCAAAAAAGAAAGTAAACATGATTATTTTGGATCTGGCAGGCAAAGGCAACCCTGGTTGGCTGCCGCTTCAGTGGTTTTGCTTATACCAATGATTTGGTTACTGACACAAAGCGAGTTAATAAGCACAGAATCACTGACCATACCTAACTCAGAGAACCATGCTGCTGAAAATCAAACCAAATCAGTCAATGCCGAATCTTTAACAGAGGAATCAACAGTAGAATACAAAAGAATTAAAATCACCCAAGACAACAACCACATACGAGCAAAACCTAAATCAATGCCTGCTCCAGTAGCGGCGTTGCCACAAGCGAACCAAGAACAAAACTCACAATCCATCACGGGTAAACCCATTGACCAACAATCATTAAAAGCCAACAAAGCCTTACTGATGAATGAGTTCAAGAGCAATAAAAAAACCATCAAGCAAAGTCACATGGATCCTATGATGGCACTGGAATTACAACAATTCAATCAATACCTTGAACAAGGACAACTAGAAAAAGCTGAACGGCTGTTGAATGAAATGATTCAATTTTATCCAGACTTTGATTTTCAAGATTTATGGTCTCAGCTGAACTCAAAAAAGTCAGCGCAATAAAACCCTGTTATTTCCAAGCCTTGTTAACTTGGCTGTTGGGATTTCTGCCCAGTACAACAGAAATTTGACGACCGGCTGCAACTAATTTGTCCAAGTCAATCCCAGTATCAATACCCATGCCATTAAGCATGTAAATGACGTTTTCTGTACTGACATTACCAGTGGCACCTTTGGCATAAGGACAACCACCAATACCAGCAACGGATGAATCAATCACAGTGGCGCCCAGTTCCAAACAAGCATGTATATTAGCCAGTGCTTGGCCATAAGTGTCATGAAAATGCAGTGCCAAATTATCTACTGGAACATGCTCAGCCGTAAGGGCAAACATTCGCTGTGCCGCTTTTGGGGTTCCTGTTCCAATGGTGTCACCCAAAGATACTTCAAAACAGCCCATTTCAAATAATCGCTGAGCAACTTCTGCAACCATTTTGGGTTCAATACTGCCTTCATAGGGACAGCCCAGTACACATGACACATAACCTCGCACTTTAATTTTGTGTGCTGAGGCTTTCTCTAATACAGGCAAAAAACGTTCAAATGATTCATCAATCGAACAGTTGATGTTCTTTTGAGTGAAGCTTTCAGAGGCAGCCGTAAAAACAGCGACTTCTTTGATACCGGCTTCAATCGCAGCGTCCAACCCCTTTATGTTAGGCGTTAGCGCCGAATAATGGACTTGCTCATCGGGGGTTAATCCAGCACAAACAGCTGATGCATCGGCCAACTGTGGTACCCATTTGGGTGACACAAACCCGGTGACTTCAATGTGCTTAACACCGGCAGCCCTCAGTCCATTGATTAAAGCCAATTTATCCTTTACATCAATAATTTGCTTTTCATTTTGCAAACCATCTCTGGCCGAAACTTCGACGATTTTTACCTGATTGGGTAGATTCATGAACTTTCCAATTCAACCAGCATGGCATCTGCTGTTACCTGATCCGCTTGTTGATGAAACACTTTTTCAACCACGGCATCACGTTCAACTTTTAATTCTAATTCCATTTTCATCGCTTCCATAACCACCACAGTCTGGCCTGCTTTCACCGATTCACCTGCTGACACTTTAACTTCAATGATCTTGCCTGGCATCGGTGCATAAATCGCATTGGCATTTGAAGCAGAAGTTTTGGCCTCATAATCTGGTAATGTGAATTCATAGCGTAAATTATTATGAACCACTTGCACTTGATTTCTATGAATATGGCACAGGTCTTTGGCTTGTGGCAAATAATGATGACTGCCATTAATTAAATATTCGCCCTCTTCCCAAGAGACGACATGATTTTGCTCTTCACCCAAAAATGTCAACTGTAATTCGAGTGGTTGCTCGCCTTGAACGCGCCAACCATTTGATTGCTGCCATGCCCTTGCTTCTGTATTGTGCTTTAATAAGTGGTGGCTATAAATGGCAATCACTTCAGGCAGTAACTCAGTCGATAAATCCAATTCATCATTGTCTAAACTGTTGGTATATATTTGATGTTTTTTAAAAGCATTGTTATTGAGCAACTGCGACAAAAAGGCCATGTTGGTTTTAACCCCAAAAATAGCGCTTTGGTTCAAAATCGTTTGCATTTTATTGATACAGACTTTTCTATTTTTCGCCCAAACCACTAATTTAGCAATCATGGGGTCATAGTGAATGGTGACAGAATCACTGGTCCTAACACCAGAATCAACCACAGAATTTTCAATTTGTGCCAGCTTAACCAGTTCTAACAAACCTGTTGAAGGTAAATAGTTATTTTGTGGGTCTTCAGCATATAAGCGAACTTGAATGGCATGTCCCTTGTCATGGATTTCAGTTTGCTTCATCGGCAAGGGTTCACCTTGAGCGACTCTGATTTGCCATTCAACCAAATCCACACCTGTAATCATTTCAGTCACACGATGCTCAACTTGTAGACGTGTATTCATTTCCATAAAATAAAACGAATCATCTCCATCCATGATAAATTCTATGGTACCTGCACCCAAATAATCTATGGCTTGTGTGGCTTTAATGGCTGCATTAAGCATATCAGTTCTGGTGGCATCACTGAGACCAGCGGCTGGTGCTTCTTCAATGATTTTTTGATACCTTCTTTGAGTTGAACAATCACGTTCAAACAAATGCACCACATGACCATGAGAATCTGCAAAAACCTGTACCTCAATGTGTTTAGGTCGAGTGATGTATTTTTCCAAGATCACCTGATCGTCCCCGAAGGCATTCATTGCTTCTCGTTTTGCAGAACTTAATTGATTCAGAAAGTCCTCTGCTGCATGGACAATTTTCATGCCCTTACCACCACCACCCGCTACGGCTTTGATCAAAACAGGGTAGCCAATTTCATTGGCAGCTTGTTGTAATGTATTGACACTTTGGTCATCATCCTGATAACCAGGAACGCATGGGACATCTGCTTGTAACATGGTTTGTTTGGCCGCTGATTTTGAGCCCATTAAGTTCAAAGCCTCAACGGGCGCACCAATAAAAATCAAACCAGCTGATTTCAATGCTTCAGCAAAGGAAGCCCTTTCAGAAAGAAATCCATAACCTGGATGAACCGCATCTACACCGTGTTTCTTTGCGGCAGCAATGATCTTATCTACATTCAAGTAAGAATCTGATAAATCAGTCGATCCAATGTGGCAGCTTTCATCTGCCATTTGTACGTGTTTGGCATACCTATCGGCATCGGCATAAACAGCAACAGTTTTGATGTGCATGCGACGGCAGGTATTGATAATGCGAACTGCAATTTCACCGCGATTGGCAATCAAAATTTTGGAAATCGGCATAATATTTGATGGGTTTATAAAGCGGAATATTATACCTTATTGAGTAAAATCATCATGTATTGTCGACGTAATTATCAAAATTTTATTTTATGCAATTAGTCAGCTTATTGGGTTTGCTTGTTGTACAAATAAATAAAAAACCAGCCAGTCAACAAGAGGCCACGAATTGACTGGTTGTGTAAAGACTGATTATCAGCTTAAAGTAAGTTTCTGCTTTGAATGGTTTTACCATGCACCATGTGATTTACCACTGATTTCATTAAATGGTTTATTTCTTTGATTTCGACTGAATTAAGCTTTTGCTGACCAATAAATTGATTGAAAGTGTGGACAGAACAGATTTTTGTTTGTTTACTTTTTTGCAAACCATTCAATGGGTCAAACTCAATAAAATCGGTAGGATTCACTGATGCTGGCAAGTTCAGTTCATAACCTATATTTTGGCTTAAGAACCACTCAAATTTTCGTAAAATCAAACTCACAGAACGGCTGTTCTGCAATTGCTCAACTGTCAATTGATAGGCGTTAAAAATTTCACTGTGCACCTCATCTTGCATACCAATTAACAACAATAACTCATTACAGTAGAGCATTGATACATGGTTTTTATAAGGACAAGGTTTTAAGACTGCTTGCTGGGACACCTCAGTTAAGGTCTTCAAAGATGATCGGCCGGTGTAAAAAACTTGAGTCAAAACAAAAGGTTGTAACATCCCTTTGAATTTTGATCGAGAACTCCGACTGCCCTTACTGATTAAGTCAACCAAGCCACTTTTCAATGTCAACAGTTTGACCAACTCACTGCTGTTTTTGTAAGGACGTTTATGTAATACGAAAGCTTGGTCGGAATACATGTCGATTAAAACATTTACTTGTATTCATCATTGTAGCCTAGGGCCTCAATGGCTTTGATGTCATCCGTCCATGATGATTGGACCTTTACCCAAAGCTTTAAATTCACCTTGGCCTCAATGAATTTTTGTATTTCTTGCCTGGCATTGACCCCAATTTGTTTTATGGCTTCACCTTGTTTGCCAATAATGATGCCTTTTTGATTTTTTCGTTCCACCCAAATAACGGCATGAATGTGATGAATCAGCCCTTTGACTTCATAGGACTCCAGGTTTACCGTAACACTGTAAGGCAGTTCCTGATGAAAACGTTCCATCAATTGTTCTCGGATTAGTTCAGTGATAAAAAATCGAGTGGAACGATCAGAAATTTGATCTTCATCAAATATCGGTTCTCCAGCAGGAAAGTGATTGAAAATCACATCAACCAGAGGTTCTATCTGTTTGTTTTTTAAAGCACTTACATAATGAATGCCATCAAATTCGAAGTCATTTAAAATCTTTTCAACAAATGGAATCAACTGCTCTTTGTTTTTGATCTTATCTACTTTATTCACCACCAATATCTTTTTGGCCGTAGATTGTTGAACCACTTTTGCAGCCCTTAAGTCTTCATCTGTCCACTTCATGGCTTCGACCAAAAATAACACCACTTCAACACCATGTGATGAAGACTGTGCCGTTTGGTTCAAATGTTTATTTAAAGCCGTGCCTTTTTGGTTGTGAATTCCTGGGGTATCAATAAAGACCATTTGTCCATTTTCAGTTGAATGAATGGCCAAAATTTGATGCCTGGTGGTTTGTGGTTTATGCGAAACAATTGAAAGCTTTTGCTTCAAGACTTGGTTTATTAAGGTTGATTTACCTACATTGGGGCGACCTATGACCGATACATAGCCTGATTTGAATGGGCCGAGTTTCATTGTAATTCCAAGGCTTCAATCATTTTATTGGCAGCCGACTGCTCTGCTTTTTTGATTGAACTGCCTTTGGACTCAATGCTCAAGTCTAATGTTTGCACGTGGCAAAGTACTTTAAATTGTGTCATTTGATCTGTTTCTATTTCTTCTAATAATTGATAAACGGGTAATTCCAAGCCTTGTTGCTGTAACATTTCTTGTAATTGGGATTTGGCATCTTTTTTGATGACGCTGGGATTGACTTTGTCAAGCCAAGGTGTCATCACCTGTTCAATGAATCGTTTGGCAACTTCGTAACCCTGGTCCAGTAACACCGCGCCAAAAATGGCTTCAACTGCGTCTGCCAGAACGGAGGACTTGTTAACTCCGCCAGATTTAATTTCGCCCTGACCGAGTTTAATTGATGGACCCAATTGATAATGTCTGGCCACTTCAGCCAAGGTTTTCCCCTTGACCAATTGTGACCGCAAGCGAGACAATTCGCCTTCTGTAAGGTTTGAATACTTTTGATAAAGTAAGTTTGAAATAACCAATGAAAGGATTGAATCTCCTAAAAACTCCAGCCTTTCATTGTTTTTTTTACCGACACTTCTGTGTGTCAATGCTTGATCTAATAAAGCTGAACGAGACCATTCAATGTTTTGACCAAGGATTTTCAACTTGATTCAGTCTAGTTGAACGGTTTCAGCAAATTCCATGACAAACGACAAATTATATAAGAACGGTCTTTTCACTTCATATTTAACTTGTAACTCCCTGCCATTTCCACGCACAATTTTGAAGTCAGATGATTTGACTTCAGTGACATAACTCACACCCAACCTAAAACCCAAACTTTTCTTAATTTCATTCGGAGACTTTCCACTGCTCTCTGCTGCCTCGGCTTTCATGGCTTTCACCACTGATGCATGATCCATATACACGGGAACAATTTGCATCCCTGCAAACAGAAAAAAACCCAAAACGGCCAATACAAAAACGAATCCAATTAATGTAATGCCTTGTGCTTTCTTTAATGATTTCATTGTGCTACCTCTAATTATCTTTAGGATTGAATGATTTTAATTCAATTATTATCAAATGATGTTAAATCATTGTCAAATGATCTTGGTACCGATTCTTTTTAAACCTTCAAAAAAGTGCGGTATTCTCCAGTGCATCCAAATAAACTGTGCTTTGCCCACCAAATTCCTTTCCGGGACCAAACCCCAAACACGGCCGTCTGATGAATTATCGCGGTTATCACCCATCACGAAATAATGCCCTTCTGGCACCGTCAACCGAGTGAATTTAAAAGGTTGATTTGAGACCCCATTAACCGTCAAGATTTTATGACCTGTTTCAGTCAAGAATTCTGTTTTTTGAATCACCCGAGAACGGTCCTGTAAGTCATCGATAAAGCCTTCATATTGACCATCAATCGTTTGTTTCATGACCTTACCATTGATGTACGCAAGTTTACTTCTGGTGTCATAAAAGACATCGTCACCAGGTAAACCGACCACCCTTTTGATGTAATCGTCCTTTTGATTGGGCGGAAATCTGAAGACCACCACATCACCCCTTTCTGGGTGTCCTATTTCAATAAAGGTATCATGCAATACAGGTAACTTCAGACCGTATGAGAACTTATTCACATAGATAAAATCGCCGGTCAATAAAGTTGGCATCATGGATGACGAAGGTATTCTGAAAGGTTCAAATACAAATGTTCTGACTAGCAATACAAAAAAGAAAACTGGAAAAAATGAGTAGCCAAAGGTAACCAATGAGGTCATAAACCCTTGGTTATCAGGCTCGACAGACTTGTATTTAATTTTTACAATCAGCCAACACACCAAAGTCAGGGCACTGGCTAAGGTTAAAAATGCTTCAAAATCAAAATGTATTTCGTTCACCAGTAGTTTCCTCTTAACTGTCTACTTTCAATATGGCTAAAAACGCTGCTTGTGGCACCTCTACTCGACCAATTTGCTTCATTCGTTTTTTACCTGCTTTTTGTTTTTCTAATAATTTCTTTTTGCGCGAAGCATCACCACCATAACATTTTGCCGTCACATTTTTTCTGAATGCTTTGACCGTGGTTCTGGCAATAACTTGTGAACCAATCGCTGCTTGAATGGCCACATCTATCATTTGCCGTGGAATCAACTCTTTCAAACGATCAGTCAAATCTCTGCCTCGTTTTTGCGCATTGTCTCTGTGAGTTAAAATAGACAGGGCATCAACCCTTTCACCATTGATTAATACATCCAATCGGATGAATGGACCGGCAAGATAATGACTGAATTCATACTCAAAAGAAGCGTAGCCACGACTGACTGATTTCAATCGATCAAAAAAGTCCAACACAACTTCACTCAATGGCAACTCAAAGGTCAACTGAACTTGGTTGCCCAGGTATTGCATGTTTTTCTGAATGCCTCTTTTCTCGATACATAAACTGATGACCGAACCCACATGGTCCTGCGGCAACAATATATTGGCAATAATAATGGGTTCTCTGATTTCTTCAAACATCGCTGGTAAATCAGCTGGGTTATCCAACATCACTTGATTACCGCTCTTATCAATCATTTCATACACCACTGTCGGTGCTGTGGTCACCATATCGATATCAAACTCACGTTCAATTCGCTCTTGAACCACTTCCATATGCAACATGCCCAAGAATCCGCACCTGAAACCGAACCCCAAAGCAGTCGATGATTCTGGTTCAAAAGCAAGGGATGCATCATTAAGACGTAATTTTTCTAGTGCCTCACGAAGATTCTGGTAATCCTCAGCAGAAGTTGGGAATAATCCAGCAAATACCCTGGGCTGAGATTGCATAAAGCCATCAAGGGCTTTTTTGGCGGGGTTTTGTGTCAAGGTGATGGTGTCACCTACTGGCGCACCATGGACATCTTTGATTGATGCACTGAGGTACCCAACCTCACCACAATTTAAATGTGTTCCAGGGGTTCTTTTCGGAGTGAACTTACCTAAGCCTTCCACCAATTGATCTGATTTCAATGACATGATTTGAATTTTGTCTTTTACTTTCAATTGTCCATTGAAAACCCTGATGAGTGAAACCACACCCAGGTAATTATCAAACCATGAGTCAATGATTGAAGCCTGTAAAGGCTCATCAGGAGAACCTTTGGGAGCCGGTATCAAACCAGCAATGGCTTCCAATACGTCGTCAATACCTTGACCCGTTTTGGCTGAAACCAACAGCGCATCAGAAGCATCTATGCCAATGATTTCTTCGATTTCTAATTTGACTTTTTCCACATCAGCAGAGGGTAAATCAATCTTATTGATCACCGGAATAACTTCTAAACCCATTTCAATGGCCGTGTAACAATTAGCCACAGATTGTGCTTCGACACCTTGTGCAGCATCAACCACCAATAAAGCACCTTCACAGGCAGCCAGAGATCTGGACACTTCGTATGAAAAATCCACATGACCTGGGGTATCAATGAGGTTGTATTGATAGACATCACCGGTTTTAGATTTGAACTCCAAGCAAACGGCCTGAGACTTAATCGTAATACCCCGTTCACGTTCAATATCCATACTGTCTAAAACTTGCTTGTCCATTTCGCGCTCAGTCAACCCGCCACAGACTTGAATAAAGCGGTCTGCCAATGTTGATTTTCCATGATCAATGTGGGCGATGATGGAGAAGTTTCGAATATTTTTCATTGAATCCTATTAAGGTGTGGTTAAGCCAAAAACAACAAATCCCATGGAGTTCATGGGATTTGTGGGTATTTTATACTGATAAGGCTTATCGTTCAATGACTATAAAGGTATTCCCCGGTCCTTGTTTAACCAACAACACCAAAGGTTCGTCATCGTCCAAATTATCAATGGCATCACTGAAGTCTGACAAATTACTGATATCAACCTTACCAATGCGCTTAATGACATCGCCAACCCTTAAATTCGCACGTTCCACGTCCTTCTCGGTGATGCTTGTTACTATGACTCCTGCAGATTCACCGGTGCGCTCTTTATCTTGTTCAGTCAATTTACTCACAGAAAAACCTATACCTGTTTTTACTTCAGAATTACCATCTTGGCCCACATTGGCGGTTAAATTGTCACTCAAAACCCCAAGTTTTGCTGTCAATTTTTTAACTTGACCATCTCTGAACACTTCCAATGACACTTCTGTGTTCGGCATGACAGTACCGACCACTGGTGGTAATGATTGTCTGGTTTTGATGGTTTTTCCATTAAAGCGGATGATCACATCACCCACTTTTATACCAGCCTTTTCGGCTGAACTGCCTTCAGATACTTGGTTGACTAAGGCTCCCATTGGCTTTTCCATGCCCAAGTAGTCCGCCATCGCTTGATTGACATCATCAATGCCAACACCCAATAAACCACGTTTAACCACCCCATTGGTTTGTAGTTGATGTGCCACATTCATGGCCACATCGATAGGAACTGAAAATGAAATTCCCATATAACCGCCGGTGTTTGAATAAATCAAAGTATTGATACCCACCACTTCACCATCAAGGTTAATCAGTGGACCACCAGAATTACCACGATTAATTGGTACATCTGATTGAATATAAGGTACATACTGTTGTGAACCGATTTGTCTGCCCTTGGCACTGACTATACCTTTGGTCACCGAGTTCTCAAAACTCAAAGGTGAACCGATGGCCATCACCCATTCACCTATTTGCAAGTCATCTGCAGAACCAATGGCTAATTTGGGCAATTTTTTTCCATCAATTTTTAATACCGCAATATCACTGGCTTCATCTTCACCAACCAATTCAGCTTCAAACTCTCTTCTGTCCAACAAGGTCACGATGATTTTATCGGCACCATCAATGACATGCCTGTTGGTCAAGATCAAACCATCTTCAGAAATGATAAAGCCAGAACCACCAGAAACTCGATCTCGATTCTGTGGTTGACTGGGAATGCCAAAGAACTTAAACAACTCTTGATTTTGCTGATTGGTCGGACTTGGATTGTCATCAACATTATCTCTGGCAACAATATTGACCACTGCAGGACCCGTTGAATTAGCTAAATCTACAAAGTTTGGCAAGTTGATGTCTTTTGAGTCAGATGCATGACTCAAAGAAATCAGTGACAACAGCAATAATAATTTATTCATATTGACTCCTTAATATTATATTTGGGTTTAGATTCGCTTATAGACTGTATCTGTACAGTTAAGTGCCTTCAGGTCTTAAAATCGTTACTTTTGGCCTAAATTTCAAGTGTTTTAGCATGATTTTATTTTTAAAAATAAAAACCACAGTGAACAACCCTATAACCAATCCCATCAAAGCAGACAGGTCAGTCAACAAACCCAACCATTTGCCCACAAAGTGACCGACAGAAACTCCGATCAGAATCAACAAAAGTGGCAGGAAGTAAAGCAAAGCACTTGATCTGAACAAGTCTGAGTCATCAATGTTTAACACGATTAATTGACCAATCTTAAGTTTATTGGCTAATAAATGATCACCGTCAATTAATTGATACTGTTTGTTGTCGGTACTAAGGTCTATGCGGTTACTTTTCATGGAAAACAACTTAAAAAGTGGTTCATTGCAATTTTTCGGGCAACCTGCACATTTCTCTTGTTGTTGAAGCTGGAGGGTAACTGTGTGGTTATTTTGCATAACCACACTGGCCAATCGAATCATTCGTCAGCAGGTATTTGTGTGCTATTCAATTGTCTTTGAATGATAACACTGTTGACATAATCGGTGTTGTAATAAACGGGTATGGTCAAACTGGTGTTCGAATCATTGATGTACTGTTGGACCTGCGGTGTCAATGACGGGTACCTGCTGTAATTGGCTGGTTGTTCAACACGAACCACACTGGCGTTTGGAGGATTGATTAACTGCTTTGAGGTTTTGGCAAAAACCATGTTATTACTTGGTGATTCAAATTGGTTTAAGTTATTGAATGAAAACACCGCCACCAAAGCAACAGAAGCGGCAATGGCCATTCCTGAAAATGCTTTTAGAAATCGTTTTGGAGATTTTTCATGACTCATGTTTGCTACTTTGCTGTTATTCAGTTGACTAACAACAGCAGCACCCAAATCATGTAACAATGGAGCACTGTGCTCTTTTTGTAAGCATGAACGCAACATATGGTAATGATTCCAACTGCCTTTCAATGCATCATCAGATTGCATTCTTTTTAACAAGAAACGACTGCAATCACTGGATAATTCGCCATCCATTAACTCAGAAATATTTTGATTTGACTTATCTGACATTTTGCTTTCTCTTACTCTCATCTTGTAACAATGGCCTTAATGCTTGATCTATGGCATCACGGGCTCTGAATATTCTTGATCTTACCGTACCAATAGGACAATCCATTTTGACGGCAATTTCGTCATAACTAAGTCCATCAACTTCTCTTAAAACAATCGCTGCCTTTAAATCTTCAGGCAACATGGAAATTGCTTTTGACATGGTTTGTTCTAATTCTCCACGTGCATAGACTGCATCAGGAGTGTCTAAGTTCCTTTGATCTTCATTGGTATTGAAGGATTCCGCATCTTCGAACTCAACCTGTGTATTCTGAATTCTTCTTGATCGAGAAACCAGGTGGTTTTTTGATGTATTAACAGCAATTCTATAAATCCATGTATAAAAAGAACTGTCACCCCTGAAATTAGGCAATGCCCGAAAAACTTTGATAAACACTTCTTGTGCCACATCTTGAATCTCATGCCTGTCTTTAACAAACTTGGATATCACATTGGCCACTCTTTGCTGGTATCGATTGACCAACAATTCAAATGCGGACATTTTTCCTTGCTGGGCTTGTGTTACCAATTCTGCATCAAGTGTTTTTTCAGACATCTTCTCTTCTTCTGTTAATTTCATTGAGTTGCCTGCTTGGACTGTAGCTGTTTCAAAATAGTTCACTCCATGTTAATTATTTTTTAATATTTCTTCACGTTGAAGCAATATCCTTTCAATTTCTTTTTTCGGTAATGGGCGACAAAACAAATAACCTTGAAAATAATCACAACCTTTGTTGGTTAAATATTGTCTTTGTTCTTCAGTCTCCACGCCTTCAGCAACGATAAAATGCCCCACTCGTTTGGCCATATCGATGGTGGCGTCTAAAATGGCCTCGTCATCGGGGCTCAGGCCTATGTTTTTTACAAAGACTTGATCAATCTTTAAGGTTTTGGCAGGGATTTTACGCAAATAATCCAAGGTAGAATGACCCGTACCAAAGTCATCAATTGACAGGGTACAACCTAAATTGACTATTTTTTTGAACATCAACAATGCATCTTTTACACTTTTGAACTTTTCACTTTCTGTGATTTCAAAATCCAGGTGCTTAGGATGAATCCCAGTTTTATCGATGATGTGGCTTATTTTGCTGGTCAAATCTTTGTCATTCAATTGAATGGGAGATAAATTTACCGACATGGTCAAAGGGATTTTGTATTGTTTCTGCCATTTTTTCAAACACTCAGCCGCTTTCTCAATAACCAATAAGCCGATGGGATAAATCAAATCAGTTTGTTCAGCCAAAGGAATGAATAAACCTGGACTGATGATTCCTAGTTCGGGGTGTTCCCAGCGTACCAAGGCTTCGAAGCCCATAATGTCTTCTGTGGACGCGTTAATTTTGGGTTGGTAATACACTTCGATTTGATCAAGCTCGATGGCAGCTTGAAGGTTCCGAACCATTTCTTCGCTTTGCTTGGCTTGGTCGCCATCGAGTGTATTGTTATATATGGTGAATCTATTCTTCCCATTCAACTTGGCATTATAAAGTGCAATGTCTGCATGCTTAATTAATTTACTGACCGTACTACCATGTTCTGGAAAATATGCCCCGCCGATTGATAAAGTGAGTTTGATTTCACTGCCATTGTTTAATTTAATGGGGTTAGCGGCATCAATCAGGATGTTTTTCGCAATTTCATTGACCGTTTCTTGATTCACTTGTTTATCAAGCAGAACCAAAAATTCATCGCCTGCGTACCGAGCAGCAACACCATAATCTTGAACATTGTTTTTCAAAATTTGAGCAATTTTAACCAACACATCATCACCCACATCATGACCCAATGAATCATTGATGACTTTAAAACGATCCAAATCTATAAATAAAACTGCAAGCCCTACATGGCTATGTATATTGTTATCAATGGATTGTTCAATGCGCTTAACGATATATCGCCTGTTCATCAGCTCGGTTAACACATCATATTGGCTTTCCGACTCATGTGAAAACTGTAATGCCTTAAACGCCATGGTTTGCTTATAGTGCAATGCCAATTGACCAAATAGAATTTTGAATGAATTCCATTTATGGACATTTTTAATACTTCCAACCACTAATGTAACTTGATTTTCATTGTCAATTGAACAGTTAAAAGCCATAAAAGAGGAGACACCATAAAAACTTAAAAACTCATCACCGGGAATGTCTTTGTTGGCGCCTTTCTCAATATCGAAATCCAAATCAGTCTTTAACTTCCTGTCGATAAAATCATGTTCACAACCAATATAATACTCGGCATAGTTATTCAGTGAACTATCCCACAGTAATTTTTGGTTCTGGTTGCTTAAGTTATTATTGACTATAAAGCAAAAATCCAAACCCATCCACTGCAGCATCTTTTGCAAGGTTTGCTGAGACTGTTTTTGTTCAAAGTTCAGTTCAGTTATTTGACTCAAGTATTTGAGAAAGCGCTCATAAAACAATTTTTCAGACTGATTGACAAACTCCACCAAATAATAGGTTTTATCATCAAATACAGTGGTATAAAAGTTCAACTGAACCGGGATGATTTTAGATCCTACTTCAAACCCAACATTTTGAGTGTATTGACCTGTTTCATTCAATCGAGCATGAACTTTTTCAACATCACTTTGGTTTTTCAATTGACATACCTGATGCCATACTTGACCTTTTGATTGTTTGTTTTTGATTTTAAATTCATTAACAAATGCATCGTTGACTTCAATGATTTGATGGGTAGATGTATCAATCAGTGCCTTTGGTAAGCTGGTCAATTGGAAATGCAAGCCCAGAAAGTCATCCAACTCCACAATTGAATGATTACGCTGTTCTTTCGCGCGTGTATTCATTGCTGACCCCTTGGCCAACAACTCTTGTTGCGTGACGGGTGAATAGAATAAACCGTCTACATATTTCTCAATTTCCGCATGCTGTGATGGAGTCATGTTCATTTTACTTGAAACCACCGCAATCAATTTAAGGTTTTCATTGGCCTCAATGATTTGTTTGATTTTTTCCAGATTTTTGATCCATGCAGTTGATATCTCAAAAGCCAAGATGTCGAATTTTTCCTCACTGTGAGACAACAAATCATTCATCTGCCCATAATCACTGGCAGTGAATATTTTTTCAGCATCTAAATCATCAAAATAGTTGAAAAATTGCAACCGATCTTTTTTGTCACTACAAGCAATCAGTATGTTTTTATTAAGGAATGTCATTTGCGCTGATCCATGAACCATCCCTCAGAACGAAATTTCCATCCAGTCCCATATTAAGCTTAACCAGCTTGCCTGATTTCAATAAAAAAGGATGTTCTTTATCATTGGCCAATATAAATAAACATTTAACCACACCATCAAACTTGTCTGGGTTTGAAGTAAAGTACACTTTGGCTTCAAGCCAAGAATCCTTGTCATTGATAGGAAAAATGAAAACCGAAAAATGTTTGCGGGCCAAGGCGAATTTGATGGCCTCATTGAATGATTTGGTTTTAGGCGCGGGCGGTTCGGAACTTTTTAAATTCATCAAGCCTTGATCATTGTCCCATAAATAGATGGCCCAGCCAGTGCGCAAAGACAATGCTTTGAAACTTTTGGCCAGGCCTTCTTTTGAATTTTTATTCACATACAATGCTTGATCAGCCGCTCTCAACTCTTCTTCCAAGTTGATTAACTCATGGCTGCTAAGGAATTCACTCATGGTTTACATGGTAGACGTTGGGATTTCCTGGCCAGCATATGGCGCCAGGATACTTTGAATTTTAGTTTTGACAACTTCCATATCGGTATTGTCGGCAAACTGAACACCGATGCCTTGGCTTTTCCCACCCTGAGATCCTTTGGGCGTGATCCAAATAACTTTGCCTGTGATAGGCATTCTTTCATCATCATCAAGTGTTAATATCAAAAAGACATCATCGCCAAGACTGTATTTATTGGTGGTTTTTATAAATAAACCGCCATTAGTCACAAAGGGCATATAACACTGATGAAGTTCTGCAGCACCCTGAATGTTTAAGGACAATATACCTTTTTTTGCCATGTTGCCTGCAAATGCCATAATTAACTCCTGCGATTCAGTTCACTTTTTAAATCTATCAATACAGATTCAATCAATAATTGTTTTTTTATTTGAGTATTAAAGTTTATCATAACCGAATTAATCATATCAGCAAATTTAACAATAATATGAAGGACTTTCGGCTTTTTCTTAATCAATTGACTTAATGGATGTTGGGCCGATATTGATGTGTTTTTCGGTTTCAGTAACGATTTAATCAGCTGACTGTTGTATCTGTGTAACAGCTGCCATGTTTGTACCTGATCAATTTCCGCCAATTCTTTGGCCACTTCAGTAACTGATTGTTGTTGGGTTGACGCATTATAAAGTAAGTCCAGGTATTGATTAAATCGCTCTACCCCAGCTGAATTTAAAAGTTCCAATGCCGACAATGGCTGCCAATCTGTCAACATCAATGCATCCAAAATGTGATCTTCAGTCCACGGTCCCTGATTCTTCAGCCAAGGCAACTGCTGCTGTTTTTCTGTCTGATTTAAGTGGACATCCAAATTGATGCATCGACTTCTTATGGTAGGCATCAAACGGTGTTTGCTGTCGGTCATTAGAAACAACAAGCCTCTCGAAGGTGGTTCCTCAAGCACTTTCAACAAAGCATTGGCAGCGGCGGCATTCATCAAATGTGCCCCTTCAATAATCGCCAACTTATGATCAGAACAATGCGGCGTTGAGATAAAAAAATCAGTCAATGACCTGATCATTTTCACTTTAATCACATTGTTTTCTGGTACCAATCGATCAACATCTGGGTGAAAGCCCTGTTGATTTAAGCGACAATTTTGGCAAGTTCCACAGGCCGGAGTCGATTTTCTACACAACAAATCTTCTGTGATTTGATTCAACAACAGTGACTTACCCATTCCTTGGGCACCACTCAAGATAACGGCTTGAGGTTTCCGATCAGATGACAAAGAATCTCGCCATTGTTGCAGGTGCTTTGCTAACCAATACTGAGTCATGTCAACAAGGCCTTTTGCTGGTCATTGAGTACCTGTTGAATCTGTTTGGTAACTGATTCAATGCTTTGATTGGCATCAATTTTCTTCATTCTGTTAGCGTTTTCGCTCATGCGTTTTAAATACCCTGCCCTGATGTTATTAAAAAATGTTAGGCTTTCTTTCTCAATCCTGTCCTTCTCTGAACGACTGGCCGCCCTTGCTAACCCCGTCTCAGGATCAACATCGAGATAAAGTGTTAAATCTGGCTGGGTTTCGCCAACTACCAATGATTCAAAATATTGTATGGTTTCCCATTGCAGACCTCGTCCCAAACCTTGGTAGGCGAAACTGGCATCAACAAATCGATCAGACACCACCCAAATATTTTTTTCCAACATGGGTCTAATGACTTTTACCACGTGCTCATTGCGTGCTGCGAACATCAGTAACAACTCTGTTTTTGCGTCTAAGTGATCGCTATACAACAATAAATCCCTGATGGCTTCTGCATTTTTTTCTCCACCAGGCTCTCTGGTTTGGATGAACGACACGCCCCAATCGTTCAAAGTATCATGAATGACTTTTAAAGCGGTTGTTTTGCCCGCACCTTCTGAGCCTTCCAAAGTGATAAAACGAGCTGTTGAATTCATCAATTTCCCTTGAGGTAAATCTGAACGGCCTGCTTGTGCTGTTCATAAGTTTCACTGAAAGTGTGTCCACCTTTGTTGTTGGCTACAAAATACAGTTCTTTGCCATTGTTTGGATGAGCGGCTGCAAAGATGGAAGCTGCACTGGCCATTGCAATAGGTGTTGGTGGTAAACCTCCACGCGTGTAAGTGTTATATGGCGTATCTGTTCGTAAATGGGCCGAAGTGATGTCTCCAGCATATGATGCGCCAACGCCATAGATGACAGTGGGATCAGTTTGTAACCGCATACCCAATTTTAAGCGGCGATTAAACACCCCTGAAATGATGTCTCTTTCACTGCTTTGAGCCGTTTCTTTTTCTATGATGGAAGCCAGTACAAGTAATTCATAGGGTGATTTTACCGCTATACTGGGATCCCTTTCTTCCCAGGTTTTTTCTAGCACCTTAAGCAATGCTTGATGAGCACGCTCAAGGATATCAATATCCTGATCGCCTTTGACGTACTGATAGGTCTCTGGCAAAAACTGTCCTTCCAAATGGCCGGCCTCAATGTTCAGCAAATCAATCAATTGTTCATCACTCAAATCGAGTAAAACATTAGAAATTGGACTGTCAATCAAGTGTCGTTTAATTTGGGCCCAATGATGACCTTCGATTAAAGTGATGCTGTAAGTTTTTACGTTGTTTTGTGCCACATATTGCACCAGCTCCAAGGGGGTTAAAGGTGTATTTACTTCAAATTCGCCGGCTTTGATGCTGTTTTCTAAATGATTGATTCTGGCCATTATTTTCCAATTCAAAACCGACCCCATGCCACGATTGGACTTGATGTTTTGCACGAAATTACCATAACTACTGCCTTTTTTAATCTCAAATGTCGTCGGCACCTCAGCAAACACAGGCTGTGATAAAAAATGTTGATATTGCACATAGAGATAACCGCCAGAGGCCATTAACATCAGGCAAAGCAGAACGAAGATATAGATAAAGATTTTTTTCATTGATTAAACATCTGACCCCATAGACGGGTTATTTTATCGTGAACTGGATGAGAAGTCACAAATGAATCTACAGCAATGACCTCTGCGACCAATCGAAATCCCCTGATTGAGTTACCAACCATCAGCGCATCAAAGTCGCTTACTTGAGTAAAATCAATGGCTTTTACATTAACATCAAAGTTATTTTTTAACCACTTCAAAGCCACCCCTTTCACTCCACAATGCTTAAGTTTTGGAGTAAATAGTTGACTACCCTTAATCAACACGATGTTTTGGTGTGTGGTTTCAACGATCCGATTGGCTTGGTCTAAAACCAGTAAATCATCAACCCCTGGAAGTTGATTAAGTTCATTGGCAATCAACACTTGTTCCAAGCGATTCAAATGCTTAATTCCAGCCAGAGCGGGCTGTTTACTGAGCCTGGCTTTTGCCACAGCCAGTACGTAATGGAGCTTTTTGGTTTGTTGCTCCCATTTGTTTGTGGTCACATACCATTCAACATCATTAATTTTGGCTTGGTAGGAACGCCCTTGGAATGTCCGAAAGACAACCAACTTCACCACACAATCTGAGTAACTTCGACTTATACATTGTTGTCTGATCAATGAATATATAGCGTTCAAATCTGGTTGTTTGAGATTCAAACGTTGTAATCCTTGCTTCAATCGTCTTTTGTGTAAAGACCACAATGGCAGTTCACCACCCATGCAACGCATGGTTTCAAACACACCATCTCCATACTGAAGGGCTCGGTTGTTCCAGTTTTCTGGTTCATTGACATCAAATGAAGCGGCTACAATCATGGTTGCACCAATGCATTCAACATGCCTTTGGCTTTGTGTCTGGTCTCAGCCAATTCTGCAACCGGATCTGAATCAAAAACGATGCCTGCACCGGCATTGAATTTTATGCTTTGTCCATTGATACAAAAAGTTCTGATTAATATATTAAAGTCGACCTGTCCATCGTGGTTAATGTATCCAATGCTGCCTGTGTAGGCACTTCTGTTTCTGTTTTCGATCTGATGAATGACTTCCATACACCTGATTTTAGGACATCCAGTGATGGTACCACCAGGAAACAAAGCTTTGATTGCATCAACCACTGAAACACCAGCGCTCAATCGACCTTTTACATTCGACACAATATGATGCACATGTTGATAAGTCTCAACGGCCATTAATTCATCGACTTCCACTGAACCAATTTCACAAACCTTACCGATGTCATTGCGTTCTAAATCAATAAGCATGATGTGTTCGGCTCGTTCTTTGGGCGTATCAATCAATTCTTTTATCAAAGCATCATCTTCTGCTTTATCCATACCACGCGGCCGGGTCCCAGCTATTGGCCTGGTTTCAATCAGGCCACCTTTAATGCTGAGCAGCCTTTCAGGCGAAGAACTGACAACTGCAAAATGATTACATCGCATCAAAACAGCAAATGGTGCAGGATTGCTGATTTTCAATTGGGCGTAAACGGCAACTGGGTTTATTGGCGCATTGGCATGACAAATGTATTGTCTGGACAAGTTGGCCTGATAAATATCGCCAGCTTTAATTAACTTTTGTGCTGCCCGCACTGCATGTTCAAATTCAAGGCCTGCTTCTTCTTCAATTTCATTCAGTTCCACAACAGGATTGAATTCAAGTTTTTTTGAATCCAATTCATGTAAAATTTGTTCAGCCACTTCCTCTGACGCAGCAAATAAATAACATTGCCCATTACTGTGGTCTTTTACCAAACTGCCCTGACAATATATGGCTATGGCCAAGGGTTCCTCTGTCTGTGTAATCAAATGTGTAAGCTTAGGCTCCATCAAATAAGCCGACTCATAGGATAAATACACCAACCAACCATATTGAAAAGGACTGAGACCAGGGTTTTGATTTGGGTTGGTATCTATGGTGTTCAACAACTGATTCAATTGTTGTTGATCATAAGCCACAAGTTCAGTTGCCGGCGCTGCAAACAAAATATCGTAACAACCTATTTTATTGTTTAATGACTGGCTTTCTAATAAGGCAGGAAAAAAACCCGATTCATTTGTAGCACAAGCCAATAAATCGGGTTCAATTGAAAGTTTACGACTGATCAAATCAATCCACAGCTTATGTTGATTTCAGTTTATTGAATACCAATGAACCATTGGTACCGCCAAAACCAAATGAATTTGAAATAACCACATCAACTTTCGATTCTCTGGCTGTGTTTGGCACATAATCCAAATCACAGGCTGGGTCTGGATGCGTTAAATTGATGGTTGGCGGTAAGATTTGATCTTTGATGGCCATGGCACTGAAAATGGCTTCAATACCACCAGCCGCTCCCAATAAATGTCCCGTCATCGACTTGGTTGAAGAAACAGCCAAATTATGGGCATGGGCCCCAAAGGCCACTTTGACCGCATCACTCTCCCCTTGGTCACCTTGCGGTGTAGATGTTCCATGCGCATTGACATAATCAAATTGTTCTTTATTAAACCCAGAATCTTTGATTGCATTGACCATACAGCGAGCAGCACCTTCACCACCAGGAGAAGGGGCCGTCATGTGATGTGCATCTGAACTCATGCCAAAACCTGATAATTCGGCGTATATTTTGGCACCCCGTTTGACAGCGTGCTCATATTCTTCAATCACCATCACACCAGCG
Source organism: Marinicella litoralis (assembly GCF_002591915.1). Taxonomy (GTDB): domain Bacteria; phylum Pseudomonadota; class Gammaproteobacteria; order Xanthomonadales; family Marinicellaceae; genus Marinicella; species Marinicella litoralis. Next base: position 80,649 of record NZ_NIHB01000006.1, on the reverse strand, counting down.
CCATCCCCCAAGACAAAGCCATCTCGTTCAGCATCCCAAGGTCTGGAGGCAGCAGTCGGATCATCATTTCGTGTCGACAGTGCTTTAGATTGTGAGAATCCACCAATGGCAATTGGGGTTGAAGCGTGTTCTGCACCGCCACATACCATAACATCGGCATCGCCATAAACGATAGAGCGAAAAGCCATACCTATACTGTGAGTGGCTGAACTACAAGCAGAAACCATGGCTAAATTGGGTCCTTTCAAGCCATATTTAATACTCAAGTGGCCTGATGCCATGTTGATAATGGTGCTGGGAATAAAGAATGGTGAAATTCTTCTAGGCCCTTTAGTCATCCATGTTTCAGTGGTATTTTGAATGCCCAAAATACCACCAATACCTGCACCTACATAAACGCCTATGCGTTCAGCATTTTCTTCTGTGACTTCAAGACCTGAATCTTCAAACGCGTCTTGACCTGCTGCCATCGCATAATGGATAAAAGGATCCATTTTCTTGGCATCCTTTGAAGAAATGTAATCAGTGACATCAAAATTTTTAATTTCACCCGCAATCGTTGCAGCAAAATTAGTCGTATCAAAATGAGTGATGGGTGCAATCCCGCTGACCCCGTTCACGATATTGTCCCAAGCTTGTTTTAATGTGTTTCCCACTGGCGATATGATTCCCATACCAGTGACAACTACTCTGCGTTTTGTCATAATTTGTCCCCGTTTACTCGACTCAAACTGAATCCGTATAAACTCGAAAAGCCACGATTAAATCGCAGCTTTTCAATGAATCATTCAGCAAAAAGATCAGGCGTTTTCAGTCACGTAATCAATCGCTTGTTGAACTGTGGTGATTTTTTCAGCGTCTTCTTCAGGAATTTCACACTCAAACTCCTCTTCCAATGCCATGACCAACTCGACTGTATCCAAAGAGTCAGCACCTAAGTCATCCACAAATGAAGCCGAATTACTTAATTCTGAAACTTCAACATCTAAGTCCAATTGTTCAACAACAATTTCTTTAACTTTGTTTTCTACGTCACTCATTTAGTGTTTACCTATGTAAAAAAGCATATTGTATGCAAGGTTTATAAAATATTCCACCCTTAAATTGTGGCGGATATGTGTTATTCAAGTTTTTGTTTTTAATTTGTTTCAAACGTCCGTTTAATATCATGCCATAAAATCATGCATCTAAGAAACAATTAAGTCATATACATACCACCATTGACATGTAATGTTTCGCCTGTGATGTACGCGCCAGAATCTGAAGCCAAAAACAATACGGCATTGGCAATGTCTTGTGTACTGCCCAGTCGCTTCAATGGTACTTGCTCCATCAAACTGTCTTTTTGTGCCTCATCTAATTCATCTGTCATATCAGTTTGAATATAACCAGGGGCGATGACATTCACTGTTATACCTCTCGAGCCGACTTCTTTGGCCAATGATTTTGAAAATCCGATGATACCGGCTTTGGCAGCCGCATAATTACTTTGCCCAGGATTCCCCATATCACCAATCACTGAACCGATGTTTATGATTCGGCCTGTTTTTGCTTTCATCATGCCCCTGATGCAAGCTTTACTCATTCTATAAATGGATGAAAGGTTGGTGTTAATGACCTGATCCCAGTCATCAATGCCCATTCTCATCAACAACTTATCATTGGTGATACCTGCATTATTGACTAAAATGGTTGGAAGCCCCACCCCTTCTTTCATGCTTTGCAACAAGACATCTATGCTTTCTTGGTTGGCCACATCCAATACATAACCATGGCCATTGAATTCTGCCAGGTAGTTGGATATGGATTGGGCACCACCTTCAGAAGTGGCAGTCCCCACCACCACAGCACCTGCTTGAGCCAAAGTTGTTGCAATTGCTTTACCAATTCCACGGCTCGCGCCGGTAACCAAAACTGTTTGTCCACTTAAATTCATGTTATTCCTCGATGATTGATTCAATACCTTTGGCATTCAGCAAAGGAACTGTTTTTAAACTGCGATCAAAACGCTTAAACAAGCCAGAAAGGACTTTTCCAGGCCCACATTCAACGACCATTTCAATGTCAATTGCTTGAAACGCCTCCATGGTCTGAGTCCACCTGACAGGTGAATACAACTGTTGTACCAATAACTGCTTTATCACAGCCTGGTCTTGGTGTGACTTGACATCAACATTATGTAAGATTGGAAGCTCTGGCTGGGTCAATTCAATGGCCTCAAGATCAACAGCCAAGCGATCTGCAGCGGATTTCATCAACGCGCAGTGAGAAGGCACACTCACAGCCAGAGGCATGACTTTTTTGGCGCCAGCAGCCACACATAATTCGCTGGCTCTGGTGACTTCTGCAACAGATCCAGCAATCACTATTTGTTCAGGCGAATTATAATTGGCCGGACTGACACTACCGGACATTTCAGCTTGAGCTTGCTGACAGGCTTGTTCAACCAAAGCAGCCTCTAAACCCAAAACAGCTGCCATAGAGCCTTGGCCTGATGGTACGGCTTGTTGCATATACAAACCACGTTTATGAACCAACTTCAAAGCAGTTTCTAAAGAAAGAGAACCCGCACAAACCAGGGCTGAATATTCACCCAATGAATGACCCGCCAAAACACTGATATCAAATTCTTTTCTGGCTCGAATGGCTCGAAAAATTCCTACCGAAGTCGCCAACAATGCCGGCTGGGTCCATTGGGTTTGATTCAATTCATCGACTGGCCCTTCATTGACCATTTTCAACAGGTCAACATCCAGTACCTCGTTGGCTGTTGTAAAACAATCTATAATTTCAGTGTATTCGGTTAACCCGTCAAGCATACCAACAGATTGCGAACCCTGACCTGGGAATACGAAAGCTATTTTATTCATTATTTATTTGATGTTATTTCAGTATTTAATGAGCGCAGAACCCCAAGTGAATCCACCACCAAAGGCCTCTAATAACAACACGTCTCCACGTGCCACTTTTCCACTTTTGATGGCTTCATCCAATGCCAAACCGACCGAAGCGGCCGAAGTATTACCGTGTTTGTCCACAGTAACTATTACTTGATCCATACTCATGCTGAGTTTCTTTGCCGTCGCAGTGATTATCCTCAGATTGGCTTGATGCGGAATCAACCAGTCTATGTCGGTTTTTTTCATGTCATTGGCTTTCAAAGTTTCTTTAACAATGCGCCCCAAAGTCATCACTGCCGTTTTGAATACTTCACTGCCTTTCATGCGTATTTTCAGACCACCATTGGGTTCATTTTTCAATCCAGTTGAAACCCCTACCGTGGCATTCAACAAATGATCATTCATCCCATCAGCATGTAAATGAGTGGATAAGATACCTGGCTCTTCGCTGGCCTCTAATACAATGGCACTGGCACCATCTCCAAACAGTACACAAGTCGTGCGATCAGTCCAATCAACCATGCGGGTCAATGTTTCAGCGCCAATCACCAAGGCCCTTTTGTGTTGGCCGGACTGAATGAATTTATCCGCCACACCTAAAGCATAAATCGAACCACTACAAGCCGCATTGACATCCATGGCAGTGATGCCTGAGCAACCCAAACCCTTTTGAATCAAACAAGCTGTACTGGGAAAAATCAAATCAGGCGTGGTGGTACCTACAATCAATAAATCAATGTCATCAGCGGTTATACCAGCCACTTTAAGGGCCTTTTTTGCAGCCTCCAAACCCAATGTTGATGTGGTCTCACCTTCTACAGCGACATGCCTTTGTTTAATCCCAGTTCGATCTTGAATCCATTGGTCATCTGTATCAACAATTTTTTCCAAATCGGCATTGGTCATTATTTTTGCAGGTAAATGACTGCCTGTGCCTGTGATTCTTGAATAAATTCTCATGTGTTTGTATTTCCTTCGACTTAATTAATTTTCTTGATGTATTCAGCAGTTCTGATTAATGCATGGTGGAAGTCTGACTCATTACTGTTGCCATGTGCTTTAACAACCAAGCCATCTAAACCAAGTAGCAATGCCCCATTATATTGGGCCGGATTAAAATTAACATCATTAAATTGACAGAACAGTTTCTGCCACCAATTCAAGGGCTGTTTTAGCTGTAGCTGTTGCGCCAACCCCTCGCAGGCTTTTAATGCAATGTTGCCGACAAAGCCATCACAACAAATCACATCAGCATAACCTTTAAACAAATGGGTTCCTTCACAGAAGCCCAGGTAATTCAGCTCGGAATTTTGCAGCAATCGATCGGCCTGTTGTACCGTATCATGTCCCTTGATGTGTTCAGTACCGACATTTAACAAGGCCACTTCTGGATGGTTGCCACATGCCAATAATTGAGGCGCAATTTCGGCACCAAGCTCAGCCAAAGCATATAAATCTTCGGCCCTGTATTCTAATGTTGCCCCGATGTCTAACAACAAGGTTGGTTTAGGAAATCCAGGTAAAACTGTGGCCAGCGCTGGACGTTCAATGGGTGCATTGGGCTTCAGCCAATACTTGGCAAACGCCACCAAAGCTCCGCTGTTACCCGCCGACAATATCACATCGGCTTGATTGTCAGCCACAGCCTTGATCGCCATTGACAGGCTGCTGTTGCGTTTTTTACGCAAAGCCACCAAAGGTGATTCATCCATTGAAATAGAATGTTCAGATTGAATAACTGCCATGTTTGCAGGCAAATTGGCAAAGTGCTTGGATTGGTATTTATAAAAATCTTGATTGACAAACAAATTGATCTTAAATGATTTTTCTTTCAGTAAAAACGACTTAATGGCACGCAAGCGCGACAGGGGATCGTCATCACCACCCATCAAATCAATTGCAATCACAGGTTTTTTATCATTCATAAGGCTACAAATAAAAATGGGCAAAGAAATCTTTACCCATTCATATTAACTTGTTCTACAACAGTTAAGCAAACCTTAACGGTTTACTGAACCAGAACTTTATGCTTCTGTGTCAGTTTCTTTGTCTTCAAACTGAATCACTTCTTTACCACGGTAGAAACCTTCTGGGCTGACGTGGTGACGTAAATGAGTTTCACCTGTTTCAGCTTCAATTGATAAAGTACTTGCTTTTAATTTGTCGTGTCCACGTCTCATACCTCTTCTAGAAGGTGTGACACGGCTTTTTTGTACTGCCATTTTGATTCTCCAAAATTACTTTAAATCTTTTACTTAAAATCTTTTAATACAGCAAAAGGGTTTTCAGTTTCCTCTTCTACCGTTTCGTTTTCATGATCTGCCATATACTGACTGTCTAATTCCGCACCAGGTTTCACTGGAATGTCTGGAAGTAACAACAATATTTCATCTTCTAACAATGCTTTCGGATCAACCTGAACGCCCTCAACCCAAGAGGGAGAAACATCAGCTGCTAACTCAGCTTCATCTTCCATTTTACTGATAAACCCAATTACATTATTGGTTTGTAAAGAAAACTCGAAAGCTTCTAAACTTCTTTGACATATCAATTCTAAATTTGACTCAATTCGGATGATAGCTTCACCCAGACCGCACTTGGCTTGTCTGAATAAGATTTCATATTTAACCAATGCGTCTGTAGAATGTATTAATTCTGCAGGCATTCGATCTAAATCTGAAAGCAACAACTCTCCTTTCAACTGCCATTCTTTTCTCACAGCTGAGTTTAAATCTATTGAATCTGGTAGTGATTTAGCCATAGCCGGCGGATTCTACTGGGTTTAACATCTGATTGCAAACCAAATAACGAGTTTTTAAGTGAATATAAGTATACCCAAATCAACCATAAAAATCAGCAGGAATATGAACAAGATTATGGAATTATTTTAATCAGGGCATGGATCCAATGATTTAAAAACAATGGTTCATTTGTTATGATGACCTCATCTCACTTTAAGGCGCCGAATTGCACATTCAAAAACAACCGTTGCCATACGAATCCAAATTATCAGGTCGCGAATTGGCACAAATAGAATTATTGGTGATTCACTGTACTGAATTACCCGATTTAACAATGGCCCGGCATTACGGTGAAGTCATACATTATTCAAGTGGAACCGGCAATTCAGGCCATTATTATATTGACCGGGATGGCAGTGTTCAAGAGTGGGTTAAACCCAATAAAATCGCGCACCACGTCAAAGGTCACAACCAACAATCCATTGGCATTGAATTGGTTAATTCCGGCAGATTTCCCAATTGGCATGACAGCAACCAACAGTCACCTGAAGAGACCTACCCTGATGCACTGATTGATAGCCTGATTAAATTAATCAATTACCTTCAGGCTGCCATTCCATCACTTAAACACATTGCTGGACATGAAGATTTGGATCAAACAAAGATAGCAGCAACTGACAATCCGCAGTTGCAAATCAGAAGAAAAATAGACCCAGGTCCCTTGTTTCCATGGGATTTGGTGATGAAAAATATACGCCTGATTAACATCGGCAGCAACGCACAAAAATATGAATGAATTAGAGAAATTATTAAAGTACTTTGAACTTGAACACTTGGAAGTCAACTTGTTTCGCGGCCAATCCTTAGACATAGGCACCGGACGAATCTTTGGCGGTCAAGCCCTGTCACAAGCACTCAAAGCAGCCTACTTAACCACCGAAGAACATCAGGTTCATTCACTGCATGCCTATTTTTTGCGAGAGGGCGACTGTAACAAACCTGTGGTTTACCAAGTGGAACGTGCCAGAGATGGACGCACTTTCAGTAATCGCCGAGTATCAGCCATACAAAATGGAAAGCCCATATTGATTTTGGCTTGTTCATTTCAAAAGTTCGAAAAAGGCATGGAACACCAGAAAGCCATACCTAAAGTACCTCTGCCAGACGAGTTGACTGAAAAAACTTTGATACCAGGAGACAAGATCAAGCACCTGTCTCCAAGGATGAGAAGAACATTAACCACCCAAGGTCCATTTGAGTTTCGCTTTGTTGATGATGTGGATCCATTTGACAGTGAACCCAAGGAACCCATTAAAAGGATTTGGTTCAAAGCCCGATACCCATTAGAAGCAGACCAATCGATGCATCGCACTTTACTGACATTCGTATCTGATTTTCATTTGGTTTCTACCGCAACTTTACCCCACGGCGTGTCCTATTTAGACCCTAAATTACAATTTGCCAGCCTGGATCACGCCATGTGGTTCCATCGCCCCTTTCAAATTGATGATTGGCTGCTTTATGACTGTGACAGTCCAAGTGCATCAGAAGCCAGGGGATTTGCCACTGGCCATGTGTTTGACATCAAGGGAAATTTAGTGGCATCAACTGCACAACAAGGTTTGATGCGCATGTGGGACAAGCCGGAATAAAATCAGAATAAAAAACTGGCATCAGCCAACAAACAGTATCAGCTTAACTAGCAAGCTATGACTGTTGAGACTTCGACTTTATTATGGCGACTCCTAAATAAGCCAACACAATGGCAATGATCGGATTCAATAAATTAAATAAAGCAAAGGGCGCATATTCAATCACTGAAATTCCCAATGTGGCAGAGTAGAAGGCACCTGCCACACTCCATGGAATTACGGCCACCAATAAGGTAACACCCTCTTCCACCGATCGAGACAACACCGATGCATCTATGCCACGGTCTTTGAATGTTTTTTTGTACAGCTCACTGTTTAATAGAATAGCAATATAAGCTTCACTGAGTGCCGCTGCAGTCAAAAACCCAGTGCCAATCGTGGTGGCAATCAAACTTCCAGTGGATTTAACCCGTTTGACCAACCCACCCAAAAGGGCATGCACAAAACCAGCACCTTGCAAGATGCCACCCAAAGCAATGGCAATAATGGCTAACAACAAAGTCCATGCCATGCTGTACAAACCACCACGACCCAGAAGATCATCAATACTGGCAATGCCTGTATCGGCCTTGCTGTTTGAAAACAATGCATGGGTTAATCCAGTGACGGATTCGCCTTGAATAAACAAAGCAATCAAAGCAGCTGTTAAAACACAAGCCGTCATACTGATCTCTGGTGCAAACTTTTTATAACTGAGCACAGCCATCACCACCACTGGCCACAGCGTCAGTAAGGGGTTTAAATTGAATGTATTGGCCAATGCCATTTGAATGCTTTCAACCTGACTGTCAGAACCATCAACAGCAGCGAAATTCAGACCCACCACAGCAAAAATAACGAGCACCAAAATAAAAGTGGGCACAGTAGTCATCAACATAGATCTGATGTGAGCATACAAATCAGTTTCTGCACTCATGGCAGCCAAGTTGGTGGTGTCTGAAATGGGTGACATTTTGTCACCAAAAGTAGCGCCAGATATGACCATTCCTGCAACCCAATGCATAGGCAATTCCATGGCGGTGCCTATGCCAATAAAAACCACTCCCAGGGTTCCCACTGTGCCCCAAGATGTCCCTGTCAACAATGACATCATGGCACACAAGACAAAACCCACAGGTAAAAATAACTGAGGAGACAGCCAATCCAAACCATAGTAGATCAACGTTGCGACAGTGCCACTTTTCATCAATGCGGCTATCACCAAGCCTATCAACAAGAAGATGTAAAATGCCGGCAATGCCCGATTGATGGCGCTGCTCATCATTTCCCGGATGGTTTCATACTGAAAACCCAATAACCAGGCATTCAAGGCCACCCATATCACTGACACCAATAAAGCCATGTGAAGCATTTGACCCAGGGCAAACATGCCAACAGCAATCAATCCAAACAAGCCAGCAAAAACCAACAAGGCATGGGAAAAATGTGTTTGCTTAATTTTCATTTATGTACCGGTCTCCTCGAATCGTACGGGTTGAAAGTTTATCAACATCATGCACCACAGGTACGATGAATTATGCCATTAATTATTCTAAGTGATTCAAATTCGGCTGTGTTAACTACTTCAAACAATATATATCAAACCTAACACAGCCACTCAACTTCAACTTTAACCTGCCCTTTGAACTTAAATTCAGCATCAACCTCTAACGGAAATTCTATGTAAGCTGCATTAAATTGATCCTGCTTTAACAACTTGGCAGAAAAGCGGTAGGTATGTTACCAGCCACCTCCGCCGCCACCACCGCCACCTCCGCCAGAGAAACCACCGCCGCCGCCACTTGATGATGAGGGCGGGGTTGAAGCCGATGAAATGGTACTGGCCATGCCTTGGCTGATTTCACTGAAACCACCCGAAGAACCAGAAAGGTTAAAATGCCCACCTGAATACCAATTCGGGTGATAGTCAGAATGATTGGGGTCTATTCCAGCAGACTTGAGGTGATTGGCAAACTGTTCTGACCACTTATTTTCGACTCCCAAAGCAATGGCATAGGGCAAGTATTCTTCAAACAAGTCTGGACTCATTTCGGGCGGGTGCATGACGTCTAATCGGTGTTGTTCAGCTGTAGAAAGATACAATTTAAACCCTTCAATGTCGTCCATCATTTCACGACCAAAAGGTGTTGGGGATTTAAGTAAATAAATAAAGAGCCCGTTAATCAAGATCAAAAACACACCAAATAATATGACCTCAATAGGTAATTCAGAACCCATGTTCCTGAACAGTGAAAAGGCAAAGACACCAATAAACAGCAAATGACCCAAATCCATGGCTCCTTTGAATGATTTATGAATGGTAAATATTGCATAGCCAGCCACAACAAAAAGCACCGCGAAGCCACCAAACATTTCGCCATTCAGTACATTCAAGTGCAGCATCAGAAACAGCAAGGTCAATACGCTGATACCAATACCAAAATAACCCAACATTTTATTGTCTTTAAAGCATTTGGCCTTGTATTCCGTTTCTATTCGACTGTTCACCTTGTTAATTGCTGTCTTGATTTTTGCATCGTATTTTTTATCAATTGAAATACGATTTCTGGACTTAAATAATCGACGCATGATGATGCTTTCACCAGATGACATGGGCTTTAATTTTTCACCACTGGTTTGTCGTTTGGTGACTTCGTAACCAGAACCTTTCTTTTTCAATTCCACATAACCTTTGACGGCTAAATTGATAATGGCTGCGGTGAAATTTTTATGCCCAGTTTCCTCTTCTAAAATATACCGCATGGCAGCAGGAGATATGTCCTTAGGCGGATAAAACAAAGGAATGATGACACCAGCCTCTGGATCCCTGCCCACTTGATGCCACGCCAATACATAAAACATCAACAATGACAACAATGCCACAACCATCAAAACCCACATTAAATTGTCACTGAAAAAGTCCATCAACCAATTAGAATCATTGACAATAAATCCTTTGGGAATTTCCAAACTGAAAGTCATCCCCTGGTAAGGCTCAAGCGGCTGGGTGCTTTGAATTTTAATGACACTGCCATTGATTTCACTTGAATAATCAGCACTGGTTTCACCCGCAAAACCAGTCCAAACACCACTGTTTACCATGGCCATTGACACGCCATCAGGCAATTGAACCTCTGCAGTGACACGATCCATGCTGAAACGCCAATCATTGCCAGTCACGTTCCATGCGAATCGATCAAAATCATCCATAAAGGCTATTTGTTTGTTGGTTTTGTAACTGATGGTGTAAACCTGTTCGCCTTGCTCAACCATGCGGTTTCGATCACCAATATAAAGCCGCACACCATTGCTCAGTTTATTTCTGTGAAAGGGCTCAGCATGGCCATTTCTGCTGACTGAAATCACTGCAAAATCAACGGTAGACTTGGTCAATAAAGCGGTTTTGTATAAAGTTGGGAAATCACGGTAAATGCCACGCTTGATGTTGACGTGCTCGACCTCAACAGCAATGGTTTCAGTGACCCAGATGTCTCCACTGGATTTGACTTCAATTTGACTGTGAAAATGCTTAATCCTTTCTTTTGCTTGCACTTGAAATGCCAGCAACAGCAAACTGATAAAAAGACCTTTGTACTTGTTCATCAATTTACAGATTCACTTCAGGGTTTTCAGCATGCTTTGGATTTTCCAATTCAAAAAACTCTGCTTCTCTGAAGTCATATTTGTTGGCAACCATGTTTGAAGGAAAAGATTGAACTGCCGTGTTGTATTCACGCACAGCACCATTGTAATACCGACGTGCATATTGAATGTCATCCTCTACTTTTTGGAGCTGCTGCTGTAGGTCAATGAAATTGCTGTTGGCTTTTAAATCAGGGTAAGCTTCCACTTGAACCATTAAACCAGACAAGGCATGTGATAACTTCTGTTCATCTTCACTTTGTTGTCCTGGTGTGTGCCTGCCTTGAGCCGCGTTGCGTAAGTGGATGACTTTTTCTAATGTTTCTTGCTCATGTTCAGCATATTTCTTCACCACATTAACAATATTGGGGATTAAGTCATGTCGACGTTTGAGTTGTACATCAATTCCACTCCAACCGTCTTCCACATGGTTGCGTTTTTTGACCAAGCGGTTGTACATCGAAATACCCCAAAACACCACAGCCCCGATGATTAACATCACAAACATCAAAAAATTAGCTCCTCGCATGGCTCTCTCCAAATTTAATATAAGCAATAATTATAACTTAATCACAGTATATATATGAAGTGCCATTAGTGACATGAGACAATAGAACCATTGACTTTTTACATTCTTGTTAATTAACAAAGGCACCCGACATGACTTGGATAAAAACCATCCCATATGAACTAGCTGAAGACAACTTATTGAAACTCTACAATCAAGTAAAAGGCCCAGACAACAACGTCGATAACATCATGCTGGCGCATTCTCTCAGGCCACACACCATGCAAGGTCATATGACCTTATACAAATACACACTTCACCACCCTAAAAACAAAATCAGCAAATGGTTTTTGGAATGTATCGGCATATATGTCAGCATGCTCAATCAATGTCAATATTGTGTAGACCATCATTTTGCTGGCATGAATCGCTTACTCAATGATCAAAATAAAGCCACGTTGATCAAACAAGAATTACTTAACCGAAATCATCAGTTATTGAATAACAAACAACAAGTCGCATTGGATTACGTTAAACAATTAACCCTATCGCCCGCAAGCCTATCTAAAGAATGGATAACAAAAATGCACAAAGAAAGTTGGACCGATGGCCAGATTTTAGAAATTAACCAAGTGGCCGCCTATTTTAATTATGCCAACAGAACAGTGTTGGGACTGGGTGTTCATTCAGAGGGTGACATCATTGGCCTGTCACCAAATAATTCTGATGATCCAGATGACTGGAATCATCGATAAATAAGTGCTAACAACAGCGGTAATTAGCTAAGCAAAGACACAGGACATATTCTTTTACTGTCCTTAGCCAATCATAGCCATCTAAATTTTCTTGTGATTGGTATTTAATTTGCTGTTGTCATTGCGATTATCATGAATGAATCGATTGACCGCGAAATGATACAAAGGTTTTTCAACCATGAGATAAAACAGGTAACTTAATAACACCACGATTAAAATTAAGGCGGTGAATCCAGCCAATGGCCATTGTTGATCAACAAACCAAGTTCTGACTCCCGTATGGTAAAAACTGTATAAAAGCACCGAATGCAGTAAATAAAGTGTGTAGGATGCATCTCCAATGGGTTTGAACATCCTAACTACTATTGGTTTAAGCTTACCTTCAAAGATTAATGCCAATGCCACCACTGCCCATGAAAACAGCCCCAAAGTAACTGGCCTCCAAACCGTATTCACCAGATCATAATAACTGCCAATCATGAAGCATGCAGCACCTACAATCAAATAAATCAAAAAGTTAACTTTTAAAAAATAATGCCGGTAGTGCCACAAATAATAACCCATGATAAATTCAAATATCATGTGTGATAAAACCAAATCAATCAAAGCACTGACACCAAAATCCATCACATTGAGCTTAATAACAATTAAAGCACTGATGATTAAAAAGAATACATGGGGCCTTTTCACACTGAAAAAGATTAACAAGGCAATCAACAAATAAAAATACAATTCGAAAGGCAAAGACCAGGCAGGCCCTATGAGTAACTCAAACATATTGGCATTAAGCAAAAATATTGATCCAATCAAATCTATTTTGGATAAATTTTCGTCTTGAAAATACCAGTAAACTACATACGTCAGGATAAAAACAGGCCAATAGCCCAAGTAAATTCTGAAAAATCGTTTGCCTAAAAATAATTGACCCGAATGCCAACCTGAATCATGCTTTTCTGTGGTTTTGGCCATGACCAAACCACTGATGACAAAGAACACATCCACGCCAATGTAGCCATAACTGGCTAGCCACTCAAAAGGCAAAAATGAAAACCCCATGGCTTTAAAATGTCCTAAGCTGTGATGAAGGAAAACCCACAATGCAGCCAAGCCTCTTAAGATTTGGATGTTATTAATCATATTCAAACACGCTATAAAATGTACATAGAGACTACAGCGGTTGCGGATGAGAGCACTTCTGTCAGCTCGACTTGTTTTCGAGTGGCCGTAAATATCACCCAAAATATGGCCATCAAAATGACCACCAATACGGGTAACAATATAAACAAAAATGTCAGCTTAGCAGGGCTTTGTTGCTCATTTTTTTCTCTGGCTTGGTCTTTTTTCATCGAGGTATTATAAGTCAGTGTTTTACAATCATTGCTTGTTTTATGAACTGTTATTTTAGATTGATTTAAGTGACGCTTCAAAAATGAATTGATTGATAACAGAGACACGGATAATTTTTTCGATTTTAAAGCAGATTGCGTATAATCTTAACTTTCGGAACAATTGCTTATATAAATCACCATGAACTTCAACGGAAATTTCAATCACATCTGTGATGCCGATGTCAGCCCCATTCAAAAGCTGGTTAACAACTTAACTGAAAAACACTGGGCTTTGGACATAAGCAGACAACAAAAATACGATGTACATGAAGACACAGCAACCATCAATTTAGTTCACGATCCTGATTTTCGTCACATGAACCCAAGCAAACATCCTGCCTTGGATGTTTTTGGACCTGTGATTCAACCTGTTTTGGCCTACATCGCACAATATTATGAAAATAAGCTGGCCAATAAAACATTGATCGAACAATATGGCGCAGGATATTTTATTCGTGCCAATATCATTAAGTTAAAAGCCGGTGGTACCATCAGTGCACATCAAGATAAAAATTTTTCATTGGCTCATTCTCATCGGATACACATACCGATTGTGACCCATGAAGACGTCCATTTCACAGTTGGTGATGAAACAGTGCACATCCCAGTCGGCGAAGTGGTGGAAATCAACAACCGCAGGTTCCATTCAGTTAGCAACAACAGTGAAATTGACCGGGTTCACTTGATATTGGATTTTGTGGTGCCTGGCGAGCCTTGTTGTTGTGCCGACAAAACCCATCCTGGTGAATTGTGCACACCCGAGTCTTGCCAGGCAACTGACCGTTTAATGATTCCTTGTTACTGCCATCCTTGATGCAAAATTTATTATCACTGGCACACCAGGCCACACAACATTTAACTGACAAAGCACTGTCGCAACTTTTTCAGCAGCCGATATTCATCCTATCGGCACCCAGGTCTGGCAGCACCCTGTTATTTGAACAGTTGATACAGCAAGACCACATGTGGAGTATCGGCAATGAGAGTCATGTGGTATTCAGTCAATTCCCTCACCTCAGATTTGCCAATGGAGAACAAGATTCAAGCAGCCTCAATGCGACCCATGCAGACGCCAGGACCAATCGGCTGATCAAAGCATGCTTTCTTTTCATGCTACAAAACAAACAAAACCAAAGGTACATTGACCCCAAATTGACCGGTCTACCCAAAGCACCCATTTTCATTGAAAAAACACCTCGCAATGCTTTGAACATTCCATTTATATTGAAAATTTTTCCTGATGCTCGATTCATCTATTTGCAACGAGATCCACGCCAAACCATAGCCAGTTTAATCGAAGCTTGGCACTTGGGCATAAAAACCGGACGATTCGCCACTTATCCAAATTTACCTGGCTGGCATTTACCAGCCTGGTGTTTCTTATTGCCTGCTGGCTGGCGCCAAATGATTGGCAAAAGCATTGCTGAAATTGCCTGCTTCCAATGGCAACAAAGCAATCAAACCATCGAATATGAACTGGCTAAATTGGATCCTAACAGAACCCATCGACTTGACTACTACGACCTGATCAACAACAGCCATACCACCCTATGCAAAGTCATCAAATTCATCAATCCAAACCATGACATCAGCACCCTCAGCTTTAAACTCACACCATCCAATACCACCCTCACGCGGCCAGATCCAGAAAAATGGCGAAAGTATGAAGATGAAATTATGGCCCTGAAAAGTATTTGGGGCAAAAAATCCAGAGAAACTTGAGTGAAGTGTCTGTCCATGAGCGCAATCACCCTTGAACTTGTTGGGTCGATTAAAAGATCAGATACCCTGCCATTTGAAAACCAATAACGCTAAATCAATTCAATGGATTCGAAAAATTTTGGTACCACTTGACTGGCTGGACCATGAATTGACTGCTGAAACTGGCTGTTTTGGTCACTGGGTTCAAGGTTTAACTCGACTGTATGAGCGCCGGATTGATTGGCTATTTCTACAAATCCTGCCGCCGGATATACCGTACCTGAGGTGCCAATTGAAACGAATAAATCACATTGCATCAAAGCCAGCATGATTTCATCCATATACAATGGCATTTCACCAAACCAAACGATATGCGGCCGCAATGTCCCTACCCTTTCACAATGCCCACAAATTGACTCAAGGGTTAAATCAGATTGTTGTGAACTGATTTCATGACATTGAACACAGCGTTTCTTTAACAATTCACCATGCATATGCAACAAATTTTCACTGCCTGCTCGGTGGTGTAAATCATCTACATTTTGGGTCACCAGTAAAAACGATTCGCTGCGATTTTCTACTTTGGCCAAAGCCATATGAGCTGTATTGGGTACAACCGTGCTCAATGCGGCTCTGCGCTGGTTATAAAATTGATGAACTAATTCTGGATTGCGATCGAAGGCTTCCGGCGTGGCTACATCTTCAACCCGATGATTGTCCCACAGACCATTGTTGTCACGAAATGTCGACAAGCCACTTTCTGCCGAAACACCTGCCCCTGTTAGCACCACTGTTTTTTTATACATGTATTATATATAACAAAAAGTTATGGGCTATGTGCCTTCAAAACCATCCTCAAAAATAATTAAATTAGACAGTGGAACAATACACAGCGGATTGGATAGTGCCGTTGCGTCAACATGACTGCGCATGCGATTGGGTACACGAATAGGTGCTGTTCCAAATGGATGCCCAGTGCCCAAAGTCAAGGAGATGTTCGACAAACCTGGGCTCAGTAAGTGACAATAACTCATGATGGTACCTGAGCCTTGACCTGACGGGCCTGGCAAGCTTTGAGCACCGGTGTAACAACCAGGCTGTCCCGCCTGAGAGTTGTTGCATTCATCAACTGGATTACTGTTGCCGCCGATATCCTCATAGCAGTGGGTGTGAGGTGAATTAAAATTATGCCCTAACTCATGACTGACCACCACTGAATCCCAAATAACTTGTGGATTGTTTGGATTGAATGTACCACTCAAACCTGAACTTACCCCATAGTTACCGCCATAATTACTGATGGCACCAGCATAATTTGACATGTTGCTGCCATCACAAGAAGACTGCGACAAATCAACCAGAAAACCGGCATTACACAGCACACCAACCCAAGCAATGCCACTTAAACTGCTTTTGCCACTGATAAAGTGAGTCAAAGCTCGATCGACGCCCAAGTTATTGTCATTCCAGTATTTACCGACCTCATACAAAGCACATTCGGTATTGGTGGCAATCCAAGGATCACTGCTGGTACTCCAAATTGACGTATTTCCAACAAGAATAGAAGTGTCAATTTCGTCGGTATAAATGGATGATATATAGCCAATTAAGCCAGCGATGTAATTCACAGTATCGGTGCTGTTTCCAAATATATTATAAAATTCGAAATCAGTCTCTACAGCCAATTTAATATAATAAGCAGTGTTGCCTTGGGCCGTTTTATTTGAAGATTGGACTTTATTGGCTTGAACTTGATCACTGGGTATTTCAATGTAATCTACTGGATTGAACCAGCGATTGTCCTTACTGGCCATCGATTTGATGTTTTGACTGATGAGTTTAAATTCATTCGATTGTTGCCAATTTAACGCGTATTTACTGCCTTCATCCGTGGTCACAACACCTTCTATTTTACCACCTTCCAAAATGCCAAAAAACACATGACTCCCAATCATCCCCTCAATCTGACCGCTGAAATATTGGTTGAGTGGCGGACTGGCTTCAACCACACCTTTATCTGTATTGATAACAATTTTCGCATCGTCCGCAAACACTTTTTGCGCAACCACTTTTAAATTAACTGTGCCCAAGTGGTCCATTGCAACATCAGAAAATGTGATTTTTTGCCCGATTTGAATCTGCTTCAAACTCTGGTTGTAATTTTCATCCAACAACGAAATTTGTTTACCTTGAACCATCGAACTGGTCGCCAACAACAATAACCACAGAAAATTTTTCATCACCAACACCGATATTAATTACTAATTATTTTAAATTACGCTGGATAAAACATCTATTAATTTATGAAATATCACTCATGGATGACTTATAGTGTGAAAGGGTTGGCAATATCGGAACATCATATAAATTCTAAAATGCCGCTTAATCGCTGTGACATTTTCAGAAAACAGGGTTTTATGTAACGAACAAAAGAGGTACCAAGGTACTTAATTGATACCAGCGAGTTGCTGATTCAAACCTTTGATTTTTGCCCTTTCATCATTGATTAACTGCAACAACTCCGCATGTTTGGTAGAACCCGCAGTCTGTTTGAATGAAGCTTTGATTAAATCGCGTTGCAGCTCTTTGATGTTCGTCATTATTTGCTTCTTTTGTTGCTCAATCGATGACTTGCTATTGATTGAACTGTCATTGATAGACATATTCATTAAATTTTCCATGTATCCCTCTTACCCAATTAGTTATTATTATAATTTTGAGAAATAGATTACATGACAGCCACCGAATTAGCCCTTATATGAGTGAGTTGAATGGATGAGCGGTTTTGTTACCTGTTTAAACGGTAATATGTAGCCAGAATTCATTTAGCATGATAGATACCGTCCATTTAATCTGAGAAAAAACAATTTCTT
Organism: Marinicella litoralis; assembly: GCF_002591915.1. Taxonomy (GTDB): domain Bacteria; phylum Pseudomonadota; class Gammaproteobacteria; order Xanthomonadales; family Marinicellaceae; genus Marinicella; species Marinicella litoralis. Next base: position 62,510 of record NZ_NIHB01000006.1, on the reverse strand, counting down.
GTCTTAAATCAATTTATGGTCATTTAATCTGACAATTGAGGGGCATAACGCCGTGATTCCTTTACTTTATTAGAACCAATCACTAAAATTGGCGCTTCAAAATTAACCACAAAACCAAACCATTGACCACTGCTTTGCTACAAATTAATGATGCCCAATGCCAACGAGCTGGAGACCTGTTGTTTGCTCCTGTCAATCTAGCGATCGACAAGTCAGAACTGGCAGTGATTGCAGGACCCAATGGTTCAGGGAAAACCACCTTATTAGAAGCCGTGGCTGGTTTAAGTACTTTGTCTTCAGGACAACGACTGTATCAACAGTCTGCAGATATAAATCTGTGGTTGCAGCACAGCCATTACCTGGGTCATAAACTGGGCAACAAAGGCAATTTAAGCTGTCAAGAGAACCTGGAGTTCGTGGCACACATCAATGAAACAACCGTTAATCAACAGCAAATTGCATCAGTATTGAACAGCGCAGGTTTGGCCGGTTACCAGCACCAGTATGCCAGTGACTTATCCGCTGGCCAGAAAAAACGCTTGGCATTGAGTCGATTGCTGTTATTAAACAAAACCTTTTGGCTGTTAGATGAGCCATTCGTTAACTTAGATCACGCAGGCTGTGATTGGTTGTACCAGGTCATTGCCGCCCACATTACACGTGGCGGTGTTGTCATACTCACCGCCCATGACCAAAAGAAAATCCATCAATTGGCCCATCATCACATCACCCTGGTGGCTGCCATTGAGGAGCACAGCGCATGAGGTTTTGGGCGCTGTTTAAAAGAGACGTTTTGGTTTCATGGCGTAAAAAATCAAATATTTACCAACCATTGGTATTTCAACTGTTGATTGTCACCATGTTTCCATTAGGCTTGGGGGCTGGCGCACAAACATTGGCTAAAGTAGCACCTGCTGTGGTCTGGATTTTGGCTTTGCTCAGTACCTTGATTACCCTGGAAAACATCTTCAAAGATGATTATGAAGACGGCAGTTTAGACTTGTATGTATTGTCAGGCATGAATTTATATTTGGCCACATTAAGTAAAGCCTCTGCGCATTGGGTCACCACCGGTATACCGGTCATTTTGTTTGCTCCAGTCATTGCTGTATTGATGCATTTACCGGAACATACTTACGGTGTTTTGCTGTTGTCATTGTTACTTGCAACCCCCATATTCAGCTTATTGGGCACAGTCGGTTCTGCATTGATTATGAACATCAGAAATGGTGGAATGTTACTGAGCGTATTGGTGATGCCATTATTGGCCCCTGTACTTATATTTGGCGCAGGGGCGGTATTAGAAACCAGTTTAGGTAACTCAGCCCGGGGACATTTGATGTTGTTATTGGGTTGTACTGTATTGAGTTTAACTTTGGCTCCTTTGGCTGCAGCTGCAGCGATAAAAATAAATTTGGAATAAACAAAAGAGATTGTTAGCATGAATCGTATTGTTAAGTTTTACCATGAAATGGGTTCACCACCCAGCTTCTATCGCATTACCAGGCATTGGCTTAAACCCATGTTGTTTCTGGCGATTGTATTGACTTTGTATGGCTTGATCGATGGGCTGTTTTTTGCCCCCACTGATTATCAACAAGGTGATTCTTATCGAATCATTTTTGTTCATGTGCCTGCTGCTTGGATGAGTATGTTCATCTATGCCATTATTGGCATAGCAGGCATCATCACTTTTGTATGGCGCATGAAAGTGGCCGAGGCTGTGATGATGGCTTGTGTGCCCATAGGTGCCTTATTTACTGTGATTACCTTGTTAACCGGCATGCTCTGGGGCAAACCCATGTGGGGCACTTATTGGGACTGGGATGCACGAATGACATCTGAGTTGATTTTATTGTTCCTTTATATTGGTGTGATGGGTATTTACAGTGCCTATGAAGAAGACCCAAGAAAAGCCGCTCGATTGGCAGCTTTGGTGGCCATCATTGGCCTGGTCAACTTGCCGATCATTCGTTACTCAGTGGTTTGGTGGACCAGCATCCATCAAGGCTCATCTATTTCATTGATGGGTGGTTCCAATGGCATCAAAGATTGGGACATGCTCAGACCCTTATTGGTGATGGCATTGGCGACAAAATTTTATTTTATTTATTCTATGCTCTCTCGTGCACAAAGCTATTTACTGAAAACAGAAAGTAAAAAACAGTGGGTCAAACAGGTGATTAAGAAAGAACTGTCAGGAGATCAATCATGATGGAACTATTTGACATGGGTAAATATGATTTTTATGTATGGACCTCAATCGGCGTATTTATTTTTGCTCTGTTGGCAGATTTCGTTAGCCTTAAAAGCCAATCGAAAAAAATCAAACGACTGATCCACGCCAAGCAGCTCAAGACCCAACAAAAACATTCAGGAGATAACTGAGATGACACCAACCCGTAAAAAGAGATTGATGATGGTATTGATGGTGGCCGTAGGTGTTGGCATCGCTACTGGTATTTTTTTAACCGCTTTCAAAGACAACATGATGTATTTCAAAAGTCCATCTGAAGTATCACAACAGAACTACCCTGTAAACCGAAGCTTCAGACTAGGCGGCATGGTAAAAGAAAGCAGCATGCGGCGCATTCCTGACAGTTTAAAGGTTCAATTTGAGGTGACCGATTTTGCAGCCAGTGTTTTGGTCGAGTACGAAGGCATTTTGCCGGATTTATTCCGTGAAGGTCAAGGCGTGGTAACCATTGGCAAAATGCAGAATGACCAATTATTTGTGGCCGAAGAAGTGTTGGCCAAACATGATGAGAATTACATGCCGCCTGAAGCTGCGGCTGCCTTAGAAGCAGCCAAGCCAAAGTATAAAAACACCAACAAGGAGTCTAATTAAACATGTTGGCTTCCATTGGACAATTTTTACTGATTTTATCTCTCACCACCGCTGTTGTTTTGATGTTATTACCGATGATTGGGTACTATAAGAACAACGACAGTTTGATGCGAACTGGCAGGCCACTTGCCTACTTATTGTTTGTCTTGGTTTTTTCGACTTTTGCCATTTTGGTCAGTCTGTTCGTGCTGCAAGACTTCTCGGTCACTTATGTGTGGCAACATTCCAGTCTTGCCCTGCCCTTACGTTATCGAATCACCGCCACTTGGGGGGCTCACGAAGGTTCGGTGTTGATGTGGATCACGGTTCAAGCCTTGTGGATAGCTGCGGTGGCTCGTTATAGTCGTTCATTGAGCTTAAGCCAGATTTCAAGGGTGCTTTCTGTATTAGGCATCATAGCCACTGGCTTCATTGCTTTTGTGTTATTTGCTTCCAATCCCTTTGAAATCACCAACCCAGCCCCGCTAGATGGCCGAGACTTGAATCCGTTGTTACAAGATTTCGGCATGATCATTCATCCCCCTTTGTTGTATTTTGGTTATGTTGGGATGTCAGTCGCATTTTCATTGGCGGTGGCTGCGCTGATTGGTGGTCAAATCGACGAAAAATGGATTCGCTGGTCACGTCGCTGGACTAATTTAGCATGGGCCTTTCTCACCATTGGTATTATTTTGGGCAGTTGGTGGGCTTATTACGAGCTTGGCTGGGGCGGCTGGTGGTTCTGGGACCCGGTTGAGAACGCCTCCTTTTTACCCTGGCTGGCAGGCACTGCTTTGATTCATGTTCAAGCCGTGAGTGAACGTAAAAACGCATTCAGGGGTTGGACTGTTTTATTGGCCATCATCGCGTTCAGCTTATGTGTATTAGGTACTTTCTTGGTCAGATCAGGCAGCATCACGTCGGTACACTCATTTGCTGCAGATCCATTTCGCGGTATTTTCATTCTGGTGTTGTTGGCCATTTATGCCGGAGGCGCTTTGACTTTATATGCCTTAAGGGTCAATCAACTCAAATCAAAAGATGCCATCAACTTAGAATCAAAAGAAACCATGTTGCTTGGTAATTCACTGGTGTTCATTACGGCAACCTTCACCATTTTATTGGGTACTTTGTTCCCAATGATTTTTGAAGCCATGGGTAAAAAGATATCAGTCGGCTCACCCTATTTTGGATTGATGTTTTTCTTAATAATGATTCCTATGGCGGTGTTGCTGCCTTTGGGTGCTCAAATGAAATGGCACAAAGACAAAATGAGTTCAGCCGTCAAGGCTTTGCTGCCCCATTTTTTCATCGCCGGCCTGTTGACTGTGTTGGCATATTTTGCGTTTGATGGTTTGAACTTAAGAGCCACCGCTGGGGTGTTTGGCGGTTTTTGGATTGCCTCGACCTCAATCATGCAAATCATTAAATTCCCAGGCAAACCCAATGCGGGTTTTATCGGCATGAGTGTGGCTCATTTGGGGGTCGCTGTGTTCTTGTTTGGGATGTCAATGACAGAACACAAAGACGTCGAAAAAGACCTGTTATTGAAACCAGGTCAAACCACCCAAGTGGCCGGTTATGACTTTACCTTTAATGGTGTCACATCAATTCAAATCGAAAATTACCGCGCACAACAAGGGTCAATTTTGGTCAGCCAAGATGGCCAACCCTTGGTCGAGCTACATCCGCAAAAAAGACACTACCCTAAACAACAGCAACCGATGACTGAGGCTGATATCTATCCTGGCTTTACCAAAGACATCTATGTTTCATTGGGCGAGCAAATCAACGACAAAGGTGATTGGGCAGTGAGAATTTACATCAAGCCATTCATCAGATGGATGTGGTTTGGTGGCTTAATGATGATGGCTGGGGCATTGATTGCTTTGTTCAATAAACGCAACAAACGCTTAGAACAACAACAAGTTGATCAAGTCATGAAAGAAAGGTTAAAACTGTCATGAAAAAAGTTTTTATTGCTTTGGTTCCATTGAGTGTATTTATCGGATTGATTGTGTTGTTGTATGTCAATTTGAACAACCATTCAGAGGTTTTACCCTCACCTTTGATCGGTAAAAAAATACCTCAGTTTGAACACCCCACCCTTTACAGTAACCAAGTGTTGAACCAAGATGACTTTATCGGTCAACCCTGGATGTTGAATGTATTTGGTAGTTGGTGTCCCAGTTGCCAGTTTGAACATCCATTGGTCACGGCTTTGGCCAATTCGGGCAAAATCAAAGTGGTAGGTCTCAATTGGAAAGACGAACCTGAAGATGCCATCAAATGGCTTAAACGATGGGGCAATCCCTACCATGAAATTTTGGTGGATTATCAGGGAGACACTGCCATCAATTTAGGTGTTTACGGTGCACCGGAAACCTTTTTAATTGATGCCCAAGGTACCATTGTCTATAAAATTGCGGGCGTATTGACTGAGAAAAACATCCAACAAGAATTGATGCCTTTGATTGAACAAATGAACCAAGGAGCGACGAACCCATGAATGTATTTAAAATCATCATCTTCATAATGATGGTAATGATGTCTATCAAATCACATGCCATAGATGTGTATGAGTTTGACAACGTTCAGCAAGAAGAACTGTATCAACAATTAACCAAAGAACTGCGCTGTTTGGTGTGCCAAAATCAAAACTTGGCTGACTCGGATGCAGGCTTGGCCAAAGATTTAAAGGACCAAGTGGCCGCTTTTGTCAAAGCGGGACAAGATGCCGAAACCATCAAAACTTATATGATCGATCGCTATGGTGACTTTGTTAATTACGACCCACCGATGAATGCCAGTACATTGTTTTTATGGTTTTCACCCTTGTTGGTTTTTTTAATTGGTGGCATTATTTTGTTTATCAACATCAGGAAGAGACAACATGGATGAATTGTTTATTTACTTAGGTCTGTCTGTTTTTGCCTTGTTGTTATTTACTTTTTGGTTCAGCCGTCAAGGAAAATCAGCGGAAAAAAAATGGTTGTTGGCGCAACTCAATGATGCCAATGAAGAAAACCAAAAACAGTACATCGCTGCCATTCAAGAACTGAACCAACAACCCAACAAAGGCTTAACCATATTACTGGTCAGCTTATTGATTATTCCTGCCACTTTTGTCATTGATTATTTGTGGATTCATGACATTCCACTGAAACAGAGAACTTCAGTAACAACCGCCAACAATGCACCCGATCTCGACACAGCCATCAAACAGCTTGAACAGAAATTGGCTGAGAACCCAGATGATGTTGATGGTCAACTATTGTATGGCCGATCCATGATGTCGATGCAAAACTACCCAGCTGCAGTTAAGGCTTATCATCGAGCCAATCAATTGGCACCTGACAGTCCTGATATTCTGACAGCATTGGCCGAAGCCATCGCTTTTAACAACAACACAGGCAGTTTTTTGGGCGAGCCGGAAAGCTACCTCAAACAAGCGCTTGAGATCGAGCCTAGGTACCAAAAAGCAATGTGGCTTCAAGGTATTGTCCATTATGAGAACCAACAATTTGAAGCAGCTGAATCAATGTGGACTGAATTATTGACCCTGGTTGACGCCCCAAACATCAGATCGACTATCACACAACAAATCAATATGGCCAGGACGGCATTGAACAAGCCTGTAATGGATTCAAGTACCAACCAAACAACCCAATCACCTGAAACGGTAACGTACTTTATTGTGGTCAGTGCAGATCAATCGATCAATGCCATTGATTTGCCTGCCACCAGCCGCCTTTTTATCTATGCCAAAGAAATAAATGGACCACCCATGCCAATTGCTGCGGTACCCATATCTGCACCATTCAATTGGCCAATTTCAGTCAAGGTAGGCGACCAACAAAATTTAAATCCACAACGAAAGCTCAGTACTTTTGATCAAGTGGAGTTTTCTGCAAAATTAAGCCTGACTGGCAATGCCACACCAGCTGAAGATGATATATTCAGTAATACAGTGACTGCCAGTCAATCGAACACAACCGTCCAACTCACTCTCAATCAATAACCCACATCATGACTACAACAGAAACCAGAAAAGTACCTGAACTAAACATGGAAGATTATGTGGCTGGAACTGCCCTTGAAAAACAACGTTTTGTTGATCAATTTTACGCAGGTCTGGTGGAATATGGCTTCATCGTACTCAACCCCTATCAATTTAATTTCGATTTGGTTGACCAATGTTATCAAGTATTTAAATCATTTTTTAAATTACCATTGGCCACCAAACAAAAGTACAACATCCACGACGGTGGCAAAAGAGGTTATGTTCCAAGGTTACAGGAACATGCAAAAAACAGCAAAAATCCTGATTTAAAAGAATTTTGGCATGTGGGTCGAGAAGTCTCCAGTGACCACCCTTTGGCCAATGAATACCCTGACAACATGTGGCCCAATGAAATTCCGAATTTCAAACAAAGCACCTATGCCTTGTATCAACAATTGGACCAAACTGCTCTGATGATGTTTCGATCATTGGCCACAGCATTAGATGTTCCAAAGGATTATTTTGAAAAATTAACCCACGATGGTAATTCTATTTTACGGGCGATCCATTACCCTCCCATGACAGAATTTGAACTGCCTGGATCAGTGCGTGCCGCTGCTCATGAGGACATCAATTTAATTACTTTATTGGTGGGTGCAACTGACAGCGGTCTGGAATTACTCGACCGAGATGGACAATGGCTGGCGGTTGATTCAACACCGGGGCAAATTGTCATCGATTCCGGAGACATGTTATCGCGCATCAGCAATGAAATGATTCCTGCAACCACACACCGAGTGGTCAACCCAATGGACGCTTCCTCTGATCGTTATTCCATGCCATTCTTTTGTCACCCCCACCCCGACGCTGTTTTAAGTTGCATACCTTCGTGTCAAGGTGACGGGCGATTGTATGAAGACATCACAGGCAGGGACTTTTTAAACCAACGTTTGAGAGAAATTGGCTTAAGTAAATAATTGTCATCCTTGTACAAGTTCTGAGTTAGTAACACCTACATTTAGTTGACAATTTTTGGTTAAAATCTCCACATTCAACCAATTAACCCAACTAACTAAACTCAGGTGCACGGATCTGACACATTTTTTTGCATTTAGACTCAATATTCATTATGATAATCAAAGGTTAAAAACGAAGTAAATTTTATGGCAAGAATATTAATCATTGACGATTCACCTTCTCAGTTATATGGCATGCAAAAAATAGTTGAGAAACTGGGTCATGAAACCATACTCACAGAAGATGGAAAAGAAGGGATTCAAATCGCCAGGGAACAACTGCCCGATTTGATTTTAATGGATGTGGTTATGCCTGATTTAAATGGTTTTCAAGCCACTCGCAAGATCAGCAAAGATGAAAGAACTGCTCATATACCCATTATCATCGTCACCACCAAAAAATTAGAAACCGATCGTGTATGGGGACTGAGACAAGGTGCCAAAGAGTACTTGGTTAAACCCGTTACCGACAAAGCTTTGAAAAAAGTGTTGGAAGCCCACTTGCCATAACACAGAAATTCAAAATTGATTGAAACCACCGCTTATAAAGTCGGTGGTTTTTTTTGTCCTGCAATTTCGCCCATAAACTGGCGATAGTATTTAAGCTCTTTGATTGATTCCTCAATGTCAGCCATTGCCAAATGCTGTCCTGTCTTACTGAAACCGTCCAACAGTTGAGGGTTCCATCTTCTGATCAACTCCTTGATTGTGCTCACATCAATTTGACGGTAATGGAAATAATTCTCTAGCTTAGGCATCCACTTAGCTAAAAATCTGCGGTCTTGGCAAATACTGTTGCCACACATCGGAGATGAATGAATTGGTACATGTTCTTGTAAAAACTCTATGGTCAAAAGTTCCGCTTCTTTGGCAGAAACATCAGATTCCAAAACACGATCCCAAAGTCCTGAATTACTGTGGTGTTCTGTGTTCCAGTCATCCATCGCCAACAATGTCTTTTCACTTTGGTGAACCGCAATACTGGGGCCTTGAGCAATGATTTCTAATTCTTGGTTGGTTACGATGGTGGCAATTTCGATGATATGGTCTTTGGCTGGATTTAAGCCTGTCATTTCCAAATCGATCCAAATTAAATTACTTTTATTGCTCATTGAGTATTCCTTGATGATGTCAGTGTGTATTTTACCTTGAAGTACTGCTGTTTGTTGGATTAATCCATCATTTCAGTTACCATGTCGCTATGACAGATTTATATCGAGTAAGCTCAACCCAAAAAACCACAGCCACTTTAATCAACTGTGATGATCACAGTAAAATCAAGGCTTTCTTTGCTCGTAAAATGAAACCAATCTGCGGTGATGTGGTAGAAATTGAAGCTTCTAAATCTGCTTATGTGATTAAAAAAATTCAAAAACGATTCAACAGCTTTTGTCGTGCAGACAACCGAGGTCGCAAACAACACATGGCAGCCAATGTGGATCAAATCATGATTGTCATGGCTGTCGAACCATTCCCAACCAGAGACATCTTGAACCGTTATTTGGTGACAGCAGAGCATGAAGACATTGAACCGATTTTAATCTTCAATAAATCTGACATTGATTCAAAAGTTTTTATCAGCATCATCAATCAATACGAGCAGTTGGGGTATAACGTCTTCAAAACTTCTAAAGATGAAGTGGCAAGCATCAATGATATTAAACCGTTACTGAAGGATAAAACCACCGTCATTGTTGGGCAATCCGGTGTAGGTAAATCATCCATCACCCGTGTCATGATGCCATCGGTGGTATTAAAAACAGGAAAATTGTCTGATAAGACGGGTAAAGGCGCACACACCACCAGTGTGACACAGATGTATTATGACGAACCATTGAATGCCAACATCATTGATTCGCCGGGTGTGTGGGAATATGGTTTATGGATAATGACTCCCCATGAAATCGCTGGTGGTTTCAGGGAATTTCAAGATTACTTGGGACAATGCAAATTCAGTAATTGTACCCACATTCATGAACCACAATGTGCCATCATGCAAGCTGTCAAAGACAATAAAATCAGGGAAAATCGCTACCACTCCTTTTTGCGGATTGTCGATTCTATGAAGTACTGGGCTTAGCCAAAACTGATCAAACTATTCCCCGATGTCTTCGTTCCAAAGCTCAGGTTTATCGGCAATAAAGTCTTCCATCATTTTAATACATTCTTGGTTGTTCACAACTTGGACATCTACGCCTCTGGAGCGAACATAATCTTCAGGCCCTTGAAAGGTTTTGTTCTCACCTACGATCACTTTAGGAATTCCATACAGTAAGGCTGTTCCACTGCACATATCACAAGGCGACAAGGTTGAATATAAAGTGGCTCTTTTATAGTCTGCGGCTTTGATTCTGCCGGCATTTTCAAAACAATCCATTTCAGCATGTAAAACTGCACTGCCTTTTTGCACCCTTTGGTTGTGCCCACGACCCACTATTTTTCCGTCTATCACCAATACCGAACCAATGGGAATACCACCGGTTGCCAAGCCTTTTCTGGCCTCTGCAATGGCAGCCTGTAAAAATTCATCTGTCATCATTCAATCCTTTATTCAACATTATGCTTAAGTTCTTTTAACCGGTTTTGGCTGATTTAATTTGGCTTGTTTTTTCAATGCAGAAAATACCGGTTGAAAAGCCTTTCTTTTGATGTATGTGCCAGTATTTTTCTCAGCCCTGAGATCGCCATTGATATACACCAAACGACCATTACTGATGGTGTGCGAAGGAACACCTTTCACTTTCATTCCCTCAAAGATATTAAAATCAATATTCTGATGATGGGTTTTTCTGGAAATCGTTTTGGTCCCTTCTGGATCCCATACCACGATGTCAGCATCAGCACCCACTTGAATGGTGCCTTTACGTGGATGGATGTTAAATATCTTCGCCGTATTGGTCGAAGTCACCGCCACAAACTCTTGTGGTGTTAATTTTCCGGTACCAACGCCATGAGTCCATAATACCGTCATGCGGTCTTCGATACCCGCCGTACCATTAGGAATTTTACTGAAATCATCCTTCCCTGCGGCCTTTTGCTCGGCGCAAAAACAACAGTGATCCGTAGCTGTGGTTTGTAGATTTCCAGATTGCAAACCCTGCCACAGTGCTTTTTGATGTTCTGGCTTTCTGAATGGTGGAGACATCACATGCGCAGCCGCCGATTCGAAATCAGTGTTTAAATAAACACTGTCATCCAACATCAAATGTCCGGCCAAAACCTCTCCATACACCCTTTGCCCATTGGATCGAGCACGGGTGATTTCTTCTAAAGCGTCAATGGTTGAAACATGCACCAAATACAATGGCACGCCAATCACTTCAGCCAACTTGATGGCACGGTTAGCCGCTTCTCCTTCAGCTGCTGGCGGACGAGACAAAGGATGGGCTTCTGGACCGGTCATCCCCATCGCCAATAATTTTTTCTGCAATTGAAAAACCATTTCGCCATTCTCTGCGTGACACGTAGGCAAGGCGCCCAACTCTAAAGCCCTAGAGAAGCTGTTGTACATGATTTCATCATCTGCCATGATGGCGTTTTTATAGGCCATAAAGTGCTTGAAACTGTTAACCCCTTCCTCATGAACCAACGTACCCATATCTTTATATACGCTGTCATCCCACCAGGTCACCGCCACATGAAAAGAATAACTTGAACAGGCTTTTTCTGACCATTCACGCCACTGCTTGTAGGCATCCATCAATCGCTGTTGTGGACTGGGAATCACAAAATCAATGATCATGGTGGTACCACCAGCCAGTCCAGCCGCTGTACCGGTAAAAAAATCTTCTGTAGCCACAGTTCCCATAAATGGCAATTGCATGTGGGTATGCGGATCAATGCCACCTGGCATGACATATTGACCGCTGGCATCAACAAGCTCTGCACCTGATGGTGTCTCGAGATCTTTACCAATGGATTTAATCACTCCATTCTCACAATATACATCTGCTTGGTAACTTTGACTGTCTGTGACAACAGTGCCGCCTTTGATCATTATTGACATAATATTTTCTCCACCAAAATTCAATCCACTTTATTTGTTTTTATTCAACACCAAATACACAATTCCTGCAATGAAAAGTCCAACAAACCAAGCATAACTGTAAAGGGTGTCAAATATGCTTGGTACACTTTCAACGATACCGGCAGCGTGTAAAAATCCAGGTAAATTAGGTAATATTCCCAGCAACAAAGCGAACATTCCAGCCGAATTCCAAGCACCATATTGTCCCTCATGATCAAATAAATCAACGGCTTCCAGCTCACTTTTTCGTACCAGAAAATAATCCACTATCAAAATTCCAGCAATAGGACCCAGTAAAGCAGAATAGCCAATCAACCATACAAATAAATAGCCACCGGCTGTTTCTAATAGTTTCCAAGGGAATATAGCTATGCCTATGGCTGCGGTGATATAACCACCCATTTTGAAACTGATTTTACGTGGGTTCAAATTTGAAAAGCCATACGCAGGCGCCACCACATTGGCAGCCAAGTTGGTGGTTAATGTAGCCACCACCAATGCAGCCAGAGCCACCAATACACCCACGCCTCCCATTTTCCCAGCCAAGGCCACGGGATCCCATATGGCCTCTCCAAAAATGGTTACAGTCGCTGAAGTCACCGCCACACTGATAAATGCAAACAGGGCCATGGGTAGGGGGAGACCGATTGCTTGTCCAATGATTTGGTCTTTTTGTGATTTTGCAAAACGGGTAAAATCCGGAATATTCAAAGCCATGGTGGCCCAAAAGCCCACCATAGCAGTTAAACTCGCGACGAAGACACCGAAGAATTGACCTTCGCGTGGTCCACCTTCCGCAAACTGTGAAGGTGCTGACAACATTTCACCAAAGCCACCTGCTGTATAATAGGCCCAGCCTAATAACACCAAACCCATACCAATTAAAAATGGGGCCGCGTAAGTTTCTAACCAACGGATACTTTCTGTGCCGTGTTTGATGAAGTACAAATGCATGGCCCAAAACCCAAGGAATGAAATAAACTGCCCGATATCAATTCCGAAGAATGGTAATGGTGAACCTGATATGGCTCCACCAGTCAATGCATTGATGATGACATAAATGGCTGAGCCACCAACCCATGTGTTGATACCAAACCAACCACAAGCGACCAGCCCACGAGCCAGCGCTGGTATGCGCGCGCCCTTGGTACCAAAGGATGAACGCAATAACACAGGAAATGGGATGCCATGCTTAGCACCCGCATGCCCAATCAACATCATCGGAACCAACACTATCACATTGCCCAATAACACTGTGATCACTGCTTGCCACCACGACATGCCCTCTGCCACCAATCCACCAGCCAACATATATGTCGGCACACAAACCACCATGGCAACCCACAAGGCTGCGTACGATTTCCAATCCCAGGTCCGTTGGTCTTGAGTTGTCGGTGCCAGATCTTTGTTCCAAAGATCATCTGCTTGTCTGATTTTATTATTTGCGTTCATATTTGTTCCTGATTTGTTTAATCATGAAGTCATTTATATTGTCATCCTGAGCGAAGCCGAAGGATCTCAAACAGCCTAGGTTGAACTTAATCATCATGAGGTTCCTTCATGTGCTTCGCTTAGTCGGAATGACAACGTAATTTAATTTACTGACCACCTATCACTCACCATCTGTCAACTTGCCGTAGGTACTGGGTCTACGGTCTCGGAAGAATTGCCAAGTGTTTCTGACTTCTTGAATCATGTCCATATCCAAGTCATGCACAATCAATTCATCTTGATCACGGCTCGCTTGTTTTTCAATTTGACCGCGAGGATTAACAAAATAGGTTTGCCCATAAAACTCACCAATATTCCAAGGTTCTTCTGTGCCCACTCGATTAATGGCACCAATCCAACAACCATTGGCCGCTGCGGCAGCAGGCTGCTCAAGTTTCCACAAGTATTCAGACAGACCAGCCACTGTCGCTGATGGATTGACAATATACTCCGCGCCATTCAAGGCCAAAGCACGCCAACCTTCAGGAAAATGACGGTCATAACAAATATACACACCTAATTTACAATACTGGGTTTGGAATACCGGCCAGTTTGATGCGCCCGGTTTGAAGAAAAACTTCTCCCAGAAACCAGCCACTTGAGGAATGTGGGTTTTGCGGTACTTGCCTAAGTAACTGCCATCGGCATCTATCACTGCAGCGGTGTTGTAATACACACCACTGACGTCGTCTTTTTCATAAATCGGCACCACAATGACCATTTTGTATTTGGCTGCATAGGTCATCATGAGCTGGGTGGTTGGGCCTTCAGGAATGGATTCAGCACTGGCATACCACTTACTGTCTTGACTGGGACAAAAATAGGGTTGAGTGAAGACTTCCTGAAAACTCAGCACTTGCACACCCTGCTCACCCGCCGCTTCGATCATCGGTATGTGCGCTTCAATCATCGCTTTCCTGATGGTTTCCGGATCATTGTCGGTTGAAGATTTGAGTCCCATCTGTATAAGACCAGCTTTCAGTGTTGCCATATTGTTTTCCTCTTTTATTGTTCTTTATTTAATTTATCATTTGTCTCACCAAGTAACTAATTCATACTTGGGAAATTAAACTGTGCACCTGATCTGATGCCTGTTGGCCACCTGGATGTCACTGTTTTTAATTTGGTGTAAAAATGTACGGCCTCGGGACCATAGATACCATGGGCGCCAAATATGGAACGTTTCCAACCGCCAAAGCTGTGGTATGCCACGGGCACTGGAATCGGCACATTGATGCCCACCATACCCACTTGGATTTTCGATGCAAAGTTTCTGGCAGCATCACCATCTCTGGTGAATATAGCGGTGCCATTACCGTATTCATGCGAATTAATCAGCGCCACCGCTTCGTCATAATTTTTAGCTCGCAATACCGATAATACAGGGCCAAATATTTCTTGTTTATAAACCGACATCTCCGCTTTCACATGGTCTAACAAAGTGGCGCCTACCCAAAAGCCTTGTTCATAACCATCAACCTGATGGTTTCTGCCATCGACCACCACATGAGCACCTTCGGCTTCACCTTGGGTAATCATGCCTTCAATGCGAGATTTGGCTTCTGCAGTAATCACCGGCCCCATTTCAGCACCTTCTTGATTATAGGGACCAATGTTCAACGCCTCGACTTGTGGTTTGAGTTTAGCAATCAATCGATCGGCCGTTTCATCACCCACTGGAACGGCCATACTGATGGCCATACAGCGTTCACCAGCGGAACCGAAGCCAGCACCCATCAGTGCATCTGCTGCTTGATCCAAATCAGCATCTGGCATAATGATCATGTGATTTTTCGCGCCACCCAATGCCTGTACGCGCTTACCAGAGGCGCAACCTCGGGTATAAACGTATTCAGCAATCGGTGTTGATCCTACGAAACTAACGGCTTTGATGTCAGGATGGTCCAAGATGGCGTCAACGGCTTCTTTGCCACCATGTACGACATTTAGCACGCCAGCTGGTAAGCCAGCTTCAATAAACAAATCGTGTACCAAATTGGCGCTGGATGGATCACGTTCTGATGGTTTTAAGATAAAAGAATTGCCAGTAGCCAAAGCCATTGGAATCATCCACAAAGGCACCATCGCTGGAAAATTAAACGGCGTGATACCAGCCACCACGCCCAAGGGTTGCCGTTCAGAATGGGTATCAATACCGGGCCCCACATTGGCATTGAAATCACCTTTGAGTTTTTCTGTGATACCACAGGCATATTCAACCACTTCCAATGCACGAGTCACTTCACCCAAGGCGTCGTCGTGAGTTTTACCGTGTTCTTTACTGATGGTCAATGCCACTTCATCGGCGCGATCCATCAACAACTGACGCATGTTAAACATAACCGCAGCTCGTTTAGCCGGTGCTGTGGCAGACCACAATTCAAAGGCCGCTAATGAAGATTTAACTGCAGTGTTCACTTCATCCGAACCACCCAAAACCAATTCACCGCTTTGTTGACCGTTGGCCGGGTTAAAAACCGCTTGGGTTTGACCTGATGAACCCGAAGTTCTTTGTCCGTTTATGATGTGTTGTATTGTTGCCATAATTAAATCTCTTTTATTCTCATGTATATTCTATTCATTTAATGCCCTAAAACCACATCTCACAAAACCTCAAACCTCTTAAACCTTTTAAAGCTCTTGCTAAAAACTATTTTTTCGCACGGAGCTCGCAAAGGCCACTGAGGTAAACTTTAATTTACTTCAATATTTGAGGGTTGTTGACTTCAGTCAACCCTTTTAAAATCAACCTGATTAACAGGTCGGCTAAAGCCAACAACCCATTCGAATAATTGTTTGCTTACTCTGTGTTCTTTGTGTTCTCTGTGCGAAACTTATTTTTAAAATTAATCAAGTGACTGAATTATTTTTCGCAGGGTTTCAAAAGCGAAATCAATGTGTTCTTTTTCAATAATTAGCGGCGGTGATAAGGCAATCGTATCACCCGTGGTACGAATCAATAAACCGGCATCATAGGCCTGTAAAAAAGCATCAAAAGCACGAGCCGTAGGTGCACCTTCTCGGGGCCTCAATTCGATCCCCGCAATTAAGCCTAAATTTCTTAAATCTATCACATGATCTAAATCACGCAATGAATGCACCGCATCCTGCCAATAATCAGACAATTCAGCGGCTCGGGTTAATAAGCCTTCTTCTTCATAGGTATCCAGGGTTCCCATGGCTGCGGCACAAGCCATAGGGTTACCTGAAAATGTATAGCCGTGAAAAAATTCAACCATGTTGTCAGGTCCATGCATGAAGGCATCGTATATCTTGTCTTGGGCAAACACCGCACCCATAGGAATCACGCCATTGGCCAAACCTTTTGCGGTGGTGACTAAATCGGGTTCTACACCAAAGAAATTAGTGGCAAATGGTGCCCCCAATCGACCAAAACCAGTAATCACTTCATCAAAGATCAACAAGATGCCATGTTGGTCACAAATACTGCGCAACCGCTCTAAATAACCCTTCGGCGGTAACAACACCCCTGCCGAACCAGCCAAAGGTTCAACGATCACCGCTGCAATGGTGGACGCGTCATGTAATTCAATCAAACGGATTAAGTCATCTGCCAATTCAGCACCGTTTTCTGGCTGTCCTTTAGAAAATGTATTGCCAGCAACACCATGCGTATGTCGAATGTGATCGACACCATTGACCAAAGAACCAAACATCTTGCGATTGGCAGGCATACCGCCTACAGATGTACCGCCGAAATTGACCCCATGATAGCCTTTCTCACGACCTATCAGTCGCGTGCGATGCCCTTCGCCCCTCACCCGATGGTAAGCAATGGCCATTTTCAAAGCGGTTTCTACCGATTCTGATCCTGAGTTGGTAAAGAATATCTTATTCAAATCACCAGGCATTAAGTTGGCCAAACGTTCTGCCAACTCAAATTGTTTGGGATGGCCCATTTGGAAGGCTGGCGCATAATCCAACTCACCGGCTTGTTGGCGAATGGCTTCCACAATGCGCGGGCGATTATGACCGGCGTTACAGCACCAAAGCCCGGCGATGCCATCCAGCATTTGTCGACCATCTTCAAGCTTGAAATACATGCCATCAGCACCCACCACCAACCGTGGTTTGGCTTTGAATTGTCGATTGGCCGTAAATGGCATCCAGTAATTTTCTAAGTTTTGTGTTGTCATATTGTTTATATCTTTTTTTTAACCATGAATGGCAGGAAGTCAATGAAGTTTAGTTTTCAAATTCATTGACTATCTCATTCATCATAACAAAGCCTCTTTTGGGCTTACCATCTTCATCTATTTCAAACAGTTCCCAAGCACTTTCTAAACCATCTTCAAAACAGTGACCTCCTCCCAATAAGGAAAACATTCCATATAGGACATCTTTTTGTGACTCTCTGATGATATGTGTTAAAGCAGACCTATCAACATTGCTTTCTTTAACTGACTTAACCGCTGAAAGTAAATTAGGCTTTTCTGGTAAAAACCCAGTTGAATATAAATCATCTCTGCCTATGCGAAATTCAAGATCTTTTATAGTTGCATCTAACCATTCTGTTTGATTAGGTTTTTGAATCAACTTTAACGACTCTCTAACAAAAAGCATAGAGAGTGCTATGGCAGATTCTTTGTCATCACATTGCTTCAACCAATACTCTTGATTCGTTGCGTTCGTTTTTTCAAAAACCTTTTTTAATAAATCTTGTTCCTTCATTGTTTTCTCTTCATTCCCTTCAAGTACTTCATGGTAATCATTTAAGAGTTCATCGGATTTAAAGGATGTTCTGGCCAAGTCATTTCAGGCAGTCCATTGTCAACCGGCACCATATCTATACAATCGGGGACTGGGCAGACATGTTGGCATAAATTACAGCCCACACATTCATCATCAATCACAGTGAAGGTTCGCTTGCCATCCTCGGCCACATCAAAGGCAATGGCCTGGTGGCTGGTGTCTTCACAAGCAATGTGACAACGACCACATTCAATACAAGATTCAGTATCTATCAAAGCTTTGGTGTCAAAATTCATGTCCAAAGCATTCCAGTCAACCGTGTTGCCTACGGCTTGACCACGAAAATCATCTAATGACTGATAACCTTTGTCATCCATCCACTGACTGAGTCCAGCAATCATGTCATCGACTATGCGAAAACCATACAACATCGCCGCAGTACACACTTGTAAACCGTCGGCACCCAAAGCGATGAACTCGGCCGCATCGCGCCAATTTTCAATACCACCAATGGCAGAAATCTGTAAATCTTTGGTGTCATTGTTGCGCGAAATTTCAGCCACCATGTTCAACGCAATTGGCTTAACTGCAGTGCCACAGTAACCGCCATGAGTGCCTTGACTACCAACCACTGGGGTAGGTGCCATGGCATCTAAATCCACTGAAACAATTGAGTTGACGGTGTTGATCAAAGCCACGGCATCTCCACCACCGGCTTGAGCGGCTTCAGCCGCCCACAAAATATTGGTGATATTGGGTGTGAGTTTAACCAACACTGGAATATCAACCACTTCTTTCACCCAGCGGGTGACCTTTTCCACCATCTCTGGCACTTGACCAATCGCCGATCCCATACCGCGTTCACACATGCCATGAGGACAACCCAAATTCAATTCAATGCCATGTACACCGGCATCAGCTATTTTCACTGCCAGTTCTTTCCATGCACTTTCTTCAATCACCGCCATCATCGAACCTATGATGACTCGATCTGGCCATTCTTTGCGCACTCGTTTGATTTCATCCAGGTTCACTTGTAAGGGTCGATCAGAAATCAATTCGATGTTATTGATCCCTATTATTTCGTTGTTGTTTTTATGCACACCATAACGGCTAGATACATTGATTACCGGTGGATCCACACCCAGGGTCTTCCATACCACACCACCCCAGCCAGCTTCAAAAGCCCTGACTACATTGATGTATTTATCGGTCGGTGGCGCTGAGGCCAACCAAAACGGATTGATGCTTTTAATCCCAGCAACGGTACAACTTAAATCAGCCATGATTCACCTCCTTCATCATCAACGCTACATCAATGCAATGCGCTGCTTGCTTACCGTCTTCCACCGCTTGCACGGTTAAATCTTCACCCAATTGAATCGCATCACCACCTGCATAAACACCGCTTAGCGATGTTTCATATCGATCATTAACCACTATTTTTCCGCAGTGAGTCTCTATATCAGTCAAAACAGAGTTATTCAGTTTTTGACCAATGGCTTTCAACACCTGATCCGCTTTTATTTGATAGGATTGGCCAGAATTTACCAACTTATTGTGTTTGATTTTGGTTTTATTGAATTCAATCGCCTTGACATAATCTTGGCCCTTGATTGAATTGGGTGCCGCCCATAGATGTATGTTCACGCCATTGGTGCGGGCTAAATTAACTTCCCATTCAGTGGCACTCATGTGTTCTTCGCCACGTCGATAGACCAAATTCACGTTGGCTGCGCCTAATCTTTTGGCTTGAACTGCCGCATCTATGGCGGTATTGCCAGCGCCGATGACCACCACATCATTGCCAACTTTAACTTTTGATTTGTCTTTGGCTTGTCTGATTTGTTCAATGAAATCCACCGCATCAGCTACACCAACAACGTCCTCATTGTCCAAACCCAAAGAATATGTATTGGTTAATCCTACACCGATAAATACCGCATCAAACTCCTTTCTCAACTGATCAATCGATATGTGCTCACCCAGCGCTTGATTGTATTTAACTTCAATGCCACCAATTTCCAATAAAAATACCACTTCACGTTGAGCAAAGTCATCCACCATTTTATAGGCTGCCAAGCCATATTCATTCAAACCACCTGGCTTATCTTTGGCTTCAAATACTGTAACCTGATGACCCAGCATGGCAGCCCTATGAGCACATGATAAGCCGGCTGGCCCAGCACCAATCACCGCAACTGACTTGCCTGTTTCTGGGTTTCGCGTGAATGGATGAGCCTGACTTTCAACCATAAAATGATCAACAGCAAATCGCTGCAAGTGCCCTATTTCAATCGCATGATCTTGCTCGTTGTTTAATACACAGGCTTCCTGACACAAAACCTCGGTCGGACAAACCCGAGCACAAGTACCACCCATGATGTTTTCAGCCAAAATGGTTTTGGCTGAGCCGATGATGTTATCAGTACGAATTTGGTGAATAAAGGTCGGAATATCTATGCCGGTTGGACAGGCTTTTATACAAGGCGCGTCATAACAATAAATACAGCGATTGGCTTCTGCGACGGCTTGTTGCACACCTAAGGGTTCATGCAAATCTGAAAAATTTGATGCTATGGATGCTGTGGATAGCGGTTTTCCATCAGCTGAGCAGCACGGTTTTAGCGCCATATATCAGTCCTCTTTATAATTATTATTGTCGTTATTATTTGTGCCAGGACCGATGAATCTGCTTTATGAGAATACAGTGATTCTATTCAAAGATTTGATTATTTGATTGAATCAACAATCAAACAAGAGATTTACCATCGCCATTTATCAGTTTACTATTGAATAAAAGACCAGCCATCAATAAATCCTAGGTATTAAAAATATTCATTTTGTGCGAATTTGTCAAGACAAAGCACAATATATTTAACATGAAACATTAATTTTGCCTGCGAATGTCTTTGATTTTGTTTACTTTAATCACATTAGATTCGTCTGGATAAAGCCAAGTGACCTGTTATGGATGATTACATATAAATAAATCTTGGTTTATTAACTCAGCCAACCGCTTATCTGAATCACCCGTTAAAAAGGCGGGCTCAAGACAACAACCCAGGCAGGTCATTGGCTTATTCAGCATCCATTATGAAAACACAATGCTTCACTTGGTTCAAATGAAGTCATTCAACAAGAAAATTTTAATACCGAGGCATGAAATTATTTTTTCTATGGAGGGCAGTATCGACGACAAAATGTTAAAATATATCAATGACGATAAAATTCTGTAACCAATGTGGCCATGAGGTCAAATACCTGATTCCGCAAGGTGATGACAAGCCCCGTGCTGTCTGCCAAAGCTGCTATACCATTCAATATGAAAATCCCAAAGTGGTTAATGCCTGTATCATTGAACACAAAGGAAAAATCTTGTTGGGTAAGAGAACCATTGAACCACGCAGTGGCTTTTGGAACATTCCTGCTGGTTTTATGGAAAATGGTGAGTCCACTCGCACCGGTGCGATTCGTGAAGTGAAGGAAGAAGTACTGGCTGATTTAAAAAACATCACATTATTTGGCGTCTACAACATCATCCAACGCAATCAAGTACATGTCTATTTCAGGGCTGAATTGGCACATGAAAATTTTGGTGCTGGGGCCGAAACGTCTGACGCTAAATTATTTGCTCCAGAAGACATTCCCTGGGATCAAATTGCTTTCCCAGTAGGCATCACAGCATTGAAACGATACATCAGAGAAATGCCCAGTGGCGAATTCTCAATCAAGGAAGAAGACATCATCATCGATTACGAACTATTGAAACAATACGATCTAAAGTCTTGAAAAATATGCACATACAACATTTTTACGACCCTGATACCTCAACATTTAGCTATATAGTGGTGGATCAAAGCACCAATCAATCTGCGGTGATAGATTCTGTATTGAATTATGACCAAGATGCTGCCAAAGCCAGCACCGAAAGTGCCGATCAAATCATCACTTACATCAATGAAAACCAGCTGAAAAACCAATGGATACTTGAGACCCATATACATGCAGACCATGTTTCGGCCGCTCATTATTTACAAGCACACATCGGTGGCAAAACCGCCATTGGCGCAGGCATAAAAAATGTGCTGAGGATGTGGGTTCCGATATTTGATACTGGTGATGACACACCGATTGATGGCTCACAGTATGATCATTTGTTTGATGATGAAGAATGCTTTGAAATTGGAACATTGACCGCCAAAGTCATGCACACACCTGGTCACACCCCCGCCTGCGCCAGTTACCACATAAATCAAGCTGTTTTTGTAGGAGACACTTTGTTTGCACCACACCTAGGAACTGCGCGGGTGGACTTTCCAGGAGGCAGCGCAGAACACATGTTTAATTCAATTCAAAAACTTTACCAGCTACCCAATGAAACCCAGGTGTTTTTATGTCATGACTATCCTGATGAGGGAGAAGAGCCAATGCACAAAACCACCATTGGAGAACAAAAGACACACAATAAAATGATCAAAACCAATACCACATTGGCTGAATATAAAGAAAAACGCGAAACCAGAGACCAACAATTGTCAGTACCCAAACTGATCCTGCCATCCATTCAAAGTAATATGCGCTTGGGAGATTTTGGTGAACCGGCAGACAATGGCATTGTTTACATTAAAATCCCAATGAATCAAATTTAATTAATGAACGGGTTCAACCTCATAACCCTTTTGCTTTAACAGTTCAATCACACCAAGACCATCGTTAAATAAATAATTGGCGTTAACTGAAATAAAAGTGGGTTTAATTGCTATCCAGGAGGCCATCATATCAACCCATGGTTGGGTATCGATATTGAAAACATATTTGTTGATGCTTTTTTCATCAACCAAGTCATTGTTCAAAAAAATTCGATACAACTTTTTTAAACCATCAACATCTTCATCCAAATAATAATGAGCTTTCATGGCTCTTACCATAGCTCGTTTACTTTCAATTTCTTCTAAATAAGTCATTAGACTTTCTGCTTGCAAGAAACCAGATGCCATCAAACGTTCTAGGAATGTTTTTCTTTCATTGAAAGAACCAATTGGCGCGTTAATTTTTTGATAATGCTGATACAGTAAATTATCAAAGGAACCTAAACCGCTACAATCTTTGATGAATGAATGCATGGATGAAAAAAACACTTCCATTGGAGTCATTCTCTTCACTATCGGCATCACCCTTTTGGCCAAATCTATTTTCAAATCCATGTGTTCTTTAATTAATTTCAACAGACGTTTTCTTACTTTCCTGTCATCAATTTTATAAATAGGTTCCCCGCTGTCAATGCGCTCAGTTTCCTTTCTGTTTTCATAGTAGTCATCTGATCCCAAATAAGTAACAAAGTTTTGAAACATCAGTTGTTCAGTTTCTTTGATGGCAACTTTAACTTTGTTTTTAAAAACAATTTCATTGCGGCACAAAAAATGCCAACTGCCAAAAACATAAGAAGGTTTTTCCAGACCGTTACCAGTCACTTTCCATAACATGGATTGTGTGGGCTGGTTGATTAATTCTTTTTGTTGTTCTGCATGCACACGGCCATTGAAGACCAGCAGGCCAATCATACACATCAATGTAATAGCAGGTTTTTTACTCGACACAATCAACTCCTTTTAATTTTTACTTATGATTAAACAACTTCGCCAGGCACATGCACAGAACCCGACATCAACACCCGTGCACTGCGACTCATCATCACTTTTTTCGCCTTCCATTGACCATCAATTTGTACCACCTCAGCACCCACTTTTAAGGTGCCAGAAGGATGGCCAAAGCGCAATTCAGAGCGATCGCCGCCACCGGCTGCGAGGTTAACCAAAGTACCGGGGATCGCTGAGGCAGTGGCTATAGCCACGGCTGCTGTACCCATCATCGCATGGTGTAGTAAGCCCATTGACATGGCGCGAACATTCAAATCAATGTCAGTCACTTTGATGACTTTTCCACTGGAAGATGTATAGGCGGCAGCTGGAGCCAAGATTGCCACTTTCGGCGTGTGTTGTCTGCTCGCCGCCTCATCAATTGATTGAATCAAACCCATTTTTATCGCACCGTGGGCACGAATGGTCTCAAACATCGCTAGTACCTTTTCATCGCCATTGATGTCACCTTGTAACTCAGTGCCTTTGAATCCGATGTCTGCTGCATTGAGAAAAATGGTAGGAATCCCAGCAGCAATCATGGTGGCTTTGAATGTACCTAATCCTGGTACCACTAAATCATCAACCAAACGTCCTGTTGGAAACATCGCTGCATCACCGACCGGGTCTACAAATTCAATTTTGACTTCTGCCGCGGGGAAAGTCACCCCATCCAATTCGAAATCACCCGTTTCCTGCACGGCTCCCTCAGTCATGGGCACATGAGCAACAATGGTCTTGTTGATATTGGCTTGCCAAATGCGCACCACTGCCACACCATTTTGTGGTATTCGGTCACTTGCAACCAAGCCATTGCTGATGGCAAAAGATCCTACAGCTGCCGTTAAATTACCACAATTGCCACTCCAGTCGACAAAGGGCTTATCAATGGCCACTTGACCAAACAAATAATCCACATCATGACCTGGTTCATTGCTTTTGGACAAAATCACTGTCTTACTGGTACTGGAAGTGGCACCACCCATACCATCGGTTTGCTTGCCATAAGGATCCGGGCTGCCAATCACACGCAATAAAAATTGATCACGTGTTGGGCCAGGCACTTGAACGGTTTCAGGTAGATCTGACAACTTAAAGAATACACCTTTGGATGTGCCACCTCGCATGTAAGTGGCTGGGACTTTGATTTGCGGTTTGTTTGTCATGAATTAATGTGTTTTGTGGTTAAAATTTAAAATTGCATGCCAATTATACTGAATATAAAGGACGACTGGCGCGCAATAATCAGTCAATTCTTCTTTCATCACAGTGGTCAAGTGGTCGTTTATAACAAAGCCAACCTAATCACGTAGCTGATTGTAAATAAACAGCACACACTGGCCAACCAAATCAAAGCAAACCACAGCCATTGTTTGCCTTTGTTGTTTTGCTTGGGTTCAGGTTTCAATGGTATTGATCCTCTGAATTGACTTTGCCACGAAAAACCCAGTAAGAATAGGCCGTATAGGCCAAGATCATGGGAATCAGCACAGCAGAACCCACCAATAAGAATTTCAAACTGGATTCAGGTGCAGCGGCTTGCCAAATGGTGATGGACGGTGGCACTATATTGGGGTAAAAACTGATACATAAACCAAAATAACTCAAAGCAAATAAGCCAATAACACTTAAAAACGGCGACAATTCACGCCCTTTTTTCAATGCCCATAGCAAATACACACCCAACAACAAAACCAACAAGGGTACCGGTGACAAATACCAATAATTAGGATAATCAAACCAACGTCGCATATAAGGATCTTGTTTGAACAACATCCAAATACTCACCACAGCAATCATCACACCCAGTGCCCAAGTAAGCAAAACAGCGGCTTGTCTACAAAACGCCTGTAAGCCATTTTCGGTTTTGTAGATCAACCAGCATGCCCCTAACAAGCCATAACCAATCACCACTGCAACTCCAGTCGTAATACTGAATGGTGTCAACCACTCCCACCACCCTCCAGAATAACCACGGTCAACCACCGAGATGCCTTGAACCAGAGCACCCAAGGCTACCCCTTGGCTGAAGGTGGCAAAAAAAGAACCCAGGGTAAAACCCAAATCCCACCTGTTTCGTGCTGCATCAGATCGAGCACGCCACCTGAATTCAAAGGCCACACCTCTGAAGATCAAAGCCAATAACATCACAATCAACGGTGCATACAACGCCGGCATGATGACAGCAAATGCCAATGGGAAAGTTGCGTACAAACCACCACCACCGAGCACCAACCAGGTTTCATTGCCATCCCAAAAAGGAGCAATCGAATTCATCGCATTTGATTTTTCATCTTGGTCACTGATGAATGGAAATAACAAGCCGATGCCTAAATCAAATCCATCCAATACCACATAAGCAAAAACTGCAAAAGCCATGATGGCGGCCCAAATCAACACATAATCCATATCAATGATCCTCCTTATTTTTATCAGCTGAATGCCAAGAATGATCATCCAAACCTTGAATGGGTGTTATGCCTGCAGCCCTTCTTGGCTGTCCCATTTTGATGTCACGTTCATTCAAACTCGGGGTGTGTTTGAATAATTGGAACAAATAGTAAATGCCTGCCCCAAAAACCACAAAATAAACCAACACAAAGGCCAACAATGAAGCATTGACTGCTGGTGCATCTAACGGCGATACCGAGTCAACCGTGCGTAACAAGCCATAAACGGTATAGGGTTGCCTGCCCACTTCTGTGGTGATCCAGCCAGCCAAGATGGCTATGGTTCCACTGGGTGCCATGGTGACTGCGACTCGGTGTAACCATTTAGACTCATACAAACGACCCCGCAATCTTGCCACCATTGACCACAGCCCAACCATCGCCATACACATGCCGATTGCCACCATGATCCTGAATGACCAAAACACCAAAGGAACATTCGGCCAATCCGCTTCAGGAAATGCATCCAATCCAGCCAAGTAACCATCTGGATCATGGGTCAAAATCATACTTCCTAACTTTGGTATTGCTACCTTGCCATGCACCGTTTTTGCCGCCACATCAGGCCAACCAAACAAAATCAATGGCGCCCCATTTTGACTTTCAAAATGGCCTTCCATCGCTGCAATTTTCATCGGTTGATGTTGTAATGTATTGATGCCGTGAAAATCGCCTGCCACAATTTGAATCGGCGCCACAATCAATGCCATCCACATCGCCATAGAAAACATCAATTTAGCAGCAGCATTGGTTTTGTCTTTGAGTAAGTGCCAAGCGGAAACGCCGCCAACCAAAAACGCGGTGGTTAAATAAGCAGCCAACATCATGTGAACAAAACGATAGGGAAAGGAAGGATTGAAGATCACTTGCCACCAATCGGCTGCGATGAACTGTCCCACATCATTGATGGCATAACCGGCTGGTGTTTGCATCCATGAATTCACCGCCAATATCCAAAAACCTGAAATCATGGTGCCAATGGCCACCATGGTGGTTGCTAAAAAATGCAGCTTGCGCCCCACTCGGTTTGAACCAAACAACATCACACCCAAGAAGCCAGCTTCCAAGAAAAAGGCAGAGAGGACTTCATAACCCATCAAAGGACCCAAGATTGGACCCGTTTTGTCAGAAAAGACACTCCAGTTAGTACCTATTTGATAGCTCATCACAATACCTGAGACCACGCCCATACCGAAGATGACTGCAAATATTTTCACCCAGTAACGCCATGCCCTGCGATAAATGTCCCTGCCGGTCTTTAACCACAAAGCTTGCAGCACCATTAAATAGGATGCCAAACCAATAGAAAGCGCTGGAAAAATAATATGGAATGCAATGGTAAACGCAAATTGCAAGCGGGCAGCCAGAACAGCATCAAACAACTCGAACATGAAAGTTCTCCAAGTGGGTAATTGGTGTCTTAAATATCGCTACATATTATACGATTTTTCAAGCTTTTTAACCACCGAAAGTGGCATTAACCCATGTTTAATCGAAGTATTTTTCAGGTGGTGAGCCCGATCAATTTTGACCCGAAAC
Source organism: Marinicella litoralis (assembly GCF_002591915.1). Lineage (GTDB taxonomy): Bacteria > Pseudomonadota > Gammaproteobacteria > Xanthomonadales > Marinicellaceae > Marinicella > Marinicella litoralis. The sequence goes on along the minus strand of NZ_NIHB01000006.1, from coordinate 34,805 downwards.
CATAGAAAGCCAAAACGAGCCATGCCGATTGCCTGTTTGGGATTCAAGCAGAATTGAATCAATCAAAACCATCAATAAAAATCAAATCCACTGAGGCCACAAATGGCACAATCACACTGACATCATCAATATACCACCCGTCTCTGGTGACGCTTGAATCACTGGTAACGCGAAACCTGATTCTGGCTGTTGGCGAATCATTCAAAGCAGACAATGAATAGGTTGCCATTGGCCACTCTCCAGTTGGGCTGTTGCCTGTAAATGCCTGCAACTCTGACCAGCTCGCCCCATCATCGGCAGAAATTTCCACATGGCCAAAATCATAGGTGCTTTCAAACTGGTACCGATGTCTGAAATTTAAAGTGGCATCGTTGATTCCCGTCAGATCGATGGTTGGTGAAGTCAGTGCATTGTCAGCATTGTCAGGATAATTACCACCCACGCTGTCACTCCAGGCATGAGATGGGCTGAAAGCCAACTCTTCTGCAAGCACCCATCCATTGGGTGCTGTCCATCCATTGTCACCATTTTCACCATCATCTGCATATATTTCAACCAGAGGGACCAGGTTGAAATCATTTTGACTGGTTTGAGCAGGTGTTACATCCACCATGAAAGTGGCTGTTGACAAGTATCCTGCGGCAGACACTTGCAGTGCATACTGCCCCGCAGGCACTTGTAGATCATAAGCGCCTTGGACATCGGTTTGTACTTGATAGGAATTGATGGATACTTGAGCTGATACAATGGGTGCCAGGGTGTTGATGTCACGGACCACCCCTTGGATATGCGGTGATGTTTGTGGATCAACGAGGTCCAAAAACAAAGCACTGACTGCCCCCCAGTTGTCATTGGCATCTTTGGCTCTGAAGTATAAAAGGTGTTGACCAATCGACATACCCGAGGTATCGATTGACACATCAAATGATTCTTGAGGGCTGTCTAAAACCCCATCCGAGGGAAGTAAGTCGATGGTTGTTGCTGCCAAATCCCATGGCGGTGTATTGATTGAATAATGCGCTTGGCTGATGTTTTGCGTGGGTTCTGTACCGTTTCCGTTAACATACCTTTGGTCGTCTGCCACCAATGAAAAGTTCACAATATCCCCTGTGCTGTAAGGTGTAGCAAAAGGTTGCAAACTGGTCACGTCAGGACCCTGTGAAATGGTGTATGGTTGACGAGAGGCTTTGGCAGCATAAATTAGGGCATTGATGTTGGGCTCCACCATAGAATTTTCAAAAGTACCACAGTCTTCAAAAAATGAAGTGCCCAATTCAAAAGTATAACCTGGAACGCCAAAGCGACCATATGCATAATCTTTGGTTGCCCCATCGACAGTGCCCAAGCTGCCCAACTGAGGCGCATAATTATTAAAAAAAGCAAATTTCCTGGCCAGTGACAAAATGCCATCACCATTCGGTGGTGCATCCGTTGAAAAACCCCAAGATGAAAGTATCACTTCACCATAACTATGTATGTCTAAATAAATGCCTGCAGTATGATCAGGCGCCAATGAAATCAAATCATCATCCCGAAAATCAGTGAAAAGCAAATTCATATAAGATTGTATGGCAGCAGCTTCAGGTTCTGATGCCGCTGAAGGGCCTCGAAATGATAAGCTACAAGGGTCAGTGTTTGAACCCCCACAACAGCCCCAGAAAAAATCAAAATTTCGATTCAAATCAATCCCACGAGTATTGCTGTTGGGGCAAAAAGCATTGTTGGTATTTTTACGCCATGACAAACCAGTTTCGGCTTTCTTACGCCCATCTGGATTGGCTTGCAACAACAAATGGATTTCATGATGATCAATTATCCATGTGGCATCCGGATTATTGCCATAAGCATGCACCAAATATTCAGCGAATCGAGTGATTAATTCAGCATTGGCATATTCTCTGGCATGCACACCACTGGTGATGAATAAAGGTGGTTTGTCATCGGTCATGGCTTCATTGGTAATAACCAACACATTCAAATCATAACCAGACTGTTGGTTCTGGGTTTTCTCCCAAGAATCACCTTCATCTGTCCAGCTGACTAAATTGGGATACGCTGCCTCCAGCGCCATGGCAGTCGCAAAGGTTTCTTCAACCGTACGGTAACATTCGAACCCTGGGATCCCTGCTCCTGCTGTGTTTTTTGATTGGGCCTGACTGTTTTTATTTAAATTTTGTTGTAATTGCTCCGTACGATCAGCATCAATGGTCACTTGAAAATTTTGATCTTTGAGCCATTGTAATTCAAGCCCATCAATTTCCAACCCCATGGTTTGATGCTTCTTATCCAGCTTAAAGTGATCAAATTGATCGGCCAATTTAATCAGTTGAGCTTCATCAGTCCACTTCACATCAACAATCAACCTTTGATCATCAAAAGCTAGGCCAACAAAGCTCAACATCCACATTGATACCACCAAACTAACTTTTATAAAATTCATTATCAATCCTCTTTAATTTGTTTGTATGGTATGAATCCAGTCAATTGATTATGAGTACAGTTTTCTAAACTCAACTTACATTCAAATCACTTTTAACTGTTGGCACTCAAAAAATCATTGGCAAATCGCTGTAACACACCACCGGCATCATATACCGACACTTCTTCAGCAGTATCCAAACGACTTTTCACTGGAATGGTCACTTGCTCTCCATTTTTGCGGGTCATCACCACTTGCATGTCGGCACCTGGCGTGATGTCACCTTGCACAGCATAAGTTTCGGTTCCATCAATGGCATAAGTTTTTCGAGTTTCACCGTTGACGAACTCCAATGGTAATACACCCATGCCAATTAAGTTGGTGCGATGTATGCGTTCAAAACCTTCTGCCACAATCACCTCAACACCAGCTAAGCGTACGCCTTTGGCTGCCCAGTCTCGCGATGAACCTTGACCATAATCGGCTCCAGCGACAATAATCAGCGGTTGCTTGCGTTGCATGTAAGTTTCAATGGTTTCCCACATACGCATTTCAGTGCCTTCAGGTTCCAGTCGTGCCAACGACCCCTGTTTGATGCTGCCATCTTCATTGCGCACCATTTCATTGAGTAATTTAGGGTTGGCAAAAGTGGCCCTTTGGGCCGTCAAATGATCTCCGCGGTGAGTGGCATAAGAATTAAAATCTTCTTCAGGTACCCCCATCTTAGCTAAATAAGCACCGGCTGCACTGGACAATTGAATGGCGTTTGAAGGCGACAAATGATCAGTGGTGATGTTGTCACCCAAAACCGCCAATGGGCGCATACCTTGCATGGTGCGCTTACCCGCCAAGGCACCTTCCCAATAAGGCGGACGCTGTATGTAGGTTGACTTCACATCCCAGTCATACAATGGATTGGTTTTCGCCGCCAAAGCGGCTTTGATGTCAAACATCGGATTATAGACTTGGGTAAAGTGCTCTGGTTTAACACTGGCAGCGATGATCGCATTGACTTCTTCATCTGACGGCCAAATGTCTTTCAACCTGATTTCATTGCCGGCTTGGTCGATGCCTAAGACGTCCTTTTCAATGTCAAATCGAATGGATCCGGCGATGGCATAAGCGACCACCAAGGGCGGCGAGGCCAAAAAGGCTTCACTGGCATGTGGGTGAATACGCCCATCAAAATTACGGTTGCCCGATAACACCGCAGTGGCATACAAATCACGATCAAGGATTTCCTGTTTAATCTTGGGATCCAAAGCGCCACTCATCCCATTACAAGAAGTACAGGCATAGCCCACCACCCCAAAACCCAATTGCTCTAATTCAGGCAATAGTTTGGATTCTTCTAAATACAAGGTCACGGCTTTCGAGCCTGGTGCCAAGGATGTTTTAACCCAAGGCTTACGCTGCAAACCGAGTTTATTGGCATTGCGGGCAATCAATCCTGCAGCAACCATGTTCTTAGGATTAGATGTATTGGTACAACTGGTGATGGCAGCAATGATACAAGCGCCATCAGGCATCAAATCACCCTCAGCACTGTAGTCACCTGAGATGCCTTTGCTGGCCAAGTCACTGACAGATACTCGGGCATGTGGATTGGATGGACCGGCAATGTTTCTACCAACTGCAGATAAATCAAATTTGAGCACCCGTTCATATTCAGCACCGGTCATTTGATCGGCCCACAAACCAGTTTGTTTCGCATAGTTTTCAACCAATTTCACCTGTTCTGCATCGCGACCAGTCAAAGTCAAGTAGTCGATGGTTTGTTGATCAATATAAAACATGGCTGCAGAAGCACCAAATTCAGGCGTCATGTTGGAAATGGTGGCACGATCACCCAAAGTCAGGGCTTCGGCACCTTCACCAAAAAATTCCAAGTAACTGGAAACCACTTTTTCATTGCGTAAAAATTCTGTGATGGCCAGCACGATGTCGGTACTGGTTATACCCGCTTGTGGAACCCCTGTCATTTCAACCCCAATGATGTCTGGCAGGCGCATGTATGAAGCACGACCTAGCATCACACTTTCTGCTTCCAGGCCACCCACACCCAGCGCTATCACGCCCAATGCATCAACCATCGGCGTGTGGCTGTCTGTTCCGACTAAGGTGTCAGGAAATGCCACACCATCTCGTGCTTCTATCACTGGCGACATGCGCTCTAAGTTAATTTGGTGCATGATGCCGTTACCTGGAGGCACCACATTGACGTTTTTAAAAGCCGTTTTACACCAATTAATAAACCTGAACCGATCGGCATTGCGTCGGTCTTCAATGGCTCGATTTTTGGCAAAGGCTTCTTTATCAAATCCGGCATGCTCTACCGACAAAGAATGATCAACAATCAACTGAGTGGGTACCACCGGATTGATTTGTGCCGGATCACCACCCTTTTCAGCAATGGCATCTCGCAAACCGGCCAAATCAACAAAAGCCGTCTGGCCCAAAATATCATGACACACCACCCGTGCTGGGTACCAAGGAAAATCCATATCACTTCTGCGCTCGATGATTTGTTGTAAGGCTGCCGTTAAATCTTCAGGAGGACAGCGACGTACCAGGTTTTCAGCCAAAACCTTAGAAGTGTACGGCAGTTTGTCATAGGCGCCAGCCTGTATGGCCTCAACAGCTTGACGGGTATCGAAATAATCTAACTTTGAGTTTGCTAATGGTTTACGAAATTGAGAATTCATGTCTATATCCTTGCCTGTGGTTGATTCTTTATAATTATCTGTAGATTTTAACCGTTATTGCCATTGAACACAGCAAAACCAGCACAAAAAAAAGCCCAAAATTAATTTGGGCTTTTTTATTTCAACAATTTACCGTTGATCAGTCAAGTGGTGGAACGCCGCCATAAGGCAGTGCTTGATTGACTGCAACCGTAATCACCAAATCAGGTGAGTTACCACTGTCATCACTGATGGTCACTGTACCAAATGACATGCCATCGGTGGTCAATGGAATGGTACCAGCCGCCGTGATGGTGATGGTTTGATCAGATGCTGGAACAAATGTAACACCTTCTAAGCCATCAACAAAGATTTGATCGACATTGACTGAGTCAAATGAATCAGGAGTCACGGTTAAATTCCATGCAGGATCATCAGTGGACGTGGTAACAGTCCATGAAGCGTCAGCTGCCAATTTAGGGGTTAAAGTCCGTGTCCAAGAACATGATGTGCCACAAAATGAATTTCTTGCGCTGGGCAAATTCAATGTTTTAGGATCGCCACCATTACCTGGATCTGCTGCCAAATAATTTGCAAAGGTTTCATCCATCACAAAGCCAGCATTCGGCGCATTGGCCAAATCCACGCGGCCGGTACCCACATCGTCGGTATCTACAGGCGTTGCATTGTCTTCTTTGCGACCAGTCAAATCAGCCGTCATTTGCATGGCAGATTTGATTTCAGAAACAGTCCAATCAGGATGAACTGCACGCATCAATGCTGCAGCACCGGCTGTATGCGGGCTAGACATTGACGTTCCACTTAAGAAACCAATTTCAGCAGCACCATTCGGGGTACCAACATCTGCATTGACTGCCGCAGCAACCGTTACACCCGGTGCTGTGATGCTTGGTTTATTGACATCAAATGTCAAGTTAGGTCCGCGCAAACTGAAGCCAGCAAGGATATCACCCACAGCTGGGTTGCCACCACCGGTGTTATTTTTAATTCTCGCCATATGTCCTGAACCAGTACTGATCCAGTTTTTCAGAATATTACCGCTGATGACTTTGACATGTATTCCAGGAATCACATGAAAATCGGCAGCCAAAGTATTGGCAGCTGGATCTGGGTCGACATTGGCTAAAACAAAACCCGCCGCACCGCCTTCCGCCACATTGGCTCCTTTCAATACGCGAGCAATGGCACCACGGTCACAAACCACGATTTCACCATTGGTCCACGTACCAGCAGGAAATGGGTTCAAACACTGTTCTGGATCAGGATCACCATTGGAGTAGTCACCGGCATAAACAATCGGAGCAGGACCATAGCCACCAGTGTTACTTTGGCCAAGCAAGTTATTTTGCGTAATAGAAGTATCGCCTCCTGTAAAATCACCAATCAGACGCGTACCATCACGATCATGGGTACTGGCAGCAACCGTCATCACCCAAGGTCCTTTGTGAGAAACATCAGCAATTGGGTTGGTGTTGGTGGCACGGGTGTTACCCGCACTGGCTGCAACGAAAATACCTGCATTAACCGCATCAAGGAACATGCGATCGGTGTCATTCCATGGATTGGTTCCGCCAGATATTGAAAAGTTGATTACATCCACACCATCTTGTATCGCACGGTCAACACCAGCAGATACAGTAGCACAGCTTGTCTCACCACAAACATCATAAGCAATGATGTTGGCATGTGGTGCCACCCCTGAAATTTGATCCAATGCAATGGTTGATCCAGCCGCTGAATCATAAAACGGTCCATCCCAAACATTTCCAGCCACCGTACTGGCTGTATGTGAACCATGTCCACCACCATCTTCTGGCGCCGTACCATCATTCTCAAAACCCCAGGCACCAATTAATTTATTGTTACATGGAATCTCTGCAAATGGTGGTGGGTTGCCATCGTTGTCACCACCGATACAATGACCGACATAGTTGCCAGCACCGTATGGATTGGTATGAACATAGCCGTCGACTGGTCCAGTACCAGCAAATGAAGGATGGCCTGAATTAATCCCGGTATCGATGATACCAACAATCATGCCTTCACCTTTGTTAGGCAAGGATGTTATGGGTACAGCCGTTCCGTCCCAAACTTGATCGGCATTGATCCAGCGAGGACCCCTTTCAGTGTCTAAGAAATGAACCGGCTCTTGCTCTACACTTTTGATGTTATTTAAACTGCGTAATTGTTGTGCCTCTGTAGCAGTCAATTCCATCATCACACCATGATAGACCGCTTTGTAATGGTACATGGATTTGGCTTCGCGACTGAGGACTTGTGAAATCTCATTCATTCTTTCTGTTTTGACATCTTTTAAGTAAGCACTGTAGGCCAATGCTTCAGCCGACTTGGCTAAAAACTTTGCAGAGCTGCCTTGTTTCTTAGGCGCTGTGGCTGCCAATTTGTTAACACCACCTTGGTAAGTTAACAAGCCGTCTTCATGAAACTTTACGACATAGTTGTATTTATTTTCATTTGATTTGGCCACACTTACAAAGCAAGTAAGTACCAAACCAAGGATCAGTATTCTATTCATCTGTGGGTCTCCGTCTTTTCTGTTAAATATATTGGGTAATAAATTACCGAGCTATATAAGCATTTTTTGAAGAATAAATCAATAAAAGCCAGTTGTTTTTGCACCAATAAAACAGCTGCATGAAACGAAATAAATTGAACAAACGTGGATTAATCAAAATTAATCTTTCGACTTCAACTATTTAGCAAGCACCATTTCAAACTGTTTACAAAAGCTTATAATGGATGCTTTAGAACATACGCCCCCTTAAAATACCTATGAAGCAATTTAACCTGACCATCAAAACACCCGGCCGTGGTTATTACCTGATCACTGATCAAGTTGCAGCCGCCGTTGGCGCATCGCTTCATGGCGTTGAGGCGGGTCTGTTACATGTGTTTATTAAACATTCATCAGCCAGCTTAACCATCAACGAAAATGCCGACCCAACCGTTCGCGAGGATTTCAAGCGATTTGAAGAACACCTGGTGCCACGAGATTTCCCTTACCAACATGATTATGAGGGAGATGATGACATGCCGGCACACATAAAATCTTCATTGATGGGTTGTCAGCTGACCATTCCTGTTACTGCAGGTCAGTTGGCTTTAGGAACCTGGCAAGGCATCTTCCTTTGTGAACATCGTGATCGACCACACCATCGTCAGTTGACCTTAACCCTGCAAAATTGAAGAAATGCAATAATTACATTCGCCTGCAACATTGAGCTATACTATTAAAGGTGTGTAAATTCGGTGGGTTATGAAAAGGGCGAAGAAGATTCTGCAGTACCAACAAAATGAATTCAGTGTACTTAATAAGTCCGCTTTGTGGTTAGGAAATGTGGCTTTGGTTTTCATCACACCATTTGCCATCAATAATTTTATCAACGGGCCTTTAAACGTAGCCGTAGCTTCCTTCATCGTCACAGCCGTTTTTTTATTCAATACATTTACCGTTCTGGTTTGGAAAAAATACTACTCAAACATTTCATTTTTTGTGCTTTCTCCGGTCATCTTGTTATTTTGTTATTTTTCTATTCCGGCTCAAGGCATCATTGGCGTTTTATGGAGTTTTCCGGGCATCATTTGTTTTTATTACTTATTGCCTGAGCGGCAAGCCTGGTTGATCAATATAGTTGCCATTGTTTTATGCACATATTTGTCCTTCAATACTTTTGACCACGGCTTGGCTTTGCGAATCTCAGCAACACTTTCATTAATCAGTGCTTTCACTGCCGTCAGTATTCGACAAATCAACAAGCAACAATTCGCCCTCCACCGACTTGCCATCACTGATTCATTGACCGGTTTATATAATCGAAGTACCCTCAATGATTTGCTCAATGACATCATTGACAGTCACCACAAGATGGCAGACAACAGCCACTTAATGACCATTGACATTGATCACTTTAAAAAAATCAATGATCAATTTGGCCATGATCAAGGCGATGAAGTATTAACAACCATTGGACATTCGATCAGAAACACAGTGAAAGATTACGGCATCGTGTTTCGATATGGCGGCGAAGAATTCATTGTTGTTATTGAAGAATTGCCATGGGAAAAAACCAAACGACTGGCAGAACAAATAAGGCTGGCAGTGTCAGAAATCAACATGTTCCCTGAACTCAAGGTCTCTGTATCCATTGGTCTTTCAAGGTTAAAACCCAAGATGACTCGAATTGACTGGATCCGAGAAAGTGACAGGAATTTATACACCGCTAAAAAACAAGGCAGGAACCAAGTCATATCAAGTTGATAGGCACAAGCTGATTCTCTCAACCGAGTTTACTCAGGCAGCCTATTCAAATCTGGATCAACGTATTTTTTTCTGGCTTGGTCTGAAAACAATAATTCATGACTGTAATGCGACAACAACAAATCTTTATTGAGCAGCGCTGGGTTGTTTTGGATAAATTCATCAGAAGATTTCATCGCAGGACAATTTTGCATAAAGTGCCACACTGCTTTTAGCCATGCATGAGTCAAGGTGACATGAAATTTATTCCGATCCACACCATTGGCATGTAAAAAACCTTTCAAGGTATTTTGCATGTTGAGGATTGAAGTCTTAGGTCCATTTTTTACCAGGTAACAATAAGCCAGTTTAATATGCACTGCATGATTAAACTCAACCAAATTAAATCGATAGTCTTCAATACTTGCCACCATCATTTGATCAGTGGCATTGATTTGGTGAGCAATGAGTTCCAAGGTTTTATTCATGTGGCTCATTTTACCACTCCAGTGTTAACAACTAAAATTATCCAGTAAAAATACTTTGCTTTTTCAGTTAAACTAAACATTGTTGTCAAAATTATTTAAATTATGCATTCAGCTAAAATAGGCCTGGTATTGGGCAGCGGTTCTGCCAGAGGCATGTCACACATAGGTGTCATCAGGGCTTTGCAAGAAATGGGCATTGAACCCGATGTGATTGCCGGATGTTCAGTCGGCAGCTTGGTGGGCGCCAGCTATGCCACTTCAAATTTAGACCAACTGGAAGAATGGGCCATGTCGATGACAGAAAGTGCCATACGTAGATTCCTCAGTATCAATATCAACGCAGCAGGTTTTGTTAATGCACTCAATATGCGAAAACTGTTTGAACAAACCATCGGGATGGAATCATTGAATTTTAAAGACATGGACCGACCATTTGGTGCCGTGGCCACAGACCTCAGTACCGGCAAAGAAGTTTGGTTACAAAAAGGTTCGGTACACGATGCGTTGTGGTCATCAATGGCATTCCCAGGCCTTTTCCCCAGTGTATTGCACGACAACAAATGGCTGGTCGATGGCGGCTTGGTCAATCCAGTACCCGTATCACTGTGTAAAGCCATGGGGGCCGATGTGGTGATAGCAGTCAACCTCAATGCCGACATCATCAACAGTTACCAAGTGGTTGATGAAAAACCAGAAGATGAAACCAACTCTGAAGAAGCAAGTAATGAAGATGAAAACGAAGATGATTCAATCTGGGAAAAAGCCAAGGCCAATTTCCAAATAGCCATGAGTTTAATCAGTTCTGACGGCAGCAAAGTCAAGGAACCCAAAAGCCTTGATGTCATTTCAAATTCCATCAACATCATGTCATCGCATCTGACCCGCAGTCGTTTGGCCGGTGAGCCGCCTGACGTTTTGTTACAACCGCGTCTGAATGATGTCGGTTTGTTACAACTATACAAAGCCAAAGACTCCATAGCAGAAGGGTATGCTTGCGTTCAAAGGATGAAAGAAGAAATCTTGTTCAGAACCCAGCGCCTGGTTGATGATGACTGATAAACGCATTGTCCTACCCATCAATTTGGCTTTAGGTATCGGCGCATACACCACGAAACTTTACATCGGCAGTGAACAAGTTGAGGTGAATGTCATGATAGATACTGGCAGCAGCACCTTGGCCATCGACTTAAATAAATACCAACCCATTAATGACCAATACCTCAGTACCACCACCTTGGCCCAAGCCGTCGTCTACGGAGCCGGAGGCTGGGCAGGTCCAGTAATCAAAACCCACATAGGACTCAACCACAGTCAATCCATTCAATTGTACAATGCGCCCATTGCCTTGGTCAGCGCCTCCCAACAACACAGCTTTCAACAAGCCGATGGTATATGGGGAATGGCTTATCATCACCTCAATAAATCATACGATGTGAGTGCATATTTAAAACAACAATCACCCACCCTGGCAGCTAGTTATCCTTGGCCTTTTACCATTGAAAAAAATGCCACTGCCATCAAAGCATTCAAAAAATACCTGCGACCATTTCCTGAACAAGACATCACTCCCTTGTTTGATGACTTTGAAGAACACGAAGTGGTTCCCAACCAATTCACCTTAATCACTCAGCGATCAGTTGAGTATATCCCTCATCAAGGTATGAGTCTGGCCGAAATAGAATCCGAACCCTTGAACCAAGGACAATTCATCATAGGTGATACCGGCATTTCGACCGAACAATCAAAAACCATCAAAGTCCTGCATGACGCCTATTACAACACCCACTTAATCAGTGTGGCCGTGGACGGTTTCCCAGCTTGTAAGGCACCGCCGTTGGATGCAAAACACCTTAACAGTTTTTTTTCCAATTCAATCATAGACTCAGGTTGTAGCTTTTTGGTATTACAACAACAACTTTATCAATATGTGGTCAATTGCCTGCAACAAATCGACGCAAGCTTTGTCTCCACCATTGAAGCGTTCAAGCAAGCTTTCCAACAGGGTAAGGACTACCAAAACGCCTTGCTAGATATCGATTTATGGCCAGATTTGACCCTAAACTTTGCCGGGCCCAGAGATGAACCCGTTGCACTAACCATCAGCGCGAAACAATATTGGCAATCCCATGCCAAAGGCCCAAATAATTGGATGTTTATGATCATGAACCAATTACCCCAATGGCCTGATCAAACCCTTTGTGGCCTACCGCTGATCAACAGTTACACCTGCATTTTTGACCGTTCAAACACCCGCTTGGGACAAATCCATTGGACTCAATCAACTTACGATGATCAATCACCTTAAAATGCTGTGCGGAATAAAATATTTTAAGAAAATGGTGTTTTTGCTGCATTTTTTGACGACCAAAGCAGTAAGATAATACCAAGCCAATAAAGTGACCACACTGTGAACCCTACTTACAACATCAAACACATTAAAGTTGATTTTACAGACCACATCATCACCTCAAACGGTGTCGAACTGAGCATCGACCTTAAGGCTGTTATGGTGCTACAAATGCTGATCGAACATGAAGGAACCACCGTTCACAGCAATGATTTCATGGACCAAGTTTGGCACGACAAACCCAGCTCACCTGAAGTCATCCCAGCCGCCATAGCACGCTTGCGGAAAATGTTTAAACAAGCGGGTATCAGCGAAGACCTTATTGTGACTGTGCACAAAGTGGGCTATCGCTTTGAAGCACCGATAGATGCAAACAACACAACAAACATAACACCACCGGACAACAAGTCCACACACAAAACCTTGGTTTGGTTGTTATTGATTGCCTTGTTAGGCAGCTTGGCATTCATCTACCAACAAAACCGGCAAGAAACCGGCAAGAGCATATCCTCGGCCAATCAAACCAGCAAAATCATTGAAGAATCAAAATCCAATGTGACCCAAATTTATATATTGAGACACACCGAAAAGGCCGATGAAACTTCAGAAAACCCAGTGCTCTCACCAGCTGGGATTGCCAGGGCCAAATATTGGAAAAAAGTGCTACAACACACTTCTTTTGACCAGGTTTTTACCACCGAATTCAAACGCAACATCCAGACCGCCAATTTGATCGCTTCAAACAGCTCAGTGAAGCCAGAAATGTATTACCCCATGTCATTCGATGTGGTTAATTTCATGAACCAAATCAAAGGACAAACTGTACTCATCATCGGCCACAGCAACACCATTCCAGATATGGTCAACCGACTGATCAATGAAACCAAATACCCACCGATGAGCCATCAAAATTACAACATCCTGTATACCATAACCATCAATGAAAATGGCGAAACCAGCTCCAGCATGCTGCACATAGAAATGCCCGAAACAACCTAGCCAACATTCAAGCTGAGCTTCCTACCAAAGATAATTCAGTCAGCAAACCGCACAAACAAAACACAAAAAAAACGCCAGCAAATACCCGGCGTTTTCACTATAAAGTCAGAATCAATCAATTCACTTGTTGAGACTCAATCCATGCATTGACATTGTCTTCCAGAATGGCCATAGGAACCGCACCACCCAACAACACCAAATCATGGAACGCTTTGATGTCGAAATGTTCACCCAAAGCATCACGTGCGGTTTGACGCAATTCAACAATTTTGATCATGCCCATTTTGTATCCCAAAGCCTGACCTGGCCAAACCATATATCGTTCAATCTCGGCCACCACATCAGAGTCAACTGTACCTGTGGTTTCCGCCATGTATTTGATTGCGGCTTCCCTGCTCCATTTTTTATGGTGCAAACCCGTGTCAACCACCAAACGCACCGCGCGGAACAATTCAGCCTTCAAACGACCCAAATCACCATAAGGGTCACCATCGTACATGCCCATTTCTTTGGCCACCAACTCCGAATACAAAGCCCAGCCTTCAACATAGGCATTGTAAGGTGCAATGCGACGCACCATCGGCAAACTGTCTTGAGCTAAGTTCAACGCGACTTGCCAATGATGGCCTGGGTTGGCTTCATGGTAAGTCAAGGTTTTCAAATCAAATTTAGGCACAGCCTTGATGTCACGTAAATTGATCCAATAAATCCCAGGTTGTGAACCATCCAATGACGGTGATGAGTATTGACCACCAGGTGCCGAAGCTTCACGGGATTTAGGGAAAGACCTGACTTCAACCTCATAAGGCGGTTTGGTCGCAAACAACTCATCCATGCGCTGATTGATTTGATCAATATATCCATTCAAATCAGCAATCACCTCAGCTCGACCTTCTGCTGAATCTTCATACAAAAACTGCGGGTCGTCATTGATGACCAACATGCGCTCACCCACCGTGCCTTCGGTGTGACCATTGGCCACCAAAATCGCATCCATCTCTGCCGAAATGCGATCCACTTCATTCAGTCCCAATTGATGAATTTGCTCTGGAGATAAATCGGTGTCACCCAACATTTTCACCGCATCGGCATAGTAAGCCGCGCCATTGGGTTGCGCCCAAATACCTGATTCGGTGGTGGCTTTGTCTAACAATTGTTTTTGTGATTCAATCAATAAACGATAACCCGTATAAACACCATTCTCAATGTGTTCCGCAGCCAGCTTGTACATGTTATCTTTTTCTTCTTGGCTAACCCCTTCAAGCACACTGACCTGTTTCTCAAAAGACGTGTACAAAGGATGTTGTGTCACCTCAGGGGCAATGAAAGCATTCAACCCAGCCATGGTTTTCTCTAAAATCACCTTTGGCGCAATCCAACCCTTGGCTGTATCGGCATCCAACTTAGCCATCACACTTTGTAAGAATGCATCAAAACCATCCAGGCGTTCTAAATAATGCTCTGCATCTGCCACCGAGTTGATTTTCTGATTGGTGGCGATGTTATTCGGTACATCTATCAATGGACCATTGATTTGGTTGACCACAAATGGAGATAAACCCATCCACAAGTCTACATAGCCAATATCAAAAGCTTCATTCCCCGAAAAATAACGATTCAAATTCATCATCACTTTTTGGTTGTCTACATCAGTGGCATCGGTGACTTCAATCGAAGCCAATTGCTGATTGATTTCTCGCAACTTTGATCTGAGTTGAGCCTCAGCAGCTGGCGAATAATCATCCAATCGATGACTGTAATGTCCACCCGCTATCGATTCATCTACCCCCAAAACAGTGGCATAGTGTGGTCTGGCATGAAATAAAACCGCAGCACTGGCAGCAAAATTGGCTTGTAAGGGTGTGATGACCGGTGCCGCTTCAACCGGCGCCTCAACCTTGACCTCAGTTTGTTCGACAACCACAGCCGGCTCATCAGCCACTTGATCCTGACAACCCAGCAAAAAAACCGAAAACACCAACCCAACTGATAAATACTTAAACTTCATAGAAAAACCCACGATTAAAATAAGACCTACATCTTACTGGTGTCGCCCACTAAATTCACGGTAAATCTGAAATTACCCAAAGCACAAACAATCAAACCAAAACACCAAACAACTGTACCCCAAGCCCACGGAACACTTCCACGGCTGGATAGCCCAACCAGCAAAGCGAAATTGCCAAACAGCTGGCATCCTGTTAATCTGAGGCACACTGAAAAAATCCAAACAAATGGCAAAACCCAACAAAAAAGGACCCACAGCTACCGTTGATGTTTATTGCAGCCAATGCAAAGCCCAGCTGTTCAAATACCGCAAAGGTGGCAAAGGCTCATTGCTTAAATGCTTCAAACAACGCATCAGCAAAGACTACACCAAGGAACCCTGCACTTGCCCCGATTGTGGACAGGTGTTCGCTCGCGACACCTTGGTCAAAGGTACACCCGCGTATAAGATGATCGGTGGTAAGGTTTTTGCTAAGTAATGTTATGAACCATGCTTAATTAACGCTTGCTCTGACCTTTAAAGGTGTTTGATTTGATTGATAAAGCTTGCTACCTCAATTGACTTTTCACTCAACCAAACAATGCTCTGGGTTCATGGCTTCGGCCTGTTCTGCGTCTTGTAAAAGCGCACGTTGATACAATAAATTGGCATGGTGAATCATTCCAGCTCGCTCACCCGCTTGCCGTGTTACTTTGAACCGTTCTGACATGTCACTGCGGTTTTCACCAAAAATATCTGAAACATTGACCAGTTTCCCCAAACACGCCACTTCGGCCTTCTTTTGCTCCTTGTTGAACAAAGCCTCTTGGTGTTTTTGTATCAACCCCTGTGCTTCATACATCTGCTCAGGTATGGCCAAACCGATGATGATTCCAATGTAATCTTTGGATAAAGAAGTTAATTTATCGGCTATGGTTAAACATTCCTCGCTTAATTCATCATAGGTTCGACAAGCATCCATCAAGCCCTTGTAGGGTAAAATTGGCATCGACAACTCGCTGACTATCATTTTTATCAATAATATATTTTCTGGCATGTTTTGACGCAACCCTTCAAGCAATTCTTCACTGATTTCATCGTCACGATGAAACCAATTCAAATGTTCCACCAATGCCTCATCAATCATTGAATCAGAGAATGGATGCTGTTTAAAGTAACTGTGTAACGCATCTTCATAGGCTTGACTATAATGAGAGTGATTACTGAGATATGGCGTCGCGGCCATTTGCTTAACCAAGTCAAAAACTTCACCTTCAATTTCAAGCTGAAAAGCTTGGTTCAGTGGTGATAAATAGACAGCCATGTCATCTGGATAATCTTGTAATTGTTTGGCTATAAAATAAGACTGATCACAAACGCCAGGTTCCAATTGACTGTGACAAACATTGGTCATAATAAACAGGGCTTGTGAACTTAAATCGCCTCGTTCAGAGAGTGATTTGATGGCTTTTTTAACTTGTTTAACCACCCGCTCATCAGCCATAGGTGCTGTAAGAACGGATGATAATTGTAAAAGCCCAAACGCCTGTAAATCAGAATCATCACTGTTTAATAAATGTAACTGAAACTGCTGATCCCAACTCAGCTCATCCAGTTCAGGCTTGGTCTCATGTTGTGCTGCAAAGGCAAAATCACCCATCAATCCCATCAAACAGAAACCGACCATTGCTTTAAACTTCATGTTACTCATTCAACCACTCCCAAAACAGACCTTCTTAAGACCACATTATTTCTCAACCTCAGTCATCCCAAACCACATTTTTGCAGCAATCCCTACTGAAAATACTGACTGTTATTAAAGCAAAGAAAAAGCCATATTACAATGTGCCAAAATATACAAAATAAATGAAACACCTACTGACACTTCCCCTTACCTGCCACTACTTGCGATAGGCTCAATCTACCACCCAAGCCGACTGAGCACAATCGAAGACGCCAAGGATGGTGGTGTTAGAATCGAGACTTGATCAAAAGTCGAAGTGTCATCCTGAGCGTAGTCGACGCCACCAAGGATGGTGGTGCTAGAATCGAGACTGGATCAGAGATCGAAGGATCTCCCAACGTTGGAAAGGCCGCAAAGGAAAAAGAGGCGCTACCAAAGCCAAAGTGAGTGAAGTAGTGTTCCTTTCCTCCCCTGCCTTAAGAGGCCCTACTGTTGGCTTGAGAGGGGCAGCTTCCGCATCCTTTCTAATGCTGCACAGGTACTTCCTGTACACGATCGAGGGGTGTGTTCCTTTCCTCCCCTCTTGAGAGGGGATCGAGGGGTGTGTTACACATTCATCAAGCCGAATCCTTCTGACCGTTAGTTAATAAGCTAAGGAATCGATTCAAAGCCATCTGCAAAGATAAGACCAGCCGCATCAACCGTAACAGTCAATGTAGCTGCCTCATCATCGGCACCCACGTTGCTCCAGCGAATCTTCTGTGAACTGTTTGGGTTAAGTCGTGGAGAATTAAAATAAAGCACTTGAGACGTTGCGGCCAAAGCAGGAACGGCAACCACCCTACTGGACCCAGGACTGAGGGTCGAAAGGTCTCCACCGCAGCCTTCTATTGTGCATACCTCAACCATGTAAGGACAAAAAGCAGCACCCGTGTTCTCGACAGTGACATGGATGGTATTGGCGTCCAACCTGGTTGCGGCTGTAGCGGTGAATTTGTAACCCATCATCTGCGAAGCCGCAAGTAAGGTTGCAGAAGAGATGCTGTTATCGTCAAATGCGGGCGAACCCAACATATAATTCAAACCGATGCGCTCAGCTTGGTCACTGAGGGTTTCACCATTGCCACAATCATTCGGCGGGGTTGTCCACGAGCCGTTGCTGTTGCACCCTGACCAATAGGCCTCTCCACCCCACCCATGTTGTCTATGCAGCGCCAGCTGCGCAGCTGGAGCAACATCCTGCCGCCAATTGTCGCCGGCCGCGTGATTGGCTGTAAGCAAGCTGTCATCAAAAAAACCAAAGCGCAGATTGTCCAGCGAAGTGTCGGCCGAGCTGAAAAACCCATGGTCCTGTGCCGAATCAAGTGACAATGCCGTCAAAAGGTCCGTTGAAAAGTGACCAAAACCATCAATAAAGTGGTTGATCATGGTCTTCTGAAAAGCAAAAGATGGAAAGTTGGCAAGATTATAAGGCCCGCCATCAAGGTGATGTTCACCCCACAGCCCAACCAGACCCATTTGAATATATGCCACTCGTTGGTCATTCTTATATTGCAGGGCGAAGGCATCGATAAATTTCAAAATACAGGACTGAACACTGGCTTCATTCCAAGCGGGGTTATCGAATGTAGTTGATTCATAAACAAAGGCATTAACCAAAAGGTCGCTGGGAGCATAATTTTCATCACCATAACCTGGTCCAAACACAATTGGACGAAGTATGCCTTGGTGTCCTCGGGCATCTACGGTGGCAAGAAAATCATCAACCGATGTCCAGTCGAAACCACCCGAACAAAGCGGCAGTACTTCACTCAGCCCAATAAAGGCCCATTCCATCGACAGTACATCCGCATGATTGCTGGTTTCCCATGCCACGCCTCCAGTAAAAGGATTCACATAACCATGATCCTCAAAAGCGAGTACAGTTGGTCCCTCATTGGCATCAGCTGTCGTCAAAATGAATTGCAAAATGACTGATAGCATGAGTGTCAATAATTGTTCTTTAATTTTCATTGCGAGCTTACCTATTGATTGGTTTCAAAAGTTTATCATGAAACCCACAAGCCACGAGATTCATGCAATGACTTCACCCATGTCTGGTTAATTTATTAAAGATCCTCATCTCCCCAGAACCACTAAGCAAGCTCAAAATCATCCGCATCCAAATAAGCCGGAAAATCAGTTTTAAAACGCTCCAAGGCAGAAAAATCCAGCTCAGCACGAATCACTTGCTGGCGATTATCCTCAGCTGCTACCAAGGGCGTTCCCACAAAATCAAGCACACAAGTGCCACCCGAATGCGCCACGCCTTTACCGTCATCCCCGACGCGATTCACACCCACCACAAACACCTGGTTTTCCATCGCACGGGCTTGCAGTAAAGTGTCCCACACGTTGCGTCTGGCAGCCGGCCAATTGGCCACATTCACCAACACATCATAGTCCTGCCGATTCCTCGACCAGACTGGGAAACGCAGGTCATAGCAGACTTGTGGAAGTATTCGTATACCATTGATTTCGAGTACTTTTCTTGCCTTGCCTTGAGACACAAAATCGCCTTCATTGCCCAGACGAAACAAATGACGCTTGTCATAATACTCAACCGAACCATCAGGCCTGACCCAATAAAATCGATTCGCTTTCTTGCCACCCTGCTGAACGAACACCGTTCCAGCCACCACACAGTTAAATGCTGCGGCCATCCCTTGTAACCAAATAAGCACATCACCCCCATCCTCCGGCTCCTTAACAGCATTGTCTTCGATACAAAATCCGCTAGAGAATGTCTCAGGCAATAGCATCAAGTCAACTGCATCATTCTCATGATGAAAGCCACGAATCAGGGCTTCCAAAGTGGTCAAATTAGCAGGTTTATCCAACCATTGGATGTCATATTGCACGGCTGCAACATGAAGTGTTGTTTTGGATTTGGCTTGATTCATAGCTGACACAGTATTTCCGCCGCTTTTAACAAAGTGGCATCATTCTTCGCAAAACACAAACGCACCACTTTGTGCTTTTGGTGATACACCTCAAGGATTTCCGCCTGATAGAACGGGCTGAGTGGAATGGCCGCCACACCAATGTCCTGAGTGAGCCAATGACAAAACGCCACATCATCCAAGTCCGAAATTGCAGAATAATCCAACAACAGAAAGTACGTACCTTTTGAAGGCAACACTTTAAAACGAGAATCGGCTAAAGCCGCAACCAACACATCCCTTTTTTGCTGATAAAATCCACTGAGCTCATCAACATGCTGCGGGTGATTTTTTAACATCGAAGCCACTGCAAATTGTGCCGGTGTGAATGAACAAAAGGTCACGTATTGATGAATTTTTCTGAACTCGGTCGTTAAAGCCTCAGGCGCCACACAGTAACCCAACTTCCAGCCAGTGCAATGAAAGGTTTTACCAAAACTTGAAATCACAAAGGAACGCTGAAACAACTCAGGATAGGCCAACACACTCTCATGAGCTTGACCATCAAAAGTCATGTGCTCATAAACTTCATCACTGATGACATACAACTCATGTTCCAAGACCATCTGCTGTAAGGCCAGTAAATCACTTTGACCCAACAAAGTACCCGTCGGATTGTGTGGGCTGTTGATCACGATTGCCCGGGTCTTGTCATTAATCGCCTGCTTCACCAAAGACCAATCAATCGCATAATCTGGTGCATTCATCGCAATGTGGCGACATCGCCCACCGGCCAGTTCAACCGCCGGTTCATAAGCATCATAAGCCGGATCAAACACAATCACCTCATCGCCCGGACGCACCAAAGTCTGAATAGCCACCATCAAGGCCTCGGTGGCACCCGAAGTCACCGTAATGGTATTCAAAGCATCCAATTTTCTCGCTGCATCCTTGATATAGCAGCGCTGTACCAAATCCCCAATCTGCTGTAACAACTCAGGCAAACCAGCCGAAGGACAATACTGATTCTTACCCTCATCAATGACTTGTTTGATGGCAGACTTAAGAAACGCTGGGGTATCAAACTCAGGAAAACCCTGAGACAAATTAATCGCCTGAAACTGATTCGCCATCAGCGACATTTCAGTAAAAATACTGGTCCCCAAATGAGGCAGCTTGGATTGAAAAGATGATTCCACCATAACCTTCCTGTTGTTTACATGAATAAACCACCTATTTTAAAGGACTTCATCAATAACCGTGGCAGAAAATACCAAATGTGCCTTTTTTCCTTCCCTGCCTTAAAAGACCCTACTCTTGGCAACTAAGCCAATCGAATCTTATGATTGAATCCAGCCACAAAAAGACAAAAAAACACTGGAAACCTTAAATAAATACAAATAAATGTCCCTCAGACCTTTGATATCACTCGCTGTCTTGGTAAAATTTCAGTTAATGGACAGGAGACATAATCAATCATATCAGTATGAGTTTGAACTAAAATGATACAAGATGTCATGATAGTCGAGAGTTACACTTCCCCTACTCAAGTGATGGAGGACCAAGAGCTGTGCTTTGAAGATAAACTCAGAATCCTCGAAAAGTGGAACCAAATCTACGCCATCAGATCCAAAACCTTCCCTGACCAAGCTGAATTTTTCAAACCCGCACGACAAATGATCCTAGAACTGGTGAACCAACTGGTCAAAGAACACATGCCAGATGACGAAATGATGTTTTGATTGAACCCTTTCACCAGCTCACGCAATTCCATAAATACCCACATCAAGCCCAATCACAGATCCAAACTCCATACCAAGCCGACTGAGCTCGTCGAAGCTTAGGCACCTTCCGTTGGTAGTAAATCTTCTGGCTTCAATGATTCATTGTTTACCAAAAACCAGATTTTTAACTCGACCTGCTGACATGATGAAACCTGTAATAACGCCCTCTTGCCTTACGAAGTCCAAGACAATACCATCATAGGACAATTGATCAATGGCTAAAACAGCCAATGCTTCTGGCGCATTGTTATCAACTTGAATGAAAAGGGCATCATCTTTAAAGGTGACTTGATATACCACATCCAATTCCTTGCTGTAATAATCACCAACAAAACCAGACAATTCAACACCACTGGTATCAACAATGTCCACCCTATTCCAAGCCGACATGCTGCCATTCCGACTCAAGTTAATGACTTGCGCTTGATTATTCTCAAAATCATCAAACTCAAAGGAGAAGGTATCATCACCCACAATCTTGAATGTATTGACTGCATTTTCTATGGGTTCAAAATCATACTCTTTTTGATTCCAAATCTGATAGCCATGCAATGTGCCACTTTGAATGCTTACTGTTAATTGAATGCCAGGATTTAACTGGTATTCACCCGTCAATTGTTCTAAAGGCACAGCAGCCAATTGTGTTGCTGCTTCATCGTTTCCAGCAATATCCGCATTGGACTCAGAACTGTCTTTGACTTGAGCCGCTGTTTTAAATTCTTCTTCCAGGAACACTTCTGCCACTTTAAAAGCCATTGATGTTGGGTTGGCATCGCTGCGATTGGCGAACACCGCAACGGTGAACTTTTGATCAGGGAAGCGTAACAACTCAGCTCTGAAACCAACAAATGCGCCGCCATGACTGATGGCATTCAGACCCTTATACGGCTCGATAATTAAACCTGAAGCATACTCAATTTGTTTGCCATTGTTTAACTTGCCCTGAGTAATCATAGCTTGCCAAAACTTTTTACTCAGTACTTCGCTGTTATAAAAGGCATCATCCCATTTTTTGATGTCACTGATGGTAGTGAATATGCCACCATCGCCAATCATGTTCAGCGTGGTCATGCTGATTTGATAACCCCCTGCTTCTTTTGGCGCATAACCTGATGCACGGTTTTTTACGATGGCTTTGTGGTTGTTATGAAAATGTGTGTGGTACATCCCCAATGGTTCAAACAGTTCTTTGGCGGCAAATTCCGCCATATCCATCTGGGTCACTTGTTTAACAATTTGGCCCAACAACCAATAACCAGAATTGCTGTAAATATATTCCTCACCAGGAGCGAAATTCAATGCAGTTTGATTGGTCAACCATTGCATCACATCTTTGTCTTCGTAATAATCTTCATCCGTCAAACCCTTCAAGAATGACAGCGTCAGGTAATCTCTGACACCACTGGTGTGGTTTAACAAATGCCTGACTGTGATTTCTTTTGCATAGTCTGGGAACGCTGGGAAAAAAGAGTGCAGTGAATCCGTTAATTTCAGCTTACCTTGTTCCGCCAATAACACTATACAGGCAGCAGTAAATTGCTTAGAGGTGGAACCGATTCGAAATACAGAATTGGCGTCATTGGGTATGTCATACTCTAAATTGGCCATGCCATAACCTCTGGCATAGATGATTTTCCCATTTTGAAACACACCCAAACTGGCACCCGGCATGTTAGCCTTATCCCATTCAGAAAAAATTTCATCTACCGCTTTTTCTTGCGTCTTAGTGGCCCAAACCGAGGGAGACAACATCAGTAATAAAAGACTTAAGTACTTGGAATTCATGGCGATGTGCTCATTGACAAAGAAACATTCTAATGGATGTAGATAGGCATAGCAAAAGCATTCATGCTGAAGAGCCTATATAGCAGACCATGTTCTTCCTATCAGCTCTCACCATGTACTCAGTGACCTAGCCACCAGGCCGACTGAGCACTTCCAAAGCTTGAGTAGCCGAAGGTGTGTTTGTTTTCCTCCCCTACCTTAAGAGGCCCTACTGTTGGCTTGAGAGGGGGCAGCTACCGCATCCATTCTAATGCTGCACATGTACTTCCTGTACACGATCGAGGGGTGTGTTCCCACCTTATGAGATCTGCTTTGTAGCAAGTATTGCAGCCGACTGAGCTCGTCGTCGTCGCCATGGATGGCGCTGTTAGAATCGTGACTGGATCATAGGTCGAAGTCGAAGTCTAATTGTAATGGTAAGGTAGAGCTGGAAATAGAAGCACTTCCAACGTTTGATTAATCAAAAGAAGATATGATTTAACTACATGGTTAATTGAAGCTCAACAAGCCATAATCACTTTTCAGTCACAGTAAATATGGGTATTTTTTATTTGCATTTATTTGATTATTTTATTGTTCTATATTGTTAATTGTAGTATTTTGTATAGACAAAGGGTGGTTACATATCGTATATCCGTGGGAAAGATATAAAATCTATTTGATTAAAATGCCATATTGATGGACTGAAAATATGCAACCAAGATCATGAACCAAATGAGTTTAAAACTCATCATGAGGGGTGTCATATGAAAACCATTATCGTATTTTTATTTTCCATCTTCATTTTGGGTTGTTCTAATAAAGTCAGTTTAAACATCGGTGAATCGGATTACCGAGTGGCTAAGGACGACCAAACATTCATTAAAAAATATGAACAAGATGCTTCAATGGAAAGCAGGATCATTCATAAAGATGAATCCATATCGGTCCATTTAAAACAAGCCTTTATATCCGATTACTCCGAGCGGTTTGAGAAAACACTGTCTTACCTGTTTACCAATACAGTTCGCGGCGAAATAGCTATCGTGGCCAGGGTTTTCGAACAAGGCCAAGGTGAAGTCCTCGACTTTAGAAACAGTGCCACAAAAAACAAAGGGAGACTGATTTACTATTCAGAAGATGTCAGGTCCGGAGGCCAATTTTTGAACCTTTCCATGTTACCTATATACGGTCCCATCACATACAAAGGCAATCCTTTGATCATTCAGCTGACAGTTCTAGAACTTGATGTTGGCGAAGCACAACAAACCAAAGCATTGCTATCTACACTGGCTACACTGGGTGCGAAAGCCTATGCCCCAGCTTCACCTGTGATGAAATCACTAGAAGCATTGGGAGAACAGTTACTCAGTGGCGAACAAGACGACATTGAATTGCAATATATCTTCGTATTACATCCGGAGGGAGGCAGGTTTCAAACAGCCAAATACAGCCAGGTAGCAACTGGTGATTACATCATCATGAGGCAACAACCCAATAAGAATATTATTGAAGATGGCAGAAAAAACAGATTCGACCAACAAGACTGGAAGTCATATAGGTACTGTTCTGAACACGGTCGCATCTACATAAAAGATAAAGATAAAGATTGTAGTTGTGATAAAACTAAAAACAACCTTTCATTCTGTGAATACCGAGACCAAACCTACTTGATAGTTCAGATTAACAGTGGTTTCAGTGCATTGGAACTAGACTCTGTTCAAACATTTCTGGAGTTTCAAGAAGAGATGGAACAAGCAGTGAACAACAATAGCTTCGACACTAAAATGTCAGCTGCTATTGATGAATACCAAACCCAAGTTGAAACATCAAACAAAAAAACAAAAGTTGAGAAAATCAGCAATGAAGTCATCGCCAAAGTCAATCTGGCTTGTACCTCAGATGATGAAAAAATAGCGAAGCATTACATACAAGAAACCTTCGATCGATTGGTTAAAAAAGCCAACCTACCAGATGGAATAACCGATTTCACCAATGACCAATGGTCAAGAATGCTGTTCGAAATCAGAAAACTGTCTGGAAATCCCTACGACATTGAAAAAGATAAAATCAATGCAGTCACAGATGGACCGGCTTTAGCAGCCTTGTTGAATTGTAATGTGAAATTAAACTGATGAATAAACAAATATGGTTGATATTTATTTTGATACTAAGTTTAACCATCAGTATTGACGGCCATGCATGGAAGTACAATGAACATGCATACATCACTTACCAGGCATACGATTCTGCATGTGCAGCTATAAAAGGCCAAATAAAGAACCGGAAACAAATTGAAGATTATGCCGCTTATTGTGAAAATCCATTAATAAAACTGTGTTTCAGCCACATGGTGGCACTCTCAGGGGATTGGGTCGCTGACTATGAAAAAATATCTATAAACAAAGACAGTAAGTTTCTAAACAATGGCACCAGTTTAAATTGTTCTGATTTATCAAATATCGAAGGATCAGATGAAATAATAAAAATAACTTCAGACAACAAAGTTGACTCTAGCCATGTAATTTTTCAAGATGTTTTAACGAACACAAAGACAAAAGCATTTCTGCAGTGGGCCAAACTTGTCTCAGACAACGAAACTCATTTTCAACCCAGATCGGTTTTGCAATGGAATAAATGGACTGATGAAGCTTATAGCCTGGTAGAAAATCAACAAGACATGCAAGTCACAATGGCAGCAAAAGCATTTGGGCTTCATTTCTTAGAAGATTCATTTTCTGCTGGTCACAATGGGCTAAACAGGTCATTGAGGAGGCATAACTACGATCAGGCTTATCATGATGGTTTCAATCATACAGGGATGCTATTAGAATCATTTGAGAATAAGTTTTATGTATATGGTGACAGTAACCTGGATCAAAAAACTGTCTATATAAAGTTCCATGACCACTCACAAGAAAATATTTCAGCAGCATTGTCAGAAATTCAATCTGTAACTGGAATGAAATTCATAAAAACACCTGAAACATTTATTAAAAAAATCTCAGAGAAACTGGATACATCTGAACCCAGTATAAAGGTATTATCACTGCCAATGATTGAAGAGACAATTGAATTCAAATCTATCAGATGTATCATCTTCGATGATTGTAATAAACATGAGTTTGTAGTATTGAATCACTTAGATTTTTTCGACGTCAAATGCGAACCTAATAAACATGAATATTTTACAGTTGCCATTTGCCCATCCTCATCTGAATATGTGACTGAACAAACATCCAAAAGCATAGAGTCTTTTTTTACATTGGTGATTTTAGGTGATAAAACAAGGGCGCTAGAAATTACACAAGAAGTTACTCAAATGATTCCAAACAAAGCTTATCCAATCACTCAAGATAATCGTTCAATGAATTCATTAATCAATGGCAAGCCTCAATTTTTCGATCACTATAAAAACCCAAACTTATTATGTTTTAAAAGAAATTGTGACAGAGAAGAATTCAAAGAATACAACTTCATGACCTTCGGGTTTTCTCATGAAACCAGACTTGACAATGATGACATCATTCCTTCCTCTTCCTTGGGGTTTATATTACGAGGAAGGATCAGTGAGAAATTCAGTGGTCGTATGGAAAACAGGTACCAACTTTATAATGAAAAGGGCAAATTCCTCAGCTCATTCGATTTGTCTTTGTTTACACCTTCCAAAAGAATTGGCAGAAACCTAATAGGCGTTTACGCAAAAGGATCTTTGGGATTGGACAATATATGGGAAGGTGAAAAAAGAAGCAGGTATGCTGGCTTAGGCTTAGGATTTGACGCCCATTTTGGAAGCACCACTACATTTGTCGAAGTTGACTATTTAAAGCATTGGGGTAATCGAATTTTCGACGATTACAGTGTTAGGGTGATGGTCGGATTTAGAGTGTCTTCCTTAAGAATGGGGAGCATCCTAGGTAATTGAATACTTTAAAAAATCGTGTTGATAAATGCCAAACTAAAGACATGTTTTTTATATTGCGGTAATTTTCTTATATCTAGAAAACATTCCTTTAAAATCTCCTTGTCCAACCAAAGTAACACCCGCCCCAACCTGTGCTTCAAACAATAAAACTACTTATCAATTGAACCCACCATTGATTCTCTCCAACAATAAAAACCAAGCACCATTGAAAATGCCATGGGCGATGATAATGGGCGACATTCGACCCCTCATCACCCAAGTTACATGAATATCTGTTTTGATCTGAACGCTAATAAAGAACAATCACCGACTCCGAACCCATTGATTTCTTTATTCAAAGCCATGATTGAAAATCTCATCAAACAATAACTGTTTTGAAAAATGCGGCGTTAATACATCGGTATAGCCGTTGCCGGTAAATTCTCGGCTGGCCCAGCCCAAATGTAACTGACCTTGATTGATTTCAGCCGAGAATACATCCAAAGCCTCATTATTTACTGTCAGCGATAAGTCTGTGCTGGGTTGCCACATGCCCTCATGGTCTTGAACAGAAATCATCAGCTGGGTGTTTTGGGGCCAGACCAGCGCTTTCAGCTGGTTATGCTGTGCCAAAACAGCTTGGGACAAACCGTTACCAACACCATCCATATAAGTGGCTTGTTGTAATGGGATAATACCAGTCAAGCTTCCATCAATGGCAGATTGCAGTGCTTGACCCTCACGCCAAAACATAAGCTCCTGCCCATCCACATCATAATCAACCACCGCATACTCATCGTTTATTGCATTGGCAGTCAAAGCCACAGGCGCTCCCCAGCTGCCATTTGCTTGTCGGTAAACCACCATTTCTCGGTCATCCGCGGTACTGTAATCTGCATCCGTATCATGGGTTAACATGAGCACTTTGGTGTCATTAGACCATGCCGCCGGGGTCCAGCCATAGGTGTTGATTAACTGGTCTGCGACTAAAACTTGTGATCCCCAATTTTGATTGATGGCATCCCAGTCTAGTTGATAAATACTGACCGGATCGGTCGCTGTACCAGTTACTTCAATGCCCGAGGCTTGTTGCCAAAACAGACTGACTTCTCCTGCTTGATTGGTAATCAGTCTTGGCCCAAAATCATGCTGAGTGTTTTGAGTGAGCTGCCCTTCATTAATCACCTGAGTACTGATTGAATCAATCAACACCCAATTCAGTTCATACCCATTGCCAAAGGCAGCCAATTGACCAAGGTCGGTGGGTACGACCGCATCATTACTTTGGTAAATAACCAATAGATGCCCCTGTTCATCGAAATGTACGCTGGGTGAATGGTTCACATCAACAACAGTCGGAATGGATTGAATCGCACCCCAGCTATCGGTCATGCCATCATAAAAACGGTATTTGAGTTGGCCGGCCGGACGCGGTTGAGTGAGGTCGGGATCAGACCAAACCGCCACCCCTTGTAAGTTTTGATTGTTCCATTGCTGAGCCATGGCTAAATGGCCATCCACTGGTACCCAGCCACCGCCGGTTAATTCACGTGATTGGAAATGGCGACCGCCACAACCATCACCTATTGGCCAGCTTTCATCAGCAGATGCACTGAACCCCATAAAAAATGCTTGGGCAGACAGGTCAATTTGGGCCCCCAGTTGCGATAAATTAAAATCCGGGGCCACTTGAAAATCAATACAGCCTGAGCCACCGCCTGAAACACTGACGCCAGCCACTTGGTGCAGTGGTTTGGGTAAGCGGATACCGGCACCGGCCTGAGCACTGATGCTGCCTCCGACCGATCCGCCGGTCCATTGAATATCGCCAGTGTCGCCGGCATAGTTACCGGTGCCTGAGACATTGGCGCTGGCTGATGCTTTGATGCCGACGCTTTGAATCACATCACAAAGAAATCCACTCAAACCACAGGCAGCACTTTGCAGGCCGGGTATGGCTGTGAGCGGGTTTAAGGTTTTTTGCCAGCCCGGGATGGGTATTTCAATGGTGGCATCACCATCAGTACTCATGTCTTCACAACTCAAATAACTGGTGTTTTGTCCTTGGATTTGAAAATCAACGCTTTTACCCGCAAATTTAAAAGTCACCTGGGTGTTCAAGTCACCTGGACCGGCTCCACCGTCTGAGAAGACCGTGGCATTGTATTCAGAAGAAGCGTTCGCCAAGCCCCAATCTCCGGTAAACAAGGACAGCGTGTTCAGGGTGCGGGTGGTGTCCAAGGAAATCGGCCAATTGAGCAAGCCTTGATATTCAATGCCGCCAGAACCGTTCCAATCACCGCTTGAGCCGGCCCAAGGTGGCAGGCTGACTTTGGGAACAGCCAATGTGTAAGGAACTGATTGTTGGTCACCTTGAATGGCAATCACTTGAATGCTGTCTCCAGGCATGCCAGCATCAAAATCCCAGTTTACAATATCACTGCCGGCCACGGTTTCAACCACCCCTCCATAAGTGAACTCAACGTCTCCGGGAGGCTGTCCTCGCCAGTCTATGGTAGCAATGAGCTGGGTATTCACCGGAACGTTTTGTAAGTATTGAGCCGGTTCATTCAGCATGACACCCAGCACTTTAGGCATTTCAGGCGTGGCATCATGATTGATTTGATCAGTGACAGTGACCGTGTCTTGAATAAAGTAGGTGGTGTATAACTGATCTTCAGGCTGACTGTGACCTTCAGGTTCAAGTACCGTCTCATCTTGAGTACTGTCATTTAATGCCAGTCGGTGCAAAATATCATCCAGCCAGCTCGTACCATTGGTGGGTATGGTGGTTGGGCTCCATTGATAGGTAATTGGGTCATAAGCGCCTGATAAGGTGACCGATTCCGTTGAACCGGATAGATCGAAATCAGGTAAGCTAGCGTTATATGAATACCAATAACAATCCACTCCATAAGCAGATACGCCTGTTATTGTGATTGTACTGGTGTCATTCTCATAGTTTAAATCAACTTGTCCAACGCCAGTGACCTGGCCGCTGATGTCATATTGTCGGTCAATCGTGACATTCCAGTTCATGTCCTGCGGTTCGGTATCGTTACACGTACTGTAACCATATTGAATGTCAGCGGTTTTTTCTAAAGTACCACTGATCAATTCATGGCCTTGTCCGGTGATGCTGCCATCACAGGCCACATCAATGTAATTGGCTGCTGAACCTCCCAGTCGGGAAACATTGAAAGTGCCTGAGACAGGATTGTAATCATCGGGTAAGTCACAAAAGCCATCACTCAAAAATTCACAAAATACCTCACTTCCAAATAAGGTATATTGACCGTTGACTTGACTTAAATCCCACCGACCATTGGCCAGTTGATCATCAATGGCACAGCTGGCAGGGGTATCTACCGGACATGTTGCTGAAGCGCTTAAAGCCATCAACAAAAGTACCCACGTTAAAAAGTGTCTCATCACCGTCTCCCAGTTGTTATAGAAGACATAAATTCTAAAGATAGAGGTGAGTTAAAAACTGTATGAACCCTGATTTAATCCTGATTTAATTCAAAACACAGTCAATATGCATGACTTACGTGTATCGCCTATACTGAGCGAAGCCGAAGTAAGCGGAGCCGGCCGCTACCGTGTCGATCCCCAGGACGGGGTGAATGCAGAGAATTGTCGGAAACAATTCCTGCCATCTAACACGGCACACCTACATGACCCACATGGACGTGTGAAATGCAGAATCATGTCAGGAACATTATCTGCCCATGTAGGCGGCCGTTTCTGCGTCCTGCTAACACGGCACACCTACATCCATGTAGGCGAAGCAGGCGGAGTTGAAGCGGACAGAGCCTAATCCAATACACAAAGTTCGTCAGTCCAGCGAAGGCTGAAAACCAGGCGCGCATTTTTTAGAATAAAAAAGTAACTTTGCCAGCGTGCGACCGTTACAGCATATAATTGATTGCTAAATATTCGAATGACAAACAAACCCAGAACCAACTTATTTTCTGTATTCACATTGATATTGATCTCGAGCAGTTCCCTTGCAGCCGAGCAGCCGAATAACCCTACGAACAAAGTATTGGGCTCAAATCAAACTTTTGCCATCACCCATGTTAATGTCATTTCAATGGAAAAAGACAAGGAAACCATCAACAATGCCACGGTAGTGATTCAAGATAAAAAGATATTGAACATCAATGGCGAAATTCCAGCCAATGCCGAAATAATAGATGGAAAAAACAAATGGCTGATACCTGGGTTGATTGACATGCACGTACACACCAATGCGAGTATCAACTTTAAAGGTAACCAACCCACCCAAGGCGCTACCTTCTTCATGGATACCCAATACGTCATGACCACATATGTCGCCAATGGCGTAACCACAGTGTTTGAGTTGGATGGTCGGGTTGCGCACTTTGCACAGAGAAATGAAATTGCCAGTGGCCAGGTCATTGGGCCACGAATGGCATTGGCCCCAGTCATCAATGGTGGGGATCAAAGCAATGGTGGAAGAATTGTCAATACAGCTTCAGATGCCAGACAAGCCGTGCGAAGCTTAAAAGCGGAAGGTTACAACTTTGTGAAAGTTTATTCTCATTTAAATGTTGAATCTTTCGAAGCTGTTATTGATGAAGCCAGTAAACAAGGGCTTAAAGTGGTTGGACATATTCCGGATGCATTTAAAGGCAAAACCGCACAGGCATTCGTACCTCATTTCGGTTTGGTTGCTCACGCTGAAGAATACTCAAAACAAATAAGAAACAGAAACATGACTGCGCAGGATGCTGAATATTTTGCTGAAATCACCAAGAACAACGGGACCTGGGTCACTCCCAACTTATTGGCCCTTGTCAGCATAGCGAACCAGGCCCGCTCACTCGATTCAATTCGCACCATGGATACTTTGAAATATGTACACCCGATTTTGCAAGACAAATGGTTAACATCCAACCAGTACCACAAAAACGCCAGCCCAGAAAACATTGCTTATTTTGAGCGCCTTATTGACTTTCATAAAGCATTGGTCAAAGCATTCAAAAAAGCGGGTGTCCCCATGCTGGTAGGCACCGATGCGGGCACTTCTGGAATACTGACAGGTTTCTCGCTACACGATGAACTGGCCTTATTGGTCGAGGCAGGCATGACGAATGAAGAAACATTGATGGCAGCCACACGTCTACCAGCAGAATGGCTGGGTATCGAAGACACGGTTGGAACGGTCAGTGTCGGTAAGTATGCTGACCTTATTTTGCTCAATGCAAATCCACTGGATGATATCAGTAACACCCGAGCAATCGATGGTGTTTTCGTCAATGGCACTTGGTTGGATAAAGACCAAATCGATGCCATGCTTCTCAAGCTCGCAAAGTGGAACGAATCCATGAAAGATCATTATAAATGGAGTAACAGAAAGAATTACAATTAATCTATTCTTTAGAATAAATCAACACCACTGGCCCCGATGATTAATTACCTTTGACCCCGTTGATCACCAATAAAATGTATCAAAAAGCCGTACCAAACGTTCTCAATACAAACCAAGCCACAAAGGCACCAGCATTAATCAAAAATTATCGGGAGTTCGCAACCATGAAATACACATGTGTACTGATACTGTTTTTATTTAGTCAAGTGATTCAAGCTGACATCACAGATGCTTCACAACCACACAGAGAAAAACTGGACCAAGCTTTTTTGGCAACCCTACAAAAACACAAGCTCAACACCATCGGTGTAGCAGTGATCAAGTCAGGGCAAATCCAATGGACCGGTCATTATGGTCAACAAGCACCGGGTATACCAGCCTCCGAGACCACCCTGTTTGATGTCGGCTCCATCACCAAGCTCGTCACCACACAAACGGTATTGCAATTGGTTCAAGCGGGAAAAATAAACTTAGATGAACCCATGTCAGAACATTGGGTTGACCCAGATATCATCGATGATGAACGCCACCTAAAACTAACCCCACGTATGGTGCTGACCCACAGCACGGGCTTTGCCAATTGGCGTTTTTTCAGCGAGGATAGAAAATTAAAATTCATCAACCCTCCTGGGACTCATTACAGCTACTCCGGTGAAGGCTTTCAATACCTGGCCAAGTTCATTGAAAACAAATTGGACACGTCATTTGAAGCCTTGGCTCAAGAATATGTGTTCACACCTGCTGGCATGTCGAATGTGTCCATGAGCGTTAATAAAGCCCTGTACCATGACATTGCCCAGGCGCTGGATAAAGGCGGTGAATTCTATGGACATTACTGTCGTCCTGGCGGGTGGTGTTCAAATGAAGGCACCACTTCAGTAGCAGGTAGCATGGTTATCACGGTCCAAGACCTGAGTAGGTTTTTGATTTGGTCAATGAATAACAGCGGTCTCAATTCTGAGCTACAACAACAAATAAATACCATCAAAGCAGAGCAACCGTTGGTCAAAGGATTTCAGTGTGAAAAATTACCCAATGCCCACTGCCCTTCCCGCCAGGGTTATGGACTGGGCTGGAACGTCACTGAATTCAAGGGCGGTCGCTTGATTGGCCACGGCGGTTCAGATTGGTCATTAATCACATTGGCTTACTACTACCCAGCCACTCAAGATGGTGTGGTCATATTGCTTAATGGTCCCAGTGATTTTGCCATGAAAGCCATGATCAATGCCATCACAATCCTCGACCCCTCATCACCCAAGTTACATGAATATCTGTTCAGATCTGAACGCTGATAAAGCAACAATCAATGGGCTTCAATGACCATGGCCCATTTGATTTACTTTGAGTGGTATTAAATTTAACTTAGCCATAATAATAAACATGAATGACATGAGTTGAATCTGTTTTCAAATTTTTTCCGGGGTACCCATACACTTTAACGCTTCAGAAAGTTTTTCTGGCGGGAGTTCCAGGTGTGGTTTTTCAATGAATTCTTCAAAACTTTGTGTTTTGACATGATGATCACAACCTAATCCACCCATTTGATCACCGGCTTTCCAATGCATGCCCTCAGGAAGGGTGAGGTAAAATTTCCAGTTGACTTCTTTTCTTCTGAAATCAAGTTCAATGTAATGAATCTTGCTGACATCATGATGGACAAAGTATTCATCTTTTTCAGAGTGATAATATATTTTTAAATCATTCACATTAACTGGCTCCAGCCATCAGCTGGCTTAAATGGTTTTAATCAGGCTATGGCTCTGTTCCGCTTCAATGGCTGTTAAATCGAAGGATGTCCTTGGTTTTAGCAGTTACTTTAGGTACACCAAATGCGATGCCTGTCCTCAGCTTATTTATTTTAATTAATACAGGTATTTACACCAGTTATAACAAATGATTAATCAGTTATAATTATCCTATGTCAAGAAAACATTCCTTTACAATTACCTGACCTTTCCCCCAAAAACAGAACCATGACAAGGATGAGATTTCCAATTAAACTAATATTGAGGAGATCTCATTATGAAGAAGAAACGTTATACAGAAGAACAAATCATTGGCGCCATCAAACAGCACGAGTCTGGAGTCAAAGTCGATGATATTTGCCGCCAGCTAAACATCTCACAAGGCACTTTCTACAATTG
>NZ_NIHB01000005.1 GCF_002591915.1 Marinicella litoralis | reverse complement strand
AAAAATGGAGGAAACATTACAACACTGTCAGACCACATAGTTCTCTGGATTATTTAACACCAGTAGCATTTGCTGAGCAGGCAGCTTAAAATGAATTATCTCATCCAAGCAGTGGTGTTAAGTTTGGGGAAAGGTCATACCCTATCCAATAACACAACTGAAAAAGAAGGTGTTTTATTTCTTTTACAAAATCACACCGGCTTCTTTAAAATTGACTTAGACACTAAAAAGCATTTGTTAGATACATTGAAAATAGATAGGAGATATTTACAGTCATTTGATCTAATTTACATCCCTAACTTAAAAAACCAAAAAGTTAATTCAAAATTAATAAAAACCTACTTAGAAGATATTATTTTCGTAGAACTTAAAACAACTAAGAAATATTTGCCAGACAATCCTAAAGGATTCTTTTTTGGGGCAACGGAAAATGAGTTTAATTTCGGAAAACTGTTAGGTGAAAAATTCTTTTTTTGTTTTGTTACTTTAAATGAAAAAGCACCTTCTTTTGTACTATTAAGCATTGAAGAATTAAACTCAAGAATCAGGAATAAAAGGATTCAATATCAAATAAATTTATAATTAAGACTTATTTGAAAACAAGCTTCTAATTTAATTCCTGAATAAATTCAAAGAATATATCTAAATAACAATTGATAACCATGTATAAGGTTGTATAATGTGGTTATGAAAAAAACATATACTATTTCAGAAGCAGCTGAACTCATAGGTAAAACCCCTGAAACCCTCAGAAGATGGGATAAAACCAATAAATTAAACGCTATTCGTGAACCTATAAGTAATTACAGAGTTTACCACAAAGAGCAGTTAGAAATCTTTCCAGAGTTTTCCGAAAATCAAAAATCAAAACAAAGATCAAACAAAGAAATTCCTGTAAAAGACTTTTCTGCAATTGAGTTATTTGCCGGAGCTGGTGGTTTGGCATTGGGTATGGAAAAAGCCGGAATAAAATGTAAGGTACTTAATGAAATTGACAAGTGGGCATGCCAGACATTAAGAAAAAACCGCCCAGAATGGAATGTTTTAGAAGGAGACATAAAGAATTTTGACTTTAATAAGTATCACAATGAAATTGATATTGTCACTGGTGGATTTCCTTGCCAGGCATTTAGCTATGCAGGAAAAAAACTTGGTCTAGATGATGCTCGAGGCACTCTATTCTACGAGTTTGCCAGAGTTGTTAATGAGGTAAAGCCTAAAATTTGCATTGGAGAAAATGTCAGAGGTTTATTGAATCATGATAAAGGCAAAACTCTAGAAGGAATGATCTCAATCCTTGATGAAATTGGTTATAAAGTAGTATCTCCAGTGCAAGTATTAAAAGCAATAAACTATAAAGTACCTCAAAAAAGAGAACGCTTAATTTTAGTTGGTGTTAGAAAAGACATTAACATTGAATATAAATATCCAGCCCCAGATGACAAAATATATAATTTGGAGGACGCTCTAAAAGTAGGAGACCTTTTTGACACCGATGTACCTGCTTCTGCAGGTGCTAAATACCCTGATCATAAAAAAGAAGTTTTGAAATTAGTTCCTCCTAAAGGATACTGGAGAGACTTGCCCCTAGATATTCAAAAGAAATACATGCAAAAAAGCTTTTATCTAGGCGGGGGCAAAACAGGAATGGCACGAAGGATTGGTTGGGATGAACCCAGTTTAACTTTGACCTGTAGCCCAGCACAGAAACAAACTGAAAGATGTCATCCAGATGAAACTCGACCATTTACAGTTAGAGAATATGCACGCATACAAACATTTCCAGATGACTGGGAAATAGTTGGATCAATGTCACAACAGTATAAGCAAATTGGCAATGCAGTCCCTGTGAACTTGGGAAAAGAGATTGGGTATTCTGTAGTAAAATTTCTAAATGATTATTATGAAAAATATAATTGTTAACTTTGAGTTGTTAAAACTTACTTAATTTTATCAAAACCTAAATAGTAGCTGTAATTTTCAAATGTGATTTCATCCAAAATTGTTCGTTGAGATTTTTTAGCCCCTACACTAATTTCAGTTAATGCAGAATTTTCTGGAATTTTTGATTTTTTATTTGATTTTAAAAATGCATCAATCGCTTTTGGTAAAACCATATACAAATCTAACAAAGCAGTTTTCTCACCTGTTAACATTTGATAAAACTGATCTCCAGAAATTTTAAATACACGACTATGACTGTATTCTTTACCATTTATTATACTTACCCAATGTTCATTAAAACTTTTAGTTGATAATATTTGAACCCAATAACAATTGGCTTGTTTATAAGTATCAGCATAACGAGCTAATTTTTGAAACAAACTTTCTGCAGAACTACTATTCATGGTGTTATGTTTGTTTTTTATATCTGCAAATAAAGTGTCATTTTTGGCCTTTATATCAAAACCACTTAATGTCCCCATTTCATAATTTTTTATCCCACCTAAAATTTCCTCATGAAATGTTCCAATTGAATTATTAATAGATTTATCTATTTGACGACTAATTTCTGCTTTGATTAATGTTTTTTCATCTAAATCGTTAAATCTAGAGTCAAAAGTCAGCTTAATTACATCAATTTTGTTTTTGTAAAACTTCTTTTTACTGATATCTGCTTTTGCTCGGAGATAAGAGTTGTGAAGATTTTCTATACAAGATAACAAGTGTTTATCGGAAATATAGCTTAAATATTTATTTTTCATTTTTTATCAATTTGTGCGGTTGTAATAATGTACCAACTAAAAAAAGATTATATAAATTCTCTGTTACTTACAATCATAAATGAGGTACAGTCATTCCATAGGAATATTCTTACAGACTCATAAGATATTTGCTATAGATAATTTTGACTAAAAAGTCCAAAATCATACTTTTAAATGGCTTTTAATTGAATCTGCATAATAAGCATTCACCACAACTATAGCCGTGCGCGGAAACCAAATGATTTTGATCAGGCGATTGGTCAGCTCGACTTCTTTGACTGAGATTGGTGAGCCTTCGGGGAGGAATATTTGGATGGTTTGGGGTTTCATTTTTTCAGCATACCAAACCTCATCATCGATTCCTCAATAATCAGTCTCTTATCATCAGGGCATTCATATACTCGTTTGTTTGATTTACGGTTGAACGCCCTACGGGGGTTTAGACCGTTGAGCTCTTTGACATGTGCAATCCAACAAGTTTTTACTGACTTATTGTTATTAATTTTAACGTCATTCTGTATTTGTTTATAAGTTGCCATGGTTTTATTATTAATAATCTTAATGGTACTTGATCTTAAAAGTTTCACTGTGTGGTCTGCACCTATCATAATCAAAGCTTCTTATATCAACAGTCCTGATTACTTGGGGATCAAAAGCCCATTCTTTTAAAGCAAAATTAACCAAATTTTCTTCTAATTTATCTAGTAACTTAGTCCAAATTAAAACATCCTTACCCTTTTTTTTATCAAATACTTTTTTGTTTAAATTCTTATAACATTTTTCAACGTTTCTAGTCATATACCTAGTACTCTCATGGTAAGTTTTTAACTTCTCATTTATTGGCTTTTTACCAGCTTCTGAATTATGATCCCTTCGCAAAAGTGTAAAATTACCCAATCTGTTTTTATTGAGACCAATTAAAAATTCAAGTTCTGATCTAGGAATCTTATTAACTTCTAACTTCTTTGACCAAATATGCTCTCTTTCTGAATGGTCGTTCGACTTACCGGACAACCTTTTAGGCATAATATCTTTAAGAGAATGAGTTTGTGTTTTATTATCTCTTAGACTGAGCTCATACCTTGATAAAAAATATAAAAGTCCCTTCCAGTGATAAAAATCCATATTTTCATTTTGCTGTAATATTAGCTTGTTAACAAACAAATCATCCTTAGCATTATCCTCCATGAATTTAATTACATTTTTCTTTAACTCAACTTCACCGAAAATGTTTTTCTTTTCATCAAGTCCTTTGAAATACCAATTTGCCCACTTGTATAATTCACCTTGACCTGTATCATTTCTATTAGCAATTTCGGTCACATAATATCTAAAATTCAAAATTTCTATTAGCCTAATCAATTCAAGAGTATTTTGAGAATCAGTTTGCTTAGTTAAAACAGCTAACACCAGAGGCATTACGCTAGCTTTTGTTATATTCAGTTGAATGGCAAGCTTTTCATACTCATACACCTCATCAGAATTATTACTTCCTTTTTGTGGGTAGGCATTAAATAACTCTTTTATCTTTATACTCGACAAATGGATAAAATCAAAAAAATCAGATAAATACTTAATTTTGTCATTTTCCTTTGCTGACTGGCTTTTTAATGACTTATAGATATGATAACTTTTTGATTTATTTGAAGAACCAAACACTATCCAACAATATCTTAAAAATTCATTTTCTTCTTCAGTAGATACAAAGCCTGCAAATTGCATGTTTTCTAAAACTTCACCCCAATTGTCTTTTATTTTGTTTATGAAAGTTTTATTACTTTCAATTTCTGCAACATACACAAAATAATTTTTAATTTTATCGAGCTCACTTAAACTTTTGCCTCTATTATTGATAACTTCAAACATCCTACCAGCTACTGATTTCACTGCCGGTACAAAAAATATCAGTCCAAGTTGATTCTCAATCAAACTTAGCAATTCAAGCAAATTAGACTCAAATTTGTTTAAATAAAGTTCAACCAGGTCATCAAATTCATTAACAGCATCTAGAATATTCTGATCCTGTTGAATCAACTTTTTATTATCATAAAAACATAAATTCCCGTTAAAAACATTTGCAAGAATTTTACTTTGCAAACCCGACCTAAACACATCTTCATTATTCCTATTTATATAGGTTTTTAATTTCGAATCATGATTTTCAGCTGGAAACTTTTTATGTGAAATAATTGTATTTATAAGTAATAGGAGCGATGTAATTCTTTGCTGACCGTCAACAATTTCATAGTGACAAAATTCATCTCCTTTTACAGCTACTATTGTACCCATGTAATGCTTGTAACTTTCTTCTTGTCGAAAGTCCAAAAGCGATACAATATCTTCCCACAAAGCTGTTCTTTGAGCCTTTCCCCAACTGTACCCTCTTTGATATTCGGGAATCGAAAAAAAATTGCTTTTAAAAAGGTCTTTAAGTGAAATCTGTTGAACACTGACATTTTTTGTTTCTTTCATACGTTTTATTCATTTATTGCTTGCAATTCATTTTTTAAGAGACTCATTTTCATCCACTCCAACCCTGACTCAATACCTCTGCTTGCTTTAAGCATAACTCAATCGCTTCTTCTGCATTGTCAGGTGGATATTTCCAGCGTTTAAGTGCGCGTCTTACCAAGTTTCTCAATCTGGCTCTTACGCTGTCGCGAACTTGCCAGTCTACAGTGGTACTCTTTCTTAATTTTTCAGTGATAAAAATAGCCAACTCTCTGAGATTATTATCACCCAACTCCCTCACAGCTGATTCGTTTTGAATTAATGCTCGGTAGAAGGCTATCTCATCGGCATTTAATCCTGAACTTTGAGCCATTTCTGCATCCTTAACCATATCCATGGCCATTTGGATGAGTTCTTCGATGACTTGTGCGGTTTCAATCGCCCTGTTGTGATATTTACGCAGGGTTTCCATAATGCGGTCTGAGTATTTCTTTTCTGAAACCACATCGGATTTCATCTTGTGTTTGACTTCATCCCTGAGCAGTTTTTCCAACAAGCTGACGGCCAGATTCTTTTCCTCCATATTGGCCACATCTTCAAGGAACTCTATCGACAACAATCCAATGTTTGGCTTGTCCAAACCAACTAGGTTAAATATGTCATCCACACCATCAGAATATATGGCGTTATCAATGATTTGTTTCAGCGCAGAATTTTTCTCTTCTTCGGATAAGCGTTTAGCGACTGTAGTGTATTTTGTAAGCGCCCTTTTTACCGCTTCAAAAAATGCGATTTCTTTGTGTAAAGGTTTGACTTCATCCATGGTGCCACACAATGTATGGGCTGACCGTATTCTAGCCATGATGTCTAAGAAACGTTTTTTACCGTCTAAATCGCCATTATTGTTAGCCAAGGACAAAATATGATTCAGAACTTTTGGTAACAGCAGTAACGCTTTATCCTCGTAATCGCTGTAATCGCAACCATGCATTAAGCCATGCAACTTATCTAGATTCTCTAACAAAATGGCATAAGCCTCACTGGTGTTGTGCGTTGGCTTGCCTTTACCCTTTGAATTGGTATATGTTTTCAGTGCTTCCTTAAGCTCGTTAGCTATGCCAATATAATCCACAACCAAGCCGCCTGGTTTGTCTTTAAACACGCGATTGACCCGAGCAATGGCTTGCATCAGGTTATGACCCTTCATGGGTTTGTCGATGTACATGGTATGACAGTTCGGTGCATCAAAGCCCGTGAGCCACATATCGCGGACAATGACCAATTGCAATGGATCATTGACATCTTTAAACCGTTTCTCAAACTGTTTTTTGGTTTCTTTGTTATAAATATGTGGCTGCATCTTGGCTTTATCCGATGCAGAACCCGTCATCACAATCTTGATCGCGCCTTTTGATGTATCGTCATCATGCCATTCTGGTCGTATTGCAACGATGGCATTGTAAGTATCGACACAAATTTCTCGACTCATACAAACGATCATGCCTTTACCCTTTATTGAGGCCTGACGATTTTCAAAGTGAGCGACCAGGTCTTCTGCCACTTGGTCAATGCGAGCCTGACTGCCGACCAATTTTTCTAAGGCCGACCAATTGGATTTGGTCTTTTCACGTGCTGCGATGTCTTCTTCATCTTCAATCACTTCATCCACATCGTCATTCAATGCCTCAATATCCTCTACATTGATATCGAGTTTAGCCAGTCGTGATTCATAGTAAATCGGCACAGTCGACCCATCATCTACTGCATCTTGGATGTCATAAATAGACACATAATCACCGAATACCGCGCGGGTGTCTTTATCAATTTGGTCTATGGGCGTACCAGTAAAGCCAATAAAAGAAGCTTGTGGTAAAGCATCACGTAAATGTTTTGAGTAACCGTAGGTGTATTCACCCGTCTTCGGATTTAATTTGGCTTTACCGCCATATTGGCTGCGATGGGCTTCATCACTGATGACCACTATATTGTGACGATCACTTAATACCGGATGTGATGACTCATCATTCATTAAAGCGAATTTCTGAATGGTGGTAAAAACAATTCCGCCTGCTTGTCGAGAAGACAAAATATCACGCAACTCATCTCGATCACCCGCCTGTACCGGTGATTGCTTTAAGACTTCTTTGGCCATCTTAAAAGTATTGAATAACTGACCATCCAAATCATTACGATCCGTTACCACCACCAGCGTTGGGTTGTTCATTTCTGGTTGGGCTAAGAGTTTACCTGCATAACAGACCATAGAGATAGACTTACCAGACCCTTGCGTGTGCCAAACCACGCCCGCTTTACCCGATCCTGGCACCACTTCATCACCATAAGTGGCTCTTTTTTCTTTGATCTCATCACTTTGAGTAGACGCTACGACGGTGGCTTTGACCGCTTCTCTGACCGCATGAAACTGGTGGTAAGCTGCAATCTTTTTGATAATCGTGTCGCCATCGGTTTCGAACAAAATAAAATGCTTGATGTAATCCAGAAATAAATCAGGTCGAAAAAAACCTTTTACCAATGTCTCTAATGCGTATTTAAACAACGGCTTGTCGTCTTCATCACTGATCGTACGCCAAGGCATAAAGCGTTCTTTATTGGCTGTTAAGGACCCCACTCTCGCATTCAACCCATCACTGATAATTAAGGCTTCATTGAAACCAAATAAACCCGACAACTCATCTTTATAGGTCTGTAACTGCTGAAAGGATTGCCAAATATCAGCATGATGATCTGCAGGATTTTTCAACTCAAGAACCGCCAATGGCAAACCATTGATAAAAACAATGACATCTGGACGACGATTACCTTTGGTGCCAGTGATGGTGAATTGATTGACCACCAAAAACTGATTGTTGGTGACTTTTTCGAAATCAATCAGCTGTACATATTCAACTTTAGATTTATCGTTCTCTTTATATTCAACCTTAACTCCCTGCAACAACAACTGATGAAAGCTTTTGTTATTTTTAATCAATATTGGCGTTTCGGCTTTACTCAGTTGCAGTACAACTTGTTCTAAAGTAGCGTGTGGAATCTGTGGATTGAAGGTTTGTAATCGATCAAGCAATCGATCATTTAAGATAATTTGGCGGTAATCAAACCTTTCTGGATTGATGCCGTCAGGGGCAATGTCATAACCACAGATATGGTCATAACCGATGGACTGGAACCATTCGATGCAGAGTTGTTCTAGTTGGTCTTCGGTTATCATGCTTCAGTTGA
This sequence comes from Marinicella litoralis, assembly GCF_002591915.1. Classification (GTDB taxonomy): domain Bacteria; phylum Pseudomonadota; class Gammaproteobacteria; order Xanthomonadales; family Marinicellaceae; genus Marinicella; species Marinicella litoralis. Next base: position 141,595 of record NZ_NIHB01000005.1, on the reverse strand, counting down.
GCCCCAAACCCTTTTGAAAGTTGAACTTTGTGATACTTTCGAATCTCTTTCCTTTTCAAAACTCATTTTAGCAATTTCGTGAGCAAGAGAGTGAGCTGCTTCAGAAATAAAATCATCAGGATAGGCAACTCTTTTAAGATTTCTTCGAATTATATTTTTTAGCCTAGATATTTGAGAATCTCTAACATACCAATCTACACCAGCTTTTTCTTCAATAAATTCTAATGCTTTTTTAGATACAGTTTTTAACTGAGATTCATTTACTGACTTTTCAACATTATCAATTACGAGTAGAGAAGATATTAATTTCTTTAATATTTTGTTAGTTTCATTAATTACATATTCTTTACGAACTTTGTCCTTTGACACAATTTCATTTGAATTTCTATTTTCAATAATTACATTATTTTTAATTGTGTTTGTTGAAGATGATTTATGCTTTTCAATATATTCACTGATCAAATCATTACAATAACCAGATGCTCCAATTACATCTGGAAACAAACTTGCATGATGAATGTTCATTTTTCTTAAATGGAGCAAACAATCACGTCTAATTTCTTTTGAATTTGGTAAGTGCAATTTACAAATATACTTACTAACCTCAGTTGGGTCATCTACGTCAACTTCAGAATCAACAAGGGCTCTAAGCACGGCAGATTCTATAGTTTCACCATAAGGAGCCTGTGTAAAAAGCCCTGCTTGATTTACCAGTCTTCCATGATCATCCTTTGAAGGCTCAACAATTTTTGGATAACCATCTACTAAAGGATCTGTATATTCATCTTCTATTAAATCCTCAATAAATGATTTATTGAGTATATAAATAGAACGACTATAATTAGTTGGGTTACCATCTTTGTCTACCCATGAGTCAGGATCTTCATTAACAAAAGCAAAAAACAGAGCCACATATGGCGCCATGGTCCAGTCCAATAATGGAGTTGCTAAACCGTGGTGCTGACCTATAGCCCAAAGCTCTTCTTCTTGTTCATGTAAAATAGCATTATCAGGAACCCGCCCTCGAATTGACAGTTTAAAATTCCTAATTTGCTTTTTAGCAAACTCTTCTTTAATAGCTCCCGAAATCAACCTATCTAAAGATGGTTGCAACTCCCATTTAAAATTGTGTTGACCACGATATATATACTCAGCACCTTCTTCATCATTTCTATAAGATTTGACAACACTATGAAAGTCTTCCCAATTATCTAACCTTGTAGAAGGTATCAATCCATCAATAGTTTTGTCATAGATGGTAAATTCAGGCCAAGAAGTAAGGTTCTTATAATGATGTATATCTCTTGTAGGATAAATTTGGTCGGAGTCATTCATATTGTTACTTCATTTATAGCTAGATTGCCAGAAAGTAGTTTAGGCAATAAAGCATCTCTCAAATCCATTAGTGTTTTATTCTCTTCACTTATTTCTCTGACTTTTTCATACAAAGGTGAAATAAACTTATAGAAACTATTGTTAATTTTTTTTCCAGCATCTAAAAAAGGAATATTATTCATATTTCCTTGATTAAGTTTTAGTTGAACTGCTCCTGTGATAAATGCAGCTATATTTTGACTTTGGATAAATATCATCAAGTGTTCGGTTGAAACATTGTTTATTCCTTGTAAAACATGTGCGTGATTATTCACCCATGCTTTTCCCCATATATATTGAACAAATGGTGAACCATCTTCTTTAATAACAGAACCGTCTTCTCCGAGTAGTAAATATATATCATCAAAAATATATTCATTTAAATAATCCATGACCGAAGTAGCACCATAATAGGGGATATTACCTGGCTTTTTCTCTTCACGTTTTTTCTTAGACAATGGTACTCTTTTGGAATCGAAACATTTAGACACTTCGCCAAAAGTTTTGACCTCCCACCCCTCAGGTATCTCCCCCAGCTCTGAATCAATCAATGCATCAGGAAATAAAGCGGCAGTGTTTTTGAGTTGTTTTAGTTGTTCTGGGTTAAGTTGGTCGAGTTCTTCTGGGGTTTTGCCGCTGATGGCGGCCATGGCGGCGCGCTCTACTAATTTTTCTTCATCTTCTTTTGAAAAATCAAGCGGCAGATTTTGGTCGCTCCCGGGTATCCTGCCCTCCGCGACACTGGCACGAACCTGTGCCTTGGCGCGGGTGGGTTCGAAATCGACGAACCAGCTTTTAAAGATGGCTTGGGCGATTTGTTCTAGGGTTTGGTTGGTTTGGCGGTTGAGTTCGATTTTTTGATTAATTGAATCAATCATACTCACTATTGATCTTCTTATATGAGGTTCAGGCCATTCAACCTCATAAGAAAAAATATCACTTAGAGTAACACTTGCTTGATTTGCACTTCCCTGAGCAGTCGAGACTAAATACTCGGAGAACAGTTTAGTTTTAAGAGCAATAAATAAGTATTTTTGATCAGTTTCGCACTGACTATTCACCCTAAGAATAACACTGTTTTGATTCATTAGTCCGCCATTCATTTCTGATGGAACACAAATAGTCTTTCCAACAATTGATGCAGGATTTTTGGGCCAAGATCCTACAGTCGCAATAATTACATCATGCGTCTTCAATGCTACTTTTTGATTTTCATTAGCTATTTCCTTGCTGACAAATTTCAAATCAGAAGTATCAATTGAATCATCAGTAAAGTTGCTTACCCTAACAACTGGTATTCCCGTCTCTTGATAGTCTTTGGACTTAAAAGCGAACCCTTTTTGGTGTGTAATTAACTCACCTAATACTTCTCGGGGAAACTTAGACATCGTAACCCAATCCCGCTAAGTTATTTTTAATCTCAGCTTCTAAACGATCCGATTCTTTAAACTGTGTTTTTAATTGACTTGTTAATCGTGCCATTTTTTCGGCGAAGGGTTCTCCATCGTCTTCTTCTGCGACTGCACCCACATAACGGCCTGGGGTGAGGACGTGATCGTGTTTTTGGATTTCGGGGAGTTTGACGCTTTTGCAGAAACCAGGTTCATCCGCATATTCAAGAAGATTCCCGCCTTCGCGGGAATGACAGTCTGGGGAGCATTGCCAAGCATGGAAAGTTTCGGTGACTTGGTTGAGATCATCTTGGGTGAAGTCGCGGAGCACCCGGTCTTTCATGTAACCGAGGTTTCTGGCATCGATAAATAGGACTTCGCCTTTTCTATCTCGTAGTTTTCTGCCTGTTGCACTGGTGCGTTCGCCTTTGTTTTTGGTTAGGAACCAGATACAGGCCGGGATTTGCGTATTGGTGAACAGTTGCCCGGGCAAAGCGACCATGCATTCGACCAAATCATTTTCGACCAAGGCTTTGCGGATATCACCTTCGCCTTTGGTGTTGGAACTCATGGAGCCATTGGCGAGTAATAAGCCTAGACTGCCATTGGGTGCTAAATGGTAGAGCATGTGTTGGAGCCAGGCGAAGTTGGCATTGCCTGAGGGTGGTTTGCCATAGACCCAACGTGGGTCATCGTCTTTGACACCTGTGTCCCATTCTTTCATATTGAACGGTGGATTGGCCATGACGAAGTCAGCACGCAGGTCTGGGTGTTGGTCATTGGTGTAGGTGTTGGCGGGTTCTTTACCGAAGTTAAAGTCAATGCCGCGTATCACCATATTCATGGCGGCTAACTGCCATGTGGTGTGGTTGTATTCTTGACCGTAGATGGAGACTTCACCAATGCGGCCTTTGTGGGCTTTGATAAAGTGTTCGGATTGGACAAAAAAGCCACCTGAACCCATGGCTGGATCATAGACCCGACCTTTAAACGGTTCGAGCATCTGTACAATCAGACTTACAATGGATTTAGGGGTGTAATACTGTCCACCTTTTTTACCTTCAGCTAAAGCAAATTGACCCAAGAAGTATTCATACACATGGCCAAGAATGTCTTTAGAGTCTAAGGATTGGTGTTTAAAGGGTATGGTCGCCACCAGATCAATCAACTCACCAAGCTTAGTCTGGTCAATTTGTAATCGTGTATAGAGTTTATTCAATACACCTTTGAGCTTTGGGTTAACTGCTTCGATGGCATCCAATGCATTGTCGATCAAATGTCCAATGGAACTGAATTTCTTTTTAGTGCCATCCGCTAATGTTATTTCCGCGCCACCGATGACTGTTTTGTTGTTGTCTTGTAAAAACTTCCAACGCGCTTGTTGTGGCACCCAAAACACATTGGCTTCGGTGTAATAATCTCGTTCTTCCAGTTCTGTATTAAGCTCTTGCTGATATTCTTCTGAATCAGCACCATCAAAATCTTCTGGGTCGAGGTAGTAATCATGCTCTGGATCTTGAAATTGTGCTTTAAGCTGATCTTGACGGATATAAAAAGAGTCAGATACGTATTTCAAAAAAACCAAACCCAATACGGTGTGCTTGTATTGTGAGGCATCGAGGGTTGAACGTAATTTATCAGCCGCGTTCCACAGCTTTTTTTCTAAGTCAGTTAGAAACTGCTGGTTTTCATTTATTTCAGTCATTCCTTTTCAGTCCCCTTTTTAACTTGTTCTTTTCATTCACACAATTGAGCAATTAATATACCCAATTGCTCGTACTTTTTCAACGGGTACATGGATGAACATCACAATTGCTTGATTATTTTATTTGAACGGGGTTTTTACGGAGTAAATTGGCATTTTTTGTCAACTTGCATGATTTTTTTTCAATATAATAAAACTTAGAATCCTCAATTTATTACTAATAAACAACAATATGAAACGTCCCTTTTCTCTTTACATCATTATTATTTGGTTTTTTCTTTTATTTGGTACTTTCATTCCTAGGTATAAAATACCAGTGATTGAACTAATAGGTTTGGACTATTACAAATTATCTTTATTTGTCATTTTCTTCATTACATTAGCAATTAGTATTAAGCTGTATAAATGTGACAAGATATATATTTGGTTTGCGATTACGTTTTTTGGGATATTTACAACTATAGTTTATAGTCAATATATATGGAATCTCATCATTTACTGGCAAAACATCAACACAAATCATATTGGGGTGATTTTGATGATCGCTTTAACTATTTATTCCTTTGTATACCTGCTAATACCCAAAAACAGAAAAAAATTAGCTGAAGTCAGAAAACACATTGAAGCTGATGAGGATCGAAAGTTTCTGTTAAAACAGATGAACAGGAATCCATAATAAAAATATGGGTATGCTGTATTTATTAGGTTAATTTAAAACTGACATACATCTGAATTTATCATTGAACTCAAACAGTCCTGAATAACATATTTTATCGTTTTCAAAATATGGAGGACTTTGGTCATAATGATTTAAATAGGGTTGATGTCCCTGCTCTGCTTTTACTATAACTTTTTCGAAAGAACCTTGTTCAACCAATGCATTAAGCAATTGAATTTTCATATTCAATGAATGAATCCGACCTTGGTAGCGAAGGTATATTGACTTATCGTTGGTAATAAAAGAAGCCAGATAGGAAGAGACTGAAGCTCTTATATAATCATACTTTACATTCACGTTTAACTGATCATATTGAATGTAAAAATCGGCTGGAGCTAATTTAGAGTATTCCAAAACTTTGGAAACATATTCGTGATACATGCTGTTCAAAGTTAAGTTGGCTTTGAAGACCAGGGGCATCAATTTCTTGGTTATTGCACTCCCTAAGTATTTATCTGAAGGCTTAATCAAATAATGAGGGTTCTCAGACAGTTCTTGAACTATTTTCATCATCACTCGTAATTCAAATGCAAGCATCTCATAACCTGACAACTCTGTTGCTGTAAGTAACTGTAGTATTTTAGTAGAATTCAGCAGTTCAGCATCGATGTGTTGTAGTTGAAATAGATGCCCAATGAGTTCAATGTTCTTATCAATCAAACTAAGTAAAACCATTTTGTTTAAAGCCGAATTGGTTTTTGAATACATTGTTTTTAAATTCAAAGTGTCATCTTCAAATAATCTTATGAATTCACCATGTTCATGATTAAATAATTTTTCTATCATGACTGCTTGATTAAGCTGGTGTCCATATGTCAACACAGAAACATTTGGCCAAGGCGCTTCAAACTTAGGTATATAAGGTGGTGATGTGTGTTCATATTTTAAAAATTGTTGGTACCTTTCATACATAACATAATCAGTTTTTACATGTTTCAATGCATTCTCAATTTCAAGATATATTGCAGGAAAACAGTCATTGAATGAATATGTACAATAAAAATCTTTGTTGCTGGTACTTATGTATTCGTATTCATACAAGAATGAGCTGTCATACGGTTCCATTTCGTATTTATATCTGGAGTTAGCTTCTACCACCTTTCGTGACATCTCTTTTCCAGTTTCATAGGTATTTTCACTGGCCACATCTATTGCCCATAGGTAAATATAGGCATTATCATCCCAATTTTTTGGTTCGTCATTCTCTAAGAACGTCCTAACGTCTTCCTGCAGTTGGTCATCAACTCCAATTAACAACAATGATAAAAATGTAGCGCCAACCCATTGCATGGCTTGGTATTCTGCACTTGAAAATGATTTTGACTGAACCATGCCGGCGGTTAAGAAGAGGAGAATTAGACTGGCAAATTTCATGAGGTCAATTTAATTTATACACCGCTTGAAAAAGTTCTTGGAACTTAGCTTCTTTCATCCAAAGGTTTTCAAGAGCTAAATTATAATCCATGATAAAGTCGTCATCTTCGCTGAAGAATTCATTACCCTCAAAAAACCATTTATCTTGATTGTAGTTAAGTATGTTTAAAACTTTTCGCGATTGGTCAAGATACGCTATCAATGAGTCTATAGCAAATTCAAGCTGTTCAATCGTAAAATCTGGTGAATAAATGAAATCTTTTACGATTTGATCGTATTGTTTTCGAGACAAATTTAATGGCAGCAATCGTTCACTAATTTGATCTTCCATATTAATAATAATTTCTTTGTATTCAAGAGTTGAAATCAACATGTTTTGAATCGTTTTCAATCGGTTTTGATATACAACCGGATCTACTTTAATCATTGACGGATCCAATACATCTTTTTCTAAAAATCGAGCTATATTATCTTGCCAGTTATTTAGAGCTGGTTCAATTTCTCGTAAATAGGCTTCTTGAATTAGAATAGCTTGTTTGCTTTTACCACTAGAATTTTCAACTTGTTTGTTTATTGTTGCATACATGCTGTCCTTGTATTCTTTATATGCATCTCTGATTTCATCAACAGATGAGTCCTCTTGTTTTAACACGGCATCAAATTCATTTTCAGCTATTTGAAAATCTTGTGACACTGAATTTAATTGATACAATTTATATGAGGAAGAAAGTAATACAAAAATGATGTATAACACCATCAAATTAAATCCCCACTCTCCAATTATTTTATTCTTAAATGAAAACAGCCAACAAACATAGCCAAAAATTGTGCTGATTACTAATGTACCCAGCATTCTTCCGAAGGTGCTACCAAGTACATAACTACTGAATTCTTGTACTGCAAAAAATGAAATAAGGGCTATTAAAATATATGTAAACAAAAAAACATAGTTTGAATACTTAAGTGAAAATATTTTGCTATTTGTTTGGGTTTTTTCAGTCATTCCTTATAACTTTCCATTTTAATTAATCGCTTTAATATGCAATATACTCAAATCAAAACCACATTTCAATTCGTACATGTGTGAACAGAAAAATATTACACGTTTATTTTTGGGATTGGCTTGGAAGTTGTTTGTTTGGTGTTGTTTGTTGTGCTTTATGACACCTGATGTCAATTGCGCTGTGAGTTGCTTCGGTTGGTAAAACGGGGGGGGTGTTTGATGGTGATTATTCTTAAGACGTCTTGTTGTTTGCGTTTTACAAGGGTTATTATTTATGCAATTTAATAAAAAACTCTTATCTACTCAAAATGAATTTGGTTAATAACTTCCATTGATGAAACCAGATTTCCAACAAACTCAACTTCAAACGGAATGCTCAGTGCATATTCAAACCCCTCTGCACTAATTTGAACTTCACGATCATGCCAAGTAACAGACATTGTTCTGATTGGTTCCGAGAGAACAAAGTCCTCATCAAAATATTTGTTATCTTCAAATTTGATTAATACGTTGATAAATTCAGCATCTTCAGCAACAACATACTTGATGTGAATTACATTTTCACTAGTTAGGTCAAGTAACTGCAAAGAATTAACTGGGTGCCATTCACCTTCTGAATGTTTGCTCAAAATATCAAACTCTATATAAACCTTTGTGACATTGTTCGCTGTGTAAAAAGTTTCTTCTAAAAATCCTTGGTCTACTGTTTTATAAGTGAAGTTTTTTCCTTCTTTTATTAACTGATCAATTATCTCTTTGGTATCACTGTTTTTACAACCAAATAAAGTTATCACTAGTATGCTAGATAATAATATTATCCTCATTATAGTTGCTCCCTAATAATCTTTAACTGATTTACAATGTCCGTTCGTTCTGCGGTTATTGCTGCATTTTCTAATTCGATTAATAACAAATCAAGTGGAGTGGATTCCAACTCCCAAGATTCATGAAGGCCATCTGAATATTCAGGATTTAATGTTATGACTGTTTTTACATTCTTAAATGCTTCGTCTAAATTACCTAATTTTATATATGACTTCGCAAGCCAAGCGTAGGAAAATGTATTCAATCCTTCATCATAATCTTTGGTAATTTCAAAATAAGAAACGGCTTCCTTAAATCGATTCTTGAAAAAATAAGCAGTTCCTAAATTATTAAACAATAATTCTGATCCAAAACCTTTATCTATGGCTTTCTCATAAACTGAAATGGCTTCATTAAAACGTTTGTGTTCCATATGGATCCAACCTAAGTTGTTATATGTTCTGCTATTAGGTTGACCAGTGTCGATTGCTTTGTAATAAGATATTACAGCTTTGTCATATTTACCAATTTCACTATTAATATAAGCTATCTGGTTCAATCGATTGGTGTTAACTCCATCTAACTCAATCGATTTATTAATCAGATTTAATGCCTCATCGAAGTGCCCTTGTTCAATATATATTGCAGCTATTCCCTCGTATGAATTTGCATTATTGGGTTCAATTTGTATGGCTTTCTCAAAGTCCAACAAACCCAGTTCCAGATTATCATTCATATAATAGTTCCACCCTCTCAAATTATAGAAATAATCATCATCACGATAGGTTAGCCCTAATGAACTGTATCTGATTGCTTGGCGGTAATCATCATGATCAGAATATATTTTGTCATATAAATAATATATCTCGTAATGAGTTGGGTTAATTGATCGAGAAGCATCTAAATCACCTAATGCAAGTTTCGTTTCACCTAACTTATTGTACCTGTGCGCTCTGGAATATAATAAATTATCATTCAAAGGAGACCGCTCTAAGGCTTGTGTCAAATATCCTATTGATGAATTGTATTCCTTTAATTCATTATAAATTTTAGCTTTAAGGTATAGAATACAGACTTGTTCAGAAGCCTCTGGTGACAATTCTTCAAGTACATTCAATGCTTCGTTGTATTTCTCAACATCATGTAATTCATTCGCTTGATCTAAGAGTTTAAAATCATTGTTCTCTATGATTTTATATTCAATTGTAATTAAACCAGATGATTCATCAAAAGAACCAGAGCCTAATTGATGAACTAAGTCAATTGCATGTTCCATAAACTCCTCATCATCTTCATCGTAGATTTGTTCTTCATTTTCAAGCTGTTCCAATACATTGAAACGACTTCGTTTGGTATTGACTTTTAGTTTAATTTCTTTGTTGGTACAATTCACTTCCGCAAATGTTGGATAAAATGCCAACACAGTTCGATTATCAACACTATCATCGTCACGAAAATATTTGAAATTTAGAGAGTATTGAGATCTATTTTCGGTACTAAGTGTTTTGTTCAAACCATGCACAAATGAATTTTGAATTTCACTTTGGCAAGAGACTAACAGGACTAATATCAACGAACCAGTCACTACTCGGTGACTGATAATTTTCTTCACTAATGTCTTAATTTGAGCTTCCTTTATATTGATTCAGTATTGATGGATAAATTAATTCATCAATATAACGAAACAAACAGCATTAATCAACGAGTTCAACTTTCAACTACGGAATCAATGCGATAAGTGCAGTAGAATTAATTAATGGGTAAGAGGTTAAGATCTTCGACAGGTATTATATTGAGTTTATCGAAGTGTCTCTGTTGCCAGCTCGGACTTTCTAGGTTGGGAGATCCTTCGGCTACGCTCAGGATGACACTTTGGTCTCTGATCCAGTCTCGATTCTAGCACCACCATCCTTGGTGGCGTCGGCTACGCAAGGCAGCGATTGCTCCGGGCAATAGGCTGCATTTCCTGCATCCATGTGGGTCAATGACATGTTTTTGGAAGGTATCAATGGGTCAGAGTCGTCGATCGAAAGTGTCAATCTGGCGATAAAAAATTGGCGTGAATGCAATGATTTTTTCGCATATGTTTTTACAAGGCGAAGATTTTTGGGAATTTATATCTATTTTAAATATACCTGATTTCTACTGTGACACACTACCAACTTATGAGGTGAACCGATGAAAACAATCCTTAAAAATAAAATGATCAAAACACACTATATACTGCTCCCACTGATGTGTCTCAGTGGTTGTAAAACATTGAATTTGGTGCCTGATGACATCCCAGAATCCGTTTCCATGGTGGTCCGATGTACGGCCAATAAAGCAGGGGCTTTTACTTTGACTTTAAACAATGGTGATGGTGCCTTATCTCCACCCAGTGGCCAAGTCATTCAAGCACAGACCAAACCCTATCACGCTCAAGCCAGCTTCACGCCCAACCCAACCGGTCGCTCTCGAGAAGGCAGCATCATCTGCAATCACTCTGTGGTTCAACCCAACAAGCCAGTCACCAAAAAATTCAAAGTCAGAGACCGCGTTGAACCGGTTGTGGCTTTATTTGCGGCACCCAATGTGGCGCAAGTGGGTGAGACTTTTGCTGTCAATGTCAACATCACCGACGATCCGACTGGACCTGGACAAGGTGTCGCCAGTGGTTTGGATGCGATTCACGTTAATCTAACCGGCGCCTTGCGAGGTCCTGGGATTATTGAGCTGGCTGGACAAAACCCCGGACCACCTGATGGCGTTCAAGGCCCTTTGCAGTACAACACACCCATCAGCATCACTTGTGTTCGTGAAGGCGATGCCACCATTCGATTATTCGTTTTAGATGCGGCCAGGAATCAAACATTTTCAGCCATCCATCAAATGGCATGTATCAGACCTTAGTACATGTATTCAATGAGGTTAGGGTCGTTATTTTTTTCATTGCTCTGCCAATAGTAGGCGCCTTAAAGGCCCTACTTTTGGTGGGAAGTGTTTCAGTTTCTTGAATGGGCTTTCCTGCGTTGGGAGATCCTTCGGATGTTTGCTGCGCAAACGAGATCCTTCGATCTCTGATCCAGTCTCGATTCTAGCACCACCATCCTTGGTGGCGTCGGCTACGCTCAGGATGACATTACAGATTCTAGCACCACCATCATTGGTGGCGTCGGCTACGCTCAGGATGACAGTACAAATAGACTTTGCTCGGCAGCGATTGCTCCGGGCAATAGGCTGCATTTCCCACATCCATGTGGGTCAATGACATGTTTTGGAAGATATTAATGGGGTTTGAGTTGTTGGTTTTTTATTGTAAATGGCCCTTCGGGTGTTTGCTGCGCAAACGAGATCCTTCGGCTACGCTCAGGATGACATGTTTGTGAGAATATCAATGGGGTTTGGGATGTTGTTTTTTTATTGCACTTCCAACTGTAGGCGCCTTAAGCGCGACAGGCTCAGTGAGCTGAATACATGGGGTTATGTGTTGTTCTCTGACTTTGCGGTTATTCTGAATTCAGTACAACACCAAAAATGAATCGTTGGGTAATGCGCTTGCTGCGACGCGGCTGAATTGTGCTGGGTTCATGCCTTTTGTGCTGGGGGATTCTAGGGTTTTTGAATCTGGGTCAAGCATTTGTAGTTTCAATTCACCCCCTGAAAAATAACCGTTGCCTTCGCTCCAGGCGATTAATTTAACGCCTGAATGATTGATGGCCATCGTGGGGTGTTTTTGGCGGATTGCTTGTTCGGGTTCTTTGATTAAAACCGGCTTGGCCTGTTTGTCTGGGTTAATCGGCGAGGTATAGATTTTACCGGCTGTTTCCCAGGTGATCCATAGATTACCTTGGTTATCTTGGGTCAGGTCATTGGTGCTTACTGGACAGGAACTGTATTGCCATTTATCCACCAGTTGTGTCTGTTTTTGATCATCGATTAATGACAACAACTGCATGTCTCTCTCTGTGCCATTTTGGGCGCTTCTGTATGCCACCAACAACTCGCCCTGCTGGGTGTATTCACTGGCATAACCACAACATGCACAGCCACCGATGCTTTGGTCTCCAATCATGGTTTCTTCACCAAAGGTTTTCCCATAGTCATTCGAGCTCATGGAATAAACGGTGCGCAAACTTTCGTCCCATCCAGCCATCCAGCTCATGGTGATGGTATTTTTATGGGCAGATATCACTGCGCTGGCCTCAGCACCTTCTGGGTATTCAGTCACCAAAGAACGTTCTGCTGAAAAATTTTCAAGTTCGGCGTCTGAACGACTGTACATATAAGCCGTTGGGTTTTGTCCCAGCCAGGTGACATGTACTTGACCCAAATCATCAACCGCCAGTTTCGCTGTCGCTATCACATCGGGTTGGCGGTAGGATTTTTGTGAAATCTGGATGGCTTCAGACCAGGCTTCGGTATCAGGCAGGTATTGTTTATAGAACAAATGCCCCATTCGGCTTTTGCTGTCTGCTATTTTAAAGTAAAGCAAATGCACCCGGCCTTGTTTATCGAGCAATAACTCAGGTTGAATTTCGTCTTCAGCCATGGCTTGAATAATGACTTTCGGGGCTGATGAGGCATAGACATCACTGGCCATTATGTATTGAACAGAGAAAACAGCAACAACTGTAAAAACCAATAAGGCAATTGTCTTTTTGGTGGCGTTTCTCGTAGGCATGTTCATTCAGCTTTAAATTCAGAGGGCCCATTATAATTCAGAAAGCCTGGCTTGGGCACCTAGAAGCGGTGTGATTGTTTTATGGACCTGTTGTAGGCTGTGATTTTTTGATTGGGTTATCTGGCGTTGGGAGTGTTTTTGTTTGCTGTTAGGTCTTTCCAGCGTTGGGAGATCCTTCGGATGTTTGCTGCGCAAACGAGATCCTTCGATCTCTGATCCAGTCGCGCTTAAGGCGCCTACTGTTGGAAGTGTCTCTGTTTCCTGTTCGACCATACCAGCTTTGGGAGATCCTTCGGATGTTTGCTGCGCAAACAAGATCCTTCGGCTACGCTCAGGATGACTTTCTAGTAAGGTCACTGAGCTTGTCGAAGTGCTTAGCATACCACTTGTCGCGCTTAAATCGCCTACAGTTGGAAGTGCTCAGTCGGTTTGGGGTTTGGGTTTGAGGATTTTTAGACGGTGTTGGGTGTATATCAGGGCTATTATGGAGCTGGTTAGGACGATGGCAACTATCGACCAGAAGATTGAATAGAGGCCGAAATCCAAAACTTCAATCAGCACGTAGAAGGCGATGATGGGGAGGATCATTTGGCGCAGGACGCCGATGACCAAGGGGAACAAGGGTTGTTTGATGGCTTGGAGTAAGGCGTTGGAGCAGAACAGCATCATGTAGCCGTAAAAGGCGAAGGCGTCGGCTCTGAGGTAGTAGACACCGACATCGACAATCTCTTGATTATCACTGAACTGGGTCATCATCAGGGGTGAGAGGAAAATCATGGTGGGGATGAAGAATACTGAGATGAGCAAAGCGATTTTTAATGATTTGCTGTAGATTTCTTTGACCCGATCGATGTTCCCTGCCCCGTAGTTCTGTCCGACCAAGGCCATCACAGATGCATTCAAGCCCAAGGCAGGCATCAGCAACAACTGTTCCAGGCGGATGCCAACTGAATAACCGGCCACTGGATAATCACCGAATTGTGAGATGAAGTAGATGGTGATGAAACCACCGATAATGATGGTGAGCATGTTCATGCTGGCGGGCATGATTTGTGCCAGCAGTTGTTTCCAGTGATCGAAATTATACGCAGGTTTAGACCAAACACCGACTTCGTTCATCAGCACTTTCCACAGGTACAGCGATGAACCCATTTTGATCACCAAGGTCGACCAAGCCAAACCCGCGACACCAAAATCAAAGACAAAGATAAACAAAGGATTCAATAACCAGTTGGCAAAGAAACCAAAGATCAGAACATTGCGGTAACTGGTGGTATTTCCGTGGGCAATCAGCGCACCGGCAAAACAGCTGGTCAGGTTAAAAAACAGATTACCAAATAAGATCACCGAGGTGTAATCCCAGGCCACCGCGACGATCTGCGCGTCGTCACTGAGGAAGTCCAATAAATCATCAGCGAACAACCAGCCCAACAACAAAATCACCGCCGACAAAAACCAGGTGATGCCATGTGAACAATCAATCCATTCACGCACTTTATCTATTCGCTTGCTGCCCAGGTCAGCCGCCACCATCGCCGAAGTGCCACTTTGTAAGCCCATGCCCAAAGCCAGAAACAAAGCGAACACAATGCTGGCGATCGACAACCCTGACAGTGCCACATCAGAAATCTGCCCAGCAAACCAGTTATCGGTGAGGTTGTATAAGGTATTGAACACCATGCCCAGTGCCGCCGGTATTCCGATGCGAATCATGTGTTTATAGACCGATCCTTGGGTCAGGTCTTTTTGTTCTGCGGTGGCTGCTTTCATGCTGTTGATTCTTTGGCTTGGGTCTGGGTATCTGCATCGATTGTAACAGATTACTGGGTCGATGAATGTCGGTAAAAAATTTCAAAGCCCTGGCTTTGTTGTCATTTAATTCAGGCGGCTGAATGTTAGAATAATGCTTTTATTCAGATTAAAAGACCATGGAAAAAGAAACTGAAATCAAAGCCCGCGTATTGGATCGTTTGATCGAACATTTTGATCAACACAAAGAAGTACAAAACATCGACTTGATGATTCTGGCCAATTTCTGCCGCAACTGCCTGTCCAAATGGACGGTTCAAGAAGGCCAAGAAATCGGTGTTGATATCGATATCGATGAAGCCAGAAAAATGATCTATAAAATGGACTATGCCGAATGGAAAGCAAAGCACCAACCGGAAGCCACACCGGAACAGTTGGCGCAGTTCAATAAGCTGAAACAATGAAAAATCAAAGTTTTTAGGCCAAAGGTATGTGAGTCAGTTGAGTGCTTGTGATTCTAGTTGGTCTTTCCAGCGTTGGAAGTGTCTCTGTTTCCTGTTCGACCATACCAGCGTTGGGAGATCCTTCGATCTCTGATCCAGTCTCGATTCTAACACCACCATCCTTGGTGGCGTCGGCTACGCTCGGCAGCGATTGCTCCGGGCAATAGGCTGCATTTCCCACATCCATGTGGGTCATTGACATGCTAGGAAAATCACAGCTCTGGTCAACTAATCGGCAGCAGTGTGTACAGCCTTTGTTTGAAAACTAAGATTCACAGCGCTAAGCACATAAACACATTATTGGGGTCTTTCACATAATCGCCGAAGGGTTCGCAATATTCAAATCCATGCTTGAGGTAGAGGTTTCTGGCGGGTTTAAAATAATCCATAGAGCCTGTTTCTAGCTTAAGTTGTTGGTATCCCTTGGATTGGGCTGTCTCGATGATGTATTCAAGTAACCTTTGACCGACGCCGCGACGGACGAATGCGGGCGATGTTTTCATTGATTTGATTTCAGCCAGATGATCCTGCCAATGTTTCAAAGCCACACAACCGAGCAATTTATTCTCAGACCACAATGAATAAAAGCTGATTTCAGGACGCTGCAAGGCTTGAATATTTAACACATGCCGGCTTTCAAGCGGTGAATGCTCTGCCATTCGGCTCTGGTGTTCTTCTAACAATTGTCGAACATCTTGATGATGCAAATCACCTTCAACCCAATGCCATTTTTCTGCTTTCATTTCAAGCGTCATTGGCTTTTTTCTTGGCCCTTTTGGCCAGCATATTCAAGGTCTCTATAAACACTGAGAAGGCCATAGCTGCATAGATGTATTGTTTGGGGAAATGGATGGAAAAACCTTCGGCAATTAAAGTGGTACCAATCACCAACAAAAAGCCCAAAGCCAGCATCACGATGGTTGGGTTGTTGTCGATGAATTTAGACAATGGTTCGGCTGCCAGTAACATCACCAACACAGCAACAACCACCGCCACCACCATAATCGGTAAATGATCCGTCATACCGACCGCAGTGATGATGCTGTCAATCGAAAACACCAAATCGAGTACGATGATTTGAGCCATCACGGCACCAACACCTTGAGTCACTTGTGAACTCAAAGAATCGGCTTTGTTGATTTTATCAGGGTCAACCATGTACCTGATTTCTTTAGTCGCTTTCCAAACCAGGAACAAACCACCTGCAAGCATGATCAAATCACGCCAAGAAAACGGATGGTCGAAAAGTTCAAACAAGGGTTGGGTCAATGACACGATGAATGCAATGGTGGCCAGTAAGCCCAGACGCAACACCAAAGCCAAAATAATGCCGATTTTTCGGGTATTGGCTTGTTTTTCTTTCGGCAATTTATTGGTCAGGATCGAGATAAATATCAGGTTATCAATACCCAATATAACTTCCATCAATATCAGCGTGGCCAAAGCCAGCCAAGTGTGTGGATCAGCAAACAAAGTTATCAAAGCTTCCATGGTTTCAGGCCTTTTAAATTGAAGGTTTATTATAGATTAAACAACATCAAATGAGTGTGGTTTCATTGGACTGAATTCAATGGTCAGGATGATGTTATTTTTAGTTTGTATTTTCCAGTGTTAGGAGATCCTTCTGGTTGAGCTATCCATCTTTAGGAGATCCTTCGGATGTTTGCTGCGCAAACGAGATCCTTCGATCTCTGATCCAGTCTCGATTCTAGCGCCACCATCCTTGGTGGCGTCGGCTACGCTCAGGATGACACTTGTCGCGCTTAAGGCGCCTACAGTTGGAAGTGTCTCTGTTTTCTGTTCGACCATGCCAGCGTTGGGAGATCCTTCGACTACGCTCAGGATGACAGTACAGAGGGTTTTGTTTTTTATTGTAAATGGCCCTTCGGATGTTTGCTGCGCAAATGAGATCCTTCGATCTCTGATCCAGTCTCGATTCTAGCACCACCATCCTTGGCGGCGTCGACTACGCTCAGGATGACACTTCGATCTCTGATCCAGTTTCGATTCTAGCACCACCATCCTTGGCAGTTTTGACAAGGGGTTTGGGGGTGTGTTTTTTGGGTTTCAATATTACTTTATGACATCCATATCAACAGCCCACTGTAGGTGTTTACCGCTTTGATAAGCGGTTGTTATTCAAAACCATTGGTGAAAATTAAGTCACAACTCAATTCGTCACAATATTCGAAAGCACCGATGTCTGTGGTACCTGAAATGGGTCGGCTTTGGGTGGATTGGTGTTCTTGGTATTGTTCGAGTAAGGTGTGATCTGGCAGTACCGCAGCCAAGGGTTGCATGCCATTATTGATTAAGTCTGAATTGGCGGTTGGTGACCAGGTTTGGCCTGCCAAGTTGGAAAACATGGGATCAGTGCCGGTGAGGTTATTACCCAGGTCAGTGATGCTGCCAGCTGGGGTACAGTGGCAGTCTTGCCAGCCAGTTTTGAACCAATTGTGCTGCATGTTGACCTGGCCATTGCCGCCGATCAAAGCCAATAAACCGCCGTTGCCGGTGCCATAATAGACATTGTTGAACACGTGGGCTGTTTCATCATTGGTTGAGAGGCGTAATAAAGTGGTGTTTCCGGTGCGGGTGCTGATGACGGTGTTGTTATAAAAATATAAGTCGCCTTTGCGGTAGTCAGCCACAGTACCACTGTCGCCACCATAGTGCACCATTTGTGAGTTGCCCTGCCCGTCAGACTCTATCAACACATTGCCATAGACGTGGGTGGTGGCATAACTGGGATGATTGACCAACACCGAAGAATCCTCTGCATCAACCAAATCCAGTTGGCGGTTACCGTCTTCAATCCAGTTGTTCCTAACCACCAATCCTGCAGAACGGTCTTTCAAGTTATTCCCCAAAGCACCTTCGCGCAAAGCACCAAAACGGTTGCCTTCATAGACGATTCCAATCGCAGCGGTGTAGGTATTGTGTTCATAAATACGGCCGTCGATGCCGTTGTCATAGATGTGGTTGTTTTGAATCAAAATGTTTTGGGTTTGTCCGCCATTGGCCCCGACAAAAATGCCATTGCCTGAATCACGAATGGTGTTGTTACGGAAGGTGATGTTCGCACCAATTTCGACATACAGGCTGGCTGCATTGGTGGCGTAGGTTTCTGTGCCACCACCATCATTGGTGAATTGGTAGGGTGGCCTGGCAGAACGGATGTCCAAGTTTTCGATGATGATGTGTTCAGGCAAATGATTATTGGGCGTGTTGGATCCACCAATTTTAATCAAGCCTCGCCGTTCATTCCAAAAATTAACTCCAGGTACTGTGGTCGCTCCATTGCCATCAATAACGGCTTGTTCCCCATTGGGTCCGTTGACGCCGATAACATGGATGGGGTTCAACTCAGTTCCCACTGCATTGATCACCCATTTTTCTTTATATGGTGCGGTTCTCCAATGGATAAAGACCCGGTCACCCGCTTGTATCGTCGCCCAAGGAACATCGCCGATGTTGAAATAAGGTGGATTCGAATCCACATGGTAGTCTGTCGCCTGCAGGGCACAACTACCAAACAAAAGCACCATGCCCAAACCGCTCAATTTAATCATTTATACCTAACACCGTTCATCATTGAGCATAAATTATAGTGTGCTTTGAATTTAATAATTGTTAAGTGCGTCCAATTATTGAGTTGTTATATAATCTTATGTTCATCTATTACTGGGGTTTAATATGCAAGTCTTTAATCCAAACCACATTGTGACTCAATTGGATGAAATGGAATTTCATGAATTGGATGCCTTCAATGAAGGTGGCAGCGGCGTGTTTTGGGCGCTTGCCAGTGACTGGTCTCCGTGGGAAATGCACCCGGATTGTGAGGAGTTGTTGCATGTGATAGAAGGTGAGATCACCTTGGAAGTTTTACCCTTTGAAGGCGATAAAAAAACCCGTCACAGCATCAAAACAGGTGATTTCATCACCATTCCCAGGGGTTTGTGGCACCGACAAAAAATCCGTTGTAAAACCAAAGAATACTACCTCACACCGGGTAAAACCTTACATTCTCACGAAGCCGACCCAAGGATCAATCAAACCGAACCATAAATCTGATTGCTCAGCTGGGTAGATAAGCCTTCTATGTTTGCGCCTGTCAAAATTCGGTTTGGAGTAAAAAATTATTGCATTTCAAATTTTTTTTAGTATAAATGCATTATTGATTTATCAATCTTGCAGTGGGCCAAAAATGGCTCATTTTACTAAGCTCTTGAGGAAGATTTGCAATCATGTTGTATCCACCAGAATATGGACAAGATCCTTTGTATCCACAAGCAAAAGATTTTAAAATTGAATATAAAAATCATGTCGTAGGCAGTGGCATGGTGACATTGAAACGGTTTAAAAAAGGCGAAATCATCGCCAAACTGGCCGGTGATGTGGTGACTTCAATCAGACCCCATTCTTTCAGAATCAGCAAAAAGAAACATTTGAATGACAAGTATTTTATCGGCTACTTCATTCACTCTTGTGTGCCCAATACCGCCATCAACACCAAAGAATTGATTGCCACTGCCCTGACAGACATCGAACCTGGCTCGTACATCAGTATCGATTACAGTGCCACTGAGGATTACTTGTTTCGACAATTCAAATGCAATTGTGGCAACAAAAAATGCCGTGGCGTGATCGCAGGAAAAAAAGAAACCAAGCGATCTGGATTGTCTTTGATGAGCTATTATGAAGATGACTTTTGTTGATTTGCTGTTACAGCAAAGCACTCAATAAGATTTCTTCACATATTCAGTTAAAATCACGATGCGCTGGCTTTCAACTTTGCCTTCGATTTGACCCGGGTTATCTGGCACCAATGAAATGTTCCTGACGGCGGTACCTTGTTTAGCGGTGAAACCACCCCCTTTGACTTTCAAATCTTTAACCAAGGTAACCGTGTCCCCTGCTTCCAGCTTGGCCCCATGACAGTCGGTATGCAACACTTCTTCGGTGCCTTCACCGGTGGCTTTGGCCCATTTCAATTGATCGTCTTCCAAATACATCATGTCCAACAAAGCCTGTGGCCACCCTTCAGCTGATAAACGGGTCAACAACCGCCAAGCCAAAACTTTAACCGCGGGTACTTCGCTCCACATGCTTTCATTCAAACACCGCCAATGGTTGGCTGCTGTTTGTTCCTTGTCTTCGATTTGAGTTCTGCAGGTACCACAAAGGTATGCACATGACTCAACATCAATCTGTTCAACCGGCTCAACTTGATAAACCTGTAGGTCATCCGTTGCTTGACACAACTCGCATTGACCGCCCGAACGGTCTTGTAAAATGGCTTCTATTTTCATGTGGCGCATTATACTTTCAACCACAGTTTAATTTAAATTCTATTGAGACTTAATTGCCATTTTATTTCAGTTCATACCTTCGGGTAATCCACCTCAGCTTTATTTCATGCCTCTGGGTTATCGACATCAGTCGACCTGTGTGGCTCGATTACAAAGGGAAAAGGGTTGGCTAAAGCCAACAACCCAAACCTTATGTCTTACTCCTGGGTTGTCGACTTCAGTCGACCTGTGTGGCTCGATTACAAAAGCAAAAGGCTGGCTAAAGCCAACAACCCAAACTTTATGTCTTACCTTCGGGTAATCCACTTCAGTTTTATTTCATACCCCTGGGTTGTCGACTTCAGTCGACCAGTATGGCTCAATTGCAAAAGCAAAAGGTTGGCTAAAGCCAACAACCCAAACCTTATGTCTTACTCCTGGGTTGTCGACTTCAGTCGACCTATATACTCCGATTACCAGGAAAAAGGGTTGGCTGAAGCCAACAACCCGATACAATATTCTTAAGTTTGTTACATTGCCAAATCTTTATTGGTGACTTTTGACGTTAGGATTGGCACAATAAATGCCATTATTTTGACCCAGACAAGAGGAATCTATGCGTTTTCAAACCACCATCCTGATCTTACTTTTCATGAGTTTTGCGTCTTTGGCCGAAGCCCCTGAGCCCGCAGCAGCTGATAAAAAAGACATTGCGACTTTCACGGCTGACATGCAGAAACACAGCGGTTTTGTTGATTTTTATTGGGATGAGACCTCAGGTAAAATCTATTTAGAAATAGCCCAGTTCAATACCGATTTACTTTATGTTTACTACCTACAGTCTGGTGTCGGGTCCAATGACATCGGTTTGGATCGTGGACAAATTGGTGGTTACAGTTTGGTGCAATTCAAACGTTTGGGTCACAAAGTCATGATGGTTGAACCCAACCAATCCTACCGTGCCTATTCTGACAATGCGGCAGAAAGACAAGCTGTCGAAGATGGCTTTGCACAATCTGTGCTGTGGGGTGGTGCTGTGATGGCACAAAGTGATGGACATGTCTTGGTCGATTGGACCGATTATTTATTGCGCGATTCACAAGGCATCACCGACCGTTTGGCTCAAATGAACGAAGGCCAATTCACTGTAGATGGCAACCGATCTGCCATATTCATGGACAACAGCAAGAATTTTCCAGAAAACACCGAGTTCGAAGCCTTAATCACCTTACAAGGCAGCAAACCAGGTAAACACATCAGTTCAGTCGCACCCAGCCGTGACACCCTCAGTATCAGAACCCACCATTCATTGGTCAAACTGCCTGATGTTCCTTATAAAACCAGACGTTTTGACCCACGTTCAGGCGGCATCCCAATCAGTTTCAAAGATTACGCCGTACCACTGGGTGAATCCATGGACCAACAATGGGTGATCCGTCATCGATTGGAAAAACAAGACCCGACAGCTGCGGTCTCTGACCCACTTGAACCCATCGTTTATTACTTGGATCCTGGTACGCCAGAACCGGTTCGCTCGGCTTTATTGGATGGTGCCAGGTGGTGGGAAGACGCTTTTGAAGCGACAGGTTTTTCCAATGCTTTTGAAGTTAAGTTGTTGCCTGCAGACGCCGATCCTTTGGACATGCGGTACAACACCATACAGTGGGTTCACCGCTCAACCCGCGGTTGGTCTTATGGCGCCAGCATTGTTGATCCACGCAGTGGGGAAATACTCAAAGGTCATGTGACTTTAGGCTCTCTCAGGGTTCGTCAGGACATGTTGTTGGCCCAAAGTTTGTTGTCACCGTATGATGGTCAAAAAGATGTCAGTGCCGTTGAAAAAGACATTCAGGACATGGCGCTGGCTCGCTTGCGTCAACTTTCTGCCCATGAAGTCGGTCATACATTGGGTTTAATCCACAACTTTTACACCAGCAGCATAAACCGCGCCTCGGTGATGGATTATCCACATCCCTTGATCAAAATAACCGACCAAGGCACTTTGGATTTATCCGACGCCTATGATGTGGGTATTGGTTCATGGGACAAAGTCTCCTTGGCCTATTTATACCAAGATTTTGGGACATCCAATGAATACCAAGCCCTCAACCAGTTGTTAGATAAGGCGCGTGAAGACGGTCATGTTTTCATCGCTGACAGGGATGCCAGAACCCCTGGTGGCAGCCAACCGTTCGCCCACCTGTGGGACAATGGAGCCGATGCAGCACAAGGCTTAATGGATGTTCTTAAAGTGCGCCAAATCGCATTGGATCATTTTGGTTTGAGCACCATTAAATCAGGTCAAGCAGTGGCCAGTTTAGAACTTCATTTGGTGCCGGTTTATTTGTTTCATCGTTACCAAACAGAAGCGGCGGTTAAATTGATTGCTGGGGTTAATTACCGCTACGCCATCAAAGGCGAACCTGATGTCAAAGCTCAAATTGTTGCTGCCGCTGCACAACAAAAGGCATTGGATGCAGTGCTGGCTACTTTGTCGGTCGAAACCTTGGCTCTGCCTGAAGATTTATTGCCTCTGTTGCTGCCACCGACTGAGGGCAGTTACCGCGACCGTGAGCATTTTATTCACCGCACTGGGCTGAATTTCGATGCCTTGGGAGTGGCTGAAACCGCAGCCAAACATTCACTTCAATTATTACTGAACGCAGAACGTGCCAACCGTTTGGTCGAACACCATGCAAGGAATGCAGCTTATCCTAGTCTGTCTGAAGTGTTGTCGCAATTGTGGCAGCACACTTGGGAGCAAAACCACACAAATAACTATGCCCAAACCATCCAACAAGGCATAAATTGGGTCACACTCAAACAAATCATGGCCTTGGCGGTAGATAAAAAAGCAGCACCAGTCACCCATGCCACAGTCACCGGTTTTTTACAAAGCAAACAAAAGGTTTTAAGCAAAAGCAAAAAGCACAAATCCTTTAACCAAACCGCAGCGGCTGCTATTGTGCAATTTTTAGATAACCCAACCGCACCGATTGAAAGCACAGAATCTGCGATACCACCAGGTTCACCAATAGGTATGGATTAAGGCTCGAGGAAAACAACAGCATTCTTGCGGCGTAGACTGGGCTCAAGATGCCACTTATCGTGCTTTAGCCCCTATTGGCCTTAAGGGCCCTACTGTTGGGTGGAGGTGTTTCTGTTTACTGTTCGACCATACCAGCTTTGGGAGATCCTTCGGATGTTTGCTGCGCAAACGAGATCCTTCGGCTACGCTCAGGATGACTTTCTAGGAAGGTCACTGAGCTTGTCGAAGTGCACAGTCGGCTAGGTAGTTAGCTCAATGAGCTTGTCGAAGTGCTCAGGATGCCACTTGTCGCGCTTAAGGCACCTACAGTTGGAAGTGTCTCTGTTTCCTGTTCGACCATTCCAGCGTTAGGAGATCCTTCGGCTACGCTCAGGATGACTTTCTAGCACCACCATCCTTGGTGGCGTCGGCTACGCTCAGGATGACACTTCGATCTCTGATCCTGTCTCGATTCTAGCACCGCCATCCTTGGCGGTGTCGACAGGTGGCAGTGCGTTTGTTACTTAGGCAGCCAAGGCTTTTTCAATGTATTTCTTGAGGTCTTCTGGTTTGGTGGTTGGGGCAAATCTTTTGATGGGTTGGCCGTCTTTACCGACCAAGAATTTAGTGAAATTCCATTTCACTTTCTTACCCAAGGTTCCTGGTAACTCATCTTTCAAGTATTCAAAAACTGGGTGGGTGTCTTTGCCATTGACGTCAATTTTACCAAACATGGGAAAACCTACACCATAATTGATCTCACAAAACTCACTGATTTGGTCTGCATCACCGGGCTCTTGTTTGCCGAATTGGTTACATGGAAAACCCAGTATTTCCAGACCTTGTTCTTTGTATTCAGCATACAAGGCTTGTAAACCTTCATACTGTGGAGTCAGGCCGCATTTACTGGCTGTATTAACCACCAAGACCACTTTGCCTTTGTAAGCGTCAAGTGGTTGTTCTTTGCCGTTCAAGGTTTCGGCTTTCAGGTCATAAAATGTTGTCATGGGATTCTCTGGATTAATGATCAAACTATATTATGGTGTCACTGTATAGAAAATTAAAGCATGAGTGATGAATAATCCTTGAATTTTATCTACGCCCCGTTTAGCCTAATCCTTTTAAAAATAAGTGAGACCACATGCCTTTAATTGACCCACTTGATCAATTCGCCAACCCTGAAGTCGAAAGACTGGTAAAGTTTTTTAATGAAACTTTGGGCTTTTGTCCCAACAGTGTACTGACCATGCAAAGAAGACCTGCCATTGCTGAAGCTTTTGTCAATTTGAATATGGCCGTGATGGCCAATGAAGGTCGGGTCACCGCCGAACA
Source organism: Marinicella litoralis (assembly GCF_002591915.1). GTDB lineage: Bacteria > Pseudomonadota > Gammaproteobacteria > Xanthomonadales > Marinicellaceae > Marinicella > Marinicella litoralis. The sequence goes on along the minus strand of NZ_NIHB01000005.1, from coordinate 116,660 downwards.
AAAACGTTTGGTGGGTTATCTAACCAGCGCCCAAACCGGATGTCGCTACTGTCAGGCTCACACCATTTTAGCAGCTGAACGCTATGGTGGATCACAACAGCGATTGGATCATATTTGGGAATTCAGAAGCAGTGATTTATTCACCGATGCAGAAAAAGCCATGTTTGAATTTGCATTGGCGGCATCCAGTGTGCCCAATGCAGTGGACCAAAAAATTGAATCTGAACTTAAAAAACACTGGGATGATGGTGAAGTGGTTGAAATTTTGGGTGTCATTGCCTTGTTTGGGTATTTGAATCGATGGAATGATTCCATGGGAACCTCTTTGGAAACTGGCGCTGAGGATGCTGGCATGAAATATTTTGGCAAAAAAGGTTGGGACAAAGGCAAACACCAGTAAACTACACCAATGAATCAACCACATAATCACTCAGACCATTCACATGATCATGATCATGGACACCATGACCACAGCGTAGCAGTTAACCAAGACAATAAAGTGCGCGTGCTTTGGGCCATGGTATTGACCTTTGCTTTCATGTTTGCCGAAATCATCGGCGGTCTCATCTCTGGTTCATTGGCACTGTTGGCTGATGCCGGTCACATGTTCAGTGACGCCTTGGCTTTGTTGCTTTCTTGGTTAGCTTTTAAATACAGTGACAAGGGTGCTGATGAAGCCCGCAGTTTTGGCTGGCACCGATTTCAAATATTGGCAGCCTTTGTCAATGGTATGAGTCTGTTGGTGATTGCAGCTTGGATTGTGATTGAAGCCGCCCAACGCTTCTTTCAACCAGTGACTGTTATGGCCACACCCATGCTGGTCATTGCGGTTCTGGGCTTAATCGTCAACATCGTGGTTTTTAAAATTCTCAGCGGTGGTGACCAAGAAAACCTAAACCTAAAATCTGCCATGATCCATGTGTTGGGCGATTTACTGGGGTCTGTGGCCGCCATTGTGGCTGCCATTCTTATTATGTACTTTGGTTGGTATTGGGCTGATCCGGTGTTGTCGGTGTTGGTGGCTGTATTGATTCTAAGGTCTGGTTGGCATGTGGTGAAAAAATCGGCACATATACTGATTGAAGGTTCTCCAGATGAAGTTGATGAAGCAAAGGTCAAACAACAATTGATTGCTGACATACCTTCTGTGGTTGATGTCCATCACATCCATGTTTGGTCATTGACCAATGACATTAACCTCATGACACTGCATGTAACCATTGATGAAATTCAAACCGAAACCGATGTGTTGAAAGCCATTAAAACCTCGCTAAAACAACATTTTGAGATTCAACACACCACCATCCAAGTCGAGCATTTGCCTTGCCCTGATGACGATTGCCAAATGTAGATTCCAACTACCACACCATCATGAGTCATATTAAAATCACAGCCGCCAGAACAAGACAAGATATATTGGGAATATTAAAGCTTCAAAAAGAAAACTTGGCCGCAAACGTTTCACCTGAAGAGGCCAAATCACAAGGGTTTGTTACGGTCAAACATGATTTTTCCATTTTGCATGAAATGAATCAGAAACATCCACACACCATCGCCAAAAATAGCGATGAAGTGGTGGGCTATGCGCTGGTAATGTTACAAGAATTTTCAACTAAAATTTCGGTACTGTTACCGATGTTTAAAAGAATTAATGCCCTGCGATACCAAAACAACATCATTCAACCTGATCAATATTTTATCATGGGTCAAATTTGTATCGCAAAATCACATCGCTCACAAGGAGTTTTTGCAGCACTCTATCAAGGCATGAAACAGCAAATGTCACCGCATTTTAAATTCATCATCACAGAAATTGCCGAAACCAATACACGTTCAATCAGAGCCCATGAAAAAGTTGGGTTTGAGACCTTAGATATATATTCAAGTAAAGGGGTCATGTGGAGGATTGTTTTGCTCAATTTACAGCATTAAAACGATCACATGAAAGCGCAACGACATTTCAGCTGTGTTATTATTAAATGCCATACTCTTAGTTAAAAAAAATGAAAATTCGTGCAGCAGTGGCTTGGGAAGCAGGTCAACCATTATCCATAGAAACCTTAGACATTCAGGGCCCTAAAGCGGGTGAAGTGATGATTAAAATGGTCGCCACTGGGGTATGCCATACCGATGCATTCACTTTATCAGGGGCTGATCCAGAAGGCATATTTCCATCTGTATTGGGTCATGAAGGTGGTGCCATCGTGGTCGAAATCGGCGCAGGCGTGACTTCAGTCGCAGTCGATGACCATGTGATTCCACTGTATACGCCAGAATGTGGTGAATGTAATTTTTGTACCTCAGGTAAGACCAATTTGTGCCAAGCCATTCGTGCCACCCAAGGCCAGGGCTTGATGCCTGATGGCACTTCACGCTTATCGTTCAATGGCCAAACCATTTACCATTATATGGGTACATCCACTTTTGCAGAATATGCTGTGGTTCCAGAAATTGCGCTGGCAAAAATCAATCGACATGCCCCCTTAGACAAAGTCTGTCTTTTGGGCTGTGGCATCACCACCGGTGTGGGTGCAGTATTGAACACAGCCAAAGTCGAAGCAGGTTCTACTGTGGCTGTTTTTGGATTGGGCGGCATTGGTTGTGGGGTGATTCAAGGTGCTGTGATGGCCGGTGCCAGTCGCATCATCGGGGTAGACATCAATCCTGATAAATTTGAGTTTGCCAAACAAATGGGTGCCACTGAATTCGTCAACCCCAAAGACCATGAACTACCCATTCAAGATGTTTTGATTGATTTAACCGATGGTGGTGTTGATTATTCATTTGAGTGCGTGGGGAATGTTGAACTGATGCGCTCTGCTCTGGAGTGTTGTCACAAGGGCTGGGGTGAATCTGTCATCATTGGTGTGGCCGGTGCGGGCCAAGAGATTGCCACCCGCCCTTTTCAGTTGGTCACTGGTCGGGTGTGGCGAGGCTCTGCATTTGGCGGTGTTAAAGGTCGCAGTCAATTGCCAGGCATGGTAGATCAATACATGGCAGGTGAACTAAAAGTGGATGAGTTTGTATCTCACACCATGCCCTTGGACAAAATCAATGAAGCCTTTGACTTGATGCATGCAGGCAACGGAATACGCAGCGTCATCACTTTTGATTGAACCGGAGCTTATGCATGGAATTGAAAAGTAAAAACAAACTACACGGCGGCGAACTTTCCTTTTACCAACACCTTTCGAAAGTGAACAATTGTTCGATGGGCTTTGCGGTTTATTTGCCACCTCAAGCACAAACGCATCAAGTGCCTGTGCTGTACTTCCTCTCTGGTTTAACTTGTACCGAAGAAAATTTCATGATCAAGTCAGGTGCACAAAAATATGCAGCTGAACATGGCATTGCCTTGGTGACCATGGACACCAGCCCACGAAATTTAGGGATTGAAGGTGAGGACGACAGTTATGATTTTGGCTCTGGAGCTGGGTTTTACTTGAATGCCACGGCTGAACCCTGGGCCAAAAATTACCAGATGTACGACTACGTGGTGCATGAATTGCCTGAAATCATTGAACAAAACTTTCCAATCCAAACCAATAGCTCATCCATTTTCGGTCATTCCATGGGTGGTCATGGTGCTTTAACCATGGCTTTAAAGAATCCCGGCAAATACCGATCGGTCAGTGCATTTGCACCCATAGTAGCCCCAACCCAAAACGATTGGGGAATCAAGGCATTTAGCGGATATTTAGGCGAAGATAGGAGCCAATGGGAACAATACGACACCGTTGAATTGATCAAAAACACACAAAATAAAATGCCGCTGTTGATTGATCAAGGCACTGACGATGAATTTCTTGAAGCGTATTTAAAACCAGAGTTATTGGTCGCTGCCTGTGAGGCCAATCAGCACCCATTGAATCTCCGGATGCAACAAGGTTATGATCACAGCTATTATTTTATCAGCAGCTTTATTGAAGATCATTTGGTCTATCATGCCAAATACTTAAAGTCAGATTGATGGCTTGATTTGGTCTTTTATTGAACCCTCAACTGGATAAAAAGCCAAGCTTATTTCCACATGGTAAGGGTTAACAGTTTTTTTTCTGAAATGGGCGCATTGATGTTAACCAACATCCAGCGTTTTCGCTTTTGAAACTCCAAACTGACCAGTTGTGACAAATCGTCACCCATAAAAACCACATGCCTTTCATGTTTTGATACATGTCGCACACACAGGGTAAAACCATCGGCTGTTTCCTGTTCATAGACTTGATCACAAGGTAGCAACTCAGCCACCTTGGCTTTCGCTCTCAGATAAGCCTGCATGTAGTTTGACAATTCCCTGGGAACTAAAAACCGCACCGCTTTTTCTGCTATTTGAGTGGCCATTGTTTCATCCATATTGGCTTCATCGGCAAGCTTAATGGCCGCTTTGACCCGCTCTTTCATGCCCTGATTCAATGACGCGAAATCAATGTATTCTGCCAACCCTGCTTCCCATTTGATGCGGTTTTCTTTGGGCAGCTTTCTGTCATCACTGATGATGTACATGATTCCAATGTCGCGCATGGTGGCATCGATTGAAGCCTGATCAGGTTCATGGGCCAATACTTCAGCAGTGGAGATAATTAGCAACAGGCATAGGCCAAGGCGCACAGTCGTTTTTGCGGGATGAAGTGATGGTTTACAGCAGTTTTTCATGATTTTTATCGCAGACATTGGCCGGTCAGAGTCATTATTCTAACACAGCAAGTTTATCTGGATCTGGCGATGGGAATCAGTACAGCCTTCACCCAAACTCAGCAGTTGTACTGTAAGTGTTTTCGATAAAACACATTATCCACCGCGATCAACGGAAAGGATTGAGGCAAGTTTGATTTTTTGATTTTGTTATAGCCATTTTTTTCATAAAACCGCATGGCCGCCTGATACACGTCTATGGTGCCCAAATATATATCGGTAACACCTTGTTCTATGGCCCATTGATGAGATCGTTTGAGCAAGCTTTGGGCCACACCTGATGCTGAACCTCGGAAGGCTGCTGCCACAAACATTTTTCGCAACGCCAGCTGTTGTTTACCGATGTCAAGCAATGCGATGGTGCCGACCACTCGATCCTCATAGATAGCGACCCAAAAATGACCATTGCCTTGTTGATAAAAGTCGGGGATGTCACTTAAATCTGGCTGATCCTCAACTGTAATCGCCACGCCAAATTCTTCGCTTTGAATCCCGATGATTAAATCAACGACTTGTTGTTGATCACTTGTTCGGTAAGTTCGGTAATGGATTGTCATGGTTTACTGCTAAATAGTTAACCTTAAGTGGCTGAAAATATCAGCAGCAAAGCGTTCATCTACGCCAGCCTTTTCTGCATACTCTGGCCACTTGGCGACCACTGACAAAACTTCGTCAATCAGCTCATCGGCGGTTCGAAAGTTGGCAATCGCTTTCGCTACTTCAAGCAAGTCAGAGCGTTTAAAATGATCGCGCTTGCCATTGAGACTCAGTTGGTGTGATGACACCCAGGGTGATCCTGGCTTATAACTATAGGCCACATCAAAAGCTGGTGATAAACGCCATGAATCGGTTAAATCATTTTTCACAAAACCAAAATTTTTACAATGGTCATCGTGGTTCCGTGCCACCACATTGAACACCATCCGCCGGTACAACTCAATGGCGTCAGTTCGGGGTAAGCGTAACTGTCTGGCCACTGACAACAATTCTTCATAACTGAAAGCACCTGGTTGTTTAAAATCGGCATGGGCCATACCACACAATGACTGGTAATGGCATTTGTGGTTGCCTATGCGATCAAAGCGCTTGGTCATAAAGTGTGCGCGACGTCCCTCGAGTAACAATTCACTGGGCGCCATGCTTATACCGGCATCCAGTGCCATCAAATAATAAGCATACTCCATTCGTCCATAGCCTTGTGGATCTCCAAAAGTTTCGCTGTTGGTTTTGTGTTCTTCCACCCCATCAAACTTCAATAGATAATGCTCAAACCCTGCTGGAGCTGGCACTTGACCTGAACGTATTTCACTGCGTTCTTGGTTGATGGCAATCACTGCTTTGGCTCGCGCACCACCGGCCGATGTGCCTACCTGAAGAATCGCATGCATGGCACTGTTATTGGGCTCGTTGTTGCTTTGGCTGTTGTTCTGTTGGTTGCCATCGAAGTGCTTATTCAAACCTGCGCGCTGATCCAGTATGTGTTGTGCCATACCAATCAAAGACGTCATGTCCAACACCTCCCCTGCTTGGTAACCCCTGTCCAGCATCGGCAAGAACTCCAAAGCACCCATGCCTCTGGTACCGGTATACAACAAGCGCTCCACCGGAGAGAATGATTTTGTGTCCCTGCCTTGACGACTGAGCCAGGCATTGATCACTGCATTGCCAAAGTCATCGGGTAATGCGTCTGCAAAGATGCCTGGTAAGCCATGAAATGTTTCGTAATTCAGGCTTGGAAAACTGTATTTGGTGGCAGCCAATGGCATGGTAATCGGTGCAATTTCTGCCCCCAATTGGCGCCATTCAGGCGAATATTCAAAAGTACTGAACCCCGTTTTTTGTTGGTAAGCCAAAGCACCCACCAAGTGGCCCCACAATCTGATTTCAGCCAATTGATTCATCACCAGTCCATAGCTTTTTCTTGGTGGGTCGTTTCATCGCCCGACTCTGTTTGGCTTGACAACTTTCTGCTGCCAGATGCCCTTTGTCGTTTTTTGCCTTGTAACTTCAACTGCTCCATCGGACTGAATACCGTGTCAGGAATGGCATGATCTAACAAAGACACCTGTCCAAAAACCCGCAACACCGCCACCACATTGACTAATTTGGCTTCACCGGCCTCCAGACGGCGGTAACTGATTCGCGACAAACCCACCTCATCAGCCACAGCTTGTTGAGTTAAATCTCGCTCTAAGCGCAATTGTTCAATCCTGCGACCCAGTTCTTTAGCCACGGCTTGATCTGTCATTGAGTTGAAATTCATTGCTTGTCTCACCAATTGTTAAGGATAGTTTTCTATTCATTGTATAGTTATCACCCTTGTTATGGTAACTTATCTTTGCATTAAAAGCAAATACATTTAGGTTTAATGTATATTTAATTTTACTTTAAGCCAGTATATGTACTTAATGCATCAATTAATTTACATTACATAAGTCAAGGTGTATCAAGACTGCAGCCTGAACCTGGTAAAAGCGGCTGTGATGTTTTGATACAACTCAGTGACCCAGGCAGGTGATCCAACAGTTGGAACAAGCGGGGTTTTTCTGGGGTCGGTAGGCGCAATAATGACCTGAACATTGTGTTTGCCCACATCAGCCACCAAAGTAAATAATTGTTCGATGACCTCATCACCCATCGCTAAACATCCTATAGAAACGGCTTTGCCATGAATAAATATATCACTGCCAGGCTGGTCTCTGTTTTCTAGCTGAGCCCACTTAAGATCAAAGGAATTGGGGTAATTGAGTTTCATTGACAAATGGTATGAACTGTTTGGATTGAGTCCAATGATTTGGTACAGGCCTTCGGGAACCTGTCTGTCACCTTCACGTAATTTCGGCCCGAGCACTCCACTGGCTGCCCTGATGGTGTAATCTGTAACCTGACGCCATTGATCATGACTGGAAGCCCACAGTTCAAGCTGATTGCGGTCTTTGAACGCCAACAGTGCGATCTTTTGCGGAGGATAGGATAAACCGACAGATGTAAACTGTGGTTTGAGCACCTTTCGAGCCGCATCGCCATATTGATTGATCACCTCGGCCACAGTTCTGGCACCAAAGGCTTTCACGTAAACAGGGTGCCAATAAGGTCGGCCCAATAAATAGCCAACCAAGGCCACACCAAATAACAACAAAATAACATAAACACGTACACTCAAAGCCATCACCTGTCAAAATCAAGAACACTTGTATAGATTGACCCCCAAGCAGTGGTTAAGTTTAATTGAATCTCAGCTTTGACTCAGTCAATCACTTAACAGACAGCGCCTAGAAACGCAGGGGGAAAAGTTTCTGCTCAAGCTTCAATGCCCATGTTGTTTCGCCTCAGGCGTTTTCTGATACAACGGAAACTGGTGTTGGGCATGGGCTTGGTGACAGCTGCCACATGATTCAAGCAACTGGCCATAATAAAATGCCACCAATTCTGGTTTTTTGTTGGCGGCCACATGTTGTAGCATGCCGGCATAGTAATGAAATTGAAGGTCTTGTTGTAAAAAATCTTCTGGCAACAAGGTATGCAATTGATGCATTTGTGCTTGCGTGAGGTTTTGTTTGAGAATAAAACTGTTTTCAATTTGGCTGGCCAATTGTTCTGTCTGTTTATAGTTTCCAGCGGCAATGAATGAAACCATGTCTTTCATGGCGGTTTCAATCGCCCTCATTTCTTGCCGCAGCAAAGCCCTAAGATCAGAAGGTAAAGCCTCCACCCCTGACTTCTGATCGGCAGCCATACCAGCTGAAAAAGTCATCAGCAACAGACTGGCAATCATAAACACCCATTTCATCATTTGAATCATTCCGGTTAAATTAAGTAGTTTGACTGAATAACACCCTTTCCGTCAAGATTTGTTGTGTTCATCGTCAAGATCGAACTTACACCCTGATTGATCAAAAAACCAACCCAACCTAGACGTCTAAGATGACATCAAAACCACCATAAATCATGCGTTTGCCGTCAAAAGGCATGGGGTTTTGATCTGGATGCATTCTGGGGTCTTCCATCACTGCTTGCCAACCTGCATCACGGACCTCCTTGGAAGGCCAAACAACGGTTGAAAAAACCACTGTTTCGTCTGGTTTACATTTCACTGCCATGGGTAATGAAGTCACCTCTCCATCCGGGACATTTTCACCCCATGACTCTATGATCTTTAGCGCCCCATTGTCCTTAAAGACCTCAGCGCATAATTTGGCATGCTCAATGTATTGATCTTTATTCTTAATTGGAACTGCTGCCACAAAACCATCAATATAATTCATCGTTTCCTCCTGCTGGCGTTATGCCAGGTAAATTGTCCAGTAAATTATACAACAAGGATTGATCAGCTATTGGCCAATACCAACCATGGGTGTCAGGGGTTTTTAAACGATTGAAAATTCAATGGTATGGATCAACCATACCCAATGCTTTCAACAACTCTATTTCCAGAGTTTCCATCTCCTCAGCATCGACATCTTCGATGTGATCATAACCCAATAAATGCAAGGTGCCGTGGATGCTCATGTGGGCCCAATGGTTGACCGCTGGTTTGTTTTGATCTACTGACTCTCTGATGACCACCGGCGCACAAATCGCGAGGTCGCCTAAATGGGTGGACTCAACGAAATCAGGTATTTCGGCAGGGAAGGACAATACATTGGTCGGCTTGGCTATGCCACGGTAGCTGTGGTTTAAATCGTGGCTTTCAGTTTCATCCACAATCTTGATACAAATTTCGCCAGTGATGTTCAGTTTTTCAGCAACCTGATTCAACCAAATTTGGAATTGGGCAGAATCAGGTGCTGCCAAGTTGTTTTCGTTGATTAATTCGAGGCTAATCATACTGAATCCTCTGACGCTTATTTTTTCTGGTTGTCGTAAGCATCAACAATTTTTTGTACCAACGAATGTCTGACCACGTCTTTGGATTTAAACCAGCTGAAGCTGATGCCTTTGATGTCTTGTAAGATATCCATGGCATGTTTCAAACCAGATTTTTCACCTGGGCGCAAATCAACTTGGGTGATGTCACCGGTCACCACTACCGTGGTGTTGAAACCGGTACGGGTCAGGAACATTTTCATTTGTTCGACTGTGGTATTTTGTGCTTCATCCAAAATCACATAAGCATCATTCAAAGTACGACCGCGCATAAAGGCCAATGGTGCAATTTCGATTTCGTTTTTTTCCAGCATTTTTTCAACTTTGTTGTTACCCAACATGTCATACAAAGCATCGTACAAGGGACGCAGATATGGGTCCACTTTGTCGCTCAAATCACCAGGCAGAAATCCCAATCGCTCACCCGCTTCAACAGCAGGTCGGACCAATACCAAACGGCGCACCCGATCATTCATATAAGCTTCAACCGCACAAGCCACGGCCAAGTAGGTTTTTCCGGTGCCTGCCGGACCAATGCCGAAATTGATGTCATGGGTGACGATGTTATGTAGATACTCTTTCTGATTGTCAGAACGTCCGGTGATTACACCCGCTTTGGTTTTGATCGCCACTTCTTGTGGCTCATAATCCGGTTTGGTGGCATTACCTGCCAAAATAACGTGCACAATTTCTGGATTCAATGCCTCTTTTCTGGCTTCTTTAACCAACAAGAACAGCATTTTGGCTGCATGTTCTACATGGCTAACACCGCCTTCTATTTGAAATTTATTGCCGCGGGCGTGAATGTCAGTTTGGGTGTGTTCTGACAACTGTTTAAGGTGGGCATCATGGTGGCCATATAAATTGGCCAAGGCACCATTGCTTAAGTCAGAAATTTCCATGTTACGAACGGTGGAGTTCGTGCTTCCCTGCTCTTTTATTTCATTCATCATTGATTAGAATACGACCTCTTAATGAGTTTCTTAAAGCTTCGGTGATGACCACATCGACCATTTCACCTACCAAACGTTTGGGGCCAGCAAAGTTGACCACACGGTTGTTTTCTGTTTTACCAGACAATTCTTCATCAGACCACTTAGAGGTGCCTTCGACCAGTATTCTCTGGGTGCTGCCTACCATTTCTTGGCTGATTTTGGCCGCCATTTCATTGATGGTGGCTTGTAATTTTTGCAAGCGGGCTTTTTTCTCTTCCATAGACACCAAATCAGGCATCGAAGAGGCCGGTGTCCCAGGCCGCGCTGAATAAATAAAGCTGAATGATTGATCAAAGCCAATGTCTGTGATTAATTTGATGGTGTCATCAAAATCCTTGGCAGTCTCACCAGGAAATCCTACGATAAAATCAGAAGACAAACTGATGTCAGGCCTGACTTCACGTAATTTACGAATCTTCTGTTTGTATTCCAAAGCGGTGTGTCCCCGTTTCATCATTGACAAAACGCGATCAGAACCACTCTGTACTGGCAAGTGTAGGTAGTTGGCCAACTCTGGTACATCACGGAATGCTTCAATCAAGCCATCGGTGAATTCAACGGGATGTGAAGTGGTGAAACGAATGCGCTCAATGCCTTCAATGGCAGCCACATAGTGAATCAACAACGCCAAATCAACAATGTCACCATCATGTGATAAGCCCCTGTAGGCATTGACATTCTGTCCCAATAAGTTAACTTCCTTTACGCCTTGTTCGGCCAATTGCATGATTTCAGACAGCACACCATCCATTGGACGTGACATTTCTTCACCACGGGTATAGGGCACCACACAAAACGAACAGTATTTACTGCATCCTTCCATGATTGAAACAAAGGCAGATGGACCGTCTTTACGGGGTTTAGGTAAGTTATCGAACTTTTCAATTTCAGGAAATGAAATGTCTACCTGCGGCTTTTGTTGTTTATTGCGCTCATTCAACAATTCTGGCAATCGATGAATGGTTTGTGGCCCAAACACCAAATCCACATAAGGCGCTCGCTTGATGATGGCTTCCCCTTCTTGTGAAGCGACACAGCCACCCACTCCAATGATGACATCTGGATTTTTCTCTTTGATTTTGCGCCAACGGCCTAATTGAGAAAATACTTTTTCTTGTGCTTTTTCACGGATTGAACAGGTGTTGATCAAAATCACATCAGCATCTTCTTCCACATCAGTGATGCTTAAGCCATGCGACTTCAGCAACACGTCTTGCATCTTGTCAGAATCGTATTCATTCATCTGACAACCATGTGTTCTTATAAAAACTTTACCACTCATAAGCTTATTTATTTATTCTATCGACTAATTGTACAATGATTTGTGCAGTTAAGCCCCAAATCACATCACCTTTGTAATCAAAAACATAGTAATGTCGATCACCAAAAGGTGTCTTCACTTTGTTTTTAACCCGGTTGTCTCGATTTTGGAAAAACGAGAACGGTACACCAAAGGCCCTATCTACTTCATTTTCATCAATCACCAGCTGTGAAACGTCCTTGATTTCGCCAACAAATGGCGTGACATGAAAGCCACTGATTGATGCAATTCCATCTAAAAACCCCCACACATCAACCAAGCCAGCTTCAATCCCAATTTCTTCATGGGTCTCGCGCAAAGCGGTTTGTTTGATGTTTTTATCATGGGCTTCATAACCACCACCCGGAAAACTGACTTGCCCAGAATGGTGTTTTAAATCGGCATTCCTCTGCGTCAACAAGACCCAAGGCTCATTCTGTTTCCAATAAAATGGAAACAACACCGCTGCCGCGCGTTCCATCTCGCCAGGCGCACCTGTCCACAGGTCTTCGTCAATCAAACTTTGATTGAGGTGCGGCTTAACTTTTTGACTGAAATTTTCCATGGCAGAAAGCAAAAAAGGCAAGTTCTGCAACTTGCCTCTTCGATCTTTACAGTGTCAGCTGTATTTATTTGATTTCAAGTAAGTGCACATCAAAAACCAAAACTTCATTAGGCCCGATAGGACCTTGTCCTTTCACACCGTATGCCATTTCTGGTGGGATAAATACTTGCCATTTATCGCCTGCTTTCATCATTGGAATGATTTCTCTCCAACCTGGCATGCCAATTTGTTTCATGTCCATTTCTAATGGCTGACCATTTTTGTAAGTGCTGTCAAATTCTTGGTAGTTATCGAACACTTCTGTGCCGATTAATTTACCACTGTAATGAACCTTAACAGTGTTGTCTAAACTGGCGTTTTTACCTGAACCAGCTTCGATCACACGGTATTGAATACCTGAGGCCAATTCCTTGATGCCTGTTTTAGATCTGTTTTGTGCCAAAAAGTCGTCACTGCGTTTTTGACTTTGGGCAGCCATGGCCAAATATTCTTCACGTTGGAACAATTGCAGTTTTTGTTGGTAATTGGCGTATGCAGTAGCCATCGCCTCTTTATCGATGCTTGGCTCACTTTTGGCGGCACCTTCTTTCAAGCCTTTGATGGCTTGGTCAATATCAACATCAAAAGCACTGCCTTCACGGCCAGCCATTTGCAAACCCATGCGAAAACCGATGGCATAAGAAGCAGCAGCCTTGTCAAACGTGATGTCTGCGCTTTTTGGTATTGCTTGTTCTGTTTGAGCTACAGCGATAAATGCTGTGGTCAAAAACATCAATGTAATTAATTTTTTCATTCAAAACCTCTTAACAAATTCAGCCGCGTATTGTACGTCAGGCATTAGAGTTAAACAAGACAAGCGAGTAACTAATAAGTTCATTTAATCCACGGATCAACGCCGAATGAGCCTTGATTTAACAAAAACATAATGAATTGAGGCCAGACCGTGTTTGTTGGTATAATTTCACTTCCTTAAAATCAATCTAATCAATCATGGCCAACGTCCTATCACAGCTTGAAAACAACATCTTAACCATCACCATCAATCGACCTGATAAATTGAATGCTTTAAACCAAGCCACCTTAAAGGAATTAGACACCATCATCCAAGGTGCGGCGGATGATGACAACGTCGCTTGTATCGTCATCACTGGTTCTGGTGATAAAGCGTTTGTTGCCGGTGCGGACATATCCGAATTGGCCACCACTGATGCCATGACCGGTATGAAATTTGCCCGTTTTGGTCAATCCGTGTTCAATCACATTGAAAACTGTGGCAAGCCGGTCATCGCGGCCGTCAACGGTTTTGCTTTGGGTGGCGGCTGTGAACTGGCCATGGCTTGTCATTTAAGAATCGCCTCTGACAATGCCAAATTTGGCCAACCAGAAATCAAATTGGGCGTCATACCTGGATTTGGTGGCACCCAACGCTTGACTCGATTGGTCGGCAAAAGCAAATCCATGGAAATGAATTTATTGGGAGACATGGTTTCAGCTGACAAAGCCGAACACATCGGCCTGATTAATTGGGTGGTACCCCAAGGTGAGTTAATGGCATCAGTCACGCAAGTGGCACAGCAGTTGGCTGCCTCTGCGCCAATTGCTTTGAGCATGACCATAGATGCCATCAACAAAGGCCTGGAATGCGCCCTACCTGATGCTTTGGATTATGAAGTCAAAGCCTTTGGTATTTGCTGTGCTTCAGCAGACAAAAATGAAGGCACCAGCGCATTTTTAGAAAAGCGCAAAGCCAAATTCCAAGGCAAATAAAGCCATAATAATCATTAAATGAAAACCAAAAAAGGGCGTTTAAAACGCCCTTTTTACCGGCTGTAATCGCTTAACTGCGCTGAACTTTGTTGTATATGTAGTAAATAACAGCAACAAACACGGCCACACCACACCACCAAGCCCCACTGAATGTCAGGAATGGCACCATGCCTTGGAAGCTGACCGCAGCCACTGCCACCAATACACCCATCAGGGCTTCTCCAGTGATTAAACCTGATGCCAATAACAAACCACTGGATTCTTTGACTTGTTGTTTCTCAGTCGATTGTTGGGCCGCTTTTTTCTTCAATAGGTGCGCCAATATACCACCAATGAAAATCGGTACTGACAAACCCAAGGGTAGATACACGCCCACCGCCACTGCCAAAACTGGAAAACGGAAACTTGAACCGCGTTTCTCTTGAATTTTATCCAAGACAATCAATACCACAGCCAAGCCAAATCCAATAAAGATGAAACCCCATTCAATACCGGCGCCAAAAATACCGCTGGCCAATGCTTGCATCAATCCCGCTTGTGGCGCTGCCAACATGGTTGCACTTGGATTTATTGGTGACACACGACCAATGCCATAACCTTGGTCAAGTATGTTCAAGACAAATGGAATCACCAAGGCGGCTGCGACCACACCCACGACTTGAAACACCTGCTGTTTCCAAGGAGTTGCCCCGACCACATGACCACATTTAAGGTCTTGCATGTTATCGCCAGCAATGGCTGCCGCCGAACAAATCAAGCCAGCCAAAAATATAACGGCTATGGGGCCTAAGGTGGCAGCCATGCCATCATTGCCCATCAACTGTAACAAAATCAGGGCAGAGACAATGACGGTTGCAATGGTCACACCTGAAATCGGATTGTTTGATGAGCCGACCAAGCCAGCCATGTAACCGGCCACCGAAGCAAAAATAAAACCAAACACCAACATCAACACAGTCATAACCGCTGCGATGAAGTTCGCATCAGGATAAACCCCCAGTGCATTTTTGAAGATTAAAAATACCGGAACAATGGCGACCAATACCACGATGCCAACAAAGTGAATCGGCGTATCAAATTCAGTTCTTGCTAGACCACCACCCTCGCCTTTGCTGTCTTTGTAGGCTTTGATACTGGCTGCCACACCTTGCCACAAGGGTTTGGCCAAACTGATCAGTGACCACAATCCACCTATCATCATTGCACCCACACCAATGCGTCGACAATTTTGCCACGACTGACCGGCAATTTGTCCCCATTCTGCCGAGCTCAATTCGGCCATTGATTTGGCTGAATCAATGCCAGTGGCTAACATGATGGCATCACCATTAAAGGCCCAATTCAATGGCACCCCAATTAAAGTACCCAGGGCACCACCTAAAAACACCAAAAACGCAATGTTTAAACCAACAATATAACCCACACCCAACAAGGCAGGACTCAAAGTTACATCGCCCATAAACAGGTATTTACCGCCAAAAAATGCTTTGGTTGCGGAAACACCAGAAGCCAATACACCTAAACCAGATTCAAGCAGTTTAACCACCCCACCGATCAAGGCGCCTTTTAACAAAGTGGCAAAGCCAGCATCTGCAATTTTATTGGCAATTTTCTTGCTGCGGTCATTTTCAATCCCACCAGTCTGCAAAACGGCTGCGGTGGCGACGCCTTCTGGAAACTTTAACTTGGCTTCAACAATCAAGGCTCGACGCAATGGAATGGTGAATGCCACACCCAAAATACCACCAACAATTGCAATCGCTACCATCGGTCCATATTCGTAACCTGCCCATGCTTTCATCATCACCAAAGCAGGAATGGTGAATATAATGCCAGCCACCAACGACTCACCGGCCGATGCAGCAGTCTGTACCATGTTGTTTTCTAAGATGGTCGATCGCTTGAACATACGCAATAAACCCATTGAAACCGCAGCAGCCGGAATCGAAGCTGAAACCGTTAAACCCACCAACAAACCAATGTAAGCATTGGCCGCTGCCAACACCATCGATAACAAGGCACCTAAAATCAGTGCTTTGATGGTTAATTCTGCAATGTTTCTGTCAGCGGAAACCACTGGTTGATCTGACTTCATACCTGATACCCCTTTATTTTTTTGTTATGAATGCCAATGATTATAACTAAAAACAGTGGCCGCCAGAATGAATTCTTTCCTGACAAAAACGCCCGAATCATTCGCATGAAACGGGCGCCAAAAAGGTCAAACTTGTGGGTAATTAATCTTTTTGTTTTCTGAATACTTTTTGAACCAACACATAAAACATGGGAACAAACAAAATAGCCAGCACTGTTGATGCAATCATGCCACCCATCACTGCGATGCCTATGGCATTTTGACTGGCGGCACCTGCGCCACTGGACAGTGCCAAAGGTGTAACCCCCAAGATAAAGGCCAGTGATGTCATGATGATGGGTCTGAATCGCTGCTTGGCTGCTGTCGCCACCGCTTCCAACAATTCGACACCTTGGTCTTTCAATTCTTTGGCAAATTCGACAATCAAAATGGCGTTCTTCGATGCCAAGCCAACGGTGGTTAACAGCGCCACTTGAAAATACACATCATTGGACAAACCAAACATACGACTGGCTATCACCGCACCTAAAATGCCCAAGGGCACCGCCAAAATAACTGCAATTGGCACCGCCCAACTTTCATACAAAGCCGCTAAACTCAAAAAGACAATCAACACAGACAAGGCATACAATGCCGGCGCTTGTGAACCACTTTGTTTTTCTTCGTAAGACAGACCTGACCAGGCCAGCTCGATGCCTTCAGGCAATTGATCAACCAAGCCTTGGACCGCATCCATGGCTTCACCGGTACTGACCCCTGGTGCTGCTGAACCTTGCACATTGACCGATGACTCGCCATTAAAGCGCTCTAATTTAGGTGAACCATAAACCCACTCAGTCTCAGCAAAGCGATTAAAAGCCACCATCTCACCTTGGTTGTTTTTTACGTACCACAAAGACAAGTCTTCTGGTTTCATTCGATGCGGCGCATCAGACTGAAGGAATACTTTTTTGATTTTTCCTTTGTCCAAGAAGTCATTGACATAGCGAGAACCCCAAGCAATTTGTAAGGTGCCATTGATGTCGCTTAATGACAAACCCATCGACGAAGCTTTTTCATTGTCTATGTTGATTTTGAATTGTGGTACATCATTTAAGCCATTGGGTCTAACCCCTACAAGTTGAGAGTTTTGTGCTGCGGCCCCAAGAAACTGATTGCGCGCATTCATCAAAGCTTCATGGCCCAAGCCGGCCTTGTCTACCAATTGAAAATCAAAACCAGAAGCATTACCAAGCTCTTGAATGGGTGGTGGAAAAAAAGCAAAAGCACTGGCGTCTTTTATTTGAGTAAAAGCACCGTATGCCTGACCAGCAATGGCAAACACACTTTGGTTGTCATCTGGTCGCAATGACCAATCTTTCAAGCGCACAAAGCCAAGGGCGGCATTTTGTGCAGCGCCACTGAAACTGAAACCAACAATGGTAAACAAATGCTCGACATTGTCACCCTGCTGTTCCAGCATATAGTCTTCAACTTGTTTCACCGACTCCAAGGTTCGCTCAGCCGTTGCTCCTGCTGGTGCATTGACCATCACGAACATCGTGCCTTGGTCTTCATCGGGTAAAAAGGATTTGGGCAAACTGATAAACACATAAGCCACGACAGCCAACAACAAACCATAAAGCAACATGAAACGCAGGATGCGTCTGGCCATGTAGGAGATGGTTTTTTCATAACCAGCTCTCAAGGCATTGAAGTGGCGGTTGAACCAACCAAAAAATCCCGTGGATTTCCTGCGATGTTCATCATGACTTTGTTTCAAGAAGGTCGCGCATAATGATGGGGATAACACCAAAGCCACCAGAACAGATAAGCCCATGGCAGATACGATGGTGATGGAAAACTGACGATAAATGGAACCGGCTGAGCCGGCAAAAAATGCCATTGGAATGAAAACCGCCGACAACACCACCGCAATACCGACCAATGCGCCAGTAATCTGTTCCATTGACTTTTTGGTGGCTTCTTTGGGTGACAATCCTTCTTCGCTCATCACCCGCTCTACGTTTTCCACCACCACAATGGCATCATCCACCAACAAGCCAATTGCCAACACCATGGCAAACATGGTCAATACGTTGATTGAAAAACCAAATGCTGAAAGGATGGCAAAAGTACCCAACAATACCACAGGAACAGCAATGGTTGGAATCAATGTGGCGCGTAAATTTTGTAAAAACAACAGCATCACAAAAAACACCAAAACCACCGCCTCGATCAATGTTTGTACCACCGAATTGATTGATAACTCAATAAAGGGTGTGCTGTCAAATGGATAAATGACTTTGACATTTTCAGGTAAGAATTTTGACAACTCGGCCACCTTGGCTTTCACTTCATTGGCTGTATCCAGGGCATTGGCACCGGTGGCCAAAGAAACGGCCAATCCCGTGGCGGGTTGACGTTTGTACCTGGCAATGGTGCCATAGGACTCTGATCCCAATTCAACCCTGGCCACATCACTTAGCCTCACTTGGCCACCATCCGTATTGACACGCAGGATGATGTTCTGAAAGTCTTCAGCTGTTTGTAACCTAGATTGAGCCGTCACTGTGGCATTGATTTGTTGTCCTTTAACCGCAGGCAAGGCACCCAGTTGACCGGCAGAAATATCGGTATTTTGTTGTCTGATGGCGTTTTGCACATCAACTGGAGTCATGTTGTAACTGAACAATTTGGCTGGATCCAACCAAATGCGCATGGCATGTTGTGAACCAAAGACAGTGACACTACCGATGCCATTGATTCTGGACAAAGGGTCTCTGAAATTCGATGCCAATATATCACCCAAATCCCCTTGAGAAACACTGCCATCTTCACTGTAAATACCAACCACCAACAAGAACGTATCGTTTGACTTGGTGACAGTGACCCCTTGGGCTTGTACTTCCTGGGGCAACAAGCTGACGGCACCCTGTACTTTGTTTTGAGTTTGCACCTGTGCAATGTCTGGATCAACACCTGGTTCAAATGTAATGTTGATACTCATAGAACCGTCTTGACTGCTTGAATTGTAATAACGCAATTGATCAATGCCGGTCAAACGCTGTTCTATCACCTGTGTGACTGCATTTTCTACAGTTTCAGCCGATGCCCCAGGATAAGCCGCTGTAATTGACACGGTCGGTGGCGCTATCTTGGGGTACTGTTCAACCGGCAAAGTACGAATCGCTAAGATGCCTGCCAACATAATAATGATGGCAATCACCCAGGCAAATACAGGTCTTTCTATAAAAAACTTGGCCATAAATTATCCCCTGAGATCCTTGGTATTTGAAACAGACTCATGGTCCCAGTTTGACACGATAACTTCAGAACCAGGCTGTAATTTTTGATAACCTTCAACCACGACCCGATCACCAGCCTTCAAGCCGGCAGTCACTATCCAAGAATTTCCTTGTGCCTTATTGACTTGAATGACCTGTGGCTTGGCCAGGTTGTCAGGCCCGACCAACCAGACAACAAGTTCTCCAGACGGGTTTCGTGTAGTGGCCCTTTGTGGCACCAATATATGCTTTTGTTGTCCCAGGTTAATCTCTGCATTAACAAACAAACCTGGCAATAAACCACCTTCGCTGTTATCCATCAGCGCACGAAGTCCTACTGAACCCGTGGTTTCGTTGACTGTGACATCTGAAAATTCTAAAACGCCGGTGAATGCCTCATACCCTTGTCCCTTTAATGCCACTTCGATTGCTGCACCAGAACTGATTTGTTGCTGTACCCACACGGATTCTGTACCGGCCACTTGCATGTCAACATAGATAGGATCCAATTGAGTGATGGTAGCTAAACTGTCTGCTTGACCAGCCGTAACCAATGCACCAACGGTTAAATTTGATTTACCAATGCGTCCAGAAATGGGTGCATAAACGTGACTATAATCCACATTTATTTGTTCCAATGCCACATTGGCTTCAGCCACTGAAATGGCTGCATTGGCTTGATCGAGTTGCGCTTCAACATCATCCAAATCTTGTTGGCTGACGGCTTTTTTCTCAATCAACAACAAAATCCGATTGTACCTGGCCTTGATGGCTTTGAAGTTGGCTTTGGCACTTTGTAAATTGGCTTTGGCACTGCGCAAATTGGCTTCATAACGGGCACCATCCAGCTGATACAATTGCTGCCCTTTTTCAACCAGTGACCCTTCTTTAAACATGCGCTGTTTAATGATTCCACTGACTTGTGGCCTCACTTGAGACTGTTTATAAGCCGCTGTTCTGCCAGGCAGCACTATTTTCATGGTGACATCTTCAGGATGGACTTCTACAGCAGTCACATTGACCTTCATGATTGTTGCCGATCCATTTTGTGGTGATTGGGTCACATTGAAATAATGGCTATAAATCCAATATCCAGCAATGGCCAACAATGTAATGATGATCAATAGGACAATCTTGTTTTTCATTTTCTAATTCTCATTGTGTAATGGGTGAACGACTTGTCTGTCTTGTTAATTCAGATATTAAGAGTCAACAATTCATGTGATTTTGCTTTTACAAACTGCTTTAAACGCAGTTATAGTTAAAAAATTTAATTATACATACATGGATGTATGTTGTCAATCAATCTGACTTCTGTTAAACTTGTCAATATGAGAAAGACCAAAGAAGAAGCACAAAAAACCAAAGAGAAAATTTTGACTGGGGCATTGGACTGTTTTTCAGAACAGGGGTATTTCAACACCTCCTTGGATGAAATAGCCAAACGAGCTGCAGTGACACGCGGTGCCATCTACTGGCACTTCAAAAACAAACCTGAAATTTTCGACGCCTTACACGGCTTGTTGCACGAACCTTTTATTCAATTGATACTAGAAGATTTGGAACATGACACCGAAGAACCCATCAGTCAATTAAAGCTGCTTTGTATCAAGCTATTAAACAACTTAGATGAAAATAAGACCAAAACACGAATCATGAAACTGTTCTTTGAATGTGACTATTCTGGACATTTGGCTCAATTCAAAAAAACCCACCAAGACAAAAAGTTAAACAGTTTGAAATTATTTGAACAATATTTTGAAAGGGCCATACAAAGGAAACAACTGAACCCAAAGACCGATCCTCAAATACTGACTTTAACCTTACATTGTTTTTTAAAAGGCCTTTTGTTTGAGTACCTCAGTGGGCTTGAACTGATCAACATTAAAAAGGATGGGACAAAACTCATCAACCAATTTTTTGAAGGTCTCAATCAATGTCATAAAGCCAAACCATGAATCAGAAGATGGATTTAATCAATCAGTATTTTAAAACTTCAAACACGGCGCCCCAAGCAGCACATATTTCTTGAATTTCTGCCTCCGTTTCTTGCTCATCCACATCGACCAGGGTTAAGTACAATTGCCCTCCTTTGCTGATGATTTGGTCAAAGCCAGACAGGTCATATAAGCGCGAAAAAAAGATATTTTCATCTTCTTTGCACCTGAAAACTGGAACCGCTATTTTTACCAACATAAATTAATTAATAACCCTTGATTCAGCACTTATTCTGATTGATCTTAAGCTGTGAATAGATGGATCAATCCATTTTAGATTTTTTTGACTGTCTGCTTTTTAAAAATTTAAACCAAAACCACGATTCAACCACCACTGCCGCAGCAAACAAAACAAAAGTGCCGGTTTTAAAGCCTGCCGCATATAGCGCCAAAGCAAATAAGGCCAAAGCAAACAGTACCAATGATTTTCGACTCATATTTCAGTCCAAATGAATGATTATAACCCATACATATTATCCGTTCATGGCTTGTCAATCAATACATGGGGCACTGAATACAAATATATTTAATTTACCCACATGCCGTTCACCTATTTTAGTTAAAATGATGGGTTTGATTGACTCTTGACCAACATGAAAACAATCTCGCTACGCGGCGTCAGAACGCACAACCTAAAAAACATAGATATCGACCTACCCCGTGATAAATTCATTGTGATCACCGGCTTATCGGGTTCGGGCAAATCCTCACTGGCTTTCGACACCATTTATGCCGAAGGACAACGTCGTTATGTGGAGTCCTTATCGGCATACGCCCGTCAATTTTTATCGATGATGGACAAACCCGATTTAGACCACATCGAAGGTTTATCTCCTGCGATATCAATTGAACAAAAATCCACTTCTCACAACCCCCGGTCTACCGTCGGCACCATCACAGAGATCTATGATTACCTGCGATTACTGTATGCCAGGATAGGCACCCCTCGGTGTCCGGATCACGGTATTTCATTGGAAGCACAAGAAGTGTCTGAGATGGTGGACAAAGTCCTGGCCCTGGATGAAGGACGCAAACTCATGTTGTTGGCGCCGGTGGTACGCAATCGGAAAGGTGAACATGTTCTGTTGTTAGAACAACTTCGTGGCAGTGGTTTTGTCAGGGTGCGCATTGATGGCGCCATGTACAACATTGACGACTTACCACAATTGAATCCCAAACAAAAACACCACATTGAAGCTGTGGTTGATCGTTTCAAAGTCAAAGCAGGCATCACCCAGCGCTTGGCGGAATCTTTTGAAACGGCGCTGTCGCTTTCTGAAGGCTTGGCCATGGTGGTTTCATTTGATGAAGCCAAGGATGAAGAACCCATAGAGATGTTGTTCAGTTCATTGTTTTCCTGTTCGGTTTGTAATTACTCCCTCAGTGAACTCGAACCCAGGTTGTTTTCATTCAATTCACCCAATGGGGCTTGTTCTGAATGTGATGGTTTGGGTGTGAGTCAATTTTTTGATCCAGAACGCATTATATTGAATAAGTCTTTATCAATGGCTGACGGCGCGGTCCGTGGTTGGGATAAACGCAATGGCTGGTATTTTCAATTGTTACAAGCGGTGGCCAAAAACTATGATTTTGACGTCAATACACCATTAGAAGACTTGCCACAAAAAATTCAAGATGTGTTGTTTTTCGGCAGCGGTGATAAAAACATCAAATTCACCTATTACAGCGACAAAGGCCAGTACGAACGCAACCATCCTTTTGAAGGCATTGCGAATAACATGAAGCGACGCTACCAAGAAACAGAATCATCCATGGTGCGTGAAGAACTGAATAAATACATCAGCAAAAAGGCCTGCCCGTCTTGTGAAGGCCAAAGACTGAACCGCAGTGCACGCAATGTATTCATTAATGATGTGCCCTTGCCGAAGATCAACGCTTTGTCAATTGCCGGTGCATTGAAACATTTTGAAGAGATTAAATTAACTGGACAAAAGGCGCAAATTGCTGAAAAAATCATCAAGGAAATCAAAGAACGATTGAGTTTCCTGGTCAATGTGGGTTTGAACTACTTAACAGTCGATCGCAAAGCCGATTCCTTGTCAGGTGGTGAAGCACAAAGGATTCGGTTGGCTTCACAAATTGGAGCCGGTTTGGTTGGGGTGATGTATGTATTGGATGAGCCATCGATTGGGTTACACCAAAGAGACAATGAAAAATTATTGAAAACCTTGGTTAATTTAAAAAACTTAGGCAACACCGTTATCGTGGTAGAACACGATGAAGATGCTGTCAGGATGGCAGATTTTGTGGTCGACATTGGACCTGGTGCAGGTGTACATGGTGGCAATATTGTGGCTCAAGGCACCCCCGAACAAATCTGTAATAACCCCAACTCCATCACCGGACAATACCTCACAGGCAAACTGAAAATTGACATCCCGAAAAAACGTTTGCCGGTCGATAAAGACAAAATGTTTAAACTGTACGGGGCCAGCGGCAATAACCTCAAAAAGGTCGACATAGAAATTCCCACCGGATTATTAACTTGTATCACCGGGGTATCTGGTTCAGGCAAATCCACCCTAATCAATGAAACCGTCTACAAAGTGCTGGCCAATCATTTGAACCGAGCTTCTCACCAAGCGCAGAAATACGAACGCTTTGAAAACATAGACTTGTTTGACAAAGTGGTCGACATTGATCAAAAACCCATTGGACGAACACCCAGATCCAATCCTGCCACTTATACACAATTATTTGGCCCCATCAGAGACCTGTTTTCCAACACCCCAGAAGCCAGAACCCGAGGTTATAAACCTGGGCGGTTCAGTTTCAATGTAAAAGGCGGCCGCTGTGAAGCCTGTCAGGGCGATGGATTGCTTAAAGTTGAAATGCACTTCTTACCAGATGTATATGTAACTTGCGACACCTGTAAAGGCAAAAGGTACAACAGGGAAACCCTTGATGTTCAATATAAAGGCAAAAATATATATCAAGTACTGAACATGACCGTTGAAGATGCCCTGCCATTCTTTTCTGCGATTCCCACCATTGCGACCAAATTGCAAACATTGTTGGATGTGGGCTTGAGCTACATCACTTTGGGACAAAATGCCACCACCCTGTCTGGCGGTGAAGCCCAGCGAGTTAAACTGGCCAAAGAATTATCGAAACGTGACACGGGCAAAACCGTTTATATATTGGATGAACCCACCACTGGCTTGCATTTTGCTGACATCAAACAATTATTGAAAGTTTTGCATCGACTGCGCGACAATGGCAACACCATCATGGTGATAGAACACAACTTGGATGTCATTAAGACCGCCGACTGGGTCATAGACTTAGGCCCTGAAGGCGGCAATGGTGGCGGTGAAATCATTGCCACTGGCACACCCGAGGATTTGGTTAAGGTGAAAAAAAGCCATACGGGTGCATTCTTAAAATCAGTTCTGGCAAAAGATTAAGCAGATTATGGACCCAAATCAACTTTGGTTTAGGCTACAATTAATAACATGCAAGCATTGAAAGACGAGTTCCTGGCCGATTGTCCAACAGAAAAAGGTTTTCGCCAGCGCGGCATGAACATGACTCGAATTGAGGTGTTTGTCGATGCCGCCTTTGCTTTTGCGGTGACCATGCTGGTCATTTCAATTGACCAAATTCCACGAAGCGTGCCCGAACTGATAGAAATATCAAAATACATACCTGGATTTGTTTTGAGTGTGGCGCAACTGGTTTTTGTTTGGCATTCTCACGCCACCTGGAGCAAGCAATTTGGCCTAGAAGATGGCAAGACTGTGTTCTTATCCAGCAGTTTGTTGGTAGTCATGTTGATATTCATTTATCCCTTGAAAATGATGTTTCAGGGTTTATTTGCCTGGCTCACTGATGGCTATTTACCCAGCCAGTATAATTTAAGTAACTATGATGAGTTGAGGATATTGTTCTTATATTTTGCTGCTGGTTTTTTTCTTATCTCGCTGATCTTTTTGGCGCTGTATAAGCATGCTTTGAACCGTCAAAAGGAATTAAAACTGTCTGACTATGAAATGTTCCATACCCGCACAGAAATCATGATGCGATTGAATATGATGACCGTCTGTGCTTTGGCATTCATTTTCCCCATGCTGGTATCAGATCAATGGCTGCCGCTGACTGGATTTACTTATGCCTTGCTTGGCCCCAGCAGCTATCTACTGTACAAACATCGGGACAAAAAATGGCAACAGATAAACCAATCGCCCTAATCACCCTCAATCAGGACTTTTGTTACATGTAATTCAAGCAAGAGTCTGACATAATCATTAAAGTTAACAAGTAAATACAACATGAAAAAATTAATCCAACTGGGCCTACTCTCAACTGCCTTTTCAATATGGGCTGCCAACCCCGAGCCAGTCATCTATGGTACTGCTACCGAAACCAATGGGAAGCAAGTCACCGGCACCATTCGCTGGGGCGACCAAGAAGCTTTTCTGAGCGATGTCTATAATGGCAACAAAATAGCGACCATAGGTGTCGAACATTTGACTGACGATGAAAAAGAAGCCCTAGAAGACCATCAACCCGGTCCTCAAGCAAGAATTGGCGGTTTACAGGTCACCTTCAAGTCATTTTTTGGTAAAGAAATTAAGCGACCTTATTTCAACCTGCCCTTTGGTTCAATCGCCAAACTTACGATTGATGAAAGCAAGGATTTATATCAAGCCACTTTACATGATGGCACCGTCATAAAATCACACAATGACACCAATGACTTATCCGATGAGGTTTATTTTTTAACCCCAGAAGGCGACACCATCGAATATGACTTGGATGAATTGTCTTCCATAGAATTTTCTAAAGCACCTGATGATGCCAAAAGGTTTGATCAAGCCATATACGGCACCATCACTTCCGACTTGGGTACTTTAAAAGGCCGAGTGATGTGGGACAAGGATGAGCGCATGGTCAGCGAAAAACTGGATGGGCATGAAAATGGCCAAGAATATAACCTCAAGTTTTCTGAGATCAGAAGCATCGAACGCAAAGGCAATAAATCGAAGGTGGAATTGCTGGATGGTACGGTTTTGATGTTAGGAGACACCAATGACGTTGACAATGGTAACCGGGGCATTTGGCTGGACAATCCCAACCATGGCAGAATTGAAATCAGATGGGCTCAATTTCAAAAATTAACCATTCAAGAAGTGGATGTTGAATGGATGGATTTCGATGACTATCAAGCCATCCAATCACCACTTAAAGGACTGATCACACTGAAGGATGAATCGACTGTCGTTGCTGAAACCATGGCCTTTGACCTGAACCAACAAAGTCCTTTTGAAATGTTAGATTCTGATGTCGATGAGTCAAATCGGCATATCCCATTCAAAAACATCAAGAAACTCACTCGAGTCAACGATTCAGGGGTGGAATTAACGCTGCATGATGATACAAAAATATTTGCTTATGGTAACCGCAGTGTTTCTCGAGACAACAACGGTGTGATGGTTAAAACAAGCGACCAACACCAATGGATTCGTTGGGCTGACATTGAATCGATTGCATTTAACTGAATCCAACTCAAATAAAAAAGCCACTTTAATCCAGTGGCTTTTTTAATCCCTATCCTCATAACAAGCTAACTGGCTAATTTATAACCAACACCCCTGACCGTTTGTATCCATTGGTCCTTGTTGTGGGTTTTTAACGCCTTACGTAAGCGCAGCACATGAACATCTACAGTGCGGTCTTCAACAAAAGTGTTGCGACCCCAAATATGATTCAAAATATGTTCTCTGGCCAATAGTTTATTGGGATTTTGTAGAAACAATTTCAACAACTTAAATTCAGTCAAACTCAAATTGATAGCCACCCCATCAATTTTCACTTCATGGGCATCCGAATTCATAACAATACCTTGAAATTCCAAACTCTGAATTAATTCGAAGCCTTTGGATCGACGTAAATGCGCCCTGATTCTGGCCATAAGTTCGAGCATGGAAGCCGGTTTAGTCAGGTAATCATCAGCCCCTCGTTCCAGCCCCTTGACCTTATCGGCCTCCTCGGCCCTGGCAGTTAACATGATGATCGGCACATCTTTGATCACATCATCGCGGCGAATCATGTCTATCAATTCAATACCGCTCATATCAGGCAACCCCCAATCAATAACGATTAAATCAGGATTGACTTGGTTCAACTGTTCTAATGCTTCATGTCCTGAAGCGGCTTTGAATGTTGCAAAGCCTTCCCTGCGCAATGAAAAAGCCATCATTTCACGTATGGCCATGTCGTCTTCAACAATCAATATGTTGTTATTCATTTCGGAAGAATTGTCTGTTAAAGTCGCCATGATAAGTAAATATTATGACAGCTTAGTGACAGCATTGTCATCAATTTGTTTTATTGTCATCTTTGACATCAAAACCCACAAGCACCAAAGGCCGCAGAGGCGGCCTTTGGTGACATGATCCATTCAATTAGCCTAAAAACGGATAACGATAATCAGTTGGTGTAACGAAAGTTTCCTTGATGGTTCTTGGTGACAACCAACGGTATAAATTCAAAGCACTGCCTGCTTTGTCGTTGGTTCCTGAAGCACGTCCACCGCCAAACGGCTGTTGACCCACCACAGCTCCAGTTGGTTTATCATTGATATAAAAATTACCCGCTGCATTCCTTAAACGATCTGCCATGTGATTAATCATGAATCGATCTTGCGCAAAAATAGCACCGGTCAAAGCATAGATTGATCCTTGGTCACACAATTCCAAGGTATCCTCAAAGTCTGCTTCAGCATAGACATAAATGGTTAATACCGGACCAAATATTTCTTCTTGCATGGTTTTAAATTGCGGATTACTGGTTACGATGACTGTGGGTTCTACAAAATAACCTTCAGATTTATCGCAAACCCCACCAACAACAATTTCAGCATCGGCAGCATTTGAGGCAAAATCCACATATGATTTTATTTTGTCAAAAGAGCGTTCATCAATGACTGCATTGATGAAATTACCGAAATCACGGGTACTTCCCATCTTGAATGATTTGACGTCTTCAACCAATTGGGCCTTAACTTCTGGCCAGATGGCTGATGGAATGTATGCACGAGAAGCGGCTGAACACTTTTGTCCCTGGTACTCAAAAGCCCCACGAGCCAATGCAGTGGCCACCGCAATCGGATTGGCAGACTCATGGGCAAAGACAAAATCTTTACCACCAGTTTCACCAACCAACCTCGGGTAAGAGTGATAACGACCTATGTTTCCACCCACTTCAGCAAAAATATGTTGGAATGTAGGTGTCGACCCAGTGAAGTGAACACCCGCCAAATCAGGTCTGGGTAACAAAGCAGCACCAGCCACTGGTCCGTCTGCAGCCACCATATTAATCACACCATCAGGCAAGCCTGCCTCTTTAAACACCTGCATGATGATATAAGCAGACAACATTTGTGTGCCCGAAGGCTTCCAAACCACCACATTCCCCAACATCGCAGGGGTGGCCGGTAAATTACCAGCAATTGCCGTAAAATTAAACGGTGTAATGGCCATCACAAATCCTTCCAACGGACGCCAGTCCAATTGATTCCAAACACCGGGAGATGAAACCGGTTGTTGTTCCATGATTTGTTGGTAAAAATAGGCATTGAACCGCAAAAAATCAATCAACTCACAAGCTGCATCAATTTCAGCTTGAAAACAGTTTTTCGATTGCCCATGCATGGTGGCTGCATTGATGATGTTGCGGTAAGGGCCTGCCAACAAATCTGCTGCCTTTAAAAACACTGCGGCGCGAGATTGCCATGGCAAGGCCGCCCAATCTTTTTGGGCTTTGATGGCTGCGTCTGCTGCCTGATTCAACTCTTGATGGCCACCCACATGCGCCTGACCCAAGACATGACTGTGATCATGTGGCATGACTACATTTTCAACTTGTCCGGTTCTGACTTCTTGGCCACCGATGAAACAGGGTATGTCCGCTTGTTGAGCAGCCATGTGGTCCATGGTACTTTGTAAGGACAGGGTTTCAGCACTGCCTGGTCGGAATTCACTGATGGGTTCATTTTTAACTGCTGGAGTTTGTGGGATGTTGGCGCTGATCATGGGACAAATCTCGTAAAAAATGTGAATTATACGGATTTATCTGCTATTGAGCAAAACCATCCCATTAATTTGCTTCAGGTTCAGCAAAGCAAATAGAATTGTTGTTTGAAGACTTGGCTTGATACATGGCTCGATCAGCAGCCCGTTTTAAATCATGGAATTTTTTTCCGTGTTCGCCAAACAAAGCGATACCAACACTCACCCCAACAGACAGGTGTTTTCCTCTGAATTTAAAGGTACTAGAAACTTCAGAAACAATGCGCTCAGCCTTATCAATCAATTCATCTTTTGACTTAAAGGTGTTTAACAGCACCATAAACTCATCACCACCTAAGCGACAGGCAAATCCCGCTGACCTCACCTCTTTACTCAACTTATTGGCCACATGGATCAAACAAATGTCTCCTGCATCATGTCCGTATTGATCAAGCACCAACTTGAACTTATCAATATCCAGAAACAACATCGCCAAGTGTTTGTTATTTTGATAATCACTGGCCAAAAAAGCATCGAATTGACTCATGCACAATTTAATCAACGGCAAGCCGGTTAAAAAATCATGGTTGGCCAAGTGTTCAATTTCTTTTTTTTGTTCCATCACTTCAAACAACAATTGATTCATGTTGTTTCGGTATTTATAGATTGAAATCGGTAAAAAAAGCAGCAGGTTGGCCAAACAAATGATATAGACAACCCAATGTTCAACATTCATGAATATGACATTGGCATCAGGTGACAAAGACAAATAGCCATTGTGAAAAGCATAAGCAGCCCATGAAATAAACACCAAAACCAAGCCAGCAAAAAACAGTATGACGGCTTGCTTGTAAAAACAAGCCAAAAGCATGACAGTCATGGGTAAAAACAAAATAGCCGGTGCCATAAAACCAAATTCAAGCACCCCCAATATAGCCACTAAAACCTGTGATGCAATAAACAAAAAAACTTTGATATAGGGCGACAACCTGTTACGGAACACCGCAACCAACATGATTGCAATGTAGATGAGGATTAACATATTTTCCTTGCCACCCCAACCAGTCAGTTCTGTTCGTAGTAAAGTAAAAATAAGTGCAAAAGTAGAAAGAAACATCCAAACCAAAACCATCGAGTTCATCAGTTGATTAATCAACTTCATTTCCTCATCGATGATTGCTTTCATTTGATTCATTTAATTACTTCCACCCATTACACCAATATATCATAAATGTTACACACACCATGTTTCAATGCATATCGCATAAAAAAACCGCCAGCAAGCCGGCGGTTTTTTGTTGAACATCTTTGATATAAATCAATCAGAACAAATGTTCTACCGCTGAACGTTCTTCACGTAATTCAGCTTCAGTGGCATCGATGCGACTTTGTGAGAATTCACTCACTGGCAAATCTTGCACAATGCTGTATTGACCATTGGCACAAGTGACTGGGTATGAAAAGATAATCCCTGGTGCTACACCATAACTGCCATCACTTGGAATCGCCATAGAGACCCAGTCACCCGCTGCTGTGCCCAAAGCCCAGTTTCGCATGTGGTCAATTGCTGACGATGCCGCTGAAGCCGCGCTGGATGCGCCTCTGGCTTTGATGATTGCTGCACCGCGTTGTTGTACAGTAGGAATAAACTCGTCAACATACCAAGTTTGATCAACATTCGTTAAGTCACAACCGTTCACTTGAACTTGTGAAACATCAGGATACTGGGTTGATGAATGGTTACCCCAGATGGTCATGCGAGTCAGGTCATTGGTTTGTACATTGAATTTTCCGGACAATTGAGCCAAGGCACGGTTGTGGTCTAGCCGAGTCATGGCAGTAAACTGACCAGGATCGATGTCAGGTGCATTTTGCTGAGCTATCAAGGCATTGGTATTGGCAGGATTTCCAACCACCAAGACTTTAATGTCCTTGGCTGCATGATCATTCATCGCTTTTCCTTGCACAGAGAAAATTTTGGCATTGGCTTGCAATAAATCACTGCGTTCCATCCCAGGGCCACGTGGCATTGCACCCACCAATAAAGCGTAATTGGCATCTTTGAAGGCAACATTCGCATCATCGGTAGCAACCACACCATGTAACAATGGAAAGGCACAATCTTCCAATTCCATCACCACACCTTGCACGGCGTTCATGGCAGGTGGAATTTCAAGTAAATGCAAAATCACAGGTTGGTCAGGACCGAGCATATTACCCGCTGCAATTCTGAATAAAAGTTGGTATCCGATTTGTCCTGCTGCGCCAGTAACAACGACTCTAACTGGTTGTTTCATTGATGTCTCCAATTGATGGTTTGAAAAAACCCAGGATTAAAATGCATTGAATACAATGCCCAAGGTTCATAGCTGGCGCGATTATATCAATCATGGTCAGATATTGAAATATTAATTAGGCTAAAGGTGTACAAGGAAGGTTTGAATAGGATTCAAATGACAGCAAAAATACCATCAAAATGTTATTGGTCGGAACGAGAGGATTCGAACCTCCGACCCCTACAACCCCATTGTAGTGCGCTACCAAGCTGCGCCACGTTCCGAAATAACGTGCGTATTCTATCACAAAGATTGGTAATTTAAAGGGCTAAAACAGGTAATTAAATTGGCAGCTTGTTGAACCGTGCTTACTTCAATAAATCCAGGATTTCTTCCAATTCAATGCGGGTTTGTTGAATCACTTGATATGACTTACTGGCTTCTTTTTCTGAGACTTTACCATTGAGCTTTTGTCTGGCACCTGAAATGGTGTAACCATGATCATACAATAAACTGCGAATCTGCCTAATCATCATCACATCGTTGCGTTGATAATACCTGCGATTGCCTCGTCTTTTGACTGGGTTTAAATTGTCAAATTCATTTTCCCAATATCGCAACACATGTTGCTTAACATCACACAAGGTGGACACTTCACCAATGGTGAAATATCTTTTCGCGGGGATGGGAGGCAGGGTCTTATTGTGGCCTTGATCCAGCATATGTCTCTATCGTATTCCTCAATTTTTGTCCCGGCTTAAATGCAACCACCCTTCTGGCTGAAATGGGTATTTCTTCCAGTGTTTTTGGGTTTCTACCAGGTCTTGATTTCTTATCACGTAATTCAAAATTACCAAATCCAGACAACTTAACACCATGGCCATCTAACAACTGTGCTTTTATGGTTTCAAAAAACACACTGACAAACTCACTGGCCTCACGCTTGTTAAGCCCAACTTCCATATATAATATTTCTGCTAAGTCAGTTTTTGTGACTGTTTCTGTCATGTTCTTACTTCTGCGTTAAATTGTTCTGCCAAAAAGGATACCGCTTTTGACACCAGTTTGTCCACATCTTTATCTTCTAAAGTTCGATTTTTTTCCTGAAAAATCATAGCCATGGCGAGACTTTTGTATCCTTTTTCAATGTTATCTCCCTTATATACATCGAACAACCTCAAGCTATTCAACAACTGTTGGCTCTCACCCAAACAGTCGTTAATCGCCTGTGATACTTGATCCCAAGTCACTTCATCTTTCAATACAATTGACAAATCACGTCTTACTTTGGGGAATTTTGAAATGGATTGCCATTGCGGTAAAGTAATGTTTTGTATGGCATTTACATTCAAATTAGCCACATACACATCTTGCTTTATTTTCAGTTGTTGACAGATGGACGGGTGAACCTGACCCAAATAACCCACGGTTTTTCCTGCGAGCTTAACTTCAGCCTGTCTACCTGGGTGTAAAAAAGGATAATCAGCAGCTGTAAAATCAATGGTTTCCGAGGCCGAAGAAAGTAAAACTTCCACATCACCTTTGATGTCATAAAAATCCACTTTAGCACTGTTGGCGCTCCACTGCTCAGGAGACTGCAAACCAGTCTTTGCCAGTAACAACTCATCGGTTTGCACAATTTCATTGTCAGCAGTAAATACTTTGCCCATTTCAAACAGTGCTAAATCTTGCTCTTGCCTGGCCAGGTTTGATTTGATGTTGGCCAGCAGTCCTGGCAATAAATGCGTACGCATCACAGCCATGTCTTTATTCAATGGATTGGCCAACGCAATGGCATGGTCGGCTAATTTTAAATCCGCCAATTGTTTTTCCGCCACGAAAGAATAGTTGATCACTTCTTGGTAGGCCAAGTCACTCAATTGTGATTTAATTACATGGGTGCGTTTGATGGCTTCAGGAATCACCCTGATGGCATCTGTAGAATGAAGCCGATGAGATGGCATCTGATCATAACCAACCACCCTGACAACCTCTTCGATTAAATCTTCTGCAATCTCCATGTCAAAACGCCACGAAGGAGAAACCACTTGCCAACTGTTGTTTTGGTAGGTCGCAGTCAGTCCCAATGAATTGAAAATTTGAGTCACACGATCGGCCTCGACAACAAACCCCAAAACACGCTGCAATTTATCTTCTGTCAAAGCAATCTGATGTTGTTTAGGTAATTCACCAGTCAGTTCAGTCATATTAATGGGGGCCACAGAGCCGCCACATATTTGCAGAATCAATTCAGTGGCACGTTGTAAGGCATCAGCCTGTAAACCCCAATCAACACCACGCTCAAAACGCATGCCTGATTCTGTATGCACACCCAACTTTCTTGACTTGCCCATGATGGTAGCTGGATCAAAATAGGCTGATTCCAGCACGATGTCCTGGGTTTCACTGCCAACACCACTGTCTTGACCACCAATGACCCCAGCCACTGCCAACGCTTTGGTTTGGTCAGCAATCAGTAAGAACTCTGGATTCAATTCGGCTGTGCTGCCATCAAGCAACACCAATGATTCTTTGTCTTGAGCCATTCTGACCACAATATCGCCATCAATTTTAGCCAAATCAAAGGCATGCATGGGCTGACCCAATTCAAGCATCACATAATTGGTCACATCGACTACAGGGTGTATCGACCGAATACCAGAACGTCTGAGCTTTTCTTTCATCCATGTGGGTGATGACTGACTGTTATCAATCCCTTTAATGACTCTGGTACCATATTTAGGGCATTGTTTTGGCGCTTCCATCGACACATTGATTTGATCATCAATGGTCACTTTTTGTTCGCTTATTGTAGGAAAGTTAACTTTTAAGTTACCCAATGTAGCCAAATCTCTGGCTACCCCGCGCATACAAAAACAATCTGCACGGTTGGGCGTCAGATCAATATCAATGATCTGGTCATTCAATGCCAAATATTCACTGACATCAACACCAACGGGGGCGTCATCAGCCAATTCAATGATGCCATCCGATTCCTGACTGATACCCAGTTCAACCTCCGAACACAACATCCCTTTTGATTCGACACCGCGTAACTTTGATTTTTTAATTTTAAAATCACCAGGTAACACCGCACCAATTTTCGACAAAGCTGTTTTTAAACCGACACGCGCATTCGGCGCACCACAAACAATTTGCAAGGTTTCATTACCGGCATTGACCTGACAGACTTTTAACTTATCAGCGTCTGGGTGTTTCTCACAAGAAACAATTTCAGCCACAACCACACCAGAAAATTCACCGCCAGCAGGTTCTACACCATCGACTTCCAAACCAAGCATGGTCAATTCAGACATCAACTGTTCAGTCGACGCATCTGTTGCCACCCATTCTTTTAACCAATTCTCACTTATCTTCATTGTTTCTGTTCCTATTTATTGGAATTGGCGTAAAAATGCCATGTCATTTTCAAAAAAGTTTCTCAAGTCTTGTACGCCATAACGCAACATAGCGAAACGCTCCACACCCAATCCAAAGGCAAAGCCAGTGTATTTTTCAGGGTCTATGCCACCTGATCGCAAGACATTGGGATGCACCATGCCACATCCAAGCACTTCAAGCCAATCGATAGAACCATCTTCTTTCTTCCACTCCACATCCACTTCCGCAGAAGGTTCAGTGAAAGGAAAATAGGATGGCCTTAATCTGATTTGCAAATCATCTTCAAAAAAGGCATTAACAAATTGATTCAACACGCCTTTCAATGATGCAAAGGTCACATTTTCACCAATCACCAAACCTTCAACCTGATGAAACATTGGTGTGTGTGTTTGGTCGGAATCACTGCGATAAACTTTACCTGGTGCAATGATTTTAATCGGCGGCTTCATGGTTTTCATGGCCCGGATTTGTACTGGCGATGTGTGGGTCCTTAACAAATGACCGTCAGGGAA
The DNA here is from genome assembly GCF_002591915.1 of Marinicella litoralis. Classification (GTDB taxonomy): domain Bacteria; phylum Pseudomonadota; class Gammaproteobacteria; order Xanthomonadales; family Marinicellaceae; genus Marinicella; species Marinicella litoralis. The sequence goes on along the minus strand of NZ_NIHB01000005.1, from coordinate 80,894 downwards.
ATAAAAGGTGTCGTGCATGGCGCGCGCAGGATGGTGCGCAGGAAAATTCAAAGCTTCAAAGTTATGAAAATCATCTTCAATTTCTGGCCCCGTCACCACATCAAAGCCGACTTGAGAAAACAAATCTATGATGCGTTGCATGGTACGACTTACTGGGTGAACCCCACCCTTGGCACCAGACCTACCTGGCAAAGTCACATCAACGGCTTCTGCCATGAGCTTTTGATTCAACTCAACTTGCATCAAAGTGGTTTTTTTCGCTTGGATTGCTGTGAACAATTGCTGTTTGATTTGGTTGATCTCAGCGCCTGCCGATTTCCTGTCCTCAGGTGCCAATTGACCCAGTTGTTTCAACTGGACGGTTACCGTGCCTTTTTGGCCTAAAAACTGCACCCTGACGTCATCCAATCCTTGTACGGTCGCTGCTGATTCAATTTGCTGCAATCCATCTGCTAAGATTTGTTTCAAATCACTCACTTTAATTCTCTGTTGGTTGTTAATTATGTTGTTGTATTGTATTTATTTATCAACAGGCAATAAAAAAAGGAATCAGCTATACCACTGATTCCTCTTCTTAATCTATTGATTGTCAATATCCCTGGTAGGGACAGTTTACTATGACAATGCGGCTTTGGCTTGTTCAACAACAGCAGCAAAACCTGCCTTGTCGTGTACAGCCATATCAGCCAGAACTTTACGATCTAAAGAGATATCAGCTTTTTTCAAACCGTTGATAAATCGTGAGTAGCTCAAGCCATTGTTACGAGCACCCGCATTGATACGTGTGATCCACAATGCGCGGAAGTTTCTTTTTCTGGTTCTGCGGTCACGGTAAGCATATTGACCAGCTTTAATGACTGCTTGTTTTGCAACGCGGTAAATTTTACGACGTGCATTGTAGTAACCCTTTGCTAATTTAAGGATCTTTTTATGTCTTTTGCGTGCTGTGACGCCTCGTTTAACTCTTGCCATGATGTTTCTCCTTTAATTAAGCGTAAGGTAGTAGTCTTTTCACTGATGCTTCATCAGCTTCATGCACCAGGCTGGTGCCACGTAAATTACGTTTACGTTTCGTACTCATCTTGGTCAAGATATGACTTCTGAAAGCATGCTTTCTTTTGAAGCCACTGGCCGTTTTTCTGAAGCGCTTTTGAGCGCCCTTTTTGGTTTTCATTTTAGGCATAAAGCCCTCCTGTATTTTATTTATATACTCCAGCAAGTAGCCCCTTAAGGCTTTAATCGTTCTTGACTCACTGGTCAGCTTTTTTCTTATTAGGTATTTAAACCCATTTTATGTGTCTTCGTGACCACTTCTTCGCTGCGCGAAACCGTAATCACTGCGACTGCGTTTATGAAAATACGGCTGATTCGTTGCACTCACCAACTGTATTTATCGCTACGCGGTTTGAAGCTTTTGGCTTCAGTGTCTTCATGACCACTTATTCGCTGCGCGAAACCGTAATCACTGCGACTGCGTTTATGAAAATACGGCTGATTCGTTGTACTCACCAACTGTATTTATCGCTACGCGGTTTGAAGCTTTTGGCTTCAGTGTCTTCATGACCACTTCTTCGCTGCGCGAAACCGTAATCACTGCGACTGCGTTTATGAAAATACGGCTGATTCGTTGCACTCACCAACTGTATTTATCGATACGCGGTTTGTCATGATTATTTTGCTGGCTTCGGCGCCAACAACATAATCATAAATCGACCTTCCATTTTCGCTGGCCGTTGTTCAACAACCACTTCATCCACTAAATCTTTTTCCAATCGATCCAACATATTTGAACCGATGTCTCTGTGTGCCAACTCACGTCCTCTGAACATGATGGTCACTTTGACTTTATTACCTTGATCAATGAATTTTCTCAAATTCCTGAGCTTGACTTGATAATCCGCTTCTTCAGTATTGGGTCTGAACTTAACCTCTTTCAACTGAACTTTCTTTTGTTTCTTCTTGGCTATTTGATTTTTCTTGGCTTGTTCAAACTTGAACTTACCATAATCCATAATCTTACATACCGGCGGTGCTGCTTTGGGTGAAATTTCCACCAAATCCAACCCCGCACCTCGAGCCCTGTCCTGAGCTTCCGATGTTGATACGATACCTACTTGTTCACCATGTTGGTCTATTAGCCTAACTTCAGGAACCCTGATTTGGTTGTTCCTGCGTACTTTGTCATTTCTAGCGATTAGTCAATCCTCCTAAATAATTATTTTTTCTCGTTGATTTGAAGGTCCATCAATTGAACCAACTCCTCAACTTTCATTGAACCCAAGTCTTGTCCATCATGTGATCTCACAGTGATGGTTTCACTTTCCAGTTCATTGTTGCCCACAATAACCAAATAATTTGTCTTGTTTAATGTGTGCTGGCGAATTTTATAGCCGATCTTTTCGTTTCTCAAGTCATAAATTGCCCTAAAGCCCTGATTTTTCAACTTTTTGCCTACTTTTTCAGCATATTCCGACTGTTGACCCGTAATATTCAAAATTGCGACCTGAGTTGGCGCCAACCACAAAGGCATATTACCAGCGTGATGTTCCAACAAAATACCGATGAATCTTTCAAAAGAACCCAGGATGGCTCGGTGCAACATGACCGGTGTCACCTTATCACCATTTTCATCAATATAAGTGGCTTCTAATCGATTGGGCATCGAAAAATCAACCTGAATGGTGCCGCATTGCCAAACCCTGCCCAAGCAATCTTTCAACGAAAATTCAATCTTCGGCCCGTAAAAAGCGCCTTCACCTGGCAACTCTTCCCAATCTATGCCCTTGGCATCCAAAGCATCGGCCAATGCTTTTTCAGATTTATCCCAAACTTCATCACTGCCCACACGTTTTTCAGGACGGGTTGAAATTCGATAAATGATTTCATCAAAGCCAAAGTCAGCATAAACTTCATGCAGGAAATCAATGAACTGTGAAACTTCGCCACTGATTTGATTTTCTTGACAGAAAATATGGGCATCATCTTGAACAAATCCACGAACCCGCATCAAACCATGCAAAGCCCCTGAAGGCTCATTCCTGTGACAGGATCCAAATTCTGCCAATCGTATCGGTAAATCCCGATAAGACTTCAAACCTTGGTTGTACACTTGAACATGACATGGACAATTCATTGGTTTGACAGCAAATTGTCTGTTTTCAGACTCAACGCTGAACATGTCATCACCAAATTTATCGGCATGACCTGACTTTTCCCACAAAGTGTATTCAACCACAGATGGGGTGTTGATCTCTTTGTAATCGCGGGCATTTAATTTTTTACGCATGTACTGCTGGATTGACTGGTAAATTGACCAGCCACGATCATGCCAGAATACCATTCCAGGCGCTTCTTCTTGAAAATGAAACAAATCCATTTTCTTGCCTAACTTACGATGGTCACGCTTTTCAGCTTCTTCCAACAGATGTAAATATGTTTTCAGTTCTTTTTTGTCGCTCCACGCGGTTCCATAGACCCGTTGCAACATTTCATTGTCGCTGTTACCACGCCAATAAGCGCCAGCGATGCTCATCAGCTTAAAGACTTTGATTTTCCCTGTGTTGGGAACATGTGGGCCACGACACAAGTCGGTAAATTCACCTTGGCGGTACATAGATAAAACCTGATCCTCAGGGATGTCTCTGATGATTTCAGCCTTATATTTCTCACCTTTTTGCTCAAAAAATTCGATGGCTTCATCGCGAGACATCTCAAACCGTTCAACGGGCAACTTTTCTTTGACAATTTTTTTCATTTCAGCGGTTATTTTGACCAAATCATCTTCATGAAACGGATCTTTTGACGCAAAGTCATAGTAAAAGCCATTTTCAATCACCGGTCCAATGGTGACTTCCACTTTAGGAAAAAGTCGCTGTACTGCTTGCGCCATTAAATGGGCAGCAGAGTGCCTGATGACTTCTAAACCATCTTCGGTGTTACCGGTCACTATCGTTAATTCAACGTCCTTATTGATGATGTGTGACAGGTCAACCATTTCACCGTCTACGCGGGCAGCCAAAGCCGCATTGGCCAAACCAGGTCCAATGTCTTCAGCCACTGCCTGAACAGTCAATGCTTGATCAAATTTACGCTGAGTTCCATCAGCCAAAGTTACAGTAATCATGATGTATTCCAATGAAAAGGGACAATCCCCATTCTTATCAATTTCGATGGTTATTAAAAGGCGGGAAATTATAACATGTTAAAAAGTTGTCATTACTAATTATTACAGCAGATTAAGGGGTACAAATCTTCAGGTACCTTTTAATCACTTCAGCCACGCCAAACTCCAGTGATTCAACAGTCAAAGCATGACCAATAGAAACCTCCAAAATCCCCGGAATGGTCAAAAATTCAGCCAGGTTTTGTAAATCCAAATCATGGCCTGCATTAACGCCTAAACCCAAAGCTTGGGCCAACCCTGCCGCTTCGGCATATTGGGCCAATACGGCAGCATGATTCCCAGCGGCGAAACTGTTGGCAAACGATTCGGTATAGAGTTCAATCCTATCCACGCCAGTTCCAGCTGCCAATTTAATTTGTGCCACATCCGGATCAATAAATAAGGAAGACCTGACGCCCATGGTTTTGAGCTGTTGTGCCAAATCAGTGACCCATGCAAAATGCTCGGTTAAATTCCAACCGTGGTCCGAGGTCAATTGATCAGGTGCATCTGGTACCAAGGTACACTGGTCTGGCTTGGTTTCTTCAATCAGTTGCAGAAATTGATCACCCGGGTATCCCTCAACATTGAACTCCACATGACTGTGTTGTTTGGTTAACAAAGCCAAATCTCGAGTGTCTTGCCTGGTGGCATGCCTTTCATCTTGTCTTGGGTGTACCGTCAATCCTTGAACACCCAACTGAATCAATTTTTCGCCATAACCAACCACATGCGGGTAATTCCTTCCACGTGAGTTTCTTAAAAGCGCAATTTTATTTAAATTAACACTGAGTGCAGTCATTGAAATATTCAAACTGATTCAAAGTCCGAATTTTACATGATGAAATATGAATTGAGAATGATTAATGTCGAATGAAAATTCGAACTGAAAATAGCAAGGACAATACAGAGAGAAAACGTCAACCCACAAAACTCTGTATTGCCCCGCTGGTGTAGGATTGTTTAAGTCCCACGATTTGGAGATAAATTTGACCTCCCCCTGTTCGTTTCACATATTGCGAAATGAGATAAAAATGATGTATCAACGTACAGGTTAAGTAAATTGTACATCAATTACGTGTCGTGATAATATTGCGTACAAATATGCGCGCAAAATATTATGGAACAAGACAAAAGACACCTGGTACAACTACAAAAAGCACTGATACCTGTGAGTAAAATGGTGATTAAGTTTGGCTTACAATGCCAGGAATTCAAAGCCAACATTCAAAAAGCTTACATCCAAGCAGCTGAAGAGCTGTTGATAGAAGCAGCAATCAAACCCACCAACCAAGCCATCGCGGTCAAAACAGGTATTGACAGAAGAGCCATTGCTGAATTTTATGGCCAAGACAATCAACAAAAAGATGTGTTGAACAAAATGGACATGATAATTTTGGCATTACAAAAAGCCAAATCTCAGAGCACTCAGCTTTCACATTCTAATCTCAGCTCATTGATTGACAACATCTACGGCAATCACATAAGAGCCAAAGCGGTCATCACAGAATTGATCAGCAATGAAATGATCACCAAACATGGTAATTCATATACCATTGCAGAATCATTGAATCAACAATTGATCAAACAAGCAGCATTGGCGGAAGAAGTCGATGTCACCACCAAAAGGTTGTTCCAAACTTTTTATAAAAAGATGTTTGCCACCGACCACAAACAAAATTTGAACCAAGCAACGATTTATTCCAGCAAAATCCCACACAGCAAACACAATGAAATCAATCAATTGATAGACTTAAAGATGAAACAATTCCAAAAAGACATGTCAGAATTGATTAAAGAGCATGAAACCAAAGTACCGGAAGGAACCTATTCAAATGTGGGGTTTTCTCAATTTCAGTTCGATTCAACTGAATAATTCAGATGCTGTGGCTGAATCCTTGCCAAATTAACCTCAATCGATCCTCTACCCGGTCTTGTTCAAGCACAGTCTGCATAAAATCTGGTTCAAACTTAAAGTAAGTAAACAGCTGAAAACTGAATGCTTTTGCACTTAAATTTTGCCAATCATCTTGCATCAACACCGCATGCAGCTCTGGATTGGCCTTTTGACTGAGGGCCAGCACCAACTGTTGCAAACCCGCCAGCATGTCATCAAGCTGTTGTGGTGCCAGCAGTGATTCCGCATCTTCAAATATTTCACAGCGCACCGTCTTGAAAGGAACTTGTTGTATAACTTCCAGTTGGCGCAACCGATGCTTGAATGGTATGTCGACATGCATCCTACCATCCTCAGTGGTTTCAATTAATTCACAATTGCCCGCTGAAAACACCTCAAATGCTTCATATGTTTGCAAGTTGCTGTTCAAGTCCAAACTGTTCACTGGTATCTTTTTAATTTTCGGGCTTGAGTTTGCATGTAAGGCTTTCCTGGTGTGACTGACTGCCAACAAGGCACCCGTGTCCAAGCAATGATTGATCATGGCTCGGTACCTGGGCTCAAACACGTGTAATGGAGCAGTGGTGCCCGGAAATGCAACCATTCCAGGGATTGGAAATAAAGCCACTTCGATGCTTTCATGTTGACTCATGACAAAACCTTGGTTCAAGAAAACTTTATTTTAGTCAATAGAATGAAAAGCAATGTGAAGCAATGGTGTTCTGAAATTTACAACTCAGTTCTTAAGCGCAGCAGTTCAGGGAAAAATGTCAACTCCAAAGCTTTTTTCAAAAAGCCCACACCTGATGAGCCGCCGGTTCCTTGTTTAAAGCCGATGATCCGCTCGACCGTTTTCATGTGTCTGAAACGCCATTGTTGAAAGGATTGTTCAACATCCACCAATTGTTCACACAAAGCATACATCGCCCAATGCTGATCGGGTCGCTTATAAATCACCACCAAAACTTCCATCAATGCTTGGTTAAAAACATGCGGTTTGCGCAAATCCCGGTTGACTAATTTTTCTGGCACACTATAGCCTTCATCAAACAAGTGCTTAATAAACACGTCATAAATACTGGGTGAATCCAAGACCGTCTCCAATACTTTTCTTGACTCAGATCCTGCGGGAAAAACATTGACCATTTTTTCATTTTTATTACCGAGTAAAAACTCAACCTGACGGTAATGTACTGACTGAAATCCAGAGGCATTGCCAAGGACATGTCGGAACTGCATGTACTCACTGGGCGTTAAAGTTTCTAATACCGACCATTGTTCATACAGTTGTTTTTGAATTTGCTTCACCCTAGCCAAAATTTTTGAAGCCCTACCCAATCGTTTGATTTGTACACAATGGATCGCTTCATTCAGCTCATGAATGATTAACTTCATCCACAATTCAGAGGTTTGGTGCTGGATAATAAACAGCATTTCATCATGATGTTCAGGGTCACTGATGGGCTTTTGCGCTGAAAACAAGGTATCCAAACAAAGATAACCTCCATAATTATTTCGCTCAGAAACTTCTAATTTAATCCCTTCTTCTAACTTCCTGATATTTTTTTTCTCAGTCATAACAAATTCTAAATTCAATTCAATCGATTATTTTATCAATACAAACCCTAAGTCCGACAAAATAAGCGAATAATATGTGCTATATGGCATTTATTAAAAAGGCTCGTTCCTATATAATACTGGCCGCTCAACTTGAGTATATATACTCCAAGTTCTGCAAGCATTATAATGATTGAAGTCTTCACAATGACCTTTTATTCATATTTATTGTGCATAAATAATTGAGATTTCTTTCACTCAAAGTGACAAGCTATTAAACCCATGCGACGAATACACCATTCGCTGGTTTAACAGTTGCGCTATAGAGACACCCTTTGCCAACATTTTCGGAGAGTGAAATTGACCACAGTTGCATCATTTAACATCGACTATTTGCAGTATCTGACGCCCAATGGGGAACTGGTTGGAGACAAAAAACCTGCCATCGCAACCGACTTTGAACAGTTAAAATCAATCTATGAATTGATGGTTTTGACCCGCACCTTTGACACCAAAGCTGTGGCATTACAAAGAACCGGTAAACTAGGCACTTATGCTTCTTGCTTAGGCCACGAAGCAGTCCATATTGGAATCGGATCTGCCATGGCAGAAGCCGATGTGTTTGCTCCCATGTACCGTGAATATGGCGCCCAATTTTTTCGAGGAGTCAAACTCTCTGAAGTTTTATTGTATTGGGGCGGCGACGAACGCGGCAGCAATTTCTCAGGTCCGCAGCACGATTTTCCTTGGTGTGTACCCATTGCCACGCAATGCACCCACGCGGCAGGCGCTGCATTGGCATTTAAATTGCGTGGTGAAAAACGGGCCGCTGTTTCAGTGGTGGGCGATGGTGGCAGCTCAAAAGGCGACTTCCTTGAAGCCATCAATGCAGCCAGTGCATTTCAGTTACCCATGGTACTGATGATTGTAAATAACCAATGGGCCATTTCGGTCCCACGTAAAAAACAAAGCCAAGGCAGAACCTTGGCACAAAAAGGCCTGGCCGGTGGTTTACCCTCGATTCAAGTTGATGGCAATGATTACATTGCTGTTTATACAGCGGTTAAAGCTGCACTAAGAAGGGCCTATGAAGGCAAAGGTGCCTCGGTCATCGAAGCAATCACTTATCGATTAAGTGATCACACCACAGCTGACGATGCATCAAGGTACCGTCCTGACGACGAAGTAGAAAACGCCAGACAGTTTGAGCCCATCAAACGCATGCGCAAATACTTGACCAGCCAAGGTCAATGGAATGAACAGTTAGAAAATCAATTATTGAACACCTGTAAAATTGAAGTTGATGCGGCTGTAGAAGAGTATCAGAATGCTTCTGATTTGAGTGTGGCGGATATGTTTGATTATATGTATGAAGAGTTGCCACATGATTTGGCAGAACAAAAAGCTTATGCGATGGCATTGGAGGAGAAGTCTAATGGCTAAAATTACAATGGTAGAAGCCGTCACCATGGCGCTGGCCCATGAGTTGGAACATGACAAAGACGTGATTGTTTTGGGTGAAGATGTCGGTATCAATGGCGGCGTTTTCAGAGCCACCAGTGGTTTGGCTCAAAAGTATGGCGAAGACCGGGTTTTGGACACGCCGTTGGCAGAAGCCATGATCGCGGGTATGACCGTTGGCATGGCAACTCAAGGCATGAGACCTGTTGCTGAAGCACAATTTTTGGGGTTTATTTATCCCATGGTTGAACACATCATTTGTCACGCGGCCAGAATGCGCAACAGAACCCGCGGCAGATTAACATGTCCCCTGGTCATCAGAGCGCCTTATGGCGGTGGTATCCATGCCCCTGAACACCACTCTGAAAGCACCGAGGCCTTGTTTGCCCATATGCCGGGTATCCGCGTGGTGGTGGCCTCATCACCCAGCAGGGCTTATGGCTTGTTGTTGGCTGCCATCAGAAACCCAGACCCCGTATTATTCCTTGAACCCAAAAGGGTTTACCATTTAAATAAGGAAGAAGTGGAAGATGACGGTGAAGAATATCCACTAGACATGTGTTTTGTTATTCGTGAAGGGACAGACGTGACCCTAGTGACATGGGGTGCCATGATGAAAGAAACCCTGGAGGCCGCCGACAAGCTGGCTGAACAAGGTATTTCAGCCGAAGTCATTGACGTGGCAACCATCAGCCCAATTGACATGGACACCATTCATGAATCAGTGGCTAAAACTGGTCGCTGTGTGATTATTCAAGAAGCAGCCAAACACTGTTCGGTTTCTTCTGAAATTGCGGCTAACTTGGCAGACCAAGGTTTATACAACTTGAATGCACCCGTTAAGCGCGTGACCGGTTATGATGTCATTATGCCGCTGTTCAAGTTGGAGAAAAAATACATGCCATCTGTGGACAGAATATTAGAAAAAGTCAATCAAGTAATGGAGGTTTCATGAGCGTATTTAAATTACCCGACTTAGGCGAAGGTTTACCTGATGCTGAAATTGTTGAATGGCATATTAAGGTTGGCGACAAAGTCGAAGTTGACCAGCCCATGGTTTCTATGGAAACAGCAAAAGCCGTGGTAGATGTTCCGGTTCCTACTGCAGGCATTGTAGTCAAACTTTACGGCGAACCTGGTGACGTGATTGACACCGGCTCACCATTGGTCGAATTCAGCATTGATGGAGAAAGCTCAACTGCATCTGAAACTTCTGATGAAGTTGACACCCCAGCCAAACTGAGGGCTGAAGCCGAACAAGTATTGATGGACCTTGACAAAGACAGTGACGAAACACCCAAAGCCAAGGAAGCCATCGGTACTGTGGTAGGACAAATGGAATCATCTGACAATGTGGTTGACAGCATGACCGATTTTGGTGGCAAAAAAGCCGCCCCAGCGGTCAGAGCCTTGGCGAAAAAATTGGGCGTAGACTTGAGCACGGTTGAAGCCACTGGTGCAGGCGGAGTGATTCGCCCTTCAGATGTTAAATCTGCCGCTGCCAACCCTGCAAAAACAGCAACACCCAAATCGGCACCAAAAGCTGAACCTACCGTTGAAAAAACGGCAACACCAGCCAAAGCACCACCAGCCGTACAAGCGGTAACCCAACAATCGGCACCAGCCAAAAGCAAAGTAGTTGCCGATGGTGAATGGCAACAAGTCAAAGGATCACGCAGAACCATGGCACGAGTGATGCAAAATGCCCATGCCAACGTGGTTCCTACCACCATCATGGACGATGCTGACATCAACAACTGGCAAGTTGGTGAAGACATCACAGCACGATTGATCAGATCACTGGTGGTGGCGGCAGAAGCTGAGCCTACATTGAATGCTTGGTTTGATGGTGACAAATTATCCAGAAGACTGATCAGTCACGTCGACATCGGAATAGCCGTAGACACTGAAGATGGTTTGTTTGTACCTACCATGAGAAATTGTGATGCCTTAACACCACAAGACATCAGAAATGAAATGAACACCATTAAACAACAGGTCAAAACTCGCAGTATCCCTCCCGAAGCCATGAAGGATTACACCATCATGTTATCAAACTTCGGCGTTTATGCCGGTCGTTACGCCACGCCAGTGATTACCCCGCCATGTGTGTCTATCATTGCAGCAGGCAAACTCAGACATGAAGTGGTGCCCGTATTAGGCGGCATGGAAGCGCATAGAATCATTCCTCTTTCGCTGACATTTGATCACCGTGCAGTTACCGGTGGTGAAGCTGCTAGGTTTTTAGCTGCCATGATTAAAGATTTGGCAAAAAGCAGATAATAGTTAATTTTTCATTAACTGCACCATTGAAACGCCCAATTTGCAAAAATTGGGCGTTTTTTTTGTAATAAATTAAATTGTTCATGGTCAACTCTATGTGCTTATAATAAACACCGAAACAATTTATTGATGGTTGGTAATTTAACCGATTGAAATCGATGACCGTTTTGCGAATACATTAATTAATCATTCCCTCGGAGGAGATATTTATGAAAAATTTTAAAATAAAACCAGTCAATGCCGCTATTGCTGCAGCCGTTACTGTTGTTGGAGCTGGCGCTTTGATGAGCGGTACTGATAACCCGTTTGGTCAAACTGACTTAAGTGATGGTTACCAAAATGCTGATGGACGCATTGCCAAAGTCGATGGGTCTGGAGAAGGCAAATGTGGCGAAGGCAAATGTGGCGACGACAAGAAAGCCAAAGGTGATAAAGCCGAAGGTAAATGTGGCGAAGGCAAATGCGGTGACGACAAAAAAGCCGAAGGTAGATGTGGCGGCGACAAAGATGCCGAAGGCAAATGTGGTGAAGGTAAATGTGGCGACGACAAAAAAGCCGAAGGTAAATGCGGTGAAGGTAAATGTGGCGACGACAAAAAAGCCGAAGGCAAATGCGGTGAAGGCAAATGTGGCGATGACAAAAAAGCCGAAGGCAAATGCGGTGAAGGCAAATGTGGCGATGACAAAAAAGCCGAAGGCAAATGCGGTGAAGGTAAATGTGGCGACGACAAAAAAGCCGATAAAGCCGATAAAGCCGAAGGTAAATGCGGCGAAGGTAAGTGCGGCGGCGAATAACTGGATAATCTGAAATGAGTTTATTAAACATTTCGGGTGCCGGTATCGGTTTGAGACGGGGACTTGTGTCCCCGTTTCAATCTTACGGAGACCTGAGTCCAGTAAAAATCATGGAAGTGGCACCAGAAAATTGGATGACTGTTGGTGGCAAAGCCCGTCATGACTTTCGAACTTTTGCTGAACGCTACCCAATGATTCTTCATGGTTTATCCTTATCAATCGGTGGACCCGATGAACTGAACATTCCATTTGTCAAAGCTGTTAAAAAATTCAAAGACGAAATCAATGCCCCCATTTACTCTGAACACCTTTCATACTGTACAGACGGTGGACAATTGTATGACTTGATGCCCATACCATTCACTGAAGAAGCCGTGAATCATGTGGCCGAGCGGGTCATGAGGGTTCAAGACATTCTTGGCGAACAAATGGCACTAGAAAATGTCTCTTATTACCTCACTCAACCAAATTCGGAAATGACTGAAATTGAATTCATCAATGCAGTGATCTCCAAAGCGGATTGTTTGTTGCATTTGGATGTCAATAACATCCATGTCAACAGCATCAATCACCGTTACGATCCCTTGCAGTTTTTAGATCAACTGCCCACCGATCGAATCGCCTATATCCACATTGCAGGCCATTATAATGAAGCCGAAGATTTGATTGTTGACACCCATGGTGCCAAGGTCATAGAAAATGTATGGGATATATTGGAATACACTTATAAAAATTACGGCGTATTCCCCACCCTCTTAGAGCGTGATTTTAATTTTCCCCCAGTTGCTGAACTGTTGTCAGAAGTTTCTAGAATTGACCAGTTACAACAAAAGTATCAAAGCGACAGTAACAACCATGCCAAACAAGCCAACATTTAAACAGGCTCAAGTCGATTTCGCGGCACACATCAGAAACCCTGAAGCCAACAAAATACCTGATCAGATTGAACACCGCCGAATGGCCATTTATCTGGAGTTATTCATTAACAGCATTGCTGGATTGCTTGCTGGTTCTTTCCCGGTTATCAGGTCTTTGTACAAAGAAACTGCATGGAAAAATTTAGTGCGAGATTTTTATCGCATGGAAAACAACAAAACCCCTCACTTTCCTGAAATACCCAGGGAATTTGTCGAATACTTAAAACACCGGCAAGCCGATCCAAACAAACCTTTTCTTTATGAGTTGGCCCATTATGAATGGATTGAGTTACACCTTGAAAAACACAACATCGAAATCAATAAAAACCCCGCAATTGATACCAATGATTTATTGATGGCCATACCCGAAGTTTCACCACTGGTGAAGGTTCAGGCTTATCAATTTCCGGTGCATCAAATAAAAGCCAGTAATCAACCCAAACAACCATTGGACCAGCCCTTATTTATGTTGATTTGGCGAGACACTGAATACCAAGTTCATTTTTCAGAACTGAACCCCTTTTCTGCCCTGCTGTTAGAAACATTGATTAACAACAAAAAAGCAACAGGACAACAGGTGCTGGAAACATTGGGTGAACAACATCAACACCCTGACCTTGCCCAATTCGTACAATTTGGCCTGCAAACCTTAAACCAATGGCACCAGCAAGACATCATTTTAACCGTCAAAAACAAATAAAGAGGAACCAACCATGTCATTAAACAATGCGCAAACCCTGTGGGAAAATGTAACCAGTAGACTGAATTCAGTTGGGCAATGGGTGCCACCACTGATGATTCGATTGATACTTTTTTGGGAATTCTATGAAGCTGGCAGCCAAAAAATCAATGGGGAAAATTGGTTCTCTGGCATCCAAAGTAACTTTCCATTCCCGTTTAACCACATTCCAGCCGATGTATCTTGGTTTATGGCGGCATGGGGGGAATATATATTTGCCATTTTGCTGCTATTAGGTTTATTCACTCGATTTGCAGCCGTGTCATTGCTGGTGATTACTGCAGTGGCTACAGCAGCCGTGCATTGGCCTGAAAGTTATGCATCATTGGGTCAGCTGTGGGAAGGCTATGCCATCACAAACAAAGGTGCCGGTAACTTTAAACTGCCACTGTTGTTTGTCATTTTGTTATTACCACTGATATTCTCAGGCGCTGGAAAATTCAGTTTGGACCACATCCTCACTCAATTCATGAAAGGTGACACTCATCACCCCATCCAGTCAGATTTTATTTCGAAAGGATTGGGCTTGATTGTAATTGGTTTGCCGTTGTTTTTCGTGATGACCACCACTGGCATCGCCTTCATGGCCACCGGAGTTGTCCTGATGATTGCCGATCGATTCATTACACCCACCGGATAATGCAAATCACCAAAACAACCATCAAAAGGCCGCATAAATTGCGGCCTTTTTTGTCCATCAATATACAATAAATGTCAGCTGTTAATTCGGTCACACAAATGTAACCCAATTCATGTAAAATTCTGTGTTCGAAAAAAAGACGGAAAACATGACATGAAAAAAATCTCCACCTTAATGCTTTGCATCGGCATGGCATTTTCTGCCCAATCAGGCGTAGAAGACCTATTGATTTCTGAAATCAGCATCATACCCAACAGCAACGAATTCATCGAAATTTATAACAACGGTAATGACCCCATTGACCTTTCAGACGTTTACTTAACTGATGCCACTTTTTCTGGTGATGGCACTTATTATTATCAGATTGTTAACGGCGGTGGTGGTGGCGGTGGTTTTTCCGATTTTTTTGCACGATTTCCTGCTGGTGCAACCATCAATGCTGGCGAATACCAAACGGTCGCAATTGCAGGCTCAAACTCATTTTTCACGGCTTATGGAGAAAACCCCACCTATGAGCTGTATGAAGACGGGACAGCAGATGCCATTGCCGACATGCGAGAAGCTTTTGCTGGCTCTATCAATGGTCAAGGAAACTTAACAGACAACAGTGGCGAGGTGGTGGTCTTATTTTCTTGGGATGGTGTGACTGACTTGGTACAAGACTTGGACTATGTGGTTTGGGGGGATAAGGTAGAGGCCATTGATAAAACCAGTGTAGCCATAGACGGCCCAGATGCCGACTCTGATACCAGTACATACCTCAATGACACATCGATTGCCAACCAAGTGGTCATCAGCACCAGTACTCACAACAGTGGCAACAGCTGGCAACGCATTGATTTAAGCGAAGGTGGTGAAATTCAATCTGGCGGCAATGGTTTTGCTGGCAGTGACGAAACATCAGAAAATACAGATTTCACTTTTGGTGAAGGCATGCCGACCCCGAATGCGGCCTCCAACATCACACCTCCCATTGCACAGTTTGTGATCAATGAAATTGATACCATCAGTGTAGCTGCTGATTTTATTGAGCTGCTGGGCAATCCAAACACCTCAACGGATGGTTACACTTTGGTTTTGTATGACGGTGACACTGATTTATCAACCAGTGTCATCAGCTTAAACAGCATGACCACAGATACCAATGGGTATTTATTGATCAATAATGAACTACAAGATGGTGCCGATGCAGTGGCCCTTTATGCAGCAGACTCTATTAATTATATGACCGGTGATCCAATCACTTATACCGATTTAATGGATGCCGTGGTCTATGGTTCCGGCCCTCCTGATACTGAGTTGCTGACCTTACTTAATCCTGGTCAATTACAAGTTGATGAGGACGCCAATGGAAATGCCACCAATGAATCATTGATTCGTTGTACCAATGGTTCAGGTGGTCAATTGAACACCTCTTCATTCAAGGCATTCACCCCGTCACCTGGCACTGAAAATATCAACTGCGTCACCTTAGATGGTTATTATGATTCAGCCGACACCAGCAATGCACAAACCCTCAGAGATTCATTACATAACATCATTGATGACCACATTGTTTTTCCTTATTCATCGGGTGCAGAAGACACTTGGGACGTGCTTTCATATGCTGATCAAGCCCCAACCACAGATGACTGCCCAACCAATGACCCAAGCGAGGTGATTGAATATGTTTGGATGGTTTATAAGAACAATGACTATTGTTACCAAGGTGGTGGACAACAAGCCTATAATCGCGAGCACACATGGCCTCAATCCCGTGGTTTCAGCTCAGGTTCTTTAGGCGATAACAATGCAGCCAGAACAGACACCCATCATTTGATGTTGTCTGATGTAGGTTATAACGGAGACCGTGGCAACCTCTATTTTGATAACTGCAATGCCCAATGCAATGAAAGGCCTACTGATACCCACGACGACCCCAATACACCTGAAGTCGATACCATTGGTGGTGGCTCTGGCGTTTATCCAGGCAATTCAAATTGGTTCGACGCAGATTCGTTTGAAGTATGGAATTTTCGCAAAGGGGACATTGCGCGTGCCATGTTTTATATGGATGTTCGGTATTCAGGCGATGCCATCGACGAAGTTGATTTGGTCTTAACCGATGACACCAACCTACTTGCCAATAACAATGGCTATGGTCCCTATATGGGTTTGCTTTCTACATTGCTGCAATGGCATGCAGCTGACCCAGTCGATGACATCGAAAGAAATCGCAACAATTACATCTTTACCAAACAAGAAAACAGAAACCCCTTCATTGATCACCCTGAATGGGTCGAGTGTATTTTTGTTGATGGTGGCGCTTGTTACACTGCCGACAATGATTTAATTTTTGGCAATGGCTTTGAAGCACCTCAACCTTAATCACTGCAAAAGCTCAGTAAAAAGGCAAACCAAGGTTTGCCTTTTTACTGGCTGCAAATAATCAGTTTAGTTGGCAACGGTTAATAATTTAAATTCGTCCAATGCACTGTGATCAGTCATCGCACTGACATGGTCTTGAATCAAACGACAGCGATAATAGAACTCCCATAGCCCACTGTCTTCAGCCTGATGTTCCTGGGTACTTTTGATGTATGCTTTTATGATTTTTGAATCAATTCGATTCAACAACAATGCTTGGTAGCTCATGCCATAATTGGCGCCTTGTGAAAGTTCAGTAAATTGGTTTTTGGATAATTGCAGTAAACATTGGTAAATATCCAATAAGCCAGTGATGATTCGGTGCCCCTGTAATTCCAAATCCTGAACTTCTTGGTGATTAAACACGTGTTCATAACCCACTTGTTTGAATGTTTTGATGATTTGATTGGCCACACTGCCATCTTCCAACAAAGCTTGGTTCATGCTACCTTTATAGACAGCATCAATGTTTTCTATAAATCGATTGCTGGCATGGTCAACTAAGTGGTGAATCAAGTTAATTCGCAGCTTAACAAAATACTCATGATTGTGATTGATGGTGTCTCTGTGACCGGCTTCATTGGCCATAGCCAGAATCGACTCTAAACTGTTGTGGTTTCCCATAAAAGACAACACATTGGACTCATTCAAATTACCACCGTTTAACACATAAGTGGTTTTCAACAGTCGAGTTAATTCATCCAGACTTAAAATCCCTTTTTCAACAGCATCCTCTAAATCAGCCAAACAATAGGCTATGTCATCGGCAGCTTCCATCACATAACTGAACGGGTGCCTGTGCCCTATTTCCATATCCAGCAGCTGATTCATGGCTTGGACAAAGCGTTGTTCTGATAAATAGAAACCTGGTTTCTTTTTAAGATAGCTCAATGGATCATTGGCTTGAGGTTTGGGTTCATAAGCCGCTCGGGTGTATTTTAATATACTGGCCGATTGCGCATAAGTCAGGTTCATTTGTTGTAATGAAAATGTCAGGCGGATGGCCTGGGCATTGCCCTCAAACTGCAATAAGTCATTGAGCATTTGCTTGGCCAAGCTTGGGTTGCCTGCATTTTTCAAAGCAGGAAAATCCACCATATGAGCCGCAAACCATTCAGAAATCGCCACTTCACCAAAATGCCCAAAAGGAGGGTTTCCAATGTCATGCATCAAGCAAGCCATTTCAACCAACGACTCAACTGCTGGTTGTAAGCCATTGAGTCCCAACTCATCCACTCGTGTGCCTAATTTTTTAAACAGGGTTTTCACAATATACCGCCCATTTTGTTGCACTTCCATCGAATGGGTTAAGCGCGACCTGACCGCTGCATTGCGTTCTAAGGGAAAGACTTGGGTTTTCTGTTGTAAGCGCCTGACTGATGCTGAATTAATGATGCGCCCACGATCAGACTCCAAGGCATATTCAATGCGTACAGGATCTTCACTGGCCTTTTTGCTGTTGTCATAAGGTCGGTTGACATTGAGTTTGGTTTTGAAGTTAATTGCTTGTTTGGATTCCATGGCACCATTTTAATCCATTCAAGAATCAATAACTGACTTATTGACTCGGCTTTTTTTGGGCTTGTAATGCATGTGCAAATTTTTGATGTTTTGTTTTGAGATCATCACCAATTCCCAGCCAATCACAATCTTGGATTGCACCCTCCAGTGCATATAAATAAGCGGCATTATAATCACCATAGGCATCACCTGTTTGATACATTTTCAAAAAGGCCTCTTGAGCGCCTAACTTTCGCAACGCTGCAGGTGTTTCTATTCCTGAATCAATTAACCGTTGGGCCAATTTGGGCCCAACATTGCGCAATTGTCTGGCTAGTTTCTTGGCTTTTTCATTGCTCATTGAATTCATGTATTTGTAAACCTGATGAAGACAAATAATTTACCAGGTAAAATCTGGCTCGGCAAGTGGCCTGCTGAACTGTTGATTCAATACAAGGCGTCGGTTAATCATTAATAGAGAGACAAAAAAAGGGCCACCCAATAGGCAGCCCTTTTAAACTTTCTATGAAAAGCAGTACTTAAGCTTTTTTGGCTTCAGCCCTGGCTTTTGCATCTGCAATTACTTGCTCAGAAATGTTATTTGGACAAGGGTTGTAATGCGAGAACTCCATAGAGAACTGACCACGACCTGAAGTCATGGTACGCAATGAACCAATGTAACCAAACATTTCAGACAATGGCACGTCTGCTTTGATTCTTACAGCTGTGGCTGTAGGATCTTGCGACTTGATCATGCCTCGTCTTCTGTTCAAATCACCAATCACGTCACCCACATGATCGTCTGGCGTAAATACGTCAACTTTCATGATTGGCTCCATGATTTGTGGAGAACATTTCTTCACAGACTGTCTGTAAGCACCTTTGGCAGCGGCTTCAAACGCCATGGTTGACGAATCCACTGCATGGTAAGCACCGTCTTGTAAGGTGAATTTCAAATCTTGTAACGGATAACCGGCCAATGGACCTTCAACCATCAAGCTATGAAAACCTTTTTCAATCGCTGACCAATATTCTTTAGGTACATTACCACCAGTTACTGTAGATTCGAAAACATAGCCTGAACCCACTTCACCTGGCTCAATGGTGTAATCAATTTTACCAAACTGACCAGAACCACCTGATTGTTTCTTGTGAGTGTATGAATCTTCAATCTTAGTAGTGATTGACTCGCGGTATGCCACCTGTGGCGCGCCCACTTCCAATTCAACACCAAAAGTACGCATCAAAATATCAACTTTGATATCCAAATGCAATTCACCCATGCCTTTCAAAATAGTCTCGCCTGAATCTTCATCAGTTTCAACTTGGAACGATGGATCTTCAGCAACCATTTTACCCAAAGCGTTACCCATTTTTTCTGAACCGCCTTTGTCTTTAGGCGCCACAGCAATCGAAATCACTGGATCTGGGAAGATCATTGGCTCTAAGGTACATTCATGTTTTGGATCACACAAAGTGTGGCCCGTTTGTACATTTTTCATACCCACAATGGCTAAAATGTCACCCGCCTGGGCTTTGTCTAATTCATTCCTGTCATCAGCATGCATCTCTACCATACGGCCGACTCGTTCAGTTTTACCTGTAGCTGAATTCAATATGGTGTCGCCTTTGGCAATTTTACCTGAGTAGATTCGCACAAAGGTTAAAGCGCCAAATCGGTCATCCATGATTTTGAATGCCAACGCACGAAACGGCTCATCAACGGTCACTATGGCTTTTTCACCAGTGGGCTCACCCGTTTCTGGATCCGTCAAATCTTGTGGTTCCACTTCAACTGGGCTCGGCAAGTAATCAACAACCGCATCCAAAATTAATTGCATGCCTTTGTTTTTAAACGCTGAACCACAGTAAGTTGGGAAGAATGCCAAATCACGAGTACCTTTACGGATACAACGTTTGATGTCATCCATCGATATTTCTTCGCCATCCATATAAGCCATCATCAAGTCATCGTCCTGCTCGACTGCAGTTTCGATTAATTGTTCGTAATATTCATCAACTTTGTCAACCATGTCAGCTGGCACGTCTTGAATTTCGAAATTTTCTGGTTGACCAGAATCATCCCAGATGTGGGCTTTTTTGGTTAATACATCAACCACACCGACAAAATCATCTTCAATACCAATTGGCAACGTCATGACCAATGGTGTAGCACCCAAGACTTCTTTGACTTGTTTAACAACACGGTAAAAATCTGCACCCATGCGATCTAATTTGTTGACGAAGATGATTCGAGCCACTTCAGAATCATTGGCATAACGCCAGTTGGTTTCTGATTGAGGCTCTACACCACCAGACCCACAAAATACACCCACACCACCATCAAGAACTTTCAGAGAACGGTAAACTTCAACAGTGAAGTCAACGTGACCTGGCGTATCGATGATGTTAAAACGGTGGTCTTTCCAGAAACAGGTGGTTGCCGCTGATTGAATGGTGATACCACGTTCAGCTTCTTGATCCATGAAATCCATGGTTGATTCACCATCATGAACCTCACCCAATTTATGAATTTTACCGGTTAATTTAAGAATCCGCTCAGTAGTGGTGGTTTTACCCGCATCTACGTGAGCAAAGATACCAATATTTCTGTATTTTGCTAATTCTGTCATGTCATTAATCTTATGTCATTTATCACTGGGATAAAGTTAAAAAATTGGTCTAATTACGATTAAAAGACCTTTGTCTAAGTTGCTGAATAGAATCATTATTTTAGATTAATGATTCTGACCAACAAACTAGACAAAAGTCTCTCAAAATCTTTATAGGCCATAAAGAGCGCGCATCATACTATAAAAGCGTGCTCAGGTTAAGGAATTCGTGAGATATTGGGTCATTTTCTTCAATTTCAATCAAAAATGCCGGTTCACATATAAGTTACGTGAACCGGCATATTGAACTGCACTAACTGACTTTATAATGACCTTATAGGTAAACCACCAAAGCAACCATTGCTACAGTCAACAACAATGACATATGAATCACCCCTTTGACACTGGCCATAGGACCCATTTTGCCAAAAATGGCATTCAGTTCCAGTACCACTGCCAATGCCAAAGCTGCCATTAAACCGTTGGACAAACCACTGCTGATAGGCACCATGCCTTCCATCACCGCACCCCCATGTTTTGATGCCAACATGCAAAACAACATCGGCGCAGAAAACAAGGTATTGGTTCTGGATGCCAAACCGGCTTTTGCAGCGCTGGATGGCACATCACCCGAGGCCAAACCAAGCACGACTTTTTGTTTGGGCCAAATAATCAACCACACATTCAACATCATGAATGTTCCCATGACAGCACCTAATAAGATCCAACCTGATAAACTTGAACCCAAAACACCCAGTAAAACCACCCCGGTAATGAAGGTCATCATGGCGCCCCAACGGAACCACCACAACGCTCTGGTGGCCAGTTTAGCTTTGACATCAGGCAAGGCATCTTTGGATGCTTCCTTGAAATATTCACCTTGTACAAAATTAAAATAATACAACAAACCTATCCATGTGATACCAAATAATCCATGACCCCAGCGTGCCAATAAATCTACCCAAACGTTGTTCATATTCACTCCTCTAAATGATTAAGATTTTGTTAACAACAATTATCATAGGCAACAAATTCTGAACAGTCAATTAATACCTACACAACTGCAAAAATTGTTGGTATAAATACCACCCATTTCAGACACAACAGTCTCATTCAGGTCTCTCATGCCACCTCCACGCTTTTACTGCCATTGAATAATTTGTAATCACGCCACAGTTTGCCTTAACCTGCCATTCACCAATCTTCATTTATTCATGACCAACAGCTTAAGAACATGATGATTAAAAGGGTTAAAATAAGTTATATATAGTACGAACTGTTCGGTTTCACTTGACAATACGCATGCGTATGGTGAAAATAAATCAATCCTACCAATAATGTAAACTTATGATATTTAAAGATTCAAAAGTAGCGGTGATTGATGGCCTGAGAACGCCATTCATGAAAGCGCCTACCGGCAAAGCACAAGATTTAAAAGCCTATGACCTGGCTCGTGAAGCCATCAACAACATCAAACACCGTTACCCCTTTTTAGAAGATGACTGTGATTTGGTAACCATGGGCAGCGTGATACAAAATGCATCCACATCAAACATAGCAAGAGAAGCGATGATTGGCGCGGGTATAAACCTTGACACCCCAGCCTATTCGGTCACCATGGCCTGTATATCAGCCAATGTCGCCATCACCAATACCGCCAACGCCATTCAGTCAGGAGCGGCCAAAGTGGCCATAGCTGGTGGCGTTGAATCTTCTTCGGATGCACCAGTCAGAATCTCCCATAAGTTGAAAAAAACACTGTTACAAGCACAGAAAGCCAAAGGATTAAAAGGCTTATGGCAAGTATTCAAAGATTTTAAATTCAGTTCATTGGCCCCAGAAGCGCCAGCAATTGCTGAATTTTCAACAGGTTTGACCATGGGAGCCGATGCCGATCAATTGGCCGCTAAATTTGGTATTTCTCGAATCGCCCAAGATGAATTTGCATTGCGTTCACACCAAAATGCTGCAGCTGCATGGGAAGCCGGTGAGTTTAAAGATGAAGTCTGCCCATTGGCCATACCGCCTAAATTCACTTTGGTTGTACAGGATGATACCTTTTATGCAAACTCATCGCTAGAAAAACTCAGTAGCTTAAAGCCGGCTTTTGTCCGTCCACATGGCACCATCACGGCAGGCAATGCATCACCCATTACAGACGGCGCTGCAGTCAGCCTATTGATGGACCTCGATGAAGCCAAATCACGAAAACTGAAACCTCAAGTGGTGATCGAAGGGTATGCTTTCTCCGGCCAAAACCCACAAGGTGAACTGCTGTTGGGACCGGCTTACACCATGCCTAAACTATTGAACGAAGCCGGTCTAAAAATCAGTGACATTGATGTGTTTGAAATTCATGAAGCTTTTGCTGGTCAAGTGTTGGCTAATTTAGCCGCTTTACAAGATGAAAAATTTTGTCAAGAAAGCTTGGGGCTTAAAAGTGCATTTGGTGAAATTCCAATGGAAAAAGTGAACACCCAAGGAGGCTCATTATCATTGGGTCACCCGTTTGGCGCCACCGGATCACGTTTGTTAACCAGCGCGACTCGCCGGTTAATTCAAAGCAAAGGAAAATACGCCCTGATCAGCGCCTGTGCCGCAGGTGGATTGGGTTCATCAATATTGTTAAAGAGGATTGGATAATATCATGGCGTACTATACATTAATCAAAGAAAACAACACAGCCACCATCTGGATGGATCAACCTGGTTCAGAGGTCAATACCCTGTCAGTCAAAATGTTGGACGACTTCAGCAGCTTATTGGATCAGATTGAGCAAGACGATGAAATCAAAGCTGCGGTTTTGATTTCGAAAAAGGACAACTGTTTCATCGCTGGTGCTGACATCAAAGATCTGATGTCCATCAAAGATTCAAAAGAAGTTGAAAACTTGTCTCGCGAAGGAAATAAAATTTTAAGTCGATTGGCACAACTGAAAAAACCAGTGATTGCTGCCATTAATGGCGCCTGTTTGGGCGGCGGACTTGAAGTGGCAATGGCCTGTCATTACCGAATTGCCAGTACAGACAAAAAAACCGTCTTTGGTTTGCCTGAAATGAAATTAGGTTTATTGCCTGGCGGCGGCGGCACCCAAAGGCTGGTTAAGTTAACCAATTTACGCTATGCCTTAGACGCTTTGTTAACAGGCAAAAACATCTATCCCTTCAGTGCCAAAAAATCAGGTTTAGTGGATTCATTGGTACACAAAGAAGGTTTGTACCAAGCCGCGTTGAAAGTGGCGTCCAACCCCATCAAGCGCAAGCCTAAAAAACTGGGGCTGGTTGACAAAGCCTTGAACACCACTGTTGGAAGAAATTATGTGTTGAAAAAAGCCCGTGAAACCGTCATGCGCAAAACCCGTGGCAACTACCCAGCTCCATTGAAAATTTTAGATTGTGTAGAAACTGGTTTAAACCACGGCATGGATGCAGGTTTAGAAGCAGAAGCCATGGGGTTTGGCGAATTGCACGCCTCACAAGCTTCTAAAAGCCTTATTGGCTTATTTCTGGCCATGCAAGAAAATAAAAAACTCAAAAACAACAACAAAACTGAAAATGTCGATTCACATGCCATGATTGGTGCGGGCTTCATGGGAGCTGGCATCACAGAGGTATCGATCAAAAGTGGCTATGATGTGATTCTCAAAGACATCTCAAATGAAGGCTTGGCCAATGCCATGAAAACCATATGGACAGACTTCAACCAATTGGTTAAAAAGAAAGCCATGGGTGTGGTTGAACGTGATCGATTGATGTCAAAAGTTAAAGCCACAACGGCAGCAGAAGATTTGAATGCTGCGGACTTGGTCATTGAAGCGGTATTTGAAGACATAGATCTGAAGCAAAATATTCTGGCAGATGTCGAAAAACGCTGTAAAAAATCTACGGTATTTGCCACCAACACGTCTTCATTACCTCTGGCCAGCATTGCTGCCAAAGCAGCCCATCCTCAAAATGTCGTGGGGATGCATTATTTTTCACCGGTACCCAAAATGCCTTTGTTGGAGTTGATTGTTACAGACAAAACTTCCAAAAGGGCCAGACAGATGGCCACCAATGTGGGCATTAAACAAGGTAAAACTGTTGTTGTGGTTAAAGACGGACCTGGTTTTTACACCACCCGCGTGTTGTCAGCCTTGACCCATGAAGCGATGAAAGTATTACAGGATGGTGCCAAAATCGAAGATGTTGACAATGCCATGAAGGATTGGGGCTTTCCAGTTGGACCCTTGGCGCTGATGGACGAAGTCGGTATTGATGTCGGCGCCCACATTGCCCGTGGCGCACTGGGAGAGATGTTTGTCAAACGCGGTATCGAACAAGATGACACGGTACAAAAACTGGCCGATGCCAAATTATTCGGTCGCAAAGTCGGCAAAGGTTTTTATGTCTATCCTAAGAAAGGGCGCAAAACAGTCAACCAAGAAATCTACAAATATTTTGGCGGTGATGACAGAAAAGACATGGCTAAACAAGCCATTCAAAACAGGATTGGATTAATCTTCGTTAATGAATGTGTTCATTGTTTAGAGGAAGGTATTTTGTTTGCGGCCAAAGACGGGGACTTGGCAGCCATTCTTGGCTTGGGCTTCCCACCTTTCACTGGTGGACCATTCAGCTACATTGATGCCAATGGGGCTGATCAAATAGTCAGTACACTGTCTGAGTTAGAAGCGACTCATGGCACACGATTTACCCCAGCAAAATTATTGCTTAAACACGCCAAAAACAACCAAGCTTTTGTCAATTAAATACTGATATAGGTTTATGAATCAAAGCGCAAAGATCTTATCATCATTGCGCTTTTTTATGCATTGATCAAAAAATGGGTATAAACACTGGCTAAATACCCCACCACAATCACTGGGGTCCACTTCAAGTGCGCAAAAAAAGTGTAATGCCCTTTGGCCTGACCCATCAAAGCCACTCCGGCCGCCGACCCTATTGATAACAGACTGCCGCCCACTCCAGCTGTTAAGGTAACCAACAACCACTGTACCTCAGACATTTCAGGATTCATGGTTAATACGGCGAACATCACAGGGATATTGTCAATGATTGCTGAAAGCGCACCGATTGAAATATTGGCAATGGTGGGTCCAAAATGACCGTAAAAGAATTCAGAGGCCAAAGCCAAATATCCTATATAGCCTAGACCACCCACGCACATGATGACCCCATAAAAAAAGAATAAAGTGTCCCACTCTGAGCGAGAAATCATGTCAAACACATCAAATTCACTATCATCTTCAGCATGTAGACTGTCCTTGTTGTGAGTTAAAAGTTGTGTTTTAACTTTCCTGCTCAAAAAATAAGCACAAAGTTTAAGATACCCCAAGCCTAACATCATGCCATAGACTGGGGGCAAAAATAACCAAGTATGAAAACCCACTGCCGTAACTATGGTAGCCATAAAAAGTACCACCATAATCAATCCGCCAGGTTTGATCACCGTTGTTTGCGGCATATTCTGAGTATCTGGTCTTTCCTTATCGATTGAAAAACTCATGATAACGGCTGGCAGAAGAAAATTAACTAATGCGGGGACAAACAATTTAAAAAAATCATCAAAGACAATCATGCCACTTTGCCAGACCATTAAAGTGGTGATGTCCCCAAAGGGGCTAAAAGCACCTCCAGCATTGGCTGCAATAACGACATTGATACAACTCAGAGAAATGAATGAGCTGTTGTTTTTACCCACTGCCATAATGACTGCGCACATGATCAAAGCCGTGGTTAAGTTATCAGCCAACGGAGAAATAAAAAATGCCAAAAAACCTGTTAACCAAAACAACTGACGGTAAGAAAAACCTTTGGCAATCAGCCAATCTCTTAAAGCATTGAAAACGCCTCTTTCAGCGATCGCATTGATATAAGTCATGGCCACCAAAAGAAAAAAGAATAATTCAGCATACTCTAAAAAATCATGCCTTATGGCTTTTTCAATATAATGACCATCAGGATTGTTTAATTGAGATCCAGCAATAACAATCCATATCAAACCAGCGGCCAACAACACAGGCTTGGATTTACTCAGGTGGATTTTTTCTTCAAGAATGACAAAAACATAGGCCACAATAAATATCAGCAAACACCCATATCCTACCCAACTGCTTGTCAACCCGAATGGGTGTATATAATCAGCAGCATCGGCTGAAACTGAAACTAAAACCAGGCCCAAAAAAGCACAAACATTGAAACCTTTCATATTCAAATAGATTCAAGAAGAATGGTTTTTATGATAGCGCTTTGATTGTTTTAAATCACTGATTTTTTAGTTTTATCTCCACCCTTTTGATCAGTTCAATTGCAACATCAAAAGCACAGCATATTAAACAAGGTTTACCCGAAAATGAATGATTCAGCCTGTTGTTATATTGAATCAGGCTTTTATTGATTGATACTGACTTGCCGCGAGGCACCTTCAGCAATTGGCGGTTTGTGGCTGTCTTCTTTATAATCGGCCACGACCACTGCATTTTTGCCAGTTGCTTTGGCTTTATACAATGCCTTGTCTGCCCTATCCAAGGTGTTCTTAACAATCGATTCACCACGCACCCACTGTGCCACTCCAATACTCACAGTAAGATTTAATTTCAATGATTGATCGGCAATGAAGGTATTCTCGGCAACCTTAGAAACAATTTTATTGGCCACTTTGTTGGCTTCAAATAAACCGGTAACCGGCATCAACACAACAAACTCTTCACCACCCCAACGATACAGACTGTCTGAGTCACCTTTGTATTTATCAAAAATTTGGCTGATTTGCACCAGTATTTCATCACCAATGGTATGTCCATATCGGTCATTGATTAATTTAAAGTCATCTATATCTATCATCATCACTGAAAAATCACTTTCAGATTGCACGCTGAATGCCAGTTCTCTGTTTGCATTAACCGCAAAGGCACGTCGATTGAACAAGCCGGTTAACTCATCAGTCAAGCTTTCATGCAACATGACTTTCTTGACTTGCTTATGGTATTTTGCCCATTTAAGCAAACCAATGCCACTCAGTAAGTAACCTGTGAACAACAACAACCCAGCGACAAACCATGCCCGTTGATCAGGAATAACAAAAACAAATGAACTGGCTACGATTGATATGCCAATATAAGCAAGAAAAAATCCAATCGCCATGGCCCGACCATTCATTTTTCTGGCATTCAAATCATTGATCACAAAAAAATGATATGACATAAAGGCCAAAATCGAATAGATAGAAACCAAACTCCAGTCTATATGCTTTAGGGGCTTGTAATAGGCTGAAATCGTATAAAACATGGCAACACTGATGACAATATACAAGCTGAAATAATGCATGTATTTGAGCAGAATGCTTTGTTTTATGGGTTGGCGTTGATTGGTTTGCGGCACAATGTTCATTAATTTCTAAAGACAAGCTCGGAATCTAAACAAAAAATTAAAATTATTTCTGTGACTGAGGCCACAAATTAGTTATTGACTGACACTTAAGCCCATCAACACCTTGTTACATAACGACCATTTATTTGATTTAGACACAAAAAAGGCCGGTAAACCGGCCTTTTCTTCGTATGTGAAGCGCTGATTAACGTTTCGAGAACTGAACAGAACGACGGGCTTTTCGTAAACCGACTTTCTTTCTTTCCACTTTTCTCGCATCACGCGTCAAGAATGAATATTCTTTCAATTTGGGACGCAATGTTTCGTCAGACTCTAACAAAGCACGTGACAAACCCAAGCGAATTGCACCGGCTTGTCCAGTGGTTCCACCACCGACCACTGTTGCATTGATATCGAATTGATCCAACATACCTAATTTTTCTAGAGGTTGTGTTGCAATCATCACACCAGTCTCTCTACTGAAGTACTCGTTGATGTCTTTGTCATTGATAATGATTTTTCCAGAACCTGGTGTCATAAATACACGTGCAGAAGAAGACTTTCTTCGGCCAGTTCCATAATATTGTTGAGTTGCCATAATATTCTTATACCTCGTGTCTTATATTTCTAGGGCTTTGGGTTCTTGTGCTTCATGCGGATGAGCTGGACCTGCATAAACTTTTAATTTACGGAACATTTGTCTGCCTAAAGTGTTTTTAGGAAGCATGCCTTTTACCGCTTTTTCCAATACCCTTTCTGGGTGTTTTGCTATCATGTCTTTTAATTTGATGGTTTTTAAGTTACCCACGTATCCAGTGTGATGTTGGTATAACTTGTCATTCATCTTATTACCAGTAACAGCTAACTTCTCTACATTAACTACCACAATGTAATCACCCGTATCTACATGAGGTGTAAATTCAGGTTTGTGCTTTCCACGAAGCCTTAAAGCAATTTCAGAGGCCATACGACCCAAAGTTTTTCCTTCTGCATCGACTAAAAACCACTCGCGATTGATTTCTTCTGCTTTTGCACTAAATGTTTTCATATTATTCTACGTTTTTAATTATTGGGCTTCGTCTGATGTTTTATTCTATTGAAATGTGCCTACAGACCACGCCATTCACAAAGAGCGGGAATGGTACTTAATTACTGGTTTGGTTGCAAGTAATTTATTGATTAATTTATGTACTTTGGGTCTGAGTTTACTTGATTCATTTCCACATACAATATCATGATGCCAGAACGGATATATTCAGTGATTTCAATGAAGTCTAATTCTTCAGCTTCCAAGCCCTCTATTGTATTATCAATTCGAGCAATTTTGTCCATATCATTGATGAATTCTTTACAGTCTGGACTCAGGGCTTCAGAAACAAAGCCTGCAGTACCTAAGCCTGATAAAAAAGTAGCCACCCAATCAGACAGCACTTCGATTCTTTCTGCCAGGTCAAACTCTTCTTGAGGCAGTAACAGTTGGAATGAATAATCGTCCTTTGCCAACTGTTCTTTGGCGTAATCAAAAACCGCTGACATCACATGGCGTAAATTGGCATCGTCAGGTTGTTCAATACAATAATCTTCACTGATGCCTTTCAGCCATTGTTCAAAGGGGGTTTGCTTGTTAACACACAAAACCGCACTGGCCTGCGCATGCAGTTCCGAAGGTGTCGCTAATACGCCAATGCGCTTTAAATGTTCAGCAAATGGTTGGTATGGAATCATTTTATTATTTAATTTTAAAATTCACGGCATATTTTATGATATTTTTCATCAACTTGTGTTAATTTTCTCACAACCTTGTTGACCTTTGTTGATGAACAAACTATATTGATTCCTTATAACAACAGGCTATGCGCCTGATTTTTGAAATCACCAGACTGCTATAAAATATGGAAGACATTAAACAATTAGAAAAAACCATTGATCATTTGGTTGTATTCCTCGATCGAATCAAAGCAGAAAACAATGCGCTGAAAAGTAAACTCGAAGAACTGACACATGAGAAGTCATTATTGATGCAAAAGAATGACCAAGCCAAAAACCGACTTGAATCAATGATTACCCGCCTCAAATCACTAGAGCAAACCGCATGAGCCAAACCAAGATCACCGTTAGAATCCTTAACAGAGAGTATCAATTCGCCTGCGAAGAAGATGAAAGGACCTCATTATTAGCTGCAGCTGATTACCTCAATAAATCCATGCAAACCATCAAGGAAAAGAACAGCACCATGTCCAGCGACAAAATCGCATTGATGGCCGCTATGAACATTTCTCATGAATTGATTAAATCTCAATCCACCAACAACTACTATGACACTGAAGTTGTCTCCACCATCAAAAAACTCAACGATAAACTTGAACAAGCCATAGCAACCAACTAAACTACCCTTAATGGTGTTGACTGCCGTGTTCGAGGTGTACAAGCATATGCCTTGGCCCTAATTAGACTTCACAGGGAATTTTATTAAACGTCAGTGTGCATGCTCACCTTGAAGTGAGAAGCCTTAGATTTTTGAGAAATTTCCGCCTTGTACCTTTGGTACCAAGGACGCCAGTATGCTACGGCACATGTGGTCAACACCACCATTTTTTCAGCTTTGACAGTGATAGACTACTGATTCATTATGAACAAAATTGAGCTCAGATCTGAATTTCTACAAAGCAGATTAAACACATCCAAACAGCAACAAATCAATCACAATCACCAATTAGTCAACCACATCAAACAATCTGATCTTTGGCTGACTGCGCATTCTGTCGCCATATACCTGGCATTCAATGGTGAAGCCGATATTTCAGCACTGTTACAAACTGACAAGTTAATCTACCTGCCTGCTATCAAAGGACAACGCATGCAGTTTCAGTTATTCACCACAGACACTGTATTTGAAACACTGAGCTACGGCTTAAAACAACCTAAGTACATAGATGATTTGATTCAAGACCCAATAGACCTCTATTTAATGCCATTGGTGGCCTATGACATACATGGCAATCGATTGGGCATGGGTGGTGGCTTTTATGACCGTTATTTTGCCTCTGATGTCACCGGCATCAGGGCAGGCGTGGCATTTTCCAGTCAGCGGGCAGATCAATTGCCGGTTGACCAATGGGATGTTACACTTCAACACATATTCACTGAACAAGGACATTTAATAACATGAACCCTGAACAATTAAAACAAAACGTGGCACAAGCAGCACTCGCCTATTTCAATGATTACGACATGGTTGTTGGTATTGGTACTGGCTCAACTGTCAATCAACTGATAGATTTGTTGCCCCAGGTCAAAAATCGCATTGAAGCGGTGGTTTCAAGTTCAGAAGAATCAACCCAGCGTCTTGAGTCTCACGGTTTCAACGTGAAAGAGCTGAATCAAACCGGTGATTTGTCTTTATATATAGATGGTGCTGATGAATGTGACGCACATAATCGACTGATCAAAGGTGGCGGAGGTGCTTTGACACGTGAAAAAATCATTGCAGCCGCCAGTAAACAATTCATTTGTATTGTTGATGCCAGCAAACAAGTCGATGTACTCGGCAAATTCCCATTACCGATTGAAGTTCTGCCCATGGCACGCAGTTTTGTCGCTCGCCAAATGGTTAAGCTTGGAGGCCAGCCCATATACCGCGAGGGATTCATTACCGACAATGGCAACCAAATCATCGACATCCACAACTTGAAGATCTTAGATCCTGTGGAATTAGAAAACACCATCAACCAAATTCCAGGCGTGGTTACCAATGGGCTATTCGCCCAACGCAAAGCCGATGTGACGCTGATAGCGCAGCGTGATGGAAGCATAGTGAAGCAGTAAGCCCCAAGACTGACATGGTATGAGAATCATCGTTGTGGCACTGACTCGACTTTCGCCAACACCTCGATTCTCAATTTTTTACCAACAATCAAGACCCCACTCTGTTAATAAAACCATCAACTCCCAGCCTGACTCATCAACCATTGTTTAATTGGGTTGATTTGATTCAAGCGATTCATTCCGAAAGCACGCAACATTTTAATTGGTGCCGATTCACTGATAAATAAGTGGTGGATAACATTCATCATTTCAGAGGTCTTGAACACTTCGGCTTTCCTTTGACGTTGGTATTTTTTCAAGGCCTGTAAGACTTCATCCTCAGACCTTAAGTTTACTTCTGACATCAATCCAGCCAAGCACTGACCATCTGCTATTCCCAAGTTCACACCTTGGCCTGCCAATGGATGAACAGTATGGGCCGCATCTCCGAGCAGGACCAGGCGTTCTTGGTAATACTGCTTGGCATTCATTTGTTGCAGGGGAAATGCCGCTCGTTTACTGATTAGATCAATCTGACCAAAAGATCGATTGATGTGGGCTTGTAAGCCATTGATAAATTTTTCTTCATCTACCTTCAGCCAATAATCAACCTGATCGTTCGGTAAAGTCCAAACCACTGAAAACAAACCCTCATTCAGCGGTAACAAACCCACAGGACCCGTTGCATTGAAAGCTTGTAAGGCGGTTGACTCTGGCGCATCATTCATTCGGATGTGGCAAACCAAACCTTTTTGCTTATAGTCTTTCAAATGAGTGGGTATGCCTGCTTTGGTTCTGATGAATGAATTGGCACCTTCAGCCACCAACAACAAACCTGCTTCCATTGCTGATCCATCGGTTAATTCAACTTTGACCTTTCTGGGTGTGGATTCCCATTGCTTAATTTGCGACCCAAAATACGTTTGCACCAAGGGGCTTTCTCTCAGCGCTGATTGGGTTGCAGCCGTGATGTGTTGGTTTTCAATGATGGCGCCTAAACTCAGCTCAGTGCTGTGGTTAAAATCCAAAGCACCTGTAGATCGATTGTCCCAGACGGACATATGCTGGTAATGGCCCAAACGTTGTTGCTGCATGTGGTCTATGACACCCAATTCGGACAACAAAGCAAGGTTTCGTTGAGAAACGGCTGAAACACGTAATTGTAACGGTGTTGTTGCATTAAATTGGCTTGCCTCAGCTTGGTCAATGAGACTCACTGAACGACCAGACTTTGCCAATGTCAGCGCAGTGATCGCTCCCACCATACCAGCCCCACTAACTATTACATCTGTTTTATTCATCTCAATGATTCAAACCTCCGGCCAAACTAAACAACTTTTTTTTCAAACCAATCTGACTGTCAATGGCCACCAAACTCAACGATCTGATGGTATTAATGATCGGTTCATCGATTTTAAACCAAGTCATCAAATCATCGGTGTATGCCATGATCTGATCTTGATCCGCTTGAGAACAGGTTTGATAAGTGGATAACAAGGCTTCAGAGCCTAAATCACCACCCTGATTAAATTGATCTTGTAACAACTTACACAAACGTTTTACGCCCCTGATGGCTAAATTCAAACCTTGGGCCGAAACAGGGCTCACTGTATGCGCTGCATTACCCATTAAGACAATGCGTGGCTGGAATTGTTTTTCAACTTGAATTTTAAACAAAGGATAGCGGTGCCTTTGACCCATTTGGGTGAACAACCCTTGTCTACAACCAAATGCCTGTTTAGCCTGGGCCATAAACTCATGTTCACTCATAGCCATCAATTCATCTGTCCGCTCATTAGAGTTTGACCACACCAAGCCATAGCGGTCTTTAAAGGGCAATAAAGCAAACGGTCCTGATTTTGTTAATCGTTCATAGGCCTTGTTTTGATGAGCTTGTTCTGTGCTGATATTACAAATGACCGCTGACTTGTCATAGGACTTTGTAGTGAAAGGCAAGTCTAACTTAGTTCGAATGGCTGATTGAGCGCCATCTGCTGCAACCATTAACTGTGCTTTCAGTCGTTGTTTGCCTTGAGATTCAATCAACACATCAACATTCAACTCAGCAACTGAAAAGTCCAGCATGGTAGCTGGGGCCAGCACTTTAATGTTCGCGTTTTGTTTCAGCTGCTCCCATAAAACGGCACCCAAAACATGGGCTTCTATCACATGGCCCAATGCCATAACCTCAAGTTCATTGTGATCAAACAACACATTGCCAAACTGTCCCTGATTGGAAACATGCACCTGGTTGATGGCTGTGGCAGTCGTTTCTACTTTTTTCCATATGCCCAGTTGTTGCCAAAATGCTTTAGAAGCTGGGTTGACCACCAATGTTCTGGAGTCATAACTGTCATGATGCATATTAAGGTCTGGCAATTTGGCTTCCAGCATAATGACTGACATACCATTTTCAGCCAGCTTAAGGGCCGTTGCCATACCCACCAAGCCCCCACCGACAATGACGACATCTGTTGATAACTCAGTTTGCTTATTAGACATTACCTTGTTTAGCGAGGTCACTCCTTTGGATACCAATTTTTTCGAAATAATCTGCACCGACGTCTGTGACGTATTCATTGGAAAAACACGATGAGTCAAAGCGGTCAATTTTAGGATTGCCCTCTTTACAGGCCGCTTCCAAATCTTCCAATGTTTGGTAAATCAACCGATCAGCACCTAAGATTTCACAGATTTCATCTTCAGTACGGTTATGGGCCACCAATTCTTCACACAGTGGCATATCGATGCCATATACATTGGGGTATCTAACTGGCGGTGCGGCCGAAGCAAAAAATACTTTTTTCGCACCCGCTTCTCTGGCCATTTGAATGATCTGTTTCGAGGTGGTACCACGGACGATTGAATCATCAACCAACAACACATTTTTATTGCGAAATTCGAGTTCAACCGCATTCAATTTTCGGCGCACAGATTTAACCCGTTGATCTTGACCCGGCATGATAAATGTCCGGCCGATGTATCGATTCTTAATAAACCCCTCTCTGAATTTAACACCCAAAGAATAAGCCATCGGGATGGCGCTGGTGCGAGAAGATTCTGGTATTGGTATGACCACGTCAATCTCTTCATCACCCCATCGTTCTTTGATTTGATCAGCCAGCTTTTCACCCATGCGTAAACGGGCTTTATACACCGACACATCATCAATCATTGAATCAGGGCGGGCAAAATAGACGTATTCAAAGACACAGGGAGACAGTTGCGTGTTTGAAGCGCACTGCTTGCGGTAAAATTGTCGATCATTGGTTATGATGATGGCTTCACCAGGTGCCACATCGTCAAGTAATTCAAAGTCATGTTGATCCAGCGCAATGCTTTCAGATGCCACCATATATTCATCCGGTGCCCCTTCTGTTTTTCTTACCCCATAAACCAATGGTCTGATGCCATTGGGGTCACGAAAAGCAATGATGCCATAACCTGGAATAATTAACACATTGGCATAAGCGCCCTTGCATCGTTTATGAACCCTGGAAACAGCATGAAAAATAGCATCTGGAGTAATTACCAAACCCGATGCATTTTGTAATTCATGGGCAAACACATTAAGCAGCACTTCTGAATCTGACTGGGTGTTGATGTGTCTGCGGTCCTCAGCAAACAATTCTTTCTTCAATTGATCGGCATTGTGTAGATTGCCATTGTGTGCCAAAGCAATACCAAACGGTGAATTGACATAGAAAGGCTGTGCTTCTTCTAAATTACTCGACCCAGCTGTGGGGTATCTGACGTGTCCAATACCAGACAGTCCTTTGAGTTTTTGTGCACTTTCTGAGCGAAATACATCGCTAACCAAGCCATTGTTTTTAACCAGTTCTAACTTACCTTCTTCACAAGTCGCTATGCCCGCTGCATCTTGCCCGCGGTGTTGTAAGATGGTCAGACACTCATAAATGGTTGACGCCACATCATGGTTGCCAATCATACCAACTATTCCACACATTACAGTTCAGGTTCCGGTTCGGGTGATTGATCATCTGTTGTTTCAACAACAGGTTCTTCACCATCTATTGGGTTATTGTCTTTCATCGCTTGGTTCAAGGTTTCTTGTAATTGTTCCGGATCGATGAATGAAAAATACTCAGCCATGTCTTCTGGCATTTGTTGTTTAACCCAGCCAGCCAATTGAGCAAACTGGGGTGTTAATTTAGATTCTGTCCACCAAGGGTCTTTGGAAAAAGGAGTGGCTTGTAAAAACAAAACCAATGCGGTCACAGCAATGATGCCACGACCCAGACCAAAAAACATACCAAAAAAACGATCGGTGGCACCCAAGCCAGTTTTGGTGATCATTTTTCCAACCAAGTAATTAATCATCCCACCAATAATCAAAGCCGCCAAAAACAAAGCCACAAACGCAATCAAGTGTCTGGCAGAAGGCAATTCAATGAATGATTGAAGCCAATTGGCTCCTTGGTCTACAAACGTCCATGCCAACCAAAATGCGCCGACCCATATCAGTAAGGACAACACTTCTCTGATCAGACCTCTGAACAAACTGACTATGACTGAAATAGACAGGATAAATATGATTGTTAAATCAAACCAATTCATTAATTCACGATGCGACTTAATTCATGATTCTTAATTAAACCATCTAATTTCAATTTTGACTGAATTTCACTTTTGGTTTTTTCAGCATCAATTTTTTCCATCAAAGGGCCCACCCTTAGGCGATAAAACGATTTACCTTGGCTGTTCACAATCACATCAACGAAACCTCGAAAACCGGCCGCTGAAACTTTATTTCTTAATTCAATGGCATTGGACTTTTCTGAAAAACTACCCAACTGAATCACCCATCCCAATTGTCCTTGGCTTGCCATTAAATCCACATCTGATGCAGTTAATGTAACCACTTTTGGGGTTCCTATATTCAATTTTAGCTTATTAACAGCGTTTACGTAATCATTGGCACTGGCCTCTGTCCGATACATTTGTTCAGACCACACGCGATATAACTTCAATCCTGGGTTGTATTCAACAATGGCATTGATGTTATTTTGTAACAAAGAACTTTTGACTTTTTCGGCATTGGCTTGCTGAGAAAAACTGCCCAATTTAACACGGTAACTTTGTGCCAGCGTATTGTTGACCGACGGTCTTTTAATCATTACATTGTCGACATTGGGTTTGTTGTCTTTTGCTTCGACCACCTCTACTTTGACTTTATTTTCTGGTGGCATGGTGGCAGGTTCACTGATGGTTATTTCTTTGTCTTGATTCGTGGTGTTGCTGTTGGTTGCGACCGTGCTGTCATTTTTTTCAGCTTGAATTAAAGTTGGCTGTTGAGTTTGTTCATCCTGAGGCTTTGGTAACAAGATCGGTTTTTTATCTTCTATTACCAAGTCCACTTCATTGGCTGGTAACTTGACCGCCTCAGTCACCGGTTTATCAAGCGCAAACTTTTTAACTTCCAAGTTGTTTTGGGTTTCATCTGGAATGTTGATGCTGATGTTTTTATTGTGTTTTTCAACCACATCACCATCAAACAGCATAGGCACAAATATGACCGCCAATGCAATAATGACTGATGCACCAATCATACGTTGTTTTAGTTCTTGATCCATGACTTACCTTTTAATTGATTACAGAACTCAACAATGAGACCATTTCCTGATAAGAAAGTTGTTGCTGACCCATGCTTCGGTCTTGCAATGCCTTGACTGAAAAATTGCCGTTGGCCAACTCTTCTTCACCCAATATTATAGCGAATTTGGCTTGGGTTTTATCGGCTTTTTTAAACTGGGATTTGAATGAAGCTGATCCCATATTGACCATCAATTTCAGACCTGGCAGGTCTTTTCTGATGTCTTCTGATAGTTTTAACACTGTTTTGGCATCAATATTTTTGTCTTTAATCAAATAAACATCAGTTTGGCTTTCCGCTTGCCACAGGTCATGATCTAAAATCAGTTCAACCAGTCGATCCACGCCCATAGCAAAGCCTGTTGCGGCTGTTGGTTTGCCACCTTGCATTTCAACCAACTTATCATAACGACCACCTGCACATATGGTACCTTGTGCACCTAAGTCCTCTGTGATCCATTCAAAAACATTGTGGGTGTAATAATCCAAACCCCTCACCAGCTTCGGATTAACGCGGTATTCCAAATCACATGAATCCAAAATATCACACAGTTCTGCAAAATGACTTTTTGCTGCTGGACTGAGGTAGTCTTGAATCACTGGAGCTGACTCAACCACTTCTCTCATGGCTGGGTTTTTAGAGTCTAAAATTCTCAATGGGTTGCTGTGTAGCCTGCTTTTTGCTTCTTCATCCAATACAGCTGCATGGTTTTCAAAGTGATTAATCAACACTTCGCGGTATTTGGCACGACATTCTGGGGTTCCAAGGGTGTTGAGTTCTAATCGAACATTTTTCAAACCCAATTGTTCCCACATGTGTTTGGTCATCAACAACAACTCGGCATCAACATCTGGCCCATCGAAACCAAACACTTCAACACCCACTTGTGAAAATTGTCGGTTCCGCCCTTTTTGCGGTTTTTCATACCGAAACATGGGACAGTTGTACCATAGTTTTTGAGGGTCGTTAAACAACAAACCATTCTGCAAAGCCAGCCTGACTGTTGAAGCCGTTCCTTCTGGTCGCATTGAAATTGACTCACCTTTGCGATTTTCGAAACTGAACATTTCTTTTTCAACCACATCAGTCACTTCACCAATGGCTGAGTGGAATAATTGAGTTTTTTCTAATACAGGGAACCTGATTTCTTGGTATCCATACTGTTCCAAAAGATTGGTAACAATACGTTCTACTTTTTGCCAAACCCAAACCTGGTCTGGTGTGATGTCATACATACCTCGTAATCGACTGACTTTTTTACTCAAAACTAAATCCGTTCAAAAAAACTGTATTTTATATGAGGCATGACATGATAAATAGTGCCTTTGACCATTTGGTCGATATTAATCTAGCAAACTTTTGATTTTTAACTCGGGTCGTTGGGCCAGCTAAAATCTGCGATGTCTTTTTTCATGAAATCTAACAAGTTAATCTCATTGTTATTTATCCTGACTTGCGAATTGGTCGCATTGCCAATTCTAAAATGAACTGGTTGCAGCGAATGGTAGGTATAAGTCCCTGGAGCCACCAAATCATGTTCTAAATTAACACCATCATTGGTTTTTATCGATACCCACGCTTCTTCAGCCAATTGAAGTTCGATTGAATATCCAGCCAATTCTTGCAACGAACCTTGTTCATCGAGTGCATTCCCATCTTCAACAGTATCAAGCCCTGAATTCAACTCTGTGTCGCCTTCTGAGTGCTCACTTGACTGCTGAATGGACTCATTTTCCGAATCAATCAAGCCGACTTCGTCGCCAAGATCGGGTGAAGTTTGCTCATCATCCAATTTTACTTGAGGAATCATCGATGAATAGGTGATGTTTTTTGTGGCTGGTTTGTTTTTTTCAGCTAGGGTAGAAGCTGTTAGTGATAATGATTGGACATCCATGTTTTTCGGTAACGACCATTTATCCCAAACAAAGTAAAAACTCAATGCGAGCATACTTAACAGTGCTGTACCAACCGCATATTTCCCTAAGTAATTTGACTTTCTTCTGACCCTGGCCAATGGACTGGCACCCATGGCATCAGAAGGCTTTAATGATTGGGCTTGTAAGTATTTTTCAGGAATTTGCTGGAGCACTGACTCTATCGGTAAATCCAAAGCTTTACAGTAATTAGTCACATGTCCCTTTACAAAAGTGGGTGCGCCTAACTTTTCAAAAGCACCTGACTCAATGGACTTAATAAAGTCTT
The DNA here is from genome assembly GCF_002591915.1 of Marinicella litoralis. Classification (GTDB taxonomy): domain Bacteria; phylum Pseudomonadota; class Gammaproteobacteria; order Xanthomonadales; family Marinicellaceae; genus Marinicella; species Marinicella litoralis. Next base: position 40,936 of record NZ_NIHB01000005.1, on the reverse strand, counting down.
TACTGACCTTTAAAGTATCCGCCAAAGCTTCAATGGTGACGTTTTTTTTATTACGAATCGCTGCCAATTCTGTAATATTGATTGTGTTAGTTGATTCTGTATTCATTTGCTGTGTCTGTATTATTATGATTTTTTTATTTTTCTTAATTTAGCTAAATATTCATTAGCCAACCGATCATTTCCCATTTTTTTCTCAACCTCGTATGCCACTTTCAATACTTTTTCATCTAAGACCATTTTACTTTCCAATCTTTGAATGAAGGCCCTCGCGGTCATACTTTCACCTTTTCCTGCTGACAGAATCACCATATTGTAAAGTGATATAGTCATGTTTGGATTGATCGACAAAGCCTTTCTGAAATGTTGCTCTGCCTCTTCTGAATAATCTGCCCTCATCAAACAAACACCAATATTTTCATGCACCGTTTCAGGTGTCTTATAGAATGGGTTCGCCAACGTTTTTTTATAGTATTCAACGGCCTCTAGATATTTAGCGTTTTGACACAAAAATGTACCATAATTATTTAATATGGTTGGATCATTAGGCGCATATTTAACCGACAAATTGTAATGTCTTTCCGCATCAGCAACGGCATTGATGGTGCTATAAACCAAAGCAATGGCAGAATGTGCTATGGCCAGTTTGGGGTTATGTGCCAAGGCCCTTTTGAATTTTTCTAATGCAATATCGGTATCACCACGTTCAAAATAAGCCACGCCCATCTTGACATTCAACATCTCTGGACTGTTTTCATCGACTTGTTGTGAATCTGTTTCTTGATAGCGCTTGTTGTGTGATGTGGTTCCACATCCGAACAACATTAAAAACATGACCAAACAAATCAATTTTTTCATACCAACTCCAATTGTAATTTATTGACTTGAGTTGAACGACGTGTACGGTCCATAAATTCACCTGCCAATTGACCACAAGCAGCATCAATGTCGTCTCCTCTGGTCTTTCTGACTGTACTGATGAACCCATTTTTCATACAAATTCTTTTGAATGTTTCAATGGCTTCCGGCTTTGATTGTTTGAACAAGGTTCCGGGAAAAGGGTTGAACGGAATTAAATTAATTTTTGAAGGTAAATCTGACAACAATTTACATAACGCCCTGGCATGTTCTGGCTGATCATTGACCCCATCAATCAGGGTATACTCAATAGTGATTCTTGATTTTCTTTTGTCCTTGATGAATGTTTTGCAAGAATCAAGCAAAGTTTTGATGTTGTATTTTTTATTCAATGGCACCAATTTATTGCGCAACTCATCAAAAGGTGAATGCAATGAAATGGCCAAGGACACATCGGCATCCTCATTCAATTGTAAAATTTTTGGAACCAAGCCAGCAGTACTGACAGTCACCCGGCGATTGGCGAAACCAAAGCCCAAATCATCACGCATGATGTTTAACGCAGGTAACACATTGGAATAATTAGCCAACGGCTCTCCCATGCCCATCATCACCACATTGGTGATTACCCTGTTGTTTTTGGTGTGACCCAAATGTTTGGCAGCCACCCAAACTTGAGCAACAATTTCAGCAGTAGTCAGGTGTCGATTAAAACCTTGGGCACCTGTGGCACAAAATGTACAGTTAAGTGTACAACCCACTTGTGATGAAACACATAAGGTTCCCCGATTTTTTTCAGGAATAAATACAGTTTCGACCGCATTGACTTCATCAACTTTCAGCAACCATTTTTTGGTGCCATCAATTGAAATTTGTTCGCTGAGCAATTCAGGCACTTCCAATCGGTAAGTCGCAGCCAACTTTTCCCTCAGTGATAAACTGAAGTTATTGAAAGCTGCAAAGTCCAATTCGAAATCGCCATAAATCCATTTTAATGCTTGGGCAGCACGAAAACGCTGTTCCCCCAATTCAAGGAACAGACTTTCCAAACCAGCACGGTCTAAGTTAAGTAAATTTATGGCTTCGTTTTTCAATTTATATCTTCAGTTCAATTCTATTGATGAAAAGAAATAGGCAATTTCTTGTGCTGCAGTTTCTGGCGCATCCGAACCATGAACCGCATTGGCATCAATGCTTTCAGCAAAATCAGCTCTGATGGTACCAGCAGCAGCTTCCTTAGGGTTGGTGGCGCCCATGATGTCGCGGTTTTTTGTGATGGCATCATCACCTTCAAGCACTTGAATCATGACTGGGCCTGATGTCATGAATGACACCAAATCACCAAAAAAGGGCCTTTCGCTGTGAACAGCATAAAAACCTTCCGCTTCAGCTTGGCTTAATTGTTTCATTTTCGCAGCCACAATTTTAAGGCCCGAATCTTCAAATCTTTGATAAATTTGACCAATCACGTTTTTAGCGACAGCATCAGGCTTGATAATTGACAAAGTTCTTTCTTTAGACATTTTTTACTCCAAATCGGCGGTCAAAGCAAGATTTTCTTTTAAAATCTGTAATTTACGCCCTAAATTAAAAATAATATTTAACTTTTACCGATGCAATTTTTCAAATTAACACAAATCGTCAAATTGACATCAGTAAAAAAACTCGCGCATTGTATCAACATTGGCCTTCATAAGAAACCGCAATACCACTATTTATAAGGTTTTTCAACAATTTAACACCACCTGTATCATGATGCCATTGAATAAAGAAAACCGGCTTATTCAGATTAAATCCCCTCCTATTTAATTTGATATGACATCTTATTAATGAGGCTTTCATCACAACGTTGAATAAAAATTAAAACAAGCGTTTGAATTGCTAACTATTTTCAAAACAATTACAATGCCTGCACTGCAATTAAACGACTATTTATATGACTACGCTCTCTACCAAGGAAAGAATCCTTAACAGCACGGAAAACTTAATTGCTGAAAATGGTTTCGCTGAACTTTCTATCCGAAAAATCAGCCTACAAGCACACACCAATTTAGCAGCCATCAACTACCATTTCGGCAACAAACAAGAGCTCATAAATCAAGTACTAGAAAGGCGGCTGAACAATCTGTTTCAAGTCCGCGAAAAAATGTTGCATGACCTGAATCAAGGCAATAAAAAAATGGCCTGCAACCTGGAACAAATCCTGCATGCTTTTATTGCGCCTGCTTTATACATGATCAACGATAAGCACCAAGGTGGCAAAGTTTTTATGAAAGTCTTGGCCAGGGCCTATGCTGAACAAAGTGAATCGCTGCATGAATTACTGGCCAACCGTTACACCCCCATTATCAAGGAATTTGCCGAGGCCATACATTTGGCATGTCCTGATTTACCCAGAGAAACCATTTTTTGGAGGTTTCATTTTTTGATTGGCGCATTGACTTATGCGATGGGCGATTTCGGTGCTTCAAGCATGTCGAAACAAATGCCAGAATCTGAGTACTTTAATAAATCAGTTGAAGAACTGATTCAGTTTGGTGTTGCTTCATTAACATCCGTTAGTAGTTAATGACACTGTATATAATTACATTGTTTCTATTGGCGTTGATCCACGCCTTTTACCTGTGGCCATTTTGGCTGCTATCGGTTTTTTGGTTTATAACGCCATTCGTTTTTTACAAGTTGCAATTTATCACCAACACACAAGGAATCATTACCTTATTTTTATTATTGAATGTCATCATCATCGGAAATTTTAGATACATCAGGATGTTATTCATCACCTTACCTGTGCTGCGAATTTTCAACAACAAAGACCGGATCAATTGGCAACGATTTACTCAGATAGATGATGGTTGGTTGGTGACTGACTTTGAAAAATCAATTTACAACGGCAAGCCAGATTTCAAATTCACGCCAATTGAAATTTTACCGATATCAGATGACATCAAAAAATTCGCTCAATCCTTGATCTCCGGAGATCAAAGAAATATGGTTGAATGGCGCAAGTCAATCACCCCCGAAAAGTACACCGGACTGACCATCGAAGCACAATATGGAGGTCACGCCTTTCATCGACAAGAAGTGGCTTACATTTTGAGTACTGTGGCACAAGTAGATCCACTATTAGGCGCCCTGATTGGTATTGTGAATACCGAATCTGTCATCAGCATCATCCAGAAACATGGCACATCTGATCAAAAAAGAAACTATTTACCGGCGTTTGTTTCGGGCGAAAAATTACCTTTTTTGAACGCCACATTCCTCTATGAATTATTGGAAAATGGCAAGTCTTCAATTGAAGGAAGGATTGATATTGAAAGTCACCAAGACCAATCAATCCATGGCATCCGCTTAAGCTTCACAGACATCATTATGCTGGGTACACCGAAGTCATCGGTGTTTTATTTGGCAGTCAACCTCTCAGATTTTGCCAATGAATTGAGTGAACGCACCAAATTAGGCACTGTCTTATGTATATTAGATGCCCAAACTGACAAAATCGAAATCAGACAAGGCAACGTAGCCTACAAGGGCCTCTTTAACTATTACAGTTGTTCGGCACAGGACATCTTTATTCCATTGAGCCAAATTGTGGGTGGCTTTAACTGCTTGGACCAGGGCATAAAACAAATGTATGAAAAACAAGCCATGGCGGCCAGTTTGTGGCCAGCGGCCGTTTCCAGACCCATCCATGACAGCACCACTTATATATCTTGGTTTTTTGCCCATATCAAGAAACAAAATTCACGGGCACTGCTTAATTATAAATTGGTACAAAAGCAATTGAATCGCCAATTCAGCCACCGACAACGGTTAATCAATATACAACAAATGGCATTGATCAATGGCGATCAATCATTGATGAGCTATACCAATATATTGTTTAAAAATTCCATCTTTGACATCAGTTTGCATCAACTGACTTGGCTACGCACAGTCCTGGGTTCAAATGCACACCAAATTAAAAGTGAGAATAACCTCAATCAGTATTTTCGAGTGAAACACCTCAGTATGGAATTAGATGGCAACAGTCATGAAATCAACCAGTTGCCTTTGATGAAAAAAGTGGCCCTATCCGCTCACCCTTGGTACAGCAAGGAAGTGGAGGTCTTAAACAAACCGCAAGTAGACATCAAAAAACTAGACTTTTTGATTTTCAAACACATTGCCTTTATTTGGCACAATTGTGCAAAAGTATGGGTCTATTCTTTCAGAACATCGTGGTTAGGACGATTTATCTGGCGCAAATCCAAACACCAAAACCTGATCAGAAGAATGAGCAGCACCTATGCATTGATTGCCGATTTGGCATTGATCAAATGGTCATTAAAAGAAGAAAACAACACAGAATTCACTGGTTACTTGGCACAATGTAACCAGCAATTATTGATGCAGATGGCCGTATTACGCCAATACATCACCAACAACAATGACGACAACACCAAATTCTTTTTGAAACAATCAATGAGAGACAGCTTTTATTTAAGTCAAAAAAGCATGAACCAATGTATCAACAGTGCATTCAGTCGATTCACAGCGTTGACTTTAAAAGTCTTGGTTTTCCCCTTTGGCAAACCTTTTCACCAAGCCAGTTTTGCGACCAAACACAACGAGACCATGGTGGATTCAGCGGTGGTCAAAGATTTATCAAGAAATAACAGCATTTTGGCACGTATCTCAAAAGCATCAGAACAATTGAGTTTAGTAAAAAACATAGAAAATGCAGTCAGCAATGCAACTGGATTTTCAGTCACCACAAAAAATTATCAAGTTTTGATTGATCGCACTTTAGCCGCTGGCATCATCAGTGTCGAACAAGCCGAACAAATCAGAACTGCATACGACTCCATTCATGAATTGGAATTAATTAACCATTTTGGAAATCACAATGAAAACTAAAAATATCAGAAAAGTGGCCATTCTAGGCGCAGGTGTTATGGGGGCTCAAATAGCCGCTCATTTTGCCAATGCCGGAATACCTGCCCTACTATTTGACTTGGCCGCCAAAGAAGGTCCAAAAAACGGCATTGTAAATAAAGCCTTGGCAGGATTAAAAAAACTCAAGCCAGCTCCATTAGGCGACAGCGCTGTTTTGTCATTGATTGAACCAGCCAACTACCAAGATGACCTTGAAAAATTAAAACAGGCTGATTTGATCATTGAAGCTGTGGCAGAGCGCATGGACATCAAAAAGTCGGTCTATGACATGGTTGAAGATTACATCAATCAAGATGCCATTTTTGCTACCAACACATCTGGATTAAGCATCAATGAGTTGGCGACGGTGTTACCTGCATCTTTACAGTCCAAATTCTGTGGTGTTCATTTCTTTAACCCACCACGGTATATGCATTTGGTTGAAATCATTCCTACCAACAACACCGATGACAAAGTTGTCAGTGATTTGGAAACGGTCTTAACCACCGTTGTCGGCAAAGGCGTTGTCATTGCCAAAGACACACCTAACTTCATTGCCAATCGCATAGGGGTGTTTTCTATTGTTTCTACCATGCACCACGGTGCTGAGTTTGGCATCCCTTTTGAAACCATTGACGCCTTAACCGGTACATTGATAGGCCGACCCAAATCAGCCACTTTCAGAACTGCAGATGTGGTTGGCTTAGATACCTTGGCTCATACCATCAACACCATGAAGAATGGTTTACCCGATGACCCTTGGCATGCCCATTTTGAACAGCCGGTTTGGATGAAAGCCTTGATTGACAAAGGCGCCCTTGGACAAAAAACCAGGGCCGGTGTTTATATGAAAAAAGGTCGTGACATCTTGGTGCTAGATACTGACAAAGGTGAATACCGTGCCCAAAATGCAGCATTAGACCCACGGGTGGTCGAGATCATGAAAAAAGGCAAACCACAAGATCGCCTGACTGAATTGCATGCCTTAACTGATTCTCCTCAAGCGCAATTTTTATGGTCAATATTCCGTGACTTGTTTCATTATTGTGCCACCCAACTCGAGCACATTGCTGACACGGCCAGAGACATTGATTTTGCCATCAGGTGGGGGTTTGGGTATGGTCAAGGTCCATTTGAAACCTGGCAAGCATCAGGCTGGAACCGCATTGTATCAATGATTGTTGATGACATTGATGCCGGTAAAACCATGGCCTCCTCTCCCATGCCTTCTTGGGTGATGAAAGTCGATGGTGCCCATGGGGCTGAAGGCTCCTACTCTGCTGCTGAAGATTCTTTTAAACCAAGATCCACCGCAGCGGTTTATCAACGCCAATTATTTCCAGATCGGTTGATATCAGAACAGGCCCATTATGGTGAAACCATTTTTGAAGACGATGACATTCGTGTTTGGCACCAAGGCGATGAAATTGCCATTGCCAGTTTCAAAACCAAAAAACACATCATTGCAGAAGGTGTATTAAAAGGCTTGCGAAAAGCCGTGTCGATCGCCGAAAAAGATTACAAAGGATTGATTGTTTGGCAAACCGAAGAACCCTTCACCTTAGGTGCCAACCTGGCACCTGCTGCGATGGCCATCAGCGCCGGGCAAGTCGATGCCGTAGAACAATCAGTTGATTTTTTCCAACAAACTTCACAAACGCTGCGCTTCAGTTCCGTGCCAACCATCATGGCTACACGCGGTATGGCTTTGGGTGGCGGTTGTGAATTTTCCATGAGTGCCACTTCTGTGGTAGCGGCCTTTGAAACTTATATCGGCTTGGTCGAAGCTGGTGTCGGCTTGTTACCTGCAGGTGGCGGCTTGAAAGAAATCGCACGACGAACTGCCAAAGAGTCATTTGGTAAAGATTTGTATCCAATGTTGGAACATTACTTTAAAAAGGTAGCGATGGCAGCAGTTGCTGGCAGTGCTTTGGAAGCCAAACAAATTGGTTTTTTGAAACCTTGTACAGAAATCGTTTTCAACCCCAATGAAATCCTTTATGTGGCCAAAGCCAAAGTCAAATATTTGCATGACAAAGGTTATACAGCTCCAGCCAATGAACAAAACATCAGGGTGGCTGGCGAACCTGCGATTGCTAACATGGAAATGATGTTGGCCAATATGATCGAAGGCAACATGATATCCGAACATGATTATGAAATTGCCAAACGCATTGCCATCGTTATGGCCGGTGGATTTGTCGATTCAGACTCGCTGGTTACAGAACAGTATTTATTAGATTTAGAGCGAAAATACTTTATGGAATTGATTCAAATGCCAAAAACATTGGCGCGAATCGAACACACATTAACCACCGGCAAACCATTGCGCAATTGATAGGAGTTATGAATATGAAACCAGTATATATAGTTGAAGCGGTCAGAACACCTATCGGTAAAGCCCCAAGAGGTATGTTCAGTAAAACCAGACCTGATGATTTATTGGCCAGATGCCTGAGTGAAATCATCGGCAGAAACCCCACATTCGATCCGCAGACCATTGGTGATGTGGTGATTGGTTGCGCCATGCCAGAAGCAGAACAAGGCATGAATGTGGCTCGCATTGCAGCCCTGCTCGCAGGCTTGCCTGAAAGTGTGCCAGCCATGACCATCAATCGATTTTGTTCCTCTGGCATCCAAGCAGTTGCAATAGCCGCACAACAAATTGCCACTGGACAAATGGATGCAGCCATCGCTGGCGGCACCGAAAGCATGAGCATGGTACCCATGATGGGTCATAAAATTGCCATGAACCCAGCCGTGTTTGAAGATGACCAAGTAGCCATCGCTTATGGCATGGGCATTACTGCTGAAAAAGTGGCTGAACAATGGCAAGTGTCTCGAGAAGACCAAGATAAATTTGCGGTTGAAAGTCACAACAGGGCCCTCAATGCGATTGAAAATGGCTATTTTGATGATGAAATCATACCGGTTGAGATCACCAGTAAAAAACCTGATTTCAGCAATGCGAGCAACTTGGTTTCAACCAGAGTCGTTGATACCGACGAAGGTCCAAGACCAGGTTCAAGTGAAGCCATTTTAAATAAATTGCGTCCAGTATTCCGCATGGGTGGATCCGTGACTGCAGGTAATTCTTCACAAATGTCTGATGGGGCCGGTGCTTTGTTATTGGTTAATGAAGAAGTATTGAAACGTGACAACTTAACCCCTATAGCCATGTTCCACGGTTTTTCAGTGGCTGGCGTTCCACCAGAAATCATGGGTATTGGCCCCATCAAAGCCATTCCTAAAGTATTGAGCCTCACTGGCATCAAACAGGACGATTTGGATTGGATAGAGTTAAATGAAGCCTTTGCTGCACAGTCTTTGGCAGTGATTGGAGAATTGGGTTTAAACCCTGAAAAAGTCAATCCTAATGGCGGCGCCATTGCCTTGGGACATCCATTGGGAGCCACCGGCGCTTGTCGAGCGGCCACAGCGATTCATGGCTTACGCAGAACTGGCGGCAAATACGGCATGGTTACCATGTGTATTGGTACCGGCATGGGTGCTGCAGGGATCATTGAAGCTTTATAAAATACTTTTTATGAGTCACCGAAAAAAGGTCGCATCAGCGGCCTTTTTATTTACCATGAATAAATTCTAACAAAATAAAACCTCAAAAAGTCACTGAAGGGTACTTTGATAGGCTTTTGATTGCATATAACGATGGTTAAAAAATCCCATACCAATAAACAATAAACTGATATAGATGGGTACCCATGTGGACCATAAAATTCCGGCATAAAGCACAGTATTTTTTACATCATTAGGATCAACATAAACATTGATTGGTTGATTGATTCTGAAGTTCGATTGTTTTAACCACTCTCGTGCATCGCTCTTTTTACTGAAACCACCTTCTACGGTGTGCCCTGTACCTAAAGAATAGCGCTGTCCATGATGGATGACACCATCAACTTCATATGCATACCTCACCTCAATGCTGTAATCTAATTTTCTTTGGGTGGTGCTGCTAACCTGAGAAAAACGAGCAACCACTTTAGTCGATTCTATTTGACCCTCTACAATTGGCCAACTGTTACTAGACCATGCCGATGATAAAAGCCATACTCCTATGGCCAAAAACAAACTTCCTAATATCAAAAGTGCTAATGTAGATTTACCCATAATTCGTCCCCTAAATTTAAAATAGCACATTCATTGTAACTATTCTTGGCATGCAAAAACTGTGTGCATCCTGAATTTTTTATGAAACTATTCCACTTGAGTTCCAATGTATAGCAGTGAATTGATCATACAATTGATTCTAATAGATAATTCAGATTGATGCTGGATCAATGATCAATCTATGTTTGTTCGAAAATTTATAAAATGATCAAAACTTCAATCCATATAGTTCCGTTGTCATGATGATTGTGGTTAAATAAAAATATGTCTGATATCTTTTGCAACAAACCAACATGAAACGCGCGCTGATTTTAGTGATGGATTCATTGGGAATTGGAGCCAGTGCCGATGCGCATCTATACGGTGACCAAGGCGCCAATACTTTAGGTCACATTGCTGATCAATGTGCCCAAGGACTGGCTGATGCAGATGGCGTGCGACAAGGCCCCCTAAACATTCCAAACTTAACTCGATTGGGAATGGCAGCCGCGCAAACCGACAGTTCTGGGCATGCGTTGGCTGGGGTCGAAGATACAACAAAAATAAATGCTGTCTATGGTTATGCCATTGAACAAAGTAAAGACAAAGACACACCCAGCGGTCACTGGGAAATGGCCGGCGTTCCGGTGCCATTCAAATGGGGCACATTTCCCAAGACTGTACCCTGTTTTCCTGATGACTTAATTGAAGCTTTTATTGAACAAGCAGGCCTTCCAGGTATCCTAGGAAATTGCCACGCCTCCGGCACCGAGATCATCAAAGCACTGGGCGAAGAACACATTAAAACCGGCAAACCCATTTGTTATACTTCTGCCGACTCGGTGTTTCAAATCGCTGCCCATGAGACACATTTTGGCTTGGATCGATTACTTGAAATATCAGCCATTGCCAAAAAGTTAGTTGATGAACTGAACATCACTCGCGTGATTGCACGTCCGTTCATCGGCACCGATGCAGCCTCTTTTCAGCGTACCAGTAATCGCAAAGACCTCACCACACCACCGATTGAAGACACCTTATTGGATCACTTGTCAGCTGAAGGCGGACAAGTTATTTCGGTGGGCAAAATTTCAGATATATTTGCTGGTAGGGGCATCGGCCATTGTGTCAAAGGAAAAAACAATATGGCGTTGTTTGATGCGATGTTAGATTGTTATAAGCAGGCTGAAGACAACACACTGATTTTTGTCAATTTTGTCGATTTTGACAGTCACTATGGCCACCGAAGAAATGTCATCGGTTATGCCAAAGCCTTAGAAGAGTTTGATGCACGTTTACCAGAATTAACGGCTTTGATGGAAGCCAATCAGGCACATTCTGATGACATTGCCTTGATCACGGCTGATCATGGTTGCGACCCCACTTTCCCAGGCTCTGATCACACCAGAGAACATGTTCCGGTGTTGTTTTTTGGGCCCAAAATTATAGCCAAAAACACTGGCGCCAGATCTTCATTCGCTGATATGGGTCAAACCCTGGCACACCATTTTGCAATCGGCGCATTAAAACATGGTCAATTAATCAATTTGTACTGATTGCTTTTAACCCAACCAGCTTGGATTCAACAATTGGGTGAAGAAATAGCTGACAATTCTGGGTTCTAATGCGATGGTGACGATCACCCCAAATAAGCCACCATAAAGATGAGCGCTGTGATTGATGTTGTCATTGTTCTTTTTACTGGCATAGATGCTGTAGGCAACATACGCCACCGCAAAAACAATGGCAGGTATTGGGATGGCTGCAAACAGATACAACAGCTCCCAAGGGGCAAATAAAATATAGGCAAATAACACCGCAGACACGGCACCTGAAGCGCCCAGACTCATGTAATTGTGGTCGTCCTTATGTTTGAAGTAAGACGGCAACATGGCTGCGACAATGGCTGCCAAATAGAAAATAACAAACCCAGCACCACCAAAATACTGTCGATAAAAGGGTTCAAGAAATGAACCAAAAAAGTAAAAGGTAAACATGTTGAACAATAAATGCGTACCATCCGCATGGATAAAACCATGGGTCACAAATCGCTCAACTTGTCCTTCTTTGATGGCTGGAGACCAAAATATCAAGCGTTCCATCAATTGCCGATTTTGCCATGCCATATATGAAATCAAGCAGGTCACTGCGACAATAATGATGGTTTGATTTAATTCCATGAAGTGTGATCAAGGTTGAAAAAATCAGTTTAACTTTTTCATCCTTTAGATACAAGTTTCGTTAATGACATCAAACAATGTGTTGTTGAAACTGCATGAATCACTTGAAACCCCAGACTTGTCCTGAATTTGCCCGATTGAATTTGTGGGAAAACCAACCAGGTCTTTAACAACAAGACCTGGCTGTGCGTAGGATTTAATTTGGCTTATTGTTGTAACAATTGAAATGCCAATTTAGCATTTTCAATGTCTTCCTCTTGGGTGTCAGCAATCATTGGTGCAATGTAAACTTCAACACCGTTGGTGAATACATTCAGTCCACCAAAACCCACTCTTGACCAGTAAGCGGCTTGGCCCACACCTTCAATGATTTGATTTTCATTGTTCTTTTTCAGTAATTTTTCAACCATGTCATTGGCCACATCACCTGCTGCCGCTTTTTGCTCATCAGTCAACCGATCATTGGCTGCCTTTTTGGCTGCATCAATTTGTGTTTGTAGTTCTTGCTCAGTCTTTTTTCTCGGCAAGTAATTCTCTGCTGAGCGATCAGATTGACTCAATGTGATACTCAATTCACTGTCAGTAACCCTTTGGCGCATCGGAATTTTTTTCATTTTGCCATCAGCAGTCATCACAGTGCCTGAAATCATCGCATTCATTCGCTCATCAGCATCCGCACGTTCCCAGCTGAAACTACAGGTATATTTATTGCTGAATGAAGAAACCCGAGCTTTGATTTCAGTTTGGATGCCAAAAGTGTTCCGCAAGGATTCTTGGTCAAGAACATCACAAACGGTGCCTTCCGACAAATATTCTTTCAGTGCAGAACGAGGAGCTTCATCAGCAACCGAATTTTCATGGTCATTAAGGTTAGTCGTACTCGTATTGGTTGTCGCTTCATCAGCACCACATGCGGTCAAAGCCACACAAGTCACTGCCAACATCAGTTTTTTATACATACTTTATTTAACTCCGATTAAAACTTTTATTATAACTAATTTTCAATACTTTATTCCGCCGGTGTTTGTTTGACCCAGAGGTAACTGCGCTGTGGTTGCCAATCACCATATGCATCTAATTTAAATGAGGTAGTAACCAAGCCCTGATCGGTCATGTGATTTAAATGCCTTTCTGAATAGGCATCGACACCAGGTGCTGAAAATGTTTGGATGGTTTCCAATTGCTGCTCATTGACTGGATGGATAAAACCATCACCAATGCGTCCTCCATGACCCATTTGAATCAACCTTGCCTGGCCTTGAGCCGGGTCCCAATATTGTTTAAATGTCCAGAAGTTACCCGTGGGCTGGTCATTGTGTATGGCAAACAAGCGACCATTCACACTTTGTTGCCCCAGACCCCAGGTCCATTCTATTCGATAAGCACTGAAAGGTTCAGCCTCCGATTGAAATTCGGCATTGCTGGCTTGCCATGTTCCGACCTGATTTTGCATTTCTTGCTTGAACCATTCAGGCATCGCCTGAGACGGCTCACTGATGACTTGATATTCTTTGAACATTTTGGCCAATTGCTCTTCATCTTCTGCCACATGAACCAAGTCCCTCGGATTGGCACCCGCATCACGTGCCAATGCAGCCACTCGGCCTTGGCCTTTGAATAAAGTCTTGGGTTCTTGCTTGGCAATGGGGTCATGATAGGCCTCCAAAGGTGAAATGATTTCCCAGCCTTGAGCCCGCAAATGATCCACCAAATCATCGACAAACAAAGCGGCCAAATCATTGTCATGAAGCAGCAAAATGTGTTTGGGTGAACGACCCAGGTATTGCATCGCAATTTGATCAGAAAACGCAATGGCTTGCCACAACACCTCTACATACAATTTTTTCAGTTGCAGTAAATTCACGTTTTGTTTTGTTTTCAACGCATCTTGATACAATTTATCTAAATACCAATCGTAATTATCCACTGTCACATAAGCATTCTGATAATGATGGGTTTTTAAAAACTCCATCATGCCCTGACTTTTAAGCTGGTCACGGCCTTCGTCTAAATACGGAAATCTGAACATGGGTTTAAAGGTCTTGTATGATTTAATGTGTTCATGGGTTTTGAGGAAATCTTGTTGGTACACAGCCAATTGAGTTTGCTGCAACCATTGGTGTTGATCAGAATGGTTACCAATCAAATGACCGGCTTCGGCGTATTGATTCAGAATCGGTTTTGTCTCAGCGTTCAGGTGTTTGGTGGTCACAAAAAACATCACTTGCTCTACCCCACTGGACTGTAAAGCCTGTAACAAGCCATCTGTCCTTTGCTGACTGCTCAATGATGTACTCGGTCGTGGCGCATCGTCGAAAGTCAGGGCGATTTGTTTTTGTGCGCAGATTTCGGTGGTAAAGCAAAATAAGCAGAATATCCACTGCAGTTGGTTTTTAAATTTCACACACACCTCGAATATTTAATGTAATGATTATAATTCAAGTAAAAAAATTGTGTTGTTTCGTGTGGCTGAATCATTAAATAAGCAAGCGCTTTATAAATATGAACCGTCATGATAGGATTTTAAATCATGCCAAATACAGGAGAATTTTATGCCGTATTCAAAAGCACACCACCTGATGTTTGTCTTATTGGCAGTCACTGTAATTGCCTTTTGGCCCAGTTATTTTGCTGTGCTTTCTGAAGCACCTCTGGCCCACCACATTCATGGCATAACAGCCACCGTCTGGATTCTTTTGATTGCATTACAAAGCTGGCTGATTCATCACGGGAAAAGACAACAACACCGCAAAGCAGGCCTGTTGATTTTTATCATGGTGCCTTTGATGACGGCGGCTTTTGCTTTGGTAACATGGCTTGGGGCCATAAAAGCAGTTGGTCAACACCCTTTTTATGTGGAAATTGGCCAAGCCCTGTTAACAGCTGATGTGTTACTGATTTTTGCCACCGCTTTACAGATCTATTTGGCGCTAAAATTTCGCAGAAATGTTCATGTTCACAGTGCACTGATCATCAGCACATTGTTTGGATTATTACCACCCATACTTTCCAGGCTATTCAGCAATCACATTCCGAGCATGCAAATAACCAGTCTTGATAGCATGTATCGGTTTGCCTACGCCATCCAATTGAGTATATTGGTCACTTTTTTAATGGCCTTGGCTTTGGCCCTCATTTACCGCAAAAGTCGCTGGCCTTGGCTGTTGGCCGCCAGTATCTCCTTCATTATTTATTTGATATACAGCACAGTCGGGTATTCAGTCTGGTGGGGAGACCAAACCCAAATCATTGCCAGCTTAAATCCTTTAATCGCTTATGGCTTTGGTTTCTTGCTTGGGCTCTTCGCCTGTGTGTTGGGCTGGCATCATGGAAAATCAAACCAAGTAAACAAGCCCTGATTTTTTCCTAACAGCACTGAGATTTTGATTACGTTTTATGACTTCAATGACTGTCTTCAAAACCCATAGATGTCATCAATGCAGAACCTGCCAATAAGGTGTGTCACCAAAATATTCAGATAAATACCCAATCAGCTTTTTAACCCTGACTGGCAGGTGTCTGTTTTGTGGGTAAACAGCATATGCGTTGATTAAATTGTTATCAATATAGGGACATAAGAGTGGAACCAATTGGCCTGTCTTGATTGCTTTGTAACAAATGAAATCTGGAGACATGATCAACCCTTTGCCTTCTATCGCAGCTTCATACAAAAATCCACCATTGTTGCTGTTCATTATACTGGGCACATTAATTTTCAAGGTTTTCTTACCCTCTTTGAACTGCCAAACATCAGGAGAACTGCTGTATTTAAGTTTATGGTGTCCGGATAATAAATCATTGGGGTGTTCAGGCATACCATGTTTAGCCAGGTATTGTGGGCTGGCACAAAGCACGATTTGACTGTAGGTTAGTTTTCTAGCAACCAAATTCGAATCAGTTAAATGAGCAATCCTGATTGCCAAATCAAAACCATCATTGATCAAGTCAACTTTTCTGTCATTAAAATCAACATTAAAAACCACATCTGGGTGTAACTCATTGAACTGTCTGATGGCTTGACTCAAGTGTGTTAAGCCAAACGACAAAGGTGCCGCTAAATTAATTCGTCCAGCCAATGCTTGATTGTCCTGTTGAACATGAGCCTCTGCTTCTATCACATCATCTAATATTCTGGTGCAGTCCTTATAGTAGGATTTACCTGCTTCGGTTAATTTCTGCGTTCTGGTGGTGCGACTCAATAATTGAATACCCAATCTACTTTCAAGCCGATTCAATCGTTGGCTTACCGCTGACTTCACCGTGTTCATCTGTTCAGCAGCCTGGGTGATGCTGCCGGCTTCAACCACCCTGACAAAAGCTTGCATGTCTTCAAATAAATTCATGATGCCATTTTACATTGTTCTTATAACAAGAACAATAAGTTCTATATTTGATTATTTAAAGCCATATAGAAGAACAATACAATGAACACATTGAATAATTTAAGCAGGAAATTAACATGAAATTTATCCAAGAAAACAGCAGCTTTATAGGACGTATTTTAATCAGTACGATATTCTTAATGGCCGGAATCAGCAAGATAAGTGATTATGCCGGCACAGCAATTTACATGCAAGCCATGGGTGTTCCCAGTGGGCTCCTTCCTTTGGTGATCTTTACTGAAATAGTCGGCGCACTGCTGATCATCGTGGGTTATAAAACACGGTTAGCGGCCTTCTTGTTGGCTGGATTCAGTGTCTTGTCAGCCTTAATTTTCCACCTGAATTTTGCAGATCAAACACAAAGTATCATGTTCATGAAAAACATGGCGATCGCAGGTGGTTTTTTGTTCCTGGTTGCCAATGGACCCGGCCAATGGGCTATGGACAACAGAAAATAAATCAACCTGACCTAATGGAGCAAACACATGAAAAAAACATTATTAACCATTAACTCAAGTGGCCGTCAAACTGATTCCATTACTCGAAAAATGGTAGAGAAAGTTCGTGAGCACATCAACCTCACGCACAGTCATATAACTGTAATTGACCGCGACTTAAGTTCTGGCATGCCTTATATTGATGAGTCATGGATAAACGCCAACTTTACCCCTGATGAAAACCGAAATACAGCACATCTAATTCGGCTACAACAATCTGATGAGTTGGTAGGTGAAATTAAACAAGCCGATTATATTGTCATCGGTTCACCCATTTACAACTTCAGTATACCGGCCGTGTTAAAGGCTTGGATAGATCAAATTGCCAGAGCCAGATTGACCTTTAAATACACCGAACAAGGTCCCGTTGGTTTAATGACCGGTAAAAAAGCCATATTGGTCATGGCCTCAGGTGGGGTTCCAATCGAGTCAACCCTTGATTTTGCCACACCTTACTTAAAACAGCTTCTCAGCTTTATTGGCATCACTGATGTCACAGTGATAGATGCCAATTACCATGAAAAAATGACAACAGAAATACTAACTGGTTTTAGCCAAAGCATTATGAATGAAATCGAAACAGGCAAAACTTTAAACTCAGGAGCACAACATGTTTGAATACAACCAAATCAACAGCATCTATCAAGGCCTACCGGCCTCTGATGGTGATGGGGTAAAACTGACTCGCATCATTGGTTCACATCAATTATCAGACCTTGACCCATTTTTACTGCTGGATCACTTCGGTTCAGACCAAGCCAACGACTACATAGGTGGTTTTCCACCTCACCCCCATCGAGGTTTTGAAACCGTGACATACATGCTGAAAGGCAAAATGCGGCATCAAGACAGCGTCGGTAACAATGGGGTCATTGAAGACGGTGGCATTCAATGGATGACAGCAGGAAAAGGCATCATCCATTCAGAAATGCCGGAACAAACCGAAGGAATGCTCTCAGGCTTTCAGTTGTGGGTAAACTTACCCAGCGATGCAAAAATGACAACACCCAAGTACCAAGAAATTACAGCAGATGAAATTCCATCAGAAGTTCATGAAAACGGTGTACGCATAAAAGTCATAGCTGGTACCACCGCAAAGGGCACTGTTGGCGTCATTGAAAATAACTACGTCAATCCGAATTATTGGGACGTGAGCATGCCAGCTGATTCGAGCTTGACCGAACGAATCAACCCTGAACACAACGCATTTATCTACGTGTACCAAGGGCAAATCCAATTGGCAGATCAACAGGAACTTCAGCTTGGACATCTGGCCGTGCTCACCCAGGGTGAAAAACTGTCGATCAAAGCAGATGAGGACAGCCGTTTTATTGTGGTTTCAGGCCAACCATTGAATGAACCGATTGAACGAGCGGGCCCATTTGTGATGAATACCCGTGAACAAATACAACAGGCATTCAATGACTACCAAGCTGGTCACTTTGCGCAATAACAAACTCAACAGGAGAACAACATGGGACTTTTAGTTGATGGAAAATGGCATGACCAATGGTATGACACCCAATCAACTGGCGGTCAATTTAAACGCGATGCTGCTCAATTCAGCAGCCACGTTACCGCCGACGGTGGCGCTGGCCCTAGCGGTGTCAATGGCTTCAAGGCAGAAGCTGGCAGGTATCATTTGTATGTATCTCTGGCCTGCCCTTGGGCACACAGGACCTTGATCTTTCGCCAGTTAAAAGCTTTGGAAACAATCATCGGTGTATCAACGGTTGATTACTTGATGGGTGAAGATGGCTGGACTTTCAATGCCAGTGAAGCGCAAGACCAGGACTTGGTCGCAGATCATGTGAATCAACATCAGTTAATGCATCAGCTTTATACCCAAGCCGATAAAAACTATTCAGGACGTGTCACAGTGCCGGTACTTTGGGATAAAGAAAAACAAACCATCGTTAGCAACGAATCTGCGGACATCATCCGCATGTTCAACAGTGCTTTTAATCACCTCACAGGCAATACAGCGGACTATTACCCAGTGGCATTACATTCAGAGATTGATCGCATCAATAAACGCGTTTACTCAGACATCAACAACGGTGTTTACCAAGCCGGGTTTGCCACCAAACAAACAGCCTACGCTGAAAATGTAGAGGTTTTGTTCAAGACTTTGGATTGGGTTGAGGACATATTGAGTACCAACCGATACTTGGTTGGTGATCAAATCACCGAAGCCGATTGGCGTTTATTCACCAGTTTGGTGCGTTTTGATGCCGTTTACGTGGGTCATTTCAAATGCAACCTCAAACGAATTGTAGATTACCCCAACATCAGCGCTTACTTGCGTGAACTGTATCAAGTTGAAGGGGTTGCAGCAACCGTCAACATGCGACACATCAAAAACCATTACTACATGAGTCATGGCAACATCAACCCCACCGGCATTGTTCCTACTGGCCCAGTATTGGATTTTGACCAACCACATGGAAAAGGTTAATGCTCAAAACCGAAATCATACAATTACTTAGGTTTTTTCCTTTCGGGATTGTAACCAGAAAAACCAATAAATTACCGCCAACACTGCTGCCACGCAAGCAGGAAACAGCATGGCATAAAACTGGACTCGTTGAAACAGCAATGCACCCATACCACAGCCCGTAACAAAGCCTAATATCAGCAACATGTAAAGCACCGCCTGTCGAGAATTGAACGCATGACCCCTTATCCATGCCCCAAACATTGTACCAAGGTCAGTGAACAGGCCCGAAACATGGGTGGTGCGAACAATGGCACCGCTGTAAGTACTGACCATACCATTTTGTAGGCCACAGGCGGCTGATGCCAAATAATGGCCTAAAGTGGAATCCCCTAACAGTACAAACATGGCCCAGAGAAGCAGCAGTGATTCCAATATAAGCGCAACGCCATAACGTCGACCAAGCTGCAAAGCCACCCCACCGACCAAAGCACCTGCAAAGGCAGCACCCAAAACAAAAGACAAAATAACTAAAAGTAGGTGAGCCATTTCGGTAAAACTCAGCTCGGCGATTGCAACTCCGAGCAAAGTTGAGGTTCCAGTAAGGTGCGAAACGGCTTGATGTTTAAATCCCAACAAACCAATTGTATTAGTTGATCCAGCGATGCAGGCAAGCCAAAAACCACCAATTTCAACCCAACGTGGAAGTTTGGTTATCACAGCATCACCCTCCAGAACCCTGCATACGATGGTCGCAAAGACTCGGTGTAATTGACAAAAGACGGGGATTTATTTGATGAATTATCTGCGGAACCCCAAACCATATCACGAATTTCATAAGTGGGACTGATAGCAACAACCTTAACGTATTTTCTTGAAATACCCAACAAATTTATATGATGACAACAATGACACATTTACGACATTGTAAGTCATTGATTTCACATAGAGTAGACCTTTTTTGATTGCTAATCACAAGATATGAACTGATACAAAGTCACGATTGCCCTCATGTTTCTGAAACTCTATATTTTGCTCGGTATCTTTCTTTATTGATAGCGTAAAAAATTCAAATTCAATAATCTTTGGGCGCGTCTAAGATCAGCAAAAAACACGCCCAATACCCTGCTGTTATATCGTTTATTTAGTTTATTTAACTGAATGCTGGAAAACTGAAATCCAGAGATTATCACAAAAACATTGGCTTGAAAAAAGATTAAGTGGGGTGCGAGGTACTGTTATATTTGAATGGTCGCCAAAACAGCTTGCCAAGTTGCTATATATGTCATTCCAATACCAGTTCAATTGTTTAATCAATCTGATTACCATTTCGCTGGCCACTTTATAATTGCTTTTCTCCGCCAATCACATTATCCATGGTTACATGTTAATCATCATAAGCCAAGCTTGGATCAGCTTAAGTAACCACTCATTTTTGATTGGTTATTTATTTATGTTTCTTTTATTATCGCTATCCAACTACAAATTACAGGTCGCTGATTTCATTGAGTAAGTCTGGCTGTGTGGCGCGAATGGCCCGAAACAGAAACTGATATTTGATGTGGTTCAATTGCTTAGATTCATTGTCATCGAAATGCTTAATCTGTTTGAGGTGTTCGGAGAATGGTTGTTTTCGCCAGCCCTGAACATACTGAATGTATGTATCAAGTTCACTGGCAACCGCTGAGGGTTGGTCTTTTTGAATGGCCAGTGCCAACTTGAACAAGGGATCTTGGTTCAACGATATGGCATTTACTTGCTCCGACAGAACCAGACCTGCCAAAAACCCCATTTCTTTTTTTAATTCTTGTTGTTGCGCCTGTTCGGCAGTTTGACGAAGGCTTTGATAAGTTTGTGCCAACTCATATTGATGGTCCAGCAAGGCCACCCAAGCCAACATTTCATATTGTATTGTTTCTGAATAAGTAGATTCTGTTGAACGACTCTGTAGATTTTGTTGGGCCAGATCAAGCAGCTTTTGGTATTTTTGTTGAGCGAACAATGCTTGGTAATGGTATTGGAGCAAGCTTGGATACAAATCAGGTGCTTTGGACTTGAATATTGGCAGGTATTCAACGAGCAGGCTTTCATAAGCTCCAATTTGTTGGTCTTGTTCATATGAGAACTGCAGGTGAGCCAAAGCATTGAAAAGAGTTTGATATTTTTGATGCGACTCAAGTTGTGCCAGTCGACCTATCAATTGGTCTTTGTTATCAGGCGAGTGCTGCCAAGTCAGAACATTGACCAAAACCTCAGTATATGCAATCGAGTTTTCACCCAAAAGCATGGACAGTTTATTCAATTCAGTTTGGGCATCATATTCGGGTTGTTCGCTGATTTGATAGAGTAAGTTGGCACGTAATAGAACCGGGTAATCAGGGTTTTCTTGCCATTGGTTGGTTTCAAATAATTTGATAGCTTGAGGATAAATTTCTGACAACAAATAAAAGTCTTCCGACTCCTGATACATAAGCAATGCATCATTCACCACACTTTGTTTTTCTGTAGGTGTTAGAGCCAAGTTGAATTGTTGTTGCCAATAACTGGGATCCCATTGTTGGTTTTCATCAGCATCATATTGGAAACTGGATGTGTCTGAACTAAAAATGAATTTGATCAAATCCAGTCCTATCACTTGTTGAATCACAACCAGAGGGGCAAGCAATGCAGTTAAATACATAACCATACCTAGCAAACTGTCTCGAACTGAAGGAGAGGGATGGCTCAATCGTTCGTTAATAGGAGTGGCGTCCTGATATTTGTTGTTGAATGGTGCAGGACTCTGTTTCATCATGTGATAAATCACGTTCAGGTTATCTCGGTTCTTTAGTTTATTACCCCATCGTTGGCGGGCTTGGGTAACATGCTGAGCTTGTTGAAAGTTGTTTTTTAATCCTAAGCCAAAGATCACAGCCAGAAAAGTCAGAATGGGGTCAGACCAAGCCCAGGCACCCAAAGCAAATATCAGCACACTGATTAACATCAACAAAAATTGTAAAAATGGCCATCGATCAAATAACAACAGATTGACCACATGTCCGCCATCAAGAGGCATAAAAGGCAATAGGTTGAGGTAGTTTATTATCAGTAACATAAATACCAGAGACAAACCATATTCACTGATGATAAAGTCGGGTGCCCACATCGTAAGGCCAAATGCCAACAACAACCCTGGCACTGGGCCAGCCAGTGAAACCAACGTTCTTTGCATGGGGGAGGGTTGTTGTTTGTTACCAGAAACCATAGCACCTATCGGTAAAAACAGAATTTGCAGATCACGGTAACCAAATAGTTTCATGGCCCAGTAATGACCCAGTTCATGAAACAACAAGACAGGGATCAGAATCAGTACCAAAAACGGTGACCAAGCGATGCCAAACAACAAGGCAAATACCATTGCTGAGCCGAAGAACAACAAGGTTTTACCCCAGCGGCCTAATTGTGATGATTGTTGGTTGTTTTGAACCCGGCGGTGAGCTTGAGCCTGTGCATGAGGAAGAAAAGAGTAGGACTTAATAGCTTCAGTGGTTTCTTCTGCAGTTAAGATTCGAGTCTTTTTCTTGTTCATGAACATCTGCCATGCCAGTTTAGCTGCTGTGGAGAAGCGCATTTGTAAGTTGTTTTTATTTTTTTTAAGCAAGCCCTGTTGGTACAAAAAACGCAGGTACTGGGCATAAATTTTTTGCATGTGTTGTGAATACGATTCAGCATCTTGAAAACAAATTAAATGGTTGCTATTTGCAGTCAGTCCTCCACGTACAGAGAGGAACTCATTGAAGGCTTCCTGGTGTTGGTTTGACTCAAGATTAAAGGCATGCAGTGGCTCAAATGATTTGATCACTCCTTCTGCATCAGCATCCATTGCTTCAATGGTTAGGTGATTGGTAAAGCTTTGGAACTTGAGTGAGTATGGCCTGCTTAAATCTGGGTTATGTGGATTCGCTACCAGGGCATAGCAACGCTGTTCTGGATGATGCATCAGCAACTGTACATTGGGTTTACTGGTAGTGATTATGTCTTGATTAACGATGTGATTAAAAAATTCAAATCCCAGTGCTTCCAGTGACTTTTGGGCATGAGCTAATTGTTGTTGTGTCGCTTCGGGTACTTTTATCGAAGACAACAGCGGTTTGAATTTAGCCGGAGTGAGTTGTGTTCCATACAATTTAATCACTAGCATCAAGTATTGTGCCAGTGGTAAAATCACCAATATCCCTATAAAAATGTAAATAAAGTACATATGATCTTCCAAGATTTTTATTTATTCTATTAATATCTGAAGCAATTTCAATATTTTTTTTTTGAATAATTTCTGTTCGCTATATATTATTTTAGTACTTAAGGTACCTGTCGATTCCCAAGTCAAAGTTCCCAAATGCAATCTACTTTTTGACCTTGTTCCCACCAACAGTAAGGCCCTTTAGGCGGCTCCAGCTTGGTCATGCATAGAAGTTTGTAATCAGACGGATGATTCCTTGCAAATTCACATATATTATTTATTTCAATATCTCACACACCCCTTAATCCCCTCTCTAGAGGGGAGACTGGTCGAATGTTTTTTTAATGTGGTCTATTTAGTTTGATCCACTAGCTGTCAGTGGAGTTGGCTCAAAAAATTACGACTAATATTTTTATAGCTAAATCAAATCAGTTCCTATACTTAACTTGATCAGCATAATTCAGATCCTGTACCTAGGGTAAAAATTATGGTTTTATTAAATACGGATTTTAATGGGCTAAAAAATCAGTATAAAGTCCAGTCACCCCATAATTTTCCAACAACTTGATTTTACTATTCTCATCATTGATGGTGTAAACAAAGATGCGGTGGTGTTTCAGCAGTTTTTGCAAGGTCTTGTTTTTGGCTTGACTGGTACGCATGGACACTGCAAATAACTCCATAGGTCGACTCAATTCGATCACAGACTGTTTCGAGCCTTTGTATTGGTACAAAATCCAAATCAAATCTTTAAAACCCATGTCCTTGAGGATTGGGTATTCTTCAGGTTGGTAGAACTGAGGAATCAGTTGTGATTTTAATTCTGGGTATTTTTCAATAATGAGTCGAATGCCTTGTAAGTTGTCATACTTGATGTCTGTGATGATTCTGACATCAGGTTTGTTGGATAGCCATTGAGCCAAACTGTCTAATGTACAAGACCTGAAATCTGGGTGTTCTTCAACCAATTGTTTAAATTCAGCGTATGAAACCGCTTGTTTGATTTTCTTTTTAAATATTTTTTTGAACGTTTTATCCCAGTCATGTAGACAGACCAACTGCTGATCACTGG
The DNA here is from genome assembly GCF_002591915.1 of Marinicella litoralis. Taxonomy (GTDB): domain Bacteria; phylum Pseudomonadota; class Gammaproteobacteria; order Xanthomonadales; family Marinicellaceae; genus Marinicella; species Marinicella litoralis. Next base: position 16,264 of record NZ_NIHB01000005.1, on the reverse strand, counting down.
TCCATGAAAAATCCATTTCAATATATCGAAACCCTCCCTGATAACTGCCGTTCAAAGCTTCTATCGAATTGCTGTAGTTGTGTCCGTCATAACCACCCCCTGCATGGGCAATCATTTGAATTTTATTTTCGGCGTTGCTTGTCATCACACAAAAAAATCCCAGTAACAATAAGAAGTTCATTCAAGTCATCATAGATGTCTTAAGGCATGTACCAACAATTTAGCGGAAAGTTTTTCCTTGAAGCTTTTGCCATCTGACAGTTTCATCATTTTCAAATAAACCATTTCCTTTTCACTGGCTTTAACGAATTGCACTTTAATTAATGTCAGTAAGGTGGCGTATTTATTCCGAGTATTCAGTTTCAACCATTTCAATGCGCCTATGATGGTTTTTTCTTCCGCCGTAAAATCCTCACCAAAAGGATAGGCAGGAAAATAACCTTGGGTTTGTGCTGATTTAAACTGTTGGCTGATCATTTCAGGCGTGTTGTTTTTAAACGCTGCCGGAACTTGCCAATCTGCAGATAATTTTTGATGCGCCACGGCTTGCGCACGCAGCCCTTCTTGAAAACGGCTGTCAGCGATACAAATCATCCTTTGAACACAGACTTCATCCGATTGTCCTCGGAGATCTGCCACACCGTATTCGGTGATAACCAAGTCCCTCAAATGACGTGGAATGGTGCAATAACCATATTTCCAAACCACATTAGATTCCACCGTTTTTTTACTGGCATGCACGCTGCGCAACATCAATATCGAGCGACTGTCTTCCAAAGCATGCGCCATGGCCACAAAGTTGTATTGACCGCCAACGCCACTGACCACCTGATGGTTGTCCAATGCATCTGAGGCAGCAGCACCCAAAACATCTACTTTCATGCAGGTATTGATGAACCTGGCTTTGATTCTTTGAACCCGATCCAGGGCTTCACCACCATACAGCTCATTGATTTGGCTCACTGGGGTCATTTGAAACAAGGGTTTTTGATCATCTCCTAAGGCATGCAACCATTGATAAAATCGCTTAGAGCCCATAAAAAATGCAGCATGCAGCACGGCACCATGTTTTAAACAATCACCCAAACAATTTTGTTCAATGGCATCAAGGTTGTCATCATCATGTAAATCACTGGAATAAACCTGCCCTGCACGATCGGTGATTTTGCCTTTATGGAATGTTAAATCTGTTTTGAAAACCCCTAAATGTTGTAGGCGCTCAAAACTTCTTAGGGTAATCACTTCATCGATAACTTGCCAATCAACCAGTTTTTTGATCAGCCCTGCTTCAATCCGCTCAGTGATTTTGTTGTTGTTCAATAACGACTGAATTTGTGCATCAGGATAAACTTTGCGTTGCAAAATGCCCGCTTCATATAAGTGTGCAAAGCCTTCAACAAACATTTCACTGGCGGCATACAAGCCCTGTTTAAACTTATCCGTACCACCTGTTTGGTCAATCAATGAATTGAATTTACTGGAAATTTTAGTTTCATCCAATAGGTCTTTATAGACGTTGTTGTTTTGTTGTCTTAACTGGGTGCAATAGACCATTGCATCAGCCAAGGAACCAATGCCTATCTGCAAGGTGCCGCCATCCTGAATTAAACTGCTGGCTAACAAACCGATGCTGTAGTCTGTCAAACCAATCGGTTGGGCAGGCGTTGCAAAGGGTTCAAAATAATCACTGGAGTTGTCATGCAGCAGATCGAAAAATGAAGCTTCTACCGCGGCCTGTCCAGCCATGAACGGCAAATGTTCATTGACCATGCCAATCACCACTGGCCTGGGTTTTCCTTTGCGCTCTGCTGTGCGCAAAATATCAAGGGTTAAATCTGGGTTACAACTCAGACTGTATTGATTTCCTGTGGCAGTTCGTTTAACGGCAACCATTTGTAAGATGACATTCACCTCACGATTCACCATGTCTCTGGCCACATGGGTGTAGTTACTGCTGACGTAACTTCTTTGCGCTGTATTTGAATGCAACATTTTGCCTGATTGCATATAAAATTCACGTACACTGATGTTTTCTGGAACGACATTGCGCTTCACGTCTGCAATGTATTCCAATTCTGGGTATTGACCGAAAAAGCGCTGACTGAAGCATTGCAAAAATCGCCGTTCCAGCAATGAATTTCCATGTGGGATTTCCAATGACAAAGCGGTGAAGATATCCAATGATAAATGGCGGTTGTTTTTAGCGTGCTGATAAAGGTGATTAATCAGGGGATTGGGTTTGCCAATACCCAACGGGGTACCAACGATCCACTGAGAATCCAATCTGGATTTAAGCAGATCAATTGAATCTTCAAAATTAGAGCTGATTGTCGTCATCGTCAAACCACATTGATTGAAACATTATTGTAACTAAAAAAGCGCCTCATTTGAGACGCTTTTCATGTGAATGATTGAAAACATGACTTGGCTCAATCTTTGAGGCCCATCGGAGTTCATATTGTATTGGGTTTAAAACTCAAAATAGCCACCGATGAAAAACCCTTCCATTTTCACCTTACTTTTAAAACTGTTGATATTTTTTAAATCCACATCCAAGCTGCGATATCCCACATCCATGCCCAAACCAAACTTGAAGTCATACTTCATTGCCAGCTCGATGTCCGTCACATGATTGCTGTCAAAACTCAAGGCTTCCACTGTAGCCGCCGCAGACAATCCTGTCAGAGGTAAGTCGAATTGACCTTTGACATACAGCATCGGAATTAAATGATCAAAATCCTTCTCATCATTAATTTCATCTTGGTAGGTGAAGCTTTGATGGCCATCAAAATACTTGGCGCTGATGCCCAAATCAAGATTGACCCAGTTATCCAGTAATTCATAATACAGCATCAAATCAACATGTGAAAAATCAAGATAACCACGCACCAAAACTTCTTCTCCACCCATGAATGATGGATCAGCCACAGGAATCATCCCGCCAGCAGCGATGCTGTTCTGTTGCAATTTAAAGTTAGGCAAAAAAGGGAATGGATGTTCGAAAACGACATAGGGATTCAGGTCGGAGTTGTTGTCAAAATTAATGGCCACTCGCTGGTTATCAACCAATGGTGATTGGACCGAGCCGTCAAGGTCATAATTCCAATATTGAGCGCCAAAAGAGAAGCCCAATACGTCAGCCTGCAAGACATTTGAGCACAGTAAGGAAAGTAATAAAAGGGGTGTTTTTTTCATTTTCAGTCCATTTTTTAATAACATTGTTGGAAGCAGTACAACTGCGAATGCATTGTAACTTATTTCATTTATCCATATAAGCCCATAGATCAGTTGTCAAGATGATTACACCTAAATACCCTAAACTGAGCTTAGAACCATCAATCAGCGTATGCATCATACCAAATATTATTTCCAACCCTGTAGCCAGTGGGCCGAATTCTTTAAATCTTGCCAGTTTATGACTTTGGACCGTCGTGTCATGATGGCCTCCAGCGTGCATTCACCCACCTCATTATCTTCATTCAATAACAAGTCTGTCACCATGAAATGCAATTCTTTTTTAACTGGATTGACTGCTGTCCATTTGCTATTAAGCAACTTTTTTGGATTGATTTGATTCATCGGTATTTGTTCATGGTTCATTCAATTAACGGGGTTGTCTTTGTACCAGGCCAGTGCTTGTTGCCTGGCAGATTTATAATCAATCACCGGTTGTGGGTACATCGCCAGAGACCTGGTGTTGCTTTTTGGATCGTGGATTTCTTTGACCCCAACATCACGCAATTCTGGTACATATTTCTTAATGTAGCTACCGTCAGGATCAAACTTTTTAGATTGGGTGGTAGGGTTAAATATTCTAAAATAGGGCGCTGCATCACACCCTGTGGCCGATGACCACTGCCAGCCACCATTGTTGGAAGCCAAGTCTCCATCCAGTAGATGGGCCATAAAATGGGCTTCGCCCTGCCGCCAATCAATCAAACACAGCTTACATAAAAATGAGGCCACTATCATTCTGACCCGATTGTGCATCCACCCTTCTGCTAATAATTGACGCATCCCCGCATCAACGATGGGGAAACCCGTTTGCCCGTTTCGCCATTGATCCAACAATTCAGGACTGTGGTACCAGTGATCTACCGCATTGGGCTTGAATGTCTTGTGCATGGCCAAGCGAGGGTATTCATACATCAAATCATTGTAGTAATCACGCCAGATTAATTCAGACACCCAAGTACTGTTAAAGGCAGGTTCGCCTTGCTGTTTCAAAACATGTGCCAAACATTGTTGGGCACTGATAACACCTATGGCCAAATATGGAGACAGTGAACTGGTACCATCAATCGCAGGGAAATCACGTTCCTGTTGATAATCATTGTTTTTCGCAAACTTTTTAAGCCTTTCAACCGCTGCTTTTTCACCAACAGGCCATTGCGGTGAATTAAATTCTTCAGGCAATAAATCAGGTAATTTAACATCAGCATCAATTTCAGAAGGAATTGAAAGTGGTAGTTGATAACGCTGTTTCAGTACTTCTATGAATTTATTTTTGTATGGCGTAAAGACATGGTACATGCTGTCATCGCTTTTTCTGATGCTGCCAGGTGGTAACAAATATTGACTGTGGTATGTCTTAACATCAACATTTGACTGTTGACTCATTTGTATCACGGCTTCATCGCGTTTCATTTCATTTAGCCAATAATTGGCATTAAAAAACAGCTTTTTGACTTGATGTTGATTTATTATTTTTTCTATCAAAGCGGGTACGTCTGAATACCAGGGAGCTACTTCAATGAGCGATTGAATGTTCAATTGACCCAACCTTTTCACCAAATCATTGATGTGTGCTTTGATGAACTCAAGTTTCTGTGGTGCTTCACCATGATGTTGATGTTGTTCTGGATGAACAACAAACAAAGCCAAAGTGCTTTCTCCGGTCTCTAAGGCATGTAACAAGGCGGGGTTATCTGCCATACGCAGATCAGTACGAAACCAAACTAAATTCATCTGAAATTCACCATAATAAGAATGCAAATCATTAAGATTGTGCTTGAAATGTGATTGGGTGGTACTATATCAAAAGACCATCAAATTTAAGTGAAACTATGACCAAAGCTGCAGCCTCTTTTATCAAGAACTTCTTCAAAATGGAATCATCAGCCGGTATTTTGCTGTTTTTCTCAGCAGTTTTGGCATTGATCATAGCCAACACACCTTTGGCAAGTTATTACAACCTGTTGTTGGACACCACTGTGGCGATTCAAGTGGGCGCATTGAGTGTAGCCAAACCTTTGTTGTTGTGGATCAATGATGGCCTGATGGCAGTCTTTTTCTTTTTAGTTGGTCTAGAACTCAAAAGAGAATTGATTGAAGGAGAATTGGCAGATAAGAAAAATATCATCCTCCCAGGCATTGGTGCTGTTGGTGGTATGTTGGTGCCAGCTTTGGTGTTCTTTTGGTTCAACAAAGACGATCCCATGGCGCTGCAAGGATGGGCCATTCCTGCAGCCACTGACATCGCTTTTGCCTTGGGTGTGTTAAAAGTATTGGGACCAAGGGTTCCTACCAGTTTGAAGATTTTCCTTACATCTTTGGCGATTTTCGACGATATTGGCGCCATTTTAGTCATCGCTTTCTTTTACACTTCACAAATTTCAGTGACTGCTTTGATTGTGGTGGCTGTGTGTATTCCCCTGTTATGGCTGCTCAATAAAAAAGGCATTGAAGCCACCAGTACCTATATTTTAATTGGTGTGGTGATGTGGGTGGCCATGCTTAAATCAGGCGTACATGCTACGTTAACCGGAGTCCTTCTGGCCATGTTCATTCCACTCAAATCTAAAGTAAACCCTGAATATTCACCCTTGAAAGACTTGGAACACAACTTACACTCGGCTGTGGCTTATATCATCCTCCCCATCTTTGCTTTCGCCAATGCAGGTATTAATTTATCTGGTGTGGGCTTGGAACAAATGATGCATCCAGTTCCCTTGGGCATCGCATTGGGACTGGTTGTAGGTAAACAAGTGGGCATTTTCAGCTTGTGTTGGCTGGCCATCAAATTGAAATGGGCCACCTTACCGGAAAATAGCAATTGGGTCGCTCTGTATGGCATTTCAGCGCTGTGTGGCATCGGCTTCACCATGAGCTTATTCATTGGATCATTGGCTTACGAAGAAACTCAATTTAACATCATTTTCGATGAACGACTGGGTATCATAGTTGGCTCTGTGGTCTCTGCCCTGATTGGTTATTTTGTATTAAGAACACAATACGGAAAGCAATCAGCTAAACAATAAAACCAGAGGCAATCATGCTTTGAATTTTCCTGGCAGTCACTTCAGTTTGGCCGCTTTATGGCTGGCTGAATATCTGCAGCGTTTTGAGTAATTCAATCAATCTCAAAGTGAATGACTGGGTATCACTGATATCAAGGTGAGATGAATCAGGCAGTTCAAATGAACTTAACAGGGCATCGTCTTTAAAATGCAGGGTTTTCACATGCGGCATCTCAGCCACCATGGTATCCCAAAACTGTGCCCTCGGATAATACAGTTCATCCAACACCCAATGCTCGTCAGCGGTGGGAAAACGAACCAAAACCACCTCACCACCTCTGTCCTGAATGGTTTTGATGTCAGCTGACAGCTTGCTGACCTGGCTCAACCAGGTGGTTTTATCCATGATGGTGTAGGCTTCATAGTTACTTTGTTTATCAACAATGAAATGCCGTTTCAATGACTCGGCATCAACCATCGAATAATCTCCAGCCGCACTGGTATCGGGATGAACATTGACGTAGAAAGGCTCAGGGAAAGACTTTTTAGCACCCAAGTAATTGACCAATTCGTGCAAGCCCAGCAAAGGGTGAAGAAACCTGAATCTTGATTTCAGGGCAGCCGTTAAATAAGCATCAAATGACAGGTAAAGGCTTGATTTCTCTTGGTAATACTGGTTGTACTCAGTTTGCATCTTTTCGTACTGCGGCTCCAACATTTGCGCCATAAATGACATCAAAACCACTCCATTGAAGTTTTTGTCTTCGGCCAAACCTTTGATGGTAGCCATCGGGTATTGACCATTGATCGCCAAGACCACAATGTCATTTTGTGGCAACTGAGTTCGCAAGGTGTTGGTGTTCAATCCCAATTGAATTCGTGAGGCTCCTACCAAGGCAATAACATCAGCACTTTTAGATGCAGCTTTTCTGTTCCAACTCCATAAATCCTTACTGACTTCAATGGATGGTTTAAAGCCTTTTTTAAACAAAAATGATTCATACAAGCCAATCGCAAGCAACAACAATACCAGCGATAACAACCAAGTGAGCCACCAGTTGTTGATTTTGTTTTTAGAACTGGAAATAGATGAAGGCATTGGAGTTTCCGGTAGAAAGCATAATGAACAACAAGGCGGCCGCAATGAATAACGCCCGAACCACTGCATGGGAATGAGCTATGACCTCAGACAAGGATTTGTTTCTCATGAACCATTGCGATGCCATCATCAAAACAAAAGCCACCACAACCAACAACAACCATGCATCTTGTTTCACTGCATAAGTAGTCACATTGGAACTGCCACTGATGCCAAACATGGCGGCAATGATGTGCCCAGCTTGTGATAAGTTTTCCGACCTGAACACCACAAATGCCAAGACCACGGCCAGAAATGTCAACACTGCCAAAATCAATTTAATCACTGCATTGGGTTTAAACCTTTTTGCCAACCGGCTTTGTTTAATCAATTGTTCAAGCACCAAATAACTGCCGTGTAAAGCACCCCAGATGACAAAAGTCCATGCCGCACCATGCCACAATCCACCCAATAACATGGTGAGCAACAAATTTCGGTACCGTTTGAATTGGCCATTGCGATTCCCACCCAATGGGATGTAAAGATAATCACGCAACCAAGACGATAAGGATATGTGCCACCTACGCCAAAAGTCTGAAAAACCCATGGCTGCAAAAGGTGAGCGAAAATTGATTGGCAACACAAACCCAAGACACATAGCCAATCCAATTGCGCACAGGGAATACCCCGAAAAATCACAAAATATCTGAGCACTGAAAAACAGTGAACCCAGCCAAGAAGATGTGGTATCTATCGTTTCATGTTGGCTGAAAACTTGATTCACAATGGGGGCAAAAAAGCTGTCTGCCATCACCATTTTTTGAAACAAGCCAATGATAAAAAAACTGAGCCCAATGGAAAACTGATTGATGTCCACCCGTGTTTGTTTCAGCAGCTGAGGTAAAAATGATTTGGCCCTGACAATCGGTCCTGCCACCAGTTGTGGAAAGAAACTAACGAACAAAGCATAATCCCAAAAACCATGCCATGGTTTCAACCTTTTATAGTAAACATCTAAAGTGTAAGACAGGGTTTGAAAGGTGAAAAATGAAATCCCCATGGGTAAAATCAACCCCGGATCCGCAAAAGTCATATTCAGTCCCAGCAAAGTCAACAGCATTTGAAAATTGGCCAACAAAAAGTCGGCATACTTAAACACCACCAGCATACCTAAATTGATCGACAAACTGAGCCACAACCAGTGTTTTCGTTTTTTTTGAACTGTTTGTTGGTCCATTTGCTTGGCCACCTGCCAATCAACCAAAGTAGACAGCCACAGCAACAACACAAATGGCGGGTTCCATGCAGCATAAAAGGCATAACTGGCCAACAAAAGATGGCCTTTTTTTAAGGACCATCTCAGTGAAGAATAATGAACCGCAACCACCCAAGCGAAAAACAACAGAAATGTGAGTGAGTTAAACAGCATATCAACGCATGAATGACATCAACCATTTTTCAATGGCAAGCCATGGATCCCCTGTTAATCGACCTTTAATCATTCGATCAATTTTGCTGAGTTGGCTCAAACAAAATTCCCAATGGCTGAGTCCATACTGGTTCAAGGTCGACTGAATGATGGCTTGCCGATTTTGCCACACACCGAGTTTTCTGTAATCCGCTGCTGATACATTTCGGTTTTGCTGACGAATGAATGACAGTTCACTCAACATCCTTGTTTCCCGTTCCAAGGCCCAATGAATCACCACTGGAGAAATGTCGTTTTTCTTTAAGGAACGTAAAATTCTGATGGCTCTGGCTGGCTTTTTCTCAAGCAAGGAGTCAGTCAATCTGAACACATCAAACCGCGCACTGTCAGCCACCAAACCCATGATGTCACGTCCCGTGATTGTTTGGTTTGGAAAACGCATCTTTAATTTTTCTAACTCTTGTGCTGCCGCCAATAAATTACCTTCTAAACGCATACTGAGTAATCCGATGGCATCGTTATCCACTTGTAAACCAATTGATTGACAACGTTTTCGAATCCATTGTGGTAATTCAGCTGCTTTCGGCTGATATACCCTCAAAAAAGCACCTTTATCAACTACAGTTTTAACCCATTTGGTTTTTTCATTGGCTACATTCCACTCATCACATCGAATGATTAACATCACATCTGAAGGTATGTTTTCAATAAACGAAACTATACTGGAAGATCCTTTGGTACCTGGCTTACCGGTTGGTATGTGTAAATCAATGATTCGTTGGGTGGCAAACAATGACATATTTCCCGCGCTGTTCTGTAACTCATGCCATTGAAAGCTTTTATCAGCAAGGTAAGTTTCTCGTTCAGAAAAACCTGCTCTGGCTGCGGCTTTTTTGATCGCATCACCCGCTTCTTGTAGTTGCAAAGGTTCATCTCCAACCAATAAATACACCGGTGCCAAACCCTGTTTGAGCTGCGCTGCTAACTGATTGTAATAAAGACGCATCGTTGGCTTATTTTTGGTTGGCTATGGCTCTGATGATCATTTGTGCCATGTCTTGGTACATTTGTTCACGCAGTACTTTTTCTTCGGCCTGGGTTCCAGAAATTTGTCCTATGTCAAAAGAATAGTCACGTGACAAGGTCAATGATCGTTCAGCTATTTTGATTTGATCTAAAAATTCAACTGCAAAACTCAACTCGTAGTCCAATCGGTACTCTTGTACCCGATTATTGGTACCAATGGATTGAATTTGTTTACTCAAATTGTCTTTAATAATGACAATTTTAGCACTGGCTTCTGCCGCATCATCAACCAATTTAACCCCTTGATTTGACAGCGCCACTGCCAAAGGTCGATACAGCGGGGCACTGATGGCATGTTGCAAAAATGTGCGATCAAATTCGGCATCTAAATTTACTTTAGACTTTAACTGGTAGCCGCACGATGACAAAATCAAAAGCAGCAACAAGACTGAATATTTTCTCATGACACCACCACATTGATTAAGCGTTTCGGTACCACAATCACCTTTCTGATGGTTTTACCTTCAACGAACTTTTGTACATTTTCATCAGCCAGTGCCAAAGCTTCAATGGTTTCTTTAGAAGCATCTGCAGAAACAGACAATTTTGCCCTGAGCTTTCCATTGACTTGAACCACCATTTCAATTTCATCCTGCACCAAAGCAGACGGATCGACTTCAGGCCACTTCGCATCACACAACAACGCTTCTTGCCCCATGGATTCCCACAACGCTTGAGCCATATGTGGCGCAAATGGACTGATCATTTTGACCAAACTGAACCAGCCTTCATGACGTATCGCCATACCAGTGGTACTATCGTCGTTGAACTTGGTTAAGGCATTGGTCAATTCCATCATCGCTGCAATCGCAGTATTGAAGGTTTGACGTTCACCAATGTCTTGAGTCACTTTCTCAATACTCTGATGAATCTTTAAGCGCATGGCTTGTTGTTCTTTGTTCAACTCAGCAGACATTTCAAAGGTTTGACCAGCCACAGAATCAATGAATGTGCTCACTTGGAACCACAAACGGTTCAAATACCGGGCAGCTCCCTCCACGCCTTCGTCTGACCATTCCAATGACTGTTCAGGCGGTGCGGCGAACATCGAAAACAAACGCACCGTATCGGCACCGTATTGCTCGATCAAATCTTGCGGATCAACCGTATTGCCTTTTGATTTGGACATCTTGGCGCCATCTTTTAATACCATGCCTTGAGTCAACAAATTTACAAACGGTTCATCTGAATGAACCAAACCTTGGTCACGCAGTACTTTGTGGTAAAAACGCGCATACAACAAATGTAAAATCGCATGTTCGATACCACCGATGTATTGATCTACTGGTAACCAATGATCAGCCTCTTCACTGAGCATACCGCCAGCATATTGCGGACAGGTGTACCTGGCATAATACCAAGATGATTCCATAAAAGTATCAAAGGTATCGGTTTCACGTTTAGCAGGTGCAGCGCATTGAGGACAAGTGGTTTCATAAAACTCAGGCATCCTCTTGATCGGTGATCCGCCGGTTTCATCAAACACCACATTCTCTGGCAGCACCACTGGCAATTGTTCTTCTGGCACAGCCACCGCGCCACAATCATCACAATAAATAATTGGAATTGGACAACCCCAATAGCGTTGTCTGGACACACCCCAATCGCGCAGTCGATAATTGATTTGAACCCGGCCGGTGCCATCGGCTTTGAACTGTTTGGCCATGGCATCGAATGCTTGAGCAAAATCCATGCCATTGAACGCATCTGAATTAATCAAACAACCTTTCTCAGTTATGGCTGCTTCATACAAATCACCTTCTGCATCAATGACTTGAGTAATGGGTAAATCATATTTTTTAGCAAATTCATAATCCCTTTGATCATGACCAGGGACCGCCATCACTGCACCAGTTCCATAAGTCATTAACACAAAATTAGCGACCCAAACTGGCACCCTTTCACCGGTCAATGGATGCATGGCATCTAAGCCCGTGTACATGCCTTTCTTTTCCATGGTGGCCATGGCGGCTTCGTTGCTTTGTTCTTTTCCACATTGCTGCAAAAATGCAGCCAATTCTGCATTGTCTGCAGCAGCCTGCAGCGCCAATGGATGTTCTGGCGCCACCGCCATATAAGACACCCCATAAAGCGTATCGGGACGAGTGGTATAAATACTGACTTGTCCAAATCCGTCGACCTGAAAATCCAATTCCAATCCTTTTGATCTTCCAATCCAATTGCGTTGCATGGTTTTAACCGAATCGGGCCAACCAGGCATGTTGTCTAATGACTGTAACAATTCATCTGCATAATCAGTGATTTTCAAAAACCATTGAGGGATGGTTTTGCGGATCACCTCTGCCCCAGAACGCCAGCCTTTGCCATCGATTACCTGTTCGTTGGCCAAGACCGTTTGATCCACTGGATCCCAGTTGACCACTGAGTCCTTGCGATAAACCAACCCTTGTTCAAATAATTTAACGAACATCCATTGTTCCCAACGGTAATAATCCGGTTGACAAGTGGCCAGTTCACGTGACCAATCAAATGCAAACCCCAACCGTTTAAATTGAGCAGTCATTTCTTCCATATTGGCATAAGTCCATTCTGCCGGTTCCCTGTTGTGTTTGATGGCAGCATTTTCTGCTGGTAAACCAAAGGCATCGTATCCGATCGGTTGCAGTACATTTTTACCTTGCATCTTTTGGTATCTGGCGATGACCTCACTCAGGGTGTAGTTTCGCACATGACCCATATGTAACTTTCCACTGGGATAAGGAAACATACTCAGGCAGTAATATTTTTCTTTGTTGTCGTCCGCTTTGACTTCGAATGATTTATGCGCTTCCCAAAGTTTTTGAGCGTGTTGTTCTACTTCTTGTGGATTGTATGCAGTCATTTATTTCCCAACAGGCATCCCTGTATCAATTGTGATGTGACAAAGCGGAAATTATACGTTTTCAACCAACGATGGTAAAGCGGTCATTGAATTCTAGCCGCAGGTTTTTGCTGTGACCGCTGAATCCACTTCACCAAGTGCGTAAACGCAGGCCAATTTCTGTGCTGTAGCCCATTGACTTTGCAGCCAAATGACCTGTTTCATCAATCACATAATAGGTCGGAAAACCTTGAATTTGATAGTCCACCATTTGTTGCGCTGTACCCAATAAAACCGGCACTTGTAAATCCAGATCTGCAACAAATTGTGTCACCTCTATTCGGTTTCCATACGACAGTGCCATCATCAATATCACCCATTCATCTTCACTGCGAGCCGCTCGTAAATCGTTCAGGTTATCTGCTGACAATTTACAGATCGAACACCAGGGCGCAAAAAAATACAACAAGACTTGCTTGCCTTGGTAATCCTCCAGTTGATGGCTTGTGCCATCCAATGCCAACAAGTCAAAAACAGGAGCAGGCTGACCCTGTGCTGCCAGCGTGTCTTTGTTTTGCCACCATGAAATGGCCAACATGACCGCTACAATTAACAGCACATCCATCAACAAAGCCAGGTATTTATTTTTTCGCCATTTTTTTATCTTATTCATATCGCTTGTATTTTACTTAATTGATAAATTGACCGCTGCATTGAAATCATCGTTCATATTAATATAAGGCCAAGCAGATAAACATAAATGATATAGAGATAATTCAATTGGTCAATTCTATCCGTGGCAGTTAAATTTCATTTTATTTATATGATTAGCGACCCAAATTTCACACACTTACTTATAAAATGTATTTATTTACTGTGAATTGCTATGAAAAAAGCCATCAGCATAACTGTCTTACTTATTATGTCATTATTTATTTTCCAATCTTGTCGTCCTGGACCACCCATCAGAATGGCTGAAAAAGTAAACCTGGGTTCGTTTATGGGAGATTGGTATGTGATTGCCAACATCCCCACTTTCATTGAAAAAGGTGCGCACAATGCCATTGAAAGCTATCAAATGTCAGAACCAGATGTAATCGACACCACTTTTACTTTTAACAAAGACAGCTTTACTGGCCCTAAAAAACAATACAAACCCACTGGTTTTGTGACAGACAACCCTTCCAATGCGGAATGGAAGATGCAGTTCTTGTGGCCCTTTAAATCTGAGTACATCATTGTTTACGTGGATCCGGCTTATCAATACACCATTATCGGCAGAACCAAACGAGATTACCTCTGGATCATGGCAAGAAATCCACAAATTCCAGCCCAACAATTAGAACAGTTGATACAAATTGCTGTAGAGGAAGGATACCCTAAAAACCAAATTAAAATGGTCCCGCATCAGTAAAAATACCACCTTAATTGGTTGATTTCATGAATAATTAGCCACTGACATGATTTGTCACCTAAATTTCTAGAATTCCGGTCAAAATCACAAAAATGTTTATTTTTTTGTGACAAATGTAACAAAATGTAAATTACAACTGCTTTTTCATCCTTGCAGGCTTTACTCATATCATTTCTGTGATATAAGTCACATATATTAATTTAAGTGTTAGTGTGTGAAAAATATGAAATGTTTAAAGTTCAGTACTTTGCTGTTGTTGTGTGTTTTATTCTTGGGGGATGCAAAAGCCCAAATCCGTTTATTTGGCGAAAGAGCAAGCTTCAATGTCAATGGTAATGTTACCCTTGTTGGTAACACCTTATTTACTTGTGCTGCCGGTGGTGATTGTGCTCAGGTTCAAGCAGGAACAACACCTGGACTGAATGGTCGAGCCATGATTTTTGTGGACGTTGATCCTTCGGCTCCGGGCAGTTTTGCCAACTCATCCACCGCAGACCTCAATTTACCAGCAGGCTCAACAGTTTTGTATGCTGGTTTATATTGGGGCGGGCGTTCAGGTGAAACTACCGCCAGTCGTGGAACCATCTACATGAAACCACCTGGCGTTGGAGCCACTTGGAATACAGTCACTGCAACCCAGATTGATACATTCGTCACTGATGGCGCAGTTGGTTCAAGACCTTATCAGGCTTTTGCCAATGTAACCACTCAAGTGGCAGCTGCAGGTAATGGTACCTACTCGGTAGGTGGTATGACAGCTGCAACAGGTAACGACGGCACAGGGTTCTATGGTGGTTGGGCATTGGCCATTCTCTATGAAGATAACAACCAAACATTCAAAAGACTCAACTTATTTGATGGTGCTCAACGCGTCAGCGGAATCACCACTGTTTCAGTCAACGTCACTGGATTGGTTACACCCACGACTGCAGGTTTTGAAACCAATGTAGGCGCTTTGGTGTGGGAAGGAGATAATTCACTGACTGGCGATTCATTTGTGTTTGAGGGCAATACCTTGAACCGTACACTTAACCCAAGCAATGATTTTTGGAACTCAAGCATCACCGATTCTAATTCACACGTTACTACCAAGAATCCAAACTATGTCAACCAACTCAGTATGGATTTAGATTTGGTTGATGTCACAGGGCTATTGCCACCCAATTCAACCGATGCTGATATCGATTTTGTAACCAATGGAGACTTATACTTTCCAC
The DNA here is from genome assembly GCF_002591915.1 of Marinicella litoralis. Classification (GTDB taxonomy): domain Bacteria; phylum Pseudomonadota; class Gammaproteobacteria; order Xanthomonadales; family Marinicellaceae; genus Marinicella; species Marinicella litoralis. The sequence continues at coordinate 980 of NZ_NIHB01000005.1, read as the reverse complement.
ACTTTTTGACTTTTTCCACTGAATTATTTGTACCTGACTATTCATCAACCATGACCAAAACAGCCACTGACCTCAATGGTGGAGGTGTGGTCAGAGGTGACGTGATTGAATACACCATCAGTTTTCAGAACACAGGAGAGGATGATGCCATTAATACCGTTTTAACTGACAGCATTCCAGCCAATATGACTTATGTTCCAGGAAGCATGGAAATCACAAGTTCTAGTATTGTAGGTGAAGCCGGCACATTAACCGACTCTTCTGGTAATGACAATGGTGAATTTGACGGTTCTCAAGTCATTATATATTTGGGAGACACAGCCACTTCAAGTTCTGGTGGTACATACCAACCAACACAAGGCGCTGTGGTTAAGTTTCAAGCCACAGTAAACAATGATGCACCATTAGGCACAATCACCAATACAGCAACCATTGTGGCCAATTCACCCACACTGCCAACAACAGATTTCACTTCGAATGCATCGGCTGATATCACCATTAATGACATTGTGCCACCAAATGACCCTGTCATAACCTCACCTACTAACGGACAAATTACCAATGACAGCACACCGTTGGTTATTGGTACAGCAGAAGCAGGCTCAACTGTTGTGGTCACTGGACCAAATGGCGAAACTTGTTCAGTCGTGGCCGATATCAACGGCGATTGGTCTTGCTCCATATCACCGGCTTTATCAGAAGGCAGCAATACTTTGAGTGCCACAGCCCAAGACCCAGATGGTAATGTTTCAGGTTCAACCAACGTATCCATTACAGTAGATACTGTTGCGCCAGCGGCTCCTGTCATTAATGTACCAACCAATGGTGCACCAGTCACAGGCACTGGCGAACCTGGTGCCACAGTCACTGTAACCACAGGTGGATCAGGTACTTGTACCGCCGTTGTGCAACTGGATGGCACTTGGTCTTGTACCTTGTCAGGTCCAGTGGTTGATGGCGATGACATCATGGCCACCCAA
>NZ_NIHB01000004.1:80037-220139 GCF_002591915.1 Marinicella litoralis | reverse complement strand
CTTTAAATTCCCCACCCATCTTTTCAGCAGCAACTTTAGTGATCGCTGCAGTCAAGGTTGTTTTACCATGGTCAACGTGACCGATGGTGCCCACATTTACATGCGGCTTATTGCGTTCAAATTTTTCTTTTGACATGTTGTTGCTACTCCATAAAAAAACAAGTAGTTAATAAAATATAGTAGTGGTGCCCATAACTGGAGTCGAACCAGTGACCTCTTCCCTACCAAGAAAGTGCTCTACCGACTGAGCTATATGGGCAAAACCAATGGAGCGGGTGATGGGAATCGAACCCACGTGTTCAGCTTGGAAGGCTGACGTTCTACCATTGAACTACACCCGCTCAACCCAGACCAAAGCATACAGCTTGGGCCTTTATATAGTGGTGGAGGGAAGAGGATTCGAACCTCTGAAGTTAAAAACAGCAGATTTACAGTCTGCCCCCGTTGGCCGCTTGGGTATCCCTCCAACGAGCGAAGCACGGCATTTTCGTAGAATATGAATTGAAAGTCAACATAAATAGCCAGTAATTTCCTAACTTTTATAGTTGTATCTCTCTGCTCCGAGCAGGTTGCGAATTATAGGCATTTTTAGATTAAAGACAATCTATTTTTTTATCAAATTTCTTAAAATACAGCACACTGCGCTTTAACCTAAAAAAGATAATTCTTTGGCTTGATCAATATAACAGTTAAAATCCAGCCTCATCCACTTTTTTGCTCAAACATCAATGATAAAATCAACCACCTTCGCATGCCTTATTTTTATCATCACTTGCGTGGATGCCAACAAACCCAACATCACCAGCATCACCTTGTCACCTCACTTAACTGAATTGGTGTTTTCAGCAGGCGGCAAAGACTCATTAATAGGAATCAGTGCATACAGCAATTATCCTGAAGCCACAAAAAACCTACCAATCATTGGGGATGCCTTCAGACTTGATTTTGAAATGATCAAATCTCTACAACCTGATTTGATTTTTTATTGGAGAAACGGTACGGCCAATCAAGTAATCCAGCAATTGGATGAATTGGGTTTCAAACTACACGAAATCAGTATCAACCAACTTTCAGACATTCCATCAGCCATTGAAAACATTGCCAATGCACTCAAAACCACACCACTGGAAGCTCCTAAACTGTTTACTCAAAGACTGGATCAATTAAAATCACACCGGCTAAAGCAAAAAACGGCTTTGATTCAAATTTCTGACAAACCCATTTATACAGTCAATGGATTACACTGGATGTCTGAAGCCATAGCTGTTTGCGGCTTAAGCAATGTGTATGCTGAATTGTCTGCTTTGTCAGCTGCCGTGACCTTAGAGTCGGTGGTTTTAAATAAACCGGAGGTATTGGTTAGGCTTGAACCATTGGCCAACGAAAATCAATTGGCCTCGTGGAAATCCATCCCGGCTGTCAAGAATCAGCACATTGCCGTGCTAGAAGCTGATCACTTTACCCGCCCGACTCTGCGAACATTGTTGGCGATAGAATCCTTGTGCGAGCAAGTCGAGGCATTCTAATCCAATCTGTTTTCACCCAATAATTTCAGGTCTTTGTCATACATGGCCTTTAATAACAATTCGCCATCATCAGCCACTTTAAATTCACCGTACTTGGCTGCTTGGAATTTTTTTGCATCACCCTCTTGAAAGAAAAATGCATTGGTCGCAAATTGTATGCGGTTATTCCGCATGCGGTATTGCATCATAATCATAGGTGATTCAGCCGTGATATCAGCAGCTTCAAGAGAATGGAATTGAGCCACCCTGTTGTCATCCAAACTGACATAAATAAATCCATCATGGGAGTCCCCTCGATCAGGTAAATCCACAGTCTTTAAATGATTACTGATTTGGTCTGCAATGGCAAACCGCAAGCGCATGTAATCACCCTGCATCAGTGACCGTGGATCAACTGGCGCCAGCTCCAAGAACACTGACTGCCCTTCACCCAATACCCGTTCTTTTTGCCAGATGGCATGGTTAACACCTATTAAACCCACCAACAACGTCACCACAACGGCCCCTTTTTGCCATATTGACAATATCTGTGGTTGATGATTGAGCTGACTGTCATCAACTTTGGCTTTATTGTCTGAAGCAAACATCACTTTCAGTAAAACATGGCCAAGCAACAACACCGTTCCTATCAACATCAAAATCAATGACTTTTGCAACAATGTGATGTTCAATGAATAATAATACCAACTGACAAAGCCGAGTAATGAGATTACTCCCATAACTAGCAACACTTTGTTTTGTCTTGCGAACCCCACCAAGATAACCAAAATTGCACTGCTCAATCCAATCACAGGCAAAGCTGAAAACATCATAACCACTGCTGCCAGAACAATGAACCTGCCAGCTTTACTGGACAGGGCCACCTTGTGTTCTTGTGCCATGCGAAAAATAAAATACAACAACACAGCTGAGTTCAATAATGCCGAAATCCATTCTGCATTTTGCATCAACCAACTGCCTTCATATTGCCGGTATCGAAACATATCAAACAACCAATATTGACTTTGCACATTGAGCTGTAACAGTGACAACCCCAACGCATAACCAATCGGCTCATACAAGTCTTTATCAGCCTGCCATCCAGTTTTATCCAACCACAACCAAACAAACAAAGCAGCCACCAAGGCACTGCCCAGTCCTGAATACACCCATGCTTCAAAACCCCAAAACAATGCAATCACAGCAAACCAAGCACTTAAAAATCTATGCAGGAAGTTTGGCATCACCAACATCAAAACAATTTGATACAGCCCAACCACAGCCAACCATTGCTGACCTTTGAATTCAAACAGTTCAAACAAGCCAAACGCAAATAAAAATTGACCGGTTAAACTGAAAGCCAAAACCATTTGTTCAAAAAAGTCACTGCCAGGTTTTGTTTTAAAAAACACATAGCTTGAGACATTGAGTATCACACCCAAAACCATCATTGCCGCACCATGCTCAAACAGTCCCGCCACTCCAAAACCAAGAAAGCCAATCAAAAATACCGCTGCCAACCAACCAGCAAATCCTTGTAAAACCCGGATGTACCAAAAGGTGGTTTCATGCACCTGCTCGTTAGCTGGCTGCTCCCCTGAAACCAAATCCATGTCTGACAATCTGCGCCATAAATTCAAATTTTTCATGATGATGTCTCCTGCTTGAATGATACATGGGTTTTTTTCAGCCATGAAACTGCGAATGTTGACATGCCTATCAAACACAAAGCCATGAGTAATAAACCACCAGCATCAAAGTTATGAAACACGGTGTTGGCCAATAATGCCAAGACAAACACAATCATCGACAAGGACCAAGCGGTTAATAACAACAAGTCTTTATGTAACCTCCGGTAAAACAAAAAGGCGAGTATCATAAAGACCGAAAACAACAACAAATTGATGTTGCTGGTTTCTGAATTACCCCAGATTGCTGATAAACCTAATAATCCAACAATATAGATAACCACCAAACCCAAAACTTGAGCAGCCCAACGATGTGGCAAGGCCAAAGACTGAGGACGCTGCCCCTTGGGACCCGAAAGCCACTCCAGCACAAGCAACAAACTGGTATTCAACAACAAGTAAATCCAGGGCATGTGACGACCCAAGAAACCAAAACCCAAGAATGACCGATGCACATCAAGGTATAAACTCAAAGCCGTGTTCAACAGCGCTGCCAGTACCACCCACAACACTTCAGATTTACTGAACAGCACCAAGGGAGTTATTAACAACCCCCAAATGGCAAACAATTGCCAAGGATCAGCCCCTGTTTGATAAGTCTGACCAAACAATGCCAACAGGGCGCCCAGCACAATAACCGCCGCCAACAACAAAGCCTGTGATAGCCAAAAGGACTTTGATTTGAAAAAATACCCTACAAACAACCCCACCAACAATGTTTGAATGACCATGAATTTAAACATGCGTCCCAACTCATTCCAGTTGAAGGCGAAAAAGAACACCACGCCAAAGGCCAGTGACAGCAGCCCCAGCATAATCAACATTTTCTTGATGAACAACAACCAAGCATGCGGCGCGGCGCGTTCGCCCGCCAACTGCAATGCTTGTTGATGATGGCCAGGTTCAATTAGACCGGACTTAAGCCAACGATATATAGGTTCACTCATGATACATCCTCTCAATAATGTAACTAACTATCTTATGCGCTTTCGATTGCATTGAAAACCCATTCAACACAAAGCCCATCAGATAAAACCAAAGTACCAAAATACTCTACTTCAATAGGCATTGCATCGATCTAAGGTGTTTCATGAGTTAAGCCCGTCCACAAAAAAGCCCGACTGAATCGGGCTTCTTCTACTTATTTTCTGTGCATCAATCCCTTTCTTCGATTGGACCGACCTTGCGAGTGTCCGGTCCTGTGTAATCGGCATTGGGGCGAATGATCCGGTTGTTTTCACGCTGTTCCATCACATGCGCGGTCCAACCTGTTACCCGTGACATCACGAAAATGGGAGTAAACAACTCTGTTGGTATACCCATAAAGTGATAAGCTGACGCATGGAAAAAATCGGCATTGGGGAATAACTTTTTCTCGTCCCACATTTTCTTTTCAACCGCACAACTGACTGGGTACAATACAGTATCACCCACTTCTTCTGCCAGCTTTTCAGACCAACGCTTGATGATGGCATTGCGCGGGTCACGTTCGGTATAAACGGCATGCCCAAATCCCATGATCAATTGCTTGGTACGAAGCATTTCACCAATCGCCGCTTCGGCTTCTTCAGCAGATGACCATTGTTCAATCAATGCCATGGCCGCTTCATTGGCACCACCATGTAATGGACCACGCAAGGCCCCAATCGAAGCCGTGACACATGAATGGATGTCGGACAATGTCGAAGCCACCACTCGCCCGGTAAATGTCGACGCGTTGAACTCATGCTCAGCATAAAGAATCAATGAAACATCCATAACCCTGGCATGTAATTCACTGGGTGCTTTGCCGTGTAACATTTCCAAGAAATGCGCTCCAACACCATCAATATCAGACGCGGTTTCAATGCGCACACCTTCGGTAACAAATTTATACCAGTAACAAATAATGGATGGAAAAATTGCCACCAAACGATCGGCTTTATCCAATTGTTGTGAAAAATCAGTTTCACCTTCCACATTGCCCAAAATAGAACAACCTGTTCTCATTACATCCATTGGATGCGCAGTTCGTGGAATTAATTCCAAAGTTTTCTTGACCGCTTCAGGCAATCCTCGCAAAGCGTTGATTTTCTTTTTATAAGCGTCCAATTCAGTTTGGTTGGGTAACTTGCCATGTAAAATCAAATAAGCGGTTTCATAAAATGTAGCATGGGTGGCCAAGTCATCAACATCATATCCACGATAGGTTAAACCAGCACCGATTTTCCCTACAGTACATAACTTAGTCTCACCTGCACTTTGCCCGCGAAGGCCAGCGCCACCTGCTTTTTTTGTATTGCCCATATTATTTGTCCTCAGAAAATAGTTGATCTAGTTTTTGTTCATAGCTGTGATAGTCCAAATGTTCATACAGCTCTTCTCTGGTTTGCATGATGTCCAGCACATCCTTTTGATGACCTTGGGCCAAGATTGATTGATACACAAGTTCTGCAGCCCTGTTCATGGCACGGTATGCACTACAGCAATACAATACGATGTCCACGCCGTGATCACCCAGCTCATCACTGGTAAATAATGGGGTGTGACCAAACTCAGTGATGTTAGCCAGCACAGGTACGCCTACCGCATCTCTGAACCTTTGGTATTGATCCAATGTTTTCATGGCTTCTGGAAAGATCATGTCAGCACCGGCCTCCACACAGGCAACGGCCCTTTCAAGGGTGGCCTCCTCACCTTCAATAGCCAGGGCATCGGTTCTGGCCATAATAACGAAGTCTTCATCAGTTCTGGCATCCACAGCCGCCTTGATGCGATCTACCATTTCACCCTGAGTCACCACTTCTTTGTTCGGTCTGTGTCCGCACCTTTTTTGAGCCACTTGGTCTTCGATGTGCATCGCCGCTGCACCAGCCTTGATGACTGATCGGGTGGTTCTGGCAATGTTAAAGGCCCCGCCCCAACCGGTATCCACATCTATTAACAAGGGCAAGTCACAAACATCGGTAATTCTTCTGACATCTGTTAATACGTCCTCCAGTGATGAAATCCCCAAATCAGGCATACCCAGAGAATTGGCAGCTACCCCGCCACCTGATAAATAAATGGCTTGGTGGCCTACGTTTTTGGCCATTCTTGCAGTATAAGCATTGATGGTGCCAACCACTTTGAGGGGCTGATTGCTTTCAACGGCAAGTCTGAATTTTTTACCTGCACTTTGATTTGTATTGGTCATATAAGTGTGAGATTAGTTGAGTCATGAAAAATCCAAAAGGATGGTCACAACTGGTCATAGAACTGGCAGTATGGAATGTATTCATACCCCCCACGTGCAATTTAATATGAGCCTTTTGAAATCAAATAACATCCAAACCACCCATTTTTAAAGCGGCAACAGTATAACAGAATCAGTTAAATTTGGCTATATTAACCCGGCAGGAAAATACCCAACATTTGGCGACAATTGGTTAAGGTCAAAACCCTTTGATTACTATATATCCAAAGACCTGATTAAACCGCTGATTCCACCTTGAAGGGCATAGACATCATAACCCAGGGTTGCTAATGTAAATGCAGCTGATGCACATCGTGACCCCAAATTACTGCAGGTTATGACTTCTTTGGTTAAATCCAAGCGACTGATCTTTTTCCTCAATTGAGTGACTGGAATATTGATCGAACCCTGAAGACCTTGATGAGCAAACTCCTCTTCTTCTCTGACATCAAGCAGAATAGCCCCATTGGCAATTTTTTCAATGGCGGTTTGAGCTGTAATCCATCTGACCACATGGGCCTTTAATAACTTTGAAAATTTTTCGCCAGAAAGTTGCATCAACAAACCATCCGTCTTCATCCGAATCGATGCATTTCTGGGTTCACTGCTGACCAAGGCTGATTCGCCGAACAGCACACCTTTGCCTAAATTAGCAATTTTTTGTTCGCCCTCAGCCACACATTGAAAGACTTCCGCCTCACCATCTGCAATGATGTAACAATAATCACCTGCATCACCCTCTGCGATGATTTCTTCACCAGCAGTCACTGTGCGGGATTCCAACGCTTCAAACAACTCACCCACATTACCTTGGGGCAACATTTGCACTGACTGGCTTTTCAACAAACCAACCACCCATTCGTAGGATTGATGCCCTCTGATGGGACTGTCTTCGGGTGCTTGGTCATAACAACCACTCCAAACCTGAAAGTGGTCAAGCAGCGTAGAACTGATTTGAAAACAAGACGCTTGAGCTGATGCAATGATGGCATCCATGGTATTGGATTTATTGGCGTCGCCAATGGGATATTTAGATTGTAATGAGGTAGATTTAATGACTTTTTCCCGGCCCTTGTCCGTCACCACTTTTACCACCCCTTTGGTCAGGTATTTGGTGTTCTCCGCAGGACGATTGATTGTATAAAGTTGCTCGCCTTTTTGTTTGTCAAAAAACTCCAGTTCCGACAAAAGCAAAGGATAAAATTTAACTTTGATTTTATTGAATGGGTAATATTGTTGTAAGTCTTCGGCTTTGATCATTAACGCTTCCATTAAACCATTTTAAATAAATCATAACCGATTTAAAATAATAACTCAAAATCTAATGACTTGTGACTCTCATTCAATTGACCATATAACTATTATTCGAATTTAAAAGCATTTGAATCATGCTAAACTGACCTGATTTTTACTTCACTGCACATGTCTGAGACCATCAAACATTTATTTAACCCTAAATTCCTGCACATGACCTTGTTTGGATTTTCAGCAGGCATTCCGTATTTTTTGATTTTCTCATCCCTTTCTTTGTGGTTGGATCAAGTGGGCGTAGAAAAATCCGCCATCACCTACTTCAGCTGGGCAGCCCTGGGTTATTCATTTAAATTCCTTTGGTCACCCTTGGTTGATCGACTACCCATACCTGTGCTTACGGCCAAATTAGGTCAACGCCGTTCCTGGTTGATATTGATACAGTTACTGATTGTTTTTGCCATCTGCTGGATGGGCTTTACAGATCCAGCCCAAGGCATTAACGCCTTAACACAGATGGCCTTTGCGGTTACCTTGTTGGGGTTTTCGGCGGCCACGCAAGATATATTGATTGACGCATGGCGAATAGAGGCCTCCAATGAAAAAGACATCACCATGTTGTCTTCAGTTTATATAGTCGGTTATCGACTGGGAATGATCACTTCAGGGGCCGGCGCATTGCTGATTGCTGACCATTTTGGCACCAGCATGGATAATTATAAATACAGCGCGTGGCAATACAGTTACCTTATTATGGCGACATGCATGTTGGTTGGATTGATCACCACAATCAAAATCAAAGAGCCGAAAAAAGCCGATTCATTGGTCTATCAAACCAGAGATTATGCCGCTGTCTTACTTATTTTTATCATGGCCATCATTGCTTTGATATTGTGCTATCAATACACCGATCAATTCTTTTTATCTTTGCAAAAACCACTGATAGCATGGTTCAACAACGAACCATTGGCCGCATTCATGACAACCTCGGGACAATTATTTTTAGCCATTGCCCTGGCGGCTTTTATTGGCACCCTGGTGGCAAAGTCCCCTATAGTGAATCGTGCCATGGTCAAAGAAGTTTATTGGATACCGGTGGCAGATTTATTCAAACGACACAGAAAACATGTGTGGCTGTTGATTGGCATCATTTGCACTTACCGCATTTCAGACATTGTGATGGGCGTCACTGCCAACTTATTCTATCAACACATGGGGTTTGATCTGGATGAAATTGCAGGCATTGTCAAAACCTTTGGTCTCATCATGACCATATCTGGCGGTTTAGTTGGTGGTGTATTGGTGGTGCGTTATGGCATCATAAAAATGATGATTCTGGGTGCCACGCTATCGGCTTTAACCAATCTGTTGTTTATGATCATGGCCAGTACCGGAAAAAGCCTGATTTTCTTAACCTTTATGATTTCTGCAGATAATTTGTCACAAGGTTTGGCATTGGCTGTATTCGTGGGATTTTTATCCATGCTGGTCAACCGTCAATTCACCGCTGTCCAATACGCCATGTTTTCTTCCGTTATGACTTTGTTCCCAAAAATCATGGGTGGCTATTCAGGCACCATGGTCGAACAGATGGGTTTTGCTTCATTTTATCTAATGACTGCCATCATAGGAATTCCAGTGGTTGTGATGTTGATTTATGCCATGAAAAAACAGGCTTTCGAATTCAACCAGTCAAGTTAGATCGCTGGCACGTCAAGCTATATGGCACGCTAATTATTACCTGCCAAGCTTACAAACCCAGTTCACAGACAGAAGTCTTGTCCAAACAGGTAAAGTAAATACTGTCAGTTGCTGCATTGTAAGACATAGGCTCTGATGTGTAGGGATTGAGAAACTCAGAATTCAAGACCACATTTTTGACTGGCTTTTCCTGATTCAGTGCCAGCTCAATTTGTAACTTCAACAACACAATCATACCGCCCAAGTCATGAATACGCGCCAAATAATCAGTATAGGCAGGAACTGTATAGCTCATTAACACTTTACCTGTGGGGTTATACAAAGAAGCTGGAGACCAACTGAATGGATGTTCAAACTCCTGGCCAAACTCATCACTGTTTAAGTATTGATAAAAACCACTTGAATCCAACTTCGATAAATGTTTCATGGGTACAGCCGTCAACTGATAGGCCATGTTATGAGTGGCATTGAGTTGAAAAAAGTCAAAGAGACCAAAGTATTTCATTTCACCACTGCTTTCAGCTGCTTCAAAAACCTTGATGCCATATTTGAACTCAAATTCAAAAACGCGCCCGATAGCCACTTCCTGTAGGTTCAGGCGGTTGATGTTATTTTGCAATTCGATTAATTGCACCGGTGAAAAGTGATGCGCTTTAATCGCTTCAGACAATCCTCTCAAGCCATCAGTTATCGAGGCAACAGCCACCATTTTAGTGATTAACAAATGACCTTTATTCAGCATCATGTGCCAATAATTCATGTCATCAATCACATCACTTAAAAAATCTTGGCTGTTGTCAGAAATGTAGCTATTTGCCAAGAATATACGCTTCAATGCCATCACTGGTCCAAAGGCAATCAAAGGTGCTTGGATGTCCAACTGAGTGGCTTCACTGTACTCATCCAAAGCGATAAGATCATGGTATTTTTGTAACTGCGTCGTCAGTCGCTCATCTACAATAGGTTGTTCTCGAACAGCCGTAAACACCTTACTCATGCATGCTCGTTCTCTTCTGGAATGACAAGACGGGTATTTTTCTTGCCATGTCACATCTAAATCATTGCGTATATGCTGATCGTATTCTTGTTGGTCAAAGTAATCCAATCCCATTTGTGAAATTTTTAAGTTCAACATTGTACGGACTTTATCAGCAGAAATTTTCAGATCAGTGCCTGGCCCATTGATGGCCAACAAAGCGGGGTAAGCATTGTTGGCACCATATGGTGTGGCTTTGATGTTTTTAATCGCCGCCACTTCTGGCATCAAATCTTCATCAAAAGCCGGTAGATTAATCACCAAGGTAAAAACCAACAGCAAAACGGCAAAGCCGATGAGGTACATGAAAGCTCTTTTTGGTTTATGCATAACAACACCCAAAGTTTAAAAATAATACGACATATTATGACGTTGGAATCATTCAAACACCTGAGTAAAACATGAGTATAGCCTGAGTGACAGGTTAATTCTGCTTGGTTGGTGGTAAACTGTGTCACATGAATCAACCGATCAATCCACGCTATTTAACCGCCCAAATTCAGATAGCAGCCAGTACCAGTGAAGTCACCGGCAAAGTATCTGGCAAGCAGGAAGTTGTGCGCTTGAGCCCGGTGAATATGCGGGTGCTCTTGGTGCTATTAAAAAACGCAGAAAACGTCGCCAGTAGACAACAGTTGTTTGACGAAGTGTGGCCCAATCAAGTGGTAAGTGATGATGCTTTGACCCGTTGTATTTCAGACCTCAGATCACAACTCAAACCATTGACTCAAATGAATCAATTGATTGGAACCATCCCCAAAGTGGGTTATCGCTGGCTGCCCCCTGTTAAGTTGATGGACGAAGACCATGCACCTGACATTTTTCCTCAAACCAAAAAACATTGGCAGCAAATAGCGAAAACCGCTGTCTTGGCCTTGTTGGCTTTTATGCTGATGACTTGGGGTATATTGGGCCTCATCAATTGGTTGGAAAAACCAACTACAGTTCCCATGATTATTTTACCGACTGAAGTGATTCAACCATCAATAAAAACACCCCCCTCACAGATAACTGGCCTACAAATTACAAATGCTTTAAAAATCGCAGCTCTGAACCAAAACAAACTGCAATTCCTCACACCCTATGCCGTCAAGTCTCATCAAGGCAACCCATTCCCTTATTTCAATCATGAATTTGGCGTTAAGTGGTTTATCGAAAGTCAAATTTCACATCAACAAGGAAAAAGCCAAGTCACCCTTAACTTGGTGGATGCCAAAACAGCCTTGGTCATTTACAGTGACCAACGTCATATTGAAAACATCGATGACATCAAACGTCAATCAAAAGATTTTATGTCATTTATTGTCGAATTATAAAATGAGCGAATCTTAAAAACCCGATAGAATCCTGGAACGTTCAGTGAAACAATGATCACATGATATAATCCACATTTTTTTTAACACAACCCTATGAGCGATTCATCCATCGAGTTCCCAAAAGAATCCACCGTCTTATTGATTCCTGGCCCTGCGGGACAAATTGAATGCCTAACGGCGCCTCCTGAAGCAGATGCGGTTGATAAAAATCGAGTGGCTTTGATCTGTCACCCTCACCCGCTGTATGGCGGTACCATGCGTAACAAAGTCACACACATGCTAGAAAAAGCATTCAGAGACATGGGGGCACATACGGTGCGGTTTAATTTTCGCGGTGTAGGCGAATCAGACGGCGTTTTTGATGATGGTGTTGGCGAAGCCGATGATTTACTTGCGGTTTATGAATGGGCCAAACAAGCCATGCCTCATTGTAAATTTTGGTTGGCTGGTTTTTCTTTTGGTTCGTATGTCGCATTGCGTGCGGTACATGCAATCAACCCAGAACAGTTTGTCACCGTTGCCCCACCGGTCGAGCGTTATGATTACACAGAACTGTCACCACCTGATTGTCCATGGCTGGTCATTCAAGGTGATGAAGATGATGTGGTCAGCCCTCGAGCTGTTTATGAATATGTTGAACAACAAAATCCCAAGCCTCAATTAGTCACTATGAAAGCAGGACATTTTTTTCACCGCCGTTTACTCGACTTAAAAGGCGCTGTTAAAAATGGCATCTTGCGCCAGGTCAACACCGAATAGAATCATGTCAGGACCAAAATACAATTACCTTTCTGAAATTGAAGCTGGTGTCATTTGGCGCGATGAATTGCAAGCACATGTGGTCGCAGAGTTCGAGCGATTGTACCAAGGTTTAACTGGCCCAAGATCTAATCGCTGGCTGTTTGCCAAAACACCACCCACCCAGCAAGGCATTTATATTTATGGTTCCGTCGGCAGAGGTAAAACCCACTTGATGGATTTGTTTTACGACAGCTTGCCAGACCAAGTAGGCAAACAACGTCAACATTACCATGAGTTTATGCTTTGGTTGCATGAACAACTGCGCAGTCAAACTGACACCAAAGACCCATTGAAACAAATATGTAAAAAACTGGCAAAAGATGTTCAGGTGCTGTGTTTAGACGAGTTTTTGGTCAATGACATCGCCAATGCCATGTTATTGGCGGTCATGTTAGAAGCTTTCAGCCAATATGGCATCGCCTTGGTCACTACCTCCAATGTAAAACCGGACAATTTATACAAGGGTGGCTTACAACGAGCCAAGTTTTTGCCTGCCATAGAATGGATCAAACAAAACATGAAAGTGATGCATTTAGATGGCAGTCACGACTATCGCCAACAAGACAGTGAACTGGCCGATCAACAACATGAAAATTGGTATTACCCCATCAATGAATCTAGCCTGTTTCACATCAACGATTGTTTTAAACTATTGACTAAAGCAGACAATCAATCAACTGCCGATTGGCAAATCAATGATCGATCACTGTCAGTGGTCAAATATTCGCCCAAAACATTGTGGTGCCAATTTGACGCCTTGTGCAAGCAGGCCAGAAACGCCGCAGATTACATTGAAATTGCCAAAAAAATTGATACACTGATCATCAGCGATATTCCACAAATGTCAGCCGATAATGACAATGAGGCCAGGCGTTTTATTACCTTGATCGATGTGATGTACGAAAATGACGTCAAAATCATAGCCCAAGCCGCTTGTCACTATAAAATCATATATCACGGCACAAAAATGGCTTTTGAATTTGAAAGGTCGTCCTCACGACTGGCAGAGCTGTTGTTACAATAAAACCTGATTAATTCCCTCAGCCTTGCCATGTAACAACTTCACTGGTGTTCAACAAAAAAATAAATGGGTTGATTGGGACGAATTTGAGCCAACTTGTGTAATTCATCTTGATTTACCACCAAAATACGTGGGTAACCACCGGTGGTTTGAGCATCCTTCATCGCCAAAATGGTTTGTCCATCAGGTGTTACTTGCAAACTGCCTGGCACCAAGCCTGAACTGATCATCCCATAATTTTCTGGAAAAGATATGGTTTCACCCTGCAACCTGAAGCCTTGGCGGTTACAATCTTGAGTCAAATAATAAGCCTGTCCTAAGGCTTGGCGGCATGTTTCTGTGGAAAATAAATTGAATTCTGGTCCCAAGGTGGCTCTGATAACGTGTAGGCTTGGTGTCTTTAGTTTTTTCCAACCAGGTTTCTTATTATTGGGTAAGGTGGTTGGCTTTTTTAAAAATAAAACATCACCAGATTGTAATTTTCGCCCCTTATAACCACCCAATTGTGCCACCATTAAGGTGCTGACACTGCTGGCCATCGAATCAATGGCTAACCCACCTGCAAAAGCCAAATACGCCCTCACCCCAGTCCTTAATTTTTCCATTTTGAACACATCACCTGCTTGCAAGTGAATCACCGCATCAGTGGAAACCCTTGCTCCATTCACCGACACATCGAATTCTGCACCAGCCAATGCCACGGAACAAGCCGCTTCAGACTTAAACTCAATACCAGTCCAGGTGAGTTCTAACAAGCCTTCATCGGTGGAATTATTGACCATGTGGTTAGCCAGTGCTGCCGATGGCTCATCCATAAACCCAGCACAGGGAACACCCAGATGAGCCAGTCCAAATCGTCCTGAATCTTGCACGGTGGTCAACAAACCAGGTTGAATGATTTTGATTTTCATGCTTGCGACTTCATACTGAGGAATTGATTCAGACTGATGGATTCAAAGACCACTTGATCCAATGGATTGAGTTGCATGGGTTTTTCGGGTTCATGCCAGTTAAACAATTCCAACGGAGTGCGTCCAATGACTTGCCACCCACCGGGGCTGGCCATTGAATATATACCTGTTTGATTGCCCGCAATCGCAACACTACCGGCGTCAACCTGCAAACTTGGTGTGGCTTTGCGCATGACATTAAGCGCTTGGTGGTTGTCATTGAGATAAGCAAAGCCTGGCAAAAAGCCCAGCATAGAGACTTGATAAGTGGTTGCCGTATGCATTTCAATCAATGCTTCGACTTGCATTGATAGGGCAGCCAGGACTGCAGGTAAATCTGGGGCCAAATCCGGATGGTAGCAAACAGGAATGGTATGTAATATAGTCGCTTTTTCATGTATTTTTACTGCATTAACTCGATCCAAAACACCATCGTATATGATGTTGTTATGTTTGATTTGCTTGGCAAAAACCAAAGTTAAACTGGTGGTTGCTGGAATCACATTAATCATTTCAGGCATCGGCTCAGTTAAAAATTCAGCACACAATGCATGAATCAATGCCAAACGAGTTTCAGTCGCAATAAAATTAATGGTCAATGCACAGTCACCATTGTTCATGATGCTTTCTATTTTTAATCCTTGTTGAAGCAAACTCAAAGAATTAACGGCGGTGCTTTAACAGCAATGCCGGCTCTTTTCAGGGCATGGTGTAAGGATTGTGCCGTCTGAATTGAATTCAAATGGTCTCCATGAATACACAAAGTCTCCAGATACAAGGGAACATCTATACCATCAACTGAAGTCACTGTGTGCTGCTTGATCATTGTAATCACTCGCTGTTTCATACATGCCATGTCATTAATGATCGCTCCCTTTTTGTCTCTGGCCAGTAACAAGCCATCGGCAGTATAAGAGCGGTCAGCAAACCCTTCGGGCACAAACCTAACACCATATTGTTGGCAGGCCGCTTGCATCGCTGAATTGGCCAGTCCATAAAAACTTAAAGGTTGATCAAATTCGGCGGTAATTTCAGCCAGTAAACAGGCCAGAGACTGGTCAGTGGCTGCTTGGTTATACAATGCACCGTGTGGTTTGATGTGAGTCAGTTTTGCACCTTGAGCAATGACCAATGATTGTAAACATTGAATTTGTTCAACTACAATCGGTTTGAGTCGACTGATAGAAAAATCCATCTTGCTGCGGCCAAAATTTTCTCGGTCCGGAAAACTTGGGTGGGCGCCTATTTGTACCTTATTGGCTTTCGCCATTTCAATGGTCTTGGCCATCACCGCAGGGTTTCCAGCATGGGCTCCACATGCAATATTGCATGAACTGATGTATGGCATGATGTCTGCATCATGTTGCCACTCCTTGGCATCATCATATTCTCCCAAGTCACAATTCAAGTCTATCTGCAAGCTCATATATCTGACCTTCTATGTAAATGCAAAGTACAATGATTTACCACCAAGGAACAAAGTCACCAAGATAACAAAAGCCCCCAGAAGATTATGAATCCATGTATTTCTGTATTTGCCCAGTAAATTTGATTGGTTCATTACATACAATAAAAACCCTGCCAGTAATGGCAACAAAATGCCGTTGGCGATTTGGGCAAACCAAATGATGGTGATCGGTTTATAGCCAGACAATGACAACAGCAAACCACTGAACAACACCACCGCCCAAACCAATTTAAAGCGCATGTCTTTACCATCACTTGACCACCCCAGCATCCCAGCAATGGCGTAAGCCGCCGCCAATGGCGCAGTGATCGATGATGAGATTCCAGCTGCAAATAAACCAACACCCATAGAAATGGCAGCCCAAGAACCCAACAACGGTTGCAATTGTACCGACATGTCAGCTGCAGAATTGATCGCCACTTGTTGCCCAAAGAATGCAGCGGCGGCGGTTGATATAACCGCCAAGGAAATCAAACCACCGACACCAATAGAGATCATGGTGTCTTTACGCACCTGAGGCAAGTCATCGGCATGCTGCCATTTGTTTTTCACCGCAGATGCGTGCAGAAACAGGTTGTAAGGAACCACTGTGGTGCCGACTAAGGCAATCACAGTCAACCAAGCCCCTTCTGGAACTTGGGGTTTCAGGCCCGAAAACAACGCAGCCAAATCAGGTTTGGTCATAACAAATGTGGTAACAAAAGCCAAGCTCATCAACAACACCAATACGATTAAAGCCTTTTCAAGCACTTGGTAACTCCCTTGGACCAAAATCAAAAATGCCATTGCCACAATCAGCACTGGCCATGGAAAATCAACCGATGGTAATAAGGCATCCAACCCCAAGGCCGCCCCTGCGATGTTCCCACCTTCATAAGCACCGTTGCCAATAAATATGGCCACCGCCACCAATCCAAAAACCACCGCTTTCAACACCGGGTTATTGAACTGTGATTTCAACACCTCACCCAAACCTTGTTGTGTCACCACACCTAAACGCGCTGACATTTCTTGTAACAACATACAAGCAATCACCGAAAATACCAGGGCCCAAATCAAGGCGTAACCAAAATTGGCTCCAGCCAATGTGCAAGTGGTTACCGTTCCCGGTCCGATAAAAGCAGCCGCAACCAAGGCCGCAGGTCCAATCGAAAATCGTTTAGCTGTCATGATTGTCTCAAAATAATATGTGATTATTTTAAAGCATGCATGCCAACTTGTGTGATTCAAATATCCTGTGTAAGAACACATGAGTCTTTCATTTGGAATCGCTGCTTAAAAAGACGTGCTTGTTAATTCACTGAATTCACACTTATAATGATTGATATTTCCCTCTGATACAAAGACCATACATGAAAACCATCACAGGCATCATATTAGCTTTCACCTCATTGAACGTTTATTCAGACGTTTTGTTTTTAGCAGCAAACAAAGACAATACTTTGTACGAAAGCCCAGATCCTGGCTTGAGTAATGGCGCAGGAAATTATTTTTTTGTGGGGCGTACTTTTCAAGGGAGCAATTCACTTCGGCGTGGTTTACTGCAGTTTGATTTATCAGCCATTCCCAATGGATCAACCATTAACTCGGTCACCTTAAAAATAACCGCATCAAGATTCAGGGGTTCTAGCCAAACCATCAACCTACACAAAGTCAGTCAGGACTGGGGTGAAGGCAGCTCTGATGCCAGTGGCAATGAAGGCGGTGGGACTGCTGCCCAACCCGGTGATGCCACTTGGACCAGTGCTTTCAATGGAGGAAATCAATGGATGACACTTGGTGGTGATTTTGCCCCCAATATTTCGGCCTCATTACTGGTCGATGGGCTCCAAACTTATAACTTCGCGTCTGCCAGTTTAACCAGCGATGTACAAAATTGGGTTGATTTCCCCACTGAAAATTTTGGTTGGGTCTTAATTGGCAATGAAAGCACAGCAGGCACAGCATATCGATTTAATGCCAGAGAAAATTCCAGCACAACACCTGAATTGACTGTTGATTTCACCCCACCCACGCTGGTTACCAATCCAAGTAAAGACAACACCTTATTTGAGACTGTTGATGGTTCTGTGAGTAATGGAGCGGGCGACAAAATTTTCATGGGTAAACCCAATAATGGATTGATTCGACGTGGTGTTTTAGAATTTGATGTTTCAAGTATTCCAAACAATGCAACCATTACGTCAGCTTCCTTGAACTTAACCGTGACAGATATCCCGGGGGCAGCACAAAGTGGCGTGGCATCTTTACACTTGGCCTTGTCAGAATGGGGCGAAGCTGGTTCCAGTGGTAACGGTCAAGGCGCCCCATCACAAGCAAATGACGCCACCTGGATTCATCGCTTTTTTGACACCACATTCTGGAATAACCCAGGCGGTGATTTTATGCCTGTTGCATCTGACACGGCTGCCTTTGATGACCAATCCACTTCAATTACCTTTCCTGGCTCTGCTGAACTCATTGCTGATATCACGACTTGGATACAAGACAGCAATGACAACCATGGTTGGGTTTTAATTGGCGATGAAACCAACAATGGTAATGTACGCAGTTTTGCCAGTTTAGAGCATTTAACCGCTGAAAGTCGACCTACCCTCATCATCACATATTCACTGGCTGATGATTTAATTTTTATAAATAGTTTTGAACAACAACCTTAAGTCCAACCCTTCAGGCTCAATACCCAGCTGCATGTAATTGCAGCTGGTTTGTTCCAATCCCATGAAGTTCGTTATGGGTTTCCTTGCCAGACTAACCCACCCACATTTATAATCATCACTCCACACAAGAGAGCTAGCAATGAAAATAACAGCTGTAATCACCTTTGTTTTTTCTACATCCAGTGTTTTCGCTGATACCATCAATATTCCAGCCAGTAAAGACAATACACTGATTGAAACCACTGCCGATGCACTCAGCAATGGTGCGGGGGTCTATTTTTTTGTGGGCAGAACGGCACAACAAGAGAACAGTATCAGACGGGGATTGTTGAAATTTGATTTATCTGCCATTCCCAGCGGATCAACCATTAATGATGCCACCTTAGAAATCACATCCACGATGTCTATCGCAGGTGAGCAAAACCTGACTTTACATTCACTGTCACAAGACTGGGGAGAATCCACCTCCAATTCAAATGCCTCTGGTGGTGGAATAGGTGCCCCTGCCGAGCCAGGTGATGCCACTTGGACAGATGCATACCATGAAAACATTGCATGGCTTTCTTTAGGTGGACATTACAATGCCACCGCTTCTGCAACAACAGCCGCCAATGGTACCGGTTTAGTGACGTTCAATGCGCCAGGGCTTACCAGCGATGTACAAAATTGGTTCAACAACCCTGCAAACAACTTTGGTTGGATTGTGATTGGCAATGAAGCCTCTGGAACCACCGCATTCAGATTCAACTCTCGAGAAAATGCCAGCACCCCACCTAATTTAGTGGTCAACTTTACACCGCCTCCGGTGGTGGTTCAACTCAATTCAGTGAAAGACAATACCCTGTTCGAGAATCCCTTTGGTGATACCAGCAACGGCGCTGGTAGTAAATTATTTATGGGCAAAATTCAAAGCGGGATCAATCGACGTGGTTTGATGGAATTTGATGTTTCATCCATTCCAGCCAATGCCAATATTTCAGCGGTTACAGTCCAACTCAATGTGTTGAATGTGCCGCCAGGCTCTGCTTTGAATGGCACAGCCAACTTACACCTGGCGCTGGCTGAATGGGGTGAAGGCAGTTCTGTGGCAACTGGTGGCGGCGGCGGGCAACCGGCTCCCGCTGAAGTCGATGATGCCACATGGCTATATACTTTTTATGATGACACCAACCCACAACCATGGGTTAATTCTGGTGGGGACTTCGTCATCAAACCCTCAGCAGTCACTAACTTTGGTACCAGCACAGGTATGATCAATTTCAGCAGCACCGCTGAACTCATTGCTGATGTCAGCACTTGGATTCAAAACAGTGCTGACAATCATGGCTGGGTTATCCTGGGTGATGAGACCAACGCCGGTAATGTACGCAGCCTCGGCAGCAAAGAATCTGGTGCAACAGCACCGATATTAACCATAGAATACAATGTATTAGATTTAATTTTTGCCAATGGATTTGAAACCAATGAATAAGCCATTAACACCACTTTACCCTGTCGCATCCGTCAATCAATCAGGCCACATAAAAGCGGGTTCCTTACATCGCGTATACTGGGAAAGTTGTGGAAACCCCAAAGGCAAACCAGTGGTATTTGTTCATGGCGGGCCAGGTGGCGGCACATCGCCAGCAACCCGAAGATTTTTCAATCCAGAAAAGTACCACATCATACAGTTTGATCAAAGAGGGTGTGGCCAAAGTACACCACATGCCTGTTTAGAAGAAAACACCACTTGGGATTTGATCAACGATATGGAAAACATTCGAAACATGCTTGGAATCAAAAAGTGGCAAGTTTTTGGCGGGTCATGGGGCAGTACTTTGGCTTTGGCTTATGCTGAAAAGCATCCGAATCGTGTCACTGAACTGATTCTCAGAGGGATTTTCCTGTTGCGAAAACAAGAATTGCATTGGTTTTATCAAGAAGGCGCCAGTCGAATATTTCCTGACGCCTGGCATCCTTACTTATCGCACATTCCGGAAGATGAACGGCATGACATGATGACCGCTTATCAAAAACGCCTATTATCCGATGATGAATCTGTCCGTTTAGAAGCTGCCAAACGATGGTCGGTATGGGAAGGGTCAACCTGCCACCTTTATCCTGACTTACAACACATCGAAGAAACGGCTGATGCTGAATTTGCCTTGGCTTTTGCTCGGATCGAAAATCATTATTTCATGAACAATGGCTTTTTCACCCATGAAAACCAACTGCTGGATGAAATTGATGCCATCAGACACATTCCCACCATCATCATCCAAGGGCGCTATGATGTGGTGTGCCCCATGCAAACTGCCTATGATTTATATACGGCTTTTCCTGAAGCCGAGTTGATCGTGGTGCCAGATGCAGGACATTCGGCTTTTGAACCTGCCATAGCCAGTGAGCTGGTGTTAGCTACCAATCGCTTTATGGCTTAGCTTAAATTCATTGCCAACCCAACCGAATTATTAAACGCTCCATTGTCATTGAGCCAATGCTTGATACACAGACAAAAACATTAATTAAATATTTTATGTCATAAATTCATTCCAATTCTCGAATAGATGTTTATAGCCAAAAGCGAGTGGTCTCGTTGAGGTACATTTTTATCGTCTGACTAAGTAAGGAGAATTTTATGAAAAAAATTATTTTATTAAGCTGTGCTTTGATGTTCGGTCATGCCAACGCCAGTAACGGGGTTTTTGCAATTAACGACATTTGTGATGCCTTTGGTTGTTTTCCTGGGGACTCCAGTGGATTTCCAATAACCATCACTGAACCCGGCAGTTACCAACTGACATCCAACATCGTTTCATCATCGACCACCACCGATGTGATTCAAATCAATGCCGACAATGTCACCTTGGATCTCAATGGATTTTCCATCATTGGCCCTCGAACATGCACTGGTGACAACACCACTTTAGTTTGTACCAACAATGGCATGACCGCACATGGTGTTTCAGCAGTCAGCCGCAAAAACGTCAAAGTCAAAAACGGAACGGTCAAAGGTTTTGATACAGGTATCAGCTTAACCTCATCCAGCTCACGAGGCAATGTGGCTGAAAACATCCACAGCAGTGAAAATGAATTTGGCTTTTCAGTTATTAATGGCATGGTGAGTAACTGTGTGGCCAACCGAAATTTAGATACAGGCATCAGCAATGGCTTATTCAGTCGATTGTTTGTTAAAGATTCTTATGCCGTAGGCAATCGAAACTTCAGCATAATTGCCATCACATGTAGCAATGTATACCTGTCAAATAATGGCGCTGACAATTGTCTTAACTACACCAATGGCAGTACTTGTGGTAGTTCATTGTGTCCTTAATTTTGAGGAGAACTGAAATGAATAAACAACTCATCAAACAAGGTTCAGTGATGCTGGCTTTGTTGTTCAATGTAATGATTGTCCATGCTCAAGCCATTCCTAGTTATGTACAACAAATTAATTATTCGGTAGACATCGGTCACCTCAATGACGGCGGAATTTCCATTCTTCCAAATGACTTATTGATTGACTATGGCGATGGTGTAGCACCCAGTGGTTCAATTTCACCAACGGTAATCAGAGACATCAGAGGGGCCATTGTTGACGGCTTTCATTACGAAGTCGATGGAACAAAATATTTTTCATTTGATGTGGACACTCGAGTTAATGGCGCTTCAGTCTTAAAATCTGACATCATCCGTTGTAATGATTTTAACTGTACCACTTTCGGCTATTTCTTTGATTCGGTGGCACAAAACCTCCAACACATCAACATCAATGCATTTACTTTCGACGTTGAAAATGGGGATTTGATTTTTTCTATTGATGGCCCAGCCACCATCGGCTCATTGGGTGTTGTTGCGGCCGACATGGTTCGTTATGATGGCAGTGTTTTCAGTTTAGAGTATGACTCAAGTTCATCCATAGACGGCATTGGGGTTTACAAAAACATCAATGCAATCAGTATGATGTCAACCGGCGAATATGGGATCAGTCTGGAAAATGATGGGGACTATAAGGATGAATTTAATTATGACAATCATTGGATTCTCAGCTATGCACCCAGCAACCGGACATGGCGGTGGTTTTATACCATATTGTCCTTTGGCGAATTTGAAAATCCTTTAAAGCTGACATCCTTGATGATCAGAGAAAATGATTTGATTTTTCGCAATGGCTTTGATTAAGCACTCAATGGGCCTTTTTCGTAACAACCCAACGGTATGCCAATTGATTGACATACCGTTGTTTCTTTAACAGCATAAAATCCAAGAATTTGCATGCAATTTAAAAACCACATACTATCCCAGTATCTGTGGATTCAATTGCCACATGGCATAATTCAGTGCGGTCGCAAAACTGACCCACAAGAGGTAAGGAACCAACAAGCCCGCTGCCCAATGACTGGTTCGTATGAATGTCCACAGAGTTGCCACGATCAAGCCCCACAACACAACAATATTGAATAATGAGGCTGCACCCATTTGCCAGGCGAAAAACAACCAGCTCCACAGTCCATTGATGAACAGCTGCAGCAAAAACAATGTCAGTGCCACTCGATTCTCTTTGAATCCGCCTTGGCGCCACACCAACCATGCAGCTATCGCCATCATCGCATACAACACTGTCCACACTGGGCCGAACAACCACCCAGGTGGAGCCCAAGCCGGTTGGATCAACTCAACATAAAACGATCTGGCTTGGATTGATGCCATGGCACCTATGGCAGAAATACCAAAACACAGCAGCAGCCAGAAGACCAATCCGAAGATTTGTTGTTGTTTGCTTTTTAAGTACAAAGTGATTCTCCCAATTAATTGGTTGTTGAAGGGTGTAAAAACTTGCAAGACGTATTTTCCTACACTGTCTGTCAAATTGTTGTCAAAGTCTGGGCGGCATCAATCAGCTCAAGTGATTGAAGAAAATCATGAAACCCACTTTGCGGTATTTTAGTTTAACTTCAATGCTTACCCACCAAGTCGATGGTGTGGCTGAGTATAGCTGCATCACCCATCTCCCCATGACCAGGGACCACTTTATCAATGACTGGAAATTTACTTTGGATGTTGTTGATTGAATCAGCCCATTGCGCTACATTGGCATCTCCGGTAAAGCCCAAACTCTGCCATGCCAGTGGCCTGACCAAACAACCACCGAACAAAAGTTGATTGTGCGGTAACCACACCACCAAATTATCACTGCTGTGTCCTTCACCAGGGTAATAAATTTCCAGCCGTTCATTGAACATCAAAACATGATCCCCTGTGAATACATGACTGGCTGTAGGCAGGCCTTTACTGGTGAGGATTTCATCGGTAAATAAAGATGTATAGGTTGGCACTGATTTCGCATTAAGCAACCCAATACCTGCCGTTCTGTCGTCATGAAAGTGGGTTGAAATGCTGGCCACCACTGTCAAATTTTGTGCGGCAATCCACGACAGCAATTCGGCTGTGTCTTGTTCTGACCAAGGCGTGTCGATAATAACGGCTTGCTGATTAATGACCACCACCAAGCCGTTTGAACCTACCCAACCATAACCTTCAATTATCTTAAAAGATGTATGCAGATAAACATCCTCGTCAATCGCTTTGATTTGTAATGACCTGTCTATGTCCTTGGACGTACAGCCATTCAATAGAAAAAACAACAAAGGTAGCAGTAATTTCATGGTTGTTTGGTTTGCCTCATTTAATGGTTATTAATGGTCATTGTAAAATCAATGCGTTGCCAGCTGTTGATTAAAGCAAACAATGGTTGTTGGCACTACCGAGTTGATGGTTTTTAAAATACACCACCAACTCAGGAAAAAATGCAGTGAAGTCTGCTTTGAGGTCGTCATAATGCTGCTCTAAAACAGGCAAGTATTGTGTGGCAGTTTCCCTGGCATGCGTTCTGGCCGATAGGCGTTGATCGATGCGTTCTAAAGCTATGATCAAACCATTAAATGTTTGATAATTACCCAATAAATTGGTCTCAGCCATGCGACTGACTATCCTTTTGGCTTTGTCAGGATAATCACGAGACGACACAAAGGCCTTACGATTGAACACCAACAAAAAGTCTGTCAGGTCATATCGGCAATAGGCTTGCCAATTTTGCGACAAAAAATGATCGTACAATAAATCCAATACCACGCCCTTGAGGTGACCCTTGGAACCTAGTTTTGACTTACTCAATGTCAAAACCGGATGTTTATCAGTGAATTTATCAATTGCTTTGTGCATTTTCATGCCTTCAATCAATGATTGGCTGGCACCCTTCCATGCAGCACCTCTTAAAGGATCAGCCAGGACATTCCCCAGCTGGTATTCAATGTTGTTTTTAGAAAGTAATGTGTGGGCCAACCAATTCATTATTGCGGTGTCTGTTTCTTTTGTCTCAGCAATTATAATTCAATGTCTGCCATGATGCCTGGTTTTTACTGAGTCGTTCCAATGATCATTCATTCAAGCCAAATGTAATATCACAGTCGATGACTATCTGCACATTACCCACCATACAGAACTGTTATAATAACTACAGAGTTGAAAGCCTAAAACGAGGTTTAAAATGTATAAATCATGGATCCTGATTTCATTGATATTAATATTATCACCTGTTCAAGCACACAAGCCAGAAAACCACGCAAGTGACATCATCACACAAGCCCTGTCTGCCCCAGATCGCAGTGAAGCCGACAGACAACGCGACACAAGAAGCCGTCCAGATGTCACTTTGGCCTTGTTAAACATCGGTCATGGTGATGTCGTGTTTGACGTATTCGGTGGCGGTGGGTATTACTCAGAATTGATCGCACGAGTGGTTGGTGAAGGCGGCAAGGTCTATTTGCACAACAACCAAGCCTATCGAAATTTTGTCAATGACGCCTTGAGTCAACGCATGAGCCAAAACAACATGACTCAAATGATTCAACATGATCGTGAAGTCGATGACCTGGGTATCCAGGAAAATACGCTCAATGCGGCGCTCATCATCATGTCTTACCATGATTTATTTTATGACGATAAGGTCAATAATTGGCCACAAATTGATCATAACAACTTCATTCAACAAATACACCGCGGCTTAAAACCAGGAGGACGCTTTCTGATAGTTGACCACCAAGCCAACTCAGCACGTCAAGCCCAAGATACACATTCATTGCATCGCATTGAAAAAGACTTTGCGATTGATCAAATGGAAGCATTGGGCTTTAAACGGGTGGCTGAATCTGTTGCATTGGCCAACCCAGATGATGACAAAAGCCAGTCTGTTTTTGATCCTGAAGTACGTGGCAAAACCGATCGATTCATTGTGGTCTTTGAAAAACTGACTGACAAAAAATAAGGCTGTGATCAAGGGTTATTTTTTATAACCCTTAAATGCTCAATTGACTGATCGACCTCACCTTAAGAATATAAACAAAAAAACCTATATTTAGCACAAAAAGGCATAGCCTGTCTGAATAAACTCGGATAGAATGCGAACTTTTACGGCTTCAAAAATTACCGCCATGTCCGTCACCAAAATGACCCAGAAGGTGCAACAACACCCCTTGTTCAGTGAACAGAAAACCCAATTCATCTATGCGGCCTTGAAAGAAGCTCAAGACAACATACGCACCTATGACACCAAAGCACAAATTGTCGGTATTGGGTTTATTTTCACCATCGGAATGGTGATAAAGTTCAACACATGGTCGGGGATTTCAACGCAGTGGTATCACTTGGCGACCATCGCCACTTGGATATTGATTATATTACCGGCTACATTTTTTGGCTCAGTTCTGTACCCCACTCGACGAGTCGCACCTGAAGTATTGAAAGACCAAGATCAAGTCAAAGGTCTGTTTTACTTAAGCAATGGTAAAAGCATGTCTGAATTCATGAACCAATTAAATGGTATGAACATTGAACAAGAGTTGTCCTATGAATTACTCAAAGTCTCATACCTCAGAGACATGAAACGACGACGATTTTTACAAGCCATGTCTGTTGCTTCCGTCAGTTTGGTCACTTTATTTGTGTTGCAATTGATACCTTTTATGGGTTGGGTGGCATAAGCTTCTCATCAATTCAATCCACCTCATAAGGTTCTACATGTATGGAAACATCGGCCACTTTAAACGCGGCCACCAATATGTCTTCAACTTCATGTGCAATGTCATGCGACTCAGTGATGTTCAGGTGTGCATCAACCGCAATGATTAAGTCGACGGCCTTGATGTCACCAATCCAGCGAGAACGCACCTGTCGCACTTCCCTGACCCCAGCCACTTTCATTGACGCTTTACTTAACAACTCTGGGTCAATGGCAAATCCATCGACCAAAATGGGCACCACTTTTTGATAAAGACCAAACGCAAAATACAACACCAAACAAGCCACACCCACCGCACACAACTTGTCCAACCACAGGTAGCCCATGACTGAGAGTTGCCAACTGACAATCACCAAGATTGTGGTGATCACATCAACCAGGGTATGTTGTGCATCGGCAAGTAAAATATCGGAGTCCAGTTTCTTGGCCCAATGACGTTCCCATAAGGAAACGGATATATTCAGTAACAGCACCACCATCATCAATCCCAGACCCCAAGGTTCACTGATGATTTCCTGACTTTCGGCTCTGATGGTTTGAAGTATTAACTCCACCGCCAAAACAACCAACAAAGAGGCCAAGGCAAACACCCCCATGGTCTCAAATTTTCTGTGGCCATAAGGATGATCATCATCAGCAGGTTTAACCGCCACGCGCATCACCATCCAAATCACCACATTATTCAAAACATCAGTCAATGAATGAATCGCATCACCTAAAATTGCCAATGAATGGGTTGCCAAGCCCACAATCACTTTCAACACCAGAACCACAACGTTGTACAAACCTTCGATCAGGATGATCTGCTGTACTTTCTTATCTTTGTCCATATTCATTTTCACTTTGAATGGCTTAAAAGGTTTTGCTATGTCAAATAAGCACCCTATTCCAGTTCAGTTCAACATTAAGCAGAGATTCCATGCATTACTGGGATAACTATTTAAACGCGGGATATACTACAAATCGAATCCATTGCCAAAAATGATATCCAGAATATTGAAATCAACACTGATTTCAACATCAGCATACATCAAACCATTGACGTCTGTACTGATATCGTTCACGGTGATGATTAAATCCGTACCACTCAGCCAATAATTTGCAAAAGTATGCGATTCACCAATTCCAAGGTCAGCCTCTAATAAAGTGGTGTTGTAGCCAGTTGGCGAGTTGGTTGATACCACCATCAACCGATCTTTTCCAATACGCGTCCCACTGTTGATTCCGGCGTCTCGATTAAAATTGATGTTCAGACTGGAGGAATTCACATTACCATTTTCTGTATGAATTTTGAGTAATACATATTGATCTGCTGCCACTTGATCATAATCAGCCAAACCGATGACTTTACCTGACCAAGTACCCTGCCCAATTAGCCAATCATCCTCAAAGAAGGTCAGTTCTTTGTTATTGTACCAACCAAATTTTGAACTTTTTGCCGAGTTAAAACACATCAAGGGACCATCATCATTGGAATATGAATAACCCATCATGCCAGAAGTGTCGGCATACTCATTGCCACCAATGCCTGAATGTCCCATACCCAAGTTGTGCCCCAATTCATGCATTTGAGCACTGACATAGGTGGCCCAATTGTCGTTGTATACCGAAGATGAACCATTCACTGAAGCATAAGCAATCCAACTGCCATCTGTATTTGGTGGCAAAGCAAACATGATGTGATCGGCCTGGGAAAACAAGCTACCAAATAATTCATTGCCCGCAGTAACCACTGCGTTCCTCACAGTCCCACTGGAAATGCCTTGAACATCCATATCTATGGTCAATTGGACCACGCCATCAACAATGTGCTGACCTTGGGCTGCCAAGAAATTAAACTGGTCATAGGAACAAGCGCTGTATTGAGAGGCCAAATTAACGGCGTCTCCATCGGTGCCAAAAACAGAATCACCCAATGAAGTTGGCGTCGCTGTGGTACTGAAATCATTGGCGGTGACATGAATCACCAAAGCCGTTCTTTCAACCAAACCTTCAGTGACGGCCAACAAATTAGACATTTCGGCCACTGAAAAATCTTTCAATTTGGCATCTATAGCCACTTCATCCCAATCAACCTGCCAATTGGATTGGTCATTAATATTTATTTTGTCAGAGAACCATTGAAAATGACTGACCATTAATTTTGGATGTGCTGCCTGCTTAAGTTGTTGTCTTAGTTTCGACTTGGCATTCAACATTTGTGCCGTGTGCGTTGCTTTGATGCCAGTCATTCTTTCAAGGCCTTCCATTAATTTATTTTCAATGGCTTGATTGGCCAGAAAATACTGTTGTTTGATCGCTGCATTCAATCCTTTGACTTCATACGACAATCCTTGGTCATCTTCACAATGCAAACTGACTGCATGCTTTGAATCAACCTGCTGGCTTGCCACTTGATACAATGTACAGGCGAAAGTCTCCGCAGTGAACACCTCATTCTGTTGCGTTTGCAGCTTAGCGTGTACGGTCACATTAAACGACAAAATCAAGACTACCCACAATCGCTGACGGTAGATATAAAAATTCCTATCCAATGAATTATAAAATCTACCTGTTGTTTTTTGTCCAGTTCTGTTTGTCATGATGATCGCATCTAATATTTACTTACAGCCATTATAAACAGGCTTGCGGTGGAAAAAGCCAACTGGTTCATATTTTATGTTGCTAAATATACTGACTTTTTTAACCCATTGTCCAACAGGCGCGAATTGTAGACACCTATTTTATTAACATGAAATAAAAATCAATCTGCTTGATTGATGTTCGCTATTTTCACCCAGCAGAATTACAATCTGTTATTTCACCACGCATAACCATATTTAGGACGAAGCTTTCATGTACCAATTATTGATGATATTTATTGCATTGTTACTGATTTCTTTTTTGATCAATCGATTTTCTGGACTGCATAAAAACATCAGCATCTTGTTTTTAACCCAACCGCTGATTACAGCGGCGGCCCCAATGATGGTATTCATCGGCGGCATCATTTCAAAACAAATGGCTCCCAGTCCATCACTGGTTACATTGCCTTTGTCATTCATGATTGCTGGCACAGCAGTGGCCACCATTCCAGCAGCCTTTTTGGCCAAAAAACTTGGCCGGCGCAAAGCGACCATGTTGGGCTTTTGTTCTGGAATAGTTGGTGGTTTATTGGCTGTATTGGCCATAAAAACTGCACTTTTTTATCTTTTTGTTACTGCAGCTTTTGTGATGGGCTTCAGTGGTTCATTTGCGCAACAACTCAGGTTTGCAGCGATAGAAAGCTTGGCTGACCAGAAAGACATACCCAAAGCCGTTTCACTTTTGATGTTGACTGGAATTTTCGCTGCCTTGATAGGTCCTGAATTGGCCTTTGTCAGTAAAGACTGGATGGCTGCTTCACAAGATTATACCGGTACCTTTTTCGGTATCATGATATTGGCTGCAATTGCCATCACCATTGTTTCAAGGTTCAAAGCACCCGAATTAGCAGAAGATGTCATCAGCCAACCCACCCGCTCGATGACTGAAATTGCCAAACAACCCGTATTTATAGTGGCCATGGTCGCTGCGGCTCTGGGGTTTGGTTTAATGAGTTTTGTGATGACAGCCACCCCATTGAGTATGCACCAACTTCACAACCATTCATTGGAACACACCAAGTGGGTGATTCAATCACATGTAGCCGCCATGTACCTGCCTTCTCTGTTGACCATCTGGTTGGGCTCTAGAATCAAAACCAAATACTTTTTATTGGTGGGTACTTTGATGTTCATTGGCGTGGTGGTCATCGCCAGTCAAGGTCATGAGTTATTGCATTACTGGTGGGCACTGATTTTATTAGGCATTGGTTGGAATTTTTTATTCTATGCTGGCACCACATTATTGCCTTTGAGCTATCACAACCATGAACGTCACAAAGTCCAAGGCATCAACGATTTCAGCATCTTCACCTTTCAAGGCTTGTCTTCCTTGATGGCTGGCTGGGTGCTATTCAACTACCAATGGCAAGGCATCCTGTACACCTGCATTCCTTTCCTGGCCATCATGTTGGCCATCACCATGATGCGGTTCATCAATACTCATAAAGATGCCACAGCCCACTGATTGATGTTTCATTTAAGGGCAATTCACGGGGGTACATTGTGGACACCCGGTGGGGTACAAGCCCAATAAAAACCACCATTAAATACTTTTGACACCGTTTTCACCAAACTATATACATCTTAAAAAGCATCTATTTGTTAAGCCTTAACCTATTGTTTTCAATAGATAAATTAACAATAATTTTGCAATACCTGCGAAACAGCCTGAATAATTTCAGCAGAATTTTCTTGTAATTTAATATGAACCAGTTGTACCATTAGGACATACGGTACATATGGGACATTATAAACGATGGAAATTACAGTCGATATAGAAAGTGCAACACCGATGTTTTCACAACTGGTGATGCAAATCAAACAAGCAGTACAGCATGGCAAAGTCGCACCAGGCGATCCTTTACCATCGATCCGCCAGTTAGCCAATGATTTGGAAATGAACAACAAAACCGTGGCCAAGGCTTATCGTTTATTGGAACGTGATTCAGTGATTCAAACCAAAGGTTATAGGGGAACATTCATTCACCCTGATGCCATGGCCAACTGCACAGTTGACCTCAATGCCTGGGTCACCAAACAACTCAGAGAAACCATCGCCACCTTTAGAAAAGCGGGCGTCACAGATTCAGAAATTCGCATCGCTTTTGCTGATGTACTTAACCAGCCTCAAGGAGGATAACATGACAAACCTATCTATTTTTACCCTCGTTTTTATGACACAAATATTTTTACTGTCTGTGTTTTACCCAGGGAAACTTTTACAAAGAATGCGTACCATTCAAAAAAAGTACCCAGAATCTACCCATCCGAAACTGTACCCAAAATCGACCAATTACTACCAAAAAATGTCCAGCTTTTACGGCATTATCAATGGTTTGATTTTTATCTTAGGCTGGGTGATCGTCTATTATGTCCATGAAGGCAGCTTAGTCAGTGAAAAAGGAATCAACCAAATGCTTCCTTGGGTTTATTTCATGATCCAAATGATTCCGACTTGGTTGTTAGAAATTTTTGGTTTTAGACTGTCTAAACTGATGAAACAAGAAGACACCAGAAAGCAAAAATCTGCCACGTTGGCTCCAAGACGTTTAACTGAATACGTATCACCCCAATTATTAAGCGCCGTTATCATTACTTATTTTGTTTTTGTTGTGATTGCTTTTTATATCGAGGGCTGCAAATTTGAACTGGATGGAAAAGCCTTTCAGATGAGTGTTATTCTGTTGCTCTGTTATGCTTTTTTCTTTGGCATGATGAGCTGGTTAATTTATGGTAAAAAACCTGATCCCTATCAAAGTAAAACTGATCGAATAAAAACAATCACACTGGTTATAAAAACGTATTGTTACACCATGATGGCTTGCGCGTTTTTTATGGTCTTCGCCCTCGCCGTTAGTATCCACGGTCTTAAATCCATGATGCCTGTAGCGATGAGTTTGTTCTTACAATTCATCGTGGTCATTTCAATGGGGTACATGTTACACAACAACCGACTGGAAGACATAAATTTCGATGTGTACCGAGCAGATTCGGAAACCAGTTGAACCAACTACTCAGACAGACAAACAGGAAAAGAATATGAAAATCAAACCACCCATTCAAGCGATGCTGTTAATGATCACCCTGATTGTGATGTTGACCTTACCAGCCTATGCATTCACCGAACCAAATCATTTACAACAACAAATAGAACGCCTTTCTATCGAGCTGGAAGCCAAGCGCAATGAGTACCGCATCCCTGGGATGGCCATCGCTGTGGTCAAAGATGACAAAATCATCATAGCTCAAGGGTTTGGCGTCATGGACATTGAACAGAAAACACCGGTGACAGCCGAAACTGTGTTTTCTATAGGCTCCAGCTCAAAGGCATTCACTGCCACCATGGTAGGCATGTATGTAGATCAAAACAAACTGGCTTGGGATGATTTGGTGACAGCACAATTGCCAGATTATCAGTTTACAGTTGACGGTGACGTATTACCGATCACCTATCGTGACATGCTGTCACACCGCACTGGATATACCCGCAACGATTTATTGTGGGCCAATGGCAAAGCCAGCAAAGCGCTGATACTGAAAACAGCCGCAAAAGCTGAACCCGTCGATGCATTCAGAAAGAACTTTTATTACAACAATGTGATGTATTTAGCCGCCGGTGAAGCCATGGCAAAGTTGTCTGATTCATCATGGGATGCGCTATTAAATGACCTGATACTCCAACCTTTAGGGATGAATAACACAACTTCAATTCATGAAATTGCTGAGTCCAGTCCACACATCTCTTTGGGTTATCAATGGAATGAAGAAACAGAGCAACATGATTTGATGCCACGCAGAAATTTAAACAACGTGGCTCCGGCCGGTGGCATTTATTCCAACGTCAACGACATGGCTCAATGGATCAAATTCCAACTGAATCAAGGAAAAGTCAACCAACAACCCTTGATTTCACAACAACAACTCCAAGCAACCCATCAAGCACAAATTGATATTGCCAGCACGGTCGATTATGGCATGGGTTGGATGTTACGAAAGTGGCAAAACCGTCCAGTCATTGAACATGGTGGAAACATCGATGGTTATGGCGCACAAGTGGCTTTGTTGCCTGACGAAAAGTTGGGGTTTGTGTTGTTAACCAACCTCACAGCCACGCCCTTACAACAAGAGTCAATCAACATGGTTTGGCGTCACTTGGCAACCCAAGAAGAAATAAAAGAAACAAAAACAGATTATCAGGAATTCGTTGGTGAATACCATGCCAATTTTGGACCATTCAAAGATGCCATCTTTACCTTTTTAATCAAAGATAATGGCAGTCCTGCAGTCGATGTTCCTGGACAAACTGTTTATGAGTTGTTAGACCCTGATGAAACTGGGAAATGGTACTTTAAAGTGACCAACTCCATTTCTGTGTCATTCGATTTATCAAAACAAGGTAATGTGGCTGCCATGCGGATGCAACAAAATGGCATGAATTTCGAATTACCTCGCAAAGGTTATAACATAGAGCCGGAAGTTGATACAGGCACATTTAACCAGTACCTAGGTTCCTATGAGTCAAAAAAATTAAACGGTCACATAAAAGCACTCATCCAAAACCACCGATTAACCATGGATGTGCCTAACCAAATGGCATTTGAGCTCCAATTACCAGATGAAAACGGTTTTCGTGAATTCCGCATCAAATCTGATACCAGTGTCAAGTTTGTTAAAAATGAAGCTGGTGTGGTTACTGCAGTTCAGTTATATAAAAACAAAATTGAATTGGTTGAAACCGCACCTAAACTTGAGGACACAGTGGTTGAAGCACTGCCTTCTGTTAACCAGATTATGGAATTAAGACAGTCAAAATCACGCATCAAAGCTTTAAAAAAGAACGATGGATTTGAGTTAACCGGTGTGATTAATATCAAGAGCTCAGGTATTACGGGGCAGTTGAAAACACAGTTTGATGCCAAATCAAGTTATAAAAAATTGATGGATTTTGGTGTATTTGGCCAAATCATTACCGTGGTCAACAAAAAACATGGCAGCACCTACGGCATCAACCCATACACAAAATTAACCGGCAAATACCTAAAACAAGCCATGAGTGAAAGCCCATTGGCCAGTATAGATTGGCAAAATCACTACGATGAAATTAAAGTACTCGGACGTTCCGAAATCAACCAAATACCAGTTTATGCGGTGTTACTCAAACAAACAGACCTGCCTGTAACCACTGCATATGTAGATATAGAAAATGGGGATTTGGTTAAGATAAAAACCAAACTGTTAATCCCATCAGTGGGTGCTGTGGGTGTGCAAATCACTTATGCTGATTACCGCGAACAACACGGCTTAAGAATTCCTTTCAAGACCTCCATCAAAAATCCCATGATGGGGGAAATGGAAATCATTTACCACGAGTTTAAAAACAAACAAAAGTTTAAAAGATCAGTATTTGATACCCGCAATCCAGATAAAATTTAAACAACAATCTAACTGGCATCACTGAACTTCAGTGGTGCCAGTTTTTTCTTCCATTTTCTTGGCAATGCTTTGCATGGCGCGATCAATCAACGGTAATTGCTGTAAAGATCTACATGAACCATTGCGAAACTTTTCAGCCAATTCAACCCGAAATAAATCAAATTCACGTCCTCCTTTGCCATTGACGAACAACAGTTTTCCACTGATGGGACTGATCCATGAAATTTTAAGCCTTTTGGTTCCCTCTTCAGTTTGGAACTCCATCCAGTCTTCTACTTTAGCCTCGAGGGAAGCATGATGAAATTCATCTTCTGCCTGATTGGCATCTTCAGGCGCCACTGTAGGATCAACATCTGTTTTCATAAATGCCCCTACACTGGACTGTTTATTGAACTCTTTTGACAACATCAATATTTCTGCAGGATCAATATAAGCCAAATGCTTGTTGGTTTTTGATAAGCCATTGGTTTGTAACAACACTTTTCTGATTTCCTTGGATTTCTTTTTCAACTCCAATTCTTGTAAAGCCACCAACTCCAAGCCCTCTTGCATAATTTCACAAAGCTTGTCGATGATTAGTTTAGAGGCCTT
Source organism: Marinicella litoralis (assembly GCF_002591915.1). Classification (GTDB taxonomy): domain Bacteria; phylum Pseudomonadota; class Gammaproteobacteria; order Xanthomonadales; family Marinicellaceae; genus Marinicella; species Marinicella litoralis. The sequence continues at coordinate 184,824 of NZ_NIHB01000004.1, read as the reverse complement.
TTTATCACTTTCAGGGTTGGTCGCTTTGACCAAGTCCACAACAAATTTTTGGTATTTTTTCAACAGCTTGGGTGATTCTTTGTGTCGCAATTCAGACAAGACCAAAACATTGGCCCACGGTTTCAGTAGCAATGACCTGACAGCATCTGGAACTTTTTGTCCTTTGAGTGCCTGTTTCAATACTTTGGCAGCTTCAACTTTGGCTTTATTCAAACGCTCTCTGCCTGACATTTTTTCCGAATGACGACGTTCAGCGATCAGGGTTCTTTTTTTGATTTGTTGTTCAAACTGCAGAAACCTCATGATGAGTTTTTCGTAGTTAATGCTCTTTTCATGGTTTTTCAGGATAAACCCAACAATCTCTTTGATTTTATTTAAAAACAAACCTTTTTCATCGGTTTCGATGGTCCACCCAATTGAGGATTGAGCCATGATATTCAACAGCTGTCTGGCATTGTTCTTTTTGTCAGAAAAGAAGGTTTCATCTTTTAACGCAATCTGTAAATAAGGTAATTGTAATTTTGAAAGTACCAATTGAATGGTTTCCGGTAAATTCCGGTCGTCAACCAGAAATTGAAACAATTCACCTATGAGGTCTATCGTCCTCATATCTGCTTGTTTGATCTTGGTTTTACCGGTCAATGCTTTAAGCGACTTCAGTTTACGGAGTAACTCATCTTTTAACTCAAGAGGACTGATGGTTTGTTTGGTTTCTAACTCTTGGTCAGTCAACAGTTCGGCTTTAATTTGATCCAATGCATTGGTTAACTGTGAGAACTCAATTATTTTTTCAGGGGTGTATTGCGCACCAGGTTCTTGCGCTTTGACCTGTTCAGGATCTTGGTGCAGAATTTCAGCTATTTTCTTATAGTTTTCGTCAGTCTCTGACAAAGCCTGCGCCAAATAATTGATGGAATTACTGACTTGATCACTTTGTCTGACATTGTGTTTCACCTCGAACTTAATTTCAGGGAGGACACCCTGCTTTTTCAGGTATTTATTAACCAACTTATAAACAGGCCCTAAACTTTCTACCATGTTTTTTTCAAACAATTTGATGATGATTAGTTTGATGTTGTTTTCGGATTTAAGCGCGCTTAAGGACAATGCAAAGGCATTGACGATGGCATCAGGACCAATCGGGTTGCTTTGATTATCAATTTCTCCACTGCTTACCATGTCAGAAAATCTTTCATTCAGTAAATACAATTCTTCATGGTAAATTTGACTGATTTTGCCTGTCACATTGGTGATTGCCAGTTTTTGATCTAAATCATCTTCTTTAATCAGTGTTAAGGTCTTTTTATCATGTTCGGTTTGTGCTGATAGTTCGACAAAGTACACAAAGTCATGGTTTTTGAACTTTTGAAATATGATATTGACGTTCTTGGCAAATTCTCGCATCAATTTTGCGTTGTTTTTACGCGTGTCACCAATGGCAGCAAAGTATTGATTCTGCTGAACGTTGTTTCTCGCCGCTTCTGCCAAATCAAAAAAGAAATCATTCAAGCCGTCATAAAATTTCTTCAATCTGGGATTAAGGTATTGCACAAATATCCTGTGGATTTCATGCAAATGCTTGGCAAAATTTTCACCAACATCAATACCTTCTGTCCTTGGTTTGTTTGTTTTATTTTTGTCACTACTTGACTGTTCAGTCATCTTTTGTTGCTTCTCAAATCAGTTGGGGAAAATTGGTTTCTCTGCCACACAAATGTACATATATCCTATTTTTATTTCTATAAAATAACAACAATTGATTTAAATTGATGGACATTAGTTTTTGCTACTATTTTTGAAAATGGCCACATTTATTGCTTTAAACCAATTGTCTGACCATGTTCATCACATTAGATTTAATCACAAACCTGCCATAAAGGTAACTGACCAACAACAAAATACCCATCAATACCACCAGCGACCATACGCTCACAACCCAAGGAAATACAAAGGGCAAAGCAAACCAATAAGTGGTGATACCATAGGAAACCAACAAGCCCAACAACCCACCGGATACAAATGCCAACATACCCAGCAACAGAAGTTCTATCACATTGATCGCATACAAATCTTTGGTCAACATCCCCATCAATCTAAAATAAGCACTCTCCTGTAACCTGTCTTGAGATGTGGAAACCAATGATGTGACCAAAATCATCACCCCAGCCACTACACTCAGACCGGTAAAGATTTGGACCAATTGTGTCAATTGATCGACAAAACCTTTCAACTGTTTAGCGATACTGGCTCCATTCAAAGTGGTAATGCCAGGAAACTGTTTTGCAATGGTGGTTTGTAATTGAGGAATCACCTCAGCATCAACTTTCGCAGTGGCAAATTGAATTTGCGGCGCGTTGGCCATGGCTTCAGGTTGAAACATAAAATAAAAGAACGGACTTGGCCCCCTTTGGTATCGGCTTCTGACACTGCTGATGTATGCTTTTACTGGTACGCCTTGAATATCAAATACCACTTCATCATTGAGAGAAACTTGCAGGTATTCAGCAAAACTGTCCAAGATTGAAATCGGCACAGCACCTGATGCGGTTTGACTTTCATCAATGGTATAAAGTCGATTACTGGTTTGGCTCTCGATCAATTGTTCCGTTGGCAATATTTCATTGCCATAACTGAGGTTAAAGATTCGACTGATGTTGTCATAATTACCCAATTGATCCTTTAAGGTTTCAGCCGGTACGCCTTTTACAGATTCAATTCGGGCTCGGATCACAGGATAATAAGTCACCGGTGATACGATCAATTCATCCAGTGTTTCATGTTGATCACTTTGGACATCCAAAATAAACATATTGGGCGAATCCTCTGGGTACGTACTGATCAGCTGCTGGTCTATGGTGTGGTTTAATGCAGCAATACTCCACATCACCATCACTGCCATCGACATGGTGGTAAAAAACAACATCGACTGGTTACCTTTGCGGAAAATATTTTGGATTGAAAGCTTGAACAACCAATGGTTAATCCACTGGCGGTTAATTGACATTTTTAACAATCGCAAAATCAATTGACTGAAGAACCAAAACACCACACTGATCAACAGCAAGCCGATAGAAACTTGCAAACCCAGCCACCATGAAGACAGTTCCAGTGACATCAGAAGGTACAAACAAGCACCCGACAAGATTAACCAATATTTGGAAAAATACCAGCCCGATGTGGTTTGTTTTTGTTGTTGTAAAACCGCGACTGGTTTAATCATTGATAATGATTGGATGGTGCTGTGAGTCATTAATAAAGTCAAGGCTGCTGCAATGACCAAAACCTTAATCACACTGAGCCAACTGATACTCAAGGTTACTTGGGCCGGTATGATGGCAGCAAAAGCATCGTAACCAAAATACAATACCCACTGACTGAGGCCATAGGCCAAGACAACTGCTGCCAAGGTCATGATTAAAAACAAACGATAATACGCGTTTTTCAGTTGTTTTATCGGTTCACCAATCGCTCGCCTGATGGCGTTGGTGTGCTGTTGTCGATTGACAAAGGCTTTGACCACACTCATTAATCCAACCCCAGAAAGTACAATCACAGCCACGACCAGCAATTTAAGGAACTTTAAAAAGTTGGTGGATAAGGTCGAAATACTGGTTTGTGCGTCATTGACTGAGGTGACATTGATTTTGCTGGCAGCAGTCAACTTATTCAATTGATTGAGGTAAACCACACTTTGCTCGTCCGATGATTTAATTTCAAGTCGATAGTTCACTCGACTGCGCTGTCCCATTAACCCAGTGGCTTCAAGATCATTATTAAGCATCATAACCCGGGCACCAAAACCAAAAGCAGTCAAAGGCCTATCAGGTTCTTCAAGAATTTCATCTGCAATCATTAACTGGCTTTCGCCCAGAGTCATTTGATCACCAATTTGCAAACCCAAACCAGTCAATACTTGTCGTTCAACCAAAACCTGACCTGGTTTCAATCCAGCCAAAGTTGAGCCATTGGCTAACTTCAACTCACCATAAAGTGGATAATTGACATCAACTGCCTTCACCCGCACCAGTAAAGAGGCATCACCGGCATAAGTCATCGCATTGAATTGACGATCCCTGACCACATTTTCAGTCGGTAAATCTGCGGCCCATTGATTGACTTCTGCTGGAAATTCTTGGCGAGAAGTGACCACAACATCACCGCCCACCATGGCTTTTTGATTGTCATTGATGTAATCATCAACAGCCGTTTGCAATGAATCCAAGGTCAGGTAAGCGCCCAACGATACCAGTAAACTGAAACAAAACAACAACGGGTATATATAGTGACCGAACCACTCTCTCCTTATGATTGCATGACTGAGCACATTGGCTTTCATTGTTTTCACACCAGCTGGCCATCAACGATGGTTATGGTTCTGTCTGCCAAGGCAGCCAACGCTGGGTCATGGGTTACAATGACCAATGCGGTGTTGAAAGCCTTTTGTAAGTCCAAAAGCAGCTTCATCACTTGATCGGCATTTTTTTCATCTAAATTACCTGTGGGTTCGTCTGCAAAAAGAATTTTAGGTTGAGCCACCAGAGCGCGAGCAATGGCCGTGCGTTGTTTTTCTCCACCTGACAATTGATGCGGAAAACTGTTTATGCGATGGCCCAGTTGAACCGCTTCGATCAGCTCATTGACCCGATTCTGATCCTGCTTTCTTGCAATGCTCAGAGGGAATTGAATGTTTTCTTGAACAGATAGGGTTGGGATCAAATGGAAGGATTGAAACACAAAACCTATATCAGTCTGTCTTTTAAGTGCTAAATCTTCTTCACTCATCTGTGTCAATTCATCCCCATTGAGTATGACTATCCCTGACGTTGGTTGGTCCAACCCAGCCAGAATACTGAGCAAGGTAGATTTGCCTGAACCTGACTTGCCCATAATGGCTACAAATTCTCCCTGTTTAACATGCAGTGAAATGTCTTCCAATACTTTGATTTCGCTGTCATCCAATGCAAATGATTTTATGATGTTGCTAGCCGTTAATACGTTTTCAGTCATATTTTTTATTCTAATGTTGGTTATTACAGGTTGTTCAATGCGCTTCAATGTTTGATAAAACCACAGGCAATACATTTTGATCAACGATTACTTCGTAACCTGCAGAGGTGGGGTGAATCATATCAGCTTGATTCAATTGTGGGTTTCCAGCGACTTGATCTAAAAAGAAAGGAATCATGCTCAATCCATGTTGTTTGGCCAATTTAGGATACATGTCTTTAAAACCAGTGACATATTCACGGCCTAAATTATCATAAATTTGCATCCCTGCCAAAATAACTTTTGAATCAGCTGCTTTGATTCTGTTGATAATTTCGCTGATGTTATCGCGGGTTAATGCCAGCGGCAAACCACGCATGGCATCATTGGCTCCAATGTTCAGGATGGTCAGTTGTGGTTTCAATTGTAACACCCAATCCAAGCGATTTTTTAATCCACTGCTGGTCTCACCACTCAATCCAGAGTTGACCACTTTGACGTAATCATAGCCTTTTGCCTTCAAGCGCTTTTCAAGGATGGCCGGATAATTGCCGTCCTGTTTAACGCCCAGTCCTTCAGTCAAAGAATCACCCAATGCCAAAATCACATAACTTTGACTTGTCTTCTGTTTATTCTTTAAATTGGCCTGTCCCTCACTGCCGTTTGTTGTTGTATGGCTGCTTTGCTCACTGCATGCTGTCAATCCATACAGCACCAACAGCCAAAGAAGTAACGGGGTGATTTTGAAGTTATAAATATGCTTTGTCATGCTTGGGATGTATGCTTTAAAAAAGATTCAACAATAGATAATAAGTCACGAAGTTTAAACACACAACAATCAAATTCATGTGAACATGCTGCGTCGCCAATTAATTGAGGTGGCAGAGCAGTGAATTTACGCTTTCAACACCCTTGCAAGTTTCAGCAATTGGCCGTGTTTGAACTTGTGACATACAGTAAAGCAAATCTTTCACCCAAATAACACTTGTAACCGCTAAAATAGCGAAAGGTTTATTAATGGAACAAAAGCGCAGTGAAATACAAAAATACCACAGCATATCAGCATGGTGATAAATTAAAAATTGGTGTTCTTTTAGTCAATTTAGGCACCCCAGATGCGCCCACCAAAAAAGCACTCAAAATCTATTTAAAAGAATTCCTTTCAGACCCACGAGTGGTGGAACCTACATTTCCTCGTTGGGTATGGTGGTTGATCCTCAACGGAATCATATTGAACATACGACCCAAAAGATCAGCAGCGGCGTATGCCAGCATTTGGAATGAAGCTGGTGCAGGTTCACCCTTGTTAGCGATCAGTAAACAACAACACCAAGCCATCAGTGCAGAATTGAATAACAACAACATTGAAATCGTGACAGAATTGGCCATGCGCTACGGCAACCCATCAATTAAATCTGGTTTGGAAAAACTCAAAGTACAAAATGTCGATCGTTTATTGGTATTACCACTGTATCCACAGTATTCCGCCTCCACCACAGCTTCCATTTTTGATGCGGTGAGTTCAGAATTACAATCTTGGCGATTGATACCCGAAACACGATTTATTAATCACTACCACGACCATGCTGGATATATAGATGCATTGGCTCACAGTGTGAAAAACCATTGGCAGGTACATGGCCAACCTGACCAATTATTGATGTCTTTTCACGGTGTTCCAAAGCGCTATCTGATCAATGGCGACCCCTACCATTGTGAATGCCACAAGACAGGTCGTTTATTGGCAGAAAAACTCGGGCTTAACAAAGACCAATACCGCGTCACTTTCCAATCCATTTTTGGTCGCGAAGAATGGCTCAAACCGTATACCATGGACACCCTAAAAGCCCTTCCAGCAGAAGGCAACAAACACGTACAGATCATTTGCCCCGGCTTTGCGTCTGATTGCCTTGAGACACTGGAAGAGATTGCGGTAGAAAACAAAGGTTATTTTATCGAAGCTGGCGGCCAAGAATTCAGTTACATTCCAGCCCTGAATGACCAACCAGATCACATTAAATTCCTGACAAAACTAGTTACTGAACATACTAAAACTTGGCTAAATCAAACACCAATAGACCACTGTGAAACCAAAAACTTATTCAAGAATATGAATTAAACACTGTTTATTTTTCAATTGTGCTTTGATTTCCACCACTTTGCATTGGCAGGCTTTTGAACTGGGTTAAAGTGATTTGTCCGGCTTCGATGACCAGCTGATAGATGTTGTCATATTCTGCCTCACTCATTTTAAAAGCCGGTTCGCCTGACAACAAGTGAACCAGCATGGGCGTGGTGTTGCTGTGCCCTACAATCAGTACATTGCCTTCTTGCGCTTTCAATTGATCGGCAAATGCTGTCAGTTCACGAGGGTCATATATAGTCACTGGCAACCCTAAATGGTCAGCCAGGGGCTTGGCTGTCAATTGAGTTCGCTGATAGTCAGTGGCATAGACTTGAGTGATGGCTGCTTCAGACAACATGTGGGCAATATTCAACGCCCTTTGTTGACCCTGTAAGGTCAAAACCGGATCCTTACTGCCATCATCTACTTTTTCGGCATGTCGGATCAGATAAAAACTCTTGGCCTGAACCACAGCGCAAAAAAACATCAATAACAGCCAACTCACTTTTTTCATGTTGTATCCAATTGTAATTTTTTTTGATTCTATCAACTAAATGGGTGAAACACACGTTGATAAAGTCATGCTTTTTGAAAATATTTAATATTTATAATAGAATAATCAAATAAAACTCTGGAGATAGTTGTGTCAAGAATTGGATTATATTTACTGATGTTCAGTCATCTTGTCTTTGCCGGCCCTCCGTCAGGGTACAGTGTTTCACCTCAAAATGGCAATACAATGGGCAACTATCCAATGGTGATTTCCGACATCCCTAATCCATCCTCGGTATCAGATGTAATGATTGGTAATCAAGCTTGTTCAAATGTATCTGTTTCTGGCCCCAACCAAATAACATGCCTGGTTCCAAGTGGAATGGGCAATCACACCGTCTTTGTAAGCAGTGACACGGCTCAAAGTTTCAATCATGTCACCGATGTCTTTAGCTATGATGCACCCAACATTCAAGTTGTCGCGCCCAATAGCATCGCTCAAACTGGCAGCGAAACTCTGAACATAACGGGGCAAAATTTTGGTACCTCAGGCACGGTTTTGATTGGTGGAGAGCTGTGCCAAGTTTTAAGCTATTCGCATCAATCAATCGACTGTGTCACTCCTGCAGGCAATGGGCAGAATTTGTCCTTGGTCGTGATGCAGGCCGATAACAAATCAGACACGCTGAATGACTCAATTTCCTACATTCAATGCTTACCGGGTACCTACAATGCCAATGGAAATTGTATCCCTTGTGATGCTGGTTTTTACCAAGATTTGACAGACCAACCCTCTTGCAAACCTTGTCCAACAGGTACCGCCAGCAATATAACGGGTGCAGCGCAATGCAACGCCTGTCTTGCTGGCACATACAACAGCCAATCAGGTCAGGCTCAATGCATTTTATGCCCACAGGGGCAATTTCAAAATCAACCAGGTCAGTCAAGTTGCCATTTATGTGCAGCTGGAACAGCCAACAGTATGGCAGGAGCCACAGCATGCACAGCCTGTAATCCCGGAGAATTTGCAGCCTCCAGCGGTCAAGAATTCTGTCTGTCATGTAATGAAGGCACCTATCAAGACATGACCGGTGGACTGAATTGCAAAGTGTGCGGCCCAGGCACTTATACCGATCAGACGGGACAGGACAGCTGTACTTTGTGCCCAGCAGGCAGGTATCAAAATGATGTGGGTCAAAATATTTGTTACGACTGTGCCGCCGGTTCCTATTCACCCTTCAGCGGAGCCAATGAATGTACCTTATGCCCCAGTGGTTCATTCCAAAGCATAGACGGTGCAACCCATTGTTTAAGCTGTCCAGACAGTGAAATTCAACCGACTGAAGGTCAAACTCAGTGTTTGGGACCAGGACAGTGTGATGCGGTGTATGGGCTATTCTTTGCTGAATTCGAAAATGGATTGGACCCAGTTTTAGATTAATTTATCGACATTAAAATACCAAGCTTCTGTTAAAATTAAAATTTCAACCAGAAACTTTATTGTGTTCAGAAAATCCGTTTCATTTTTTATTTTAGTGGCATTGTTCTGGGTGTTGCTGTGGGTTTATGTGCCAGACTCAAGTCCTGGAATTTTTTCCATTGGTGATGTGTTTCGCGGTTTTTTCCTGCTATTTTCCTTGATGTCTAGTGGATTTGCTTTGCTGATGCTGCTTATTCGATACAAAGGCATTGATATCGTCAGCAGCCTATTCCCTCATGGCGCTTTGGCCGTTTGGATCGGTCAACATGCGTTTGAATACAGCCAGCCCAAAGTGATGTTTTATTGTTGTTATCAAGGCAACGATGAATCAAAAGTGATGGTGCTTACTTGGGCGAAAAAATCTCAAGAGTTGGTCTTACAAAACAATCAGCCTCAGCCGTTGCAACTGGGCGTGGTGACGGAAAACCCAAGCCTGATTTGGCATAGCCAGACGGGCATAAAAAATGAGCATGTAATCAACATCATGCCAGACATCAAATTAATTGGACGCAATCTAGAGTATGACTTGCTTATGACTGACAACGACTTTGTATTAAGCCGCCGAAAAGTTTGAATGAATCCATTAATTTTTGGTTAAAACTTGTTGAATGGATGGTTTGGTCAAAGCCTCCAACAGCAGTGAATAGGAAGGTCTGATCTTGTAAGTTTCGGACAGTTTCAAATTGACTTTTTGTCCTGTTTTTTTATAGTGCACATACAACTGTGCCTTGCCTTTGCCATGTTTCTCCAATAATTGTTTGATGTCCTCAGACAAACGATCACTGTTCTTTTTACTGACAAAACAAATTCGATCACAGTACAGTGCCACCGCCTCTTCAACACTGTATAAATGACTTACCGAAGTCACAAAAACTTCATTGTCGGCCTTACCTTCTTTGCCTTTAAAGGTTTTCATTCCCGCAGTTCCTTCAATGAATATCATTGAATGGGTCTCTAACAAGGGCTGGTATTCATAAAACACTTGTTCACTTAAGTTAAATTCAAAAACCCCAGACTGATCAATGATGCTTACTTTCATTTTGCCTCTGAACCCAGGTCTGACAGAAGTCACCAACCCCAATACTCGAAACTCCTTGGTGGTGGCATTTTTGATGTTCATTTGATGAAATTTTGCCAATTTAAATGTCGTTACATGTGATAAACAACTGGCGGCAAAACGCAATGGGTGGTCGGTTAAAAAGGTGCCCGTTACCGACTTTTCAGCCAATAGTTTATCCAATTGGTCGTCCTCAGCAACTTCTGGTAACTGAATCGACTGATAGGACGTGTTGCCAGTAACACTGCCAAACAAATCAAACTGACCGGAATCCCGGTCTTTACTCATTTGATCAGCGGCTTTTACCACCCTGGCCATCCCATCCAATAATTGTCGACGATTGGCATTCAGTTGATCAAAAGCACCGGCTTTAATCAACGCTTCCAATGTTCGTTTATTGACTTTTCTCAAATTAACTCGGGTACACAAATCTTGAAAAGACTCGAAGCGACCGTCTTTTTCACGTGACAGTACAATTTCCTCTATCGCACCTTCACCGACCCCTTTGATGGCACCCATGCCATAAATAATGGCCCCATCTTTGGCTTTGAACTTATAGACTGATTCATTGACATCCGGTGCTTTGACTTCGATCTTAAAACTGCGTATATCGAACAGTTGATTAACCACTTTTTCTGTATTGTCCATATCTGCAGACAGTACGGCTGCCATAAAATGAACGGGATAATGCGCCTTTAAATAAGCAGTTTGATAGGAAACCAAGGCATAAGCGGCAGAATGCGATTTATTGAATCCATAGCCGGCAAATGTTTCGATTTGAGAAAATATTTCTGCGGCCAAATCACCGTCCACATCACGCGCAACAGCACCATCGATAAACACTTGTTTTTGTTGGGTCATGACTTCAACAATTTTCTTGCCCATGGCTTTACGCAAAATATCTGCGCCACCCAAGGTAAAACCCGACAAAACTTGGGCAATTTGCATCACTTGCTCTTGATACAAAATAACCCCATAAGTTGGCTCAAGGATATCAACCAAGCTGTCATGCATATAATTGGGGGTGTCTAAACCATGTTTACACTTAACATAGGTATCTACCATGCCCGAATCCAAGGGTCCTGGACGATACAAAGCCACCAATGCAATGATGTCTTCAAAACTGTCTGGCCGCAGACGACCAATCAATGATTGCATGCCGGAAGACTCGAGCTGGAACACCGAGGTCGTTTTGGCTGAGCGCAACAAGGCAAATGTTTTCTTGTCATCAAGTGGAATGGTATCAATATTAAGCTTTTCACCGGTTTCACTTTCAATCGATTGCAGTGCCCAATCGATGATAGTCAAGGTACGTAAACCCAAAAAGTCAAATTTAACCAGACCAATAGATTCAACGTCGTCTTTATCAAATTGAGAAACCACAGACTGTGAACTTTCCTCAACATAAACGGGACAAAAGTCACTGATTGCACTGGGTGCAATCACTACCCCTCCAGCATGTTTACCCACATTCCTCTTTAAACCTTCCAACTTCAAAGACAAATCAATCACTTCTTGGGCTTCATCGTCTTCTTCATACAACTGAGACAATTCAGGGGCTTTTTTTAACGATTCTGTTAGGGTGATACCTAAATCATTTGGAATGAGCTTAGCAATGCCGTCAACCACCGGATAAGGGTAACCCAATACACGTCCGGCATCTCTGATCACTGCTTTGGCCGTCATGGACCCATACGTAATGATTTGACTGACTTTTTCCTTGCCATATTTATCTGACACATATGCAATCACTTCATCTCGTCGATCCATACAAAAATCAACGTCAAAATCAGGCATCGAAATCCGTTCAGGGTTCAAAAACCGTTCGAACAGCAACTCATATTTTAAGGGGTCCAAGTTGGTGATCTTTAATACATAGGCCACCAGTGAACCGGCACCTGAACCACGTCCAGGACCAACTGGAATCAAATTGTCTTTGGACCATTTGATGAAATCAGAAACGATCAAAAAGTATCCAGGAAATCCCATGTCTAAAATGACTTTCACTTCATGATCCAGACGATCATGATAATCCTTTTCGCTGTAGTCGGGGTCTGGTCCATGGGTGGCCAAAAATTCATTTAAATTATTTCGACACAATTTCTCAAAATAGCTTTCAATGGTTTCACCTGCAGGAATTGGAAATTCCGGCAAATAATAATCTTTGAAATTAAAATCTAAATTACAACGCTGCGCAATGGCATAGCTGTTTTCAACCATGGTTGGAAACTGCTCAAACAATTCTGACATCTGTTCAGATGATTTAACATACTGTTCAACCGTATAATCTTTGGGTCGCTTAGGATCAGCCAGAACATTACCCCGATTGATGCAAATTCTGGCTTCATGTGCATTGAAATCATCTTCATCCAAAAACCTACATCGCCCCGATGCGACCATGGCAACTTCTTGGTGAGCTGCCATATAAATAACAGCCGAGTTGACTTGTTTTTCTTTGTTGCGTCCGATTTCAGCAATGGCCATGTAATAACGATCGCCAAACACTTGTTTCCATGAAACCATGGCAGCCGCTGCCAAATCTAATTTTTGATTGACAACATTAACCCCAATGTCACTGAACATACTGTCAGCCAAGACAATCAGGCCCTCATGGTGTTCCTTGATGAATTCTTGACTGATACAGGGCTGATGTTTGTTGTTTCTGTTGTATTGTGCGTGTGAGATGATTTGACTTAAATTCAAATAGCCAGCACGGTTTTGGCACAACAAGGTCAACTCAAAAACCAGTTCAGGATCATTTGGGTCTGTGACCCAAACATCGGCACCTATGATTGGTTTAATACCCGCTTTTCTTGCTGCATTAAAAAATTTAATGGTGGCAAACACATTGTTCATGTCTGTGATGGCCACTGCCGGCATATTGAGGTCTTTTATTTTGCTGATCAATTGTGGTATTTTGATGGTTGAATCAACAATCGCATACTCTGTGTGGAGGTTCAAATGGATAAAAGACTGTTGCATTATGAGTACAACTCCATTTGTAACAAGTTTTTAACCGGTGCAAATGTTTTTCTGTGGTGAACACAGGGACCCAATGAATTCAATGCAGCCAAATGTTGTTGGGTGCCATAGCCTTTGTGTTGTGCAAAACCATAATCTGGAAATTCCTTATCTAATTGAATCATCAAGTCATCTCGAGCTGTTTTGGCCAAAATAGAGGCTGCACTGATGGCTGCAATTTTTCCATCACCACCCACTATGGCCTCGGCTTGGATTTTGAAGTCGGGTGTTTTGTTACCATCAACCAATATTTTATGGGGTTCGATATGCAATGCACTGACTGCATTTTTCATGCCTAACATGGTGGCTTGAAATATATTAATTTGATCAATTTTATCCACTGAAATATGAACCACTGACCAGGCCAATGCCTGCGCTTTGATGTTATTCACCAATAGCCTGCGTTTCTTTTCTGACAGTTTTTTTGAATCATCTAAACCATCAATCGCTCCTGCCAGGATAACCGCAGAAACTGTAACAGGTCCAGCCAATGGTCCTCTGCCTGCTTCATCTACGCCTGCGATCAACATTTGTTTTCCATAAAAGCCATCACTGTCAAAGCCGCTTGGTTCGGTGATTCAGCCAATAAGCTTTGGTGAATTTGAGTGAATGTCTCGACCGTTTGTAAACTGTCTTGTTGATTGATTACTTTTAAACAAGCTTGTGAAAGGTTTTCAACCGTTAAATTATTCTGCATCACTTCTGGCACCAAAAAATCACCAAAAAGTACATTGGGTAAAGAGTAATATGGCAATTGCATCATTTTAAAAGTATTAACAATAAACCATGTCATTGCAGAAATTTGATAGGCCACTACCATGGGTGTCTTACATAACATGGCCTCTAATGCCACCGTTCCAGAACCCAACAAAGCAAAATCAGCAGACTTCAACAACGCTGTGGTATCAGACACCCACTCAATTTTAACGCCATGCTGTACCGCAATGGACTGTACCAGATCAATTTTACCTCGATTTACATTGCTGCTGTAAATAGTCCATTCACCAGACAACTGCATGTGCTTGATGGCATCACAAAAGATTGGCATCAGCTTATTAATTTCTCGGTTCCTGCTACCCGGTAATACTGCCAAGACTTTGGTTTCGCTGGCATTGATTTTTTCTTTGGCTGCGACTTTGTCAACCACCAATGGAATTGATTTAGCCAATGGGTGACCTACAAACTCAGCTTGTATCGAGGTGTTTTTGTACAAAGCAGGTTCAAAAGGAAACAAGGTCAAAAGACATTCGATATATTCTGCCATTTTATATACCCGCTTGGGTCGCCATGCCCAAACGGAAGGGCTGACATAATGTACAGTGGGGATACCCAGTTTTTTTAAGCTTTTGGCGATTGAAAAATTCAAATCTGGGGAATCCACACCAATAAACACATCTGGTTCGAATGTAACAATGTCCTTTACAATTTGTTTTTTTATTTTCAACAAACGTGGTAAATCTTTCAATACTTCCGCCAATCCCATGACTGAGAATACTTCATTGTCTTGAATCAAAACCGCTTGGGTCTGTTTGATTTTGTCACCACCAACCGCAATGATTTGTAGATCGGAATGTAACCGTTGTAAGTCACGAATTAAGTCAGCACCAATCATGTCACTGGAAGCTTCGCCAGCCACCAAAGCGATTTTGAACACTGGTTTGGGCATCAACGTATGATGCTGCGAGATGATTTCTGGATGAAATCAACCATCATTTTTACATCTTCCGATTCTGTGGCCATTTGTTCCAGCTCGTTCATCGCTTGTTCTAATTTAAGGTCTGATTTATACAATGTACGGTAAGCGGCTTTGATGGCCGCGATTCTTTCTTTGCTGAAGCCACGCCTTTTTAAGCCTTCAAAATTGATGGCACGTGGTTTGGCTGGGTTACCTTGGGCCATCACAAAGGGTGGTAAATCTTTTTGAAAACCTGAATCCATGGCTGAAAAAGCATGAGCGCCAACTCGACAAAATTGATGCAACTTGGTGAAGCCACCTAGGATGGCATAATCATCAACATGTACATGACCTGCCAGTGAACTACAATTGGCAAGTATGGTGTGATCACCCAACACACAATCATGGGCGATGTGTACGTATGCCATGATCCAATTGTCACTGCCTACTCTGGTTATGCCTTCATCATCTACAGTGCCGCGATTGATGGTTACGTATTCGCGGATGGTGTTGTTGTCACCAACGATCAATTGAGTTGGTTCATCAGCAAACTTTTTGTCTTGTGGGTCTTCACCAATTGAGGCAAATGGGTAAATGGTATTACCTGTGCCTATCTTGGTGTGATTAGCCACCACCACATGTGATTTCAAGACACAGTCATCACCAATTTCGGTGTGATTTTCAATGATGCAATAGGGCCCAATTTTAACATTTTTACCAATAACGGCATTGGGATCTATGATGGCTGTTGGATGAATCATTTACTTTTCTCTGCGCACAGCAATTCTGCTTTGGCCACTACTTTTCCTGCCACTGAGGCTTTACATTGATACAGGGTCATGTTCTTAATGACTTTCTTGATATGACATTCAAATTCGACTTGGTCACCGGGCACCACGATTTGAGTGAATTTGGCTTTGTCCACTTTGACCAAATAAAACAAAGCGTCATTGGCCAAGCCATCACGAGACAACTGAGTGAGTACACCAGCTGCTTGGGCCATGGCTTCAATCACCATCACACCAGGCATCACTGGGTGATTTGGAAAATGACCTTGAAACTGAGGTTCATTGAATGTCACATTTTTTATTGCTTTAATCCATTGGCCCGCTTCATAGTCCAAGACCTTGTCTACCAATAAAAAAGGATATCGATGGGGCAGCATCTCCATGATTTGTTCCACACCAATACTTTTATTTTGATCAGTCATTTAATTTTTTCTCCAATTGATTTACTTTACGGGCAATTTGATCCAATTGTCTGGCTCGTACTGCATTTTTACGCCACTGTTTGGTTGGTTGTAAAGGTGACACAGAACTATAAGAACCTGGTTCTTTGATGGAATTTGTTACCAATGCCATGGCTTGGATGGTGACCCCATCACAAATTTTAATGTGCCCAACAATACCGACACCACCACCAATCAAACAATTGCGTCCAATCTCAGTAGAGCCTGCAACAGCAGTACAGCCGGCAATCACCGTGTGATCTCCTATGATGACATTGTGACCAATTTGAATTTGATTGTCTAACCTGACATCTTGTCCCAAAACAGTATGTTCTATGGCACCACAATCAATGGTCGTATTGGCACCAACTTCACAATCATTACCAATCACCACCGCGCCAGTTTGTGGTATTTTAACCCAACCACTTTTGTCTCTTGCTAAACCAAACCCATCTGCACCTATGACCGCACCAGGATGCAAAATTACCCTGTCGCCGATGACACAACCTGGTTCAATCTTTACTCCAGATTTAATCACACAAGCCTCGCCAATCACTACGTCATCCGCAATCGATACATGAGATTCGATGGTTGTTCCTGCACCAACACATACAGATTGATGCAACACTGAAAAAGCACCAATCGATACATTTTCACCCACTTCAACACCCGCTTCAATAACAGCAGTTGGATGAATTTTAGCTACAGGCCTTTGTTGTTTTACAAACAGCTGAGCAACATAAGCAAAAGTAACGTATGGGTTGTCTGAAATCAAGGCATTGCCCTCATAGTCTGCTGCCATCTTTGCAGTCAGAATAACGGCACCCGCTTTTGTACCTGCGAGGAATTTGGTGTAACTTGGATTGGCCAAAAAACTGATTTCATTGCCTTTGGCATGTTCCAAAGTAGCCACTGCAGTTAATGCCACTTCTCCATTACCTTGATAAGTTAATTGTTGCGATGTCGCCAGTTCAGCTAAGGTTTTCATGGATTCATCACCTTATTGGCCTGATGAATAGTCTGACCTGAGTTGTAGTAAAATTTCATCTGTTATGTCAATTTTTTCGTTGGCATACAAAATGGCATTGATCAATATGGCATCATAGCCATTTTGTTCTGCATAAGTGGCTACCACTCGTTTGATTTTATTTTGCACTTCATCTACCAACTGAGAATTTCTGATGGTAATGGCATCTTTCAAATCTTCCTTGGCACGTCGAACTTGTCGATCTAATATCCTGGCCCTTTCTTGTAATTCCGCCAATTTATCCGGAGTCATGAAATTGCCTTCTTTGCTGATGCTGTCTTCCAACAATTTTAAGTCACTGGCTTGTTGTGAAATTTTATTATTTTGATCTTCAAACTCCGCAGTTAAGGTTCTGTTGGCATCTAAAATCTGCGGAGAATTGTTAATCAATGCATTCATATCAACATAACCAATTTTACCTTCAGCATGAGCCACTCCAGCCAACAAAATAAGGCCAAAGAAAAAGGGGAAAATTGGTTTCATTGAATACATTATTTAGAATGTATTCCCAAATGTAAACTGCAAGCGCTCTGTTCTGTCCAGTTTATCTTTATTAAATGGGTATGCATATGAAATAACGATGGGTCCGACCGGTGCTTGCCACTTCAAGGCAAACCCAGTTGCCATGCGCAATTCACGTGCTTCAAACGAATCGACATCATCAAATACGTTGCCCACATCAAAGAACCATGCCAATCGAGCGGCATTGCTGCTGTCTTTAGCAAACGGTGTAGGGAAAACAATTTCTGCCGATCCAACTACCTTGAATGCACCACCAATTGGATCGCCTGATCTTGATGTGGTTGGTAATCCAAGCTCTGACTGTAATACACCGCCTACTGATGATTTAGGTCCAAGGGTGTTGTCATCATAGCCTCTGACTGAACTCACACCGCCGGCGAAAAAGTTTTCAAAAAATGGTAAACCGTTCGTGTTGCCATAACCATCTCCATAGCCAAGTTCTCCCCTGAGTGACAAGGTCAATTTATCAGTCAATGGAAACAAGATGTTTTCTTTGACATTGATTTTATAAAACTCAGCGGTACTGCTTGGTAATGAAGCTTCAAACCCAATTGAATGATAAGCGCCTCGTGTCGGGTTGAAATACCTGTTTCTGCTGTCTCTGGCCCACCTGGCTTGTGCTTTGAATAAACTAAATGCCCTGCGATATTGAAGTGGTACTTGAATGGTTTCACCATCTTCACCAGTTGCCGGAGGAATGATTTCATCAGGGAAACATTGTTCTGTTAATCGGGGTAAATCCTCATCATTTTCTGGTCTAAGGACACGATTGAAACAGCTGTATGCATAACCACCTAGGGACAACAAGTCATCGACAATGGCTTGAGCAGTAAAGCTTTCATTGGCACGCAAAGAAATCCGTTCATAAGCTAAATTGGTGTAAATGCGATCGTATTCAGTGATTGGGAAACTGGCTTGCACACCCAAACTACCGTTGGTTGAGTTGTATTGCGCGATGTTCGCATCACCTTGATTGATGTTGGTGAAATTCATGGTGTAACCCAGAGAGATTCCATCATCAGTAAAATATGGGTTTTCATACAACAAATTCAATCGTTTATAAAAATCAGATGTATTCACCGCAACTGATAAGGTGTTTCCTGTTCCTAATAAGTTCTGTAATGAAACACTGGTAGAAAAATTCAAGCCACTGACTTGAGAGAAACCTAAGCCAAAGGTGAATTGGCCTGAGTTGCGTTCTTTCACCGTGACATTGACATCAATCTGATCATCAGTCCCTGGCACTTGTTCGGTTTCAATGTTGACTTCTTCAAAATAAGGTTTTTGTTGCAGTCGCAGTTTAGAACGGTCAATCAGCACTTGTGAAAACCAGGCACCTTCAAACTGACGCATTTCACGACGCAGCACTTCATCTTTGGTTTTGGTGTTTCCAATGAAGTTAATTCTTCTTACATAAACTTTTTTACCAGGTAGCACAAAAAAGGTTACATCAACTGTTTTGTCATCTTCATTGGGCTGGGTAATGGGTTGAATTTCGGCAAAAGCATAACCACGATTGGCCAAAACAGCTTTCAATGTGGTGTTGGTCATTTCAATTTTATTTTGGGAAAAAATACTGCCTTCTGAAGTGATCAAGTACTTTTCCATGATGCTTTTATCAAAAATCAAATTACCAGTCAGTTCCTGTTTGCCAAATTTGTACTGATCACCTTCTTGAATATTTGCGGTCAAATAAATGTCTTTTTTATCATTACTGATGGTTACCTGAACAGATTCCACTTCGGCATTGACATACCCGCGATCCAAATAATAAGACTTTAGTTTTTCCAAATCACCATTGAGTTTTTCTTTTGAATATTGATCATCTTGAGAATACCATGACAACCAGTTGGATGTGTCGGATTCAAAAGCATCGATCAATTCCTCGTCAGAAAAAACGGTGTTACCAACAATTTTAATGTGTTTAATTTTAGCTGATTTTCCTTCATCAATATTGATGTTTACCATCACTCGATTGCGATCCAATTCTTTGACATTGGTATCAATTTTTACATTGTATTTTCCGCGTGAGAAAAATTGTGTCACCAACTCATTTTTAACCTTATCAAGTTCCAACTGGTCAAACACCTCACCTTCTGACAGGCCAATGCTGTTCAAACCCTGCATCAATTCCTCAGTTTTGATGCTTTTGTTACCACTGATTCTGATGGTAGCGATGGCAGGACGCTCATCCACTTTTACAATCAATACATCATTTTCACGTAACATTTTCACATCGTGAAAATAACCGGTAGAAAACACGCTTTGGATGCCATTGCGAATGGTATCAGCATCCACCACATCTCCCCTTTCTATGGGCAAATATGAAAATATGGTGCCATGGGAGATTCTGTCAGCGCCTAGAATTCGGATGTCGCTCACAGTGAATGGATCAAATGCTTTTACATTAAAAGATAAAAGCACCAAAAGTAAAATTAGATTTCGCATATATTATTGATTATTGTTTTTTCTGTATTTTAAGACACTGACCTTAAAATGTCGTTATAAAAAGCTAAAGACATCAAAGAAATTAAAAGAAACATCCCAATAAATTGGGCTCTTAACTCAAATTGTTGACTTAGCGGCGAACCTTTTATTTTTTCAAACATTAAAAACAACATTTGCCCACCATCCAACATCGGCACTGGAAGTAAGTTAATAATGCCCAAACTGAGACTTACCAAAGCCAAAAAAGACAAGTACCAAGAAAATCCCCTTGAGGCTGAATCATTGGCAACTTGAGCAATGGTAATGGGTCCAGATAAGTTTTTTAATGAAGCCTTGCCTGAAACCAATTTCCACATCATTTCCAGTGATTTACTGGTGATTTTATTGATTTGATGAAAAGCTTGAGGAATGGATTCCAAGGGCCCATAGGACAATGAAAAGAACAGACTTCTGTAGTATTCAATTTCATTCTCTGCAGGCAATTGTGCTGTGATACCCAATACCATGCGACTGTCGTCATTCGGATCAGGGATTAAACCTGGCACTTCGATTGTTATATTTTGTTGATTTCTTACCACATCAAGCTTGATGGGTCCGCTCTTGATGGCAGCAATTATTTCAGTCACCTGGTACCAATCCTTCACTGCTTGGTCATTTATTTTTGTGATCAGGTCTTTGGTCATCAATCCAGCTTTGGCTGCCGGCATGGATTCATCCAATTCCCCCATGATTGCAGGCATGGGCACACGATAAGCCTGTAATCCAATGTAATCTATCAATTCTTCCTCAGCCACACTGGCTGGTATTTGTGACAGAGCCAAAGTTCTGTTTATCCGGGTATTGGATGCGGTTGATACTTCAACCACGATATCTTTGCGATCAATGCCTGATGTGATTAGGTGTAATGATACATCTGACCAAGTCCTGATTTCCTCACCATCAATATTTTTTATTTGGTCCTTATTTTGGAACCCTGCACTTTGCATTAATTTGGTTGGATCTGAAATCGTCGGTCTGATTTCATTTTTACCAACCACAAACATCAGCCAATATAAGGCAAATGCCAATATAAAATTGAATGCGGGTCCGGCAAACATGATTAAAAACTTTTGCCAGATGGGTTTCTGGTTATAAGTAGCCTCCAAGTCATCTGGATGCACTTCACAATCTCTGGTATCCAATAATTTAACGTAACCACCCAAGGGAATTGGTGCTATGGCAATTTCAGTACCTTGCTTATCAAACCTTGACCATATGGGTTTTCCAAAACCGACACAAAACCGCAGTACTTTAACTTTGAATAATCGAGCCATCCAAAAATGACCCAACTCATGAAAAGTAACCAAAACACCCAATGTAATGATTAACCAAAATATGCTGCCTAGGAATGTCGTCATGATTGATGATTTGTTTTTTGTTTAATGAGTGTGTTTGTTTGAGTTCTTACTTGTTGATCCAATTGTAACAATTGTTCCATGGACTCAACGGCTTCGATGTCAATTTGATTCAACATTCTATCATTGTATTCTGCGATTTGGTTGAAACCAATTCTGCGATTCAAAAACGCATCCACAGTCACTTCGTTGGCCGCATTCAATATAGCAGGTGCAATACCGCCAAGTGAAATGGCATCTCTGGCCAATTGTAAGCATTTAAACTTTTGACAATCAGCGGCAACAAATGTCAAAGAGCCAATTTCCAATAAATTCAAAAAATTGGCGTCATTTTTCAAACGTTTGTCTACACCCAATCCATATGAAATAGGAATTTGCATGTCTGGATTGCCCATTTGAGCAAGTACCGACCCATCGATAAAGTTCACCATAGAATGGATAATGCTTTGTGGATGAACCAATACATTGATGTCATTGTTAGGCATGTTAAATAACCAATGGGCTTCAATGATTTCTAATCCTTTGTTCATTAAAGTTGCAGAATCGACTGATATTTTGGCGCCCATATCCCACTTGGGATGAGCCACCGCTTGTTCTGGTGTGATGTGTAAAAATTCATTTTCTGGTTTTTGCCAAAATGGACCGCCAGAAGCCGTTAATGTAATGCTGTTAACATCCGCGGGTCTGACACCCACTTGGTATTGTTGACCCAAACATTGATATATGGCATTGTGCTCTGAATCCAATGGTATGATTTTAGCACCAGATTTAGCTGCCAATGACATCACCAAATGGCCTGCAGATACAATGGCTTCTTTATTGGCTAATAACAGTGTTTTACCAGCAGCAACGGCAGCCAAAACAGAAGGCATCCCGGCATTTCCGACAATGCCAGCCACCACCAAATCAACAACCGATTCAGACACCAGTTGATCTAAACAAGCTGTGCCATAGACGACTTTGGTTTGGCAATTTTCTAATTCAGACTTGACACTGACATAGGCAACTTCATCCGTGATCACAACATATTCAGGAAGGAATTCTAGTGTCAGCTTAACTATTTTTTTAACATTGGTGTGAGCGGACAAGCTGTGGATTTTAAATTGATCAAGGTGTTTGCGAATAACGGCCAAGGTTGAATCACCAATTGACCCTGTGGCACCCAATACAGAAACTTGTTTCATAAATAGTTAAGCAAAATGAAATACAGCGGAGCTGCTGCAATCAAACTGTCAAAACGGTCGATGAAGCCACCATGCCCCGGTAAGAGGTTCGAACTGTCTTTAATTTTGGCCTGCCTTTTACCTAAACTGGCTGCCAAATCACCCACCACTGAGAACAAGGCAATCGGAACCATAATCATAACGGCATGGGTCCATTCAATGGCTAAAAACTGGCTAACAACAATAGCATACACAGCCACCAAAATTTGTGCTCCAATCACACCTTCCCAAGTTTTACCTGGGCTGATATTAACCGCTAATTTATGCTTGCCAAAGGTTTTACCACTGATGTACGCACCAATGTCAGCTACCCATATCAATAGAAACAACGACAATGTCCACCAATTCCCTTGCTCCAAATTAAACAATTGAATCATACTGAGCGAGAAAAGCAGAATAGCCAGAGCACCCAAAACACCTTTGATTAATAATTGAATCGTCGTATTTTGATAACCCCATTGGTGTTTAAGCAACCACAACAAAGCCAATACCCAAATAACGACGTAGAGCCAAAACCAAGCTTTTACATCCAAGGTCAACTGATGCCACAAAAACAAGGTCAATACGGTAATGACAATGCCATTGATTAATGCCAGAGGTGCTTTAATTTTATTGATTTTCAACCATTCAAAGGTTGCTGCGGTTTGAATGACGCCAACCAATAATAAAAACCAATACAGGTTGCCATAAATGACTATGGCCAATAAAAGGGGGCCTAATAATAAAGCCGTTATAATTCTTTGCTTAAGCATTGATTTGTTCACTGGTTTTCCCAAACCGGCGTTCTCTTTGGTTGAACTCACAAATCACTTGTTCTAACTGTTTGGCTCCAAAATCCGGCCACAATGTATCAGTAAAAAATATTTCAGCATAAGCGATTTGCCACAATAAAAAATTTGAGATGCGGTGCTCTCCACCAGTCCTGATTAAAACATCAACAGCAGGGGCATTGCCTAACGACAGGTATGCGTTGAATTGATTTTCATCAATGGCATTGACATCAAGCTCGCCACTACACACTTTTTGAGTCATGGATTTTGCGGCATTCAATATATCCCACTTACCACCGTAGTTAACAGCGATATTTAAGTTTAATTGAGTGGTGCTGGGTTTTAACTGGCTAACTTCTTGCATCTTAGCCTGTAATTTATCGGAAAACCGAGAAAGGTCTCCAATAAAATTTTGCTGCACGCCTTGTTCCAGTAATTCAGGCGTTTCTTTTTTCAATGAACGCATGAACAATTCCATCAAGCGCTGAACTTCTTTTTCAGGTCTGGACCAATTTTCACTACTGAATGCAAACAGGGTCAAGTTGGGAACACCCATTTTTACACAGGCTTCAATCACTGCACGAACTGATTTAACACCAGCTTGATGTCCAAATGTCCTTGGACGTTTACGATGGGTAGCCCATCGCCCGTTTCCATCCATGATTATGGCGATGTGCTTTAAATTCATTGGGTTGATTTATACCTGTAATTTCAGAATTAGATTTCCATCAACTCTTTTTCCTTGTCTGCAATCACATCATCCACTTGCTTAACATATTTGTCGATAACATCTTGAACTCGTTTTTCAGAACCACGTAAATCATCTTCTGTGATTTCTTTTTCATTCAACAAGTTCTTAAGATGGGTATTGGCATCACGTCTGATGTTACGCAATGCAATTTTGCTGTTTTCAGCAATTTGACCTACCAATCTGACCAAATCTTTTCGACGTTCTTCAGTCAATGGTGGCAAAGGTATACGAATGACTATGCCCGCACTGACGGGGTTCAGTCCAAGGTTTGAAGACATGATGGCTTTTTCAATGGGTTCTATCATGGTTTTTTCCCAAGGAGTGACTGTCAAAGTCCTTGAGTCTTGAACTGCCACATTAGCCACTTGATTCAATGCCGATGATGAACCATAGTAATCGACCATAATGCCGTCGAGTAAACTGGCGTTTGCACGGCCTGTTCTCACACCCTTTAATTCATTATGTAAAGCCTCTAAGGTTTTACCCATTCTTTGACTGGCTTCATTAATAATTTCTTCTATCATCTTTTTCCTCTTTCTGGCTAAGCGGTAACAATCGTGCCAATGTTACTGCCTTTTACAATTTGCATCAAAGCACCATCGGTATTCATATTGAATATTCGAATCGGCATTTTCCTGTCACGACAAAGCACAACAGCAGAAGTATCCATCACAGCTAATTTTTTCTCAATGACTTCATCATAGGTCAAATGCTCATACTTAAAGGCTGTAGGATCTTTCACTGGATCGGCTGAATAAATACCGTCCACTTTAGTGGCCTTAAGCACAATGTCGGCATTGATTTCAATGGCCCGTAGACTGGCTGCTGAATCAGTGGTAAAAAACGGATTACCGATGCCGGCAGCAAAAACAGTGATGTTTCCTTTTTGCAAATGTCTGATGGCTCGGCGTCTGATGTAATCTTCACAGACCTCATGGATACCAATGGCAGACATGACCCTGACTTTTACACCTTGTTTTTCCAGTGCATTTTGCAAAGCCAAAGAATTCATCACAGTGGCCAAC
Source organism: Marinicella litoralis (assembly GCF_002591915.1). GTDB lineage: Bacteria > Pseudomonadota > Gammaproteobacteria > Xanthomonadales > Marinicellaceae > Marinicella > Marinicella litoralis. The sequence continues at coordinate 159,600 of NZ_NIHB01000004.1, read as the reverse complement.
ATGCCCATGTGATCACCGGTTACTCGATCTATCCCTGACTTACTTAAACCGGCCCCACGGAAAATATTTCCACCGCCTATGACGATACCAATTTCGATACCCAACTGATGAACTTGGGCAATTTCTTTTGAGATTCGATTGATGACCTGAGGATCAATTCCATAATCCTCAGAACCCATCAATGCTTCACCGCTGAGTTTCAGCAGTATTCTTTTGTATTTAATCGAATCAGTTACCACGTGCTTGCGCCATTACTTCCTCAACAAAGTTATCGACTTTCTTCTCGATACCTTCACCAACTTCAAAACGCACAAATTCTACCACATTTGCGTTTTTGGCACTCAGTAATTTTTCTACACTGGTGTCTGGGTCTTTAACAAATTGCTGGCCTTTTAAGGTAATTTCAGCCAAATATTTTCTGATTCTACCACCCACCATTTTTTCAATGATTTCAGCTGGCTTACCAGAATCTTGTGCTTGAGCAATTAAAATTTCTTTTTCTTTCTCTAATTGAGCAGCAGGTACTTGTTCCTCTGAAACATATTCAGGATTGGCAGCTGCAACATGCATGGCCAAATCTTTAACCAATTCATCATCACCACCCGTGATAGAAACCACAACACCGATGTTTTTACCATGGGCATATGAACCGACCATGCCACCTTCTTTGGCTTCAACCAACTGGACACGTCTTACTTGAATGTTTTCACCAATTTTAGCCACTAAATCTGTTCTGATAAGCTCTAAAGATTTGCCATCGACTTCAGCAGACATTACGGTTTCTACGTCATTGGCCTTGGCGTTCAAAGCTGCCGCTAACACTTGATCAGTGAATGCCAAGAAGTTTTCATCTTTAGCCACAAAATCAGTTTCACAATTGACTTCAACCAAAACTGCAGTTTGGTTATCACTTGATGTTGCTATTTTGATGATTCCATCTGCAGCAACTCGACCAGATTTTTTAGCCGCTTTGGCAGCACCTGATTTTCTTAAGTTTTCAATTGCCACTTCTAAATTACCATCGGTTTCCACCAATGCTTTTTTACATTCCATCATACCGGCACCGGTGATTTCACGTAACTCTTTAACCATTGAAGCTGTAATGCTCATAATTTTTCCTCGTTCAATATGTGAAAATAGCCCGGCCCTTTTTCAAGGACCAGACTTTTGGTTTATTACATCTAAGTGAAGATTTACTCTTCAGCTTTTTTTACCACTTTCTTTTTAGTGGTTTTTTTCTTGGTTGTTTTTTTCTTGGTTACTTTCTTTGTGGTTTTGGCTTCGGCTTTAACTTCTTTGGTTTCAGCTTTTGCTTTTTTCGGTGCAGCTTTGGTTTCTTTCACTTCAGCAACCACTTCTTCCTTGATTGCTTCTGCAGTTTTTTCAACCTTATCTGCAACAGGTGCAGCTGCCACTTCTTTCTTAACCACTTTTTCTTCAGCAACTTTTTCTGTTTTCGCAGGTTTTGCTTCAGCAGGCTTTTCTTCTTTAACGTTAATTTGCATGGCCGCTTTACCTTCTAAAATAGAATCAGCTGCTGCACCTGCATACAATCTGATGGCTTTCATGGCATCATCATTTGCAGGAATAACGTAATCAACATGATTAAAATTATTATTGGTATCAACCACAGCTACCACAGGGATACCTAATTTTTTCGCTTCATTGATGGCAATCGCTTCATAACGTGTGTCTAGAATAAACAAAGCATCAGGCAAACCTTTCATGTCTTTGATTCCGCCCAAAGTCTTTTCTAACTTGGTTCTTTCACGTTCCATTTCTAACTGCTCTTTCTTAACGAAACGTTCGATGCGACCATCTTGTTGCATTGCTTCGATGTCTTTCAATCGATTGATAGAAGCCCTAACAGTTTTAAAATTGGTCAGCATTCCACCCAACCAACGATGTGAAACAAAAGGCATGCCACATCTAACAGCTTCTTCTTTAACGGCTTTGCTGGCAGCTCTTTTGGTACCAACAAACATCACTTTGCCGCGTCTTGATGCGATTTTGCCCATGAAGTTCATGGCATCATTCATCATTTCTTCAGTTTTACGCAAGTCAATGATGTGAATTTTGTTTCTGGCACCAAAGATATAAGGGGCCATTTTAGGATTCCAGTATCTGGTATTGTGCCCGAAGTGTGCACCAGCTTCCAGCAGCTGTTTGACAGTAATTTTTGCCATTATAGTTTTCCTTTATTTAGGGTTGTTTCAAAACCAACACCAATCCCAACAACTTATATAAGCACCCAGTTGAGAATTGTGATGTTGATTGACATTTTCTGTGGCTGTTCAAACGAATCAACAACCACAGCACATTTAAACCAAGACTTACTTGATTTTCTTTTCGTTATAAATCACATGTTTTCTGACAACGGGATCGTATTTTTTGATTTCCATTTTGTCAGGTGTGTTTTTTTTGTTTTTATCGGTTGTGTAGTAGTGACCTGTACCGGCACTTGAAACCAATTTTATTTTATCTCTTGCACTCATGATTACACCTTCTCGCCGCGATGACGCATTTCAGCCAATACAGCATCGATGCCTTTTTTATCAATGATTCTCATGCCTTTGGCTGAGACTCTTAAACGAACCCATTTGTTCTCTGTTTCAACCCAAAATTTATGGTGTTGAAGGTTAGGCAGAAATCTTCTGCGGGTTTTGTTCATAGCGTGTGAAACATTATTTCCAAACACTGTTTTCTTTCCAGTAACCTGGCAAACTCTTGACATAATTCTTCTCTCTATTCAGTGATTACTTCTTAATATCCAGTTTCTCAGTAATACGAGCAGCCTTACCTTCTCTACCACGTAAGTAGTACAATTTGGCTCTTCGAACTTTACCACGGCGTTTAACAACAACGTTGTCAATCATCGGGCTGTGTGTTTGAAACACACGTTCTACGCCTTCACCGTATGAAATTTTTCTTACTGTAAATGCTGAATTCAATCCACGATTTTTAATCGCAATAACCACACCTTCGTAGTTTTGAACTCGCTCTCTGGTACCGTCGATAACTTTCACACCAACAACAACAGTGTCGCCTGGGTTGAAGTCTGGTAAATCACTGCGTAATTGTGCAGTTTCTATTTGTTTAATAATGTCACTCATGATTTATTTCTCTTTAATCATTCATTTCTTTCTGGGTACATAAGTAGCGTATCAGCTCTCAGAGGTGCCTTCCAATAACTCGGGCCTTCTCATTTTTGTTAGTTTTAGTGATTGATCATCACGCCATTTTCTAATGTCTTCATGATGACCGCTTAACAAAACCGAAGGGACGCCCGATTGTCCCAATAAATCCGAACGGGTGTATTGGGGGTAACCCAACCTTCCGTTCATAAAAGAATCAGATGCTGCTGACTCTTCTGACCCCAGAACACCTTCAATTTGGCGCCCCAAAGCATCAATAGCCACACATGCGGCCATTTCCCCACCACTGATGACATAGTCACCAATAGATATTTCTAAATCTACGTGCTCTTCAATGAAGCGTTGGTCCACTCCTTCATATCGTCCACATATCAATGTTATGTTTTCTTGCTTAGCCCATTCATTACAATGTGACTGAAGCATTTTCTCACCCTGAGGTGATAAAAATATCACTTGCCCCAAGTTACTGCCAAGTCTTTTGATGTGGTCCAAGGTTTTAATCAATGGATCGTACATCATGACCATACCTGCACCACCACCAAATGGCTTGTCATCAACTCGACGATGTTTGTTGTCCGCAAAATCTCTGGGGTTAAAACAATTCAACACCAAAAGACCTTGTTCAATGGCTTTGCCTATGACACCATAACTGAGTGTCTGTTTGACCATGTCTGGAAACAAAGTGATGACATTAATCTCCACTTAATCACCTTCAATTTGCCAATCCACCGTCATGGTATTGTTCACCAAATCAACCTGTATCACTGTGCCACCTAAGATATAAGGTATCAAATGCTCCGTTCCTTCCGCATCCTTTAAGACAATGACATCATTGGCACCAGTTTCAAACATTGAATCCAACACGCCCAGCACTCGGCCATCAAGGTCACTGACCTCAAGACCAATCAATTGCATCCAGTAATATTCATTCTCTGGCAACTGGCCAAGTTCTTTCGCTGAAATTTCAACTTCCAAACCAATGTATTTTTGAGAACATTCACGATTGTCCATTCCTTTGAAATAGGCAACCATGGTTTTACCATGTTTTTTTGCTTTGATTCCTTTGATCAACTCACCACCCACATACCAATGTGCATAGTTGGCGATATTTTCCATGGGTTGGGTGTAAGAAAACACTTTCAACCATCCCTTAACGCCATAATGACCGGTGATCTTACCAACTGTGATCAGATCTTCAGCCACAGCTTTTAAGCTGATTTTTGTACTTGTTTCATTAAGCTACCAACGCGCTCAGACACCTGTGCACCTTGACCAACCCAATGATTAATTCTTTCTACGTTTAAATTCAACTTAACTTCTTGACCTCTGGCCATTGGGTTGAAAAAACCTAAACGTTCTAATGCTTTACCATCACCTGCATAACGTGAATCCGTAGCAACTACCTTATAGAAAGGCGAACGCTTGGCGCCATGCCTAACTAGCTTAACTTTAACCATAATTTTCCTCTAAAAACTCAGGGCACTAAAAAAGACGGGCAATTTTATAGGAAAACACTTGCAGATAACAGCTATATTTTGGGTTTTTTGTGAAATATTAAGCCAATTGATTGAATTAATCTGTATCCGTATGATGAATGGGCCTGTCTGCAGTGTTTTTATGCCGGCTTGTGCTTATTCAGCGGCGACTTTATACCATAATATATAGAATAACAAGCGCAGTGGTAGTTCTTTCACACTTCAAGCATATCCACTGTTTAATCCTGGTTTAAATTATAATTAATTTAATACGCCAATCTCATCTGCTTCTAAGATGCCATGCCTGATCGCCATGTGAGTTAACTTAACTTCATTCTGCAGCTCAAGCTTCTCTAATATGCGGTACTTATATGTTGCAACGGTTTTGTCATTCAATCCAAGTATCACACCAATTTCTTTGGCTTTTTTACCACGAACCAACAACATCATCACTTCCAATTCTCTGCCGGTTAAAATATCAAAAGGCGAATCTTTTTTACCACCAGGAAGCATTGACAATGCCATTTGCTGAGCTATGTCAGCCCCAACATATTTTTGCCCACCGTATACTTTTTTAATCGCTTCTTCTAATTCCAATGCGGCACAACCCTTGGTCAAGTAACCATTGGCACCTGCATCAAGCATTTGTTTGGGGTATGGGTTCTCGGCATGAATGGTTAATATGATGATTCGAACATATTTATCCATCTCTGTGATTTTTCTGGTGGCTTCCAATCCACTCATTCTTGGCATGTTAACATCCATCAGTACCACATCGGGCTTAAGCGATTGGACCTGCTCAATCGCCTGATAACCGTCGTTAGATTCGCCAACAATTTTAATTCCTGGCATCTTCTCTATCACCATCCTGATCCCTATTCTGACAATATCATGATCATCAACCAACAAAACTTTAATCATTTACAACTCCCTCAAATTCAAACTCATCTAGATTGACACCAGCAAAATCCTTTACCTGCATCATTATCAAATATAAATATAACACAAAAATACATGACAATAATTCACATAATTAACTTTTGAATTAATATGTTCATTGCCCTGCATTTATTTTAGCCAGTCAGATGAGTCAGATAGCGCATTCGAATGATAGCCAAATGGTTCTTTATAGATATAATACCGACATGATTACTATAAAACCCGCAAAAACACCGACAAAAAGCAATCAAAAATTTGGTCTGGCGCTGGCTGGCGGCGGCCCACTGGGAGGCTTCTATGAATTAGGCGCCCTGTGTGCCATTCAGGATTGCATAGAACCTTTAGAAATGACCGAGCTTGATGTCTATGTTGGCGTCAGCGCAGGTGCCTTCATTGCTGCTGGGCTGGCCAATGGCATAAATTTGCAAAAAATGTCAAAGATATTTGCTTTCAGTAAAAGAACTGAAACACCCTTCAATCCAGATCATTTTCTGCAGCCTGCATACAAAGACTATGTACAAAACTTGGCCCGAACGCCTGGGCTGTTAACCAAAACACTACTGAAATGGATTAAAAACCCCCTGAAAACCAGCGTGGTAGACCTGTTGGAAATGGCCGGCACGGCGCTGCCTGCTGGTGTATTCAATAATGAAAAGCTTGAAAATTTTCTTAAAACCATCATCAATGAACACGGTCAAAGCAATGATTTCAGACAATTAAAAAAACAACTTTACATCGTAGCTTGTGAGTTAAACAGTGGAAAAATCGCTGGATTCAGCAATGACAGCAACAACCAAGTCCCAATATCTAAAGCCGTACAAGCCTCTTCGGCATTGCCGGGCTTATATTCTCCCGTTAATATTGATGGGAAATACTATGTTGACGGTGCTTTGCGACGAACGATGAATGCATCAGCGGCCTTAAAACAAGACACCCAATTGTTATTTGCCGTTAACCCCATAGTGCCATTCGAACGCACATTAAACATCAATGAAAAAGGGTTGACCGATGGCGGCCTGCCTTTGGTACTGTCACAAACTTTCAGGTCAATCGTACAATCTCGATTGAAATCAGGATTAGATAAATACGAAAGCCTTTACCCCAAAGCTGACATCATTCTGGCTGAACCGGACGCCAATGACGAGACCTTATTCAATTCGAATTTATTCAGTTACTCAAAAAGAGACCAATTGTGCGAGTACGCTTATCAATCAACCAGAAAACACATTCAACAACAGGTGAATGAATTGGAGCCCGTGTTAGCCAGACATGGTTTGTACATCAACCAAACTAATTTAAAACAACAAGATCGATCAATCCGTTGTTTTATCAACCAGAAAATCAATGCATCGCATTGGTCGGAAGAATTGAATCATTCTTTGGATGCTTTAGAACGCAGCATCAGAGCAGCCACTTAATTTACCAAAAAAAACCACCTTTCGGTGGTTTTTTTAAACAAACATCAGTCATTCAAAACTTATTTTTTAGTCACTTTCTTTTTCGTGGCTGTTGCTTTTTTGGTGACTTTTTTCTTAACGGCTTTGGCTGTCGAAGCTGTTTTCTTGGTTACTTTTTTAGCTGTTTTCTTTGCAGTAGTGGCTGCTTTTTTAACTTCTTTGCTTGCAGTGTTACCAGAGTCTTTAGCCAACTTTGAGACTTCTTTGGTTAAGCTGTCAATGCGTTTAATCAAATCGCCTAACTCATTACTGGTAGGAACGCCTAAGCTTTTTAAAGATTTTTCAACCCTTTTCTCAAACACATCTTCTAATTTATCCCAGCTTTCAGTCGCTCGCTTTTTAGCGGTACTGACTGTTGAACTGACAGTAGACTTGACATCTTTAACGGCTTTTTGAGGCACTGATTTAAATAACTTTTCAAAATCTTTACCTTCATCAATTAACTTGTCATATATTTTTTTGCCTTCAGATTGCGCTTTGGCAAATGCACCCAAACCGGCCAACCAAATTTCATTGGCAGAACCCACTAATGTTTCAGCCAATTTAGCTGGTTTATTTTCAGTAGTAGCAGATTTTTTTAAAGTTTTTTTCTTAGCCATAATTTCCTCGAATTTATTTTACCTTGTTCATTATCAACAATATTATAGAGCATTCACACTAAAGATTAATTTTATTCAATATATTCAATAACAATCTATACCGACTTTCAGGAAAAACATCATTATTCATTGTTTAAAGCGGTAATAATCCATAAAATACAATCCCCGTAAGGATGCCATTTGGCCATTCAAAACCAACCACGACGATTTATACCATGACAGATAGAAAAAAACTGGCCAATGCCATACGATTCCTCGCAATGGACGCTGTTCAAGAAGCCAATTCAGGACACCCAGGGGCACCAATGGGAATGGCAGACATCGCAGAAGTGCTGTTCAATGATTTTTTACAACACAACCCCAAAAACCCACAGTGGTTTAATCGAGATCGCTTTGTGATGTCCAATGGTCATGGTTCTATGTTGCCATATTCTGCATTACACCTATCTGGCTATGATTTAGCTATTGACGATTTAAAAAAATTCAGACAACTTCATTCTAAAACACCTGGACATCCTGAATACGGTTACACACCTGGTATTGAAACCACAACAGGTCCTTTGGGACAAGGAATAGCCAATGCAGTTGGCATGGCTTTATCCGAAAAATTATTGGCCACACAGTTCAATCAAACCGGACATGATGTCATCGATCACCACACCTATGTTTTCTTAGGCGACGGCTGCCTGATGGAAGGCATTTCACATGAAGCCTGTTCATTGGCAGGAACCTTAAAACTAGGTAAATTGATTGCTATTTATGATGACAACAACATCTCAATTGATGGAGAAGTGGGTGGCTGGTTTACTGATAACACGCCACAAAGGTTCAAGGCCTATGGTTGGCATGTTGTCGAAAATGTCAATGGACATGACAGCCAAGCAGTTAAAGCAGCCATTGCAGAGGCTCAAGCCAACTCAGATAAACCCACGCTGATTTGTGCCAAAACAAACATTGGTGACGGCGCTCCAAACAAAGCCGGCTCACATGATTGCCACGGTGCTCCTTTGGGTGCTGAAGAAATCAAAGCCACTCGCCAAGCATTGGACTGGCCCTATGCACCGTTTGAGATTCCCGAAGAAGTATATGCAGCATGGGATGCCACTCAATCGGGTGCAGACAAAGAAGCACAGTGGAATGATAAATTTGCAGCATACTCATCAGCTCATCCTGAATTGGCAGCTGAATTGACCAGACGCATGAAAGGACAATTGCCTGATAACTGGCAACAACAAGTCCAAAAATACATCAAACAAACAGCCAGTGATGCGCCGCAAATGGCCACACGTCAAGCCTCGAAATTATCTTTAGAAGGATTGGGGCCATTGTTGCCTGAGTTTTTTGGTGGTTCAGCCGACTTAACACCTTCCAACAATACTTTTTGGTCGGGTTCAAAATCAATCAATGATGGGGATTTTAGCGGTAACTACATGTCCTATGGTGTGCGTGAATTTGCCATGAGCGCCATCACCAACGGCATGGCCTTACACGGTGGTTTCATTCCATACAGTGCGACATTTTTGATGTTTTCAGAATACGCACGTAATGCCCTTCGCATGGCAGCATTGATGAAAATAAGAAATATATTTGTCTATACACATGATTCGATTGGTGTGGGAGAGGATGGACCCACTCACCAACCCGTGGAACAAACACCTACTTTAAGGATGATACCCAACATGAATGTCTGGCGTCCTTGTGATGCCGTTGAATCGGTGATTGCATGGCAATGCGCTGTAGAAAAAACAGATGGTCCATCGTGCTTGTTATTCACCAGACAAAAAGTCCAACACCAGGAACGAAGCGCTGATCAGATACAAAAAATTTACCATGGCGGATATGTATTGATTGATTGTGAAAAACATCCTGAAATCATTGTCATTGCGACAGGGTCTGAAGTTGGTATTGCTGCAGAGGCCACCAAAATACTGAATGAACAAGGTCATCAAGTTCGATTGGTTTCAATGCCCTGTGCTGAAACATTTGATCAACAAACAGATGCTTATAAACAATCTGTTTTACCAGCCTCATGCACCAAGCGGATTGCGGTAGAGGCCGCTCATGGAGATTATTGGTATAAATACGTTGGCTTGGAAGGCAAGGTTATTTCTCAAAATACTTTTGGAGAATCAGCGCCAGGTAATGTGTTGTTTGAACATTTTGGATTCACAACAGAACAAATTGTGAAGACTGCCACTGAATTACTGTAACGAACAAACCTCGGCTGATAGAAGCTTCACAGCCGAGGTTTTTTTTAACCAAAAAGTTTACAAGCACAGAAAATCATTCAGATTGATCCATGCCCATATTTTCTCTGGCTTGTGCAATCGCAATACTTTTTCGAGCGGCTTTTTTGGCTGCTTTTTTGGCTGCTTTCATCAATTCTTGCTTAATTTCCTGTCCTTCTGCATGACTCATGGTTGCAGATTTCTTTTCAACCATTTCAATTTTTTGTTCAATTTTATCGAACAACGATTCTATGTCGGCCGCTCGCTTTTCAACCTGATCTAAAATTTGCTCACAACGCTGAACAGCCTTTTGTGCCTCTATTAAATCAGTCATTACTGGCCACCTTCAATGCCGCATAAGGATACATTTTGTTTACTGATCCAACGATGTTTTCATCATAATGAGAAACAATCGATTCATTTTTTCCGGTGTAATCCAATTGGTTCAAAAAATACCTCATACAATTTATTCTGGCCCGCTTCTTGTCATCAGACTTAATCACGGTCCATGGTGTCAACGGATTATCGGTATGAAAAAACATGTCTTTTTTGGCTTTGGTGTAATCATCCCACTTATCCAATGATTCCACATCCACTGGACTCAACTTCCAATGCTTCAATGGATCATTTTTGCGGCTGTGAAACCGCCTAAGTTGCTCCTGTCTGGTGACTGAAAACCAGAACTTAAACAAGATAATACCTGAATTGACTAACATTTGTTCAAATGGAAAAACTTGACGCATAAACTCTAAATACTCCCCTTCTTCACAAAATCCCATCACCCGTTCAACACCCGCTCGGTTATACCAAGAGCGGTCAAAGAATACCATTTCTCCTTTGGTTGGTAATTGGGATATGTATCGCTGAAAGTACCATTGTCCTCGCTCCCTTTCGGTTGGCTTTTCCAATGCCACAACATGGGCCGCCCTGGGATTTAAGTGTTCCATATACCTTTTAATCGTCCCACCTTTACCTGCAGCATCCCTGCCTTCAAACAAGCAAACAATCCTTTGGCCCGTTTCTTTAACCCAGCTTTGAACCTTTAAGAGTTCTGTTTGTAGCAAATGTTTTTCAGTCTCATAATCGATCAATTCAATTTTTTTATCATACGGGTACTCACCAGCCAAGTGGGAGAGTTTCATTAAATCGGCGCCTTTGATGTTCTTTTTTTGCTTCATCACATAACGATGATCTGTGTATTTAACCAATAATGATTTGGCTTCTTCAGCATTCATATTTTCTGTTTTTTTAATTTTTGTCATGTGATTTTCTTAATATAGTTTTAATTTCAAGTCAGCAGCACCCTTATCGGCCATTGACAGGGCCATGAAATTAATCAATCATCGCTACAGTTATTTTCCTGAGCCATCAAGGGTATTTTACAACGCCCTCAGTGACAAATAAGTGGTTTTTAAAAAATAAAGTGTATATGTTGATATCGATCAATTTATTCATTGCCCCAAGCCTATTTACCAATCAATAAACAAAAAAAAGGTGCATTGAGCACCTTTTTAACTATTGGATTAAGCCCGTTTCAATCTACCACGTCTATATTAACGCGTAATTTCACACGATCACCTGGATGATTTTGCATCTGTGTTTGATACAATTCACCATTGTATTCATAAGTCACATCATAACCAACCATCTGCTCTTCATTGTGATAAATGGTTTCGATGTAACATGTACGACTTTGGCTGCGGTGATGATCTGCTTTATTGGCACCAATACTGGCTCCAATCAAAACACCCAAGGCTGTCGAGGCATCTCTGCCATGTCCCCTACCAAATTTATTACCTATGGCTCCGCCTATGATTCCGCCTAATATGGTTTTACCCGTATGGTTGCTTCTTTGCTTGTGATTAACCCTTCTGTTGTCACAAACCTTTCGATCCTCTGGAATAGTGACATTTTGATATATAGGATCAACTTGTATCACCTTGCCAAAATTAATTTGATTGTTATAGCGTGAGGCAGATGCCACAACGGGTAAAGTCATAATCAATGCTGTCATTAATGTTTTTTTCATCATGTGCTCCAATTTGGATGGTATGATGGAATTTTAGGCAGTTTTGAATGAATAGAATCTGAATAAAAAATAATCGTTCAGTTTCAGTTTACATAAGGAAATGGTTGAATCTAAAAGGTTGGCCGAGTCTTAAAACTCGGCCAACAAAGACGATGTTGTTTGAAACAACATCATCCATGGTCGCTACAAGGACTTTGACCATATCCCAAAACAGTAGCGACTTCTTACCCACACTATTATTGTAAGCAATAAAAAATGAAATGAGAAGTTCTTTTATTAATAATACGTAGATTAAAACTTCAGATGAAGAACATCACTGACCGACATGGGCTTACCAAACAAATACCCTTGACCATAATCAAAACCCAATTCTTGTAAGACTTTCAATTCCTGATCATATTCAACGCCTTCAGCCACCAATTGGGTATGTAATCTTTTTGCCATTTTGGCCACTGACTCTAATACAGTTAAGTACCTGTCGTTTTCAAACATATTCCTGACAAACAACTGGTCCACTTTCAACACATCAAAGTTCAATTGAACCAACTGCTCCATTCCTGAGTGACCTGTTCCAAAATCATCTGCACAAACCGGAAATCCAATGTCCTGGCATTTTTTCAGCCACTTTTTGGCCAATTTGAAATCGACCACCATGGTTTCAGTGATTTCCAACTTCAGTCGTTTTGGACTGATGCCATGTCGATTGATTTTATCTACCACACGTTTTAAAAATAGATTGTCATCCAGTTGTTTAGAAGATACATTGATGTTGATAAAAACATGTTCGGGCAATTCACTTAACAGCTCAATCGCCCTAGAAAACACCAAGTCTCCCACTTCAATGATCAAGTCAGTTTCTTCTGCCAAAGCAATAAATTCAACCGGTGATATGAAGCCACGTTCGGGGTGTGTCCATCGACTTAACGCTTCGAATCCTGCTATTCGATTATTTTGGATGTCTTGAATCGGTTGAAACACCGTTTGAATGTCACCATTGTTTATGGCACTTCTTAATTCACTTTCAAGCTTAAATTTTGACAAACCCGCTTGTTCCACCACTGATGCCACTTGATCCAATAAACTGCTGTTTTTAGCTGACATATTTTGTGACGGTAACATGGCTCGGAATCGTTTCAGTAAAACCCCCACCAAAGCTTTTACGATTGGATCACTTTCTGACAAACGATTGGTGATTTGTTCTGTTTTTACTTCCAGTAGTGTTAAGGCTGTCAATGCCTTGGCAGAAGTTGATCGTGGCGATTGATCAAGCACACCCATTTCACCAAATAATTCCCCTTCACTCAAGATGTCTATAATGGTCTCGCTGGACTCAACATAAATCTCGACCTGGCCTTCTTCTATAATGTAAGCACAGTCAGAACTGTCGCCACCATGAAAAATGACGTCTCCTTTTTGGTATTGCTTGATGTGGTAACTCATACACTCATGTCCTTAACCAACTGAAATAATTTTAACTCATGTGCTTTTTTTAAGCGATAAAAAAAGCCCCTTTCGGGGCTTTAGTTTATCCATACAATTAAGTATTAAGCAAATATACCATAGGGCATTTTTGCCAACAAAGGTGCAATAACCAAGGACACAATGGCCATCACATTGATTAATATATTCATGGCAGGTCCAGAAGTGTCCTTGAATGGATCACCTACCGTATCTCCAACCACAACGGCCGTATGAACATCTGAGCCTTTGCCACCTAAATTGCCCTTTTCAACATATTTTTTAGCATTGTCCCAAGCGCCACCGGCATTCGCCATGGTTAAGGCCAATAGCACACAGGTAATCAAAGCGCCACCAAGCATGCCTCCGAGCGCAGCAGCACCCAAACCAAAACCCACAACAACGGGAGCAGCCACAGCCAAAGCACCAGGCCCCATCATCCGTCTTAAAGCAGCCTTGGTTGCAATATCCACACATTTTTTACTGTCTGGACTGGCGGTACCTTCCATCAAACCTGGAATTTCTTTGAACTGTCTGCGAATTTCCTTGATCATGTCAAAGGCTGCATCACCGACTGCTCTCATGGTCATGGCTGATACGATGAATGGGAAAATACCACCCAAGAACATACCCATTAAAACTTTTGGATTACCGATGTCCAATGAAAAGCCGTCTACTTGATTAGAAATCACTTGGATAAATGCCGCAATGATCGCCAATGCTGCTAAACCAGCCGCCCCAATGGCAAACCCTTTACCAATGGCTGCAGTGGTGTTACCTACTTCGTCTAAACCATCTGTTATTGCTCTGGTTTCAGCGCCAAGGTTGGCCATTTCAGCTATACCACCCGCATTATCGGCTACTGGTCCGTAGGCATCAATGGCCATGGTGATACCAACAGTGGCCAACATACCCACAGCTGCAATACCAACACCATAAACCCCAGCACCTTCTGGCAATAAAATCGAAGTACCTAAAATGATGCCTGCCAAGGTAATGACAGGAACCACCACTGATTCCATACCAACTGCCAAACCAGCAATCATAACTGTCGCAGGACCGGTCTCACCACCTTTGGCGATGTCTCTGACTGGCTTGCCACCCGTATAATACTCTGTCACCAAACCGATGATCATGCCACCCACTGCACCCAACAGCACGCATTGCCAGACTTGCGTGGAAATACCCAATGCATGAATGGTGAAATAAGCCGCAATGATAAACAGAACAGTCGCACCCATGGTGCCAAATCGCAAGGCAACATCTGGTTTTTTCGATGAAAACATATTAACCAAAAATATACCTAAAACCGAACACAGCAGACCAGTTGAAGACAGCGCCAAAGGCAAAAACATCAAATCTTGTTGTCGCTCAGCTATTTGAGAATACAAACCAACAGACATGGTGGATGCTATCGCAATACAGGCAATCATTGAGCCACAATATGATTCGAAAATATCAGAGCCCATTCCGGCCACATCACCGACATTGTCACCAACATTATCGGCAATCACACCAGGGTTGCGTGGATCATCCTCTGGAATGCCAGCTTCAATCTTCCCTACCAAGTCAGCACCAACGTCTGCACTTTTGGTAAAAATACCACCACCCACTCGTGAAAACAATGCAACCACTGAGGCACCCATACCAAATCCATGGATTGATTCAACGGTATGAGGATCTGCTCCAAACATCATGTACAAAGCACCCAGGCCAAGTAGACCCATGGCTGCTACTGTTAAACCCATGATTGATCCGCCATAAAAGGCCACAGACAAAGCTTTGGCTGCACCATGCTCGTTGGCAGCTACGGTGGTTCTTACATTGGCTTTGGTGGCCGCGAACATGCCAAAATACCCTGCAATACCAGAACAAAATGCCCCCAATACAAAGGCAAAAGGCGTGTGCCAATCACCAAAGCCTAAATACAATCCGATGACGATGACCACCACAAAAATCAGTAACAAAGTATATTCACGACGCATAAATACCATGGCGCCTTCGTGAATTTGTTGGGCAATCTCTTTAACCTTGCCTTCACCGGCTGGCATTTTATTGACCACCATAAAAATAATCAGTGCCATGAGCAGCCCTAAACCGCCCACAACCAATGGGATTAACTCTTGATTCATAAAATTTCCTCTTTTTTAATAATTATTATCGTGCAAGACTTGTCGTCAGACAACCTCCATTTATCATATCATATTGGCACTCAGGATTGAGACTGGAAATTCAACAAATCCCCATAGCTATCAAGGCACAACGGGATTAAATAATTTCAATATATAAATTCACAATTGCTTATAATACCTCTTTAAAAATTCTTTCCATGATTAAACCCAATAACATGTTTGAACAGCACCCAGTAATTGATTTTGACCCAGTGTTTCTGGCCATTGGACCGTTTGACCTGCCCTGGCTAGGGACCGTCGGACCGCTCTCAATTCACTGGTATGGTGTGACCTATTTAATTGGTTTTGCCTGTTATTTTCTCTTGGGTAAATACCGCTTAAAAAAATACCCCTCTTCTTGGAACCAAGAACAATTATCAGACTTTTTATTCTATGGCGCCATTGGAATCATTGCGGGTGGAAGACTGGGTTGGATTCTGTTTTATAATGATACTTCACTGATCACTGACCCAACATTACCCTTTAGAATTTGGGAAGGCGGCATGTCATTTCATGGTGGATTAATGGGTGTCTTAATTGCCATGTTCTATTTTAAAAACAAAAGCAATAAATCATTTTATGAAATCAGTGATTTTATTGCTCCACTGGTACCAACAGGCATTTTGTCGGTACGCATTGGTAACTTTCTCAATGGTGAACTTTGGGGCCGCATAACGGATAAACCATGGGGAATGATTTTCCCGGATTCACTGCCCTTTCATTTACAAGCCAACAACATGTCTGAAGGCGCATGGCAAACCATGTACCAAGAAGGTCAATTAAATGTATTTGCCAGACACCCTTCCACCTTATATGAAGCATTTGGTGAAGGGTTTTTGACTTTTATTGTTGTTTGGACGGTGGCCCATTTTGCCAAAACCAGAGGCACCGTTACCGCGACTTTCCTGTTGTGTTATGGATCAGCCCGCTTTGTGGTCGAATTTTTCAGAGAACCTGATGTGAACCGTGGATTTATTGCCTTTGATTGGATGACCATGGGTCATTTATTGACCTTACCTATTCTCGGCTTTGGACTTTGGATATTGACCCAAAATAGACCTTCAATAAAAACCAGCTAAATTCAATTTTCGACCGCCGCCCCGCCGAGCTTGACCCACTGAATTGAAAATGGCATCCAATTCAAAATTGCCTGCTTTGGGAATAATGTCCAAGTTCAATTGCCACCTGTGAGGGTGTAAAAACAAGGCACCTGAAACATGAATGACCTGAGAATCACTGCTGAATTGTCCAACAATCATGCCTTCAGTTTGCGTTTCAAAAACCACTTTAACCAAGCCTAAATCTTTGAGTACGGGTTGAGTCAGTTTAAAGTCTTTTAAAGTCACATCACCATCTAATCTGGCCAGGCCTGAATTTTGATTGTACTGGATATTGTTTAAATTCAATTCAGCATAACCAGTCAATTGTCCATACTTTAGATTCAGGAATTGTTTAAAAAATTGCCAATCAATATAGCCACGCACTGACTCCGCCCACAACAAATCCTTTTCTAGCTTTTTAACATTAAATGTCAGGTCGTAAAAGTCTTTAGCTACTTTGAGTTGGCCTCCAATACTTTTGTGCGACTTGGGATACAACAACCATTCTGCACGGCCCAATGGCATGGTCATGTATTTCATTTCTTCAGCACTGCCTTTGACAAGGCTACCATTGATACCCGTTAGTTTAATGTGTTTAACCTGTGAACTTACATGCTTGTAGTATAAGCTCAATGGGGTGACTGCCAATGCAATGACCGCAATGACCAACAAGACAAAAACCCACTTAATTAAAGTTCCAAAACGACTACCTGCACTTCTCATGGTGACACCAACCTCATTCTTATGTTTGTATAACCCAGTGACCTGTCCGTAACATTCACATCAATCTGATCTACTTTAATTCCATGACTCAAATGGATACGCTGTAACCAATCTATCACTTGGTCAAAGGGCGCATTGCTTAACCAAACTGTCAAAGTTTTAGAGTCTATGGGTTCAGTCCTGTTAACCAACTCTTGTAAACCCAACTGACTCAGCTGTAGATCTACCCAGGATGAAAAAGTCATGTTTTGCGGGATAGATATTATATTCCTTAACTGGGAAGCTGACAGTTGCCCTAAACCTTGCATTTCAATTAATTGGTCATTGAGCCTGTTCCTGATTTCTACTTGACTGTCAATTTTTTGATTAATGGGTAAATAAATCAATGTCCAAAACAATGCCAGCATCACTGTAATAGATCCAACAATTATTAACCTTCGTTCACTGTGGGTTAAATTTGTATACCACTGTTTCATCTTGGCACCACTGTTATTATGGAATTATACAAATTATCCTCACTCAATTCGTTCACACCAATTTGTACCCTATAATCATTGGCTGATAATTGGAGTTGTTGATGAAAGTCGTTGACCGTGGTTATATTAGGTGCTGATACTTGAATTTCCATTTGTTGGTTTACCAATCTGATTCCATTAACTTGAATTGATTTAATTGATTGCGCAACCGAACCAATAGACTGCACAATGTCTTGTAGAATGGATTGATTGTCAGACGATTGATTGTTTTGTAATTGCATTCGTGATTTTATGGCTGCATAGGGATCAATCAGTTCAGAAGGAGCTGCATCAGTAAATGCGCGGCTAAAGATTTGTTGTTGTTGTTGTTTGAGCCCATCAATTTGACTGCTTAATTGTGACATTTGATACAACTGAATACCTAACCAGCTGAATACCACTACCAAGCCAAGTACAACAACTTTTTGCCACGAGTCTGTTTGTTTGTGCTCATTGCCTTCTTTGATTTCTTCTAAGTATAAATCTATTGCGTGGTGAGTAAGTAAATGTTCTTTGCATTTAACTTCATCTAAACTGTTATCGACTGCTAAGTCATTCAATTCAAAATCACCCGGATGATTGGTTAATATGTGCTTGATGTCGCCTTTAAAAATTGGAATCAATTGGTTGACTTGTTGATGAGAGACCCGCATCACCTCATCCGAACCAAATCTGAGCAGCGCATATGTTTCTTCAAACCACAGAACGATGGCATTCGTCGGTTTTGGTAACCAGTCAAATTCTGAATATATGGCTGTGACATGAAGCTGATGATCTCTGATCGCAGCTCCAATGTTATTCAACTGAGGCTTTTCAATTGCAATCACATCTTGCTGGCCATCAGCAGTTTGTCGAAAAGCAAAATAATTGTCTTCTACTTCATTGCTGAGTTCTTCTTCAATGGCAAATGGAATAGACTTTTCGAGTACATCTGAACTTTTTGAAGGTATGTTGGTTTTTGTGAGATACAACCAATTTCCAGGCAACAACAAAGTCAATGGCTTTGCTTTCAGTGCAACATCGGACCATTGTGTGACGACATGTTTTTGACAAGATGATTGCGCATCAAAACTCAACAAACTGATGGGTTTGCCATCGTTTCCGATGCGCAATATATATTGATCGGACATAAATTAAGGTCTATTCAAACCTGATATTATATACCTTTTCTGTACTTAGGCATCAGCCAATAAGCCAAAGCGGGTAATAACAACAAAGCGCCTATCATATTTAAAATAAACATGAATGCCAATAAGATTCCCATGTCAGCTTGGAACTGTAAATCACTGAATATCCATGTACCCACACCGATGCCAAGAGTCAATGCTGTGAACAACACTGCTTTACCCGTTAACCGGAGTGTTTCCTGATAAGCATCATACAATCCCAGACCTGATTTGAATAAGGTCTGCATTCTACTGAAGATATAAATGCCATAATCAACCCCAATACCAACGCCCAAGGCCACCACTGGTAGGGTATTGACTTTCAATCCAATGCCTAAATAAGCCATCAATGCATAAGCCAACAGTGAAACCAATGCCAACGGTAAGACGATACTGATGGTTCCGGTGATTGATCTAAAAGTAATCAAGCAGAGTAAGATTATGGCACCATAGACCATGATCAACATGGGCATTTGTGCGCCTTTAACCACATCATTGGTAGAGGCCATTACACCAGCATTACCAGTAGCCAACCTGAATTTAACCTCACCTTCAACCAGTTCGCCAGTATCATCCATGGCGGGTTGATTGTCTTTTTGATAGGCTTTGACCGCAGCAATGACCGTATTGATGGTCGTGGCTTTGTGGTCTTCAGTAAATATGGTAATTGGCATCACACTACAATCTTGATTCAACAAGCCTGTATCGGTTTCAATTCCAGATAAGGATTGCCTCATCACATAATTGTTTCGCGACAATTCACGCCATTTGATATTACCTTCGTTCCAACCTGCGGTGATGATTTTTGCAAATTGGGGCAAGGTAATTACTTTTTGCACACCTTCAACATTGGTCATGTGCCAAGCAAATCGATCGATGTTATGCATCGCTTTAAAACTTTCAGTACAAGCATTCGGTGAAGTTTCGGCAATGATATTAATCATGTCGACACCCAATGAAAATTCTGAACTGATGGTTATCGCATCTTGATTATAACGAGATTCAGGTCGTAGCTCTGGAACACCTGCCTGTGAGTCGCCAATTTGCATTTCTTGGCTCTTGAAGTATCCAAAAGTAAACAAGGCAATGGTCACTACGATAGCCACCGAAGCCAATGGGTTTTTGGCGAAACCCGCAATACCCTTCCAAATACCACCAGATTGTTTCTTTTCCGTGAACTTTTGACAGAATCCAGCTGAATTTGACATTTTTAAACCAGATAACAACAAAGGCAAAAGTATCAAATTGGTGATGATAATCAAAGCAACACCTACTGTTGCAGTAATCGCTAGCTCTTGAATGATTTCAATGTTGATGAAATAGATGGTTGCAAATCCAATGGTGTCAGACAACAAGGCTATAACACCTGGAGACAACAAAGCACAAAAAGCACCTTGAGCAGCTGACTCAGAGCTCTTATTGTCTTTGGGCTGTTTGACATATTGATCAGTCCACCCAGAAATCATTTGTACGCCATGACTGACCCCAATCGCAAACACCAGAAACGGGGTTAAAATATTCATCGGATCTATGCCCATCCCCATTAATTTTAATGAGCCCATCTGCCAAATGACAGCCACCAATGAACATAAAATTGGAAATAAAGTTAACTTCCAATTTTTCGAATACCAGAATAAAAGTACGGCTGTGATAAAAATAGCCAAGGCAAAGAAATACAATACAGACTTAGCACCTTCAGCCACATCACCAATGATTTTGGCAAAACCAATGATGTGTACGGTTTGCCCATCTGATTCAAATTCAGTTCGAATTGCTTCTAATTGTGCGGCTATTTTTTGGTAGTCAACTTTTTCCCCGGTCTGAGGATCACGCTCCTGCAAATCAGCCCAAACCATGGCACCATTAAAGTCCTCTGCCACCAGTCGACCCAACACACCTGCTTTGACAATATTTCCTCGAACCCTTTCAAACATGTCTTGTGTCGGTCTGAAATCAGCAGGTATGACATTACCACCAGCGAATCCATCTTCAACCACTTCTACAAACCTGACATTCGGGGTAAAAATTGATTTGACACTGGCCCTATTGACGCCAGGAATAAAAATGACAGCATCCGTGACTTTTTCTAGTTTTGCAAAAAACTGTTCATTGAACATGTCACCACTTTCATCAATCAGCGAAACCAGTATTCTGTTGGCTCCTCGAAATTTCTCATGCTCCATGAATGTTTTCATGTATTCATGATCCAATGGCAGTTGTTTTTCGAATCCAGCATCCACTTTGAGTTGGCTGGCAAAAAATGCCATGACAAAGGTCATTACCAACAGCAAAAATAAAATAATCTTTTTATTGGCAAACAATATAGCTTCACAAGCTGATGCAAATTTACCTTTTTCTTCATTTGTAGTCATAATTGATTCCTTTATTTTTCAATGGGTAAGTTAATGTAACCAGTTTCACCAACCAAAACGGCATCGTTACCATTCACCACAACATCTGAATAATCATCTCCTGTGTCTTCAGCTTCCATTATTTTCAAACTTCCTTTTTGATAAATCAATCGAGTTCCATTGGCGCCAACTATTAACACACTGTCCTCTGATATCTTGGATGAGCCAAACAAGTTATTCAAAATGTCTGTATACACTTCTTCCCATGTTTCCCCATGGTCCTTAGAAGTTAAAATATTGCCCCTTAGTCCAAACAACACGATTTCATCAGATAAACTGACAACGCCAAACATAGATCCCATGTAGGGTAATTCGATTGCTTGCCAACTTTCTCCTTGATCCTCACTCTTAAAGGCATAGCCAGCTTCTGCAGCTATATAATAATTGCCATCATAGCCCTTGGTGATGTCATTCAAGTGATAATCGAGTTCATCATCAATCAAACTGTCATCCCATGTCTCACCACCATCTTCGGTATACATAATAGAACCATAAGCTCCAATGACAATGCCATCGGTTTCGCTGTCAAAATATGCAGACAAAAAGGGCACTTCACGATCGGCATCATTGAACTGTAACTCCCAGGTATCACCGCCGTCATTGCTGTGTATGATGGTGGCATCGTGACCAACTGCCCAAACATGGTTGTTATAAGAAACCACTTTGGTGAGTGTCACATTGACTGGAATATTTTCAATTTGATGCCAGGATTTTCCCTCATCTTTACTTTTTAATACATGCCCTCTTTCACCAACCATGACCAATGAAGTACCCACTTTGGTGATTGATAGGGTCAATGCTTTATCTGCCAAAGGCATAATTTCAGCTGGTTGTTGTGAATAAACAACCCAAGAAGCGCTTAATAACATTAAACCCAAACTGACTTTTAAAATCATTTTATACATAAAATTTACACCTGAAAATAAAAATGGCCATGAACATTAATACATTCACGGCCATTGAATTAAAACATTAATCGAATATCACAGATTAGCGTCTACCACGTTTTCGCAGTGCACTTGGTGTGTAATTATTCTCGCTCAATGGCGTATTAAATGTGTTAACTTGATCTTGGTTGTCCAAGCCAACTGCCACATAACGACCTGACTGCAGATCATGATGCGACTCTATGGTCGACCAAAACGTTGGAACTTCATAATAATTGATGCTGTGAGCTTCAGAAAAACGCCACAGTTCTCCACGTCTGTCATAGTGGTCAGTCAATAAGATTTGATAACTGTCCTCATCAATATAAAAAGTTCGCTTGCTGTTGATGTGTCTGAATCCATCTCTTAAGTTGGCTTCTACAACATGTACACGATGTAATTCATACCTCATGTAACTGGGGTCTAAATGTCCAGGCATAACCATGTCATCAACTTTTGAATCAAAACTATGGGCTTTATAAGAATTGTAAGGTACATACATTTCTTTGGTGCCAGTCCATTTCCAAGAAAAACGATCCATCGCACCATTAAACATATCGGTCATGTCATTGGTTCTTAAACCATCAGATGCCGTTCCTGGGTTGTCATAAGCCACATTGGGCGCACGACGAACACGTCTTTGGCCTGGATTATAAATCCATGCTTGACGCGGCGTTTCTTTTTGATTCATGGTTTCATGAACCAATAACACCCGACCGGCTAGGCGTGCTGGTGACTCGACCACTTGATAAAAATACAACAAGATGTTATCGATGTCATTGATGGTGTTACCTGGAACATAGTATTTACCGTACAGTTCTTCTCTGAGTCGAACCAATGTGTAATTACCGCTGTTATTAGGAGCCACTTGATTGTTATACCTTACCCCACCGGAGCCTTTGTACTTCAACTTGTGATTCAAAATCAATTCATAAGCGTTTTCAGGAAAAGGAAATGGAAAGCCTTCGGCCACATTGGCAACACCTTCACCGTCAGCAACCAATGTGCCTGTTTTACCATTTTCTATGGTTTTCTCATAGATTCTTTCAGGGAAAGAAGCTGACCTGCGAGTTGGATAGATAGCCATTTTATAGGTTTCAGGGTATCGCTCAAACATCGCCATTTGTCCCACAGACAATTTATCAGCATGGTCCTTATAATTACTGGCATCAATGGTCATCTTGACTTTATCATCTGCAAATGGATCAGGATGATGATCACCAACCTGATAACCAGCTGGTGGTGATGTGATGCCACCAGTCCATGCAGGAATGGTGCCGTCTGAATTACCTGCTCTGATTGCACCAACCGGTGTTAAATCAGTTGACAGCCTGTTTATTTCACTTGGTTTAGGACCTGCTTGCGCTGAAGCAGCCACAACTGTCAATCCTATTAAAGTTGAAATAACTGTTTTCTTAAATAATTTCATGTATTGTCCCTCTGTATTAAAACGAGTATTTAACGTTGAAAGCCACAAAATCTCGGTCAAAGATTTGATTGTGGATACCAGCACCTGAATAACCAGTATAGCTTAAATCTGCACTCCATTTCTCAAGATATATGCCATTGACTCCGATGGTATAAGACTTACGCCCTTCAATAAAGTTCCCACCAGGTCCTGGTGTGGTTCCATTGACATCATGATTGAATGCCAATCTTGGTGATAAATTCCAAGATGAGCCGAACACTGAATTGTAATCAAGTCGTGTTACCAAACGATAACCCCATGAGAAAGGTGTGGCAAAAAAGTCAGAACCTTCTGTGACAGGATTTCTGCTGGTTCCGCCAGTCAAAGTACTTGGTCCACCGCCGGTGTCAGTACCAGGGCCGTTGTAACGCAAATCACTTTGCGCAGGTAAGTCCCATACATTGGTAAAACCAACTTCACCCAATAAGACAATTTGATCGGTACCGAAGAACTCATTAGGGCCAAACAACTTGGTTGCAGTGAACTGCAATTGTGAAACCTCATGTCGTTCCCAACCTTGGATGTATTCACCTGGAGAAAATTCGCCCAATTGTGAAACAAAACGATCATATTCTGCTGGTATGGCCACATTCAATGGTGACAAAGCACCAAACAACACTTCCACATCATCAATTTGTAACGGCACATTGTCACGATAAGACAACTCACCCTGCAATGAAATACCCAGTGAATTAATGGTGGTATTGAAACTCAAACCAAACAAATTAATG
This sequence comes from Marinicella litoralis, assembly GCF_002591915.1. Taxonomy (GTDB): domain Bacteria; phylum Pseudomonadota; class Gammaproteobacteria; order Xanthomonadales; family Marinicellaceae; genus Marinicella; species Marinicella litoralis. The sequence goes on along the minus strand of NZ_NIHB01000004.1, from coordinate 135,049 downwards.
TCTTCAGGGAACTCAGTGAAATATGAACCTGAGCTTGGTGAAGTCACTCCCAAGCCAACACCTGGCTGACCCAAAGCATAACCACTGATCAAAGGCAACCTTGAGTGATAGTTCAAGTAGTACAAACCAAACTCGGTGTTATTTAATTGTTCAGCATAGTAACGCAATGCGATGCCGTATTGGCCGTCATCACTGGTTGCTGGAGTGGGTTTCCTGAGGATTGAAAAATTGTTGATGTTGCCAACAGTGGCTGCAATCAATCCAGGAGGAACTGGCAATTGTGAGATTTGGCCCACATCTGAAAGTTCAGGAACAATACCAAAACCCAGAGCCACATATTCACCACCTGGTGTGGCGAAATCGTTGGTTGAGAAATAAGTACCGGCTGGGTCAGGGTCTATTTGTTCAAACTCAAACATGTAGACCGCTTCTAAAGATAAATTATCCGTGATGCTGGTAGAGAATGAAATCATATCAATCGGCAAAAAGGCTTCTTTCAGCTCAGCACCCGCCACGCGGATTTTTGAAACATCCACAGGGTTGATGATGTTGATGCCTTGTTGAATGAATGTTGATTCACCCCAACTGACCACTTGACGACCTAATCGAACAGATGCAATTTGGTTGCCAATGTCAAAATCTTTATAAACATAGGCATCGAGCAGGCGGTAATCTTCACCCACAAACTCTTTCGCTGTTCTGCTTAAGTTGTCATTGTCTGCATTTTCAAAATCATAAAATCCTGTCACTCGCATGAATGCACCCCAAGTAGGGCCAGCAAAAGATAGATCAGAAGTGAATTTGAGTGCATTTGAAATCAAATCACCTTGATCATAGTTCAAATTACCATCATCGGAGTTGATCGACCAACGACCGGGTGCCGCAATGCGTTGAGCCAAGGAAGAAGCCGCGCCGGTGCTCAAATCAACGCCAACAAATGGATTGATGTTGGCTTTACCGATCAAGCGATCATCGCGATCTGCCACACGCCATGAAGCGCCCATCGATACGGTTGTGTCGATATTGAAGGAATAATCTCCATTGTTGAATATTTCAGCTGACATGGCAGAACCAGTCATGCCGAGTGCAGCTGCCATCATGGCCAACTTCAATGGTTTTAATTGAAACCTTGTGTTATTTTGAGCCATCTCTTGTACTCCACGCTTTTTAATTGTATTTCTCATAGTCATCTCCTTATTGAACCACATCAGGGTTAACGACATTCAATGTCGTACCAGAAGTTGCTTGGAAAGCTGCCAGCTGACCTTGCATCTCGACCGTGGCTTCAGGTGAAGCGGCTGGGCTCAATAAACTGCCATGATCTCCAGCAACAAACCGGACCACTGCATCTAAACCACTTGGGTTGAACGCAGACTCGGAATAGGAAGTTAATCCCAACGCAGCAATCAAAGGCTCTGTGCCTGACAACGGTGCTCCGGGAACAGTATTGGTCACAACAATGTCACCTATGATTTCATGCACCAAAATATTATTTTGTAAGGAAGCGAACCCAGCCAAGTTAATTGGATCAGCTGCGTCTACTGCAGTCTGAGTGGCTAATACGAATAAATTGAATTCAGTTGTACCCTGTTCAACACCCGCTGCGGCCAAGCCGCCAATGATTCTAGGACCAAAAGTAGGAGAACCGATCAATAATCCAGCAATTCCGCCACCAGGAGCAGACAGTACCGCACTTTGTACATTCGGCGCAAAGGCCAAATAACTGGTTCCAGTAATGGCGCCCAAAGATTGACCAGCAAAAGTAATGTTGCCTTCATTGAAGTCGCCCGCTGAATCACCATCGATGTCCATCATTGGAATGGTCGCCGTCAAAGTGAATAAATCAGCCACACCTTGTCTGGTGTTGTCTCGTGAAACCAACAAATTGGCCAAGTTAATAAAATGAGCGGCTGACGAGTCAATCACACCATCTGGGCCAGGTGCCCCTGTGGTGTTATTTACATAATCCACATTGAATGTTCGTTCAGTGGCTGCAGCACCAAATGGCGTGTTGCCGATATAAAATGGATTGGTGGTGTCTGTAATTCCATGCAAAGCCAAGTCAATGGCAACCACAGCAAATCCGACAGAAGCCATGGTGTCAGCGACAGCCAACATATCGGTTCTGTTACGGGTAATGCCATGTTGGAATATCATGATGGGCCAACCCGCATCCGGCTTGGTGTGGCCAGAGGCCGCATTAGGAACAGTCATCAAAACAGGTAGGTTTTGTGTACTGGTCGCAACCGGTATCGGGTTTGCCAAAGTCAAGTTGGTAGATGTTGGGTCTAAACCAAATGCATTGAATGGAGCCACATAAGCACCAGGCGCTGCCTTCCAAGATTCATTCAGCGGTGCCACTGGGTTTGACGCACTGGGTGCAGTCAAATAGTAAGGTGACGCCATGGTACCGATGTAAATATCGGCCAAGCCAAACCCACCCGCTGCTGCTGTTGTTAAGCCACTGGGCACGATGGTAGAAGCGCCTGGACCAGAAATGGCTTTAACCGCTGACAAAACAGGAGTGATCGATTGGGTACTCAACGTCCATGACAAAACAATGGTGCTTGGGTCAACGCCTTGTGACGCTGCCGCAGCTTCTTGGAAGTTGGTCAGTTGTCTCAATGGCTCAAGTGCATTGGCTGTTGCATTATCCAACAATGGGTCTGTGCTGTTTCCACTGCCATCAACCAAAGGCGATGTGCGCTTACTTAAAAAGTAAGTTTGTGAAGGTGTAGCTGCATTGCCTGAAGTATCTTGTATACCATTGGTGATAACTGCCATATAAGAAGTCAGTTGTTTCAATGGTTTGATGGGGACAATGGCCACACTGCTGCCATTGGCTGCAGCCACAAAGTCAACGCCAAATGTCAATTCGCTGTTCACTGCTATCACGGCACCACCAGGGCCACTCAAGGTCACTTCGTAAACTTTGACACTGCCGGGTCCTACTGATCCAGCAGCCACTGGCACTGAAAAGTTAGTTGACCATGGAGCCACTGTACTGAAACCATCAAGGGCATTGAGTGCCACCAATGGGTCAGAAGAATCTGTTGGATCGGCCACAGGAATGTTCAAGGTCAAGTCTGTTGTGCCCGACAAAAATAAGTTGGTCGGGATGGGTACCTGGGTCGGGTCTCCTGAAGCAGGATTAAAAGTGGCTTCAATAACACCAGTAACCACGTCTCCACCAGGATTGGTGGCGGGCGGTGCATCGACTGCCCTCGGTGAGTTATTGCTGCTGCTACATGCTTGCAACAAAACAATTGATGTTAAAGTAAGTAGGATTGGTTTTAGTTTCATTTGTGTCCCCAAATTAATAAACCCTAACATCATAAATTTTATTGAGGTAAAATTACAAGCTGAATTATTAAAAATTCATTAATATTTTCCTCAAAACATACGCAACAGTATCTATTCCATGGTTACAAAAAAAATAATTCCATTTTTGGTGATTTCATTACTTGTTTTTTTGCTTAAATCGCTGTCAATCCTTAACCTTGTTCAAGCGCTTACGCTGCTCATCACCAGTTACACGGCAATCCTATGGGTCACCGAATGGCTGCCCATACCCGTAGCCTCGCTGATACCCGTCGCATTCTTTCCTTTATTGAACATCATCAGCCCGACTGAAGTGGCACAAGCTTATGGCAGCCCATTGATTATTTTGTTATTGGGAGGTTTTTTATTGTCTACCGCCATGGCTCACAGCAAAACCCACCAATACCTGGCAAACAGCATTTTGCTAAAAATTGGAACAGACAGCCCAAGGAGGGTAATTTTGGGTTTTATGCTGACATCTTTTTTACTGAGCATGTGGATTTCCAATACGGCCACCACCTTATTGTTATTACCCATTGCCTTGGCTGTTATTGATTTAAACAAAGACAAAAAATTTGCAGTCATTCTGTTATTGGGCATTGCTTATGCTGCCAGTATAGGCGGAACCATGACCCCAATTGGGACGCCTCCCAATTTGATTATGATTCAAAATTACCAACAAGGCACACAGCTAGAAATTGGCTTTATTGATTGGATGTGTCAAGTGGCACCCATGGTCATGGTGTTTTTTCCATTGATGTTGTTTATTTTATTGAGACAAATTAACAACCAACAAGCTTTTAAACACAAAATCACCGTTGCCAACAATCCCATGAACACAGCACAAAAAAGAACCTTGTGGGTGTTTGCCCTCACTGCGTTTTTGTGGGTCAGCAGAACCGCCCCTATGGGTGGTTGGAAAACTTATTTTGACTTACCTTTTGCCAACGATGCATCAGTGGCTTTGATTGGTGTGCTGTTGATGTTCATGATTTCTGACGGCAAGGGAGGCAAGTTGTTGAATTGGAAAACGGCCAACACCATTCCATGGGGTGTTTTGCTCTTATTTGCTGGTGGGATGGTCATCGCATCGGCTTTTAAATCCACCGGTTTAAGTGTGTTGTTGGCAGATCAATTGATTTTTTTGCAAGATGTCCATTTGTTTTTTATCATCTTTGCCATCTGTTTTGCCATCACTTTCTTAACTGAGATCACCAGCAATATGGCCACCACTGCCATCATCATGCCCATCTTGTTTTCCGTATCTGGCGCCATCGGCATTGACCCATTGAAAATCATGATTCCTGCTGCCATCAGTGCCAGTTGTGCCTTTATGCTACCAGTTGCCACAGCTCCAAATGCCATCGTTTATGGCGCTGAAAGGATTCCAATTAAAAGCATGATAAAACAAGGTTTTAAATTAAATGTGGTTGGTGCAGTGGTCATTTCATCAATAGCCACATGGTGGTTATGATACAAAACCAACCTTTAAGCATTTTCTGAGCCATAAAAGTATCAGCTGTTGGATGCTTGGAACGGCATCACTTCGCTGATCGATTGTTTGTTCAATAAACACATCAATAATCGATCAATTCCCAGAGCCACCCCAGAACATTCAGGCAAACCATTGGCCATAGCAGCTATCAACCTTGTGTCTATGGGTAACACCGGTTTGTCCATTAATTTTCGATTTAAATTATCATCTTCGAACCGACGCAGTTGTTCATCTGCATCAGTCAGCTCTTGGTACCCATTGGCCAACTCAACACCACCCCAGAGAAACTCAAATCGCAAACAACGGTCCGCATACAGTTGATGAGGTTTTGCCAAGGCCGCTTGCTCAATCGGAAAATCATGAATCAAATAACCGACCTCATCATTTAATAAGGGTTCAATTTGTACCCCAAACATAAAGTCCAATGCCGCTGTTCTGCTCAATAAAGGACCATGGTATCCGGCATCTTGTGCCAAGCGGCTCAGGTGCTCATCACTGACATCAAATGGATCAAAGTTTAGATGATTGCTGAACAATTCTTGGTAGCTGATGACTGACACCGGCATTTCATTCAAACCAAACTGACCCCTCAGAAGCTGGATTAATTCAACCACCTCTTGCATCAAATGTTTCATATCAAAATTTAACCGATACCATTCCAACAAGGTAAATTCTGGGTTGTGTAAACGCGTGGATTCTCCCAGTCGAAACACCTTAGCCAATTCAAAAATATCGCCACTGCCACTGGCCAACAATCGTTTGTGAAAAAATTCAGGTGAGGTCCTTAGAAAAGAACTTTTATTATGAGCTACAAGCGCTTGGGTGTTGAACACTTCAATTTGCAAGTCGGTGTTGGACGCTGAAGAAAGTACTGGGGTTTCAACCTCCATCACTTTTTTATCAGCAAAATAAGACCTGATTTCAGCCAATAAAAAAGCCCGTTGCTGAATGACTTGCAACGGGCTACTGATTTGCCAATCTGTGTTTTTTGACATGGGCGTTAGGTATTTACTTTTTAACCCGACCTACGTATTCGCCAGATCGCGTGTCAACCTTAATGATTTCACCCTCAGGCACGAACAAAGGCACCTGGACCACAGCACCTGTTTCCAAGGTTGCCGGTTTGCCGCCGCCACCAGAAGTATCACCGCGCAAGCCCGGATCTGTTTCGGTAATTTTCAATTCAACAAAGTTGGCCGGTTCTACCGAAATCGGTGAGTTGTCCCATAAAATCACCGTACAAATGTCTTCTTCTTTCAACCATTTGATACAGTCAGCAACCGCTTCTGGTGATGCTTCATATTGTTCGTATGAGTCAGGATCCATAAAATGGTAAAATTCACCATCGGTATACAGGTATTGCATACTCATTTCCATCACATCGGCCGCATCTACTTTTTCACCAGATTTAAAGGTTTTTTCAATTGACCGTCCAGTGATCAAGTTTTTCATTTTAACTCGATTGAAAGCCTGACCCTTCCCTGGCTTAACTTCTTGGTTATCAACAATGTTGTGTGGATCACCATTAAATATAATTTTCAAACCATTTTTAAATTGGCTGGTGTTATAAACCGACATAACGTCTCCTGACAGAATAAATAAAGCCGGCAATTGTATCACAATGCCATGCCACAAAAAACCATTGCAACTGTACCAAAGCTTGAACATTCACCACAACTTCAATTGAGCTTGGTGACACTGTTTTCAGTCACATGATAGAATGCCCGTGTTTATATCCACACCCCTTAACAAATGACAAAAACCTGGCAAGACTCACTCAAAACAGCACTGAAAGGTAACAACCAAAACGCGATGCGTGCGCATGCTGACTTTTCACCTCAAGCAGGGCAGCTGTTTGCACCAGTGGTTACCAGTTCTGTCAACAAACAAATCAATTGGCTCGATGACCAAGACCCATTGTTGCTTCAATTCTTACCACATGTCGACGAATTAACAGAAGCTGCCGACTTCCATTCAGACCCTGTAGGCGACCACCTGTCCACTGTCGTTCCAGGCTTAATCCATAAATACCATGGACGCGTCCTGTTAATAGCCAGTGGCAGTTGCGCAGTGAACTGTCGGTATTGTTTTAGGCGACATTTTCCTTATGGACAAAGTTACGCCCCGAGGAATCATTGGCAAGCCGCCATCGAATACATCAAACAGCACCAAGAAATTCACGAAGTCATTCTCAGTGGCGGTGATCCCTTGACCTTAAGTGACAAAACCCTCAAGTCATTAACAGATCAGTTACTGACCATCCAACAGGTAAAAACACTGAGAATACACAGCCGCATACCCACAGTGCTGCCAACCAGGATTGGTAATTCTTTTGCCATTTGGAGCGAATCATTTGGCTTGAATAAAGTCATGGTTTTGCACGTTAATCATTCAAACGAGTTAAGCAATGATGCCATCAAAGCGATACAAAAGCTGAAATCACTTGGTTTCACTTTATTGAATCAAAGCGTTTTATTGAAAAACGTCAACGATTCAGCAGCAGTACTGATTGAGCTTTCACATCATTTGTTTAAGCATGGCGTTTTGCCTTATTATTTACACTTATTTGATAAAGTGCAAAATGCCAGTCACTTTGACCTGCCTGAATCTCATGCCATTGAAATATACCAACAGATGAAAAAACATCTGCCTGGCTACCTTTTACCTAGATTGGTCAGGGAGGAGGCAGGTGAACCATCCAAATCGCTGATCAACATCAAATAATCATCAAAACAGCAAATTCCAATACACTTTCACCAGAAAAAGTGAAGCTTTAACGCATGAATAATGGTCACACAATAAAATTTGTCGTTTTAATCCACTCAATAAGTTATATAATAAGTCAACCAAGAGACCGTTTTAAACACACATAACACACGTAATTCATGACGACAAGGAGCACTGAATTGGCAACAGAAAATTCCATCAATTTATTAATCATTCACCAATCAGAAGAAGAAGCTGAGCGCATCTTGTCATTGCTCAGGAATTATCAAATTGCTGTCAGACCAACACGCTGTACCGAAGAAGAAGAATTGGCCGGAATTTTGGAACGCAAACCAATTGACATGGTGTTGTGCCAACAACTGCAAACAGACTTACCTTGTCAAACTGTGGTCGATCACTTGAAGCGCATGGGTTTGGATTTACCCGTGGTGGCATTGATTGAAAATTTTGACCCTGATTTAATTCAAGAAGCGATTGAAAATGGTGCGGGCTCTTTTTGCACGCCGTTGTTACCAGAACACATGAAGCATGTGATTCAAAAAGAAATGAAAGCACTTCGCGAACGACGCAACAATGCATTTCTATCCGTTGAACTAAAGAACACAGAACGAAGATGTAACTTGTTATTGGATTCATCCAAACAAGCCATTGCGTACATTCATGATGGCATGCATGTTTATTCAAACCAATCCTATCAAGAACTTTTTAAATATCATGACTTTGAAGAGTTGGAAGTCACTCCATTTTTAAACATGATCGCCAAAGATGACATTGCCAGAGCCAAACAAACTTTACGTGACATCAATAAAAACATACTGCCAAAATCCGATTTAGAATTCAAAATGGTGACTTCTGGTGGTGAAAAGTTTGATGGCTTAATCAATGTATCTAAAGCCACCATCAATGGTGAAAAATGCGTCCAATTTATCATCAACATCCCTTCAGTAGACCCTGAGGTTGAAAAAGAACTGTTTGAAATCAAGAACAAAGATTTACTGACTAAGTTCTATAACCGCAGTTACTTCCATGAAGTGTTATCAAAAGCATTGGATGAAGCCAGTAACAAACCTGGGGACAGCATTATCATGATTGGCATCGATGATGCCGACAAACACGAAAAAGAATTGGGCATAGGTAACTTGGATTTGTTTATCGTCAGCGTTGCCGAATTCCTTGAAAACAAATTGGGCAAAGACGTGACTTATTGTAGGTACGCAGACACCTCATTTGTATTGCGCATTAAAACATCCATCGAAAAAGCAGAACAAGTGGCTGAAAAATTGAAAAATTTATTCACCGACCAAATATTCAATGCAGGCAGCACATCAGTCAATTGCTCAGCCAGTATTTCAGTGACTCAGCTGACACCACAATCTGAATCCGTTTCAGAAGTGATCAAAACTTTGACAGACAACCTCAATGAGATCATGGAAAATGGTGGCAACCAAATCAAAGTGTTTGACCCTGCTGAGGAAGAAAAACAAGCCAGGGCAGCGTCTAAAGCATGGATAGACCGCATCACTGATGGTTTAGAACAAGACAAATTTGTATTGCATTACCAACCGATTGTTAACATCGATGGTGATGAAAAAGAGCATTACGAAGTGTTGATTAGACTCCGTGCAGAAGACGACCAATTAATCTATCCTCAACAGTTTATTCCAGTGGCAACAAAATATGGTTTCATCACTGAAATCGATCACTGGGTAATCAGTAAGTCATTGCAATCAATTAAAAATGCCACCAACCCTGTGATGTTGTTTGTTAAACTCTCACACCACACCTTAACCGACCCATCCTTCCCCAGTTGGTTGGCCAGTCAGTTAAAATCCAGTGGTGTTTCTGGTGACAAATTGGCTTTTGAAGTGCGTGAAAGCGAATTAGTCACTTACGCATCACAAATGAAACCCATCATTAAATCAATCAAAGCCACACACTGCTTAATTGTGGTTGAAAAATTCGGCTCTGGTCTGAATTCTTTCAGTATCCTCAAACATTTTCCAGCTGACATGCTGAAAATTGATTCCAGCTTCATGCAAGACTTAGGCTCAAACCCTGAAAACGAAGCCAAAGTCAAAGACATTGTTGACAAAGCACACAACCAAGGCAAACAGGTCATTTGTGAGTTTATTGAAGATGCCACCACAATGAGTATCATGTGGAAAATGTCAGTGAACTTTGTTCAAGGTAATTTCATTGCCGAACCCAGTGACCAAATGGCACAAGTCGAGTAAATAAAAATGCTTGACTTCATAGGCCATGCTTTTGGTATAAAACCCAGCAGTGCCTCGAAGCTGTATTACATGAACCCCGTTTCTGATGACGCCCTTTCTAGTGGTCAGGAGTTGTTTATCACAAACGAATCTGAGCGCTGCTTGAAACTTTAATGTATACAATAATTTGGCCACCGCATTACAAACCTAACTGGCTGCTTCCCCATGTTTGATGCCAATCACTATCGGGGGCGATTTGCCCCATCACCTACTGGTGATTTGCATTTTGGCTCCTTGGTGGCTGCCATTGTCAGTTACTGTCAAGCCAAAGCAAACAATGGTCAATGGTTGGTTCGGATTGAAGATGTGGATGAAACCAGGGTGGTCGAGGGGGCGGATAAACAGATTATAAAAACCCTGCGACGCTTTGGCATGGAATCTGACTTACCCATTATTTACCAAACAGATCCGGACCGAAAAGCGGCCTATGCGTCTGCCTTCAAAAACTTGGAACAAATGAACTTAACCTACCCTTGTGTTTGTACGCGGGCCATTCTGAAAGGTACTGACAGCTACCCAGGAACCTGCAAAGAAACGCAGGTAGATTTAGAACTGCCTCATTCTGTGAGGTTAAAAGTCAGTGGGGAAAGCTTTCGTTTTGCAGACTTGTTCCAAGGTCATCAGTCGCAAAACATTCAACAACAATGTGGCGATTTTAACATCAAACGCAAAGATGGCTTATTCTGCTATCAACTGGCTGTAGTGGTGGATGATGCAGATCAAGGTATAACAGAAGTGGTCAGGGGTATCGACATCATGGATTCAACGGGCAGACAGATGTATTTAAACCAGGTTTTAAACTTACCACAACCTCAATATGCACATTTTCCAGTGATTACCAATGTGCTCAATAATAAACTAAGCAAACAAAATCATGCCAAGGCCATTACCTCTGAAGACCCATTCAATACCACAAAAATGGCTTTAAAATTACTGCAACAAGAGGTTCCCGTGTTAAACAGGCCTTCACAAGCTGAGTTGATGGCATTTGCGGTTACCCATTGGCAACCGCAAAAACTAAAAGGAATAGAATCGATTGTTTATTGAACGACAATACCCGGATTATTGTCTGAAGCCAATTGTTCGCACAATGCGATGTTAGAAGTCGCGATTTTCACTAATTCTGTAGAGCCATTTAATAAACCATCATACAATGAATAACTCATAACCAACTCGCCACAACTGTTGAATACAAGGCGTACGGTTCCTATCGCCATATTTGAAACGGTGGCGGCTGAGTTTTCAAACAACCCATTGCTGGTTTGATAAACCGTACCATTGAATTCATTGCCTTGAAAATTTCCCACGGCCGTTACCCAGCGACCACCGGCATACCCCACTTCTGAAGGAGTCGCAGTGTCTGGATCAGTGGTATCAAAGGTAAACCATGCCATGATGACTGTTTGGATGTCTGGCAACACTTCAAGGTAAATACCTTGTCCATCTGTGGCTGGATTGAACCATGCACCAGATAAGCCGGCATTGATATGAAATTCTTCAGACAACACAAAGGCTTTATTGATGTAGACATAATTACTCAGTTGTATCGTATTGGTATACAAAGCAAAATATGGGCGTTCACTGAAAGTTTGCAGCGATGAAATTAAGTCGATGATTTCAAGACCATCAATCACTTCACCAAAAACAGTAAAGCCCTGTTCTGATGTATCCAAACTGACGTTATCAGTAACATTAAAAAAGAAGTTATTGGTTCCACTGTTAGGGCTTCCTGGTATTTTTGCCAATGCAATTGTACCCCTGGTATTTGAGATACCAGGTTCATTCATCACTGAAGGGTTGGCAGGAATGGAAGCCAACTGCGTTCCCGTCGAATAAAATTGTCCACCTTGTATCACAAATCCAGGCACTGAACGATGAATGATTGAATTGTCATAATCACCAGCATTGACATACTGTAAAAAATTTTCAACTGTCAAAGGTGTCTCTTCTTCAAACAATTCAATGTCTATATTGCCAAAATTGGTTTCAAAACGAACCACAGTGGCTTGCACAAACAAAGTCACAAGCAATAAAGCCAGCACAGAAATCAGTTTAGTTTTAAATCTTTTCATAATATTTTATTTTTTTGGTTGTTGATTGGTTACACCATATGGAACATGCCCAGTGGCGGTGTGTTCGGATGCAGTTTTAACATAGGTTAACTGATCTTCAAAGAAAATATCAGCTTTGAATGATTTTAAAAATTCTGCTTTGTCTTGTCCACCCAGGAACAAAGCTTCATCAATTCGAATGCCCCATTGACGCAAAGTCAATATCACCCTTTTGTGCGAAGGCGCTGACCGCGCAGTGACCAATGCTGTCCTGATTGGCGAAGTGCCACTGGGGAAAATACGTTGTAAATCATGCAGTTTTTTAAGAAATGCACTGAAAGGCCCAGGGTTGAGCGGTTCATTGCATTTATCGTGTTCATTTTGTCTGAAAGCTTCCAGTCCATCTGCTTGGTAGATCTGTTCTGATTCATCAGAGAACAGCACTGCATCCCCATCAAAAGCCACCCTGACTTGACCATCTATCAAACCAGAAGATCGTCTGGTCATCAAATGAGCTGCCGCATAACCTGCTTCAATGGCACTGATCACATCAGCATGATGTGCAGACAAAAACAATTCAACACCAAGCGCGGACAAGTAATCATAGGGTGAACCACCATTGCTGAACACCGCACGAGTAATATTCAAACCATGGTGCTCAATCGAATTAAAAATTCGCAGCCCCGTATCACCATTGTTCCGTGAAACCAAAACCACTTCAACTAAGGGCTGTTTAGTTTCTGGGTGCAGTATATTCAAGAGTTTTTTTACCAATGGAAAAGCCACTCCTGGATTCAATGGCTCATCTTCTCGTTCTAACTGGTATTTGCGATAAGCTTCAATACCTTCTTCAAGAAAAATTTGATGCGAATCATTCAAGTCAAACAAGGTCCTTGAAGAAATGGCTAAAGTCAGCATTGATTAATCAACTTATGAAAATTGTTCATTGATAATTCGATCTTCCAAATTATGTTTGGCGTCATACAAAGCGTTTATTTTAATGTTTTTGGCTTCTTTTATTTCGACTTGCATCACATCCCTCACCTCGGTGTTATCAGCAGTCGCAGAAACCGGTCTCTTTTCATGGCTCTTAATCACAAAAGTGACTTCTGCATGAGAAGGGATAATGGCTCCTCGCCAGCGCCTGGGTCTGAATGGGCTGATGGGTGTTAGTGCCAAAATATCACTGCCCAATGGTATGACTGGCCCATGGGCTGATAAATTATAGGCTGTGCTGCCTGCAGGTGTTGCCACCATGACACCATCCCCTACCAAGTTATCTATTTTACTTTGGCCATTGATTTGTATTTCAATGTGAGCAGATTGTTTGGTTTGTCGTAATAATGAAACTTCATTAATCGCCAAAGAACTGACCCGTTCACCACTGATTGTTTCTGCCTGCATTGACAAGGGATGTAATACAGTATTTTTGGCTTGATTGATCCGATCAGGCAAATTTTTAACTGAAAAGTCATTCATCAAAAAGCCTACAGTCCCTCTGCGCAAACCAAACACTGGTGTCTCATGGTGCATGTATTGATGCAAACATTGCAACATGAAACCATCGCCGCCGAGAACCACAATCACATCGGCAGAGTCGGCATCGCATTGGCCATAGGTTTTGACCAGTTGTTTCAATGAGTTTTGTGACTTAGGTGCTTGACTCGCAAGGAATGCTAATTTCATGTTCATATCATAACAAATCTGTAGGGATAAATGGTGCCATTGATCGAACGAGCACACGAGCACTTCCATTGTTCTGTCTGCGCATCAGGGCATACATTTGGTGTACCTGACCTTCCATTTGAATGGTTGAACTGGCTTGCAAGTCTAATGTCTGCACCCCTGCCAACATTTCAATGTTATTTCGCTCTTCTGTATTGGTCACAACATAGCGAATGCTGTTGTGTTGGAAAAAATCATTCATGCTGGTAAAGTTGGCCTGGTTATTTTGATTGAGCCTTACGGCCATCTCATTGTTAATGTTTAGACTCAATGACTTAATCAGAGGTGGCGAAATGGTATTCACATTCATTTTAGTCGGCTGGTTTCCTCGAATAGGTAAAGTGGTCACATAAGGCAGCAAACGCCGATAATCACTTGGACTCAAGCCATCCAATAATGCCAACTCACCCACGTGTTGAAAATATTTAGAACCGGTTTGATAACTCGGAGACTTGGCTAAATATATAAAATCCTCAGCACCATCAGCCATTGGAATTTGGTCAGCATCAATCCAATCGATCATTTTTTCAGCAATCCCAAGATCCAATTCCAAGGTGCTTAACAGGCGCCTTAAATAGGTCAAATGCAATTCAGAAACTTCACCATTGACAACCAAATTATTGACATTAAATCGACTGTTCATTCCGTTTAATGAGCCAGAAAGTATGGCATCTTCAACCACCATACCTTGAATACCTTGTAACCATGGGTCACTTAAACTGTCATGTTGAGTTTCATCCTGGGCATAATCTTCACGCAATATATCACTGGCCCACAACATCATACCTTGGCTGTAGTGTTTGGCTTGGTAGGCTTGTTTCAAGTTATGTATGCGTGCCAGGCTGAGTTGACTGTCATACCAAATATAGGCTGCCAGGCTGGAAGCAATCGCCAACATGACCAAAGCCATTAACATCGCCATGCCTTGATTTTTATTTCGAATCACCATATGGATTGCCATGGAGACACCTGTAGCTCAGTTTCAAGTCCATCAGATGACACAATTAAGCATTGAATGGATTGCGGCAATTGACTGTTTTCATTTGCGGTGTTTGGCCAGCTGTTTAAATCAACCCCCACAACATTCCTATAACTGCAATTGAAGGATTCAATGGCTAACACCTGCCTTTCTTGCCAATGACCGATTTGATGGGATGCATGAGCTGGCTGCACCGCCCTGAACAAATATTGGTCTCTTAGGTACCACCTTACTCGCTGAATAGGTTGTGAAACGCCTGAATGCGTTTGTTCAATTCGTGGTGAAGTGGCTATTTGATCTTTAAATTTCAATAAACTGAAACTTTGTGCAGTGCCCTTAAATTCTGCTGCCTGGAGGCTTAATTGTTGGCTACTTACCGCAAACTGTAAATCATTCTGTAACAAATAATAAGCCAAATTAGTTTGGTTCAATTGCTTGGTGTGTTCACTGAGGGTGGCTTTTGATCTCACCATATTGTCAATACTGATGAATGCCATGGTTGAGATCACAGCCAAAATTCCAGTTGCAACCAACACCTCCAGCAGTGTCATGCCACTTTGCCTTTTATATGACCTGTGCTTCACGATTTTTTGAAACCGGTTAAATGAGCTTCGGCATAATCAAATTTACGATCCATTGACACCACGACTTCCATCCGGTTGATGCCTTCATTATCAGTGCTTGATAAATTAACTTGCCAAAAATATGTCACACCATTGAATTGCTGCTGTCCTTGGTGAGTACCCAAGCTGAGCCCGGAGACCTGATACATCTTCAACATCACTTGATCCGCCACATGGTAAGCAGCTGTTTTGCTTTTAGCTTCTTCTAAAACAAATGCACTGTGTTGGCTTGATTGAACCAAAGCCACTAAACCAACACTGATAACAATCAATGCCATCAACACTTCCAACAAAGTAAATCCTGTCGATTTATTTTTCAACCCAGGCTCCAGTCAATTGATAGGGTGTTTCACTCTTCAGGGAATAAAAAGATTCCACTTTTTGACCCTTAAACACCGGCCATTTGACTTCAAAAGGATTGAAAGAACCATCCGTTTGACAAATAACGTGAGGTAATTCTTCTGGATCAGGTAACAGTATTTGTTCGAGTCCATTCAACAGAATCATGCGATCCATTGTGAATGATGATTTTGTTGTTTCTACTAGGGACCAATCCCCTGATTGGTGTTTCAACACCCACTGATCATTTTCAGTCCACTCAATACCATGGGCTCTGTTTTCTAATATTGATTGATCACAGATAAAATTGACTTGGGCTTCGAGCATGGCTGCTTCATTTAAGATTTGTCGCTCAATTGATTGGCTGTTAATCAAGTTGACACCCATCACTGACATGATGCCGATAATCACGACCACCAATAAGATTTCCATCAGTGTAAAACCTGAAATTTTCATCAATAAATCACCTATAAAGCTGATTCAAATGAATGGGTAAATAAAGATTCACCAATTGCCTATGTCAGCATTGACCCCATCACCGCCAGGTTGTCCATCCGCACCAAATGAATAGATATCAATCTCGCCGTGATTGCCAGGGTTTAAATATTGGTAAGGATTACCCCATTGGTCATTCTGTAATTTATTGATGTAACCACTTGGCTTCCAATTCTTCGCCTCTGGTGAACCTGACGGTTTTTGCACCAGTGCCTGCAATCCCTGTGAAGTCGAAGGGTAATGAAAATTATCCAATTTATACATACTCAAAGAGGTTTCAAGATTTCTGATATCAGCTTTGGTAGCAGCAATGCGGGCATTGTCAGGTTGGTCCAGAAATTGTGGCACAACTGAAATAGCCAGTATGCTGATAATCACCACTACGATGAGTATTTCCATTAATGTGAAACCGCCTTGGCGGTGTAAGTTTTGTTTAAGACTTGTGTTTTTCATCATTTACTTCATTTCGTTTTGAGTTAAGATTATATGCCATTTTATTCGTTGCTGTAAGTACATCAGTTCAGTTTGCCATATGAGAATTTCAAGAATCTATTTACCCATAGAAACACCTGACATAGATAACACCATCAATATTGCAGGTGACAAAGCCCATTACATCAGAAATGTATTGCGATTGAAGGTGGGTTTCACCTTGCATTTTTTCACTCCAAACGGCAATCAATACCAAGCCAAAGTGGGTCACATCAGCAAACACCAAGTAGAACTTGTGGACATCAGTTTGACAGAAATACAGCCGAAAAATTCAAGTTTAAAGACCACCTTAGCCCAAGGTATCAGCAGTTCAGACAGGATGGACTACAGCATTCAAAAAGCCGCTGAATTGGGGTGTTCTCGAATAATTCCTTTCATTTCAGACTTTTGTTCTCAGAAAATACCTGTACACAAATTTGAAAAAAAACTGAATCATTGGCAGGCCGTTGCCATCAGTGCTTGCGAGCAATCTGGCAGGTCTTCTGTCATGGAAATAACACCCATCATTGAATTCTCCCCCCTAGTCAAAGAAATTGACAATGGAATATACTTAGATCCAACTGCCGACCATTTTCTATACAACTTGCCTAAATCCTTACAACAAGCACACACATTTTTTATTGGGCCTGAGGGTGGTTTTTCGCCGGAAGAGTTGGATGCATTTGAAAAAGCCAATTATCTTGGCGTGCAACTGGGTCAACGTGTTTTACGAACAGAAACAGTGGCACCGGTCATCATGGGTGCCATGCATGCATTGTATGGAGACTTTAAGCCGCTGGTTGAATAACCGCAATCAAATTACTTTCTAGGTAATTCATATTTGGAATATCTGCCATCTCATCTTGAATGGATACCAAGGAAGCAATCGCATTGTGATTGATGTTTTTCTCTTCATGCAATTGCATGTCACCACGAGAAACCAATTGTAGCTTAGGAATGCCTCTAGACAGAACGGCAAAATAAGGCATGTCTTCTGGATGATTAATACTTTTTAATACTGCCAAGTTATAGGTACTGCTGATGCTGTTATCACTTTCTGACCCTGTCAATACAGCAAAATCAATCAAGGGAATATCCCAACCACGCCAAGACACCGTGCCTAATATCCATTGCTCACTGACAGCTATGTCTTCAATACTTCTCATTCCGAGAACCTCTGCAACCATGGCATTCGGAAGTAACAATTTTCTGTCATCTTCTATGGGTATCAATACTGCTCGAATTTCATTGGACATTTTGTATCTACCTATTTCGTTATCGATTCTTTAATATATTGTGCCATGGAGACTGGATCACCGTCAAACAATGACATGCTCAATTTCCTGACTTCCTCTGCAATGGCCGAAACTACGCAGCTTTCAGCTGACTGGGTAATGACCTTGCCACCATTTTCAAATACATTGATCGCACCTTTGACGCCATCTTTGGCCATCCCACTGAAAATAGCCATATTGATTTGTTCTAAATTTTCAATCATGTCAGAACAAACATCATCAATACAAGGCGTTGATATCCTATGGTGGTTGACATCTTTAACCGCAATGGTGCCATCTGACTTTATGTTGATGTCTTCATCCACAGGAATCAACAATGCCTGGCTTGGCAAGATTTTAACGCCAGCTTCTGCTAATTTAACAGGTATAGACTTATTTTTATTGAGTTGCTTTTCCATCATTGATGAAAATTCACTGTCCATGTGCTGAACTATAATAAACAAAATCGGCTCATCACCTTCAAACTCTTTAAAAAACTTAATCAATGATTCAGGACCACCAATAGATGCCGCCAACACCCAAACGGACTCAATGCCCATTGATTTCAAATCTAATCCATCATTGGAGTTAACTTCAGGTTTAACTTCAGGCAATATGTCATGAGAGGCATCTATTTTATGCAACACATGTCGCAACCACCTGTTTTTATTCCATCCGACCAATTCATTCGATATCTGTGCATCATTAAAGATTACTTTGGCCTTGTGCTCAGAAAGTCGAACTATGATTTCATCAATATTAACCTCATTGTCAAATAAATTGACAATAAACGTTTTGATCTCATGATCAACCTCATCCAGCTGAGATTGATCATATTGTTGAATACCATAACCAGACAATTTCAATTGATTAATCAAAAACTGTGCTGAAGGTTGCTGGGACCCGATATGAATCAGTCCTACAACTTGCTCACTAGGCATCTTCTAATTGTAATAAATCATTGATATTATCTAATAACTCCAGTTCTTGATAAGGTTTACCTAAATACCGCTCCACACCAATTTCTTTGGCACGGTCCTTATGTTTTTGCCCTGTTCTTGACGTAATCATGATGATTGGAATGTCTGCAAACCGTTCAGATTGCTTCATCGCTGTTGCTAATTCGAATCCATCCATGCGTGGCATTTCGATATCTAACAGCATCAGGTCTGGTTTTTGTTCTTGTAGTTTATTCAGCGCGTCAAGGCCGTCTTTGGCAGTCATCACTTCAAAATCATTTCTGGCCAACATCCTTTCACCTGCTCGACGCATGGTGATTGAATCATCCACCACCATAATGGTAGTAACGCGATCATCTTCGACCTCTTCCACAACCTGAACACCTTCCATTTCAAGTTTTTCAAGTTTCTGCATGTAAGCACGATGCATAGGAATGATGTCTAAAATCAAAACCACCGCACCATCACCTAAAATAGTCGCTCCGAAAATACCAGGAACAGAAGCCACCTGGGTTCCCACAGATTTAACTACGATCTCGCGGCCTCCAAATGTTTGATCTACGCGCAATGCGACACCTTGGTCACCTGATTTAATCATAACCAGAGGAACTTGATTGCCTTCAACCAATGCTTCCGAGTCTACACTCAATAATTTATTCAACTCTTGGATGTTGTATTCTTCACCAGCATAATCGTAACTCAGGTCATTCTCTAATATACGCCTGCGGAATTCATCAATACTCATCCTGATCAATCCTTCTACACCAGATGCTGGAATGGCATACCTGTGATCAGCCACTTGAACAATAATGGCCTGAGTAAGCGCCAACGTATAAGGCAGGCGAATGACAAATGTAGTTCCGGCGCCGGTTTCAGAAATGATTTCAATACTTCCACCCAACCGTTTAATTTCATTGTTGACCACATCCATACCAACACCACGACCAGCCAATTTAGTCACTTCATCGGCCGCAGAAAGTCCAGAATGGGTGATTAATTGTGCAATTTCACCATCAGTTAATTCGGTGTCTTTACCAATGATGCCTCTTTCAATCGCTTTTTTCCTCAAGATGTCGGTATTGATACCGGCCCCATCATCCTTCACCGTGATCACAACCTCTGTCGCTTCACGACTTAACTCTATGACAACGTGTCCTTGGTCAGGTTTGCCGGCAGCTTTTCTGTCTGCCTCCAATCCATGAACCATGGCGTTTCTTATCATGTGCTCCAAGGGCGCTTGAATGCCCTCAAGAACAGTTTTATCCATTTCGCCTTCAGCACCTTTGACCACTAATTTAGCATTTTTATCGAGCTCTTGACCTGCTGTTCGCAAAACTCGCCTTAATCGAGGAATCAATGAGTTGAATGTAACCAGCCTGGTTTCCATCAAACCTTCTTGCAATTCTGTATTTACCCGTGATTGTTGGATCAACAATGTTTCCGAAGATCGAGCTGACTCCTGGAGGTAAGATTGAATGTTGGTTAAATCCGAAACTGATTCTGACAATGAACGAGACAATTGTTGTATGGTAGAAAATTGATCAAGCTCCAATGGATCGAAATCCTCCTCTAACTCATCCCCTTCTGCTTGGTAGTTGGAAATAATTTGAGCTTCTGTTTCATGCTCAAGCTCACGCAACTGCCTTCTCACCCTTTCAACTGTATTCTCTAACTCGTCAATGTTCAGTTTCAATTCTGCAGATTGTTGTTCCATCCTTGATCGGTAAATACTGACCTCACCAGCAAAGTTCACCAATTTGTCCAGCAGTTCTGAGTTAACCTTAATTTGTCCACCCGACAATACATTGGCTTTCTTTTTAGGAACCAAGGCTTCTACGTCATCAACTTGAGATTCATCTATGGGTGTCTCAACTCGAGCCAAAGGATCAAAGAACTCTTCATCAAGTTTAGATTTTTCTTTAATCTCACCACCTTCTGAGGACAAGATTTGTTCAAGTTGTGCGGTTTCAGTTTCTATACTCGATAACTGACCAAAATCGTCTGCATTTACCATTCCATGTAATTTATGCATCACCTGTGACATCAACTCATGCTGTTCTGGATTAACCTCAAGATTTTTTTCAGCGATAGATTCAAACAATGATTCAAGCTGATGCGATAAGTCACCAATTTGATTCAGTCCTGCCATACGTGCCCCACCCTTCAGGGTATGTAAATCACGTTGCAAAGCTTGAATGATATTGGGGCTGTCCGGCTTTTCTTCTAACTCAGCCAACAGGTGATCAGCCCGATCGAATATCTCTGAAGCTTCTTCACTAAAAATTTCCAACAATTCATCATCGACTTCTGACTCATATGTGGCGTTTAATTCCTCGTCTTCTGTTTCATCTACTTTACCCTCATCATCGAACAAATTATAAGATTTGTCTTCTGCTTTTGCTGATTCTTCAATATCCGCTACAGGTTCTGTTTCATCTGAAACATCTTCTACTTCTTCAGCCTCGCTTTCGTCAACTGGTTCATCGTCATCTGCTTCAGTCACTTCGTTTTCAGCTGCCATTTCATCTGACGTTGGTTCTGACTCAACTTCATCGGCTTCAGAATCTTCCGCTGCTTCATTCAGATTACTTTCATCAATTGTTTCGACCTCTTCATTTTCAAGGTCTTCTGACAACAAGTCTTCTAATGCCAAGTCCTCATCAACATCTTCAAGTGATTCACCCGCTGCTTCAGTGGTGTACAATTCTTGAATTCTGTTTCTGAAATAATCACCAATGCTTTCATCAACAGGTGTTTCACCCGTTCCAAGTAAGTTCATTTGTGTCTTGGCATGGTGTATTACTTGCTCAATCGATTTAACATCTTCACTACTCAATGGCTGGTTCCTGTCTAACATCATGATAGACATTTTCTCCAATGGAGTAGTCATCTGTGTGATGCCTTTAACCGAAGCCATACTGGCAGCGCCATTCAGTGTATGAACCACCCGGATAAAATCATCACTGATTTTTGGCTCTTCCTGTTCCATGGCAGCTGAAACAAACACATTCATTTCGTTCAAATGGCCGCCCACTTCTTTTTGTAGGATTTCAATAAAGACTGGGTCAACATCTAACTGGTCTGAAATTGATTCTTCGGAATCCTCACTGTCATCTTCAACCGACTCATCCAATGCCATATCGGTTACTTCTGAATCAACTTCATCAAGTTCAAGATCCAATTCATCATCCAATTCATCATCCAATTCTGATGCCAACTCGGACGTGTCTAAATCTTCCTCCAGCTCATGAGTAAGTTCAGTCTCATTCTCTTCATCATCTGACATTTCATCGTCTGAACCAAACACAGCTGAATCATCATCCAAATCCAATTCTGCCAATTCTTGTTCCAAATCAAACTCATCTGATTCAGACAATTCCAAATCAATACTGTCTTCTTCAGTTATTTCACCTTCTGTATCTAACAGGGTGTTCTCTGCAATAACTTCATCTGATTCGTCTTCGCTGATTGAATCTTCAGAATCTAAATCAAACTCAAACACAAAATCGTCATCATCTGTATTTTCAGCTTCATGCACAGATTCTTCTTCACTGTTTACAGATTCAACATCATCCAATGCAATTTCGTCTAATTCGACATCGTCATCTAAATCAATGTCTTCTAATTCAAACTCAATTTCACCCAGTTCAGATTCATCTGAAGCAGCACCAACCGAATCATCACCGACAGTGTCATCATCAACAGCTTCAATGGTGTCTTCACCAGTCTCTTCCATGATGACAGCATCCGCGTCAGTTGACTCATCAGATTCTGACTCTTCAACAACCGCCTCAACCACTTCTGGCGCAACCTCTAATTCATCACCATTGGTCACATTTTCAGCATTTTGCAACAATAAATTGTACCCATTGGGGACCACATCCTGAGTTTGTAGCGCAGCAAACAGTCCTGCCGCCATTTCTACACCTTCAGCCAATACTGTTCTGAAGTCACTCAAACTATTGATGGCATTGTCTAACTTGCGATTACACATATTTTCCAATTGCCAACCAAACTCGCCAATTGCTTCAGCACCAACCAAACGACCACTGCCTTTGAGGGTGTGGAATATCCTTCTTATTTCAGACAATTCACCAACATTGGTTTCAGGATCCTCTTTCCAAATGGCATGCTTTTCCTGCATATTTGCCAATTCTTCTTCAAATTCTTCAAGGAATACTTCTTTGATTTCATCATCAACATCATCGCCAAAAATAACGGTCATTCTTTCAGCTACTTCCACTGCTGTTTGTTCAACAGCAGTTTCCACTTGATTGATTTCACTGTCAGATTGTTCTTCGCTGTCTTCAGAAGCCACTGTTTCAGTTTCTGACACTGCTGATTCTGCTACCTCATCCGATGCTGTAACACTTTCATTTCGCGCATCATTATCTGAGCCAGCTTCAGAAGCATCTTCTTCCATGGTGGCTGATTTCCGGAGTTCGGAATCGTTGGCCACATGTTGTTGTAAGTGCTCAATTTGAGTTTTAACTTCACTCAACAAGCTGTCACGAATGCGCTGGCCTTGGTCTAGATTCTCTAAATAATATTCCAATGAAGAAATCACGGTCGCTAACTGCTCTAATTCCATGGCAGATGGTTTTGAGTCACTGGCCAGAATATCGGTATTTACATATTCAATGATTGATTCTAAATGTTCACCAGCTTCACTTAAATTCAGAATTTTTAATGCACCCGCGATGTCATTCAACAACCTGGGATTGTCTTTGACTTGATTTTTATCCCAAGGTGACTCAATAAAGGCCACAAAATTGGTTTTAATCTGCTGTAAGTTAATGATTGATTCTTTAGCCAATTGCTGCAAAATAGCCCTTTTTTCAGATTTAGGAATGGCATTTTCTTCTTCGCCACCCAATTCTTCATGTATGCCAAGTGACTGAATGTGATCACCTAATTGTGATTCAATTTTCAACAGTGTTTTAGCCACTTCCAATAAATTATCATCAGAGGGCCGTTGGTCAGCCTCAATCATGGTATTCAACTCAGCAGTATGTGATTTAACCGAATCACGCGCCACACCTAAGCCAAGAATACCCAAGGTGTCTGATATATTATGTAAATTATCTAGAATCGGTGACAGTTGATCGACACTGGCCGTTTTGTTTCTGATGTACAAATCCAATGACTCTTGAACCACCAAGACATCATCTTTGATCGCATCGGATACTGTTTGTAACAGCTCTTTATTTTTGCCTGACAAGCTGCCTTCAGCATGCTTGATTTCGTCTTCATCAGGGATAAATTGTGCCAAATTGAAATACTGGCTGATTTCAGAAACCAGACGACTGTCACCCTCACTGATTGCAATATAATAAAGAATATTTCTTGTAATGGTGCGACTTGTCGATTTTGTTTGAGGACTGTTGTTGCCTAATTCCTTAATCAGCAAATCGACTTTACCAGCTATTTGTTTAATGGAAACATTGTCTTCAATATGACCTTCTTGTAAAGCTTCCAACAAGCCAGAATAGGTCCAAAACAACTGCTTTAAATACACTGGTGACAATATCATTTGCAATTTTGACACCACCAGTTTTATGTTATTGATCGCCTTTTCAGTGTCGTTTTGTTTGATCCAATTCAACAATGAAACCTGATAAACCGACCTGATTTTCAAAAGTGCCGTTTTCAACTGATTGCCTTTTAAAGACACATCATTGTCACCAATTCTATCCGGTACGCCCAGATCCAAATTGGGGTTAAACAATGCACTTTCAGAAAGTAATTTTTGACTGCGAACCGCTCGCAAATCATTGACCAATGGCAACAAGACTATGGGGACATCTTTATGACCCAATTCAATTCGTTCTAAATAATCCGGTAATTGCAAAATACTTTGCATCAATACATCGTAGGCTGAATCTTCGTCTTTGATGGTGCCATTCATTAAATCTTTAGCAACAGACTCCATTTCTTCAGCAACCATAGCAGCACCATAAAGTTCTACCATTTTCAAGGTACCTTGAATCTGATGAAGATAAGTGATGCAAAATTGAAGTTGATTGGTATCATCGGTGTCTTCAACGAAGGTTTTCAAAGCTTCCTTTGCCCGATTTAAAGTTTCATCAAGCTCGGTTTTAACCCATGTTAAAGTTGAAAAATCTATTTGTTCTATATTGCTCATATTATTTCAATCTGAATGCCAAAGTTCTGTTTTTGTTGACGCGGTTCATTTTAGGATGGGACCATGCGTTGATTTCAGTTTGTCCTAAAACCAACAACCCATCACGATTTAAATAGGCAACTAAGCCGTTGAGAATGTGCTCCCTCACCTTCTTCTCAAAATACATCAATACGTTTTGACAATAAATCACATCGTATTTAATATTTGAGGGCCGGTTCACATCCAGTAAATTAAACACTCCAAAAGCCATTCTTTTCTTTATGGAATCTTTAACAGTAAACATCTCATCATTGAGTTGGACTAAATTGTTGCGGTATTCTTCATCAATGTTAGCCATTTTTTCAGCAGAATAAATGGCCTGTTTTGCCAAAGCCACTGCGGGACTACTCACATCGGTAGCGGTGACTCCGAAATATGTTTTAATGTCGGTGTTTTGACATGCATTGGATGCCAGCATAGCCAATGAATAGGCTTCTTCACCGGTGGCACAACTGACGCTCCACATTTTGTATTTCAATGTTTCATCACTGAGGTGTATTTTTCTTAGCATGTCTTCCTTCACCAACTCAAACGAAGGTTTATGTCTAAAGAAAGAAGTTTCATGGACTGTCAAGCGATCGACCAATTGGGACCATTCAAGATTACCTTCAATCCCAGAGTTGATGTATTCCCAATATTTGTCATACGCCGTGTAACCAATTTCCCTCATTCTGGACCATATTTTCGACTGCAAAAACATCTTCCTTTCTTTGGGAACAATGATGCCCAGACGTTCAGCCAACAAACCTGACCAGCGTAAGTATTCGACCTCCGTTAAAGGAGATATTTGTATGATTGGTTTGTTGCTATACATTTTGTACATTGTTTAGCTTAATTCGCTTATTTTCAGAAGAACTCGTCATCTGGCAACTTAAAGTCTTCTACTGATTTACGTAATTCTGTCGCCAACTCCACCAAGTTACCAATCGACTCTGCTGTTTGTTGTGTACCGGCTGATGTCTGGGTGGTAATCTCTTGAATCACGTTCATGGTTCCAGAAATATTGGTGGCAGCTACCGATTGTTGTCTGGCCGCCTCGGATATGTTTTGAATCAATTCAGCCAAATCGTTCGATACTGTTTCAATTTCAGTCAAGGCTTCACCCGCATCCTCGGCTTTTCGAGCTCCACCCACCACTTCTGATGTCGTTTGCTCCATTGAACGTACGGCCTCATTGGTATCCGTTTGAATGGTTTTTACAATGCCCTCAATCTGACGTGTCGCGCTGGATGCACGTTCTGCCAACTGTTGTACCTCATCGGCAACAACCGCAAAACCTCGACCAGACTCGCCAGAAGACGCCGCTTGAATCGCAGCATTCAATGCCAAAATGTTCGTTTGTTCGGCAATGTCATTAATCAATTCAACGATGTTTCCAATTTCTTGTGAACTTTCACCCAAGCGTTTAATCCTCTTAGAGGTGTCTTGAATCTGTGTTCGAATGTTGTTCATGCCTTTAATGGTGTCTCGCACAACCTCTGCACCATTATGCGCAATCAATACCGATCGTTGTGCTACATCGGCTGACTCCAATGAATTCTTCGATACTTCATCAATAGAAACTGCAATTTCATTAATGGCTGCCGATGCGTTGGTGATCTGTGTGGCTTGATGCTCTGAGGCTTCAGCCAAATGCATCGCCGTGGCCTGTGCTTCTTGAGCCGCAGATGCCACACCCACTGAAGCGTCATTAATGGTTTTCACCAATGACCTCAAGGCTTCAATCGCGAAGTTAACAGAGTCGGCAATCGCGCCGGTAATGTCTTCCGATACAGTTGCATTCACGGTCAAATCACCATCAGCCAATGAGCCCATTTCATCAAGCAACCGAAGAATCGCTTGTTGATTTCTTTCATTTTGATCCTGTGCAACGGCAGCCCTTACACGGTCATTTTTAGATAAAGTTCTGAAAATCCATAACAACCATAAAAATGACAGGCCTGCAATGACCCAACCCATTCTTTCTGATGGTACCAATTGAGTACGCTCTGAAATTTGGTTTCTTAATTGTTCGGCATCTTCCACAAATGAATCAACATCAACTTCAATGTCAGCCGCTGCAATCTGTGCATCGAATAATTCCATGGCACCCCTGACTGTACCAATGTCTGCTTGGACACTGTCAAAAGCAGCATAAACTCGGCCCAAAGATTCAACTGCTTGGTCATCAGTAACGGCTTTAATGGTGTCATTGCCATTAAACATGCCGGTCATCACTTCATTGAATTTTCTGGCATCCCTGTCTAAACTGTCACTGGCTTGGATAGAAGCAGCGCCCCCTTTTAATATTTCACTCATGCGACGCAACATTCTGTCAGCCAATACCAGTTGTTGTGATGCCAAGTAAATAAGACCACGGTCTTCTCTGATCGCAACCAATCTTTTTACAACAGCATCAGAACTGGCTTGTAAGATTGGAATTTCTGAAGCAAATTTATCAGAAATATCACTTAATTCTTCAATTCGATCACGTTGTTCAATAATCGTTAATGCATCGTTGTTCATTTTTTCCCAACGATCTGCCAATGAACCCAATCTGGGATTCACATCTGATGGCAGTGCCGGGTAATTTGAATTACCATTTTTTAACGACTTAATCGTGTCATCGATAATTCTTCGATCAGTAATCAATTCTTCAAACGCGTCAATATCGCCCGACGACGCTTGTTTGGCATACTGAGCCAATTGTTGAGCCTTAATCTGAACTTTGTCAGTTTCTGACAAATGTGACGTTCTGTCTTGTTCGATGGTGGCTAACCAATAGGAGTGACCAAAGAACGACAACACCAAAATAACCAATACCATCAATTGCCATAAAGGCAACGTACGGGTTCTTTGGTCCATATCTACAGCTGAACTGCTCATATACTTCTACCTCTGTTGTTATTTAATTGATGCATTTTGGAAATTGGTGTCCT
Organism: Marinicella litoralis; assembly: GCF_002591915.1. GTDB lineage: Bacteria > Pseudomonadota > Gammaproteobacteria > Xanthomonadales > Marinicellaceae > Marinicella > Marinicella litoralis. The sequence goes on along the minus strand of NZ_NIHB01000004.1, from coordinate 107,215 downwards.
GAACCAATTGGTCCATCACAAACACATTCCAATTCACATCATCATGGCTGAAAAATTTATCACAATAAGAATAAACACGTGACGCATCATCACCTTCGATGTCTATACCCTCACTGTGTTTAAAATGTCGCTGACCAAATACTTCGTCAACCACCAAGCCGGCATGACCACCGGGTTGATTGATTACCAACATCCTTGTGTGTTTGGTGAGCTTTGAAGATTCACCGGTTAAATAAGCCCTTAAGTCAATAGCTGGAATCAAATTGCTTCTGATATTCACCAAACCCAAAACCCAATTATCGATGCCTGGAATTCTGACCAACTCAGGTAAAATGACCACCTCATTGATGTCATCAACCTGTGTCACTAAATACATATCACCAATTTTAAAACCGATTCCTGACCAATCACCCAACTCCCCTTCATCAGTTGAACTACCTAAAGCATGAGAAACACTTCTTTTCTCATATTCAAGGAGCAACTCAAATGGTTTGATTATGTGTTTACTCATTCTCAATCCCTTTTAACGTGTTTTTCAATGGCTTCAATCAGCTCCTCTTTAGTAAATGGTTTGGTCAAATACTCTTCCGCACCAACCACCCTACCTTTGGCTTTATCAAATAAGCCATCTTTACTTGAGAGCATGATTACAGGAGTGGATTTGTGTTCACTGTTCATTTTTATTAAAGCGCAGGTTTTATACCCATCGAGTCGAGGCATCATGATATCAACAAAAATAATGTTGGGTTCTAGATCTGATATCTGAGACAACGCTTCATAACCATTGTCTACAGTGATAACTTCACAACCTTCTTTTTTTAATAAAGTTTCAGCGGTTCTGCGAATGGTTTTACTGTCATCAATCACCATCACTTTTAAACCTTCTAAATTCATAATTTCTCCAAACTTTTTTCTCGCATTAGTTCTAATTTACTATTCACAACATTCATGAAGATAATCTCGTAAGTATGTCATTCACAAGAAAATAACTCATTTTACAACTGATTACAAAACAATTTTAAGATAAACACTGATTTATTTACCAGGCCCAATTATTTTCCTTGTGTGATAAACACCTGTCAAACCATGGCCTGTCAACCAGCTCAGGTCGTTCACGGCAGTCAAAGTTGAGCCAACCAGGTCGTTAAACTTGGTTTTATTTATTTTTATTTTGACCCACGCTATTTAACACTTCCCATTAGCTTATTATAATTCATAATAATTCACAAACATTGCGTTAATAGAAATGATTAAAATTGCTGTAGTTATGGATCCCATCGAAAACATCAATCCAATCAAGGATTCCAGTTTTGCGATGATGTTAGAAGCTCAAAAACGAGGCTATGAAATACACTACATCACGGCCAACCATTTATACTGCAAACATGGCAAGGCCATGGCCAAAACCCAGCATATATCAGTGACTGATTCTGCCACAGATTGGTACAAACTGAAACCCCATAACCACACCGCCTTGAATGAGTTTCAAATCATCTTAATGCGCAAGGATCCACCGTTTAACATGGAATACATCATGGATACTTATGTTTTGGATCAGACCAAACCAAACACTCATGTCATCAACAAACCCCAAGCCTTAAGAGATGCCAATGAAAAGTTTTTTACCGAAACTTTTCCAGAATGTACACCAGACAACGTCATCAGTAGAGACGTCAATATCCTAAAATCCGCCATTATGGATTTAGGTGATGCCATCGTCAAACCAATGGACGGTATGGGCGGTGACTCCATTTTTAAGACCCATAAAAATGATAAAAACTTGAATGTGATTTTAGAGACAGTGACACAAAATGGCACTAAAACCACAATGATCCAAAAATTCATCCCTGCCATCAGCCAAGGCGATAAAAGAATCCTCATGATTAATGGCGAAGCTGTTCCTTATGCCTTGGCTCGAATTCCTTCCGCTGAAGACTTTAGGGGCAACTTAGCCAAAGGGGGAACCGGCAAGGGTTTGCCGCTGTCAAAATCTGATTATAAAATATGCGAAATTGTGGGCCCCAAATTGAAAGAGATGGGTATTGTGTTTGCTGGCATTGACGTTATTGGCGAATACTTAACTGAAGTCAATGTAACCAGTCCTACCTGCATCAGAGAATTAGATAAAATATTTGACTTGAACATAGCTGGCGAATTATTTGACTGTATCGAACAAGACATTCTATGAAACCTAAAATAACAAGCAAGGACAAAAATGTCATGACATTGACTCTGGCATTACTCACCTTGTCTTTGATTATTTTAGGGGTCTCCTTTCGCCACAAACAAACCCAACCAGAAGTGATACACAGCATGGATGTGATACTTTCAAAAAAATCAAATCCAGAAGCACCAGATGATGCAGAGTACTTGGCGCAAAACAATCAAATTGGCGGAGGCACCAAAGACAAAAAATCTCGTCCCACCAATCTATTCAGTGCCACATCAATGGTGGCAGAAGGACAAGCCAAGCAAGAAACACACAAACAACAAAAACAACAAACCAAACAATATGAAACACAATTAATCACTGCGCAACAATCCGCTCTTAAAATCAAATCAAACCAGCCAAATAAGGATAAAAACGATCAAGTCGCGAACAAGTTGAATGAAACCAAAGAACAACGGTTAGCGAAAATCAAAGATGAAATTGCACGCAAGATTGAAAATTACGCCAAAAAACCAAGAAGTAAATACGTATCAAGCAGTACCAAAGCCTATGAATTCGCTCCCTACATCAATAATTGGGTCAGAAAAGTAGAACGCACCGGTGACTTAAACTACCCTGAGCAAGCCAAAAACAAATCATTCATTGGCAATGTGATGTTGACTGTCGGCATCAACAAAGACGGTAGCATCCATGAAATCAAAGTCATCAAATCATCAGATTACAATTTTCTGGATGAAGCAGCCAAACACATAGTAAAATTAGCACAGCCCTTTGATCCACTGCCTGAATCAAATGAACGGGTAGACATTCTTTACATCACCAGAACCTGGCAATTCCTGCCAGGACATTTGCTAAGACAAAAATAATGAATTTGACCAATCAATTATTAATTGCCACCCCTGAGATGGCAGACGAGCGATTCTTTAAAGCCGTCATTTTAATCTGTGAACACAATGAGCACGGTGCACTGGGTATCAATATTAATATGCCAAGTGACATCACTTTTGAAGAAATACTTGAAAGCTTGGCCATTCCGATGAACAGTCATAAGGCCGAATCCATTATTTATGAGGGCGGACCCGTGAACACCCAATGTGGTTTTATTTTGCATCAAAACCTGTATGACTATGACAGCTCGATTCAAATTGCCAAAAACATATCGCTGACCACCTCAAAAGACATTATCAAAGCCATCGCACAAGACACCATGAATGGTGATTGGTTAATGGCTTTGGGATGCGCCACATGGCACGAAGGGCAATTAGAACAAGAGATCGCAGACAATGCTTGGTTAACCTGTGCCAGTGATGAAAAACTGATTTTTAAAAACACATTAGAAAAACATGACAAATGGGAACAGGCACTGGACATCATTGGCGTTAAGCCGCACCAATTAAGTGGTGACATTGGACATGCTTGAATACCTGCTGGGCATAGATTTTGGTCAAAAAAGAATTGGCTTGGCGCTGGCACAATCTTTTTCCCGTTCAGCATCGGCTTTAACCACTTTACCTAACGACAAAGCCTTTTGGCCCGCGTTAAATAAAATCATTGATGAATGGCAAATAAGTCGCATCGTCATAGGCCTTCCCTTAAACATGGATGGTGAGGAACAGGAAATCACCAGACAAGTTAGGAACTTTGGCAAAAAGGTTAAAAAACAAACCCAAGTGACCGTTGAATATATCGATGAAAGGCTCACTTCCTATGCCGCTGAACGACAATTTCAAAATCAAAGGGCGGGACAACTGAGCAAAGCAAAAGACAAATCTAAAATAGATGCCATCGCAGCACAAATCATATTACAATCTTGGTTAGACAGTGACCCGAGCTAATAAATTCATGAATCACCTCATTGACATCAAATCTTTATCTAAACTTGAAATCGAACAATTATTTGATCAAGCCAATCAATTCAAACACGCCAAAATAAGCGCAACCAAAAAACTGCATGATGGTCGCTCTGCCATGGCACTGTTTTTTGAAAATTCCACCCGAACTTTGACTTCATTTCAATTGGCATGTCAGCGATTGGGCGTCGACATCACTGCATTGAACATTGCCCATTCATCAACCAGTAAGGGCGAAACAATTAAGGACACCGTTTTAACTTTGAATGCCATGCAGCCTGATTTACTCATTGTACGGCACCAACAAAACCACATCCAACAAGAGATGGTCCACTGGCTAAAAGATTCAACCAGCATCATCAATGCGGGTGATGGCACCAACCAACATCCCACTCAAGGCTTGTTAGATTTATTCACCATCCACCAACACAAAAAGCACTTTGAACCACTGAAAGTCTGCATCATTGGTGACATCAAACATTCACGTGTTGCCAATTCATTGATTGATGGCTTGAACATCATGCAAGTGGGTGCAATCAGTTTATTTGCCCCTGACGCCTTGATTCCTGCCGATAAAACACATTTGGCAGCACCCACAATAAACCAAGCATTGGCAGATGCTGATGTGGTGGTCATGCTCAGAATTCAAAAAGAACGTTTTACCTCTTCTGATCTGATCCAATTTGACGATTGGCACCAACATTTTGGATTGAATCAACAACGTTTACAACTGGCCAAAAAGGAGGCGATTGTTATGCACCCAGGCCCAATGAATCGAGGCGTCGAAATTTCTGCTTCAGTGGCCGATGGCCATCAGTCGGTTATTTTACAACAGGTCAGTAATGGAGTCCTGATGCGCCAAGCCCTGATACATCGTATTTTAGAATCATCACAATAAAAAGTGGTCACAAACGTGAATTGATTTCAAAAATAAACAACACCCACATGGCCAACAACACCAAACTCGAGATCAAAAACACGGTAAATCTATAGAGGACTTTATTATAAAAAATATGTATCAATGCATGAAAATAACGCAAACCCACGTAAAGCCATGCCATATTCAATAAAATCTGTGCCTGCACTTCAGTCAGTAAAATAAGTATCGTCAAAACATAAAACAGCATCGGCATTTCTAGTTGATTATGGAAGGCTCGACCCAAGCGTTGAATCATGACTGGCCACTGGTCTTGACCAGTCATCAACACATAATCTTTTGGATGAACCGTTCGCTGAGAAACACTGCGGAATCGCAGAAATCCCACGGTAAACAAAATACCGAAAGTCAGCACTACTTGTAAAAAAACGGGAATGATGATTTGATTCATGATGTCTCCTGTAACTGAGTTAATTGTTTGTCATGCCATTGGCTCAAAAACAGCAAGGCGCAAACGCTACCAATCAAGGCCAAAAACATGTCTGATTGGGTGTCCCATACATAGCCTTGGGCACCCAAAAATGAATCAGCACCTTCTCCACTTAATAAAGCCACCCACCATTCTATCAATTCATAAAAAGCCGATAAAGCCAAGCAAAAACAAACAATAAAAAAGCGGCGCCAGCTGATTGCTTGAATCACCGCATGTCTGATCACAACTTCCCGGCAAATCATCGCCGGCACAAAGCCTTGGACAAAATGTCCTAACTTGTCATAATTATTTCTTTCAGGCCAGATAGTTGACATGAAATTTTCAAATCCTGGAACCAAAGCATAGGTATAGTGACCGCCAACTATCAGAATGATGCAATGCAATAAAATCAATACCACCACAACAGGTGTTATTTCAACCTTTTTAACCACCAAATACAACAACACCAATGCGCCAATGACAGCTGGCAAAACCTCTAATCCCCAAGTTAAATAGTCGTATGGTTCAATGGCAGACCAAGTAAACACCAGCATAAATACCACAACCCAAATACTGAGTCCTAAATTTTTCATCAACCATTTCCTCCATACAAATTTCTACAACTTATTCTAAATAGCAAAAGTTTCAGCATGTCATTAATCTCAAAGATGGCTGCTGACAACCACAAAAAACCGTAAAAATTCAAGTCATACTTGCAGGTTTTTTACTCAACTGTCAATTGACCATGAAACTCTATCAAAACATCTCCTGGTATGATTGTCATTTTGTTTGATCTGTGCTGCAGAAAGAATTGATGATGGTCATCGCGATACACCATAGTTGTCACATGGAAATCAATTTCCTGCTTCGTTACATTTTTACAAACAGTAAAATCATCTTGAGCAAATAATTGTAGCATGGATGGTTGTTCGCATGGATGTGATAATTTATTATCCAAAACCACTCCTTTTAAGTCCAAAACCAAGTATGTAGCTGGTGTCGTTGAGTTTTGAAAGCCTTGCGAATAAGTATTCTGTAGATACAAAACCTGATCTTGCTCAACGCTGAATTCACTGCCGTCCGCCAATCGCTTACCTGATAAGTCAGACATTAGAATAACTATCCTTGGACCGGTTTGATGATCAGGCAAAATGGCATTGGCTGGTAGGTTCAAAACAAATAATTCAATATTTTCATCCTGGTACAGCCCCCTAACAAATTCACCAGCCACCAATCTGATTGACAAATCCTCAGCTAAGGATTGCTCACTTTGACTAAAACCAAAAAACATCAGGACCATTGCGATAAATTTCATCATTCAATCCTTATTAAATACATCATTCTGTACTTATAAAAGAATAATTTCAATTGTATTTTAGCTACAAACACTTGTTTAATTAATTAAACTTAGGCTAATAACAATGGATCATTAAGGGATAGGCGGCTATTTACAATTTTTGCCTTAAATTACTGACAAAAAAAACAACAGCAATTTAAACACAATTGCTGTTGTTAAAATCGCACTGCTTTAATTAATATAGTATCGAGTTGCTGCAGCAGCAAAATCTGCTCTGGTCATTGTTTTATTTGGCTTAAAATATGCCTTAATAACTGGATTGAAATCAAACTGACCTTGTTCCAAGGTAAACTCAACAGGCAAAATACCCATGGAAATTGCAAATTGAACATAACCTTTATACTCTTCAGCAATTAAATCTTGATCTTCAATGCTGATTGATTCACCATTATAAACAACGACGATATCACTATCAAAATTTCTGGCCTCAGACTCCAGTCCTTTACCCTGAATAAGTGAATAAGCCAATTCCTGCTTGTTAACTTTTCCAAATGGGTTAAACAAGTCATTATTAACTGGCATCATCAAAGAATCTTGAGTCTGAGCTCGGTCTGATAATGATGCACCTAATTCAGTCACTGAATTAACTGCAGCAACTATTGAACTTGGCACATCTGAATAAACGCCTTCAGCAGCTGAATTTGATTGGCGAACACCGACGGTTAAAGTCAAATAATCAGCCAATTCTCCTCTTGAAAGCAAAGCATCTGGTTCAAAACCATATAAGGTAGCATCCATCAACTGCTTAGACACAACAAATTCTACAAAGCTTCTGGCAGGATGATTAAAGCTTACGTCGGAAATTCCTGAAAACCCATCTGTTCTGATGAATTTCACATACGCTGCTACATCTCCTGGAGCTGCATAGCCGTTGGTTTGTCCTGTAGGGTCAACATCAACCCCAGAAACGCCACCAATGCCACCGGCTTTTAAAGTCCATGTACCAGGCTCTGCTGGCGCAGTCACAGCAATGTTTTGCCCTATGACTGGTAAGGCTATACTTGAACCATAGCGTTTGCCTGATGGGCTGTACAAAGACAATGCAACCGTATTATCACTTACGTTGGCCCGCACAAATATCAATGAAATGTCTTCGCTCACTTCAAAAGTGATGCCCTCATTCTCACCCACTGGACTGAATGGTACATCAACCGCAAATTCACCGGCAACTGATGTCAAAGCCATGGCATTAAAGTTGCGGTTAATTTTAACCGTTTCTCCGAAATTTCTTTGTCGGTCTAGAACCGATTGCACCGCTGCATACGCATTCACATAACCCGCACCAGCTTCCCAAGCTTCTCGGCCAGGCATATTTGTGGCAGTATCTTGTAAAATTTGTTTCACTGCTCGCCAATTTAAGGTGGGATCAGCTTCTAACATCAAAGCCACAATACCAGACACATGTGGAGCTGACATGGATGTACCACTGCTTATGGTGTAATAAGGTAAATGGGCAGGTTCTAACTGATCTGCATCATCTTGAAAGCTCAATGCGCCCAAACTTGATAATGAATCTCTGACTGATATGACATCAACACCCGGCGCCGTAACAGTTGGTCGATCAACCCATTCAAAAATTTCACCACTTACCACAACATTACCACCATGACCTTTTACTCCTCTCGAGCTAAAGTCTGCCAGTTCACCATTTTTATCTCCTGCAGCCACTGTGACAACCCAAGGTGCTTTTTTGAAGTTACCGGTAATGGTCGCTTCTCCGCTGCCTGAATTCCCAGCTGAAAATACGACAATGACACCCCTGTCAGCCAAGGCTTTGGTCGCTACATTGGTGGGATGATCTGGATTGAAGTCTGTTCCTGTGTCACTGGTACTACCAAATGAATTTGAAATGACTCGGATGTTGTAATCAAATTGGTGAGTGAGGGTATAATCAAATCCACCTATGGTGTCCAGTATAAATAAACCAGCTCCAGAACCATAACCAATTAATTTGGCACCAGGTGCCACCCCTGCATAACGACCGCTAGACATTGCGCCATTTCCGCCAATGATGCCTGCAACATGCGAACCATGACCACCGGCAATGTCTGTATTGGGAATGTCTTCCTGGTAGGTGATAGGCGCTAAATCTGAGAAAGATCTCAAGTTAGTTTGCGCCAACACATTCTGCACAGTGTGGTTCGGAAATTTAATGTCATTGTGGGTACCGTCAACACCAGAATCATTGATCACTACCCCGATTCCCCTGCCTGAAAATGGCATACCCATGTTACGCATATTTGGGTCATTGCGCAAACGATCCACTCCAGTGATTTCAGTCGAACCATCATTTTCTAAACTTAATTGTTGATTGTGCCAGATTGATCGAACATTGGCTTGTGAATAGATGTCATTGATTTGATTGTGAGTGGCCAAGACACCTACTATTGGCAAATTCTCCATCACTACACCGGTATTGATGCCAATATCATCCAATGTATTTAAATCACTCAATGTTACAGGACCTTGGTTCTCATAAGTCACAATAACTTCTATCAATTCATTTTCGGTCACTTCACTTAATAGCGAGGCTAAAACCGGATCAAATGATTTTGCATGGATTGACAAAGTTGACAAGAGAAAACCTCCAATCAATAACTTCATATACCCAGATTTACAGCTGTTTTTCACCATTATTGTCTCCAAAATTAAAAGTACAACGATAGATTAGGAGATTTCAATGCAAATAAATATTGGGGAAAACCCCCATAAAAAAACTAAAAATCACTTATTTCAAAGGTCTTGTCTGGAATTCATTTAATATACAGCCATATCGATATTAAACATGGATTAAATTATTTTGCCTAGGGCTTAATCATCGGTCTGATATCATTGTTGCTGTCTTGTCATAAATGGCACACAGCCAAACTAAATCAACAGGTTGTTTTTGGCTGCGTACTTTACCAATTCAGCGGTATTAGACACCTTCAATTTGTCTAAAATTTTACCGCGATGGTTTTCCACAGTTTTGGCACTGATATATAACATTTCAGCAATTTTTTTGGTGGTAATTCCATCAATGACTAAATGAAAAATTTGCCTTTCTCTTTTGGTCAATCCCTTGTAAGGATCATCCCAGGCTTGTTGAGGGTTGCTGTATTGCGATGCCAAAACCTGAGCAGCATATTGACTGAAATATGATTTTCCTTGTGCCAATGTTTTGACTGCGTCAATCAACTCTTCCCCTGCACTGTCTTTAAGTAAATAGCCAGACGCGCCTGCTTTAACCATGTGGATAACATACTCCTCCTCCTCATGCATGGTAAGTACCAATAATTTTGTTTCAGGGCATTTGGTATGAACTTGTTTTACCAGCTCCATTCCGTTCATCTTGGGCATCGTGATGTCCACTATGGCCACATCAGGTTTTAATTCAACGATGTCTTTAAGCGCCTTCAATCCATCAGCGGCTTCACCAACAATTTGACAATTTGCATAAGACTTCAGAAGACTCACTAAACCTTGTCTAACTATGTTGTGATCATCTGCTAAATAAACTGTAATCATTTTAATTATGACCCAAAGAAGTCAAGATAACTTTGATTTCTGTTCCCTGACCCAAGGCAGAGGTGATGATCAGTTGACCATCAAAGGAAAAGACCCGGTCCTGAATTGTGGCCATACCAAAACCGTCTTGGTCTTGATTGTCCATACCTATTCCATCATCAATTATTTTTAGAACCAGCACGTTGGCTGAAGATTTAACAATAATTTGTATGCTCTTGGCTTGGGCATGCTTCAATGCGTTAGTTAAAGATTCTTGCACCACCCTGAAAACCAAGGTTTGAATTTCAGGATCTAATTGAGCTTTGATTTCATGATCCAAACTGATCTGAACACCATTTTTTTCCGACATAATTCGAGTTAACCAACAGAGCGCAGGCACCAGCCCTAAATCATCCAATATTCTTGGCCGCATTAATCGCGACAACTCTCTGGTTTCAAGTAAAGCCTGTCTGGTTAAGTCTAAAACTGGACCCAATCCTGAGTTATTTATATCTTGTTTACAGGACTCAAGCTGATTAATAACCGCAGTTAATAATTGCCCTACACTGTCATGTAACTCTTGTGCGATATGCTTTCTCTCGTCTTCTTGAACTTTTAAAATTCGTTTGGCTAATTGCTTCATTTGTTGTTGATTGCTAACCAAATCATGTACAATTTTCTTTTGAATCTGGCTGATTGAATCAACTTCTTTTAATAACTTATTGGCATCCTCTTTCATTACAATCCCAGATAAATTCCTTGCTGTTGTTGAGTAAATTGTTGCCTTGCCGATACAGGTATTTCCTTAATGAGAACTTCCCAGCCATGCAACAAAATTTGTTGTCGTTGGTCATCTGTCAACTTACTGCCAGAATTTTGCATTTTTTTAAGCACCTCAAGATGGTAATTTCTCCAATAGATTGGAAAGTCTTTCGATAGCTTAGTTGCCTCATCCAAATAAGTTGAATAATTTTTCCGATCTTTAACCAATCCAGAATACAACACTTTCAGCTCTAAAAGTTCCAAGTAAGCGAGTTTATATAGCTTCACATTGATGGTGCTGATATAAGTCAGCAGTTGTTTGGCCTTATCAATATCAATTGACAAAAATTGACGGGTTATAAATAAGTAATTTTGAATGACTTCATATTCAGGTAATCCATGATGACTTAATAATTCATCAAGATCCAAAGTATTCAACTCGCCGGTTAATGACAACAGTAACAATTTAAATTTTTGCTGTTGTACCAAGCTCATTGAGGAGGCAGTAAATGTTTCGAGCTTAAGCAGCGTGTTTTCAGCTTGTTCAATGTCACCTATAATAAAATACCATTCTGAGAGCAAAAGACCATATTCAATTTGTCCACGCACATCATCTCTTGATTTTAAGTCTTCTAATACAGTAAGCAATTCACTGATGGCGTGTCTAAAATTACCTTGTAAAAATGAAATTTTTGCCAGATTGGCCTTCGCAACAAATTGTTCTTCTTTGACTTTTAAGTTAAGCGCTTCATGCAATGAACTTTCAAAAGACTGAAATGCTTCGTTAAGGGAACCTTTCCTTAATTGTAATTGGGCCATATTTTGATTCACTTGTAGCAGACCAACCATATCACCAATTTCTGTATATATTTTTTCCGCTTGCTGCCAATAAATCACTGCATGATCTAATTGCGTCATTAAAAAAAATATAAATCCAACATTATTCATACTCTCAGCTTGCAACCATTTTTCATCCAAGTTAAGCCTTAAATTTAAGGCGTTTTGGTAATGTGTCAAAGCCTCTTTATACAGCCCTTGCTCCTCTGCCAGTACACCGAGCTTATTTATCATGATAGACGTATCAAGGTCATTGCCCGAATCATCCAACATGGCCACTCCCTGTTGCAGCAAGGCTTCAGCTTTGGCATATTCCCCTTTGACAGCATACAGGGCCGCTAAATTTGACATACTAGTTACTGCGCCTTTAACATCATCAATCTTTAATCTGATTTCCAAACCATTGTTGTAGTTATCAATGGCCAAATCAATTTCACCCAAGCGTTGATAAGCAACTCCAAAAGCATTGTAAATCAATCCCTTATATCTGGCATCATTGAGTTTATTGGCACTCACCAAAGACCGTACCAAATAATCATCTATGGCTTTTTGAATGTCACCTATTCGAATGGATATTTTAGACAACTCATATAATCCAGCCACATGATTTGGTGCCAACTCAAGTAATTGCTTCAATTTATTTTGTGCTGATTCATAGTCTTCATTTCTGATATAAAATTGCGCTACTTCAAACAGCAAGCTTTCATCTCGCGACTTTTGTAACAAGACAGATTGATAAATTTTTTCGGCTTCTTCTGGATTTCCGTTTAAATCGTTGAGCCTTGCTCTGAATAAATTATGGTAGTATTGTCCAGGCTGGGTAATTGTTATCACCTGAGTCAAAACCTCTTCGGCTTTGTTAAACTGTCCATTATCTAGGTAGAATTGATACAAATGATCCCAACTTGGCACATAACCCGATTGGTTTGAGAGCAACGCTAATAATGCAGACTCTATGGCTTCATTGTTGCCCTCAGCTCTGAGTACTTTAATTTTTGCCAGTAAATTCAAATCTTTTTGGGTTAATACATATTCAGATTCTTGGTTCTCCTTAATCTCAAACATTTCAAGTAACTTTTCAGATGTGCCAACCAAGCTTTCATATACTTCAGCATCCGAGATGACAGCATCAATCAGGTTTTGATTTAACAGTTGAGACCCAACAATATGAACCAAATCAACATTGAGTAATATTTGATTTTGACCCGCCCCAGCGTACTTACCTTTGACCAAATATTCAGCTTTAAGTAATTCGCTTAACACTTGCTGCTGTTTCTGATTCAAAGGTTGTTTGAAGCCAAGCGATTGAATGACTTCGTTAATTCTATCAACTGGAACCAACCGTATCGTAGGTTGTAAACTCAATTGGTTACTTAAAATTTCAGGTGCCACTCTGTTCACCCAGGAGAATTGTCCATCACCTGAGTCAGACCCAGAAAAGGGCAACAAAATGATAGACTGATAACTGCTGCTGTCAGGCAGCAAGTTTTCATCCACAGCATCCCCTTTGAATACAATCCAAATCAATGTAGCGCAGAACATCAAGACCGTTGCCAGAATGAGTATCCAAAAAGTTGTTTTGGATTTATGACCATTTTCAGGCAATAAACAGGCATGGCTTATTTCAGTACTGTCCAACAGCTCTGTTCTTGGTCTTGCCAATGGTGTGGTTAATTGTAAAACCACCTGCTTGAAAGCCTTTAATGATTTATCAGTGCACGGGAATTTTTTAATTGGCTGTTGCTTTTCAACAATCAAAGTTGCCATATCTGAAGCTTTGTACGGCAGTTTTCGACAACACATTTCGTAAATAATAAGGCCCACTGAATAAAAGTCTGTGCTGTTATTAATCACATTGTCCTGCAAGTACTCAGGCGCACAATAAAAGGGCGTCCCACCAAATGATTTGACTGCAGAGGACTCAGTAAAAACAGCCATACCAAAGTCGAGTATGTACAATCGCCCTTGTCCATCTATCAGTATATTTTCTGGCTTCAAGTCACGGTGACATACTTCATGCATCTGGGCATAATCCAGTGCATCCATTATTTGTTCACTGTATTGTTTAACTTGTGTAAAAGAAATGGAGCCTTGCTCGATTTTTTCAGACAACAGCTCACCGTCAATCCAGTCCATGGTAATAAAGCAATGAGACGACTCTTGATAATACTCATACACACGTAAGATATTTTGATGTGACAATTGTCGTAGAATCAGTATTTCATTTTTAAATTGATTAAGTGCAGCTTCATCACTGATAAACTTGTTGTGTAATAATTTGATAGCCACTGAAGCATTCAAATGCAAATCTGTGGCTTTATACACTTGCCCAAACCCACCTTCGCCAATTTGTGCTTCAATCAGAAACCGTCCAATTAAGGTGGTGCCTATTTTTAGCATTTTGCCTGTGGGTTCAATTATTTGAGTTTGACCGTCGCCAATATTGATTGATTTATCAGAGTCGGCGGCCATTTATATTCTCTGGGATCACCTAACCAAAGATAAGATGGGTTTATTGATGACTGAAGATTCCGAATGATTTTGTGAAATTTGCATTACCAAATCACTCAATTGACTTTCTAGGTTAATGACTTGAAGATTGAGTAACACTTGTTCATTTATGGTGTTAAGTATTTCCAAGTCCAATTCAGACAATATCTTTGACGACATTTTACTGTCTAAATATATCAACCCAATAATCCGTTGATTGGTTTTCTCAATGATAGGCAAACAACACAAAGCAGCTATATTTTTCTGCTGTATACTGCTTCTTTTACAAAACATAGTATCTTTCCTGGTGTCCATCGCTATGACGTTTTCACCAGAATTAAAGCATGCTTGAATGGCCCCAATACTGCCTTCAAACTCTTCAACAGTAAAATCCTGAAAGCGAATACCTTTGGCTGAGCAGACCACCAATTCATCCATTGACTGGCCCAATAAAATCATGCCTCTTTGTAGTCCAGTTAATGACAACATAGAAAACAACCTTTGCTCCATACCCTGAGCCAGACAGTCACTGTGATTTTGCGATGAGCTGAAAGATTTTGCTTGTGACAAACGCCACTGATTGTGGTTTTCAATCGCTAACCTTTGGACATCACTTTGTACTTCAAACAAACACTCAATCTCACCAATTGTGATCAGCTCATTGCCAAGCAATTCAAAATTTGAAATAAAGTCACCGTTGATTTGAATGCCGTTACTGCTGGAAGAATCTCTTAATCTCCACGGATTATCATCATGACTGAGTAAAGCGTGTACTTTAGAAACGGTGGGATGATGGAGTATCACATCACACTGGTTATCTCGTCCAATACTGTACTGCCCTCGTTCTTTCAGAACTGCTTCTACTGCAGGTCTGTCTTTGAAACAAGCTGTAATGATTGCGGGCATGTGACTCTTCTGTCCCCCTTAATCAATCAGTCGAACACTGAATTTCAAAGTTTTTGCATGAGCTATCAGCTCACCTGCCACATTATCAATGTCTTTGCTCGCACGCCAAACGTTAGGAATGCCTGTGCCAGCATATTGCGAAACCAAGTATGAAAACTCGGTGATTTTTATATCCGCAGCTGCATAATTTGCCTGGTTAATGTCCGCAGCTATGTCCATTGATTTATTGTTTAACTGTAGAAAAACAGCAGGCTCAATAACATTTTGCCAGCCAGCCAATTCACTTTGCAGCTGATTCAGTTTTTCAGTACTGATTTGACTCGCTGCTCGGTTATCTGCCACGATGATAAACTGTGAAAAAGTACCTGTAGTACTTCTGGCGCGATAACTGCCTGATGAAGTGGTATCGGTGATGTCTCTGAATGTACCACCCAATGGTGCTTTGAATAAGCGCAGCGGAGTATTCTCTGTATATGCTAAGTTGTGGGTGTGAATATCAATGGTCACCAATCCTTCAAAGCTGAGCCCACTGTCATAAGCAGGTTCAACAGTGATCATCATAGGGAATGCCACAGGAATGGAGGTTAAAATACCTGATGGCAAGCGATTGAGTACATTGATGTCATTCAAGTCAATCAGGTCAACAGCAAGACCCAAGTTTTCTTCTGTAAGCCCAACCACATTCTCAAAAGTTATTGTAAAATCAGCAGCAATGCCACCTGGCAATGAAACAAGCAACTCTGCTGAATTACCATTAATGTTGGTTGATATAGACTGGGCATTAACTTGCAGCAACAACAGGGTTAAAGACACAAACAATCCAAACTTATATCTCATCATTACGCACCTCTTATCTGGTCAAAGTTATAGTAGTTACTATCCATATTAACTGACTTATGTTTTGGTTTCAATTGAATTGCTCAATGAACAAGAAAAGGGCTGTATTAATACAGCCCCATTCATCTTTTACATGCAATTATCTGTAATAATTTTCAAACATTCTGCCTATGGCTACAGCATACTCTCCTCTTTTTATCATTTCATTTGGTTTCAAATAAGCGACCAAAGTAGGCTGTAAGTCATAAGGCCCTTGTTCAATGGCAAATTGCACATTCAACAAACTCAGGTTCAAAGCCACTTGCATATGAGCCAAATATTCGGCTGATACCAGATCACTGTCTCTGACAGGGACTTCCTGACCATTGTATTCAACCTTCAAGCTATCGGTGCCAGCAAACAACGCAGCGTCTGACTCCAGTCCTAAGGATTGCACCATAGAGTAACCCAACTCTTCTCTTGAAACTTTATCATTGGGTTTAAATGCGCCGGTTTTAGCCAACATAATAGGTGCTTGTTGATGCTCTGGATCTTTAAGTGCTGAACCCGTTTGAGTCACTGCATTGATGAATGCCGCATCCGTTGAGCTGACATCGCTGTATACTGTCATGGCACTGTTCAGCAAATCTCTTTGTTGACGAACTGCTGCACCCATGACCAAGTATTTTGCCAAATGTTTTCTTTTTAACTTTCTATCTGGATAGAAGTTTGAATCATTCAGACTATCGACCAATCTATTTGCCACAGCAAATGTAATGGCATTTTCGGCAGGGTGTCCTGCAATGTCATTTAATCCTTCATAACCACCGTTACCAAATATTTCAATTTCACCGGAAATAAATTCTGGCACACCTGGTCCATTGGTTACGCCTGTTGGATCTGCTTGAACACCTGACAATGAAGTTAAACCAAAAACCGACAGTTTCCAAGTACCCACTTGCGCTGGCGCTGAAACTTTAGTTGACCATGATAATACCGGCAAGGTTAAGTTGCCCAAATATTCGGTTCCATCCGGTGCTTCTAATTTCAACTTTACAGTGTTGGCTAAAGGTTCAGCTGAGGCAGAAACAAAGGCCGCATCTTCATCGACTTCAAATTCATAAACTTCGGGTTCACCCACCGGAGAATAAAATACTTCAAAGGCCTCAGATCCATTAGGTGGAATAATCAAAGCATTGGCATTAAACTCATTGAGGTTATTAACTGTTTTTGCATAGTCGGTGTTGTAATCCAATGCACCAGCAACAGCAGCTTTGGCATTCACATAACCGCCGCCCACTTCCCATTTTTCATAACCAGGAATGTTGGTCGCTGTTTCTTGCAAGATGGTTTTAACTTCTAAGGGGGATAAATCAGGGTTGGCTTCCAACATCAATGCAATGATGCCTGCCACATGAGGCGTGGCCATTGAAGTTCCAGATATCATGGTGTAATAAGGCAGGTATTCAGTTTCAATCGCATCAATGTCCGCATCGCCACCATTGGAAGCTATGTTGGTTTTTGCCCTGGTAGATATGATGTCTTGCCCTGGAGCCACAATACTCACTTCATTGTGGTAAGTCCATTCAGTACCATCAGGCATACTGAAATCACCCGACTCAAATCGTTTGCCACGAGAAGAAAAATCAACCAAGGTACCATGTTTGGTACCTGCGCCAACAGACATTCCCCATGGAATTTGAGCGTAGGGGTTATGGGTGTCTTCACCTGGGCCATCATTGCCAGCGGCAAACACAGAAATCATGCCTAATTTATAGGCTTTGTATGAGGCCACAGAAATGGGACCGTCTGGCTCATATTGACCACTTGAACCCCATGAATTACTCATCACACGAATCGGTGAATTAAAATCCCAAATATGGGTGATGGCATAATCATAACCGCCCAAAGCATCTAAAATTGATAAACCCGCACCTGAACCATAGCCAATCAGATCCGCTCCGGTTGCAACACCTGCGTATTTACCATCCGAATGAGCGCCTGTACCACCCACTGTTCCAGCACAATGAGTTCCATGACCCACATTCAAATCACTGTTCAACTGACCTTCTATCCACATACCAGGAAACGGTGTTAATGACAGCACACTGGCATGGGTAATGCCTTGTACATTTTCAACCACTTTATCGCCAAATGCCAAATCATCCAAAGTGGCATCTATGCCTGAATCATTAACGATGACGGTAACACCTTCACCAGTAAATCTAATGCCATTTTCTTGGTAAAACTCATCATTTTGGATTTCGTCAACACTGGTTACTTTTCTTGACTCATCATTAAAGTATTCCAGCTCTCTGTTTAAGAAAACGGATTTCACTTCACTCATGGCCGCAATTTCATTAATCTGCGATGGGTTTGCCAACACGCCAATACTTGGCAAAGATTGGAACTGAACACCTTCAGTAATACCCAAGTTCATTAAACTTTGTACTTGGTTAGAATCAACTGAGTCTAACTGGTTATATGTAACCACTACCATGGTGTTTTCTAAAGCCCCCAAGGTATTTAACCTTGCTTCTAATTGAGTACCGATAACTGCAGCATTTGCATTTAAAGTATACCCAGCCAAAGATGCCATCACAGCACTTTTAAGTAGATAATTTTTCATTGGTTTTCTCCGCTCTAAAGATTGAAATAAATTGAGTACCCTATCTTCGAGTTTTGCATTACTAATGACCATCAGGAAAGGCCTTTATAATAAGCCAGGGAAAACCCCTATTTTTAAATACATGTGACCGGTGAAAACAAGTCCCTTAATTCATTTAAAGACAGACAACTTTTTACTAACCGCTGTTGATTAAATGATTCAAAACAGCTTTTATTTTCTGTTACTATCAAGTTTTGGCCAATTATTCAGGAAGTTATTTATGAGCAAAGGCACACACGAATACATAGAAGATGTACGCAATCGTTCGATTTTAATCAACGTCAATGGCCTGTTGTTGCCTCGTGAAAAAGCCGTAGTTTCGGTTTTCGACAGTGGCTTTATTCTTGGTGACGGTGTATGGGAGGGCTTGCGTCTACACCACGGCGTGGTGGTATTTCTCAAAGACCACTTAAGGCGATTATATCAAGGAGCCAAATCATTGGATTTAGACATTGGCCTGAGCCCTACAGAAATGACTGATCGAATAATGGCAACGCTTAAAGCCAATGACATGCATGACGGTGTACACATCAGGTTGATGGTCACCCGTGGTGAAAAAATCACCCCATACCAAGATCCCAGATGCACCATTCCTGGCAGTACCATAGTCATCATTGCTGAATACAAAAACCCATCACCTCGTAAAATTGCAGGCGGCATAAAACTGTTCACCACTCATGTCAGGCGTGGCTATCCCGATGTGCAAGACCAGAAGATGAATTCGCACTCAAAAATCAATTGCATCCAGGGCTGTATTCAAGCCGCCAAAGCCGGTGCTGATGAAGCCTTGATGCTGGACCCGCATGGTTTTGTTGCTACTTGTAATTCAACCCATTTCTTCATCGTCACACAAGGCGAGGTATGGACC
Source organism: Marinicella litoralis (assembly GCF_002591915.1). Lineage (GTDB taxonomy): Bacteria > Pseudomonadota > Gammaproteobacteria > Xanthomonadales > Marinicellaceae > Marinicella > Marinicella litoralis. The sequence goes on along the minus strand of NZ_NIHB01000004.1, from coordinate 87,656 downwards.
TCAACCGGCGATTATTGTTTGGGTGGTATCACCCGTTCGAAAATTATCCAGCTGTGTGAGACCAATGACATTCCAGTCAAACAAAAGAACTTTTCATTGTTTGATGTTTACGGCGCTGATGAAGCTTTTGTTACGGGTACCTTTGCAGGCATCACACCGGTCAATGAAGTCGATGGTCGCTTGATTGGTGATGGGCAAACCCGCGATATGATCAAAAAACTGCAAGACCTGTACCTGGACTTGATCAAAAGCGAGGCACCGGCATGAAACCAGATCAATTGATCCGCATTGCCATGTGGTCTGGGCCACGCAACATTTCAACAGCGATGATGCGAGCTTGGGAAAATCGGCAAGACACCGTGGTGGTTGATGAACCCTTATATGGACCCTATCTTGCAACAACCGGAAAAAAACACGCGGCTTATGAAGCCATCAGACTGGTCCAAGGCAATGATTGGCGCCCAATCGTCAAAAACTTGACCGAAAAAATGCCTGAAGATGCCACCGAGTTGACCCATATTTACTACCAAAAACACATGAGCCACCATTTAACCGATGATCTTGAACTTGACTTTGTTGATCATTTACGCAATGGCTTTTTAATTCGTCACCCCAATGATGTACTGGCCTCATATTTGCGCAAACACCACCGTGCCACCCCAGCGGATCTGGGCTTTCCACAACAGGTTAAATTATTCAATTGGATCAAACAACGCACTGGTAAAACACCACCCATCTTGGAATCCAAAGACATCCTGATGGATCCGAAAGGAATGCTAATCAAGCTATGTACAGCCTTAGAAGTGCCTTTTGATACCGCCATGCTCTCCTGGCCCAAAGGGTACCGTGATTCGGACGGTATTTGGGCAGAACACTGGTACAACCGGGTGATTGAATCCACTGGGTTTTCTGAGTACAAACCCAAAGAGAATAAGCTGAGCCTAGAGGAACAGCGCATTGCTGATGAATGTTTGCCCTACTTTGAAACTTTGGCAGAACATAAAATTTCATGATGAAAGGTTTAGAAAAAATAAACAAAGTTATTTCATACGTGCTCAATCTAAACAATGAAACTCAATTAGGAGCTGAAACCGATATTGATAGCATCAATGCATTTTTTAGTAATTTGAACTTAACCCAGCCGGAAGTTATTACTCAAATATATCTCCAATTTAATGGTATTGATAATTTGAATGCTTTTTTCCATCTAAATAGTTTAGAAAGAATAAATCTAATTTATCGAATTAATTTAAATTTAAAGCAAGATTTTCCAAACTTTCCATGGGAGAAAAGTATGGTTCCCATTTTGGACATTAACTCAGACATTCAAATCTGTATTGACTTTAATGATCATTCGATGTGGGCGATTGATTTAGAAGGTAGCACAGTAACAAAAATTGCTAATCACTTTGATAACTACCTTGATGGTTTACTTTTTTCATTCGAAAGTCAAATCATAAAATATAACCAAACATATGGATGCTTTGAAGTTGATGAACTAAGTTGGCAAAATATGTTAATCAAGTTCGACTTAAAACTCATTGGCTGGTAATTTCAATTTTATAACCTCAAAACCTCAATCAAATCATTCAACACCCCTGCTGCGGTGACTTCACGTCCAGCACCGGGCCCTTGAATCACCAATGGATTATCGCGGTACCAGTCTGATTCAATGATGAATATATTATCTCCTGGCTTCAGTCCTGCTGCTGGATGACCAAGCTCAACAGCCACCAGCTCCACCTTCAACTCATCGGCGCTGACTGAGGCCAAATAACGTAATTGTTGGCCTTGTAGACTGGCTTTGTGCCACATCGTTTTGATGTAACTGTTAATAGTTACTTCGTTTTGCCAAAAATCATCAATCGATCCTGACAACAATTCCTTGGATAGAACCGGTTTGAAATTTATTTTTGTCGGTTCAAAACCCAGCTCTTGGGCCAAAATAATTGCCTTCCTGTAAACATCTTGACCGGACAAGTCTGCTCTGGGATCGGGCTCTGTGAAACCATTTTCTTGGGCTTGTTTGACCCAATGCATAAAATCAGTTTGACCATCATATTGACCGAACAACCAAGACAATGAGCCCGAGAACACCCCGGTTACAGACCGAATTTGATCACCACTTTGTTTCAGCCTTTTGATTGATTTCTGAATAGGTAAAGCAGCACCTGCTGTGGTATTTTTAAGCCATTGACGTTGATTCTTTTTCAGCACATGTTCGATGGATTGTGCATAACTTGGGTTAGCAGCAGCCACTTTATTGGCTGAAATCAAATGCCAACCATTTTGCGCAAATCCCAAATACTGCTTGGCCACCCACTCACTGGCCGTTAAATCTATGATTATCAAAGGTTGTCCTGCATAGGACTGTATCGCTTGCAACACAGCTCCATTTTTATTAGATTGGTTCAATTCAATGGTTTGATCTAACAATCCGCGTTGGTTGAACTGGAAAGATTGACTGTTGGCCACCGCCACCACCAACAAAGATTGCTTGATGGCTTTTTCTGTCTTCGTTTTATTTGCTTTAAGAATTTTAACTAGTTGCTGGCCAATGTTGCCATAACCCAATATGACAATCGGTGTTGAGGGCTCTAAACCAAAAAACGTTTGATGCAAGTCATCAAGCAATTGTACAGCTGGTCCATCACTCAGGAATATACTCAAAGTGTGGTCATTGGCGGGGTAATGAATTTGATGAATTTTAAATTTGGCAGAACGGTTCAATAGCTTGCTGATCACAAAATGGTTTTGCCTGATGTTACACCCAACTGCACTGACCATACTGACATTTGTCAATTGTGTGTTCAAGGCCAAGTCCTCTTCTGCCATCAGTTTCGTGGTTTTAAATAAATCCCGGCTTTCCACATAAAAACTCAAGGTGTTTTCAGTTTTGTCAAAATGATTGGCATAGTTATTAACTTGAGCTGCAGTGAGTTGAGTTTGGAGTTGACGCGCTTTGAGTTCTTTAATATGGCTGATTGAAAGGTATACCAAATGTTGTTTGTGCGCCAAAGTTTTAATCTTTCCAGCTGAATGGCTGGTAGCCGTTTTGGGTTGACTCACAGCCAAGTGGTCAACAACAGTCCCAACTGATGTGGATGAACACGAATTTATCACTAACTTTGTGGCTTGTTGCAAAATCGGCGTGATGGTTTTTTGATGCAATACATTGGAACCTAATTCAGACAACGCTTGGGCTTCGCCGATGGTTAAATGGTCTATGCAACGAGCCGATTGAACCACCTTGGGATCTGCACTGTAAACCCCATCAACATCAGTCCATAAATAGACAGTTTCTGACTGAACCAATTCGGCAATCAATGTGGCCGTGTAGTCACTGCCATTTCTGCCCAGTGTGATGCTGTTACCCTGTAGATCTCTGGCGATGTATCCAGTTACCACATTAATCAATAGGCCGCCAAGTTCATGACTGCATTGTTCAGCAGTCTCTAACAGCAAACTTCTGACTGCGGTTTTATTGACCAAATCATTTTGCTCGTCCAAAACTAAAAATTCCCTGGCATCAAGCCAGTTGTTGGAAAGGTCAAGTTCATTCAATTTTGCTGACAACAATTGAGCTGACCACAATTCACCTAAAGCCAAAATCTCATCTTGATGGCTACTTGCTTGCTGTACATCATCAATCAACTGGTTCAATTCACGCTCTACTTTTGCCATCAATAAATCAGGTTGCTTGAGAACTGACCCAATCAATTGTTTCAGGTATGTATTCAAATCATGCCAAGCCTGCTTTTTACCATGAATAAATGCCAGTAAATAATCGGTGACTTGACCATTGGCAGAAACCACCACAAAATCGCCTTTTTTAACTTTGCTTTGGATCTTTTCAATCACTTTTAATATGTGTGACGAATCTTGTAAACTCGTCCCACCAAATTTATGGACATCAGGTGAATGACTGTATTTTTGGTTCACTTGTAAATCAGCCATGTGACCGGTCCTTTATCACTGATTTCTTAATTGGCCTGATCTGACAACGGTTCAAACCATATTCCAAATCGGCAATCAAATCATCCACTTGTTCAATGCCCACGGACAGGCGTATTAAATTGGCTTTGATGCCAGCCTTGGCTTGTGCTTCTGCTGCCATGGCAGCATGTGTCATGGTGGCAGGATGACAGACCAATGACTCAACGCCACCCAGTGATTCTGCCAAAGTAAAGTACTTCAGGTTATTGACCAAGGACTTGACTTCATCAAAACCTCCTTTGATTTCAAAGGAGAGCATGGCTCCATAATGTTGTTGCTGTTTCTTGGCTATTGCGTGACCGGGATGATTGTTCAAACCAGGATAATGGATTTTTTCTATCGCGGGGTGTTTTTGTAAAAATGCCAATATTTGTTCTGTATTTGCCAGATGTTGTTTCATCCTCACATGTAAAGTACGCAAACCGCGTATGGTCAACAAACTGTCAAAAGGAGAAGCTGTAATTCCAATACAATTGGCCCACCAGGTAATTTGTTCAGTCAATTCAGCGGTTTTTGCCAACACCGCACCACCCACCACATCACTGTGACCATTGATGTATTTGGTGGTTGAATGCACCACCAAATCAGCGCCCAAAGTGATTGGTTGCTGCAGGGCTGGTGATAAAAAGGTGTTATCCACCACTTTCAATACTTCCGGCCCTGCCAATTCGCACAAAGCATGGACATCAACCACTCGTAACAATGGATTGCTGGGTGTTTCTATCCACAGCAATGCTGGTTTCTTTTTCAGTGACCGTTGAATGTCTGATAGATTTGATTGATCCACAAACTCAACCTGCAACAAGCCTTTTTCATGAAAGGTGGATAACAACCTAAATGTGCCTCCATAACAATCATGCGGCGCGATCACCAAAGCTTCTTTAGGCAACAATTGCATTACCAACAGTACCGCAGACATACCTGTTGAAGTCACCACGCCCCCCGCAGCTTGCTCTAATTCTGCCAGGGCCTCAGCCAAGATGTCTCGGGTTGGGTTGCCCGACCTTGAGTAGTCATATTTCCTGGGTTGATTTAAATCAGCAAAGGCATAATTGCTCGATAAATACAAAGGAGGGGTTACGGCACCGTGTTGTTGGTCACAATCAATTCCGGCTCGCACTGCGGCTGTTTCGTTGAATATTGTCATGTTTGTACTCTCTAAAAAATGTCTGGAAAATGGCATCGATTTGTTCGGCTTCCAACAGAAAGCCATCGTGTCCATGGATCGAATCTATGAAATGTGTTTGACAAGCACTTGTAAATTTTTTACTCATTTTTTGAATATAATCTACAGGGACCATCTGATCCGATGTCACGCCTATCAGTAAAGTGTCTGCTTCTATGGTACTTACATCAACCTGATGAAAATCGATCGATTGGGACAATTGGCAATACCTTGAAGATGAAAATTTTTCAGCAAAACGATCACCCTGATATGTTAAGTATGAAGTCACCGCAGTAAGCGTCAGTCCAGGTGACCTGTTTTGGAACCGTTGTTCCCATTCCTCCTCTCCTCGGTAACCAACCATGGCCAATGCTCGTGCCAATGAAATAAAACTTTTGTGCTCGTTTGAATCATGGGCAAATTGTTCACCCAAAGCCATGATCTGTCGCTGTATCTGACGCAAGGCTTGGCTTTTAACAGAATTCTTATCTGCGGCTGCTATACAAATCAAACGATCAAGAGAATGTGGATAATTAGCCGCGAATGCCAAAGAAACCATGCCACCATAAGATGAACCAATAACAGCATGGAATTGAGGTAATGAACATGCTTCTTTAATCCTTTGTAACAAGTAAGCTTGGTCTGTGGTAGTGATCACTGGTGGATTGGTGACTCGATCAGCAAAACAAAAATATTCAAATGTCAGGTATTGGTAATCTTTGTAATTTAAATGTTTGTTGCTTTGAATGACTTGGTTCCACCAACCAACCTGATGGCCGCAGTCCAATGCCCAACGATTGGCTGAAATCCCTCCCATGATAACCAACAAAGGTTTGTTTGCATCGCCCCACAGGCAACACTCAACTGCCAAGTCACCCGACGCTTCACCACAGGACAAAGTGAATGACTTAATGGATATGGTTTTGTTGATTACTTCAATCACTGCAGTATATAGCCGTCTAAATGGCTATATACTAGTTGTAAATTTTAAGAAGTCAAGACGTTTAGCCGTCTATATTACTTATTGATATAACAAAAAAAACCATTGATTTCACAATCAATGGCTTCAAGACTTACTTTTGCCTAAGTGACAACTATGACAAAAGTTTTCGCCTTCTCGAATACAATCCCACTCCACCTAAAATGGCCAGTAATATCAATAAGGCTAAATTTGAATTGAGCGGTACTGGAATTGGTTCTGCTGGAGGAATTACACCAAATTCAACTGGCGGTGCATCTGGATTATCAGTATCTAACATTACTGTTTCAGAATCAGGCGTAATTGGGATGTTACATTCTCCCAAAGCTGGGTCGTTAGAATCAAAATCCATAACGTAACATACTTCAGGGTTGGGTGGTGCTGGCGACAATGCCACCGGCAAATTCCCAAATAAGAAATCCCCAGCCAAACCTGTATTTTGAGAGTCAATCAATTGAAGTCCATTACCATCACAAGTCATGTCACGGTACAAACTAATCAAAACACCTGATATTTCTTCACCAGCATCATTTACCCCATTCTGAGGATTGTCATCACAAAATATTTGTCCAGATACCGAGCCAATAGGCGCATAAACACCTAAATCAATGGTTGGATCGACAGCCGTCAGATTGATGTTTTGTACTTGGCCTGTTACCGGATCACCATCAGAATCCACTGAATCGTCACCTGATACATTTTGATCCGTGATGACAAAGTCGACTGGTAAATCCATAAATTCGACGCAATAACTTCCAGCATCTAAATCAGGAAAGTAATAATAACCATCTGTAGCAGGCACTCCACCATTGGCAGTAATTTCAGAATCAAGCACAGGGGCAGTACAAGTCGCGTTGTCATACAAGTTTACAGTTACCCCATTAACTCCTGGCTCTCCTGCATCTTGTAGGCCATTTTGATTGTTGTCATACCAAACATAATCTCCAAGTGCTAATAAATCATCAAAACCAAAATCATTGTTCGGATTGTCTGGGTTACTGGTATCCAAATCTGGACCTAAAGTTTCTGGAGTAATTGCAGTATCGCAAGCATTCAAANCAAATCACTGAACTCAACACAATAACTACCTGGGAACAATGGTCCAAAATTGTAATAACCATCAGCAGCAGGTAGTCCACCATTGAGCGTGGTGGTGGTCATAAAAATGGGCGCGGTACAGGTGGCGTTGTCATATAAGTTGACCGTCACACCATTAACACCAGGTTCACCGCCATCTTGGATACCATCTTGATTGGTGTCAAACCAGACATAATCACCCAACTGTAAGATCTCTTCAAAACCAAAATCATTGTTCGGATTGTCTGGGTTACTGGTATCCAAATCTGGACCTAAAGTTTCTGGAGTAATTGCAGTATCGCAAGCATTCAAATCAGTGTCATTGACATCAACTTCTGTGATGTAACACAAGGCATTACCGACTGGACCCACAGGTAAATTACTGAACAAGTAAGCACCAGA
>NZ_NIHB01000004.1:79245-79952 GCF_002591915.1 Marinicella litoralis | reverse complement strand
ATTCAAATCAGTGTCATTGACATCAACTTCTGTGATGTAACACAAGGCATTACCGACTGGACCCACAGGTAAATTACTGAACAAGTAAGCACCAGAAGCATTGGTGTCCATGGAAACAGCGGTCGTTGCATCTGACCCATCAACCGTATCAGAACAGTTGGCATCTTCATACAAAGTCACTTGAATGTTAGGCAGTAAAGTGTCGCTGTCACCTGGATCATAACTGGTGTTGGCATTGGTCGTACTTTCACACCAAGTTACACCTGAAATTGAACCATTAAGGAATATACCAGCATCTATACTTGGATCAACAGCTGTCAAATCAATGTTCTGAACTTGACCATTTAATGGGTCAGCATCAGAATCCAAAGCATCATTGGGTGTATTTTGTACAGTGAACTGATAATTAACCGGAATATCCGTAAATTCAACACAGTAACTGCCTGCATCTAAATCAGAAAAAAAGTAAAAGCCGTCAGCCGCTGGAAGGCCACCATTGAGTGTTTCAGTGGTGCTAAAAATGGGTGCTGAACAGGTGGCATTATCGTATAAATTGACAGTCACACCATTGACCCCAGGTTCACCAACATCTTGGATTCCATCTTGATTGGTGTCATACCAAACATAATCTCCAAGTGCTAATAAATCATCAAAACCAAAATCATTGTTCGGATTGTCTGGGTTACTGGTATCCAAATCTGGACCTA
>NZ_NIHB01000004.1:22677-79227 GCF_002591915.1 Marinicella litoralis | reverse complement strand
ATTCAAATCAGTGTCATTGACATCAACTTCTGTGATGTAACACAAGGCATTACCGACTGGACCCACAGGTAAATTACTGAACAAGTAAGCACCAGAGGCATTGGTGTCCATGGAAACAGCGGTCGTTGCATCTGACCCATCAACCGTATCAGAACAATTGGCATCTTCATACAAAGTCACTTGAATGTTAGGCAGTAAAGTGTCGCTGTCACCTGGATCATAACTGGTGTTGGCATTGGTCGTACTTTCACACCAGGTTACACCTGAAATTGAACCATTAAGGAATATCCCGGCATCAATGCTGAAATCATCAGCCATTAAGTTAATATTAGCTACTTGTCCATTAAGTGGATTGGCATCTGAATCAACTGCATCATCAGGCGGGGTATCATTCACGGTGAATTGATGACCTGCTGGCAAATCACTGAACTCAACACAATAACTACCTGGGAACAATGGTCCAAAATTGTAATAACCATCAGCAGCAGGTAGTCCACCATTGAGCGTGGTGGTAGTCATAAAAATGGGCGCGGTACAGGTGGCGTTGTCATATAAGTTGACCGTCACACCATTAACACCTGGTTCACCGCCATCTTGGATACCATCTTGATTGGTGTCAAACCAAACGAAGTCACCTAATTGCAAAGTTGGACCAAATCCAAAATCAATGGTGTGATCATTTTCACCTGGGCCACCTGTGGTATTAACTCCTGTGGTATTAACCATTGCCACAATCATTGAAGGCATTGTTGTACTGCCATTACTGTCCCTAATTTCATCATTTAACAAAGCAGAAGTTGCATTAAGTTGGGTTGGCGTAATTAACCCACATGCACTCATTACTGCAGTATCATTGGCAGGAACCGTCATGTCGATACTAACTGTACAGCTGCTGTCTCTGGGAATAACCGAACTTAAAGAATTGCCAGAAGCAGACCAAACTGGATCTGTAAATAAATAATGACCTGAACCATCTGTTAAAACATCTGCGCTTTCTGTCCCGCAAGTCAGAGTTAAATTCACGCCACTGACCCCTGCTTCGCCTGGGTCTTGTATACCATTACCATCATTGGCGGACACACCAGAACCATTGTCACACCATACCCTATTACCAATTTCCATGGGTGGAGGACCACACATTAATTCGACATCACCTAGCCCAACTGCTTTTCCAAAAGTCCCTACGGCATCAATCTCATAGACCTCAAATCCATCAATTAAGCCACCATTGAAGTTATTAAAAATTCTGACACCGCCTGATCTAAAAGCAAATGGGTCCATTACAGTAGAAACCACTTCATTGGTGCCTGGTATATGAGATAAGCCACCAATCGAAGTTTCTTTATGATTACTAAAAAATTCATTGTCGTAGTATTCTCCACCACCAGGTCCATCGCCTGCATTGGTTCCTGAACCATTGCCCAAACAAACTCCAGAATTTTCAAGCACATAACCACCCATTCCATTGGAACACACCCGTAAAATATCCCCTGCAGCAATTGTTTGCACAGTTTGTGTTCCATCAGGCGTTAAATTCATAGCGCCCGTTTGTACTCCCTGTCTATCTAAGAAGCCCAAAATCATAGAACCATCTATAGAATCAAATTCAATATCAGACAAAACTGGTTGTGGATAGACAGAATTAACATCTGAGCCATCAAAGCCAGATGTTGCCGTGGTTTGAAATGTTGCAGACCAAGGATTCCATGGAATCAAACCAGCAGCGTTATTAAAAGCATTGGTTCTTGGGTAATCCATATTTATGGGTCCAAAATGATTAACAAAAACACCAGCATTAAGACGCAACACATAGGCATCTAAATCATTGGTGTCATTGGTAGATTCAGCTGAACAAACTACACCGATATAGACTTCCCCATCATGGAACTCAACACCAAAAGGACGCACATCACTGGCGGCAGCACAACCTGGATTTGTAACAGGGAAAGTATTGGTAATTACAGCTGTATCAATGTCTATACTGATCAGTGATTGTGTGTTTAGATTCATAACATATAAGGTACTGTTGTCATCCGAAATATCCATATCTCCCAATGATCGTTTACCCACACTGTCAAATGCCGTGGTATCTTCGCTTTGTGCTGTTGGATCTGTTGGTAAAGGAACCATATCCTCAACCCGTGGATCTAGACCTACATTAGGAACAGCCAAGAAACTAGATATAACTGGAGATGCCATATTTGACAAATCAATTTGATAAATTCCCCCCATGCCGTCTGGGCCCATACCGGCATGCCTTCTTAAAAAAGCCGAAGCAAACAAAATTTCTCTTTCATTGTCCCATGTTAAACCCCAAACAGAACCTAACTCTCTTCCGAATGCAATGTGATCAGGTGGTGTGCTGTTGCCCACTCTAGACCTGGGCCATGTAACCAATACATCCAATGCTCCTGCAGGGCTCATGGCAGGCAATGGATCTCCATTTACAAAACATGATGAAGTTAACTGAGGGTCTGACTCGCAAAAATCAGAAGGGTTGTTGAAGCCATAATCGATAATTTGTCCATCAGTAGCAAAAACAACAGATGTGCTGTTATTCGTTCCAATAGCACCATTTTTTATAAAATCCAAAGAACCATCAATAGGTAATGTAAACTCAACCCTTACATCAGATGAAATTCCTGTCAGTGTATAGCTTCCATCAAAGGCAGAAGTTTGAGGGGAGTTTCCAACCACTGCACCCGTTGCATCGTAAGCATTAATTAATACGCCTGCTAATCCGGGTTCTAACAATGCCTGTTGGCCGTCAGCGTCAAAATCTCTATAAATAGTTCCCGTTATGTCTGAATAAGCCACTGAGCTTATTACCAACATAATTGCCACACAAAATGCATTGCATTTTTTCATCCACACACCTTTTAGTTAATTAAAATCAAAGGTATTGTATAGATAAACAGCTTCAGTTAAATATGAAATTGTTAAAAAAGAGTTATAAAGGCATAAATCAGTACCATATAAAATGGATTAAAACGTACATAGAACATTACAATATATTGTTGACAAACAGCGTCACATTTTACAAGTTGCAACATTTTTAATTGCAGCGAATCACCTGCTACAAAACAACTTAAAGGAATCATTAAATACCTTCCAACTCACTGATTTAATGTGACATTCAGCCATTAAAATGCGACATGAAACAATGTTGGATTAGCTGTTTATTTCACATCAAGGGTGATGTTCGAGATGTCTATTTCAGGCTCAGGAATTTCTTTTTTCTCAACAATTTGCTTGCCAGCTTCATCCAAAGTCAAGTCATCAGTTGGGATGTCTGGCGTTTCAATTTTCTTTTGACGTACGATGATGGAACCCACCTCATCTAAATCGAGTTCACTGAAATCAAAATTGGGTACTTCAACCTCTTTGGTGACAATGATCGGTTCTTCGGATTCATCTATCACTATATGATCAATATCAACTTCAGGTGGATCGCGTTGTGGTTTGTCCTCTAAATGATCAAAATCAATATCGACCTTAATGTGAGAAGTTTCAATGTGTCTTTCCGGTGGTTTTATGGGTCTTAAAATCACTGTGCCTGGATCATTAAGCTCCCAATCTTCCATGGTTTTTTCAACTTCTTCCACTTCATTTTTGATTAAACTGACTTTGATGCCCGCTTTTTTCAACACCGCTCTGAAGTGATTGGCCTTATCCATAGGCATCTCTTTTTTCAAAGTCCTTTCTTTGCCATCAAACATCGCTTCAACTTTGGATTCTGGCAATTTAAACAACTTAGCAAAATTGGCTTTGGCACGCGCCAACCCAATAGTTCGGTCTATCTTACCTTTGAATACAACTTTAAATGTTTGCTCGCTCATAAAAGTCCTTTAACTTCTTATCTTGTTTATACCATAATTGATGACTCCATTTAAACAATTCCGTTTTGAATTTTTCATCAGTTTGGTAATTTTTGTTCAATAGCGTATCAGGTATAACGATTTTTTCACATTTTACCTCTGCTCCATGAAAATTCCCACACAGGTAATCCCACATTCCAGGTACATTATTTTCATAACAGACTGTAATCAACAACAGTTGCTTCATCTCTGTACCCATACTGCCCATCACGTTAGCCACGCCACCAGCCTTGGGCTTTAATAAGTACTGAAAAGGTGATTTTTGTTTGGCATGTTTTTGCTGAGTAAACCGGGTGCCTTCAATAAAGCTGATGACACTGGTCGGAAATGATTTAAATTTTTCACAAGATTTCTTTGTTTGTTCAAAATCTTTGCCTTTCATTTGTGGGTGTTTTTTTAAATACGATTGACTGTACCTTCGCATAAATGGAAAATCCAATGCCCACCAAGCCAAACCTAAAAACGGCACCCAAATTAATTCCTTTTTTAAAAAGAATTTAAGGAAAGGGATTTTTTTGTTGAAAACGGCTTGGATGATTGGAATGTCTGCAGTGCTTTGGTGGTTGGCTACAACCAAGTACCATTGGTCCCTGGCAAGATCTGGTAATTCATCAGTGATGATCTTATCACCGTGAAACAAACGATAAGCCATGCTGTTAACCTGAATCCACATCTCGGCGATCCAAACCAACACCTTTGATAATAACAAACGCACAGCCTCAATGGGCAAGATCAGTTTCAACACAGCAAAAACCATCAACAACGTTACCATAACCACGGTATTTACGATTGAAATGACAGCCAACAAGATTCCTTTCAAATTTTTCATTGATTAAAAAATGTCATAAATACCCATGCATCATAAGTAAAGGTCAATAAAATACAAGCGAATATGAGCAATAATCGATAAATATGGTAGACAAAAGCAGAAAAAAACATACAATATATCTCTTTATCCGTATTAAGAGATATATACAGCCATGAGCAATTTTTTATTCACCTCAGAATCTGTTTCTGAAGGCCACCCAGATAAAGTAGCCGACCAAATATCTGATGCCGTATTGGACGCCATCATAAAAGACGACCCCAAGGCGCGCGTCGCTTGTGAAACCATGGTGAAAACCGGAACAGCCATCGTTTCCGGCGAAATCACCACCAATACTTGGATTGACCTTGACGAAGTCGTTAGAAAAGTCATTGTCGATATAGGCTATGACAATTCAGATGTTGGTTTTGATGGACACAGTTGTGCGGTAATGTCTTTGATTGGTAAACAATCACATGACATCAACATGGGTGTTGATCGTCAAAGCCCCGAAGAACAGGGCGCTGGAGATCAAGGTTTGATGTTTGGTTATGCTTCAAATGAAACCGACGTCCTAATGCCTGCGCCCATTACTTATTCACATTTGTTGGTGCAAAAACAAGCCGAAGTCAGAAGAGCAGGAATTCTTCCTTGGTTGCGACCAGATGCCAAATCACAATTGACCTTCCGTTATGAAAATGACAAACCAGTGGCCATAGATGCCGTGGTTTTATCCACTCAACATGATCCAGACGTGTCATTGGCGGATTTACGTGAAGGCGTGATGGAATCAATCATCAAACCAGTTTTACCCACCGATTGGGTCGATTCAAAAACCAAATTTCACATCAACCCCACTGGCAATTTTGTGATTGGTGGACCTGTAGGCGATTGTGGCTTAACTGGTCGTAAAATCATTGTAGATACCTACGGTGGTATGGCCAGACATGGCGGTGGCGCTTTTTCTGGTAAAGACCCATCAAAAGTTGACCGTTCTGCAGCCTATGCTTGTAGGTATGTAGCAAAGAACATCGTGGCAGCCGGTTTGGCAGAGCGATGTGAAATTCAAGTTTCTTACGCCATTGGCGTGGCTGAACCGACTTCAATCAGTGTAACCACATTTGGTACCAACAAAGTATCAGAAAGCACCATTGAAAAATTGGTTCGAGAACATTTTGACCTCAGGCCTTTTGGCATCATTACCAGCTTGGATTTATTGCGTCCTATTTACCAGAAAACGGCAGCTTATGGCCACATGGGTCGTGAAGATGCTGACTTTACATGGGAACGCACTGACAAAGCAGCCTTGCTCAGATCAGAAGCTGGCTTATAAAAAAACTTAACCACAAAAACACTAAATTAGAGAATATATATGACAACTGAAACAGTTAAAAACATACAACCTGACTATGTCATTGCCGATATTGGCTTGGCAGCGTTTGGACACAAAGAAATCAGAATCGCCGAAACAGAAATGCCTGGATTGGTTCAAATCAGAGCAGAATACAAAGACAGCCAACCATTGAAAGGTGCTCGTATTGCTGGTTCTTTACACATGACCATCCAAACGGCAGTATTGATTGAATCCCTGCGCTCTTTGGGCGCTGATGTTCGCTGGGCTTCTTGTAACATTTACTCAACCCAAGATCACGCAGCCGCTGCCATGGCAGATCAAGGCATTCCCGTATTCGCAGTCAAAGGTGAATCATTGGAAGAGTACTGGGAATACACCCACAGAATCATGGAATGGTCTGATGGCGGTGCTCCTAATATGATCTTAGACGACGGTGGTGATGCCACCATGTTATTGATCTTAGGTAGCAAAGCTGAAAAAGATGCCAGCGTATTGGATAACCCAGGTTCTGAAGAAGAAACATTTTTGTTCGCTTCAATCAAGAAACGATTAGCCAGCAAACCAGGTTGGTACAGCAAAACGTTGGCTTCAATCCAAGGTGTGACTGAAGAAACCACCACAGGTGTTAAACGTTTATATGACATGGCTAAATCGGGCGACTTACCGTTCCCAGCCATCAATGTGAATGATTCCGTAACCAAATCTAAATTCGATAACTTATACGGTTGTCGTGAATCATTGGTTGATGCCATCAAACGAGCCACTGATGTCATGATCGCTGGTAAAAAAGCAGTGGTTTGTGGTTTTGGTGACGTGGGCAAAGGATCAGCAGCCTCATTGCGCGCTTTGGGTGCCATCGTTGCGGTCACCGAGATTGACCCTATTTGCGCCTTACAAGCATCAATGGAAGGTTACCAAGTCGTGACTTTAGAAGATGCCGTAAAGGATGCTGACATATTTGTAACAACCACAGGTAATTACCAAATCATCACTTTTGAACACATGAAAGCGATGAAGGACCAAGCCATTGTTTGTAACATTGGACATTTCGACAATGAAATTGATGTGGCTTCACTGGAAAAGCATTGTGAATGGGATCCGATCAAGGATCAAGTTGATCATGTCATCTTTGAAGATGGAAAACGCATCATCCTATTGGCCAGAGGCCGTTTGGTTAACTTAGGTTGTGGTACTGGACACCCCAGCTTTGTGATGTCAAATTCATTCACCAACCAAGTGTTGGCACAAATTGAACTTTATCAAGATGGTGACAAATATGACAACAATGTATTTGTATTACCTAAGCATTTGGATGAAAAAGTGGCCAGATTGCATTTAGGTCGTGTTGGTGCAAAATTGACCACATTGACTGACAAGCAAGCCAAATACATTGGTGTTGAAGTGGCTGGCCCTTATAAGCCTGAACACTACAGATATTAATGTTATCAGCAACACACAATTTTTTTGTATGAATTCAAAGCCAGGCAACGTCTGGCTTTTTTTATGAGTGATAATAAAATGAATAAGCAAAAACAGTTCGGTCTGAGCTTCGAATTTTTCCCTCCAAAAACACCGGAGCAGAAAGTAATTTTGTTAGATACCCAAGAAAAACTCAGAAAACTCAACCCAGATTTTTTCTCAGTCACTTTTGGTGCCGGTGGATCGACCATCACTGCCACTGCAGAAACGGTTCTTGAGCTCAAAACCCACGAAACACCCAAGGTCATCCCCCACCTTTCATGTATGGGTGGAACACCACAAGAAATTGAAGACTTGTTGAATCAATACATCCAACATGGCATCACTGATATATTGGCCTTGCGAGGTGATGTGCCCTCTGGTATGGGCTCAGTTGGCTATTTTCGGTATGCCAATGAATTGATTGAGTTCATTCATGAGAAATACCCCAACACATTCAATATCACGGTAGGTTGCTACCCTGAAATTCACCCTGAAACTGAATCCTTTGAATCTGAAATCAAATACTTCAAACAAAAAGTAGATGCTGGAGTCAATCGAGCCATTACTCAGTTTTTTTTCAACCCTGACGCTTACTTCAATTATGTTGACCACTGTGAAAAAGCAGGTATAGACACCCCGATTACGCCAGGCATCATGCCCATTACCAACTTTTCCAACATCAAGCGCTTTTGTGGTTTTTGTGGCACCGATATGCCTCGTTGGTTACAATATAAATTACAAAGCTATGGCGATGACCGCAAATCCATCCAGCAGTTCGGCACTGAATTCACCATAAAATTATGCCAACAACTGTTAGACCAAGGCGTTCCCGGAATTCACTTTTATACCTTAAATCGAGCCAAAGCCACGTTAGATGTGGTTGAAGCCCTGCAGTAAATAATTGGCTGATATCAACTACTTAAGTTTTTTCTAATATTTTGATATTCAAGGCTGTATTAAACGGCTGCAGTCAACTAAAATGCTCAGCTGATAAAAGAGAACATGATTATGAGCATAACTGATAATAATTTAAAACCTGACTGCTTACGCCAAGCCATTATTGGTGTGGATGCTCCGTTTTGTACGCCTTTTGGTCAACGACTGATGACTTATTGTGATTACACTGCCTCAGGTCGTACCCTGACTTTTATCGAAAAATACTTAATGAAGCTACAGCGTCATTATGCCAACACCCATACGGAAGATGACATGACGGGACGTTCAATGACTCGCCTGTTACATGATGCTGAGCAGCGAATCAAAGACTCCTTGGGCGCCAATGAAAACGATCGCATCATTTGTACTGGAACTGGAGCCACCGGTGCCATCAATAAGATTCAGCAGATTTTGGGCACTTACCTTCCACCAGCTACCAGGGCACAAATTGAACGATCAGCTGATTGTGACTTGGATAAAATTAAAGCCCAGTCACCCGTGATTTTCGTCGGCCCCTATGAGCATCACAGCAATGAAATTTCTTGGCGTGATGGCTTGTGTGAAGTGATCGAGTTGGACTTGGATGAAAGGGGCCACGCCGATTTAGCCCAATTAGAAGTGCATTTAACCAACGACGCCTATAAAAACCGATTGAAAATTGGTTCATTTTCAGCCGCTTCCAATGTATCTGGTTTAATCTCACACAATCGTGAAATTGCTCGTTTGTTACATCAACATGATGCCTTGGCATTTTTTGATTTTGCGGCCAGCGCACCCTATGTTGACATCAACATGCACCCCAAAGACGACCCATTGGGCTATTACGATGCTGTATTCCTGTCACCACATAAATTTTTGGGTGGACCCGGTTCAACCGGCGTCTTGGTGTTTAATAAAAAAATCTACCAAACCGCACTTCGACCCACAGTTTCTGGTGGCGGTACGGTCAGTTATGTGGCCAGACATGATCATGATTTTATTGAAGACATTGAAGAACGTGAAAAAGCCGGAACCCCCGGTGTGTTACAAATCATGCGAGCTGCTTTGTGTTTTGAAGTCAAAGACAGGTTTGGTGTTGATCAAATACATGACATTGAACAAAAATGGTTGAACCTTTCATTCAATGAATGGAAACAACACCCCAGGATTGAAATTTTAGGGGATCAAGACCCAAAAAACAGAGTGGGAATTGTCTCCTTTAATATCAAAACAGCATCAGGTAAATACCTGCATCCTAAATTCGTCACTGTTTTGTTGAATGATTTATTCGGCATCCAGTCAAGAGCTGGCTGTTCTTGTGCTGGCCCTTATGGCCATCAACTGCTGGGCATTGATGAAGAAACCTCTGAACAATATCGGGCTTTGATTCAACAAGGCTATCATGGCATCAAACCCGGTTGGTGTCGGGTTGGTTTTCACTACATCATGGATGAACCAGAAGTTCAGTACATCATTGATTCTGTAAAATTTATTGCCGAGAATGGTGCTGAATTTTTACCCTGGTATAAGTTTTGTTTGAAACAAGCTTGTTGGCAACACATCAACGACGATGGCAAATGTCCTGAACTGTCATTAGACGAAGCCTTTAAACAAGACATAGACAACCCACAACCGCTGTCACCCATGTTAAGAACTTCGTTATACAAACAGTTTCTTCAAGAAGCCGAAACACTCAGAACAGCAGCCAAGTCCTTACCTGTCAGAAAACCACAGTCACTTCCTGAGATAGAGCATTTGAACCAATTTATCGTTTAAAAAAAATGGCTGAACTTCAGTTCAGCCATTTTATACCACTTTTTGAAGCTGCCATTGTTTTTGTAAAATGCTAAGATAATGGTTTTGATCATTAACCACATGTATGAAGTATCGTTTCTCTGACTTTGTCCTCAACACAGAACTGAGAGAGCTAAACCATCGAAATCAACCTGTCACTCTCACCAAAAGAAGTTATGATTTATTGCATTATTTGTTGATTAATCAAGAAAAAATTCACAGCAAAGATGATTTGGTTGAACATGTATGGGCTGGTCGCATAGTCAGCGACAACACCATTGATCAAAGTATTTCTAAACTAAGGAAAACGCTCAACCAATACCAAGAAGGCGACTACATTGAAGTGGTTTATGGGCAAGGTGTTAAATTTGTACCCACAGTGGAATCATTGATCGACCAACCATCCAAAGAACCCAAACGATGGCAATGGTTAATGGCCGTTGCCGTAATATTGGTTTTAATTATCGTTGGCTGGCCATTTAAGCCACAACCAAATCAACCCACAATTAAACCACAAGTGTTGCTCATACCTGCTGCAGAATCCAAACAACAATGGGCACAAATAGGCACCGAACAACTGCTGTCCCAATGGATACATTATTCTGGTTTAGCGACTGTTGTGGACTTTGTCGATAAACCACAATTTGTTGACGATCAACAATTCATTGTTAATCAGCAGACGTTTATGCCCCGATTGCAAACCATTGAATCTCAAATGGAACAAATTGATGGAAACTTTCAATTGACAGTCACTGTTTCACAACACAACAAAAACATTTCTCAAATATTCAACGGGGAACATTTGGGCCATGTTTTACAAAGTGCTACAGACTGGCTGCAGTCCGCACTTTCATTAAATACGCACAGTCCTACTGAAACCTATTTGTTGCCACCCAGTGATCATGTGGCAGAGTTATACCTCCGTGCCATGGAAAGTTTAAACAGTCATGACTATGACAAAGCACGCAAACAACTTGACCTCATCACTGAAGAGGCACCAACTTTTTACTTGGCTCAGTACCAATTGGCGCATGTATTGTCTTTACAAAACCAACACGATGAATCACTGGCAACATTAAACACTTTGCTACAATTACCAATCAGCACTGAATTAAATATAGCCAGTTTTTCCCTTAAAGCCTATGTATTGGACACCCTGGGGAAATACGATGAAGCCATTGCTTTGTATACAGAGTTATTTACCAAATACAAAGACCAAGTATCCCTACCTCTATTAAAGGCACGCTATGAATACAGTTATGTTTTGGTTAACACCAACCAAGCCACAGTTGCCGACCAACAATTAGATGTGGTCCTTGAATATTTAAATGAATCA
This sequence comes from Marinicella litoralis, assembly GCF_002591915.1. Classification (GTDB taxonomy): domain Bacteria; phylum Pseudomonadota; class Gammaproteobacteria; order Xanthomonadales; family Marinicellaceae; genus Marinicella; species Marinicella litoralis. The sequence goes on along the minus strand of NZ_NIHB01000004.1, from coordinate 67,684 downwards.
GAAAATGTGGCGTTGCTTGCCAGCACATTGGCATTAAAAGGGTCCATCCAACAAAAACTTGGGCACATAGAATCAGCCCAGCATCATTTACAACAAGCTTTGGATTTGTTTGAACGCAACCATGATTCTCTGGGTGCGGCCAAAACATTATCAGCTTTGGCACGAATAGCCAGCCAACAAGCCAATTACACGCTGGCCGAAGCCTATCTGAATGAATCTCTGGCCATTACCCAATCAATTGGATTTAAACTGGGCGAAGGCGCTACTTTGAATGAGTTAACCTATGTATTGATGGTTCAAGGTGAACACAACAAAGCCAGAAAAATGGCACAACAACTAGAAAAAATTGCCATTGAAATTGAATATCCGGCCATGCAAATGGCTGCAAAACAATTGTTTTTTGACATGGCCAGAGAACAAAAACAATGGCCAGAAGCACAGCGTCAACTCAAGCAACATTTTGATTTGGCATCTTCGACCAACAATGGTAGGGCGTTGATTAAAAATAACATGTTGGCTTTGAGTTTGTATGTTGACACTGGGGAGTTAGAAAAAACCAAGCCATTGATAGATGAATTGCAACAGCACATAGATCAACAACATGAAATTCGCATGCAACCTCGATTGGATTGGTTCATGGCACGAATTAAATGGCAAGAGAACAAGTCCGACATCGCTCTTGAGTTGTTGCAAAAGGCCAAACAACAAGCCTTACAGAATGAAGATGGTGAATCATTGATCAACATCAATAACACCTTGGCTGAAATATATTTATCGCAAAATCAAGCCGATTTGGCCATGAAGGCATTACAAGAATCTACCAAATACAAACCATTTGCGCTGCCTTACCTTAAACTGATGGCGCAAACCCATGAACAATTGGGTCAGCAAATAAAAGCACTTAAAACCATGAACCTTTGCCAACAAAAATCAGCCGACTTGTGGACATCTTCAGACAATGAATACCTCAAGCATTTAACTGACATGGTCCAACAATCATCGGCTGTTGATGAACCACAACATCAATAAAGCCCAAAACAAAAGCAACCACCAGACAGCTTGATTGCTAACGTGCCAAGCAACCATGGCTTGGGATGGGTGCTCAGGATTGACCCATAGTTCTATATCTGTGCCTGGCTTCAACCATTCTGATAACAGCAACTGCTTGGTTTCTAATGTGGTCAGTACTCCATGGGCAGGGATGACTTGTGAGGGCCTAACCAACCCACGGTTCACATATTCTCGATTGTCCCACATGTAACGATAAACCAATTGAATCAGAACATCACTATTTTCGGGTGTTTCGGCTTTTTGATACTTCCTGATCACCTCAGCATCAATGATTTGCGCCGAAACTGAAGTCCAATCTAGTTGGGGAGCTTGGACATTGATCCCCAACAGATACATCAACATAAATAACAACAACAGCCAATGGCTTACTATCAACCAACCATTGGCCCATTTGTTTTTCATTCAAAACCGTGTTTAAAAATAACATCATTACTGGTAAAGATCGCTTGCATGTTTTTGGCTTGGTCCATCACCACTTCACAACTTGGATTGGCATCCTGGCAAACATCACCACTCCAACCTTGAAATGTAGCGCCATCATCAGCAATAGCCAACAAATTAAGTGTGGTTCCTAAGTCATAAGTATTTGAACAGTTGGCCTGACAAAAATACCCCAAATTACCAGATACATAGCCTGAGCCACTGACTTGCATGCTTAAATCCACACCTGGGCCACCTTGTTGAAACAACATGACTTGCTGGTATTGGGTGTTAGGTAGTGGGTTCAACAAATCACCTTGATTGCTGAATACTACAGACATTAAGTGTGGAGAAACCGTTTCGTCAACTTGTATGTATCCATAATGACTGCCTGAAGGCAATTCCGTGCCATCCAAGAATTGAGATATGCGTTGATTGGTTTGCAACAATTGATCATATACATAGACACTGCTGAGGTTGTTTTCGTCAGGGTCGTTACCAAAATAACCATAGGTGTTGTAACTGATATACCGTCCAGAAGCAGATAAACCAATGTGGCTCACAAAATTATTCTCATTGTGTGGATCTCCCGACTGGTCTAATGTCACCAGGGTGAACTGGTTATTAATCCTGTCATAGGCATATACTTGCAATGAAAAATAAGGATGGACATCACTGGTTAAATTTTGTGCATATGAGGCCAAGGCTATGGTCTGGGTGTTTGAAGAAATCGCCACCTGGTAACTGTCGGCATTTTGCCCTTCCCCCAAAGCATTTTCAGTGACCCTCTGGATTGGGCTTTGTTGCCAGTTAATCATAAACACATCACTGATATTTTCATCATCATCAGCAATTAGATTGTCAGCAAATGAAATAAATACAATCCAAGTTGAAACGCCTTCACCAGCAATATCTGGTGAATAACTTAAGGCATTGGCCGCGTCACCAGCCAGGGCTTGGGTCACCAAACTTAAATTCTGGCTTACTGGCTCATACAGGTATATGTCTGTGGTATTGTTGTCATCAATGGGGCTCAAACTGTCATCAGTTGATTCAAATACTACCCAGCCATGGTCATTCACTTTCGGCGAATCTCCGGGTGCAATCTGACTAAAATGATCGGTTTGCCTGTCGTATAGAAAAACAGATTCAACCCCTATCTCTATTGATGAGTTCGGTTGAAAACGATCGCTGACAAAAGTAAGGTAACGTCCGTTATCAGACAAGTCTTGAGAGCCAGGCTTGATATGTTTAACCAGCAAAACTTGTTCTCCTGTGTTCCGATTGATGCTGTATAAATGAGTACTGTCATCCACCTCACTCAAACCAGATGCATTGGGGGCTTTGGATGAAAACAGGATGGTAGACATGTCCGCAGACATGACCGGCTTACTGGTATCAGCGAGCAAATGTTGGACCGCAACCTGTGCCAAGTTGACGCCTGACAGCCCCCCTACATTCTGGTTGTATAAGTATAGATTTTGATAAATATAGTTGGGACTGGGGTGCGGCAAAGAGTTGGCAGCTGTCAGCAAACTGATACGTTGACCATCACCAGACATGCTGATGCCAACCACATCTTGATCAGCAGACATGCCTGCACCCGATTTTGACAGCATCGTGGTTTGGTTGTTGTTGCGATTGAACCAATAGGCCTGAACCCGCCCTTGATTGTCTTCCGCAGTCAATGCATCAGAAGCATGAAGAAAGCCGATATATTGACCATCATCACTGATTTCTATATTGCGTTTAATATAATAGATTTCACATTCTGCATCATTGATTTGACCTTGATTGACATCTTGGCTGATTCTGCTGATGATTCCAGCTTCGTAAATGAAAACATCACTTCGACCATTGCTGTCATTGGCAATCAAATCATCTGAAAAAGAGCAAAATGCCACAGTCCCCTGATTCGATACTGCACTGATTAAGTAACTTCCGGTAACTGCTACTTGATTGGTGTCACGGTGATATAAAACGGTGGTACCAAAATTCATATCCCGCAAATAATTGGTAACATATCCTGGATTGGGACTGCTGGGCACCACTTGTCCATCACTTTGAAAAGTGATGAATCGACCATTGGATGACATGTCTTCTAAACTAGCGCCACCTGCTGCTGACCCTTGGTGACTGATGCTGACCAATAAATAGCTGCCACTGTCACGGTCTTTGCGAAAAACATTCTTGGTCTCCGCGGCATTATTGACCACATTGGCATCACTGGTGAATGCCAAATACCTACCATCACTTGACTGCTCTAATGCACCCACATAAGCTTCAACATTGAATACATTTTGACCTGACGCGTCTACGCTGTCAGCCACCAAAACCCCAGTTTGCAAATCTTTTAAATACACGATGGGCCCACCATTGGCCATGGGTAAATTATCAGCATCTGAAGTAAATGACACATAACGTCCATCATCACTGGCTCGGCTGAAATGATAAATTTTGCTGGTATCTATTTCACTGCCATTACTGGTTTCTGACACCCGTAAGATTTGACCACTGACCAGATCTTTTAGGAACAAATCATCGCTATAATTACCATCACCAACAACCAAGTTACCTGCGTCGCTGACAAATGTCAGATACCTGCCATTGGCTGAAACCTTTTGATCAAAAACATCAGAATTTGCCACCATACCCATTTCATGTTGCGGTTTAGACAGCCAAGTTAAGGCTTGAGAAAACACATGTGACCAAGATAAAACCAACACCAATACCGTTGCTATTTTCATAATTACACTTCCAGTTTAGAGAATGACTAAAAGCTTAAGTTGTTGTGAAAACAATAAACTGACCAAACCCTGATTTAATTCTGAGTTTGTCAATCAGGATCCATTTTTTAAAGAATTCAGGATTAAATCAGGGTTGGCAAAGGATTGATTAATAGCCACAAGTTATGCTTTGAACATCAAATTAAAAGCTGGAGAGGACTATGATCAATGAACTAAAAACAACCCGCATATCACTGTTGCTATGCACCATGTCACTGAGCGTGCAAGCCGCCGAAATTTGGGTCAACACTGATCAAACAACCAATCCTTTTCAGGATGATGGCAGATGTACTTTTCTTGAAGCCATCGAGGCCAGTGAAAACAATATATCCTCAGGCAACACGGCTGGTGAGTGTTCAGCTGGTGATCCCAGCCCAGTGGTTGACCAAATCTTATTTACCCCTGAAATGTTACCCGCTACCTTGGCCATTGAATCGGCTGTGTTTATTTCTGAGTCACTGCATATATCAGGTCCGCACAAAGATTTATTAACTTTGACTGGAATTGCCTCTGATCGTTTGATTGAGATTGTACCCAAGCTCAATCAAACGCACACCATTTCGGACATAACCATCGCCGGTGGGTACGCAGGTATAGGCAACATTCCCGACAATACAGGTGGTGCCATGATGGTGTCTTTGGCGGAATCAAGCTTATTGATTGAGCGATCCAGATTTGTCAACAACAATGCCGAATACGCTGGTGGGGCTATGACCATTGGCTATGGTGGTTCGAGTAATAACCTGACCACCATTACCCACAGTGAATTCATTGATAATTGGACGATTGGGTCTGAAGTACAAATTAACGGCAACACTGGAGGTGGTGGTGCCATCTTTATTGCTGCTTATCAAGACGTCATCATCAGTCATTCCACCTTCACTGGCAACCAAGCCAGGAACCTCACGGCCCCTCAGCCAACTGGAGATGGCATTGGCGGTGCTATATGGATGCTTTCATCCACATCTTTAGCCACGTCTACATTGACCATTGACAGTTCTACATTTGATTCCAACCAAGCCTATGGTGTGGGTGGAGCCATTTCCATAGGCGGACCTGGGTTTCCTGCCGATTATTCACTGGTTGACATCAAGCACAACACCATCACCAACAACACAGCCGATGCCAACTTTTCAGACACCAGTGACGCTGGTGGTGGTATTTTTTCATCCACCAGCGATTTGGTTAATGTATTCAACAATGTGATTGCACGCAATCGCGATAACTCAGTCAGTAGCCGCCCAAATTTATCGGGCAACTTCAATACCATTGGACACAATTACATCAATGGCAATCAAGGTATATCAGGCACATTTCCGTTCGGTTCGCCCAATGTCAATGATGATTTTGTGGTACCTGCAGCAGGTGGGCCAAACCTTGATTTATTGGCAGATAACGGAGGGCCAACCTTGACCAGAGCCATTCGACCAGGTTCGCCATTGATTGACCAAGGGAAATGCGGCAATGCAACGACTGATCAAAGAGGCCATAAAAACGAACTTCAAGCCTCACGCATCATTGACAACAAAACCGTGACTGATTTTGTTGACGGCTGTGACATTGGCGCTTATGAAGATGGGGCCATCAGTGACAATCCAGCACCCAATGCAATTCCAGACACTTATGTTGTGTTGGAAGACTTTTCCTTGATTGCTGATGATGTGGATGGCAATTTCACACCCGCGGATGACAACGACAATGGCTTGCTGGTCAATGACTTAGATAACGATTCTTTGTGGGTACTGACGGCTGGTAGTTTTGTGCCAGATTCCATCGATATGACCGATGCTGGCAACTTAAATTTAATGGTAGATGGTGGCTTTACTTACACACCAGGCAGCAATGAATTCGGGACAGCAACAACAAGTTATCAAATTTCGGACCGTTACAACCACGATACTGCAGCATTCACTGTCATCGTTTTACCGGTCAATGACGCCCCTTCTTTTCTACTGGAGGGATTTTCCCATTTCAGTTTTGCTGATAGCACTCCATACGTCACTTATGAAGACTGGGCCATCAACATGTATTCAGGTGCTGACAATGAAGCCGACCAACAACTGTCATTCATCATTTCTTACATTGAAGGTGATGCCAGCTTTTTTACGGTTGAACCCTTTGTTGATGCCAGTACCGGCACCTTGAGTTTTGATTTATCAGATCAGGCTGAAGGACAGGTCACTCTAATGATTCAACTGGTTGACGATGGTGGCACTGACAATGGGGGTATTGATACTTCTGCAGGTGAGTTGATTACCATCAGCCGAACCATATCAGATGTGATATTTAAAAATTCATTTGAACAGGCAGGCACTTAATGACTGGCCTTGATAATTTTAATGTGTGTTTCAATCAGTGCTTTTCAATGAGTTGTCTGGCTTGGCACCCTACTATCCAAACACAGGATATATAGCCAGCACGTTCAGCTGGCTATATAAAATCCAGTGGTTTTTAGCTGATTACATTGTTGTTTGAAAATTGTGCTTTTTCCAAAGCAGCAATGCGATCTTCTAACGGTGGATGGGTAGAAAACAATTTGGCCAATGTGGCCTTACCACCTGAGATTCCGAAGGCTGCAAACTCACCCTCTAACTTTTCAGTTCGTGAGCTGCGTTGTAAGGCTTTCAATGCGTTGATCATATTTTGGCTCCCTGCCAATTTCGCACCACCTTGATCGGCATGAAATTCACGCCACCTTGAAAAGGAATTAACGATGATGGCGGCCAAAAATCCCAACACAACTTGAGCAATCATGGTTCCAATAAAAGAACCCATGGTATAACCACCTCCTCGACTGTCTCTGGATGCGGCCGCGATGGCATACCCAATAATGCGGGAAAAGAAAATTACAAAAGCATTCAACACACCTTGTATCAATGCCATGGTTACCATATCACCATTGGCCACATGTGCCACTTCATGGCCTAATACAGCTTCAACTTCACCTTTATCCATGGTTTGTAACAAGCCAGTACTGACTGCTACCAAAGCATCATTTTTCTTCATGCCGGTGGCAAAAGCATTGGGACTGGGCGATTGGAATATACCCACTTCAGGCATACCTATACCTGCATCTTGCGCCTGTCGCCTGACGGTATCAAGCAACCACTGTTCATCGGCATTGCTGGCATGTTCAATCACTTGAACACCCATGGATTTTTTTGCCATCCATTTTGAAATGGCCAATGAAATGAATGAACCCACGGAGCCCCAAAGCAATGAAAAAACTGCCAAAGCTTGATAATCCAATCCATTTTCAGTTAAATAGTGATCAAAGCCAAATACCCGCATTACCACTGAAATAACCGCCAGAATGGCTATGTTAGTTGCCATAAACAGAAATACTCTTTTCATTTTTTCATCCAAATATCAATATATTAAAAATCTAAACCTTTAGATTGGTAAGCAAGAAATAGGTTCAAAAATTCAAACCACAAGCCTGCTGAAGGTCATATACCAGCAAATATCACTATATTTAACCTTTTATCCGCCAGTTTTAAACGATTTATTGGTGCTATTACGCTATAATGCGCGGCTTTTAAAGCACCGGCAGTACTTTTCATGTCCACAGATAAAATCAGAAACATCGCAATCATTGCACACGTTGATCATGGTAAAACCACCTTGGTTGATGAATTACTCAAACAGTCAGGTACATTTGACGAACGCGCTGAAGATCCAAGCAGGTTAATGGACTCCAACGATTTAGAGAAAGAACGTGGCATCACGATTTTATCTAAAAACACATCTATCGAATGGGAAGGCTATAAAATCAACATCGTTGATACCCCTGGCCATGCCGACTTTGGTGGTGAAGTAGAACGCGTTTTAAGTATGGTTGATTCTGTGCTTTTATTGGTAGATGCGGTTGATGGCCCAATGCCACAAACTCGTTTTGTGACTTCCAAAGCCTTTGAAATGGGTTTCACCCCTGTAGTTGTGGTCAATAAAGTTGACCGTGACGGTGCTCGCATCCAATGGGTAATTGATCAAACTTTTGATTTGTTTGACTCACTGGGCGCCACTGATGAGCAATTGGACTTTCCGATTATTTATGCATCAGCCATCAATGGCTATGCTTCAGAAGATGATGAAAACCGTGAAGGCGACATGCGTCCTCTGTTTGAAACCATCACGCAAAAAGTTAGCCCGCCAGATGTCGACGTGGAAGCACCTTTCCAAATGCAAATTTCAACCTTGGATTACAACAGCTTTTTGGGATTGATTGGCATCGGTCGAATTAAAAAAGGGACAGTCAAAACCAATACCCCAGTGGCAGTGATTGACTCAGAAGGCAAAACCAGAAATGGTCGGATTTTAAAGATATTTGGATTCAAAGGCCTGGAAAGGGTTGAGGTCAAGGAAGCATCTGCTGGCGACATTGTTGCCATGTCAGGCATCGATAACATTGGCATTTCTGACACATTGTGTCATCGCGATCATGTTGAAGCTTTACCACCATTAACGGTTGATGAGCCAACCATTTCGATGTTGTTTTGTGTCAATGATTCACCTTTTGCGGGTAAGAGCGGTAAGTTCCTGACTTCACGTCAAATCAGAGACCGTTTGGAACGTGAAACCACATACAACGTGGCATTGCGTGTTGAAGAAACTGAAAACTCTGATCAATTCAAGGTATCAGGTCGCGGCGAATTGCATTTGTCTGTGTTGATTGAAACCATGCGTCGTGAAGGGTTTGAGTTAGCCATTTCTCGACCACAAGTTATTTTCCGTGAAATTGATGGCGAGCTTTGTGAGCCTTATGAAGATTTGGTGGTAGACATCGAACAAGAACACCAAGGTTCAGTGATGGAACAATTATTGGGTCGCAGGGCAGAAGTCAAAGACATTGTGCCAGACGCCACAGGTCGTGTTCGTTTGACGTTTGTTATCCCAGCCCGAGGCTTGATTGGATACCAGTCTGAGTTCAAAACAACCACTTCAGGTTCAGGCATCCTGACACATGTATTTGATCATTACGGACGTAAATTAAACACCATTGAACGCACCCGAAAAAATGGGGTGTTGATTGCCAATGGAACGGGTAAAGCCCTTGGTTTTGCTTTGTGGAACTTACAAGAACGTGGTCGCATGTTAATCAATGCCAATGTCGATGTTTATGAAGGTCAAATTGTTGGCATCCACTCACGTGACAATGACTTAACGGTTAATGCACTGAAAGGTAAACAATTAACCAATGTACGGGCTTCTGGAAAAGACGATGCGATTAACTTGGTTACGCCCATCACCATGACCTTGGAACAATCAATGGAGTTTATTGAGGATGACGAGTTGGTTGAAGTGACACCAGATGAAATCAGAATCAGAAAAAGACATCTGCTCGAGCATGAAAGAAAACGCGCCAGCCGCGAAGCCTAAAAACTGAGTAATGTACGATATAAAGCCACTTCAATTGATTTGAAGTGGCTTTTTTATTTATTGTGTCAAAAATTCATAAGTTGCCATCGCAGACATGCCCAAATGATCTGTCGCTTGCACCTGTAAACTGGCATCCGCTGCTGGTAAGTTAATGGCTTGACCCTGATAAGTTTGCCATTCACCACTGTCCCAGCGATATGCCAAGGTGCTCAAACCGGCCAACTCATCATATGCATACAGTGTGATTTGTGCTTTGGGTCCAACCACCAACTGTCCTTCTTGCTGATTCCGTTTACCACTGATATCAATCGCCAACAGTGGTGGTGCCACATCATCTGAAGCACCAGTGAATTCCAGACTTTGGGCTGCGGTGCGATAGCCCACAATTTCGTCTTCACTTACGGCACCCACTCTGAAATGGAACTGCCCGGCTTGATTAAAATCATTGATTTGCCATTGATTGTTGTCTACAGCTTGTTGTTTCAAAACCTGCTGACAAGTTTCATCGGCACAAATTTCCACCAGATATTGAGCGGCACCATCTACCTTTGACCAATTGAGTACTGGGTTGGTGTATGTGTATATATTTTTGACGCCCACAGAGATTTTTGGTGCTTTCAACAAGGGTTGCGGCGCAGGCGGTGCTTGACCTGGTTTAACTGCTACTCCCATGCCTTGTTTGACATTCACCTCACCACCGGCAGCGCTTACCGCACTGTTTCCTTGATAAACTGAAATCACTGAATTTCCAGCCGTGGTCAAACCAGTTCGCAATTCCGCCACTTGGCCGGTTTTTACTTCGGGCTTAGATACCGTTCCTCCCATGACGATGAAAATCTCGGTTTGGTTATTAACTATAGGCTCCCAACTCAACTCAGCGTCACCTTTCACCACTTCGATGGTGGCACTGTCCGTGCCGGTTAAACCGGTTGACCTGCTTTTTAAGAAAATTTGAGAGAACTCCAATATTTTTAGTTTAGATTCATCATTGAATTCTAACAAAGCAGAAGATTTTTCATACGTCCTGACACCTTCTTGTTGTACCAACTCATCACCACTTACCGCTGATAACCAGTCGCCCTCTGATGGTTTCTTTTCAACCCGATTAACCACATTCAACACTTTGGCTTTTTCCGCTGGAATGATCCGTTCTTTAATAATGGTTAATTCCTGACCGACTTTCAATTGGTGTGGATTTTTAATTTGTGGATTGAGTTCCCAGTTGTCTTGCCACAATATATCGGTGCCCAGATAACTGCGGGTGATTGTATGCAGGTTCTCACCAGGCTGAACCACGTGCTGAACCAAGGTGTCTGTTTGTTCAACTGCTGTGCTTTGAGCACCAGTCAAAAGTATTAAAACCATTGTTTTGAATATCAATGCCATGTGTTTATCTCTTTACTTTGAATTTAAGGGTTGTTTCAAGTGTGTTGCCAACCTGGTCTTCACTGATCACTTTTATGCGATAATTTCCTTTACTGGTGAAACGAAACTTTTTCGGTAAAGGCAGCCATTTTCTCGACTTACCTTTGTATTTTTGTAGTTTTACACCAACCCCCAAATCCATTGTAGTGAGGTCAATTAACTCATTGACCCTGACGCTGAAACGTTTGGTGGCTGCTTGTTTTTCATTTTCTACAGTGACCACAACTGTTGGAGCCATTGAATCCACTTGCCAGGCCAGCTTTTCGGTCGTGACGTTTCCTAATGCGTCGGTTACTTGCAACTCATCACCTTCATTCACTGACAAAGGATGATCAATCCAGTCAACAGCCTGCTGGTTTAAATGTACTGTGCCCATGGCCACATTATCGGTCGCACTGAGAACCAAGTCTGCTTGTTTTCCAGCAAACCATTGGCCACCTTTTTTGATGGCAGGCGCTGTTAAATCCCAAGTGATGCTGGGACTTTCAAAGTCAGGCTTCAACACCAACTTACTTTGACTGACGTTACCAAATTCATCTTCGGCCAATACCTGCAATGATTTTGCCGCTAGATTAAATTTAATCCTTTGGGTCATTCCGGGGACATTCAGTATCTGGTCATCGATTGTTATTTGTTTGAGCTGCGCTTCATTTACAGCGATGTTGACTTCACTTTTGGGACCAATGATGACCTCATCCGCTTGCTCCATGGCATTCAGCCACTGAAAAGTAATGACTGGTGGCGTTCGATCAACCAAAATTGTTAGTTTTTCCAACGCACTGTTGGAGGAACCAACCGCACCTTCACCGATCACCCTGACTTTCCCACTGGAATCCTTTAATAACACTTGATTGTTTCCATTGGTACCGGCCAATACATCAGATGTTGTATCAAACACACCGCCATGAATTGACTGTTGCTCTTCTTTATTGGCTGCAATTGTTTCACTTGCTGAAACCCAAGCAGACCCGCTCAAACCACTAAGAATGAGCAACAATGGTATCTTCTTCTTCATTTCTTTCTTCATTTTTTTGAATCCTTACACCGGCCACCTCTGAGTCCCATTTAATTGCACATGGCGTGGAGTGCACAATCAACTCAGCCATTTCTGTGGCTGATTGGGGTCGTTTATTGGGTTCTTTATCCAACAACCTATCAAAAACTTTAAACAACTCTTCAGCTGCTGGTTGTCTGAGATCAGCCGGAAAAATCACGGCTTTGTTTATCGTGTTATTTTTTGTTAAATGTATTTTTTTGCTTTTGAATGGATTGACTCCGAGCAAACATTCAGCAATCAGTACACCCACTGCAAATAAATCACTTTTTATGGTCACTTCACCACGTTGGTATGTTTCTGGAGCCATATAACCTATGGTTCCGGTGATGTCATCGGCACCAATGCCTTTGACCAAAGTTGCTGTGCCAAAATCTGTTAATTTAATGTCGCCATTGACATCCAATAGAATATTAGCTGGTTTAACGTCTCGATGCACAAAACCCATATCATGGGCAGTCTGAAGCCCTCGCAGCACTGCAATGGCAATCGATAATGTCAAAGGCAGACTTAAAGATCCTTTGCGTTGCAACAATGAGCTTAAAGACTCGCCTTTGATGTACTCCATGGCAATGAAGGCAGTGGTTTTAGTAGAAACCACGTCATAAATTGAAACCACATTCCTGTGTGAAATCCTTGCAGCTGTGATGGCCTCTTGAACCAAGGTTTGACTCATGTTTTCACGGGTGCCAAATTGATTGCCAATGGGTAGAGTCTTCAATGCCACATGCCTGTCGAGCTTTGGATCCCAGCCCAGGAAAACAGTACCCATACCACCTTTTCCAATGGGGCTAATCACCTGATACCTGTCGACAAATATTTTACCCAAGGCATTTCGATCATTGATGTGTTTGGTCAGGGCATCAAAGCTGTGCTCCAAGGCCTGGACCTCACCACCTTTCCAATCGGATTCGGCACTGTTGTCTCCTAACAAGGCATTTTGCGCCTTGACGATTCTCCTGATGGGTTTGACCCATGAAAAATAAGCCATGGTTAACAGCACCAACATCGCCAGCAACACCAAACCAAAAATCTGCCATGCAGTTTTGCTCATGGCAGCCGTTGACTGCTCAGCAAATTCAACCGATTGCCTTGAAATAATGTACCAAGGTTGCTGCTCAATTTTGGCAAAGGCTGATATGAATTTATCCAAAGTCTTGTTTCCCGATCGATTGGCTACACCAGTAACAGACCCATTTTTCATCATCACCAACCATTCAGCCGAAACCGGCACAAACGCATCACCCGAATGTTCAATCAATTGGCCTTCATTATCGACCAAACTGAGACTGGCTGCTTGTCCCAATATGCGTGGATTGAGCCATTGATTGGTATCTAAACTCACCAACATCACAACGTCCACGTTGGGCCTGGCTGAAGATACTTTGATTCCTAGGTATTTTTGTCCTTTTTGTGAGGTCAACTGTACCTCTTGCACCAGTTGGTTTTTTAAGGCGTCAAAATCAATGTCACTGGATTCATTTTTTCTGGCCAATTGAATGACTTGGGATGGCTGTCCTTGTTCATTAAGCATCAAGCCGATTAACTGAATGTTGCTGTGCAGTAGCAGGCCTCTTTTCAATGATTCAGTCGCAGTTGCTGCATCCGGAGCAATATAGACACTGGGATCAATCGCAATGTTTCTCGCTACATCTTGGTATTTGGTGAGGTAGGTAGCGATCCTCTCGGCTGTGGCACGGGAAATAATCAGGTGGTTTTTTTGTGCTTGATCAACCACGGCTTCTTTTGACTGATTGATTTGGTACCATGACAACAAAAAAGGCAATGAACCAATGACCAACAAAGTCAGCACCACCCAAAACATGATCGATTTATTCTTCAAAACCCTTCCTGTAAATTATACCAATCAGACATTATAGGCAATCTCAATACCTATACAGGTGAATAAATGTTAAACATCCCGTTCTCATCTTATTGGTGCTTGAATTCAATTTGCTTCATTGTTCTAAACGTCATTGATGTTGTTGGGCTTTTTCAATGATTTCACGCGGCGTCAATCCCGATAATTTCATATAAAATCCATCCAAGGAATTGTTGATTACATCATAGGCTTTCAATATGGCGATGGCATCAGTTAATAAAATGTAGTTTTGTTGACCAATCTCATCTTCGATTTTTGTTAATTTTTGCATCATGCCTGTAGGGTTTTCAAAAACCAACGGCTTTTTCATTGGGTCATTGAATTCATTGTCGCTTGAACAGGCACTTAAAAATACCAACACAGATATAAGGATGTATTTATTTAAATTCATCATGTTTTTAATTGATTGCCTCAAATCCATTTTCAAATATCAAATCGATTGGACCCAAAACGGGTGCCACATACACGTCCATATCAGGAGAGCCACCACCTTCAGCACGGTTATCAGAAAAAATAGCCACGCCATCATCGCTGTCACCAAAATCCATACCGTTGTAATCACCAAATTGGAAACCACTGCCTTCTGGTGAAGAAACAGAAGTCAACCTGGTGGGCGCACTCCAATTTTCACCACCCGTCACTGAATAGCTGTGATAAACATCAACCCCAGATCGGTCAGCAAAATTTCTGGTGTCATAAAAAATAACATGCACGATGCCGTTTCTATCAACTTTCAACCATTGATGCCACCTATCAACCTCCAAGGCATCATCAGTTTCATGTGGCGTTGTTACATTCCAAGTGTCTCCACCATCGTCAGAATAGCCCACTTGAATTCTGGCATGATTATTGACCGCCGTAGATTGTGGTCCCAAGGTATCCGTCCAAGAGGCATACAACCTTCCATCATAGGGGCCACCGGTTAAATCTATATCTGCAGCGACATAAATAAACACAAAACGACTGTCCATCGATGGAATCGGAAAATCAAACCCATCATTTGTTGGCGCTACCACCACAGCTGGGCTGAATGCTGTACCACCATTGGTGGACTTATTCATTTGTATGTCGGGATTATTAAAGGCCGGCCAAAAGTGATAAATGGTGCCATCCCTTCCTGTGACTATGTCACTGCCAATGCCACGATCCTCAGCTGTGAATGAAGTGGTGGTAAAGGTGTTGCCGTCATCATCACTGACCGCAAATTGCATGATGTTGCTTTGGTGCCAAGTGATGTATATATTGTCTTGAAAGGGAGAAGTAGGCGATTGATCAACGTGGATGTATTCCTTGTCATTCAACGAACCTGTGGGACCTGACAATTCTCGCCTGTTATCGCCAGGGGTGATGTCTGCAAGACTGTCCCAAGTTTGTCCATTGTCATCAGATCGATAAAACCATACTTGGTTACCGCCAAGAGTCACATTGTAAACATAAGAACCATCGGACTTCCAATCCATGGCTGGATCACAACACTCACTTCCGGTTAAATCAGGGGCACTGGTCCATGTGTCCCCCCCGTCAGAAGAATACAACATTTCTTGGCCGTTGCGGTTTAAACCGGCCACCACCAATTCTGGATCAGCTGGACTGACAGAAACAGCTGATTCGGCACCAGAAAACACCAAAACCTCACCACTCAAAGTTCTGGTGTTTTGTTTGATTTGTTCTCTGAAAATTTCCCCTGGGGTCAAACCATTTTCCATCGTAACTTCGAAACTGTGATAATCATTCAGCCATTTTCCAGCTCGATAAATCAGGCCATCGATCAAGTATCCATCGTATTTAAGGACATAGTAGTTCAATAAACTTCTGGGATATTGAACCTTGCCAATTCGAGGTGTATCTGGAAATTCTTTTCTGAATTGCACCCGGTAAAATGCCGGCACCATCTCTTTCAATTCATGTTCGTTGTCACTCAACCATGCCAAATCTTCTAGCGTTAAATCATAATTTCTATCATCCCAAGGTCCTAATTCTGTCAGTTTTTGATAATTAACACGGGGATCAACACCCAATGAATTATCGATGAATTGGGCACTCACATTGTGGGTAGCAACTAAAAATAAGAGGATGGCTTTAATTTTCATAGTGGTCTCTGTTAATTGGTTTGACAGAAACGAACTTTTGTCAAATCAGTTTTTGGTTTCGTGCATCATTCTCAACATCAACAATTGAGTAAAATGATGTATTCAAGTTTTTATACAACCTACAGCTCAGCATGGACTGATTAAACTGATTGGCGCAGTTAATTATTGTAGATATATGATTTAGAAACAACTGCAATCTCAAATTAGTTGAATATATGGCTTAGACACGAAGTCATGATCAATAATCAGCGCCCTTATTATGTTTTTTGAATCAATTTCAAGCCTGGGCTACAATGATAGTCTCAATCATATGGAAGGGTCTCTGTGCACATACATTTCGACTTACAACAATTGAATTGGTTGGCAGTGCTTATCGCCACTGCAGCTGCTTTTATCTTAGGTGGCATCTGGTATGGCCCCTTGTTCAGTAAACCGTGGATGAAGGCATTTGGCTTATCCTCCGATGAAGTCAACCAAAGACATCCGGGCAAAGTTTTTGGCATGGCCATTATGTGGACATCAGTTGCTGCCATCATGCTGGCCTTATTTATTGAACCCGATGCAGATTTTCATTTGGGAGCCATGACAGGATTTTTCATCGGTATAGGCTGCATCACCCCATTCATGGGAATTCATTATGCCTTTGAAGGGCGCGATTGGAAAATTTTGGCTATCAATGCGGGGTACTCTACATTGGCATTGACCTTGATGGGCGCGATATTAGGCTGGTTTTAACTTATCAGTTTACCAAATGGGATCGCATGGTCTTTGGGAGATTCTTCGACTCGTGCCTCGCTCAGAATGACGGCATAATTTTGCTCACTGACAACGAATTTGGCTTTGAAGATTAAGGCGGTAATGACTTTTGAATGCCTGAGCGTACGAATGTACCTGATGGTATCAAAAGCCAGTACCAACGCAGAGGTTCGCGTTCACATTTTTCGTCAGAAGATTTCACCGATCATGCATCGCAGACTGCCTCCAGCTTTTTCCAATTCGGACACATCAACCCCATGAATTTCCAGCCCCCAGTTGGTTAACACCTTCCTTGAAGACACCGACAAGGTATCATAAGCTGTCTGGCTGAACAGCACATCCCGATCAGTGATGGAAATACAGTTTCCACAAAATGCCAATTTCTCCTCATCTGAAAGGTACAGCACACGACCTTCGTAAAAATCATCAATCGCTTGTACCACATCAGGGTCAGCAAACGAGTCTTTATGCATCACACAACCCACACTGGCCAAACAAGCCATCACTACATTGGTGTGGTATTCACCTTCAGCCAGGTCAAACTGAAAAGTCAAATCCAACTGAAAACCTTCATCTAACTCTACTGCACCGGCCTCATCAACCCGTTCAGTCATGCCAATAAAGCCTACATTGCGGCCACGATCAGGTACCAAAACACCTGTTAATTCTGCAATGGCGCGGTGATTCTCAATTTCATATTCCTCATAACCCAAAACACCACCAAAAAATTTACGGATATCGTGCCGCTGTGTTTCTAATTGTCGATTGGGGTATTTCATTGAACCCACAATATAACGTCGGTTGTGGTTGGTGGCGAAAGCATTGTTCGGAAACACCGCATCAGGCGTGTCTTCCGAACCAGGAAAGGTAATGACAGGAATGCCAAAATCAGTCAATGTACGGGCCAATTGCATTTGTTGATACACGGCAAGCTTTTCATCGACCTTGGCATCCATCTGCATATATTCATTGTCTTGCGCCGTTTGTTCATTCAATGAAAACCCAACAGGACTTACCATAAACGCGGCTTTCATAGCCACTTCTTGTTTGATGTTAAATTGCTTTAATTCTTGGACTTTTTTGAAGTCTGCAATGTTTTTAACCAGCATATGTCACCCAATCTCTTGCTTCTTTGATCACCGTCACGTCGTCTTTTCTGCGCGGCGCTTCTGTCACTAAATGGGACTTCCACTTTTTATTGCCTGGAAATCCATGATACAAACCTAAAATAGGTCTGATTAACCAATGTAAACTTAACCCTTGTTTTACCATGTGTTGACAGTAATCAACATAGGCCAATAACACCTCATCTCGGGTTAACTTTTGTTCACCCATTGCCATGGCATTGTGCATGTCCCTGATCAACCAAGGTGCATTCCAAAAAGCGCGGCCGACCATCACACCATCAACATGGTTGAGCTGCTCAACCGCTTGTTCTACTGTTTCAATGCCACCATTCAATACAACATTCAAATTCGGATTTTTTGATTTAATGTCATAAGCATACTCATATTTTAGTGGCGGTACCGATCTATTTTGCTTTGGACTCAATCCTTTTAACAAGGCTTTTCGCGCATGAACCACAAACGTTTGGCACCCTGCAGAACTGACTGTATCAACAAAACGCTCAAAGGAATCAAACGAGTCATCATCATCCACACCAATTCGGGATTTGATGGTCACGGGAATTTTGACGGCTTTTTGCATGGCCGCAAAACAATCCGCCACCAAATCTGGTTCTTTCATCAAACAAGCACCGAAACGACCTTTTTGCACCCGGTCACTTGGACAGCCTACATTTAAATTGACTTCACTGTAGCCCATGTCTTCAGCCATCTTTGCACAAGTGGCCAAATCATCCAAGTTACTGCCGCCAAGTTGGATGGCCACCGGCTCTTCTGAGGGTGAAAAACCCAATAATTTTTCTTGATCACCATTCAACAAAGCACCGGTGGTAATCATCTCTGTGTACAACAACACTTGATCGGAAATCAAACGATGAAAAAACCGACAGTGCCTGTCAGTCCAATCCAACATAGGAGCTACAGACAACCGCCTGTCTATCACATCATTGATGACCGCATTCATTTTAGGAGCAACCGTTTGATCAGATCCAAATAAATATTTTCTAATTGAACCAAGTGACTGATTTTTTCACATTCATTGACTTGATGAATGGTTTTATTGATTGGGCCCAGCTCCATAGTCGCAATGCCATGCGGTGCAACAAATCGACCATCCGATGTACCACCACCTGTATTGAATTCAGGTCGCACACCTGTTATTTGAAACACCGATTCTGCCACAGCTTCTTTAAAATTTTCATCCTTACAATGAAAAGGTGCTCCTGATAGTTGCCACACCAACTCATGCTTCAGCTGATGCCGATCTAAAATCATTTGTAATTGTTGTTCCAGGCTATGCTGACTTGAAACCGGCGCATACCTGAAGTTGGCAGTGATCACCAGCTCTCCTGGAATGATGTTGGTCACACCGGAGCCTGCATTGATGTTTGAAATTTGGAAACTGGTTGGTGGAAAATCCTCATTGCCTTCATCCCACATAAAACCACCCATTTCATCAATGGCTTTGGCGGCTAAAAAGACGGGGTTTGCCGCATTTTGTGGGTAAGCCACATGACCTTGTTTGCCTTTGATTCTGATTTCGACATGTAAAGACCCACGCCGTCCAACCCTGACCGTATCTCCAATCACTTTTGAACTGCTTGGTTCTCCCACCAAACAATAATCAAAAGGGTGTTTGTCAGCCATCAACGGCATGAATTTTTTCACCCCATCATGCGCTATGCCTTCTTCATCACTGGTGAGCATCAATGCCACTTTACCTCGATGGTTGGGGTATTGGCCGACGAATTTCTCCATCGCCAATACCATCGCTGCCACCGATCCTTTCATGTCTGCCACACCGCGACCATATAAAACCCCAGCTTCAACATGGGCTGACAAAGGGTCATGTGTCCATGCAGCCAAGTCGCCAGGCGGTACCACATCGGTGTGACCTAAAAACATCAATGCTGGACCAGGTTCATCACCGTGCCAGATCAACACATTATCCACTTCGCCAAATCGATGATGCTCACCCAGAAAACCATGTCCACCCAATCGATTCATCAACAAAGGCTGACAGCCTGCATCATCAGGTGTGTAGGATGGTTTTTGTATCAGCTGTTTAGCCAGGTTGATGACTTCAGGTTCCATAATGACTTCTCTGTTTTAAAGACCTATGCGGTATTTACTGCCGTCAAACACAACGGGGCGCTTAATCAGTGTGGGGTTGGCCACCAATAAACCCACATTGGGTTCAATTTTTTGAAAGTCACTCAATTGTTTCCAAGTGGTGCTTCTTTTGTTCAACAGTTCAGACATAGCAATGTCGTTAAGCATTCCTTCCACCAACACTTGGTCAATGCCATCCACTCTGAAATCATGTAACTGTGGCTTCAAACCACTGGCCAGGGCTTGTTTCATCGCTGCCCTGACTTTGTCACAATTTTTGATACCATAGATAATCATGAGCGCAGTAATTCATTGATTGAGGTTTTTGAACGGGTTTTTTCATCGACTTTTTTCACAATGACTGCACAATCCAATGCATACTTGCCATTTGCAGCCGGCAAAGTACCAGACACAACAACTGAACCAGGAGGTACAAATCCATAACTGACTTCATCGGTTTCACGATCATAAATCTTGGTGCTTTGTCCAATGAAAACACCCATAGATATGACACTGCCTTTTCCTATCCTGACGCCTTCAACCACTTCACTTCTGGCACCAATAAAGCAACCGTCTTCAATGATGGTGGGCGCAGCTTGCAATGGTTCCAATACACCACCAATTCCCACTCCACCCGATAAGTGAACATTTTTTCCAATTTGCGCGCAGCTGCCTACCGTAGCCCACGTATCAACCATGGTACCATCGTCAACGAATGCACCGATGTTGACATAAGATGGCATACATACCACACCTTTACCTAAAAATGCACCACGTCGAATGGTTGCTGGAGGCACCACCCTGGCTCCCGTCTTCTTAAATTCTTCTGCTGTGGCCTCTTTAAAACGACAAGGCACTTTATCCCAATAATTATGAGTTGTACCCGCCATCACTTGATTGTCTGCTATGGTGAAATACAACAACACGGCCTTCTTCAGCCATTCATTCACTTGCCACCCATCACCATTGGGTTCAGAGACTCTTAGTTGGCCAGCTTCCAGGCCTGTTAGAACCGATTCGATCACTTGTCCGTATTCACTTTTTAATTGTGCTGGATTGAGTTCAGCTTTGGCTTGCCATGCGGCATTGATTTGGGCTTCTAAGTTCATGATTGGGTCAAATTGAATAACAGCATCGCATTATAAACTGACCTTATACACAAGTCAGCTTTATCATATGGAAATATAAAAAAGAGATTGGGTCGTTAAAAAATCAGAAATTAACGTTTTAATTCGACTTTAAGTTGTAGTTTCTTTACAGATATTTTGAATTCTGTCTGCATTATCTGTAAAATGCTCCGGCTGTACATACGAATTTTACTGGCCTCCATTTGTGTATAACAAACAAAAACAGCCGTTTCGCCCTTAATATTAGCTAAGTGGCACAAACCCTTAACTTGGGAAGGCAAACACATTTGAAGTTGGTCATCTAACTTTTTGAGTTGATTGGCACGTTGTATCAATCCAGATAAAGTTTTATCTTGAGTCATACTGTCAGTAATTGTGTGAAATCCTTTGGATCTTCGCATGGGGATATTTGAATCTTAATAATAATGATAAGCAAGTTTTTTTTATGAATAATCTAACAATAATAAAACACAAAAAAACGGGAATTGTGCAATACCCTTTAAGTGATCATAAAATCAAAATTAAATTGATTTCTGTGGCTGCATTGTTTTCATTGGTGGTCTTTGCAACCGGCGCACTGATGGGATCAGTTTTTTTTAGTCACTCAGAATCCAATGAAGCCCAAGTCGCAGAACTGCAAGCATTGGTTGATTTGCGTCAACAAGAACTGATTCAACACAAGAAATCAGTACAAAATGACATAGATTCCATGACCCTTCAAATTGGTAAATTAATGGCTCAATCCACACGATTAAATGCCTTAGGTAACAGGCTGACTGTGGTGGCAGAAATTAATCCCAATGAATTCAACTTGTCAGATGAACCAGGTATAGGTGGTGCTGACTTGGAATTGACGGGTGAATCGAACACGGCACAATCCCTTTATGAAAACCTGTTCAATCTAGAGGACAATTTCAGCAAACAACAAGAAAATCTCGATATATTGTCACAACTGTTAAGTGAACAAACAGTCGATCAAAATGCCACACCACATTTGTTACCCTTGAATAAAGGCTGGGTATCTTCATACTATGGTAAACGCATTGACCCATTCACAGGCCAACAAGCCAGTCATGCAGGTATGGACTATTCTGGCGGTTATAAATCTGACATCATTGCAGCAGCTGATGGCGTTGTGGTTTGGGCTGGCCAAAGAGGCTCGTATGGCAGAATGATTGAAATTGACCACGGCAATGGATTCATGACACGCTATGCCCATGCAGAATCAATCAACGTGGAACTGGGTCAAAAAGTAACAGCCGGAGACCCCATTGCAACCATGGGCAAGTCTGGTCGTGCCACTTCAGAGCATTTGCATTTTGAAATACTTAAGAATGGGCACAAGGTCAACCCCCTTCCATTCATCAATTCATAACCAATATATAGAAACATCGAGGGCAGATAAATTCATTTTTATTTGCCCTTTTTACTTGAATAATCACTTAATGAATCCACATTGAATCATTAACGCAGGCAACTGAAAACAAATTATGGCAATCACTTCACTATTCACCAAAGTATTCGGCAGCAGAAATCAAAGGTACATCCGACAATTAGACAAAATTGCGGACAGCATAGACGCACTTGAACCCAAATACCAAGCACTCAGCGATGCTGACTTTCCATTACAAACCCAAGCTTTGAAGGACCGAATTGCTGCTGGTGAACCTCTTGATGACTTATTGCCAGAAGCATTTGCCTTGGTCCGTGAAGCATCAGTCAGAACCATGGGAATGCGTCATTACCATGTTCAGTTGATAGGCGGTATTGTTATTCACCGTGGAAAAATATCTGAAATGAGAACCGGTGAAGGTAAAACTTTGATGTGTACTTTACCTGCTTATCTCAATGCCTTGGCAGGCAATGGCGTTCATGTTGTTACGGTGAATGATTACTTGGCCAGTCGTGATGCCAAATGGATGGAACCGTTGTACAACTTTTTAGGTATGAGTGTTGGTGTGGTTATACCCAGCTTATCGCATGAAGCCAAACGAGCGGCCTATGCATGTGACATCACCTACGCAACCAACAATGAATTAGGTTTTGATTTTTTACGTGACAACATGGCCTTTAGCTTAGATGCCAAAGTACAACGTGAGCCTTTCTTTGCGATCATCGATGAGGTTGATTCGATCTTAATTGATGAAGCACGTACACCACTGATTATCTCTGGCCAAGTTGATGAATCACCTGAAATCTACAACCGTGTCAATAAATTGGTTCCATTGCTGGTCAAAGCCACTGAGGAAGTTGATCAAAAGGAAATCAGCAAAGCCATCATGAATAAACAGGCCTTGCCAGAGCCTGATGGAGACTTTTCTGTAGAAGAAAAATCCAAACAAATCTTTTTAACAGAACAAGGCATGCAAAATGCTGAAGATTTGTTAAAGAAAAATGGCTTAATGGGTCCTGATGACTCACTGTATGATTCACAGCACATTTCATTGATGCACCATGTCAGTGCTGCATTGAAAGCTCACCACCTGTTTGAAAAAGACGTTGATTATATTGTCAATGAAGGCGAAATTGTTATTGTCGATGAATTCACCGGACGAACCATGGAAGGCAGGCGTTGGTCTGATGGTCTTCACCAAGCCGTTGAAGCCAAAGAAAATGTTCCGATTCAAAAAGAAAACCAAACATTGGCATCGATTACTTTCCAAAACTATTTTCGACTCTACCCTAAGCTGTCAGGCATGACCGGTACCGCAGATACCGAAGCTTATGAATTTCAAACCATCTACAACTTAGAGGTTATCGTTATTCCCACCCACAAACCAATGATCCGTGATGATGCGGGTGATTTGGTTTACTTCAGTCAAAAAGCCAAATTTGAAGCCATCATTGAAGACATTGTCAGTTGCACAGAAAGACAGCAACCTGTGCTGGTTGGTACGGCCTCGATTGAGGTTTCTGAGCTGTTATCAGAGCAACTGAAGCAACAGAAAATCAAACACAATGTCTTGAATGCCAAGCAACACGAACGCGAAGCGATGATTGTGGCTGAAGCCGGTTTACCTGGTGCGGTAACCATTGCAACCAATATGGCCGGTCGTGGTACCGACATTGTCTTGGGCGGTAACTTGGCAGTGGAGTTAGAAAGTAAAGGACAAATCAGTGAGTCCGAGAAAGCACAATTAGAAGCTGACTGGAAAGCACGTCATCAACAAGTCTTAGACAGTGGCGGATTGCGAATTATTGGCACAGAACGACACGAATCACGCCGAATTGACAACCAACTTCGTGGGCGTGCTGGACGGCAAGGCGATCCAGGTTCATCTCGATTTTATATTTCATTGGAAGACAATTTGATGCGTGTATTTGGTCAAAGTCGCATGATGGATAATATGAAACGCTTCGGCATGAAAGAAGATGAATACATTGAGCACAAATGGATCACTCGCATCATCGAGAACGCCCAACGCAAAGTAGAGTCACATAACTTTGATATTCGTAAACACTTGCTGGAATACGACGATGTGGCCAATGACCAGAGAATGGTGATTTATCAACAACGCTCTGATCTACTGGAAGCCGAAGAAATTGGTGAATACATCAGCGATGTCAGAGAAGAAGTGTTTGATAACGTCATACGCCAACACATTCCTTTAGAGAGTGTGGAAGAACAATGGCAAGTACCACAGTTAGAACGTGTTTTATCACATGAATTTGGTATCGAAATCAACATCAACAGGATCCTTGAACGCGATGAGCACTTGGACGATGATGGCTTAACAGATAAAATTCATGATCACATAGATAGGTTCTTCAAAGAAAAAGAAACCATGACAGGCACCGATGTGATGCGTCACTTTGAAAAAGCAGCCTACCTCAACACCTTAGACCAACTGTGGAAAGAGCATTTGGCTCAAATGGATCATTTAAGACAAGGCGTTGGCTTGCGTTCACATGCGCAAAAACAACCCATTCAAGAATACAAGCGTGAATCATTTGAAATGTTCAAAGACTTGTTGGATAAGATTAAATACGAAACCATCAGGATCATATCTCGAGTAAAAGTACAACAAGAAGAAGATGTGGCAGCCATGGAACACAAAGAAGAACAAAATGTGACTTTCCAACACCAATCTTCCTCTTCGCAGCCCACTCAGCCAGATGAAAAAGTAGAAACATTTATTCGTGACGGACAGAAAGTAGGTCGCAATGACCCTTGTCCTTGTGGGTCAGGCAAGAAATTTAAACAATGTCACGGCAGATTGAGTTAAACCAACCGCAACAAATCGTCGTCTTGGTTTTAGAAAATAGCCAAGGCGACATCCTTTTGACCCAAAGACAAGCCGGCAAACACCTCGAGGGATACTGGGAATTTCCAGGCGGCAAAGTTGAAGCCCCAGAATCATTACTCGAAGCTTTGGAACGGGAATCTTTGGAAGAAATCAATTACCAACCCATTAATCCCACCCTACTCATCAAGCTGACTCACTCCTATCCCAACAAGACTGTACAATTACATGTGTACCACTGTTTAGCGCACAATCCACAAGTCCACGCCAATGAAAAACAGGCCATGATATGGCACCACAAATCAAAATTGTCATCAGTCAAACTCCCTGCTGCCAACCTTAAAATCATCAACCTACTCAATAAGTAGTCTAAATTTCGACCTTTTCTACATATATTTTTCGACTCACATTACTGCTGTATGTGACTGTTATTAATGTCTTTTTCATTTAAATATCACTATTTACGAATAATTTAAGCCGAAATTTTTAAAAAGATTTGGCGATTATTGTTTACATTCAATAATTCTTGCGACATAATAAACCTGTTCAATCTTGACCATGTTTATGAATTTAGCAGCATTTAAATCCGCCACCGATCAGAAACTGACCTTTCAGTTTCAAGATATCGTGGATGCCAATGCCAATCACCAGGATTGGCTTGAAATGCTGTATAGGCCGCAAACTTTAATGGGACACAGGAACGTAGAACAATTTTTCAAAGCTTTAAGCGTGCAACAAAAAATAGATTTAGACATCAAAATATTTTCGCAAATTGAGTCTGTTTTGGAGACGCACAACCCCAAACGTTTAAGTATTAATTTGATGCCAATCAGCTTATTGAGCCCGCAGTTTCGCGACTTATTGTGGCAACTCATTGATTACAACATCATCAATCCCCGTCAATTGTGCATTGAAATTGTTGAAACAGATTCCATGCCCCCTTTGTGCTCTAGTGCCATTAAGGTCTTACAACACTTTAAAGAAAAAGGCGGCTGGTTGGCTTTAGACGATTTTGGATCAGGATTTGCGCATTGGGAATTATTACAAATGGGTTTGATCAATGTCATCAAGGTGGCATCACAAAACATCAAACACAGCAGTCACAATAATTTCACCAATGGATTGGCCAAGTTTGCAGCATCGATGAACATCATTTCAGTTCTAGAAGGTGTCGAAAACGAGCAAGACCTCATGACCGGAATGAAGCAAGGCTTTGATAACTTTCAAGGCTGGTATTTTGATGGAGTAAATCACCAATGAACCAACAAGTTACAAACAATCGAAACCTGTCATTTGATGTTTATTGGCTGAGTTTCATTCGAACCTGCATGAGACCATTGATAAAAATATTGGTGAAACAGAAAGTTGAATTCAATTCATTTCAAAACTTAGTCAGAGAACTTTTTGTTGAGGAAGCTGAAAGGTACATTGATGAAACTTCAGAAAACAGTCGCGGCAAAATTTCATCCATTGCCTATCAAACTGGATTGGACCGCAGAGAAGTTTCTAAAATCATTAAAAATTCAGAAGAAAAAAGTGATTACATTGAACAGAACAGATCACGCGAAGCCAATATTCTAGAACATTGGAAACACATGCCACCATTTTGTGATGAAGCTGGCAATCCAATTCCTCTGAAAAGAAGTGGTAAAGGCCTGTCATTTGAGACCTTGTGCCAACGTTTTGGTAAAAACATCAGCCATGGCCCTATTCTTGACTCTCTACTGAAAGCAAAATGTGTTGAGATTATTGATAACAAAGTTCATTTTCTCAATAAATCATATACACCGCCTTCAGGTATTAACATTGAAATGTCAAACATTGCCGCGGCATCCATCAAAAGAATAATCAACACCATTCATCACAACATCTTCAGTGATGATGAGCCTAACTTTCAGCGCAACCTCTATTCCATTCGAATAAAACAGGAACATGCAGCTGAGTTCAAAAGAAGGGCCAATGAAATGATTCGAAAGATTTATCACGAAATAATCACACCTGAGTTTGATCAGATTGAAAGTCAGTTAGAAACCTTAGAGTCAAGGGCAAAAAACAAACCAGTCGGTCTGGGCATTTTTTATTTTGAAGATTAACCCACGTTAACAATTATTTATTATGAGATCAACCATGAAAACATCAAACACCATGAAAAAGCATTTTTCGGAATCTGAAGGCACTGGAATTTCCAATACCATTCAATCGAACCGCCATTCCTTCAGATCAGAATCTGAAGGAACTGGCATCAAAACCACTTTGATATTGATGTGTTTGCTGATCAGTAGCACATCATTTGGTAGCTCATTGTATTTATTCAGTGATGACAAAGACGACAACACCTATCAGGGCGTGTTACATGATACAGCCACGAACACCGTGCAACAAATTGAAGGATTCGTTGAAAACGGGGTTTACAGTGGCATCAACAACACTCAACACATCAGTAAATCTTCTGATGATGGTACGGGTAGAAAATCATCTGATGATGGAACAGGCGGTTTGCCAATACCGCTTCCAGAAACCATTTTAACGGTAATCCTCGATTGCGACTCGACCGCTTACGCTACAGGAACGGTGGAAAGTGAAGAAGCCACCATCACCATAGAATTTGAGACCATTTATCTGGATGGTGAATTAATGAGCTGCGACTCATCAGCGCTCATTACCATGGATTAATGTTTTAAACCAAACGTCTATGTTGGCTGATATTTTTATACACACACACTACACACACACTTTATAAAAATATCAGTCACATGACTATAAACTTTATTGAAGACGAAGCTGTAAATAACTCAGTTTTGCTTCAAGAGGAGGGAGTAATAATAATAAAACAGAGCTTCGGTATTTTATATTTAGCTCATTAGAACATCATCGATGTGTTGGACGGCATTCCTTTCACACACACGCACACACACTTAAAGGGTGTGCCGTTCAATCATCATGATTTTGTAGTTCTGCTTTGACCTGGTCCCACAGTTCGTCCAGAATATCCAGGTCAAAGCTTTCTTTTTTAGGCTGCAATTCCTTAGCCAGCTTTTCAACTTTACGAAACCTTTTTTCAAATTTAATATTTGCTTTGCGCAATGCGGAGGATGGATCAACCTGTAAATGCCTTGCGAGGTTAGCAATGACAAATAAGACATCCCCCAACTCTTCTTCTATGTGTGACTGGTCCTCGGCAACCATCGCTTCTTTTAATTCATCAACTTCCTCGGTTAATTTATCAAAGACATGACTCACATCAGGCCAGTCAAATCCGATGACTGCGGCATACCTGGTCAACTTTACCGCCTTGAGTAATTCTGGTAAATTTTTAGCAATGCCATCCACAACACTTGCCTTGTCTTGACTCTTGGCTTGTTCCCAAGCCAACGTTTGTTGTTCTGCAGTGAGTTGAGCGCCTGCTGTCTGAAACACATGGGGATGGCGCTCAATCATTTTATCCGAAACTGAATCAACCACATCAGTGAAATTAAACAAACCGGCTTCTTGAGCCATTTGCGAGTGAAAAACAACCTGAAACAACAAATCGCCCAACTCTAACTTCAGCCCTTGCATGTCATTTTGTTCAATGGCATCAGCCACTTCATAGGCTTCTTCAATGGTGTACGGTGCGATGGTCTGAAAACTTTGTTTAACATCCCATGGGCAGCCCGTCTGTGGGTCACGCAATTGTTGCATGATTTTTAGTAATTTTTTCATAAAATTTAAGGTGGTAAGATTACTTTGAAACAAGCACCTTTGAGTGTTTCATGGGTCTTGATTTCTAACTCTCCTTGATATGATTCGACAATATCTGTCACTATGGAAAGGCCAATCCCATGCCCTTTAACTTGTTCATCACCCCTGACTCCACGTTGCAGCAATTCATTGCGTTTACCTACAGGAATGCCGGGGCCGTCATCTCCAATTTCAATAACAATGCCTGTTCGTCTGCGACCTTCCATATACAGGGTTTTGACCAACACATCGACATGTTGATCACACCATTTAAATGCATTTTCCAACAGGTTACCTAACACTTCCATCAAGTCGCCCTTCTCACCAAAAAATTCAGCACCAGGTGCAATTTGGGTTTTTACCTGAATATTGCGGCTGGGGTGTACTTTCTTTAATGTTTTAATGATTTTATCCAAAACATCAATAACTGGCACACCCGTCACAAAGGTGCGGTGACCAGCCACAGCGGCCCTTTTGAGTTGATAAGCTACGATTTCATCCATATTCATGATTTGTTGTTGCAGCAAATCCTTGTCAATTTCTTCGTTTTCCAGTTCCGAATGTATAACCGCCAAGGGCGTTTTCAATGAATGGGCCAAATCACCCAAAGTCCTTCTCTGTCTGGATAAATTGTTCCTTTCATTGACAATCAACCGGTTTAAGCTGGTGGTTAATCCCCTTAACTCACTGGGATAGTCCTCAGAAAATATCAGCTCATCACCTTTCTCTAAACGCAGTAAATCTGACATCAATCGCTTCAGGGGTTTGGTGGCCCAGTACATGATGATCCATTGCACACAAACCAGAATGGAACTGATGCCAATCAGCCAGGTTAGTAAGGTTTCTTCAAATTCTGCCAATTCACGATAAAAATTACCTGCATGCTCAGTGACAGATAAAGTCAATTCAATTGAACCATTCTCGGCTTCAAGAGAAAAGCCTTGTCGCATGCGAAACAAGCGTTCTTGTTGAAATTCTATGGGCGCGTCGAAAATTCGTTCATTTACACCCACTGCGGTAACTTCAGGTAACTCTTGACCCAAAACGGATGGAGATTGCCAGGTTTGGTTACCTACAACCATCTGCGCATACATGCCTGAACCGGGTTGGTCCATTCTAGGTGTTGGAAAATATTCAGGAAAAATCAGCTCATCACCCTGTACTTCGGTATTGGATATGATGGCAAGCACATAGCTTTCTAAGCGTTCTTTGACTAAATGAAGGGTTTTGTCTTTGAAAGCTTGCTCCATCACCAGGCCTATGCCAGTTAATGCAGCCAATAAGGCAATGCTGGAGGTCAGTAAAACCCGCTTTGTCAGTGACACACTTTGAGTCACAGAAGCCATCAATTAACTGATGGAGCGCATTCTGTAACCTCGACCACGCAAGGTTTCAATGTATTTAGTCTCGGGTTCTATGGCCGTTAACTTTTTCCGCAATCGACCAACAAAAACTTCGATCACATTGCTGTCTCTGTCATAATCTTGGTGGTAGATGTGCTCGGTTAGTGTGGTTTTAGAAACCACTTCATTTTGATGGTGCAACATGTATTCCAAGACTTTGTATTCATAGGAAGTCAGGTCGATAACCTGCCCAGCGAGTTTAACTTCTTGAGTACTCATGTTCATGGTCAGATTGCCACATGCAATTTCAGGGGTGGTATTACCACTGGAACGACGAACCAAGGCATTGACCCGCGCCAACAGCTCAGGAAAATGGAACGGCTTAACCAAGTAATCATCAGCGCCAGCATCCAATCCCATTACTTTGTCTTGCCAAGACCCCCTGGCTGTCAAAACGATAATCGGAAATTCCACACCATCTTGACGCAGGGTTTGAATCACTTCCATGCCAGATATTCTTGGCAAACCTAAGTCTATCACGGCCACATCAGCAGGGTATTCTTGTCCCTTATACAGGCCATCTTCACCATTGTCAGCGGCATCAACGACATACCCTGTTTCTTCAAAACGTTTGATCAGGGTGTTCCTTAGGTTGTCATCATCTTCGATTATTAATACGCGCATACTTTATTGATTTTTATTTTTCTTATTGGTTTTATTTTTTCTGGATGCCGATTTGGCACTGTTAGGCCGACGATCGATTTTCATCACTTTTTGTTGTGAATTAAAGTGATTGGGTATCAATGAATTTTGTTTGTCGTTGCGTCTGGACTTTCCACCATTTTTGAAATAATCTGATCTCAATGAGTTGGGTTTGTTATCGGCATTGCTCGCAGGTTTATTGATGGTCTTGACTGTACCTGAGTTGGTTAAAATCTTAACCTCATGCCTACCATCTACCGTTCTGGCAGACAACACGCGTCCTTCAGTCTTGGCTTGATTTACGGCGTCACTCAGGCTCTCTGCTTTCTTGGCTTCAAGCTGCAGACTGATTAAACACAACAATATAATGGCTATAACTGTTCTCATTTCACTATTTTAGCGCACTTCACTGAATTTCTGCTGAATCATTTGCCTCATATTTGTGATGGTGTTGGCATAATCATCGGTGTTAAAAATAGCTGAACCAGCTACAAAGGTATCGGCACCTGCTGCCGCAATTTCAGCAATATTGTCTACTTTAACCCCACCATCCACTTCTAAACGAATGTCAAAACCAGATTGGTCAATCATGGTTCTGACTGTTTCAAGCTTCTTTAAGGTCCCATCAATAAAGGATTGCCCCCCAAAGCCTGGGTTTACACTCATCAGTAAAATCACATCCAGTTTATCCATAACATGCTCCAAAACATGCACTGGAGTGGCTGGATTCAATACCAACCCAGCTTTGCAGCCACTTTCCTTGATCAAGGCCAAAGACCGGTCCACATGCTCTGATGCCTCTGGATGAAAGGTAATGATGCTGGCACCGGCTTGCGCAAAGTCACCTATAATTCGATCTACGGGCTTAACCATCAAATGAACATCGATGGGTGCTGTGATGCCGTAATTCCTTAACGCCTTTAACACCAAAGGACCAATGGTTAAATTGGGCACATAATGGTTATCCATCACATCAAAATGAACCCAATCGGCACCGGCATCCAAAACCGCTTGGGTGTCTTCCCCTAAACGAGCAAAATCTGCCGATAAAATGGATGGAGCAATGATAAATTCAGTCATAATAATCAGTTACATTAATGGGGTTGTTGAAGTTTGTCATTGAGCCTGATTATTGTCAACATTACCAGCCTTTTAAATCTTTGACTTTTTCCCAGGACAGTTGAATTTGCTTGGCCTTTTCTTCTGCCACTTTCATCATTTCTGGTGGCAATCCTTTTGAAACCAATTTATCTGGGTGGTGCTGACTCATCAACCTTTTGTAAGCTTTGCGTACGGTGGTTTTATTGTCACTTTCTCCCACACCCAATACTTGATAAGGGTTGAACGGTGCATTTCTGTTGGTCGGGCGTCTGCTTTGCTGTCGATTAGCGCCTTGCTGTTGATTCTGTTGGTAGCCACCGGCGCTTCTGAAGCCACGCATTTTCATCATGGCACTCAACAACTGAACTGGATAGCCAATCAAACGACAAGTCTGTTCTATCATACGATGTTCGGCTTGAGAAATCATGCCATCGGCTTCAGCGACATCAATCAGCATTTCTAAAAAGATTTGCTTCAACGACAATGAACGTCTGGCCAAACGACCAAACTGAGACAATGCACTGTCAATGTTATGACTGGGGTCCTTGCCTTGATTGAATAAATTGATTGCTCGTTGGCGCATCTCTTGATTCAACTTCATGTGTTGCATAATGCCTTCTGTTCTTTCTATCTCAGAAGGCGAGACTTTACCATCCACCTTAGCCAATTTACCCATTGACAAAAACAAGGCATTGAAAAAGCTTTCTTGGGTTTGTTTCTTGCTGTCACCAGCTCGCCCACCGGTTATGGATTGTTCTATGGTGTGTCCAACCCACGCGCCCATCAGCATGCCGAACCAACCGCCAAACTTATACCCCAACAAACTGCCTATTATTATGCCCATATTAATTAATTGCTTCGCGTCTATACCCTAGTTAAAATACACCTTTGCTTCAATCAAGCCAAAACATGGAAATTCAATTAAATAAAATTCATCAAGGTAAAGTCAGAGATGTCTACGAGGTCGATGACAAACACCTGTTGATGGTAGCCAGCGATCGTCTCAGTGCATTTGATGTTGTGTTACCTGACGTCATTCCTAACAAAGGTGCTTTATTGACTCAAATTTCAAATTATTGGTTTGATATGATGGCGCCTATTATAAAGAATCACCTCACTGAATTACCAGTGGCACAAGTCATTCCAGGAGCAGATGATGATTTAATTAGTCGTGCTGTGGTGGTTAAAAAACTCAAAGCCTTGCCCTGTGAGGCCATCATCAGAGGTTACATCATTGGCTCAGGCTGGAAAGACTATAAACATTCAGGCTCAGTCTGTGGTATTGCATTACCAGAAAATTTAAAACAAGCAGAAAAATTACCCGCTGCCATATTCACCCCATCTTCCAAAGCGCAGGTGGGCGATCATGATGAAAACATTACTTTTAAACAATTAACTGATTTGATTGGCGTAGAACGTGCTGAACAATTAAGGACTGTTTCATTGGCTATTTACCAGAAAGCCAGCAGTCATGCCGAAGAAAATGGTATCATCATTGCAGACACTAAATTTGAATTCGGTTTGGATGAAAATGAAGAATTGGTTTTGATGGATGAGGTGTTGACGCCCGATTCATCTAGGTTCTGGAATGCCGACACTTATCAAGTGGGTACCAGCCCTGAAAGCTATGACAAACAATTCATCCGAGATTACCTGGAAACCTTGGATTGGAATAAACAAGCACCTGGTCCAAGCATTCCAAGTGAATTGATCGATAAAACAGCAGAGAAATACCATGAAGCCTTCAGAAAAATCACAGGCAAAGCATTCTGACTCAATCAACCATTTGATGACTGAATACCACAAGTCGCACATCAATCGAACCAATCAATTGATTCATTATGTATGTGTACCGTTGATATTTTGGTCCATCTCAGCTTTGTTATGGCTGGTTAAAATACCCGTGGTGATTAACTTGGCCCTGGTAGTCATGACATTATTGATGCTGTACTACTTACTTAAAAGCGTCAAAGTATTTGCCTGTATGCTGGTATTTTCTGCACTCTGCTTAGGTATCAACTTCTGGCTTGAAGCCCAGGCGCTGCCCTTGCTTTGGATTGCTGTTGTGGTGTTTGTATTGGCATGGATTGGTCAGTTCATAGGTCATCACATAGAAGGTAAAAAACCTTCTTTTTTACAAGATTTACAATTCTTACTGATTGGCCCTGCTTGGGTGGTGTTTAAATTTTTCAAGATCAAACTTTAACGACATCTTTAGCGACTGATGGCTCAGAATTTACATCACCTTAACACCCAACATCTATAATACAGTTTCTGAAATCACTGCATCACTCATTTGGAAGTCTTTGTAGCTCAATCAAACTGGCAACACCCAAGCAAACTCAGCCATTGGCTGAAACACAGCCTCTTGCCGCTGCTTTTAATCCTGATCTTACTGGTGCTGCCCAATCCTTGGATTAAACAGACATTCAATGTATTTTCGTCGGTGCTTGAAATTGAACTGAAACCGAAAGAGACCGAACCAATGCCGCAAACTGTGCCGGTAACCGAATCAGAACCTTTACCTGAACTTGAAACAGAAAGCCAAGCCTCAAAGGCAAAAAAGGCACCACTTCCGCAGCCAAATAATCAACCTAAAAATAATGTCACTGACCAGCCTCCGACCAACCAACCAGTCAAAATACAAGCTGACACAGCCACCAAGAAAAAAATAAGCAGTGGTGATATATTATTGGCCGCAAAAAACCGGACATCAGTATTCATATCACCAGAGTTTCAAGCACGTTCAGCGAACCAACAAAACTTTCAAATCCCTACAGTTGAAATAGAAAATTGGTTGGCTGACATCCCATTTTTAGATGAATCGGTGGATCGACCCACCATCCAAATGAAATTTTATGCAGAAGGCATTGAGGGCTCTCTGGAAAAATTCTTTGACAAAATCACCATCAGCAAAACATTCACCACTCAATATGGCACCAAAATTCATTGCGCACTGATCGGTGTGATAGCTGCATGTGGTTGGAAATAATACAGCTTTAGCGATGATTGATTGTTACTATTATTTGACTTTTAGTGAATTAGCAGGCCTGCAACAGTGACCATGCGCCACTGTGACGATTGGCTGAATATCAAGGCAACACAGACCTATTGATAAGGATTTTCAAATCCTTCAGGTTGATTCTTAAACCGTCGATGAACCCACAAATACTGTTCGGGATGTCGTTTAATTTGCTGCTCGAATAAGCGGTTGATTTGTGCCGATGCCGCGGCCTCCTCTTGCATCCCCAACTGACTTAATTCAGGGTGGATTTCAATGCGCCATTCACAAGGACCTGTTCTGAAACAAAACCAGGGTATGACTTTAACGCCTTTTTGCGCCAGTTTATGCGTACCTACAGTGGTGGCAGCAGGTCGACCAAAAAAATCTGTGAAGGTAACCTGATAAGAAAAGTTTTGATCTGGCGCATAATAGACTGGGTGGCCTGATTTGATGGATGACAACAAACCTCTGATGTTCTTTTTGTCGATCAATTTCTCAACAAAACTCAATCTGGCAGTCTCTAAATGGGCTTCCAGTAATTTGTTGTTGTGCTGCCGAGCCAACATATGACCCACAGGTATCTGTAATTCTTTCAATTGTTGGTTTAAACCCCTGATGCCCCATTCTATCGATGTGGTGTGACAACTCAGCAACAAACAGCCTTGACCGTCTTGCATGGCCTCATGCAGGTGTTCTAATCCGTCGATCTCAAACTTGCCTTCGACCTGATCTTGTCCTGCCCAGAGCGCCGCCATCATTTCAACAATGCCTTGCCCGGTTGAAACCAGGTTTTGTTTGAGTAATCGTTTGGCTTGCTTGGGATTCAATTCAGGAAAACAGATTTTAATGTTGGTTCGTGCAATTGACTTTCTGGAATTGGGTATCCAGTTAAACAAACGACCAATCATCCGCCCTATCCGCATTTGGTTGCTCAGCTTGCGTCTGGCCAACCATTGAGCCAGCCTCACTTGAAAGTCAGTCTTTTTTTTGCTGTAACTCATACAATTTAGCGTATTTCAAATAGGCGTAATAACTATTAAGGGTGGCATTGATCACTCCGGCCACACCGTTAAAAATTTGTCGTTTAATCAGGTATTGACGAAAAAAGTAAAAAATGGGGTATAAAAACAAACGCACAGGGCTGCAACGCTTACCCCGATCATATTTCTGCTGAGCAGCCAGTGCAGAATATCGGTTGATTTTATCCAGCTTCACCTTGATGGAGGTTTCACCATAATGCTTGAATGGTGCATACATTTTTTTAACTCGGCCATCAACGATGATGGATTCATGAACCAAATCTTGGCTCATGTGCGATTTGCGCTTGTCAAACAAACGAATAAATTCATTGCGCTTCACCCATGGATGGGCCCAATGCCAAAACACCCACTCGATTCGCGGTAAATTATATGCGTCGGCTTTGGCGGCAGTTTTTTTCCACCGTTTGATTCTTTTGATTGATTTGGGCAGCAAACATTCATCGGCATCCAATAACATCACCCAATCATGAGATGACAAGTCAATGGCATCTTGTTTTTGTTGCGAAAACCCTTTGAATGATTGTTGTTTCAGCACGACTTTTTCTTGCTGCTTAACGATTTCGATGGTGTTGTCTTCACTGAAAGAATCCAAAACCACAATTTCATCGGCCCATGACAAGCTCTGAATGCATTTCTCAATGGTTTTTTCAGAATTGAAACAGGTGACCACTGCACTAACTTTGTTCATTCTTTACTCCCATAAACAACAGAATCACCAACCACCACAGGCAAATGGACCAAAATGATGAAAACAACGAATACAATGACACCACTGGTAATAAGGCCGCCATCAATGCCACGCCAAATGGCCAAACCTGATTGCTTTGAAAACAAGGCCTGGTCAGTCTAACCACCCAAGCCAACATGGCCACAAAAATCAACAGCCCAATGGTACCGGTTTCTGCCAGAATCTCCAGTACCCAATGATGGGCATGCAAACCACTGCCTTGTTGTGCCACCCACACGTCATTGGTTTCCGCATAAGCCACGTAGGCTTTGCGAAAAGCCCGCGCACCTACACCATTGATTGGATGGTCTTGATACATATTGAGCGCTGTTTGCCAGATGGGTAAACGGTCAGCCAAAGCATAATCAATGGCTTTCATGTCACCTTGAAACACAACAACAGAGCGCTCCATCCTTTTTTGAAAATCATCAGATATAAACCACAATGAAACCAAACCAACCAGGCTCAACCCCGTTACTTTAAGCAATAACAACAATCGTCGACCTTTGACATGATGCCACCAAAACATCGCCAACACAAAGGCTGCCATCAACCAAGCCGACCGGGTACCACTTAATAAGATTACCACAACCACC
Source organism: Marinicella litoralis (assembly GCF_002591915.1). GTDB lineage: Bacteria > Pseudomonadota > Gammaproteobacteria > Xanthomonadales > Marinicellaceae > Marinicella > Marinicella litoralis. The sequence continues at coordinate 29,981 of NZ_NIHB01000004.1, read as the reverse complement.
AATGGCACCAGCAACCAACGCATCCATTGAGGGAATTGGTAGGACTGAATAAGTACCAATGATAAAAACAAAGCCAGTACAGGACCTAATTTGACATTTTGTCCAAACACCCCTGTCAACCTTCCTGGGTATGATTCCTGGCCCAAAAGGTTAAAACCCAATCCCGCTTGAATCAATGCATCGACTGACCAAATAAACATTAACAACGCCACCCATCGAATCAAGACAACCAACATTTGAGTGGACTTTAGGTGGTTCAATAGCAACACACCCATCAAATAAAATCGAATGGAAGACAAACTCACCAACCAGCTTTTTTCAGGCCAATAGGAGTCCAGAGAAGAAATCACTGACAAGGCCAGAAAAGCAAAATAGAACCAAGAAAATGATTTAAACCATGGTTGCGACTTTATGCTTGAAAAATGCCCTACCAAATGAACCGAGCCCCAAAAACCAAGGATCAATATCGGTATTTCAGACAGCCGACCAAAAGGCAACAAAGCGATCACTGCAATAAACAAAAAGGCCTGTACTTTGTCCATTGCATTCAATCTGATTTGCGGTTTAATTTCCATCAAGTTTGACCCAAAGCTTCTTGATACAATGCCAAAGTGTGTTCAAACATGGATGTGTTTTGAAATTCATCGTGAGGTTTCACTGTGGGGGCATGCTGTAAAAATTGATTGATTTTCTCTGCCAATGCCATGTCATCACCATTATCCACCAAGCCTTCTGGGTATAAGCGATTCATGATTTCCGACACCCCGCCATGATCAAACGCCACCACTGGTTTACCCACAGTCAATGCTTCCAAAACCGTACGACCAAAACTTTCAGGTTTGTTGTTGGTTGAGACCACCACATCTACAGCTGCATAAAGATCAGGCATTGCTCGCACAACGCCCAGCCAAACCACCTTTTCGTCCAAACCCAATGCTTGCAGTTTTTTATGAAAATTTTGACTGTAATTGGATTCATCAGGACATGCAGTCAATAACAAGCGAGTAGCCGCTGGCGCACCCGTTAACCAAGACAATAAATGTTCAGCACCTTTAACAGCAGATAAGCGACCGGGCAACAATACTTTTTTCCAAGCATTGAAACCATTGAATTGTTCGCACATATTTTGTAACCATTGGTGACGGTTGGTATAGCCATATTGAAACTGTGCATCAACGCCACGATAAATAAGCACCGGGTCATGTTTCAGCTGGGCTGTAAAATGTTCGTTCAAATAGGCCTTGGCAGTGGCAGAAACCGCAATAACCCGATCACCCCTGGCCATCACCGAAGAGTATTTATTCACCGAATGCAAACCATGCAAGGTGGTAATAAAGCAAGGTCGCTGTTGCATGTTCTTGAGTGCCCAATAACACAACCATGCAGGTATTCGTGATCGCGCATGAACCACTTCAACACCTTGTTCAATGATGATTTTCCTTATCTTTTTAATCGACAACAAGGAGAGCAGTGATTTTTTTGCCACATTGAGCTGAATGTGCTTGATGCCATTCCGCTGCAGTTCATCCACCAACGGTCCACCATGAGAAACCACAATGGGTCGATGGCCTTGTTGTTTCAGATAGATTGAAAACTCAAGTGTCCCACGTTCCACACCACCCACATGCATTCGTGGCAGCACTTGCATAATGGTTAATTTTTTTTTGAGTGGCTTATTTGTGCCTTCAGCTGCAATCATTTTTCCTCGCTGAAGTACTCAACACATGGGTAGAAGTAAACGATGAGCAAATAATCAATCAAGGTCTAATATGTATTTTGCACCACAGTATTCACAAACCGCTTCACCTGTTTTTTCCAATGGCAAATAAACTTTGGGATGAGAGTTCCATATTTTCATATCAGCTCCGGGGCAAGACACCGGCAAATCTTGTTTTTTAACATGGTACACTTTTTGGGTATTGGCAGCTTTATCGTTCATGAATTATCCTGATTTCAAATAATTGTAAAAATCATAACAGCATTTGTCTGTTTATGATGAATCATCGCCTGTTTTCTGACATATCAACTATGCAAGAATTGAACCGAACACTATAATGGGTTGGGTATTATAAACCGTGTGATGAGTTGAATAAAGTAAATCTGTGTTGGGTATTATCCGATGGACAAAAAGGACATGAAATTCAAAGCATGACATTGGCTCATGCGCTGTCATCCAATCTTCAAAAATTTCAATTCAGCCTGAAACAGCCTTGGGTAACCTTTGCACCAAGAAGAATGCCACAATTCAAGCTGGCGTTGAATTGGCATGGAACCCAACCCAGTTTACCAGATAAACCCAAACTCTTGATCACCACGGGTAGGAAAGCCGCAGCCGTTGGCAAGCACATCCTAGACCAACTAAAGCAGCACAACCACAACTGTCTCCACTTACAAATACTGAACCCCAAAGACAACTTCAAAAAATATGATTTGCTGTTGGCGCCACAACATGACAACATCAAGGGGCCGAATGTGATTACTTTCCATGGCAGCATCCACCCATATAACCACCAATGGTTTCAAGCTGACTGCCCAGAATTAGGCTCATATATGGCCATCATCATTGGAAATCCCAAGCCCGCTTATTTTGCATCTCAATTTTTCGAAGAAATAAGTTTGATACGATCCAAATTTCCCAACAACCCATTGTATTTTTGTGGATCGCCCAGGTTAGATGAACGCAGCAAAACTTTGATTTTTAGTGCTGCCAAAACCACTGATCGGCTTTGGCTTGACCCAGCCCACGGCAACAACCCTTATCAATCGCTGCTAAAAAATGCCAAGAAATTATTCATAACTGCTGACAGCATCAATATGATCAATGAATCTTGCCAAAGTGCAGCACCTGTCAGCATTCTGGCCAACCAATTCACCGCATCACCCAAACACCAACGATTCATCCAATCCATACAAACCAGGCTATGTGCCTTGGATTCGCTTGATACAGGTAAACCAAGCGCTTATGCATTGGATCAAATCACAGTTCATCCCCTATTGATATCAACCTTAATAGCCGCAATCAACAAATAAACAGACGGGCGTAGACAGCTTAAATTTTATGCAAAAAAAAGCAGCGATACCCGCTGCTTTTTCCATTTTATTGATTTATTAAGTAAACTTATAAACCACAATCTATTACTAAATCAGTCACATTGCTGCCTGAAATTGTACCTGAAGCACCATTGGTGATTGAGCAATTAGCCAAGGTTTGACCAATGATTTGAACCGTGTAACTGGCACCGTCAGCCAACTGATAACCAAAAATGAAATCGTTGGCGTTGTTGGCATCCACTTCTAAATCAACCACATCGCCACCCACTGATAATCTGACAGTTATTTCAGAAGCCGGATCTATGGTAGGGAAGTCATTGGCGACCCCAGAGATGGTGTAGGTCACAGGCAGCAACTCAATGGTGATATCAGTCGGTAATTCAAATTGATTTTCACCATTATTAAGGGTATCGCCATTGTCGGTTGCCTGTAAATTAATCACAGCCGTACCTGATGCACCGTCCTGCATAAGCAACCACAAGTCACTCATGTTCGAGCCAATCACCAAATCGTCAATAATCGCATCACCGGTTACATTGGTAAGCTCAAAACTGATTGATTGATTTTCATAGGGACCCGGTGAAACATTGATAAGGAAGTCATCCCAAGTATAAACCCCACTTCTTTGTGTATTGGCATTGCCGACTTGTGAAGCACAAATCACATCTGAACCATTGTTCAACGGTGATGGATCCAGGATTAAATGGGTACAGCTGACATCAAAACTGGGCGCATCGTTCACCGGTGTGATGGCTACTTCTAAAATCAATGTGTTCGAATAAACATTAAAAATATCACTGACTTGAATAGAAATGAACTCTGAGTTTTGTGAGTCGGTAAACTTATCGGCTTGTGGCATGACAGTGAAACTGACATCATAAACACCCGAGACAACCTCTTGCACTGTGATGTTTGAAAATTCAACTTTGTTGTTATAACTTAAGATGGCCTGCTCTAAAGTCGCTGCAGAAAAATTAGCACCTGAACCATCTTCAATTCTGAAACTCAAGACTTGACCAATTGTGTCATCTTCCAAAAAGGTATTTAAAGTGCTATTAATCCAACTTAACTGAGGGGCTTCATTTTCAACCACCTCCAATTGCTTATCGATGGATTTAACATCAATGAAATCACCAGCTTGATTTTTTACAAAAACTGCAGTCATCATATCAATGGTTTGATTCAACACAGATTGTGTTGATACGGTTCTTGAAACCAAAATGTCAGCAAACTCACCCGGTTGTAGAATGACACTTCTCGCCCCATAGCGATCAGCAATGCTACTACCGCAATCTACATCAGGTAAAAATTCATTGACGCAATCCCAACTGACATTCAATCCACTGAAATAAGCGGTGTTTTGAATTGAAACTTCAGAAACGTACTCAAGTACATCGAATACCAATTCTTGATTTGAAAGGTTTTGTATTATGATGTTGTAGTCGAGGGTTTGATCCAAAACCACCAAGTCTGGTAGGTTGACATATTCAACTGTAAATGCGGTGACACTGTCAAAATCGGAGCTGAATATGACATCTGCAAATAATTTGCCATTTGGTGTGACACAAGCGGCGTCCTTACTGTTCACATTGGCCAATATGGTTTGACTAGGCACATCGTATTGGATACTTTCACTGATGGGTAAAATGGTGCCTGGACCACTGTTGGCATCGGTTACCACAGCTGCCAATCCACTGACAGGCAAACCCAACTTAGTATGACAAATCACTGGATCACCAACAAAGAAGTCCACTTCATTGACAGATAAATGGTATTGGACTTCATCGTACAAATTCAAAGGTTGTGAATCACTGAAAGAGACAGTCAAAGCCATTGACTGGTTAGCTGTTGCTAAAGTTAATAATGTAATCAGGAATTGTCCCAATACAATATATGATTTATTCATTACTATGGTACCTATTATTTGAGTTGCGTTTTTTTAATTTTGTGGTTTTCTAATGCGAATTTTACTTGTTTTTTAAAAACTGGTGTTAAAAGTTTGTTATAACAGCCATTAATTAACATAAAAAACCACTTTTTTGTGACTCAACAACCATTTTACAACCCAAATTTTAGCCATATTGTTGTATATTTGTCAGCTTCCCATTATTGAGTAAACAAATGATAAAAAAGCTGACCTTGTTATTGATGATTTTAATGTTTTCTTTGGCGCAGGCTAAATCTCCAGATTTAAGCGTCATGACAGATGAAGAAAAACAACTGACCGGGCTGAATAAATTATCGGCTGAAGAGTTGAATGCCTTGTCTGATTGGATTAAAAACAAACAAGCGGAAATTGACCGTGAAATCAGACAAAGAAACGCCGGTTTTGAGCAGCGCAGACAAGTCTCTGAGAAACGTGAAATCAAAGCCAGATTAGAAAAAACTTACAATGACAAATTAGGCGATACTTATTATGAATTAGACAATGGACAAATTTGGAAGCGCATATCCTCTGGTTCCATTTTTATAAAAAAAGACGGCCGCCATTTGGTGACCATTGAACCTGCAATGATGGGTTCATGGCTGTTAAGAGGCGACGGCAACAAAAGTGTCAAAGTTAAACGCATAAAGTGAGCTAATAAACATGACAATAACTACAAACAATATCCATCATCCATTCGCAGCCAAAAACTGTGCCTATAAACTGAGGCCAATTGTTGCCTTATTGATGCTGTTGTCCAGTCCTTTAATGGCTGGAACCGCAGCACCATTCGCCCCTGAATTCACCACGATTCAAGCAGGTTTTAGCAGTGCTGTTGCAGTCAGAAATGCAGGTGATGGCAGCGATCGATTGTTTGTGGTTGAACAAGGCGGTTTGATAAAAATCATTGAGAATGGCATCACCCTGCCAACGCCATTTTTAGACATAGATGCCTTGACCAACGGCAGTGGAGAAAGGGGACTTTTGGGCCTGGCTTTCCACCCCAATTATGCAGTCAATGGCTATTTTTTCATCAATTACACTGATTTGAATGGCGACACCATCATCGCCAGGTATTCTGTCAGTCCTGGCGATCCAGACGTTGCAGATGACACTTCCAGACTCAAGATCATCAGTATCAATCAAGATTTCCCTAACCACAACGGGGGCGACATCCACTTCAGTCCTGCAGACGGATACCTCTACATTGGCATGGGCGATGGTGGCGATGGTGATGATCCGTGTCGACGCGGACAAACCATCGATCCAGATGACCTGCCTGCCAATGACAGCAACAGCACATCTTGCCCAGTTGATAATGACTTTTTAATTCAAGGAGGCAATGCCGACTCGCGCGCCTTACTTGGAGCCATGTTGCGAATTGATGTTGACAACCCTGGTGTTAATGTCAGTGATGCCTGCGGTGAAGGTGTTAATTACGGCATCCCAGCCGACAACCCATTCAGTGATGGCAACAATGACTGTGGTGAAATTTGGGCCTGGGGCCTAAGAAATCCTTACCGTTGGGGTTTTGATCGTACCCTGGGTGATCTGTACATCGGCGATGTGGGCCAGCTCGAAAGAGAAGAAGTTAATTACCAACCAGCCACCTCAAGTGGTGGTGAAAATTATGGCTGGGTGTGTCGCGAAGGCTTTATTGCCAACCCCAGTGTAACCTGTACCGTGGCCAATGCTGTTGACCCCATCATTGATTATGTCAGCTCTGGTCGCTGCTCGGTCATAGGCGGTTTTCCTTACCGTGGACCAGAATCCACCTGGCAGGGGGTTTATATCTATGGCGATTTTTGTACCGGTGAAATTTTTTGGAGTGTCAATGACAATGGCACATGGAATCAAGCCAGCCTATTGTCAGACCGCCCAGGCAACATCCGGAGTTTCGGTGAAGACGAACAAGGCAACTTGTATTACGTATTGTCAAATTCTGTCGTTCTGATCAGTGATGCCAATTTTGTCGATCTGATTTTTGCTGATGGTTTTGAATAAGCCTACGTTGTAAATCTGTTCACACAATATTGATCAAGCCGGTAAACCCATCATTTATCGGCTTTGTTTATGCCTGCAAAAGGCTGACACCCATTCACAAATATCGAAGATTCTGGCGAGCAGCCGTTAGGGAGCGCAGCGAATCAGCCGCTGCGACCATTAACTACATCGCAGCCATTACGGTTTTTGCGAAGCAAAAGAAGTGGTGGCGTAGATTCTGGCGAGCAGCCGTTGGTGAGCGCAGCGAATCAGCAGCTGCGACCATTAACTTTTATCGCAGCCATTACGGTTTTTGCGCAGCAAAAGAAGTGGTGGCGTAGATTCT
>NZ_NIHB01000004.1:0-22672 GCF_002591915.1 Marinicella litoralis | reverse complement strand
AGCAAAAGAAGTGGTGGCGTAGATTCTGGCGAGCAGCCGTTGGTGAGCGCAGCGAATCAGCAGCTGCGACCATTAACTTTTATCGCAGCCATTACGGTTTTTGCGCAGCAAAAGAAGTGGTGGCGTAGATTCTTCTTAGACGTTGAACCTAAAGTGCAACACATCACCTTCTTTAACGATGTATTCCTTGCCTTCCAGCCTCAACTTACCGGCTTCCTTACAGCCCGATTCACCATTGAACGCAATGAAATCATCAAACGCCATGGTTTCGGCCCGAATAAAGCCTTTTTCAAAATCGGTGTGAATCACCCCGGCAGCTTGTGGCGCAGTGGCTCCTTGAACAAAAGTCCAGGCCCGAACCTCTTGCACCCCTGCTGTGAAGTATGTTTGTAAACCCAATAATTCGTAACCAGCACGAATCACCCGACTCAAACCAGCTTCTTCCAGGCCCATTTCAGCCAAAAACTCAGCCTTGTCTTCGTCATCTAACAGTGCAATTTCGGCTTCAATGGCAGCACACACCGGTACCACAATGGCGCCTTCAGTTGCCGCAAACTCATTCAATGAGTCCAACAGTGGGTTGTCTTCAAAACCCTGGTCATCGACATTGGCAATATACATCATCGGTTTGGCCGTAATGAAACTGAACTCTTTCACCGCCTCCCATTCTTCTTGATCTAAATCCAAAGTACGCAGGGCCAAGCCTTCTGACAAATGATTGACAATTTTCTCTAAAATGCCTGCTCTTTTAACGGCGTCTTTGTCACCAGACCTGGTTTTCTTCTGGGTTCTGATCAAAGACTTTTCAGCCGATTCTAAATCAGCCAAGGCCAATTCGGTATTGATGGTTTCTATGTCCGACAACGGATTGATTTTGCCATCGACATGTATCACATCTTCATTGATAAAACACCTGGCCACATGAGCAATCGCATCAGTCTCTCTGATATGAGACAAAAATTGATTGCCCAATCCTTCACCTTTTGAAGCACCGGCCACCAGACCAGCAATGTCGACAAATTCCATGGTGGTAGGAATGGTTTTCTTTGGATTTACAATAGCAGCCAACTGAGCCAAACGAGGATCTGGCACCTCAACGATTCCGACATTCGGATCAATGGTACAGAATGGATAATTTTCTGCCGCTATTTCAGCTTTGGTCAATGCATTAAAAAGGGTGGATTTACCCACATTAGGTAAGCCAACAATGCCACATTTAAAACCCATGATACATTCCAAAATAAAAAGTGGCGCGATTTTAACACATGCATGAAAAAAAGTTCATTTGAATCAGTTAAACAACGATATAATATGCTTTTATCAGCTTACAAAGAAAACAAAACATGTCTAAAATGAGCCCAGAAGAAATCGCAGAAGTTAAAGATCATTTTGATTTTTTTGACAACGATGGAAGCGGTCAAATTGATTTGGATGAATTCTGCCAACTATTAAAAGTACTGGCGCCAGAAGCCAGTCATGACAATGCCATCAGGGGATTTGCAACCATTGATGTCGATCACAATGAACAAATCGACTTTGATGAGTTCTTGGATTGGTGGAAAATGAACTGGACCGTGTTCTGATCCATTCACCCTGGCCTTTGACCAAATAGGTCCGTTCCAACACGGACCATGGTAGATCCCATCTGAATCGCTGCCTCCAAATCACCACTCATTCCCATAGAAAGCGTGTCCACCTGTGGCTCAGTTGATTGAAGCTGTTTATATAATGCCAAAACTTCTGAAAAATACGACTTTTGAACTGTTGAATCAACACTGGGTGGTGGTATACACATCAAACCCCTGAAGTGTATGTTTTTCATCGTTCTTAAAGCAACCACCATAGCAAGTAAGGCTTCCTGACTGGCACCTGACTTGGTACTTTCATCACCCACTTTCAACTGTAACAGCACATTCAAAGGTGGCAGCTTGGCTGGTCTTTGATCGTTTAACCTGGACAAAACTTTCATCCTGTCTACTGATTGGACCCAAGCAAAATTTTCAGCAATCAATTTGGTTTTATTGGATTGTATCGGGCCTATGAAATGCCATGTAATATCCAAGTTTTTAAGTGCTTCTACTTTTTGGACGCCTTCTTGAACATAGCTTTCGCCAAACGCCTGTTGTCCCAACTGAAGTAATTGTTTGATTTTATCTGTGCCGTGTTTTTTACTGACAGCCAACAGTTGAGGCCATAATTCTCGACCCGATGCCTCACAGGCTTGTGCAATCCGTTTATTAACAGCCAAGAAGTTTTTACCGATGTCATCTGTCATTAATTACCACCTCATTTTTCATCATTTTGATGATTCTAAAGTCCTGATTATCACAAAATGTGACTAGGTAAAGCAATTTCAATCGGCATTGTTCCAAAAAAACAGTATTTTACCTTTGCAATTAAAATTAAAACCCTTAAAATACGCGGTCTTTTTACGAGCAGCTGATTGGCTGCTTAAAACAGTATAGTTTAGCCCAAAGGGCAACATCATTGGAGATACAAAACTTATGCCTAGTGTAAAAGTTAGAGACAACGAACCGTTTGATTTCGCATTAAGACGTTTCAAGCGCGCTTGCGAAAAAGCCGGCATTTTAGCAGAATCACGTAAACGCCAGTATTACGAAAAACCCACTCAAGAAAGAAAACGTAAAAAAGCAGCTGCTGTGAAACGTTTACAAAGAAGAGTCGCTAAAGAAGGTATCCCAAGAAGAATGTATTGATTTACATTCCTCTTTAAAACACCCAACAACAACGCAAGGAACACATCATGTCGCTTAAAGCACAAATCATGAATGACATCAAAACTGCGATGAAAGCCAAGGACAAAGAAACCCTGGGCACAGTTCGCATGTTATCGGCTGCCATTAAACAGGTAGAAGTTGATGAACGTCGTGAACTCAGCGATGCCGATATTCTTGCGATTGTCACGAAAATGGTTAAACAGCGCAAGGATGCGGCTGAACAATTTGCTCAAGCCGAAAGAACTGATTTAGAGGTCAAGGAATTGGCTGAAATCAAAATTCTAGAAGTTTACCTACCTGAGCAATTATCTGCTGAGGACGTAACAGCAATTGTACAAAGTATCATTGTAGAAACCGAAGCCAAAGGCATGCAAGACATGGGCAAAGTCATGGGTTTGGTGAAAGCCAAAGTGGCTGGACAAGCCGACATGGGACAAGTCGGTCAAATCGTAAAGGCCGCTTTATCCTGAACAACTTCTGTTGTAAACTTTCCAGTTTAACCGCATAGATATTATTGCAAACTGGCTGTGGCATCAATCCCCAATGAATTTATAGACACCCTTCTTGAGAAGGTGGATATAGTGGACGTTGTTGCCGCCAGGGTTCAATTGAAAAAAGCCGGTAAAGACCATTCAGGTTTGTGCCCATTTCACTCAGAAAACACCCCTTCATTTACCGTCAGTCAACAGAAACAATTTTATCATTGCTTTGGCTGTGGCAAAAATGGCAGCGCCATAGGCTTCATGATGGAGTACGAAGGCCTCGACTTTGTCGACGCGGTCAAGGATTTGGCGCAACTGGCCGGGATGGAAGTCCCACAACAAGCCAACTTCAGTCACAAAAAATCAAACACCAACTTATTTGCGGTCACTGAAAAAACCACGCGCATTTTTCAACACCAACTAAAGTCTGCACCTCAAGTCATTGCATACCTTAAAAACCGTCAAATTTCTGGTACCACGGCACAAAGGTTTCAAATTGGCTATTCGCTTGATCAATGGGATGCACTGATCAAACGATTTGATGACAATGAGCAAGACCTGTTAAAACGGGCTGGACTGACCACACAAAACGAACAAAATCGAGTTTATGATAAATTCAGGAACCGATTGATGTTTCCCATCCATGACAAAAGAGGTCGAGTGATTGCCTTTGGTGGCAGGGCCATTGAACCCGACCAAAAACCCAAATACCTCAATTCACCAGAAACCGAATTGTTCCACAAAGGCAATGAACTTTATGGCATTCATTTGGCTAAAAAACACAGCAAGGACCCCTTCGTGTTGGTGGTAGAAGGCTATATGGATGTTATCGCATTGCACGAAAAAGGCATTTGTAATGCAGTTGCGACCCTAGGAACTGCCACTTCCTCTCAACACATCAGCACCTTATTCAAAAGTTGGGACCGCATCGTGTTTTGTTTTGATGGTGACAGCGCTGGCGTGCAGGCGGCAGAAAAAGCATTGAATATGGCATTGCCGCTGTACTTGGATCACAAGATCATTGATTTCCTGTTCTTACCTGAAAAAGAAGATCCGGACAGCTACGTAAACCACCACGGCGCCGAGGCATTCATTCAATTGATTGATCAAGCCATGCCTTTGTCAGACTTTCTGGTACAAATCATCAGCAGAAACATCAACACCAAAAGCCTTGATGGCAAAGCCCAACTTTTTGACAAGGCACAACCTTTTATCAAACAGTTGCCCAAAGGCACTTTCAAACAGATGGTGGCCAAAAGAATCGCTGAATTGTCAGGCATATCTCTCAACACCCGACAGGAACCACAAAAACAAAACAACAACAAATCTGCAAAAAGTGACAATCCGATGAGAAAATTGATCAGTTTGTTACTCATTTCACCTGAATTATGCAATAAAATACCCAAACAACTCAACTTAAGCAATTTATCATTTAAAGGTGTTGAAATTGTTGATAAAATCGTTGAAATTTTCAACACCAACCCACATATCAAATCAGCGGGGATATTGGAGCACTTCAGACATTCTGATTACAGTCAATACTTAGGCTATTTGATGAGTATGTACGATCATTTGGACGAAGCTCAAAAGAACCTTGAATTTGATGATTTAATTAATTATTTAATCAAATTGACCTCTCAACTGAAAATCAATCGTTTAAGAGAGAAACAGTTAGAAAAAGGTTTAAATAACGAAGAAAAACAATTATTGGTTCAATTGTTGAACCAAAGGAATAAATAGAAAATACGATATGGCAACTGAAAAACAGACATCACAAATCAAGGTCCTCATTTTAAAAGGTAAAGAGCAAGGCTATTTAACCTATGCAGAAGTGAATGACCACTTACCTGATGACATCATCGAGACCGATTCGGTTGAAGACATCATTCAAATGATCAATGACATGGGAATTCAAGTGCTGGAACAAGCACCTGATGAAGACAGCATTATATTGAATGATTCAACCGCCAAAGAAGATGATGACACCGCGACTGATGAAGCCGTCGCTGTGCTGTCAGCCGTTGACCCCAGTATTGGACGCACCACTGACCCTGTCAGAATGTACATGCGTGAAATGGGCTCGGTTGAGCTACTGGAGAGAAAAGACGAGATTGCCATTGCGCAACGAATTGAACGTTGTGATCATTTGATCATGGAATCTACTTTCATGTTTCCACAGACCATTAAGACCATCTTGGAATACCATCAAGATGTGATCAATTCAGATTTGAAAATTGAACAGTTCATTACTGACATCTACGATCCACATACCGAAGCCATTATCCCTAAAGTCAAAAAGCCAACTGATCCAGTTGATGAAGACGAGGACGAGGAAGAAGAAGTTGATCAAGGTTTAGATTTTGATGAGGTGACCAAACGCATCAAAGCCGTTGAGAAACTATTCAATAAATTTTTAGATTCCGTCAAAACGGCTGGTATCGGTGATAAAAAACAAAAAAACTACATGCGTCAAATTGCTGACATACTGGTTGAGTTTAAATTTGCCCCCATCACCATGCAAGACATCATCTTTGATGTGAAATCGGTACAAGACCAAATCAGAAAAATTGAACGCAAAGTACTCAACATCGCTGTCACACAGTGTAAATTATCCAGACAAGCCTTCATTCGTTCTTTCATGAACAAAGAAACTGACTTGGGTTGGGTTGACGCACGCATCAGCGAAGGTGGTGAATCTGTCACCATGCTTGAAATTTACAAAGATGAAATCATTGGTTTACAAAACAAATTGATCAGGATTGAGAATGAATACTCATTGCTGATTCCACAAATCAAGAGCATCAACAGAAACATCACGGTGAATGAAGCCAAATCCAGACGCGCAAAAAAGGAAATGATTGAAGCCAACTTGCGTTTGGTGATTTCGATTGCCAAAAAATACACCAACCGTGGCTTACAATTTTTGGATTTGATTCAGGAAGGCAACATTGGATTGATGAAGGCCGTGGAAAAATTTGAATACCGCCGTGGTTATAAATTTTCAACTTATGCCACTTGGTGGATCAGACAGGCCATCACGCGCTCAATAGCGGATCAAGCCAGAACCATCCGAATTCCGGTTCACATGATTGAAACCATCAACAAACTGAATCGCGTTTCTAGACAGTTACTTCAGGACAAAGGCCGTGAAGCCACACCAGAAGAAATAGCAGAAATCATGGAAATGCCAGTGGGCAAAGTCAGAAAAGTCATCAAGATTGCCAAACAACCAATTTCCATGGAAACACCGATTGGTGATGATGAAGATTCGAGCTTGGGCGATTTTATTGAAGATGGCAACATCCTGTCACCACTGGAATCCACCACAGCCAATGGCTTAACCAATACAGTCACCAGTTTATTATCAGGTTTGACACCACGCGAAGCCAAAGTATTGCGCATGCGTTTTGGAATTGATATGAATACCGACCATACTTTGGAAGAAGTGGGCAAACAGTTTGATGTGACCAGAGAGCGAATCAGACAAATTGAAGCCAAAGCACTGAGAAAACTGAGACACCCCAGTCGTTCTGAACAACTCAGAAGTTTTATGGATTTAAACTGATCTCAGCTGCTACTAAGTAACCATATAAAAGGCCTCAGATTGAGGCCTTTTTTATTTTTGTACGCGGACTTTGGCTTTGACCTTGGCCAATTGTTCGAACCTTTCAGCCGCCTTTTGTTCCAATGACTTCTTAATTCCCGCTTTGACCTCATCGAACACTGGTGGCGCCGATGACCGCTTGTCTTCCAAATACAATATATGCGCACCAAATTTTGTGATCACTATTTTATCGTGTACTTGGTTTGATTCCATTGTTTGCAAGGGTTTGTGGAAGGGTTCAGGCACTTGCTTGATGTTGACCCAACCCAAATCTCCGACATTCTTTACCGGACCCATGCTTGCCAAATATTCCTTTTCTTTGCTTAAATAAGATGCACCTGCATTGATTTCATCCAATGCCATCAAAGCTTGGACTTCGTCTTGGTACAACATGTGACGGACTTTATATTCAACACCTTTTAGTTCAGCCACGATGCGATCGTATTCAGCTTTAATGGCCTCTTCTGAAATTGGGTTATTGCTCATGTAATTTTGCATGGCCAACTGTGCCATGGCTTGGTCTTTGAATTGTTGAATGGATAATTTCTGCTCTGTGCTTAACTCCAAGCCTTCTTTTTCAGCCTGCAATAACAACGACTGTTGTTTAATGACTTCTTCCAAACCCTGTTCCATTTGGACTTGGCTGGGATTCTTAATGCCCCGATTCAAAAGGTATGCGTTGACATACATGGCGGTCACCTCTTTATCGCCTACGGTGACCAACACCGCTGATGGGTCATCGACGGCTGATGAATTTGGCTGACAGGCTGTGAGCAAAATGAGTGAAAAAGTAATCAAGAATATTTTCATGGTAGTGTATTTTCTGTTTTAGTTATGAGGTGGCATCTACTTCTAAAGCATGAATGGCTCCAGAGGTAAATAATTGATTCAATTGTTGGTAGACCAGGCGATGGCTTTTAATTCGGCTCAATCCGTTGAATTCAGGTGACTGAACCCACACGGCAAAGTGTCCTCCGCCAGACTTGGCGCCTTCATGACCGACATGCAAATGACTGTTGTCAGTCACAGTGACCTTGGTGGCGCCCCAGGTCAATAAGATCTGTTCAATTTTATTCTTTGTATCGAGGTGTTTATTCATGTTTTGAAGTGGCATGACAAGCCAAATATTATAACGTACAATAGCTGGTTTTGACCGATAAATAAAAGCAAAACACCATGCCAACAGCTAAAATTTACCACAACCCACGATGTTCTAAATCACGTGCCACGCTTGAATTGCTTGTTGCCAAGCATGACGACGTCGAAGTCATTAAATATTTGGAGTACCCACCTACTGTGGCTGAAATCAAATCAATGCTCCAACAATTGGGTCTGGGCATTCATGACATCCTCAGAAAAAATGAAGCCGAATTCAAAGCCAATGACATGGCGAACCCAGCATTATCCACTGAACAGTTGCTGGCCTTGGCCCACCAATTCCCCAAAGTACTGGAACGCCCCATTGTTACTTTCAATAACCAAGCCATCATTGGTCGACCGCCAGAAAATGTGTTGGGATTGTTTGAATGACTAAAGTCCTGGTTCTTTATTTTTCCAAGCGTGGCAACACCCAAAAAATGGCCCGATTGATGGCACGTGGTGTGGAATCCATTGATGGTTGCGAAGCCATGCTTCGCACCGTAGAGTCTGACTTGCCGGATGCCGAAAAACCCAATGATGTTGTTGTTTGTGAACAAGATATGATTGATTGTGATGCCATCTTATTAGGCAGCCCCAGTTATTTTGGCAACATGGCCTCACCCTTAAAAAGATTCATCGACTCAACTGGAAATCTGTGGTTTTCAGGCGCCATGGAAGGAAAGCCTGCCGGTGTGTTTGCCACGGCTTCATCCTTGCATGGTGGTCAAGAAACCACCTTAATCAATATGATGATTCCACTGCTTCATTTCGGCATGGTTATCGTTGGGCTGCCCTATTCTGAAAAATCATTGTTATACACTCAATCTGGCGGATCACCCTATGGTGCGACCCATTGGGCCGAAATGGAATCCAATCGATCTATCGATCACAATGAAAAACAATTGTGCCTGGCACAGGGTAAACGCATTGCTGAATTTGCTAAAAAACTAAGAACCACTTAAAAGAACACGCCGATCCGAGCTGAACCTAACCAAGCTTCGGGCATGATTTGATAAAACACCAAGGCCAACAGTGCATGAGAAAATGCATTGGCATACAGGTTTTCATACTTAAGCCATGCATAAGACCAGGCCATGCCAGCCAGTAAAGTCGCTGCCATCAGTACATGGTTTGGTGCATGTATGATTGAAAACAGCACCCCAACCACCACAGCAATCATCCCCTTAGGCATGTTGAGTTGTTTGAATAAAAGGCGACTGACAACCGGTCCCAACAACAACTGTTGCACGCATGCCCACAACAGGTATTGAGGAAAATCAAATAACAGTTCTAATCCAACTGGGCGGGTAGCCAATCCCAGCAACAGCACCATTGACAGTGACAGACTGATGAGCCAAACGGGAGCAGCAGGGTGTTCAGGAAGCGCCAACCAATGTTTGTTTTGCCACAACAAAATAAGCAACAAAGCCAACAACGGCCAGCGCAGTAAACTGAAATTTGTTGCCACCCAATCTTGATGTACCAGCGCAATGGCAACAAATACAGCCAATGTAATCAATACAGTGGTCAGGCTTTTATTGGCACGCAGCAAAAACAGCAAAGTCATCAGTCCAACACTCAGCCAAAACCAACTCCAAACGGGCAATGGACTCACCCTGCTTTGTACCAGCAATTGATTATTCAAGATCAAGTTTTGCTGTAGATTGAAATGGCGCATTTGATTGCTGACCCAACACCTTGCTGCTGGCAGATGAAGCTGTTGGCAGTTAATCGGTGAATCAACGGTCCACTTTTTGGCCTGTGTTTGCTTGATTTGAATGCCATTCAATACAAGCGACGAAGGTGCTGTGAAATAAAAACGCATGACCAAAGCATCCAAAAATGCAATGTTTGACCAGATTGCGTATGATTCATTGGATGACGAAACACCTGGTTTGATCACTTGCCAGCGCAGGCTGCTTAAGTCCAGGTCTTGATTCAAAAGCTTAATACTCAAGTCTTCAGACACATAGTATATTTGGTTTCGTTGATCAGAAAATTCCAATTTAAAGCGGCCATTGGCAGGAGCTTCTTGGCTTATTTCACCTTGAACCAACAAGGATTGATGAATGGTTGGATCAATGACCTTGCCCTGCATGTCCAATGACAGTTCTGGATTTTTTTCTGATGAGGTGACTGCATGACCAACCACCTGCCAATCTGACTCAAAACTGCTCACTATGGCAGACTTTGAATCGAGCGACCAAGTTAAATGCCAGTCCAGTTGTTGGGTTTTTGTCAATTGCTGTTGATTGGCTTGATTGACTTTCTGGCTGTAATACTCATGAGAAAACACCATCATCATGAACCAAGCCAAGCCAAAGAATATCAACCATGTTTTGTTTTGATAAGTGCTAAACAAGTTCAAACCGAGACCTGGTCATTTGAGTTGGCTGAATGGAGTTTACGGAACGTGTCATTAATTTGGCCGTTGTATCTATATAAATAAGCACCCATTTTAAACATAAAGGCCAACGCTTGAAACAGCTCATTAATAGATCATGCTGGCTCAGGGGATTTGATAACCGCTTAAGCGCAAGAATTCACCCAATTTTATCAATGGTAACCCCATCAATGCACTGGGATCGGTAGTTGTCACTGAGGTAAACAAACTCAAGCCCAAAGATTCAACCTTGAAGGCACCAGCACAGTTTAGAGGCATTTCCTTTTCAATATATCGCAGGATTTCAGCATCATTCAATGTTCTGAAATTGACGACAGTCCTGTCAATGTAACCATACTTTTCACCTGCTGGAGACAATACACACAAGGCTGTAAAGAATTCGACACAGTTGTTGGAAAATGTTTGCAGCTGTTCTATGGCTCGTTCAACACCACCTGGTTTGCCATAGGCCTGCCCATCAAAAGTGCACACTTGGTCCGAGCCGATGACACATGAAGCTGGATGCAGGGCTTTGATTTTTTGTGCTTTTTCACAAGCCAATCGAGCAGCCAATGGCTCAGGCAGCTCTTTGGCTTTTGCCACCTCATTGATATCCGGGGCCATCGCAACAAATTTCAATCCGAGTGATTGCAGTTGTTGTTGACGGTATACAGAACTGGAAGCCAACACAATCGGCGCATGATCTACCGTCAATTGAGCGCCTCGGCTTTTGCTTGTAGTTCGGCAAATCGAAGCTGGTGCTTTTCATTGACTGGTTCATTACGCTTAAACACTTCAGAGATGTTTGTCATGTATACCCTTACTTTTTCTGGGTTTTTCAAAGTGATATAAAATTCTAAATTATTCAACATTTGTACCCAAACCCTTGGCGAATCTTCTGTCAGGATGTTGACCGCAACGGACAGACTTTTCTCCTTATACTCAATCGCAGAAAGCACCTCATCATGGTCTAAATACAAACCAGCCAAGGTATTGTATGCACCGATGGCACGTTCATTGTTTTCATCCCAATGTTCACTTTCGATGACTGAGACAATCAAATCAATGGCCGATTTGTATTTACCCTGTTGCTGATAAATTTGAGCCAAAGAAAAATGCCCGCCAGCGGTTAACGGGTGATCCATGCCCAGTTCTGCAATGGCTTGATTCAACATCTCTTCACCCAATGCTTGGGCCTCATCCAAACGCCCAACATCACCGTACAATCGAGCCAAAACGGTCTGGGAGTAAATGGTGGATTTATGTCCAGCTCCCAGCACATCCACCTGCTTTAAATACACCGGCTCAACAGTGGCAATGGCTTCATCATAACGACCCGACATGTTTAACAAGGCAGTCAAATTGGTTTTTACATCCCAAGTTTCCGGATGATCATCACCCAGGATGAGTTCAAATATATTTGCCGCTTGTTGCATGTTTTCCAATGCCAATTCTATTTCACCATCAACATAATGCAACACCGCAATAAAATTAAGGGCTCTGGCGGTCGATTCATGCCGCTCACCATTGATCGCCTTAGACAATGTCAATGCCTGGTTGGCACTGTTTTTGGCGGCTGCAATTTCACCGGTGGCCCGTTGGGTGCCCGCTTGACTGATGTAAGCTTGAATCAGGAATGGATGCTGTGGACCCAGTACTTTTTTGACGTCATCTATCAGTTCTGATGAATGTTTGATTGCTTGCGGGTAATCACCCACATCATTGTATAATTCGACCAAATCATTCTTAATGGCCAAAACGATGGTATGAGTTGGAGCCAGCTTTTTCAAAGCCAGTGCCAACTCTCTTTCCAGGTCTTTCGCCGCTGTCTCTGGCGCTGATTGAATGTAAAGTATATTGGCCAACTGTCTTGCCGCGGTCAAATAGCCAGTGAAGTTTTCTGCTTTCAAAAACATGTTCTGTGCTTGCAAGGATTGCTTTTGGGCCAATTCATAGTCTTTGTGGTAATGAATTGACAGTTGCGCCTGCAGCAACAGCAAATCAGCCCTGTGCACATCATCTTCCGCCAACAACAAGTCTAGTTGTTCAATCTGCTCAATGGCGGCAGTAAAATCAACTTCTGACAAGGCGATTTTTAAATCCCCCAAATGGGCCTGTACAGAGTCGTTGTCGATTTCCAATGCAGCTGAAAAAGCGCCTTTGGCAGCTTGATTCAAGCCCAGCTGAAGTTGCGCTTGACCCATCGCAACCAACAAATCAGCTTTGGTACCTATATCCTGAAACTTTCTGGCCTGGATTTCAGCCAAAGCCTGTGCCAACAAATCTTTGGCCAATATGCTTTCCCCCTGTGCCTCATCGGGGTTGACCACAGAAAAAACACCCAACATAAAATCCTTAACTTCATTCGCCTTAGCCGCTTCCGCCTGGGTTTTTTCAATTTGCCAACCCAATAATACAATGCCAATCACCACCATAGCCACCAAGGTGCTCAATGCAGCAAATAACGCACTGCGTCGCTTGGCAAACTTTTTGATTCGATACAACCATGAATCTGGGGTGGCCATCACCGGCTTATCAGACAACCAAGCCGAAAGGTCATCAACAAACAAATCCATGTTGCGGTAACGTTTGGCAGGATCGTGCTGTAAAGCATGGTTTAAAATATTCCTTAAATCTTTGTCTTTGATTTTGGTTTTTAACAATTGCCACACATGTTCTTCATCACCAGCACACGATTTAAGCAAACGATCAGCAGGAAAGGGCAATTCTTTGATGATCAAAGCCAAACACACAGCCGCCAATGAAAAGACATCCGTGGTGACCGACAATTGACCTGAGTTAATCTGTTCCGGTGATGCAAATGAAGGTGTCAGCGCCATGATGGTGGTTTTTTGAGGCGAATCTTCTCTGGTCATTAATTTTGCAATACCGAAATCAACAACCCGCAATCGCCCTTCACCATCAATCAACAAATTGGATGGTTTGATGTCACGGTGCACAATTAAATTATTGTGGGCATAAGCGATGGCTTTGCCAGCCGACAAGATCCACTTAATGATTTGTTTGACGCTGACTTGATGCTTCAGTGCATACTCATCAATGTCTTCGGCCTGTTCAATTAAATCCATCACAATATAGGGCACCCCTTTGCTGCTGGTGCCGCCATGATGCATGTTGACAATATTGGGATGTGACAAGCCTGACAAAACTTCTTGTTCAATGGCAAATCGATTCTGCAATACCGGTGAAACCTCTCCACGGTTGAATAACTTAATCGCCACTGGTTTTTGAGAAACCGCCTCGGTTTTCTTGGCTTTGAACACTTTGGCCATGCCCCCAGCACCCAGTTCTTCAAGCAGCTGATAATCATCAATGGTATCACCCGGCTTGTATTCAATGGCATTGATGGCATCAAGCTGAAAACTCGAACTGACTTGCTGTTTGAAGTATTGACTGGGTTCATTACCAGAACTGATCAAGTTAAGCACCAAAGCCTTCAACTCATCACCAAGCTCATCCATTTCACTCAGTCGGGTCAAGGCATCTGAGACGGTCAGGTCCATCAAAAGCGCATATATTTGATTGGCCTTTTTCCACTGATCTATGTTCATGTCATTCATTCGCAGACTCCGAAGTATTAAGCATCGCCATCAACAATGCTTTCGCTTGTTTCCACAAACGCATCACTTGACGCTCTGATAATTCCAATATATCAGCGACTTCAACAAATGTTAAATTAAAGATCAATTTATGCTGCAAAATCTCCGCCAATCTGACATCCACTTTTTCAATTTGATGCAGAACCCGATCAATTTCAATCAAGTCAAAAGAAATGTTTTCATCGCCTACTCGCTCAGTCAAGCCACCATACACTTGTTGTCTTTGACGTTTTTGGCTGGATTTAGCCCGCAACACATCAATCAAATACAATCGCATGGACCTTGATAAACAATTCAGGAAATGGCGTTTATTGTTGACGGGAATGCTGGCTGATTGATGTAACTTCAAATAACATTCATGCGCCAAAACGGTGGGCGTGATGGTTTGTCCGCTGCTCAATTGCTTCAATTGAAAACCGGCAATTGACTTAATTTCAGCATATAACAAAGAATACACTTCATTAAGCACTTGTTTATCACCAAGTTTGGCTTGGTTCAATAGAACAGTAATTTGACCAGCAGACATGTTTTAACATCTAAATTCAACCGAGATTATTCTACCACTTCGGCAAAAATTATTTTGAGCAATGGTTGGTACTTCTGATCATTCATAGCATAATCAGAATGTGGTTCTATGGACCGCACACCAAATACAAACAGAATCTGTACTCCGTTTTAACCCAAAGTGCATGGGTTAAAACGGTCGTACATCAGTTATTGATCAAAACAAATCATCATAATCAGCTGAATTCTCTTGGTCATTTTCTTCGGGCAACTGACCCACTTTAAAGTATTCCAATATGCCATTGGGGGCACCGGGTTTCAGTAATTTACCAGTGGTTCGGTCAACCCGAGCGCTGACTATACCAGGCGGTATGGGGCGATTGTATTCAGGCTCACCTTCAAGGGCAACGGCCATGTAATCCACCCAAATAGGCAAGGCCACGCGTCCACCCACTTCACCACGGCCCATGGGCTGAGGCGTATCGAAACCGACCCAAACATTGGTCACTACATTGCGTTGGTAACCATTGAACCAAGCGTCCATCTGGTCATTGGTGGTGCCGGTCTTGCCAGCCAAATCTTTCCGATTCAATGCCAAAGCCTTGGTGCCCGTTCCTCTGGTAATGACGTCTTTCATGAAAGACTCAATGATGAATTGATTTTCTGCTGAAATCACCTTAGGCGCTGGAATGACTTCAAGGGGTTCATCGGTTGGTGTCCAAGACAAATCTTCTTCGAAAACCTCATCGTCACCAGTTTCTGCTGCCACAGATTTTACAACTCGACATTCAGGACAAACTTGTTCACCTTGGTGCCGATAAACCACTTCACCTGATTGGTTGGTGATTAACTTAATTAAATGCGGCTGCACGCCATAGCCACCATTGGCAAAAACAGCAAAAGCCCGACTCATGTCAATGATCGGCACATTGGGACTGCCCAAAGCAATCGATAAATCAGCCGGCACATCATCTGGGTTGAAGCCAAAATTCAAAATATGATTGCGACCATTGCGAATACCAATTTGTCGCAGCACCCGAATCGATACCAAGTTTCTGGAGTTAACAATGCCTTCTCGCAACCGAGTCGGGCCAAAGAATTTTTCACTGTAATTTTCAGGGCGCCAAGTGCGTTCTAATTTATCGTCTTCAAACACAATCGGGGCATCATTGATGATGCTGGCGGCATTTAGCCCATGGTCAATGGCAGCCGAATACACGATGGGCTTGAAGCCGGAGCCAGGTTGGCGTTTGGCTTGGGTGGCACGATTGAACTTGCTCAAATAATAATCAAAACCACCAATCAATGCGTAGATTCCACCATTGTCAGGATCTAAACTGACCAAGGCGCCTTGAACTTGTGGTATTTGACTCAGTTCGAATTCACCACTTTCGCCTCGTTTAACCATGACCACATCACCGACTTTTAAAATCTCGGTTAAATCTTTGGGCTTATTTCCCACGCGATGGTTATCGACATAGGGCGCTGCCCACTGACTGGTTTCAAAACTCAAAGCAATGTCTTGGCCATCACCCAAACGAGCCATCGCTGTTGCTGCATCAAGCGCTAACACCAGTGCCGCTTGTAAGCCACCAGGCTGTGGAAAATCACTCAACTCATCAGTGATTTTTTCCAAATCGAATTCGCCCGTTAGGTCATAATGTTGTACCGCCCCACGATAGCCGTGTCTGCGGTCATAGGCATGCAATCCTTTTTGCATCGCCATTTCCGCTGCGGCTTGTTTTGCTGAATGGATGGTGGTGATGACGTCATAACCATCGGTATAAGCATCGTCACCGTATTGTTCAATCATTTGTGTACGCACCATTTCAGCCACCCAGGGCGCATTCAATTCAACCACGGGTTGATGAACATAAGCTTTGTCTTCTTCTGCCACAGCCTCATCATGTTGCTGTTGATTGATGTAGCCAAGATCCAACATGCGACCCAAGACATAATTCCTTCTTTGCAAGGCACGCTCAGGACTGGTCACTGGGTTAATTCGTGAAGGGGCTTTCGGTGGTGCTGCCAACATGGCTGATTCTGCCAATGTCAGCTCATCCAATGTTTTACCGTAATAAACTTCAGCCGCTGCGGCCACACCATAAGAACGGTGTCCCAAGGCGATTTTATTCAAATACAGTTCTAAAATTTCATCCTTGGAGATGGTCCGTTCTAATTTAACCGCCAAGAACAGTTCTTTGATTTTTCTGGTCCAAGTTTGATCCAAGGTCAAAAACACATTGCGCGTTAACTGCTGAGTGATGGTTGAACCGCCCCCTTGTTTTTTGCCGGTGGTGACAATTTGCCACACTGCACGCAAAATGCCCTTGATGTCAAAGCCAGGATGGGAATAAAAACTGGAATCTTCTGCGGCGATGTACGCCTGTTTAACTTGCAACGGAATGTCATTTATCGCCACTGGAATTCGGCGTTTGGTGCCAAATACTGAGATCAGTTTTCCGTCCTCAGAAAATACCCGCAAAGGCACTTGCAGCTTGTATTCTTTGATTGACTCAACTGACGGCAATTCAGGTTCGTAGTATTTATACAGACCATAAATCATGGCAATGCCTAAAACGGCAAAAAACAATCCCAATTTGGTCATGAACCAAAAAAACTTTAACAACTTCCTCATGTTAATTATCCGATGCGCTTTGATTTCAATTAAAGACTGAACATTATACAATGAATGCAGTCAGAACCCTCATTTGACCACCAAAGTTAAAGATAATTTACTTTTTAAAAGCTTATGAACCAAAAACACATAGTCATCGTAGAAGATGAGACCGATTTACTGGCCAACTATAAGGCCACCTTAGAAAAACACGGCTATCAAGTCACCGGTTTGAGCACCCCTGAATCGGCTGAAAATTATTTCTCTACCAACAGCCCTGATTTGGTTATCTTGGATGTGGGTTTGGGACTTAATGCTGATGCAGGGTTTCAATTGTGTCAAATGTTGCGACAACAATCAGCTTCCTTACCGATCCTCATGCTGACAGCCAGAGACGATGAAATTGATGTGGTGTCGGGTTTGCGCTTAGGGGCCGATGATTATTTAAGCAAAGACATATCCATGCCACATTTATTGGCCAGGATTGCTGGCTTGTTTCGTCGTCAGGATGTCAATCAGTCTCATGTTCAAAAAGCCCAGTTTGAAAAAGGTGATTTACGTATTTTGATTGATAACCTACAATTATTTTGGCAACAGCAGCTGGTTGACTTAACAGTCACTGAGTTTTGGATGGTTCAGTCATTGGCGCGTTTTCCAGGACAAGTTAAAACCAGAGAACAATTGATGAAAGATGCCAATGTATACGTGGATGACAGCACCATCACTTCTCACATCAAAAGGATTCGCAAAAAATTTCAAAAAATCGACCCCACTTTCGATCAAATTGATACGGTACACGGCATGGGTTATCGCTGGAAACCATGAAACTTAAATGGCAGATCAGCATCATTGCGGTACTCAGCTTGAGTTTTCCTTTGGTGGTGTGGCTGGCTTTTAAGTCACTCAATCAAACTTTTCAAGACAACATGTTGGCAGCCGCTGACAAACAAGCTCAAGTCATCGTCAACAGCGTACAACAGTTTCACCAAGACCGTGTGGATGAGCTGAGCGGTTGGATTGCTGGGGACTTGTCTTTGGCCCAAAGCAATGAAGTGGCAATCGATGGCAACTTGACTGAATGGGAACACATCCCTTGGTACCGCATCAATCATCGCATGCGTTTCAAAATAGGTCGCCTACAACAACAAACCCATTTGGTGGTTGAAGTATTGGACAACAGCGTTTACACCAACCTAAATAACCCCGCAGATCGCATCATTTTGGCTTTGGGTGAAACCAGGGGAATCAAAAAAATAACCATCAACAGACAAGCCGAAGGTCCGGTTTTCAATCAATTGTCTGATGCCGATTTTGTGGCGTATTGGCACGAAATGGCCACCGGCTACCAAGTTGAAATCAAGTTTCCTGACTTAACAATCAAACACCTGGGCTTGGCCGCCATCAACCATGCCAGCCGAGACTCATCGGTGTCTTTTGGTCATTTAATTGATGAACAAATCCAACTGACCCCATTGTTTGAAACGAATCAAAAGTGGCAAGACTTTCTACAACAAATCACCCCTGATGATGGACAACTGGTCATCAGGGACATGCAAAACAGAATCTATTACCAAACTGAAAACCTACTGACAGAACAACAACCCTTTGATTGGCTCACTGAAATCATTTATGAGTTGGCATTTGATGCCGACCAAAGTGATGGCAACCACTTTTTTGGCCAACGGGTTAGCAAGCGCTTTGCCGCGGGTCAAATTGAATTAACCATTCGTCACACCGACGCCCAAATGTCACTGATACAAACATTCATTCAATCCATTTCCAGAATTTTCTTGATTGCCTTGGCTTTGTTGTTGGGGTATTTTATCTATGCCATGGTTCTGGCTTGGCGCATCAAAAGACTGAACAAAACACTGCAACATGTGATGGACGACAAAGGACATATTCAAACCGCACTGCCCTCAGGTCATGCCAAAGATGAGATAGGCGATCTGTCACGCGGCATGTCGAGCTTACTGGTTCAAATCAATGACTACACCGATTACCTTAAACAATTGGGATCCAGGCTTTCGCATGAAATGAAAACACCCATCAGTATTGTGCACACCTCGCTGGAAGTTTTGCACATGGAACAGCCTGAGAATGAGTTTGTCAATCGAGCCTTGTCAGCCAACAATCGACTGAAATTCATCCTGAATCAACTCAGCGCTTTGAGTCGGTTGAAACAAACCATCACCGAAACTGAAGTCGATACCTTTGAAATCAATGCCTTTATCAAAGATTTGACCCAAGCTTATCAACTGAACATCAAACGCCTTGTGTTTAAACCCTGTAAGGATGATTTAACGGTGCTGGGATCACAGGAATTGATGGCACAGATGTTGGATAAGTTGGTACAAAATGCCGTTGATTTCATCGGCCCAGATGATCAGATCATGCTGGCCACTGAATACCGCGAAAAGACCCAAGAATATGTCATCAAAGTCAGTAACACCGGCTCACAAATTCCGCCTGATCACATCGACCATTTATTCGACTCATTGACCTCATTCAGAGACAAGAAATCAGACCAGCCCCATTTGGGTTTGGGCCTTTATATTGTGAAGTTAATCTGTGAATTTCATCAAGCACAAGTCCAAGCACAGAATTTATCTGACCCTGAAGCTGTACAATTTTCCATCATCGGCAAAATTTCGCCAGCACCATGAATGCACATCGGCCAAGCACCGCACTTGGCCGATAACAACACAACCTTCAGTCCTGGTTTATTTGTTCGCTCAAATGAGCCACTTGTAATTCCAACAACTTGACTTCTCGAATCACCCGATTGTTACCGAGTTCCGACCAGTACCACATTTTACTGATTTGAGTAAACAAGGCCAGCAGGATGATACCGATACTCCAACCCAGTAAGGGCTTGATTTCTTGTGCATGGTAAAACTGATAACTGCAGTAAAGCATACCAACAAAAAATACCATCGAAAAAAACATCACCAGCATATAGGTCCATTTCATCTTACCGCTGAAACTGGCCTTCATCTGTTTAAATGGATTGGCGTCAATGGATTCATTGTCCTTGACGATTTGCTTGAATTCTTCATTCAATGCTTGTTTGATTTGTTGGTCTATGTTCATGAGTTTACTCCTGCTTGAGAAATGATTTGATGGCAGCGCGGGCATCAAATAACAAAGATTTGATGGTGCCTGCCGGTTTTTCGAGGATCTTCGCCACTTCAGCTACTTTGAAACCCTCGAAATAAAAAAGATAAATCACTGACTGTTGAATTTGTGGTAATTGAGACATGGCTTTTTTGATGTCCATCACCTGTTCACGCACTTCGCCTGACTCGGTTTGAAAGGCTGCGGCTTGCGGATCCATGTCATCCACCCTGTGGCCATGTCTGTTGGCATGACTGCGTCGCCAATGGTCTTGGCAGCGTGTGTTAATGACTCGGTACATCCAACCATGAAAGGCTTTAGGGTCTTTTAACTGTGCGAGCTTCTTCAGCACCACCATCATGGCATCTTGTACACAATCTTCTGCATCGGCCGATCCTTGCATGATGCGCTTGGCGTATGACAGCATTTTTTGTTGAATCAATGGCATCAATTTCTGCAAAGCCACAGATTCACCCATTTGTGCCTGTATCAGCAAATACTCAATATAAATTTTTTCAGTCTGCATAACCATAAGACGTTCACCACGACTATTTGGTTGAAATATAATCTCAAAATATTACAACATTCAAACAACATGATTGCTAAAATGGAGTCCACATTAAAAGGCACCATCATGACAAAACACTTACCCAACATACTGACCATCTTAAGGATGGTACTCATCCCCGTGATGATTTTGTTCTTTTATTTACCCTTTGAATGGTCAAGATTCATCGCTTGTTGGGTGTTTGTTGCAGCCAGCATCACCGACTTCCTCGACGGCTATTTCGCTCGTAAACACAAAACCTTCTCAAAATTTGGCGCATTTTTAGATCCGGTTGCCGATAAACTCACCGTAACCACTGCACTGGTCATTCTACTCCAAGACCATCCGACCATCTTGATGATGATCGCCACAGCCATCATCATTGGTCGTGAAATCACCATCTCTGCCTTAAGAGAATGGATGGCAGAATTAGGCGAACGT
The DNA here is from genome assembly GCF_002591915.1 of Marinicella litoralis. Taxonomy (GTDB): domain Bacteria; phylum Pseudomonadota; class Gammaproteobacteria; order Xanthomonadales; family Marinicellaceae; genus Marinicella; species Marinicella litoralis. Next base: position 1,479 of record NZ_NIHB01000004.1, on the reverse strand, counting down.
GGTTCAGTCAATGTCGCCATGATCGGTAAAATCAAAACCGTGTTCCAAATGACTGCCATCGGCTTTTTGTTGTACGAAGCAGACCTCTGGTTTATCCCAGTGTACAACACCGGCTTGGTGTTACTCTATGTGGCTGCAGGACTGACTTTATACTCCATGTATGTTTATTTAAAAGCCGCCTGGCCCATGATGAAAGACTGAGTGATAAAAGCCAATGCCAAAATCACTCAACCAACAACATCAAGAAAATTAAAATAAATCAAATTTTTCCTGAAAAACAATTTGACAAAACTCAGTTTAAAGATAAAATGTGCCACCTCAAGCGGGAATAGCTCAGCGGTAGAGCACAACCTTGCCAAGGTTGGGGTCGGGAGTTCGAACCTCCTTTCCCGCTCCAGATTTTTTAAATAAAAAAGGGCTGATTAATCAGCCCTTTTTATTTTCTGCTATTGATTTAAACCATCAGATTAGCGAAAATAACCAGTCTTCCGCAAGGAAGGCCATTTGAAATTGAAGCTGGCTGGATGGCAGAGTGGTGATGCTGCGGATTGCAAATCCGCCTACCCCGGTTCGATTCCGGGTTCAGCCTCCAATTTCAAAATAAATTTAAAGCATTAAATTACTTTACAGCCAAAGTATTTAATCTAAAATACAAGACCGTTTTCACCAGAAAACAAAATGTACTTTGACAAGCACTTACACCTTGAGGCCTGCAAAGACAAACAGACAACTTTTAATTGCACGCATGTGCTTAAGAAAGTTTCGACGCAGAATATGCTGACCTAAGTTAGCAAAAAGGATTTTTTGATAGCCCTATTACACAGTGAGGCTTTCAAAGGCAAGGAGAAAACTTACGAATGCACGCATGTGCTTGAGGAAGTTTCGATATAAGTGTATAAAAGGAGCGTTTTTTTGCTAGGCTCATGGTTTTTGAGATTAGCAGAGTCAAGGAGATAACTTTTGAATGCACGCATGTGCTTGAGAAAGTTTCGATATAAGTGTATAAAAGGAGCGTTTTTTTGCTAGGCTCATGGTTTTTGAGATTAGCAGAGTCAAGGAGATAACTTTTGAATGCACGCATGTGCTTGAGAAAGTTTCGGAATAAGTTTATAAAAGGAGCGTTTTTTTTGCTAGGCTCATGGTTTTTGAGATTAGCAGAGTCAAGGAGATAACTTTTGAATGCACGCATGTGCTTGAGAAAGTTTCGACGCTGAATATGCTGATCTCAGAAAGCATGAGCCAGCAAAAAAGCCCGGGTGGCGAAATTGGTAGACGCAGGGGACTTAAAATCCCCCGGTAGAAATACCGTGATGGTTCGATTCCATTCCCGGGCACCATTCTTTGGTTCCAAAAATCCTCACAAATCCTTTCAAACCAAAACATCTGATTTTGAGCTTCGCTGAACTTAACACCAACCTACATGCAGATATACCAGTCTTATTAAATCATCCTATTTACTCATAAAGGGCACTACTTATT
>NZ_NIHB01000003.1 GCF_002591915.1 Marinicella litoralis | reverse complement strand
CGTGCTGTTTGATGGCGCCAATGATTTGTTCTTCTGTATAACGTTTCTTCTTCATAATGAGATCTCCTCAATCTTAGTTTAATTGGAAATCTCATCCTTGTCATGGTTCTGTTTTTGGGGGAAAGGTCATATGTATTCACTACTATTTAGATATTTTTATATAAGTAAAAAATATAATCAGATTGCTAACGGAATATTCTATTTAATGCAATATTGTCTTAGAACCCTTGAGCCAAATTTAGCTTTAAAAAGGTTTCTACAATATCAAAAGAAGAATAATGTTAAAAAACAGATAAACTTATTAAGACAAGTACAAATTTGGAAAAACGAACCATCGGAGAGAGATTTCTTTTCAAGAGATGAAATTAAAACTAAAACACATTGCGAGAATTTAATTGAGTTTACAGAGAAACATAAAAATACTCATGATTTATATATGTTTTTTGACGTTTTGGCTAAATACTCGATTAACAATTTAAACAATATCAAGAAAACTGGTTTGGTTTTTGACCTTAACGAGCAGTTAAGTAATTTAAAATACTGGAACTCAATTATTTTTAAATTTGGCACTGGAATAGTTAGTTACTCAAATTGCACCAAAATATACGGTCACTCTGGTCATATTGATCGAATGAATGATTCTTTTCTTTTCCTACTTTCTGTTAATAATATTTTGAAGGATTTATTTGAAGGTAATATAAATCCGTGTCCTTATTCTGATGGTGATAACGGGCATCTTCATATTTGTAAAAGCACAGAACTCGTTAATGATAATTGTTATAAAAACCCTTTTTTAAAATCCAAAGGATTTAAAACAGAAAAAAAATGTTTATATGGTAATGGAACATATTTGCTTGGATATACTAATAAAATACAATTTGATAGTGAATCACATTAAAAACGTACAGCCAAACTAGCACTGTCTTTGTAGTTCTTCTTTCTCTTATCATACATTTGTGTTGTAGATATATTTGCATGTGCCACAGATGCCTGAACCGCTTCAATTGAGCAATTATTCTTCAATGCTTCTGTTATGAAAGTAGCTCGAGCAGAGTGGGGGGTTATGTTGCCAGGAAGCCCCGCTTTTATAATGTAATGCTTAAATATCCTATTTAATGATTTTGGATTTAATGGTTTCCTTTCCTCATTTTTTTGAACACTTATAAATAAAGGCACATCTGGTTCACTTAGATGATCGGCTGAACTCAAATATGTATTCAAGACATTTTGTAATTCGGGATGAACGGCTAGACGATTTTCTTTGCCACCCTTGACAGTAAAGTCGATTACATAGTAGCCATTGTCTTGGAGGATGTGTGATGCCTTTAAATTCCTAACCTCAGAACGTCTACACCCAGAATAGAAATATGTATATAAGATTGCAGCATCTCTCAGGCCTTTGGGTGTAGATTGATCTGGTAACTCTAAAACTTTTCTTACTTGTTGTTTGGTAATGGCTGGTGTTTTAACTTGAGACTGATTAACTTTTGGTCTTTTTATTCCGTGAACCGGATTCTTAGAAATGATTTGTTTTTCACAAAGGTGCTTGAAAAGTGAGGATAAAGCTGACAAACGGTTGTTCACTGTTCTTGATGTTGCACCTGAGTTGATCAACTGATCCCGCCAGGCAATAACATGAGCAGGGGAGCTCGTACGCAAATCATTTATATCCTGCATGTCATGATACCGAAAGAATTCACGTACCGCGACAGAATATGTTTTCTGAGTGGCCTTTGAAGTGTAATTGGCCAACCAAACAGATTCCTCAGGAATATTTAGCAACTCATTAGACTGGCTTCGAGTTAAAGAATGGTTTTGTTTGGTTAATTCCGTCATGTTTTAATATAATAATGAGGCCCTATAATGTATTTTATAGGGCTTCATATGTGTGGTCAAGAAATAGGGAGGTTATCTCATTTTCTAAAAATTAATCACATAATTTCAGCAAGTCATTTTATTAACTACATATAATACAAAATCACAACAAGCCATTGAATCATTACCAACGATGAAAATTTTAGTATTAAGTGATCTACATATAGAGTTCGAAGGTTACCAGGTCGATTATAAGGATGTAGACGTTGTCGTTTTAGCGGGTGACGTACACGTTAAAGATAATGGATTTAAATGGGCTAGCGATAAAATTAAAGAAATTCCGGTAATTTATGTACTTGGCAATCATGAATTTTATGGAGCTGCTTATCCCAAGCTAGTCGATAAACTTAAAGAAGATTGCAAGGGAAGCAATATTCATGTTTTAGAAAATGACTCAATTAATATTAATGGCATCAATTTTCTTGGTTGTACTTTATGGACTGACTTTAATTTATTTGGTGCTTCTCGTATTGATGGATATCAATGCCAGCAAGTTATGACTGATTATAAAAAAATTAGACTATCACCAAAATTTTCAAAAGTACGTTCTATCGATATATTCTCTATTCACAGGAAATCACTCAACTGGCTTACCAATAAACTAGATGAGCTAGAAGGTCAAAAGAACATTGTAGTTACTCACCACGCTCCAAGCTTACGATCTGTACCTGATCACTACAAAGATAATGTAATTAGCTCAGCGTATGCATCTAATCTAGAAAACGTAATAGAAAATTACAATCCACGAGTTTGGATTCATGGTCACTTACATAACAGTTCGAACTATCATATTGGTGAAACTAACGTTGTATGTAACCCCAAGGGTTATTCAGATGAAAGAAACCCTGAGTTTGACAATAATTTCATCATTGAAATTACTTGAGTTTGTGCCGGACAAAAAATTCAGGGGGTTAGTAGGAAACTAGGGCTTGTCAGAGGCAAAAATTCAAATGTTTAGTTGGACGTCCACACAGGGTGCGGCAAGGTTTGAGTATACTAGACAATCTCTCTTATGTCCGATACCCTTTAGTATTGGACATAGTGTAATATTCTTTATATAATGTAGACTTTAACTATATTGTATTGTTTATGGCTGTTCCATACCCAACGCCTCTGTATCCAGTCTATGCTGAATTACGTGACATGTCTTTGTCTGACTATCCTCAATTACAGACGTATTTGTCTGAACTGGATGATTGGCAGCGTGAACATTGGCAATGGGGAAAACAATTCCTTGAATACATTGGCCGAAATAAATCTGAACATACTTTCATCAGGTTCAGGAATGAAATTGAACGGTTCTTGCTGTGGTCATTTTTAATCAAACAAACGCCGATTGATTCATACAAAAAATCTGATGTGTTGGATTATGCTGATTTCTGTTGGCGGCCACCTGTGCGCTGGATTGAAACTTCAAACAACGATCGATTCAGTTTTGACAGCGGTTTTTTTATTTCTAACAAACAATGGTGTCCCTTTAAGCTACAGGCGCCTAAAAGCCACAAAATCAAAGAAATCGACAAAAAAACATACAGACCATCACAACAAACATTGATTTCCACATTCACTGCAGTGACATCCTTTTATAATTATTTGATGGGTGAGGAATTGTGCCCAGGTAATCCAGCACAAATCGCTAAAAAAGACTGTAAACATTTTATCACTGAATCTCAGGTTAAAGAGCCCAAAAGGTTAACCGAGCAACAATGGCAGTATGTGTTAGATACTGCCGTAAAAATGGCCGATGACAATCCATTGTATGAGCGTAACTTGTTTATCATTGCTTCACTTAAAGTGTTGTTTCTGCGGATATCAGAGCTGTCTGAGCGAGATGCATGGTCGCCAGAAATGGGGCATTTTTGGCAAGATTCATCCAGAAATTGGTGGCTGCGGGTGTATGGAAAGGGGAGAAAAATCAGGGACGTGACAGTGCCCTCAGATTATTTAAAGTTCTTAAAACGTTACCGGACTTCACGCAACCTCCCTGCTTTGCCGATAAGTGATGAAAAGTCAGTGATGATTGAAAAAATTCGAGGTCAAGGTGGCATGACTTCACGACATTTAAGGCGTTTGGTACAAGATACCTTTGATCATGCTTATCAACAAATGAGTCAGTCTGTGGGCGCTGGTGAAGCCAGGAAGCTCAAAGAAGCCACCACGCATTGGCTCAGACACACAGGTGCCAGTATGGAGATTGAACGTGGCAGGGCGTTGAAAGATTTGTCTGAGGATTTGGGTCATGCCAGTATGGCTACCACTGATACTGTCTATGTACAAACAGAGAATAAGAAACGGGCTGAAAGTGGCAAATCACGTAAAGTAAACCACGACAACTGAATCATCAGCATTCTAAAACAGAAAGCTTGAAGCCAAGCTTGGCTTAATTTTCTGGTTGAGTCTGCTGGGTTTCTTCAATGACATTCGAAGCAAATCCAGCACCCGCCTCGGTATGTACATTATAAACCGTATGAACACCAGCCTGTTTCAGTTGTTCTATTTCATCGGCAAATTTTGCAATGGCGGCAATCTGTCCTTTGTAGCCAGAATCTAATAACAAATCAACCACTGCAACTGAACTGTTGTGTTGCGGTAAGGTCAGCAGCACCAGTTTTAATTGTTCAGATTGAATCACCCTATCCCAAAAATCTGCATCACTGGGATCTCCAAGTATGACGTTACGATGCTCCGCGCATTGGTTCTTAACTGTGTTGGCATCGATATCAACACCAACCACGTTACCTGGGTATTTCTCAATGAGTTTGTCGTATGTTCCGGTACCAACTGCACCCATGCCAATAACCGCAATTTCTGCAGAGCCCAAATTCAATAGCTGATCATAATCTAAGCGTTGTTCAGTTTGGAACCTTTTCCAAGTTCGACGGTATTTGGTGTAAACATGATGAGCGTGTTTATTTAGCAGGGACGAAATGATGAATGAGAAAGTGATGGTTAAAGCCATGACAATCATCCATTGCTTGTTGATCCAATCATTGCCCACGCCAATGGCAATAACAATCAAACCAAACTCACTGTAATTACTGAGGTTGAAAGTGGATAACAAGGCCGTTCTGGACCGCAGCTTAAATCTAACAAACAAGGCAAAGAATAAACCGCCTTTAAGCAGGGCAATCGGTGTCAGCAAAAGAGCCAGAGCTACCATTTGGAAATCTGGTAGACCATTGAAACCGATAGATAAAAAGAAACCCAATAAGAACAGGTCTTTAAAGCCAAACATGGTTTTGACTAGCTCTTCTGTTTTGCCATGGGTGGCTATCATGGTGCCAAATATCAATGCACCCAAATCACCTTTGACTCCAACCAATTCAAAGACTTCAGCACCGCCGATGGCCAATAAAAAGCCATATAAAATCAACAATTCTCCGTGACCGACGTGATCCAGTATTTTTAATAAAACAAATCGAAATGGGATCAATAACACCAAACTCAATGCCCATACAGAAGGCAGTTCGCCAGTTGAGACGGCGAGAAAAACCACAGCAAAGATGTCTTGAATGATCAATACACCAATCGCAATTCGACCATGTAAGGCGTCCATTTCCCCTTTATCTTCTAAGGCTTTTACCACGAAAACCGTGCTTGAAAAACTCAAAGCAAAGGCCAGCAAGGCTGCATTTTGTATGGTTAAACCCATTAACAGACTGGAACCCATTAATGACACCAAAAATATCCCCAGTCCTACCAACACAACCACCGCAGTGGTATGAATCATGGTAACGCCCCAAACTTGGGGTCTCAACAAATTACGAATATTGATTTTTAAACCAATGGTGAAAAGCAGCAAAGTGATGCCTAAATCAGCCATTTTTTTCAATAAGTTTTGATCAACAATGTTTTGTGTGCTGAGCAAAAATCCTGCCATTAAAAAACCAACCATGGGTGGTAAGCCCATTTTTTTGGAAACCAAGCCCAGAGTGAAGGCAAAACCAATCCAAATAAGGTCGTTCAATGCCAAAGCCACCCATGCAAAATCCATTTCAATCAACTCGGTTTAATGCGACCGATTCTGCTGATGCAGGCAACCGTGAATGATCCGGGAAATCCAGGTGTGTACAGAACAATAATAGCGTGCTTATTTGTGACGATGCGGTGTCAACAGCACCCTCACCCATTGACGATTGATAGGATTTTTGTTGCATTTGTGATTTGCCCTCGTTTAACCGTTTTAAGTACTGAGTTTAACAGATGTTTTCAAGTGATTTCTATGGGCTTGATTTTATCAAAGACAATCTTGACAAAGGTCAATGAGAAAAAGCCAAGGATTAGCTACAATCATTAATTAAAGATTATTAATGAGGTATTTTTAACAATGAAGAAAATCAATCACATCTTGTTTGTCAGTGAGACTGAGGCATTGGACCAAGCTGCGCTTAACCAGGCCGTTGAATTGGCACAAAGCAATTTAGCTGAATTGACCGTGGTTGGTTGTTTTGATGATTTGAAAAAGCTCAGCCACGACCAACCCGATCACAACCTGCTCATTCAACAAATGCTGAATAACAAACTCAGCAAATTCAGCCAACAAATCAAGGATTTGACTGAATTTAACCTGGCAGTGAAAGTATTTTTTGGCAAACCATTTATTGACGTGATTCGTGAAGTCATTGAATTTGATGTGGATTTAGTGATCAAAGCCGTTCAACCCACTGGCTTAAAATCAATGATATTTGGCAGCCAGGATTTGAAGCTCTTGCGCTTATGCCCCTGCCCCTTGTGGTTAATTAAATCCACTGAACAACTGGGTGATAAACAATTTGTTGTGGCCATTGATCATGAACCTGAAAACCCAGAAAACGAATTATTGAATGATCAGTTATTAAAAACGGGCATTTCGCTGGCACTCTCACAGTTTGCTGAACTGCATGTGGTGCATACTTGGGAGTTGGAACATGAAAGCTTTCTCAGAGGACCCCGCATGTCTTACACTGAGGAGGACGTGGACGAATTGGTTAAGCAAGAACAAGAGTCTCGCCGCGAATGGCTGAATAAAACGGTTGATTCCTGCCTGGTGACTATGGGTGAAAAGGCCAAACATTATTTAAGCCCAGTCCTGCACCTGATCAAAGGCAGTGCAGCCCACAACATTCCTAAATTACTTAAAAAGATCCAACCTGAATTGTTGGTTATGGGTACTGTTGGTAGAACAGGCATTCCAGGCCTTTTTATTGGCAATACAGCTGAATCCATCTTATTTGATATTGATTGTTCAGTCCTGGCTATAAAACCCGAAGCCTTTGTCAGCCCTGTCAAACTTGAATGAAATGTCGATGGATCAAAAAACAACAACAAAAACTTATTAATTCGTTAAATCCAGTGGAGAAAACACCCAATGAAAACCATCTATATCCCAGTAAGTGACCGACCTGAATGCGTGATTGCCTTAGATCAAGGCTTTAAACTAGGTGAACAAATTCGTGCCAATGTGATCGGTTATCACATCAGGTCTCACAGTGATTCAACGGTTGAATTGCCAGATGAGGCTAAGAGTTCCACTTTGGATGTTCATACATATGATGCCGCTTGGGAAAATTTGCTTGCCCAAAAAAGGACCAACAATGACCATGTAAAGGCTAAATTATTGTTTGATAAAATGGCTGAACTGTTCGGTTATCAATTAAGTAAAAAGCCCCAAAAAGAACCGTCTGCATTTTGGTCTGAAAATGTTGGCTCGCCAGAACATCTGTTTTCAATTATGGGGCCAGTCGCTGATTTAATCATGATTTCAAGACCAGCCAGCAAAGGGGCCTCAATTGCCCGATCTATTATGCAAAGCGCGGTATTGAATTCAGCATCACCGGTGTTGATTCTACCCCAAACCAAAGTGAAACCCATTGGTCATCGCATCGCAATCGCATGGAACCAGAGTACGGAGGCCTCGTTGGCAGTTAAAGCTGCCATGCCTCTGTTACAAATGGCCACTGAGGTGAACATCATCACCACCGGAACGGAAAATAAACTAGGGCCCAAAGCCAGTCATTTGGTTAACTATTTGAAATTATGGGAGGTAAAGGCCAAGCACATCAAGGTCAATGGCAAATCTGACACCGACGCCCTACTCAATGGTTACAAACAAAGCCATTCAGACTTATTGGTCATGGGCGCGTACAGTCGCAGCCGCTTGCGACAGCAAATCTTTGGTGGAGTGACTCAATACATGCTGCATGAGGCCAAAATTCCGGTACTGATGTTACACACTTAAAGCATCAGTCGATTGTCAATACAACTTAATGAATGAGGAGTTTGCTTATTCAACTTGAAAAACCAATCTAGAAATTTTTTCAGCTTCAGCACTGTTGGAATGAGATACAATGGTCATTTGACTCATTTATAAAGTAAATTATAAGCATTTCATGATTGATTTCATTTCAACTTTTATTATATTTTTCGCTGTCATTGATCCCATTGGTACGGTTCCTGTTTTTATCGCAGTTACAGGTCAATTTGATGAGAAAACCAAAAGAGCCATTGCCATCAAAGCAACGCTGGTTTCTGCAGTAGTTCTGTTGTTTTTCATTGTGGCTGGAGAGGTTATTCTTACGGCAATGGCCATACCATTGCCGGCATTTCAAATTGCCGGCGGCGTTGTGTTGTTTTTATTCGCCCTTTCAATGATTTTTGGCGAGAGTAAACCTGAAGAAGAAGTTAAGTTGGCAGCTGGTTGCAGCGAAACCGCTATTTTTCCCTTGGCTGTTCCATCCATAGCTGGGCCTGGTGCCATGCTAGCTGCGGTGTTGTTGACTGAGAATGAGCGTTACAGCCTGATTGAACAAGCCCAAACAGCAGGTATGATGCTTGCTGTGCTGTTGATAGTCTTGATTCTTTTGCTTGTTGCCAGTTGGATACATCGCTTGATTGGTAACAGTGGTGCCAGCATTGTAAGCCGAGTCATGGGCTTGATCCTGGCCTCAGTTGCCACAGCCAATGTCCTAGAAGGCATTAAACTTTATTTCTCTTTGTGATCGAGTCAACCGGCACTCAATCAGGGCGAAAATTCATCGTTTTTATTAATCACAATGAGTGGTAAAGAAGAAAAGGTAACTGCCCTCTTCTTCTGATTAAATTAAATATTTAAGATATTTAATTAAGCCGCTGATGTTGCAACCTTTTCAAGCTGTACATGTGGGTATTCAGGCTTGCGGTTTTGAAAAGACAAGATAGACAGGTTTTTAATCACCCCACCATCGAGGTTGATGGCCCGTTTAATGGTTTCTCCACCTTGCCAATTTGAATATCCACCCAGCACCCTGGGTAGATGCACAATCAGCGCAGCAGATATTGAGCGTGAGGCACTTTCCCATAAATAGCTGGGTGTATGGTCTACCGCATAGTAATCAATGGTGTCGTATTTAAAGATGGGGTTTTTAAAAGAAGTGGGTTTGGCAAAAAAGAAACCCATACCTTCATCACAGCTGACATCAATAATCAGACTGTTTGGCTTAAGACATGTTTTTTCAGATTCAATCACGAAATCAGTGGGATTATTGGTATCCTGAAAAGTGCCATTGACAATGATGTCTGCTTCACTGATTAACTCAGTCAAGGGCCGTGCACTGCCATCATGCTCTATCACCATCATGCGGGCTTCATTCGCTTCGCCATCACGAATTTTCACATAATGACAATCAAGCACCTCTTCACGAACTTCGTGGTCCGGCCGCTGAATGCATATAGTGATGTCCCTGAATCCATGAGCCTTAAGGGCATAAATGGCGCCTCGACTGACCGCGCCAAAACTGAAAATAATGGTTTTTCTTTGGTTACCATAATGCCCATCAATGCCTTTAAGTTGTAGGGCATGTAACACCGCACAATAGCCAGCCATTTCATTGTTTTTATAGAATGTATGCCGGCCAATTTGACCTGTGGGTGACCAGACAAACATGTCTTCAAAAGCAATCAAAGTTAATTTTCGATCGATGGCTGTCTGCGTGATGTCTTGTTGTTGAACACAATGCGTGTATCCCCACAGGATGCCACCTTCACGCATGTCTTGTAAATCAGCTGTTACAGGTTTAGCAATGATGGCATTTCCGATGTCTGCCAAAATCTCCTCTCGAGTAGCAATTCCGCCGGTTTCAGCGGCAATGAATTCATCTGAAACACCAAATGGCGCACCATAACCTTTTTCAAACACCAGCTGACGTCGCAGGGCCAAAGGAATTCGAGACAAGTGATCTGGATGAATGGGGTAACGTCGCTCATCGACTTTTTTGGAAGTTCCTATGACACCAACCGTTAATTCACTCATGTGACCGCCCTGATGATTGATGCTGCAATGTGTTTTAAAACCAGGTTTTTCATTGTGCTTCAATCCCATTGAGGAATTTGAACAAATCACTGTCGGTTGACAGTACCAGCGATGAATTATTTGAAATAATCAATGGGTAAGCTTGCATGGTTCTGGTGAACTCATAAAGGTCTACAGATTGTTGGTTTTTATTGTAGGCTTGGGCATATATTTCAGTCGCCTTGGCATCTGCTAACCCCCTAATTTCTTCGACTTCTCGGTAAGCTTCTGATTGAATTTTATTAAGTTCACGGACACGATTTCCGCGAATTCTGGCTGCTTCACCATTACCCTCTGAAAGAAAGCGTTCTGCTATTTGCCGACGTTCACTGATCATTCTGTCGTAAATTTTAGGCCTGACACTTTCGTTGTAATTGATCCGTTTAAAACGAATATCAAGCAATTCGATGCCAAACACTTGAACTTTCTCCGCAGCCGCTGAGAATATTTCTTCTTCAACCAACTGACGACCTTTTTGAATGGGCACTAAATTTCCCATATCGGCATCACGTTCAGCTTCATTCAATAACACGTCACGCATAGGGACTCGGTCTTTGGTGGTCCTGATGATTTCAATCAGCTCATGCTTGGCAACTGCATTGCGGGTTTCACTGCCCAAAATATCATCCAACCTGGATTGAGCGCTGCGTTCGTCTCGGAGTCGCAAAAAATATTGCAGGGGGTCGGTGATTCTCCAACGAGCAAAAAGATCTACTGAAATATACAACTTGTCTTTGGTCGGCATATCAGAAGGCGCACCATCCCATTCTAAAATCCTTTTGTCGATGGCATTAACTTCTTGGATAAAAGGGACTTTTACATGCAGACCAGCGTCAGTAACAGGAGTGCCAACGGGTTTGCCAAATTGGGTGATGATGACTTGTTCTACTTCATTGACGGTATAAAGTGCTTGTTTCAGCGATACCAGTAGTATGATTGTAAGAATGATAAATACCACAGCTTTCATTTTTGTGCTCCTTGTTTCATCGTGATGCTGCCAGAATCCAAATTAAGCAGGGGTAAAATATTATTGGTCGCGGTATCAATAATGACTTTGGATTTGATGTTGGGTAACACTTTTTCCATGGTCTCCAGGTAAATCCTGCGACGAGTCACTTGGGGCGCTTTGCTGTATTCAGTTAACAGTGCATTGAATCGTGCCACATCACCTTCAGCTTCATTGATGCGTTTTAATCGGTACCCATCAGCTTCACGGATGCGTTGGTCTTTTTCACCCAAAGCCAATGGAATGACTTTGTTGTAATCGCGCCTGGCTTCATTAATCAACTTTTCTTTTTCTTGCTGGGCTTGATTCACTTCATTGAATGATTCTTGTACCGGTCTGGGTGGATTGATGTTCTTCAACTGTACCTGATCAATACTGATGCCCATGGCGTATTTGGTAGACAGCGTTTGCATTTTTATCAACGCTTCGGATTCAATTTCTTGTCGGCCAATGGTAATCACTTCGTCCACAGTTCTGTCACCGACCACTTCGCGCATCACTGACTCTGAAACATAGCGCAATGTTTGACTTGGGTTACGAACCTCAAACAAAAACTTGGACGGGTCAGACACTCGGTACTGCACCACCCACTCAACCAATGCCGCATTGAGGTCACCTGTGACCATTTGTGTTTCTTGATGCCCATTGTTACCAGGCGCGCTCTGATAAGGATCAGTGGCACCTGGTGTTTTGAAACCGAATTCTTGTTTTAATTGGCGTTTTACCGGCACAATCAACGCCGAATCTATACCAAATGGTAATTTCAAATGCAGGCCAGAAGGAACTTCTTTCAAATATTTACCAAACCTTTGAACCACAGCAACGGAGTCGCTGGGGATGGTATAAATTGAACTCCAAGCAGCCACACCAAGCAACAACAAAACAATGATGATGAAGATGTTTCTGGGATTTCCATCTGCTGATGGTTTTTTAAAAAATGAAAGCCCTTTGTTGATGATGTCGTTAAGGCCTGAGGGAAAGTCATTGTTAGGATCCCAAGCGTTTCTTGGGGGGCGAGTATTACTCATAATTTGTGCAGCATGTTTGATGCGTCCGGTGGGTGACAAAAGATTTTTGTCATCCTTTAGATATTGGGGCACCTGTGTTTAATGCAACGAGTTATCTGCTTTATTAATCTTTGCGGTTTACAGCATTCTATTTGTTGTTATGTAAGTGCACTGTTCTGAAGCTCGAAGTATTCGAAACTATTGTTCGGTCTTGGTTTTTTTGGATTTTTTGATTTCAGCTTTTCTGGTATAAACCAATTCAATTGATTGGTCTTCACCTTGCGTTGTTTCAAGGTTTAGAAATTGATTGATGCGGTATTTGAGCATCCAAAAGCCCAATCGATTGAACAAGCCCTGGTTGTACGAGACATAAAGCTTGTCATTGATTTTCTTACCTGCTTCAACCACCGTGTCTGCCGCGACTGCTGATTCTCGTAGGGTCAAAACATCAATACCAAATTGGCTTTGAATTTGATTGAAAATCGGACTGCTTTGGTTCAGCCCCATAACAATGGCCGCTTGTTTCAATTGTTCGCCATTTAAGCTGCCTGAATTATCAATGCCACGACCTGTCATGATGTAAGACAGTTTTTCAATGTCAGACAAACTGGGTTCAGAAAACAGGTTGGATTGTAAGTTGTTAACTGTTCCGCCCAGTTCAACACCAGCGATGACATCGCCTGAAATCGATTTTCTACTGGCTTTGACATTTAACCTGGGATTATCAAGTGGGCCGGTGAATAACAGCTCACCTTGGCTGATATCCAGCTTTTGTCCATATATTTCATAACTGCCATCACTCAATGTCAATGTTCCCTTCCCTGCCAAGGATTGGCTTTGCTGCTGTACCAATTGTATGGAACCCATTAAGCCTGCATTCAAGCCAATCACATCCAGTTTGATCGGATCTTTGATTTTGGCATTGATATTCATGCTAATTGGGTACTTACTGACAGTTTCTGATGCTGTGGTATGGATTTCCAAGTCGTTTGAGTTACTGATGCTACTGGGGGGCAATTGATTGATCGTGACATGTCCGGAATCAATGGTCAAATCGCCCGTTACATCCATGGTTTTGTGGGTGGCTTTGATGGTCAATGCTGGGGTGATGTTGAACTTGGCTTCAGGTAAGTTTAACAACATAAAATTTTCACCTGTGATGTCGCCCGAGTACTGCCATTGTTTATCGGGGCTTAATTTCAGTTTTCCGCTAGATGCTATTTGACCTTGATTCAGACTGGCTAAATTGTTGCCAGAAAGTTCGATGGTGTATACAGGTTGTTGGATGCATTCGGTGCCAATGTTAAGTTGTAAATTTTCTATCAGTGTTCCCAGACGAGTTAACACCAAATAACCATCAGGCTGGCTTAAATTTAATTGGATGTTGGGTTTGACTAAGGGACCATTGATTGAACCACCAATCTTAATTTGTCCTGCTAATTCTTTGATTTCATCAGACATGTTTTTAATCAATTCAGTGCTGTAAAACATGCCTTCAATGGTTGAGTCGATCAGCCACCCTTGGTTATTGGGGTTTTCAAGCCTGGCTTGAAGTTTCAGTGTGCTGTCATCAGCCAATTCAGTATTGATGGTTATGTCTACATTTTGATGGGTGGTCTTGGCGCTAATTTCAAACACTTTAATGCTTGATTGATACACCGTTTCTTGCTCATTTTGGACCAAAATTTCTCCACCAATCATTGATACTTTGGATTCAATATTAAAATCATCGGTATGGTACTGAAAGGCTGAAACCCCTTGTAACTTACCGTTAAGCTTGATGTTGTCTGGCAAAAACACTTGCAGGGGTTTTAAACTGAATGCATCCAGCGTCAAAGATCCTTGGTAGTTATCGTCTGTTTGATTGATGTCATTGAGTTCCACACACAGGGTTCCGGCTTCCACACCTTGCCAACACCCTGCCGCAATACTGATGCGATCGGCGATTTTGATGGCAATGGGCGCCTGTAATTTGATTGTTTTATCGGTATCAACGGTCAATTCATGGCTGTTGATTTGTCCTTGCCAAATGGCTTGTTTGTTTGATGCTTGGTTGTCATATTGTCCGGTGAAGTTCAAACGACTGTTGACTTCATTGTTTTCCAGCATCAATTCAACTTCATGGTCAGCCAGCCAGCCCGTTTGATTCACTGTTATGTGCTCAAATAACTGTCCAGCCAAAGTGGCATTTTCGGCTGTGATTACAGTGACCAAATTTTTATTCCATTGACCTTGGCTGTTGATGGTCAAGGTGTTTACTTGGTAGTCAGCATAAGTGATTTGTTGGCCGTTTAAAGTGGTTTTTATTTCAGGCTCAGTATAATGACCTGAAACTTCTACTGAACCCACAAGTTGACCCCTTAATGCATCATCTATGACACTCAAATCAACCCAGTCCACCACTGCATTCATCGCCACGGTTTGTTCATTAACTGTCCCATTGAGCAAGACATGGTTTGCGCCCAGTTCAATACTTAACTGCTCTGCTACAAAGGTATCACTGGCATAATTGGCTGAACCTGTTAATGCAAATACTTGTCCTTTGAGTTGCCCCGTTAATGAATTGTTTTGGGTGCTTAGAATCAGTCCTTGTTCGGTCAATGTCAAATCCAAGTCAATGGTGCCATCAATCATTCCAGGCCAAGCTTGTAGTAATTGTTGGGGATTAAATTGTGTGAGTTTAAGTTGACTCTGGATGTGTAGTTGCTTGCTCCAATCAATGGTAGCTTGTAAATCTATCAATCCTTCAGGTGTTGTGATTTGAGCCAATTCAGTGGCAATTTTTTCGCTGTTACCGGATGCTTGGAGTTTGATTTGACTGGCAGGTAAATTAAGGTTGTTGATGGTATTTGGGCTAACCTCTGCATTCAATACCAAGTGATAGTCGTCCAAATCTCCACGCAACTCAGCAGCTACATCCTTGAAACTGAAACTTTGTTGATTAAGCATGAGATTTAAATCGGCTGCATTGATTTGTAGATCAAATTCAGGCTTAAGCTGTAAGTTGTTCACCTGACCTTGCAATGCAAACTCGCCCTGCAGCTGTGTTGATTCGACTTTCATTGTTTGCTTGAACTTTATGCGTTCAAGGTCACCTTCAATCGGACCACTGCCATCCAATTGTTGACCATCGAGATGACTGTACCACTGTGCATCAAGCAAAAATGCCAAACCTTGGCTGTAATCCAAAGTTCCCGTTTGACTTAAACCATAATCAGCGGCTTGAATGTTTAAGCTGTTGATTGTTGCTGTTTGGGGTTCAATCAATGCAGACAACTCAATCAAATCGAACGTATTGCTGGCTTCGTTTGAAACCAAGGTTAGTTGACGCAATGTGGATTGTTTGAGGTCGATGGTTAAAGGCAACTCAACACCACTGAAAGGCTGACTTTCATTTTGCGCTTCTGTGGCTTTTAATGGCGTTATAGTGACGCCATCAATCTCGACTTCACTGAGTGTTATATGTCGATTCAACCAATTCCATTTGGATTTATATTCTATATTATTTACTTTTATATCAATAGTTTGGTCTTTATATCTCAAGTTGTTTATAACAAGACCATTTGATATCTTTCCACCCATACTGTCATAAGTCAAATCAATATCCGCAAAATTGATGGCATGCCTAATGGCCCAATGGCTGCCTGACTCACTGTTGATAACATAAATTAACAACAAGTACAAAAATAACACCACCAACAAAATCAGGTACAACAGGTATTTGACCACATTTTTTATTGTCTGGGCCACATTCATAAGTCAGGCCCTATGGTCACATGTAACCGGAAATCTGTGGAGTCTTGGTTCAATGGAACACCCACATCGACACGAACGGGCCCTATGGGTGAAAACCATCGAACCCCAGCGCCAACGCTGTATTTAAAATCAAATTGACTGGAAAAGGCATCACCGAAATCGGTAAACGCCGCCACAGCCCATTGGGGGGCAAATTGGTGTTCAAATTCAATGCTGCCCACGGCCAAGTGTTTGCCACCGGCCAAATCACCAGAGGCATTAAAGGGAGAAATACTTTCATAATCAAACCCTCTGATACTTTGATCACCACCTGCGAAAAAACGATAGGTGGTAGGCATTTCATCAAAATCACTGCTGGCGGTGGCACCAAACTGAGCTCGATACAACAGTCGGTTGGAATCACCCAGGGAATGGATGAATTTACCTGACAGCGTTAATTGAGCAAAAGAGGCGTCTGACAGCACATCCTCAGAAGCCCCTTTAAGTTCAGTTTGTATTTTGAATCCCCGTGATGGACGAGCCAAGCTGTCTGCATCGGTTAATGACCAACTGATACCCGGAACCACCAACAAGGATTCGCCCTGCTCAACTCCCGTATCAAATGTTTCATGCAAAATATCGATGAAATTGATGTTCTGCCACCTGTTGTTGTGAATGCGGGTTTCACTGAAACCGAGTTTTGAGGTTTGACTGTCTACATTATCGGTTTGTTCGTCTCGATACCCCAGTTGAATGTTGTACCATTTAGATGCTGGCCTTTCACTTGATGGAATTTTATAAGCAGTGGCCATCTCATTGCTCAGTTGTGACAGGTTAAGGTGGCTGTTGAACTGGTGTCCACGGTCATTGATGCGGTGGTTGTTATACTTAAACGATGCTTTGGCGCCACGGTCTGTAGAATAGCCGAAGCCAACAGAATAGTCGTATTTCGCCGCCGGCGTTACCTTGATGGTCAGTGGAACGGTCGCATTGTCCTTGGCTGATTCATCGATATCAAACAACACTTGATTGAAATATCCATATGAATTCAGTTTTTGTTTTAGTTGGTACAGCTGACTTTGGGTGATGTATTGATCAGCTTTGAGGTTGATCATTTTGTTAATCAAATCGACAGTTAAAAATGGCTCATCAATTTCAATTTTTACATGACTGATTTTGTATCTTGGACCTGGTTTAAACAACAAACTGATGTCAGCTTGGTTTTTTTCGGGATAGGCATCGATTTTTTGACTGGTAAAACTGGCATCTAAGTAAAACTTTTCATTGGCCACATCAAGCAACTGTGCTTTCAATCGTTCATATTTAAGTTGTTTCAATGGCTGGCCACTTTGTAATTCATGTTGGCTTATCAATTGGATAAAGTCTTTATCATCGTTTTCGATTAATTGAATGTTTGATTGATTGATGATGGTTAATGGTCCCAAATTGATGTTAAGCGTGATGGTTTCACAGTTTGCTTGCGGAGGTGCTTGTACTTTGACCTCTGTATTGAAATACCCAAAGGGTTGCGCTGCCGATTGTACCAAACTCAGTAAATCTTGATATTGTCGGCTGATGGTCGAGGTGATGGCCATACAGTCATAGGTTTTTGTTTCCAAAAACGCCAACACATTGTCCTTGATGCGGTCATTGCTGACCTCCACTTTATAACTCATGGCGTGACTGGTCATAGACAGCAAAACCAACACCCACATCATTATTATCCAATTCAATGGTTTATTAAAATTAATTTTCATGAGTCATTAAAACCAGCGGCTTTTTTTGAACCAGACCAACAATAAAACCGTTAGGCTGAGACTGAAAATAATGATGTACCAAAATGCTTTGTGATCCTCTAGGCCAGGCATACCAGCAACGTTCATGCCAAAAAGACCAGACAAGAACGTCAATGGCAGGAAAATAACCGAGATAATAGCCAGCAAATACAAGCGACTGTTTTGTTGGTGGCTGATGTTGGCCATGAAATGCTCTTGTAACATCAAAGCCCGTTCACGCATTAAATCAAGGTTTTCAATCAGTTGCATGAATTTATCAGCATAAACAAAAACCTGTTCATAGAAGCTTTCACTGAACAAAGGTGACTTATATCGATACAATTTTTCAAGGGCTTCTTTTTGAGGCAGTAAATAGCGTCGTATGTTGGCAATTTGTCGCCTCAATTGATTCATTTGTGGATTGAACTCAGTTAACTTGCTTTCATCAATTTGATCTTCAGCTGAGTCGATTTTTTGATCCATTTTGTCCACAAAATCATCGGTTAATTTAGCCAGGTTTTCAATCAGTGTAACCAGCAATTGTTCAGTGTTTTTTGGACCGTGATTTTGATCAAATTCTGACCTGATGTTGCGTACGGATTGGCTGCCATGATTTGAGCTGGTGATGACCGTTTGTTTGTTCATCCAGAGGCGGATTGAAATCATGTCTTCAGGGTGCTCATTGTCATTGAAATTGATTCCACGCAAACACAACAACAACTCATTGTCGTTCACTTGTGCCCTGGGTCGGGTCTCACTGTTTAATAAGGTCATCCGTGCCTGATCAGAAAGATCACTTCTTTTTTTAATCCAGTTTCGGGCTGTTTTATCGGTGTACTTCAAGTGATGCCATACCACCTGTTGGTCATTCGCATTGTCAACAGTTTCGCTGGCACCGCCTTTTCCATTGAGGTAATAAGTGGTTATTTTAGTTGGATTCATCAGGGCTTCTCGTTCTTTTTCATCTTGGACAGCTGACTGGGATCGGTAAAATTAACATGTACATCTCTTTGTGGATAAGCCACCACTATATTGTGATTGTTAAATGCTTGTTCAATGGCACAGCGAATTTCACTGCGAACCAATCTGGGTTCTTTGCCTGATTTGACTGAAATCCAAAAGAAGGCATCAAAAACCAGGGAGTTGTCTCCAAAATCCTCAAACACCACCACCGGTCCAGGATCATCTTGTACCAAATGATGATCGGTAACTACACGCATCAGTTGATCTTTAACCAATTCAACGTCAGAACCATAAGCCACACCCACACGAACAGAAGTTCTGATATACGGATCATTGAGCGTCCAATTGATTAATTTTGATTCTAAAACTTGGCTATTAGGTACAATGATTTGTGCGCCATCATTGCGCCTGATTTGGGTCGATCGGTTACCAATTTCAATGATCACTCCGAGGTAACCATCCATTTCAATCACATCACCCATTCTGATGGGTTTTTCTGACATCAAAATCCATCCACTGAGAAAGTTTTCAATGATGGTTTTGGCACCAAAGCCAAAACCAATGGCGACGGCTCCTGAAATGAATGCAAAAGTGGCTAAAGGTATACCCAAATAGGTCAACACCGACAAGATAACCAGTACCACCATAGAAAAGAAAATGATGCGCTGAATGATGGCCTTGCTGTCTTGACTGATGCGGGTTTTACTGAGTAATTTCCTGACAATTAAAAAAGCCATTAAGCGACTCACAAACCAAGAAACAACCACAAAAGTGAATGAATAAACAACCTGTAGCCAAGTGATGACTTGCTTGTCTCCGAGGGTAAATGCCGTGTTGTTGAGAAAATCTAACATGGATTAATTATAGGCCAAACCAGATTAAATAATAGTTATTAATAGTTGAAATTATAGCTAGTTAGCTGAGCAGGTTTACCCTCAGTTGATGAAAATTTTTGACAATTTTCTGATTGGCCTAATTTCAAATATTAGTTCTGAATTGACGATCTTGCTGTATGTGCTTTTATGATTTGAGTTTTTTTATTGAAAAACTTGATTAATCCATGACTTTTGTGAGTGTTAGCTTGAACAGCAAGACAAACCCAATTGTATCGGAGGGCATTTTACCGTCCCAAAGGAACAATAAACACAGCAATCACCTTTGTTTGGCTCTAGCACAGCCTCACAAAATGAGCATTCATAAAACCATTGGCAAGCATCTGATGGCATGATTTCATTTTTTGCTTGCTTGCAATGTGGGCAGGTGATGGTTGATTCTAGATAGAGTTTTTTTTGCATGAAGTTATTACTCTGGTTTGATTTGGGCAGGATATCCAGACAGGGTTGCGGCCTTTACAATCAAGTCTATTGATGTTTTATCTGGGTCGAAATTGACCAATGCTGATTTACTTTCAAAATCGACAGTGGCATCAATCACTCCATCAACATTTTCTATGGCCTTTCTGACCGTGATGTCACACATTTTACATGTCATGTTATCAATAGTTAATGCGACTACTTGATTGGCTGCCATTGCGCCAGTTGACGTTATTAATATGTAAATTAATACCATGACTGTAAATACTTTTTGTTTATTCATTTTGTAGCTCCTTTGGATTCAATCAATGATGTATTGGGCATAATATTGGAAGGTAATCATGCTCAGTAATATACAGCTGACAATCCAAAAAATAATTCTTTGGTTTCTTAGCACCTTCCTATCTGCACAGATGTTTTCCTCATTACATTTTTCTTGAGTAATATAAAGCTTATAAAACACCCAACATAATAAACAGACTGTAATAAAGATAAAATATAGACTGTATGGCTCCATGGCCGTTAATGAACTGATCCAGGTACCACTGACACCTAGGCTGAGTAAGAGCAATGGGCCAATACAACAAGCGCTGGCCCCGATGGCCGCAAAACCTGCTGTAATTAAGGTTTTTTTATGAGTGGTCATGAATCTTTAAACAGTTGATAAAGCCCTATTGTAAACTCCGTAGTTAGCTACAGAGTCAAGGTGAATTTACCAATGATTCAATCAGTGCACAGTGATTTGTATTTTCTGTTTCATTGCAGGCATCAATCATTTCATCCAACCCAGTTTTTATTGCGGTCAAACCTAATAATTGTGCTTCAATTTTTTGCCTTTTTTCTATGGCCAATGTTTTCACATCATGACAATTGCTTTCACCTAGGTGCAAAAGCGATTTGATTTCAGCAAGAGCAAATCCAAGTTGTTGTGCACGTTTGATGAATTTAATGGTATTAACAAAAGTGGGTTCATACTGTCGAAAACCAGAGATGGGTTTAATCGGCTCTTTGATCAGTTTTATGCGTTGATAATATCGGATGGTTTCTACATTCACCCCAGCCAGTTTAGCTAGTTTGCCAATTGTCAATGAAGGATTATTGGTCATGTTGATTGTCTCTCGAAAAAGCCATATTGTGCATGTATGGTATAAACTTATGTTTACATCTAAACTTGCATCAAAATTTTTAACTACAATTTAAAATCAATTCGTACCTCAGTACGGTCGCAAGTATTTATCTTTTGAGGTATTCAAGATTCGCTTGTGCGGCTTAATCATCCGACAATTCACTTGTGTTTAATACGATAACATTGGTGAATTTTAGAGCCTTTAAAATCTGGGTCAAAACTCTCTTTGGTCACATCTTCAATATTGTATTTTTCTTTGATATCAGAATCTAAAACAAATTTCCTGAAGTTGTTAGAGAAGTATAAAACACCCTCCGACGACAATAAATTCATACAAGCGTTAATCAAATCAGAATGGTCTTTTTGCACTTCCCAGTCTTCTTCTCTTGAGTGCGAATTTGAGAATGTGGGTGGATCAGCAATGATGACGTCATATTCGGCTTTTGATCGTTGTAAAAAAGTCATGACATCAGCACGGATAAATTCATGTTGGCGATTTCTTAACCCATTGAGCGCAAAATTTTCTTCTGCCCACTTTTGATAAGTTTTAGAAGTGTCCACGCTGGTGACTGCCGCTGCATTGCCTTTGGCCGCTGCCACTGAAATGGCTCCGGTGTAACTGAATAAATTCAATACCCTTTTATTGGTCGAACACTGCTCAATCTCATGCCTTAGCCACCGGTGGTCAAGAAATAAGCCCGTATCTAAATACTGTTCCAAATCGACCAAATATTTTCGCCCTTGTTCATTGATAACGAAGCGGTCTTCTTCATCATTGAATTTATCGTATTGATCATTGTCTTTTTGTATTTGGCGGGTTTTAAGGTGAATTTTTTCGGTCTTAGGCTGAATCACCGATTGCACTGCCAACATCACTTGGTTCAAATGGGCCAAAGCTTTTTTCGGTTCAATGGTTTTAGGTGCTTTGTATTCTTGGATATGCACGTGGTTTTGGTAACAATCTATGGCCACCGCATATTCAGGCAAATCAGCATCATACAGCCTGTAAGCTTCTATACCTGCTGTTTCCAACCAATGATTCAAGTTGTTTTGATTCTTCTTTAACCTATTGGCCAGCATCTGTGCTGAAGCCGGCAAAGCAAACAATTGACCTTCTGGTACATTAAGTTGACTGTCTTTGTTGACATCGAACAAACGCAGTTGAATGGGGATATTACCATTCAATAAAGCATAGGATCCTGTACCACGAAAACCCAACAACCAGCCCTTGGCCTCATCTGGAGTCAATACCGCTGCCTTGGCATCATTGACTTTGCTTTTCAGCCAATCTTTCAGTTGAATCCAGCTAGACAAATAATTTTTTTGTAAGCGCACCCCATAAGGTGGATTACACACAATCACATTGTTGCGTGGTGGGATTCTGAATTTATCCAATGTTTGGTATTGAAAACTGATGCGCTTATTGTGAGGCATGTTTGCCAAGTTATCATTGGCTTGGCTGATGGAATCTTTATGGTGGTCGACGCCTATCATTTGGCCTTTGAAGTTTTCCATCCCTTGCGCTGCGCGTGATTCGGCATCTAGCATCATTTGTGTCCATTTGTGGCTGTCAAAGTGGATCCATGAAAACAAGGCATGACTTTTTAAATTCAAATTGGGGGCTATGTCACAAGCCATCTGCCAGCCCTCAGTCAATAAAGTACCTGATCCACACATGGGATCAATCAAATTATGACTGTTTTTAGCCGCTTCAGGCCACCCTGCCCTGATTAATACAGCAGCAGCCAAGTTTTCTTTTAACGGTGCCAGTGTGTTGGTACCCCGGTATCCGCGCTGGTGCAGGCTGTGTCCAGTGATGTCTTGGTAAATATCAACTTGCTTGAATTTAATCCGCATGTATACACTTAAATGACCATCGGACTTGACCACTTTGGGTCTGATTCCAAACTCATCATTCAATTGGTCGCATATGGCGTCTTTGGTGACTTGTGATGAAAAGTGGGTGTTTTTTAATTCTTTATTGGTACCATTGAATTTAATCGAAACTGTTCTTGGAATTTCTTGGCACTGTTTGGCCCAGTCTATCCCCATCACTGCGTTGTACAAATCCTTTTTGTTGGCACATATGGCCGAATTCAATTTGATGTAAATGCGATTGGCCAACCGAGACCACATCACTGCTTGCAACATCACATCTGCGGAGGCAGTTAAGTGGACGCCAGCCAAACCTTCCGCAACTGCTGTCGCACCCACAGACAACAGTTCATCTTTGAGTAAAAGTTCCAAGTGTTTGGGGCAGGAAACAAAGGCATTTAATTCATTCATTTTAATTCTGATTGATGTGTACTTGAATAATATCAGCCATATCAGCTGTTTTCTTTCTGGCAGCATTCAATGACCGTGCAGTGGCCAAACACACACCCAAACGCCGCTTACCATTGATTTCTGGTTTCCCAAATAAGCGCACTTGAGTGCCACGCTGAGTCAGCGCTTGGTCAACATGACTGAATGTCGGGTTTTTACCCGTTCCTTTGCCAACAATGACATGTGAAGCTGAGGGGCCATTTTGTTCAATGGTAGGAATGGGCAGGCCTAAGATGGCTCTGACGTGTAATGCAAACTGACTCAAATCTTGTGAGATCATGGTGACCATTCCAGTGTCATGTGGCCTGGGCGATACTTCGGAAAAAATCACTTCATCTCCACGAACAAAAAGCTCCACGCCAAACAATCCATAACCACCCAAGGCATCGGTTATTTTTTTTGCAATTTCTTTGGCTTTGGCCATGGAAACATCAGTCATGGGTTGTGGCTGCCAAGACTCCTGATAATCGCCATCTTCTTGACGATGGCCAATCGGTTCACAAAATGAAGTGCCGTCTTTGTGTCGGATGGTCAATAAGGTTATTTCATAATCAAACTTAACGAACCCTTCAACAATAACTCGTCCTGCACCTGTGCGACCACCACTTTGTGAATAGTCCCACGCTTTATCGATGTCGCTTTCATCTTGAATGGTTGACTGACCTTTGCCTGATGAACTCATAACTGGCTTAACCACACAAGGAATGCCAACTTGATTAACCGCTTTAACAAATGCGTCATAATCATCTACAAAGGCATATGAGCTGGTGTTTATTTCTAATTCTTCAGCGGCTAAATTTCTGATGCCTTCACGATCCATGGTTAGACGAGCGGCATTGGCTGTTGGTACCACGTGGAAACCTTCTTTTTCGAGCTCACAAAGTTCTTTGGTTGCTATGGCTTCAATTTCAGGCACAATCAATTCAGGTTTAACCGATTCAATCACTTTTCTCAATTCTTTACCGTCAGTCATATCGACCACCACGGCTTCATCGGCCACATGCATGGCTGGTGCATTGGGATATCTATCGGCTGCAATGACATGTAATCCCAGTCTTTGGGCTTCAATGACGACTTCTTTACCAAGTTCTCCAGATCCCAGTAACATCATCTTGATGGGTTCAGTTCGTTCGGGGCAAAACAAATGTTCCATGTTATATTTTAAGTGTGAATTTATCGATTCGGCATTATATCATCAATGAAGTTCAGTAAAGTCATAATGAATTGAAACATTGACGAATTTTCAAGGTCTATCATGACCGAAGTGAACGACTTTCATTGAGCAAACTGGAAATAACTTGGCTATCAAGTTATCATGTTGCTTTTTATTAATATGCCTTGAGGAATGTATGAAAAAATCTGTACTCTTTATAATTCTGGCTTTATCCAGCACTCAGATACTGGGCCAAAATACATTGGTTAAAATGGCAACCACTGAAGGGGATATTTACCTTCAACTGGCCGATGACAAAGCGCCTAATTCTGTAAAAAACTTCCTGAGTTATGCCAACGAAGGGTTTTATAATGGCACCATATTTCACCGAGTCATCAGCACTTTTATGATCCAAGGTGGTGGTTTCACAGAAGATTTAGAACGCAAACCAACCAAAGACCCCATTGAAAATGAAGCCAACAATGGTTTGAAAAACCTGCGTGGCACCATCTCAATGGCCAGACTGCCTGACCCCCATTCTGCCACAGCTCAATTCTTTATTAATGTTCAGGACAATGCTGCCTTGAATTTTACCGGCGAACAAAACACCAACACTTGGGGCTATGCTGTTTTCGGTCAAGTGGTTCGAGGTATGGATGTGGTTGATGAAATCAGATTCACGCCAACGGCGGGTAAAATGCCTTTCAGAAAAGACGTGCCAATTACCAATGTAGTTATTAAGTCGGTTGAAGTAATTGACCGTTTACCTGCGACTGATTCAGTTGATTAATGACCACATTTTTTATTTCAGATTTACACCTGTGTGACCAACAACCACACACCAGCAAATCCTTTATAAACTTCTGTAAAAACAAAGCCCGAGACGCACGGGCTTTGTATATTTTGGGTGATTTTTTTGAATACTGGTTGGGAGATGATGCTTTGGACAAAACGGCTCAAACTGTCCAGCGAGAACTGAAGTCATTAACCCAGTCCGGGATTGCTGTTTATTTTATGGCAGGCAACAGGGATTTTTTATTGGGTGAGCAATTTGCCACTTCATGTGGTATGAAAATAATTGAAGAACCTCATGTGATTCAATTAATGGGACAATCGGTGCTGTTGGTACATGGTGATGCAGAATGCACAGATGATTTGCCCTATCAAAAAGTCCGGTCAATGTTCAGAGACTCCTCCTGGCAAAAAGAGTTCTTAAGTTTGCCCATTGAACAAAGGATTGCGTTTGCTCAACAGGCCAGAGAACAAAGTCAGCAGCACACCCAAAGTTCATCAACAGAAATTATGGATGTCAATACAGCAGCCATTGATTCATTGTATAAAAAGCACCAAGTCAAAACCATCATACATGGACACACCCACCGACCTGCTGTTCATCAAAACCAATCATACACACGCATAGTGTTGGGAGATTGGCATCACCAAACCAGTTATTTGGCTGTGGATGAAGCTGGTTTTCAGTTGATTAATCATTAATTAAATTGGTTAACGCCATTCCTTTGTTTTACTGAGGTTTAAGTCAAGCTAATCTGTCTACAGGTGATTGGGTTTAATGTCGATTCATGATAAAATCTCGGCCATATAATTTAATCAGAGATTGAGAATGACCGTATTTAATCAATTGCTTCAATTAAGAAGTGCAAAAGGCGATGTAATAACCAAAGGTTTGAGTGATGAAAATGTAAAAAAATTCATTGCTTGTGATGAGAGTTTGGTCACAGCCATTAATTCAGCGACCGAAGAATTTGAAAACGTCAAAACTTTGTATCCAGAATTAATTGATATGGATGAGCAAGATCAATTGGAATTCATCCATGCAGATTTCATCAATTTTTATGCTGCAGACGCCGTAAACCCTTATGTGGCTTTGGCAGGTAAAGGTGCCTGGGTCATTACCCTCAAAGGTGCCGTATTACATGATAATGGTGGTTATGGCATGTTGGGTGCCGGCCACGCAGCTGATCACGTGCTTGAAACCATGGCCAAACCACATGTCATGGCTAATATCATGACACCAAGCTATTATCAAAAAAGATTGTCTGATTTACTGAAAAAAGAAATTGGTAAAGGCCGTGATGAATGTCCATTCACCAAGTTCATCTGTATGAACTCTGGATCTGAAGCAGTTACAGTGGCTTCTAGAATTTCAGATGTCAGTGCGAAAAAACAAACCGGTATGGGTGGTGATAATTATGGGAAAACCGTAAAAATCATGGCTCTTGAAGGCGCATTTCATGGCAGAACTGATCGTCCAGCCCAATACTCTGATTCGTCGCTGAAATCATATAAAAAGAATTTGGCTTCTTTCCAAGGCAGAAACAACTTAATTACTGTGCCGATCAATGACATCGAAGCTTTGAAACAAGCTTTTGATGATGCGGCCAATAACAATGAGTTCATTGAATCGTTTTTCATGGAGCCGGTGATGGGTGAAGGCAATCCAGGTATGGCGATTACTCCAGAATTTTATGCCACAGCCAGGGCGTTGACGGAACAAAACGGAACATTATTCTTGGTTGATTCAATCCAAGCTGGTTTACGAGCACAAGGTTGTTTGTCGATATGTGACTATCCTGGTTTTGAAAACTTACCAGCGCCAGACATGGAAACTTATTCGAAAGCCATGAATGCAGGACATTACCCCATGTCAGTATTGGCCTTGAATGAAAAAGCCGCCAGTCTTTATGTGGTGGGTATTTACGGCAATACCATGACAGCCAACCCCAAAGCGTTGGATGTGGCATACACCGTTTTGTCTCATTTAACAGAAGAAACTAAAAACAACATCCGCGAAATGGGTCAATTATTCGTGACCAAACTCAAAGCTTTGCAACAAAAAATGAACGGTGAAATCACCAATGTTCAAGGCACTGGATTGTTGTTCTCCTGCGAATTGGATCCTGAATTCAAGGCATATGGTAAAAACAGCATCGAAGAATTCCTGCGTTACAACGGTTTAGGTGTTATTCATGGCGGTGAAAATTCATTGCGCTTTACCCCACATTTCAACATCACAGAAGCTGAGGTTGATTTGATTGTTGAGGGTGTTGAACATGCTTTGATTCATGGCCCCAGAGCCCACTCGCTAGACAAGGCAAGTTGAAACCATTTAATCATCAATACATTAAAAGCCACTTTTTAGCAGTGGCTTTTTTAAGGAGTTTTTAATGCAAACGCACTCAATTAAAAGTTTACTCAATGACACCGTTGAGACTGGCACGGCGGTAGAAATCAAAGGATGGATCAGAACCACCCGAGATTCCAAAGGTGGATTCTCCTTCTTGGTGGTTCATGATGGCTCTTGTTTTGACGGTATCCAAGTGGTGGCCAATAATGAGCTTGATAATTACGATGACATCTTAAAACTATTCACTGGTTGTTCAGTGATTGTTCAAGGTGATTTGGTGGAATCAGGTGGTAAAGGCCAGAAGTTTGAAATTCATGCCAAATCTGTTGAAGTGGTTGGGTGGGTTGAAAACCCTGACACTTACCCTGTTCAGCCGAAACGACACACCATGGAATTCTTGCGTGAAGTGGCTCACTTAAGACCACGCACCAATACGTTCAGTGCCATGATTCGGGTACGCAATACCATGGCACAAGCAGTACACCAATACTTTAGCCAGAATGGTTATTTTTGGTTACATACACCGATCATTACTGCCAGCGATTGTGAAGGCGCGGGAGATTTGTTCAGGGTTTCAACCTTAGACATGATGAATTTACCGAAAACAGACAAAGGCGAAATAGATTACTCACAAGACTTTTTTGGTAAGGAATCATACTTAACAGTTTCAGGTCAATTGAACGCAGAAACCTATGCCTGTGCTTTAAGTAAAGTGTACACCTTCGGCCCTACTTTCAGAGCTGAAAATTCACACACCCAAAGGCATTTAGCCGAGTTTTGGATGATTGAACCAGAAGTGGCATTTGCAGATTTAAACGATGTGGCTCAATTGGGCGAAGATTTCCTGAAGTTTTTAATCAAAAAAGTGTTAGAAAACAACATGGATGACATGAAGTTTTTCAACGGTTTTGTTGATAAAACTGCCATACAAAGGTTGGAAACACTCAGTGACGATACTTTTGAAAGGGTTAATTATGCAGACGCCTTAGAAATACTTAAAGCCTCGGGTCGAAAGTTTGATTACCCAGTTGAATGGGGCTTGGACTTACAAACTGAGCACGAACGCTTTTTAACTGAACAACATTTCAAGAAACCCATTGTTGTGATGAATTACCCTGAAGAAATCAAACCTTTTTATATGCGCATGAATGACGATGGTAAAACCGTGGCTGCCATGGATGTTTTGGTTCCTGGTATTGGTGAAATCATGGGTGGTGCACAGCGTGAAGAACGTTTGGATTACCTATTAAAAAGAATGGAACAGCACAATTTAGATCCAGCTGAATACAAATGGTACACTGACTTAAGGCGTTATGGAACGGTACCACATGCTGGCTTTGGTGCAGGTTTTGAAAGATTGGTCAGTTATGTTACGGGCCTTTCAAACGTCAGGGATGTGATTGCATTTCCCAGAACACCAGGTTCTGCTAAATTCTGATTAAACCTGAATAAGGTCGAAAGGGGTGGCATTGGCCACCCTTTTTTTTAGCTGAAACTGTCTTTTTTTTTATGCCTTAGACTAAATACTCTATCATTTATTCTTTATAATGCACACGATTTCAACCATGATAACCCCATGCAATCTGTAGAAACATTTTTTGACCACTTGTGGCAACAATACACCGACATCAACCCTCAGGCCCATGCCATTCATGCACTGCTTCAAGCTCGTGGTGAAACCGTGGTAAATGATCATGTGGCGCTGCGAACCTTTAATACTGAAAAATTGGGCATTGATCGCTTGTCTACAATTTTTGAAAACATGGGTTATGAAAACCGTGGCAGTTACGATTTCACGGCCAAGCAGTTGAATGCCTATCATTTTGAACACAAAGAAAATCCTAACCACCCTAAAATTTTTATCAGTGAGTTAATCACCGAATCGTTTTCTGATGAGTTACAAGCTATCGTGCAAAAAATTGATGATCAAGTTGATGCTGCTGAAGTGTTTGATGAGGACTTTCTTTATACAGGAAGACCTTGGAATTTAACTTTTGATGAGTACATTCGCCTATTACAAGAAAGTGAATACGCGGCTTGGACTGCAGCTTTTGGCTACCGAGCCAATCACTTCACCGTTTCAATCAATCATTTAACCACTTTCTTTGACATTCAATCATTGAATCAATTTATCTTGGACAATGGATTTGCGATGAATGAATCAGGTGGTTTGATCAAAGGCACGCCACAGCAACTGTTGGAACAATCCTCAACCATGGCACCAATGGTGAATTTAGAATTCAGTGATGTCAATCATTTGATTCCCAGTTGTTTTTATGAGTTTGCCAAACGATATCCCACTGAATCAGGAAAATTATACCAAGGATTCATCGCCGCATCGGCCGACAAAATTTTTGAAAGTACCAACAGCATGTAACTTGCTATTTCAATAAATAGGAACTGAATGACTCGGTTCCTTTTTACCTGCAGCATCTGATTTTCATCAATCAAAGACTGACTTGTATCAATGTATTAACCAGGCTTGCCATCAACCCGAGGCTTCAACCAAATAGGTAAATACCTCACTACAAACAGGGCATAGGCCCCTATCCATAAACTACCAGAAAGCAAAATCACATTTAAGTAAGCGATGACATCCAACAGCGGCAATACCACCCTGCTTGTAGCGGATAAAACCAATAAACAGAAACAATACCCGAGTATTTGGGGTGGTTGGTGTAAATTTCTTCATTAAACAACAAGCCACAGTACAGCCTGTTAATAATGTAAAAGGTGCTTACAAAAAATGTAAACACCTGGTTAAGCTTGGATGATTAATCTTGCTGTTCTAATTTAGCCCATGAATCACGCATGGTGACCACTTGATTAAAAACAGGCTTGCTGGTTTCGTGGGTTTTGTCTCGTTTAAAATAAGCGTTGCGCTCAAATTGATACACCACATCAGCCTCTTGAGCTGCAATTCCAGGTTCCAGTAAAGCATTGGGTAAAATTTTCAATGAATCTGGGTTGACTGCATCCATAAAATTATCCAATGATGCCGGATTGGGGTGATTAAACAATCGATCATACAACCGCACTTCAATTGGCTCTGCATGAGCGGCTGAAATCCAATGGATGGTGCCTTTGACTTTGCGGCCGTCTGCAGTACCTCCACGACTTTCAGGATCATAACTACAACGCAGTTCAATGACATTGCCAGCTTCGTCTTTGATGGCTTCATGACAAGTGATGTAATAAGCATGACGTAACCTGACTTCCCTGCCCTCAGTTAAACGGAAAAATTTGCGATTGGCATTTTCTTTGTAATCATCTTGTTCAACATAAATGACTCGGCTGAATGGAATCTCTCTACTACCATAAGATTCATCTTGTGGATGGTTTGACCCTACCAACATTTCAACTTGATCTTCTGGGTAATTTTCAATCACCACTTTCAATGGGTTCAAAACCCCCATCACGCGTGGTGCTGTTTTATTCAAGTTATTTCGAATCACATCCTCCAACACTGTCATTGATATAACTGATTCCTTTTTGCTGACACCCACAGTCTTAACGAACTCTCTGATGGCCGCTGGTGGATAGCCACGCCTTCTTAATCCCGAAATCGTTGACATTCGCGGGTCATTCCAGCCATCTACCACGCCTTGCTCAACCAATTGACTCAACCTTCTTTTTGAAGTGATGGTGTAAGAAACATTCAGTCTAGAAAATTCAATTTGTTGAGGGTGGCAAGCAATATCAATGTGATCAATGACCCAATCATACAATGGCCTGTGATCTTCAAACTCTAGGGTACACAAAGAATGTGTGATGCCTTCTATGGCATCAGAAATACAATGGGTAAAGTCATACATGGGGTAAATACACCATTCATCACCTGTATTGATGTGATGCATGCGCTTGATTCGGTAAATCACCGGATCACGCATATTGATGTTTCCTGATTGCATGTCAATTTTGGCTCGCAATACTTTGCTGCCATCAGAAAATTCACCTGCTTTCATGGCTCTGAATTGAGCCAGGTTTTCTTCAACAGTGCGGTTTCTGTACGGGCTTTCAATTCCGGGACGGTTAAAATCACCACGATTTTCGCGAATTTCTTCAGGCGTTTGATCATCCACATAGGCCAAACCTTTTTCAATCAGTTGTTCTGCATAAGCATACAACTGGCCAAAATAATCTGAAGCATGGAATTTTTTATTTTTCCAATCAAATCCCAACCATTTGATGTCTCGCTGAATAGACTCTGCATATTCCTTGCTTTCTTTTTCCGGATTGGTGTCATCAAACCTAAGGTGACATGTGCCTTGGTAATCAGCTGCCACGCCAAAATTCAAACAAATAGACTTGGCATGTCCAATGTGTAAATAACCATTGGGTTCTGGTGGGAACCTGGTCACAATGTGGTCATGTTTTTTTTGGGTTAAATCTTCATCAATGATGTGCGTGATGAAGTTTTCAGTTACGTTTTTTTCTGTCATGAAAATTTCAGATCTTGGGATAATAGTAAGTGCTGTATTTTGACAGTAAAACCCATAAAAATCGACCCTGAATTGAGGATATAGTGACTTTAAAAGTGTTGGTAAGTTAAAATCATTGAATAAATAAAAAAAGAGGATCAAATAATGAAATCAAAAACCATCACTTACTTGTTGGCAATCATCATCTCAGCACCAACAATCGCGGCTGATGTCTTAGAGCCTCAAACTCGGTCAGCCGTTAATTTTGATTTATCACTGCCACTTCATATGATGGCGCCAAAACCCATTGTTATTGAGAGATTAAGGGGTGGTTCAATCATTGATCCAGGCGTCATCAGTAATGATTCTGATGCGCCTTTTTTCGATGATCCGGCACTACAAAGTGCTTTAGGGCAACTGCCAGGCCCTGTCAAACAATCTGATTTCTTTGCATTGGACAATATATCTGGTGTTTCACCGCCTGATCCAACAGGCGATGTTGGCCCCAATCATTATGTCGCAATGACCAATTTATCATTTGCTGTTTTGAATAAATCAGGAACCCTTTTATATGGTCCAGCGGCCAATAACACCGTTTGGTCTGGTTTTGGTGGTGCCTGCGAAAATGAAAATTCGGGTGACCCCATTGTTTTGTACGATCAAATTTCTGATCGTTGGTTGTTGTCACAATTTACCTCAGCTGGCCCCCAGTATTATAACTGTGTAGCCATTTCACAGACTTCTGACCCAACCGGTGCTTATTATCGATGGGCCATCTTGAATAACAATGGTCCAGGCAACGGTAACCAAGACTTGTTTCCAGATTACCCTAAATACGGTATATGGAGCGATGCGTTTTATATATCAACCAGAGATTTCAGTGGTGGTTCCTATGAAGGTGTAGGCGCTTATGCATTAAACAGAGCGGATTTAGTGTCTGGTAACCCTTCACCAGGCATCATTTATTTTTATGTTCCCAGAGGAACCAGTCCATGGCAAGTTGGTGATGGCTTGTTACCTGCAGACCTTGATGGAATGACATTACCACCCAATGGTTCTCCTCAATATTTTGTTGGAACCATGGATGACGGTGCCGGCTACTCTGCCGCTGAGGATGCTTTGACTTTTTGGGAATTTCATGCAGATTTCAATAACATAAGCAATTCCAGTTTTACCCGTACTGCCATCATCAGTATGACTGATATTGACACTCAATTTCCATGTGTCAGTGGCAGAAATTGCATACCACAGTTGGGAACAACCAATGGTATTGACATCCAGTCTTACCGCCAAAGACCCCTACACAGATTGGCGTATAGAAATTTTGGTTCCCATGAATCATTGGTAACCAATCAATCAGTAGAAGCCTCTGCTGGTATGGCTGGCATTCGTTGGTGGGAAATCAGAGACTTAGATACCACACCCACTTTATTTCAGGAAGGCACTTTCGGTCCTGGAGCCACAGACGGCATTCATCGATGGATGGGGTCAATAGCTCAAGACGGTGATGGCAATATGGGACTGGCTTACAGCGCATCCAGTGCCAATATGAATCCAGCCATCCGATTTACTGGACGTTTGGTCAGTGACTCACTGGGTGTAATGGACAGAACAGAAGGATCAATCATTGAAGGTACTGGCAGCCAAACGGGTTCTCAACGATGGGGCGACTACACATCCACCAATATCGACCCACTTGATGATTGTACTTTTTGGCATGTCAATGAATACTTGAATGCCAATGGTGGTGATTGGCAAATACGGGTAGGCTCATTTAAATTTGACGAATGTGGTGACCCTGGCTTTTACTTAAATGCCACCACCAGCTCCCAAGCCATCTGTGTTTCTGAAACAGCCAATTATGCATTAACCGTGGGTCCCGTTGGTGGGTTTAATGACTCAGTCACTTTAAGTGCCAACGGAACACCAGGGGCTGCAACCAGCAGTTTTACAGTCAACCCAATTCCCTCACTTCCTGGAAACACCACATTAACCATTGGGAACACCGCAGGATTATCTACGGGAAATTATGCCATCAGTGTCCTCGGTACAGCAGCAGGTGTCAGTAACCAATCAATTGATTTATCGCTCAATGTTTTCGCCATGCCTCCTGAAGTTGTCACATTGGACTCACCAACAAATAATGCGGTGGCGGTCGACTTACAACCCAGTTTAAACTGGACCGGGACCAACGCCCTAAATTACACCGTTGAAGTGGCCTCTGACAGCAACTTTAACAACATAGTTTTCAGTGATGTGCTCAGTAGCAATACAGTGGCGCCAACCAACAGCCTGGCTTCCAATACCACTTACTATTGGCGCGTTAAGTCAGCCAACAGTTGTGGTGAAAGTACATATTCATCCGTTTATGTGTTCACCACCATGCCGGCTCCTGGCGATTGTCCCTTGATTGTATCTACAGCCAAAACTGCCTACGCCAATGATTTTGATGGCGATGTGTCTGATTGGGGTTCGAGCAGTTTAAACGGCAGTAACAGTTGGGATATTTCCAATAACCAATCAGTTTCAGGTGCCAACTCTTTTTATGCAGCAGACATTGGAACGACCAGTGACACGGTGTTGATTTCACCACAAATCACCCTGCCATTGCTTGATGAATTACAGAACAACCTGACTTTACAATTTTGGAATAAACAAACCATGGAAAGCAATGGAGCAGAATGTTGGGACGGTGGGATGATTGAAATTTCTACCGACAGTGGTAACAATTTCACGCAAATCAGTAATGATAAATTATTAACAGACCCATACGATGGACCCTATACAAGTGGTCTATTGTCAGGTGCTGATGCATGGTGCGGTGACCCACAAGCTTGGCTAAATTCTGTTATCGACTTGACAGATTGGGCAGGTATGAACGTGGTATTTAGATTCCGGATAACCACAGATGGATCCGTTGCTCGTGAAGGCTGGTATCTTGACGATTTTAAGGTCCAATCCTGTGAATATCCAGACTTGATCTTTGAAGATGGGTTTGAAGCACAGCTTTAATCACGCAGCAATATCAGTTATCAAGGAGTGTTTAAAGCACTCCTTTTTTATACAGAGAACAGTTTCTTATCATCAAGCCTCAATGCAGTCAGTTGACCACCCCAAACTTTTCCTGTGTCCAGACAAGTTACATTGTTGTCTTGATAAAAACCCAATGCAGACCAATGTCCAAACACCAGGTGTTTTTCTGTGTTGGAAATGCTTTCAAATTGAAACCATGGTTTCAATGATTTCATCGTGCTGATCTTTTTATTTTCGGAAAAATTCAAACGGCCATCGGTTTTAACAAAACGCATGCGAGTACAGGCATTAATAAAAAAACGATGGGTGGAATTCATGTCCAATGAATCAATCCATTTACTGGGTTTGTTGCCATACATTGCAGCAAGGAATGATGAAGTGTTGCTCACCAATTCCTGCTGAGTATTGGCAGCCAAAGCTTTGAATTGGCTTAAGGTCCACAACGGATATAATCCGGCATGGTTAATAAAGTAGTCATTGGTTTCAATATAAAAAGGCCGCTGTAACAGCCAGCCAATCAATAAGGAGACATCACTGGCTAAAAAAACTGCATTGAACTCCTTGTTTGTGCCTATTTTTTTATCACTGAAGTACTTACTCAACAGGCTCAAATCATGGTTGCCTAATACAGTGTCACAACTATTTTGGTGGGCATAGACCCAGCGCAAAACATCGAGAGACTTACCACCACGATTAACCAAGTCACCACAAAAGATCAATCGATCTACTTTGGGGTCATAGTTAATCAGTTTTGTTAATTGCATCAATGGGTCGAAACAGCCTTGCACATCGCCGATGACATAAGTAGCCATATCAGTTAAACACCATATTTTTGTCGATAATTGGCCACTTTGTTCAACTTATTTTCGTCTCCTTGTAAGTAATCAAATAACGAATCTAAATTGGCAATACTGATGGTAGCCAAATCAAATGTTTGTGCCAGTTCTTGCATGGCAGATAACTCGCCATCGCCCTTTTCCTGTCGATCCAAGGCCACCGCAATACCAACCACTTCTGCAGCTTGTTGGTTAATCACTACAATAGACTCACGCACAGAAGTACCTGCAGAAACCACGTCATCAACAATCAATACATTGCCTTGTACTGGAGCTCCAATGAGCACCCCTCCTTCACCATGGGATTTTTTTTCTTTGCGATTGAATGCCACTGGTATATTTTCATCATACAAACGATACCAAGCAACAGCAATGGCAGTAGCCAAAGGAATGCCCTTGTAGGCTGGGCCATACAACATATCGAACTTCAGTCCTGACGATTTGATTGTTTGGGCGTAGTATTCGCCCAGTAATGACAATGAATAACCATCATCAAATAATCCAGCATTAAAAAAATAGGGACTGACCCTCCCTGATTTCAAAGTAAATTCCCCAAATTTAAGAACTTTTTTCTTGATGGCCAGCGCCAGAAACTCATGTGCAATATTCATATCAATATCTATTTTGATCAAGGATGTTATCATCGGAGAACTGATGTCATTTTTCAAGTGTTATAATTCGTGCTTTTGATAAATGACCTTAAAATGAAAATCATAACCCTCAATGCCAACGGTATTCGTGCAGCACAAAGAAAAGGCATGTTTGACTGGTTCAAAAAACAAAACGCCGATGTTTTGTGCATTCAAGAAACCAAAGCACAATTGGACCAACTGGACCCCAAATTATTTATTCCTCAAGGTTATCATTTTTACCAAGCGGATGCCGTAAAAAAAGGCTATTCAGGCGTCTCTGTATATACCAAACATCAACCTGAGGCCGTAAATTATGGCATTGGATGGGACTTGTTTGACAATGAAGGAAGGTGGTTACAGGTTGATCTGGGACATATCATTGTCGTTTCCTTGTATTTGCCATCTGGATCTGCAAAAGATGAAAGACAAGATTTTAAGTATGTTTGTATGGAACGCTTAGAGGCGGTTTTGCAACAACTTAAAAAAACTGGCAAACCCTTTGTGGTTTGTGGGGATTGGAACATCGCTCACAAAAAAATAGACATCAAGAATTGGCGTGGCAATCAGAAGAATTCAGGTTTCTTACCTGAGGAACGTCAGTGGATGACTAAACTGTTTGATGAGTTCGAATTGGTTGATGCATTCAGAGAAGTCGAACCTGCAGAGGAACAATATTCTTGGTGGTCAAACCGAGGTCAGGCTTGGGCCAATAACACGGGATGGCGGATTGATTATCATGTGGCCTCTCCTTGCTTAGCAGGCAAAGCAAAAACAGCCAGCATTTATAAAGAAGAGCGGTTTTCAGACCATGCACCTGTAATTATTGAGTACCAGCTATAAAGCAGTTTAAAGACCCAGATCAATACTTGTTTTTACTGCCTAAATCTTCAATCAAACTGGATTCATCCCAGCCTGAATCTTTATTCATGCTGTGTTGTTTTACGTGCTGATCATTGGACAGCACTTTAGCCAAATTATCTAATTGTTGTTGAACTTTAAGCAGATGCCCTTTTTCATCTTCCGCAAAAAATGATTCTGCCAATTGTGCAACCAAAGCTTCGTCTTCTTGTTGGTACCTGAGTTTGGCGCGCTTGGCTTGATAGGCCCTCATACCCAGGTGTTTCAAGACATCCTCACCCATGGTTGCTGATGACTCAAAGGTTTCACGGTATATGTTTTTAACCCCCATGCGGTGAAGTTGATAGGCCACAGTTCGGTCTCTGGCTCTGACAAACAGTGTAAGGTTTGGATGGTGTTTGATTAAATAAGCAGTCAACTCCAAAACTTTATCTGGATCATTCATTGCTATCACCATTCCTGTGGCTGAATCGATACCGGCAGCATGCAATAAATCCATTCGGGTGGCATCGCCAAAAAACACTTTCCAACCATACTTCCTTAAGGTGTCGATCATATTAGGGTCATTATCTAATGCCGTGACATTAAATTGATTGTATTGCAGCAATCGACCCACTATTTGGCCAAATCGACCAACACCAGCAACTATGATTTTATTCTCTTCATCTATGTCATCGGCTGCTCTGTCATCAGAATCAGTGGTCATCATTTTTTTGAGCAATACTTTTTCATACAATAAAAACAACAATGGAGTAATGGCCATAGACAGGGCGACGACAATGCGCAACGTGTCAGCGATGCTGGGATCAATCACGTTTTGCCCCACAGCCAAGGTGAACAAAACAAATGCAAACTCACCGCCCTGAGCCAAGGCCAAGAAGAACAAGGCATGTTCAATTTTTTTCAATCGAAGGACCTTGCCAACCAAATACAACACCGAAGCTTTTAACAAAATAAGGCCAACTGTCAGCAATCCAATCAGCATGAACTGCTCACCGAATAAACTGAAATTAAAGGCTGCACCAACGGTCATAAAGAAAACACCCAACAACAATCCTTTGAATGGCTCAATATCGGCTTCTAACTCATGTCGGTATTCACTTTCACTCAAAATTACCCCAGCAATAAAAACCCCCAAAGCGGGAGACAAACCAATCAGAGACATGAATGCCGCAATGGTGGTTACCAATCCCAGGGCAGCCGTGGTAAATATTTCTTTTTGTCTGGCCCTGGCAATATAATCAAATAAAGGGTTAATCAAGTACCTAGACAAGATATAAACCAAAACAATGGCGAGTATAACGACTATGGGCTTGAGCCATGTGGGCAAATATGCCGTGATGTCGATGCCGTGTGCGATTTCATTGTGACTGGCCACGCTCGACACAGCCAATAAGGGAATCACGGCTATGATAGGAATGACCGCAATGTCTTGAAACAACAAGGCGGCAAATGAAGCTTTTCCTCCAACAGTGTTCTGCCACCCTTTTTCTTTTAAGGTAGACATGATGATGGCCGTAGAGGACAATGACAAAGTTAATCCAATGGCTAAGCCAACCTGCCAAGTTAAATGAAAGACCAGCATGGATACAGCCATAATCAACAATGCAGTGATACTGACTTGTAAACCACCTGCACTCAAAATGGTCGATTTCATTCGCCACAAATGACTTGGGCGTATTTCCAGACCAATGACAAACAACATCAAAACCACACCAAATTCTGAAGCGTGGTTTAACTGCTCCAACAAATGGGTCGTCTCCATACCCAACATCGGTGCTACGTAGGTCAGGACAATTCCAACAATGGCTCCTGCAATCAAATAACCCAACACTGAACCCAAATTCAATCGATGGGCCAAAGGCACCAAAATAACGGCCATACCTAAAAACAAACTGGCAATAACAAACGCAGCTGTCATTGGCTAACCTCAGTCAAATCAAAGCGCTCATTCATGGTGGCATATTGTTCACAGGCTTGTGGGTCGATGCGATCATGAATCAAATCCTCAATCAATTGATTGAAATTACTGACCTGCTGCGTTAAATAATCTGTTGTCAGGTTTTGATCAAAATTGCCCGCTTTGATTTTGAGGCCACCATAGGTTATGAAGGGTGGCAAAAATTTCATATTGCATAAATTCGCTGTAAACTCAAATGGTTGCAATAAATTTCTGATGTTCTTTTCACCTTCATAGTTACCTACATCTCCACCCGATGTGATGGATGAAATAAAATACTTGTCCTTTAAGGCAGTGGCACCTGTGCCATAAGCATAACCATGTTCTAACACCAAATCCATCCACTCTTTAAGCAAAGCTGGGCATGAATACCAGTACATAGGATGTTGAAAAACGATCACATCATGAGACTCAAGCAAGGCCTGTTCTCGAGCGACATTAATCATGAAATTAGGATAAGTCTCATACAAGTCATGCAAGGTTACATGTTCTGAATTTGGTAACCCAGCAAGTAATGACTTGTTTAATAAAGAAGTTTGGTAAACAGGATGTGCAAACAGAACCAGTACTTTATTCATTACTGGTTCCTTGAGATTATTGGGTCCATTAAAAAGTCATCAATCTGTTTCTTTATTGATGTCTTTATACCTTGCTTTTGCTGACAACAATGCATCGCGTAACTGGGCTTCGGTTTTCTGTAGTTCAACCACTGCACCTTCTCGCTTCGCTTTGCCTTCTTCGGCAATTCGCAAACTGTCATCGATGGTTTCAATCAGTTTTTGATTGGCCAATTTAACCACTTCTATGTCAAACACCCCACGCTCCATTTGTTCACGTACTTTGCGGTTTGCAATCTTCAGGTTTTCCGCATTGGCAGCCAACATGTCATTGGTTAAATCAGTGGCATCTTTGATGGTATCAGCTGCTTGCTCAGAACGCCAAATGGTAACTGTTTGTGCCAGTTGTTGACGCCACAGCGGCACTGTATTGGCAATGGTCGAATTGATTTTGTTGATCAATCCTTTGTCATTTTCTTGAACCAAACGGATGCTTGGTAAGCTTTGTAAAGTCACTTGTCTGGTTAAGCGTAAATCATGAACACGGCGTTCTAAATCAGCTGTTGACGAGCGGATGTCACGAAGCTTTTGTGCCAGTAGCATGTCATCACTGCCCTCGGCTTCTTTCTCCATCGCTGGAATGACATCACTGTGTAGCTGTTTTATTTTTTCTTCGCCAGCTTTGATGTAATCTTCTAGCGTATGAAAATATTCAAGATTGGCAACATACAAACGATCAAGACTAGTGATGTCTTTCAATAAAGTGGTCTTGTGTGATTCGAGTTTGTTGGTGATTTTATCAATTTGTTTGCGCACCTCTTCATACCGCTGAAGAAATTTAACCAAAGGCTTGGCACGACCAAATAACCGAGCGAAAAAGCCTGGTTTTTTATTGGGATCTAATTCATCAATATCAAAACCACGAATGGTGGCTACCATTTCATTCAGTGCTTCACCGGATTTACCCAAATCCTTGTTTTTAACCCCATCGAGCATTTTGTCCGAAATTTCCGTGACTTTTTCTTGAGCTTTGCTACCGAAGAAGATCACAGAATTGGCGTCAGAAATATCAATTTCATTCATCAAAGCATCAATTCGAATCCTTTCTTCGTCATCAACATCTTTGTATTC
Source organism: Marinicella litoralis (assembly GCF_002591915.1). GTDB lineage: Bacteria > Pseudomonadota > Gammaproteobacteria > Xanthomonadales > Marinicellaceae > Marinicella > Marinicella litoralis. The sequence goes on along the minus strand of NZ_NIHB01000003.1, from coordinate 279,882 downwards.
AACCATTTCGTTCATTACGCCAGGGACAATTTCACCTTCAATGGTTCCCATTTTTACATCAGTTGCTGTTTTGGTATCTTGTTCGTTCATTATATTTTACCTATTAATTAATGCCTTGTTTTTCCATTAAAGTATTTAACACCTCAATATCCACATCTAAATCAAACACTTGATTTTGTAATAACTTTTGATTTTGTTCGTTAAAAACTTGATCAATGTTTTGTAAAACTTGTTTAAAATTTTGTTCCAGCTTTTCATCTTCAACCAACGTGTGGGTGTCTGCATAACGCTTAATAACACTTTCCGTGGCTGCCAAATATGAATGTAGGAATCGCCTCGCTTGTGGTATCTTTTCTGGATGATTGACCAGGGTGTTGACCACTTCCCTACTGGTTTTCACAATGTTATTGAGGTAATTTGATAACTCATGGTTCTTGATGTGTTTATTGGATTGTTCGATGTTGACGATGGATTGTTCACTCAAAGCCAATATTTCTTTTGAATCTTGATCTTGTACAGCTCCAAATGATGAAGAAGCCACTTCATCCAATCCATACCACAACACAGAACCCACTGCTGCACCTAATCCATAAGCCAAAGATTCAAAGAGACCAAAACCACCAACAAACCAAGAACCAATGAACGAGCATGCGCCCAATGTCAATGAGGCCAACATCATCAACGGAAACGGTTTATTGATAACAAACTTTCTTTGGCGGTAATGAAATTTATTTCTCAAGCCTTTACTCATCCATGTTGCTGACAACAAGGTGCCAAAAAACACACCGCCACTGATCAAAAACTTGAATAAATTGGCCTGTGCCAATTGTGAAAAGGCCGCTATCATGAATAAAATAGAACCGATGTACAACAACCAAGCTGTAGACTGAAATTTCACAATTGAAATTTGGGCCTTTTCACGGTATTTAACTGGCATTAAAACATCCTCACAGCAACATAAGCCAATGAAATGGTCATCAGACCAAAGCCAGCAAGTTTTCTAATAAATTCAAGCATATATACTGATCTCTTTATTTAATAATCTTAAAATGTAGCAACTCGTCACGGTTTGAAAAGTCCAATTCCCCAAAAGCAATTTGTCCTGCTCCGTGGAGCACCATTGATTCACGGTGAATCCGAATGGGCTCACTGCCATCTTGTTGAATCCAAGTGCCATTGGTGCTCTCATCGGTGTATTTGAAATTTCCACCGCCAAATTGAATGTCACCATGAAAGCGTGATGCCATCAACATCGCCACTTGAATGTCACAATCGTCTCCACGTCCAATGGTTTTAGTTGGTGATTGGTCTGTCATGATTTGTTTGCGACCATTCAATTCAATTTGTAATTGAGATTTACTGGTCGGGATTTTAATGTCAATTGCAGAAGTCACACGGGTAACTTGACTGGTGTCCTGTTGCCATAAGATTTCGACAATTTCAACCGGCAATAACTTCCCCTTTATTTTGGTTTTACCGAGTGACCTGTGGTTTAAAAATGGCGGTAATATACACGCTTTAAAAGTAATTGAATTGGTAATGACTTGTCCTTTTTTGGCATAGCCAGTCATCCTGGCAGCCACGTTCACCGCATCACCAAATACATCACCATCCTCTTCAATGACATCGCCAAAATGAAAACCAACTCGAATGGCAATAGGGTGGTTTCCTAATACAAAATTACCACTGACACTGTTTTGCATTTCAATGGCTGCCAGTAAAGCGTGATTGGCTTTAGGAAATACACACATGATTTCATCGCCGATCGTTTTAACCAACTCACCTTGGTGTTTTTCTGCTTCTTTTAATAAGGCATCCAGAACAGCTGCGATTGCACTGCGCGCGGCTTCATCCCCATGTTTTTCAAACAATGAGGTGCTATCAGCAATGTCAGCAAATAATATGCAAAGTTCAGTCAATTCCAACCTCAGATTCAATAAGTGTTTGTAAAATTACTTCTTCATCTGGCAAAACCAATTTAGCTGCATCAGCCAATGGAGTGAATGTATCAGCTCCTGTAATTAATTTTAAATAACGACTGTTCATACCATGTTCTGCCAAAATACTGATGACCCCCTCTCCCACACATGCAGATCGACGGCCTTCATCTACAATGATTATTCTATCAAATTTTTCGGCATGTTTCTGTATTGCTTTTTCGTTCAAGGGCTGTAACCAACGCAAATCCATCAGCTTCACCCTGCTTTTATGGGTTTTCTCAAATGCTTTGATGGCTCTTAAACTCATTAAGACCCCATTGCCATAGGTTATGATTAAAATGTCTTCAGCTTTGCCCTGGTAAATCCTGGGAGTCCCTAAGGGTGCATACATACCAGGTTTGGGATATGGCTTATTCCACAAGCCATCTCCCTCATCATACAAGTCTTTCTGCATATATAGCGCAATCGGTTCAATAAACAATGAAACCCTTTTGTTCACTTTTGATAAGGCCACCAAGGTTCTCATCATGTTAACTGCATCATCGGGACGTGAAGGACAGGCCACTGTTACGCCGGGTATGTCTCTGATGGCTGCGATGGAATTGTCATTATGAAAGTGACCACCAAACCCTTTTTGATATCCCAGTCCTGCAATTCTAACCACCATCGGGTTACTGAATTGGCCATTTGAAAAAAACTGTAAACTTGCCGCTTCACCTCGAATTTGATCACATGCATTGTGAAAATAAGCCAAATATTGAATTTCTGGTATCGGTAACAAACCCAGTGTTGCATAACCTTGGGCCAAACCTAAAATGGTTTGCTCATCCAACAAGGTATTGAAAATCCGTTTGGCACCAAACTTTTTATACAGTTGCTTGGTTATGGTGTAAACACCGCCTTTCTGAGCCACATCTTCACCAAAAATAACCGTTTCTGGGTATTTAAGCATCAGATCCTGCAAACCCCGATTAATTTGAATGGCCATGTGTTTATGATTCATTTGTTCAGGCAATGCTTTTTCACCACCAAAGGATTCAATCCTCTTTGTCTTGTCGATGGCTCTGGCGGCTTCTTGATGCACTTTTTCGATGTCCAGTGGCGCCAAAGGTGCCATCACATCTTTCAGTGCAGTTATTTTATGGTCGGTATGGGCTTTATTTGCTTTGTCCATACATTCTTCGTGGATGCGGTGATACATATCAAGGACTTCACCTGATCTCAAAATACCATGATTGATTACTGCCGCAGCTGATTGCAACAACGGATCTTGTGCTTCACAAGATTCCAAATCCTGCATCTTTCGATAATCCACTTCAAAATCAGTCCCTGCATGACCCATCAAACGAGTGGTTTTCATATGTAAAAAGACTGGTTTCCTCTCTTGTCGACAGTAATCTACGGCCCTTTTCACTTGTTGATATCCGGTTTCCAAATCCAAACCATCAGCATAAAAATATTGCAAACCGGGCCTGAACTTAAAATTCTCACTGATCCAGTTTTCTGGCGTTTTAACCGATATACCGATTCCATTGTCTTCACAAACAAACAAAATCGGGGTTTTCAAGCCTTGGAATGATGACCAACTGGCTGCATTAAAAGCTCCTTGAGCCGTTGAATGATTTGAACTTGCATCACCGAAGTTACACAACACAATTGAATCGTCAGGAATAGGTAAATCGGCTTGTGTTCGCTGCGCCAATTCAATTCCCAAAGCACAACCAAGCGCCTTAGGCAGGTGGCTGGCTATGGTGCTGGTTTGTGGAATCACCCACATTGGCTTAGAGCCCCATACTTTGTGTCTACCACCGGAAGCTGGGTCGTTTTTACTGGCTGCAAACGATAAACAGGTGTCCCAAATAGGATCAATACCAGCAACATGCCTAGATCGCTCCATCATCAGTCCACCACTGCGGTAGTGTAAGAAAGCTGGGTCTGTGTGTCTGAGTATTTCACCCAACATCACATTGCCTTCATGACCTGATGAACCAATGGTATAGAAAACTTTATTTTCTAGCTTCAAGATTCTCGCCATTAAATCCAATTGCCTGGAACGCACTTGAGATTCAAATAGATTAAACAGTTTCTTTGCGGTCAGGCCATTGGTCGCCAAGTCTTGCTTGGGTTCAACGGCTTGGTATTTTTTAACAAAATCGATGAAATTTTGATTGACAACTTCTGCACGATTGATGACCTTACTTGCTGGATTGGCCATAATCAGAATGCGTTTTTACCCGTTAACTCACGACCCACAACCAATTGATGGATGGTTTCTGTACCTTCATAAGTAATGACACTTTCTAGATTTAACATATGTCTGATAGCCACATGTTCAGTCGTGATTCCGGCTCCGCCAAGCATGTCCCTGCACTCTCTGGCAATATCAATGGCCATTCTGACATTGTTCCATTTAGCCATTGAAATTTGAGTCGGTTGCAATTGATCGGCATCTTTTAACTGCCCAAGTCGCAAGGCCAGTAATTGTGCTGTTGTAATTCGGCGAGACATGTCGGCTAATTTTTGTTGAATGATTTGATTACAATTCAATGACCGATCAAACAACACACGTTCCTCAGTGTAATCCAAAACTTCTTGTAAACAGGCTTGAGCCGCGCCAATCGGGCCCCAAGATATTCCATACCTGGCATTAGACAAACAGCTTAACGGCCCTTTCAAACCTTTGACTTTAGGCAAACGGTTGGCATCGGGAACCCTGACATCATCAAAGAACAGTGCTGATGTGATGGATGCCCGCAGTGACATTTTTCGATGTATCAGTTCAGTATCAAATCCAGGCATGTCTTGCTCAATAATAAACCCTTGTATGCCCTCTTCAGTTTGCGCCCAGACGATTGCAATGTTGGCAATAGAACCATTGGTGATCCACATTTTTGACCCATTGATGATCCAATCATCACCGTCTTTTTTGGCATGGGTTTTCATTGATGCTGGGTCAGAACCTGCGTGGGCTTCAGTTAAACCAAAACAACCAATCACTTCCCCTTTGGCCATTTGTGGTAACCAACGTTCTTTTTGTTCATCACTGCCAAAAGCAAAGATTGGGAACATACACAAAGAACTTTGAACCGAAGCAAAGCTTCGTAAACCACTATCACCACGTTCCAATTCTTGACAAATCAGTCCATAGGAAGTGTAGTTTAAACCGGCACAACCATAGCCATCGATGGTGCTACCAAACAATCCCAGGTCTGCCATTTCAGGAATTAAATCCATTGGAAATTCATGATTGTCAAATGCCAGTCCAATGATGGGCAAAATACGATCATCGACCCAACGTCCAATGGATTCCTGAACCATCAGCTCTTCTTCTGAAAGTAATGATTTGATGTTAAAAATGTCTAACTTGTCGAGTTTTGCCGACATAGGTGTCCCCGCTTGATTTATGAGCGCTGTGACACCTGAGCAGTGAATGAGGGTCTTGCGCTGGATACAAAAAGTCTTACCCAGTCAATTTCATTCAAATATATGAGAAAGACTTCAGCAAGACGCTTAATAAACCAATATTTTACTCGAGAGAAAGGATAAGAGATAGGGCTTACCAACAATTTAAAACGAGTGTTTAAATTGTTGGTAATCTTTAAAGTCCTGATAATAAATTATTAGGCTTTTGCCATTTAATTTATTCAATGCCTTTTTTAGAACCTTGTGTATACATCAGGTATTTTTCTAACTCACTGTCATATTTTTCTTCAGTGGTGGCAATTTCTTCTGTTTTGTCCTGAATAAATCCTTTCTGGTTTTCTATTTGCGCCTTGATTTGATCAATTTGTTTTAAAAACGTATCAGAGACCACTTCACCACTGCGTTCTTTGTCAGCGGCTCTTTTTAATAAGTCTTCCAAGTTTCTATTTTGTATGACCAGATTTTCTTCTGCCATTTGGATGTTGCGTTTCAATGCTATCACTCGTTCTGATTTCAAACGAGTAATTTGATCGGCACTGGAGTAGGATTTAATTAAAGCATTGCGCTCCTTTTCAATCCTTTCGGCTTCAAGTCTTATATTCTCTAATATTTCGCGCTCTTTTTTCAGTTCAGCTTCTTTGATTTTTCGTTCTTCAGGAGTAAGTGCACGTTCTACTTTGTCTTTCACTATGCCATCTTTATTCAATTCTTGATGGGCATTTTTTATTTGGTCAGGGGGCATTTTATCGCTGTAATGAACCTTGCCATCTTCATCAACCCATTTATAAAGTTTAGCTTCTGCTGTAAAGGCACATGCCAGCAGCAAAAGTACCGAAATTATTACTGTATTTTTCATCTTGTTAACCTATTGAAAATATAACCATAAGTGCTGAAAACACCAACCAAACCACCAACATTCTTTTTAACACTTTATAAGTTGTTAACTCAATGATTTGAGACTTGTTTTCATCATTTTCTTCTATTTCACATTGCTCAACAGCAAAGTCCATAGATTTATACATATATTGACTGTTTAAACCAGTGATGGTTTCAGTTGTTAAATATTGTTTACAATGTTTCCATATCTGATCAAAGTCGCTGGCCAATGCCAATGACAATGTCATCACAATGGTGACTGGAAATTCAATCACTTTCATCACAGATTGTAATTTGACTTTAATGACTTCACTTTTTTCCGATTGACTGATATGACACAGCAGTCGATAAGCCAAAGCACCATAAACATTAAACACCACATACCAGAAAAAAATTGCAAACCAACGATGCAGTGCCGCATCGGTTAATTTATAAACAACTTCAGCGGGGGCCTCTTCCTCATTGATCCCTAGATGTTGCTTAGTTTGCCCTTTTTGAATCATTTCAAAAATTGTCGCAGGGCCCAAACAATAATACAGCACCGCAACATGTACCAACAAATAGCCAATCGAATTATCAGCGAAGTTAAATAGGTGAGTCATCAAAATACTGAGTATCAACAGCGGTAAGATCACCACTGTAACAATCAGTGCATATTGATTTTCAATCCATTTTTTCAAACTTTGCTGCAAATCATGCAGCCAATCAAATGACCGCAAAAACATGGGTTTATTCACATATTGAAACAAACCAAAAGCCAAAATAATTGCCAACAACTTCATCTTAAATTACCTTCATTTTCGGGTGAATATAGCCATCGATTCAACATGTGATGTATGAGGAAACATGTCCATGACGCCAGCTTTTTCTAAGGTGAAGCCCAATTCATTAACCAGCCGGTCTGTATCGCGAGCCAAACTGGCTGGGTGGCAAGATACGTAAATCAGGGTTTTAGCAGCCGTTTCAGCAATCAAAGGCAATATTTCCCAAGCACCACTTCTTGGTGGATCAATCAAAACCTTGCTGTATGGAACATTAAACCAAACACTTTTGCTGTGATCGTGTGTAAGGTCGGCTTCATAAAACTGTACTTGATCAAGTTGATTTATTTCGGCATTGTGCTTTGCGCGAGCCACCAACTGAGCATCACCCTCGACCCCAACCACTTGAGCTGCTTTTTGAGCCATTGGTAAAGTAAAGTTGCCTAAACCACAAAACAAATCGAGGATCACATCATCCGATTGGATGTCCATGGCATGTAAAGCTTGAGTAATCATTTTTTCATTCATTTTTCTATTAACTTGAATGAAATCATTGGGTAAAAATTCATATTTCAAATTAAATGACTTCAATTCAAAACCCAGCGGATCATCATATGATTCAAGGGCTTTGATTGTTTTAGGCCCTTTTGACTGTAAATACACTTGCAGGTTGTAATGATGTGAAAAATCAACCACTTTTTGGTGGTCATCACTGGATAAAGGCTTCATGTGTCTGATTATGATGGACGTGTTTGACTCACCCATTGAACATTCTACTTGAGGAATAAAGGCTTTGATTGACATTGACTCGAACAAGGTCGCTAAAGGCTGAAGTAAATCAGCCAACGGTTTTTCAAGCACTTGACAATTGTTCATATCAGCCACAAAACGGCCATTTTTTTCTCTGAACCCAACCAAAACTTTTTCTTTCGCAGCCACCCATTTAACGCTGAGTCTGGCTCGACGTCGGTAATTCCAATGAGAATCAGTCAATGGCTCCATCCATTCATTGGGTTCCACATGAGACATTTTATGAAAATTACTCTTTAATGTATTGAACTTAAAGCTAATTTGCTTTTCTTCTTTTAAGTGCATCATAGAACAGCCATTGCACAATGTATAGAATTCGCATTTAGGATCAACACGATCAGGAGATGGATTTTGAATTTCAGTGGCCAAGGCCTCATCAAAGCTTCTGGTTTTTCGATTCAATTTAGCCATCACAGTTTCACCCGGTAATGCATTTTGAACAAACACCACTTTATCATTCCATTTAGCCACACCCCTGCCATCATGACTTAAATCTTCAATCACCAATTCAATGGGTTCTTGTGGCAGTTTACTCCTCGATCTTCTGTTCATATCCTATTAATTCCTTATTTTTTTATCCATTGACCATCGGCATTTTGGTAGAACCAACCTGCTTCAGCTTGTTCATTCCATTGTTTTACGAAGGCCTGTCTGATTTGATCTTCCCATTCAGGGTGATTGTTGGCAATGGCCACTTCACGATAAAGAGCTGCCCTGTCTCGGTTTTCATCCGCCACGATTTTTTTAACCAATTGGCGGTCTTTAAGCCCCAGTGCGCCAGCATCAACAATTTCAACAAATCCATCATTGGTAAAACCAACGACATTGCTGGCTAAATAGCCACGTAATGATTCGGATATGCGAGTCTTCATTTTATTTTTTAATGCAGTGATTGCAGGTGACGACAATGTGATGTCAGCTTGAGCATGGGCACTGGAAATAAACCAATTTATTGGGTTCATATGATGGGCCACATTTCTCATGGTCGCAGGATTCATCCATTGAGATTGGTCATCATTGGGTGACTCAGTCTCCCCTTTTAAAACATCTTCAACAAATTCTTTGGCTGCAGATTCAACTTCTGCCGCTGGGAAATACACATTGATGGTGACACATGCGGCCACCCAAACAAAGGAAAACATCAACATTGATTTAGACCACTTATTCATAATTGATTACCTATTTGAAAATTAAGCTCATTATACAATGCGCAGATAAATGTAGTCTGAATCAATTGTTATAATTTGCATTCAATAATCGATCCATAAATTCTTCCCAATTGATGGTTCTGATATAACCCACAATATTGATTTTGGGTATGCCACCCCCTTCAACAATAACAAATTGATTGTTCTGATTTTTCAACCCGCCAATCAAACACACTGAATTGTGTAACTTGCAACTGAGTTTTATTTTCTGGTAACTGAAATCATCGAAAAAACGCAGGAATGTCTTCGAAATCGCGCCCTTTATACCACCCAAAGAAGAAATGTTTTCAATTGCACGTTGACTGATGGTTTGCTTAACCCCTTTGGTCTTTACGGTATAAACCTGAGCATCTAGGCGATCAGTTTTCCAATTGGTTATTCTCAGTTGATTGATGACTCCTGAAAGCCTCCCAGTGATTTCCCCAAAACCAAAAGCTTCCGTTAAAAGTGACAAATTGAAAAGTTCAAATGACACATCCGCAGCAATCACAGGAGCAACCCCAAACAAGCGTTCTAAGGACAAATTTTCAATCAACATTTCACCTTCCAGTACCGACAATTTCAATGCCCCAAGAAACTCTATCACACTGCCTGTTTTTACCATGCCTGGTATATCACCACTGATTGTACCTGCCATCACCGGCCAGCCTAATTTTTCGGTAATTTGTTTCAATGAAATGGGCAAAACCTTGGCATTTAAACTCATGCCTACAGATGAAGAAAACATGGAATCTACTGTCAGCTCATTGAGTTGAATTGATCCGTCAAAGATAGGAAAATCGTGGGAGTCTAATAGTTTAAAATGATCTTCTGAAAAATTAAAAGCCATGGCAGCTTGGCTGATTGGCATCCCCGCCAGAACCAAAGTATCCCAGTTTATTAATGAATTTTCTGCCAAACCATTCCTGTGCCAATTGACCACACCATCTAAGGCATCAATTTGAATTTTCCTGTTGTTGTTTAACACGTAGTAGTCATTGAATTGAATCTTCCAAAAGTCAAATGGCATGACTGCTGATTTGATCATGAGTTTAAAACCACCTGACATTTCAGTTTTGCCAAAACCATAAATGCCCAAGACACTGCTCAGTATATTTTGATTGAAATGATGGCTATCAAAAACATCAATGGAAACCATGGGTAAGACCCAGTTGAACGAATCATCGATGTTCAGCCTGGCATTGAGTTGCAGTGACTGTTTATTAGCGATGGATAAATTGGCTTGGTAATTAACCCCATCATTGGTCGTTAGTTCAAGCTTGATGCTGACTGGATAATTGGCAAAATTAACATACAATTCATCAAGCAACATCTCACCCGCAGTCATATTAATATCAAGGTTGAGGGTTTGATTGGCCAGGTTAAAATTCACCTGCAATTCACCAGATAAATCCGCAACAATTAAGTCGTCTGAATACTCGTAATTAAATTGACTGAATGTTATAGGCAGGTTTGTCTTGGCAGACAAATTTTGAAAATCGGTAACCAGATTACCATCAAAAATACCATTGATTGATTTCAATGAATTTTGATGGTCTTTGAACAAATTCTGTATTTCAAAACCCTTCAACTGAACCGCACCCGTTGGCTGTTCGCTGGCTAAGTTTAAAATCAATTGTTGATTGGTTGAGGAAAGTTTAACGACCCATTGCTTGTCAATGACGTTCAGTTTTGTATCAAGAATGGCTTCATAGACTTGCTGATTAACTGTAAACTCAATAAAAGCATTGTCACATGTATGCATTGGATAGAGCTTAACTGCACCAGGACAAGAGTAATTGAGATGACTAACCGCATTGTCACCTATGGATATCCGGTCAATTTTCATTCCAACACCAGAATCATCTCCATTGATGGTTAGTCCTGAAAAGTTCCAACGCTCATCAGCATGTACTGAAAGCGAACAAATCAACAACATCAATGAAAATCCTACAGCCGGTTTCAAATAAAGAACTTGCAATATTAGATGGCTGACATTATTCTTTAAAATCAAGGACACGATGATTATTGTATGGATAAACTTCACATTTTAGTGGTAGATGACAACCACATCAATCGACTTTTCTTTCAATCCTCATTGAAAAAACTCAACTGTGTGGTAACGACTGCAAAAGATGGTTTTGAAGCCATCGCTCAATGTAAATTAACTGCATTTGATCTGATCCTTATGGACATCAGAATGAATGGCATGAATGGTATCGAATCCGCAGCACTGATAAAAAAATCAGTCAACAACAGCATAACACCCATTGTAGCAATTTCCGCAGAAACATTTGATACTGATGAACATTCAGATTTTTCTGACAGCTTACTCAAACCTGTCAAACTGGAACTGTTGGCTCAAACCATCAATCAATTCACCCAAAGAGTTCATTGTTTCAACCATGAAAAAGCATTAAAAATTTCACACGACAATGCAGAAATTGTAAAACACTTAAGGAAATTATTTGTTACACAGCTTAATCAAGTTAAAACCGAGTTGATCAGCTTATATACAACCCAAAACCATGATGAATTAGAAGATGCCCTGCATAAATTATTGGGCTCTGCAAAGATTTGTGCTGCTGAGTTGTTAATAGAAAGGATCGAAAGTTATCAACTTGCGGTTGAAAAGTCACAAAATGATGCGGAACAAAGATTCAATGAATTGTTAACTGCCATTAATCAAACAATTCAGTCCTGACGGCAAACTCAAGTAAGTCTAAAATACTTAAGAACCTACTTTGCCTTTGACTTGTTCTTTTAAATCTTTACCAGGTTTGAAATGAGGTGCATATTTGGCACCTAAAGGAACAGGCTCTCCTGTTTTGGGATTTCTTCCCATACGCGGATTCCTTTGACGCAAAGTAAAACTGCCAAATCCTCGTATTTCAATGCGATCACCATTGGCAATCGTCGAACTCATGTGATTGATGATTTCTCGAACAGATAAACTGATATCTGATTTAGAAAGTTCACTGCCTTCAAATTGAGAAGCCAATAAATTGATGAGTTCAGAGCGTGTAATAGAATCTTTCATTATCTTTAATTATAACTAAACAATCCAAAATAGAAAGTGAATTATTTCAGAAAATAAAAAAGGAACCGATTTAACTAAAAATCGATTCCTTTCAATGACTTAAATCAAACGATTAATCGTCCAATTGTTCTTTCAGTAAATCACCTAAGCTGGTGGTTCCTGAGCTGCCTTTTTTGTATTCATTCAATACATCATTCAACTCATCACTCTCTTTCGCTTTAATCGAAAGTACCAACATTTTCTTGCGGCGATCCATTGAAACAAATTTAGCTTCAATTTCATCACCAACTGAAAGTACAGCGCTGACGTCTTCTGTGCGTTCTTTGGCTACGTCAAAAGCTTTGATCAAGCCATTAACACCTTCTTCCAATTCAACAACAGCTTCTTTTTCGTCAACTTCAATCACTTTACCAGTCACCAAAGAACCTTTAGGGTTATTAGCTACAAATGAACCAAATGGATCTTGTGCCAATTGTTTAATACCTAAAGATACACGTTCTCTTTCTGCATCGATTACCAATACAGTGGCTTTAACCAAGTCGCCTTTTTTGAAGTTTCTGATTGCAGTTTCACCTGGCTCATTCCAAGAAATGTCAGACAAGTGAACCAAACCATCAATACCGCCTTCCAATCCAATAAAGATACCAAAATCTGTAATAGATTTAATCTTACCTTCAATCAAATCACCTTTCTGAGCACTGTCAGAGAAGATAACCCATGGATTAGGTTTACATTGTTTCATACCTAAAGAGATGCGACGTTTGTTTTCTTCGATTTCTAGGATACAAACCTCAACTTCATCACCTGGTTGAACCACTTTAGCAGGGTTGATGTTTTTGTTAGTCCAATCAATTTCAGAAACGTGAACCAAACCTTCGATACCGTCTTCGATTTCAACGAAACAACCATAATCTGTGATATTAGTTACGTTACCGAAGTGACGTGAACCAACAGGATGACGACGAGACAAATCTTTCCATGGATCTTCGCCCAACTGTTTCAGGCCCAGAGAAACCCTTTGTTGCTCTTTGTCGAACTTCAATACGCGAACCTCAAGCTCTTGTCCAATTTCAACCACTTCAGAAGGATGGTTTACTCGTTTCCAAGACATGTCAGTGATGTGCAATAAGCCATCAATGCCACCTAAGTCTAAGAAAGCGCCGTAATCAGTTAAGTTCTTAACGATGCCTTTAACGATCACGCCATCTTCCAATGAATCCAGTAATTTATCACGGTCTTCAGAGTAATCAGATTCAACCACTGCGCGTCGTGAAACCACGACATTGTTGCGTTTTTGATCTAATTTAATGACTTTGAATTCCAAGTCTTTACCTTCAAGGTAACCAGGATCACGAACAGGTCTTACATCAACCAAAGAACCAGGCAAGAAGGCTCTGATGTCTTTCAATTCAACAGTGAAACCACCGCGAACTTTAGATGTGATTTGACCAATAACGATTTGATCGGTGTCCATAGCGATTTGTAGTTGGTCCCAAACCAGCATGCGCTTGGCTTTTTCACGAGACAATACGGTTTCGCCGAAACCATTTTCATATTTTTCCAGTGCCACTTCAACAACATCGCCAATTTCAACTTCGTTGCCAAATTCTTCTAGTGGGATGACACCCTCAGATTTTAAGCCGGCATCAACAACAGCAAAGCCGTTTTCAATGTCAACAACTTTACCTTTAACAATGGTACCTGGGATTATGTTCTTACTGGACAGCTCGGATTCGAGCATTGCTTCAAAATTATCACTCATTTAATTATTTCCGGTAAACCAAAAGATCTGTTTACCTTAGTTTTCTGTATCAGTTTGCCCGATACTCGTTAATAAAACAGTTGTCATGGAAATCATTCCATTCAAACTTTCACATTCTGCTCAACCAAATTCATGATTTGAGCCAAAACTTGTTTGATACTCAAATCACTGGTATCAATGACATGGGCATCTGCTGCTGGCACCAAAGGCGCCACTTTACGAGTAGAATCTCGAAAATCACGAGCTTCTATGTCCTCTAAAAGCGCGCGGATTTTAACATCTACACCTTTTAGTTTCAATTGTTTATGCCTTCTTTTCGCCCTTTCTTCGGCATTTGCCGTCAAAAACACTTTTAAGGGTGCTGATTTAAACACCACAGTACCCATATCACGACCATCTGCAACCAATCCTGGATGCCGTTGAAATGCTTTTTGTCTTATAAACAAAGCCTGTCTTATCGCTGGGATGGGTGCTATTTTAGAAGCCATATCACCACAGGCTTCACTGCGCAATTGTTCATTGACCACTTCTCCATCCAATTTAATTTGGGTGGTCCCGTCATCGGCCACTGTAAAAGACAACTGTAATGATTTGGCGGTTTCAATTAACAAGGCTTCATCTTTGGTATCTATGGACGCTTTCATGACTTTAAGTGCCAGTGCGCGATAAATTGAGCCAGAATCCAACAAATGCCAGCCAAGCTGCTCCGCCACCAAAGCACATGTGGTGCCTTTACCAACCCCTGATGGACCATCAATGGTGATGACTGGGATGGGTTGGTTAACTTGAATCCCCAAAGATTTAACTAAATCAAAGAACTCAGGAAATGAAGTACCAATGTTGTGGCAGCCTTTAACGGCAATTTCTTGTCCTTGGCTTAAAGTGCCGGCCAGTAAAAAACTCATGGCACAACGATGATCACCATGACCATCCACCAAGCCACTTTGTAATTGACCACCATGGATGACAGCCCCATCAGGCTGTTCCGAACATTCAATGCCTAATAATTTCAGCCCATCAACCATGACTTTGATTCGATCACTTTCTTTGTGTCGCAGTTCTTCAGCACCCGTCAATGTGGTTCTGCCTGTTGCCAATGCAGCAGCAACAAACAGTACAGGAAACTCATCGATCGCACTTGGGATAAGTTCATGTGGTATGTCTATACCTATAAGTTCTGAGGATTGAACCCTGATATCAGCCACCTGCTCACCTGCCTGGTTTTTGATGTTATCCATTGTCAATCGGCCGCCCATGGCTTTTAATATTTTAATGACACCGTCGCGCGTAGGATTGATACTCACATTTTTAATCACAAAATCAGCTTGAGGGTGACAAAGACCCAAAACCATAAAAAATGCAGCAGATGAAATATCTGCCGGCACTTCAATTTTTTGTCCAGC
This sequence comes from Marinicella litoralis, assembly GCF_002591915.1. Classification (GTDB taxonomy): domain Bacteria; phylum Pseudomonadota; class Gammaproteobacteria; order Xanthomonadales; family Marinicellaceae; genus Marinicella; species Marinicella litoralis. The sequence continues at coordinate 264,680 of NZ_NIHB01000003.1, read as the reverse complement.
TAAATCAGGTTTCCCCTGAACACTGATGGTTAAACCATCGATATGTACATCACAGCCGAAGCCTTTGAGCATGGTTTCTGTGTGGTCTCTGGATTTATTCGGTTCAGTAACTGATGTTGTTCCATCAACATATAAACCAGCAATCAGTATGGCTGACTTGACTTGAGCACTGGCTATGGGACTGATGTAATGTATCGGAGCCAATTTTTGCTTATAGGAAAATTTCAAAGGAGCCTTGAAGTCAATAGAATCAATCGATGCACCCATTTGTGTCAACGGTTTAATCACTCGGCCCATGGGGCGACCAGACAATGATTCATCGCCGGTTAATGTGGCGTTGAATTTTTGTGCTGCCAACAATCCTGACAACAAGCGCATGGCCGTACCAGCATTGCCACAATCTAAATCATGTTTTGGTGCTTTCAAGCCATTAAGACCAACCCCATTAATCACAATTTCAATGCCATCGTCAATAATGTCAACACCCAAATCTTGCATCACTTTTAGGGTTGCTAAACAATCTTCCGACCTTAAAAAACCTTTAATTTGGGTGATTCCCTTGGCAATAGATCCGAAAATAATTGATCGATGTGAAATGGATTTATCTCCAGGTACAGAAAACTGACCGGAAAGTTGATCAATTGCGCCTAAACTAAAAACATCCAATGAATTTATTTTAGCCACAGACTTGTTCCAGCACTGTCGTCATGCGTTGCATCTCTTCTTCTGAACCTATGGTGATGCGCAAACAATTGGGTAAGCCATAATTCGCAACGGGTCTGGTGATAACCCCCAGTTCTAACATTTGTTGGTAAATGGGCATGGCATCTTGGGCGAAATCCACCAGTAAGAAATTTCCTTTTGATGGCACAAATCTTAAGCCCAATCTATCGCAGGATGCCGCCAATAATTTCATTCCTTTGGCATTGACTGCCATCGATTTGGCTAAAAACTCATCGTCTTTGATGGCTGCAGTGGCCGCAGCCAATGCCAATGAATTGACATTAAACGGCTGTCTTATGCGATTCAATACATTGGCAATGTCTGGGTTACTCAAACAATAACCCACCCGAAATCCTGCCAAGCCATAGGCTTTAGAAAAGGTTCTGGTAATCACCAAATTTTCGAATTCATTCAGCCACAAACTGCCATCAACACGTTCCTCAACAGATGAATATTCCAAATAAGCTTCATCCAAGACCACAATGACATCTTGAGGCACGCTTTTGATAAAAGCCAACAATTCATCTTGGCCCAAAAATGATCCTGTTGGGTTGTTTGGGTTGGCGATAAAAATCAATCTGGTTTGCTCATTAATGGCAGCCTTCATTGCTGGTAAATCACAGCCCAAGGGCATTTCATCATCCCAAGAAGTGGCATCAATCATTTGGTGTTGAGCACCAACGGCTTGAATTGCAATGGGATAAACCGCAAAACTGTACTGGGAATATATGGCATTGTGTTCAGGTGATAAGAAAGCTTCAGCCAATAACACCAAAACATCATTTGAACCATTACCCAAAGTAATACAAGACATGTCAATGCCATGCTTTTCTGCCAAGGCTTTTTTCAACTCAAAACCATTGCCATCTGGGTACAATGCCAACTCAGACATTTCTGCTTTGATGGCTTGCATCGCCAAAGGACTTGGTCCCAATGGATTTTCATTGGAGGCTAATTTGATGATGTTTTGAATCCCCAGCTCTCTTTCTAATTCAGAAATGGGCTTTCCTGGAATGTATGGATTGAGTTTTTGAACGCCGGGTACGGCCATTTTTTTGAAATCAGTCATGCTAAGTGGGTGCCAAAGTCAGAAGCGGATATTTTGCCCATTTAGAGCGTATAAAGCAAGCAAGCTAACGGCATATAACGACTGATTCAGTGAATTGATTGGATTTACTTATATTCCTCAAATGAAAGATACCTTGACTATAGTCAAGGAAATTTTATGGTTGATGACTAAAATATGTTACATTCAATTTAATGGTCTGACTATAAAACCATGACACAATCAAATGTAAGCTTTGACGTCGAACTGATAAAAAAATACAACTTATCAGGCCCTCGCTATACTTCCTATCCAACGGCAGTGGTTTTTAACGAATATTTCAGAGAATCACAGCACCGTAAAAATTTATTGAGCTATTTCAATGAATCAAAAAATAAGCCCCTGTCATTGTATTTTCACATTCCATTTTGTGACACGCTATGTTTTTTCTGTGCCTGCAACAAAGTGGCCACTAAAAAACGTGAAAAGGCTGACATCTATTTAAACTATTTAGAAAAAGAAATTCAAATGCAAGCCGCTTTGATTCCTGCTGAACGTGTGGTTGAACAGATGCATTTTGGTGGTGGAACCCCAACCTTTTTGACTCACCCACAATTAAAAAGAATGATGGCCATGATTGATGCCCATTTCAACCTTTTAAAAACTGATGACCGAGACTACTCAATTGAAATTGATCCCAGAGAAGCCGCCCCTGATACCATTCAATTATTGGTAGATTTGGGTTTCAATCGATTTTCCATGGGCGTTCAAGATGTACAGGAAAAAGTACAAAAAGCAGTGAATCGAATCCAACCGATTGAATTAACTGCACAAGCCATAAGCATGTGTCGAAATAATGGCGCCAAGTCCATCAATGTAGATTTGATCTATGGTTTACCACACCAAACACAGGCATCATTTAAGGATACATTGGCTCAAGTAATCCAATTATCCCCTGATCGATTATCCGTGTTTAACTATGCCCACCTGCCACATTTGTTTATGCCACAAAAACGCATCTCTGAAGCCGACTTGCCTTCACCTGATGAAAAGCTAGGTATCTTACAAATGACCATTCAGGACTTAAGTGATGCCGGTTACGTTTATATTGGCATGGATCATTTTGCCAAACCAACTGACGAACTGGCTGTGGCTCAAAAAAATGGTGGCTTACAAAGAAATTTTCAAGGATATACCACCCACGCAGCCTGCGATTTATTGGCCATGGGTGTCAGTTCAATCAGTTTAATCAACGGTACTTTCAGTCAAAACAACAAAAACTTGGAAGCATACTACCAACAAATTGAATTAGGACAAATTCCTGTTATGAAAGGATACCAGCTGAATCAAGATGACAAAATCAGAAAACAAGTGATTCAAGACCTTTGTTGTCACTTTAGTTTAAACACTGACAAAATCTCACATCAATTTGATGTTGATTTTTCTGACTATTTTGCTGAAGAAATCAAGCGATTGTTACCCTTTGAATCTGATGGACTGATCTCAATAAACGATGGGGATATCACTGTGAGTAAAAAAGGCAGGTTATTGATAAGAAATATTTGCATGGTATTTGACCAGTACTTAAACCAACAATCCCAACAACAATTTTCTAAAGTCATTTAACTACAATACCAAATAATTTTATGGATAATGGTTAACTAACAGCAAGAAGCCAAATCAATAGACCTGGCCTCCTTGGTCATGTTAGTTAACCATGGTTTTGACCTTTAATCAGTTATTTCTTGATGATTAAAACACCAAAAGTAGCCAGCAAAAAGCTTAACAACATCATCATAAGCACCGACAAAGTAGGCACTGACTGTGGTGGGCCACCAGACCACGCATTTGGATTTGCGGTACTTGAAGAACCAGCAACACCAAAAGCAAAAGTGCCACAATCTACATTTCCTTGTGAAGCATCAAATCCAACAGATTCTGGCACTGGTGTACCAAAAAACAAATCTATTGTGTGTTGGTTTTCAGTTGGCGCCGTATCTGACTGTCTTATATAAAGCGTCCATGATGCAATGTTTCCCTGACTGTTGGTTGTTACATCAAATTGACACAGGATTGAATTACTTTGGTCTCTGGTTGCAACCCCATCAGTAAAACTAAACCCTTGAATAGAATTGGTTAAATCTAAAGTGCTGTTTTCAGGTAATGCATCTGCCAATTCAATTGAACCAACCACTCTTGAATTTGCAGTATAGGGAGGATCGAACTGATCAAAAGCAGTACCTTGATATGTGTATGTGACTTGTGCACTCACTGAGCCCACTGACAACAACAAAAAAACAACTGAAATGATTCGATTTAACATAAATTCCGTCCTCATAATTAATAAAACTGCATCATAACATTTCACAGCAATTTTGTTAAAAATTAATTTTAAACCATCAAATAATTTTGCTTTTGAAGTATCAGTTTATGATTGCGCCATAAAGTCATATCTGTTGGTTGACAATCGGTAATTCTGGTTCAATTCGACCTTCCGCTTGTTGTTGTTTGAATTTTTCAGTGGCTGCATCCAACTTGGCCTGCTCTTCCAGTAAAGCGATGTGCATTTTGCGGTACATTTTCAGAGAATAAAAACTAAATGGGCTGAAAAATAATTTAATGATGACAGGCATCAGTTCAATCGCAATGAAGAAAATTTTAAGCATGTAACTGAATAACAGTGCAGCCTCACCAAGTTCAGGGTCTGTATGTATTTTATTCAAAGCCAGATACCGCACCAACATGCCAGTTTTTTGTTCATAAAACAAACCATCATTAACCAACTTGGTTTTATAATCTTTCAATTTATTTTGTTTATCATCGATCTGGTCAGTTAGTAACACTTGCTGTTGTTGTAAATCAGCGTTCAGTTGATTTAACCGTTCATCATTGATGGTTAATGTGGTTATCTTTTCACTCAAAGTGTTACTTTTTAATTGATATTCATTCAAGGTGTTGGTGGTATTCATGATATTTGCTTCAATACCAATTAAACGTTGTTTGGTGTCTTCAATTTCAGCTTCTATCACTGGAATCAATTCAGCCAATTGTGTGTAAGTTTTCACTGCTCGCTCGTATTTAGGGCCCTCAGTTGCCGGCCTACCGTCTTGGCCGGTGCGCTCAAGAATGGATTCATTGAACCAGTACTGGTAATCTGACCTGGTTTGGGACAAACGCTCATTCAAAGCACCGATGGTGTTGATGGTGTTCTTCTGATCTCTTTGCAACTCTTCCAATGTAACTTGGTAGTTATCAATGCTGTTAGCCACTGTGTCTTCATCGTACGATTCATCGGTGTTCTTAATTTGTTCCTGAGCAGTCCTTAAAGTCAATATCTCTTGTTGAATTTGAGCAATTTTATTTTCTGTGGCATTGACTGTGGTGTCCAACTCTTGCTCATACTCACTCATGCGAGAAAAATACACTTGATTATTTTCAACCACGTTTTTTTGAATTTGTTCATCAATGGCATTCGACTGCAAGCTGATTTCTGCCAAAGTTGCCAAGCCAATGGCGATAATCAATGAATAAACCAATCGTGGAATCAAACCCAATAGTTGTCTGAATGGCAAACCTCGCTTAAATGGGTTGCGCAAAGCCCAATCTGAACCAATGATGGCTTGATCCAAAAAAAACAAAGTCAAAGCAAACACAAATCCAACGGTATAGGCCGCCACTGGGTTTAAAAATATGGATACACCATAGGTGAACAACAGGAAGGTAAAAGCAAAGGTGACCAATTGCCTGAACACCATGGCATACGCCATCATCCGATCATAACGACCACTTTCTGCCAACACATCGGTATCAGTTAAAGATAAAAACGCACAAAGTTTAAACCAAAGTGATTCTTTGGCGATGGAGGATTGACTCATTTTAGACCTCTTTTTAAAATACTGAAGTCCAATACAGACCTCACAAAATATCCGATTGCCATGGATTTAGGAAAGCCACTAACCATCACTTCATAGAACTTGGTTTAGCAGATCTCTGTATTTGTGACTGTCTATTCTGAATTAAGTTCATTTATATTGCTACAAAATCAGCACTTAATTCATAGACAGGGAAAAGTCTTTAATTGACAACAAACATAAATTGAATCAGTTTGATGCTGGAAACAAATTGTTGATTTGTGACTCCAAATCCTCAATTTCATCCGTTTTCCCCATTGCTTTTAACACAGTCATAAGGTGTTGATAAGATTCGATGTCTCGCTGGTTATTTTTAATGGCCAACCTCAAGTATTTTTCAGCTTGTGCCAAATCTCCTTTCTTGTAATAGATCCAACCAACAGAATCTAGCACTGCTTTATCATTCGGTCTGATTGCATAGGCCCTCATGATAAGATCATAAGCACGGTCGAGGTTCATGTCTCGATCTGCCCAGGTATAACCCAAAGCATTAAGCGCATCGGCATTTTCAGGATTTTCTTCTATCAAACTTAATAAATCTTTTTCTAACTCTGGTATGTTATCTACACGTTCATAAATCATGGCTCGGGTGTATAACAGCCCTGCATCTAGGCCAAACATACTTAGCGCACGATTCACTACAGCCAAAGCCTCTTCATATTGACCTTGCTGCCTCAATAATTCGACTTCAAATTGGTAGGCCGGAATGGCTTGGGCTTCTGGCCCGTTCTGAACTTGGTTAAAGACAATAATGGCTCGATCTGTATCTCCCTGTTCCATCAACACTCGACCAATCAATAACTTCGCTTCACTCAATTCATCGCCCGAATTAACTTTCTGCAGCAACTCCAAACTGGTTGCATAATCCTCCAACCAATAGGCCAATTCACCAAATTGCAAATACTCTTCAGTGGTTAAACTTTTCCCAGCTATCAACATTTTCAATTGATTAAACTTCTCATCAACAGCTTCATTTTGCTCACTTTGCAACAACAAAACAATGAGCCTAAATAACAATGTGGGCTCAGTTTGGTGTTTTGCCAGCAAACTAATGGCATCATCATCTCGGTCCAAATGACTCAATAAAGTGGCATATTGTCCAATATAATCTACATTATCATTGTCCTGATTAATCAACCAAATATAATCCTTTTCCGCCAAATCTTCTTGCTCAGCCAACAAATACAACCTAGCCCTCCAATATACAAAATCATCTTTCTTGTCTTTTTTCACAGCCTGATTAATCAACTGCAAAGCCCTTTTTTGATTTTTGAATTGAGTTAAAACACGACTAAACCCATAAAGTTGTGCTGCGTCCTTTCGCACAGATTTAAGGCCCAAAGCTTGATCAATCAAAGGCATGGCCAAATCTTTTGGCATGGTAACCAGAGCCATTCTGATGTATTCCCAACGCTCGTTGTCAGAACCAGCGAGGTCCATCATTTGTTTTATCTGATTTCCTGCAACACCGTAGTTTTTTTCTTGAAGGTTGAAAAGTATTTTTTGTTGTAATGAAGTCCATGCCAAAGATGCTGATTCCACTTGTTCTTGGGTCTTGGTAGATTGCTTTTCACAGCCCATTAACATGAGCATCAGCATCAGTGGGAAGGCGTAATAATATTTTTTATTGGTCATGGGTTTATTGGTTCATTTGAGTCAAAAGTTCAGCTTGGGCTTCTTGGTTTAACGGTTCAACCACTAATCCCAAATCTCCATCTATGATTTCATTCAACTTATAGATTGTCAAGTTGATCCTGTGATCGCTTATTCGACCTTGTGGATAGTTATAAGTTCGTATTCTTTGTGACCTATCACCACTGCCCACTTGCAATTTTCTTTCTTTGGATTGCTCAGCTTTAACTTTGGCTTGTTCTGCATCTAAGATTTTGGCCGATAACAAAGACATCGCTTTGGCTTTATTTTTATGTTGGGAACGTTCATCTTGACACTCAACCACTGTATTGGTCGGAATGTGCGTAATCCTGACTGCTGAATCCGTGGTATTGACATGCTGACCGCCTGCACCTGAAGACCTGAAAGTGTCGACTCTTAAATCAGCAGGATTGATGTCAATCGCTTCAACACTTGCGACTTCTGGTAAAACAGCCACGGTACAAGCTGATGTATGCACCCTGCCCTGTGATTCTGTATCTGGAACCCTTTGTACTCGATGGGTACCCGATTCAAATTTAAATTTTGAATAGGCACCATCACCTTCAACCAATGCGATGATTTCTTTAAAGCCGCCATGATCACCTTCATTAACACTGATTATGCTGATGCGCCATTTTTGTTTTTCAGCGTATCGGCTGTACATTCTAAAAAGATCGCCTGCAAAAATGGCCGCCTCATCCCCTCCTGTGCCAGCCCTGATTTCTAAGTAAATGTTTTTGCTGTCATTGGGGTCTTTAGGTAATAACAGAATTTTTAATTCTTCGTCCAGTTCATGCAATAATTTTTCAGCTTCTTGTAAACTTTCCTTCGCTAAATCAGCCATTTCGGAGTCAGCCATCATTTCTTGTGCTTCAGAGGCATCTGTTTGCGCTTGTTTATAAGAACGATAATTCAAAACCAGAGGTTCAATCTGGGCATATTCTTTAGAATAATCTCTGAATTTATTTTGATTTGCCATCACATCAGGGTCAGATAACATCAAGGCCAATTCTTCATAACGATCCTGGGCATGTTCTAATTTTAATTCAATTTCAGGCGTCATCATTTATTTCCAAATCAAACAGTTGTGCAATTAACTTAATGTGGTCTTCATTGCCAGATTCAATGATTTTTTTCATACCAATCATTTGATGATGTGACATTTTCTTACTGACTTGATGTGCTATGGTCGTTAATTTATTGGCCTGATCATCAGGCAAATCTTTACTCATATGTTTAGCGACAACCGTGTCTTTGATGTTTTCAATTTTTAATTGATATTGTTTGAGCAAATCATGGTGCTTTTTGGTTTGTAACCACTGCCCAAAGAGTTCAGCTTCAGCATGAATGATGCGTCCGGCTTCATCAATGGTGCTTTCTCTGCGCTGCATATTTTTGGTGATTACTGTTTGCAAATCATCAACCGTGTATAAAAAGACATCATCTAAACTTTTAACATCTTCTTCAATGTCTCTGGGTACCGATAAATCAATCATTACAATGGGTTTATACTTTCTTAGTTGCAGCGCCCTTGCTGCCGTATTGAATGAAACGATTGGCCTTGGACTTGCAGTGGCTGTAAAAATCAAGTCAAATTCATGAAATGTCGATTCAAGGGATTCAAATGAAAGGGTCTTGGCATTGAAGTGAGCCGCTAATTTTTGTGCGTTTAGATGCGTTCGGTTGCATATGGTCATGTTTCCAGCATGATGATTAATCAAGTACCTTACCAACAGTTCTGCCGTTTCTCCTGCACCTATAATCAAAACTTTTTGTTGGTCTAATGAACCAAATATTTGTCTACCCAATTGAACCGCACAATGAGCCACAGAAACTGGGTTCCTGCCTATTTCAGTTTCAGAACGAACCATTTTTGCAGTTTTAAAAGCCATTTGAAATAATTTGTTTATTTCACTGTTAACACCACATCTTTTGGCTTCATCAAATGAACGTTTGACCTGGCCCTGAATTTGGGTTTCCCCTATAACCAATGAATCCACACCGGCTGCGACTGAAAATAAGTGTACTGCACAATCATGGCCTGATTTCAAATATACAAACTTGGCTTTAAAGTCAAATTCAAAAATTTTAATTAAATGCTTTTTCAGGAATTCAATTGATGGTGTAGATAAATAATATTCGGTTCGATTACAGGTACTCAAAACCACAGCTGAATCAATGGCAGGATGCTTCAATAACAATTCATTGTGTTTTTGGTAATCTGACTCCGCCACAGTGAATTTTTCTCTGATATTGATGTCAGCAGTTTTGTGGTTAATTCCGAGTAAACAAATGGCCATGTTTGGTTGTGGCTGTAAGGCATTAAAAGCCTGAACAGCTAAAGTTGAACGCCCAGTTTCTTGACTAAATTGACTATTTTATCATGCAACTGTTGTGGCGATGAGGCCAATAATGTTGAGTGACCAATTTTTCTGCCTGGTCGTGGTTCTTTGCCATATATGTGCCAAAACAGGTCGGGTTCGGTGATACTCAAAACACCATCAGGAAATGCACCAATCCAATTCAACATGGCAGCCATACCAGTCATTTCAGTGGATCCCAGCGGTAAATTCAGGCCAGCCCTGAGGTGATTTTCAAATTGAGAAGTATGTGCACCTTCAATGGTCCAATGACCAGAATTATGCACACGTGGTGCCATTTCATTAACAAATATATGGTCTTCAGTTTGGAAAAATTCAATCACCAAGACACCTATGTAATTCAAAGCAACCGCCAATTGTTTGGCATATTCAATAGACAAATCATCTAGAGGCAGTGACTTTGCAGGAACGATGGTGGTGGTCAGAATGCCCTCTTTGTGTTTGTTTTCACAAAGTGGCCAAGTTTTGATGTCACCCAAACCATTTCGAGCGACTATCACTGAAACCTCACGCTTAAAAGCAACACGCTTTTCTAATATCAAATCTTGTGAAAATATATCTTCTGGTAATTGATTGATATTTTCAGCTGACTTTATTCTGTATTGACCTTTGCCATCGTACCCCATCCGGCGGGTTTTGAGGATTGCATCATAATCAAACTTTTTAGCCGCAAATTTTAATTCAGATCGACTGTTGATGGTTTCAAATTCGGCTGTTGGAACACCTATGGAGTGACAAAACTGTTTCTCTAAAAGACGGTCTTGAGCAATTTCTAACACTTCTGGGCTGGGAAAGACGGGCTTCTTTTTTTGCACAAACCTGAGAGTCTCTACAGGCACGTTTTCAAAATCTAAGGTCACAATATCGACCTTTTGACAAAACTCTTCTAATGCCAATTCATTGTGATACTCGGCAACCATTAGTTCCCCCACATGACCTGCACATGCTTCGGGGTTGGGGTCAAAAAAAACAAATTCAAAACCCATTGGATAGCCTGACATTGCCATCATTCGAGCCAACTGGCCAGCACCCAATATACCAATTTTTGGATTCATTATTTTATTTCCGGATTTGGATGATTGGTAACATGTTCACTTTGTTGTTTTCTGAATGTATTCAGCGCTTCTGCTATGTCAGAATTATTCAATGCCAAAATAGCTGCAGCAGACAAGGCGGCATTTTTGGCACCTGAAACACCAATACTCATGGTTAACACAGGAATACCAGCCGGCATTTGTACAATAGAAAGTAATGAATCAATACCATTCAAAGTTTTGGACTGAATGGGGACGCCTATGACTGGCAGTGGTGTTTTTGCAGCCACCATACCTGGTAAATGCGCAGCACCTCCGGCGGCAGCTATAATCACTTTTAACTGTCTTTTTGCTGCTGACTCTGCATAACTGAACATTTTATCTGGTGTTCGATGAGCCGAAACAACCTCTTGTTCAAAAGGCACGCCTAAATCACTGAGTAACTTAGCACAGTGCTGCATGGTTTCCCAATCAGATTGGGACCCCATAATTAAACCTACTTGAGCCATTTGATCTTTCATTTTAGAGTGATTGAGTGACCAAGATACAATATTGAAACAACACCGGTACGACAACCAACAATCCAAGTTGTGCCAAAGCATTGATACTGAGTACAGTTTTAACATCGAATCCAACATCAATGGCTTGATCCGTTTCTGGCTCTTCAAAATACATGACCTTGATGATTCTCAAGTAATAGAAGGCACCAATAACGGCAAATATTAAGGCGATCACCGCCAACCATATATAACCTTGATCAATGACTGCTTTTAACACATAAAGTTTTGAGAAAAACCCAATCAATGGAGGGAAACCAGCCATAGATGCAATCAACAGCAACATCAAAAACGCATACCAGCCATTTCTTTGGTTCAAACCTTTGAAGTCTTTGATGTCATCTGCTTCATAACCTTTTGATGACAACAACACAATCATGCCAAAACCACCAATGGCCATGATGGTATAAACAATGATATAAAACATTGAAGCAGCTATGCCCTGCTCACCACCAACCAGTCCCAATAACATAAAACCGATGTGAGAAATCGTTGAATAGGCAAACAGGCGTTTTAAATTGGTTTGTTGTAAAGCAAATAAATTACCCACAATAATGGACATAATTGCCAAGGTTGCCAACATCGACTGCCAGTGAATAACCAACACGTCTAAACTCTGCCCTAATATCCTTACGGCCAAGGCAAATGCAGCAATTTTTGGGGCTGAGGCAATAAACAATGTAGTTGCTGTGGGTGCACCTTCATAAACATCAGGAACCCACATGTGAAACGGTGCTGCGCCCAGTTTAAACCCAATTCCAACAATAACAAAAATCAAGCCAAGCACCAAAAACATGTCATTATTTTGACTGGCAATTGCTTGTGAGATTTGATCCAGCTGCAGGGTTCCAACGGCACCATAGATTAATGACATCCCATACAACAACATACCAGAGGCCAATGCGCCAAGAATGAAGTACTTCATGGCAGCTTCATTGCTTTTAACATTATTGCGGTTATACGCCACCAAGGCATATGAACTCAAAGCCAGTAACTCCAAGCCCAAATACAGGGCAATGAAATTGTAGCCAGATATCATTACCATGATACCTAAGGTAGCAAATAACAACAGCGCAAAATATTCACCTTGCAAGTTGTTTTGCTGCCTCAAATATTGCTTGGCGTAGAAAAACACACCAATCATCAATAAATACACCACAACTTTAAGCATGTCACCAAACCCATCACGAACAAAGGTTTCGTTGAACAATAACTCACTGGTAAATTGTGCACCAGCAACATGATCTTTTAAGGTCAATATTGCAGCAAACACCATTGTGATTACTGATAAAAATACGATGAAACCACCTTTGTTTCGTTCTGTGAACAAACCAGCAATTAACACGACACACGCCATGCTAAGCACCAATAATTCAGGTAAAGCAGGAACTAATTCAGACCAATTAAACATTTATATCACCTTACTCACAGACACGTATTCAATGACTTGTCGAACAGAAGCACTCATCACTTCAATCAACGGCTCAGGCCAAACGCCTAACAACAAAACCATAATGGCTAAAGCAGCCAAAATAAAGAACTCTCTGGGGGTCACGTCTTTCAATGAGGCAACTGAATCATTGGTTATAGATCCAAATACCACACGTTTAACCATCCACAAAGAATAAGCAGCACCAATAATTAAAGTGATGGCTGCCAAAAATGCTATCCAGAAATTGGCTTGGAAACTGGCCAATATCACCATGAATTCACCCACGAACCCAGATGTACCTGGTAGACCAGAATTGGCCATTGCAAAGAATACAAAGAATGCGCCAAACCATGGCATGGTATTAACCACTCCGCCATAATCTTTTATCATCCTTGAGTGCAACCGATCATAAAGCACACCTACGCACAAAAACATCGCGGCAGAAATAAATCCATGAGAAATCATCTGTACCATCGCACCTTCAATAGCCATTTGGCTGCTGTTGCTACCATTTTTGATCAGTAAGAACACCAAAAACAATCCAAGTGTGACGAAACCCATGTGTGAAATCGAAGAATAAGCAATCAGCTTCTTCATGTCTTTTTGTACCATGGCAACCAAACCGATGTAGACCACGGCAATCAATGACAAAGTAATCAACAACCAAGTGAATTCAGAACTGGCGTCTGGCGTTATAGGTAATGAAAATCTTAAAAATCCATATCCGCCTATTTTTAACATGATCGCAGCCAACACAACAGACCCACCTGTAGGTGCTTCAACGTGCGCATCGGGTAACCATGTGTGTACTGGGAACATCGGGATTTTCACTGCAAATGCAGCCAAAAACGCAAAGAATAAATAGCTTTGTTCTTGTAAACTTAATGGGTGCATTGCCAAATCGGTTAAATTCCAGCTTCCAGATTTATTGTATAAATAAATCAAGCCAATCAACATGAAAACTGAACCTAAGAACGTGTACAAGAAAAACTTAACCGTTGCATAGACTCTGTTTGGGCCACCCCAAATACCTATAATAACAAACATAGGAATTAACATGGCTTCAAAAAAGATATAGAACAACATCGCATCTTGGGCAGTAAACACACCAATCATCATCCCTTCCAAAATAAGGAAAGCAGCCATGTATTGATGAATATTGGATTTAATGACACGCCATGCCGACAACACAATCAATACAGTGATAAAGGTAGTCAATATCACCAAAGGCAATGCGATACCATCTATCCCTAAATGATAATAGATGTCAAAAGAATCTATCCACAGGACTTTTTCTACAAATTGTAATTGAGCCGTTGATGAATCAAACTGAGTCCATAAAGGCAAACTGATGATCAGTGTGAGAACAGAAATCAACAAGGCAAGCACCTTAACCAATCCTGACCTGCCTTGTCCAAATGGCAACAAAGCCACACCACCGAGTATTGGCAGCCAGATTAGTACGCTTAATATCGAACCTTCAAACATAAAATAAATCCTATTTAAATACGTAAAGACCAATGAACACGATAACACTCACCACCATGACCAATGCATAATGATAAACATAACCTGACTGTATTGACCTGATGAATTTAGAAACTGCATTAACTGCCTTGGCGCTGCCATTGACTAAAATACCATCAATGAGTTTTGAATCTGACCACTTCCAAAGTGCTTCGCCCAATTTAACACTACCACCTGCTATGAACTTTTGATTGAAAGCATCAAATCCATATTTATTATCTAAAATCTTATGGATGGGAGCCAAGCGTTTCTTGATTTTACCTGCCATAGATATATTTCTGGTGTAGATATAAGTGGCCACAGCAAAACCTGCCAAGGCCAGCCAAAATGGCGGCATTTGTAAACCATGTAAAACAAAAGCCCCTGCACCATGGAAGTCATTGCCTAACTCACCAATCACATCATTGACCCTATTAACATGGATGGCATCATCCATGAACCCACCAAATAACAACGGTTCAATCGTTAACCAACCAATCGCCACAGATGGAATGGCCAAAAGAATCAATGGTAAGGTCACGACCCATGGAGATTCTTTTAAATGCTCCTTGGTGTGATGATCCATCCGCTCCTTACCATGAAAGGTCAAATACAACAATCTGAAACTATACAAAGCTGTGATAAACACACCCAACAAAACGGCTATGTATGCCACGCCAGAGCCCCAACGATCAGACAAATGAGTGGCTTCTATGATGGCATCTTTTGAGAAAAATCCTGAAAAACCAGGAAATCCAGTTAATGCCAAAGTTCCAATCCAAGCAGTGATAAAAGTGATCGGCATATACTTTCTGAGCCCACCCATTTCTTGCATGTCTTGTTTGTGATGCATCGCAATGATGACTGAACCTGCACCTAAAAACAGCAATGCTTTAAAGAATGCATGGGTCATCAAGTGAAAAATAGCCGCAGAATAGGCAGATACACCCAATGCAACTGTCATATAACCCAATTGTGACAGGGTTGAATAGGCAATGACTCGCTTGATGTCATTTTGTACGATACCTATCAAGCCCATAAAAAAGGCGGTGAATGCACCGACCAACATCACAAAGCTCAATGCAGTATCTGACATTTCAAACAATGGAGACATTCTGGTCACCATAAAAATACCGGCTGTTACCATGGTTGCAGCATGTATCAAAGCAGAAATGGGCGTTGGTCCTTCCATAGAATCAGGTAGCCAAACATGCAACGGAGCTTGGGCTGATTTACCCATGGCACCGATAAATAAACAAATACAAATGACCGTCATCATTGACCATTGACTGTCACCGAAAATATTGATGGTTTCATTGGCCATTTGCGGTGCTTGATTAAAGACTTCTACATAGTCTAAAGTTCCAAAGGTCATCAACACAGCTGCAATGCCCAGCAAAAATCCAAAGTCACCCACTCGGTTAACCAAGAATGCTTTCATATTGGCAAAAATGGCCGTTTCCTTTTTGTACCAAAAACCAATCAACAAGTATGACACCAAGCCCACAGCTTCCCAACCAAAAAACAATTGCATGAAGTTGTTTGCCATCACCAACATCAACATGGCAAAAGTAAACAATGAAATGTAACTGAAAAATCGTTGATAACCAGAGTCTTCACTCATGTAGCCAATGGTATAAATATGTACCATTAAAGATACAAATGTCACCACACTCATCATGATCGCTGTCAGAGAATCGACCATAAATCCGACATGCATGGATAAATCTCCTGTAACCATCCATGTGTATAAATTTTCATTAAAAGCGACCGCTTCACCATTGATAAACTGTAGCAGCACTTTGATTGACAAGAAACATGACAGGCCTACGGCTGCAATGGTAAGGGTGTGTGCACCTACTCTGCCAATTTGGCGCCCAAATAATCCTGCGATGGCTGCAGCCACCAATGGGGCAAAAGCGATAACCATCAAAGTTGTTTTCATATCCATCTTTACCCTTCCAACTCGTTGATTTCTTTGACTTCAAGTGTTTTCTTGTTACGGAACAACACCACCAAGATAGCCAATCCAATTGCTGCTTCAGCCGCTGCAACAGTTAAAATGAAAAACACAAAAACCTGGCCTTGAACATCGCCTAAATATTTTGAAAATGCCACCAAATTGGTATTCACCGCAAGCAACATCAATTCGATCGACATCAGTACCACCAACACATTGCGACGATTAACAAAAATACCAGCCATACTGATAACAAAAAGAATGGCAGAAACAATTAAATAACCTTGTAAACTCATGATTCTTCTCCCTGACCTTGGCCTTTCTCTGCCTTCATAGTCACTACCCTAATGCGCTCAGCAGGATTGATGTTAATTTGTTTGGCTGCATCAAGTTGTTTGTTGCCTTCCCGTTTGCGCATTGTAAGCATTATGGCTGCAACAATAGCAACCAAAAGGATGACCGCAGCAATTTCAAATGGATAAACGTAATGCGTAAATAATTCCATACCCACTTCAGCCACATTACTGTATCCAGCCTCTTGTCTGATCAACTCATCGGTAGGAATTTGTCCACTGAGTTTATAGGCGAACAGCATCATTAACTCAACTAACATGGCCGCAGCAATCAGTAAAGCTGCTTTGGTATATGATTGTTTCAGTTGTGAGGCTTTTGCTTGCTTGACGTCTAACATCATGACCACGAATAAAAACAACACCATCACAGCACCCACATAGACAAGTACCAAGGTGATCGCTAAAAATTCGGCTTCAATCAACATCCACAATACGGCCGTGTTAAAGAAGCACAGCACCAAAAATAACGCTGAGTAAATGGTGTTTTTAACGGTGACCACTGCCATCGCAGAACCCACAGTGAATGTGGCAAACACATAAAATATTAATTGTTGAAATAATTCAGGACTTATCATCATCTGTACTTCGCATCTTGTTGTTTGGTATCAGCAATTTGTTCTTCATACATATCACCAATGGCCAGTAATTGTTCTTTGGTCATGACATTTTTGCCCATGGATTCAAAATGATATTCATGTATATCAGTCTCTACAATTGAATCAACGGGACATGACTCTTCGCAAAATCCACAATAAATACATTTAAACAAATCTATTTCATATTTAGTGGTTCGCCTAGAACCATCCTCTCTGACATCAGAGTCAATGGTAATGGCAGCTGCTGGACAAACAGCTTCACATAATTTACAAGCAATACAACGTTCTTCACCGTTTGGATAACGTCTTAATGCATGTAAACCTCTGAATCGTGGAGACTTCGGAGTTTTTTCCTCTGGATAACGCACGGTAAATTTTCGTTTGAAAAAATACTTTTGAGTTAACAGCAACCCTTTGCGAATTTCATTCAGAGTTAAACTTTTTAAATACCTTATAATTTTAGTCATCATATATCTCTAAACAATCAATTCCACCAAGGGCCTACGTTATATACTTTCCAAACCGCAACAACCATAATCCAGACAATGGTGATTGGAATAAAAACCTTCCATCCCAATCGCATGATTTGATCATAACGATATCGGGGTAAAGAGGCACGAAACCAAAAATACGCGTACATGAATATACAGGTTTTACCTAAAAACCAAACTATACTGGGTTGAGCAATCCAACTATCACCACTAAATGGTGAATACCACCCGCCCAGAAACATGATTGCGGTCAAAGCTGAGATAATGATCATGTTGGCATATTCTGCCAAAAAGAATATTGCAAAGGCTGCACCTGAATATTCAACGTGGAAACCAGCCACAATTTCTGATTCACCTTCCGCAACATCGAATGGGGCACGGTTGGTTTCAGCCACCCCAGAAATATAATAAATTATGAACAAAGGGAACAAAGGCCATAAATACCAATGCACAATGCCACCTTCTTGAGCCCTAACAATGTCAGATAAATTCAATGAACCGGAGGCAACCAATACACCGACCAAAGCAAAGCCCATAGCAATTTCATAGGAAACGATTTGAGCGGCCGATCGCAAAGCACCCAATAAAGCGTATTTAGAATTTGATGCCCAGCCAGCAATAATAACACCGTAGACGCCTAATGAAGTCATGGCCAAAACATAGACCAGACCTGCATTGATGTCTGCCAATACCAATCCATCTTCAAACGGTACAACAGCCCAGGCAGCAAAGGCGGTAGCCAATGTAATGATGGGGGCAATTAAAAATAGAAATTTATTGGCATTTTTAGGAAAAATGATTTCCTTGGTCAATAGCTTCAGTACATCGGCAAAAGGTTGTAACAGACCCCAAGGCCCTACACGATTGGGCCCCATACGAACATGCATGAATGCAATCACTTTACGCTCAAAATATGTGGCATACGCCACACACAATATCAATGGCACAATTATGGCGAGGATTTTAATTAACGTCCAAACCACCATCCAAATTTGATCCCAAATCATGACTGTACTCCAATAATACCGACATTCAATTCAGAGGCATTGAGATTCAATGCCGAAGTTCGGCCCATATTGACCATGGCGGTGCCTTCAGCAATACTTGATGTCACTGCCAAAGTCAATTCAGCGTACCTGCCTTCTTGTTCTACAGTAACCAAATCACCTTCATTAAATCCAATTGATATTAAATCCTTGGGATTGACAAAAACAGTGTCAGACGTGGCTAAAGCACTGGTTTGCAGTGGTTCCGACCTTCTGCAAAGTGGATCTGTGTCATAAATGCCATGGTTAGCAAACAAAGCCAAGCCTTTAACTTCAACATCATTAACTTGACAATCTTGATTAATCACAGGATCTTGAGACTGAAATTTTACAGTTTTTGCCATCACATCATTGATGTCTTCATATTCAAACCCAGAATGACCCAACAAATTGCCCAGAACCCGCAACACCCGCCACCCTGGCTTTGTCAAACCAGGTGCTTTTTGAGCCACCATTGAAACTTGTCTTTCACCATAGTTGCTGACTAAACTTCCGGTGATTTCAGGTAATAAGGCAATCGGGAACACCAAATCAACTCTCGACAACAATGATTCATCACAATAAGCATTAAAAGCCACTGAGAAGTCACTGTTTGTTAAAGCATTTTTAATGGCTGCCTGATCTGCAAAATCTTGAATTTCTGCTTGATAAATAATATTTAAACTGTGGGATTTTTGTTTGATGTCACCAGGTGAATGCAGGCCTGCCAGAAATGCACCTGAAGTATTAGATCCTGCAATCAATTCATTGACTTGCCCAGCAGTGACTTGTGCCAACCAAGCAGTCAAAGCCTTAATCATATTGGCTTGGGGGTGGGCTTCTGAAACTTGACCTACAATAAACAATGCATTAACACCGTCCTTTAACAGTTGCTTGGCTAAATGATTGATGTCTTCATCGGTTTTTTGCGATTTAACCCAGTCAGCCAAGGAGCCTGAAGGGTATTGTTTACTGATTTCAGCAACACTTTTAGCCAACGAACCCAATTGTTTAACCCAATTGATTTGGTTACCGACAAAATCGTGAAGTAAATTGTAATTTGCACCATAAGACTTAGGACCAAATGATGAAACTTCAGCTCCATTTAACCAAGCTTGACGAATCTTGTGGTTAAGTATAGGTTGTTCATGACGTATATTGCCGCCAACAATAACCACTTTCTTTTGCTTGGCTACTTGAGCCAACTTCACATCGACACGAGGCAAACGATCATGTTCGGAAAAATCAGTTATATTGATTCTGTGTTCACAGTCATGACTGCCTAGATTATCAAACAACTGTTTCAGTAAGTAATATTCTTCAGTTGAGGCATAGTTTGAGGTAAATAATGCAATTTCTTCACCATCAAATTTTTTGAATTGTTTGACTAAAGTCGCCAGCGCATCTTCCCATGACAGCTCATTCCACTGACCATTTTCCTTAATCATGGGGTATAACAATCGATTTTTGGTGTTTTTAAAACCATGAATGGCGTATCGATCTCGATCTGAAATCCATGCTTCATTCACCTCATCATTGTCTTGAGGAACCGTTCGAAGAATTTCACCATTTCTGGTGTGGTAATATAGGTTAGAACCAATCCCATCATGCATTGAAACAGCTGAAGTCGCCATCAATTCCCATGCTCGGGCTTTGTACCTGAATGGTTTGTTGGTCAAAGCACCAACTGGACATAAATCAATGATATTACCTGACATTTCAGATTGTACTGAATTACCCACTGCAGTACTGATATTGGTTTTATCACCTCTACCAATGCCACCCAATTCGTCGGTTCCAGCCACTTCATTCAGAAATCGAACACAGCGTGTACATAAAATACAACGTGTCATATCGGTTGCAATCAATGAACCTAAGTTTTCATCCTTTACCACTCTTTTTGAATCGACATAACGTGATACATCACGCCCATAACCCATGGAAACGTCTTGCAATTCACATTCGCCACCTTGATCACAAATGGGGCAGTCCAGCGGATGGTTGATTAATAAAAACTCCATCACATTGCGCTGTGCATCAGTCGCTCGTTTTGACTGTGTATAGACTTTCATGCCATCCATCACAGGCGTAGCACATGCTGGCATGGGCTTAGGTGCTTTTTCGACATCCACCATACACATGCGGCAATTCGCAGCGATAGACAGTTTTTTATGATAACAAAAACGTGGGATTTTAATACCTTCCCGGTCTGCAGCTTCAATAATCATGCTGCCTTTTTCTGCCTGAACAGCTCGACCATCAATTTCAATAGATACTGTGTTATCGGCTACTTTATTGGTGGTATCGGTCATGAAGTTAACCTCTCATTTTTTGATTTTTTGTGCTCAACAAAATATTCAAACTCATCCCAGTAGTATTTCAATATACCTTGTACTGGCCATGCGGCTGCTTCACCAAACGCACAAATGGTATGACCTTCAATTTGTCCAGCGGCCTGTTTTAACATTTCAATGTCTTTGGTTTCGCCCTTACCTTCAAGGATCCTGGTTAAAACACGGTACATCCAGCCTGTTCCTTCTCGACAAGGAGTGCACTGACCACATGATTCCATGTAGTAAAAACGTGACAATCGCTGGCACACTTCAACCATACAAGTTCCTTCAGCCATGACAATAACAGCCCCAGAACCCAGTCCAGATCCGGCTGCGCCTATGGCGTCAAAGTCCATGGTAATACCCATCATGACTTCTGCTGGCAAAACTTTCATAGATGATCCACCAGGGATCACTGCTTTAAGTTTTTTCCCATCCAGCACACCGCCTGCCATTTCAAGCAAATCATTGAATGGAGTCCCTAACGGGATTTCATAATTACCTGGTTTATTTACATGGCCTGAAACAGAAAATATTTTCACGCCACCGTTATTAGGTTTGCCTAATTCTAAGAACCATTCAGCACCATTGCGCATGATGGCTGGTACCGAAGCAAATGATTCTGTATTGTTAATTGTTGTGGGCTTGCCATAAATGCCAAAATTTGCTGGAAAAGGTGGCTTGAATCTTGGCTGCCCTTTCTTACCTTCTAAAGATTCCATCAAGGCCGTTTCTTCACCACAGATATAAGCACCGGCACCATGTACACCATACAAATCAAAATCTACACCTGAATCTTGAATGTTGCGACCCAATAGACCCGCATCATAGGCTTCTTTTAATGCCGCCTCAAAATTTTCAAAAGGCTCGTGATGGAACTCACCACGCAAGTAATTATAGCCAACAGTCGCACCCATGGCATAACCACCTATGGCCATACCTTCAATCACAGCATGTGGGTTGTAACGAAGGATGTCTCGATCATGGCAAGTACCTGGTTCTGATTCATCAGAATTACACAGCACGTATTTTTGCCCGGGAGCATCCTTTGGCATGAAACTCCATTTCAATCCAGTTGGGAATCCAGCACCACCACGTCCACGCAAAGCCGAGGCTTTGACCGTATCGATGATTTCATTTTTATCCGTTTTTTCAGACAGGATTTTTTTCCAAGCCTGGTAACCACCTTTGGCCAAATAATTATCTAAAGAGTGGTCTTTATCAGGGTTTAAACAAACATTCACAGAGGCCATTAGGACAACCCTCCAAGCAGCTCATCTATTTTCGCTTCAGTTAAATTTTCATGATAATGACCATTGATTATCATCATGGGTGCGCCAGTACACGCTGCCACGCACTCTTCTTCTTTAACCAGCGTTACTTGTCCATCAGCTGTGGTTTCACCCAGTTTAATACCCAGTTTAGCTTCCGCATATTTAACCACTTTATCAGCACCTCTAAGCATGCAAGATATATTGGTACATATGGCTATTTTATTTTTACCTACTGGTTGAGTGAAAAACATCGAATAAAAATTCGCTGCTTCATAGACCCATACTGGAGGAATCTCTAAATATTCAGCAACTGCCTTCATGATTTCTTCGCTTAACCAGCCTCCATTTTGATCTTGTGCAGCATGTAATGCACCAATCAAAGCGGATCTTCTTTGATCATGTGGATATTTAGTCAACCAATGATCAATGTGATCTCTGGTTGCATCTGTCAACAAATTCATGGCTAATGCTTTGTCTTTCGACTGTGGATTGACTTGATACATTATCTATCGATCTCCCCAAATACTATGTCCATTGTTCCAATGACTGCCACCACATCTGCCAACATATGACCTTTTACCATGTCATTCATTGCAGACAGGTGTGCAAAACCAGGCGCTCGAATTTTCATCCTGAATGGTTTATTTGAATCATCTGAAATCATAAATACCCCAAATTCACCTTTGGGCGCTTCTACAGCTGCATATACTTCACCAGCTGGAACGGTATACCCTTCTGTAAATAATTTAAAATGATGTATCATCGACTCCATGTCTTCTTTCATCATTTCTCTGTCAGGTGGTGCCACTTTATACTCATCAACCATCACAGGCCCAGGGTTGTTTTTCAACCACTGTACACATTGTTTGATGATTCGAGTTGATTGCACCATTTCTTCCATGCGAACCAAGTAACGGTCATAACAGTCACCATTAACCCCAACAGGAATATCAAAATCGACTTTGTCATAAGCGGCATAGGTTTGCTTTTTACGTAAATCCCATGCCACGCCACTGCCCCTTAGCATTGGCCCCGTAAAGCCCCAAGCCTTGGCCTCTTCAGGTGAAACCACACCGATACCCACTGTTCTTTGTTTCCAAATACGGTTGTCTTGCAGTAAGGTTCTGTACTCACCAATCTTGTTTGGAAAATCATCAGCGAATGCTTCAATAAAATCAAGCAATGAACCATTTCGCCATTCATTGGCATAGGCTAAATTTTTACCTTTGGTCCACTTACTTTCAGCATACTGAGGCATGTGATCTGGCAAATCTCGGTAAACGCCACCTGGTCGATAATAGGTGGCATGCATTCTGGCACCAGAAACGGCTTCATACATATCCATACAATGCTCTCTTTCACGAAAAGCATACAAGAACAATGCCATTGCACCTAAATCCAAACCATGCGTACCGATCCACATCAAATGGTTCCTCACACGGGTGATTTCATCAAACATGGTACGAATATATTGAGCCCTGATAGGCGCTTCAATACCTAACAACTGCTCGATGGCTCGAACATAGGCGTGTTCATTACACATCATTGAAACATAATCCAAACGATCCATGTATCCAATGGATTGATTGAATGGTTTTGATTCTGCTAATTTCTCAGTGCCTCGATGCAATAACCCCACATGAGGGTCAGCATGTTCAACAACCTCACCATCTAACTCAAGAATCAAGCGCAATACACCATGAGCTGCTGGGTGCTGTGGCCCGAAATTCATTGTATAATTTTTAATTTCTGACATTATGAGTTCTCCTGCTCATTCATGCTTTCTACATAGCGAGAATCACGTCTTATTGTTTTAGGCACCAATACTCGAGGCTCGATTGAAACAGGTTGATAAACCACACGGCCTTTGTCTTCATCATATATCACTTCAACATTGCCAATCAGCGGAAAATCTTTTCTGAAAGGGTGTCCAATGAAGCCATAATCGGTCAATATCCTTCTTAAATCTGGGTGTCCTTTAAATATGATTCCATACAAATCAAAGGCTTCTCTTTCAAACCAGTTAACACCTGGCCAAATTTCTACCAATGAAGGTACCATTAACATACCCTCATCTGGAGCAAAACATTTAATGGTTAATCGACGGTTGTATTTAAGTGACAGTAATTGTGCGACCACAGCAAACCTATTAGGAATTGATTCCTCTCTGCGTTCACTCCACGAAAATCGACCTGGCCCATTAGATTTAACACCACGACTGAAGCCAGTTGAAGAAACATCGTCTGTTTGCCACTCAGCTTCACCGTAAGTGAGGTAATCAACACCACATACATCCAAACATTGTTCAAATTGGAACGCATCATCATCTCTCAGCGTTTTTGACACCTCAAGCCACGATTCCAAAGGAACCGTACATGCCACGCCATGGACCGTCTCTGACAATTCGATATTGATGTCAGCAAATTTTTCTGACATCTCTTTACTTAATTTATATTTAAAGTTACTCATGACGTTCTTGCGATGGTATTGGTACGTTTGATTTTTTTCTGCAATTGCAAAATGCCATAAATCAATGCTTCAGCTGTAGGAGGACAGCCAGGTACGTATATATCAACAGGAACGATACGGTCACAACCCCTAACAACTGCATATGAATAATGGTAATAACCACCACCGTTGGCGCATGAACCCATTGAAATGACATATTTAGGTTCTGGCATTTGATCGTAAACTTTGCGCAAGGCAGGTGCCATCTTATTAACCAATGTTCCGGCAACAATCATGACATCTGATTGTCTTGGAGATGGCCTGAAAATCACACCAAATCTGTCCAGGTCATAACGAGAAGCGCCTGCTTGCATCATCTCTACTGCACAACATGCCAAACCAAAGGTCATCGGCCATAACGACCCAGTCCTCGCTCCATTTAATAAGGCATCCACTGTAGTGGTGACGAATCCTTTGTTTTCAAAACCTTGATCAACAACTGGTTGTATGATGTTATCGACTATTCCCATTCTAACGCTCCTTTTTTCCATTCATAAATGAATCCGATTACCAACAAAAAGAGAAAAATGAACATAGAAACTAAACCAAATGGACCCAATTCTTCGAGTACCACAGACCAAGGGAACAAAAAGGCAATTTCTAAATCGAAAATGATGAACAGAATAGCCACCAAATAGAATCGGACATCAAACTTCATGTGAGCATCATCAAATGCTTCAAAGCCACACTCATAAGCCGATATTTTTTCATCTGTTGTTTTTCGGGTTCCAAACAACAAACCCAAGGACATTAAAGCAACACCCAAACCTGCGGACACTGCTAAAAACAATAAAATTGGAAAGTACGGAGCTATCATTCAGCCATCCCCTGTTTCAATTTAAAAATTGGTGCCGAAGGCCGGACTTGAACCGGCACGACCGTTGGCCACTACCCCCTCAAGATAGCGTGTCTACCAATTCCACCACTTCGGCACATAAAATTACACAGCTACTATTAACTGCGCATTAACCATTGGTTCAATTTACTTGAACACTCAATTATCAGTTATTATCACCATCAGAATCTGTTGATTCATCGGTTGTTTCTGCTTCAATTTTTTCAGTCAATTCCGTTGCTTTGTCTTCGATTGTATCGACAGCCTCACCGGCTGAGTCAATGGCATTATCAAGACTAGAGTCAATAGATTCAACGGCATCAACAGGAACCAATGACGGCTCTTGTGTTTCACCATCTAACACACCAAATACGCCCAAATCTTGCTCAGCTGCTTCACCAGTTGAAGAATACGCCTCTCTGGCATCAATGGCAATCAACAATGTAATGATGAAAAACAAGGTGGCCAAAATGGCCGTTGCTTTGGTCAAGAATGACCCTGAACCTTTGGCACCGAATACAGTGCCTGAAGCACCACCGCCACCGCCACCAAATGCAGATCCTGCTGTTGCACCTGGGCCACGTTGAATCAAAATAAAACCGATCAGTGCCATGGCCACCAATACCTGGGCAATGTTTAAAAAGTTAATTGTCATTTATTAATCTCCTTGTGACAGCTTGTCTGCTTGTTGACAAATTGCCATAAAATCTTTAGCTGTTAATGAAGCCCCACCTATAAGGCCTCCGTCAACATCGGGCATCGAAAAAAGTTCATATGCATTTGAACCTTTACAACTTCCTCCGTAGAGGATGCGGATGCGGCGCGCTATTGTATCATCATTTAATGCTAATTGAGAACGGATAAATTGATGAACTTCTTGCGCCTGTTCTGCACTGGCAGTTTCACCGGTTCCAATGGCCCAAACAGGCTCATATGCAATGACCCCTTGAGACAACGACTCCATCCCAATATGCTCAATAACTGTGTTGATTTGATCCCAGACAACATCAAAGGTTTGATCACCCTGTCTTTGTACAGACGATTCTCCCACACATAAAATAGGGGTTAAATTGAACTTCAAAGCTTGGGCAAATTTTTTCGCCACTTCTGAGTTGCTTTCATTGTTTTTGATGCGCCTTTCGGAATGGCCAACCAAGACCATATCACAACCCAGGTCTTGCAACATTTCAGCACTGACCTCTCCCGTCACAGCACCGTTGTCATACTCACTCAGGTTTTGTGCACCACACAGTACTGAATCAGGCTTGTTATTGATCACCTCGTACAAATGTATATAAACAGGAAAAACAGCCACATCATACTTGGGTTGATCTGGTAATGATTGGCGCAATGCTGACATCATTTCATCAACAAAAGCCAATGAACCATGCATTTTCCAATTGCCAGCAACCAATAATTTACGATTCATCATGGCCATCGGTGTCTTCGCTATTTTGAATCACTACATCACCATCAACCACATCAACATCAAGTTCTTCGTCACCGTCCAAGTTGACCACTTTCGCGATACTCACCAACTTTTCTTTTTTGGCCAAACGAATCAAAGTCACACCTTGGGTGTTTCTACCTACTGTCGAAATACCGTCAACAGCTGTTCGGACCAAAGTACCACCGTTTGAAATCAACATGATTTGGTCTTCACTTAACACTTGGCAAGCACCCACGACTGCACCATTTCGGTCACTGGTCTGAATCGCAATGACTCCCTGACCCGCTCTTCTTATTCTAGAAAATTCTTCTAGCTTGGTCTGTTTACCAAAACCATTTTCAGTACAAACCAAGACATTGCCTTCCTCAGCCACAAACATAGAAACCACTTTATGATCATCTTTAAGGGTAATACCACGAACACCGCGTGCTGTGCGCCCCATTGAACGAACATCATTTTCATTAAAGCGAATACATTTACCGGAACTTGAGAATAAGAATACATCCTGATCTCCGGTAGTCAGCTCTACATTAACCAAATGATCACCATCCAACAAGCCCAATCCAATGATGCCGTTGGCACGAGGTCTTGAGAAATTCGACAATGGGGTTTTCTTAACCACGCCTTTGGCAGTAGCGAAGAAAACAAATTTATCATCTTCATAATCCCTTACTGGCAATATGGCTGTGATTTTTTCATTTTTATCTAACGGCAACAAATTAACCAGCGGCTTACCCCTGGCAGTTCTTGATGCCATGGGCAATTCATACACTTTCAACCAATAAACTTGTCCTTGATTACTGAAACACAATAACGTGTCATGAGTATTGGCAATCCACAATCGTTCAATAAAATCTTCATTTTTCATTGCCGTAGCTGACTTACCTTTACCTCCACGGGTTTGCGCGCGATACACGTCCACTTGCTGCATCTTGGCATAACCTTCGTGAGACAGGGTCACCACGACATCTTCTTCAATAATCAAATCTTCCATGGTTAAATGAAGTTGTCTGTCCATAATGACAGTTCGGCGTTCATCACCATAATTCTCTCTGATTTCTATCAACTCGTCCTGCACCACTTCTAACAAGCGATCTGGGTTGGTCAAAATTTCAAGGTACTCTTTGATGTGTCCAATGATTTCTTTGAACTCATCGGTAATTTTATCTTGCTCCAATCCTGTCAATCGATGCAATTGTAAGTCCAGAATTGCTTTGGCTTGAATTGGCGACAGTTGATACCCGTCTTCAAAAAATCCATACTGGTCTTCCAGGTCTTCAGGACGACACAGATGAGCATCGTTATCCAACAAGGCATTGATTAATGAAGAGTTCCATTTTTTAGCCAATAACCGCTCTTTGGCTTCTGTTGGGTTTTTAGATTGTTTAATTAACTCGATGACTTCTTCGATATTAGCCAGTGCGACGGCCAAACCTTCCAGTACATGGGCACGGTCTCTGGCTTTTTTCAGTTCAAATATGGTTCGTCGAACCACAACTTCTCGCCGATGTTTAATGAATTCATTCAAGATTTCCATCAAACCCAATGTTTTCGGTTGCCCATTGATCAATGCAACCATATTGATACCGAAAACCGTTTGTAATTGCGTCAACTTATACAGTTGATTCAACAAAACCTCGGCCACTTCACCACGACGCAATTCAAAGACTATTCGCATGCCGTCTTTATCAGACTCGTCTCGCAAAGCTGTAATGCCTTCGATTTTTTTCATCTTAACCAGCTCTGCCACTTTTTCTATCAGCCTGGCTTTATTGACTTGGTAGGGTAGCTCTGTGACAACGATGGTTTGCTTGCCCGAGGCATCATCCGTTTCAATCTCTGACCTGGCACGCATATAAACTTTACCGCGACCTGTGTCATAAGCATCTCTTATTCCTTCAGCACCATTGATAAAAGCAGCCGTTGGAAAATCAGGCCCAGGTATATGAACCATCAAATCATCAAGCGTGGCATTTGGATTTCGCGTCATTTCAATGGTGGCATTGATGACCTCTGTCAGGTTGTGTGGCGGTATGTTGGTTGCCATTCCAACCGCAATGCCAGATGACCCATTAACCAGCAAGGCAGGAACCCTGGTTGGCATCACCTCTGGCTCTGTATCGGTTTCATCATAATTGGGAACAAAATCTACAGTATCCTTGTCAAGATCAGCCATCATTTCATGTGAAATTTTGGCCATTCTGACTTCGGTGTACCTCATGGCAGCGGGCGAATCTCCATCCACAGAACCAAAGTTACCCTGTCCATCAACCAACATATAGCGCATTGAAAAAGGCTGGGCCATCCTAACAATGGTGTCATAGACAGCCGTGTCTCCATGCGGGTGGTATTTACCAATCACATCACCAACCACACGAGCTGACTTTTTGTGCGCTTTGTTCCAGCTTACACCCAATACATTCATGGCATACAGTACACGCCTGTGTACCGGCTTAAGACCATCCCTTACGTCAGGTAGCGCCCTACCCACAATCACACTCATCGAATAATCGAGGTATGATTTTTGCATTTCATCTTCGATATTTATCTTAATGATATCGCTTGAATTTTCCGCCATAAATCAAATTTACTGTCAGATTAATAAGGAACGAAATTGTAACACAAAACAGACCTTGAAAGCGCAACAAAATCACGAAAAAACGATTTCAAAGCCCTGGGTTAAGGAATTCGACAAAAGACATATAATTACAGCCACCCAAGACTTTAAGGGCTTAGAAGCAATTATATTAAGAAAACCACCAAAATCACGATGATGACTTTTTATGACTTTCGATTCTGCGGTAATAATTGTCAGCAAACAGCTCAAGATCATCAGTATCAATGGCCTCCCGAATTTTTTGCATGAACTCCTGATAAAAATACAAGTTATGTATGGTATTCAAACGAGAACCCAGCATTTCGCCGCACTTATCTAGGTGACGCAAATAAGACTTCGAAAAATGTTGACAGGTATAACACCCACAATCTTTATCTAATGGTGTCGCATCGAACTGATGTTTGGCATTGCGAATTTTTACCACCCCATCCCAGGTAAACAAATAACCGTTGCGTGCATTCCTGGTAGGCATCACACAATCGAACATATCGACACCCAACAACACCGCTTCCAATATATCTTCTGGCTTCCCTACACCCATTAAATACCGTGGTTTGTCGGCAGGTAATAAGGGGGTGGTGGTTTTCAACACCTGTTCACGCAAGTCTTTGGGCTCACCCACTGACAAGCCACCAATGGCAAAGCCATGAAAATCAATATCGGCCAAACCTTGTGCTGAAATTTTCCGTAAATCATCGTACATACCGCCCTGTACAATACCAAATAAAGCATTGGGATTATCAGCAAAGGCGTTTTTACTGCGTTGTGCCCAGCGCAAAGAAAGTTCCATCGATACTTTCGCCTCTTCATGGCTGGCAGGGTATGGTGTACACTCATCAAATATCATCACAATGTCTGAGCCCAGTTTTCTTTGTACTTCCATCGATTCTTCTGGCCCCATGAAAACGGTAGAACCATCCACTGGTGATGCAAATGTAACACCCTCTTCTGTGATTTTTCGTCGCTTGGCCAATGAAAACACTTGAAATCCACCAGAATCAGTCAATATGGGTTTATCCCAACCCATAAAATCGTGCAAGTCCCCATGCGCTTCTATGACTTCCGTTCCTGGGCGAAGCATCAAATGGAAGGTGTTGCCCAAAACAATTTCAGCACCAATTCCCTTGACCTCTTCTGGAGACATGGCTTTTACGGTTCCATAGGTACCCACAGGCATAAAACACGGGGTTTGCACTGTTCCACGTTCAAACGTCAACTCACCCCTTCTGGCCAGACCATCTTGTTTTTTTAAATCAAACTTCAAAACTGTTTCTCACTGTTCTTTATTCAGCCGGCCATTATAACGGTGTTACTTTATTTTCGGTTAAAAATTCATACAATCCGTTGCAGGCTTGCTCCAGCAAATCCAACACCAACTCAAAACCATCGCCTTTACCATAATACGGATCAGGCACTTCATCGTAAGATGAATCTTTGGCAAACCGCATCATTGACACCACCTTGTCTTGTTGTTGTGCTGGAAACATCTTGATTAAATTGTCTCTGTTGTCTTCATCCATCACAACCAACCAGTCGAACTTTTCGTAATCTTCTGAAACCACCTGCCTTGCGCGCAAATGACTCATATTGAGCCCCCTTTTCGCAGCTGCGAGCATGGAGCGACGGTCTGGCTTAGATCCAGCGTGATAAGAAAGGGTACCGGCAGAATCAACATAATAAAACTGATCCTCACCCTTTGACTTCAGTAATTGAGTAAACACTGCTTCGGCAGATGGTGACCGACAAATGTTTCCCATGCAAATAAACAGGATTTTTTTTACACTCATTGATATCCCCTTTGATTCTTTTTATATTATGATAATCCCACCTTTCGGACATTATCAAAATGCATTATGCCAAAAATAAAAGAATTTAAACACAGCAACAGTTCACCTCGGCCCAATCAACAACAAATTTCAGACTTCATCACCACCAATGGCATCAACTTAAAAAAAAATGCCAAACAAATTGGTGAGCTACATGCAGCATTAAAAGCTGAAGCCAAGAAGGGTGTATTGATCATTTTTCAAGCCTTGGACGCAGCCGGAAAAGACAGTACCATACGCAATGTGTTTAAATTTTGCGACCCTGCTGGATTTAATGTGGCTTCATTCAAGGCGCCCAGTAAGCTAGAAGCTGCTCATGATTTCATGTGGCGTTGCTACCTTGAATTCCCACCCAAAGGTCAATTAACCGTATTCAATCGAAGTTACTATGAAGAAACACTGGTGGTAAAAGTTCACCCTGGGTTCCTCAAAGGTCAAGGTATTGATTTTGCAGTTGACAAATCATTCTGGCAACAAAGGTATGATTTTATCAATCAAGTTGAGGCACACTTGGTCGCATCTGGCACCAAAGTCATTAAATTTTTCCTTGATGTCAGCCAAGACACGCAACACAGTCGATTTATCAGTCGATATGCCACACCTGAAAAACAATGGAAATTCAATGTAGGTGACTTGAAAGAAAGCTTGCTTTGGGCAAAGTACCAAAAGGCATTCAATACGATGCTTAAAAAAACTTCCAGCAAAGTGGCGCCTTGGTATGTCATTCCAGCCGATGACAAACCCAAAATGAGGGCGTTGGTTTCAGAAATTGTGATGCAAAACTTAATTGGCATGAATTGCCAATACCCAACCATTCCAGAATTCGATGTGGAAGATTTGGCATTGATTGATGATTTGGTTAAAAACCACAAAACATAAAAGTTTCAGACCTTTATGGTTTTATGCGCCGTAATTAATTACATCAGTTGAAATTTTAGGTGGCAATTGAAGGTGATACCCCTGAGCGACCAGGTTTTCTTTAACCTGTTCAATGTTTTGAGAAGCCAGTTTATTTCTTTTGGCCAAGTTCAATTGCATCACTTGGACACAACTTCCCAGTGTTGACATCAACTCTTCAGGCACATCCTCCAAGGATTTTCCACGCGCCAAATACAAATACGCCCCTTGCTTCTTTTCAGATCGATAAACATAACAAATCAAAACAAACTCCTTACTCTGCAGCTGAATCTTTATTTTTGTCACTTTCCGCTTTCTTGGGCTGATTGCCAATGACACTTTTTAAGGGACAAACTTTAAGAATGGGACATTTTTCGCACCCAGCAACCATGGCATATGGACATAAAGTCATCAACACTACCTTCATTTATATGAACAAGCGCCAATTTTAACATGACCAGAGGTCTGATTATGATTTTACACCCGTAATTCGACACGATTGCAATTCAGGGTGCGTGTCTAAGATGGTAAATTCACCATTACCTACATCAGCCTTCAATTGACGAACACCACTGGTTAAAAAATAAGTAACTTCAATATTACCTTCGGTTTTCAAATAAGAGTTCCAACGATCACCTGGTTGTTTACAAATCACCTCACAACCCTCCTTCGAATCACAAACTATGGTCTCATGATGAATCAAATCATTCATTGTCACGGCTGCCGAATCGTCATGTGCACTGCATACACCTGATACCACTAAACCCAAACCCATTAATATTGCTTTCATAACACACCTTTCATTTAAAGAATGTACCCATTATAAATGACCGTCATGAACTAATAATTAACTAAGTCACACACAAAACTGTGAACCAGTTCCATGTCATTATACTTTTGTACAACGACTGATCACTGCTTTTGCAATTTTATTAATAATGGAAAAACTTTCATCAACAGCCGCTGAATCAGTTTGCCAGTTACAGACACTGATTCGCATGGCCAACCGATCTTTCCAAATTGTCTGTCCGACCCAACAGGTCCCGTCTTTTTGTACTTGGTCCATAATTTCTAAATTCAATTTTTCAGAACCAAAACAAACCACCACTTGATTCAACACCACTTCATTCATCACTTCAAATTCTGCGCCTCTCAGTAAATCAGCGAAATACTTGGCACAATCACAGCAACGATTAATCAATGCCTCAACACCTGAGCTTCCTAAATGTCTCAATACCGCATAAACATCTATACCACGAGCCCTTCTGGATAACTCTGGCGTGTAATCAGATGGATTGCGACCCGCGTTTTCTGTTGGCAAGTATGACGCAGTAATGGCCATAGCTGCTTTGAGGGCATGTTCGTTTTTCACAAATGCCAAACCTGAATCATAAGGTACATTCAGCCACTTATGTGCATCAGTTGCCCATGAATCCGCCAATTCAAGACCAGCACCTAAATGTTTGAGTTTGCGTGAGGCCATTGCCCACAGCCCAAACGCGCCATCTACATGGACCCAGGCATTTTTTGTATGGGCCAGTTGGCAAATTTGGCCAATGGGGTCAAAGGCACCTGAATTGATGTTACCTGCCTGGGTGATGATGATGGTGTTGTCCTTAATTTCTGGAAATTGTTCCATGTCCATACGGCCTTGATCATCAGTAGGCACTTTGATTACGCGGTTTCGTCCCAAACCCAACATGGCCAAGGATTTATAAACCGTCGGGTGAGACTCTTCACTGATGATGATGTGTAATTCAGGCGCGCCAATTAAGCCGTCTGCTTCAACATCCCATCCTGCAGTAGTGAAAACTTGATTCCGTGCAGCTGCCAGTGCAGTGAAGTTTGCCACCGTGGCGCCAGTAACAAATGCTGTGGCAGATTGTTGAGGCAAGCCCAATAAATCTAGCATCCATCTTGCGGATACTTTTTCAAGCATGGCCACAGCAGGCGTGGTTTTTTCTAACCCCGTATTTTGATCCCAGGCCGTACCTAACCAGTTGGCAGCCACACTGACAGGATAGGCACCACCAATCACAAAACCAAAAAACCTCGGAGACCCCATTTTCATGGTTGCAGGTGTGACCCATTGATTCATTGTTTCAATCACTTTGACAGAATCCATGCCATGTTTTGGCAAGTCTACATCTAAATATTTTAAGTTTCTGCGGGCATCCTCACTGACTTGAATTGGCAGTTCATTAGCGCTTTGTAAAAATTCAGTGGCATATTGAAATGCCTGTTTATAAAGTTCAGTCATCCAATTTATCTCTATTATCTTTTGCTAGATTTGGTGTAAATATTAAAGTGATTAACATTGTAATGAATACACTAAAAGTTATGAGTATTTTTTTAAGTCTTGCTGACGTCGCAGGTCAGCAAACAATGTTAACTCCCAAGGCCTCATCCCAATAACCAGGGTGGTTCCATGTCTTTGTTCTAATTTCAAAGTTTTATCTTGTTCCGATAATTGACTGAATTGTTGTTTTAACCTATTGATGTGTTTTTGCATCAATTCATTCGATTTTTTACTTAACATACCATTGACCAACAACCTGATTTCACCAGGATTAATGAATTGACTTTGCCAAAAATCTTGTTGAATGTTTTGTTCAAAAAACTTTTGAATCGGACCATTTTCTATCCAATGAAAATGCGGGGATATCTTCAATTTAATTTGATTGTTAGGCTTAAGTTCAATCAAATCAGTTCGATCTAAACGCAACAACACATTCACCAGTTCTGCCTCTTCAATTTGGTAGGTCTGGTGAATTTGTTTGAAAGTCCAATGGTTACAAACACAAACCGTAACCAATAAAAGCTTTACATCTGACACCATCAACTTTTCTTGCTTCTCAGTCAGTTGAATGATATCGGATGATTGGTTCTGAATCACCTGTAATAAATCCACCAATTCCAAGTCCATCATTTCACAAATTTTAATCAGACGGCTCAAACTGATTTGGCCTTGTGAAAAAGAACGCTTGACACTGGATTCAGATAAATCCAGGTGGGCTGCGACATGTGAGTAATTCAGCTTATGTTGCTTCAACAAACCTTTTATGGCTTGCAATATCAGTTCGGTTTGTTTCATAAAGTTTAAACATATAACACTTTAACCTCGATTATAGACTCAAATCAGTTGTGTTTCGTTATAAAGTACAATTATTCCATTGCAGACACTATCTGAGAACTTAACTCACTTTATGCAACAAGCAGGATTAAACCCTTCATGCTGAAATGACTACCCCTGATCTAGAATCAGCCATTGGTTTTTCATTGGGTTTAATGGCACAATTAATCACCAATATTAAATTAAAGGTGGAACACATTAAAATGACCTTGGTAAAGACCATCAAGAAAATCGCATCACGCAATTCATGCATTCTAATGGTATTTACCTTGGTTGCACTTTCAATCACAGCCAATGCCAAAGGAATAACTGCCTGTGGGAATAACACTGCTGCAGCCAAACTGGTTCAATTGATAAAGACACATAAAAATCAACAAAGGGTTGTATTAAACTGCAATGAAAAGCTCAATAAGATTGCTAAAATAAAAGCTCAAATCATCATTGATAATCAAGATTTGTGGCATGATGCTGGCCACATGACTCCCAATCAACTTCTCAGAAAACATGGTTTCAAACTGCCTAAGACTTACCCTACTTTTGGCAACCAAGTTGAAGCGCTGGCTGGTGGGGAACACACAGCAGAAGCAGTCTTTGAAGATTTTATAAACAGCGAACCTCACCGCAACCTTTTGCTGGGTGAAGATGATTTTTTTAAATCACAAGACCAAATAGGTGCCGCATTCATCAAAGAACCATCGACTGATCACCAGTATTACTGGGTCGTTATCATTGCTGATGAAAAAGAAAACAAAGCAAAACAAGATATAGTGATTGACGTTAAACCGCCTGTCTTTTCAAATAAGAAAAGAAAACGCGGCAAAGAAATTAAAGACAAACTTTATCGTGCAAAAGTCAGAAGGACGAGAATCAATTGACACATCAAACCAAGTCGACATAACCCAAATCATTCAAAGCCTGATACAGCACAATGGCTACCGTGTTTGACAAGTTGAGGCTTCGGCTTTCTGCCTTCATTGGAATTCTGATGTTGTTGATTACATCTTGTTGTAAAACTTCCGCTGGCAAACCGCGGGTTTCTGGACCAAACAACAAACATTCATTGTCATAAAATTTTACTTGGTGATGGTATTTTTGAGCTTTGGTAGTTAAAGCATGGATTTGCTTGAATTGAGTATTGGCAATGAATGAAGCAAAATCATCATGTTGGATGACATGAGCCCATTCATGGTAATCAAGACCCGCTCGCCTGAGTGCTTTCACTTCCATATCAAAACCCAATGGATGAATCAAATGTAACTGAGCACCTGTGTTGGCACAAAGT
This sequence comes from Marinicella litoralis, assembly GCF_002591915.1. Lineage (GTDB taxonomy): Bacteria > Pseudomonadota > Gammaproteobacteria > Xanthomonadales > Marinicellaceae > Marinicella > Marinicella litoralis. The sequence continues at coordinate 227,858 of NZ_NIHB01000003.1, read as the reverse complement.
CTTATGATATTGCCAGTGTTGGGCGGAATTTCAGGTTGATACAAAGCAATGTGCAACATGATTATTGGGTAAAAAAACTGCCATTCTATATGATTCAATAGGAAAACCACAAATTTCCAGCGATAAGTTAAACAATACATCTGGGCATAAAGACAGAGCTTTGTTAAAATCTCATGATTCAGAGAGATAAGACAAGTCATCAATGCCATCAATATCAAACATCAATAAAATTTTAACGGGATTAATTCTCACACTTTGTTTCAATACCTTTTGCCATGCTGCTGTGGCCAGAGACTGGAATGACGTGCTGTTGGATGCAATCAGAGCAGATCAGGCTCGACCCACCATTCATGCCAGAAACTTATATCACATTTCTGCAGCCATGTATGATGCGTGGTGTGCTTATGAAGAAAATTGTCAAGGGGTGTTCTTCCAAGAAAAAATCACATCCGATGACATCAGCAGTGACCAACAGCAAGCCATCAGTTTTGCCACTTATCGCCTATTGATATGGCGATTCAACACCTCAGTTGGTGCCCCAACCTCAATACCCAACATCAATAATCATATGCAAGGTTTGGGTTATGACGCCAATGACACTGGCACTTCAGGGAATACGGCTGCGGCAGTGGGAAATCGCATTGCCCAAACCATCATTGATATGGGACTGAATGACGGTTCTAATGAAATCAATGATTACATCAATCAATATTACGAACCGATCAATGAACCCCTGTTACCGGATTTTGATGGCAATCCAGACATAACGGACCCAAATCGATGGCAACCATTGGCCCTTGAATATTTCAAAGATCAATCAGGCATTGTATTGGGAGAATACCCCGACTTCCTCAGCCCAGAATGGGGACATGTAACACCCTTTTCGTTGACACCCAACGACCTCACTGAACACCAAAGAGATGGTGATATTTATCCCGTTTATATGGACCCTGGCGCACCGCCAATGATTGCAGGAGTCGGTGATGATGACTATAAGTCAGGATTTGAACAAGTGGTCGAATTCAGTGGTTACTTAGATCCGGCTGATGGTGTTTTGATAGACATCAGTCCTGCCTCAAGAGGCAACAATGACTTGGGAACCAATAATGGTACAGGCCGTGATTTAAATCCCATCACTGGCTTACCCTATACACCACAGATGGTACCTGCTGGAGACTATTTCCGTGTTTTGGCAGAGTTTTGGGCAGATGGTCCTGATTCAGAAACACCACCAGGTCATTGGTTCACTATCCTGAATACCGTGTCTGATCACCCATTGTTGGAGAAAAGACTGAATGGTGTTGGACCCATTTTGGACGATTTAGAATGGGAGGTTAAAACTTACCTGGCACTTGGAGGCACCATGCATGACTCCGCCATTACCGCTTGGGGCATCAAAGGTTGGTATGATTACATCAGACCAATCTCTGCCATTCGATACATGTGTGATCAAGGCCAGAGTTCTGATCCCAATGCCGCAAGCTTTGCCCCCAATGGCATCAACCTTCACCCTGGTTACATAGAGCTCATCACACCAGCAACCATTCAACCAGGCGGAATTCATGAATTTTTGGCTGGAATTGGCAATGAAAACCTTGGGAAAATTGCAGTCAAAGCTTGGCGTGGACCCGATTATATTATTGACCCAGATACAACGACTGCTGGTGTCGGATGGATTTTGTGTGAAAACTGGTGGCCTTATCAACGACCCTCATTTGTTTCACCCCCCTTTGCAGGTTATGTTTCTGGTCACAGTGTATTTTCTAGGGCTGCCGCCGAAGTCATGACGCTTTTAACTGGGTCAGCCTATTTTCCAGGTGGCATGAGTGACTTTTTAGCACCGCAAAATGAATTTTTAGTTTTTGAAGACGGTCCCAGTGTTGACGTCATTTTACAATGGGCCACCTACCAAGATGCCGCCGATGAAACCAGCATCTCCAGAATATACGGAGGCATTCACCCAACCGCTGATGATATTCCTGGCCGTTTTATGGGCTACGAAATTGGCCACCAAGCATTCAATCGGGCAATGGCATATTTTAACGGCTCACAACCAGCAGTAGCGGTACCTATCAATCAAATTCCTGTACTCTTTTTAATGCTTTCAGGGATGTTATATTTATCTAGAAAAAAAATTATGAAAAACAGATAAACCAATGATATCCAAGTCATTTTTATCTATAATTAAACCGTATTTACTGCTGATGCGGATGGACCGCCCCATAGGAACTTTGTTGCTGTTGTGGCCGACTTGGTGGGCCTTGTGGTCTGCCAGCAATGGTCACCCGGATTTCAACACTTGGCTGATTTTCACTTTAGGCGTTTTCATCATGAGGGCTGCCGGCTGTGTGGTTAACGACATCTCAGACAGAAAATATGACGGACATGTCGGTCGAACCCAAAACCGGCCATTGGCTAAAAATACACTGCCCGTCAGGCATGCGTGGTATTTGTTCTTTGGCTTGTTATTAAGTGCAGCTGTGTTGTTGTTATTTTTGAAGCAGTTAACCATTATATATGCCTTAATAGCTGCGTTTTTCGCGGTCACTTATCCTTTGATGAAACGAGTCACTTATTTGCCACAAGTGTACTTAGGTATCGCCTTTTCTTTTTCAATTCCAATGGCTTATGCCGAAATCACAGGCTCTGTGCCAAAAGTGGCTTGGCTGTTGTTTGTCACCAATATCCTATGGACCACCAGCTATGACACCATTTATGCCATGATTGATCGCAAAGATGATTTAAAAATTGGGGTGAAATCCACTGCAATCCTGTTTGGTGATTTAGATCGAATCATTATTGGAATCATTCAATTGCTGACCGTTTTGGCCTTGTACTTGTTTGGCAATCAATTGGAATATTCCGCGACTTATTATTTGGCCGTGATTGCTGTTATTTGGTTATTTGTCTACCAGCAATTACTGATACTAAACCGGGATGAAAACAAATGCTTCAAAGCCTTTATTCATAACAACTGGGTTGGTATGGTGGTGTTTTTAGGTATTTTCAGCCATTTTGTTATGAAATCATCATTTTCTACTTGAAATATTCACAAGCAAACATACATTGGTTTTAACTTAATCGCCGCATACGGGATTAAGTCAGTAACCCGACTTGGCCACTTCAACACAATGGCAAGTCATTTTAAATTTTATATTGCTTAAATAGGAGAATATGATGAATTTTGATTTAACCCCTTTATTTCGTACCTCAGTAGGTTTCGATCGCATGGCTCAATTGTTAGACCAAGCCAATCGCATAGACCAAACACCCAGTTATCCTCCATACAACATTGAAAGTATTGATGATAACAACTACTTAATTACATTGGCATTGGCTGGCTTCAGTGATGAAGATTTAACCATTACCTCTGAACAAAATACATTGACTGTTAAAGGTAAAAAAGACAGTGAAGTCCAAGGTAAATTCATCCATCGTGGTATTGCCAACCGGTCATTCGAAAGGCGATTCCAATTGGCTGACCATGTAAAAGTTCGTGCAGCAAACATGAACAATGGCTTACTGCATATTGAATTAGAACGTGAAATTCCCGAAGCAATGAAACCAAAAAACATTGCCATTGGAACCCAGCAAAAAACCTTAGATCAGAAACCAGAAATAGTGAAAGAGAACAAAGACGTTGCGTAATTGTTCAAATTCAAAGTAACACTTTTGGTTTAATTTAAGCCACAAAAAAAGCCTAAGTATTTAACTGCTTGGGCTTTTTTATTCACTGCTCGTTATTATTGTCGGCGGAATCAATGTCATCCGCTTCAATCACTTCCACATCGTCAAGGGTAACTTCACCCAACCCCAGATTGAACTCATAATTATAGATAAAATCCTCAACTTGACGTTTGACATCTTGACCTGTAACGACCAAACCAGAATTTAACTGAATTTGCAAAAATGAAGGGATGTGCCCATTCAAATGAGTGCCGGTAAATTGTAAATTGTTTTTCCATTGTTCTCTGCGCAGTAGCGTTGGATGCTTTCCATAAGTTTCTGCCAATTCAGACTTGATTTGATTGGCTTTAGTTAATTCTTGTGGGCTTAAGTAAAGCTCCAAATCTTGTATTAACTTTTCGATATAAGCCCTGTTTGGCATGGCACTCAAATCAACCAATTTATACCAGGCCAGCGAGTTTACATAGTCCTTATCTTGCATCAGATAAAACCCAACCAAAGACATCGCCAGGTGATTACCATATTCAGCAGATTGTTTGAAATTCTTTAAAGCCGAATTTCTGAAGCCATCTTTTTCGTCATCAAGCCCTTGTGCCAAAAGTGCTTGATCCGGCTTGATAATTTGACCATTGTCATCAAAATGTAAGCCATAATCACGTGCACAAAGCTGCCACGTTGAAAGCATTAAAACCAATATCAATGATGTTTTCATAGTTGTCCTTAAAAATTACTGTAACAATCATTAAAACAAAAAACATTTAAATCATGTAGTGCAATAAGTCACTGAAAAGATGCATTCATAAGGATTAAATAGGAGACTCATCATCTTTAATCACCTCAAAATCTTTCAGTTTTACTTCACCATTAATGAATTTTAAATCATATTCATAGACAAATTCATTCAACTGTTTCTTTAAGTTATAGCTATTGACTGTCATGCCTGAACCCATCAATTTAAAATTGTTGCCTGATCCCGGTTCAACACCACCGCTGACATGAATCTTTAATCCATTGGGCACATGCCCTTTGATGTGTGAACCGCCGAAAGAAAGTTTTTTCTGCCAATTGATTCGATGTGCCAACACGGCTTCTTTACCATATGATTGCTGTAGTTCCGCGAGGATTTGATTGGCAGAATCAATTTCAGCTGGTGAGAGTTTCGTTTCAATTTTCTGCATCATACCAAGCAACATTTCATGGTTAGCTATCATCTTAAGATCAATCAATTTAAACCAGGCCAAAGCATGGGTGTATTCGTTTTTCTTTAAATACATCAACCCCATCACTGCCTGCGAATAGCTGTTACCATATCGAGCTGACTTTTTAAGGTAATGCATGGCGTCATTTTCATAGCCCAGTGCTTGTGCATCTATCCCCTTGGCTAAATATTTTTGATCAGGCGCTATTATTTTGCCATGCTGATCAAAATGTATACCCTCTGCTGCAACAGCAACCCCAAATCCCAATAGCAATCCAATCATCACAGTCATTCTATTTTTCATATCCAATTCCAATGTAAAATTAATAAGTCGTTATTCACACCATTATTAAAAATTAAACTGAATAAAAACTGAACAAGATAAATCCATTCAATGAGCATAAAAAAAACCCGGTTTAACCGGGTTTTTCATTGCTGTTGATGTAATCAGTTATCTGGCAGCATTTGTACTCATTGAACCATTTCTTCCACTGTCACGTGTTTGAGCCATGTCTCTCATGCCTTCGGTATGGCATTGGCCTGTTCTGTGACCACGGTTCACCGCACCAGACAATTGTCCTCTGGATTTTTCAGTGGTGCCATCTTCGGGATCTGACAAAACCAGGTCTGACGCAATGTTACAATAATCATAACGCCACCATTTATCGGTAAATGAAGTGGTGTAATAGTTCACTTTATTTCGAGCCCAAGTGGGAATACCCGACAACCATGAACTGGCTCCTGATGTGGTCAAATTACTGTTATAACCACAACCTACTCCAAAAATATCACCAATCAATGCCAGGTTACCTGCCAAAGGCGTACCCTGATAAGGTGTACCTACAGACTGAATCAACCGACCACTGCCAGCATTGTCCAAACCACTCCAGTAGTAAGTATATAGATGTAATGACGCAGCCCCACCTTGTGAATGTGCGACAACACCAAAAGATGGGAAGTTATCACCATAAGAATCAATCAAACGAGCAAATGCATCATGAGATCGATTTTGATTGAAATCGGTGAATTTAACACTGTTGCTGAACTGGTATTGAACCGGTCCCCAAGCATCGCCTGAACAGTAGCCGTGAACCAACATTAATTTGCCACCGGCTGCTTTATCTACCGCAGTCAATGACTCAGGTTTTACTCCTTTTAACATTGACTCAGTTAACCCACCGTCATGACTTGCTTTTGATTGTTCGGAAATACCAGGTAAAGCAAGAGGTAATCTATCGATTTCAAGCATTGAAATGTAATGATTGGTGTCTTCAATCCTTACATTTTTTAATTCATACGGTGCTTGAACACCTTTATTTAACAACCAACGATCATCGAGTTCCAAATGAACCTGCCCATCTTTCAAATCAACAATTGTTGATAACCATGACACAGAGGTTAATTCTTTGGCATGACTGTTACTGCCCCAAACTTCTGCGAAAACTCGAAGCTTCAGGTCTTTTTCTGCTGTAGCCAGCGCGAAACTCAAATCAATCTTATGTGGATTTGTGTATGCACCTATCGCTTGTTTACTGCTCAATGCTAAATCTGAATGAATCACTGGAATGATGTGTTCCGCTGTTCGGAAAAATGGTTTGCCGAAGGGTGTGATGCCTTTTGTCACCACTTGAACTTGGTACAATCCTGCTTGCTCAGCTTTGAAGTTACCGTTAAATTCACCATCAAATGCCGCCTTGTCAAATTCTAAACCATCATCAAACATTGAAACTTCTTTGACGGTCCCATCAGGAGCTGTTATGCGCATAAAAGAGGTCTGAATTAATTGCAAATCATTTTTAACCACAGTAAATTCTGAATCATCAAATGCCAATGCATTGAGGTTTATGACATCACCAACCAATTGTCCAGCTGAGCTGACATATGATTTTAAACGATAAGGACTGTCACTGCTGACTAGCAAATACCCATTGGCAGCTTCTTTTTTATCAGCACTGACGGCAAATTCATATCGTCCAGATTTTAAATTTTGCAAATCAAATTGAGTGGCTGGAAATTGCTCAGAACCCATGCCTAATGAAGTTTCTCTGGTAATAAAGTCTAACCCAATTGACTGATTGCTTTTTTGCGATCCCACGCCCCTAACAGATAACTGCCAGTTTTCCCTGTTTGGAGAAAACAACAACACCTTGGGGTTGTCACCATCAATCAATAAATTATTTTTCCACTCCATTTGACCCTCAGCGTTTTCGCTTAAATCAATGGAAATCATCGCATGTTTAGATACGATTGCAGATGATTCTGGACTGGCTTTTTGCATCAATTCAATTTCCTCAGCAGGCCCGGCTAATTGCTTGGCAATTGGTCCAGCCACTGAGATGGTTGATGTGAGAATGATAGACGCAGTAACGCCCATGAATTTTAGTTTGTTCATTAGTAAACCCTCTATTGTTGTAATTAAATGACTTGAATAAATAAATGGTCATTAAAGACTTATTTATCGGTTCGATTTCCCCATTAAATTATTTTTTATTGGTTATAAACAGGGATCGACATATTCAAACCGGTAATAAAAATAACATAAATTTAATTATTTTTCAAACGTTTGTTTGAATACAGAAGAGATAAATCATTGATATTGAAAAAAAAGACAATCAGGATAATTTATGCCATTGGCTCAACATTAAATTCAGGCAATGGTATGGCTATATTTTTAGCCATAAAAATGCGATAATATGCGCTTTAAATTTAACCAATCGACCAGGCAACATCAACTGGTCCTTCAACAGGGGTTTATCAATGAGTGATACGCTAAAAACAGCCATGCAACTGGCTTGCAATAACAAATCTTATAAATATTTCAGTTTGGCCAAAATAGCTGAAACCCATGACATCAGTCGTTTACCATTCAGTTTAAAAATTCTTCTAGAAAATTTATTACGCAATGAAAACGGCATTGATGTCACTGTATCTGACATCGAAGCTTTGTGTAATTGGGACCCCAATGCCGCTCCTGCCACCGAAATCGCATTCACACCATCACGTGTGGTATTACAAGACTTTACAGGTGTACCAGCCGTGGTTGATTTGGCAGCAATGCGTGATGCCATGAAAGCATTGGGTGGCGATGTTCAAAAAATCAACCCATTGTCTCCTGCTGAATTGGTAATTGATCATTCAATTCAAGTAGATAAATATGGCACCATGGATTCTGCAGAAATCAACACTCAGATTGAATTCCAACGAAACATGGAACGTTATGGATTTTTAAAGTGGGGGCAAACCGCCTTTGATACCTTTAAAGTCGTACCACCAGGAAACGGCATTGTTCACCAAGTTAACCTTGAGTATTTGGCTCGAGTTATTTTTGGTGCTGAAAAAAATGGAGAATTGATGGCCTATCCTGATACCGTGGTAGGAACAGATTCACACACCACGATGATCAACGGAATTGGCGTACTGGGTTGGGGTGTTGGCGGAATCGAAGCAGAAGCTGCCATGTTAGGCCAAGCCATTTCAATGCTGATTCCACAAGTTGTCGGCTTTAAGTTAACAGGAAAAATGCAAGAAGGTGTAACGGCCACTGACCTGGTTTTGACTGTTGTTGACATGTTGCGAGAACATGGTGTGGTTGGCAAATTTGTTGAGTTCTTCGGTTCTGGCTTACAACATTTACCATTGGCAGACAGAGCAACCATTGCCAACATGGCTCCAGAATATGGTGCCACATGTGGTATCTTCCCTATAGACAATGAATCACTGAGGTACTTGACACTATCAGGTCGCTCAGAAGAACAAGTAAATTTGGTTGAAGCTTATGCCAAGGCACAAGGTATGTTCCATGATGAAAACAGCATAGATGCTGAATACACGGCAGTTCTAGAACTCGATATGAGCACCGTAGTCCCAAGCATTTCAGGACCTAAGCGTCCGCAAGACCGCATTGAATTGACTGTTGCCAAAGAAACTTACAACAGGCATTTCAAAGAATTTGAAAACGGCAGAGCCGTTAAATCAGTTGCAGTATCTTCAGATCGTGGAAATTATGATTTTACTGATGGCAACATCGCCGTGGCTGCCATCACCTCCTGCACCAACACATCAAATCCGGCTGTAATGTTAGGCGCTGGTTTGCTGGCCAGAAATGCCGCGGCCAAGGGTTTAAAAGTAAAACCATGGGTTAAAACTTCACTGGCACCTGGCTCTAAAGTGGTTTCTCATTACCTCAATGCAGCAGGAGTAATGGATGACCTGGAAACTTTGGGTTTCAACGTAGTTGGCTTTGGCTGTACCACTTGTATCGGCAATTCCGGTCCCTTGGACCCTGCCCTTTCAAAAGCAATTAATGACAATGATTTAATTGCCACTTCAGTGTTATCTGGAAACAGAAACTTTGAAGGTCGAATTCATGCTGACATTCAAATGAATTTCTTGGCGTCACCACCACTGGTTGTGGCCTATGCCATAGCGGGCACCATGGATTTTGATTTACAAAATGACTCATTGGGCGAAGACCAAGAAGGTAATCCAGTTTATTTGAGGGACATTTGGCCTAGCAACCATGAGATTGCTGACACCATTCAAAACAATGTCTCAAAAACCAGTTTCTCTGAAGGGTACGAAGGAATATTTGAAGGTGATGCAAACTGGCAAGCCGTCAAAACCACAGAGTCAGAATTGTTTGATTGGCAAGGAGATTCAACCTACATTAAAAACCCACCCTATTTTGATGGCATGACTTTAGAAGTGGGTACCATCGATAACATTTCAGGGGCACGTGTATTGGCTAAACTGGGTGATTCAGTGACAACTGACCACATTTCACCTGCCGGGGCCATTGCTGAGGATTCTCCAGCTGGAAGTTACTTGAAAGAAAAAGGCGTTCCAAAAGTCAATTTCAATTCATACGGCTCTCGTCGTGGTAATCATGAAGTCATGATGCGCGGCACATTTGCCAACATCAGATTACGCAATCAATTGGCACCAGGTACTGAAGGTGGGTGGACGCGTCATCAACCGTCTAATGAAGAAATGAGTATTTTTGATGCATCGATGAAATACCAAGCAGAAGGCACGCCATTGCTGGTCATTGGTGGCACTGAATATGGTACAGGCTCTTCAAGAGATTGGGCAGCCAAAGGTACTAATTTACTTGGTGTTAAAGCGGTATTGGTACAAAGCTATGAACGAATTCACCGCTCTAACTTGGTAGGCATGGGAGTCATTCCATTGCAATTTAAAGCCGGTGAAAGCGCTGATACCTATGATTTGACTGGTAAGGAAGTATATGATGTCAGCGGCTTGAAAAATGGTGAAAGTAAAACAGCTCAAATCACCGTTCACCGTGAAGATGGTAGCACTGTTTCATTCGAAGTAGATGTCAGAATTGACACTCCTAAGGAAGTTGAATATTGTCGCCACGGTGGTATTTTGCATTATGTTTTAAGAAACTTAGCTTCTTAATTGATTTAAACAATACCAAAGACTTAAGCTCGACAATTTAAGGGCAAGTGATTTATCATTCGCTTGCCTTTTTTTATTTATTGACTACAGATAGAATTTCATGAAAAACATCGCACCTCTATTAATTACCCTAATGGTCTTAGTTTCTGCGAAATCAGGTGCATCAAGTGACCACATCTACCAACAATTACAACTTTGTAAGAAAATAACAAATAACACAGAAAGGCTGACTTGTTTTGATCAGATAAACCACCGCTCAAATGACAGCACTGACGCTGCAAAAGCAACAACATCCCACGATGAACACACCAAGCAACCAAGTTCATTCCCGTCACTGATGGCAGACTTAGGGGAAGCCAACTTTTTTATCAGCTATGGCAACCTTGATTTTCTAGGCGGCACCAAAAAAGCAGTCTTGTTCAATGCAGGCATGCGCCATCCAATTAACACTTTTGATTGGTCAGAGGGTAGACCATTAAGCTTCAATGTATTTGGTCAAATTCGCTCCCAATTTGATGTCAATGAACTTGATATACGTAATAATCGAGGAGGTGCTTTAATCAACACTGATTTTTCTGTCGGCGGTGAACTGGTCCAATCTCTCGATCATTGGAACTGGCGTTTTAGCTACACCCATAAAAGCACCCATTTAGGCGATGAATTCATCATAGACAACCAGAACTATCTACAGGAACGTATCAACTTGTCCTTTGAAGCGGTTAAGTGGACTGCACAAACCAACATCAATCATTGGGACTTATACGCTGGAGTCGGATTCATTACCCGATCTGAACCTGGCAATTTAGATCAAGCCATGTGGCAATTGGGCTGGCAATTTCAAGGAGATTACTGGCACGGTGTTAAACCAATATGGGCAATCGATTTAAAGTCATGGGGTGCCTTTGACTGGAATATCAATGTCAATATGCGTGCTGGTATCGAAATATCACAATGGACTCAAACACCTTTTCAAATTCTTTTTGAATACCAAGACGGACGTTCACCCTATGGTCAGTTCTTTACAGAGGATTTAACCTTTACCGGATTAACATTCTTGCAAAACTGGTGATGACAGAAAGCCTGATCAGTCAAGTTCCAGGTGTTTCACAGCGTTTCGCCCAGAATGCTTGGCCTCATATAAAGCATTATCAGCCAACTGGTATAGTTTTGAAGAAGTGAATTTTGTTGCATCAATACTGGCAACACCAATTGATACCGTAACATTAATGAATTTATCTGTGCCAATTGAGATAGAAAGTCCCGCAATATGACTTCTTATTTTTTCTGCCAGTTCAATAGATTCTTTATGCTCTATTCCTTTGATCAGCATAGAGAACTCCTCACCACCTAATCTGGCAATACATTTAACACCATCCGTTTTAAATTGGCTCAACTCTTTACCCAGGTAAATGAGTACTTGATCACCAATTGGGTGTCCATAAGTGTCATTTACTTTTTTAAAATAATCCAAATCTATGATTAACATAGACAGTGGAATTAACTCCCTTTGGCATTCAATCCAAAGCTCATTTAAGCTGTCATTAAACACCCTTCTGTTATCGAGTTTTGTCAATGCATCTTGTCGTGCCATGACATTCAACTTGGTATTCAGTAGCTGTAGTTTTTCGGTTCTTTCTGCTACAGTATTTTGTAACACTTGATTCATGTTGGTGATTTTTAAACGACTTCTTTTAATCTCCTGATACAATTTGCTGATTTCTTCAGGCAACTCATCATTTTCTTCAAACTCAATCAATTCTTTTTCAAAATCTTCTCCGCGGTCAATCAATTGAATCAACTTTTGCATGTAATATGACCATGAGTGACTGATCAGCCAAGCAAATAGATATGACAACAAGACCACCAATACAATTGAAAAAGCAAATAGGATCAAAGATTTTTCGATCACCGATGCGTGTACCTGTTCATTTCTAAGCGTTATTAATTTCCAACCCCAATGAAACACTGATTCTTCAATATAATAAACTTCATCACTTTTGATTCCATTGCCATCAACCAAGTTGACCAAGTCATGGTCATAGAACTTACTGACTCCAGGAACCAGTTTAAAAGGACTGAGGGACAATAGCTTTAATTTTTCTGAGGACATCAACACTTGATCATTTTGATCAAGTAACACGGCTTCTACAGAGTCAGACATATTGTTAATGGCTTGTTTCAGCGACTTTTCAGAGGTCAGCACAAATGACCCTTCAACCACACCTAAGTTTTTTGTTGAATCATTGGCCGCAGGAACTGCTGTACTCACGGCCACGATTAAATCTCTGCCAAAGCCTCGACCAACAAATCCTGGTGAAACGTAAACATGGCTGTTTTCTATAACCTGATTAAAATAATCCCTGTCGGCTATATTGATGGATTCATTCTGACTCAAGACATTTTGTACCAACTCAGGCGGCGATGAGTTAATTAAATCCCCTGATTTATTGGCCACAACCATGGTCTTAAATGAGGGATTCCTTGAATTAAAATCGAGCAACACTTCACCCCTTTGTTGTTTATCCTCCCAAACGCGAGCCAAGGTGTATTTCAATTCAGCAATGGCCTTTTGATTGTCTTCCATAATCAAAGAAAGTTGATATTCAAGTGAATTGTGCTTGGCTATATGAGACTGCGCAAATTTTTCACTGAAGTTATTAAAATTTTGATTTAAAGTGTAGAAGAAAAACAGGATACCTAAGGTAATCAGTAGGGATGATATTAAATGAGAAGATTGTTCTTTGATTGAACGTGCACGGATTTTTCCGGCAAGGGAAAAAAAACGGCTCACTGGCGATAATGGCAATAACAATGCCGCTAAATGGGCATACAAAATGCCATTGGCTAATTGTTTAATCAGTATGGTGGTCCGATGAGAATCCAGAAAGTCCTCATATTGAGAAATAGAATACCAAGAAATGGGCATCCCAATAAACAACCAATAAGCGATAACTGTTAAAACAATGTTAGAACGTTTGTTTTTACAAAGCAAGCCTATAAAAACGGCTTCTAAACCAAAAGTCAAAGTAGACCAAAAGCTGCCCCATGCCAAAACCAATGGGAGTGAAGCCAATGAGCTGGCCACCAAACCCATTATGGGGCCACGATACACCGCAAGCAATAAAACAACAAATTGACCAAAAACAAACTCTGCCTCAAAAAACAAAGGCAATCTAAACAAGTTAACAAAGGCAGCAACAGAGCCAATAAAGACTGCAAAAATAATTTGGCTGCTTAACTTGTTATCTAAAATAATGCTTTCCCCTTAATTTCACTTAACTGATTCTGCCAACCCGATTGTGATTTAATTATTTTAACGATTTATTCAGTAAATTTCACTTGTTTATTTTAATATGAATGGATCTGAAACATATCAAACAAATTGATTACCCATTGTCCCAACTTATCCAATAGATTGTTCAGCAAAATCTTTAAAATCAATTAGGTATTGGCATGATTCTTTTTGAAACATCGATTTAGGCATAAACCATGACATCAGCTTCATGATGCCAGAAAATTTAAATTCACAATTAGATTCCCATACGGTATTTCCTTGGAGATTTTCAGTGAAATGATTTTCAACCAAATTCCACACACCCTTGGTTTCATAAGTCGCTGAAAAATGATTGGGCATTGAATAATCAACAATGGTTTCAATCATCTCAATCTCGCGCTTGCCCATCTTGTAATTCAGCTTCATTTGAGCGCCCACCTTCCTTGGATCATCACTGAGTATTTCGTAAGACAACAATCCTTTTTGCCAATGTGGCATATTTTCAGGATCATCTAACAGCTGAATGCAATGAAACAATGGAACATTAATTGTAATTTTGTTTTGGAACTTCATTGTCCCTCCCATAGTTTGAACTGATTTTCTTCTGTATCATAGCACCAAATGCACCTTTTAATTAACTGAACCCCACCAATCCAACAATCTTGCCATCCATTGCTTAGCAGGTGTTTTTGATGATTCAACACCTCAGATCCCAAAGATGTTCTACTGAAAATCTTTTTATCCATTGCAATGTCTTCTTCATCATTCAATATATAGACCAAAGGATTTTTGGAGTTACACATTGTCTCCACAAATTGCCAAAAAATCATGTCACCCAAAAACGGGGCTTCTTCAGTTGTTTGATAACAAGCAAACAATGATGCACCATTCATGGGCTTTGAGAGCAATTGTAAGACGGCAGTTTGAACAAAATTCAAGCCATTGCAAACAGATGGGTATTCAAGACATAACCTGTTAAAAGCATCAGACATAAATGGAAACAGTTCACTTGGCTCAACAGAGGTCAACCAATGAGGTTGACTGCTGGTAAAGGCCAACCAATATTGCTGTGCAGTCTGCATATGTGGGTCAGTCAGTGGTTCACTGAATCGGAATAAATCATGAAGTTCATCGTCAGATGCCGAACCCAAATACAAATCGGTGACAATTAAATTGACTCGATCTATGGCATTTGGAACCAATTCAATCCAATGTAATACTTGCAGCAGTTGTAATTGATCATACAGATCATGCTCAAACCACAAATATATTTTTTGGTAATCAACCAATTGATCCATCACAACCTTTCTGTCGGAAAACTTTTTGGTGATTGATATCCTACTTCCCCAGCCCGATTCGACCATGAAGTTGATTCTGATTTGATCTAAAACTGGTGGTGTTTGATCAGAAGGCACTGGCCCAATATGCAGTGCATCCCTCCAAGGTAAAAAATCACCGGTAATTCCAGCCTCTTTCATGGCATTGACTGCAGCATCTCCATTGGTGATATGAAGTGTGCTTTTCACATGAATTATTCAAGCTCTGCCAATACACAACGCAAAGTACCATAATCATACATGCCATCAAGTGCATCAAATACTGGCTTCATTTTCTTATCTTCCAAGTAGCCAGTCATTTCCGCCATTTGTATGATGTAATCAATGTCTCCGTCTTCTAGGCCAGTAACATCTTTCTTATCAACCAAACCTATAGCAATGGCTTTTGATAAATGCATATAAACTGTATTCACATTGATACCCAATACTTCTGCCACCTTTTCAACCGATTGATGTTCAAGAAAATGATCCAGCGATACATTCACCTCTTCATCCAAGCGGTTATCTAATTTAGATGGCAATGGATTGTCTTTAATAACCTGAATGAAAACTTCACCATATTTAGCCAGCTTATATTCACCAACTCCTGAAATGTACATGAATTTTTCACCCTCAACAGGTCTTTTCCTGACCATTTCTAATAAAGAGGCATCACTAAAAATCACGTAAGGCGGAACCCCTTGGTCAGAAGCTAAATCAGTCCTGAGTTTTTTAAGGGCTTCCCATAAAATGATATCATGACGCCCTAAATCGACTTCTTCGGCTTTCTTGCTTTTATTTTTGGCTTTAACCACATCTCGCAAATAGAATGACTCTTCGCCTTGTAGAATCGGCTTGGCTTTTTCTGTCAATTTCAAAGAACCAAATTCACTGTCAACATCAAGATAGGCCTGACTGATTAATTGGCGGTAAAGTCTTCGCCACCAAGTTTTCACATGTTCTTTACCCAAACCAAATACATTGAGTTTGTTATGCTTTAATTCAACCACACGTTCATCGGCATCATTACCCAATAACACATCAATCAAATACATGATGCCAAACTGTTGCTCTGTTCTGTATGCCGCTGACAATGCCATTTGTGCTTCTTTGGTGGCATCAATTTTTTCAGGCGGGTTAAGGCAGTTATCACAGTTACCGCAAGGTTCTGGTAAAGTCTCTTCAAAATAGCGTAACAAGGTTTGTCTGCGGCACTCCAATTGCTCACATAAATCCACCAGTGAATCTAATTTGTTGTGCAGAATCGTTTTGTGTTCATCACCGGCATCTGAGTCTTTGATAAATTGTCGTTGCATCACCACGTCTTGGTAGTTATAGGCCATCCACGCATTCGATGGATGACCATCCCTGCCCGCCCTGCCTGTTTCCTGATAATATGATTCAATATTTTTAGGCATACTGAAATGAGCCACAAACCTGACATCCGGTTTGTCAATTCCCATCCCAAATGCAATGGTGGCAACAATAATGACACCGTCTTCCATCAAAAATTTTTGTTGGTTTGATTCCCTGACTCTATTAGATAACCCAGCATGATAAGGCAAGGCTTTGCGGCCTTTGCTTTTTAAAAATTCTGCTACATTTTCTACCTTTCTGCGAGACAGGCAGTAAACAATTCCTGCATCATTGGCATGATTGTCTTTAATGAATCGCCACAACTGCTGCTTACCGTTTTCTTGTTCCTCAATTGAATAGGTGATATTGGGACGATCAAAACTTGATATATAAATCTCAGCGTCTTCAAGCTGTAACTCTTTGATGATTTCAGACCTGACTTTTTGATCAGCCGTAGCAGTCAATGCAATTCGCGGAATGCCTGGAAACTTTTGGTGTAACATAGAAAGTTTCTGGTATTCTTTTCGGAAATCATGTCCCCATTGGGACACACAATGAGCTTCATCAATGGCAAACAAAGAAACTTCAATCGACTGTAAAAATTCTTGAGTCTCCTCACCTACCAATCTTTCTGGTGAAAGGTATAGCATATCCAGCTCGCCTGATCGAGCTTGTTGTTTGACCATGGCCTCTTCGCTGGCAGAGAGCGTTGAATTAATGTATGCCGCTTTAACCCCCAATTGTTTGAGTGCGCTGACTTGGTCTTGCATCAATGCAATCAGTGGTGAAACCACAACGCCAACGCCTGTTCGTACCATGGCCGGTATTTGGTAACAAAGTGATTTACCGCCACCAGTTGGCATCAAGACCAAGGCATCCTTACCTGACACAATGGTGTTTACAATGTCTTCCTGCTGATTGCGAAATTCACCGTACCCAAAGACTTCTTTTAATATGTTTTTAGCTGCACCCATTCTAATGATTTTAAACCATCAGACTCCCATAGTTCAAGTTGATTGCATTCTATATTTTTATCCATTCTCATGAATTGCGAAAAGTATCTAATTTAATGGAGTCATCAGTTAACCAGGATACATTTATGAGCTATTTAAATAACCACTTGTTGTCATTTTTCGGATTGGTCTCTGGCATCATGTTGATGATGATCTGCCCTCAATGGCTGACTTATATGATTTTACCTTTGTTGGGAATGATTTCATTGGTTTATGCTTGGCATACATTTCCAGACAAAATGAAACTGGTGTTTCAATTTTGCACTGAATTCATGGGATTTTGTTTAATGCTTGGCTTGTTTGTGACATTTATTATTGGTTTGGGCAGCATTTTTTCTTAATAAATTGATACCAAACACCCAAAATTCAGTTTATATTCAAGTTAATCAGAGATAATAATTTCAACTTGAATCAAAAAAATTAAATACGGCAATGAAAACAATCAGTTTACTTATTATGGCTTTACTTACAGCATGCAGTTCACAGCCACCAAAACCATTGCGCGGTGAATTCAGTGCCATCAGTCCTGAAGCCTATCAAAAAAACCCAATAAAAAACCTTAAAGTCAGGTGGACTGGCTTCGTGGTCGATGTAGAAAACAAAGAATCACACAGTTGCTTAACCATCATGGCCAAAGTGCCGGATCAGTTCGCTCGACCTTCAAAACGAATTCGTGTAGACCAAGGTAGGTTCATTGCCTGTAAACCTAAATTTTTAGAGCCAGCGTTTTTCTTAAAAAAAGCAGTGACTGTGACTGGACCGGTTAAAAAAATAGTCAACAGCAAAATTGATGAAATGACTTACCCATACCCACTGGTAGACGCTCAAGTCATCTATGTTTGGTGATTCAAAACCAATTGATTTTATTTGCCTTTTACCAACACCCTATTGACTGCATTCAAAACATCCTCAATTGTAATCAGATCCATGGCTCCTGGGAATTCTGTTTTGGTTCCCCACTTAACTTCGTTGACGGACTTATTTAAGAACAGATGACATGCTTGCGGGTATTTATCAACGGTCAGCTCTGGAAATTGATAAGAACCAGAGCGTTTATAATTACTGGCAGCCAACAAACCTATCACTGGTGTTTTAACGCTGCCTGCCATATGTAATGGCCCTGAATCAGGAGAAACCACCAAATCAGCCCCTTTTAAAAGGCACCACAATTGCTTCAAGGTGTCTTGACCAGCCATGTTCTTTACAGCACAACCACTGGCACGTTCTATACTTGCTATAAACGCCTTCTCCTTGGGCGATGGACTGCCAGTTAAAATCACATTGACTTGATACTCCTTGACCAGACACTGAATCAATTCACCATACTTTGCCACCGACCAATTTCTCAACTCATGACTTGAACATGGACTAATCACCACATTTTTTTTGCTTTTACTGAGCACCTTATCGGCCAATTTTTGATCTTCAACATTGACAGGTAAGTCCCAGTTCATGATTTTTTCATCACAACCCAAGTACTCAGCAAACTGCATAAATCCGTCTAACACATGACAATTTTGCAAATATGGAATTTGTTCATTGATCACCAAACGATGACCTTCCTTGGCCCTGCGATTGTCAAAACCAATTCTTCTTTTGGCCTTAATGAACCATGACACAAAATTGGCTCTGAACGAAAGCTGCATCAGTAGCATCACATCAAATTGACGCCCCTTTAATTGCTTTCGCATTTGTTGGATGCCAGACCAACCTGCACTTTTATCATAAATAATAAATTCAACACCTGGCAGCCCCTTAAGTAGTTTGTATTCAAGTTTTCCGATCAACCATGTGATTGGACAGTCTGGATATTTGTTTTGCAGGGTTTTTATAACAGGAATGACATGAGTGGCATCACCGATTGCAGACAGACGAAACAGACAAATTGAAGTTGGAGCCAGATGATGGTTTGTTGTCATCGATTAAATCATTTAAAATGAAACATTCTATCATTGAAGGCCTAACTAGCTTGCAAATTAAGCAGAATAAAAATCAGTGGATTATGAGCACACCTGAGATCAGTGAACATGTGAATGTGAATTGGTTTAAGCAAGATTATTGGCTGAATCTTGGACGTTTATTAGGTGCCAATTCAGGACGAGGTACAGCTTGGACCATTAAATCAGAATGGGGTAAGTGGGTGTTAAGGCACTATTTGCGAGGCGGATTGTATGCAAAAATCAATCGTGACAGTTATTTGTGGACAGGACTCAACAACACGCGAGCAGTTAAAGAGTTTACGCTTTTGAATCAACTTCAGGAAATGGGGTTACCCAGCCCAAAACCAATTGCTGCAATGGTTATTAAAAAAGGTTTGTTTTATCAAAACGACTTGATCATGGAAAATATTTTACATGACCAAACTTTTGCCCAAGCCTTATTAAAAACAAATGACAATGAAATGTGGCGTAATATTGGTCATACCATTGCTAAATTTCATGCCAATGGCATATATCATTCTGACCTGAATGCGCATAACATCTTACTGATGAAGAACAAAGTATACTTGATTGATTTCGACAAGGGCGACATACGTCGTACCCATGCTGGTTGGCAAAAAAACAATTTACTGCGGTTAAAACGGTCTATTGAGAAAGTCACCCAGCAAAGCTGCGACCATGCTTTGAAAAACCAATGGCAAATCTTGATGGATGGATACCATGCATGAAACAGTAACAGATCAACTCAACCGTCCGATAAAAGACTTAAGGATTTCGCTGACTGATCGCTGTCAATTTCGATGTACCTATTGTTTACCTGCTGAACATGTTGATGTTATGAGGCAGCAAAGCAAAGCAGAAAGTCACTTAAGTTTTGCAGAAATCATTGCCACCATCAAAGCATTTGCAGCTTGTGGCGTTAACAAAATTCGATTGACTGGTGGTGAACCGCTGTTAAGAAAAAACCTACCAACATTGATTCAAGACATCAAGAATATAAGTGGCATTGAAGAAGTGGCCTTAACCACCAATGGCGCGTTGTTACCGCCCATTTTACCGGATTTGCTTGCTGCTGGATTAGACCGCATAACCGTCAGTATGGACGCCATTGAACAAAGCCTTTTCGAGTCCATAACAGGCACACAATTTTCAGTCAGCGAAATCATTGACACCATTCATCAATGCAGCTTTTCTGGTTTAAAAAAAGTCAAAGTCAATTGTGTGATTCAAAAAGGCATCAATGAAAATCAAATCATCCCTCTGCTGAAATTATTCAGGGGCACGGGGGTTGAAGTTCGATTTATTGAGTTTATGGATGTTGGAAACATCAATGGTTGGCAAGCAGACCAAGTTGTAGAATCTGAAATTGCCAAACAACGCATCAGCAAACAATGGCCCTTCACTGCACTGCCAGCCAAACACCTTGGTGAAGTGGCCAATCGATTCCGTTTCGATGACGGGCAAGGTGAGTTTGGCATGATATCATCCATCAGCCAACCATTTTGCATGGACTGTAACCGTGCCAGGCTCAGTGCCAAAGGCGCCGTGTACACTTGTTTATTCAGCGACAAAGGCCATGACATCAAACCTTTCATGGGTCAGCCAGATGTGCTGTTAAAAAAAGTGTCTCAAATATGGCAACAAAGGACAGACCAATATTCCATGCAAAGAAAACAGAACAAATCTAAGCACAAAAACAAGATTGAAATGTTTGTAATAGGAGGATAAACATGGAGAAGCAATTGACACACATTGATAAAAACAACAACCCACGAATGGTTGATGTCAGCCACAAAAACAGCAGCCAAAGGATGGCCATTGCTCAAACCACTGTAAGATTACCAGCTGAAGTAAAAGCCGCCTTGATAGACGGAGAAATCAAGTCTAAAAAAGGGCCTGTTTTTCAGACTGCTGTGATAGCAGGTGTAATGGCAGCCAAGAAAACCCATGAACTCATACCATTTTGCCACCCAATTAACATCGAAAACTGCAAGATAAACATCGAAGTCAGTGACTCAGGCGACTTGAGTATCACTTGTGAATGTAAAATCACGGCCAAAACGGGGGTTGAAATGGAAGCTTTGACCGGTGCCAGTGTGGCCGCATTAACTGTTTACGATATGTGTAAAGCCATGAGCCATGAAATCGTTATTGAAGAAACCAAACTCATCCATAAATCAGGTGGAAAGTCTGACTTTTCAAACAAACCCACATGAAAATAACCATCGAATTCTATGGCAAGCTGAAAGCAGAATTCAGTGAACACCCCATTGAATGGCAAAGTGACGCTGTAACAGTTAATGACATATATCACCAGTTGTGCAAACAACATCAAAAACAACCCAACACTCAGGTGATTAAGCCAATCATCAATGACTCATTTTGTGACTGGCAACAAGTCGTCAATGATGGGGATGTGATTGGGTTTTTTCCACCAGCTTCGGGAGGTTGAATACAGATGTTTACATTAAGCCTTGAACCTCTTGAAGCTGAGGCATTGAAAGCCAAAGTCATTAACCCCCAAAGCGGTGGTTTTGTTGCTTTTGAAGGTTGGGTCCGAAACCACAACCAAAAGAAAGAAGTGACTGAGCTACACTATGAGGCTCATGAAAAATTAGCTGTTCAAGTGGGCAATGCAATCATGCAAGATGCCATGAATAAATTCGACATCAACTTGGCCTATTGTTGTCATCGTGTGGGTCGATTAGCCATTGGAGACATGGCCATTTGGGTAGGTGTTTCCTCAGATCATCGCAAAGCCGCTTTTGCAGCTTGTGAATATATTTTGAATCAAACCAAAGCAAAAGTACCCATTTGGAAAAACGAGTTTTATCAAAACGGTGAATCTGGTTGGGTTGAAGCCAATCTATGAAATCTATTAAGAGATCTTGACTGTGTTTGACCATCAAAAATTTGTCAAAGACTTACCAAAATTGCCAGGTGTGTATCAAATGTTTGATGCCAACAAAGAAGTCATATATGTAGGCAAAGCGCGGGTTTTAAAAAATCGAGTGGGCAGTTACTTCACTGGCCAAGCCAAGGACAATAAAACCATGGCATTGGTGGCTTCCATCGATCACATGGCATTTCACATCACCCGTTCTGAAGCAGAGGCTTTGCTGTTAGAAAATCAACTGATTAAAAAACACAGTCCTAAATACAATGTATTACTTAAAGACGGAAAAAGTTACCCATACATTTATTGTTCTACTGGTGATGACGAATACCCTTTGATCGAATTCAGGCGAGGTAAAAAACATGGCAATGGTAGGTATTTTGGCCCCTATCCCAGCGCAGCCTATGTCAGAAATTCACTGCATTTTTTACAAAAAGTATTTAAAGTGCGCCAGTGTAACAACAGTACTTTTCAAAACCGTTCAAGGCCATGTTTACAACATCAAATCAATCGATGCACAGCGCCTTGTGTCGGCTTGGTGAGTCAACAAGATTACCAACAACAATTACAGTACACATTTGATTTTATTGAAGGCAAATCCAATCAAGTGGTCGAATCACTCATGAATGGTATGCAAAAAGCCGCTGATAACCAACAATACGAAGAAGCTGCCAACATCAGAGATCAAATCAAAGCCATTCGCATGATTCAATCCAAACAAACTGTCGAGCTTCAAGCAGAAGATAATTTTGATTTAATCGCAGTGGCCGTGCAAAATAATTTATACATTGCCACCGTCGGTACCGTCCGTAACGGCCAGTTTATGGGCTACCGCAACCACTACCCTTCAACACCGAAAGAAACCCCGCTGGATGAATTTCTGTATGCATTTCTGGGCTTGTATTACGATGACCAAATCACAGCAGACGTCCTTTTATGCAACATTGATCCCAGCAATAAAAGTGAAATCACTGATATTTTATCCGAAATAAAAAACAAGAAGATCTTTATCACTTCAAAACCCAAAGGCAACCGCTTAAAACTGTTAAAACAAGCTGAAGAGAACATGCAAAATGCATTAACGGTCAAAAGCAATAAATACCAAACCTGGCAAAACAAATGGGCCTTGTGGCAAAAAGACTTAGGCTTTGAGCAAGAGCCCAAACGTGTTGAGTGTTTCGACATCAGCCATCAAATGGGAGAACACACACGAGCATCCTGTGTAGTATTTGATAACAAAGGTGCTGTTAAAAAACAGTACCGACAATACATCATGGTAAACATCACTGCCGCTGATGATTATGCAGCCATGCGCCAAGTGATTGAAAAGCGCCTAGCCAGTATTGCAAAAAGCAAACTGGATTACCCTGATGCCTTTGTGATTGATGGCGGAAAAGGACAAGTCAATCAAGCATTGGCTATTTTAGAAGCACATGAAATCACCCAAATACGAGTGATAGGAGTGACTAAAGACGATCATCGCACCGCTGGCGAGGAACGCATTTATATCCCTGAAACCAAACAATTCATCAAACCAGAAAGTCATGGCTTATTGTCACTGATGATTCAATTTATCCGCGACGAAGCCCACAGATTCGCCATCAAAAGCCACCGCAAAGCCTTCAAAAAATCCAGAAACACCTCAACCCTAGAAAACATCCCAGGTATTGGTGCCAAGCGCCGCAACCAATTACTCAAACACTTCGGCGGCATCCAAGGCTTGAATAAAGCCAGTATGGATGAAATCAAGATGGTTTCAGGTATCAGCGATAAGATGGCACTGGTGATATATGAGTTTTTGCACCCTAAGTCAAAATGACCATCCGTACACTGAGCGGAGTCGAAGTGACCTATCCCCCAACAACCATGTCATTCTGAGTGAGCGAAGCGAGCCGATGAATCTCCCGCAGTTCTCGTAATGAGAAAGGTCGAATTCAACAAAGTCGCTGAGCCTGTCGAAGTGTGTTCCTAGAATCATGGATTTTCCGATTTGAAAGATTCCTGCGCAGTACAAACATTAATAAATAAAAAAATTGAATTCAGTTCTTGGAAATTCTTACTTCCTTATTCTCACAGAATGTTTCTTAATTTGGTAACCAGATAATCCTTACTTTTTGATGGTTACATTCAATCGTCACATTGAATGACTGACTTTCCTTTCTTGCCAGTCCCATGGTAAATAACTTTCTCACTTATGAAACCATCAGTTACATACAAATTTAATTTCCCACCTTCGCTACAAGCCAATGTTTCTCAGATTCCAATTTGCGAAGTACCCCATAGTCAGTAAAATCTTTTTATTGATCATTTGTTAACTGTGGGAGATTCCTCCACTCGCTACGCTCGGTCGGAATGACAACCTTCTATCAACCCAATGCCACATCCAATTCAGCAATCAAGTCTTCTACATCTTCAATGCCGACGGACAATCGCACCAAGTTATCAGTGATGCCAATCTTCGCGCGTTGTTCAGTGGGCACTGATGCATGGGTCATGATAGCCGGGTGGTTGATTAAGGATTCAATGCCGCCCAGTGATTCTGCCAAAGCAAATAAATGACATTTTTCCATCATGCTTGTGGTTTCTTCAAGCCCGCCTTTGATCAGTACCGTTATGATGCCACCAAAACCACGCATTTGTTTTTTGGCCAGTTCATGCTGTGGATGTGATGGTAACCCTGGGTATATCACCTGCTCTACCCTCGGATCATTCTCTAACCATTCTGCGATGGCTTGGGCATTTTGACAGTGCTTTTCCATGCGCAATGGCAAAGTTTTAAACCCACGCAATGCCAAATACGCGTCAAAGGGTCCAGCCACTCCACCAATTGAATTTTGTAAGAAGCCCATTTGTTCAGCAAGCTCATTGTCATTCACTGCCACAAATCCACCAACCATATCTGAATGGCCATTGATGAATTTCGTTGCAGAATGCATCACTAAATCAACGCCCATAGACAATGGATTTTGTAAATACGGCGAAGCGAAAGTGTTATCAACCACGGTCAATAGACCATACTGTTTGGCAAAGGTCACTATTTTTTCAATGTCGACGACTTTCAACATCGGATTGGTCGGTGTTTCAACCCATATCATCTTGGTATTGGGTTTTACAAACTGTATCAAGTTGTTTATTTCTTGCGTTAAATCCACATAATCAAAATCTAAATTGGCCGTTCTTTGACGCACCATTCTAAACAATCGATTGGTTCCTCCATACAAATCATCCATCGCGATGACATGGTCACCTGAATCTAATAATTCAATGATGGTTGATGTGGCTGCCATACCTGAGGCAAATGCAAATCCATGAGAGCCGTTTTCCATCGCAGCCACAGCACGCTCATAAGCAAACCGGGTTGGGTTATGTGATCTTGAATATTCAAATCCTTGGTGCTTTCCTGGACTGCTTTGCACATAGGTAGAAGAAGTGTATATAGGAGGCATGACAGCACCTGTTGACTCATCCACAAATTGTCCTGCATGGATGGCTTTGGTTTGCAAACCTTGGTATTTTTTATTTTTTTTATATTCGTTGTTATTCAATTTGATTGCCGTTTGGCGAAAGCATTGGAATTATTGGTTTTGATCGACACGTCGCAAGTAATTCAATAAATCTATGCGGGTAATTAAACCCAAGAACTGATCATTTTGTTTCACAATAGCCACTTTGCCTTCATCAAAAATAGGCATCAACTGATCCAATGGGGTACTGACCGGTAAAAACTCCAAATTACTGGTCATCGCGGTATCAACAGACAGTTCAAACGCTTTGGCATTATCGAATACTTTCATCAAGACATCAGACTCATCAATGATGCCAACGATTTCATCACCATCCATCACGGGCATTTGTGAAACATCATATAATTTCATGCGTTGATAGACCGTTGCCAGTGTTTCACTGGGCCGCATCACTATGGTGTCATTGGATTGATAGGGCCTTGAAATTAAATCACGCAGGTCGCCATATTGTTTGGTTTCGATGTACCCATTGTCCATCATCCAATAGTCATTGTACATTTTAGACAGGTATTTATTACCTGTATCACAAACAAAAACAACCACGTTTTTTGCTTCTGTGGCTTCTTGACAATACCGCAAAGCCGCTTGCATCAAAGTACCGGTTGATGACCCACCCAAAATACCTTCTTTACACAACAGTTCACGACC
Source organism: Marinicella litoralis (assembly GCF_002591915.1). GTDB lineage: Bacteria > Pseudomonadota > Gammaproteobacteria > Xanthomonadales > Marinicellaceae > Marinicella > Marinicella litoralis. The sequence goes on along the minus strand of NZ_NIHB01000003.1, from coordinate 201,585 downwards.
TGCTGCGAAACTTTCAGCATCACTGACCGCGTAAGCTTTGGTCACATGGGTAAAATCACTGATACTGGGCAAGAAATCCTCCCCAATGCCCTCAACTTTCCAACTGCCACTGTCCTCACTGAGCACACCTTCATTGATGTATTGAGCCAAAATACTGCCAACAGGATCGGCCAAAATTAATTCGGTTCTTGGATGATGTTCTTTGACATATTGGCTTAATCCAGTCACTGTACCACTTGAACCTACTCCAAATACTATGGCATCTACATGATCATTCAATTGTTCAAAAATTTCTGGAGCCGTGGTTTGATAATGCGCTTTTGGATTATTGGGGTTGGCAAATTGATTGATAAAATAACTGCCCGGCGTTTCTTCAGCAATCGATGCAGCTAAATCTTGATAATATTGCGGATGTCCTTTGGCCACATCAGATCGGGTTAAAACAATCTCAGCACCCATGGCTTTGAGGTTAAATATCTTTTCTTTACTCATCTTATCTGGGATAACCAGAATTAATTTATAGCCTTTTTGAGCTGCCACCAAAGCCAAACCAATCCCAGTATTGCCTGCAGTTCCTTCTACCAAAGTATCACCGGGTTTAATATGACCGGCTTTCTCAGCCTCTTCAATCATTGACATTCCAATGCGGTCTTTGATGGACCCCCCTGGATTCATGTTTTCCAGTTTGAGGTATAGGTTACATAGACCGGTGTCTAAATGATTGACTTTAACCATAGGTGTGCGACCAATCAGGTCCAGCACAGAATTCACTACTTGCATATTTTTCCTTAAATTCAGTTGTTTAAGATGATGATGTCTACACGACGGTTTTTGGCTTTACCAGCTTCACTGCTGTTATCAGCAACAGGTATTGATTCACCCATGCCAATGGCTTCAATTCTCAAAGGATCAATGCCATATTCAGCCAACAACGCTTTGACAGCCTCAGCCCGTTTTTGTGATAGGTTTAAATTGAACGACTCACTGCCTGAGGAGTCTGTGTGACCTTCGATGCGAATGGACCTGCCAGGATAACCATCAATGAACTCAAGCACTTTGTGAAAGTTATCCACGGCACCTTGTTTGATATTGGCTGAGGCCGAATCAAAAACAAAGTCACCCAAAGTCATAACTAAACCATCAACCGTTTCTCTTGCGGCCAATGATTCTAGCTGCCTGCGCAAAGAATCAATTTCCTCAAATGCCAAATCGGCTTCTTGCTTGGCAAGTTCTGCTACTTTTTCCTGTGCTTTGGCATAATTTTTAGCGGCTTGCAACTCGATTTGAGTCGATTCAGCTTCATTGGTTTTTTGGGTCACTAACTCTAAGGCTTTTTGTTTTTCTCTGCGCTCGCGCTCAACCTCTTCAGCCTGTAAGCTCAACAACAATTGCGCTTTATCAGCTTCCCAACGTGCCACAGCAGCATCTGCTTTGAGTGTTTCAATATTCAGTTGATCTAGTTTTTCATCTTCTGCCGTAATTTGTTGTTTTAAATACCCAATTTCAGCCATCATCTTGGCGCTGTTTAACTGATGTCTGGCCATATACACAGCATGCTCTTTTACCCTACCGCGTTGTGAATAGAGTTTCTCTATGGCAGCTTTGGCTTTCGCTTTTTGGGATTGAGCGAATGGTTTGTATTTGTTATCAGTGATGAAATTGTCGTATTCAATCCGCAATGCTTCCAATTCTAAATTCTTTTTTGCCGCATCAACTGAAAACGAAAAGCTCAGTAACAGCATCAACCAAACTCTGTTCATTGCATACGCTCCAAAAGCTCAGATAAATAAACTTGGGCTGACGACACTTGATCTCTTTTATTCAACAACACATCATTCAGTTGATTTAATTCAGCCCGTAATTTAGCAATTTCAATGTCAGCATAAATTTGTTCGGTGTATTGAGCTTCTAATTTTTTCTTGCGATCTGCCTTGGCTTTTTTGGCCAATTGCAGTTTTTCTTGAATAAATTTAATCTCTAATGGAGCCGCGTCTGCCACTGGTGATGACATGATTTGTTTAACATCTGCTTCCAATTTAAAATACGTATTTTTGTCAATCTTATACTTGGCAGTTAAACCAACGCATGAGAATGCGGTCAAAAACAACAGGATTGACGGTTTAATTGTATGTTTTATGTTTGTTTTTATGACAATTAGCTTCATAAGTTTGTTTAAACTAGTTGATTTCATTATAATTTGACTGCTATTAACTGAATAATTCACTAAATTTATGGATTTTATTAACATTAAATCACTTTTTACCTTTTTGCTGACCATGTCGCTGGTGTTTACGGTATCTACCAGTCACAGTAAAAACATGATTGTTTATAAACATGTTGATAAAAATGGAATTATACACTATTCATCTAAAAAGCCTGCTGGAAAATCTTACAACATATTGAATGTCAGGTGCCCAGAATGTACAGAATGGCGAAACAGTGTCAATTGGAGCAACACACCATTAATCACCAATAAGTTTAACTTGGAAATAGATTCAGCCGCCAGAAAACATGGCTTAGAGCCCGCTTTAATCAAAGCTGTAATCCATGCTGAGTCGGCGTTCAAACCTGAAGTGGTTTCCTCTGCTGGAGCCCAAGGATTGATGCAGTTGATGCCGCTTACACAAAAAACTTATAACGTAAATAACCCATACGATCCACTACAAAACATCCATGGTGGTTCAGCCTATCTAAAACATTTGAAGGGGGTATATAACAACATTGATGTTTACTTGGCGGCCTACAATTCTGGAGAAACGGCCGTTGAAAAATATGGCAGAGCCATTCCGCCTTTCCCTGAAACCCGAGAATATGTCCGTCGGGTTAAAATCCTATACAACCGGTATCAAAACTCAATTAAGTTGAATGCGAATAACCGCCCAGCCAACAGTCTTTCAATCAACGCTGCCAGCAGATAATTCATTCACTCATTACAGCCATTGAGTGACTATTTGACATCAACACAGTCTGCCAAAATTTTATTTTGTTTGCTTGTTTGGGTGACTGCGTTTTTATTCGTATTCAAAATGGCGTCACCCACATCAGGCATCTACCCAACAATCTGGGTCTTTGCAAGCGCTATCCTCCTGCTGCTATGGCTTACCATGAGGTATTCAAAAAAATGGGCACAATCACTTCATATTATACCCATACCTTTTAATTGGACTTTAATCGCCTTGCTGTTTGGCTTAAGTTACTGGCAAATTGATCAATGGTTGATGAGTTACCTACTTCAAACAGACCGACAGGCCGACATCACAGCGTGGCAACAAAACACAGCAAACTACCACCCAATAAGTCTGTTTATCAGTTCTGTGTTGTTTGCACCTGTGTTTGAAGAGTTGGTATTCAGAGGTTTGATGTTGCGCGCCTTACTGCAAAAAGCCAATGGATTTATTTCTGTCACCATGACCGCCTTGTTATTTGCTGCCATTCATTTGAGCTGGCCAGAGGCCATCAGTGTGTTTGCGGTCGGTCTAATTTATGGCTGGATGACCGTCAAATCTAAGAGTTTAATACCCGCTTTGTTGGCGCACATCACTCACAACGCTTTGACTTATTGGCAATACGCCTCTGCTTGAAAAACTGACTCAGTAATTGTCCACATTCGTCTCCAAGAACACCACCAACCACTTCAATTTGATGATTGTGATACGGTTTTTGCATCATGTTATCCACACTGCCTAGCACGCCTGTTTTAGAATCAAATGCACCGAACACCACTCTTTTAATGCGTGCATGAATCATTGCACCAGCACACATGGTACATGGTTCCAAGGTGACAAATAAGTCACAATCAACCAAACGGTAATTCTGTAATTTTTCCCCAGCTGCCGCCAAAACCAAATTTTCAGCATGAGCAGTTGGGTTGTTTAGATTAATCATTTGATTGTAAGCAGCAGCCACAACCTCACCTGATTGCACAATAACTGCACCAACTGGCACTTCACCTTGCTGTTCAGCTGTATGCGCTTGGGCCATCGCCAAACGCATGAAGTAGGCATCGTCCTTGGTTTGATTTATTCCCATTCAATGGTTGCAGGCGGTTTAGAAGAAACATCATAAACAACTCTAGAAACCTTGTCTATCTCATTGATTATCCTACGAGAAACCAAATCTATAAACTCATAAGGCAAATGTGCCCAACGGGCAGTCATGAAATCTATGGTTTCCACAGCTCGTAATGCAATGACGTATTCATAACGCCTGGCATCACCCACCACACCGACTGACTTGACGGGCAAAAACACTGCAAAAGCTTGACTGGTTTTGTCATACAAATCATGTTTTCTGAGTTCTTCTATGAATATATGATCAGCTTTTGCCAAGGTATCGGCATATTCACGCTTAACTTCTCCCAGAATTCTGACACCCAAGCCTGGGCCTGGAAATGGGTGGCGATAAACCATTTCTGGGGCCAGCCCCAAACTGACACCCAGTTTTCTGACTTCATCTTTAAACAAATCTTTCAGAGGTTCAATCAATTTCAAAGCAAGATCATCTGGCAAACCACCGACATTGTGATGAGATTTAATCACATGAGCTTTACCTGTCGATGAAGCAGCAGATTCAATCACATCAGGATAAATGGTACCTTGAGCCAACCATTGAATGTCATCCAAATCTCTGGCTTGTTGTTCAAAGATACGGATGAACAACTCACCGATGATTTTTCGTTTACGTTCCGGGTCAGACTCCCCTTTTAACCCATTAAAATACATTTCCTGGGCATTCACACGAATGACATTGATGTCCATTTTATCTGCCATGGTTTGCATCACTTGGTCACCCTCTTCAAACCGCAATAAACCAGTGTCAACAAACACACAAACCAATTGTTTACCGATGGCTTTGTGTAATAAAGCCGCCACCACTGATGAATCCACTCCGCCTGACAACCCCAACAACACTTTTTCCTTACCCACTAAATGACGAATATTTTCAACATGAGTATCGATGATGTTGTCAGTTTTCCATAATTTTTCACAACCGCAGATTCCATGAACAAATTGTGACAATATTTCACGCCCATCAGCCGTGTGTTCCACCTCAGGATGAAACTGAACACCAAAAATAGGAAGCTCTTTGTGTTCACAGGCTGCAAATGGTGTAGAACTGGTGTGTGCAATCGAATGAAAGGCTGGAGCAAGGGCTTTGACTTTATCACCATGGCTCATCCAAACATCTAGCGCTTGTTTGTTGATTTGAGCAAACAACTTAGACTGACCTGTCAAGTGTACCTTGGCATAACCAAATTCCTTTTCCTCAGATCCTTCAACCAAACCACCATAGTATTGATTGAGTAATTGCATGCCATAACAAACACCCAAAACCGGAACATTCAACGACAACACCACCTCATTTAAAGTTGGTGCGTTTTCCATGTGTACCGATTCAGGACCACCTGAAAGTATGATGCCTTGGGGCTCAAATGCTTCAATGGCAGCCGAATCTGCATCCCATGCATATATTTCACAATAAACATTAAGCTCTCTGACTCTGCGAGCAATCAGCTGTGTGTATTGTGAGCCGAAATCTAAAATCAGCACTTTACTGTGTTTTATATCCATCTGTTTGCTCTCTGCTTCCTTAACCACTAGGTTCTTGTTCTGTAATTAGGTGCTTCTTTGGTGATGTGAACATCATGCACGTGAGATTCTTTGACACCTGAATTGGTGATCCTGACCATTTGTGGTTTGGTTTTCATTTCAGCAATGTCCTTACAACCAACATAGCCCATTGAAGCCCTTAATCCGCCCATAAGTTGATGAACAACTGGGGCCAAAGCACCTTTGAATGCCACCCTGCCCTCAATGCCTTCAGGCACCAATTTTTCAGCATCTACTTCATCTTGAAAATACCGGTCTTTTGAACCTTTATTCATTGCACCCAATGAACCCATACCTCGGTAAGACTTGAATGTCCTGCCTTGATAAAGCTCCACTTCACCAGGTGACTCTTCAGTTCCTGCAAACATACCACCCATCATGATGGTTGAAGCACCAGCAACAATGGCTTTGGCCAAGTCACCAGAATACCTGACACCGCCGTCAGCAATCAAAGGTACACCTGTACCTGCCAAGGCTTTGGCCACATCATCTATGGCAGATATTTGAGGTACACCAACACCTGCAACAATTCTCGTGGTACAAATTGAACCAGGACCAACACCCACCTTAACTGCATCAACGCCAGCCTCAACCAAAGCCAAAGCAGCAGCACCCGTGGTGATGTTGCCAGCAATCACATCGACAGTTGGGTACTGAATTTTAATTTCTCGTACACGATCAATAACACCTTTTGAATGGCCATGTGCCGTATCAACCACCAGCACATCAACACCCGCTTTAACCAACGCATCAACTCGTTCGACCGAATCACCACCCGGCCCTACAGCTGCAGCGACCCTGAGTTGTTCACTGTCATCTTTAACTGCCAATGGGTAATCTTGTGATTTTTGAATGTCTTTAACTGTGATCAATCCTTTGAGTTGAAAGGCATCATTCACCACCAATACTTTTTCAATCCGATTGGAATGGAATAATTGCAAAACTTCACTGGCCTCTGCATCTTCCCCAACTGTAACCAAGTCTTCTTTGCGTGTCATGATGTTTCTGACCGGATCATCAAGCACTGTTTCAAAGCGCATGTCACGACTGGTTACAATGCCAACCAACTCATCACCATCAACCACCGGCACACCAGAAATTCGATGCTTCCTGGTGATCTCTAAAACTTCACGAATGGTGGTCAAAGGGCTGACGGTAATGGGGTCTTTAATCACCCCGGACTCATATTTTTTAACTTTGGTAACTTCTGCGCATTGTTGCTCTATAGATAAATTCTTATGGATCACACCAATACCACCGAGTTGTGCCATTGCTATGGCCAATCTGGCTTCTGTTACCGTATCCATGGCAGCAGAAACCACCGGAATATTGAGTTTAATGTTACGGGTTAATTGAGTGGACAAATCGACATCCTTTGGTAAGATGTCTGAATAATCAGGAACCAACAAAACATCGTCGAAGGTTAAGGCATCGTATAAAACTCTCATGGTGGCCACCTTTGGGTCTGAAAAATTAGCGGCGTATTCTAACATATAAAGATGTCATCAACACGAGGTAAAACACCCCAAAATCCATTTACTCCGACTGTATTGAATCAAATGTTAAAAAAGCATTTGTCTGAACAGTTTGCGAGCTTTTGGCTGATGGGGGAAATATTTGAACATTATCAATCACCTGCAGGCCATAGTTACTTTACTTTAAAGGACCAAGAGGCTGGTATCAAATGTGTGATGTTCAAACAAAAACAATCCATTGCATTAAAAAAAGGCATGAAGGTCACCCTGCTTGGACAAATGACTGTTTACACCCCCAAAGGTGATATTCAAGTCAACGTGGTCAAAGTCATTGAGTCTGGCCAAGGGGATTTAGCCCAACAGTTTTTAATTTTAAAACAAAAACTGATGAATGCAGGTTTGTTCGAGGCAGCCAGAAAACGGCCAATCCCTACAATGGTGAATTCACTGGGAATCATTACATCAAAAAATGGTGCGGCGCTGCAAGACATTTTAAATGTCTTACTTCACAAGAACCCATTAATTGAAGTCACCATATACCACACGCCCGTTCAAGGCAATGAGGCCCCACCTCAGATCAATCATGCCCTAAGAACTGCCGACAGCAATAAACATGATTTACTGTTATTAACTCGAGGCGGTGGTTCCAAAGAAGACCTTTGGGCCTTCAATGATGAGTTTTTGGCCCACCAAATGGCTCAGTTAGAAACACCAATTATCAGTGCCGTGGGGCATGAAACCGATGAATCTATCAGTGATTTGGTGGCAGACATGCATTGCATAACCCCCACAGCTGCTGCGCAATATATTTGCGGCGATTTTAATCAACTTTCTCAAAAGCTGAGTCATCACAGCCGACTGTTGTCTTTACTGATGCAAGACAAATTAAGAATTCATCAACAAGAAGTTGATTCACTGAGTCATCGTTTAGACAAGTCGCACCCAAAAAACTTGGTGCTTTCACAACAAAATTCATTGGCCTCAATGCAACAAAACTTAACCAAAACATTCAACAACCTATGGCAGATTAAAAACAATCAAATCAAGCATTTAGCTGATCAATTAAGCAGCCACAAACCCAACACCAAATTGGAGTCTCAAAAACTATCACAACTGACAGAACGTCTGAATTGGAAAATTAAACATGCCCTTGAAATGGCTGATCAAAAACTGCGACTGACCGCCAATGATTTAAACAACCAAAGTCCTTTGAAAGTGATGTCCAGAGGTTACAGCATAACCACTGAACTAGACAGTGGAGCCGTGATCAGTGACATTTCACAAGTCAAAATTGGTGATCAAGTATCAACTCAATTGAAATCTGGTAGAATACACGCCAAAATTTTTGAACGTTTAGAAGATTAACCACTCTAAGCGCTGTTTAAACATTTAATAATAACGAGGATTTACTTTATGGCATCATCAAAATCTTTACCATTTCTGGCCATTGCTGGCTTGATTTTAGTCATTGCGGTTGTGTGGAACATCTTTAATGATGACAGCACCGTTGTTGAAAGCACCACAAAAACAGAAACAATGATGGACAAAGGAACTGCCAAAATGGCTAATAATTCCAGCAAAGTTCAAAATACATCTGAGCCAAAAGCTGTTAAACAAAGCAAGCCTGTAGCGGTATTGCCTAATGTCTATGCACATCTTGAAGACATGCCGATAGAAGAAGCACAAGCGGAGGCAGAAAAATTAGGACAAAAACACATGAAATTTGCCATGCGATATAACACGCCTGACAAAGCATTGAAGGCTTTGCAATCATTCAGAGACATGAATCAAACAGATCAAGCAAGCGCATTAATAAGCTACATGCAATTGTCTTTCCCAGAGACTCAAATCCCACCTGAGCTTCTTGACTAAGAAAATTTTAATTTCGACAAATACCAATGAAGAGGCCATTAAAAAGAGCTTATTCATTGGTATTTGTTTCCCCATCACATCTGATCAAAACTTTTTTAACAAGCTCACAACATACCAAGACCTCAATGCCACCCACAACTGCTGGGCATATCGCATAGGTAATGAATACCGGTTCAATGATGATGGTGAGCCTTCAGGCACTGCAGGCAAACCCATTCTTGCTGCCATAGATGGCGCTGACTTCGATGCTGTGGGAGCTTTGGTTATTAGACACTATGGTGGTATCAAATTAGGGACTGGCGGCCTTGCAAGGGCTTATGGTGGCACCATTGCCAAAAATTTAAAACAGGCTGATTTTGAATTTCACGTTCCAAAATCGGAACTCAGAATTGAAATTGGATTTCAATACTCACAAATTTTGCATCAACTACTTAATCAATATGATGGCATCAGTTTAGATCAAAACTTTAATTCAAGCGGAGTAAACAACCTGGTTGAATTACCCAATGATCAAATTGAGGACTTCACATCAAGTTTAAACAATCACACCAAAGGAAGTGCTGAAATCATATTGATCGAATCATAGATCAAACCCTATTAAAATTTAAAGCCATCCAATGGATCAGCAAAATAGGCAACAAATACCAAGCGCCTAAAATCAACGCCAAGACCAGCCATATAGCATAAGAAGCCATCAATAACCCTCGTAAATACCGGTATTTGGTTATTAAAAAAGCAAAAGGAAAAAATAGCAGAACATTGAAGTTCAGACCAACGGTTTGATGACCGCTAAAAACCCACAAACCAAGCAAGACTAAACCAATCAATGATTGAACAATCCACACGGCCTTTTGGGTCGCTCTCTTGGTTTTATTAAATAATAAAAGCAAGAAAAGACTGGTAAACAGTCCCAGTAAGACACCATGCGTTTTTAAAACAGCAACCACCCTGTTTTGAGGGACTTCATGATACAGCACTGTAGAACTTGATACTTTCAATGGTCCCAGTTCAGATATTTTAGATTGTAAATACTGCGGTAAAGCCATCAACTCCCATTCAGACCTAGTACTGTAAGCAGACCAACCATATGCCATGGCCATTCCCAGATTCATCAATGATTGGTTTTTTGCGGGAAAGGTTTGTTTAAAGTAATTACTGTTAGACGCTTGGTTGAATTGGTTTCTTAACAAACCACCCCATGCCTGATCAAGGATGTCTCTGATTTTGGAAGAACAATTGTTAAGAAAATAATCATAATGATAAGACTGGTTTTCTGGCAAATTATGCCAGAACAGGTATTCGGTTATGTAGCTTATTTCAGCATCACTTAACTTAAGGTGTTGAACAATAAATGTCCTGTTTTGCCAGCGAGCCAATTCAATTTCTCTCGAAAAATCACTGACCCCCAAATCATATTGCATTTGGTTGCTCAGGAAGGATTGAATCAAGTCTTCATCCTCAAAACTGAAATAACCAAATCCATAAACGTCATCATCAATGGCCAGTGCAGTGTGACCAAAAGCCGACCAAAACTCACTACCTGCACCAATGGTTATCAGTTTGATTTCTTTGTCAGCTTGGACTTGAACACTTAAGTGAGCTAAAAGCAAAAACACCAGCAATTTGATTTGGCTCATTGAAAATTTCAGGAAAAGTCTACTTGAACAAACTCGATCCGACGTTTATCAGACTTAATGATTTTAAACATTAAATTTTCGACCCATATTTCTTCACCTGTTTCAGGTAAGCGCCCTGCTTCACTGGCCACCAATCCTCCAATGGTATCAAATTCACTGTCATTGAAGTTTGAATCAAATGCCTCATTAAACTCTTCAATGGTGGTTAATGCATTCACCCGATAAAGCTTGTCACTGATTTTCATGATATAAGGATCTTCATGGTTGTCATACTCATCATCAATTTCGCCAACGATAACTTCCAGAATGTCTTCTATCGTCACCAAACCAGCGACACCGCCATATTCATCGATGATGATAGCCATGTGGTTTCTCGAGGTGCGAAATTCATTCAACAAGATATTGACTTGTTTCGACTCGGGAATCACCACGGCAGGACGCAAAATTTCTCTGAGGTCAAAATCTTGCTCTCCTTTGACAAATGACTTCAAGATGTCTTTAGCCAATAAAATGCCCTCCAACTCATCCTTATCCTCACCCACCACTGGAAATCTGGAGTGACCAGATTCAACGATAATTGGCAACACTTCTTCAATGTTAGAAGTTAATGGAATCACCACCATTTGAGCACGGGGAATCATCACTTGTCTGACTTGGAGGTCAGCAACCTTCAACGCCCCTTTCATCATATTCAAGGCATCAATATCCAATAAAGCATTGTGATGGGCTTCCATTAGTATTGCTAGGAGATCGTCCTTATTTTGAGGTTCATCCGTAAATAAATTGGCTAACTTATTAAGCCATGATTTCTGATTTTCCTTATCAGAACCTTTGATACTCTGGTCTTCTGTCATTAAGGTTTTTTAATACACCTTGGATTATTGAACATGTGCTAAGTTTAATGCCTTGAGATTAGGATGTCTATCCTTCTATGACTGATAATAGTCGCTAAAGCTGCAATTATGTTATTACTTTGAAATGATGACCGCCAATCCGATAATAGATGCCAATAACAATACCGCACCCACTATTTTATAATAACTCCAAGGTCGCTCACCATGCGCTTTGCCATTCTGACCATTGATGACGTAACGAAATGTTTTTTCCTTGTAATTAAAGGCAGATACCCACATGGGTGCCAGCAACAATTTAAAACCCACAGCATGGTAGACTGAATTCACTCGATGTATGCGCTGGTGATCCCCACCAATATCACGTCTCACCGTTTGTCTGATTGCTCTGTCCATCACTTTTTTGGCATTTTTAAACCCCTCAGGCAGGCTGACTTGATACAGTTCTGAACGAAAACCACTGAGGTATTTTTCATTGTATTCTTGAGTCCTGAGCATGTCCCAGTGTGAGAGAAAGTTTTGAAACTTTACCGGGAGGGTATAACTTCCTAACACCACCACATCATCAAACTGGTTAAATACTCGGCCAGATCGATGACGCCACCTGATCTTAACCACTGTTCTGGTTTGCATCACCGTTTTGCCGTTGACTTTGGTAGGCACCCTGATCGTGGTCGTGTAGTTATCACCTCTTTCACCAGAGTAGTCACTGTCAACTTGAGCGTCAAACGCCCACAGTGGCATATATGAACCAACGATTGATTGGGCTTGAATCGCTTTCTTTTTCAATGCTGTGGGTGCAAACCACAATCCATTAAGCCACTTTTTAAAAGCGGCTTCGGCTTCATGCTGATGGACTTCAAATGGCAACACACCATCAGGAACCAAATGACGATTTTGATCTACCGGCACCACCACATTTAAATCACAATAAGGGCATTCTTCTGCATGTATATTTTCTGGCAGCATAAAATGAGCACCACAGTTATCACATTTCAATTCATGTCTGACCACTTGCGGGTCAAAATAACTGAAATCATTCACCACTTTTTGGTAATCGTGCGCCAAATACATGTCTAAAGGTGATGCCTCAATGGGGTCGACCTGACCACAACTGACGCATTTGAGAGAATGCATACCGATGGCATAGTCCAAGTCAGAACCACATTGGTTACACTTGAAGTGTTTATAGGGTGTCATCTACTCTTATTATGATGGCATGGCAGGTGGTTCATTGTTTAAATGCATTAATACCTCGGACAACCCATCTGCGGCAATCCAATCTTTTAGACCCGCGGTCCACATCATGCTATCAGCTGAGATTTGCTGGTTTTTTATCATTTCCACCACAGCTGCCAAGTTTATTGGGCCAACCCTTTCGCCATCAACGATGACGAAATAGTGTTTGATTTCTTTTGTCGCTTGCGGCACTGGAGGTGGCGCCAAAGGATCAGTGGCATCACCTTTTGCCATGGCTTGGCCAAATGATTGCGCCATCCCAAAGCCCATTCCCATGGCCATACCACCACCAGCAGCCGATTGATTATTGGCTGCATCTCGCATTGATTGGGCTTGCTGGTAGCGAGTAAACCGATTTAAATCACCAACAGCAATTGAACTGGCTCTTTCATCCAAAGCCTTTTCAACTGACTCAGGAACAGAAACATTCTCAACCAACATGGTTTCTAATTTCAGTCCATATTCGTTAAACATGGGCTGTATTTGGTCAGTTAAAAATTGACCAAGATCATCATAACTGGCGGCTAAATCTAAAACCGGAATGCCTGATTCACTGATGACTTTAGCAAACCCAGTAACAACCAAGTTTTTTAACTGCCCAATGATTTCCTCCAGCACAAAATGGCCATCTGTGCCTACGATTTCTTTCATCATTTTTTCAGGGTCATTGATTCTGAAGGCATAACTGCCAAAAGCCCTGATTCGAATGACCCCAAACTCACGGTCTCTGAGGATCAATGGATTTCGCAATCCCCACTTCATGTCAGTAAACACTTTGGTGTTGAAAAAGTAAACTTCCGCCTTAAATGGGCTTTCAAAACCATGCTTCCAGCCTTGTAAGGAAGACAAAATAGGTACATTGGCAGTGTTCAATTCAAACAAGCCAGGGCCAAATACATCAGCCACTTCTCCTTCATTAACCAGAACCGCCATTTGCCCTTCCCTGACTGTTAACATGGCGCCGTTTTTAATTTCATTACCATACCGTGGAAAGCGATAAACCAATGTATGCCTTGTGTCATCAGTCCACTCAATGATATCGACCAATTCACCAAATAATTTATCCCAAATTCCCATAAGCTTTGCCTTAAGACTAAAATGAATTATTATACACATTTTGGATATGAATAATCAGTGAAAGAAGTCACCACCTTGTTGCACACAAGCACATTAGGCGCACACTTTAAAAGTTTGAATGAAGAGTGGTTAAAAAAGTATTTTGTGATTGAACCCATCGATGTTCATGTTTTATCAAGACCGGATGAAATCATCAGTCAGGGCGGGCAAATCATTTATGCCTCATTAGACCAGAAAATAATTGGCTGTGTAGCGCTAAAACACCATGGGGAACAAGTTTTTGAACTGACAAAAATGGCAGTAACAGCTGAATACCAAGCAAAAGGTATTGGCGCCATTTTGATGCAAAAATGTATCGAAGTATTCGACCAATTGAATGGAGAAAAATTATATCTGGAATCCCACTCTTCTCTGCAACCAGCAATTAAGCTTTATGGTCGCTTTGGGTTTGTTAAATTGCCCCACCCATTTGAATCCGAATACCAAAGAAGTGACTATTATATGGAGTATTTGGGTGATTAATCAGTTCTGGTCACTGGATTAGCCTAAAATCAAAACAACCCCACCAGAAACAATTTTTAGATCAGCTGCTTTCTTCTAACTTACCTTTATACGCCTTCAAATCAGCTTCCAACACGTGGCTGGCAATTTTAATTAAATCATATTCAGTGATAACGCCTGCTAATTTACCGTTATCCACCACAGGCAAGCAACTGATGCGTTTATCACGCATGATTTGAATGGCTTCTACAGTGGTGGTCTTAGGCCCCGCAAAAATGGGTTGTTCATTCATGATTTCGCGTATCGCTGTTCCTTTGTGATCCTCTCCATCTACAATTTTTTTCAAAATTGATCGGTGTGAGACCAAACCCACCAATTCACCTTCATCATTTTCAACGGGCACATGCCTGACTCTTTTCCAGTCCATGATGCTGGCCGCTAAATCCATCGAGTCATCGGGGCGCACAGTCAATAACTTGGTGGTCATAAATTGCCCCACCAATAAATAACCTGCTCGCCAATCGGTGCGTTTTACTGGTTTGGCCAAGGGCCATTCATGGATTGGCCGGTCTACAGCCTGCTGATCATGCATTTCTGCAACCACAGCCCTCACTTTTTCGTCAGGATGTAAATCTTTATTCATTTCAGTGATTGATTTTATGGCCCATTTGGCACCAGTTTGTTTATTCTCAACTCTTTTTTCAATGGTGGTTAAATAACGTTCAATGTCTTGTTTATCTAAGCCAGCAGATTTAAGTCCGCTTTCGGCGATGGGCAACAACTCATCTTTAATTAACCTTGTGGCTGAAATACTTTCTCCATTGATCCATGTGAAATGACATTCCAGTCCGGTGCGACAAGCTTGTAAAAAATTATTACGTGCATGAGAAAAACGCAAATCCTTCGAAATATCATCAGTTTTTTGGCTCATACCTGACATCAAACCAAAGTAAAATGCGGAATTGGCCACCTCATCAATCACCGATGGACCAGAGGGTAACACGCGGTTTTCTATGCGCAAATGCGGTATATTGTCCTTTACGCCATAACAAGGCCGATTCCATCGATAAACCGTCCCATTGTGTAACATCAAGGCCTTTAATTTTGGCATTATGCCAGCATGAACCATACCCACAGGATCTTCTTCATAGTCAGAAGTGAGGACCACTGAGAATCGGGAAATGTCATCACGAAACACATCAACGATACTTTCAATCCACTCATTACCAAAATGAACCCTCGCTTGCGTGCCGCGTTTTTGGTGTTGCGTAGAACGCGTATCAATGGAGTTTTGAAACACCGCAATTCTAGACTCATGCCACAATCGATAATGATGAATCAGGCCAGAGTTGACAGCCACTGCCATCAAAGGTCCAGTGACCGCTTGTGACATGTTGTACATTTCAACAAATTCATTGCCACTGACTTGAAAATGAACTTGAAAACTGGTGTTCATGGCTTCCAAAAGAAAGTTGTCATGTGTTACTGACAATTCATCTACACCACGAATGTCCATCCGAAAATCCGAACCCCTGATTTCTTTCAAACGATCATTCAATTCATAATATCGATCAACCGGTGTGATGCTGTCCAAGGTTAAATCCATTTGACGCAATGTAGGTAAAATACCCGCTAAAATAATTTTCGCATCATGGTTGCCGGCGTGGTGTTTGGCAATTGAAACCACTTCCTTGATTTCCTCTTCCATTTCACTCAAGCACTTACCTTCAAACCTTCTGGGAGTTAAATTCGCCTCAATGTTAAACAAAGCGATTTCATTGGTAAATCGATCATCCGTGATGTCTCCGAGTATATCCAATGCAGTTAAACTTGGACTGTAATCATTGTCAGTCAGAAACATTTCTTGCTCGGCACCAATTCTTCTGGCACCTGATTCGATGAGTCCTTTTTCAATCATCAGTTCCAACGCCTTCAGGTCATTTAAGACCGCTCTGGTAAATAGCCTTTTGGCTTCATTGTCTCCGCCTCTTGAAATATTCTGTTCGCCCATGGGTTTCCTCTTTTTTATATTTTTATCAGATAATAACCGTTATTTTAATACAGTTGATATATCCAAGTGAGCATACCAGTTAGCATGGCCCAAGTAATTAAAGTCAATGGTACACCGACTTTTACAAAGTCAATGAACTTATAACCACCAGCATTCATAACCAATAAATTGGTCTGATAGGCCATTGGGGTGGCATAACTTAAATTGGCACCAAATAAAACCGCCAATACGAAGGGTTCCACGGGCATACCCAATCGCTGAGCAATACTCACCGCTATAGGCGTTCCAATAACAGCCGCAGCATTGTTTGAAATTACATTGGTCATGATGGCCATTGAAAACATCAATATACCCAAAACCACACCTGGCGCAAAGCCATTGGTGGAAACCACAAATAAATTAGCCAAATAATCAGCCCCACCGGTCGCCATCAAAGCGGCTCCCAATGCCAAGGAAGCCACAATGATAAAAATCACTTGGGCACTGAGTGCATGGGTGGCATCGCGCCAACGTAAACACCCTGTGGCAATTAACACAAAACAACCCAATACGGCACTGATTGATATAGGCATAAGGTCAAAGGCCGCTAAACTAACAACACCAGCCATCACAGCCAAAGCCAAGGGGGCCTTTTTGGTATGAGGCAACTCTTCCCCACCATCTAATACCAACAATGAACCTGTACGTTTAACTTCTTGTATGGCCAAATGTGTACCTTGTACCAACAAGACATCACCTGGTCGAAAAATCAAATCATCCATGCCTTTCGAGGTTGCAGTGGTTTCTTTACCTTGTGAGTGCACAGCCAATAGCGTGAGGCCATATTTACTGTTCAACCTTGAATCCCCGACGCGCACCCGATCAAGCAATGAACCAGATGTAATCACCAGTTCTGCGATGGATTGATCACCGGCAGATAAAGGATGTGATTCATCGACTTGATGTTCACCGGTAAACAATGAACCACCCAACTCAACCTCATATTCTCTCAGGTTGTCGGCTGTGTCAGAAACTATCAGACGATCTCCAGATTTGATCACCACATCAGGTAAGGTAGCAATTGATAAGCCCTCGCCTCTAACAATGCGTTGTATATTTATTTTACCATCTACCTTGTCTCGCAACTCAGCCAAGGTCTTGCCATCAGCAAATTCACCTTGGTTTATTTTAATTTCAGCTGAAAAAACCCGTGGTGAAGTGTCTTTCAATGGGGGCGTACGATCTGGCAGGATCAGTGGAGCCACCAACCACAAGTACAAGATTGCCACCACGCCTGTAATAGAAACAGGTAGGATAAAATCAAACATGCCGAATTCTGGCACGCCCAACCCTTCAGCCACTTTAACCACCAATAGATTGGTTGATGTACCGATTGTAGTAGCCATGCCTCCTAATAATGTAGCCAAGCCCATTGGCAACAATGTTCCTGATGAAGACTGACCTGTCCGTAATGACACGCTGACCAAAACAGGCAAAAGTAAAACCACGATGGGTGTGTTATTAACGAATGCACTCAGCACAGCACCCGTAACCAATGTCAACAGCAAAGACAAAGATGGGCTGACTTTCCAAAGCTTAGCCAAATACCGGCCAATGGGTTCCATGGCTCCTGTCCTGACCAATGCTTGGCCAGCCACCATCAAGGCACAAACTGCAATCAATGCTTCGTTGCCAAATCCAAGGAAAAAGGTTTTGATTGGAAAGATGGTGCCATCACTTTGGTGATATGGAAAGAGGTGAAACCCTAATATCAATGCACACAGAACAAACAAGCTTGAAGTTTGCAACGGTATCCTGTCATTGGCAAATAACACCAGTGCAACCAAGGTTAAGATCAAAACACCCATCGAATGGGGTTGCAAGGTATTGGCTAAAAGTTCAGATTCCATATGATGTTAATAAAATGGTAAGTTTAAAGTCTATCAAATTGGTAGAAAAAAGTCATAAAAACATTTAACATGAAAAAGGATTACAATTGTAATGTTTCATTACAAAACCAATCTTATTGGTGTGAACACATTGTTCAAGTTGAAGTGGGGACTGAAGCTTATTTTTTAATACAATCGCGGCTGAATCACTTCGTTAAATTAAATTAAATTAAATTCTAAGTTAAATAGAGGTGATATGACAGTAGAAAGACCTTGGTTAAAACAATACCGTCCCGGTGTCCCACATGAATTAGGCGAGTTACCTTATGAATCTGTGGCTGACATGTTGGTTGAATCTTGTGAAAAGTTCAAATCTTCCGAAGCCTATGTGAATTTCGGCAAATCAATCACCTACAGCGAACTCGATAATTACAGCAAGCAATTGGCCGCCTATTTACAAGCACACTTTAAAACAGGTGACTCGATAGCTATTATGATGCCTAATGTGTTGCAATACCCAATTGCAGTCCAAGCCATTCTCAGGGCCGGCATGGTGGTTAGCAATGTGAATCCCTTGTATACACCCAGAGAGTTAAAACATCAATTAAATGATGCCAATGCCAAAGCCATCATCGTGATTGAAAACACCGCTTGTACCTTGGCTGAAGTGATCAATGAGACAGGGGTCGAAAAAGTAATCACGACAACCATCGGTGAAATGGTCGGTGGATTGAAAGGCAAAATCATGGACTTTTTAATCAAAAGAGTCAAAAAAATGGTACCTCCGTTTGATTTACCTGGCTCAATCAGTTTCAAAGCAGCACTCAATGCTGGTCAATCGCTGCCCTTTACTGCAGTAAAAAGAACCTTGGATGACATTGCATTTTTACAATACACTGGTGGCACCACTGGTGTTTCAAAAGGTGCCATGCTGACCAATAGAAATATGATTTCAAACGTCACTCAGACAAAATTATGGATATCAAGTGAAATTGAAGAAGGCAAAGAAATCATCATTACCGCACTTCCGCTCTATCACATCTTTGCATTAACTGCCAACTGCCTCACCTTCTGTCTTTATGGGGCAAAAAACGTGTTGATCACCAATCCAAGGGACATGCCTGGATTTGTTAAAGAATTATCGCAACATAAGTTCACCGTTTTAACTGGCGTTAACACATTATTTAATGGCCTGTTAATCACACCAGGCTTTTCAGATTTGGACTTTTCTGCCTTTAAATTTTCATTGGGTGGTGGAATGGCCGTACAAAAGAACACCGCAACAGAATGGAAAAAAGTCACAGGAGTTACATTGGCTGAAGCTTATGGCCTGACTGAAACATCGCCGGCGGCTTGTATCAACCAAGTACCCATGGAAGAGTACACCGGCAACATCGGCCTGCCGTTACCGGGAACCGATTGTCAAATTCAAGATGATGACGGCAACCCTATGCCTGTGGGTGAGAGGGGGGAATTGTGTATCAGAGGACCTCAAGTCATGCTGGGCTATTTGAACCGACCTGAAGAAACAGCCAAAACCATTGTAGATGGTTGGCTGAAAACTGGCGATGTGGCCATAATGGATGAACAAGGGTATTTCAAAATTGTTGACCGCAAGAAAAACATGATATTGGTATCAGGTTTTAATGTATTTCCCAATGAAATTGAAGATGCAGCTTGCTTACACAGTGACATCATTGAATGTGCCGCCATCGGCATTGAAGATGAAAGGTCAGGAGAAATTGTTAAATTATTCGTGGTACGAAAAAATGACAGCCTCACTGAAAAAGACGTCATTGCGCATTGTAGAGCGCACCTGACAGGATACAAAGTACCCAAACTTGTTGAGTTCAGAGATGAATTGCCAAAATCGAATGTGGGCAAAATATTACACAAGGATTTACGAGAATAATTCAAAATAAAAATGATGCGCGATTTTTCGCACAATTGCGCATCATTATATTCAAAAGGTCTATAATACGGCCACCCTAAATATAGCATTCAGTTGTAAAGCTGAATTCAATTAAAAACATACTATGAAAGCACTGGTCAAAAAAAAACCTGAACTGGGTATTTGGATGGAAGATGTCCCAATGCCTGAAATGGGTCACAATGATGTTCTTATCAAAATTGAAAAAACCGCCATTTGTGGCACTGATTTACATATATATAAATGGGATGAATGGTCCGCAAAAGCGATCAAACCTCCGCTGGTCATTGGCCATGAATTTGTTGGCCACATCGTCGATATGGGCAGTGAGGTCAAAGGTTATGAAGTGGGTCAACGAGTCAGTGCTGAAGGACACATCGTTTGTGGGGTTTGTCGCAACTGTCGAGCGGGCACCCCTCACTTATGTCCCAATACGCAAGGCATAGGGGTTAACCGAAATGGTGCATTTGCTGAGTTTATCAGTATGCCCGTACAAAACTTATGGCCTGTACCTGACAAAATACCTTCAAACTTAGCGGCTTTTTTTGATCCATTTGGTAACGCTGCACATTGTGCACTTGAATATGACATGGTTGGTGAGGATGTTTTAATTACTGGTGCTGGGCCCATTGGAATCATCGCTACTGGAATTTGCAAACATGTAGGCGCAAGAAATGTGGTTATCACCGATGTGAATGACTATCGATTGTCATTGGCCAAAGACATGGGGGCAACACGCTGTGTCAATGTGACCAAAGAAAAACTTCCAGCTGTGATGAAAGAAATGAACATCACCGGATTTGATTTAGGTATGGAAATGTCAGGCAACCCCATGGCTTTTAATGACATGCTAAACAGTATGTATAATGGTGGTAAAATCACTCTGCTTGGAATGCTTCCTGACCACACCCAAATCAATTGGGACAACATCATATTCAAAGGCCTTTCTATCAGGGGAATTACTGGTAGGAAAATGTATGAAACTTGGTACAAAATGACCCAATTATTGTTATCTGGTTTTCCCTTAGAAAAAGCATTAACCCACGAGATTCATATTGACGATTTTCAAACCGGATTTGATTTGATGAATTCTGGTCAATGTGGCAAAGTCGTTTGTTCTTGGAGTTAAACGTATCATGAAAAATTATTCAAAAGTCATCCAATCCATTAAAGATGAAGGCCTTTACAAATCTGAACGCATTATCACCAGCCCTCAATCCGCTCACATAGAGTTACCTGGTGGAAAGAAAGTCATCAACTTTTGTGCCAACAACTACCTTGGTTTAGCTGACCATCCAGAAATCATTAAAGCGGCAAAAAAAGCCTTAGACACCCATGGTTTTGGTATGGCTTCGGTTAGGTTTATTTGCGGCACCCAAGATTTGCATAAAGAATTAGAACAAAAAATCAGTGATTACTTTGGTACCGAAGACACCATTTTGTATACCTCCTGTTTTGATGCCAATGGTGGCTTGTTTGAGACCATATTAGATAAAGATGACGCCGTTATCAGTGATGAACTTAACCATGCTTCAATCATTGATGGTATACGTTTGTGTAAAGCACAAAGGCATCGATATAAAAACAGCGACATGCAGCAATTGGAAGACATATTAATAAATACCCAAGATTGTAATAGGCGATTGATTGTCACTGATGGTGTGTTCAGTATGGATGGTACGATTGCTAAACTGAAGGCCATTACTGACCTGGCAGCTCAATACAATGCATTGGTTGTGGTTGATGATTCTCATGCCACTGGATTTATTGGCTCCACAGGCAGAGGCTCTGCTGAATTGGAGGGTGTTCTGGATAAAATTGATATTTTTACCTCAACCTTAGGTAAAGCATTGGGTGGTGGATCAGGCGGATTTACCACTGGGAAAAAAGAAATCATTGAACTGTTGCGCCAACGATCAAGACCCTATTTATTTTCTAATACATTGCCACCTCCCTTGGTAGCTGCCAGCATCAAAGTTTTTGATTTGATTTCAAACTCCACCACTTTGCGTGATCAACTTGAAAAAAACACCCAATATTTCAGGTCTAAAATTGTTGAATTGGGTTATACAGTTTCAGGTGAAACCCACCCAATCACCCCCATCATGTTGGGCGATGCTCGATTGGCACAACAAATGGCAGATCGGTTGTTGGAACTCGGCATTTATTGTATTGGCTTCAGTTTTCCTGTGGTTCCAAAAGACAAAGCCAGAATCCGATTACAAATATCAGCCGCTCACTCCCAAAATGATTTAGATATTGCCTTGGATGCATTTGCCCAAGTAAGAAAAGAATTTTTCTGATCGATTGAATTTATAGGTAGCTATTGATTAATTCAACGGCTACCTATTTTATTGTTTAATCAAACCCAGCTTTGAAAATCAAATCTGGTGATACAAAGTCTAGACTGGTGTGGTTGGTATAACCAGGAAAAACTTGATCAAGATTTGGGTTACCTAAAACTTCCTTAACTAGGGTCGCATAAATTTGTCGGGTATCAACCTCTGGTGAGATGTCTTGCCCACCAAACAATTGTTCAGGTGCTAAGCCAAGAAAATTACCATACATTTGCCCTCCATTCACCCGACCACCAATAACAAACATCACATTACCAGAACCATGATCGGTACCACTGCCACTGGTTGTGCCATTTTGCTTGGCTCTGCGACCAAATTCGCTGTGAACAACCACTGTTACTTGTTGCCCCAAACCAGCAGCTTTGAGGTCATACCACATGGCAGTGATGGCATTAGACATCTCTGCAACTTTATTAAAAAACCCACCACCACCGCCATCACCTTGATTGTCATGGGTGTCCCACCCCCCTAGACTGGCTGTTGCCACATTCACACTCAAATCTTCTCTGATTAATTGTGCAATCAGAGAAAGTTGACGACTGAATGAATTATTGCTTGGATAAACCACATCACCGGCAGGAACATAGTTATCCAAATCCAAAGCAGATATCACAGATAAAGTATCCATGGCTCCAGCCACCGACAAATCCAAAGCACTGTTTCCAGCATACATGTTACTTATGGCCTCAGAATGTTTGACCTCAAACTGTCCAGAATTAGGATGATACCCACTGATTTGATCCACCGTCAAAGCATTATAATAAGCCTGCAGACTGATTGGGTTAGCACTGCCAGAGACCAAAACAGGTATCACTTCTGCACCAGTAATCAAAGGGGTGGAGTTGAGGTGTCTGGTCAGCCAGCCATCATCGGTTGACAAATTATGTGGCGTACCCAATTCAATCAATTTGGTGGCATCGAAATGCGATCTAGAAACATATTCTTGAGGCAACCCTGTCCCATGGATTATGGCCAAGTCACCATCCAAATACATGTCTCTTAAACCCGTTGCTGCGGGGTGAAAGCCAAAAACCTCACCAATATCAAGCACTTGATTTGAACCAGTTAATGGAACTTGTAGATTCTCACGCAAAGACTCATAAAAAGCCCGATCTGGCCCTGAAAATGGCGGCACAACATTCAGGCCATCCATTCCGCCATTCATAAACAAATCAATGATGATGGGCTGATGGCTTGGACTTGAACCACCTGCCCTTGCTATTTTTACTCCAGACAATGCACCCAACAAAGCAGTAGACTGCAAAAACGTTCTTCTTTTCATATTTTTCATTTGTCTATTCCTCTATCGTTGCATGAAATAAGGAGATGCCAATACCAAGCTCACCATGCCCCTGAGCCGTTCATGCCATCGGTAAGGCCAGTCATTGTCCACCAAGTCATCAAATGGTATGGTTAAAGACCTTTGCCAAGGTGGATAAGAATCATTTTCAGGTTGCTGTATCAAAAATGGAATGATTGATTCAAACACCGGATCACCTATCCACCCACCAGAAGGCGTGTGATCAAATATTTGAGTCATCCAGAATGCCAGCATATTCTCAGGGGTTAAAGCTGCTTGGGTATTTTGAAACGCGGCAACTGTCCGTTCCTTTACAGGCGTGATATAAACACCTGAATTTTCTCTGTCTATGATCCAATCCACTGTTTTCCATGTTTGGATCAATGCAGTTGAGCTCATCCAGTACGATGATTTCATTGGATATCCATCAGGAGCCTGCCATTCAAATGGAAAGTGCCCTGTATCATCCATGCGTGATTCCAGTGAGTTACTGTTACTGTCATCTGGCATCACAGTAAAATCAGTTGCGCAAGCTCGCATGACCGATACCACTGAATCAAATGGTCTTTTCAGTTTAGCTTGCCAATGCGTCGGATCTGCAAAATCAGTGTGATTAAATAAGGCTTTAAATACCAATTCGAGTTGGTTGCTGGCCGTACGATTGTCATAGAAAACAGCCGCAACATCATCCACAACTGATTGTGGTGGTGTATCTGATATAAAAAATCGAGCCAATTTTCCTGCAATGTGTTTTGCCGTTCCCGGATGGTAGGCCAAAAGTTCAATCAGGTTGTGTCCATCAGCGACACCTTGATCTGCGAAAAAATTAATCATCCCAGCGCCTAATACGGCTTTTTGGTTCCTGTCATTTTGATTGGAATTGAATAAAAACAAGCCCGTGCTGCTATCACCATCATCATCTACATGCCAACCTGTTAAACATCGTCCTGCTTCATAAACATCAGCATCCACATAAAATTGCTGGATGGTACTTTCCCCAGGTCCTTGACCTGCTGGCCAAGCACCACCGGATTCTTGGACTGTGATGGTTGGCACCATATTCTGTTGGACCAATCCATAGTAATTTTCTACTCCCAAGGTATGTAATTCAATCAACTCACGTGCATAATTTTCATTGGGAGCCGATTTGGTGTTTTCGTAATTATCAAGGTAATACAACATCGCCGGATGTTGTGCTGTGGCTGTTAAGAACTCTTTAAAATTCCCTAACATGTGTTGGCGTATCACATCCCTGTCCCAACTGGTCATGGTTGCACGGGCATATGTATCATCACCATTTAGGCTAAAATGGTCGTGCCAAAAATCAGCAATGCGCTCTTTTAATGGAAACAAGCTATAAGCAGCCCGGGTAAACTTCAAACGTTTCATTTCATAAATCGGGCGATTATAGCTGTCCTCACCTGTACCAGGATTTAAGCGATGATCAAACCACATTTCAGGCAAGGTCTTATTCAATGTGGCAAAATTACCAGCGGCTGCAACCCTGGCATCAACATCTACATCTGCCCCGCCTGCCAGTTGCTGATTAACAAAATTAACCAGTCTCTCAGTATCATCTTGGCCCAATGAAGACCAAGAGTTTTCATCGAATTCACCAGGAGTCACCCCATAGGCCAGTCGACCATACACCATATTTGCAAATGTTTGTTCTGGGATGGGTATGGCTTTAAACCCAGAAGATACTGCAGACTTTTTTAAAGCAGTCTTTTGCTTTAACTGTTGTTTATTTTTTGCATGGTTTTGTAGTGGAACTGCTGCCAATACCGCAGTTGCAACCCCACCGGCTAACAGGTTTCTTCTTTGTTTAGATTGATTATTCATAGCCACTCTTTTTATATAAACTGACTAAATAGTTTAGGATTGAATATAAAAAGAATTGTGACTAAACCCTCAAAAAGGCATGAGTCGATTAAGAAAAGCAGCTTAATTAACGAAAACTTAAACCCAAAATAGACAGCGCGTCGCTTAATAATGTCTTTTTAATGGGCTTTACTGAATGCTTTTATGAAACACGATTGTCTGCTGATACCAATGGCTTTTGCTCTGCTGCCAGCGACAAATAGTTTGTAGGTTTAACTTTTTCTTAGTTTTCGAAAACCATGAATTACCAAGTTCAACCAACCCAGAATTATCATCGAGCCACCCAGTGGGGTAATCCACGAAAAGCCAGTTTTACCAACAAATACCAATAAATAAATACCACCACAAAACAATAAAACACCAACAGATATGGCAACTGCTGCCGCTTTGATCCAAAAACCCTCAGACATATTTGTGGCTATCCAAATCAATAACAAGGCATGAATTAATTGATATATATAGGCGTGCTGAAATAACATCGCTGCGTGGGTGCCTGGCTCAACATTAAAAGTATGTTGGCCAAGCGCTCCCAAGGCGACAGCAGTTAATCCATAAACTGCTGCCAGAATCAGCACCACTGAGGATTTATTCAACTGGGTCTTCCGGTACTGAAACCGCTGATTCCGAGTCAGCCTTATGCTCTATTAAATCAGACAGTTTTTTGTTCAGTGCATTGAACTTATACTCAGCAATTTTCAACATCCAAGGTGCATAATGTAAATGCTTATCACCACTGACTGTTAAAAAATATTCTTCACCTTTCTGATAAATTTGTAATTCTACCGTCGACCCATCATTCAACTGGTAACGGTTAACCGAATGCAGCTCCATACCTTCAAGGTTTACTGGCAAGGCTTCATCAATCATTAAACGTGACAACCCGGCAGCCAATGTACTCAGCTGGGTGTCTGATTTATATTGAAAGCCATCTGGGAAATCCACTAAATTTAAGCTTAAATCGTTAACATTACGTTGAACCGCAAAAGCCGCTTCCTCAGCTGGATTAAACTCAACCTTAACCACTTGATCGGCGGGGTAATCTAAAATGGTTTTCAATTGCCAACTATCAAGGTTGAATGGTATCGATTTCAAACCACGCACTGTATAAGTTTGGTTCTCATTTTCATGACGAACAAATACCAAATCTGCACCGGTATTTTTACCGACAAATACTGCATCGACAATTTTATTATCCTCAAAAAAGCTCACTTTCAAACCATTTTCACCCAAATTAAGTTGCTCATGGTTTTTAGGATTTGCCGTCTTTTCTTCAACAATCAAAGCAGACTGTATAGATTGAAACAATTGAGACAAAGTTTCGGTATTGGCAAAGAACCCACCTTCAATAGACCAATTGCCGCCCTCTTTTATAACCGAAATCATTTCACCATCTTTTTCTAATTGAACTTTATTAATGGCTTCAATTTGGTCTGGGCTAATTTGCCAATCTGGCATCAAAAATCTTGTTGTGAGATTTTGTTCAGAATCGGCTTTAGTAACATAATAAGCAACCCCAGCAATGACTATCAACAAACCCAACAATGCTTTCAAATTATTTAACATATTGACGCTCCTTACGTTTAGATTTTCTCCATGAAAGAAAGATGACTACCAAAGTAATAAACAATGGAACCAATGCAATATTAATGAATTTAAGTTTGGTCCCCAATGCCTCAATGTCTTTATTTAAATTGCGTTTCACTTCTCGTAAATTCTTTCTCACCTCGAGCTTACGTTGTTTGAACTTAGCAATTTCTTGTTGTTGCTCGCGACTGATAATCAATTGATTGTCTTGTCCTTTACTGCGTTGCAACTCATTGAGCTTGGTTTCAGTTTCACGTAACTGTTGTAACAATTGATTTTCAGTTTCGCGGTATTTTTGTTCGCTCACCCGTTTGATTTCTAACACTTTATCAAACGGTCGGTTGGAAGTTCCTCTGGCCCTGACTTGAATCAAATCTGCACTGCCAGTCATGTTGTCAATTAAATTATTTATAAAAGCCCCATTGTCAGCAAAATTTGAATAGATTTGTCGTCCAAAGAAATTTTGCGCCCTAACCCACATGCGATCAAATAACATATCAACATCAGCAATGATTACCACATGCCCTAGATCCGTTTGTTGTAATAAGTCATTCCCGGCTTGACCATCAAGACCATTTGGAAAAGCAGTTTTGAGTTCACCCATTACCCTGGCAGCAATCACATGTTGTTGGTCATCCGCCACAAAACTTTGATACAGTCCAGCAGGATTTAACAACAATGACATCGCATCATTGTTTGCTAACATAGATTCGCTGGTAGTGCTTAATAAAGGCAATAATTTACCTTCTGGTGCTGTGAGCGAACCTGCAAAAGCAGTATTAATAGAAGTTAAATCTAAGGTCACCACGTCTTCGCTGTTTAAACTAGGTTTAACCCAAGAACTGATGGCTAAATGCCTGATGGCTTGCCCTTGAGCAGATTGGATTGAAACCGCTTGCTGGTTATCTAATATGACTTTTGTTGGGTCAAAACCAACACCCCAAGCTTGTAACAATTTATTCAAATTTGAACTTCTGTCAGCTTGCAATTGAGCCATTGGATTTTGTGGGTCTGCAACCACTTCTTCTGATTCAGCCAAGGGGTCAACAAACAACAACAGTCTCCCACCGCCCATGACATATTGATCAATGGCAAATAAAGTGTCATCGGATAGCGTTTTTGGATGCGCCACCAACAACAAATCAATGCCATTCAAATCTGTGTCAGTCAATTCGAGTGGCACGATTTCATACATTTCCTTCAGTTGCTCAAATACAATTTGACCTTGGGTTTGGCCTTGTTGTGGATCAAAACCACCCAACAAAGGCAACTCACTCATCACCCCCAAAGTCCTCTTCTCTGGATGGTTTAAGTTGTAAATCAACTGAGCCACATCGTATTCCAAAAATGATTCTTTGTCTGGCTGTAAAAATGGAATCACTTCCACATTGTCCAGTGCATTGGTTCCAGCTATACCAAAGAAAACATTTTCACCACCCTCTCCTACGGGCAATGCCTGTAATCCATATTGAGAAGCTTGATCTTCTTCCTCAGAAAAAGAAACTGGATCAATGATACTGAGTTTTAACTTCCCACCACCATATCGCTCCAACTCTTCTAAAAAGTCGACCACACGTCTTTGGTAAGTTCTTAACATAGGAATGTTGACCGTGGCTTGGTCTGAGTAAAACAGACGCAGGTGAATGTTTTCATCAATCCCCTTGAGGATATTGATGGTACCTTCATTCAAGGTAAATAAATTGTTTTCGGTTAAATCAACCCTAAGCCGAGAGAACAACCCGCTTTGGCTGATAACAATTGACGACAATAAAAAAATCACCGCCAAGATCAATAATTGTGTCTTATGTGCTTGTGTTTTCATGATTAATTTGCCTTCTTAATATCAATAATTAACGATGTTGCATAAAGCCAAACTGCAATGGTAATTGCAAAATAGCTCAAGTCTCCTAAATCCAAAACACCTTTGGTGATTGAATCAAAATGAGTTAAAAAGCTGGTGGATGCAACTGCATCAACCATCACTTGAGGCAAAAACATCTTAAAGAAATTCAACACCATGGGAAAACCAGACAGCAAAAACAAGAAACAAACCACGACGGATAAAATAAAAGCAATCACTTGATTCTTGGTAGCAGCGGAAATACAGCTGCCAATGGCTAAAAAGCCGCCAGCCAGGAGAAAACTACCAAAATAACTGGCCAGTATAAGACCATTATCAGGATCTCCTAGGTAATTAATCGAGATGACCATTGGAAAGGTTAACAACAAAGCCAAACCAATAAATAACCATGCGGCAAAAAACTTACCCAATACCCAATCCATTTTATGAACAGGTAAGGTCATCAGTAATTCAATGTTTCCACTGTTGCGCTCTTCTGACCAAAGTCGCATGGCGACCGCAGGAACCAAAAATAAATACAGCCAAGGGTGGAAATTAAAAAATGGAATCAAATCAGCTTGTCCTCTTTCATACAGGCTACCGAAATAAAATCCAAAAACTCCACTCATTATCAAGAAAATAACGATAAATACATAAGCAATTGGCGTGGCAAAATAACTTTGTAACTCTCTTTTTATGATAGGTTGAATCTGTCTCATTTCACCACCTCCCTTTCACCCATGGGCTGGGTGATGTTTCGAAACACTTCGTCCAAACGCCCAGCTTCCATTTTTAAACTTTTTACTTGAATCGATTGTTTTCTTAAAAACTCACTGATCTCGTCAAAAATAAAAAGCCCTTGTGTTGGAAATACCGTAGTTTCTTTTAATCTTGAGTCATAATTAACATCTAATACACAGTTCATTTGTTTGATTTTATTTAGTAATTCAGTATCTAAATCGGAAACAAAACTAACGGCATGATGATACCGTGACATGCCTTCCATTTCTGTAGGCGTGTTATCTGCAACAATTTTTCCACCAGCAATGATGATGGCACGGTCACAAACAGCATGCACTTCTTCAAGAATATGAGTTGATAAAATGATGGTTTTGTCTTTCGACATGTCGGTGATTAATTCCCTGACTTGATGTTTTTGATTGGGATCTAAACCATCTGTAGGCTCATCCATAATCAATACATCTGGGTCATGAATAATGGCTTGGGCCAGGCCCACACGTCTTTTAAATCCTTTAGAAAGGGTTTCAATTTTCTGAAAATATACATTCTCTAAATTAACCCGTGAAATCACTGATTCAACAGCAGCTTTGATCAAAGATGGTTTAATCCCTCTGAGGGCTCCCACAAAATGTAGGAATTGACCCACTTCCATTTCACCATAACTAGGCGCACCTTCAGGCAAATAACCAATTTTTGATTTAACCGCTATTGGGTCATCAAAAATATTAATTCCACAAACTTTAATTTGACCCGAAGTGGGTTCTAGAAAGCCTGTTATCATTTTCATGGTTGTGGATTTACCTGCGCCATTGGGTCCTAAAAAACCCAAAACCTGACCTTTGTTGGCAGTAAAACTCAAGTCATCTACAGCTGTAAATTGACCAAATTTTTTACTTAAATTCAAACATTCAATCATATTGCTTTATTCTCCGATCATAGAAAAAATTCGAGCCAAAATATCAAAAACCATCATTCTGAGTATAGGGTCGAATCACACATAATATTATTTGGGGTTAACCACTGTATTCGATACAGCATTTTTTAGATTTAATTAACTTTCAAATCATGGCGATTGGCGCATAAATTTTCAAGTCAATAATTAAATTTTCTTGGCATCATAGCATCATACTAAATAGTTCCTTACGTGGATTTAACTTTCTAAGACATTTTAAAGTAATCACAGCCAGACAAATCCATAAAAGATTGACTTAAGTATGGGTCTTTAATATCATCCATTGCGGAATAAATATCGAATCATTCTACTTAATAATAATTGACCAACAGCCTAAAGCAACCCCAAATCTATAGGATGAATTTTATCAATGATCACAATTCTTGACCAATTGCCTGAAAACATTCTTGATGTTGATGCCACCGAGCTTTACAAGTTTGTTGACAATCATACTTTGGTCCATTTAGCCGGCCAAATTAAACGCCCTCTTTTTATCTCAATCTTACAACATGGTGATGAAGCGACCGGTTGGGACGCCATAAAAATTTTAATTAAACAAAACATCAACAAACTACCACGCAGTTTGTATATATTGTTTGGCAATGTACAGGCTGCCAAAGAAAACCTCAGGCAATTAGAGCACCAACCAGATTTCAATCGATGCTGGCCAGGCATTCATAAGCAGCACAATGATGTGGCCATGAAAATGTCACAAATCACAGAATTTATGGCAAATCAAAACCCATTTGCCAGTGTAGACATACACAATAATACAGGCAGAAACCCACACTATGCTGGGATCAATTCATTAAAGAGCGAATTCATTAACCTGGCTTCTTTGTTTTCAGATACCATCATCCACTTCACCAGTCCAGATGGCATTCAATCAGGCGCATTTGCCAAGTTCTGCCCATCAGTAACTATTGAATGTGGCATGTCTGGAACCGCTGATGGCATTGAACAAACCCTGACCTTTTTAGAAAATTTAATTCACCAATCCACCTTGGAATCAGTTCCTGGTTTTGTTGAACACAGGCAAGTTTTAAACATTTTTTCAACCGTTAAAGTCAAACCTGATATTTCAATTGCCATTGCTGGCAAAGAGACCAGTCCAGTTAATTTTGTTATAAACAATGATTTAGATTATCATAATTTTCACCTGCTAGAAGTCGGCACTGTTTTTGGACAGCTTGATGATGAAAGCACTGAAATGCCGTTTATTGTGACTGATCAGATTGGCCATGACATCACGGATCATTATTTTGAAAAACGGGGTAAGAACATTTGTACCAAACAAAAAGTGGTTCCAGCCATGATTACCCAAAGTATCCGAGCGATTAGATTAGACTGCTTGTGCTATTTGATGCATCCAGCAATACAATATTAATTTCCTTAAACCCAAAAATCACGAGAACTTCAAATGAATTTAAAACAAACCAAAGCCATTATCACCGGTGGCGCTTCTGGATTAGGCTTTGCATGCGCCGAATACATTGTTAAAAAAGGTGGTCAAGTTACTTTGTTTGATATCAATCAGCAAGCTGGCGATGAAGCAGTAAATAAGCTGGGTCATCAGCATGCTTGTTTTGTACAAGCAGATGTCAGCAATGAAACTGATATCCAAACGGCTTGTGATCGGGCCAAGGAATTTATGGGATTTATCAATGTTGCCATCAACTGCGCTGGGGTATTGGCGGGAGGTCGAGTGTTAGGACGCGAAGAGCCAATGGCATTGAGCCATTTTAACAAGGCCATTCAAGTTAACTTAGTTGGAAGTTTTAACGTATCAAAAGCCGCTGCTTATTTGATGCAAAACAACGAAGCTGATTCCGATGGACAAAGAGGTGTGATCATCAACACCGCATCTGTTGCTGCGTTTGAAGGCCAGATTGGCCAAGCAGCCTATTCGGCCAGTAAAGGTGGTATTGTAGGTATGACATTACCCATGGCGAGAGAATTCACAAGATTTGGCATTCGAGTCATGACCATTGCTCCAGGTGTATTTTTAACTCCTATGGTGGCGGGATTACCAGATGATATAAAAGCCGCCTTGGGCGCTTCAGTTCCCTTTCCTTCTCGATTAGGACAACCTGAAGAATTTGCCAGAATGGCCGAACACATCATTGAAAATACATATTTAAATGGTTCAACCATCAGGTTAGATGGGGCCGTCCGTTTAGAACCCAAATAAAACTGTTTAAACCGCCTGGTTCAAATACTGTCAACAAGCAAAAGGGGGAATCACCCCTTTTGTTTTTTCTGATAGTTAATCCATGCTTTGGCTTTCAATTCGAACAAGCTTCTGGCCCCTTCACTTTCTGGCTTAAAGGCAGCTGGATTGTATTTAATCAAAACACCAAAATACTCCCAGCTTAAAACTTTTTGAATTGTGCCATCATTGAGAACCTCATTCAAAATTTTTACATTTTTAACCCTTCGATTGGAAATCAATTCAGAGTAACCGGCAGTGAGAAAAGCAGGCTTTAGATTCAAATCTTCCATGGCTTTTCTCATTACCATGGCTTGTTGATCCGCTGTTAAATCCCCCTCCACCTTCAATGAAATTTCAGCCATACTCCCACCGACCACCGTGACATCAAGGTAAACTGAACCGTTATCACCGCTTAAGTGGTCGTATTTACAATGGATCACTTGGTGGTTTAACTGTTGCCCTTGTTTCTCACAGACTTCATTGTGACGCCCTAAGTCGTGGAATGGATCCAACACCCTTTTATTGAAGAAACTGAAACTGTGAACAGGTGTTAAGTTCAAGCTATATCCGTCTGATAATAAACGATTTTTGACTATATCAACAACCTTCTCTTTGGCTGTGAATTGATAAGCCAAGTCATCATGATTAGGATCATTGTACACCTCCACTTGTTTGACTATGGCCTGTAAATATCGCGTGTGCTGCGCTTCAACCACTTCAATGGTATAAACCGCTTTTAGGCTTTCAAAATCGGACTCAAAATCGGACAATTCACTGACAGGAATGTTCGCTAAATCATCAATATTAGCGATCAGTACTTGAATATATTCAGGAAAAAGGCTCCCAGCTCTGATTGGGCGAAAAACCAACTGACCAAACTTAAAGGGGAAACTTAAATTAAGAGTTTGATCATTTTTATTAAAGCGCCTGGCGGAAACATTGGCATGAAATAAAAATTGCTTTGATGACAAGGCCTCTTTTTGTTGAAGGTCATCAACAATCATTTGAATTCTGGCATTTAATTGAGACTGATCACTGCTCAGTTTCTGATACTCTGCATATGGAATTTCTTCTAATTTTTTCTCAGCCATTGCTCGCACTTGTTCTTCTGTCAAAGACCCAAGTGTTAAGTATTTGATTTGTTCATAGTTAATTTCTGGCAATTCAATTTTTTGTTTACATGCCAATAAGCCAATACAACAAAACACCATAAAAACAATTTTCATACGACCCTAAAGAAAAAAATACACATTATACCTATAAAATAAATCATGAGGCAGCCAGGATTTTGATAACAACAGATGAACCGATTTATTTTTAGAAATCGAATCAGTTCCTGCGACATTAATTGACCTCATAAGCAAATGTTCTAAGCATATCAAGATTGCTACGTTCACATCTTTCATTCAGCCATCTAAACTTTGAGCACTTTCTCAACTAAAAACATAACAGTGAACTTGAATACATTGGCCATGATTGACTGGCCACAAAATAACATCAACCCAGATCAATGTGCGCAACTGGCCAAAGTATTAGAACAACTGGATTCCAGTCAAAAAATATGGTTGTCTGGTTATTTGGCTGGCAACTCTCTTGCAACAGCTTCCTTCAGCGAACAGGTCACTGAAACTGCAGCTGTTAAAAACCACAAAGCCAAGAAACTGACTATTTTATACGGCAGTCAAACAGGTAATGGTGAATCAGTAGCAAAAAACTTAAAGTCTTTAGCCACTGAAGCCGGTTTGCTGACTGAGATATTCTCATTGGCTGATATTTCGGTCAAACAATTGGTTAAAAAGTCATTGATTACCTTGGTTATCAGCACCCATGGAGAAGGAGAAGCTCCAGATGATGCAGACATATTTTATGAACAATTATTCAAAAAAAATGCCCCCGATCTTACAGGTCTCCAATACAGTGTGCTTGCATTGGGTGACAGCAGTTATGAATATTACTGTCAAACTGGTAAGGACATCGACCATAGGCTCAATGAACTTGGGGCCAAAAGAATCCATGAGCGTGTCGACTGTGATGTTGATTTTGAACCAGCCTCTGGTCAGTGGATTGACGACATATTAGTTAAAGTTGAAGATGTAATTAAACCTTCACCTCAAGACCTTGGTAACATCACCACTTTACCCATTCAAAATACAGAATCCCTATGTGTTTCGAATAAATCCAACCCTTATGAAGCAGAAATTTTAACCAAGCAAAAATTAACTGGCCGTGGCTCTGATAAAAACACCTACCATATTGAACTGGCGATTGATCCAACTCAAGTTCAATACCAACCAGGTGATTCTGTTGCAGTGATAGCAGACAACAATCCAAACGCCGTCGAACGTCTGCTCAAGCATTGGAAACTTCAGGGTAATGAGGTAGTTACATTCAAACAGCATACTAAAAACATCAAAGCTTTGTTGACTGAGCACATTGAAATCACCCAAATCAGCAAACCCTTTGTCAAATTTCTTTCTGAACAAATTGAAAATATTGAGTTACAGAACTTAGCTAATTCTCATGAAGCATTTAATGCCTATTGCGAACAAAAACAATTGGTTAACCTATTGAATGAATTTGATCCAGGGCAAAAAATTGATGTTAAAAAATCACTGGGTCATTTAAGAGCCATCACACCACGATTGTATTCAATTGCTTCATCCCAATCGATATATGATGATGAAGTACACTTGACCATCAATTTATCCAATGCCACTGCAAATGGTCACTATGGATTAGCCAGTGGCTTGCTATGCGACCGTGCAAAAGTCGGAGATAAGGTAAAAATCTATGTAGAACCCAACAAACACTTTAAGTTGCCTAAAAACCCAACAACACCGATCATTTTAATTGGACCAGGTACAGGCGTGGCCCCTTTCAGGGCGTTCCTACAAGAACGGAAGGAACAACAAGCGAGTGGGGAAAACTGGTTGTTCTTTGGCAATCCTCATTTTGCCACTGACTTTTTATATCAAACAGAATGGCTCAAACTTCAACAACAAGGGGTATTAAATGAAATTGATGTGGCTTTCAGCAGAGATCAAACACATAAAATTTACGTTCAAGACAAGCTCAAAGACAAGTCTCAACTCATTTGGAGCTGGATAGAAAATGATGCCAGTATTTATCTGTGTGGTGATGCCAATCACATGGCAAAAGACGTTGAACAAACCTTAATCGATATCATCAGTCAACATGGCAATTTATCGTTCGGTGATGCCAAGACATATTTAAAAAAACTCAAAAGAACTCACAAATACCAAAAGGATGTTTATTAAATGAACACGAACAAAAACCAACCTGTAGCGGTAGAATTCATCAAAGAAAACAGCAACTTCCTGAGAGGAACCATCGCCTCCGAACTTGGCAATGAAGTGACTGGCTCAATATCCGAAAATGATACCCAAATCAGTAAATTCCACGGCATTTATCAACAAGATGATCGTGACTTAAGAAAAGAGCGATCAAAACAGAAGCTTGAACCGCTGTACAGCTTCATGATTCGCGCCAGGGTTCCTGGTGGCATATGTACACCTGAACAATGGCTCGCAATCGATGATATGGCAGACCGGTATGCCAATGGATCAATACGCATTACAACCAGGCAAGCTTTTCAATTTCATGGGGTTATTAAAAAGAACCTTAAACCCACCATTGCAGCCATAAATCAACAGCTAATGGACACCATTGCAGCTTGTGGAGATGTTAACCGGAACGTCATGTGTACAGCCAACCCTGAACTGTCGTCAATCCATTATCGGGTGTATCAAGATGCCAAGGCCATCAGCGACCATTTAACCCCACAAACCAGCGCTTATCACGAAATTTGGATTGATGGCGAAAAAGTAAAATCTGAATCAAAAACTGACCATGAACCCATTTATGGTAAAACTTATTTACCCAGAAAATTCAAAATTGCAGTGGTGATACCACCTGACAATGACGTAGATGTTTTGGCTCACGACCTTGGTTTTATCGCAATCATTGAAAACCATGAATTAGTGGGATACAACGTGACTGTAGGCGGCGGCATGGGCACCACGCATGGTGACTCAAGCACCTTTCCTTTATTGGCTCACACTTTGGGTTTTTGCACGCCTGACCAGGTGCTGCTTGTGGCTGAAAATACAGTCAAAATTCAAAGGGACCATGGTGATCGCACCAATCGAAAACACGCGCGGTTTAAATACACCGTTGATGACCATGGTATTGACTGGCTCAGGGGACAATTATCAGACCACATGGGGCAACCGCTGTTGGCAGCAAAAAAAATTGAATTCACCCACAATGGCGATCGGTTCGGCTGGAGAAAAAACTTAGATGGTTCTTGGAATCATACACTCTTTATTGCCAATGGCAGGGTTAAAGATGACGGTATGAATTCGCTGAGAACCGCTTTACGTGAGATTGCCCAAATTCATCAAGGCAATTTTCGTTTAACCGCCAATCAAAATTTAATCATTGCTCAAGTTCCAGATTCAGCAAAAAATCAAATTGATCAGTTGTTAGGACTTTATAAAATCAACCAACAAGTTTCTTTAACTCGACAATTATCAATGGCTTGTGTGGCCTTACCAACTTGTTCATTGGCCATGGCTGAAGCAGAAAGGTACTTACCTGAACTCATCAACCAGATTGACGGATTACAACAAAAACACCACATTTCCAACCGTGGCATCATGATCAGAATGACTGGGTGCCCCAATGGATGTGCTCGTCCTTTTATCGCTGAAATTGGTTTTGTCGGCAAAGCGCTTGGACGTTATAACATGTACCTGGGTGGAAAGCCTGATGGCACTCGCTTGAATCAATTGTATTTAGAGAACATCACTGAATCTGATATCTTAAAACAATTAGATGACATATTCAGTCACTATGCCAAAGATGCAATAAGCAATGAATCATTTGGTGACTTTGTTATTAGGGCTCAATATGTCAGCGCAGTAACTCACGGTAAACAAGTTCACTTGAAATGGGTGGAATCATGATGCAGTCATGTGTGCCAATACCCCAAGATGGCAACAGAACTCACCAGGGGTACCTGGATTTGAACGAGTTGAATCAAAAATTGGGTGGCATGAGTGTGATAAATCGAATTGAATTAATGGCTCAACAGGCTCCGCAACAATTGGCGATGACATCCAGTTTTGGCATTCACTCAGCAGTATTTTTACACCTGATAAATCAAATCATTCCAGGAATCCCGGTAATAATGATAGATACAGGTTATTTATTTAAGGAAACCTACCAGTATGCAGCACAATTAGAACAACTTTTGAATCTCAAGCTAAACATACACCAATGCCAAATTTCTGCCGCACGATTTGAAAGTCATTACGGCCAATTGTGGCAACAAGGCGTGGCTGGAATTGAACAGTATAACCAAATACGTAAAGTGCAGCCATTGGAACAAGCTCTGGTTGAATTATCAATCAACACATGGTTTTCTGGTGTCCGCAGGAACCAATCAGAATTAAGAAAGAACTTGGATTGGGTGGTTTTTAAAAACCACCGCTTTAAAGTCCACCCATTATTAGACTGGACTGACCGAGATTTATTTCAATATTTAAACAAACATAAATTACCACAGCACCCTTTATGGGAAAAAGGTTACCTCAGTGTTGGTGATACCCACACCACTCGATCAATACATGAAGTTGATGACCCAGGAAATCTCAGGTTTTTTGGTCTTAAAAGAGAATGTGGAATTCATGAATAACAAAACAAAAATTAGAATTATAAATTACTTATTATTTCATTGGCAAGTATTTGATTTAAAGACCAATTTCTTTGATTAGACTGAATGGTTAAAACAAATAAATCATTGTTGGACTCGTCAATATAAAACTCGGTCAACGCCGATATAGATGGGTTAATTCGATACCCAATGTTGAATATTTTAAAACGTTCGTGAGATTTAAATTGACTGTCAATGAGTTGATTGCTGTGCTGCTCTCTGATTTGATGATACAAAGTCAATGCCAATGAAAATGCGCCCTGTTGTTGGTGTCTCATGGTTTGTGAATACACCGACAATTTAATTCCAGACACAAAATCATTAGACCCATTGAATTTACTTTTACTGAGCAACAGATGATGAATCGAACCGACCTCTTCTTTTAATAACATCCAATTGGCTGGTAGAAACCTATCCCAACCAAACACGAAATATGGGCTTCTATCTTGATTGGAATACGTGTTTTGAGCCTTTGTTTGAAGAGGTTTCACTGAACCCTGATCTTTTACCTTGACTTTTTTCTGGCGCTTGGGTGAGACTTTTAATTTTGGCTGTGCCTGTTGTAGCTGAGTGATGTCACATCGCCTGTCTTGAACCACCACACGACCATCTTCTTGCTGACAATGGAAGAATTTAGGTGTTTTTGCGTACAATGCCACTGGAAACAGCAGCAATAAAACCATGATAAATGGCATCAATCAAATCAAGACCATTAAAATGGCAACCCACCAGGCATTTTACCACCCAGTTTTTGCATCATTTTCATCATTCCCTTGCCTTTGAATTTACGCATCATTTTCTGCATTTGACTGTATTGCTTCAACAATTTTGAAACATCTTGTATGGTTGTACCAGAACCATTAGCAATTCTGCGTTTCCGTGACCCTTTAATTAATTGCGGATAACGTTTTTCTTTTGTTGTCATCGAACTGATAACAGCCAACATACGCCCAGTGCTCTTGTCATTGACTTGGTCTTTTACCATATCAGGCAAGTTGCTCATACCAGGTAATTTATCTAACATCGACGACATACCGCCCATGTTTTGCATTTGTAACAACTGGTCTTGAAAGTCCTCTAAAGTGAATTTATTGCCTGTGGCCACTTTTTTAGCCAATTTCTCGGCTTTTTTCTTATCAATTTTGCGCTCAACTTCTTCAACCAAAGAAAGCACATCACCCATACCCAATATGCTCGAAGCAATTCGATCAGGGTGAAAGGGTTCAAGGGCATCCATTTTTTCACCCACACCTTGAAACTTAATGGGTTTACCGGTGATTGTTTTCACCGACAAGGCAGCACCACCACGTGCATCACCATCCACCTTAGTCAGTATCACACCTGTTAAATCAAGTGCATCTGCAAATGCCTTGGCAGTATTGGCAGCATCTTGCCCAGTCATGGCATCAACCACAAACAAAGTTTCTGTTGGGTTGATTGAATTTTGCAATGATTTAATTTCTTTCATCATTGCATCATCAACGGCCAAACGGCCAGCTGTATCGACAATCAGTACATCATAATAGCCTTTTTTGGCCGCTTGTAAAGCAGTCATACCAATGGTAATAGGATCATCAATGACTGAAGATGGAAACCAAGTGGCTCCCACTTGTTCTGCCACTGTTTGCAGTTGTTCAATGGCCGCTGGACGATAAACATCCGCTGAAACAACCATGACCTTTTTGTTTTCTCGATCCTTAAGGTATTTAGCCAATTTACCTGTGGTGGTGGTCTTACCAGCACCCTGCAAACCAGCCATTAAGATAACAACAGGTGGTTGGGCATTGAAGTTAATACCTTCTGTGGCATCACCCAATACTTTTACCAATTCCTCTTGGACAACTTTCACCATGACTTGAGCGGGTTTCAAGCTGGTCATGACTTCTTTACCCAAAGCACGTTCTTTTACATCATCGATAAAAGACTTGACCACTGGTAAGGCAACATCTGCTTCTAACAACGCCACCCTGACCTCACGCAAGGCTTCTTTGACATTGTCTTCAGACAGATTGGCCTGGCCCCTGATCTTTTGAATGCTCTTGGAAAGTCGGTCTGTTAAGTTATCAAACATTGTGTCGATTATCCTGTTGGTATTAATAAGACATGCTATTATAATGGCTTAATTATCAAAGATAAATGAGGCCGTGAACTTTAATTGCCTCAAATAACATATGACACTGCTTTTTATGGCCACCTTGCTGGCTCATTTGCTGGCAATCATCAGCATTAAACACTTCAAGACTTCACAAATTTTGTTGATCCTTGCGAGCGCTTTGCAAACTATTTTGTGTGGTCAAGTCATCTTGTCTGACACAGGATGGATTTTCAATGCCCAAAATGCTTGTTTGGTAGTCAGTTGGTTATCCAACATCATTGTTTTAATCTCAGGCTTTAGACTATTGGTGCTTAGGTTACTGATACATTTGATTGCCATCACAGTTTTGTGTTGGATTTATTATTTACCCATCACTTCTATAGCTCACCCCTATGAATGGGCCTTGGATATCCACATTTTGTTTTCAATTGTGGCTTATAGCTTGTTATTCGTTTCATCCATTGTTGCTGTCGATTTGGGGTACCAAATTCATAAAATGAAAAAAAATGTTTTCATCTCACAAAGTATGACCATCAATAGTCTATTAAAA
Source organism: Marinicella litoralis (assembly GCF_002591915.1). GTDB lineage: Bacteria > Pseudomonadota > Gammaproteobacteria > Xanthomonadales > Marinicellaceae > Marinicella > Marinicella litoralis. The sequence continues at coordinate 160,266 of NZ_NIHB01000003.1, read as the reverse complement.
AATGAAGAGAAATTATTTAAATTGATCCTTTTTGGCTGGTTGTTTCTGACTGGGGCCCTGCTGACTGGAATCATGTTTGTTAATGGATTCTTGGCTCAAGGTATTGGTCACAAAGTCCTGTTTTCATTTTTAGCTTGGGTGTTATTTGCCATATTAATCGTTGGCAGATTGACCAAAGGCTGGCGTGGCAAAACAGCCATTCGTCTTAATTTAATTGCCATGTCATTGTTGATGCTTGGTTTTATTGGCAGTTACATTGTTTTGGATTACCTGATTTAAATGTTAGAAACCGTCTCAACCACCAACCTCATTGTCATTATTTGTTTTTTATTGGTATTATCCGCTTTTTTCTCAAGTTCAGAAACTGCCTTGATGTCATTGAATCGTTTGAAATTAAAAAACGATTCTAAAAATAAAAAAGGGGCATACCTCGCCAGAAAACTACTTGAAAAACCTGATCGGCTTATCGGCTTGATATTGATTGGAAACAACTTCATCAACATCGCAGCAACGGCTTTAACCACTGTCGTTGCAATCAAGATTGCGGGTGACAAAGGTGTGGCCTATGGAACAGCAATTCTTACTTTTGCCATTTTGATTTTTTCTGAAGTAACGCCCAAAACTTACGCAGCATTACATCCAGAACGCATTGGATATTTCGCCGCTTTTGTGCTGACGCCATTATTGAAGTTATTGTACCCCGTTGTATGGGCAACCAACCTTTTAACCAATGGATTATTAAGGTTGATGGGCGTTCCTAAATCAATTGCCCAGGAAGCATTGTCACGAGAAGAACTGAAAACACTGGTCATTGAGAATGACATGTTAAACCCTGATGTACACCAAAAAATGATGATTAATGTGATGGACTTAGACCACATTCGGATTGAAGATGTGATGGTACCCAGAAATGAAATTCAAGGCATTAATTTAAATGATGATTGGTCGGTCATTGAAAAGCAATTGGTCAATACCTACCTGACTCGACTACCTGTCTACGTAGACAACATTGATCAGGTCATTGGTATATTACACATCAGAACCATATTAACCATGTTGAAGAATCAATCTCTGAACAATGAAAAACTCAGGAAAATATTAAGAAAACCCTATTTCGTTCCAGAATCAGCCAGTTTATCAGCACAATTGCGCGAGTTTCAAAACAAAGAAAGGCGTATGGGGCTGGTTGTAGATGAGTACGGTGATTTGGTCGGTCTAGTAACGTTAGATGACATATTAGAGGAAATTGTTGGTAAATTCACTTCAGAACCAGGCGATCGTGGTTTGAAAATCATTCAAAAAAGTGAAAATGAATATCTGGTAAAAGGTCGGATTGCTGTACGGTCCTTGAATCGACGATTGCAATGGAAGTTACCCACTGAGGAGGCCACCACAATCAACGGTTTGATTACAGAATACCTGCAGGATTTACCGACCAAGGATTTAGCCGTTTCAATCAATAATTATCGAATGACGATATTGGAAATTACTGAAGACAACATCATAAGCAAGGTATTGATTGAACCTCCAAGCAATTAAACCCAGGCCATTCAGTTATTTATTTCTTGAAGTAATGGCGTGACCTGATACAGCCATTAGGAACATCATGAAAAATAATGCATAAAACATCTGGTCCACAGATTGGCTCATAAGCCAACCACCCACAACACCACCTACAAAAGCCCCCATAAACTGGGACGATGAAAATACGCCCATGGCTGCTCCTCGATACTTTTCACTGGCTATTTTAGATAACAAAGCAGGCATAGCAGCTTCAAGAAAGTTAAATAAACCAAAATAAACCACCAATGCGCATGCAATGATTAACAAGTGATTCAGCTCCAAGGTGAAAATCAAAAAATTAAATCCCAGTAATGCAAAACTGACCAACATAAACAACATGTGTTTTTTGAATTTTTCCTGCCAAATAATCATCGGTATCATGATAAACAATGAACAGAACAAGACCGGTAAATACAATTTCCAGTGATCATTCAAAGCCAAGTCATATTGTTTGATCAACATCAAGGGTAAAACCAAAAACAAAGCCGTCATGCTGGCATGCAGCACAAAGACCCCAAAGTCCATAAAAATCAATTCTTTTTGTTTGATGCAATGAAACAATTCCTTGAGTCGATAATCCCTGGTTTTTAATTTTTCAGGCTCTTCAACCAAGAACAACAAAACTAAAAATGCCAATGCTGCCAACAGTGCAGTCACCCAAAACAAGCCGAATAAACCAAATTGACTGGCTATGACTGGACCTGTAATGAACGCCAACATGAATGACAGTCCAATACTGGACCCCACTATTCCCATTACTTTTCCACGTTGTTCTGGACGTGACACATCAGCCACCAAGGCCATTCCGGTGGATGCAATGGCACCCATTCCTTGGATCATTCGACCCAATATGATTTGATAGATATCTTGAGACAAAGCAGCAATCACAGATCCAACAAAAAACAGCATTAACCCAATGGCAATGACTTTTTTTCGTCCCCAAATATCAGAAAGAAATCCCATGGGTATCTGTAACATGGCTTGGGTTAATCCATAGACACCAATCGCAGCGCCAATTAATACAGGCGTCGCACCTTTGATTTCATGGCCATAAATTGAAAACACCGGGAGTATTAAAAACAAGCCATACATACGCAATGCAATCATAAATGCGATGGCCACTGCCGACTTTTTTTCTATTGAATTCATCTGAGACATAATGGCTGCGCATATTAACATTATCGGAACATCAAAACCACACATAATCATTGACCACCTTTTAGAAATGACAACCTTCTATTCAATAAAAAATTGATTTTGCAGGCTGTTTATAAACTCAGGGGTCTTATATAATGACGGCTTAATTCATTCAAAACTAAATTAATGGAAAAGCCAATTGTAAACATCAGTGATGTCATGTCTATGACTGAATCAGACATGCAAAAAGTCAACCAACACTTGAAATTACAACTTAATTCTGAAGTTATTCTGATCAATCAAATTGCAGCATACATCATCAACAATGGTGGCAAAAGATTGCGACCTGTTTTGATGGTTTTGATATCTAAAGCACTGAACTACCAAGGCGTTCAACACATTAATTTAGCAGCAGTCATAGAGTTGATTCATACTGCGACGTTATTGCATGATGATGTTGTGGATGAATCCGAGATGCGCAGAGGCGAAAAGACATCTCATGAAATATGGGGAAATTCAGCCAGTGTTTTGGTGGGTGATTTCTTGTATTCAAAATCTTTTCAAATGATGATACAAGCCAACAGCATGCAGGTTATGTCTATCTTATCTGATGCCACCAATAAAATTTCTGAAGGCGAAGTACAACAGTTATTGAACATTGGGAATTTAGCCATCACAGAACAGGACTATTTCCAAATCATTGCCAATAAAACCGCTAAATTATTTGAGGCCGCTTGTGAATTGGCTGGAGTAATCGCCAACAAAGACAAAGCAGCAATCGAACAATTAGGGCAATTTGGAATGAACCTTGGGACTGCGTTTCAAATTGCAGATGATGTTCTTGACTACACAGCAGATGATCAGTCTTTGGGTAAAAATCTAGGAGACGATTTCAGAGAAGGCAAACTTACCCTGCCTTTAATTTATTTATTAAAAAATGGATCATCATTTGAACAAAAAATGGTTCAGCAAGCCATTGAAAATCCAGAGAAAACAGATTTCAGTTCAATCAGAACAATGGTGGTTCAATCTGATGCCATTAAATACACCCTAAAACAGGCACAGGTATTGAGTGATAAAGCCATAAAAGCATTGAAGGATATGGACAACAGCCCTGCCAAAGAAGCTTTGTGCTTCTTGTGTGATTATGCTTGGAAAAGATCGGTATAAAAGATAAATGGCGTCCCCTAGGGGACTCGAACCCCTGTTACCGCCGTGAAAGGGCGGGGTCCTAGGCCACTAGACGAAGGGGACGTAGGACATTACCTGATCTTATTGTTCGTGCAACTTAATTCCAGATCAACGAATTAAATTGGCGTCCCCTAGGGGACTCGAACCCCTGTTACCGCCGTGAAAGGGCGGGGTCCTAGGCCACTAGACGAAGGGGACACAGGACACTTACTTATTATTTGTTAATACAAAACCTCTCAAGTGGTGGAGCTAAGCGGGATCGAACCGCTGACCTCAACACTGCCAGTGTTGCGCTCTCCCAGCTGAGCTATAGCCCCACAAAGAGGATGCGTATTATCGGCATTTATCGACCCAGAGTCAAATATTTTTAAGAAGAAATTGAGATTAATTTTATCCCCGATAAATGCAACCAGAAGTACAGGTTTCACAAACCTCAATTTGCGACAGTTGATTCAGTTCTGGTTTTAATTTTTGCCATATCCAAATGGCTAAATTTTCACTGGTTGGATTATCCAATCCTTCGATGTGATTCAAACAAGCATGGTCCAGCTGATCATACAATGGTTGAAATACAGATTTGATGTCAGCAAAATCAACTATCCACCCCATCTTACTGTCAGGCTCACCTGAAACAGTTAAAATGACTTTGAATGAATGACCATGTAAGTTTCCACATTTATGTCCATCAGGTACATGTGGCAACCAATGTGCTGACTCTAAATAAAATTCTTTATAAATATCCATTTATTTCTTTTTAACGTATAAAACCATTTTGTGATCAATCAATTCAAATCCATGATTTTCAGCAATTTGCACCTGTAAATTCTCTAATTCAGAATCAAAAAACTCTATGACTTTACCGGTATTGACATCAACCATATGGTCATGGTGTTCTCCCGTATCGAGTTCATATACCGCTTGGGTGTTTTCGAATTGATGTTTACAAACCAAGCCTGCCGTCTCAAATTGGTTCAAAACACGATAGATGGTGGCCAAGCCAATGTCATGATCAGCTGACTTCATTTCATCATACAAGTCTTCAGCTGCAAAGTGTTTGCCTTTGTTATTGGTCAAAAATTCAAGAATTTGTAATCTTGGCAAGGTCACTTTTAGACCGGCATCTTTTATTTCTTTTTTACCCATGAGTAAGAATTAACTGATATTTAATGGTTTTTATTGTATCATTCTCGATTGTTTTTTGAACATATAATTAAAATGAAAATAATTCTGATTGCCATCTTGTTATCTACGTTTAGCTTAACTGCTTGCTACAAAACCCCTGTCCAACAAGGAAACATTTTAAAACAAGAAGACATAGATGAAGTTAAGCCAGGTATGACAAAACAACAAATTGCGATTATTTTAGGCACACCCACCATTGCCGATCCATTTGATCAAGATCGATGGGATTATATCAATACATATAAAAGCAAAGGCAATTTCAAAAAACTTAAAAAATTCAGCTTATTTTTTGAAAACAACAAGTTGGTTAAAACAGAAGGTAATTACTATCCAAACAAAGATGAAGTAACCACTACTGATATTGATTGATTGGCTTTATTGAGAATTAGCTTGCGCAGCAGCTTCTGCTTTTTTTCTGCGAACGACTTTAGGATCTGCAATTAAAGGACGGTAAATTTCTATTCGGTCGCCCGATTTAACCAAATGATTAATGGGTTTTACTTGACTGAAAATACCCACTTTATATTGAGACAAATCAATTTCCGGGAATTTCAATAACACCCCAGACTTTTCAATACAAGTTTCTATGGTTGCCCCTTCTTCAACACTGACCTCTATCAAATCCTGTTGATCCAATGTGGCAAAAATCACTTCAACTTTTGGCATATATCACCCCTGCTCGATTAACAAAATCATTCACCAGTCCCGAAGCCAATTGGTCAAATCCCTTTGAAAATATTTTTCCAATCAATTTAGATTTGACTTCATAACTCAGTTGAAGCTCAACTTTTGAACCAAACTCTGGAAATTGGTGGAATTGCCATTGGCCAGATAATTGTTTAAACGGTCCACTGACCAGAGTCATGTACAAATTAATGTAGTTATTATCATATTGAATTTCATTCCTGGTTACAAATTCCACTTCAATGCCTTTAATATTAATTTGCATGCCTGCAATATAACCGTTGTTAAACTTCTCTTTAACAAACCCAGTTTGACACCACTTTAAAAACTGCGGATAATCTTCTATCGCATTAACCAAACTTAACATTTGACTGCTGGCATGAGGGACTATAGCCGATTTAATTATTTCAGCCATTAAACGCCTTCCTTGATGCAATTTCAGTTAAAATTAAATAAAATCTATCTTCCATTTACTAACACCCAATACATGACCAAAACAAAGAAAAAGGATAATACCATTGTCATCAATAAAAAAGCATCACATGAATATCATTTTATTGAAGATTTCGAAGCCGGACTCGAATTACAAGGTTGGGAAGTCAAGTCAATGCGTGCAGGTAAAGCCAATATCACCGAAAGTTATGTATATATCAAAGATGGCGAAGTGTTTTTAACCAACTGTCACATCACACCATTAAACACAGCATCAACACACGTTACAGCTGAACCCAATAGACCCAAGAAACTATTGTTACACAGGCACCAAATAAATCATTTGATAGGTGCCGTTGAGCGTAAAGGATTGACATTGGTTGCCAGAAGTTTGTATTGGATTAAAGGCAACGTGAAACTTAAAGTCATTTTGGCACAAGGAAAGAAATTACATGATAAACGTGCTGCTGCCAAAGAGAAAGATTGGAACCGCCAAAAGCAGAGGGTACTTAAAGGCGGCTCCAATTAGCGATTAAATTATTCCCAGCACTCTGCTGAAGGTCCCCTCGCCCCAATGTTATTTAGAGTGATAACAGAGCAATCTGTGTCCTGAGTTTGCCCACCAGTTGCGGTTGCCGACAACGTCCACCCACCACCCACAGGATATGCCACTGTAAGCGTGTATTCATCAGATGCCAAGTAATCTGAACTCAAACTTAAATTGGCGGCACCACCCGTTAAACCCGCGGGGTAGCTGTTGGTGTTGGCATAAAATTTTTCAAATAAACCAGCCACTTCCAATAAGCGATTCTGTGCCACCGTGCGCTTACTCTTCAATACATACTGTCGATAATTTGGAATTGCATAAGCCATCAACATGGCAAGAATAGCCAAAACAATCATCAATTCGGTCAATGTGAATCCTTTGTTTTTCATACTTAAATTACTCCGATGGCTTTGATTTTGATATGAAAATAATGTTTGTATAATTTTTATTTTTCACGTCACTGCCTTTGGCCATCAGTTGAAAAAAATACTTTTCACCCATTTTCAACTGGGACAAAGAAACCGATGTTTTGGCATCTTCCTCAAAACGGTAACTCGAGTTTTCTATGTCCAACTTATATTGATACGGCCTTCCAGCCAAAACCACTGTTTTGGATTTGGTATCTACTTGATCCACTTCCATATAAACCAGTTCAGTCATGACTTGTGCATTAACTTGATTGAATAATGCAAAAATCAACAGCAATCCAGTCATTTTAAATTTATTTTTTCTCATAATCATTCCAATCATTCAGTTAATATATTTTTCCACGCTCGGCGACGCCAGGTGAATTTACTTAGTCCAATCACAGTCGTTGTGTCAGCACCTTCAACAATAATACTTGAATTACCACCACCTTGGTTCTCAACAATGGGTGGCGATCCGATGATTAAATCATCAATCCTGATACCCGAACCCAAACTGACTGTAGTCACAGGTGTTCCATTGTCATCAGTCACTTCAATGGCTTCGAACAAGTCACCAAATCCTGGCTTATACCCGGTCATTGGATCGAAAGCCAACAACCAACTGACTCCACCAGCTTCGCATGGATCCTCACCTGCCGTTACTGTTGAAGTAACCAATAAAAACTCACGCCCAAATAATGCCATGGGATTAGCCACTCGCTCACCCTGCTGAGGTAACCTGAATTTCCAACCCAAGGTATCACTGACTGAATAATCAACGGTGTTGTACGAGTTGAATGTTCGCAAATTATTGTTCGTTGTCATGGTTTGTTCTTTCAATCCTGTAGAATCAATTCTGGTTACAGTTGTACCATCAATGCCATCCAACAAACCGACCACATATTGATCAGCAGCCAAGTTAATTGAGCGATCTGGAATCTCAATATACTTACCTGTTGCAAATAACACCATACTGTCTCTTTCTGTTGATTTATCAGGACCAGGGAAATCCAACACCCTGGGTTGAATAGTGATTGGCTGTTCTTTAACACCTTGAGCTTCAACAACCAATTCTATGTTTGAACTGGCTTCCCAATCAGCTGGGTTGGAACTGGATAAATCAAAGCGCCATACATTGCCATACAAATCACCTGCATAAGCCAAATTGGCACCATCTTCATTGTAAGTAGCACTTTTTGCACCAGTACCCTGCTTAAACCTTGAAACCACAGGCATCGCTGGTGCCATTCCATTTGGCGTTTCTGGCGTTCCGACATTGGTATCTAACTTAGCCAACAGTTCACCGTCACTTAATCTCACCACATACAGTACAGCTGACCCATCACCAATGATATTTTTTTCATGATCATCTGGTAAACCAGGATAATCTTTCTGTGAATTATTATATCCATTTGGGATAAAAGCAACCCAATCACCCGTACTGGCAATTCGAGCAATACTGGCTTTACCATAGGAGAATCCCATGTCAGCATCATCTTCATCTGAAAATTCCCACATCAAATCAGGTCGTGTGGCCGAGGTATCGGATACATTCAATGCGAAGAATGCTTGACCACCATAGCGCATGCCTGAAACCAAGACAGTATTCCATTGAGAATCGAAAAAGGCATCCCCAATGACTGGCGTGTTATCTACATAAGACCAATGGCTGAATAATGGATCAGCTAATTTATATAAGTTTTCAAATGCTTTTGAAGGGATATAAGCCCACCTTTCATTGCCTTGGGCACCACCCTCTTCAATATTCACTGCGTGTAGCATGCCAGAATTACTGCCGATATAAGTCAGATTCAATCTGTTTTGATTGTCAATTTTATATTTTTCGTAAGTCACACCAGCCGTCGCAGCTTGTTCCTCAAGACTGCCGTCAGACCAACGGGTGTCATCATAGGTTGCTGATGGGCCTAGTTGTACCAACGGACTTGAATGAACGATGTCTGACAAAACACTGGCTCTATTCCTTAGTGCACCATTGTTCTTAATTTCTTTGCTTTGGTCACCTAACAAGTATTTGATTAGATCGACTGTAGTTACATTCAACCTGGTTCTTATCTCTTCAGTACTTTCATTAAACCTACCCAGTACATTATTGTTAGATAATGTGTCTCTAAAACGCACACGATTACCTGTGTTGGTATTCATGGTAAATACCCTGCGGTTATTTTGTTTTGGCACACTTTCATCAGTAGCAGGACAGTGACCACCTGTTAATTCACAGCTGAGGTCCCATTCAATCTCACCAAATGTTCCATCAGAATTAAGCGGTCTAGAAAATAAATTACCGGTCCAGTTTGAGGAATCAAACCCTGGTGTATATGCTTTGGTTGATGATGTCACAACGCCCGAAGATACGGAGGAAGTGCTTCCACGTGATAAACGTTCGAGGATGTTGTTCACCACTGCATTCAAAGCCTCGGTTAATTCTTGAGGGTCATTGGCACTGAAAAAATCACCGCGTGAATTGATTGATGCATGCCATACATCATCAATTTTATTGGCACCATTGGTTGCATTTGGCCAATCACATTCACCAGTCCTCAATCCACGATAAACGGCTTCCTTAGCTGATAAACCAGCAATATAATCACAGGCAGGTGTAAAGTCATTGTTAGGATCTGCGTCATTGTTAGCGGCTTCTGCTGCAACATAATCCACCACCCTGCTTGCTTCCAACCCCATACCAACATTATAAGTTACCAAATGTTGCCAGTATGCAGGGTCATTTTTCGGGTTCCACATAAATGCTGGATTGTCCCATTCATCGTCACCTGTAAATGCAATGGCTGTGCCATCTGCTTTGGTGAAATCACCTTTATACCTTTTAACATTGTTTTTGTAATATGGAGCGGTCATCAAATCCCGAGACCAAAAGTGAAACGCAATGTCAGAAAGGGTAGTACCGCTTTCTGATTTGGGGTAAATTTTTTGTTCACCAGTACCTGAATACCCTGTATACAAATTATCTGTATCCCCAGACAAACCTGAAGTGCTGGTAGATTCATCTTGGTTTATTATTTGAGCGAAGGCTCCGTTCCATTCGCCGTCTGACAAAGCAATGTGAAAGTTTTGTTGACAAGTGATGTTGGCATTAAAACTGTCTGACTGGTAACTGTCTGCATCTTCAAAAAGTCGACCTGCACGGTAAAAGGCATTCCTCAAAGGCGTACCACCATTGGAAGGAACAGCAAAAAGCCAATTAAAAAAGTTTTGCCTGTGCGTTAATTCAAAACTATTCATGTCAGGGAAAGTGGTATTCCGATTCAGTTGTTGCCAAGCAATTTTAAAATTAGGGCCAAAAGTTGCAAATGCACGGCTCACTGCAGTCTTACCCATTTTTAATCGGTTGCTGTAGTAAGTGTACCAGTTCGCAAAATTATCTTGTTGAGAAACAGGTACATCAACTCGCGTGTTACCATTGTAATAAAAGGCTGCTCTTCCAGAATCCCCACGATCATCTTCGTCAGGGTACCTGTCATTGAATTGGCCTGTTGATACATCATCTACACCTGGAGTATCTGGAATCTTAGCAAAACGCAAGCTGTAGTCGCCATCAGAGTAATAATAGTAATAGGCTATTGGAATGAAGTTGGTTGATAAATTTACCCTTGGCGCACTGGTTCTATCATCAAAGCCATCAATTTTTGCATTGGTAAAGCTTGATTGCGGAAACTCCACACCATCGGCACCAATGGGTGGACGGTAAACGATGGATGGGTTGTAGTAGACTTTGTTCAAGCTTGGGTCGGCGAATTGTTTGGTGTCATAACCATAATATCGGCCCATAAATCCCCAAGCCATACTGCCCGAATCATCAAAAGTCACGGCTAAAGCTGGCGGGACTGATTGATTTAAGAACAAAGGATCATGGGTTAATTGTAACAATGAGGCATTGGCCTGTTTAGAGCCACTGATCATCACAATCAATGCGATCATAATTAATTGTATTGTTGAATTTTTCATTTGTTTATAACCTCAATTTAATTCGTTGGTGGGCTGCTGGTAACAGCTGTGTAAACAGTTTGCGTTATGGCAAATGAGTTACCATCCCCACTGCGACTTTTAGCGGTAATTAGATAGGTATCTTGCACAGTGCCTGCACCACTTCCGACACTACTGCCTCCACCACCAGAACCTGTTGCACCAAATTCATGGGTGGCTCCACCAGATGCCGCTGCTCCACCAAATGGACTGGCAATCACATCAGTGTCTCTTAAATGTTGGATGATATACTGTGGCTGAACACTGAGTGCCGCTCCTTTTTCTGTGACTGCGGTATAATCTTTAGATGTGGCAGTACCACCTGTGGCAGTCCAGTCATTGTTTTTAAATGCAGCAGCAATGGTATTCTCTCCAGATGAAGCCACACCCACTTGTTGATACATTGAATAGATATTAAATAAAGCACCGTTGGGCGTTCCAACCACGTCAACACCATTGGTGTTTTCAATCAAATTGTATAGAAACTCCTCACCCTCACGCAAAGCACTGTGAGAGCCTGAATTAGCTAAACTTCGGTTGTGAAGCCCCGCAGCCATTTTTTCTTGTAACATGGTGCTTTTCATGCCGGTATAGCCCATTAAGGTAATTATTAGCAATAAAATCAGTCCTATTGCCAAGACCGCTCCTTGTTGGTGCGTTTTCAATTGCATGTTTGTGTTTCTCATAACGTGTAGTTCCTGATTGGTACGATGGCAGAAAATTCTCTGCGATACATTCTTTCCGCTGGTAAGCCAGTTAACATGCCATCACTTGGATCTTGTGGAGTGGCCTGATCAACTGAATAAATATAACTGTCGTTGTCTAAATTAGAGCTGTCATTGACTGTATTAAGCAATAAATACAATTCCACTGCATATATTGAACGCCACAAACAGCCAGGATCATTTGGCATATGAAAACCAACGAAGTCAGGTATGGTTGCCGGCAATGTACAGCCAAGGTCACCATCAATGGCCCCATCGTTATTTAAATCACCGCCACCAGAGACTGATTGAACTTGGTCTGCAGTTAAACGGACGACCACGCCAGTCTGTAATTGAGCCAAATAAAATACATCAAACCTTTCAACACCTTCGACGATTTGTTGTGTAACGCCGTTTTCTGAACGGTACAGTGATGGAATGACCCTGTCGTCATCTCTAATTTCATCATCATCAACTCCAACGAAATAGCTGATGGTTTTAAAGTCTTGATCCATGCTATAAACTGCGGTGTCAGAACTGACAGCGAAAGCTGGCAATACATTGGTAGTTGTTACTGCATTTGCAGCCCAGGTTGCCGGTGTTACCAATGCCACATTACAATCAGCAATCAAAGCATTGCCAGTATTAGTTGATGGAATGGTGTCTGTGGTTGTGGCTACATTTCCAGCAATACCCGTAACTTGAGTACCCCCTGTTAGGTACCTCATGGTAATGATATCAGTAAATGGTAAGCGATCACCGGTGTCAACACCCAGTGTCCGAAAACTGGCTGCTTGATCACTGCCGATTGAAGTAACTGCAGGTGTGCAAGCGGTGTCATTACATTCATGACCACGCAGAAAAAAGCTTGAATCCAATGGGTATGCAGTAAAACCAGGAGCCAAAGCAGTGTCACTCAACTGATTGACATCAGCAATTGAGTCGAGACGTATTTGTGCATATGTAGGCAAGCCGTTGGTTGCATTGGACAAAGCAAAATTGACATCAGATGCAACGTACCATGGTTTCATTTCATAACCTTGATCCCAATTGGTAATGAAGGCAGTGGGCAAGGCCACAGATGCACAGTGTTTCTGACCAGCGCTTTCAATGTCTTGTTTCAAACGTGAAATGGCATAGCGACCATTTTCTTGCAATATGGACAACCCTGTCTGGGCTTTATTCAAAACGCTGACGTTTGTGAACAAAGACACCAAGCCCAATAAAACAATCATCCCAATGACCATTGCAACCATGAGCTCTATTAATGTAAAACCGTTTTGTTTATTTATTTTCATATCTGATTGTATTCTCATGGTTGACCTACCAGCGACAAGGTTTGTGCAGATTGAGCTGAATCTCTGTCTGCTTCATTCCATTGAATGGTTATGGTACACACCCCATCAAATGGCGGTGCAGGAAACCAAATAGAAGGAGGTGATGCTGGGTTAATAAATGCAGACAGTGCTGAATTAGCTACACAGGTTATGGTGCCTTGACCCGCCGGTAAGTATTGAGCCAAACTTCGCGCCCAACTTTCAGTGTCATAAGCAGCCAACTGATTGAAGTTACAAGGTGTACCTGTAACTGGAGGGGTGCCTGTCAAAGAACAATCTGTGGTACCATTTGCTGCCAATCCGTTGTATGCGCCGGCCCACAATGCAGTTGGATTGGAACGCATCCTGTCCATCATATTCTCAGCCAGGAAATTGGCTTGGCTACGCAAGTATCCGTTGTGATTGTTTCTGACTGAAATAGTCATCATACCAGCTATACCTAATAAGCCGAATGAGAACACCAAGACAGAAACCAGAACCTCTAACAAGGTAAAACCTTGTTCTTTTTTGCTTTTAAATACCTTCATGGGCTCACCATCCTTACTGTACCTGACAGGTTAATCCTTAAACTTTTAGATTCAGATGCAGTGGCATGACTTAAAGTAAATAAACCTGTGTTGTTTCCTACCAACTCACCGACATTGTTGAATTGCAAACTGCCTTGTAAGGCTCCAATTTGTGAAATATTTAATTGATCATCTAAAGGGTCTTGTTGGTAGATTTGCAAATCCGGATTACCATCAATGCCAGCAGTGGAAATTAACCAACCATCATCCCAATCACCACCTACAGGTGTTACAGAAACTGTTCGCCCGTATCTGATGGCTTCGGCCCTTGCCAACGACAAGCTGTAAGATAACTCATTGACTGAGTCGGTAACTTGCTTTCTTATTTTCAAGTCTCGATAACTTGGAATGCCCCAAGCCAATAAAAGTGATCCAATAAACAATGTTATGATCAATTCTATCAGTGTGAATCCGGTGATTTTTTTCTGTAATTTTCGCACTTACATTTCTTTTAATTTTAACCACCATTCATATTATTCGAGTGAGTTCAACCAAGCAAGTTGACCAGTAGATTTTCTGACTGCCGGTATTTTTTAAAAGATAAACGGTTATTTCTGCACCAACCTAAGCTCTTTGGGTAATGCAAAAACCATATTTTCCTGCTCTCCTGACAACTCCTCAATGACCATGTTTTGGTCTTGGGTCTTGAGGAAGTCAATCACATCCTTAACCAATTTTTCAGGTGCAGATGCTCCGGCTGTAATTCCCACAGACTCCTTGCCAATCAGCCATTTAGGATCAATATCATGTGCACCATCGATCAAATAAGAATCAACCCCTTGCCTTTCTGCCAACTCTTTCAGTCGATTGGAATTTGAAGAGTTAACACTGCCAACCACCAACACCAAATCTGAAACACCAGCCAACTCCCTGACTGCAGTTTGTCTGTTTTGCGTTGCATAACAAATGTCATCATGCTTAGGACCTTCAATCAAAGGAAATCGTTGACGCAATTCATTGATAATTTCACGGGTGTCGTCCATTGACAATGTGGTTTGGGTAACATAGGCAATTCTTTCAGGTTGACTGACCTTTATCATTTTCGCTTCTGCCACTGAATCAACCAAATAAATAGAACTGTTGCCGTTGAGTTTATCCCATTGCCCTAGTGTGCCTTCCACTTCTGGATGGCCATGGTGACCAATCAGAATCAAATCATATCCTTGTTTACAATATCGAAAAACTTCGATATGCACTTTAGTCACCAACGGACAAGTGGCATCAAATACCTTTAATTGTCTGGCATCAGCTTCTGCCCTTACCGCCTTGGAGACACCGTGGGCTGAAAAAATAACAATTTGTCCATCTGGAATTTCATTCAGCTCATCAACAAATACTGCGCCACGTTCTCGGAGGGTGTCAACCACAAACTGATTGTGTACCACTTCATGACGAACATATATTGGCGACCCAAAAGAGTCCAAGGCACGGTTGACAATATCAATCGCTCGATCGACACCTGCACAAAAGCCTCTGGGGTTAGCTAGCTGAACTTTCATCTTTATTCTTAAATGCGTCAATAATCAATAACACGGCACCAACAGATATGGCAGCATCTGCCACATTGAAGGCTGGCCAGTAATAACCTTGATAGTGTAACTCCACGAAATCAACCACATAGCCTAAAACCACTCGGTCCCAAATATTTCCTAATGCACCACCAATCACCAATGCCAAACCCACATTCTGCAATTTTTGGACTTTTTTATTCTTTATCAACCAAAACAGTAACCAAACGACTATCAGTGAAGCAACCACTGAAATGAAATAGCGTTGCCAACCTGATTGATCGGCCAAAATACTAAAAGCAACTCCTTTGTTATGCATCAATGTCAAATTAAAAAACTCAGTGATTTTATTAGGCACATAAAGCTCCAAAGCAGCGCTGGCCAATGATTTAGTCCACTGGTCTAAAACCAAAACCAAGGCACTAATCCACAACCAAATAAATCCTGATTTTTTAAACATCAAGCAAACCTCCTGACTTCACCCGCTCCTTCAACATTTTCAATACAGCGATTACAGATCAACGGATGGTTCACATCATCACCCACTTCTGACCTGATGTGCCAACAACGCACACATTTCTCACCATTGGCTTTTTTAACCAAAATTGCCAGTGAAGTGCCATCATTAAGTTCTACCACATCTGCGTCACCCTTCTCTTCCCATGGTTTAATGGTTGCCTCTGAAGTGATGAGTACAAACCTCAATTCATCATTCACAGCCACTAATTGTTGGTAAGCGGCATCAGGCAGAAAAAGATTGACCTCTGCATCCAATGATGAGCCGATAGTTCCAGCCACCCTTAATTGTTCCAACTGCTTTGACACCACTTGGCGAATATCAGCAACCAATTGCCATTTAACTTCATCAACTGCTTTAACAGCTGCAAAGTC
Organism: Marinicella litoralis; assembly: GCF_002591915.1. GTDB lineage: Bacteria > Pseudomonadota > Gammaproteobacteria > Xanthomonadales > Marinicellaceae > Marinicella > Marinicella litoralis. Next base: position 144,118 of record NZ_NIHB01000003.1, on the reverse strand, counting down.
AGGAAATTCATACCATCGTTCAAACAAAATATGTTTATCTTGTTTCATAGACAATCTGATTTCATCAGCGGTAAAAGTCAGTATCGGCGCCATCAATCGAACCAAAGAATTCAAGATATGATACATCGCTGTTTGCGCCGACTTCCTTGCCTTACCATTGTCTTTACTGGTGTACAAGCGATCCTTCAGCACGTCTAAATAGAAAGCACCCATTTCTTGTGAACAAAAATGCAACAACTTTTGATAAACATGATGTAATTGATAAGCATCGTAATGTCCGATGAGGTCATGTTGTAATTTTTTGGCTTTGTTGATGGCCCATACATCAATTTCTGTACATTCATTCAAGTTAAGCAAGTCGGTTTTATCAAACTCATTTAAATTCCCAAGCATAAACCTGGCAGTATTTCTGATTCGTCGGTACCCATCTGCGGCTCGGTTAAGAATTTCATCAGAAATGGTCATCTCACCGCGATAATCAGCCGATGCAACCCATAAGCGCAAGATGTCGGCACCTAATGTGTTGACCACATCTTTCGGGGAAATCACATTACCTAATGATTTAGACATTTTCTTACCATCTTTATCAACCACAAAACCATGTGTAAGTACTTGTTTGTATGGTGCATGTTGGTTGATGGCTACGCCAGTCAATAAAGAAGAATGAAACCATCCACGGTGTTGATCAGACCCTTCTAAATACAAATCAGCAGGTTCCTCTAAAGCATCATTTTGTTTCAACACACAATAATGAGTCACCCCAGAATCAAACCAAACATCCAACACATCAGTCACTTTTTCATATTCTTCAATGGCATCGCCCAGAAATTGACTGTCATCCAGGTCATACCATACATCCATGCCTTTTTGTTCAACCATATCAGCCACCGACGCCATGATTTCAGGTGTGTTTGGATGCAGTTCTCCTGTCATTTTATTGACATACAAAGTGATTGGCACTCCCCATGTTCTTTGTCTAGATATACACCATTCAGGGCGATTTTCTATCATTTTGTAGATACGTTCTTCACCCCAAGATGGAATCCATTCAACTTTTTCAATCTCAGACAATGCTTTTTTTCTTAAGCCTTGTTTGTCCATACTGATAAACCACTGAGGGGTCGTTCTGAATGCCGTTGGAGATTTGTGACGCCAACAATGTGGGTAGCTGTGATTTATTTGTTCATGATGCAATAACATACCAGCTTCAGACAACGCCTCAACCACTGTTTTATTGGCTTTCCAAACGTGCTGCCCGGCAAACATCGGTGTATCTGGCAAATACACACCGTCAGAATCTACTGGGTTATAAACCTCTAGTTGGTACTTATTGCCTACCAGGAAATCATCAACACCATGACCTGGAGCGGTATGCACGGCGCCAGTACCCGCTTCGGTATTGACATGTTCGCCCATGATGACAGGCACCTGTTTATCATACAATGGGTGATTCAGTTGCAATAATTCCAGCGCTACACCAGAAACCACAGCGACAACCTGAAAATCAGTTACACCGTATCGACTCAAAACCTGTTCGACCATGTCTTCAGCCACCACCAATGCAAATTGATCATGACCAGTCACCAGTGCATAGTTCAATTCAGGATGTAGCGAGACAGCTTGGTTGGCAGGAATCGTCCATGGCGTGGTTGTCCAGATTGGAATAGCCACCGCTTGTTCAGGCACGTTGACCCCAAACTTATCTGCCACTTTATTATTATCAACAAATTGAAAAGCCACATCTATAGCAGGAGAATTTTTATCTTGGTATTCAATTTCCGCCTCAGCCAATGCAGATCCGCAATCGAAACACCAGTTAACTGGTTTTACACCTTTTTCTACATGACCGTTTTTAGCAATTTCTGCCAAAGCCCTGATCATATTGGCTTCATAATCGAATGATTTGGTTAAATAGGGTTGGTCCCAAGCGCCCAAGACACCTAAACGTATAAAATCTTGTTTTTGAATATTGACTTGATTTTCAGCATAATCACGACATTTTTGTCGAAATGTTTTTGCATCAACTTTGTGTCCAACTTTGCCAACTTTTTTCTCAACTTGAACCTCAATTGGCAAGCCATGACAATCCCAGCCAGGTACATAAGGTGCTCTAAAGCCAGACATCATTTTGGATTTTATAATGGTGTCTTTTAAAATTTTATTAACCGCATGCCCAATGTGTATAGCACCATTGGCATAAGGAGGCCCATCATGCAAAGTAAATGGTTGGTTATTTTCATTGTGCTTTTGCAAGGCTTCATACAAGCCATCTTTATTCCATTGCTTAATCCACTGAGGTTCTTTGGTGGCCAATGAGGCTTTCATTTTAAAATTGGTTTTTGGTAAATTAAGTGTGTCTTTATATTCTTGGCTCACACCAGCTCTCCTTTGTAACTTGCAAAAAATTCTCGACCAGCAATGACATCTTGTTCAATTGCCCCAATCAATTCGTTTAAACTGTCGAATTCTACTTCATTTCTTAACTTTTTATAAAACAAAACTTCAACAGTTTGTCCATAAACCTCTCGATTAAAATCCAATACATGCACCTCCACCCTTTTGGCATTTCCCCCAACGGTTGGATTCAAACCAACGGAAGTAACCGATTGATACACTGACCCTTCAATTCGAACATGAGTCACATAAACGCCATGCAAAGGGAAACCACCCCGTTTTAGCTCAATATTAATCGTTGGGTAACCCAGTTCCCTGCCTTTTTTCCTACCATGGGCCACTCGTCCACAAAGATTAAAAGAACGGCCAAGCATTTGGGCTGATTGGTTAAAATTACCATCTTTCAATAACTTCCGGATATGAGTTGAACTCACCCGCTTTTGATATTTTTGAATCGAATCTAAACTTTTCGTTTGCAAACCCAACTGTTGTGACCATTGCAGCAATTGATTAAAGCCTCCCTGCCTGTTTTTACCAAATCTAAAATCATCACCGACTAAAATATATTGAGCACGCAATCCACCAACCAGTATCTTGTTAAAGAAATCTTTGGCACTCATTTGGGACAAATGATGGTTGAAGTTAAGCACACACAAAACATCGACTCCCATAGCTGCTACCAAACTTGCTTTGGATTTAAATGAAGTCAATATATCTAAAGCATCCCTACCAGAAAAGTATTGAATGGGTAGCGGGTTCATGGTCACAACAACCGAGAGACATCGGCGGATTTGAGCCTCTTCAACCACTTTTTTTATCAATGCTTGGTGGCCAATATGCACACCATCGAAATTACCAACAGTAACACAGGTATCACTGGATAAAGGACGGTGGTGCGGATAACGAATTATTTTCATTAAAAGTCTTTTTTTGCTTTCAATAGCCACATAGATATCAAATAAGAAGAGGCTGCTAACATGATAATAACAAACAAATTTATGCACCTGTCATACCATTTCAACTGATACCATTCGATGCCGTAACTTAAAGCCAGAAATAATACCATACCCATCACAAATAATGAGGCAATTAACTTAAGCACATAGACAAAATTCAGCAAAGGCTCTTGAATCACTTGGTCTTGTTTTAACTTCCGATACAACCAATAGCACTGCATCCAAGCTGAGCTTACACCCGCCATTGCCAGACCCATATGTAATGAAACAACCTGGTAATAATACAAAATACCAACAAAGGCAAAGTTCAAAATCGCATTAACCAACATGGCTTTCAAGGCAATTTTAACGGGGGATTTGGTGTCTTTTCTGGAATAGAACGCCGGCAGCAATACTTTGTTGGCCACAAATGCAGGCAAGCCAAGCATAAACACCATCAGAGAATAGGATGTATAACTTGCACTTTGCAAAGTAAATTGATCATAGGCAAATAAAGTAATGACAATGGGTTTGGCCAACATAAGCATGCCCAATGCTGATGGCAAAGCAACGAACATGGCCAATGACATGGCCCATCTGAGCGTCTGTTGGTACTCTTGTTGCTTTCTTTCTGCAAATGTTTGTGCCAACTTAGGCAGAATAACAGTAGAGATGGCTATCCCAAACAAACCCAATGGAAATTCCAACAAACGATCCGAATAATAAAGGTAGGTAGGACTACCAACCAAGGGTAACAAAGTCGCAATCATGGTATCAATTAATAAATTAATCTGAGCAACAGAAGACCCTAAAAGAGTTGGTAACATCAAAGTCATGACTTTTTTGACTTCAGGATCATGAAATCGCACCACCGGTTTAGGAATAACACCTAAGCGAACTAAGAACGGGATTTGAAAAGCCAACTGTACAGCACCAGCAACCAGCACACCCCATGCCAATGACATTATCGGCACATGGAATTCATGTCTGAAATAAATCATTGAAAGTATCATCACTGCATTCAACAAAATGGGAGTCGCTGCTGCCGCAGCAAATTTACCAAAACTATTCAAGATGCCAGAACTGAAAGCAACCAAGGAAATGAATAATAAATAAGGTAATGTAATGCGAACCATATTGACGGCTTCAGTAAAAACCTCTGGTTTATCCATAAAACCGGGGCCAAAAACCATAATCAAACCGGGCGCAAGCAATTCTAAAACTGCCAACACGATCAATAGTACAGCCAATAAGCATCCCAACACATGATTGATGAATTGTTTTAAGTACAACTCATTATTTTTGGCCTTAATTTCATTCAGTACAGGGATAAATGCCAGGGAAAAAGAGCCTTCAGCAAATATCCTTCGCATGAAGTTAGGAATCTTGAAAGCAACAACAAAAGCGTCTGTCCAAACGGACGCACCAAAAAAACGTGCGAACAAAGCATCACGTACAAAGCCAGCCATTCTGGATAATAATGTAAAGAAACTGACTACAGCAGTAGATTTAATCAAATTCATTCAATAAATAACCTTCCGTTATTGACTATTCATATCTTTAGTGTGAAAATACGCCGGTTTTAAAATTCTTGTTCCAAAGGAGAAAAAGGTTTGGCAAATTCAGCATCGGCAAGAAAGCGCGTTAGACAAGCTGCTAAAAATAGACAGCTTAACATGAGCTTGCGTTCAAAAGCACGAACATCAATCAAAAAAGTCATCACAGCAATTGAGAGTGGCGACAAAAAATCAGCACAAGAACTGTTCAAGGAAATGGTTCCTATTGTTGACGGTGTGGCCCGCAAAGGTCTATACCACAAAAATAAGATTGCAAGACACAAAAGTAGGTTAAATGCCAAAATTAAAGCATTGGCATAAAAGCATGGTTTCGGATGGGCTGCAACTCAGCCCATCCGGATCTTCTACTACAAAAATCTCACCAAAAAAACACCCTCAAAAACTGTCTTAAATTGTCAGTTTCTCTACAAATCATTCAACAATAAATCAAATCATTGACAAAATTAGTCACTTTTTTCCATTTTCTGTGAACTTCATCACCTAAATCGTAATATATTCATGTTATTATTAACAGTGGGTATATATAACAATAATAGTTTGAGTTCAAAATGAATATAGAAAAAGAAAAAGTTTCGGTTAAGTTTTTGAAGGTGGGCATGTACGTGTGCAAACTTGATCGTTCATGGTTAGACACACCATTTCCATTTCAAGGCTTTTACATTCGTTCAAATAATGAAATCAAAGATTTGCAAGCGTTTTGCGAACATGTGTATATAGATGTAGTTAAGGGCAAAACCTTAAATTCAAATCCTGACATTTCAAAACCATCACCCTTATTAAGAAAGGCTGACAACAAAAAGAGATTTCGCAGTCGTGTGAGACCACTCATAGTAAACCACGATTACTACACCCCTACACTAAAACCCATCAAATCAGAATTCAGTGCCGCTCATAACTTGATGTTGGATTTAAACAGCGCCATTGAAGAAACCAGCTTTAATCTAAGAGTTGGTAAAGGCTTGGACATCAAGAAAACCAAGCAAGTAGCCACACAGGTTGTTAATTCAGTTATCAGAAACCCAAACACGCTGGTATGGTTAACTCAACTGAAAGAACAAGGAAAATATGTATATGGCCATTCATTGAGATCTGGCATTTTAGCTGCAGTCTTCGGCAGACATTTAGGCATCGCTGAACAACAATTAGAAATTTTGGTTTCTGGCGTATTGTTGGCAGACATTGGTAAAACCAAAATCAATCGCAAATTGCTAGAGAAAAAAGGCGACTATACACCTGAAGAAAAGAAATTATTTGAATCTCACGTTGAGTTAGGTGTAGAACTATTGGCCTCTGACTCAAGCATCGATCACAACATCTTAACCATAGCAGAGACACATCATGAACGATTTGACGGCAGTGGTTATCCATATGGTTTAGTCGGTGATGAAATTCCTGCTTTCGGTCAAATAGCAGGCATCGTTGATACATTTGACGCAATGACCAGTAAAAAACCTTATGGTACGGTTCATACACCCTCTCAAGCCATGGAGTGGCTGTATAAGGAACGCAACAAATTATTCAGTGCAAAATTAGTTGATGAATTTATTCAGGCCATTGGTCTGTACCCTGCAGGTACTTTGGTGCAACTTTCAGACGGTTCAACAGGACTGGTACTTTCACACAACAAAGAAAAGAGACTGAAACCAGAAGTGTTGCTTTTACGTGATTCTACTGACCAAACATTAGACAAACCTAAGTTTGTGGATTTATCTAAAAAAGCCATCTTCTCTAATAAAGAAAGACCCTGTATTACCGGTGCACTAAAAGTTGATTCCGTTAATATTGACGTCAATGAAATCCTACTTAGTTTCAACAGCAGAAACATCGTACAAAAATTGCTGACTGCATAATATAAAAAATTATCCCTACATTAAACCTTGTTATAATTATCCTTTTATAACAAGGTTTTTTTTATGCAACAGTATCTTGATTTTGCCCAAAACATATTAACCAATGGCCATAAAAAAATGGACCGGACAGGGACAGGTACTTTAAGTATATTTGGCTATCAAATGCGTTTTGATTTGCAAAAAGGATTTCCCATGCTGACCACCAAAAAATTGCATTTAAAATCAATCATACATGAATTGCTGTGGTTTATTTCAGGTGACACCAATATCAAATACCTTAAAGACAATGGGGTTCGAATTTGGGATGAATGGGCTGACGACAATGGAGACTTAGGTCCGGTTTATGGACATCAATGGCGGTCATGGCCAAAACCAGATGGCACAAGCATTGATCAAATCACACTGCTGATTGACCAGTTAAAAAACAACCCTGACTCAAGGCGTCACATCGTCAGTGCATGGAATGTTGCTGATGTTGAAAACATGGCATTACCACCCTGTCATTGTTTATTTCAATTTTATGTAGCAGATGGCAAGCTGTCATGCCAACTGTACCAACGAAGTGCCGATGTGTTTCTAGGCGTCCCTTTTAATATCGCTTCCTATGCCTTATTCACTCAAATGATGGCTCAAGTATGCGGTTATGAAGCTGGCGATTTTGTACATACCTTTGGTGATGCCCACATATATTCAAATCACATAGATCAAGTCAACGAACAACTCTCAAGGTCTACTTATGAATTACCACAAATAACTATGAACCCTGATGTTGACAATTTGTTTGATTTTAAATTTGATGATTTTGAATTGATTAATTACCAGGCACACCCTCACATCAAGGGAAAAGTGGCCGTATGAAGAACATAACACTGATAGCTGCCATGGACACCAACGGATTAATTGGTAAAAACAACCGCTTACCTTGGCACCTCCCTGTAGATCTGAATTTTTTCAAACAACAAACATTGGGCAAAACCATATTAATGGGTAGAAAGACCTGTGAATCTCTGCCATTTCCATTACCCAACAGAAGAAACATTGTTTTGAGTCGAAATAAAGTCTTTTCTAAGCCTGGCTTTGATATCATCAACAACATAGACAACAAAATATTAGATGATGAGGTCATGGTTATTGGTGGCAGCACCCTATATGAACTATTGATGCCTCAGGCAAGTCACATGATATTGACCAGAATTGATCATGAATTTGAAGGTGACACATATTTCCCTAACGTTGATTGGGAATTATGGCAAAACACCAGAACCACACGACTGCCTATTTCAGATCAAAACCCTGAATACAACATTGCTTTTGAGTTTTATCAAAGAATAGAACAAACGACTTAGAACATGAAAGCATATCTTTATAAATTCAATCGAGTTCTCGGTGTTGTTTCATGTTCTTAATTGATTTACTTTGTAGTATTTCATGTAAGGCTTCAACCAAGTAAACTGATCGATGCTGACCACCCGTGCAACCAATGGCAATTGTGATGTAACTCCTGTCATTGGCTTCAAATTGTTTAATCCATTTTTTACAAAAATAAGACAGGTCTTTCAAATAATCTTTGACTGATTCTTCTGTTGATAAATATTTTTGTACCGCCACATCTTTGCCTGTTAACGTTCTTAACTCAGGCAACCAATAAGGGTTTGGCAAGCACCTGGCATCGAACACAAAATCGGCATCAAATGGTACCCCTCTCTTAAAAGCAAATGATTTGATAATGACTGAAACATGTTCATTTGGCTGGCTCATTATTTGCCAAATTTGCTGTTTTAATTGCTGCGCCTTGAGTTGAGTTGTATCAATGACTAGATCTGATTGCTGCCTGATAGGAGACATCAATTCATTTTCAATGCTGATGGCTTCTGTCAAACTGTAACTATTTAAATGAGTCGATAAAGGGTGCCTCCTTCTGGTCTCATTGTACCTTTTTAAAATGGTTTTCTCATCAGCCGATAAATACAGTACTTTGGTGATGATCTGAGATTGGTCAATACCTGATACCAAATAATCAAATTCATCCAATGATTGATTGTTACTTCTTACATCAATACCAACAGCCACTTTAGGATAAAATTCCGGATCAGAGTTGATGTGTTGAACCAATTGCGGCAACATATTGATGGGCATGTTATCCACACAATAAAACTCCATGTCCTCAAGTGACCTGAGAACCACTGTTTTTCCTGCACCTGAAAGTCCTGTGACTACGACCAATTGTTGCATAACTGAAATCCCACTAAAATTTCCTCAATGACCTGCTCTTTACTTTTAGCATTTAATATATTTTTATACAACCTATGTTGTCGGAATAACCTCGCTGTATCTTTCATTAAAACATGGTGACTTTTATTCGTTTCTTTAGGAAACGCAATTCCAAGCACAACATCAACTGGTACATCATCAATCGCTTCATAGTCAGCTGATTGTGACATCTGAATGACACAGGCTTTAATTTCATTGTCACTCAAACACCTCCCATGAGGTACTGCCACACCGTTGCCCAAGGATGTATTGCCTAATTTTTCCCTTTCAACCATGGCATGATAAATTTTCAACGATTCATGACTGTCATCACCCAATAATCCAGCCATTGTTTCAAACAACCGTTTCTTACTGATAAAATGATGGTTAAGAATAATTTTATCTTCTTCTAATATATCAATTATTTTCATATCAAATAAAAAGGCCTAACATCAAATAGTTAAGCCTTATTTCTACTATAGTAGTTTAATTTTAATAGCTGGCCTGATTCATCCGTATGGCTTCATCATTATGATGGTTGGTCATTTTATCTTTATGTCGTCTGATTTGTTTATCTAGTTTATCAACCAATAAATCAATCGACTTGTATAAATGGTCTTCAGTAGAGTCTGCAAAAAAATCTTTGCCCCCAATATGCATTGTGGCTTCAGACTTGTGTCTTACTTTCTCCACGCTGATGATGACATGTACATTCAACACCTGGTCAAAATGTCTTTTTATTCGTTCAAATTTAGTTTCAATGTACTCTCTGATAGGATCTGTAACATCCAACTGGTGACCGGTAATGGTTAATTGCATATTTTTAACACCTCATTTTTTGAACAAAAAGTTCAAGTTAATGGAAAAACAAATTAATTTTAAATTGAATAGATTCTCATGCTTGGTTGAATCGAATTCATGCCATGCAAAAGCATCAGGTAAACAATGTGATGGGGGCTGGGTTGAGTTAAAATTTGAAAACTGTTTGACGCATGAGTAGAACGCTGATTTTAGGGGATAAAGAAATTGATTTGTGGTTTTAAATTTCATGATTCTCTTTATTATTAATATACAGAAATATAGGAATCATTACAACATTTATCCTGCTAAATTACATCGAAAAATCTTTTCCTAAGTAAACTTTTCTGACATCTGGGTCACTGATGATTTGTTCCGGTGTGCCTTCTTTCAATGTGGTTCCTGCATTTAAAATATAAGCCCTGTCACAAATACCTAAAGTTTCACGTACATTGTGATCAGTAATCAATACACCAATGTTTTTGCTCTTTAAATGGTAAACAATTTTTTGTATATCAATCACGGAAACAGGGTCTACACCAGCAAATGGTTCATCAAGTAATATATACTTCGGCTCCATGGCCAATGACCTGGCTATCTCTACCCTTCTCCTCTCACCACCTGACAAACTGATTCCCAATTGATTTTTGACATGCTCAACATTCAACTCCTCTAAGAGTTCCAAACATCGGTTGTTTTTCTCTGAACGACTGAGGTCTTTCCTTAACTCTAACACCGCCATGATGTTGTCTTTAACCGTAAGTTTCCGAAAGATTGAGGCTTCTTGAGGTAAGTAGCCAACACCCAGTTTTGACCTTTCATGCATACCCAACTTGGAAGCATCCACAGAGTCAATTTCAACGCGACCACCATCGACTGGAATCAAACCCACCACCATATAAAAACAAGTGGTTTTACCTGCCCCATTTGGACCTAATAAGCCAACCACCTCTCCTTGATTGAGCTTAAAAGAGACTGAGGAGATGACTTGTCGCTTTTGGTAAGTTTTAGCAATATCAATGGCTTCAATCATTGTTTTGATCTATTTCCATTCTAAATTGTTGGGTGGCTTCTTCACCCTTGGCAGTGATTTCTTGAGTCAGTAAGTTGAATTCAATTTCTTCACCAGTTGTGACCCCAATAGAACTGGTGATACTGACATTGCCTTTTAAATATACTTTTTCATCAGCTTTGCGATAATCAACTTCATTGGCCCTGATGACCATTTTGTCTTTATCATCCATCATTTGTTCCATGTAGACCTGATCACCTTTCATCAAAATATTTTCAACGCCTTTGTTTTTATGATGAATCATCCCATAGGTGGATTTAATAATCATGGACCCTTGTACAATTTTCAATCCTTTCTTGCATTCAGTCTGATCAAGTTTGAGCTTACTGACACAACCCGGACCTTCAATGACTATTTTGGCCTTGCGGTCACTGGTTAAAGCAAATACCGCCCCTGACATCAAGACCATCACTAAACATAAATTAATTTTCAAATTCTGCATACATATCTTCTAATATTTCAATACTTTGATCAGTGAAATTGATCACTGACCCCAATCCTGTTAAAAACAAACCAGGTCTTTTTATGGATATTTTACTGTCCGTAACTCCTGTCTTTTCATTCAAATCGATTGTTAATTGACTGGTTTGAATGGCCACAGCTTCAGTTGATTCAGAGTCAAACGATAAATCCACCAACTCTGGAAAATAAATGGTTGTTTGCCCTTTATTAATTTCTCCAACAACCGATGTAAACACCCAGTCACCGTCACTTTGGTGCATGGTGTATTTGGGTGATTTTATCTCAGACAATTCGGTGTCGGCATAATGAATCATTGAAGGTGATTCAATGGTACTGGTTATTTCACCTGATTCATTACTGTTTCTGATTATCACACCTTCCAATGAATACCCTTTGGTAAACGGTTCATATTCTGTATCAGATTCTGGCGCATAATATTTATTATATATGGCATAACTGACGATGGCCAAAATGCCAAAAATCAACAATTGTGTCAACCTGCTTTTTTCAAGCATCACTGTTTAACGGAAGAAAAATCATGGACAATGCCTTTGGCTTGCATAATCAAGTCACACAATTCTCGGGCAGCCCCCATCCCACCATTCTTGCTTAATACCAGACGCGCTTTTGCCAAAACTTCATCATGGGCATCAGCCACTGCTGCTGATAATGCACAGCGATTCATCACGGGTAAATCAATGACATCATCACCAACAAAAGCAACTTCTTCGTCTGTAATGTGTAGCGCCATTTTCAGGTTTTCATAGGTTTCTAATTTATTCATTCTACCTTGGTAGACATGATTAACCCCTAAAGATTTCATTCTATCTGCCACAATGACAGAATTCCTGCCGGTGATGACAGCCACTTCAATGCCTTTTTTCACTAAAATGGATATACCCAAACCATCCTTTACATTGAATTTTTTGATTTCTCGCCCATCATCTGTAAAGTAAAGACCTCCATCGGTCAAGACACCATCCACATCAAAAATAACCAGTTTTATTTTTGCTGCAAGTTGCAAAATTTCCTCACTGAATAACATCAAACCACCCCCGCCCTTAATAAATCATGAATATTTAAAGCCCCTACCAGTATTTCATCATCGTTGACCACCAACAATGAGTGTATTTTGTATGCTTCCATGATTTGTGCAGCTTCAACCGCCATTTTCTTATAATGGATTAATACAGGGTTGGGCGTTGCCAGGTCTACCATGGTCTTTTCTTTGAGGTCTGCCAGATCATCCAATGTCCGTCTCAAATCACCGTCAGTAAAAACGCCGGCCACTTGACCATTGTTATGCACAACTGCAGTCATGCCCAAGCCCTTTTGGTTCATTTCCAACAAGGCCATAGCAAAATCAGCATTCAACGGTACTCGCGGTATATCTTCACCCGTACGCATCACATCTTCGATACCGAGCAATAATTTTTTACCCAGAGAACCGGCAGGATGCGACATCGCAAAATCTTCTTTGGTAAAACCACGCATCTCTAGTAAGGTCACAGCCAATGCATCACCCATGACTAAAGTCGCCGTGGTACTTGCTGTAGGCGCCAACCCCAGCGGACAAGCTTCTTCAGTAACCGAGATATCTAAATGAACATTTGAATTTTTGGCCAAGTTAGAATTGGGCTTGCCTGTCATAGAAATCAATTTAGCTCCCATGCGTTTAATCAATGGCAAGATGGTCAACACCTCTTCGGTTTCGCCAGAATTAGAAATGGCCAAAATCAAATCACCCGAAGTAATCATTCCCAAGTCACCATGGCTGGCCTCTCCTGGGTGAACAAAAAATGCAGGCGTTCCCGTTGAAGCCAATGTAGCAGAGATTTTATTGCCTATATGACCTGATTTACCCATTCCAATCACAACCACATGCCCTTTGCAGGCCATGATTAATTCGATGGCAGCTACAAACTCATCACCAACGCGTTGCTTTAATTGTTTCAATCCATTCAACTCAACGTCAAAGACCTGATGACTTAAGCGAACAATGTCAGACGAAGAAAATTTTTTCATATACTTTTGCTCACATACAGCCACACCATATAAGTGATGTACAAAAGCACCAATATCACACCGATAACACGAGATATGAATTGGTCTTTCAACACAAAATAAACTGAAGCCAAAAATAAAAACACAGTTAATACCAGCATATAAAAATAATCATACTGAATAAAGTGAGCAGTGAATTCGTACTCTCTGATTAACCCTGAAATGCCGATCACACCCAATAGATTAAACATATTGGATCCAACAATATTACCAATGGCCAAATCATGCTCTTTTTTCAGCGCACTGGCAACTGTCGCCGCCAATTCAGGTAATGATGTGCCCAATGCCACTATGGTAAGTCCTATAACCATGTCAGAGACACCAAATTCTGCCGCAATATCAGTGGCACCAATTACCATCAGTTGAGAGGCAACTGGTAAAACCAAAATACCAAAAATCAATAAAATAACTGCCTTTTTCAAACTGATATCTAGATCAAATTCTGCTTCAATTTCATCACTGAATTCATCGTGATCACCTTTGATTCCAATCACAGTAAGGAACCCTGTCACAACCAACATCGAAATGATCATGATCATGCCATCAGAAAAGGACAACTTTAAATCCATCAATAAAAACAATACCAACAAGGTGACCAGTAACAATATAGGCATTTCTCTTTTGATGGTTTGAGATTTAATACTCATCGGAACTATCAACAAACCGGTACCAAGTACCAGTGCAATGTTGGTGATATTTGAGCCTACCGCATTTCCCAGCGCCAACCCTGAATTGCCTTTGAATGAAGCTATGGCTGAAACCACCATTTCTGGTGCTGAGGTACCAAAACCGACAATAATCAAGCCCACTAACATGGTAGACACACCCATGTGTTTAGCTGTTGAAGCAGCACCCAAGACAAACTTATCAGCGGCAAAAATGAGCAAGACAAGACCGACCACTAAATAAATCAATGATTCAAACATATAATAGTTTTTTCCGTAAATTGGTCAATGATTGCAATTATTTATACACAACCACTTTATAAACGTACTATTTTACAAGATAATGCGCACTCAACAAACAAAACATTACAATTCATGCACCCCAACGAAGTTAAAAAGTTACTATCGACACACATAAAATGTGACCACATTGAAGTATACGGTGAAGATCAACGTCATTACGAGACATTGGTGGTTTCATCTGAATTTGAAGGATTAATGAAAATAAAAAGACATCGACTTATTTATCAAGCGCTGGGGGATCATATGGTGGCTGACATTCATGCCTTGAGCATCAAAGCCATGACACCTGAAGAATACCAAATCCTCAATCAACAATCACAGGACAACAAAAATTAAGCATGAATAAAATAACCATAACTGGTGGCCATGTAATCAATGGCACCATTCAAGCCTCTGGTGCTAAAAATGCAGTTTTACCCATCTTGGCTGCAACCATAGTCGGGCAAGGAGAATCGCACATCCAGCATGTGCCTCATTTACATGACGTGACCACTATGAATGAATTGTTGGTTCAAATGGGTGCCAAATTAACAGTAGACCATCATTCAGATATCACCATCTGTACCGACCACCTCAGCAATCAAACAGCACCCTATGAAACAGTGAAAACCATGCGCGCTTCTATTTTGGCATTAGGCCCATTGGTAGCACGTTATGGACGTGCTAAAGTGTCTTTGCCTGGTGGTTGTCCTATTGGCGCTCGACCTGTCGATTTACACATCAAAGGACTGCAAGCCATGGGTGCCAAAATAGACGTTGAAGATGGTTATATTTTGGCAACATGCGATCGCCTCATAGGCAACCGAATTGTGATGGAAAAAGTCACTGTGACTGGTACTGAAAATATAATGATCGCCGCCACTTTGGCCCAAGGGGAGACATTGATTGAAAATGCTGCCATCGAACCTGAAGTGGTCGATTTGGCCAAGTACCTAAAAGCCATGGGTGCTGAAATTCGAGGTGAAGGAACCTCAAAAATATACATCCAAGGGAAAGATCACCTCAAGGGCACCCATCATGCTGTGATGCCAGATCGCATTGAAATTGGCACATTTTTGGTTGCCGCCGCCATTACAGGTGGATCAATCACCATCAACAACAGCTGTAATGATGATTTGGATGCCGTTTTTGATAAATTGACGGAAGCTGGGGCTCAAATATCCACCACAGAAAACAGTGTGACTTTGAACATGCAAGGTAAAAGACCCAACCCAGTAAATATCAGAACAGCTCCTCATCCTGCCTTCCCTACCGACATGCAAGCTCAATTTTGCGCTTTAAACGCCATTGCCGATGGCACCAGTCATATTACTGAAACCCTGTTTGAAAACCGTTTTATGCATGTTGAAGAGTTGAATAGAATGGGGGCAAATATACATGTAGAAGGCAACCAAGCGGTCATTAAAGGCGTAAAACAACTCAGCGGAGCACCTGTCACAGCAACTGATTTACGCGCTTCTGCGTCCTTGGTATTGGCTGGTTTAGCAGCCAGAGGCAATACCGATGTTCATGACATTCATTATATTGATCGAGGCTATGAAGCCATCGAAGAAAAAATGAATCAATTGGGTGCAAGAATCATCAGAAATTAATGGTATAGCAAATTAATTCATCATTGAAAACACATTCACCAACTGACATTGGGTTATGATATTGTTTTCAATGATAATTATTAATTCGCATTATGCTTAAAAATGCATTCTATATGGCTTTGTTTGCCGTCATTTCCTGGGGCAGTTATCAGATCAGTTATCCTTCTAACACACCTGATGATTTGTATTACGATGGTGTGTTCTTTGAAAATGTTGTTAAACACATTGATAAGATAACCAAAGGCCCTCGTGCCGTTGGTGATTACTATCATGACGATGTCAAACGCTATTTGGTAAGACAGCTACAAGTCATGGGAATGGATGTTTCAACTCAAAAGACCACATACTTCAACCCAAAGAACAAAAGAGCGGCTCCAATCAGGAACATCATTGCCACACATTCAAGAACCAGCTCAGAGGAACGTCAAACGCTGTTATTATTAGCGCATTATGATGCGGCCAAATTTTCTGGCACCGGGGCTGGCGATGATGCCAGTGGTGTGGCTGTCATACTTGAAGTTGTCAACGCGTTATTGAAAAATAAAAAAGACTTGGAAAATGACATAGTTGTGCTGTTTACAGATGCCGAAGAAATTGGATTACTGGGAGCCCGGGCTTTTATCAATGAACAACTTCAGAATCACAACATTGGATTGATTATCAATCTCGAAGCCAGAGGTACCAGTGGTCCAAGTATGATGTGGCCAGAAACAGATGGTGGTAATCGAGCGATGGTAGAGGGCTTTGCAAATGCAGATGTACCTTTGCCAGTAACCACATCATTGCATTATGAAATTTATAAAATGCTGCCCAATGATACAGACCTAACGCCGTTCAATCAAATGGCTAAAATCAATGGTTTTAATTTCGCATTCATAGATGATCATTTCAACTACCACACACGCAGAGACAATTTAAAAAATCTATCGCTCAACACCTTAGCCCATCAAACATTTCAAATCCACAGCATGGTAAAGCATTTTTCGAATGCAGACCTGAGTCAAATAAAATCCAATGAATCCATGGTTTACTTCACACTGCCTCAAATTGGACTTATTTATTACCCAATATGGGTCACTTGGCTATTAATGGCTTTGATAGGTGTGACTTTCATGTTATTGCTTGCCAAAATCATAAGGCATAAAAAACTGAGTGTTCTGTCAATAATTAAGGGTGTGATGCCTATAATCATTGCCGCTTTCCTCAGTTTTGGTTGGTGTTGGCTGTTGTTAAAAGCCCTTTATTATTTACAACCTGAATTCAAAGACATCTTGCAAGGATTTCCTTATTCTGGCCATCAAATCATGGCAGCATTACTGATCAGTTCTGGATTCATAACAATGACGGTGTTCTCAAAATTTAAAAGTACAAGAGAACTGAGCAGTTCAATAATGAACATTTGCCTGTGGTTGTTGATTTTACTTCCTATGGTTTATTTTATGCCAGGCAGCGGCTTTTTAGTTTGGCCGGTTTTATTGTCAGTCTTGCTGTTGTCTATTCAACACCACCAACCCAAACTGGCTGATGACTTTGCTGCTATTTTTGCCGTTTGTGGCTTTTTATTACTGGGAACTTTGATTGTAAACTTACCCATTGCACTGGGCATCAAAGCGATTCCGATGACTGCTGTATTTTTAACGCTTATACTCGGCTTATTTACGCCAATGATTGGTCATTACGGAAAAACCCGCTATGTCATATTACTGGTCAGCTTGCCTCTGCTTTATTTAACATGGCATTTAACGCAACAGCCAACTGTCAGTGCGGAAAACCCGCACCCAACGAGTCTTTCTTACCTTTATGATCAAGACAATAAAATCGGATATTATTTTAATTATGATGTGGTTAATTCCGGATGGAATAACAACCTATTTGACCGACCTTCTGCTCCACAAGACCTGAATGAATTCAGTATGCTTTATAAAAAGCCTGTCAGAAACCTCACAGTTCTGAATAATGCCATTCCAATCGACGACATAAAAATCACTGCCAGGAATCTACTTTCCAGCAATGAAAGATTGAAAATTGAAGTCAACATCACTGTTAACTCTGAATCTGAAATTTTAGAAATTTTCACCAACAATAATATTTCAGTTCACCATTTCAGCATTGAAGGTAGACATACTGCGCTTTCTGAGCCGATGCAACTTAAGTCTGGTGATCGCTTATTACAATATTATTTTGACGGCAAAAAGCAAATCAAGTTGATTTTAGAAATCAGCGCCGACCAAGAACTTGAATGGCAGGTTCAGAGCCACAGTTTAGATTTATTGAGTCGTGAAGATTTCAAAATCCAAATCAGACCTAAACATCAGATTCAAAAACCATTCATTAAATCAGACAATATAATTTCTGTTCAATCATTTACGTTTAGCAATGACCAATAAAGGTCTGATGTCATTTGGATTTTTTAATTTTGGATTTTTGTTGTTATCAAAAATAAGGTAAAAGTTATCGTCATCAACGGCCAATCCTTCGGCATGCCCGAACTGCATGTCCTGAAATGCATTGTCCGGATGTTTTACAATGTGTTCATACGACCACGATTGGCCTTCTCGATACAATCCTTTTTCATCCTTCAGCAACTCATGAATGATATATGCATTTCTGTGTATTGCATAGATGACACCATTGTGTAGAAACAAACCCGTTAAATCCGGCTTCCGGTCTGATTCAAGTGAATGCGCACTGTCATCAAAAACTTGATTGGTTTGTTTCACAATTTGACTGAAAGATTCATCAAATTGAACTTCAATCAGGCCTCTGGGCTGTCTTTCAACCGATAACAAAAACGTTTGGTTTCCTAAATAAACCACCGATTCAATTCCGGCATTATAAATTTGAAACAAACCTGCTTTGAACGCATCTGCATAGACTCCACCAAAATCTGGTACCCACTTCAGTTGCCCCTCTTTTACGCTGACTAATTTGTGATGGGTTTCACTGGCCACAAAAAAATCATTGTCAACCATGGTAATACCTTCTAAATCCAATGCCAAAGCTGCAATTTGAGTCACATCCAGTTTTTCATGTTCCTCTGCTTCTACAATACTGCCTGATAAAAAGTTAAGCTTAAATATCACATTGGCATCATCACAAACCGTGAATAATTGACCTTCTTTTAAAGTTAATCCAGAGGGTTCAATGGGATAGCTTGATTGAATTGAATATACTTGAAAATCATTGAGTTTATTGACTTCAGTAGCCAACGATGAATAACCAACATGAATCAGTAATGCAGTTAAAAATAATTGATACATAACGGGCAAACACACCTTCTTCATGCTTCGAATCCATCTATAAATATAATGTCATTGGGATTTGGACATTCGCCAGCAGCAGCAATCCTGATGTCATCAATTTTCCAATCACCAGCACTTACTGAAGAATCAGTACCCATTCGCCATCTGACATTAACACTCTGGTTGTTATAAGCGGACAAGTCAACTTTGACCTCTGTAAAAGTACCTAATGAACCAACGAAAGCCGATACAGCACCTAACGGCTGACTGGAGCCTCCCGATAAGGTACCGTTGTATCCATTTTGGATCATCGCGCCACCAAGGTCTTGCCAAACTGAGCTCCCGACGACTTTGATTTCTACCACACCACCATCATAGAAAGAATTACCGCCTTCAAATTGATGTTTATGCCAGAATGTCAATTCAGAAGAATCTGCCAACAACAACTGAGGAGACACCAAACTTTTGTCTGTAACTTCGCTCACATCAGTTGAAACATAAGCTTTACCATTACCCAAGGTATGGTCATCTCCCGAGTCAATCCGCCAATCATTGGGTCCATCTCCAGTGATCAAAGACCATCCGCCATCACTGATTTGATTGAATGTTTCAATGTCGTTATTCAACACTTGGATTTCACAAGAAGGTTCTAAATAAATATTTTGAGTCGTTGTTTTTCCAGCAAAAACTCCTACCGAAGCAACTGTTTGGGTTACATAACCTAATTTATTAATGGTTAAATCACCGTTGGTAGCGGTGGTTTCAAAGTTATATACACCACTGTTATCAGATGTGGTAGCCATACCATCAAAAATCAGATTTGCTCCGGCGATCAGGGTAGAATCACTGGCATCACGCACCACACCAGATAATGTTCCAATATTTGCGGGATCGATGGCATCAACAAAAATAGCATAAGGAACACCCGTGATTCCTGAAGCATCCGTGGCTTCAAACCAAACGGTATGTCGACCTTCAGACAAACCAGATGAGTCAATTGATCCGGTGAATCCTTCTTCCGTATTATTAAAACTGCCATCAGTGGCAGTCATATCGATGGCGATAGCCCCGGTCTGCCAAGATGGCGTTGTGATGTATGCTTTAACTGCAGTGATATTTTGGGTAGGTTCATTACCAGTGCTGGCAGCACCATTGTTAAACCTTAAATCAGTCGCTGTTCCCGAAAGCTCAATCGTTTGTCCTATTGGAATTTGTATGGCCGACTGAGGAAGGTCGATCACATCGGGACCTGAGGCCAACACATATGGCATTCTTGATGCTTTGGCTGCATAGATTAAAGCAGGTAAATTATCTGGCCAAATGGTGTTGTCAAATGCATTGCAACTGGAATAAAACCCACCTTCTCCCAATTCTATGGTAAATGCAGCAACCCCTAAGGTTCCATATGCATTGTCATCAGACGCACCGTCAGCGCCGCCTAATGATGAGTTGGATTGCTCAGGTCGGTAACCTGTATAAAATGACATCTTTCTGGCCAAAGTTTGCAACTGATCATGGTTGGGTGCTTGCGGCAAATCATCGGAATAGCCCCATGGAAACAAAGTTAATTCAGCCACATTATGAATGTCTAAATAAACACCTGGTTTATTCAAAGGTGCAGGGTCATTGATGTCATCCTCACGTTCATCAGGAAACAAGGTTTGTATGTAATTATTAATGGCAATGGTTTCTGGTTCACTCACTGCAAAACTGCCACGAAAAACCGTGCTACAAGAATTGCCACTTGAACAGCCACCAGAACAAACACCATCACTCCACTTAAAACCAAAATTTCGATTCATATCAACACCTTGTTGGTTGCCAGCAAAACAATGGTTTTCATTGCGATTTTTTCGTTGATTGGGTGAACTTTGTGTTTCTGAAATGACCCTGCCATCTGGGTTGCCTTGTAACAAAAGATGAATTTCATGGTAGTCAAGCAACCACGTTACATCAGCATCGACACCATAAGCCGAGAGTAAATGCTCCGCAAATCGAGTCACCAATTCTGCAGGCGGGTATTCACGTGAATGAATTGATCCCATCGCATAAAGTATCGGTTTATTCATCACTGCATTCATTTCATTGGTGATTTTAACAACTTGCATGTCATAGCCAGCCAAACCACCAGGTTCCGTTTTGTGCCAGCTGTCGCCAATGTCCACTAAACTGACTAAATCAGGAAAATTGACATTCATGTCACTCATTGCTGCATAGGTTTCAGACACTGTTCGGTAGCAGGGAAAGTTATCGATGGTTTTGATTCCTTGTGTGCTTTTGGACTTTAACTGAAATTGCTGTTCCATTAATTTTTGATGCATTTCAAGGGTGAAACCTTGGTTTAACAAAGCTTGGTATTCAGACCAATCATCAACCAACATCAATACTGTCTTATTTTTTTCATCTATTTTCCAAAAATCAAAATACGGTTTCAGGTCCAATACTTCCTGCTTATTTTGATAGTGTGCCAAGACAATCCATGGACCCTCACCTTTTTGAAAAGTAACTTCACGCCCTTGTAGCGAAGGGGCAATAAACAGCAATAAAATTGCCAAATAAATGAATTTCATAAAATCAGTTCAACTTTTGTTTTTTGTGATAAATAATTTGATCAGTAACCAGCTGATTTTCTATCATGCCACCTAAAATGACAAAACCATGTGGACTGTTCAATAAAGCCCGGTGGTCCATAGAAGCGGATTGATCATGATTGTTAACTTTCCATGTCTTAGTTATGACGTCATAAACCCGCCATCCATTACTTGGTTTAGATGGGACTTCATTGTAGCCGATGCCATCGTAATTATATGGATTGTCACTGCCACCGACAAAATGGATTTCAGTGGACGCATGACTTCCTGCAGCCATTCTGTAATAAGCCGTTCCACTGTGATGCGGAATTTGTTCCCAGTCAATGACAGTGGGATCCTGGTCATCTATGGTACCCATTGCGCAAGCTGGGGATGGTAAAAACTGCTTTTTATTTGAAGTTTTCAGTACTTTTACACCATCACAAATCAATATTTTACGGCCAACTATTCCACCGGCATGGCCAAATACAGCGGGTAAAGGAAATGGTGTCGCTTGTTGCCAAGTCAACGCTTTGGTATCAAATACCTGAACCAGGTCTACATTATCCACATCATGCCATCCGCTGATTAAATAAATATAACGGTTTTGATAAACCACAGCAACTGCATCATCAACAGGAACAGGCATTACTGGCATTGCATACCATTGGTCGTTTATTCCATCAATTCGCCATACATTGGGGATCGATTTTTCACTGTGATCGGCAGCAACCGTATACCCGCCAAACAAATAAACTGAACCATTAACTGCCACAGCGGTTGAGGCCAAAACGGGTAATTGTTGTTCTGGTACCATCATGGTTTGCCACTGGCCTTTTTTCCAAACAAATGCATGATTGCTGATGTCAGTGTATGATTTCCCGCGGTGCAAACCATTGAAGGTATAAAACTGATCCTGGCCATCCAGCTGTAGATAAGCAACGGCATTGTTGGATACTGCATGAGGTAATCTCACTGGAAACTCATATGATTTATTTTGAACTGACAGTTGATTGCTGCAGTTAATGAGCAACACCGTCACAAAAATCAAAAGACATAATATGCCTGTTTTCTTAGTCATTTAACTTCCTCAGCATATGAACTCCACAATTACTGTGCCCTGTGTTTCCTAGTCGTTGCTCTAAATATTCAAATCCATTTTTAAGATACAAAGCTTGGGCGGCTTTCATCTTTGGTACTGTTTCCAAATACATTGATTTATAATTCAATTTTGTGGCTTCTTTGAGACATAATTGAATCAATTGTTGTCCCATACCCTGGCCTCTTAAGCTGGGCAAAAAATACATTTTTCTTAATTCAGCAATCGTCCCACGCTCAGTACCAGTCAACGGAGCAAAGCCGCCAACACCATAGATTTTGTCAGCTGACACAATCACATAATAAGCACTTAAATCATCAGAATATGACTGGTACATGTCATTCAATTCATCATCAACACCTGCATAACCAGCACCTACCAAGCCAAATTCAGCCAAGGTGTTTTGTACCAGTGTCTTGACCTCAGCATTATCATCAGCTTGAATGAAACGGACATTAAAGTCACTCGTTGACATGTATTTTATGCTCCAGATGACCAAAGTTATAAACCACTTCAGTCATTTCACTCAAAGTATCAGAAATCAACGCTTCATAATTCGCCAAAAAGCTGGTTTCCAACTTGCTTAATAATTCAGTTTTGGATTTTGTTTTGGGGCTTTTACTGATTAAGGCACAGCAATCTTTATAAGGTTCACAACAAACATCAAATAAATCCAATTGCTTAGATATATCAATAATTTGCTCTTTGTTATAAGTGATTAATGGCCTAAGAATGGGCGTGGTTATGGCCTGATTCATGGAATTGATATTTTCCAGTGTTTGCGAGGCCACTTGACCTAAGTTATCCCCTGTCACCAAAGCTTGTGAATTGTCTTTAAGCATGATTCGTTCTGCAACCCTGGCCATAAATCGCCTGAATAAGATCAAATCATAAGCCAAATCATGCTCCAATAAAGCCATATCAAAGTGTGTATAAGGCACAATATATAACTTTGCACGTCCAGTGATTTCACTGATTTTTTTGACAATTCTTGAAATTTTATAATCTTCAACATCCTTCAATTGATGGTGACTGGCAGAAAAGTGGACGAAATCAACATTACAACCTCGATTGGCCATTAACCAAGCAGCAACAGGAGAGTCAAAGCCGCCAGACAGTAAAGTCAAAACCCGACCAGTCGAAGAGACCGGTAAGCCACCACTGCCGATGATTTTGTTGGTATGAACTGAAATTCCTCTTGATGATATATTCACATAAAAAAATTGATCGGCATGTTGTAAATCAACATCTTGCCATTCGCTGTTATCAACGATTGATTTCGCCAAGTCAATTGAAAGTTGCCTTGACGGTATGCGAAAATTTTTGTCACTGCGTTTGACTTTCAACGCAAAAGACTTGCCCTTTTGATAAGTTTGAACCGCCATTTCTTTGATTAAATCATGAATCGGTTTCATGTCAGGTTCTGCCTGCAAAAATCGATATTGTTTTTCAGCAAACCAATGTACATAACTGAGCCACGCAATGCCTGGAATTCGAGCCACTTCCTTAACCACTTGATCTGCTTGATCGGAAGCCACATTACCAGCTTCTACGAATATACGATCGTGAATAGAAAGCACATCCCACTCATAACCCAAGGACCTTAATTTTCGCCTGATATTGATTCGTAATCTTTTGACAAAATCGCTTCTGTTTTTTCCTTTCAAAGCCAGTTCTGCATAATGAACTATGATGCGGTAATTCATAAACAATTCTCTTTATGCAAAATGAGGTTTTACAGCACAAGCAATGCGATTGATGGCATCCTTTAAAACATCGATTGAAGTTGCAAAAGACAGGCGAACATATCCTGGTGCACCAAAAGGCGTTCCTGGAACCACTGCCACACCTGCATTTTCTAGCAACCAAGTCGACAGTTCAACGTCATCATGTACACCGTCTATTTGTTTTACCAAAGCCGAGACATCTGGAAAGGCATAAAAGGCACCATTACCAGCTGAGCACTTGACACCAGGTAAGTCATTCAACGCTGAAACCAAATAGTCATGGCGTTCTTTAAAAGCGGTTTTCATTACCATCAAACAATCTTGTGGTCCATTGTAGGCGGCTGTTGCGGCTGCTTGTGAAATAGAACATGGATTTGAAGTACTTTGTGATTGTACTTTTCGCATGGCTGTAATGATTTCGGCATTGCCAGCAGCAAAACCAATTCGCCAACCCGTCATGGCATAGGCTTTTGAGACACCATTGATGATGATCACCCGGTCTTTCAAAGCTGGAAACAAAGCCACCAAATTAACCAACGGTTCTTGGCCCCAATAGATGTGTTCATAAATATCATCTGTTGCAATCAATACTTTAGGGTGAGCTAAAATCACTTCACCAATGGCCACCAATTCAGCTTGTGTATAGGCTTTGCCCGTAGGGTTACTGGGTGAATTCAACATCACCAGTTTTGTTTTGCTGGTAATGGCTTGATTCAATTGATCAGCAGTTAGTTTAAAATCTGCATCAATGTTTGTTTCAACTAGTACAGACTTCCCACCTGCCAACAACGTCATATCAGGATAAGACACCCAATACGGCGTTGGAATGATCACTTCATCACCTGGGTTAATAACAGCACACAACAAGTTTGAGATTGAATGTTTGGCACCACATGAAACCAAAATTTCATTGGCTTGATAACTGACATGGTTTTCTCTGAGTAATTTACCCAATATGGCTTGTTTTAACTCTGGAGTCCCATCGACTGCAGTGTACTTGGTTTTTCCTTGTTGAATGGCTTCAATGGCTGCTTTTTTGATGTGATCAGGCGTGTCAAAATCAGGTTCTCCAGCGCCCAATCCAATCACATCTTTGCCGGCTCGTTTAAGTTCAGCCGCTTTCATGCTGACAGCAATGGTCGCTGAGGGCTTAACACGCTTCACTAAATCAGATACAAATTCACTCATAATCGCTGTTCTAATGATAAAAACAGCCTATCTTAAAAGACTGCCCCGAGATGGCAACCTTTTTCTTTACTACCTGCTATTTTGACCCAATTAATTGGGAAATTTCAGGTAATTTTCAACATTTATAAAAAATCATTTTTTATGGTTTATTCTATACAAAATATTCATGCGCTAAACACCACACACTGCTTCACCGATTAAAACTATTAAGTTATCATACTCCCCATGGAAACCATTAACCTACAAATCAAGAAAAAATCCAAGCCATTCAAAATCAAAAGTCCATTTGAACCAGCAGGTGACCAACCGCAAGCAATCAAAAAACTGGTTCAGGGATTTGAAGATGGGCTCAAAGCACAAACACTGTTAGGAGTCACAGGATCTGGTAAAACTTTTACCATTGCTCACATGATTAATCAGGTGCAAAAAACCACCATCGTCATGGCTCATAACAAAACATTGGCTGCACAATTGTATTCTGAATTCAAGGAATTTTTTCCTGACAACGCGGTTGAATACTTTGTTTCCTACTATGATTATTACCAACCAGAAGCTTATATCCCAGCCACAGACTTGTACATTGAGAAAGACGCATCGATCAACGAATACATCGAACAAATGCGACTGTCAGCGACCAAGTCATTGATGGAACGCAAGGACGTCATCATCATTGCCACAGTTTCTGCCATTTATGGCTTGGGTGACCCTCAATCTTACTTACAGATGTTAATTTCATTGAACGTTGGAGACACCATAGACCAACGCACCCTACTCCGTCGTTTGGCTGAACTACAATACAACCGCAATGACATCATTCTGGAACGAAGTTCATTTCGTGTTCGTGGTGAGGTGATAGATGTCTTCCCAGCTGACTCGGAAAAAGCGGCCGTTCGGATTGAATTGTTTGATGATGAAATTGAATCATTGAGTTTTTTCGACCCGCTGACAGGCAAAAAAATCAGCAGCGAACAAAACATCAATATATTTCCGACATCACACTATGCCACACCTCGGGAACGCATTTTGAATGCCATTGGCCACATTCGAGAAGAACTCAAAGACCGCTTAAAAGTACTGTATGATGAAAATCGCTTGGTTGAAGCTCAACGGTTGGAGCAACGCACCATGTATGATCTAGAGATGATGCAAGAATTGGGTTACTGTCAAGGCATTGAAAACTATTCAAGGCACCTCACTGGATTGCCAGTAGGCCACCCACCACCCTGCTTATTTGACTATTTGCCCAGCGACGCTTTGTTGGTGGTTGATGAATCACATGTGACCATTCCACAAATTGGTGCTATGTATAAAGGTGATCGATCAAGAAAAGAAAACTTAGTTCGCTTTGGCTTTAGGTTGCCCTGTGCATTGGATAATCGGCCACTGAAGTTTGAAGAGTGGGAAGCAAGAACACCACGCATGGTGTTTGTATCAGCTACACCAAGCAAATATGAGGCAGCCAACCAGGCTCAGGTCGCGGAGCAGATTGTCAGACCCACTGGTTTGATTGACCCAACCATAGAAGTCAGACCGGTGGGCACCCAGGTGGATGACTTGTTGTCAGAAATTCACAAGCGAGTTCAATTGGAAGAGCGTGTGCTGGTCACAACTTTAACCAAGCGAATGAGTGAAGATTTAACCGATTATTTAGCCGACAAAGGCATAAGGGTTCGTTATTTACATTCTGAAATAGAAACCGTTGAACGGGTTGAAATCATCAGAGATTTACGCAAAGGTGTGTTCGATGTTTTGGTGGGCATCAATTTATTGCGCGAAGGTTTAGACATGCCTGAGGTTTCATTGGTGGCCATATTGGATGCTGACAAACAAGGATTCTTACGTTCAACCAGCGCGCTGATTCAAACCATTGGACGTGCCAGTCGAAACCTCAATGGTAAAGCCATCCTTTATGGTGACAAAATTACCAACGCCATGGAAACTGCCATTGGAGAAACCGAACGCCGTCGCCAAAAGCAAATCGACCACAACAGCAAACATGGTATTACACCAAAATCCGTGGTGCGTAAAATTCATGACCTGCAAGACGCCTATGAACAAAATGATACCAAGCAAATGGTTAAAATTGCCGAGGGTCAATCTTCATATGCCGGTAAAAAAGCCAAAGAATTGGGTACTTTACTGAAGAAACTTGAAAAACAAATGAAACAACATGCCACAGATTTAGAATTTGAAAAGGCCGCCGACTTAAGAGATGAAATTCAAAGAATCAAAGAAGCTATTTTTTGATCCATGTAACCTGCACAAATCAGTAGAGGTCAAACTGGAGCACCTAACCTGATGAATATATGGGCTCATTCAGCTCCATACAATGCAAATAACTCAGCACCTGTCATGTTTTTTGTTTTATTTGAAAAGCAATAATAGTTGGGTTTTTCATCAATGAAAACTTGGTGATCAAAGTGAAGTTGATTTTCTAAATCTAAAATCCCAGCTGCCAGCATGTACTGGCCACTTTCTTTCAATTTATAAAACAAAGCACTACCACATTGCGTACAAAAACCACGTTCTGCCCATTCGGAAGAGGCATATCTGCCAATGTACTCATGACCTATAAATCCCACTTCTGACCCACAATCAACGGCCATGAAAGGTCCACCCACCCACTTTCGACACATGTTACAGTGACAGGCTCCCACCATTGGTTTGACAGTCGTTGCTAATAAAGTCACTGCTCCACATAAACAACCACCATGGCTGGTTTTTTGATCAGTCATTGTTCACCTTTTTCATTGTTAATCCTGCTTATAAAACTGTTAACAGGTACTTTTTATAACTACCCAGAAAACTCAATCAGCGTACCTGACTCAATCTCCCTGACCACTTCTATTCTTTGCTTGCTACAAACAGCGAAATGATTGCGATCATCGCTCCATAACGAAATGCAGACTGAAGCACAGGACCACGCATGGTTTCGGAACGCCACAGCTCAAACCAACTTTCAGCAACCACTATAAAACCACCAAATAACATAATTACAGCAATACCACATCCTGTCAATGCCATTGATTTGGCTGCAGCATAAGCCGTCATATTGTCTTTCCTGGCTCTCCACATGCCTAATGCGCCCATTGTACACAACGTGCCTGCCGCCAGTTTTGAGAGACAAATGAATAGCGCACCTGACCAAATTAACAAAGTATTTGAGGTGGCTTGCCAACTTTCAGCTCCACCATCGAAGGTCGCCATAGAAGTGACCGCACCGACTGCACCCAGGGTTCCGCCCCAATCCATCACATTATGCAAAGCCCCAACAAACCCCCACAGTGCAACGGTGAAAATCATAATTGATTTGGTTTTTATTAACATCACATTCCCCTCCAAGCTTATTATCAAACATATTTAAAATGGCATATCATCTTGTTTTTAAACAATTAATTTATTTTCATTAGAGTCACATGCCAAATGACTCACCATAATTTTAGCATAAATTAACAGATCGACAGCTCAATGCCAGACCATAACAAAGACCTTAATAGGCCAATCTAAAAATATAAACCTCAAGACATTATTAACAATTGAGGTTTGATTTAACCATTCACTTAAGATCGGTCAGTGATAAAAACATGATGGTTTAAACTTCAAATATATCCGCTAATTCAACTTGGCCACCAGAGACCAGAATCGGACATTGCTTTGCCATTTCAATCGCTGTTGCCAATGAATCTGCTTTAAAAATGCCATAACCAGCAGCTGGGTTACTTCCTCCGTGATTATCAACCGAACCATCGCTGTTGACTGTGGTTGATTGCCCCACAGGATTTCCAGCGTCAACGACTGAATCACCCAATCCCTCAAGCCAGGTATTCCAGGCTTTAAAAACAGACTCCATATCCTCAGGATTTTCTGGGTGTTGGCCGCCGTGATAAATAAAAAGGTAATTGGTCATACTCATACTCCTAAGGCTTGTTCTTCAGTAAAAATATATTTTACAGAATGAGTCCTTAAGTGTGGAAAATCAATTTTGATGATCAATGGTTGAAGGCGTACAGCCGAAACAGTAAGTATTTCGGCACCTAATCCCTTTCATTCAATCTACTTTGATGCTGGAAAATTGAATGTTAATGTGTAGACTCAAACACACAGCCATTTAACTCAACCCTAAACCAATACTTAATTCACAGACCAAATCTTATTAAAACCAAATTCATGTTTCATTTTGCTTAGCCCCATCGGTGATTTCATAATAATCCCCTTTTTCTAGGGTAAAGATGTGCTGTTCAATTTTCACAGCTGTGGGCGTGGTAAAACTACCCAAAGCAATGGCAATCCACTGATGTTTTTCTTGATCAATGGGATCAAAAAACATCGGTGATCCACAATCTGCACAAAAACCCCTGCGTACCTTTTTAGATGATGGGTACCACTTCAAGCGACTTTCATCATCAATCGACAAAGCCATCCTAGGTACTTCAGTACTGGCATAGATGTGGCCAGTCCACTGGCGACACTGTTGACAGTGACACATTTCTCCCGCACCCAACTGTCCGGTTACCTTGAACTTGATGGCCCCACATAAGCACGAGCCCTGATGTATGGTTGGTTCCGCAGCCTTAGACACAGTCTATACCGCCTCATTGCCGATCAACATGATTGGCATTCCTCCTGTGGAAATTCGATTGGCATCTGCAGCCACTGCTTGCATCTCAGCGCTCGCCAGCGTTTGTTGTAATGCTTGCATCGATGGGAAAGTAAAACTGAACATCTGATAGAAAGGCGCTGGACCTGCCGGTGAATTATGCATTTTGATCACTTCATAATTACGTACTTCCATCGGAATTTTCATTTTTTCATGGAATAACTGCAAATGTGCTTGATAATCCAATTCGAACTGAACCGCATCTTTGGGTTGTGGATACAACACCATGAGTTTAACTTGAGCCATGTTTCCCCCTTATAAATCAATCATTAAACTTAATCATTTAATCAATAATTTTAACGTGCTTTAAGGTGAACAGCAACCCCAAAGACCAGCTAACGCTGGTTTCCTAAAAAATAAAAGCCTGACGACTGCCAAGCTTTTAAGATCATGCATTTAAATTAACGACTCATTGGAGTAACTTCAATAAACCTTTTGCCACTGCCTCAGATGACCCTGGGTTTTGTCCAGTCACCAATAACCCATCGGTGATTGACAACACCTGCCAATCATCAACTTTTTGATACTGCGCCCCATTGGCTTTTAACTCATCTTCCAACATATAAGGCACCACATCAGTTAATCCTACGCCCTGCTCTTCGGAATTACTGAACCCAGTGACTTTTTTGCCTTTCACCAATGGCTCGCCATTTGGTTTTCTTGCTTGCAACAAAACAGCTGGCGCATGACAAACAGCAGCCACTGGTTTTTCAGCAGCGATGAATTGTTCTATCAAACCAATGGAATTCTCATCTTGATACAAATCCCATAAAGGCCCATGCCCGCCAGGGTAGAAAACCGCATCAAAATCTGCGGCATTGACATCAGCAAGCTTCATGGTACTTGCCAATTCTTGCTGAGCAGTGGAATCACCATTGAATCGATGGGTCGCTTCGGTTTGAGCATCGGTGTTGTCACTCTTTGGGTCTTTGGGTGGCTGGCCACCCTTGGGTGATGCCAAGGTGACTCTTACACCGGCATCTGTAAATGTGTAATAAGGACTGGCAAACTCTTCTAACCAAAATCCAGTTTTTTCTCCAGTGTCTCCTAAATCATCATGTGAAGTTAATACAAACAATACTTTCATTTTAAGCTCCTTATTTCAACCATATAAGTAAATGAATTAACAGCCAGCCCTCAGGGTCACCTGTTATCATCCTTTTTTCATTACAATGATAAATGCCAGCCAGTCAATTTTGTGTCAAATTCAGCAAACACCCAACTCATTGATTTCCATCGTCGGTATCTGCATCTTTTTCTTCAGGGTCTTTTTTGTCTTTACTGCCACCCAATAAACTTTCCAACAAATCTCTTTTGGCTTGGTCTTTCTCTGCTCGCCTCTTTTGTTTTTCAGTTAACTCAACTGGCGGTTCACCATCAGTTGTTATAGGGTCGTTCGATTCTTTTTTGTTTTTCTTGGTGCCTAACAAAGCATCGAATAAGTCCTCTTTAAGTTCTTCTTTTTTCTCATCAATTTTTGCTTTTTGCGACTCCAAAATAAGCTTTTCAATGTCAATTGAAACATCAGGTTCCAACAGATTCCCTCTGAGGCTCACTGGAATTCGTATATTGAGTAATTTTTCGAAATTTTTATCCAATACTCCCTCTGGAATATTAGTTAACATGGGTTTGATCGTGCCTCTGATGGTTTGTTGATCCAAATCGATTTCCACGTCTCCATCCAAATTAAAATAAGGTGAAGTGATTTTTAGTGTCTGCGTTTTCAGAACACCATTACTGACCGTGGCTTGAATATCCATCAAACCAAAAGCCGTTTTTAATTCTTCATTATTATTAATGACATCTGACTTATTCAATAAACTCAAACTTTTTTGCATGATTTGAAACACATCGATCCCAACAATATCACCATCGGACAATTGATATGACAATGTTCCATTGGCTGTTTTAAATGGGCGCTCGCTGAAAGGTTCATCAATTTTAATGTCAGCAATTAATTGACCCAAACCAGTCAAATAATCTGTACCCATTAAATCTGTCAACATATCACCGGCTTGAAAATCCTTCATTTGATGCATGACCTGTAATTTTCCAGAATCATTGTCAGGCTGAAGTTTTAATTCAGTTTTAATTAAGCCTTGGTAAAAGCCTGCTTGTAAAGGCTCAACTGTTATGTTTTTACCCTGGGTTTTGATGTTTAATGTGATGTCACTGAGTTGCAAACCCATCAATTGCAAATGCCCCATTTTGATTTGACCACTTAATTGGCCCAGGTCCATGGTCGCAGTTTCTTGCTTATTTGTCACAGCAACTGATGAAGTGGTTTCATTGGGCAAATAATCATCCATATTCATTTGA
Source organism: Marinicella litoralis (assembly GCF_002591915.1). Classification (GTDB taxonomy): domain Bacteria; phylum Pseudomonadota; class Gammaproteobacteria; order Xanthomonadales; family Marinicellaceae; genus Marinicella; species Marinicella litoralis. The sequence continues at coordinate 111,354 of NZ_NIHB01000003.1, read as the reverse complement.
TTGATGTTCAAGTTAAATTGTCCCTTCATTTGACTCAATTGCTTCACATCAACATCCCCAGAAATTGATGATTCATCCAATGTCATTTTCAGTTGATTTAATTGTAAGCGGTCTCCCACCAATGACCATGAACCACTGCCTGATAGTTCATTGTTGGCTTGATTTTCTACTGGAGACCCCATGGCCTCAAACAACTCAGTCAATGTAAACGCATCTATTACTGCAGCTCCAGATAAAGACATGTTTGATGATAATTGAGTGCCCCTCACTGGAGTACTGACTTTCATTGGTCCATACTGAGCTGTCAACAAGTTGATTTTCATGCTGTCCGCAGCTAAATCGACAACCATTTCACCACCTGTAGTTAGCTTCAACAAAACAGCATCCATCTCTCCATCTAAATCCAAGGTACTGAAATCAAATACTGGGCCAAGTCCAGATGTTAAATTTTGGACTTTCCATGTAGCCGACAGTTGTCCTGTGAGATTTTGTATCGGCAGATTTAAATTTGCAGTCAAATTCATGTCTGTTGGTATACCCGCTTTGATGGCTTCGCTTTGAAAAGACAAGTCTGTCATTTCGAGTTGTAAATCAGCTGGAGCGTCAGTGTAATTGAGTGTACCTTGGGTGATTGAAATACCTTTGATTTCCAGATCAGATGATGAACCACTGTCTGGACTTACTTCATCCGTAGTGCCTGATAATGTGTTTACTATAGATTGCCAGTTACTTCGCCCAGACTGAGCCACTTGAAGATTGATTTCAGGGTGTACCAATTCAACCTGCCCAATTTTTATTTGCTTACTGAACAAAGGAAGTAATTTAACCCGTACAGACACTTGTTCGACTTGCGCTAGGAAATCCCCTTTAAAACCTTTTTCATTGGCAATATCCACATCACTCAAGTTGATCGCTATCCATGGAAATACAGACCATTCTATCGGGCCGTTCAACGACACATCACGCCCCACTTGTTCAGATGCAGCTCTTTGAATTTCTACTTTATGTTCATTGGGATCAAAAACCAGCGGTAACAGTATCACTGCAAGTACCAACAGCAAAGCCAAGAAAGCCACCAACCCTACTAACCATTTAATTAATTTTTTCATTCAAGCGTGTATTTTAAGAAAGAAGTTACTTTAACATTGCACACCTTAATTTCATGTGAACATTTGTGATTTATTGATGCTTAATTGTGCTTGAATTCACCCATAAAAATGAAAAGTAAAAACAGGTCATTAATTAAAATTTAATGACAAATTTGAAATCATTATATTTATCTATATACATCCCATGTCATGCATCAGTTGAGTCATTGACAAGCTGTGTCAATTGCGCTCAATAATTCAGAATTTGTTGATATTTAATGGTGTCAATCTCACTTTTTTATGCAAATCACTCCCTGAATGAATTTACTGTGCATAAACCCATGCTAAATAACTACAATAACATCGATAAAAACAAATCAAAATAAATTGAATCAAACCCGCCAACTCTTTTTACCCAAGTTCGTTGATGTTTTACATCAGTCCATGTTAACTCGTCATGTGTTTTTGTTGTTGGCGTGGTTGGCCGTTTGGCAAATGGGTCGACTGGTGGAATATACCGACCATGCCAGTGTGTGGTTTCCAGTTGCCGGACTGACCTTTTCTGCTTTGTTGGTGCTTGGTAAAAGGGCCATATTAGCAATCATGACCGGTGCCATCGTTATCACTGTATGGCAAGCCAACCATTACCAATTACCTTTAAGCTTATTAGAAATGATCTGGGCTGGCTTTTTATTTGGATTGGCTCATATTCTTCCATACTGGCTGGGTGCATCATTGATCGGCCGACTTTCTCAACATGCCAGTCACAGTGCCCCACAATTGATTGTCACTTTTTTAGTTGTGGCAGCAGTGACTGCATTTATAGTTACTGTTTTGGTCATTTCTTCATTGGTAGTCACCAATCAATTGGATGTGTCAGATGTGGGGAAAACTTTGTTGCCATTTTGGATCGGAGATATGGCAGGGGTAATTGTATTAACACCTTTATTTACTGGAATTCTTATTTATTTGTTTCCCAATGCTCACATTTCATTGGATGAATTCACCCGAGAAGGACTTGGCTCACTGAAGCGATTAGCAAAAAAAATGGGACTGAATATTGCCCTAATCATTGCTACCATGTTATTGGCTTACCTTTCAGGCACTCCTGAAAGTTCATTTGCCATCTTCTTTTTGGCTGTCACTCACATGTGGATAGCCTGTACGGAGAGTCCCGTGTTTAATGTAGTTAGCCTTGCAGCCAGCAGTTTGTTGATCGTCTTATTGGTCCATTTGTTGGGATTAATGGATCATGTTATGGTCTATCAATTTGCCATCAATGTCATTGCAGCCAATGCTTTATTTGGCATAGCTGTACCCCAATTGAAAGCCTATAACCAAGAACTGGAACACTTGGTTTATACCGACACCCTGACCCATGTTTCTTCGCGTCAGTATATGGTACAACAGGCTGAGGTTGAAATCGCCCGATGTCATCAACACAAAGTGCCTTTAACATTGGTGGTTTTTGACTTAGATGATTTCAAATTAATCAATGACCAACATGGACACATTGCTGGTGATAAAGCACTGCAAAGCGTCTGTGAAGTTGCCAAATCAATGTTAAGTAAAACAGATGTGATTGCTCGTTTTGGAGGAGATGAATTCGTGCTGATGTTTCCTGGTTTACGTTTTAGCGCCGCGTTCAATTTGGTGGAACAAATCAGGATGGCCATTCATCAAATTTTGATCGATGAAACAACAGTATCTGCAAGCTTTGGAATAGCAGAATTACAAGCTAAAGAAGATTTTATATCCATATTCCACAGAGCCGACCAAGCCTTGTACCGTGCCAAACAAAAAGGTGGTAACCAAATCGGTGTATAGACAACCGAAATGGTGAAAAAAAGTTCAAAGTCAATCAAAACACAGTTCACATCAGCAACAACTATAATAATCTAAATTATCAAATAAGATACTTATCTTATTGAAATTTAACTAAAATAATGTTGGTTATACTGACTGTATTTTTGATGGTATTCACCAGTGCTTATGCTAAAGCAGTCAACAAACCTTAAAGTTCATTTCCATACTGTGTATAGGCCACCATAGGAGTGGCCTATTTGTTTTGATAACAGATATTGCAGACGCTTTATCAGGGCCTTCTGGCTTGATGAAGTTTTTTATAACTTTCAATCAAGCGCAAATGCTTATCTAAACCTTCCAACTTCATGCTGGTTTTAGTCAAACCATCAAATCGCAACTCGCCTGAGACCGCAGCGACGACCCGATCCATGACGTCGGAGCCAAACATCCTGTTGAAGTTATTTATATAGTCACCCAAAGCCATCTCATCATCCAATGTAACTTCAAGCACAGCATTCATTGCTTGGTAGTACAATCCCCGCTCAACCGTATTGTCATTGTATTGTAAAAATGCTTCGACTAAATCCATGGCCTCTTCCAATGAACCCACAGCTAAATACAACATGACTTTTAACTCAAGAATGGTTAACTGGCCCCACACCGAGTTTTCATCAAACTCAATACCTATAAGGGTTTTGATGTCCATGTAGTTATCCAACTGGCTTTCTTCTAATCGATCCAACAAAGCAGCCAAAGACTCATCACTTAATTCATGTAAGTTTAAGATATCTTCTCGATAATCCAATGCTTTATTGGTGTTGTCCCAAATCAGGTCTTCCACCAAATACACTTCAGAATAATCAGGCACCAATATTCGGCAAGCTGTTGTACCCAATACATTGAACTCTGTTACATAGGCTTCTTTACCCATTTCATGCAATATACCGAACAAGCAGGCACTTTCTTCTTGATTGCTGCCTGAAAAATCCCATTCATTGAATTCATAATCTGCTTTGGCACTGAAAAAGCGCCAGGAGATGATGCCAGTTGAATCGATAAAATGATCAACAAAATTTTCAGGTTCAGTCACTGCCAGGCTGTTAAAAGTCGGTGGTGGCACATCATTTAAGCCTTCAAAACTGCGACCTTGTAATAATTCAGTCAAACTGCGCTCTAAAGCCACTTCAAAACTCGGGTGCGCACCAAAGGAAGCAAATACGCCACCTGTTCGTGGATTCATCAAAGTCACACACATCACCGGAAACTGTCCTCCCAAAGAAGCGTCTTTAACCACCACCGGGAATCCTTGGGCTTCTAAAGCCTCAATACCTTGTAAGATGCTTGGGTACTTAGCCAGGACTTTTGAAGGAACCTCAGGCAATACAATTTCTTCTGTGATGATTTGTTTCTTGACTGCCCGCTCAAAAATTTCAGACAAACACTGCACTTGTGCTTCAGCCAAATTATTACCGGCACTCATGCCATTACTTAAAAATAAATTCTCAATCAAATTCGATGGAAAATACACCGTTTCTCCATCTGATTTCCGCACATAAGGAATTGAACATATGCCTCTGTCAGTTCGACCCGAGTTGGTATCAAACAAATGCGATCCCCGCAATTCACCGTCAGGGTTATAAATCGCTAAACAATAATCATCCAAAATACCAGGGGGCAATTCATCATTCGGTCCTGGTTTAAACCATTTTTCATTGGGGTAATGGACAAAATCACTGTTGGCAATTTCTTCACCAAAATATTGGTCATTGTAAAAAAAGTTACAGTTAAGTCTTTCAATAAACTCTCCCAAAGCAGAACACAGTGCACTTTCTTTGGTCGACCCTTTGCCATTGGTAAAACACAAGGGTGATGCTGCATCACGAATATTCAATGACCACACATTGGGGACAATATTTCGCCAAGAAGAAATTTCAATTTTCATCCCTAACTCAGCCAGTTTTCTGGTCATATTGGTGATGGTTTGTTCCAGCGATAAATCCTTTCCCAATATAAAAGTATTTGAACTGTTTGCAGGCTGCTCCATCAGCATGGCTTGTGCATCATTTTCAATGCTTTCAACCGCTTCAACTTTAAATGCTGGACCCGTTTGAATGACTTTTTTGACTGTACATCGATCGATTGAACGCAAGATTCCTTGACGGTCTTTTTCAGACAGGTCATCGGGCAATTCAACTTGTATTTGGAATATTTGGTTGTACCTGTTTTCCGGATCAACAATGTTGTTTTGCGACAACCTGATGTTTTCAGTGGGTATACCACGCGCCAAACAATAAACCCGAACAAAATAACCAGCACAAAGTGCCGATGATGCCAGAAAATAGTCAAAGGGACTCGGCGCAGAACCATCTCCTTTATAACGAATTGGCTGATCAGTGATGACGGTAAAATCATCAAATTTGGCCTCTACTCTGAGGTTGTCGAGAAAGTTGACTTTGATTTCCATTGAGGCTTATCCGATGTTATAAAGTAATTTTGGGACTTCATTTTATACCGTTTCACCCACTGATTTTAGTTACTTTATGTCAAATTAAACAAATTCAGTTCAAATCTACAAGAGACTGGTATTGGGTTTCATGCCATTCAATTGAACCCATTAAACCAATGGTGTGATTTTATAGGCACAGCGACGAGCACCCTCCATGATATGTTCTTCCCTGCTTATGCTGGCCTGATTAACCAGTAAAGATTCAAACAAGTGCAATTCTGAGCGACAAAATTTCAAGCATTGGCTGGCAGCCGCACAGATAGAACAGTGATTTTCCAATAACCAATAATCGCCATCTTGTTGTTTGATGTTAGCCATATAACCTTCTTCACTGCGTAATTGAGCCAATGCTTGTAGTTTATCCAAAAGGTTATTGTGCTGTCCTAGAACCAAAGAATAGGCATCATATGATTCTTTTTCCCTTTGCTTGATCAATTCGTCCAGCCCTTGCTCGCCAAATACCTGTTTAACAGATTCAATTAACTTCAAAGTTAAACTTTCATGACCATCTGGAAAACGACTGTGACTCTTTTCAGTTAAAGACCAATATCTTGTGGGCCTGCCTCTTGCTACTTTTTTATCCGTATAAACAACCTCGCCCTGATCTTCAAATTTAAGCATGTGTTGTCTAACTCCCATGGTTGTAACGTTTGTTTCTCGTGCCAAATCTTGGGCTGTCATGGATCCATTGACCTTCAATAAATGAATGATTTTTTCTTCAGTTTTCATGTCGCCATTATGTCATATTCATGAAATTAGTAAACATTTTTGTTTACTAATCAAATCTTTCAACTTATTATGTAAACACATTAATTTACATAATAATAGCATGAACCTCAATCAAATTACTTTACCCGCCAGCAACCTCAAAGTATCGGTAGATTTTTATTTAAAAATGGGCTTTACTCAAATTGTAGATTCACCCCATTATGCAAGGTTCAGTTGCCCAGTTGGTGATTCCACGTTCTCATTATCACTAACTGAAGACACACCCCATCACGGTGTAACCATATATTTTGAAACTGAAGAATTAGATACTTGGATTGAATTGATAAAATCAAGAGGCATACATATTGATCAAATGCCCATTAAACAAAATTATCTATGGACTGAAGCCATAGTACATGACCCATCAGGCAACACCATTAAACTGTACCATGCTGGCCAAAACAGATTGAACCCTCCTTGGCGAGTTAACATCACGTATGGAGCATAAAATATGATTCACATAGAACACATCAATTTAATCGTCAAAGACATGACAGCCACCATTAAATTCTATCAAACCGCATTACCACATTGGTTCATTCGGGGTAAAGGATCTGGTGATTGGTATGGGCATCCGAGGAATTGGGTACATTTCGGCGATGAATACCAGTACATCACATTTAATGACAATGGCACGGGTGAAAACCGTGACTTAACAGGACATGACTTAGGCTTGGCTCATTTTGGGTTGGTCTGCAATGACGTCAAAAGCATCATTGATAGATTGAATCAAGCAGGTTATGCAGAAAGGGTTGCCTATTCCTGTGACGAATATCGTGCCAATGTGTATTTTATAGACCCAAATGGTTTTGAAGTAGAATTTGTTCAATACATGAGCGACCAACCCAAACAGAGAAATCAGTACGATTAAGCCATTTTAATAATTAATGTGGTTAAAATGGTATCTCGCCGTTAATTTTCTTTTATTAAAGGAACACTAACCAAAACAAACCCTTTCACCATTAAGCCAGGAAAAAATAATGAGCCACACAAAACAATACATCCCACCCAAAGTATGGCAATGGGAAAAAAACAACGACAGCAAATTTGCCAACATCAACCGTCCCGTTTCAGGACCCACCCATGAAAAATCTTTGCCAGAGGGTAAACACCCTTTTCAATTGTATTCATTGGCAACCCCTAATGGTGTCAAAGTGACTGTGATGCTGGAAGAGTTATTGGAATTGGGAATCAAAGGAGCTGAATATGACGCTTACACAGTTAACATCATGGAAGGTGACCAATTTGGTAGCGGCTTCGTCAAGGTGAACCCTAACTCGAAAATACCCGCCATGATGGACAAGCCTTCGAATACTCGCTTGTTTGAATCAGGTTCAATACTGCTTTATCTGGCAGAAAAATTCGATGCATTCATCCCTAAAGATGAAAAGCTAAAAACTGAGTGTATGAACTGGCTATTCTGGCAAATGGGCAGTGCGCCATTTTTAGGCGGTGGTTTTGGTCATTTTTATAGTTATGCACCCACCAAGATTGAATATGCCATTGATCGCTTTGCCATGGAAGTCAAACGTCAATTGGATGTATTGGATAAACAATTACAACAAAATCAATATATTTGTGGCGATGAATACACCATAGCGGACATGGCTATTTGGCCATGGTACGGTGCATTGATTATCGACAACCTTTATGACGCCACAGAATTTCTCGATGCCCAGAGTTACAAAAACATCAACAGGTGGGCCAAAGAAATAGATGCCAGACCAGCCGTCCAACGAGGTCAAATGGTAAACAGAACCTGGGGGGATCCGAGTAAACAATTACATGAGCGGCATGACGCCAGTGATTTCACATTAAAAACTCAAGACAAAATCAATCCAGAAATTCAGTAGAAGCAACAACCATTGCTGTGCTGTTGAAAGGTTGCCGATTAAACAGGCAACCTTTCAAACCGATGATCTTGTCGAGCGACTCAACACATTCTCAACAGGTCATTGAGATCGATAAAACCAATCAATGTTCTTTGGCTTCAGGCACAGATTCCTCATCAACTTCAGTTTGTAATGCGTCAACTGACTCTAATTCAACATCAGAGCTGACAACCGTTGTTTTGTTTTCGGCTTTCTTCACCCTGATTTTGTTCCCAGCCACATCTTTGTTATTCATTTTTTTCATCGCCACTTTGGCCTCACCGGCTTTAGGCATTTCAACAAATGCAAAACCTTTGGATTTACCAGTGGCTTTATCCAAAACCAAATGACAGGATTGAACCGTACCGAAAACTGCAAAAAAAGAGGCCAATTCCTTTTCGGTGGTGGTACGAGCGAGGTTACGAACTAATAATTTCATGAATAGACCAGGTTATGTCGAGTTATGCAGGTAGTGACCATTGAAAACAGGACATGTGAATAATAATTAAGTACATCGGTCGAATGTTAACATGGGCTGTGGAACTTGATTGAATTTGTTTTTCATCTGAAGCTTTTCAACAAATAAAAAACCAACTTAAATCATCAAATTGCTTTCCTTGATTATTTTGACCCTCTGTAAATTAAGCCGTGATCCTTATTTGATAAGCCATGACGTACAATGCCCTTATCTCATGGCTGCCAATTTATTTATTAGGTTTATACATGGCAGGAATGAATGTAGGTTATCAACAGAAAATCGCAAGGCATAACCTTCGGAATATCTTTTCGAGTTTTTCAACTGTTCATGCATTGGCAGTATAGCTTGGTCAGCAAGTAGTCTCATTTTCTCCTTTTCTTGAACAGCCAAACTGACTGAAAATGAATCATTCAAAGGAATCAGATAATACAATGCTTTTTTTCCATCATGCACTTTCTGCATCCAGCCGCTGCTTGGAGAAAAACGCCAACTTTTCTTGAAGCCAAAGGTTCGTTCGTTCAACTCTAAGTAGATGGCATAGACTTTCCCAAGAATCCTGTTTAAAGAGTCTTCAGTGGGCTTTATAAGTTTGTCAGCAAAAGGTCTTTTGTTCATAAGCTAATTGTTTAAAACATTTACAGCTTTCGTGAGAGCCTCATTTTCCAAAAACAAATATATCAGTATCATTTGACAATGATATCTGCTGCAGTATTAATATTTCGTTTATTTAAATATTTTAAGAAAAATGAAGCGCTTTACCTCTGAATTAAGTGCAAAGTGGGCATCAAGTCATTGTGCTTATTTTCCGATTAATCATTGCATTTAAGTGTCTAATAGGAAAATAATTAACTTAACCGAAAATAAATATTCTGATGTATGACTGAATTTGAAGTATCAACTCAGCTTTTCTCACAAGCGGCTGTATTAATGATGGTAGGCATGGGTTTTGTCTTTGCCTTTTTAAGTGTACTTATCTTAATCATCAAAGTTGTCATTTCACCCTTGGCCAATCGCTTTCCAGATTCAGTACAAACCGATAATAGAATTCATTCAACTGCAACCACAGAATCATCTGCCACCGTTGCAGCCATCACTGCAGCCATCACCCAGTACCGTCAAAAGCATAATCACAAATAAGGAATAAACCAAACATGTCAGAAACCACAACAGTTAAACCATTGGGCATCACCGAATTGGTCTTGAGAGACGCACATCAATCCTTGCTGGCCACCAGAATGCGAATTGAAGACATGCTACCCATTGCTCCGATATTGGACGAAGTGGGCTTTTGGTCAATCGAATCTTGGGGTGGCGCCATCTTTGACTCCTGTATTCGATACTTGGGAGAAGATCCTTGGGAACGTATTCGAGAATTAAAAAAAGTCATGCCAAAGACCAAGCAGCAAATGTTGTTTCGTGGACAAAACATTTTAGGTTATCGACATTATGCCGATGATTTAGTGGAAAAATTTGTAGAAAGGTCCTTTATTAATGGCGTCGAAGTTTTTAGGGTTTTCGATGCCATGAATGATGTGCGCAATATGGAAACGGCAATCAAAGCCACCAACCATGTCGGTGGTCATGCTCAAGGCACATTAAGCTATACAGTGAGCCCAGTGCATGATCTTGAAACCTGGTTAACCATGGCGAAGATACTAGAAGACATGGGTTCTGATTCATTGTGCATCAAAGACATGGCCGGTTTACTAAAGCCGTACGTGGCAACTGAATTGATAACAGAATTAAAAAAATGCGTGGATATTCCGATAGCCCTGCACTGTCATGCCACCACAGGATTAAGTGTGGCTACTCACATGAAAGCCATTGATGCCAACATTGATGTGATTGATACAGCGATATCCTCCATGAGTATGACTTATGGACATTCAGCGACAGAAACCATTGTTTCAATCGTTGAGGACACACCCAGGGACACGGGGATAGATTTGCAAAAGTTAGAACAAGTGGCTACTTATTTTCGCAAGGTACGTAAAAAATACGCAAAATTCGAAGGCAGTTTAAAAGGCATTGATGCACGCATTTTAACTGCACAAGTCCCTGGTGGCATGCTAACCAACATGGAGAATCAACTCAGAGAACAAGGAGCAGCTGATAAATTAAATGACGTCCTCACAGAAATCCCAAAAGTAAGAAAAGATTTGGGCTACATCCCACTGGTAACACCCACCTCACAAATCGTTGGTTCACAGGCGGTGTTGAATGTATTGACTGGCGAACGCTACAAAAGCATCACCAAAGAAACTGCCGGTGTTCTCAAAGGTGAGTATGGAGCCACAGCCGCTCCTGTTAACACAGCACTCCAACAAAAAGTACTTGAAGGCGCTGAGGCGATTAGCTGTCGCCCTGCAGATTTACTTAAACCCGAAGTGGCGTCCTTAACCGAAGAACTGCTCCAGTTAGCCCAACAAGAGAACATCCATTTGGCTGATGAGGTGATAGACGATGTATTAATTTATGCCTTGTTTCCTCAAATTGGTTTGAAATTTCTTAAGAACCGCAATAACAAAGATGCATTTGAACCAGCTCCACAAGAAGCAACAACAAAACCCAAAGCACCTCCTCAACCACCCCTTACAGCCCAAGCAAGTCAAGGGGTTGAAAACTATACGGTGACCGTCGATGGCAAAAACTATGCGGTCCAAGTGGCGGCTTCAGGAACCGTCACTCAAGTCAGTAAACAACCTGCAGCAGCCCATACAACCGGTGAAACACTGAAAGCACCATTGTCAGGTAATATCTTTAAAATCAATGTCAATGTTGGCGACCATGTTAATGAAGGTGACGTGCTGATTATTTTGGAAGCCATGAAAATGGAAACAGAAGTGGTTTCATCTATCACAGGCACATTAGCAGCCATTCATATCAAAACCGGTGACAATGTTAAAGTCGGTGAAACTTTATTGAGTTTCGAGTAAGCACTATGGATGTCTTAAATACACTGTGGCAATCAACAGGACTGGCTCATTTCCAATGGGGGCAAGTTGTCATGATGCTGGTTGGCTTTGGCCTACTTTATTTGGCCATAGTTAAAAAGTTTGAACCTTTGCTGTTGTTGCCAATTGGCTTTGGCGCCCTGTTAACCAACATTCCTTTGGCAGGCTTCACTGAAATCGGTGGTTTGTTGCATTACATCTATTATGTCGGCATTGACACCGGTATCTTTCCATTAATTATATTTATGGGTGTTGGTGCAATGACAGATTTCGGTGCATTGATTGCCAATCCAAAAATGCTTTTACTGGGCGCAGCCGCTCAGTTTGGCATCTTCACAACTTTATTTGGAGCCATAGCCCTGAACCTGATTCCAGGGATTGAGTTCAGTATTCAAGATGCGGCAGCCATTGCCATCATTGGTGGTGCCGATGGACCCACTGCCATTTTCCTCGCTTCAAAGTTAGCTCCAGAATTATTAGGAGCCATCGCTGTGGCTGCATACTCATATATGGCATTGGTGCCAATTATCCAACCACCCATCATGCGCGCCCTAACTTCTGTAGAAGAACGCAAAATAGAAATGCTTCAATTACGCCATGTGACCAAAGTTGAAAAAATTATTTTTCCCTTGGCTGTGTTACTTATGGCGATCTTTTTCTTACCGGCTGCAACACCATTGATTGGTATGTTTTGTTTGGGTAATCTGATGCGAGAATCAGGAGTGGTGGAAAGGTTGAGCTTAACCTCACAAAATGAATTGATCAACATTGTCACGATTTTCTTGGGTTTGGGTGTGGGTTCAAAACTCAGTTCAGATCAATTCCTTAATATTGAAACCTTAGGCATTTTAGGCTTGGGCGCTGTGGCCTTCTCCATCGGTACTGCTGCTGGTATTTTAATGGCTAAAGTCATGAATAAACTTTCCACAGATCCAATCAACCCCCTCATCGGTGCGGCAGGGGTGTCTGCGGTGCCTATGGCTGCTCGAGTGGCCAACAAACTGGGGTTAGAAGCCAATCCTCATAACTTTTTATTGATGCATGCCATGGGACCCAATGTTGCTGGTGTCTTGGGGTCAGCAGTGGCCGCAGGGATATTATTGGCTTTGGTAGGACAGTAAGTAAGGTTTTCACCACTTCTTTTTAAACCAACACAATGCAATATTGATGCCATTCAATCAAATTCTTTAGACAAGGCAATTGAGCGATCATTCGCTGCATTAAGTGCCTGTTCGATAACTTGTTCTATGTTATTTTCAGTAAAGCTTTCAAGCGCCGCTGCCGTGGTGCCATTGGGTGAAGTCACTCGATCTTTTAACTGTTGTAAACTTTCGGGGCTTCGCTCAGCCAACAAGGCAGAGCCAATGGCTGTTTTTTTTGCCAGTAAGGCAGCGTTGGTTTCACTGAGACCTAACTTTTGACCGGCTTGTTGTAAGTATTGCATGAACATAAAAAAATAGGCCGGACCAGAGCCTGACAAGGCGGTTACAGCATCTATATTGCCCTCTTCAGTGACCCAAATTGATGTACCGACCGCATCCATAACTTGTTCTGTCATCAGTAGCTGCTCTTTCGTAACCAACTGATTGGCGAACATTCCAATCGCGCCCTGTCCTATCAATGCTGGCGTGTTAGGCATCGCACGTACAATCGGCAAATCCAATCCCAGCCATTGAGCCATTTGATCAGTGGTAATACCTGCCGCCACTGAAATGACCAGTGGATGGGTGCGACGAATGCTGGACGCCACATCTTGCAACACTTGTTTCATGATTTGTGGTTTGACCGCAATGATCACGATATCTGGCATACCAAAGTGGGCATTGTTGTCACCAAAAGTTAAAATTTGAAATTGGCGCTCGATATAATCACGTTGATTCTGACCAGGATCACTGGCAGTCATTTGACTGGCGGTCATGCCTTTATTGATGAGTCCACCCATTAAGCTGGCAGCCATATTACCTGCACCAACAAATCGAATGCGTATGTCTTGAATTGATTTCATCTAATTACTCAGCTGGCTCGAAAGATTTGGGCACCCACAGTTCAACTTTAAAACCTGCTGGATCAATAAACCAGCCGAAGTCGCCATAAGATTCTTTGACCACTTCACCAGCTTGGGTGGCCCCACCTTTGATGACTTGGGCCAGCATGGCATCAATATCATCAACGATAAAATTAAACATAAAGGCTTGTTTTGAAGGTTCAAAATAGTCAGTATCTGCACTGAAAGTACTCCAAACAGTTCGGTCCAAAGGCCGTGCTTCGTTGGGGTTGAATGTACCGTAGGTCTCCCCGTCTAATTCAATACCTAAATATTCTTTGTACCAAGCCGCTAATTTTTCTGGGTCTTCGCATTTAAAAAATAAACCACCCACACCTCTGACTTTTTGCATCGCAAGCCTCCGTAGTTAATGTTCTTGATTGTACCAAAAACGCAAGCCGCTGTATCTTGTTGTTTGGCGTTTTACCGCAGTTTCCAGTGTACTGCGTTGTGCATAAATACCAACAGATTGCTTGGCTCGCGTTAAACCAGTATAGATAATTTCACGACTCAATAACCGATGCTGTTCATCTTCAGGCAGTGGCATCAGTACATGATTAAATTCCGAACCCTGACTTTTATGCACAGTTATGGCATAGGCCGAGGTGAACCGCGGCAGCACATGAATAGAGTGTGACCGATAGCCACTTTTATTCGGCAACACGGCTCTGAGTTGTCCGTTATTGGCGGCCAATAGAATCGCCACATCACCATTGAACAATCCCAATGATGGACTGTTTTGACCCAGCATAATTACTGAACCATGGAATCTATTCTCTGAACCAGTCACAGCCAATCGTTGTTTCATCATTTCGGCAATTTGTGCATTGATATGCAAGCTACCGACCAAAGTATCATTCACTAAAGTCAATATACGGTTGCTGTTAATCACTGCGAACAATTGATCTAGTTGGTTGTGGTAAGTTGTCAGTGAACTTTGGTCAAAATCATTCAATTCAGTTATGATTGATTTAAATTGAATCGCTGATTTAAAATAATGCCATTGAATCCATTGTAAATAAGTTTCTTGCCATGCTTGATTGTCTGTCTGAGTTGGCAGCCAATAAACGCCGATTTGTTCAACCCAATTCCATGCAGCCATGTCTCCTGCTACCTGACCGTTGGTATCGATTGATGCTAAAGACAGCTGCTTGAACATCGCGTCACTGTCACCCAGGCGCACCGATTCACTGAGTTCAGCAATGTCTTTTTGATTGCGTTTCGATACATCCAAAACAGTTACATGATCAGTCAACATAAATGCTGACTCGATGGTGTTTAATTCTGCCATTAATTCTGCTTTACAGTTAAATGGTGTTAAAGCAACTTCAAGCTTCTGCCACATGTCTGAACTGTATTCTCCCGTCGAACCAACCGGTGGCATCAAATCGGCCAATACCGCACCTGAATCGACTGAAGGCAATTGAAACTGATCGCCCAATAAGATCACTCGGCATCCCAGCGGAATGGCCTGTAACAATTGTCGCATCAAAGCCACATCTACCATCGAAACCTCATCCACCACCAATACTTTACAATCCAGAGGATTGTGTTCACCGTATTGAAATCCACGCCACTGGGCACGGGCACCCAACAACCGATGAATGGTTGTGGCCTCAATTGATATCAATTCCGCATCAGTCACAGCCGGAACTTTTATGCGGTGGCTCAACACTTCATGTAAAGATTCCGTCATTCGATTGGCAGCCCTTCCAGTTGGCGCCGCCAAACAGACATCCTTGGCTTCATAGCCCAACAACATCAAACCACGCAACACTGAACTCATGATGGTGGTTTTACCGGTTCCAGGTCCACCTGAAATGATACTGAACGGTTGTAATAAACTGACCACAATGGCCAACACTTGTTTATCTTCTATCTGCTCAAAACTCAACTCACCAGTCACTTGTTGTGCTGCAGTGGCGACTTGCACAGCAGTGAATCTAACTCCAGTATATTGTCGTAACAAACGTTTTAATGCCAGCTGTAACTGGGTTTCCAGTTGCCAATATTTAGTGAAATACAAGCAGCCTTGTTCAAACTTAATCACGGGCTGTTGATTCAGCTTAAATTGTTGCCAATCCTGTGTAGTGGCCAATGCCAATCCCTGGGTTAAACCGATTGTTTGCAGGTGGTGATTGACTGTAGGATGATTTAAATCCAAACACAAAGAACCTTGGTTTACTGCATCAACCAATGCCAATAACAACAACCAAAACCGTTGATCTTGACTATCCCATGCTTGGTAACCATCACGTAACAATTGCAAATGTCCCAAATCCAAGTTAAGTTGGTTAAGTAACCGCTCATGCTTTAAAGTCAATTCAGGAAAAATATGAGCCAAATGCTGTGCAGTGACTTGATACCTCATGATTTGGCCCCGAACTGATCAATCTGTAACAATTCAGTTTCAATATCTTCTGGTTGCCAATGGTTTTTACTGAAGTCATCAAAGAACATCCCGTTTTGAGCTTCTTCTTGACAGTCTATTCCTCTGGAAAACACATAAATTGCACCTTTTAAGCGGGCACTTGTCATTTGTTCATTGTTTGCTTTAAGCGCATCAAACCAACGCTGCATCGCCATCGCATATAATTGATATTGCCAATGGTATTGGTGTTGGGTCATTACTTCATCAGACAGTATGGTCGGGCTATAACCATTGGCACTGAAATTACTTTTCCAGTCAAGAATGTAATAATCAATGAAGTCTTCTTGTTTGTTAACCACCGAAAAAAACAAATCAATAAAACCTGTTAAATGGGTGTTGCCTTCATTCCAAAAAAAAGACAACTCATGACATCGATTATCCAAAGCAATACTGGCTAAATTCTGCCCATCCAATGCCACCAATGGTTTTTTTAAAGTATGCCAAGTCCAATCTGCAAACTGTTGACGATAATCCAGTGGTTGATTGGATGCCTGAGCCAGTGACTGATCCATGTTATTCGACTCGTCACTTTCATCAAAGGCCTTATTCTCTAATTTAAATAACTTCATTTGTTGATCAATTACCGCCATGATCTCATCATCCTGATAAACATCAGTCAGGTATTTATGCTGGTTAATTCTTACAAAATCAACATGTTCGAATATACCATGCAACACATGACCGGTTTTAACCCCTCCAGGAATTTGTGGACTGGTATCCACTTTTTCAGCCACGTTTATTTGCACTTCCGTATTCATTAACTCGGCGGTTAAATTTTGGCTGAAATCATTGGCTATGGGGGCCAGACTGGCGTGATTTTTATAATGGCTTAAGGATGAGAATGAATGTAAATTTCGACGCCTGCGATACAGTTGAGTGGGCACGATTAAATTAAAGTCCGATAATACTTCATTGGATTTATCGGGAACATCGCTTTTTGTGGGAAATGAACAAGATCCTGCTGGTGTTTGTTGATACATCCCTGTTGCCAAAAGTCGAGCCATCACGGTTTTCACATACCATCCGGGCTTGCTGATTTTACAGTCGGACTCATCCACATAAGGCAAAAATAACATAAATATGGCACGTGTCATTGCCACGTAGTACAGTTGGTGGGCTTGTTTTAGCTGTTGTTCATCATAGGTTTTCTGGTTTTGTTTGACTAAGTCATACACCATGCCTTTTTGTGTTTCATCATAATACTGTAGAAACTGATCAGCTGGTCCTTGACCAAACCCACCAAATAAAAACACCACCGGAAACTCCAAACCTTTACTGATGTGCATGGTCATGATTTTAACAGCTTTTTGCTCGGTGTCTTTGTGATGTAAATCTTCATCACTGGATGTTTGCTCACGTTTTTGTTGGAAAAATTTCGCCAGTGACTCCGCGCCCAAATTATTTTGTAAAGCTGCTTTCAAAAGCAGTTGTTTCAGTTGTTTCAGGTTTGCGATTCGTCGTCTGTTGTTCCTGGCTCGATACATGGCACCACTTTCAGACAGCAAATAATCAAAGACTTTGATCCAGTCTTTGGCAATCACGGCTTCTTTTATTTTTAACCACAAAGCGGTGATGGTCGGCAAATTTTCTTCGGCGAAATCAGCCAATTGATTCGGTTGCAATGCAAAGAACAAAGTCAACAAAGCGTTGTTTACCCGTTTAATGTCATTTGGCATGGCCAATGCAGTTAATAACACTTGAAAATGAATGGCTTCAATGGATTGATATAGATTTTTCTTTTTATGGAAGGTGAATGGAATCTGCATTTGTTGCAAAGCCACTTCAATATATTCAGCATCTGAATTACTGCGAACCAAAATACAGACGTCAGAAGCATCCAACGTTCGTTGAACACCCTTCAAACTGACTTCGACTTGATTGATGATTTGATGTTTAATGGTGCTGGCTATTTTTGTCGCCAACTGGGTTTTCACTGCACCCGAATCTGACTGCTTCACTGACAAACAATTAAAAGCATTTAGCCCTTTATTATCAATCATTTGTGGCATTTTATTGATGTCAATAGTTTTTTCATCTGGCACTTCAACACATACCGCATCGGCATCAAACCAGGCCGAATTTTCGGCAGAATTCACTGTCGTGTCATCAGCAAAAAATCGATTCATCTCTCTGATCAAACCTTCGACTGTGCGGTAATTGGTGTTCAGGCGATAAGCCATTCCTTGAAAACAACTTGTGATTTCTCCTTTAGCGGCTTCATAGGTATGAATATCAGCACCCCTGAAACCATAAATGGCCTGCTTTGGATCACCAATCACCCACAATCGATGCTCCCATTCAGCTACTGAATCAACAGGTCCGATTTTAAGAAACAACAATTTAAAGATTTCCCATTGGCGAATATCGGTGTCCTGAAACTCATCGATGATGGCCACTTGGTATTTCTGCCGCAAAGCTTGAGTCAATAACTGCTCATTCATGGGCAAAGCTTGTTCATCAATCAATTGTTGCCACAAACGCAAAATCATGTCGTCATAACTGATTAAGCCACGTTCTAATTTGTATTGTTGACTGACTTGTATCAATTCATTCAGCAAGGGTGCAATGGCACTAAACTTAATCACTTTTTGGTGGTTTGAGATGGCTTCCCAGATTTGATTTAAAGCATCAATTAATTTAAAAAAATGAACTGCCAAAGCTCGGTTTTCAACAGCAACACTTTTATTATGTTCGACTTTATAAGCAGCAGGACAGCTTTTAAAAAACACTTCATTGACATCAGCCTTGCTCGCAAAATGGGTGCTAAACAGCTGAATAATTGCTTCGATGTCATTGTTGTCATTGCCTCGGATTAAGGAATGTAAGTCTGACAAAAAAGGCTGAATAACCGCAAGCCACAAATTCTGATGCGATGTGCTCTTAAGGCCTTTAAGTGATTTAAATTCAGCCTCATAATCAAACAAAGGTATTTTCAGTAAACCTCTGATTTGCTGAATATTATCTTCAATATCAAAGTCGAAAGAGCTGGGGTAGATCGAATCAAAGCCTGATTTGTATTTACTCGCCAGTTGCAGCAATAGATCATCAACCTTTGAAATGCTTTTGTCATGGGAAAAGACCTTCAGTTGCTTGATCAAAGCTTGATTCGCTGGCCAACTGCGTTTCATTTGTCGCAGCACCAATGGCCACACATCACTGTCATTGATTACCTCTGGTTCAAAAACCGCACCTTGCTCAAAAGCAAATTCTCTCAATGCACCATGACAAAAACCATGAATGGTAAATATCGAAGCTTGGTTTAACAAGCTTATGTTCTGCTCTAAGTGATCAATCATTGCCCCATCATCTGTGGCCTTCAAGGCCTCTATCAGGCGTTGCCTGATCCGCGCTTTTAATTCTCCGGTGGCTTGTTCAGTAAAAGTCACCAACAAAATTTTATCGATGCGCATGTGCTGCTCAATCAATAATCGCATCACCAACTCAATCAAAGTATACGTTTTGCCGGTACCCGCTGAAGCTTCAATCACCGCATGCTTCTGTAAATCAATTTCTGAGGCTGCCTTTATGTTTTCAAAATTCGGCGTCTTCATGACTTGGCCCCCTGCTTGATTTCACCCAGTTCAGCGCAAACCATGGTAAATAGCGGCATTAAATGATTGCGGTAAGCAGCCAAAGGCTCCTCACTGGGCTGTACCTCGACTAACTTGAAAACCTCTTCATAATCTGGCCACTGCATACCCTTGTGGTACTTTTCCACCAACGCTGCGATGTCTGCTTCGGTCATGTCCTTTGGGTCATAAGCCAAGTAACTGATCTCCTTGGCTTTAGATGACTTTTTCAAGAATGGAATTTGCTGTGGGACATCCGGTTTGACGGCCACTTTAAATAGACTCAATAACTCACTGGGCAAAAACTGCGCGGGCTTTTCAAGGTAATCACTGAGCAGCTGTTTCAGGTAGTTTTCAATGGTAGATCGAGTGGCAAAACTTTCACTATCGGCATACCAAGGTTTAAATTCAATGGTTTGGACTTTTTCAGGAAACACCAAATGTACTTTAAACACCTCAGCCACTTTAACTTGATCAGACAATTGCCATAAACACCAATTGACAAAGGGTTGGAGCAATTTGATATTCCAGAGACTGTTCTTTTTACTGGTACTGATGATGACTTGATCAGATAAGTAACCATCTTGTTGGTACAACTGCTCCGCCAATGCTGTGATTTGCACTTTTCGGCCTGATTTTAAACTTACCTCCACCGCATCCACTTCTAATTCAGCAGCCACATGAGATTTGGCTGACCCCACTTTTAACACACCTAAAAACGACTTATCTACCAACTGTGGTTTAAGCTGTTCATTCAAAGCGACTTCTACTTTGGATAACTCAGTTAAATCAGCAAAGAAAGCCAACGGTGCTTGTGATAGTCGAAGGTGTTTTTGATGCTGCTGTTGAATGACAGTGGTCAAATCAGTAGGCTGATGTAACCACTGCTGGATGCTTTCGGTGAATATCTGATACTTAAGCAATGAAGGCAACTGCAATGGTTCATGCTCAACCAAGGAACGGTCATCTGGGTGTTTACCATTGACACCCAATTGTTTCAATACAGCGGCTTGTGGATTGGCCAAATAATCGGCTAATTCAGTGGCGTCCAATTGGAGGGCATTGTTAGAATCAACCAGCAATTTATCCTTTGTTTGCTTTAAGTATAAGTCGCTCAATGACAAATCTTGAACTGGCTTCTCCGAAGTTTGTACTTCCTGTGTTTGTTGCCAAATTCGCTGCTGTGCAGGAGATAATTGTTGACTTTGAGGTTGCCAATCAACCCGAATTCGGCCGGCCCATGTCAAATAGTCTGAATACGCATAATTAACCCTCCAATCTTGAGATTCAAGGTCTCTGCCATCAAAATGACCTGATTCACTGGCATCCAATGGCAGTTGCGTCATCGGCAAAGCCTGCTGCTCTAAAGAGGAGAAATCTACCAAATCATTGCAGTATCGATACAGGGTCGATAAAGTCGGTGAAGGTTCAATCACCTCATCTTTCAACAAGTCCATGCCTACATAGGACAAATAGAGTTTTTCTCGGGTGCACATCAAAGTTTCCAACAACAAATAATTGTTATTCTCAATCGGATTGATGTCACCAATTCTTCTTGAGCGTTGAGTCAAATCCAGGGTTTCGTTCACAGTTTGCCCGGGAAAGGTTCTTTCATCCAAGCCCAAAATGTAAGTCAATTTAAATGGAATTGGCCGCATTGGCTGTAAGGCGGCACACACCACACCACCAGAGAGGTAACTGCCTTTACTGGCTGGCAATTGTTGTATTTCATGAGTGATAAACTGTTTGATGTCGGCAAAACTCAATAACAATTCAGGCTGGGCCTCAGCCAATTGTAATAAAGATTGTTGTAGGGCCATTTGTATATTTTGTTCTTTCTGGTCATCGACGGGTACTGCCATCAACAAATCAAACATTTGATTGAGTTGTTGTTCCCATTGAATGGCGGATTGTTTTTTATTTAACCGCAACTTATATTGATACAAGGTTTCCAGCAAAACACTTAACTGCCCTATTCGTTCTGCACCAATGGCACTCACATCCACAGCATTTGCATCGTTGGGCAAAGTAGCCAAGGATAAATGCAAGCGAGCCAGGCCTTGTTGCCAGGTAAATAATTTATCCACCTCAATCTCATCATTGGTGACCGCATCGGTTGGATACAGATTTGAAAACCCACAATAAATACCCAATTGATCAACCACCAACAACCAATCTTGCCAGTCATTGTAATCAAAGTGATTGCCAGCCTGTACACAAGGGTTTTCTAACCACTTAAACACCGAAGCGCGAATAAAGTCATCGTCTAACACCGCAAACAAATCCAATACAGCTTCTGCATAACGACTTTCTTTGGCCGCTGAGCTGTCAACAATGGCATATGACAGTTGAATCTGATGCTCATGATTCAACTCTTCAAACACTTGCTCAATAACAAAACGATATACATTCATGTCTGTGACCAATACAGCGATGTCATTAAGCACCAAGTCAGCATTTTGCTGGAGGTTCCACAAGATGCTGTTATACACGGCTTCAACTTCTCTGACCACAGAAGGGGCACAGGCAAATTGTATGCTGTTGAAAGTTTTGGGGTCGATAATTTGATTGTTTTCACTGCTGCGGTTCAGTACATTGGATTGCACCACTTGCAACAAAGTCTCAGTTCCAGAAAAGTCAGGTATCAACCAATCATCTTGATAAATGATCGATTGATGAATCGCATCTTCCTCAACTTCACTGAACAATTTCAGGGCCTCACGACCAGGTTTGCCCCAGGCTTTGAGTAATTCATTTTCATCTGCAAATGAACTCAGTTCGAAAAACACTTCTGCCGTTTCTGCAGAGTCAATTGGCTGACCATCGACGTCAACAGTGACAATAGGATGTTGTTTGTATGGTCGCAAGACATTTTGCTGCCATCTGATTTCTTGCTCGGTTTGTAAATCTTCCCAATACTCTGAACATACATTCAAGGAATAAATATGAATGTTCATAAACTGCCCTAACTGTACCAAGAGTTTACGATGTAACTGTGACAGCCTTGATGGAGTAAAAATATGAATAGCGGCTTGTGGCTTGGCAGATTTGATTTGATCTAACAACATGGTGGCTTGAAATAATGTGATCGAATCTGGTGTATCTTCATGCTTAAATAAACGCACATACAAATCTTGCTGCATTTTTTCAAGTTGACTTAATCGAGCTTTATTACAGCTGGTAAATACACAGTGTCCTTGGAGCCATTGATGAACCATTTCGGGACGTTGTGATTCATAATCCAACATCAGTTTGGCCAATTTCTGACTGAGTTGCCAACGTTTCGCTGCCAACAAACTTTCTGCACTTGAATCGCTTAAATAGGTGTTAATGGGTGCATACACAGGATCATTCATCAATTGATCATCATGCAACAAACACCATACAGACCATGCCACCATAGAGCCATTCTTATGCTGATAGCCTGATCCGAGCAATTGATTGACAATTTGAAATAAACCGGTTTCTAGGAATGGGAAAGCGACGTGAGCACAAACACCATTGATTTTTGCCAAAGTCAATTGCAAGAATCGCTGCATATTGGCATTGGGAACCATCACGCTGGGCGCATTGAAAACAGAACCGTTGGCTTGCTGTGCGATGACTTGTTTAGACAAAATGTCAGCAAGACCTTCAACGGTATGACTAAAATATAAATTAATTTTGTTTTTTGACATTGGTCCCGTTGATACTCACATCACTTTAAAGGTCACTTAACCAATTCTCATACAACGAGAAAGCGGGTGTAGGACACTTGATTTTAATCCACCTTATTTCAGTATCTGATGGCTTTTACAATTTGATTGCGCCCAGATTTTTTTGCTTTATACAGCGCACTGTCCAAACGGTTTAACCATTCATTGATTGATTCATCCATTTCTTTTTGGGCAACTGCAAGGGAAAGCGTGATGTTGTGCTCTTGATTGATGGTGCTTTGACTGAACTCCTGATGGATGGTATTGGCTAACTGGTAAGCATGATCAAAGTCTTTCCCTTGACACAATATTGCAAATTCATCACCACCAATTCGATACAAATGTTCATTTCCGGTGACAAATTGATTGACCAATAAAGTCACGTCTTTTAGTACTTGATCACCTGTAGCATGTCCATAGGTGTCATTGACCTGTTTAAAATTATCAAGATCAAATAGAATCGCTGTTACAAAATCTGGACTGCGCTCTAACATTGCAGCGTCATGATTAAAAGCCCTTCTGTTTTTAACTTGGGTCAACACATCTTGATTGGCTATATGTCTGAGCCTGTTGTGTTGATCGTTCATGGTTGAAGAAAACAAGTGACAAAAGAAACTGGTAATTAAAATAGTCATGGCTATTGAAATCAGCTTAATGCTCGGTAAATCTATCAATTGAATCAAAATGATTGTTGCTGTAACACCCCAAATAAGCAGCGCCTGCCTGGTGGGTAACAAGTAAAACACCAAAGCAACTGAAGGATAGGCCCAGTAAACTTGTTCTGCACCTTTCAATGCAATGGTTGCAATCGTGCCAATCACGGAAATAATGGCTATGGCCAAGCCTGGAAATTTTGTAGAACGGGTCTTCAAGACATAAACAAAAACATACAAACCAAATGCTGCCAGCACCACATCTAAAGTGGCAACAACATACTCATGGTTAAAATACCTGATTGCAGCGAAAAGTCCTACTCCAATGGCATAAGATAAACTTAAACCCATTACAATGATTTCTTTTTCTTTCCTTGCCTGCTCACGATCAGCCATATTGTTTTTATTGCCAGATTAATTTAATTAATGTGAATGATTATATCTTTGTGCAAGCCAATAATACAACCTCTGGATACCTCATGATTATTCACTCATAAGATTCATATGACTTCTCTTCAACCAAATCTGAACCGGTTAACAAATTGATGGCTTTTTTAACGTCAGCCCTGTCATCATTTTGATAATAAACACTTCTGGCCAATTGAATAAATTCATCATCAAACGAACGATTCTTTTCTTTAACCCGTATGTCATCTTCAATTTTCCATAATTTTAGGTTAACAGTTTTCAAGTCGTTTTTTAATGCTTCAGTCTGCTCACTGATTAACCCTGTATTGGCCCAAGTTTCAGTCAATAACTGCAGCTCGTATTCGACATTTTTTAATTTATCAACATCTTTAATTTTTTCAGCTTTTATTTCTAATATGGTTATTTTGTCTAATAACTCACCTACTGACATTGGTGTACTGACTAAGCTCATTTTTTATTCTCCTATATCGTCCGTATCAAACTGTCCGGTAATTCGCTTTTTAATGTGTGACCAAGAAATTCCAAGCCCTAACACCACTGAAATAATAAATATCATGATCCATGCCAGTATGCCTGAGTTTTGTAGGTCTAACCATCCTTGATCGACAAACAACCAAATTAAAGTGCCGCAAAAAGCAAATACCAAAATAATACCTAACAAACCCAATGACTTGACTGTAGATGTTATGTAAAACAAATAAGCAGATGCCAGCAAAATCACCAACAAGATTTTCAACGGTAACTGTGCATCGCTTAATGGCCAAATCCAATGATACAGAGAATACCCAGTTGGGTTAAACGTCACAACCACTAAAATAAAAGCAAATAACCAACGTAAAAGAAAGCCTGTCATAGTCATAATTTTTGTTCATTTCCCAAAATCTTAAATCGACATTATAATGTAGAGCATATGAATATAAAGGCAGAAAATCAATTGATTAAACAACAACACGGTATTTCACTTGATAAACACTGAACAAAAGTCACGCCATACAATTAAAAACAAATTGAAATCATTGGGTGTTTGGTTGCTGTTGCTTGTGTCTTTTTTATTTATTCACAGTCCATTACAAACCCCCACCCATTGGCAACTCATTCAGCATAAAAACATACTGACTTACGGGACTCGAACCTCATTATTGTCATATTTTGAAGTGGGAGATGATATTGTTGGCTATGAATACAAGATGCTCAAAGAGTTTTGTAAGCAGCACAACATTGAATTGAATACGATTGTATTTAAAAACAATGGTCAGCTATTAAACGCATTGCACAATGGCGCCATAGATGTGGCCGGTGGTCACTTATCAATTACTCAAGAACGGGCCAAATCATTCACCTTTACAGAACCAATCAGCCAAACCGCCATTAACCTGGTAACCCATTATGACTATCGAAGGTTAAATTCAATTAACCAATTTCAACCATTGGTTGGACAACTGATTGCCAACAGCAGTTATGAAGAGATGTCAAAAAACCTTGAAGATTTCAAGCCATCAAACATCAGTTCAACGGCCAAAGATTCGATGTTCGAGTTGTTCAGGAAGATCAATAAAAAAGAAATTGATTACACCTTTGCTGACTCCGAAATCATCGATATATATCAACACTTTATTCCAGGAATCTATCAACCCATCCAGTTATCTGAACAAGAAGACATTGCTTTTTTATTACCCAAGAACAGGTCTGAAGATTTAATTGATCATTTGAATAAATTCATTCAATCAGCCAAGGCAACCGGAAAAGTCACCAAGTATAAAAATGAACTGTTAACTCATTTACCCCAAATAGACATTGCTGACACAGTAACCTTTTTTGACAAACTACAAACTGAATGGCCAAAAATATCGGAATTGGTTATGGAGGTCGCCTATGAATTGGAGTTTGATCCTTCCTTATTGTCCGCCATCAGCTACCAAGAGTCTCATTGGGATCCAGATGCCGTTTCAATTTCAGGTGTAAAAGGCCTGATGATGTTGACTGAATCTACTGCTGAAGAAATGGATGTTCTAGACCGCACCGACCCTCGAGAAAGTTTAATTGGTGGGGTTAAATACATCAGAATGATGCAGGCAAAATTTCCTGACAGAATCAGCAGCACCAATAGATTGTTGTTTGCACTGGCCGCCTACAATGTAGGATTCGGTCACGTTGAGGATGCAAGAATTCTGGCTCAAAGAGCCGGTAAAAATCCAGACATCTGGCTCGATGTAGAACCCTATTTAGAAAAATTAAATAACCCAGCCATAGCCCATGAATTGAAATACGGTATTGCAGATGGGAAAACAGCTGTCATTTATGTCAATAACATCATGACTTACAAACAATTGATGACTTGGAAAATTCAAAAAGAACGTTTATTCCATTACAAACCTAACATACTGTGATTCAGGTCTCAAAAATTATTTAATTACAGCAAAGTTAACATAATGCTACAATTAAAGTACATGAACTCAATGTTATAATACAAAAAAATATAAATTTTAAATGAATATTGTTTTAGGACACATATCACATTCTGGTATCAAACGAGATCACAACGAGGATACCTATGGCATCGACCTCAAAAACGGTCTTTTTCTTGTGGCCGATGGAATGGGTGGGCATGACCATGGTGAAATTGCTAGTGCATTGGCGAGAGACCACATCTTGAATGCAGTGAAAAATGACGTGCCAGTCAAACAAGCCATTCTGGAAGCCAATCAAGAAATCATTAACAGCTCGATGGAAAAACCAGGTGACTTACCCATGGGCACCACTGTGGTGTTGTTGAAAATTTCAGACCATAAATTTGAATGTGCTTGGGTCGGAGATTCACGAATTTACAAGCTATCTAACAATGAATTGACATCGCTCAGTTCAGACCATTCTTATGTTCAGGAATTGGTGGACCAAGACCTCATCACAGCTGAACAAGCGCGTTCACATCCCCATAGGAATGTTGTGACTCAAGCCTTAGGTGTAACAGACAACAGTGAAATATCGGTTTCTGAAAATCAGGGTAAAATCAAACCCCATGATAAATTTTTAATATGCTCTGATGGGTTAACTGAAGAAGTTGATGATGCAACCATTGAATCCATCTTGAAAAAGCCTTTAACACCGAAAGAAATCAGTGATCAATTGTTGATTCAAGCCTTGGAAAACGGCGGTTCTGACAACATCACAGCCATAGTCCTGGAGTTTCAATAAGCATTGAATTTATTGTGATTCAAGGTATGTTGGGCACACCATAAATCAAAGAACAATCAGCGCCCGTTACAGCCATCAAATTTAAACGGTTTTTTTTGATATTTTGTTCAGCCAACCATGCCATCAATGCCGCCTCAACAAAATCCGGATCTATACCATGGACTGCACTGCTTTCAACAGGCACTTGCAACGCATTTTGTAGTAATGTCATCATAAATTTGTTGTGTACCCCTCCACCACAAACCACCACCGTGTCAATTTTTTGATTCAGCAGGTTAATCCCTTCCACCACTGACTCAACGGTTAATTGTAGTAGCGTACGTTGTACATCCACTGCATCAATATTTTGGTCTGCAATATACCGATTCAACCATTGAACATTGAACAACTCTCTGCCGGTACTTTTGGGGTGAGGTTGTGAAAAATAGGGATCATCCAACATTGCTGACAACAAGTCCGTATTGACCTTACCCTGTTTGGCCCATGAACCACCTTCATCGTATGGCTTGTGATTTTGCTTCATCATCCATTCATCACATAAACAGTTGGCTGGACCCGTGTCAAAACCCAATATATGATTATCTTTAAGCAAGCTGATATTGGCTATTCCGCCTAAGTTCAACACAATGATTTTCTTTTGTGGTTGCTGAAACATTTGTTGATGAAATATGGGCGCCAACGGCGCTCCTTGACCACCACAAGCCACATCCATTTGTCTGAAATTATTGACTGTTAGAATGCCTGTCGCTTTGGCTACTGTGGCCGCCGAACCCAATTGAATGGTATTGGCATATTGAGAATCAGGGTCATGAAACACCGTTTGTCCATGCAACCCTATGGCCTTTACATCTAGACGGCTGATGTGATTTTGATGTAAAAAATCATTGATGGTGTTGGCATAAAGGTGCGCTAAACGGGCGTCAATTTGGCTGATTGCTGAGACAGAAAATGGTTTATTGGCAATCAACTTCAATAACTGCGCCTTCAATTCATTGTCATATGGTTGAAATGAAGTCGCAATGGTATCAACCCCGTGATCAAAGTTCATCAATGCAATATCAACACCGTCACATGAAGTGCCTGACATAACACCAATGTACTGCATTACTGACTGGCCACTAAATTGAGTTTAAGGTCTTTTAATTGAGACAACAAAGGATTGGAATAAGCCAAAAATTCAGGCATCACATCATCGGGTAAGGGTTTGGATTTCGGTAACGATACCGTTCTTGGGTTTCTGTGCACACCGTTGTAAATAAACTCATAGTGCAAATGAGGAGCCTCCGACAACCCTGTAGAACCGACATAACCAATGGTTTGTCCTTGTTTAACACGCTGACCTTTTTTAACAGCTTTTTTAGAAAAGTGTAAGTATTTGGTAATGATGCCATTAGGGTGTTGAATAAACACATAGTTCCCATTGTATTTATTGTAAGCAGCATGAGTAACACGACCAGCACCCGCAGCGAATACTGGTGTTCCAGTAGGTGCCCTGTAATCAACACCTCGATGGGCTTTGACCCTTTTCGTTATGGGATGCATGCGTTTGGGGTTAAAACTAGAACTGATGTAAGAAAAATTCAATGGTGCGCGCAGAAAAGCTTTCTTCATGGCACGACCATCTGAAGCATAATAGCTGCCATCGCCTTCCTCACCTTCGTAAAAAACCGCTTCATAGGTAGTTCCTTGGTTGGTAAAACTGGCCGCTAATATTTTACCTTCTGTTAAATAATCACCATTTTTATATATTTTTTCATAAATCAAACTGAATGAATCGCCTGATCTGATCTCTAGTACAAAATCAATGTCCCAGCTAAAGATGTTAGCCAACTGCATAACCATACCGTCAGTCAAACCAGCTGCCTTTCCTGCACCAAACAAAGAATTGGTGATGATGCCTTCAGCGTTGACCAACCTGATTTGCTTGTCATGCGCAATGATTTCTGTCGACAATTGATCCATGTCGTTGTGAATGATCAATTCTTCAAAAACAGATGCTTGGTATTTCAGCTGAGTCAATGCGCCACTGGGCGTAAAGGTAAAATGCAATTCATTACCTGGCATCACTTTGACTAATTTTTTACTGTCTTCATTAAAATGAGCAATTTTTAATAACAAAGCTTGAGACAAGCCCAAATCAGTAAAAATACCCGATAAGGTTTGCCCTTTTTTTACCGTCACTGTTTTTTCAATGAATTGTTCTGATCCCACCAAACCAGCTTCAGAGTAACTCATTAGGGGCATGCTTGGGATATCAATCAGATGATTTTGATTAATTGCTACAGGCTGTACATGGGCATCGGCATCGACAGAAGCCATATCAGTGATGGCATAAAATACGAATAAAGCGGCGACAGCCACCGCTAATTTTTTAAATAAGGACAATGAAATCATCATTTGTTTTAATTGATTGAAGTTAAAAGACAGGCTTTTACCCTGTTTATTTTTACGAACGGCTTGTGCTTTGATAAGTCAATTTCCAAAATGTTTCATCGATTGCACGAAATTATAGATGATTTTTTTCACCATTGGTTCATTTGAGGTTCTAAATTTTGCCTTATTTCTGTAGAATTAACCCCTTTTTAACGAAACCAAGCACATGTCAGTAAAAGACGCACTGGATTTAATCTGTCGAGGTACAGATGAAGTCATCAAGCTTGAAGAGCTTGAAGCCAAATTAAAAGCAGGAAAAACCCTTAGGGTCAAAGCTGGTTTTGATCCCACAGCGCCCGACATTCATGTGGGTCATACGGTTTTAATCAATAAAATGAAGCAGTTCCAAGACTTGGGTCATGACGTGATTTTTCTGATCGGTGACTTCACAGGTATGATTGGTGATCCCACAGGTAAAAGCGCAACCAGGAAAGCTTTGACCCGTGAAGAAGTATTGGAAAATGCCAAAACTTACCAAGAACAAATATTTAAAATATTAGACAAAGAAAAAACCATCATAGAATTCAATTCCAATTGGTTCAAAGACATGAGTGCCGCTGACATGATTCAATTGTCTGCCAAATACAATGTCGCAAGAATGTTGGAACGTGATGATTTCAATAAACGCTATAAATCAGGCCAATCCATTGCCATTCATGAATTCATGTATCCACTGGTTCAAGGTTATGATTCTGTGGCACTTGAATGTGATGTGGAATTGGGTGGTACTGATCAAAAATTCAATTTATTGGTCGGCAGGCATTTACAGGCTCAAGTTGGGCAAGACCCACAAATTGTGATCACAATGCCACTGTTGGAAGGCTTGGACGGCGTCAATAAAATGTCTAAATCTTTAGACAACTATATAGGTATTGATGACGCTCCGGCTGATATGTTTGGTAAAGTCATGTCGATTTCTGATGATTTAATGTGGCGCTACTTTGAACTATTGAGCTTCAAATCAAACCAAGCCATTGAGCAATATAAAAACGACATCGAAAACGGCAAAAACCCGCGTGATGTCAAGTTTGCTTTAGCCATGGAGTTAATCGAAAGATTTCACAGTGCCCAAGCTGCATCAGATGCCATGGCCAGTTTTAAGGCGCAATTCCAAAAAGGCGCCATTCCAGATGACATTGATGAACTAAGCCTACAAACCGAAAATGGTGAAATGGGCATCGCCCACATTCTAAAGAACGCTGGGTTATGTTCAAGTACTTCTGACGCCATTCGCATGGTCAAACAAGGTGCCGTTAAGCTCAACGGTGTTAAATTAGAAGACCCCAAACAAACCTTCCCTACTGGAACCCATGATGTCTTTCAAGTGGGTAAACGGAAGTTTGCCAAGATAAAACTGACTTAAACTGGGTGGGAGAACAATTTAGGATTTAACCTTGCCCATTGTCACAAAAAAAGCCCGCATAAAGCGGGCTTTTTTGAGCTCAAATGAATTGACGGTTATTTAAAATCATAAACCAAGTTAGCCGATACCAAAGTATCTGTAGATTCTTTGCCCAAAGGTGCGTCGGTATTGTGACGGTATTGATGAGCCAATTTAACCCCAAATTTATCACTCACTTTAAATACAAATCCCGCATCGTTCTGAATAAATGTATTGTCTTCACCCGCTTCAACCACCAAAACATCTTCAAAAACAGTGGTCTCTGTGACTTGACGCATGTAGTCCAATTTACCCACAGCCACCATACCATTGTTTTCAGTACGATCTATATCGAGTGCTTCTGTTTTATAACCCAATCCAATTTCAGTCACTAATTTATAAGTTTCGCTTTTATGAAACTGATGACCCCAGCCAATTGACGTGGTGATGGTGTAATCGAAACCAGAAAAATTATCATTGTCATAACGTGTACTGTTATGAATGTAATCATTTTCATCCAACTTGTAACCATTGCGGGTATTGATGGTGAATCGTTCTGCAGTATCAATATTGTCAGATGATGCACGCAATAAATCCAATGACCAGTTATTGACCCATTTTTCTGATTCACGACTCAACTTTAATCCTGCTGTCAGGTTTTCCGTGTCTGAGTTACCTGAAGTCATTGAAAAACCCAATTGGCCCGTTCCTGACCAATCAGCTGTATTGTCGTCTTCTGCGAAAGCGGTAAAAGAAATGGCCACGGCCATAACAAACAATGCGACTTGTGAAGTTGCTTTTTTCATAAGTATTCCTGTACAAATAAATTAAAAGGCGTAATTTACGGGTTCTACAGTAAATATCAATAAACAATTTGTTAAATAATGAGAATTAAGCTCATTTTGTCGAATAAATGTTAAAATAAGCGCTTAATTTTATCCACATGAGAAAGATGAAGACTGCAACAGAATCGCTGAGCAATCAATTGATGATCGAATTTGATCGGATGCTCAAAGTACTCAACCATGTTACAGACAACAACTCATCAATCCCAGGTTCCGAACTGAAGAACCCTGTTCTCGACGAACAACAAATTAAACACACAGCTGGTTTGATGCGAATCAATCATACGGGTGAAGTTTGTGCACAAGCTTTGTACAATGGACAAGCCTTATTGGCCAAAGACGAAGCAACAAGAACGCACTTACTTGAAGCCGCTAAGGAAGAGCATGACCACCTTAACTGGTGTCAGTCCAGGTTAGATGAATTGGGAGAAGCGGCGAGTATCAGTAACCCGTTTTGGTACCTCCATTCTTTCGCCATTGGATCATTGGCTGCTTTCTTTGGTGATAAAATAAGTTACGGCTTTGTGATTGAAACTGAACGTCAGGTGGAATCGCATTTGCAACAGCACATCGATGACATTGGATCACAAGATCCTAAGTCATTGCAAATATTGCAACAAATGCAATTAGATGAAATAAGGCATGGCAATGATGCTAAAAATGCCGGGGGCGTGGAATTACCAGAGCCAGTTAAATGGGTGATGACTGGTATGTCAAAAATAATGAAATTTGTGAGTTACAGAATATGAACAGAGAATCTATGGAGTTTGACGTTGTCATAGTTGGTGGTGGTCCAGCTGGTTTAGCGACTGCTTGTCGACTGGCGCAATTATCGCAACAGCATAACAAGGATTGGCAGATCGCTTTGGTCGAAAAAGGGTCTGAAATTGGTGCTCACATTATGTCAGGCGCAGTGATAGAAACTGACGCATTGACTGAATTATTTCCAGATTGGAAGTCCCAAGGTGCACCAGTAAAAACCCAAGTAACTGACGATGAGTTTCATTACCTTCGTGGACTAGAAAAAGACACCAAAGTCCCTGGTTTTTTAATCCCTAAACCGATGAGAAATCATGGTAATTACATCATTTCATTGGGTAGCTTATGCCGTTGGTTGGGTGAACAGGCAGAAAACTTAGGGGTAAATATTTTCCCTGGCTTCCCTGCAACTGAGGTCCTTTACAACGAAGATGGATCGGTCAAAGGCATTGTAACGGGCGACATGGGTATTGATGCCAATGGAAATGAAAAAGGCAGCCATGAACCTGGATATGAATTACTGGCACCTCAAACCGTGTTTGCTGAAGGCTGTCGAGGTTCATTGGGCAAAAATTTAATGGCCCAATTCGACCTTCAAAAAGGGGCAGATCCACAACATTATGGCATAGGTCTTAAAGAAGTTTGGCAAGTGGATGACTCCGTTTCACAACCGGGTAAAGTGGTGCACACCTTGGGCTGGCCGTTAGACAACCACACTGAAGGTGGTGGCTTTCTTTATCATTTAGATCAAAATACTGTGGCTTTGGGGTTTGTGGTGGCATTGAATTACAGCAATCCCTATTTAAGCCCTTTTGAAACCTTCCAATTGTGGAAACAAAACCCAGTAATCAAGAACATCATCAAAGGCGGGAAACGCATTTCCTATGGTGCCAGGGCACTTAACAAAGGTGGTTACCAATCATTGCCTAAATTGACATTTCCTGGCGGCATGCTGGTAGGCTGTGAAGCTGGCTTTCTTAATCCGGCCAAGATCAAGGGCACTCATACTGCACTGAAATCAGGTTTGATAGCCGCAGAGAGTTTAGCTGAAGCCATGATCAATGGTGAGGCCACCGGTGAATTAACAACTTATGCTGATAACATCAAACAATCTTCAATTTATAAGGAATTACATAAAAGCAGAAATTTTGAACCTGGACTCAATAAATTCGGCACTTTTTTTGGCGCGGCATTTACCTTCATAGACCAAAATATATTCATGGGCAAACTGCCCTTCACATGGAACAGCAAAACTCCAGATCATGCTTGCTTAAAGCCAGCTGATCAATTT
Source organism: Marinicella litoralis (assembly GCF_002591915.1). Lineage (GTDB taxonomy): Bacteria > Pseudomonadota > Gammaproteobacteria > Xanthomonadales > Marinicellaceae > Marinicella > Marinicella litoralis. The sequence continues at coordinate 77,161 of NZ_NIHB01000003.1, read as the reverse complement.
GAGCCGATTGAATATCCCAGACCAGACAATGAAATATCATTTGATCGACTGTCTTCTGTTTTTCTTTCCAGCACCAACCACGTGGAAGACCAACCTTGTCATTTAAAACTGAAAGACCCCACTATTCCGATACAGGTCAACTTGCCTAAATGGGCAGAACCTGCACAACGGTACTGTCCCGCTGCTGTCTATGAGGTCATTGAAGAAAACAACCAACAAGTGTTTAGAATCAATGCGCAAAACTGTGTGCACTGTAAGACTTGTGACATCAAAGACCCATCACAAAACATCGATTGGCAAACACCAGAAGGTGGTGGCGGACCCAATTATTCCAATATGTAAACTGAACAAACTGCTCTAATTGGTTCATATTGCGACTATTTTTAAGAAAAATGTCGCAATATGGGCTGATTTCAATCATTTTTGTTTGACTTCAATACTTTGAATCTATAGACTGCAACTTGCTCGAATACTCGCCTGAACAAAATCCTCCTTTTCAAAGCATTATTCATAATTCGTTGACCAGTTGTACATTGGGCGATCATTCCAGCAAATTTTTATTATTTATTATTTAAGGTATTACATATGTCAGATAAAGTAACAGGTACCGTCAAATGGTTTGACGAGTCAAAAGGTTTTGGTTTCATTCAACAAGAGTCTGGTTCAGATGTGTTCGCACATTACAGCGCCATTCAAACAGACGGTGATGGTTTCAGAACTTTACAAGAAGGTCAACAAGTTGAATTCAACATCACTCAAGGTCAAAAAGGACCTCAAGCTGAAAATATCCAAGCGGTATAAGTCAGTTTTAAAACCTTTAATAGAAACGGAGTCTTTAGACTCCGTTTTTTTTGCATCAAATTTATGCTGAACATTAATTATATGCACCACAAAGCATCATTAGACGACTGTTCAGATTAAAATTTCTTCATAGCTGGTTGATTTAGAATTTTCTAAAGGGAAGTTACCTGCACCATGGTATGAGTTCACCAATGAAAATTTGGCTTGATCTGTTTGGTTGTTATTGGCTGCATGAAATAAACCCGCATGAAAAAACAAAACATCACCTGCAGACAATTCAACATCAACAGCGGCATCAAGCCAAGCTTTGGCCTGAGGGTGTTGTTGATTTAAGAATAAATCTTTATCCACCATGTCATTAGCAACTTTAAGCTCGTGACTTCCAGGCAAAACTTTTAAACAACCATTGGCATTATTTTCATCACCCATTGCAAGCCAAGAATTTATCAACAAATCATCGCTGAATTTCCAGTACCTGATATCTCGATGCCACCCCGTTTGGCTGGAATATTGAGGTTGTTTAGTCATGATGCAATTATGGTGTGATTGCACCAAATAAACATCTGCAGAATCCAGTAATTGTTGGAGGATGTTTTTGACCACTTTATTTTTTGCCCATTCGCGAAAAGAGGTGTCTCGGCTAAAGGCCAATAATAAACGACGTATGGTTAAACCACCTTCCGCCGCTACTGACTCTGGTGCTTTGGGGTAACCCACTTCGGCTTCTAATTCAAATGGAGGTAAGCGCAATTGCAATTGGATTTTAACTTGGTTGCGTAAATCATTGAGTAAAGCCATATCAATCAACTTACGTTTGATCAAGTACCCATCATTATTGAATTGTTCGATTTCCGAGTCAGAAAGTCTCATGTGAAATATCCACTAAATCAAAAAACTTAATATGCCAACGGTAACAGCAGTGACTGTTACAGGAATCACCAATGAAACCATAAATATGTCCTTATATGACTGTTTATGAGACAAACCACAAATGGTCAACAATGTAATGACCGCTCCATTGTGAGGTAAAGAATCAAAGCCACCTGAAGCCATAGAAGCCAATCGATGCATCCATTCTGGATTGATGCTAAATTGTTCAGCCAGTTGTGCATAGGTGCCGCCCAAGGCTTCCAAAGCAATGGTCAATCCACCTGAAGCAGAACCGGTGATACCTGCCAAAACATTCACTGCAACCACTTCTGAAATCAAAGGGTTTTCAGGTGAAATATTGATCACTGCATCTTTGACAAGTAAAAAAGCACCCAGTGAAGCAATGGTACCCCCATAACCCACTTCTGATGCTGTATTGAAAGTAGGTAACATGGAGCCCATTGCGCCCTTGGTCATGCTGCCATTGACATCGGAAAACTTGTTCCAATTCAAAGCCACTACTGTAATGACTGCCATGATTAATGCCATGATCATTGACCAAATTGACTTGACTTTACTCACGTCCATATTGCCAAATTTATCGGCTGACAAATATTCAGTGTTCCAAGCTGGAATCACCATTTTCTGCAATAAAAAGTTAGCCAATACAACCACAATAATGGGCATCAACGCCACCCATATGCTTGGCAAGTTTTGTTCTTGAACCAATATAGGTTCATTGCTGTGATTATCACCATAACCTTCCGCTTTATACGCATTGATGCGTCGGTTGATCCACCACAAGCCGCCGAGCATCATGGCCAAACCAGCAGACAAGCCAATCACCGGAGCAGCATACATGTCAGTACCAAAGTAACTGACTGGAATGATGTTGTGAATTTGCGAAGTTCCAGGCAAACAAGTCATGGTAAAGGTGAAAGCACCCAATGCAATGGTTGCTGGAATAAAGCGTTTGGGTAACTCTGCTTCACGAAACAATGCGGCAGCCAACGGGTAAACAGCAAAGGCCACCACAAATGCGGAAACGCCACCATATGTCAATAAACCACAGGCCAAAACTATGGCCAAACTGGCATGTTTGGTGCCGAGAGAATTAATGATTGATTTGGCAATCACTTTGGCAGATCCAGAATCTTCCATTAACTTACCAAAAATGGCACCCAATAAAAATATTGGAAAATACTTGATCGCAAATGAACCCATTTTGGTCATAAATATTTGGGTATAAATACCCAACATTTGTCCCCCCTCACCTGCCAACACCACAGCCAACATGGCCAACACTGGGGCTAATATTATTACACTGACCCCTCTGTAAGCCAAAAACATCAACAATCCAAGTGACAGCAATATACCTATTACACCTTCCACCACACGCTCCTTCTATTTTTATGAATTTTATAGGTTCTTGAAATCAAGAACCGAATATTTTTACCGCATCAGCCACAATTTCATAACTTTTGGCTGGCAATTGACCAGAACCTTCCGATGCATAATGGGCCCTTTCTTGCTCAGACAATTCTTTTTCAACCAAACGTCCATAGACTTCAGCACGGCCCTTTGAATCTTTTGGGATCAAAAATGAGTGGTCATTAAAATCCACACGGGCAAAATCATCACCTTCGGTTAAAATCATCCAACAACCTTTTTTCTGACAAACTCGTGTGACATTTCCTGTGATCACATGATTGCTTGTGGTGTATTCATTAGGTTGGCCTAATGCAGTGGCAACGGTCACTTTATTGGTGGCCTCAGTTGGCCATTGCTGTCCAAAAACTGCAGCACCATCAATCACTTCAGTGACACTGACTTGGTCATTTTTATCGTGATCAGCTTGTTGTGAAATCGACTCAGATTGTAATTTTTTTATGGCAGTGATCACTTGCTCAGCATGGGTACTTGGATTCACTTCTTCAAAATGTACAGCGATTTGACCTTCTGGGTTAATGATAAAAGTTTGTCTTTTTGCATAGCTGAAAAAAGCCATGCCACCATCGACCCCATAGTCTCGTGACATTTGCTTGTCGGCATCCACCAATAAATTAAATGGTAAATCATACTTGTCAATAAAAGCACGGTGAGAATCAGCATCGTCCAGTGAAACACCTAACACATCGGCATTCATTTCTTTTAATAAAGCATAATTATCACGAAATGCCTTGGCTTCAATGGTGCATCCACTTGTGTCATTCTTGGGGTAAAAATAGACCACTAAATATTGACCTTGATAATCTGCCAATTGGTGTAACTTACCAGATTGATCAGCCAAGTTAAAAGTAGGCGCAGGCTGACCTTGCATACTTTCGGCATAAACCATAGAATTCATCAACAGGAATGTGAGTAAGGTCATCGTTTTTTTGATCATTTTATTCTCATGGGTGGAAACAGATTATTCTACCAACTTTCTAACGACTGAGAAACCATTAACATCATGTATAGCAAAATATTACCAACCAACAGCCAAGTGCTGATTAATCAGAAGGAAATCAACAGCTCCATTGATAAACTCGCCATGCAAATTAATCAAGATTTTGCAGGCAAGGAAGTGGCTTTTTTAACCATTATGAATGGTGGCATGATTTTTGCATCCTCATTGGCGACACGATTAAATTTAGACATGGAAATGGATTATCTGCAGTTATCGCGTTATGGCAAAAGCCAAACTGGCGGCCAGTTAGTCTGGAAATACCAGCCAGAAATTAATATGGAAAATCACCATGTGATTTTATGTGATGACATTTACGACGAAGGACATACTTTAGCGGCTGCGCATGCTTGGTGTTTAAAAAAAGGAGCCAAATCAGCCTCTTCAGTGGTGTTGATTCACAAAGAGCACGACCGCACTTATGCCGATTACAAACCTGATTATGTGGCCATGAACATTCCAGATCACTATATATTTGGCTATGGCATGGATTTGGAGGAAAAACTGCGTCAGTTACCAGAAATTTACTATTTACCCAAAGCAAAATGAAATTAGAAGCCTTATTCGAAGCAGCAAAAATGGCTCATAAAAAAGCCTACTCGCCTTATTCCAATTTCAAAGTTGGTGCGGCCATTTTAGATGACCAAGACCAGGTCCATATAGGTTGTAATGTTGAAAACGCGGCCTATCCAATCGGCTGTTGTGCAGAACAATCAGCCGTTTCGCAAATGATTGTAAATGGTGGCACTAAAATCAAAGACATATTGGTTATAGGTAAAAAGGGACAAGCCTGCCCGCCATGTGGAGCATGCAGGCAAATTATCTTCGAGCACGGCAGTAAAGAAACCAAGGTTCATCTAGAAACCAGCGCAGGAAAGTTCGTCAGTAAAAATATCGGTGATTTGTTACCCGATGCTTTTGATCATTCTCACTTAGACAAATAAGCCATGATTTGTTGTTTGAGTTGACTGTTTTGCATGGCCACATGTAAATTAGCCAATACAAACCCTTCTTGACTGCCACAATCGAAACGCTGCCCAGACAATTTCACGGCCTGTAAACCATTGACCTGCATCATGTGCTGCAAGGCATCTGTTAATTGGATTTCACGGTTGTGATCCATTTCTGTTTGACGCAGCACTGAAAAAACCGATTGAGGCAATACATACCTGCCAATCACTCCATAATTTGACGGTGCATCCTTGGCATTTGGTTTTTCAACAATTTTACTGACTTGAGTTACATCTAAATCCCAAGGTCCTGCACCAATGACTCCATAACTGCCTATCCTGTCATCCGAAACTTTTTCAACACTGATGGTGGGCTTTTGGTTGCTTGTGGCGGCTTCAATTAATCGGCTTAAAGGATTATTCTTCGCTTCTATAAAGTCATCAGCCAACAAAACAGCAAACATCTCTCCTTCTTCAATAAGACTTTCAGCCTGTAAAACGGCATGACCCAAGCCCAAAGGTTGGCCTTGTGGAATAAATACCCGTTGAATTTCCAGAGGCAAAGTGTCTAACTTTTTGGCCAAATGGGGTTTTCCTTCATCAATAAACCTTGATCTGAGGTCAGGCATCGGATCGAAATGATCACTGATAGCATGTTTGGTTGCGCTGGTGATGAAAATCAATGTACTGATCCCTGCTTCTAAGGCTTCTTCTACTGCGTATTGAATCAAAGGCTTGTCGATGATTGGCAGTAATTCTTTGGGGATTGATTTGGTGGCTGGCAAAAATCGAGTACCCATGCCTCCTACAGGGAACACGGCTTTGGTTATTTTTTTCATGATTTTTGTTGTTCAGTTGTGTGTTGAGTGGATTTAAGCAATTGTAATTCATGATTCTTGAATTCTGGAACCAGCTTGCACAGTACTTTTCTCAATTGGTCTTGCTCAAATTTAACAGCGGCTTTCTGCCCAGCCAATATATCTTGGACCAAATGGTGTGGTTGCTTATGGGTGTGTTTAACGGCGCTGATCTTTTGTACCCTGGTGGCTTCCAAAGTTTCAATGTCATAATGCAACTCTTCATACAATTTTTCACCAGAACGTAAACCAGACACTGTGATTTTAATGTCTTTGGATTTACCTGAAAGCGCTATCATTCTCTCAGCCAAGGACATGATCTTAACTGGTTTTCCCATATCCAAAACCAGCACATCATTTTCATTACCCAACACCAGACTTTGTAAAATCAACTGGCACGCTTCTTCGATTGTCATAAAATAACGTTCTATTTTTTCATGGGTCACAGTCACTGGACCACCGCTGGCTATTTGTTGTTCAAACAAAGGAACGACCGAACCAGCTGATCCCAAAACATTTCCAAACCTGACCGTCAAGTATTCTGTCTCTACCGTTTCGTTCATCAGTTGACAATATTTTTCAGCCAAACGTTTGGTTGCCCCCATAACACTGTAAGGATTGACCGCCTTATCAGTTGATATCAACACCATTTTATCAACGGCAAATTCAGCACAACAATCTGCGACATTTTTAGTTCCCATCACATTGTTTAAGAAACCTTCACAGGCATGTGATTCTAATAAAGGCACATGTTTATAAGCCGCTGCATGAAACACCACGTCTGGTTTAGCCAATTTAAAAATATGAAACAAGTGAGAATGGTTGGTCACATCACACAGGTGCGAGTTAACCACCAAATCTGATTCAGACAATTCCTTATCTATGGCATAAAGGTTGTATTCTGAGTGATCAACGATACTCAGTTTACTTACCCCAAATCGTGCCAATTGACGACACAGCTCAGAACCAATAGAACCACCACCTCCGGTGACCATAACAGATTTGTTTTTAATGTAACTGGCCACTTCGGCCCAATCCAATTCAACTTTATCTCGACCCAATAAGTCTTCTACTGTAATGGGTTGTAATTGATTGAAATTTACTAAATTATTTTCGTAATCATCAGGGTCAGGAGCCACACGAATGGTGCATTCACTTTCTGCCAATTGATCAACCACACTTTTAATCAAATCTGAACTGGGTTTTTGTTCAGCGATAATGACCAAATCAATGTGGCAGTCTTCAACCCATTGTTTTAACTGGTTGATGCCTGATTTTATTTTCACCCCGCGTAATTGAGTCCCTTTGAACTCAGAATGATCATCAATGATAAATATAACATGGCATGATTTATTACTGACTGCGTTGCGGATAAAGAGGTCAGCTATGTTCCCAGCTCCAATAATGACTGCCCGAGGAATGTTTTTGGTTCTTAGGTTAAAGTATTTATCTTTCCACATTCGATAAGTAATGCGAGGCCCACCCCATAAAATAACCAGTAGCACCGGATACATCAATAAAACACTGCGAGGAATGCCTTCCAAACGATTGAATAAAAAGAAAAACAAAGCAATGGTCAAAGTACCAACGGATGCAGATTTAACTAAATTGATCAGATCAGGCATGCTGGCAAAACGCCACAAGCCCCGGTACATGTTAAACATAAAACTGATGATACTTTGCGTAACAATGACAATCAGAATCTCAGTCGACCAGTAAACCAAAGGGGGTGATTCTGGCCACAAGCTGTACCTGATTAAAAAACACAGCATCCATGCCAACCAAACCATAAAGGAGTCATGACAGACAACGGCAATTCTCAAATGTAGTACACGATTGATCATGGGTGTATTTTAACGTCCTATACGAAAATATTTCATAAAAATAAGCACTAATAATGCATAAGAAATAATCAAGGTTGATATTTGTATCATTCGACTGCTGTCGTCCATAGCAATGGCAAGCAAACACAGCAAAGCAGTCACTATGGCATAGAACGCTGAAACTGTTGAATGAGCAGACTGACTTTTCACCAACCTTTGGTATAAATGCGTCGCATGGGCTTGTGTGATGTTCTCCCCTTTTTTCAATCGAACCCATAAAGTCAGTGTCGTATCAGTAATAAAAGCACCATGAACAAGTGCCACTTGATAGTATGACAACAGCCCACTTTGAAGGGCATCAAAAGCAAAAATAGCCAATAACATCGCCATGGGCAAGCTACCAGAATCACCCATAAAAAGTCTTTTTAAGTAAAGATTGAATACCAAATAAACAATAATGACTGTGGCTAACAAACTCAAGGATACAAAAGCCATGTCACTTTCTTGGAAAATGTAACCATAAAAAACAGCGACCACCAATGAATGCAGTCCGGCCATTCCGTTGGCACCATCCATAAAATTAAATAAATTCACCCACCAAAGACAAGCAAAAGTCAAAAATACAAATAACAGACCAAGAGCAAATTCAAAATAAATCAAGCAAACGACAATTAACACTGTTTGGATCAATAACCTTAATTTAAACGACAAATCAAATTTGTCATCTGCCAGGCCCAACAATGAAATGGCCAACAATATATAAGCAGGCCAATAGCTTGGGTTAATCCACCACAAGGAAACACACAGTGGTAAAAACATCAAAACGCCACCACCTGTTACCGCTTTACCCTGGTGTAAACTTCTGTTATTGGCATGGTCAGTAATCACAGAACGATAGCCATATGAGTACCAGGTCAATAACATGGCCACAGAAAAAGCATTGATGGCCAAAACGGCCCAAAGGTTATTCAGACTCAAGTCCATGGATGGGTTTGACCACGCCCCAATGCTTGCAACTGGGGCATTGCCAATGCAATGATTTGGCACCAAAACCACATTTTCTACAGCGTAATTTGGGCTTACCTTTTAATAGTTTGGTGATCAACTCCTTCAACACATCAATATAGACGAAATCATTGTCACCTGATTCTTTTTCATTCAAACCAAGGATCGCATTTAAACCTTTGAATGAAGCCCTTTTCTTCAATTGTTCACTCAAAAAGTTGGAAGCATAATCAACGCCTTTGACCTCTGCATAATACTCAGAGAGTGTCAAAACCGGTGAAACACCGTTGTAGTTATCCATTAACTCCAGCAGCTTTTGCTCTAACAAATCACCTTGTTTTAAAGACAAATAACAGTCTGCCATATCAGCAATAAAAATCGGAATGTAGGCAGAGTCAGCTTTGATGGCCTGTTGGTATTCATCAATGGCTGCTTGCCATTGTTTTTGGGACTGCTGTATATTGGCACATATTAAATGCGCCCTGACCGAATCCTTATCTATTCTTAAGGCTGAAGCCAGGTATTTTTCGGCTTGTATTTGGTCATTTTGTGCTACCGCCAATTCCGCCAACTCACAATAAAAATGAGCAATGGGTACCTGCATATTGCGTTGGGTCGCACTTTGAAATCGAGTGGCGGATTTAATGGCTTGCAACCAATCTTGCTCTTGTTGGTAAATTTCAACCAATGACTGTAAGGCTTCAGGTGTGTGTGCTTCAATTTCCACCAATTCGGAAAACAAAACTTCTGCACGATCCAAAAGACCTGCACTCATGTAATCCTTACCTATTGCCAGTAAAGCGCGTGTTCTATATCGCTCAGGCAATTCAGCCTGAGCGATCAATGCTTGGTGTAATTTGATGGCTCGATCAACTTCACCTTTGCGTCGGTATAGATTGCCTAAGGCCAATTGGGGCTCAAAGGTTTCGTGAGAAGTTTCAGCCAATTGAATAAAAACATCAATGGCTTTGTCTGATTCGTCATTAAGCAGGTAATTCAACCCTTTGAAATACCGATGATTCAATTGTTCGAAGGTTCTTTTGGTGTTGGTCCTTCTGAGCATATAGGCAAGATACAAGCCCATCAACACACCTGCCAGCAAAGCCACAGACGTCCACAAAAATGGATTGTTCATGGAATTTTGACCTGTCCTTCGGTGGATGTCTGGGTGATTTGTTTTTGTTCTTTCTCAGTTAACTGGTCATGTTCTTGTTTGAGTTTAAAATAAGCCCTTTTCCAATAAATTTTTTGTTTATTGGCTGGCCACGTCCAAAACAACCACCCCATTACCAGTCCAAATACTACTCCCAGACTAGAGAACAGTAAAAGGGTAAACCCCAATGGCCAATTCAATTGGTACCAGTGTAAGTTCAAAGACACCGCTTCGGCATTCAAACTGCTTACAGCGATTGCAACAAGCAATAGCAGTAAGACAAAAATCAAAGTTATTATTTTTTTAAGAGTAGTCATGGTTGAATATTATAAGTTGAGTCATGTCTAGAACACAAACAACTCATAAATAGATTTTTTAATCAAATCCATTAAAGTGCCGAAGCGATGACACATTCCGCCCTATCAATGATTTCATTGGTGGATGATGTGTTGATTTCCTTGACTGTAATGGGTTGATGGAAAGTTAATCTGATTTGACCAGGCGTAATAAAAAAACCATCGCTGGCCAAAACCTGGTCAGCACCCTGTATAGTCACTGGTAAAATGGGTAACTGCAGGTCTTTTGCCATTCTGAAAGCCCCTTTCTTGAACGGCAGTATATTTGAGCCAGAGCTTCGCGTCCCTTCAGGAAAAAACACCACTGAGGTACCATCAATCAATTTTTCTTTGGCCGCTTCCATGGCTTGTATAGATGCTTGGCGGTTTCTGCGGTCGACATATATATGACCCATTTTTTCACATGCAAACCCTAAAAATGGCACTTTTCTGAGTTCAATCTTCATCACCCATTTGAAATCCAAAGGTAAATAGCCATAAATAACTAAAATATCATAGGTGCTTTGGTGGTTAGCCACCACCACATAAGATTGTTGTGCTGCGATGTTTTCAGTCCCTTTTTTTATGAGTTTCACCGGAGTGATCCATAAAATAATTTTTCCCCAAGGTCTGGCCACATACCTTCCCGCAAATTGAGCCGCGCCCATGATTGATAAAACGCTGATGGTGATTGCCACCAAAACAGTTAATGTCCATGAAAAAGGGTAAATAAATAACCAAACATAGATTTGAAATATGTAGAGCCACAGTTGCTTCATTGTTGGATTATAACGATTGTCAGTCCATCATGAAACCAATAAACTTAAACTGTCCTTTTTTCTTCACCTTCAATCCTTTAAATAAACATGTTTATCAATACAAACAGTTTTCTATATTAAATAAATGATTGGATTTAGATGGTTAAAGCACAGGCCAATAGACTTCCCAACCAAGCCAGCAACCCTTTAATACAAGCCAGCAATCACATGCTTTTGTAACGGGGTTCTCATTATCACTGTATACAACAGTGACATCCAATGGCAATAATTGATAGAATATACCCTTTACCAATGCTTTGAATCTTATGAAAACCCTCATATTTGCTGCTATTTTATTCATCATCCCTTTATCTATACATGCCGATGTTTTATTGATCGAACGGGTCGAAGCAAAACAAAGTAAGGATGTTCCACAAAAGTCATCAACCATGAATCAAGTCCGGAGTCAGTTTGGTGATCCAATCAGCGAATCTGCCCCTGTTGGCGATCCACCCATTACCCGCTGGGAGTATGATGGTTTCTTGGTTTATTTTGAGCACCAACATGTCATCACTTCAGTACTTAAAAAATCCAAGCCAACTGAAATTGGTCCAAACTAATTCCAAAGCAAATCTAGAAATCAATGAGCAGTCGCAATGACGAATTGATTCAATGGTTGATTGAAATCATTGAAACCAAGCAATTCACCCTAAATCCAGCTTCAGAAGATGCCAGTTTCAGAAGTTATTTTCGCCTTAAAGTAAAAAGTGAAAACAGCCACAAAAGTTTCATTGTGATGGATGCACCTCCAGAACATGAAGACTGCGCACCCTTTATTCATGTTCAAAAACTGCTGTTTAGTCAGCAAATCAATGTACCTGAAATTTTTGCATTTAATCCTGACAAAGGTTTTATGTTACTCAGTGATTTTGGTTCCACTTTGTTGCTTGATGAATTGGCCGAAAACACTGCCGATGAACTGTACCGCAAAGCCATCAATGAATTAATTGCCCTCCAAGCAGTCGATGACAAAGGCACCTTGCCATTGTATGACGCAAAATCACTTTTGACAGAAATGGAATTATTCACAGATTGGTTTATTGGTAAACATTTGGCCCATGAATTATCACAATCTCAACAAAAAGTCCTCAAACAAACCCATGCTTTATTGATAGACAATGCCACTTCACAACCCCAAGTGTTGGTACACCGTGATTTCCACAGCCGCAACATCATGCTAACAGACAACCAACCCGGCATCATCGATTTTCAGGATGCAGTGGTTGGCCCAATCACTTATGACTTGGCTTCATTGTTGAAAGATTGTTATGTATCTTGGCCCAGTGAATCAGTTAATCAATGGGTAAAATATTACTTGACCCAATACCAACAAAAACACCAAATAAACCATTCATTCGATCAATTCATTCGATGGTTTGACTTGATGGCGGCACAACGGCACCTGAAAGCCATTGGTATATTCTGTCGGCTTTATTACAGAGATGGAAAAAAACAATTCTTATATGACATTCCAAGAACCATGAAATACCTGATTACCACTTGTGATAAATACCATGAGTTGGCTGATTTTGGCGTTTTACTTGCTGAGTTACAACCCTCAATAATCAACAACCCATGAAAGCGTTTATCTTGGCAGCTGGCCGTGGAGAAAGGCTTAAACCTTTGACCGACCACACACCGAAGCCCTTAACAGCAGTACAAGGCAAACCTTTACTGGCTCACCATTTCAATCACCTGGAACAGGCAGGCATCACTGAAACCGTCATTAATGTTTCTTGGCTCAAACAACAAATCATTGATTATGCCAATAAATATTCACCGAAAACTATTGCGGTCTCCATATCTGATGAAGGAGCGCATGCTTTGGAAACAGGCGGAGGTATGCTCAATGCTTTGCCTTTACTGGGCCCCAAACCCTTTCTTGCTGTTAATGCCGATGTATTTACAGATTTTGATTTTCAAATGTTGCTACCACTCAGACCAGCTAAATGGGTACATCTGGTTTTGGTCGAAAATCCGGATCACAACCCAACAGGCGATTTCAGCTTGGCAGGTGATCAACTGATGTTAAAACAAAACAATCAAAAAACTTATACCTATTCAGGTATTGGTGTTTTTCACCCCAAATTATTTAATGGATTGAAAACAGGAGAAGCATTCAGTGTGGTTCCTTTGATTAAAAAAGCCATCGCAGAAAATCGTGCAACCGCACAATTTCATGGCGGCAAATGGAGTGATGTTGGCACCATAAATCGGCTTAATGAATTAAATGCCAAAGGATGCTAAAATCAATTTTCAAAATAATAAATTAAAACTTAAAAATGCCACATTTAACTTTAAATAAATCTCTTATTTCCTTGTTTTTAATACTGTTCAATGCGGCAGCTATGGCGCAAGACCCTGCAGAAATTGTTGTTCCCTTCGCTGGAACCTGGCTCTCTGTGATGCCACCCTTGTTGGCCATTTCAATCGCTTTGGCTTTCAGGCAGGTGATTCCTGCATTGTTTACTGGCTTGGTTATTGGTGTTTGGATCATTGGCGGACTGGACGTGCAGTCTTTTTTCGCTGCTCCATTACAAACCGTTCAAGTATTTGCGGTCAATGCAATGGCAGACTCAGGACATTCATCCATTATCATCTTTTCTTTAATGATTGGTGGAATGGTTGGCATCATTTCACGAAATGGTGGCATGCAAGGCGTGGTCAATTTAATTTTAAGATGGGCTAATAATGTTAAACGTGCTTCACTGGCAACCATCGGGATGGGCATGAGTGTCTTTTTTGATGATTATGCCAACACCCTGGTCGTGGGCAATACCATGCGTCCGGTGACTGATAAAATGAAAATTAGCCGTGAAAAATTGGCATATTTAGTAGACTCCACAGCCGCGCCCATAGCCTGTCTTGCATTGGTAACCACATGGGTGGGTTTTCAAGTCGGGTTAATCGGTGATGCACTAGAATCAGTAGGATATACAGATATGGGTGGGTATGCGGTGTTCATTCAAACCATTCCATACAGTTTTTACCCCATATTGGCTTTGTTCCTGACCATTATAATTGCCAGCAGTGGTCGCGATTTTGGACCCATGTACCATGCTGAACTTAAAGCTCGTGAACAAACAGTTCACAACGCCACTGAAATCACACATGACAAAGATGAAATTTTGCCCGTTGAAGGCAAACCGCAAAGAGCCATCAATGCCATACTTCCTATTGTCTCCATGATTTTGATTGTTATGGGTGGCATTTATTACACTGGCATAGATTTCAACAACCCAGAACAGACGTTCAAAGAGGTCATTTACAGTAACAGTGTTGACTCCTACAAAGCCTTGGTTTGGGGTACCACTGCTGGTGTTTTGATTGCCGCTTTACTGAGTGTAATTCAAGGGATATTAACTTTAGAACAAACCGTCAATGCTTGGTACAGAGGCATTAAGCCCATGTTACTGGCGATGGTCATTCTGATCTTGGCTTGGTCTTTATCAGCCGTGAGCGAACAATTACAAACGGGCCAATACATTTCAGATTCGGTTAAAGACTTTTTGTCTGTGCATTGGATTCCATTGATTACATTTATAATCGCAGCCTTGACGGCGTTTGGTACAGGTAGCAGTTGGGGTGCCATGGGTATTATAATTCCGTTGATTGTTCCCGTTACTTACAATTTATTGGACGCTCAGAATTTACTGGACCCTGAGCATTTTTACATTATTTATCTGACCATTGCTTCAATTTTGGCAGGTGCAGTTTGGGGAGATCATTGTTCCCCGATATCGGACACCACGATTCTTTCATCTATGGCCTCCGGCTGTGATCACATAGAACATGTAAGAACACAAATCCCCTATGCCATGTATTCAGGAGGTTTTGCTGTGATGATTGGCATCATCCCTGTCAGTTTTGGTATGTCTCCATGGATCGCCATTGTTGCAGCAACGATTGGCATGTACTTAGGTGTGAAGTGGATAGGTAAAAAAGTATGAGTCGAGGATGGTTGCCCCGAGTTACTGTGGCTGCAGTGATTGAAGATGATGGCAAATTCCTCATGGTTGAAGAAGATATTTATGGTGAAAAAATATTAAACCAACCAGCCGGTCATTTGGAACAAGGCGAAACATTGATGGAGGCAGCAGTCAGAGAAACCTTAGAGGAAACGGGATGGCACATTGAAATTCAGCATTTGATTGAATTTTCGCAATGGACCAGTCCAAACAGCGACAAACATTACTTGCGATCATGTTTTGCAGGTAAAGCGGTGTCTTTTGATCCCAACCAACAACTAGATGATGGCATCATCCAAGCCATTTGGATGACCCGGGATGAAGTGGCCGAAAACCTCAATCGCTTGAGATCCCCTCTTGTATTGCATCACATTGACCACCATATCAACGGCAAGAAAACTGACACAGATGTGTTCAGTTATTATGATTAACCATTTATTCAGTCAAAAATAATTCAATGAAAGTCATCACAGGAATGTCCGGTGGCGTTGACTCCTCAGTCAGCGCAGCCTTACTAAAAAGCCAAGGCTATCAGGTCGAAGGCATGTTTATGAAAAACTGGGAAGAAGATGACACCCAAGAAGTTTGTACTGCAGATGAAGATGTCAAGGATGCCCAGTCAGTCAGTGACCAATTGGGCATTAAACTTCACCGACGAAATTTTGCAGCTGAATATTGGGACCATGTGTTTGAAGAATTTCTGGCAGAATATAAACAAGGACGCACACCAAATCCTGATATTTTGTGTAACCGTGAAATCAAGTTCAAAACGTTTTTAGATCATGCCGATGATCTGGGCGCTGACATGATGGCCACAGGTCATTATGTGCGCAAAGCAGAAAATTTGGGTGAGTACCAATTATTGAAAGGATTGGATCAAAATAAAGACCAAAGTTATTTCTTATATACCATCAATCAATATCAACTGTCTAAAACACTGTTTCCTGTGGGTGAAATTGAAAAGCCAGAGGTCAGAGCGATTGCTGAAAAATTAGGATTGGATGTTTTTAATAAAAAAGATTCAACGGGCATTTGTTTTATTGGTGAAAAAAGATTCCAAGATTTTTTAGCTACATATCTTAAACCCAACCCTGGTGACATTGTCAATCCAGCCGGTGACATCATTGGCAAACACAATGGCTTAATGTATTACACCATTGGCCAACGTCAAGGACTGGGTATAGGTGGGGTAAAAAATGCCCGTGCAGAACCTTGGTTTGTAATCGCCAAGCAACACCAGAACAATCGGCTTATTGCGGCTCAAAGTGACCATGAAGACTTGATGCTCGATCATCACTTGATTGCCAAACACGTCAGTTGGGTCTCTTCCACAGCACCTCAATTTCCACTAAAATGCCATGCAAAAATTCGCTACCGCCAAGCCGACCAAGCTTGTGAGGTAACTTACCATGAACATGATTCAATTTCAGTGAAATTTGACGAAGCACAAAGGGCGATTACACCTGGACAATCCATTGTATTTTATGATGGTGATGTGTGCCTAGGAGGCGCCATCATTGAATCATCAAATTTATTAACTTCAACTTGTGAATTAAGAACAAAATGAGAGAACAAACCATTGCTTTAGCTGCTGTTTATCAATCAGCCATCCTGGCACATGAATTGGCCAATTCAGGTGCAGTCCGTGACAACAAGAGTTGGGAAGTCAGCCTCAATAGTTTATATAAAATTGATGCTCCTTCGACTGAAGATATTTTCAATAACGACATTTCTGGTTTGGCCCTGGGCTTGAATACTTTGATCAAATCTTTCAATAAAGACAGTTATTACATCAACGTCATAAAATACACCATCACCCTATTGTCTTTGGCAGCAAAATTACAACAAAGGCCAGAGATGATGGACATCATTGAGAAAGGATTGTGCGACTCCAAGGTTTTACAAAATTCCGAAGAACCATTCAACAATTCAGTGGTTGCTAAACTGGCTCAAATATACTCAAAAACCATCAGCCAAATGCAGCCCAGGGTAATCGTTGCTGGTCAACCTTTTCACTTGAAAGATCAAGCCATAACAGAAAAAATACGGGCCATATTACTTGCAGGAATTCGAGCGGCTATTTTGTGGCGACAGTTGGGAGGTACCCAACTGCAGCTGCTGTTCAAAAGAAAAGTGTTTATGAATGAAGCTAAAAAACTACTGACCAGTAGCTAGTAATCTTTTTTACCAATTAACTGCATCACGGTGAACAGGCATGGTCATGCAACGACAACCGCCACCACCCCGTGATAATTCAGAACCATCCATAGCCACGGCTGCTTTACCCTTGGGTAGCTGTACCTTATCTGTAATGATGTCATTGGCATCAACGATTTCAAAGCCTGCTTTATTCAAGGCTTCCAAAGTTGCTTTGTTGTGTTTATAACCAATGACGTGACCCGGTGCAAAGGTAAAGAAATTGGCACCACTGGTCCACTGTTCGCGTTCTTGGGAAAATGGATTATCGCCGCCGCAGTTGACAAAATTCAACTCTAAACCAAACAACCTCAAGGCTTTGGGCAAGCCAGAATATTCATTGATATAATTGATTTTACCGTTGGTACAACTTAAGTGGAAAGCTTTGCATTTTCCAGCGCCAGTAATCAAAGGTGCAAAATTCATAACAGTATCCACGTCCAACATGGTGAATATCATGTCCAAATGTATGGTGGCTCGTATTTTTGGCAGCTCAACCACCACGATATCTAAATTCTCGCGACCCAATGAAAGTTTCTCTGCCATTCGATCAATGGCTCTGGCAGACGTGCGTTCCGAATACCCAATGACCAATAAATCATCCCTAATCACCAGCAAATCACCACCCTCAATCGTCAGCTGTTCTGACTTTCTTTTGGTTCCATCAAAATGAAAACCCTGTCCTTTTAATTTAGGGTGGTTATTAAAAATAGATTTTAATAATAAAGCTTCAGTTAATCTCACACGATGGGCCATCGACCCAATGATGGTTTTGTCATATACACACATCACGGCATCACGAGTAAAAAACGCATTGGGTAATGGTGGAATGGCATGCCTAGATGGACTGATATACCTTTCAAGTGTATTTTTCTTTAATAAAGTGCCCTGAAAAAGTTGAGTCGACAAATCAGCAGCATCAAATGACATCAAATCATCAACCAACTCATTGTGGCCATGTAACGCGCAGACATCTTGCAACAAATCCAGTTTCACTTTGGGGTCTTCCAAGACATCAGGCAATAAAGTTTTGAATTCGAGTACATTTTCAGTCACTTTGTTCAAAACACCGGACAGTTGCGCATGTTCCCTCAGCGCCAAATCCAAAGTCAATATATCGTCATACAATACCTCATGGGCTGTTTCTGGAGTCATGTTCTCCATTTCAGCACCAGGCTCATGAATGATCACGGTATTCAGTTTTCCGATTTCAGAATAGTTGGAAATTTTGGCTTCGCTCATTAGGGTCACTCGTCAAAAGAGATGTGGATTTTACTTGAGCGAGCCACTGATTGGCAACTGAGAATATAACCTGCTTTGGTTTCCCACTCCTCCAAGGAGTAATTGTTGATCATTTCCACCTCACCTTCAACCAATTTACAGCGACACGTGGCACAGACTCCTGCTTTACATGAATAAGGCAAATCCACTCCGGCTGATTCTGCAGATTCCAGTAATGTGGCTTGAGTACCGGCCATTAAATTAAATTCATGATTGGCACCATCAATGGTTACTGTTACACCGGCATCTTCGTTAATTGTTTTTGCAGATGGCGAAATCTCTTGTCCATCACTGAGGAATCGTTCGTTGTGAATTAATTTTTCATCGATACCAACAGCCTTAAGTGCGGTGCATACTTGATCTATCATTGCCCCTGGGCCACATACAAAATAGCCATCTGAATCAATGCCTTGCAGCATATACTTATTAATTAAATTTACTTTTTTATGATCGAATCTCCCTTGATATAAAGGCATGTCAACTTTTTGTTGGGTCAAGAAAAAATGAACACTGAAACGAGGACCAAAACGATCTTTTAAATTGGCAATTTGTTCATGTAATAAAACATCTGACGTTTTGCTGTTACCATAAAACAACACAAACTCAGCTGTTTGGGTTTGTTCCAAAGTGGCATATATCATACCCATCACCGGAGTGATGCCAGACCCAGCTGCAAAGGCCACATAATGAGCCTTTTCTTGTGGAACTAGCATGAAGTGACCGCTTGGGTGCAATACTTCAATCTGGCTGCCTGCTTTGACATTTTGGGCAAACTGTGAAAAACGCCCATCGTCCACGGCTTTTATCAGCACATCCAATTCATTGTTGCGATTTTGTGATGAACAAATGGAATAGCTGCGGCGCAATTCCTCACCATTGACTTGCGCTTTAAAGGTTAAATGCTGACCCGCTATATAGACATATTCAGCGACCAAGTGATTAGGAATGTCTAGTGTCCAAATAACAGCGTTAGGTTGAGTTTGTATGGATTTAATCGTTAATGAATGAAATTTATGCATGGCATTTAAAATAATCGAAAGGTTCTAAGCAACGGTTACATCGGTACAAAGCTTTACAAGCCGTTGACCCGAATTCACTGATACACTGGGTGTTATCTGATCCACACTGAGGACAATTAATCGACTGTTCACCTGCATTGAGTGGCGGTGCAATGCCATAAGCCAACATGGCAGCTTTGCCTTTGTCAGTGATCATGTCTGTGGTCCATACCGGCTTATCAAGTAATTCGACCACCACACGGTCAATTCCATAGTAATCAGCATGAGCCAACAAAGCGGCTTTGATGTCTGTTTTGATGGCATGCATGGCAGGGCAGCCCGAATAGGTGGGGATGATGCCCACGTGGACTGAGTTCTCATGAATTTTAACTTGTTGCAACACACCCAAATCTTGAATACTGATTACTGGTATTTCTGGATCTTTAACTTCTGCCAGTAATTGATAGATAGCATCTGCGGTTAACACTTGATTTTCAGTCATTGATTTGGCATTGAATGTCATCACCACTCACAACCTGGGTAGGCGCGCTGTAGAAACTGCATTTCTGCCAACATATAGCCTAAATGTTCTGAGTGTTCTCCAGCTAAACCACCAGTGGCCACCCAACCAGATTCAGGTATTTCAAGTTGGCACCTTTGCAGCAGTGTTTTTACTTGTTCATTCCATTTCGTTTTTAACGCCAACAAATCAGCGATCACCCCTTGTTCAATTAACTCATTCAATGCCGCATCAGTTTCAAACAATTCAGGGGTATAAAACCACAAATCATTCAGGGCTTTTTGCATCCGCACTTTGGCTTCATCGGTACTGAGCGATAACCGTTCAACCCATGCCTCACTTCTTTTGAGGTGATATTTAACTTCCATCAAAGCCTTTTGCGCTGCCAATGACAAAGGTTCATAACTTGATTTTGATAACGCTTGATAGAGCTGCACACTGAAGACATCAATAAAATATTGTTTCAATGTCGTGTAAGCAAAATCACCTTTTGGTAATTCGGTGATGATTGGGTTACGGTATTCGTGGGAGTCACGCAGAAAAGCCAAATCATCAGCTGTTTGCGAATCATCGCTTAAGGCGACCGCCAATTGATAAAATATCTGTGCA
Source organism: Marinicella litoralis (assembly GCF_002591915.1). Classification (GTDB taxonomy): domain Bacteria; phylum Pseudomonadota; class Gammaproteobacteria; order Xanthomonadales; family Marinicellaceae; genus Marinicella; species Marinicella litoralis. The sequence goes on along the minus strand of NZ_NIHB01000003.1, from coordinate 56,531 downwards.
TGACCAATCAAATCCAACGAAACATTGGTTAGAGCCACATCTTCCTCTAAATACGGTCCATGTCCACACCACTCTGCCAATCGTTGACCCATAGTCAATGACGAGTCTGCCAATCGCAATAAATAGGTATGTAATGCCTTGTTATTAATTTGAGTTGCCATTACATGTTTTCCACTTCTTTGTCTAATGGGTAAAAAGTTGGGTAGCGATAAACCTTGTCTTCAGCAGGGTCAAACCATTCATGTTCTTGTTCTGGGTTTGAAGCTGTTATTTTTTCCGCTTCGACCACCCATATACTCACCCCTTCTTTTCTGCGGGTATAAACGTCTCTGGCATTGAGCAATGCCATTTGTGCATCACTGGCATGCAACGACCCCACATGTCGATGGTTTAAGCCTGACTTGGCTCGAATAAACACTTCATATAATTTCATCTCAGACATCAAGCGGCCTCATTGTGTTGGTTGTTCTGTTTTTGTTGGTATGTTTGCGCGGCTTCCCTGACCCACTCGCCATTTTCATGTGCATCAATCCTCGCCTGTAAACGCTCTTTGTTACAAGGCCCATTGCCTTTAATAACTTGAAACAATTCATCCCAATTAATTTCACCATGATCATAATGACCCGTTTCTTCATTCCATTTAAGATCAGGGTCAGGAATGGTTAAGCCCAAATGTTCAGCTTGTGGCACCGTGGCATCAATGAATTTTTGACGCAATTCATCGTTACTGAATCTTTTGATCTTCCATTTCATAGATTGGGCTGAATGTGTAGAATTTTTATCGCTGGGACCAAACATCATTAAAGACGGCCACCAAGTTCGATTCAGTGCACGTTGTGCCATGTCTTTTTGGGCTTGGGTCCCTCTGGCCAGTACGGTCATGATTTCATAGCCTTGACGTTGATGAAAGCTCTCTTCCTTACAGATGCGAACCATTGAACGTGCATAAGGTCCATATGAACAGCGACACAATGGCACTTGATTCATGATTGCAGCACCGTCGACCAACCAACCAATCGCCCCCATGTCTGCCCAAGAGGGTGTCGGGTAATTAAAAATAGATGAATACTTGGCTTTACCGGTCAGCAGTTCATCAGTTAATTGATCTCGACTCACTCCCAATGTTTCTGTGGCTGAATAAATGTACAAACCATGACCTGCTTCATCTTGTACCTTTGCCAACAATATCATTTTTCGATTCAACGTCGGCGCACGGGTGATCCAGTTTCCTTCAGGCAACTGCCCCACTATCTCTGAATGAGCATGTTGCGACATTTGTCTGATCAAAGTTTTTCGATAGGCCATTGGCATCCAATCACGCGGCTCTATTTTTTCTTCACGATCTATTTTAGCTTGAAACTCAGCCAACAAATCAGCTGGTTCCTCTTGACCTTTGGCATCAGTTAACCCTTGTGAGTACATAATCATTCTCTACAAAATTGAGCTGATTATTTTAACCTTTCATGCATAGGATTTGCGTAAAATTTAAAAAGAAAAATACAAGTCAAAGGATTGAGCGCTCAAGCTGACCTTATACTCAGTACTTGGTAACGACAAAAGGTTGAGTGAAACCAATAACCCTCAGCAATTGGGTGGTTGGCTGTAACCGACCTATTACTGATTAACTGACCAATGACAAAAGGGTTGACTGAAATCAACAATCCTCAGTATTTGGGTTGTCGGCTTTAGCCGATCTTTTACTCAGTAACTGGTTCACGACAAAAGGTTGACTGAAGTCAACAACCCTCAGTAATTGGGTTGCCGGCTTTAGCCGACCTTATACCCAGTACCTGGCAAATGACAAATAGATTGTCGAATGTCAATACTTTTGCGAATGCTAACCTGCACAACTCATATGGCTTAATTCAAACCCGTTCAATCAACATCGCCATGCCCTGCCCGACGCCTATACACATGGTACAAAGTGCATATCGCCCACCTGTTCTTTGTAGCTGTCGGGTTGCTGTTAAAGCCAACCTTGCACCACTCATTCCCAACGGATGCCCCAATGCAATGGCACCACCATTAGGATTAACGCGAGGATCATCATCGGTCAATCCAAGCATGCGCATCACTGCCAATCCTTGGGAAGCAAAAGCTTCGTTCAATTCAATCACATCGACATCATTGATGGTTAAGCCATATCGGACCAATAATTGTTTACTTGCAGGCACCGGCCCAATACCCATTACATCCGGATCAACTCCAGCGACATTGGCACCTACAAAGCGAGCCATTGGATTCAAACCATATTTACTGACTGCATCTTCAGATGCAATAATCAATGCACAGGCGCCGTCATTGACTCCTGAAGCATTGCCAGCTGTCACAGTACCATTGGCTTTGAATGGCGTACCCAACTGGGCTAATTTTTCTAACTTTGTGTCTGCCCTGGGATGTTCATCGGCATCAACAATAACATCATCTCCTTTGCGTTGTGGAATAACAACAGGCACAATTTCTTCTTTGAACACACCCTGTTGCTGTGCCACAGCAGCTTTTTGTTGGCTGCGATAGGCGAACAAATCTTGATCTTCACGACTGACTTTGAATTTTTCCGCAACATTTTCACCCGTTTCTGGCATTGAATCAGTGCCATATTGATTTTGTAATTTTGGGTTAATAAACCGCCAACCAATGGTCGTATCATATATCTCAGCTTGTCTTGAATATGCAGCTGTTGCTTTGGGCATGACAAAGGGTGCTCGAGACATCGATTCAACCCCACCAGCAACAATCACTTCTGCATCACCAAAAGCTATGGTTCTTGCAGCCATGGCAATGGCGTCTAATCCAGATGCACACAATCGGTTTACCGTCATCCCTGCAACATTGGTTGGCAAACCTGCCAACAAGGCAGACATTTTAGCCACATTGCGATTGTCCTCACCCGCTTGATTGGCACAACCTGCAATGACATCATCCACATCATCAATAGGTAGTTGTGGGTTTCGTGTCATCAATGTTTTAATCACATGGGCCAACATATCATCAGGTCTCACACCCGCCAATCCACCAGCAAATCGTCCAATGGGCGTTCTGATGCCATCACAAATGTAAACTTTTCTCATAATTGATTCCTGATGTATGGCGACAGACGGTACCGGTCGTCACCAAACCAATTTTGTAAAGACTGCAAGGAGTCGGCCACATGCTGCCAACCCAACTCTTCCGCAAAAGCCAGTAAACCTTTGGGATAATTAACCCCATAACGCATGGCCAAATCCACATCTTTGGCTGAACAAACACCATTGAACACAGCATCAGCAGCTTCATTGATGAGCATAACAATCGTCCTTAAAGCAATCAGTCCTGGTTGATCTTTAGAGACAATGACATTTTTACCCAAATAATTTATCAACGAAATCACCCGATTTCGCATAAATTCATTTACACCAGGGCCAAAAGCCAAGTTTACGCATTGACTTTTTTTGAAGTCAAAAGACAAATCCACGACACAAGTAGGTGTGGCACTGTCCTGTTCAATTTGTTTGGCTGTTTGCCCATTGCTCAGAACAATTTGACAACCACCGACAATGATTTGCTCTCCATGCCACTTCCTGTTGTCATATTCAAACTCACTGAACATGCGACTTAATAGTGTCATTTCATCAGGCACAATGATTTCGTCAAAACTCACTTCACTGTAGGTAAAATCTGGTTTTACTTTTGCGACACCATCAGTGTAGTCGTAAAAGCCTTGGCCTGATTTGCGGCCTAGGGTGTTGGCATGTACCATTTCGCCTTGTAGCAAAGAAGGTTTAAATCGAGGGTCATTGAACATTTCTTTATAAACAGATTGGCTGACCGCATAATTGATGTCAATGCCAATCAAATCCATCAATTCAAACGGCCCCATTCTAAAACCAGCTCCTTGGGTCAAAACAGCATCAATTTCAACAAAAGTTGCTAACTTTTCTTGGCACATTTTCAAAGCTTCACCATAAAAGGGGCGGGCCACACGGTTTACGATAAAGCCTGGTGTGGACTGAGCAATCACTGCTTTTTTACCCCATGAACTGCACAGCGCTTTCGCCACGTTCAAATGAGCAGCATCGGTCTGTAGGCCTTTAATTAACTCAACCAATTTCATGACTGGTGCAGGATTGAAGAAATGTAAACCAAATAATCGGCTTGGTTCTTTCATTGCTGAAGCTATGGCAGTAATAGAGAGCGATGAAGTGTTACTCGCTAACAATGCACTTTCAGAAACGATTGATTCGAGTTCCGTGAAAATTTGCTTTTTTACATCGAGGTTTTCTACCACCGCTTCAACAACCAAGTCACAAACCAAAAAATCTGACAAGGATTTTACCACCTTGATTGAATGGCTGATTTTATCCGCATCCTGCTGTGTTATCTTTCCCCGGATGACTCTTTTTTTCAAACGATTTTGCAAGGCTTCATGTGCCTTGTGCGCAAAAGCTTCATCCACATCAAACACCAATGCTTTTTGACCATGAGCCGCGGCCACTTCAGCGATTCCCATTCCCATGGTACCTGCACCAACGACACCTACAATTTCAATAGTTTCCATAATCAATGTCCTTTAAATTCAGGTTTTCTTTTTTCATTGAATGCAGCCACACCTTCGGAAAAGTCATGACTTAAACCACAAACCCTCTGTACATCCCGTTCTCGATCTAAATGCTCTCCATACCTATTATTATAAGACTCATCAAAAATATTTTTAATGAATGACAATGCCCTGGTTGGACGTGCAACCAATGTTTCAGTCAGCGTCTTGACTTCTGCATCAAATACTTCATCATCAATGGCTTGATATATCATGCCCCACTCTACCGCTTGCTCTGCCATAACTGGGGTACCTAACATGGTGATGGCTTTGGCTCGAGCCAAACCAATTAATTTTGGTAAAATCCATGTTCCATTGCAGTCGGGAATTAATCCAATTGATGAAAATGCTTGGATAAATTTGGCTGATTTTTTTGCCACAACTATGTCACAATTTAAAGCAATGTTAGCACCTGCTCCCGCAGCCACACCATTTACAGCGCATATGATGGGAGCTTGGATGGATTTCATTAATCGCAAATTCTTGTTGTATCCATTTTCCAACTTGTCCCCTAAATCCATTTTCTCATTGCCTTGACGTTCACCCAAATCCTGCCCAGCACAGAACCCTCGTCCAGCTCCTGTGAGTAAAACACAGCGAATTGAATGGTCATTGACCAGATCATTCAATACAGCGTAAAACTCTTGGTGCATGGTCTCAGAAAATGCATTGAGCTTATCTGGCCTATTGAAAGTGATGGTAGCAATGTGGTCATTTTTATTATACTTAACGGTTTCAAAATTTTGAAAAACATCTGTCATGTTGTCCCCAATGGTCATTTTTTGTATGCCGATTATTATACTTCAGTTTTGATTCTTTCACGAAAATCAAAAATCAGAATTACAGACAATTCACGTCATATTTTCCCCTTTTTCAAAGTACCTACCCTCAAAACACGCTGAATTATCGCTTATGCCAACTATTATTCGTTCATGATGAATCTGTAAATTGAATATTTGGTACATAAGTTTAAACTTAAGTTGTGTGTGTATTATTAAATAAATTTAGGTTGTGTAAACTGGCGCTGCTGCTGTGCCCAGTTTTGACAATGGCCCAAGATCCAATAACTATCCAGGCGGATACACCATTAAAAATTCGCTATTGTATAGACCCTGATTGGCACCCTTATGAGAGCTTGAAACAAAATATTCACACCGGCATATCATCAGATTTCATCGCCATGCTTACCCAGCGTACAGGTATAGAAACAGAATTAATACCCACTAACAGCTGGCTAGAAACCATTGAGCTATTAAAATCTGGACAATGTGACTTGACCCCAATTTTAAATAAAACCACAGAACGAGAAGAATTTTTATATTTCAGCGAAGTTTGGTACCGAGCACCCAATGTATTGCTTTCGCTCAAAGACGAACCATTTCTTCAAGGACTTGAAAACATAGAAAACCGCACTGTGGCGATGACCGAAGGCTACCGCATCACTGAATATGTTTTAAAGCATTATCCTGACATCAATGCAAGTTTGGTTGCCAATGAAGTTGAAGGTATAAACGCAGTCATCAACAATGAAGTCGATGTATTTATTGGCAGCATGTTATCGACCAATAATTACATCCAATCCAATGGTTATGATGAAATAAAAATAGCTGGCTGGGCAGGTCCTGAAGATTTGCTTCGCGTTGGAGTAACTAAACAAAATCAAGCTTTGATTCCCATCATCGATCAATTCATTGCTCAAATCAGTGAGGCAGAACAGATTAATATGTTCAGAAAGTGGAACAATGTTTCCTACATTGATAACACCAATTACAAATTAACTAAAAACATCACCCTGTTTTTCAGCGTGCTGTTAATGACTGGTTTCATTTACCACCAACTGGTCAGAAAATTTAACAAACAATTAATTGTTCAAAACAAACAACTCGAATCACTAAAAACTAAATTGATCAAAACAAACCAAGAACTGTTATTTTTAACTCACCATGATCTACTGACTGAGATTTACAACAGGCATTATTTTAATCAAGCCATTTCCAATGAAGAAAATGATCTTTCTCAAAATGGCCCCATCAGTGTGGTGTTTTTTGACATCGATCATTTTAAGTCCATCAATGACATACATGGTCACAGTGTTGGGGACATGGCCTTAAAGAAATTGGCAACCACAATAAAAGGATTGCTTGATGAAAGACACACATTTGTGAGGTGGGGTGGTGAGGAATTTATTGTGTTGTGTCGAAAAACCAATAAACGAGAAGCCAACTTATTGTGCCAAAATTTAAACAATCACATTAAAAATATTGTTCTGGAGCCCGATGTTAAAATCACCTGCAGTTATGGCATTGCTGAAAAACTGTCCAAAGAAACCATAATGCAATGTATTGAGCGTGCAGATCAAGCCATGTATCAAGCAAAAACCAATGGTCGTGATTGCATCATTGTAGCCACATAAGCCACTTCTTGTTGGCTGTATGCCAATTAGAACTTCTCATCCAATGATCACTGATGATATTTACAGTCAGAGCCAATAAAAAATACATTGATACAAAGTATATATTGAAAGTCAGAAGCACTTCGCCATATAAAAACGGACATAGAGTCCGTTTTTATATGCTTAACCTGTAACTTTTCGATTAATTTGAATTAATATTTATCCTAAAATACCATTCAAATAACCCATTTTCCATGCAGCACCAATGGCTCCGCCAAGTACCACCAAAGTCACCAACCATTTTACGACTCCACCACTACTTTTTTCTATGGGGTCGTCTTGTGATCTTTGATGCTTTTTGGTTGTCGCATTCGCTTTTTTAGCATTTGCATCTGTTGTTGGATCTGTCATACCTGGCGTTTGAACCAAAAATCGAATGTTATCAATTTTCAACTCATCGCCAACTTTGATTTCACATTCATCAACTTTTTTACCGTTAACAAAAGTTCCGTTTGAGGATCCCAAGTCTTTGACTTTCAGTCCATTTGGATCTGCATCTATTTGAACATGTTTCCTTGAAATTCCATCCGCATTGACACAAATATGACATTCAGAGTGTCGTCCAATTATGGTTGAACCACGCAATGGATAGGTTTTACCGAAATAGGCACCTGAGACACCACGTAGGATAAATTTTGGTAATGCCATTCTAACCCTGGTTCGGTTGTCATCTTCTTCTTCCTCAACAACTGAAGACAATAATTTAATATGAACCTGAGCAGCAATCATCAAATCGCCTTCTCTGACTTCTTTTTTATCCTTAACTAATTTTCCATTGACTGAAATTAACCGTGCGGCATTGTCAATACTGACTTCGCATTCATTGTCTAAAATGGTGAGCTTTGCATGAATATCCGACAACCCCTTATCTTCTAATCTGATATCGGCATCAGCAGATCCACCAATGGTGTAATGGCCTGTAACCAACTCAACATCTGCATGATCGCCATGTGGAAAATGTAATTTCATTGCTTTCTTCCTATTAAACTTTTCTTGATTATATCAAACAATTTAAGCCAGAAAAATATTCTGTATTAGTTTGATTGGTTTATCACAGTTTTACCATTCATGTATTTTTGTAATACGACAGGTACAGAAATACTGCCATCTTCATTTTGATGATTTTCCATCACTGCAATCAGGGTTCTGCCAACCGCCAAACCTGAGCCGTTCAATGTATGAACCAATTGAGGCTTTTTAACTTGTGGTGTTCGGTACCTGGCTTGCATTCTTCTGGCTTGAAAATCATTACAATTAGAACATGAAGAAATTTCTCGGTATGTATTTTGCGCAGGCAGCCAAACTTCTATATCGAATGTTTTTGTGGCAGAAAATCCCATATCACCTGTGCACAGCACGATGACCCTATAGGGCATTTCTAAGGCTTGTAATATGGCTTCGGCATGTCCGGTCATTTCATCCAAAGCCAACATAGATTTTTCTGGATGAACAATTTGCACCATTTCGACTTTATCAAATTGATGTTGACGTATCATGCCTTTGGTGTCTTTTCCATAACTTCCTGCTTCTCTCCTAAAACAAGGAGTATGCGCAGTCATTTTGATCGGCAGTTCGCTTTCATCAATGATGCTGTCAGCAACCAAGTTAGTCAGCGGCACTTCTGCTGTCGGAATTAAGTAACGATCATCTTCGGTGATAAAGGCATCATCTGCAAACTTGGGTAATTGGCCACTGCCCTGCATGGATTCTGCGTTAACTAAATAGGGTACATAATACTCTGTGTAACCGTGTTTTTGGGTATGCATGTCTAGCATAAATTGTGCCAAGGCACGATGCATTTGTGCCACTTCACCCGTCAGCAAGGTAAATCTTGAACCCGATAAATTGGCAGCAGACTCAGCATCCAAGCCCTTATTCACTTCACCCAATTCAACATGATCCTTAACTACAAAATTAAATTCTTTGGGTTTGCCCCAAACCCTGACTTCTACATTGTCTGCTTCATCCCTACCAACTGGAACTGATTCATCAGCCAAATTGGGGATATATAAAGTCACTTTTTCTTGTTCAATTAAAATCTTTTTTAAATCTGCTTTAGATTGCTCAAGTTTTTCACCTATTTTCGCCACTTCATCTAACAGTGGTTGAACGTCTTGCCCATTGGCTTTGGCTTGACCAATTGATTTTGAAATGGTCGTTCTCGTATTTTGTAAGGCCTCAGTCTCAATTTGGATGGATTTTCTTGATTGTTCCAATATTTCCCAAGCATCGGTATCCAATTGATACCCTCTTTGAGCTAATTTTTCAGCTGTTTGATTGAGATCAGCTCGTAAAATTTGCGGGTCTAACATGTCCAAGATTCCTGTTGAATATAAAGGGGCAACATTGTATCCCAGTTGACTTAAATAAAGAAGGGTGGCGTCTTTTGATACAAAAAATTACTGACTATTGATTCCAAAGAAAAGGATTGTCTTCTGAGCCGTGTTTTTCAAGCCAAGCCTGATGTTGCTCTAACTCTTCCTGATTGGCACTCACTTTGATCAATTCGGGCAATGCGTCTAAATTAAAAGTTTGTGATTGACTGTTTTGACTCTGATTATTTTCCAAATTGAGTTTCGTTTGGCCGCCAGTCATGGCCAAATAGACTTGTGCCAATATTTCAGAATCTAGTAATGCGCCATGCAATGTTCGATGTTCATTGCCAATCCCATATCTTTTGCACAATGCATCCAAATTGTTTTTAGCCCCAGGATGTTTTCTTTTGGCAAAATCTAAACTGTCAGTGATTTTACAAAGGTCTTCAATTTCAAAATCTTTACCGCAAAGATTCAATTCATGATTGATAAAACCCACATCAAAAGCAGCATTGTGAATGACCAGCTCAGACCCTTTTACAAACTCAATAAACTCATCAACCACACGACTGAAAAGTGGTTTATCTGATAGAAATTCATTGCTTAACCCATGAACTGCCAAAGCTTCTGCATCAACAGCAAATTGCGGGTTGATGTATTGATGGTAATGTTCATTGGTAATTTCTCTGTTCATGACAACCACAGCCCCAATTTCAATGATCCTGTGGCCATCCTGAGGTCTTAATCCAGTGGTTTCCGTATCCAACATGATTAACTTACTGGTTTGCACTGATTTTCTCCGCTTGATTTCTTGCTTCATCATCTACCAACTCATTCTCTGGATGCCCCGAATGACCCTTAACCCAATACCAATTGATTTTGTGAGCTTGCATTTCTTGATCTAATGATTGCCACAGATCAACATTTTTGACTGCTTCCTTTTTGGTTCTCATCCAGTTTTTCTTTTTCCAATTGATCATCCAAACTTGAGCACCGTCCATAACGTATTTTGAATCTGTAAATAAGTCAATTTCACAGGGTTCCTTCAATAATTTCAAAGCGCTGATTACCGCCATTAACTCCATTCGATTATTGGTGGTATCGATTTCACCACCAGAAAACATTTTACGTTTCCCTTGATAACACATCAGGGCCGCCCACCCACCTGGACCTGGGTTTCCAAGGCAAGAACCATCAGTATATATTGAAATTTTTTTATTGGGTTGAATCAAGGTGAATCCTTTAGACTTTAAGGCAGGTATTCTATAATGACAAGCCACCCTTGCAAAGAATAAATACCCAGAAAAACCATGTCAATACAAATACACCCCATTAAAGCATTTGAAGACAACTATATTTGGGTCTTACATAATAACAGTGAAGCGATTGTAGTTGACCCAGGCGAATCAGCTCAAGTGACTCGTTACTTGTCCGACAATCAGTTGACATTGAGTACTGTTTTAATAACGCATCACCATTATGATCACATCAACGGTGTTGAAAAATTAATTGCTGACTGGGGTTGTGAAGTTTATGGACCTTTGGATGATCGTATTACATTCAAACACCATGTACTGGAACAAGGCGATAATTTGGCAGTTAAATCCATGCAAATTGATTTTGAAGTTTTAGCTACACCTGGTCACACCAAGTCACACATTTGTTTTTACAATAACCAGTGGTTGTTTTGTGGAGACACTTTATTCAGTATTGGTTGTGGCAGGATGTTTGAAGGCACAGCTGCTGAATATGTTGAGTCTTTAAATAAAATAAAATCACTGATACCATCAACCGAAGTTTACTGCACCCATGAATACACTTTATCAAATCTTAAATTTGCATTATTTATTGAGCCGAACAACCAAGGTCTTCTGGATTACCAACAAAAAATCAACAGCATGCGTAAACAAAACAAAGCCAGTTTACCCACTCGATTGGAAACTCAGCTTCAATTAAATCCTTTCTTAAGAACGAATGATAAAAACATTCAAAAAATTGTCAGTCGCAGGTTAAATACTACAATAAACAATGAGTTAACTTGTTTTGCTGAATTGCGAAAATTGAAAGATAGTTATTAATTGTCACCCATTTAAATAAGTTGTATGATAATAAATTGTAAAGCTGAATGCACTTGAATAAACCTTACCTACAATTGTTGATCTTGCTCATGTTCCAAATTCATGACGGATACACTCAAGTTAACAAAAAACATCCTCCCATTAAAGTAGGTTATTTTGATACCCCACCCCTTTCATTTATCAACAGTGATGGAAATCCTGATGGTTTTATCGTTGATTTGTTGAATGAAATTGCAGGCCATGAAAATTTTGAAATAATTTGGGTCCATGATAATTTTCCACAGCTCATGTCAAAAATGCGCAACCAGGAACTGGATGCCATGGTATCCACAGCATATTCTGATGAAAGGGCATTATTTTTAAACTATTCCGAGCTCAATTTCAGCAATGTTTGGGGACAAGTTTTTTTACCAAAGAATTCAAATGTTGAAAGCGTATTTGATTTAGATGGCAAAACCATTGCGTTGATGGAAAATGATTTCAATGGACAAAATTTCATCAGCCAATGTGATCAATTTGAAGTTGAGTGTAATATTGTTTACGGCAAAAGCTACCAACAAATATATTCAATGTTGGCCGAAAACCAGGTCGATGCTGCCGTTTCAAATAATTTAGTTGGCGCTGAATTTCAGGAACAATTCAACTTATTAGCCAGCAGCATTGTATTCAATCCCTTTAAAGTTTATATATCAGCACCTAAAGGCGCAGACACAACCCTCATTGATTATTATGATCAATACATGAAAGCATGGAAGGAAGACATTGGATCGTTCTACTTTCAAACCAGATCAAAATGGACCGATAACAGCCCTGAAACCACCATACCCTTTTGGCTTATTTACACTATTTTAGGGCTGGTATTATTTGCGCTTGTTTCAATGGTTGCAGCTATTTTATTTAAACGCCAAGTTAAGCGTCGCGTTACAGAACTGACTCAAAAAGAAATCCAACTCAACCAAATCATTAACATCCTTCCACACATGATCTTTGCCAATGATTACCAGGGAAAAATAATACTCGTTAATGAGTTTGCTTGTCGTTTTTTAGGCATTGAAAATCAAGATGTTGAGAAAAAAAACATTTACAGTATTTTGAAATCCCATCCCAGGTTTAAAAATTTGATCACTTATACAACTTCATCCAATCCATTCAACACTGAAGTTGAAGTCAATGATTTACAAGGCAACAAGCTTACTTTGATGATGTCCAAAGTACCCTATTCAGGGCGTAATGACACCGAGCCTGCCATGGTTACTGTTGGTTTTGATATCAGTCAAACAAAGCAGTATGAAGAAGAAATCGAATATTTAGCCAATCACGATTCTTTAACCGGCTTGCCCAACAGGATACTGCTGAGCGAACGTCTCAAAACTTCATTATCCAGAGCAAAACAATTCAATCATGTTGGTGCCATTATTTATATTGATCTTGATAACTTCAAAAACATCAACGACTCTCAAGGTCATAAAATTGGTGATAAATTGATAAAAAAGGTGGCCACAGTTATCAAAAAATGCGTTCACCCTGGTGACACCATTGCGCGTCAAGGTGGTGATGAATTTGTCATAGAACTGCCTGAATTGAACAATGAATATCATTTGGCTGAAAAACAGGCCTATGAGGTTAGCGATTTAATTATCAATCAACTTAAAAAACCGATCCTTATAGAAGATAAACAATATAACATCACTGCCAGCGTTGGCTTGGTGGTTTACCCCAGAGATGGTGAAAGACAGTCCATTTTATTACAGCGTGCAGATACGGCAATGAATGAAGCCAAGTTACTGGGTAAAAACCGAATCCATGTATTTGAGAAAAGTCTTGAGACCAAAGTCATCAAGAATCATCAGCTTGAAAATGACCTCAGATTGGCATTACAAAACCATGAAATCACTATGGTTTACCACCCAATTGTCGATGCCTCTACATTGAATATGGTTGGCGCAGAAATACTTCTTCGCTGGCAGCACCCAACCGAAGGCTTGATCATGCCCACTGATTTCATTCCAATTGCAGAAAGCGCACAATTAATTTTGGAAATTGGGTATTGGACCATCGAAAAGGCTTGTGAACAGATATTAAAATGGCAAGACAGTACCAAAGCAAATTTTTTCATAGCAGTCAATTTATCAGTGGTACAAATCCGAGATAAAAACTTTTTAGATAAAATTACTGACTTAATCTACAAATACAAAATACCACGAAATTTTTTAGAATTTGAAGTGACAGAATCTATTCTTTTGAGTGAGTCAGAACGGTCTATTGAAATCATCAATCAATTGAAGTTGATGGGAATTAAATTATCAATAGATGATTTCGGCACCGGCTATTCCTCATTTGATTACATCAGGAAGCTGCCTTTAGATAAAATAAAAGTCGACAAGTCATTCATTCAAGACATTCCCCACGACTCTAACAGCGTTACCATAGTAAAAACCATTCTTAACATGGCCAATGAAATGAACCTTGAAGTGGTTGCAGAAGGTGTTGAAACCGCTGCACAAATTAAGTTTTTACGCAAACATAATTGCCAATTCTTCCAAGGCTTTTATTTTTCTAAACCAAAACCAGTAGATATCATTCAACAACAATTTAAGCTTTAACTGGTGGCGGTTGAGTCCTTTCATAAACCCAGTTATTTTCATCCGACAAATCAATATTGAACCGATAGTCATCTACAACAATGTTTTTTATATCGTCGATTTTTGATGTTCTATTTTCAATCAAAGCCCTGGCCATCATCCCTCTGGCTTTTTTAGCAAAAAAACCTATAACCCTGGTTTTGCCGTCTTTGGTGTCTTTAAAATTCAAATTCAATATTCTTTTCTTCACTTTTGATTTTTTAATGGATTTAAAATATTCATTTGAAGCCAAATTAACCACAAAATCACCTTCAGCATCTAATTCACTGTTGAGCAAATCAGTAATTTGCATGCCCCAAAATTGATACAGGTTTTCACCAACTGGATTAACCAGCTTGGTTTTCATTTCTAAGCGATAAGGTAATATCAAATCCAAAGGCTTAAGGTACCCATATAAACCAGAAAGTATGCGTAAGTGATCTTGAGCAAAAGCCAAATCATCCGAGGTTAATGTATTGGCCTCAAGACCAGTATACACATCACCTTTGAATGCCAATGCTGCTTGTTTAGCAACTCCTAAGGAAAATGGTGCTTTGAAGTCTTGAAATCGCTGGTAATTTAACTCGGCCAAATTCTCACTGACCGACATCAATTGTTGAATTTGGCTGGGTTTATATTTTTTTAATATACTGACCAATTTTTGGCTTTTTGCCAACAACACAGGCTGGGTAAAATTTTCGACAGGCTCAGGGTTAAAATCTTGCCCTTTAGAGGGCGACAGTAAAATAATCATGGTCTTTTTTTCAGAGTGGATAATATTGATTTAGTTATGTGGCTGATTTGTTCAGGTTCAATTATAAAAGGTGGCATGATATAAATTAGATTCATAAATGGTCTGATCCAAACCCCCTGTTCCACCATTTTAGATTGAAACCATTCAATATCAACCGATTCTTTCATTTCAATAACGCCGATGGCACCCAGTACCCTCACTTCTTTGACCATCGGCAAATTCATACAATCTTGAAGTTCAGATTTAAGTTGTTTTTCAATTGCTAAAACCTTGTTTTTCCAGGGGCTTTTCAACAACATATTGATACTGGCCAACGCCACTTGGCATGCCAAGGGATTGGCCATAAATGTCGGTCCATGCATAAAATGACTGTTGATGCCATCAGCCACTTTACGATTGCACATGACAGCTGAGAGCGTCATATAACCTCCAGTTAAAGCTTTTCCTAGGCACAAGATATCTGGCACCACATCGGCATGTTCGTAAGCAAAAAGTTTACCCGTTCTCCCAAACCCAGTGGCAATTTCATCAAAAATTAACAGTACCTCGTATTGTTCACACAATTGTTTTACTGCGGTCAAATATTCGGGGGAGTAAAAGTTCATACCGCCTGCACCTTGAACGATGGGTTCAAAAATCACTGCAATGATTTCATGGTGTCTGGCTGCCAATTTTTCTGCAAATGCCTCAATGTACTTATCTTGCCATTGTGCACCAAAAGCGCAAACTGGAGAATCTACAAAAAGGTGTTGATTCAACAACCTAGAGAATTTGTGGTGCATACCTGTTTCAGGGTCACAAACAGACATGGCACCGAACGTGTCACCGTGGTAGCCTTTAGAAAACGTAAGGAATTTATCTTTCTTCAACTGTCCATTTTCATGGCAATATTGCGCCGCCATTTTCATTGCTGCTTCAACAGCAACTGAGCCTGAATCTGCGAAAAACACACAATCCAGATCGTCAGCAGTGATCTCTACTAATTTTTTACCCAATGTAATGGCGGGGTTGTGGGTCAATCCTCCAAACATCACATGCGACATTTGACTCACTTGTTCAATCACAGCTTGATTTAATTCAGGGTGATTGTAACCATGTATACAGGCCCACCAAGAGGACATGGCATCAATTATTTTCCTTCCATCTTCAAGCTCTAAATAAACACCTTCAGCACGGGCAACCGGGTAAACGTTAACAGGTTCAGATAGGTTGGTGTATGGGTGCCACAAATGATTTCGATCGAATTCTAAATCCATAACATATGACTTAATTGATCACTGTTTTAATTAAATCAGTGTCAAACCCCCTGCGATATAAAAAAGCCTGTCTTTTGGCTCGTTCTTTATAATCTTGAATAGGCATTGATTTATACTTCTTTTCATAAACACTTTCAATTAAAGCAAAAAAGTCAACATTGGCTACCAGCTTGGTTGTCTGAATAAGCCTATCTGGTACACCTTTCATTTGCAGTTCTTTATTAATTCGAGTGGCACCATAACCTTTGCTGGATCGAACCCGCCAATAAGATTCTGCAAAACGTTCATCACTGAGCAAGTTTTCTTCAATCAATTCAATGATTAACTTTTCAACAATTTCTGCATCATGCTTTTTGTTGATTAACTTTTGCCTCAATTCAACCGCCGAATGTTCTCGCATGGCTAAACTGCCTAAAGCCGAGGCACGAGCCTTGGCTTCAGGTGAATATCTCTTGACCTCGGTCATTAAGATTCAATGGCATCAATTTCTTCAGCGGCTTCAATGTCTTCAGGCTTTGGTAATAAAATGTCTCGAATTTTTTGCTCTAACTCCATCGCATGTTCAGGATTTTCTCTGAAGTATTGTTTGGAATTCTCTTTACCCTGACCAATCCTGATGTCACCATAGCTATACCAAGCACCCGCTTTATTAACCAAATTATGAGTCACACCCAAATCAATTAATTCACCCAACAATGAAATGCCTTGTCCATAAAGTATTTCAAACTGAGCTTGTTTGAAGGGTGGTGCCATTTTATTTTTAACCACTTTGACTCGTGTGTCATTTCCGATGACTTCATCTCCTTTTTTAATGGCGCCAATTCGTCTGATGTCCAGTCTCACCGATGCGTAGAATTTCAAGGCATTTCCACCAGTGGTGGTTTCTGGACTACCAAACATTACACCAATTTTCATTCGAATTTGGTTGATAAATATAACCATACAATTGGTCCGTTTGATGTTGCCCGTTAATTTCCTCAAGGCTTGTGACATCAGGCGGGCTTGTAAACCCATATGAGAATCACCCATGTCACCTTCAATTTCTGCTTTAGGAGTTAATGCCGCAACCGAATCAATAACAATCATATCAATCGCATTTGATCGAACCAGCATGTCACATATTTCCAAAGCTTCTTCACCTGTATCTGGTTGAGAAACCAATAAGTCATCAATATTAACACCTAATTTAGCCGCGTATGCTGGATCCAATGCATGCTCAGCATCAATAAATGCCGCCGTACCACCTTTCTTTTGGCATTCAGCCACAGCATGTAAAGTCAAAGTGGTTTTACCACTCGATTCTGGCCCGTAGATTTCAACAACCCTGCCTCGAGGTAAACCACCAATACCTAGCGCCACATCTAGACCTAAGGAACCTGTTGAGTAAACATCTGTTGTCAGGGCTTTATTATCTCCCATGCGCATGACAGAACCTTTACCAAATTGTTTCTCAATTTGACCCAATGCTGCTGCCAATGCTTTTTTCTTGTTGTCGTCCACTTTATTTTGCTCCACGAGTTGTAAGTTGTTTTTCATAATCTATGCCGCCTATTATCGCATGTTATTGGGGTCGAAAAAATCAGTAAATTCTGAAGAATGTGTCTATATTTTCGTACTTTATATGTATTTTCAATGGTTTATTCTCAAAACTTGAGAATGTGGATTTTTTAATTTTTTTTCAAACTCACTTTGATAGAATGTGTGATTTGAAATTTTCTAAATCGCCCATGGCAAAAACACCACAGCACACTCCAATGATGCAACAGTTTTTGAAAATCAAAGCCGATTATCAAGACATGTTATTATTTTATCGAATGGGCGATTTTTATGAATTATTTTTCGATGATGCCATCAAAGCAGCTAAATTATTAGACATCACTCTCACCCATCGAGGTAAATCAAACGGTGATCCCATTCCCATGTGTGGCGTACCCTTTCATGCTGCTGACAATTATTTGGCAAAAATAGTCAAACAAGGCCTGTCAGTGGCCATTTGTGAGCAAACAGGTGACCCTGCCACCAGTAAGGGGCCGGTTAAACGTGAAGTACAACGAATTTTGACCCCTGGCACAGTGACAGAAGAAGCCTTGATGGATGCTCACAAAGAAAATCTACTGTTATCCATACACCAAAACTCAAGGGGGTTCGGTGTGGCGTATTTGGCATTAGCCAATGGTTCATTTAAAGTACAACAAATCGATGACTTCACTACTTTAGAAGCGCAATTAATTAGGCTATCACCCAATGAAATTCTATTGGCTGAAAACAGCGAGTTGTCCCAAAAATTAAAACATTTCAATTGTATACAGCGACCGGCATGGGACTTCGATCCCGAGTCTGCTCAACATGCCATCACCAAAGCATATAAAACCCATGACTTAAGTGCTTTTGGCATCAATGAATCTGATGTATTTTTACCAGCGGCTGGAGCCTTGTTACAATACATCAATCACACCCAAAAAACTGACCTGTATCACCTACAACACATTCAAATCGAATATTTAGACCAATATTTGCATATTGACGCGCAATCGAGAAAAAATTTAGAGATTGATTACCATCCTGATGGCAAAGATGAGTTAACGCTTTGCGGCTTTATCGATCAATGTTCAACCGCTATGGGCTCTAGGAAGATTCGTCGTTGGGTTAAACAACCGGTGCGAGACCGACAAATATTAAAAAACCGCTTAAACAGTATTGAATCAATCATGGCATCTGCATTGACCCATGAAATACAAAACACATTAAAAGGCATTGCTGATATTGAAAGAATAGTTGCCCGAATCAGTTTATTGTCAGCAAGACCCAGAGATTTAGTAGCTCTAAGGGAGTCTTTAGCTGCCGTGGACCAATTACAATCCAATTTAAAACAAATTGATGAAGGTCATTTAACACAACTCAAATCTGAAATTAACCCACACCATGAGATCCACTTTCTGTTAGTCAATGCCATCAAGGAAAATCCACCAGTAGTCATACGTGATGGTGGTGTAATTGCAGATGGTTATGATGAAAAACTGGATGAACTGAGAAACATAAGTACTGATGCTGGCCAATACTTGTTGGATTTCGAAACCGAACAACAGAAAGCAACAGGAATATCTACACTTAAAGTTGGCTACAACAGGGTGCACGGTTATTTTATTGAAGTTTCAAAGCTACAGTCTGAAAACGTTCCTGAGCATTACATCAGAAGACAAACCCTCAAAGGCGTTGAACGATATACCACACCTGAATTAAAACAATTCGAACAAAAAGTATTGTCCAGTAAAGAGAAATCATTGGCCCATGAAAAAGAACTCTATGAAAAACTCCTAAAAGATTTTTCATCGAGTATCAGCTCTTTGCAAGCATTGGCAGATGCCGTCAGTGAGTTGGATGCGCTAACCAATTTATCAGAACGAGCCACCACCAACCACTTTTGCAAACCAACATTAAGTAACGACTTAGTTATAGACATCAAACAAGGCCGCCATCCTGTGGTTGAAACCATTCAGGACACACCTTTCGAACCCAATGATTTGTCATTGAATACCACAGAAAAAATGTTGATCATAACTGGGCCTAATATGGGTGGTAAATCAACCTATATGCGACAATCAGCCATCATTGTTCTGATGGCCTCTATAGGCAGCTATGTACCTGCACAACAAGCAACCATTGGTGACATAGATCGTATTTTTACCAGGATTGGTGCTGGCGACGACTTAACCCGTGGGCGGTCTACTTTCATGGTTGAGATGTCCGAAACAGCCACCATTCTACATAATGCCACTGCCAACTCTTTGGTTTTAATGGATGAAATTGGACGTGGTACCAGCACATATGATGGACTGTCATTGGCTCATGCCTGCGCACTACACTTGGCCCAAATCAACCAATCTTTCTGTCTGTTTGCCACCCATTATTTTGAAATCACTGAATTAGAGAATCAACTGAAAACTGTGTCCAATGTTCACCTGAATGCAGTTGAACATGGAGAGCGCATTGTCTTTCTACACACGGTTAAAACCGGTGCGGCCAATAAAAGTTATGGCTTGCAAGTGGCGGCTTTGGCTGGTTTACCCGCGCAGGCCTTAAGCAATGCCAAGGCATATTTGAATCATTTAGAAAGTCAGAGCAAAGAACAAAATCCACAACAGTTCAACTTATTTCAAGAAGAATCAATTGTAGACTCTAAAGTTGAAAACAAATTGAAGGCAATTAACCCAGATGAATTGACAGCCAAACAAGCGTTAGATCTGATATATCAATTAAAAAAAATGATCTGATGCTGTTTGTAAATTCTGTCTGTAAATAGTCATATTCTAATTATTTACAGACTTTGGCTTATAAATTAAATTCTACTGTATAAATTCGGGTCATATTTGATGTAATGCCACTGTTACTGGGCGGCTCAAACAACCAATCGTTTACAGACTGCACTGCTGACTTTCCAAAGACTCGGCCTTTCCTGGAAGATTTAACCACAGAAGCGGAAACCACCTCGCCGGAAGGGTTGATAGTGACTTCGACGTCAACCCACCCCTCTAAATTTTCCATAGCCGCTTTAACCGGATACTTAACCGGTGTTTGTTTGACGATGGTCCAATTGTATTCAACCGCTTCTGCAGGCGTCCCTGTCACAACTTCTTCCACAGGAGTTGCATCGATTGCTTCATCATCCAGTGTTTCAATGGCTGTAGGTAAATCGACTGCTACTTCAGAATCATTATCTACCAACTGATCCACTGTGGCTTCTGTATTGGGCTCTATCGGTGTCGTTGCATTGTTTTCTTCTACTATGAGTTCTGCCGGTATAGACTTTTCAACTTCTGCTGGAACAACTTCATCAACAATTGGCTCTTCCTCATCAAACAGATTATTATTGACAACTTCTGTTTGCTCCACAGGCTTAGCATCTACATCTTCAAACAATTCGGTTTCGACAGGTTCAGCAACGACAGCAGGTGCTTCAATTGGCTCTTCTACTACAATAATTTCATCAACAGTCAGTTGACTTTCTTCATCAGTCACCGGAAGTTCTGATGTGGCATCACTTTTTGCCGGTATCTCTGAACTAATGGGCAAACCAATATCGATTTCAGCACGAGGTTTTACCCCAAAATCTGACATATCCAGCTCGATTTCATTGTCAATTTCCGGTTTAAAATCAGGTTTGCTTAAATCATTGGTGGTCTGACGCTCTGGTAGACCTGAAGACCAACTGGGTCTTTTGGAAGGTTCTTCATTTTTTTCATCATCATTTTGAGCTGAAACCACAAACACACATAACAGCAACAAAATGCAGCAATTTATTTTTTTTAACATCTGTTTCTCGGGAAAAACGCTTTATGTATTAATTTTAGCCAAGTAGCAGCCGTTTACAATATTTTTCAAATGAATCGTTAACAATTACCAGCTTACTTTTTCTTTATTTAAAAATGCATTCAACCCCTTCTGACCTTCTACTGACACCCTAACAGCGGCAATCACTTGAGTGGTGTACTCATCAATTTTTTTCTGCTGTGGCAGTGTTCTACCAACCACAGACATCACCAATTTTTTACTGATTTCTTTTGCATTTGGACCGGTAGACTTAAGTAATGACAATTGGTTTTCAACCCATTCATCCATATCTTCATCCGCCAATACTTCTGACACAATGCCAATTAATTTTGCTTGCTCGGCACCAAATATTTCAGCCGTTTGAAAATACCTGCGTGCTTTTCTGGTCCCAATCGCATCGATTACATAAGGTGAAATAACAGCTGGAACCAACCCAAGCTTTGTTTCAGTCAACCCAAACTTAGCTCTATTTTCAGCCACCACAAGGTCACAGCAACAAGCCAAACCAACGCCTCCCCCCAAAGCCAATCCTTGAATTTTTGCAATGGTGGCTTTTGCATTGAAATTTATGGTTCGCATCAAAGCTGCTAATTTTTCAGAATCTTTTTTGTTTTCTTCCTCAGAGGCTTGAGCCATGCTTTTCATCCAATGGACATCTGCACCTGCAGAAAATGACCTTCCATTGGCTTGCAACACAATAACATGTACATCTTTATCGTCGTTTAATTTTTTATAACAAGCCGTTAATTCTGCAATCATTTCAGCATTGAATGCATTGTGCACTTCAGGTCGATTCATGGTGACATAAGCAACGCCTGATTTGTCTTTTTTCAATTGGATGGTTTGGTAAGAATTAAACATACTTTTTCCTTTTATTACATTCTAAAAACGCCGTATTGCACTTTTTTTACATCAGCACATGTACTGGCTTCTATAGCAAGTGACAAAATTTGTCGGGTATCAGCAGGGTCAATCACGCCATCATCCCATAATCGGGCTGTAGAATAGTATGGATGTCCTTGTTGATCGTATTGGTTTTTAATGTTCTGATAAAATGATTCTTTTTCCTCAGAATCCCATTTTTGATCTGACTGATCGAATCCATCTTGTTTTATGGTCGTCAATACAGAGGCAGCTTGATCGCCTCCCATCACTGAAATTCTGGCATTGGGCCACATCCACAAAAACCTGGCTTGATAAGCTCGGCCATTCATGGCGTAGTTTCCTGCCCCAAAAGAGCCGCCAATTACCACAGTGAATTTTGGTACTTGAGCACAAGCCACTGCGGTAACCATTTTCGCGCCATCCTTTGCTATACCTGCATTTTCATATTTTTGTCCAACCATAAAGCCGGTTATATTCTGTAAAAACACCAGAGGTATTTTTCTTTGATTGCATAACTCAACAAAATGAGCACCCTTTAATGCAGATTCAGCAAATAAAATACCATTATTAGCCACAATACCCACTGGGTAACCATTGATGTGAGCAAACCCACAAATCAATGTAGTCCCATATTTGGCTTTAAACTCTTGAAATTCTGAACCATCAACAATCCGCGCAATGATTTCTTTCACCTCATAAGGCGTGCGTGTGCTTTGTGGGATAATGCCATACAATTCATGGGCTGGATACAATGGTTTTCTGGGAGTCTTTCTTTCCAACCAATTGTGCTTGGGTCGATTTAAAAACTGCAAACTGTTTCTTGCCATCTGCAAGGCATGTTGATCATTTTCCGCAAAATGATCTGTGACTCCAGATTGTGATGAGTGCACTTCTGCTCCACCCAGTGATTCGGCATCAACCACTTCTCCTGTTGCTGCTTTTACCAAAGGAGGCCCACCTAAAAATATGGTACCTTGCTCCTTGACAATGATGGCTTCATCACACATCGCTGGGACATAGGCACCACCAGCTGTACATGAACCCATAACCACGGCAATTTGTGGAATGTTTTGTGCTGATAAGTTGGCTTGATTATAAAATATTCTGCCAAAATGTTCTTTATCTGGAAACACTTCATCTTGTAATGGCAAGAATGCACCACCTGAATCCACCAAATAAACACATGGTAAATGGTTTTCCAGTGCAACTTCTTGTGCCCTTAGGTGTTTTTTTACAGTCATTGGGAAATAAGTGCCACCTTTGACTGTTGCATCATTGGCAACCACCACCACTTGTTGACCATGTACCAAACCAATGCCTACCACAACACCTGCTGCCGGCGCGGCGTTTTGGTACATACCTTCAGCAGCCATAGGTGCTATTTCTAAAAATGGACTGCCCGGGTCCAGTAATAAATTGATGCGATCTCTGACCAGTAATTTACCTCTGTCTGTGTGCTTGATCCTGGACCTTTCAGACCCGCCTAAAGATGTTTGTGTCAACTTGAGGTTTAAATCATCAACAAGTTGGCCCATAAAATGGCGGTTTTCATCAAATTGTGTTGATGAGGCATCTATTTGTGTTTTGATGATTTTCATGGTTTAAACCAATTCAATAGCAATGGCAGTCGCTTCCCCGCCACCGATACATAATGAGGCCACACCTCTTTTAAGGCCTCTGTTTTTTAATGCGTGGATCAATGTCACCAATATACGGTTTCCTGAAGCGCCAATAGGATGCCCCAAAGCAGTGGCTCCGCCATTTACATTCACCTTCTCGTGAGGTATTTTCAATTCATCCATGGCTGCCATTGTCACTACTGCAAAAGCTTCATTGATTTCAAACAAATCGATGTCTTCTATCGACCAATTAATTTTTTCAAGTAATTGCTTAATCGCATTAACTGGCGCAGTTGTGAACCACTCGGGCTCATGTGCATATTGGTGATGGCCAACTATTTTTGCCAAGGGCTTAAGGTTGTTTTGTTCTACATATTGGCCCGATGCCAATAAGGTCATTGACGCACCGTCAGATATTTTTGAAGCATTGGCTGCAGTGACAGTCCCATTTTCTTGTCTAAAAGCGGGTCTGAGCATAGGAATTTTATTGATGTCACATTTGGCAGGTTCTTCGTCCTGTTTGATGATGACAGATTCTTTTCGGTTTTTAACCGTAACCGGCACAATTTCATCTTCAAATGCACCCGACTTGATGGCTTGCATGGCGCGTGTAACAGACTCAGCTGAAAAGGCATCTTGTGCTTCTCTGCTGTATTCATATTTATCTGCACAATTTTCTGCAAATGCACCCATCATGTTGCCATCATAAGGGTTTTGCAATCCATCGAAAAACATGTGATCCAACATCTGAGCGTGACCCATTCGATAACCACCACGAGCTTTAGGCAACAAATAAGGAGCCATGGTCATGGATTCCATGCCTCCAGCAATCACTAAATGTGCTGACCCAGCTTTGATGGTGTCATGGGCCATCATGACAGTTTTCATGCCAGAACCACAGACTTTGTTAATGGTGGTGCATTTAACTGACAATGGAAGCCCAGCTTTTAACACCGCTTGTCTGGCTGGTGCTTGTCCTAGACCCGCAGGCAAAACACAACCAACCAATGCCTCTTCAATGTCATTGGGATTAATACTCACTTCATCCATGGTGGCTTTGATAACTTCAGCACCTAATTGAGTAGCAGGTGTATTGGCAAATTGGCCTTGAAAAGATCCTATTGCACTTCTTTTGGCTGCCACGATGTAAACACTGTTGTCTGTTTGTTCAGTCATTAATTTTCTCTTTATCAATATATCAAAAACTTCATGCTTTCGCGTTTCTATACAATTCACGCCCAATCAACATCAATCTGATTTCATTGGTTCCAGCACCTATGTCATAAAGTTTGGCGTCTCTTAGTAATCGACCTGTGGGGTATTCATTGATATACCCATTACCACCTAAAGTTTGGATGGCTTCAAGCGCGACTTGAACTGCAGAACTGGAAGCAAAATACAAACAAGCCGCTGGATCTAATCTAGACTCAATCCCGAGATCATAGTCCTTAGCAATGCCATAAGCAAAATATCGAGATGCTTGTAAATCGGTATACATCTTGCCTATTTTGGCCTGCATCAAACCAAACTGCCCTAAATCTTTACCAAATTGTTTTCTTTCAGCCGTATATGGAACAGCAGCATCCATCGCTGCTTGCATGATGCCAATTGGCCCACCTGACAAGACCAATCGTTCAGTATTGAGTCCGCCCATCAAAATAGTCACACCTTGATTTACTTGCCCCAATATTTGTGATTCATGAATTTTACAATCTTCAAATACCAACTCGCAGGTATTGGAACCACGCATTCCAAGCTTATCAAGCTTTTGAGCTGTTGAGAAACCTGGCATGCCCTTTTCAATCAGAAAAGCTGTCATACATTTTGAACCCGCTGATTGATCGGCCGTTCTCATGTAGACAATCAGCACATCGGCATCTGGCCCATTGGTGATCCACATTTTATTGCCATTGGCAATCCAGTATTCACCATCCTTGACGGCGGTACAACTCATTGAACCAACCACATCAGAACCTGCACCTGGTTCGCTCATGGCCAAGGCACCAACATATTCACCCGAGCACAGCTTGGGCAAATATTGTTGTCGCTGTGCTTCAGTTGCATGCTTATACAGGTTGGTTACACAAAGGTTTGAATGAGCACCGTAGGATAAACCAACCGATGCAGACCCTCTGGAAATTTCTTCCATCGCAATCAAATGTGCAAGGTAGCCCATTTCTGAACCACCATATTCACCTGGCACTGTCATTCCGAGTAATCCAAGATCACCCATTTTTTGCCATAAATCGGCAGGAAACAGATTGTCCTGATCTATTTTTTCAGCTCTGGGAGCAATTTCTTCAGCCGTAAATTTTCGAACCGTGTCTCTTAACAGTTCTAATTCTTCGGACAATTGCACATCTATATTCATCAAGCGTTACCGTTTTTTGATCGCCCAGAGAATTTAACATTCTTCTGACACATAAAGGGTAATTTTACACGACCCATTTTCTGAATGCGCTCTTCACCCATTCTGTCAGCGGCTTTCCATGTTGCAATGCCATCTCTTTCTGCAATTTCAAAAATCTTAATGATGCTGTAATAAATGTTACGAGTCATGCGCATGGCACGTTCGCGGTTATAGCCTTCTAGCTCAATCGATACATTCATCAAACCGCCTGCATTAACAGCATAATCCGGAGCGTAAATCATGCCTTTTTGTTCTAATTCATCACCGTGTCTGGTTTCAGCCAACTGGTTATTGGCACTACCACAAACAATATCAAAACCAAATCGGTTGATGGTTTCATCATTCACTGTTGCTCCCAAAGCACACGGTGAATATACATTGGCATCTACATCATATATATCGTCCAGACCCACCGCTTCACAGCCATATTCATCCACACATTTCTGCACAGCCTCATCGTTAATGTCAGTAACAAATATTTTTGCACCGTCTTTGTGTAACAGTTTCACCAGCTCCATGCCTACGTGCCCTACACCTTGTACGGCATAACTGTAATCACCTACATTTTGATTGCCATATTTCTTTTCTAAACTGGCTTTGATACCTTGATAGGTGCCATAAGCAGTAAATGGAGACGGGTCACCTGAACCACCATGTACTTGATGTACACCAACCACATTATCAGTTTCTTGAAAGACATACTCCATATCATTGACATCAATGCCGACGTCCTCAGCTGTGATATAACGACCACCCAGCGAGTCCATGAAACGACCAAATGCTCTGAACAATTCTTCTGATTTATCAGTTTTTGGGTCTCCAATGATGATCGATTTACCACCGCCCAAGTTCAAACCAGAAACAGCGGCTTTATAAGTCATGCCTCTAGAAAGACGCAACACATCATTCAATGCTTCTTGCTCTGTTTTGTATGGCCACATACGCAAGCCACCAAGCGCAGGGCCCAGTACTGTATTGTGAATGGCAATTATGGCTTTTAATCCCACATCTTTGTTATGACAAAATACGACTTCTTCATGTTCTGTCTTATCAATGGTCTCAAAAATATTCATGTTTAGTCCTCATTAAACAGCTGTGATACAGCTCTTTTTTTGGTTATTTGAAAAGATTCTATAATAATTGAATCAAAAGTGTCCCCCTCCAAAGCATGACTGGCATCAATCCGCTGATGCTTGAATTGAAGGAATTTGAGTGAATTTCAAGAAGATTCACGCCCATAACGAGCGCGCGCAATTATACAACAACTGAATTAACTTTTCATTAAATTGCCTTGCAGATTAAACTGATTTTGGATAAGAGCCCAGCACTTTCAAATTAGATGTAAACCTTTGCATCTCTGCAATCGCTTGGGACAAGTTTTCATCCTCAACATGCCCTTCAACATCGATAAAGAAAACATAGTCCCACTTGCCTCTCTTGGACGGCCTGGATTCAATCCTTTTCATGCTGATGCCATGATCGTTAAGTGGCTTTAAAATTTGAAACAACACGCCAGGTTCATCTTTACCAGCCACCATCAATGAAGATTTATCATCACCACTTTTGGTTAGCAGCTGTTTCCCAATCACCAAGAACCGTGTGGCATTATCAGCTTGATCTTCAATGTCTGAATGAAGAATTTTCAATCCATACATCACGGCTGCAGATTCCCCTGCAATGGCGGCTGCATGTTCATTGAAAGAGGCTTTTCTTGCTGCCTCCGCATTGCTGCTGACAGCAACTGTTTCAATGTGAGGGGCATGTTCTCTAAGCCATGAGCGACACTGCGCCAAGGATTGACGGTGAGAAAAAACAACATTGATGTCCTTTATCAATGCTTGTTTTGACATTAAGTTGTGATGGATGGGTAAATCTATTTCACCGCATATTTTTAATGGGGAACCAATAAACATGTCTAAAGTGCTGTTCACCGCACCTTCAGTTGAATTTTCAATTGGCACTACACCAAAATCTGCTATACCAGCTTCAACTTCAGCAAACACGCGGTCTATGGTTGATTCAGGCATGGCTTTGACTGAATGACCAAAGAAATTGTATGTGGCCATTTCTGAAAAAGTACCTTCAGGACCCAAAAAAGCAATGTTCAAAGGTTTTTGTTGAGCCAAACAGGCCGACATAATCTCTTTAAACAGCCTGATTAACGACTCATCTGACAAAGGGCCTTGGTTACGTTGTTTAACCGCTCTTAACACCTGTGCTTCACGCTCAGGGCGATAATAGAACCCACCTGAATCTGATTTTGCTTTACTTTGTGCCACTTCATTGGCTATTTGAGCACGTTTCGAAATCAATGACTGTATGTTGGTATCAATGTCATCTATTTGAGTCCTTAAACTATTGAGCCATTGTTGATTGTCGTTAGCCATGGTTTTGTTTCAGTTGATAATCATTGCATTCTAACCTGATTAAGAAATTGATTGAAACTAGATTTTTTCATATCTCATATAAAACAGTAATTCAGGATTGATACACAAAAAAAGCTGGCAAACTGCCAGCTTTTTTAGGGATTAAAAATTAAGATACCGGGTGATTATTCAAAACCATCTTTAAATATCAAGTTATACAAATGCGTGTTGAAAATTTCAATGGCATTATCTACTCCGGCGGCCACCAAAAGCCATCGACCCGTCGAATCTAAATCCAAAGCCACTGGGCCTGCCATTGATTCAATATCCCTGACATCATCTTGTTCAATATCAGCGAATGTCAATTCGCCAAAATTTGCGTCACTGCTGATTTTATTGCGCTCAAATGTAACCAAACTTGAGTCTTCAAATCCAAGTACATACAAACGGCTGTCATCATGACTACCTAGCAAGGCTGTGGGAGAATCGAGTCCAATAAAATCATCGTTTTCTTGAGAGAAAACGGTTGTAAAGGTTATCACTCCATTGACTGATCGATCAAACCTAACAATCGAATCGCTGGCACGGCCAAGTACATAAACTTGACGATTGTCATTTGACACAGTCACCGCTTTGGCGCCGCCTAATCCTGAAATGCCTGAAACTGCATTTTTAAAGGACTCTTGGAAGCTTAACAGGCCGGTAGCAAGGTCACGGTTAAACACCGACATTGAAGATGAAAAATCAGAGGCCACAAAAACTTGCATACCATCTGGACTAACCACCACATCTAAGGGCCTGTCCATAAAACTGACGGGAGGACCTTGATCACTTGGGTCATTAACACCTTGCAGCTCTGTTTCCAGATGAGTCAAACTGCCATCGGTTGAATTGATTTCAAATACCAACAGGCTGTCTGATTGACTACCAACAGCATATAAATGTGAGCCATCAGGGCTGATGGTTAAACCATAAACACCATCAAGTCCAATGTCATCCGGCGTTCGGTTTTCAATGGTTTGAGTCAAGCTTAATACACCAGAATTGGTGTCACGCTGGATTGACATCAATGCTTGATCACCACTGGCTGCAGCATACATAAAGCGACCATCCGCGCTCAGGGTAATGTCTCTGATTAAACCAAAGAACCCAGATTCAAAACCAGGTGTTGAAGAATTGATTGTTTCTTGGTGGGTTAAAACACCATTAGCAAAACCAAATTTCAATAAACTGCCACCATCAGACAATGTTGAAACATAAACATGTTCA
The DNA here is from genome assembly GCF_002591915.1 of Marinicella litoralis. Taxonomy (GTDB): domain Bacteria; phylum Pseudomonadota; class Gammaproteobacteria; order Xanthomonadales; family Marinicellaceae; genus Marinicella; species Marinicella litoralis. Next base: position 26,602 of record NZ_NIHB01000003.1, on the reverse strand, counting down.
CCATTGGGACTGAATTGAACATCTGAAGGATTGATCAAATCAGGAACGTCATCACTGGTAACCCGTCCGTTTTCTGTGGTTTGCTCTTCTTTATTGGCATCCAAAATAAATGCTGATAACTCAGAGTAAACCAAGGTAGTGTTCACTGGATTACTGAGTTGTAAGGTCATGCTTTCTAAGCCTTCATCGATGGCATCAGCCAGAAAATCAATATTAACCATGGCGGTTGTTTCTCCCACTGGTATAACAATTTGTCCACTGCTAGATACAAAATCGACATTGGCAACTGCAGAACCACCCACCGTTTGGTAATTGACCCTGACTTCTTGGTCATAAGCCCTTGAAAGTTTAAATTCGAAGGCTTCGTTCAATACCCCTGAATCTGGCTCGAAGACCACCATATCATAACCCCTGAGTTCAGGCTGACCATCATTGTCTAAAATAGTGGCTTCTCCCCTGTCAAATTGAATGATGCCATTTTGTGCATTTGACAATACTATATCAAATGTTTCACTCAATTCGATTAAGGTGTCTCCACATACTGGAATACTGATTTGTGTCTGTGATTGTCCGATTGGAATCAATGCAGTACCGCTGCTATTCAAATAATCCACATCAAGATCACAACTGTCACCGCCAATCGCTGTACCATCAATGTTCTGCCAGTCTACGGTTACGTCACTTTCAGCCACACTCGATAAAGTGATCGTCATGAATAAATCCACTTGACCACTGTCAACTTCAGTCACTGAACCTGGCGATATGTTAATGACTGAGGCACCATTGGCTAAATTGATTGGATCAATATCCAGCCTTTCTGCAACACCATAATCACCAATCAATACATCAGCCACTAAATTACCATCAATAAAAATGGATGCGGGATCGCCCGGACGGGCTTTGCCAAAAGTGCGAGGATCGTTGTTATCCATCGGCACCCTCAATGCATACAAACCATTTAGGTTTGTATCTCTTCCCATTGAATATTTAGCGACCGTTATTAATTGATTGTTGAGATATATCGAAACCTCAGATTCAGTGGCCAAAGGGCCACCAAACCAAGTTGCGGTTCCATATAAAACATAATCAGGTTGAGACAACTTAGCTTCACTGTCTACAGGTACCATGAATAACATCAAACTTAAGCAAATTACTTTCATATAATTTTTCATGATTAATTTCCTGAGTATGAATAAGTTGTAAAGAACAGGTGAATATCGCTGACACCATTGCCATCTCGATCTCCGCCTCCGCCTGGAATCAGTTGTCCGTTAATAAAGGTGTCTAAGCCATCATCTGGATCATTGAGGAAACTGGCTCCTGGAATAATCATCATCCATTTACCATTCCAAACAGAACGTCCAATCAATCGTGAACTTGAAATGATTTGGCTTTGATCAAATGGCTCAGAGTAATGATGTGCCAGATATTGAGAATACCTTCTGATCTGTGTTGAATCACCTATCTGATTATCAACTGATGGTAACCAGTCGAATTGATCTAAATCATTGGCACCAAGCGGTAAAGGCACCGGTATGGTCTGATCTAAAATCTGCCATTCTCTGACACTGAAATTATCTGCTGCTGGCGAGCGCATCATGTCTGGACCCACTGGGAACAAATACATGCGCGGTGTGTTAGCCAATGGCAACGGCGCATAATCTTCGAACCATGTCCCCACGCCTCTGATTCTGGTCGAGAACTGACTAGAGTCATAGGCACTGTCATTAGGACCTAACTCATTACCAAAGAAGTTCAAACCAAACAACACCGAGGTATTGAAAGTTAAAACAATCGCTGGTTGAGGGCCTGCTGTTTCATCAGCAAATGGTCTGGCGTACCTTCTGAACTCTGGAATATCCCACAAGTTATCAACTCGATTGTCCTCTAACAATGCACGCCAACTGTCGTCCGAATCTTCATTGTCAGCAATTCTAAACAGCTCATAGCGCAAGGAGAATCTATTGGTCTCTACTTGCGGGTTATTGAAACCCATTTGACCTTTCAATACGTCAAAATTCAGTTTCATCCGAGCCATTGGATCTGCCAATCCTCTTGAACCGGCAACCGGTGCATTGTTCAAAATTTGACCTATGGACCGTTCACGAACGATGTCTGTTAAGAATCCTTGACCACCTTGTGCATCGGAACCTAATAAGTTGGTATCGTAATCATACGCTGATGCGGCAAGGTATACATATTTGGCAGCTTGATCAAAAGCAGCTCGGTATTTTTGCAAAGCATCATTTCTGAAGATGCGGAATGCCATGTCTTCATATCGATACTCTTGGATAGCCGCTGAACCCTGTCTGCGGAATGAAGCCAATTGCTCCATCACCTGTAGACCTTGGGTTAATGTGGTGTTGTATTTACCAATCAATTGTTGGGCGGCTTCTGCTCTGGAATAAATTTCTGCTCTCAAAGCAGGCTCTTTCCTAACCAAAGCGCCAATTTCACCGGCCACATCATAAAGCTCTAATGTGTTTTCATTCAATACGATGCGATCTTCTGCTGCACTGGCTACTTTTTCAGCTGCAAATTCAACACTGCTCGCGGCAATTTCCAAGCCATCAGACACTTTGTCTATGGCGAATGCAGCGGTGGTTCCGCCGATCTCAATGCCACAAACCGCACCTGATAAGAAGTCACCACCACCGGCCAAACCAGCAATGGTATTTCTTGGAATACACTTGGCCGTGTCGGCAAAGACTTCATCCACCACTTCAGCAGCCATATGACCAACAGCCGCAGCGGTATTTAATCCAAAGGCCCAATCATTAAGCGTTTGAATCTCATTGCTGGCATCATTGGCAATGTCCATGGTGTTTTCAGTGATGTTGAAAGTGGCCTGTAAACCGTCGATGGCATCAGCAACGTCTTGACGCAAAATATCATAAGCAATCATTGCTTTACGAACATTCACTCTGGCCTGAACCATTTCATTTTGAATTTCTTGCAATTTACCAACTGCACGTCTTGAACCGGTCCATGACTCGGGTTTAGCAAAAGCAAAACCCAGATCTGCAGATTCAACAGTCCGGTATTTGACATCCAATGAATCAGTCAAATCCAATTCACCCAGTGCACAGCCTTGTCCTAATGGGTTGTCATCACAACCTTCACCGGGTGGTGCTGCATTGGCATCAGCTGGGCCCAGGTCGAAGAAGTTAATACCTCCTGAAGCTGGGGAAAATGTACCAGTAAATTCCTTGACCACACCAATGGTGTTGGAATCTGGATCATACCCAGAACAATTGCCATCGGCATCGACTTCAGTACAAGTGAAATCAAATTCAGTTCCTGCCAAAGCGGGTGCATCTATATACATATAGTGAGCCCAATCAGGACCAGAATAACCGGCAGGATAAGTCCCACCAGGACCGATGTCATCGTCATAAGGCAACCCAAATATTTCGATCAAACGATTATTAAAATCATTTTCACTGAACCTGGCATCACGAGATATGTCTTCAACACCGTCTTGATTGAGTCGCATCATGTTGGTAATTTGATTGGCAAAATCCCACACGTCGACCAAATTTGTCATGGCGTCTTCAGCCCGTTGATAAACTTGTTCAAAATGAGTTTCACCCCGATCCACGGCATCTGGATCGATATCAAATGGCACCACGCCACTGGCTAAACCCAGAGGATTCAATCCTCGGTCTGCCTCATCGATTTGACCTTGTATGTCTATAAAATGAGAGACCATTTCATTCAAACCCAAGATGTTCTTTCTTTCAATCTTTTCAATGCCTGTATGATCGGGATCGTTGTCTTCTGCTGGAATGATGGCATTCGCTGTAACCCAATCGAAATAAGCGCCCATTCCTGCTCTTCTGGCCCAACCACTGACACCCCATGCGCGATCTTCGTCACTGTCCACATAACCTTGGTATTGACCCGATGGATCTTCTACATAGGCTGAACGATAGGTTAAATCAACCACTTCAGCGCCTACTCTGGCTTTGGCGGCTGCCGTTTCTACAAATTGTCGTTCATCAAGGAAGTCTACTTGTGTCGGTTGACCAGCAATCGTAATGGCTTCTGCTTTGGCTTCCCATGTGTAAAACGGATGTCTGAGCAAATCATAATAAATGTCGGTTGCGGTTAAATAATGACCCCATGCATCACCATGCCCCTGAGGGTATTGGATTTTTGCATCGAATTCATCTATCACGCCGCTGTCATTCACATCATAGATGTTGTATGACAGGGCATAAGCCACTTCACCATCACCGGTGGTGAAATTCCACAACAAGCGATTGTAAGCAGGTTGAGCCGTAACTGCCGATTGGCTGTCATCCCTACCTCTTAATAAATGAAGCTCTTCAGACAACAAGGAATCCAATTGATTTTGGAAGTTAAAGATGGTTGGTGCCAAAGTGAATGTACCACCTTCGGTGCTGATTCCAATCATTGGATCTTGCGCATCGGCATAGGCTTCATTTCCTAACAAGGTATAAAAGTCCACCAGCCTTGAAGCCACCAATAAGATCGCTTTGTTCGCAGGTCCGTAATTAACCGGAGGCGTCGAATCAACACTCAATGCCATGGCCCTGCGCATCACTGTTGTATAGGCTTCAATCAAACCAATGCTATTTAAATTATCAGGATCGTTATTCATGGCGATATCACCTTCATAACGCTTGCCTAACTGCACCAGCATGCTGGCATAGTTATTAGTGGCTGCTTGAGCAAAGTTTTGTACCCTGGCTTCAAATGGATTCAAACGTTTTAACACTCGTTTGACCCAACCTTCTGCCAATTGAGCTCGTTCATCAAGTGGTGTACCACCCGGTTGACCGGCCCATAAACTCCATTCTGTTGCATTATTACAAGCCGGTAAACCACGGTACCTGGCGACATACCAATTATCAGACAAGGTTTGAATATTGGCACCAGCTATGGTGATTTCATTGGCACCCAATGGCTCATCAACTGGGTATTTTATCCAGCCATTGAGTTGACCATTGGCAGGATTTGGTAATGGCTCAGGTGGCGTGCCATCATCATCTGGATGAAAGAACCACTCAAACTCTAATGCATCTGGGTTACCACCGAAATCACCACTGTGACGCAATACGATTTGCTCATCAAATATATTTTCAGGTGCGATGACTTGGAGCTGTCCTTGATACGATTTATAGATATCTGGAACGGCTGGAGGTAAGGGTGACACCAAACAATCAACCCTGATGATATTCAAGCTCACTGGCAATGGCGTCAGTGAAGGATCGTTGTTGAACGCGATGGTCATAAAACCACTGCCTTGTGCACTGCCCGCTGTTAAAGCACCTTTGATTCCAACTGCTTGGAAGGGTTCAAGTACATAATCATTATTGGCATCTTGGAAACCAATCAACACATCGTCTGCAGTGACTGGGTTTGAAGCTTGACAGACACGGGTACCATCCAAAACCTGTGAGCTGGTACATATTCGCTCGATGCGATTTGGGTTTCTGGTGTATCTGAATAAGGCTTCAATGGCTTGGTCCCATGAACATGAAGATTCAATACCACACTCACCAGAGAAATTAGACTCTTCTGTGCCATCACCACCATTCAATTTCTTCAACTGAACCCGATCATTTTTTGAAATCACATTGGGAATCAGTAAAGGCTCACCAGCACCGGTGTCATCAAACAAGCCAGCAAACAACAATTTATCATTCAATGGATCAAAACTGATGCGTTTTTTGATGGCTGCCGATAATTTAATGGTTCCATCTGCAGACCCTGATATTGATTTGAATCCAGTGGTTTCTAATTGACTGGCAATCGTTTCTGGGATGTCATCTAAATAGACAAAACGAGGAGACAATGGGTCAATCATTTGTGCCAAAGTATCTGATGGCAAAGGTTCTGCCAAAGAATTGTACAAATCATCGTAAACCACTTCAACCGCAGCTTGGTCAGTGATGTTTGGCAAGCCACGTTTGGGTTTGAGCAATGTTTCACCGATCACCAATTGTGGCACATCGGTTGGCCAGGTGATGTCATACCTGACTTTGATTGGATCAGTTGGATTGGCAGTACCACCTTCTTCTTCTGACAGCCTGGCTAACCAAGGTACACATGTGGTATCTAAGTCCGGTTCGCCATTATTATCAATGTCATCTTGCAAATCGTTGTTGTCCAAATCAAAGAAGAATCCAGGTTGTAATGGGTAGTAGTACATCAACTCACCACTGCCGGATGATTTGGCCCAAATCTGCGCTTTGTAATCTTGAAAAAATGGTGGTGGTGGCTGTTCACCAGCCGCTTGACCCACCGCTTTACTTTCAGCACAACTTGGCAGTAATCTGACAGGATATGGTGGTGAGACTGTGGTCGCAGCAACGCCAGTGAACTGGAAGTTATTAAATCCAGCGCCTGTGGCCATGACTTCATAGATTCGGAATTTCCATTCTAAAGCCAATTCATCATAATACTTAACCAAAACATAAGGATCAGATGATGCGCTGTCATCTCCATTCAATTTGTTACCAAAATCTGCACGCAAGGCAAATACCGACTCCACACCCGAACCCGTATTTGATGGGGCAAAGATGGCGTGTTCGTCATTGGGGTTAAAACCGGGCAACAAAGGATTGTCTTGAATATAAAGCGAGACAGATGGGAAGTTCAACGGATCCAAGGGTTCCTGTCCCAGTACTTCGCCACCTTGTTGGCTGGCAATGATGATTTTATCTGGATCAAAGGGCCATTGTGGGTTGTACCTCACCGCTTTATCTGGCCAGTAAACCCCTCTGATGTTGCTGTGATACCAGGCCACGGTTAATTCTCTGCCAACATCTTGTGGTCTTGATGTTTCTATGCGATTGACCGGAATGATTTGACCCGTTCGTGCACCGCGGTTGTAAGCAGCGCTGGTGCCAACGCCATCGTAAAATGCCAATGTATTGAGCACATAGCCGGTGCGACCTATTTCGTTGTGGTAAGTGTCTTCAACTTTGGTACCAATGGTCCAAGGAACGGCATCTTCAAATTTAGGTGCTGAACTGAAAGGAATGGTTCTCACCACTTCAAATTCAACAGGGTATTGAATGATGTCAGGAGCCGGTCCATTGATATAGACCAAAGTTGAAAAGCCGGATGTGTAATTATTAAACACCCTGTTATCAACCGCTGCCGAGCCGCCCGCATAGGCCAAGTCCAACAATAAATAGTCGCCAGATGCTGGCTCCACTTCAACCGGAGTGGTGGCAATGTGAACTTGATAACATTCATCTAAAATCAAATCATCATTTTCATCCAATTCGCCACATATTTGATTTGGCCAATTCGCCGTTCCCGAAGTGATGACCCTGTTTGAATCGCCTGGTGTGGAACTGACACGCCAATGCACTTCTATTTCTTCGAAAGGTTTCAACGGAATTAATTTGGCTTTTTCACCATTGACTGGACCTGCCCAATAAAACATTTTTGAGCCAATTGCATCCACTTGCACGCCTTCGCGATAAAAATCAGGCGTCAAGGCCAAACTGTCTAAATAGGCATTGTTGGGGGCATTCAAGGCTTTACCAATGGGCCAAGCTTCTACTTGGAATGGCCGGCCATCAGTTCCCCAACGCTGAATATAGGTATCGGTTTCGCCCATACCATTGAAACGTTCGTCCAGACCAAAAACGATGCTGGATTGAAAATCACCTGTGATATAGAGTTCAGACAATCCGTTGGTAGAAACGTCTACACCGGTTTCCACTTCGAGCTCACCAATGATGGCTGGGTATGAATCAATTTCATCAAAATAGTCACCACCAGTTAACCAACAAGCCACACCATCTTCATTGAAAGAAACCAAAAACACATCCGAATTGGCATTGGCTGTTGAAATGGTCTCATCTTCAGCAGGATTAACCAAACACTGGTTATCGACCGCGTAGGTCATGTCTCCGGTGAATGTACCAATTTGATATATATTTCCCACATCATCTATGGTGATGCCTTGTCCAACTGAGTTGGTGTCTGTGGTTGGATACCGAACCCAATCACATGAAAAACTGGGTGAAGCCGACATGTCTAAACTGGCCAAGAAAGAACCCGTTTTCAGGCTTTTACTACAATACGAATTATTGGCTTGGGTATTGACTCCGGAAACAATCAAGCTGTCATTGGATTTGCTGTAGGCAATGTCCGAAACCTCTAAATTTGGATTCAAGGCAACTGATGAACTTAAAGTAGGATTAACATCCAAAGTATTACTGATTTCTAAGGCAAATTTCTGTGGCACAATGGTTGAAGTAACTTTGATGTCATCTACATGCCAATAATCCCAACAGTCCCCACTTCCATCTGTAGCAACAAACCCCATTCTAAAATTAGCATGGCTGGCTTGTGCCGCATCGAAGGTGTAATTAATGACTTGATTGGTGCGCGAGCCACCACCATAATACCTTTGTAAAAACTGCCATCCGCTGTATCTAGAAAAATAATATATATCAAAATCTTCACCAGCATCCGGATCTTCACTGAATGAATCTTGTCCTTCCCAAAGGTGGAAACTGACATTAACATAGCTCATCCCGGTGGTATTAATATATGGCGTAGCACTTCCATTTCTCCGTCCAGCAAACTCTAACTTTTTGGTGTTGTTTCCTGGGGTGTTGTGGGGCCATACCCCGTGGATACAACTACCAATAAAATCTGCTTCCCAACCAGTTGGGATGGTGTTAAGGGCCGTCGATTCGAAATCTTCTTCGTACAAATCAAGCGTGCCACCGGATTCACCGAATAAATAGACCCGTCCATTGTCATCAACATCCATGGCCACGGTTTTTTCAGCATAAGTAGAAGCGCCGCCCCTGTTTCGAACCCATTTCCAATCACCATCATGCTCTAATCTGGCGACGAATAAATCGGAAGTCTCAGTAGAAAACGATGTGCTTCCTAATGGCGAACCATTGGCAGTACCAAAGTCAGCCACTTGGCGGTAATACCCACTGATGAAAACAGAACCTTCAATCGGAGGGATCATGGTGCCATCACCTTCAATCGATTTAATTTCAGTGACCGAACTTTCATAACCATTACGACCCACTTTTTCCGCCCAGACAAATGAACCTGATGCATTGATTTTAGCCACAAAACCATTTTTCACGGTGTTGGAAGTGGTGAGTGTTTCCCCACCAAAATCAGTGATTCCATAATGCGAACCACCAATATAGACATTGTCTGCATCATCAACTGTAATGGACGTTGCAATGTCCTCTGATGGACCACCGGCTTTGACGGCCCAGGCAACACTGCCATTGGGGTTGATTTTAATGACATAAATGTCACTCAGTCCTGAACTGTTGAGTTCATGATCACCGAAAAGAACCGTTCCTTCAAACTGACCAATGCTGTAAGTGCTGCCACTTGAAGAAGTAACTATAGCGACAGATTGCTCTTCGCCTGAACCACCACCACCTGTTGGCCAAGCCGCGAATGATATTGGCGACATCAAACAAAGGATCAATAAGGTCAACGCATTAACTTGATTTTTATTTTTAAACATATTTAATTTCATCATAATCACCTTATTGGTTTAAGACTGCAGTCGATGCAATTCTGTTGAGTCTAAAGTCACCTTCTACAAAAATTGCATTTTTATGTAAGCCAATGATGGTTTCTCTGAATATGCCACCCATCTCTTCAACCCCCCACCCTGGCGGATCAGCGACGTCTGGATATTTAGGGTTATTCGGAGTGAAGAAAAACTCCATTTCCCTGGTTATTTGAAAGGCTTCTTGTTTAAAGTTTAAAAATTGTGCATCCTTATTGTCATGATCAGGATGGTATTTGTGTCTGAATGGATTGGTGGGCATTTCTGGATCTATCAACAAGCTGACATTGACTGAATTATTCGGTGCAAACTCACCATTCATCAGCATGTCATCTCCATTGAAATCGTAACCAATGGTGCTGTACCTGACTCCTGCAGATTGTCCACTTCGTCTGGTGATTCCAGAGTAATTTGGTATCAACGCATCATTGGTCAATAAAACATAATAACCAGGCACATCCACTTCCACATAATCCGGATTACTTGCACTGGTTGAATAGGTGCCGTTTTGCCACATCTGAACCACATTTTTAATTAATTTAACCTGACCCGTGGCGTCAACATGCATCAAAACCCTGATTGAAAATGGTTTGCCTACGCTTTCAGGCGTGACCCCTCCTGTTTGGGCCTCACTGACACCTCGAACGCGTGCTGTACCAATCCATAAGCCTGCATAGCTTTCCATGGAACCTGTACCACGAGTGGCCAATTTTTCGCTGATTCTAGTGGGAATCGCCAATGGTTGTATGGTGTTGGCACCGGCATGAATCATCACTTTACCGCCTTGCTCATTGGTTACTGATAACACTTGTTCCATACGCTCTTCAAGAAAATTGGCTCGATCAACAGCCAAGGTCACAATGCGATCTTCACCTGGCTGAACTTCATAGACTTTGACATTCGGTAAATTAGGCCAAGCTTCTTCGCCTGTTTCTGGGTCAATGTTTAAAAACTTCATAGGCATTGAATTACCATTCACCCGATTGATACTCATGTAATTAGGCACGTCACTTAAATTGGTTAAAATAATATCAATCTCTGTGAACGCGGCCCGATATTCAATGGACTCACCTTGTTCTACCGTTACATTAATTAAACCCTGAAACTTTGAAGTACCCTCTGTATAAACCCAATAAGACTCACCTGACTTCATGACTTCAGTATATGGATTGGCCACCAGTTGCCACTCTCCTTGTTGAGTTAATCGATATATCGGTTGATCATTGTGTGCCTCAGAAGTGGCGAAAAAGTCACCAAAACTGGGTTCATCACCTTCAACCAGTGGAAATCCAGTTAAAGTATATCCATTGGTGGTCCATTTCTTTTTCCTTAAAATGGGTCGTCCTGTGATGGTTATGGTTTTATTGGTGGTCCCATCTAACTTAACCAAATACGAAGTATTCGCAGAGATGGTATACAGATTACTTAAGAACGCTTCTGGCCTTGGTTCAGGAAAATATCCATACCATCCATCTACACTCAACAAGCCCTCTGCTGGGTCTACCACAAAATCACTGCCCAAGCCTTTAGGTAACCAACGCCAAACACTTTCCACAGGGACACCAGAAAACACATCGGTAATTTGATTGTTGACGGGCTCTAACTCAACAAATATTGCATTCCAGCCTGGCTTCAATGTAATGGTTTGTTGATCGACAGCGATTCCAGCAACAGCCAATTGTAATTGGCATAATAAAATAAAGAGCAGTAAATATTTAAAACAACTCATAGGTTGTTTATTGATACCATTCTTCGTTTTTAAATTCAGTTGAATATTCATGATGTTTTTCTCATTGATGTGAGTTTTGGTGATTTTCATTGTTGATCTCCTGCACCAGTTGGCAATGCGGGTGGTTTGCGATCAGAGTTGCGCTTAATGGGGCTTATTGGTTCAATTTGTGCCAATAAATTTTCATTGATTTCTACCGTAGAATTATCAATTAACGAATAAATAAAGTCTTTTTTGACTTGATCCTGCTTAATTTTGAGTAATTGTTTTTTGATTCCACTGGACACTTGATCTAATGTTTTGGCGTTTACACTTTCAGAGGCGACCAATCTAACCAAAAATAAGCCTTGGTCTGTTTCAACCACATCCGAAACATCTCCGTTGTTGTCTAACTTAAATAATTCTTGAATAACACTTCGATCCCATTTGTATGCTCGGTTTGGGTTCTCTATAAACCAACCAATAACCCCCCCTTGGTATTTCGAAGCTCGGTCATCAGTATGTTGTAATGCCAAATCGCCAAAATGATACGTATCTTCATCCAAATCACTGACTGCTGCCTTAACTTCTAACAACGACTGTTTCAAAGCAGCTTTCTCTTCTGCACTGGTTTTACTGGTGGTTGCCTTATAAATGACCGCCGCTCGTTTTCTGGCAGGCTTTTCATAAACGCTGTAATTCTCATCAAAATGTTGTTTGATTTCAGCTTCAGTCACTTTAACCGCATCAATTTTACTTTCCAAAACCTCATCCAAGTATTTATCAATGGTTGCTTTGCGATAAATCTTTTGTACCATGTCATTTTTATTGATGCCTTTTGCTTCTGCATCATTCATCATTAATTTCTGATTAATCATGAAATCCAATAAAAATTTTCGCTGTTTGACATCATGGTATTGCCCTGGCCTATTACCACCACGCAGCGTCATTTGTTTAATGAACTCATCTTTAGTGATCACATCACCATCAACAATGGCCACCACATCTGAATTCAACGAAGGTGAACTTTTGAGTGGGAAGTTTTTCGCAACTACCCACCCAAAGACAGCAGAAACCAGCATCAATACCAAAACAATGAATTTATTCATTAGGGTAACTCCTCAAACCCATCCTTGAATATAAAGTATATCAAGAAGTTAGAATCAGACGCGGTGTTATTGGACATGTTGTAATCAGTACCACTGGCCAGAACAGCTTCCACAGTATTGATGACATGCGTTTCTGACATATCAACCAAAACCGGATCAATTTGTGCTGTCAAAGTGAATACTGCCAACGATCCAGCTGGCATGTTGGCGCCACCTGTTACGTTGTTGACATCTATATTGATACAGGTAGCGCCATCAAATGCTTCACAACTCCAGCTGGCGTTAATTAGGCTGGCTGGGAGTTGTTCATCCACATTCACATCGCCAGCATCTACCGAGCCTTTGTTTTCCAACACGATGGTGTATTCTAACCAAGCACCTGGTTCGGCTTCTTCTAACTCATCTGACTTACTGATGGTAATATCAATGCCAGTTAATAACTGGGTATTTTCAACTTCTTCATTGTTATTGGTATCAGGATCAAATGTCGATGTACTGACTTCAGCTCTTGTGTTAACCGAACTCGGTGTATTGGCGACTAAGCGCAAATCAATTAGGGTGTTTTCTTGTTGGCCAGGTAACAATACGCCGGTTTCACAGAACAACCCATAGATAACAAGTTCACATTCCGAATCATCGTTTACAAACTGAATTTGTTCAGACACATTAGGAACATTGGTAACAGTTAAAACATCTCGCGCATCGGAAGGCCCATGGTTAATTACATTGACATAGAACTGTAATGAATCTAATGACTCAGGATCATAGGGGTCAATGCTGTCATCAATGGTTAACTGCACATCTGAAACCACCTGAATAGTATCATTGGTGCTAGATACGTTGTTACTAAGCTCATCCTCATCTACAGGAGCGCCAGCAGTCACAGTTGCCGTGTTGACTAAATCTCCGGTGGCTGAAGACGGAACGTCACCTGTTATTGAGTATACAACTGATTTATCAACGGGTAGATATATCACATCTATCAAATCACCGCTGCCACTGGTTTGACACGTCACTCCAGGATCTGCAACACATGTCCATGCAAAGTTTGCAATTGAACTTGGAGCTAAATCGGTCACTGTGGTATTGGGTGCATCACTCGGACCTGCGTTACTGACCACAACATCATAGCTTACTGGTAAACCAGCAGTTACATTGGGTGACGTCAGGGTTTTAACCACTGATAAATCAACAAATTGAGTCACATTGGTAGTCACAGTGGAAACATTATTCAGTAAATCCCTGTCAGTATTGAACCCTTGTTCAAACACAACTGCCTCAGCAGTGTTAAGCAAAGTGCCAAAATAACTTGGGTCGATCAATGCATCAATCACAAATGTCACCGTTCCATCAATGGTAACATTGAGGGTTTCACTCAAATCACCCACCCCATTCGCATTTTCACAAACCGAACGTCCTGTTGCAGTACATGTCCATTCGACATCCAACAACACATTATCCATCACGTCATTGAGTTGGACACCAAGGGCATCTGATGGTCCTGTATTAGCCATTACGATTTGGTACTGGATGAATTCACCAGCAATCGCATCTGTTGGGCCGGTCTTGCTGACAGAAACGTCGGTTTCTATCGTGATCACTGTGGTGTCTGTGGCCGTACTGTTGATTGGATCTAAATCTACAGAACCAATAGGAACGCTCATATTAACGGTGTTACTTAAAACACCACGTGCTGAAGGATGAACCGTTGCGGCAATTAATGTGGCTGCTGATGAACTTGGGTTCATTTCAAACAACACATTCACATGATCACCAATGCCATCAGAAACAGGACATTCAGCATCTGCCACCAATCGCAATGTGGTCAATGAATCACTGAGGTTACTGAGCACCAACACGTTGGTGCTGTCCATAGTGATTCCATTGGGTCCATCCATCAAACCACCGCTTAAACCGTCATTGGTGTATACATCCTCCAAGGTCAATGAACCGTCAGTGTCATTGCGCTCATACAGTGATACAGAGGAACTGTCGATATCGGCAATCACCAGCTTTCCACCGTCATTGGAAAAGGCCATTTGGCTGGGAGAGGACATTGGACCCACCCCTGCTTCGCCGGCTTTCAACTGAGCAATGTATTCAAGTTGACCCGTGCTGTTATCTCGTGAGAAATACAACATGGATTGATCATCTCCTGCCAAGAAGTACAGGTATTGACCATTCGGTGAAGATTTAAGATCCCGTAAGCCATCCATACCAGGCACATCGCCTGCCAAATGAACATCACCTTCGCGAATCACCTCTTGATAGGTTAATTGTTGCGTCATTGTATTTCTGCTGAATATTGCGATTGCATCAGAAAAATCAGACACTGTATACAGGTGCTGACCATTCGGAGAAACCATTAAATCATTGATTCCGATAATCACATTGCTGTCTGGAACAATGGTTCCAAAACCGTCACGTACACGTTCAACAAAAGTCAACATACCTGAACTGTTATTACGAGCAAAGACTGTGATCGCATCAGATCCATTGGCAGCTACATAGACTGCGGCATCATCGGGTGACACGGTCAGGTTGACTGGATCAGTCATACCAATCACATCATCAACTCCAGAAGTTACTGTTTGTACATATTCAACATCATTTAAGTCTTCTATATTGAATACAAATAAGCTGTTGCTGTCTTCTGCCGTTACATACAAATGATTTTCATCTTGGCTCAATGCCAAAGCAGATAAGCCAACAAAATCAACCAAGGTGTAATTAACCGGAAGGTCATCTACTGTGATGGTAAATACATCACCCTCAGTAATGGTGTTGAGTAAAACCAGCGTTCCATTCAAATCTTTACTGAACACAGAGACTGCATTGTTATCAACACTGGCTATCCAAACCCTGTCCCCCGCTTCATTCATAATGACGGTAGAAGCGTTCTGTAGTGTACTGAATTGCGCGCTGTCATAAGTTGTATTTAAAACGATGGGTTGTGTGCTGACACATGACCAAGAAATAGATCCAGACAATAAACCTGCATTTTCAACTGGGAAAATAGGCAACACATCATCCATAGTGGCTAACACACTACTGGGTCCAGAGCTGAACACATTGATTTCATAGTCCAAGGTGGTGCCGGCAACAACTTCAAGCAAATTATCAGTTTTGGTTACACTCAAATCAGTGGTTGGTACCAATAAATCAGAATCAGTTGCCATGTTATTACTGGCATCAAGTTCTATGGTATCGCCACTGACGACCACTTGAGCACTGTTAATCAGATTACCTGTTGCTGTTGGCAACACATCACCCGATAATACATAAGTCACTGAGCCGCCTGAGATGATATCAGCAACATCTGAAAGCTGCCCACTACCAGACTCGCTACATTGTGAGCCCTTGGCCACTTGTAATAAGATCAGATCATCGCCACTCAAGGCATATATGAATTGCTTGTCTTGACTGAACACCAATCGACTCAAACCGTCCAAAGCTGCAATCAAGTTGGTGTCATACACCACTGCAGAAAGTTGATATTCATCTTGAATCAATTGAAACAGTGAAATGCTATTTGACCCACTATTGGCCACATACATTTGCTTGGCATCAGATGACAGTAGAAGGCTGCTTGGGCCAGAACCTGCTGCCAATGTAACTTGGTTGCGATAACTGAATTCACCAGTCATCACATCCATGTCAAACAAACTGATGGCATCACTGTCTAAACTGCTGACATAAATCGTTCCTGACTGTACCACTACATCGACTGGCTGTTCTAAAACAGACCCACCAATTTGAAAATCCTGAATGACATCAATAGGACTCAATGCGCCGGTTGAGTTGTTTCGATCAAAACTGGCCAAAGATTGGTTCAAATTAGCCACAGCAATTAAATATGAACCGGTCTCATCAAATGCCAAGGTATTCACACCTGTCAAGCCTTCTTCTCCAATAAGTAATGACGCAAAGGCCAATGAACCATCAGAAATATTGCGATTAAAGACAGCAATGGCATTATCTAAATATCCGGCCACATAAACATGCTGATCATCTGGTGAAAGCAGCACATCAACTGCCCCACCTATACCATTGACACCACCTGAACCATCAACCAATACCGCTTCGAAAGTCAACATACCAGTGGTAACATTGCGACTGAAAGTAATCAATGCATCATCACCCGAAGACACCGCATATAAGTTTTGCTGGTCTTGACTGAGTGCCAGTGCTGACAAACCATTAAAGCCTGATAAGCCCATATCACCATCGACCATAGTTTGAATCACAGATAAGTCACCAGTTCGCTTGTCTCTGGCATATGTGATCAATGTTGAATCGGTGGCACCTTGTCCTAAAGAATAAGCAAACAAACCATTGCTACTGACTGTCAAGTCAGCATAGTCATTCAAGTTGTTATAAACCAAGAAATCACTGGTGTTTGTGTCATTATCACCATCATCCAATAAACCAACTTCAGGCACAGCCAAACAAGTCCAGTTCACATTGCTGATTGATTCAGGAACCACATCGGTTATCAACACACCCAACGCATCTGAGGGTTGGGCCGCTGTATTTGCCGTTGGGCCATTGGTAACAACGATTTCGTAGGTAACAGGAGTACCAGGAATCACTTCAGTCAAACCATTGTCCTTGGTAATGATCAAATCAACAGCTGGAGACAACAAGGTGTTGTCATCTGTGGCCGTGTTATTGGCAACATTCGGGTCGTTAATTGCAAAATTTGGATCAGTAGAGGTACTCACAGTGGCAGTATTCGACAGCACACCGGTGGCATCAGTTTTGATCACACCCGTGGCTAAAATTTCTACCCGTGAACCTGCCGGCAAATCAACCACTTCGTTCACATTACCTGGTTGTACATTGGTATTACAAGCTGCACCATCTTTGGGGAAACATTGGTAACTGATTTGTTCAAATTCAGCTGGGAAAATATCTTGAACCCTGACTTTCTGTGCATCACTAGGACCAAAATTACTGGCTACAATCACATAAGTAATTTCTGAACCCGGTGCAACACCACCTAGACCATCTATCAAAGTTTGTTGGTAAATTAAATCACCATTCATCGCTGGTGTGACCGATTGATCGATAGATAAAGTAGTGACTGCATGATCATTTTTTGCAGCAATGTATTGATGTTTACCATCGGGTGAAATAAATACACCAGATGCACCATCCAATCCTTTGACAAATTCTCCCACTTGACCAAGGGCATCACCTTGTTTGATGATTTGATCAAATTCTAATATGCCAGTTAAGGCGTCTCTGGTGAATTTAACCACCGCATCTTCTGTCTGACCGGCGACATATAAATTGATACCATCATCAGCAAGAACCAAATCAGTGGCGCCACTCAAACCGACTACATTTGAAGTGCCATTTTGTTTGAATTGTACAAATGCCAATTCACCTGTCATCGCGTCACGCTCGAATACGACCAATGATTGCGCACTTCCACCCAACACATAAATGTGTGTACCCGAAGCATCAATGATCATTTCATTCGGTCCAACCAAACCACCGATTCCATCATTTCCATTGAAATAAGTGGTCATGTAACTTAATTGGCCAAAGCTTGGACTGTTGCTGTTGGGGTTTCTGAGGAACAGTGAAATGCTGTTTTCCGAATTTGAAATGACATAAATATGCTTGTCATCAGGTGAAACAATCACATCGCTGATGGCTGCAAGACCAGACACGCCAGCCACTGCATTTTGCAGTTTTTGAATGTAGGTTAAACGGCCTTGATTAACACCATTGGATTGATCAACACTGAATACAGTCAACGAACCAGTTAATGGGGCTGTTGCATATAAATGTGAGCCATCTTGACTGAAGGCTAAGGCATTAACACCTTCTAACCCTTCAACACCAAACAGTCCACTGCTTTGTTTTTCTAAGAAGCTTAACTCACCGCTTTGTTGATTTCTTCTCAATACCACCACTGAATTATCACCCGCACCTGCGGCATAAAGCGTCAAGCCATCTGCGGACAACATCACATCGGATACTGCCAGCAAGCCAGAGACGCCATCTGAACCATTTAAAACTGAATTCACATACGCAAGGTTACCAAAATCCATTTGATTCGAATCATTTTCTCTGCTGAAGATACCTATGGCATTTTCTTGTTGAGCAGCCACATAAATATGATCATTATTACCTGTGATATTGACGGCACCTAACAATCCATCATATTGAGCCACTCCATCCGTTTTGGTGATTGATAAATCCGCATTGGCATCAATTTCATTGGTGTCCGTATCAAAGTTGTTACTGAGGTTCAACTCAGCACCAATACAATTTTTGATTGGCCCAATGTGACTGGCTGGACAGCTGTAAACGCCAGCTGTATTAACCAATTCATCACTGGCATTAGATGCCACCGTGGCTTGTAAAGTAAATCGCAATAAGCCATTGGCCGCGATATTAACTTCAACACCGGAGTCTTCACCTCCTGTAGCGATGTCACCAATACCTGAAGCTGGACAACTGGAATCAGCTGAACGAGACAAGACTGCCAATGCATTATCAATACTGCCGGCAACATAAACAAACTCACCATTGCTACTTACTGCAACATCCAGAGCACCGTTCAATCCATTGGTTAGACCGACCGTGTCACTGATTACGCCACCAAAACTCAGTTCGCCAGTCACCAAATCACGTCCAAACCAAACCACAGAATCGGATTGTTCACCCGTGACATAAAGGTGTCTGCCATCGTCTGAAATATCCATGCCATTAGGCGCCAAGATACCGACCACTGAATTTTCATTTTGTTTAACACTTTGAACCAATGTCAACAAACCATAGTCATTGGAATTGGGGTCACTGATCACATCGCGTTCAAAGACCAATAATTTATTTGAATCTGCCAATGAAGCATAAAAGTGTTGACCGTCATTTGAAACAGTCATGGCTACAATACCGGCCATGGATTCACTGAGTGATGAGGCATCAACCAGGCCGATTAAAGTCAGGTCGCCAGTCAATAAATCACGTTTATAAATACCCAGGTTTTCAAAGTTAGCACCGCTGGTATATACAGTTCTACCATCAGGAGAGATGGCCAAGGCATTGATACCTGCCAAACCACTGACTCCGACTTGCCCTTGAATCATTGTTCTTGGGTTAGACAAATTACCATTCAAACGATCAAAAATAACCATCGCATTGTCATTGGCACCTGCGACATACAATGAAGTACCATCTGGAGACACCACGACATCAACCGCTTGATTCAAACCAGCCACACCTGAAGCAAAGTTATAACTCGCCACCGCACTGATTGAAAGGACATTTCCGGTTTGTACTGAAGCCCGCAGAGCCACCAATGAATCGTCAACCTGGCTAACCACATAGATGTCATCATCAACAACAACCAGTTCTCTGGCGCCATTTAGCAATGCATTTGTTTCTGAAGTGAACACCACTGATTGTGTCAACTCACCCGTCACTTGATTTACAGATAAAGCCGTGATGCTGTCATCCAATACACTGGCTGCCAGGACATGTGGGCCTAAGCCTACCAAATCTTCTACATATTCGACGGAAGCGACACCGGTTAATCCAGTGATGCCTAATTTTCCTTGTTCAACACTTTGTACAAAACTCAGTGAACCTGAACCAGAAGCTTCACAGCTCCAGTTGACGGTCGAAGGATTGAAGCCAAGGTTTAAAATATCTATGACTTGAATAGATTCATTGGAGTCAGAAAGCGCATCACTTGGACCATTGTTGGTCACTAAAATGTCATAGGTGACTGCTTGTCCTGGGACCGAGGAAATCCTGTTGTCTGTTTTGCTGATGGCCAAGTCATACTCTGGAACCAAGTCAGTCACATCAACATCACATGCATCTGTCGTATCCGGTGTCATACAAGTGTCTGAAATGTTATTGAATGAAAAGTTTTCCGGCGGAATGATACTGGCATTGGTAGTCAATTGACCTGATGCATTTGAACGGATGGTGGCATTGATTGAATAAGTTAATGTGCCGTTACTACCAATGTCAACTTGGTCAGTAATATTACCAGTTCCTTGGGCACTACATGATGAACCAGTACCTAATACAAATCCAGCCAAAGCATGATCAGCAAAGCCAACTGAGTAAACATGTCTGGTGTCATCGGTAACCACCAAGTCATATAATTGTTCCAATCCATTCACATCATTGACTTCGTCGATTTGAACCTCTATCACAGACAAAAATCCATAACTGCTGCTGTTTGAATTTTGATCACGATCGATGACTGAAATGGCATGGTCAAACTCAGCACCCACATACAATTTATCACCTTGTGAACTGATGGCAATGGCCCTTGCACCTTGGATGTAATTGAAACCACCCACACCATCGACATATGAATTCATCAATGTGACCTGTCCATATTGGGCACTGTTAGGATTTGATTGACGCTGAAACACAGATAATTTATGGTCATTAGCTGAAACCACATAAACATGATCTCCCTCAGGACTGGCAACTAGATCCATTGGCTGGTCACCGGCAAATGCGTTGCGTTGAATGAAGCTTATATTACCGGTACTGGATTCTCTGCCAATAACCACCAAACTGTCATCAATGCTACTGGCCACATATATTTGATCTTCTGCCGGACTGAATGACAATGAACGCGCACCAGCCAAGCCAGATACACCCACATCACCATTGGCTAAAGTATCAACCAGAGTCAACCTACCGGTGGTTGAGTTGATTGAATAATGAGCCACTGAAGCTTCAAAACGACCTGCCAAATATAAATGTTGGCTGGAAGCATTGATCAAAATATCTGATACACCCAATAAACCATCAATGGTATTGTTGGTGTGTGTCATTGTTGTCTCATAAGACAAATCACCATTGGTTGCCCTTCGGAACACGGTTAAAGTGGCCGAGTCTGAACTACCGACATAAACAAACTTCCCATTCGGAGAGACCGCAATAGAATCAATGTCATTCAAGCCAGTTAAAACACCAACTCCATCGGTGTAAGTGGCTTGATACTGGAGATTTTCTTTGCGCGTATCACTGGTACTTCCTTTGGTTTTGTCTCGCGCAAATTGCACCACTGAGTCACTGCCTAAAGCAGTGACATAAACACTCAGACCATCACTGCTGACTGCCACTGAACTGGCACCCAACATGTCTTGAACAATGGCCGAGTTATCAGATGGATTATAAGATCCGTTTACCCCACTGATTTCTGCTTCCATAAATGAGAACAAGGGGTCTGGTTGTCTTCTTTCATAGGCGGTTAAAGTTTTGCCGCCAGTGGCTGCCGCCGTGGTCAAAACATGCCTGCCATCTGGTGTGAATGCAATGTCCGTAACGCCATTTAACACTGCCAAAGTTTGGGTTTCTTGATAATTCAAGAATCCTTGGCTGTTTCTTAATAACACCAATATAGATTCAGAACCGGGTACTCCACCCACAATGACGTGCTCGCCATCATTACTCACTGCTACAGCGGTTAAACCTGCGATGGTTCCAGATAAAGGAGATAAATCAGCATCATTATATGAAGTGCCAAAGCTCAGCATGCCTGATGTGATGTCCCGCTTGATCAAAACTACTGAGGAACTGCCAGTAGCTGCCAAATACAAATCGTTGTCATCTGCACTGATAACCACATCAGCCACATCAGCCATAGAGACATCACTGACTGTATTCAAAACAGAAAAGTCTCCGAATGTGCCAGATAACTGGTCCGAATCTCGAGTAAAGGCATGAATGGTGTCACCAGATGCTTCCATGACATACAACTCTTCACTGCTCGCACTGAACACCATTTGACCTGCATCAGTTAATGCGTGATCAGTACTGAAAGTCAACAAGCCACTTCCGGTGTCGCGATCATATCTATTGATCTTTCCGCCACCTGAAATATACAGGTGTTTTTGATCTGTACTGATGACCATGTCCTCTACAGTTGAAGGAATCATGTCAAGCATGGGTCCTAAATATGTTAGTTGTCCAAAGGTAGCTGACAGACTATTGGTGTCACGCCCAAATATTGCAATCCCCACATTGGCACTGGAACCTGAGTTGATATCAGATAACACATACAAAAATCTGCCGGCATTATCCATGACCAAAGATTTGGGTTGTTCTATCGCATCTACCTGGTTAACACCTTGCTCTACTTCTTGTATAAATTGTAGTTGACCAAAGTCCCCACCAACCACGGTTTTTCTAGAAAACACATTGATTTTGGCTTTAAGTACACCCGCATCATCCGTATCGGGCGAAGCCACATATACATGATTGCCGTCAGGGCTGGCTATCAACTGGGCGCCAGCAGCACTTTGGTCTGAAAATTGAAACAAGGATAAGTCACCTGGAATCGGGGAAACTGCGCTACATGTCCAATTTACATTTTGTAATTGTGGTGGAAAAATATTTTGTACCGTGGCATCAAATAAATTATCAGGACCTTCATTGGCCACCCTAACAGTGTAACTGATGGTTTCACCTGGGACGGCTTCTAATCTGGCGTCATCATTATCGATGGTGATTTCAGCTGATCCGGTTAATGAATATTGCACACTGTCTTGATTGTTACTGGACACTGGATCAAAGGCTGAAGCAGAAACTGTCGCTGATGCTGTATTCACCACTTTACCTTCGGCACCCACAGCAGTTGGAACAGTTACAGTAAAGACAGCTGTAGAGTCCACACCCAAGTCGACGGTGGTGCTCAAAGCACCAGAACTAGGACCTGAATCCGCACAAGTACCAGCGCCATTTACCACACAACTCCACTCAGCTGACGAACCTTCAAGTTGAGTTGAATCCAATGGATCTTGAACTGTAACCGCGGATGCAAATGAAGGTCCCAGATTTGTGACTTCAATTTGGTAGACCAATTCCACATAATCATTATACAGGGGATCACCGGTATTCATCGGAGTACCAGAGACCAGTGTTTTTATCAATTCAATGTCAGAATGACCTGCCAGCGTTGTTACATCAGTGATGTTGGTGTTATTCGTGTCATTTGCTTCATCAATACCACTGGGCAAAGTGGCAGTCGCACTGTTGGTCAAAACGCCTGTAGCATCGTTAGAAACTGTTCCTGTGATAGTGAATGTAACCGCCGTTTGCGATTCCAAATCAATGTTGGCATTCAACGCATCACTCATGATCGATGGTGTCGGTGAGTTGTAGCCACATGCCGTACTTTGTGTGTTACAACAAGCTCCTGTATCCGCTGTTTCACACGTCCAAGAAATGGTACCAGGAACAAAGCCAGCCGCTTGGGCGGGATACAGTGGCAAAACATCTGTAACTGATATGTTTTCAGCATTGATAAAACCATCATTACTGACAGTCACTTGATAAGTATTTTCAGTCCCTGGTGCAATCGTCGCTGGGTCGTCAACACCATCGGTTTTGGTAACCACAATGTCTGTGCCAACGATAATTCTGTTGTTGAATGAACTGGTCAGGTCTTCGGTGTCACCTGTGTTCGTGGTTGTAGACGTTTCGACCAAAGTGATTGTTGCCGTGTTACACAAATCCCTGATGTTTTCTGCTCCATTGGTGGTGTCACAATCAGAACCAGTGGTTTCTGCCACGGTGGCATAAATAATAACTTCACTGCTGCTGCCTTTAGAAAGCCTGATTGGCACATCAAGCACTGATCCAAAGCCAGTTGAAATATCGGTATTTCCTGGACAGTTGGTCGGTGACATGGCTGTGTCCTGTATACCTTGGTCACTTTCACAATATTCCCAACAAGGGTCAGTGACACCTGGACCACAAGTCGAAGAATTGGCTGCATTGAAAAGGGTGTTGTCAAGATTGTCAACCAAACGAACCCCTTGCTCAGATGGATCTCCCAACATATCAACGCCTGCACCTAAATCACTGGGACCAAAGTTGGTAACCACAATACTGTAGGTAAAGGGTTCATTCGGCACCAATGTACCAGGTGAATTAGGATCACTTGGATCGGTTTTACCCGTTTTTTCAATCAGTAAATTAACTTGTCTGTCAAGTGTATCGCTGTCTGATGCGGTTGTACTGGTATCAACTGTATTGTTAGGATTTGCTGCCGTTACTTCATAAATCAATGGGTTTGCCACTGCACTTGAATAGTAATCAACGGTTATTTCAAATGTTATTGAACCATTTTTAATGATATCAACGGAAGTTGACAACGGCCCCGATCCAGCGGTACAAGCACTTGCCGGAATACATGCCCAGTCAATGGCTTCAAACTCAGTTAAACTGTTGTCCGTGATAGAGGCATTCAATACATCTGTTGGCCCAAGATTGGTCAATACAGCGGTGTATACTATGCCTGTGGTGCCTGGAGTATATGAATTTTGACTGTTACTCAAAGTCAACGTGTATTCGGAGAAAGGGTCTCTGGCCAAGGATTTCGAACCAGAAAATTGTGTAGATGGGGTATGGCTCGCAGGGTTATCTGCATAAGCTGTATAGACCAATGGATCTGTCAGCGTTCCGGACAAATAAGTAACAGAAACTTGATAAGTCAGGGTCGCTCCACTCTCAATAATCCCTGTGGTGTCTGACAAGGCGCCAGAACCCGACATAGCGCCACAAGTTGCGCCCGTAGAATTGGCGCATGACCAATTGATGACTTCATACTCAGATAAATCATTGTCACTGACAAGCACACCACTCACATCACTGGGACCATCATTTCTGATACTGACTTCATAAACTTCCGTATCACCAGGCGTGTAATTGGTTTCAGATGCTGTATCGGTATTTACCGTAACATTCAAAGTTGAAACGGGAGCCCAAGCATTAGAATCGTTGACCACCAATGGACCTGTGCCACCTCCAGCATCAGTCATGAATGTGTCACCAAAAGCTATGCTGCCTTCGTAGGTTAATGGGTCTACAGTTGCTGAACTGAGGTAAGTGGCATTCACCGTAATATTGGCGGTATCATTCTTGTCCAATTGCAACACTGGATTAACATTTTCGTTGGAATTAACTGAACCATCACAATTTGCAGGTGTTGCTATGAGCATGTCGCAACTCCAACTGTCAATAACCATACCAGTGGGCACAACATCACTGAAAGTCAAATCTTGTGCATCACTGGGTCCGTTGTTGTTGGACACGGTGAATACATAGGTACCCGTTTGACCTGGGGTATAAGTGGTTGGCGCATTGGATAGACTGAAATTGATGTCACTTTCAGATGCCCTGGTGATAGATACAGAATCATCAACAGCAATATTTGTAACTCCCACATCGGAAACATTTGCAGTAAAATTCAAAGTGCCGAAATAACCAGCATCATATCCAATTGATGTAATGGTGAATGTAACAGCATTGGCATCAACCAGTGTGATATTGGTGTCAATCGCCGTGTCATTTGATCCAGAGGTATTGCTACAAACAGACCCCCCAGAACCACTACATTCCCAATCGAAATCTACCAATGCAGCTGTGTTAGAAAAGTCTCCATCAAAGTCAATTCCTGAAATGGTGCCTAAATCCCCTTTTGAAACAGTAAAAACATAACTGTTAGTTGTCGTTGTACCGGGAGTGAACGTGCTCGGCGAAGTGGTGATTTCAGCAGTAATGGTGGCTGCTGAAACTGGCAATGACGTCAATAATGAAAAGAGAATAACGAAAAAAGAATTGTTTAACCGCTTGATAACTTGTGTCATGTTTTTCCCACTTTTTATGAATTCAAATAATATATAGATCACTTACGAATTCATTACAGCAGAGACACCAAAACTCCATGAATATGGAATCACATCCTTGTTTTAAAGCTTATTATTTCCCACTTTTCCTACTTCCCCCGCTCATTATTTTCATAATGATCACATAATCATTGTATACAATTGAAACTGAAATGCGTATCTTTTAATTGGCATTTTTACGTGTGATTGAATTTTAAATTAAGATATTTCTTTTTATAACAATAAGATACACCCATTAGCTGATGTTAAAAATATATTAAATCAAATTTCTATGATCAAATATACAAATAATCATTTGAAAAATTATGACAAAATATGTTCCTTATTGTGAAGAATTATAAGTGACTCTAAGCATTGAATTGAGTTGAATAGTACAATGAAATTGAATGAAATAATTTGCTGATTCTAAAATAAAAAATGCTATTTTCAATGTTTCGCACAAATTTCAGGCAAAAAAAAGCCCCAACTTTGGTTGAGGCTTTTTTGGTATAAGATCCTGGCGATGTCCTACTCTCACATGGGAACTCCCACACTACCATCGGCGATGCTACAT
>NZ_NIHB01000021.1 GCF_002591915.1 Marinicella litoralis | reverse complement strand
GCATCGTAACTGGTGTTGGCATTGGTGGCTGACTCACACCAAGCCAAACCTGCGATTGAGCCATTGCGGTAAATACCGGCATCAATGGTTGGATCAACATCACTTAAATTGATGTTTTGTACTTGGCCATCGGCTGGGTTGGCATCAGAATCCACACCATCGTCGCCACCTTGATTGGCCAGGGTAAACACATGACTGGCCGGTAAACCACTGAATTGCACGCAATAGGT
>NZ_NIHB01000020.1 GCF_002591915.1 Marinicella litoralis | reverse complement strand
GTGGTTGTATAAGTGGCACCGCCGACTTGAACGGTCACTGTGCTGTTGGCCTCAGCCGTACCTGAAATCACAGGAGTCACGTCATTGGTTAACAATGGAGTAACAGTTGGAACATCAGGAGCCGCTGCATCAACAGTCACTTGAGTTGGTGATGATGAGTTACCGTTTTCATCGGTCACAATCACACTGATCACATCGCCATCGGCTGGCAATGGATTAACCGGAGAACAAGAGAAGTTACCTGAACCATCGGCAGTGGTTGAACAAATCAA
>NZ_NIHB01000002.1:256132-856885 GCF_002591915.1 Marinicella litoralis | reverse complement strand
GTGAAATGTAGCATCGCCGATGGTAGTGTGGGAGTTCCCATGTGAGAGTAGGACATCGCCAGGATCTTATACCAAAAAAGCCTCAACCAAAGTTGGGGCTTTTTTTTGCCTGAAATTTGTGCGAAACATTGAAAAGACAAATTAACTTAATGATTCCTTTGAAGAATTAACGCAGTAAGTTGCTTTAACATGTCCGTATTGAATTCTATATTTTCCAACAAATGATAGGCTTTATTAATGTGATGGTCTGCTTGATCCTTGGCGTTTTGTAAGCCCAATAGACTGGGGTAAGTGGCTTTTTTGTTTTTGGTGTCGGAATTGGCAGGTTTACCCAAAGTTTCAGTGTCTTGTGTAACATCTAAAATATCATCAACAATTTGAAATGCCACCCCTAAATGTTCCGCAAATAAATGGTATTTGATTTTACAATCATCAGCCAGGTTGTTTTTTAATTCAGTGGTCAGTTGGACACATGCTTGTAATAAAGCACCGGTCTTTGCTGCATGAATTTTTTGTAAATCAGCCATTCCTATATTTTTATTTTCAGCCATCAAGTCTAAACTTTGACCACCGGCCATACCAACAATGCCACTCAATTGAGCCAATTTTGCTATCATGGCTACTACATTAGGAGCATCTGCTGGTGTATTGGCTAAGGTCTCATAGGCCAAAGATTGCAAAGCATCACCTGCCAGAATTGCAGTGGCCTCATCAAATTTGATGTGATTGGTCGCTTTTCCTCTTCTTAAATCATCATTATCCATGGCTGGTAAATCATCATGAATCAATGAATAGGCATGAATCATCTCAATGGCAGCAGCGATGTAGTCCGCAGTATCAAGATTGATCTTCAAACTTTCTGCTGTGGCATAGACCAGTAATGGCCTGATGCGTTTACCACCAGAGAGCAATGAATATTGCATCGATTGTTTGAGTCTAGAGTTCTCGTTACTTGATGCTTCGATTTGTTTGCTTAAAAATGAATTGATTCGGTTTTGATAGTGAAGCATCAGTTGTTAGTTTGTTGTGTCATCAGTGATTCAATTTTTTTCTCAGCAGCATCTATGATTTTTTGACATTCTCTGGTCATTTTGATGCCGTGTTCATACAGTTTTAATGACTCTTCAAGTCCAACATCACTTTGTTCCATTTTTGAAATGATGTCTGCAAGTTGAGATAAGTTGTTTTCAAAAGTTTTAGTTTGGCTCATGTTGCTATTTTACAAAAGAAATTGTGGAGATAGCCATTCATATTCTGTATTTAATTCATCTAAAAGCAGATTGAATTTCTGAGAAACGAAATAGGAACCCACTGCCATCAATTCATTATCAATATATAGATAAGGAATAACCAATCTTTCCCAAGGTGGGATGGCGTGAGATTGAAACAGTTTTTTTATTTTTTGCCTGTGTTTATGACCTTTGAGCAAAATGACTTCACTGGTTTGGCAAAATTTAATTGTTGCATTGAAGGAAGCTGAATGATTACCAGTCATGATCAATTGTCCTGTCATATAGGGCAATTCTATGGGCTTGTTGGTGGTCAATTGCAGCCTAAGTTCCTTTGTGGAAGGGGGGGTAATAAGCTTCAAAGCATAAATTTGTTTTTTCCAACATTGTAATTTATAGCCATCAGTGATGAGTTCAGTTTGTTTGTCATGACTTGATTGCATGGAATCAGCAGAAAATTGCAAAAGCCTTTTGTGACTGGGTGATCGTAATCCCAGGTTATGTAACCAATGATAAATGAAAGTGGCCAGTTGATTCGGTTTTGTATGGGCTTGGACTTTGATTGGGTTGGTTTTTCCAACCAAGTCTGATAACAAAGCAAGGGATTGTTTCAGGTTGTTTGCCGTTAAACAAATTTGTTGAATACCATCAGATTGATATTGATTGATGATGGGCACCATTTGATTCCGAATGAAATTTCTACTGTATTGATCGTTATCATTGCTGGGATCATTTACATATGACAAACAATGGGAGCTGATATACTGCTGAATGTCATTTTTTGATGTCGATAATAATGGTCTATATACCCTGTATTTGAATTGTTTCGACAGGGGCTCGATTGCAGTCATGCCGAGTAATCCTGTACCACGAATAAGTCTAAATAAAATGGTTTCTGCTTGGTCTGATTGATGGTGTCCGGTTAACAGGCAATCATCCGGTTTGAGATGCTGATCAAATACATTGAGTCTGGCAGAACGAAGGTCATTTTCACTGAGAGAATGAGGAGTAACCGATTCTGTAATAAATTTTATACCACGGTCATGACAAAATGCATGGCAATGTTGTTGCCATAGTTTGGCATTGTCATTGATGTTGTGATTGACATGGATGGCAACCAGTTTTGATTTATATGGAGAGTTTGACAAAACATGCAGCAAGGCTGTGGAATCCATTCCACCGCTAAAAGCCACAAAATATTGACGAGCTTCGGGTAATTTTTTAAGGTTTATCAGTGTTTGATTATTCGGTGAATGCACCATACGCCATTAATTTTTTATAACGGGCATCAGTCAATTTTTTATCATCCAATTGGCTTAAACGGTTTAATTCTTTATTAATGGTTGATTTGAGTTGTTCTGCTACAAATTCGGGGTCGCGATAAGCACTGCCTAATGGCTCATTAATGACTTGGTCTATTAATCCGAGTTTTTTAAGTTTGCTTGAGGTGATGCTCAGTGCTTCAGCTGCATCTTGTGCTTTATCGGCACTTCGCCATAGAATAGATGCACAACCTTCAGGAGAAATTACCGAGTAGGTGCTGTACTGTAACATCAAGGTCAGGTCACCAACGCCTATTGCCAAGGCCCCACCTGATCCTCCTTCACCAATCACTGTGCAAATAATCGGTACCTTTAAATCAGACATGACTTCTAGATTTTTAGCAATGGCTTCAGATTGGCCACGTTCTTCTGCTCCGATTCCAGGGTATGCACCAGGGGTGTCAATGAAAGTCAGAATAGGGATGTTAAATTGTTCTGCCAGACGCATCAGTCGCAAAGCTTTGCGATAACCTTCTGGTCTGGGCATGCCAAAATTACGTTTTATTTTTGATTTGGTATTGCGCCCTTTTTGATGTCCAATGACCATCACAGATTGACCATCAAGTTTTGCTAAGCCACCAATTATTGCCAGATCATCAGCAAAGGCACGGTCACCATGAAGTTCATGAAAATCAGTAAACATCATTTCAATGTAATCTAAAGTGTAGGGCCTTTTCGGGTGGCGAGCTAATTTTGAAATTTGCCAGTCAGATAGGTTCGAAAAAATTTGTTCGGTCTTTGATTTCAGTTTACTTTTGAGTCTTTGAATTTCTTCATCAATATTCATCGAATTGTCATCGCTGACATTTTGCAATTCATTGATTTTTGCTTCTAATTCAGCAAGGGGTTGTTCAAAATCTAAGTAATCGGTATTCATACACTGTCATGATTTTATCTCAATCGAGTATTTTACGTCTTAGCCAGCCAATGTGCCAGTCGAAAACAACAAGAAAATGGTATGATGTGATGTTTTTTTCATAAACAAGATGTCTGAATTCATAAAACAATTACCTAAAGTTGAATTACATATGCACATAGAAGGTTCTATGATGCCTGAAATGTTGTTACAACTGGCTGAAAAAAATAAAATTAAAATACCTTACAAATCACTTGAAGATGTAAAAAATGCCTATGAGTTTAAAGACTTAAGTGAATTCATTGACATTTATATCCGTGGTACTGAGGTGATCCAAAGTGCAGAGGATTTTTATCAACTGACCATGGCATATTTGGCTAAATGCCATGCACAGAATATCATGCACACCGAAGTATTTTGTGACATCAGAACTTATACAGATCGGGGTTTACCTGCAGAGATGGTATTGGATGGCATAGAAGCTGCTTTTCAAGAAGGTGAAAAACACTTTGGCATCAGTGGTCAAATGATACCCACATTCATCCGTCACCTTGGACCAGAAAAAGCGCTGGAGGACTGGCAGTTTTTTAAACAACACACAACTAGGTTTTCTGCGGTTGGTTTGGCTGCAGTAGAAATGGGTTTTCCCGCCAAGTTGTTTAAACAAGTCTTTACAGAAATAAAACAAGCAGGATTGGCAGTGGTTGCACATGCAGGAGAAGAAGGGCCAGCGGAGTATATTTGGTCTGCAATCAATGACATCGGTGTTGATAGGATTGATCATGGCATCAGGTGTTTAGATGATCCAGCCTTGGTCTCATACCTACAAAAAACACAAATCCCGTTGACCGTATGTCCTTGTTCCAACACCAGTTTGCATGTTTTTGAGCACATGAACCAGCATGTGATTGGCAAGATGTTGGATTTGGGCTTGAATGTAACAATCAACTCTGATGACCCTGCGCATTTTGGCGCTTTCTTACAAGAAAATATGGAGCAAGTGCAAATACACTGTGGAATAACTGATGAGCAACTCATCCGCATGACATTCAACGCCATCGATGCCAGCTTTGCATCCACTGAAAGAAAAGTTGAAATGCATCAATTGCTTGATCAATATGAGTCTGATTGCCAAATCGATCGGTGACTGTTGTCATTGTTTTAAAAATGTGATTTTGGTATATATACGGTATGTTTAATAAAAATAAAAAACTCTTGTTGCTGGCATTGGTTGTGCAGCAGTCAGCAGCGGTTACTTTCGAGAATGTGACCGTGGCCTTAGGTATTGACATGCCTCATTTTGCCAACAAAATGTCGACTGGTATAGCGGCAGCAGATTTTGATAACAATGGTTATGTGGATTTATACTTAACCGGGTATGACTATGACAGTAAACTGTACTTTAATGATGGGCAATCCTTTATAGAAAACAGTCAACTCATTGTGCCAGATTTGTCTGGCGAGCGATGTGGGTCAGTTGCTGCAGCCGATTTTGATAATGATGGTTGGCAAGATATTTATGTGGCCTGTTGGGGCAATAATTATTTATTACACAACCAGCAAGGCAATGGGTTTGTTGATATCACCACCAGTTCAGGTACTGACCATCTTGAAAGAACGGAAGCCGTTTCATGGGGAGATTTAAACAATGATGGATTACTTGATTTAGTCTTGGGTGTGACCCCCTTGTCTGGTACGCCTGACTTAAATGATCCCAATGATTTGGATCATGTGTTTTTTAACAATGGGGACCTGACATTTACAGATATTTATGGTGTGCTTGATCCTGTAGAAATATCAAGATCCACCCTGGCTCTGGTTTTAACTGACATAGACATGGACAATGACTTGGATATTTATTTTGCCAATGACAAGCATCAAGTCAATGTGATGTTAAGAAACGATGGCCCAGGTTGTGGTGGATGGTGTTTTACCAATGTGGCTGGTGCTCAAGGGTCAGATCATTCTGCCTATTGTATGGGAGTGGCTGTAGGTGACTATGACAACGATTTGGATTGGGACCTCAGTTATTCCAGTATAGATGAACATATTTTATTGCAAAACACCCATACCAATACCGAACCTATTTTCAGTTCAGTCGCTCAAAGTGCTGGGGTAAATATAAGCACGGGCTATGGTTGGAGTACCCTGTTGTTTGATACCGACAATGATGGTTGGGAAGACATGTATCTAGCAACCACTGGAGGCGCACCTCAACCTGTCAGCAACCATTTGTTTCACAACAATCAAAACGGGACTTTTTCTGACATCACCGCCACCTCTGGAGTTGAAGACATTCACCCCACCGAAGGGGCTGCCTGGTTAGACTATGATCAGGATGGTAGGTTGGATTTGACTGTGGGTAGATTCAATTTAAATTATCAATTTTTAAAAAATTCAACAGTCAACAACCAGCATTGGATTGGATTCAAGTTGAGAGGAGGTGCGGATGTCAATCGAGATGCAATCGGTAGCAAAATAATTGTCACCGATGCCTTAGGCAATTCACAAATGAGGGAGCTACGAGCGGGTGAATCAAGAGGGTCTAATAATGAAAAAATACTACATTTCGGCTTAGGCAATGCATCCAGTGTGTCAGCCCAAATCATTTGGCCCAATGGCTACCAACAATCCATCGATCAAGTTGCAGCTGACCAATATATACAACTGGTCTATCCGGTCTATGATCATATTTTTACCCATCAGTTTGAATAAAAGGTCATCACATGTTCAATGGGCTTGAAATCAGCTGCTTTAAGCTGATTTCAATCTCATGTTTTTATAGACAATGCCAATGTTTATGGTGTTTTTTACAGACTGAATGATTTTTCGGTTTAACCTGTACTATTCTGTAGTTGTGTCGTTTGTGGTCATTGTCGATCAGCACCACTTTTTTGTGGTTGTTTCCTTTTTTTACCACCACAACTTTATCAGGCTTATTGTGAGCGTGACACCCAGTGGCTAAGACAAATCCCATGAGTGTCATGATTACATACAAAGATTTCATTTTTTTCTCCTGTTGTTTATTGGTTCAACGCAAAGACCTGTACTTTGGTTGACAGTCAATTAAAAAAACAGTGTCAAGGCTTGATGGACGACCGTGATGGTCACTGGGGTCTGTCCCTTAAACTCACCATCTGGCATCAGTGCCATGGGGTTTGTGGTTCTGATGGTAATGCTTTTAACTTTCCTGCATTCGACTTCTTTGTAATTAATGTGTTTACCTGAATAGATGGTTGGGAATAAGCTGAGTATTTTGATTCGTGAAATTTTCTTTAAAATGATCACGTCCAACAAGCCGTCATCGATTTTGGCATCAGGTGCAATCAGAAATGAAGTGCCTGTATAACGACTGTTTGCCACTTCAACAAACACCAATGCTTCGTCTATGGATTCAGTTTGATCATGTTCATCAATTAAATCAATTTTGACTGGATGAGCCTTTAATTTAATGGTTTCCCACAAGGTGGCCAAGGTATAAGCGGATTGTCCCAGTTGTTTAATTTTTAAAGTGGTTTTACCCGCATCGACAACAAATCCCATACCTACGATATTGAGGAAATAAAAGTGTTCTTTGGCGGTCTGTATGTATCCTACATCAATGGGTTTGGTTTGCTGTTTACATATAACATCTATGCCTTTTTTCCAATCAGTAGGCAACAAGCCCAATTCACGTGAAAATGCATTGCCGGTGCCAACGGGAATGACTCCAAATGAAATGCTTTGACGCTCCTTATGACTCATCAAGCCATTGATGACTTCAAATAAAGTGCCGTCTCCCCCAGCTGCCACTACACCATCGAATGGTGAAAGGTCAGTTGATTCAACCATTGCTTGGGCATGTCCTGATCGTTCAGTGTGCTTTATTTGGTACTCAATATCATGGCCTTGTAGATAGGATTCGATTAATGGTAGGTAAGTTTTAGATCGGCCACTGCCAGCCTGTGGGTTGAATATGACTAATAAATTTTGCATGTTGGGATTTTAGCTGACGGCAGCCAGAAAAAACAATCAGGCCAGATTCTTTTGCGAAACAGTTGGAAGCCAGCTAAACACTGTTAAAATACCACCACTTTTTTATCAAGCACAGTATATGCAATTCATTACAGGACAAAGATACATCAACAATGCAGACTTACAATTGGGTTTAGGTCGCGTCGTAGGAGAAAACCATCGGATGGTTAAAGTGGCATTTGATGCGGTTGATGAAGAGCGTATTTATGCCAAGGACTCGGCACCATTGAGTCGTTATGAACCGCAAGTTGATGATTTATTACAGCACAAAGATGGTTGGAAATTAACCATTCATGAAATTAAAAATCTTAATGGACTGAATATTTTCTTTGGGGTCAAAGAAAATGGTGAAGAAGACGTTATCCCGGAATCTGAAATAACTGACAACATTTCTTTAGATCGACCTGCAGATCGTTTGTTGAATGCACAAATTGATAAACAGAAGTGGTATGACTTGCGTCAAAATGCACGCATACACCAACAACGGTTAAGTCGTTCTGCGTTGTATGGTTTGACAGGTTGTCGCACAGCCCTGTTGCCGCACCAACTCTACATTGCACACTCAGTGGGTAAGAGACATGCACCACGTGTGCTGTTGGCAGATGAGGTGGGCTTAGGTAAAACCATTGAAGCTTGTTTGATTTTGCATCAACAATTATTAACCAATCGGGCCCAACGTGCCATCATCATCGTGCCAGAAAGTTTAACGCATCAATGGATGGTTGAATTATTACGTCGATTTAACTTACAAGTCAGTGTATTCGATGAAGAAAAATGTCAAGAAATTGAACATTCCAGCGGTTTTGAGAACCCTTTTGAATCAGCGCAATTGGTGTTGTTGCCATTAGAAATGATCTTAGAAAGCCCCGTACGAGAAGAACAAATTTTGGCAGCCAAATGGGATTTGATGGTGGTTGATGAAGCCCACCACCTGGAATGGTTTGATGGTGAATTAACAGAAGGACAGACCGTTTCTGATTCTGTCATGGCCTATCAATTGATCGAGTCATTTGCCAAAAAAATACCTGGGGTGTTGTTGTTAACGGCTACGCCTGAACAATTGGGTAGAAAAAGCCATTTTGCTCGCTTAAGACTGCTTGATGCAGATCGATACCATGATTTTGATCAATTCATTGCTGAAGAGGCTGAATTTGAATCTGTGGCGGATGCCATTGATTTATTGATTCAGCGCGTGAATGGGGATGATCAAGTACCTTTGAATACCATACATGACCAACTCAAAGGCCATGTCCATCAAGATATGTTGGACCAAATTGCTTCACTGAATGAAACGCCAGAAAATGGATTGGCATTAATCAATCAATTGTTAGACCAACATGGAACAGGCAGGGTTTTATTCAGAAACACCAGGCATTCGGTGCAAGGTTTCCCTCAACGGGCTTTGTATGATGATGCTTTGGAGTCACCTGAAATTTACCAATCCAATCAACAAGCCATGGCCTCATTGACTCCTGAAATCCACCTTGAGTGTGATGATCCATTACAGTGGCTGGATAATGACCCTAGGGTTAAATGGTTGGTTGGTAAAAGCAAACAATTGAAACATGAAAAAATATTGGTGATTGCATCTCAGGCACAAACTGTTTTGCAGTTGGAACAACACTATCGAGATCAACATGGTATTCATGTGGCGGTGTTTCATGAAGGGATGAGTCTGATTGAGCGAGATCAAGCCGCCGCGTGGTTTGCAGATTTAGACAATGGCACCCATATATTGCTTTGTTCAGAAATTGGCAGTGAAGGTCGAAATTTTCAATTTGCTCATCATTTGTTGTTTTTCGATTTACCTGGACATCCGGATTTATTAGAGCAGCGAATTGGTAGGCTAGACCGGATTGGGCAGACGGAAACCATTCAAATACATGTGCCATACTTGAAGCATACAGCACAAGAAAAATGGTTCAAATGGTATCACCAAGGCTTGGACTTATTCAATAAAACCAATCCAGCTGCACACCATGTATTTACAGCCTTTCAAAGTGACTTACAAACGACACTCAAGCCAGCAGCATTGGATGACTTGATTGAGAAAAGTCGCAAGTTGAGTGATGAATTGCTGTTATCCATGACACGTGGTAGAGACAGGTTATTGGAATACAATTCATGTCGGCCACTGGAAGCTGCTTTATTAAAAGAACAAGCAGAAGCGTTTGAACAATCGGCTCGGTTAGAAAAATTCATGCACAAAGTGTTTGATTTATTCAATGTGCATTATGAGGAACATCGCTCAGGCAGCGAGATCATTCGACCTACAGACGAGATGCATGGGTATTTTCCTTATTTGTTAGAAGATGGTATGACCATTACCTATGACCGTGAAATTGCCTTGGCCAATGAGACCTTTCATTACATCACTTGGGAACACCCCATGGTGACAGAAGTACTTGAACTGATTTTAACTCAGGAGCTTGGTAATACCGCCTTTGCCGTTTTACAAAACTCTGGTTTGAACGGTGGGCAAATATTTTTGGAATGTCGGTATTTAATTCAATCAACGGGCAACAGCAGTATGCAGCTGTCGCGATATTTGCCGCCAGTCAATCAACGATTTTTAATGGCAGAAGCAGGTATTGATGTGGGTGACAAACTGACAGAAAACTTGATCAGAAAATTTAAAAACTCAGTACCAATGAATGTGGCAGTCGAAGTGCTTAAAGCCAAAATATCAGTCATTAAACGTTTGTTAAAAAAAGCCGATGAGCTGATGCAAGCACAATTGCCAGCATTGAAACTTGAAGCTGAACAACAAGTGAAGCAAAGTATATCAAATGAAATTGAACGATTGCAGCAATTAGCCAGTCACAATGGACAAGTCAGAGATGATGAGATCGAATATTTGAAAAATAGCTTGGAACTGGCCCAAACAGCGATAGGTCAAACCCAACCTCAGCTGGACTCTATTCGAGTTTTGGTAACCATGTAGCCTATTGAGGAGTTTTACTTATGCCTGACTTACAAAATGTAATTGAACTCATTTACCATGACATCATAAAACATAAAAACTATGGTGAAGTGGCTTCCTACATCCCGGAATTGGCGGCGGTGGATTCTGAGAAATTAGGTGTTTGCTTAACGACAGTTGATGGTCAGGTATTTCATGTAGGTGATTGGCAAGATCGATTTTCCATTCAAAGTATTGTGAAAGTTTTGTTGCTCTCATTGGCCTATAACAAGTTGGGTGGGCAACTGTGGCAGAGGGTAGGGGTTGAGCCATCAGGGACT
Source organism: Marinicella litoralis (assembly GCF_002591915.1). GTDB lineage: Bacteria > Pseudomonadota > Gammaproteobacteria > Xanthomonadales > Marinicellaceae > Marinicella > Marinicella litoralis. The sequence continues at coordinate 846,221 of NZ_NIHB01000002.1, read as the reverse complement.
GCTTTTAACTCATTGGGTACTTTAGAAAACGATGAAGGGATACCGAGAAACCCATTTTCAAATGCTGGGGCTATTGTCATCAGTGACATACTGATTGATCTATATGAAGACCCTCGTCAAGCGATGATTGATATGATCAGGTCAGTTTCCGGAGACCCAAGTATATACTTTGATACCAAAGTGGCTGCTTCTGAAAAAGCCGAGGGTTTTAGAAATGTCGCACTGGCCAATTTCATCAAATCATTGGGCAACATCAATAACGGCGTTGATGATGTTTTGAATTTGTATTTTGATTGTTGTTCAATAGCAGTTAATTGTGAACAATTGGCAAAGGTGTTTTTGTTTTTTGCAAACAATGGGCAGACGCCAGATATGAATAATGTATTACTTAATCCAAGTCAGACCAAAAGAATGAATGCAATCATGCTGACCTGTGGCTTTTATGATGAAGCCGGTGATTTTGCTTATAAAGTGGGTTTACCAGGAAAAAGTGGAGTTGGTGGTGGTATTGTTGCTGTTCTACCTAAGCATTTCAGCATTGCTGTGTGGTCTCCTAGGCTGAATGAAAAAGGCAACTCTTATCGCGGGCTGAAGTTTCTTGAGAAATTTACCACTGAGACCAAGTTGTCTATATTCTGATTGACTCGAGGTAAATTCAAAAGTCGGATACCGCTGTGCTTTTTTGCTAGAATGGATGCATGAGTGAGACCCTTCTTTTTAAAACTGACTTAATAGAGGTGGGTGTTTTTGTTGTTAACCCACAAGACCCCTGTTTCTTTGAAGCCGGTTTTGTGGAATCCCCCATCATAGTATTTCCTAAAAACAGCATTTGGATTCAGCATGATGGATCTGATCCTTTTGTGGCTGATCCAACCTTGGTCAATTTTTACAACAAAGGCCAGACATACAAAAGATACGCCATCCATCAATCCGGTGACTATTGTCATTGGTTTAAAATCTCAGATGAGTTGTTGTCTGAAGCCGTGGCCAGTGAACGGCATCACTTCAATGCCCAAAACATGCCTTGTCCTGCACCTATATTTTTACAGCACTTAGTCATTCTTAAACAGGTTATGGCTGAACAGCAACCTGATGCTTTAACCCTTGAAGAGCAGGTGCTGATGTTGTTTCATGAGCTGTTGTCTCAGCACAAGAGACAAGACTGTTTATTTTATAAAAAACAAGCACGGCATAAGCGACTGATTGAAGCTGTAAAAGAAACTTTACAGTCAGACTTAAGTGTTAACTTATCTTTACAGCAATTGTCAAAGTTACACAACACATCACCTTTTCACTTGTCTCGGGTTTTCAAAAGTATCAATGGCCAAGGGATTAATCAATACCGAACACAACAACGATTGCGCTCTTTAACACTTGAGTTACAACACAATCAAATGGATTTAATTGACCTGGCTTGTGATTATGGGTTTTCCAGTCACAGTCACATGTCTACCAGTTTCAAACAATCCTTTGGCATCACACCGAGTGACTTTCAAAAAGGCATAATCTTCTAAGAAAGCATACATTGCTGTTTGAGCAATATTTTGATAGCGGTGATTGAGTGTTTTTCAGATAATCATTGTTTGACGATCTGTGTGTGGGCATTATTTTTATGCCATAAACGGTGATTTTTGAGTAAGAATTTTAATATTAATGAGTGTGAAATATGTTCAAGTTAAGTATGGCGGTTATAAGCTTTTTAACATTGCTGATGGTTAGTCATTCAGCTTTTGCTGACAGCGACTTGCAAGAATCTGCAGACAATTTATACCAACAGGAAAAATGGTCGGATGCCATTAATGTCTATTTAAAATTGACTGAAGCTGAGCCAAACAATGAAATGAACTGGTATCGCTTGGCTCATGCACATATTCAACTCAAACAAGGCGATGAAGCGCTGAAAGCCAACAATAAATTGATCAATGGTAATCAAATACCACCAGGATTGGTTCTTTACCAAAGAGCCATTGCTTTGAGTCAAGTAGGGCAGCAAAAAGCCATGTGGGAATCATTGGAACAATCTGCTGATGCTGGGTTTTCAAATTTAAAAGAATTAGAGAACAACCCACAGTGGGCTGAATACAAAGACAGTGAACACTTTTTAAAAATCACTCAAAAAGTAGACAAAAACGTCAGACCTTGTCTGTACGGTAAGCATTACAATGATTTTGATTTTTGGCTGGGGCGCTGGGAAGTGTATGGTAATGCAGAAAAAGCAGGGCCATTGTATGGCCACAATACCATCAGCAAAACAGAACAAGGTTGTCTCATCATGGAACAATGGCAAGGAGCCAGTGGTAGTACTGGAACCAGCATGAATTACTATGATGGCATCATTGGCCAATGGGTACAACGTTGGGTCAGTGGTGGTGGCACAATTATAGATTATGCAGGTGGTTTGATTGAACTGGATAACAATAATAAGGCGATGCAGTTAGTCGGTAAAATATACTATGCATCAAGCAAACAACAACCTCAAATCAGAGATTTTAGGGGCACTTGGACACCACTAAATGATGGTGTGGTGCAGCAATTTTTTGAAGAATCAATTGATGGTGGTAAAACTTGGTATGTATGGTTTAACGGGTTTTATTTTCCTTTGAATGAGTAGATAAAAATGCATTGTAGAAAAGGTGCCTAGGATCATAATGGCTTGCTTTGTGTGTGTAGTGAGTCGTGTTGAATTGAGGTTGTTATAAGTACTGTTGCTGATTGAAAGGACATCGAATTAAGAATATAAGTGTTTTGCATCAACTCAACATAATGTGCCAGAAGATTATTGTATATTGATGTGTATGCTGAGGAGATTTGCGCCATTTGACATTTGATTACAGTTTTTGATTGTATTTCAGCAGATTCATAATAATTCGTAATTAATATAAGTGTTCTTATACATGCTTACGTCATATTATCCGTAGATAATTTTCATAACCCAAATCTATTATTTGTTTCATTACGTTTAATTGTTTACTAAGATTTCATTGTCAATATTTTTCGCAAAAGCAGGTTTTAGGGTGCGAATTAATATGAAATGCTAAATGTTTCTAAAAAGATAAAACAACATATTATTCTTTTGACTAAAAAACCTTTAATCGAGGTTGGTTTTGTGAAGTTCTACACATAACTCGAATAATCGCACTTAAGTTTCAGTTCAATCAGATGCTCGATAAACATTTTGGCAAACGATTTGTGCAATATAAGATACATTTATAATGCTTTATATGTTTTATCAAGATTGTGTTATGCAAACCATATTGCAACAGGTGCTATGAGTTTTCAATAAAATAGAGGGTATTGATTGACAAAATAAAAGAATTAAAACTAGAATGGTTAAACTCAAAGAGTTAAAAAAACGTTAATCCAGTTCGATAATGCGCGCTAGTGTACATGTTTCTTTATAAGGTTATCACAGTAAAAATAGTTAGGAGGGTTAGATATGAAAATCAGGTTCTTTAAGAATCACAATTTATCTGTAGGAATTGCAATGGCACTGTCACTGTTCGTGACACCCATGGTATTTGCTCAAGATGACATTGATGAAAGCGAAGAAGGCAATGCAGCAGCTGAAGAAGTTGTTGTTACAGGTACCCGTCGAGCAGCTCGTTCTGCAACTGAATCGGCAGTGCCCATTGATGTAGTTTCAGGTGATGAATTCATAAATCAAGCGGGAACTGATCTGAGTAGTTTGATCAGAAATGTTGTACCTTCATATAATGTGAATACACAACCAATATCAGATGCAGCTACGATAGTACGACCTGCAAACCTCCGAGGATTAGCTCCAGATCATACGTTGGTTTTGGTTAACAATAAACGTCGTCATCGGGCAGCAGTTATTTATTGGTTAGGTAATGGTGTGGCTGATGGTGCACAAGGTCCTGATATCGCCCCTATTCCATCTATTGCGTTGAAACAACTTGAAGTATTGCGAGATGGTTCTGCTGCTCAGTATGGGTCTGATGCCATTGCTGGTGTAATGAACTTTATCTACAACGACTCAAGTGAAGGATCAACATATGAAGTAAAGTATGGTCAATTTTTTGAAGGTGACGGAACTGCTAGCAGTGTGGCTGGAAATATTGGCTTACCCTTCACTGATTCTGGATTCATGAATTTAAGTTTCGAGTATGGAAACACGGATGATACAAATCGGTCGGTTCAGCGTGATGATGCCCAGGCATTAATAGATAATGGAAATCCATTTGTTGCAACTCCTGCACAAATTTGGGGCCAGCCAAAGATTGATGATGACTTGAAGCTGGTATTTAATATGGGCGCTGAAGTGGGTGGTGGTAACGAATTTTATGCGTTTGGTAATTACGCTCAAAAAGATGTTGATGGAGGATTTTATTTTCGAAACCCAGACACAAGGTCCGGAGTATTTGCAGCCGATGGCATTCGTTTAATTGGTGACACCAATGACAATGGCATTGATGACTGTGCACAGTACAGAATTGCTGCAGGTGGAACTTATGATCAGTCATATGTTGATGCATTGTCTGCAGATGACAATTGTTTCTCATTTTTAGAGGTGTTCCCAGGCGGATTCACACCAAGATTTGGCGGTGAGGCTGTTGATTTTTCGACTACGTTTGGTTTGAAAGGGGAGTTTGATAATGGTGTCCTATGGGATGTATCTGCTGCTGTTGGTATCAGTGATGTAGATTTTTTAATCCGTAATACAGTAAATGCCTCATTAGGACCTGCTTCACCAACAGTATTCGATCCAGGTGATTACACCCAGTTAGATAAGAATTTTAATGCTGATTTTTCATATCCTATAGAAGTCAGTGGGTTTTATTCACCGTTGAATGTTGCAGCTGGTGTGGAATGGCGTTCAGAAACATTTGAAATTACAGCCGGCGACCAGGCTTCATTTGAAATTGGTCCATTGGCTGCACAAGGGTTTTCATCGGCATCTAATGGGTTTCCAGGGTTCAGTGCTTTAACTGCTGGTAAATTTGAGAGATCTAATATCGCTTTATACACTGACTGGGAAGCTGATATAACTGAAGACTTTTTGTTAGGTGTGGCATTACGTTGGGAGGATTTTGAGGATTTTGGAACCACGACAAATTATAAAGTGGCTGCCCATTATCGTTTTACAGATGATTTTGCATTGCGGTCAACCTTCAGCACGGGCTTTAGAGCACCGACTCCAGGTCAGTCGAATGCGTTCAATGTGTCAACGGAATTCGACTTAGTGACCAATGAATTGGTTAACAATGGAACGATTCCTTCAATCAATCCAGTGGCTCAACTCAGAGGAGGACAACCATTGGACCCAGAAGAATCAGAAAACTTCACCTTTGGTGCAGTATTCTCTTTAGGGCCTGTTGATTTCACCGTTGATTATTTCAAGATTGATTTAGAGGACAGAATCACCTTGTCACAAAACTTCAGTTTAACCCCTGAAGAAGTGGATGATTTGATTGCCTCTGGTGTAACCAGTGCTGGAAATTTGAGAAATTTCAGATTTTTTACCAATGCATTTGATACCGAAACTACAGGTGTAGATGTGGTAGCCACTTATAAAACTGAAATTGGAAATGGTAATACAGACTTTTCATTAATCTATAACAATACAGAAACAAAAGTGACAAAGTTTGATCCATTGGTTGTAGATCCAACCAGAATCAGAGAGTTACAAGAAGGTTTGCCAGAAACTCGATGGAACTTACAAGCTAATCACATGGTAGGTGATTGGCGTTTCCTAGGTCGTTACAGTTATTATGATAATTTCTTTGATTCTGAAGACGGGAATGTCTATGGAGATGAGTATATTTTAGATGCAGAAGTGGCATACTCTTTCAAAGAAAAATACACCATTACAATTGGTGCACAAAACTTACTGGATGAGTACCCAGACAAAAACCCTGCTGCAGCTGCGGGTGTTGGTAATCAATACAGCCAGTTTTCACCTTCCGGATTCGGTGGTGGTTTTTATTACGTAAAACTACGATATGACTTGTTCTAAAAAGTGAGTAAAAGCGCAAAACATATTGGTTTTGCGCTTTCTATAAAGCCTGTAATGATGATTACATATTTCATCAAATTTAATTTAAGAGTGTTGAACATGAAATTATTCTATAAGACCCTATTACTGTGTGTGTTTGTAAGTGCTGGAACTGCACAAACAACTGTTGATAATGTAATTGTAGCTGGAGAAAAAAGAGCGGATGCAGGTACACAAGCACAAAAAAACATTGAACGCGTTGCAGACCAAGCAGCTGATTTACTGGCAGAATATAAAAGTGTGAGTAAAGAAGTTGAAGGTCTTAAAGTTTATAACGGTCTAATTAAAAAACAGCTTGATAATCAGTTGGCTGAAATGCAAGCCATTAATAATTCTATGCAAAACATTTCATTGATTGAACGTCAAATTGTACCGTTAATGATTAAGATGATTGACTCATTGGAACAGTTTATAGAGCTAGATATCCCATTTTTATTAGAAGAGCGAACAGATAGAATTTCAAACCTACGATCAATGATGGAACGTTCAGATGTGGCTCAATCAGAAAAATTTAGGCGAGTTTTGGAATCCTACGAGATTGAGGCTGATTACGGAAGAACCATTGAGGCTTATAAAGGAACTGCAGATGTTTCAGGACAAATTAGGGATGTGAATTTTTTTAGAGTAGGGCGTATATCACTGGCATACCAAACACCGGACGGTAATTATTCTGGAGCGTGGGATCAAGGTCAGAACTCATATGTTGAGTTACCATCCAGTGAGTTTAAATCACATATTAAAGCAGGATTGAAAGTAGCCAAAAAAGAAGTTGCACCTGACTTATTGGTTATACCAGTACAAGCTGCAGTGGAGGTAAAATAACATGAAACGTTTAATTATAATGTTCATCATGCTTTGTTTGTCGTTTGGAACATTGGCAGCACAAAATGTGGACCTTAAAGAATTGTTAGACCAAGTGAAACAAGGAGGTGTGAAAGATGCCAAAGACAATGCAGATCGATTGAATTATTTCAAACAAAATAGAGAGCAACAAGCTCGTTTGTTGGCTGAAATTAAAGCCCTCCGTTCAGAGCAAGAAAATTTATCTAAGCAATACGAGCAATTATTTGAAGAACAAGACGCACAAATCATTTTGATGGAGGATGATTTAAACCTTAAATTAGGTGGTTTGAAAGAGTTGTTTGGCGTTTTACAACAATCTGCAGGTGATGCGCGAGTTCAATTTGAAAACTCCATTACTCAAAAACAATTCCCACAAAGGGCTGCATTTATGGCAGACCTGGCAGGCAAAATGGGTGACACCAATCGTTTTGCGACCTTAAGTGAGATCGAGGATTTTTGGTTTGAAATACAGCGCGAAATCATTGAAACGGGCAAGGTCATTAATTTTAAAACCATGGTTGTTGGTGCTGATGGAATTGAGTCAGAACAAACAGTTACACGCCTGGGGGCGTTCAATGCGCTGTCTAATGGTAAATATTTGGAATTTAAGCCAGAGACCGGTCGTTTGTTGGTTTTGCCTAGGCAGCCAGAGTCAAGATTTGTTTCACGGGCAGAAGATTTCCAGGCAATTTCCAGCGGCATGGGTTCCGTTGCAATAGATCCAACCCGTGGCGGATTGTTATCAAAATTGGTCGAAAAGCCTAATTTAATGGAGCAAGTTGCGCAAGGAAAAACAGTCGGATATGTAATTATCGGATTGGGGATTATAGGTTTGTTGGTGGCCTTGTATCGCTTTATTGTTTTGATGGGAATATCAGCTAAAGTGAATGCCCAAATTAAAAATTTAAACAACCCAGGTGATAACCCACTGGGACGTATTTTGAATGTTTATAAAGTGCGTGGTGGTGATGACCTGGAAGCGATGGAAATCAGAATTGGTGAAGCTATTTTGAATGAGACACCAAAACTGAATAAATGGCTGCCCTTCATTAAAATTATTTCTGCCGTGGCGCCATTGCTAGGTCTGTTGGGAACAGTTACCGGTATGATTAATACATTCCAAGCATTGACTCTGTTTGGTACTGGGGATCCAAAAATGATGGCAGGTGGTATTTCCACCGCTTTGATTACTACCGTGTTAGGACTGGTGGTTGCCATACCCATGTTGTTTTTACACAGCATTGTTGCCAGTAAGGCCAAAGCAGTTACTGAAGTTCTGCAACAACAAGCGGCCGGAATGATTGCTGAAATTGCTGAAAGAAAATAACCATGGATAAGCTGTATTATTATTTCCCGTTTTTAGAATCTATTCGTGATTTCTTTGAGTTGGGTGGTAATGTTCTTTACCTGATAGCATTGATCAGCATCATCATGTGGGCACTCATTATTGAACGGATAATGTATATTAACCGACAACATAAAAATAATTTCAATAAGGCAGTATCTATTTGGTCCAGTCGGGCAGATTACAGTTCATTGTATGCCCAGTTTACTCGAGCACGTCTGGTGTCGATGGTTTCACAAGGCCTGGTTAAAAACACAGAATTGATTAACACCTGCGTGGTGTTGTGTCCTTTAATGGGATTGTTGGGTACCGTTTCTGGAATGATTGAAGTGTTTCAGGTCATGGCATTTTCTGGATCTGGTAATGCCCGATCAATGGCAGCAGGTATCTTCAAAGCCACCATCCCAACCATGGCGGGCATGGTAGCTGCCCTGTCAGGCATAGCCATGAGTACTTACCTGAAAAGAAAAGTCAGTAACCAACGACATTTAATCCGTGAAGCACTGGTGCTTCACCATTGAACATGAGAAGACAATGAGACAATTATTTTCCAACACAGAGCAAGAAGAAGAGGCCAATATAGATATCACTCCCATGTTGGATGTGGTGTTCATCATGTTGATCTTTTTTATCGTTACGGCTAATTTTGTCAAACAGGCAGGTATTGATGTTTCCAGGCCCGATGCAGCGACCACTGAAGTGCAGGAAAAGGCGAATATTTTGATTGCTATCAGCCCCAACAATGATATTTGGATCGATGGCAGACGCATTGACATTCGGGCTGTCAGGGCCAATATTGAAAGGCTGCACGCAGAGAATCCACAAGGTTCTGTGATAATTCAAGCAGACAAAGGATCAACCACTGATACCTTGGTGAAAGTGATGGATGCATCCAGAGCGGCCAGTGTTTATAATATATCAATAGCCACTGATGAATCTTGAAAATGACTGAAGATACCATCAACCAAAAATTTCATGCCTCACAGAAGTCTTTCTTTAGGACGTTGCTTGGATATGTAGGTGGCTTGGCCGTCGTGGTCTTTTTGTTTTGGTTCATGATGTTTTTAATCACCTTCACAGAAACAGGAATTGATGATTCTGGTAAAACCCGGTTTTTGGATTTTGTTCGAGTCAAACGCAACGAAACACCAGAACGGAAAAAGAATAAACCAGAAAAGCCTCCATTGCCTGAAGCTCCACCGAAACAACCTCCAACCCCTAAATTAGATAATTTTGACGCTTCTGCGGAGAAAATGGCAGTGTCTGCAGCACCTGTTGAAACCAATGTGGAATTAAATGCGGGTGGTTTTAGTATAGGTGCCATAGGAGAAGGAGAATATTTACCCATTGTCAAAGTGGCGCCAATCTACCCTGAGCGTGCGGCTTCAAGAGGCGTTGAGGGATTTTGCACTGTTTCATACACAGTGACCAAACAAGGCAAAACAGCCAATGTAGTGGTTGTACCAGACCAATGCAGCAGTTCACTGTTTCATAGTTCTTCAATTCGAGCCGCTGCAAAATTTAAGTACAAACCAAGAATTAAAGATGGAGAGGCCATCGAAGTTCATAATGTTCGCAATAAATTCACATATAAGTTGGAGAATTGATGATGAAAACAATTGAATCCAATCGAGTGTGGTTAACTTTATTATTGTTGGTGTTCAGTCTGTATATTTCAGCACAAGAAACTAAACAAACAGTGGCTTTGAGTCCGGAAATTGGAAATCAATTATTGAAGTTGCAAAAGTTGGTTGAGCAGCAACAATATGCAGAAGCACAGACTGGTCTGTCTAAATTACAACAAAAGAAAAATTTATCCGCATATGAAAATGCACAAATTTGGAATTTAACTGCATACACTTATTACCTTGAAGAAAATTATAGTTCGGCTTTAAAGTCGTATGAAAAAGTATTGGATTCTGGGGATATTCCATTGGCTCTTCAACAAAGTACATTAAATGTCATGAGTCAATTGTATTTCACCACTGAAAAGTATGATTTGGCATTAGCCACTGTAAAAAGATTGATTGAAATTGTGCCAGACCCCAGTGCAGACACTTTGGTACTTTTGGGTCAAGCCTATTATCAGGGTGGACGATATGCTGAGGCTATAACGCCCATCAAACAAGGGGTTGAAAAACAGCAAGGATTTGGTAAAACACCCAAGGAAAATTGGCTGTTATTATTACGTTCTTGTTATTATGAAACCAATAATTATCAAGGTATGCTGGGAGTTTTAAAGGATTTGGTTAAGTTGTATCCCAAGGATGATTACATTGTTTCATTGGCGGGTGTATACAGTGAATTAGGTGACTTTAAAAAACAAATGGTGTTGACAGAAGTGATGTACGAAAAGGGTTTATTAAAGAACACTTCTCACATTGAAAATTTAGCAAACCTTTACTTAATGCATGATTTACCATATAAAGCAGCTGTTTTGCTTGAAACAGAAATGGCAGACAATAACATTGAAGCCAGTGGAAAACGATTGGAGCTCATTGCTCAAGCATGGTTTCTTGCAAGGGATGATGATAAGGCGATTCCAGCACTAGAAAAAGCAGCCAGTATGACCTCTGATGGAGAGTTATATCTCAGGTTGGCGCAATCATATATGAATGTAGAAGAGTGGGAAAAAGCGGCAGCTAATATTGAAAATGCCCTGAATAAAGGTGTTAAAAGACCAGATTCAGCCCAATTGATGCTTGGAAATACTTATATTAATCAAAAAAAATACAATGCTGCCAAGTCAGCATTTGAATCAGCAGCACAGGATAATAGAAGCAGTAACGCTGCCAATCAGTGGTTGAGGTATGTAAACAATGAGTTGCAAAGACGCGAATCATTGGAGCAAGAAATTGAATTGAAGGAAATTAAAGAAAACGAACTTCTTAAAAATTCATCTCAGGGTTGAATGAACAAAAGGTTGAATATTTTATTATTCAAACTCGCCAATGATTTATTGTCACAATAAAAATTATATTTTCCAACAATACTGGAACACCATCATAAAAGATTGTAAGTCTGAATTTTAGTTCATTCATTGGGTTCTTTAGATTTTCTAATTATATGCCAAAAGTCACATTTACTTTTAAATAGTGAATGTCAGCTGAAATCGCTAAATGAAACTGTTAATATCTTTGTACTTTCGAAATTGAGAACACAGATGCGAAGAATTTACTCACTCACCATGATGTCAATGCTGATAGTTTTGACGTTTAACTCAACTGCCAAAGATGCCAATAATGACCCTTATATTTGGCTTGAAGATGTTGATGTTGAACAAGCTATGGATTGGGTACACAAACAAAATAAAGCAACGGCTGATCAATATAAATCCTTGCCCTTGTATCAACAGTTGTATGACCAAGCCCTGGCAACATTGAACAACAAATCTCGAATTCCATCTGTCAGTCAACGCGGTGAATGGGTATACAATTATTGGAAAGATGAAAAAAACCCAAGAGGCATCTACCGTCGAGCCAAGCTCAAAGATTTCAACCAAAAAGAAAATCCAAAATGGCAAACTATTTTAGATATGGATCAATACAATGCTGACCACGATGGAAATTGGGTATTCAAAGGTATGAATTGTTTGGCTCCGGAATACCGCCGTTGTTTGGTGTCAATTTCTCCCGGTGGTGGAGATGCCGTGATGATGAAAGAATTCAATATGAAAGAGAAAAAGTTCATAAAAGATGGCTTTTCTTTACCCAAATCAAAAATGCGTGTGACATGGCGAGACAAAGATCACTTGTTTGTTGCCACTGATTTTGGCGCGGGTTCAATGACTGAATCCGGCTATCCCAGAATCATGAAACTGTGGCAACGTGGAACTGCATTGTCTTCAGCAAAAACGGTGTTAGAGGCAGACACTCAATCAGTTTCGGTGTTTGCTTTTCGCACCGGCCAAAAAGATGAAGCCAAAGATTTTGTGATTGACAGTACTACATTTTGGACCAATCAATACTATCAATTGGTTGAGGGTGAAGCCTTGGCACTTGATTTGCCCCCATCTGCGGTAGTCAGCGGTGTGTTTCAAGGCAATATGGTTATTTCGCTCAAGGAAGATTGGCAGTATCAAGGTCAATTTATTGCCCAAGGCTCTGTTTTAATTATCAATCCTGATGTGTTAACTGGACAGAAAACACTGGTAGAAGAAAGTGATTGGTCGGTGTTTTTATCGCCAAAAGCCAATGAAAATATTGAGTCAATAAGCACAACTGATGAAACCATCATTGTTACATTGCTTTCAGATGTGGTCAGCCAAGTGAATGTTTATCGTCCAGATGACGGGAGTTGGGATGTTGAAACTGTCTCTTTTCCAGATAATGGCGCCATTGGTGTCACCGCGGTTGATGATGAAAGTGGTGCCTTTTTCGCAGAATATGAGTCATTCATCACACCGCCGACTTTGTACCATGTCAATGGCAAGAGTTTAGAACCCCGAGCGGTTAAATCTCAAAGTCAAAGCTTTGACCCAACGCCCTATCAAGTTGAGCAATTTTTTGCTCGGTCTGCTGACGGTACATTTGTCCCTTATTTTGTTGTGATGAATAAAGAAACTCAATTTGATGGCACCAATCCCACACATATATTTTCTTACGGTGGTTTCAGAAATTCATTAACGCCTTCCTATTCAGGTTCTTATGAAGCTTTAGAAGGCGCCTATGGAAAAATGTGGTTAGATCGCGGTGGCGTATTTGTATCGGCCAATATTCGTGGTGGCGGTGCTTATGGCCCTAAATGGCATAAGGCGGCTTTGTTAGAAAACAAGACCAAATCCTATGAAGATTTTGAAGCCGTGGCTGAAGACTTGATTAAGCGTAAAATCACTTCACCGCAGCATTTAGGCATAGAGGGTCGTTCAAATGGTGGCTTATTGGTAGGTGCAACCATGACCAGAAGGCCAGACCTATATGGTGCCGTTATTTGTGGCGTGCCTTTGTTGGACATGAAACGTTACAATAAACTATTGGCAGGAGCCAGCTGGATGGGCGAATTTGGTAATCCAGATGTTCCAGAACAATGGGATTATATAAAAACCTACAGTCCATACCAAAACATGCAACCCAATACGGATTACCCAGCCACTTTCTTCTATACTTCAACCAGAGATGATCGTGTACACCCTGGGCATGCCAGAAAAATGGCTGCCAAGATGATGTCATATGGTTATCCAATTTGGTATTACGAAAACACCGAAGGGGGGCATGGCGGTTCCAGTACCAATGAACAATTGGCTGAGCGCTTGGCTCTGGCGTATACACACCTTTGGACCCATTTAAGGTAGACCTCACACCACTTCTATTCGCTCCGCGAAAAACCGTAATGTGAGGTACAGTCTAGAAGGAGTGGGCTGCTGGATTGCTTCGCTGCCCAACTGCCCCCGTGTAAAGGTAGACCTCACACCACTTCTTGGCCTACATGGATGTAGGTCTGCGGCGATAGCAGGAGCGGAAGTGGCTTCGCTCCGCGAAAAACCGTCATGTGAGGTACAGTCTAAAAGGAGTGGGCTGCTGGATTGCTTCGCTGCCCAACTGCCTTCGTGTAAAGGTAGACCTCACACCACTTCTTGGCCTACATGGATGTAGGTCTGCCGCGATATTTTGGGGACCTATGGTCGCCAAACCTTTTTTTAGATGACTCATGTTCCGGAGAGGAATTTATTGAGTCAATGACATTTCGGTGTCTGATTCCCATTGGTTTATAATTTAAAAATTCTGCTATGATGGTTGAATTAAATAAAAAGAGGTCGTTATGTTGAGAAATATTAAGTTGATGCTGTTAGCCATGATTGCAGTTTTGGGTTTGTCCGGATGTGGTTCTGAGTGTACCGAAGAAGATTTGAAAGCAAAATTGTTGGAGTTGAGTGAAAAGGTTCAGGGCTTGGCAGCTTCTGGGGACATGACAAAATTGATTGAGTTTTCACAAAAAGCCAATCAAATTTCACAATCAATGCAAGGTGGTGATGACATTCAAGCAGCGTGTGAAGCGGCTGACGATTTACTGGATGAGCTCTAAATTCACATTAATTTTTTGTAAGTATTTACCAAGCCATAGGTCAACTGTTCAATGAAAAAAATACTGTTATTGTTATCAATTTTGTTAATCACTGCTTGCCAACAAAGCAGCGAGCCAGAAGTACAACAAGCCCAAGTGGCTGAACCGACTGCTGAGCAGGTGATTAACTTGGCTGGTTTATGGCGAGGTGTGTTGCATTCACCAGGGGGCGAATTGCCTTTTGGGATTCAAATCGCACAAACGGCTGAAGGTTATGATGCCAAAATTTTAAATGGTCCAGAAAGGGTCGACACTTCAGGTGTGATTTTATTGGGCAATCAATTGGAAATTCAATTCAGTTGGTATGATGCGAGGATCAAAGCAAGCTATGACGCAGTCAGCAACAGTTGGTCAGGCGAGTGGTCAAAGACGGCAGCTGGCATGATTTCCAGTTTGCCTTTTACAGCAACCAAGGGTTATCCCTACCGCTTTAAACAAAGCAAAGAGGCCCAGTCTACTACCGATGTTGCTGGAATTTGGCAAGCGGAATTTGTTGATGAAGATGGCACTTCAGTTGCTGTGGGTGAATTCAAACAAAATGGCCAAAAAGTCAACGGTACATTTTTAACCCCAACAGGTGACTATCGGTTTTTGTCAGGTCATGCGATGGGCGGTGAATTGAAGCTTTCTGCTTTTGATGGTGCTCATGCCTTCTTATTTGCAGCCAAATCGATGGATGGTCAATTGACTGGTGATTTTTGGTCAAGAGATACTTATCATGCAACTTGGACGGCAGCGTTGAACGATCAAGCTTACGCTGTATTGCCAGACAGTTGGGACATGGTCAAAATAACCACAGATGACAACACAGTGTCCTTCGCATTTGAAGACCTAAATGGACAGTTGGTACAACTCAGTGATGAGCGGTTTCAGGACAAACCTGTGTTGATTAATCTATTCGGTACCTGGTGTCCTAACTGTAATGATGAAGCGCCGGTGTTGGCTGAATTTTATAAGCAGTATCATGCCGATGGTTTGGAAATTGTGGGATTGGCTTTTGAATTCACTGAAGACATCGAACGAGATAAAAAGCAAATAGCTGCATTCAAGCAACGCCATGGTATTCAGTACCCGTTGTTAAGGGCTGGAATCAATGACAAGAAAGAGGCTGCTAAGGTCTTGGGCTTTTTGGATAAAGTTGTGGCTTATCCAACCAGTATATTTTTAGACCGACAACACCAGGTAGTTAAAATACACTCTGGTTTTGCGGGTCCTGGTACAGGTAAACATTTTACTGATTTGGTGGAAGCATTGGAAAACCAAATCAAGGCCATCGTTTATTGAAGGGGCTGGTTTTCAATTTTTACATCTGAATGATTAATCCTTGTTCAGGTGGAAGTTGGCCATGACAAACCGAGTTGAACTGTTCACTTAAACCTTTTAGGCCTTTGACTGTGGTTATTTTTAGCCAACGTTGACTGTCGATGGCGGCTTTATGCATGAATTCATTGGCCAGTTGTTCAAATTTTTCAGCACCCCATTGTTGATATCGTTGTTGAATGTGACTGGGCGCAAAAAACATTTTGCTGCGATTGGCAATAAAGCCGGTGCCTTTTGCTGTTTCATCCCAATGCGTCAGACCTACCTGTGATGAGTACAGCATGTTGTCTTTTAACTTGGCATGTAATTGGGTGATTAAGTCACCATTGCCCGACATGTCAATAATGATTGATTTTTTATTGCCATCAATCTGCACCATGTCATCATAGCTGATTACCTGTTGGTAATAGCCAGTCTTTTTGACAAACGCCAAATTTCTTGCCGATGTCATGGCGACTACAGTAGGGGCAGATTCATCTTGTTGTAAGGCATAGGCCAAGCCCAAGCTGGTTTTACTGGAGGCGCTGAGGATGATGATTTGTTCTGCGCTTAAGTATTGTTGGCTTGATAGCATGTCGTGAATACAAAAAGAGGTGATGTGTAATGGAAACAACAGCATCCTCAGAGCATCATGTTTTGGGTTGTAGCCTGATTCGGCTTGAACCCGTCGATACATATTATATCCTGGTGGTAGTTTTGAGCGATGGGATGAACCATCGAACAACACAGTTATAGCGGTTTTGACAGGCTGTATAAGCCATTCATTGGCAGTTGGTAAATAACCAAAAAGCCGCTCACCTACATTGATACCAGTGTGAGTCGATTCGACCACTTCAGCAAAACCCCAAACTGGAATAATTCCCCATTCGGATGTTTGATTGACACTGGCAGGAAAAAATTGCCAATAAGCTAATTTGTCTCCCATCGCCCAATAGGTGATGTTATTCGCAGTGAATGAAAAAGCCTCTATTTTTATTTTGATCTGGCCGTCAAGTATCTCATTACCTTTGCGGGTATCGAGCAATCTGGTTTGGCTGATGTCTTGTTTGTGAACTTGGAATTCTGACATGGGATTCTGTAGATGGATTGAAACAATTGTAGCATTGAGACCAAAAACATCGCCAGCTTATGTTCGGCTTCATTCAGCTGATTGTTGATGGGTTTAAAAATCTACAACCAGCAAGTCTGGGTGAAGAAAATGGTATGCTGTCGTTGTTTTTATTTTATGGTTATCAATGATTTTGTGACTGCGACCATCATCATTTGCGGTGGCTATGTGGTCTATGCCTAATTGTTGGGCCATCTTGCCGTAGAATTGTAATTTGGTCGGGTGGCAGTCCGCACAGCCATTAAATATTTCGTTCCATGCGTTTTGTTCAATCACAGTTTTAATTATGCCAATACAGTCATCTAAGTGAATCAGATTAATCGGGGCATCTGGATTTTTAAGGACTTTGTCACCAGTAAAAAACCGCCCAGGGTGTCGTTTAGGTCCTACCAGGCCGGCAAACCTGATGATGGAAGCGGATGGGTGAAGTTGGATCAATTGTTCAATCGCAAGTAAGGGGCTTTTGGTGTTTAATCGCTGGCTGGTTTCGTCGTGTAACAGCCCATCATTTTGGTAGACCGAAGTGGAACTGATGAATAACAGGTGTTTACAAGCCTGCTCTGTCAGTTGGTCCATCAGTACATCAAAAGCGCCTGTGTCCTTACTGGTGATTGCAGTGATCAATACGTCTGAGTCAAACAACTGGTCTGGGTGAGATAGTTGTTCACCCAGCTCATACTGAAAGGCCTTTAAACCCTTGGCATTAAGCGCACTTACTTTATCTTGCTTGGTAGAAGTCACAATGACTTCATGACCATCTGTTTGCAGTTGCATGGCCAGTGGTTGAGCCAACCAACCACTGCCAATGATGCTTATTTTCAATTTAGGGTATTCATGCTTTGGGAAGTGTCACACCTTGTTGGCCTTGGTATTTGCCACCACGGTCTTTGTAAGACACATCGCAGACTTCATCAGATTCAAAGAATAGAAATTGAGCCACGCCTTCATTGGCATAAATTTTAGCCGGTAAGGGTGTGGTGTTGGAAAACTCTAAAGTGACATGGCCTTCCCATTCTGGTTCCAATGGAGTGACGTTGACAATGATGCCACAGCGAGCATAGGTTGATTTACCCAAACAAATGGTCAATACATTGCGTGGGATTTTGATGTGTTCAACAGTTCTTGCCAAGCAAAAAGAGTTGGGAGGGATAATGCACACATCGGATTTCACATCAACAAAACTTTTGCGATCGAATTTTTTAGGGTCCACTATCGATGAGTTGATGTTATGAAATATTTTAAATTCATCTGAGCAGCGAACATCATAGCCATAACTTGAGGTGCCATAAGAAATGATTTTGTTGTTGCGCCCTGTGGTTCTGACTTGATTAGGTTCAAACGGACTGATCATGTCGTGTTGTTCTGCCATGCGGCGAATCCAGTGATCTGATTTTATACTCATGTTATTTCGTCTGTATCGTTGTGTGGTTAAATTTTATGTAATTTCAGGCTGTCTGTTAAGTTGAACTTAATCGGCAACTTGGCTAAATTTTGTCCAGTTCTGAGGGCTATTTTTAAGGCTTTTTCATTCAAAGCATGGCTGTCTTGCCAAATACTGGCAGGCTGACCTTTGTCCATATTGCTGCGAATGTCTATATTCAATGGCATTTGACCGAGTAAGGCCACTCCAAACTCTGTGGCCATGCGTTGTCCACCATCTTGGCCGAAAATATGTGCTTCGTGTCCGCAGTTTTCACAAATAAATGTGCTCATGTTTTCAATCACACCCAGAACAGGTATGTCTACTTTTTGAAACATGGCCAGTGCTTTTTGTGCATCCAATAAAGCAATGTCTTGTGGGGTGGTGACCAGCACGGCAGCGGTCACTGGAATTTTTTGAATCATGGTTAATTGGATGTCGCCAGTACCGGGTGGTAGATCCATAATTAGATAATCTAATTGTGACCAACGTGTGTCTTCTACCATCTGCATCAAGGCTTTGGTTACCATGGCGCCACGCCAAATGGCAGGGTCTTTTTCACCCAGTATGTAACCCAGAGACATGGTTTGTAGACCGTTGGCATCAATAGGTAAAAATGATTTTTGATCAGGGGATTCAGGTTTTTGACTGACACCCAACATTTTAGGAATACTGGGTCCGTAGATATCGGCATCCAAAATACCGACGTTTGCGCCGAGTTGTTGCAGGCTTTTTGCCAACATCACACTCATGGTTGATTTGCCTACCCCGCCTTTACCTGAGGCCACTGCAATGATGTTTTTCACCCCTTTGATCGGCTTTATGCCTTCTTTGACTTGGTGCTGTCTGATGCGTTCAGTGATTTCAATATCACCCAAGTCAGCGAATGCTTTTAGTTGGGTTTGGTAATCTGCTTTGAAAACACCCATTGGATATCGAGATTCCAACCGACCTTTATTGGGATTGAAGTCGATTGACTTGTCGAATGTTTGCCCGGTAATTGGGTCTTTGCTTTCGCTCAATTGGGTCATATCATTGTTCCGTTACTTTCTTTATCAATGCCATGGTAGATGGGTCCAATGCCATTTCATTTAAAGTGTTATTTTCAACATGTTCTTGAATGTCTCTGGCAATGGCCTTGCCTAATTCAACACCGGGCTGATCAAAACAGTTGATGTTCCAGATCACTGCCAGCGAATATATCATGTGTTCATACATGGCTAACAGTTGTCCAATAGATTTGGCAGACATGCTTTTCAGTAAGAGGGTGGTGCTTGGTTTGTTGCCAGGACAGCCTTTCATGCTGTGATCTTCTTCTTTGCCTTGCATCAATGCCGCGCCTTGAGCAATCAAATTGAACAGCAAAAAGTCTTGGCTGTTTGAATCCTTCTCAAGGACACCAATAAAATCCAAGGGCAAGGCATCAACGCCTTGGTGAAATGCTTGAAAGAAAGCATGTTGCGACAGTTGCCCATGATCGCCAAATACCCATGGGGTAGTCGGATAGCTTATGACCTCACCTTTGATGTTATGCATTTTTCCAGCGCTTTCCATCATCAATTGTTGTAGCCATTTAGGTAAACTGCGCAGCCTGGCGTCATAGGGCAAACAACCATAGGCATCTAGACCGATAAAATTTCTGTACCAAATAGTCATCAGTGCCATCAACACTGGAATGTTTTGATTGAACGGTTGCTTGCGATAATGGACGTCCATTAAATAAGCGCCACCCAACAGTTCTTTGAACTTTTCTTTCCCAGCCGCCAATACAATCGGAAAACCGATGGTTGACCACAGTGAGAATCGACCACCGATGGATTCATCAAAAGGCAAAATCATCGAGGCTGGAATACCTGCTTCTAGTGCCCGGTTTTTATTGGCGGTAATGGCCATTAAAGAGCTTTGTGATTCATTGGGTAGGTAACCCGCTATTTGTTTGAGTTTTTTCTCGACAGCACGTGCATTCATTAAGGTCTCTACTGTAGAGAAGCTTTTAGAACTGATACAGAATAAACATTGTTCGATGTCAATTGACTTGAAGAGTTGGTTGATCAATGAATCATCCACACTGGCAGCAAAAAAGACTGGAATGTGACTCTCACTTTGTAATTCTGTCAACGCCTCAACCACCAACCGAGGTCCCAAATAAGAACCGCCAATGCCAATGTTCACTAATTGTGTCACTGGTTTACCAAATGCGGTTTTAATGGTGCCAGAGCTGACCAAGTCAGCCAAATCAAAAATGGCTTGGATGTTGCTTTGGTAATTCTTGTGGTGTGGGTCTCTTAAAGTGGTGTGTGTGGCTGGCAATTGATCTGTGGTATTGACGATCTGTTCATTGAACATGTCTTCAATCGCATCTTTGAGGTTGGCATGTTCGGCCAACTGACACAGTAGATTTTTGGCTTCTGAATCAATCCAATTTTTTGACAGGTCCAGATAAAGGTCTTCAAACTCGAAAGTCAGTGACTGATGCCTTTCAGGATTCTGCCACAATTGTTCCAGGTTTTTGATATCAGCCTGTTTTGCTTTTTGATGTAATTGGTTCCAAATAGGATTGTTTTGCATTGCACTACTTGCGGAGGTATTTCAAAAGGTTGATTGTAGCTTAAGGAGGCCCTGATTTATGTATATTTCTCTGCCAGTCTTTAAGTATTCAACTGTCACCAGACGTTTAAAAGCAGCAGGATTATCAATGGCAGTCTATTGAAGGCAAAAAAAAACCCATCCAAATTGGATGGGTTAAATACGATATTTTACTTTTGTGCCCTGCTTGTCTTGGAGTTTTGAATGATTTACTCTAAAACTGGTAACAATATTACAACAACATTTGTTTAAAAGCAACACTGTTTTCTCTTTTTGTTTAATAAATACAACAAATAACTAAATAATTCCAAAAATGTTGCAAAAAAACAACAATTAACAGGGTTTTTGAGGCTTTAAACAGCTGATTTCGGGTTTGTGGGTTTTAATTAAATGGTCAGCACATTGGTGATTTTTACGGTGTTGGGTGATTTTCTGTATCAAATCAACTGGCATTTGAGGTTTTAGCTCCAACAACGGCTCAATCACAAAACAGCGTTCACTGATCCATGGGTGGGGTATTGCCAATTCAGCTCGGTTGATAACAGATGTCCCGTAAATTAATAAATCAATGTCAATCACTCTGCTGTGCCAACGTTGAGTCAATTGCCTTTGCATCAAACGATATTCAATGGTCTTTACTTTTTTCAACAAAGCCAATGGTTTGAGTGTGGTGTTGATTTTCACCGCTGCATTAATGAAGTCATTTTGCTCGGTAACCCCCCACGCTTTGGATCGATAAAAATTTGAAACTTTTATGATTTGCGTGCACGGTAGATGATGGAGGTGTTCAATGCTGGTCCTGATTTGTGCAACAGGGTTTTTTAAATTACTGCCTAAACCCAAGAAACAATCATGGCCCAATTGATTCATTGTCATGGTCTACGGTTTATAACTCATAATTCATTTTCTTGCGTTTGACTTTTTTACCAAAGATTAAACTTTTAACGGCTTCTGGGGCCATGGTTTGTATGTTGGTCCAGAATTCAGCTTTCGCAGCCAACTCTGGGTTGATACTTCCTCTGAGTAATAAAAAGTCATAGCCAGCACGAAATCTGGGATGATGCAAGGTACTGTAAACACCTTTGCCAAACATCTTTTTGAATCGCAGTTGCAACATCCACATTTGTCTGATGCCATTTTGGATGGCTTTGGGGATCATCAACACTTCACGTTGGTTGACCATTACCTGGCTGGCTGCTTCATGCAGCGCATCATGTGAGTTTTTACCTTGTTGACACAAGCGATGATAAATCGGTATAAATTCCAACCACAAAACACAGGCTGTTAAAAACACGGGGGTTACCGACAATCCATTTTTTAATCGGTTGTCGGTGTTTCTGAATGCGGTGATTAAAAAATCATTCCAATGTGAGTCGGTACTGACGATTTTTGCAGCATTGGGGAATAACATTTCGAGTACTTTTAATTCTGCCAATGCATTGAATGCAATTTCCATGTGGCCACAATGAAACAGTTTGACGGTTTCATCAAACAAACGCGCAGCTGGCACCTTGGCCAGGTGGTGTTTGTTGTTGATGATACATTGTTTCATTTCATCGGTTAACACCAGTCCCAGTTTGGCATGGAACCTGATGGCTCGCAGTATCCGAACAGGGTCTTCAATAAAACGGGTGGTTGGGTTGCCGATTAATTTAAGTTCGCCGGTTTTTAAATCTTTCACACCATTGGCGAAATCCAGAATGTTTTCTTCCATGACATCGTAATACAAGGCATTACAGCTGAAGTCACGACGTAAGGCATCTTGGTCTACTGAACCAAACACATTGTCACGTATGATTTGGCCCTTCTTTATGACTCGATCACCTGGATCACTGCCGCGGAATGTGGCCACCTCATAAATACAGTTGCCCATATAGATATGAGCCAAGCGAAATCTTCTGCCTATGATTCTGCATTTACCTTTGAATATAGATTTGATTTCTTCAGGCGTCGCTTCTGTGGCAATGTCGAAGTCTTTTGGGTGAAGTCCCAATAATAAATCGCGCACAGCGCCGCCCACAAGATAGGATTCAAATCCATTTTCGACCAGTTTAGAGATGATCTTTCTGGCCGATGGGTTGATTTCGGCAGTTGGAAGTCTGTGTTCTTTTTGGGTATATGTTATGAGGTTGTTATTAAGCAAGTTTATTGGCGTCAAATTATCGGCTTGTTGTATAATTGCCCATTATATCAAATCAAGGAGCAAATGAATGACTTTTGTGGTGACAGAGGCATGTATCAAGTGTAAATACACCGATTGTGTTGAGGTGTGTCCAGTTGATTGTTTTCATGAAGGCCCTAACTTTTTAGTGATTGATCCAGAGGAGTGTATTGATTGTACATTGTGTGAGCCAGAATGTCCTATTGAAGCGATATACCCTGAAGATGATTTGCCCGAAGGCCAAGAAAAATTCATTGAAATCAACAAGGAATTGTCAGAGTCTTGGCCGGTGATAACCGAAATGATTGAAGCGCCAGATGATGCAGATGATTGGGCGCAGGTTAAAGACAAGGTTGATTTGTTGGATCGGGGTGATTAGATTTATTTGAATGATTTTGAATATAAAAAGGCGCCCAAGGCGCCTTTTTATTGACCAAAGAATTGGTTTTATTCTGTTGCAGCGGTTTCTGTAGCTGTTGCAGCTTCATAGATATGAATGAATAAATCATCCACAACATATGATGAGGGCGCTTCAAAATCGATGGTTTGTAACCAAATTTGTTGTTTTTGTGGAAGTTTTAAACATGTCAGTACGTATTCGCCTGAACGGTCAACGTAGTTGCTGTTGATGGTGAAAAGCTTTTTAAAGAAATTTCGGTTTGAAACTTCTTCAGTGATGGGGTCATAAAAACGGAAAGTGGCTTGACAATTTTCTTGGTCTTCACTCAACAATTGCCAATTATAACCATGGTCATCAATCATCAAATCCCAGGCGTCTTTGTCATTGAATATTTCTATCGTCGGCATGCCTTGCGATTCAATAATAACCACGTTTTCATCTTCACTTCTTCGACGGGCAAAAGCCATTTCAGGTGGACGCGAATCAGGTGCAACTTTGGAACCTCTGGCATCGACTTCAGGGATGTTTAAGTTGTTACTGGTTCTGGGCATGTCCTTGCCATCGACAACTTTGAGACTTGGCGTGCTTTCAGCTTCTAAATAGGCTTCCTCTTTAACCAAACGGTTACAGTTGGCAAGCAGCAACACTGAACTGACTGTTAACAAGGTTTTCAACATTGAATTCATATTGAACTAAACTCCTGAATAATGGATGGGGTAAATGGTTTGACTTGATTTTTTTTGATCTCAGTCATGACCAAAGGTTTACGGATGCCAGATGATATCATATTTGTATGATGCATCAAGCTTTTAACCGGGCAAGGGTTGGGTTCGTGGAATAAATAATCATACAAGGGGCTTAATTCAGTATTCAACGAGTTGGCTTGTTCAATGTCGCCCAATTGCATGTGGTTGCATAAGTCTTTGATGGCTTGAGGCCTGACATTGGCTGCAACACTGATGACACCATGTGCACCACGTTTCATCGCTTCAATAAATGTGCCGTCATCGCCAGATAATACAGCGAAGTTTTTGATTTTGACCAGTTGATCGATTCGGCCCATGTCAGATTTGGCTTCTTTGATCCCAATGATGTTTTGAATTTTAGCCAGCTGAGCCGTGGTGCTGGAGGTTAAGTCATTAACAGTTCTTGTAGGCACATTGTAAAGAATGATGGGTAATTCAGTCTGTTCAGCAATGGCCGTAAAATGTTCAATCAAAGCCTGTTGTGTCAAGGTCAGGTAATAGGGAGTAACAATCAAAACGGCATCAGCACCATTTTTTTTGGCCAGTTTATTGGCTGCGATCACATGGTTGGGGTCAATGCCTCCAGTTCCAATGATGACTTTGGTGGTTGGGCTCTGCTGGCATAACTTCACAGCTGATTGACTCAAACTTTCAATTTCATCTTTGCTTAACAGCGATGATTCCCCTGTGGTACCAGCCACTACGATGGCATCGGTCCTGTTATCAATGTGCCATTGAATCAGTCTTTCCCATTCTGAGAAATTAATGCTGCCATCAGGATTCATTGGTGTGACAAGTGCAACCATGCATCCTGAGAGGTCTTTGGCTTGAATTTGGCCCATATTTAAACTTGTATAAAAACTTCAAAAGCGCATAATTATATGCTTTTTTAGAAAAACGTGTATTAAACAATGGTTAAAATAGATAATAAAGTTTGGCAACATAAAAACCAACTGACCGATGAAACAGAGCAATCACTGGCACAGTTGTGTCAAGACAAGTTGGTGTTGTTTTTTTATCCGCGCGCCAATACCCCTGGTTGTACCACAGAAAGCAATGAATTCAGTGCCAGGTTGGATTCGTTTTTAGCGCTGAATTGTCAAGTCGTTGGCGTTTCAGCGGACAGTTTGAAAAAACAACAAAATTTTAAAAACAAATTTGACATGAAGCTTTCATTGATTGCTGATACTGACGAAATTCTGTGTCAACAGTTTGGCGTCATCAAAGAAAAGAAAATGTATGGCAAAACTTTTATGGGAATAGAACGCAGTACATTTTTATTGAATCATGAAGGTGAAATTTTGGCCGAGTGGCGCAAAGTCAAAGTACCGGGTCATGTTGATACGGTTTTAATGCATATCAAAGACATACAATAGTCAATTGAGTTATAATTCTGCCCAAAATATGAATGAACAGGATGACACAATAATGACACAAAAAATAACAATCATTAAAGGCGATGGTATTGGACCTGAGATCATGGACGCCACCATTAAAATTTTGGACCAAATGGACTTGGATTTTGAATACGATTTTAAAGATGCTGGTTTAGAAGCTTTGGAAAAGCACGGTGATTTATTACCACAAGACACTTTGGATGCGATCAAGGCCAATAAGATCTGTCTCAAAGGGCCGTTGACCACACCGGTTGGTAAGGGATTCAGTTCAATCAATGTGGCGTTGCGCAGACATTTTAATTTGTTTGCCAATGTTCGTCCTGTGGTGACTTTTGAAGGCACCAAGTCAATGTATGAGAATATTGATATTTTAACCATCAGAGAAAATACCGAAGGTGCCTATTTAAGTGAGGGTCAAACCATCAATGCAGACCGCACCATTGCTGAGTCTAAAATTGTGGTCACTCGAGAAGCCTCAGAAAACATTGTGCGCTATGCTTTTGAGATTGCAAAAAAAGCCGGTCGTAAAAAAGTCACGGCTGTACACAAGGCCAATATCATGAAAACCACTTCTGGTTTATTTTTAGAAGTGGCACAAGAGATGGCCAAAGAATACCCTGAAATTGAATTCAATACATTGATAGTTGACAACACCTGTATGCAACTGGTGATGAATCCCAGCCAATTTGATGTGATTGTGACCACCAATTTGTTTGGTGACATCATTTCAGATTTATGCGCCGGTCTGGTGGGTGGCTTGGGAATGGCCCCTGGAGCCAACATTGGTTCAGATGTGGCCATGTTTGAAGCAGTTCATGGTTCAGCGCCAGACATTGCAGGCATGAAAATTGCCAATCCAACAGCATTGATACTCGCTGCCGCTATGATGATTGAGCATCTGGGTTATGTGGCAGAGGCCAATCGAATCAGGTTAGCCATCAGAAAAACATTGTTAGACAAAGACCGCTTGACCGGAGATTTGGGTGGATCGGCATACACGGCTGATTTCACTGATGCAGTCATTTCAAGGTTGTAAACAGGGCAGTTATTTCGGTCGTGTTGTGTTTTTGCAACAACCATTCGGTTTTTATCGGCTTTTTTTAGGGTATTTAGTGGTGAAAAATTGACTTTTTGTTGTTTTTTTGCCATTATTCACCATACGGCGAAATATTAGATAAATGTTTAAAAACCTTATAAAAACAACCTATTCAGTGATGTTGGCTATTGGCTTGATGCATAATGCATCATTTGCTGATGCCTATTCGTCTGTGGAAGAAGGCTATTCTTGGCAATATTCATCCACTGACTTGAATCTGTTGGATGGAAAAATGGATCTAGGTCATTGGCGCAATGACATTGCCAATCGTATTTTTCCTAATTTTTATTCCAACCTGCAACTGAACCAAATTGACCAGTTTGCCGACGCTTTGAGCTTTCAAGGTGCCAAAATGTATTTCAATGCCGACAGGTTTCATCAGCTGAAAAATTTAACCGATGGCAAATCATACTTCTTTACCTTCGACTACGATCAATCATTTTTGAAAACAGTGAGCTTCAGGGAAAACCATTTTCAATACGATCCCTTTTTGTTAACTGATAAAGATTCCTTCAGGCGCAGTATCTTTGCCCCAGGATTTGCATATCGTGTGAATGACAATTCAGAATTGAGTTTAGCGGTGGTCTTTGCTCAACAAAATTACTCAGACATCAATTTTTTAGCCTCAGAAATAAATGGGTTTGATCAACTGGATTTGTATTCTGTCAGTTACACCGAAACCAGTAATGGCTTGGGTTTGAATTTAGGCATATCACAAAGGGTTTTCAGTCGCTTCGTTATTGACACCAAATACCAATCTAAAATTGACATGGATGGGTTCAGTCGTTTACTGGGCGTGCAGGCTGATCCTGCTGATTTTGATATCCCAGAAAAAATTGACATGGCTGTTGGTTTTGGAATTTCTGACAATGACACGGTGACATTGCGAGCGACTCACAGCTTTTACAGTGACATCAACGCTTTTGTGAGCAGATCTTATCCTGATATTTTCTTAACATTTTTGAATGATTTTGAAAGCCCAGATTTTTTATGGGATGACCACACGGTTTTTTCATTCAGTTATGAGCATGCATTCAAAGGTGGCGCGAAATTGAATTTGGAATATGCTGGTCGTCAACAACCACCAGCTACAGACAGAGATTTAACCACCATTCTTAACGCCATCTCAGCGCCATACAGCGTGCGTGTTGGTTTGAGCACCCCCTTGTTTGGTGGCGAATTAGACTTATATGCCAGTTTTGCGCCCAAACCCTTGAATTTTGGTCGAACTGATTTTGGCAGTGTAAGCAGCGAACTCAAAGGAAAGCACACGGAAGCTGTGTTGTCTTGGTTGTTCATTTTTTGATTACAGGTTCTATTAACCAAACACCCCTGGTTTAACAATGAATGTAATTTCAAGCTGGTTTAAGCGAAACTTCTCTGACCCTCAAATAGTCATCCTCATTTCTGCATTGATCTTCGGATTTGTTTTTGTCATCTATTTTGGCAAACCCTTGGCTCCTTTTTTAACCAGTATTGTGGTGGCATATTTATTAGAGAGTGTCATTGTTCGGTTGGAAAAATTAAAAGTCCCGCGCGTGTTGGCAGTGGGGTTGGTGTTTTTAATCTTTATTGCGGTGATGTTTGTACTTATTATTTGGCTGGTGCCGAAATTGACTTCCCAAGTGACACAGTTGGCTCAGTCGCTACCTGCGTATATTGCGACAGGTTTGGATTTTCTGAAAGCGTTACCAGATAAATACCCCACCATGATTAAAGAAGCACAAGTCGATTCCTTGATAGTCAGTGTAACCAATGAGATGTCTAACATGGGCCAAACCATTTTAGGTAAAACAGTTTCTTCGGTGTTTTCAGCTTTTTCAATTGCTGTTTTTTTGGTGGTGATGCCTATTTTGGTTTTCTTTTTGTTGAAAGACAAAGCAGTCATAGTGACTTGGTTGCGCCAATTTATCCCCAAAGACTCTAAATTGACATTGTCTGTTTGGCACCAAGTCGATGCTCAAATTGGCAACTATGTTCGAGGCAAGGCATTTGAAATTTTATTGGTTGGCTTAAGCAGTTATATTGTGTTTGTATTTTTGGACCTGCAGTATGCTGTGTTATTGGCTACTTTGACTGGGTTTTCAGTGTTGGTTCCATTTATTGGGGCTGTTGCTGTGACTGTACCCATAGCATTGGTGGGTTTTGTCCAATTTGGTTGGACGTGGTCATTTGCATATGTGATGATTTCTTATGGTGTGATTCAAATGCTTGATGGCAATGTACTGGTGCCATGGTTATTTTCTGAAGTGACTAACTTGCATCCAGTTGCCATCATAGTGGCGGTTTTGTTCTTTGGTGGTGTTTGGGGTTTCTGGGGCGTTTTCTTTGCCATTCCATTGGCCACACTGGTCAATGCCATCATTGAATCTTGGCCGAAAAAAATCATCCCAGCCACAAATGAAAATTAATTACTTCAGTAACTGATCCAATTTGCCAGATCGATTCAAGGCATTTAAATCATCAAATCCACCAATGTGTTTTTCGCCTATGAATATTTGTGGCACACTGGTTCGGCCAGACCTTTGCATCATGATCGCTCGTTCTTGACGGTCTAAATCAACCCTGATCTCTTCATACTTAAGACCTTTGCTGTTTAACAGTTGTTTGGCTGCGTTGCAGTATGGGCACAATTGGGTGCTGTAGATGATGATTTTGTTCATAATTACATACAATGTTTGGGTTTAGGTAAGCCGGCGTGTTTACTGGCATATCTGACTGGACCATCTGGATACAAACGGTATAAAAAACGAGAATTAATTTCAAATTCAATGCTTTGATTCAAAGCTTTAATCAGCAGACGCATGGGTGGGGTTTCGCCAGTGATGCTGTAAATTTCTCTGACAGCATGAATGATCAACCAATGATCATCGGTCAATGTCATACCATCTGTGCGTGCCAGTGCAACAGCTGTTTGTTCTGACCATTGTTCTTGATTAATTAAGTGGCCATGTTGGTCTAATTCTAATTCTTTCATTTCCAAGCAAAACAATTTTGATTGCTGATAATTAACTTAAGCCAATCATCATGATTTATACAGTTATCGTTGATGTGGGGCTCATTGGGATTGTTTACAAGGTACCAATTGATACCAATGCGGGTAAATATACCTTGAATGGCATTCAATTCGGCTTCTGTCACGTGCCCATAAATAACCAAGCTGTCCTCTTGGTTCATCAGCTTGATTCGGTGTTTCAAGCCAACTGTATTTTCCCAGTGGTATAAATGCAAAGTGCTCATGATATAAAATCCATGTCGTTTTTTAATGCATTGAAAGCCGCTTGATTAAGCAAATCATGCTTGTGTTCTGATGAATTAAAAGAGGTTGTGAAGCTGTGACATTTAGCACCATACATGGTCAGGGCATTGAGGTGTTTTGTATGACTTTCATGATTGAGCCACATCTCATGAGCGCCATCCATGAAAACCAGATTAACCTCAAAATCAAAGTTGAGCATGGCAATCATTAATAGATACTGACGTTCAATTTGCTGGTCGCTTAGCTGTTCATTGATTACAAAGAGGCACTTCATCAAACCAGCTCCACAGTTCTGTCACTTTGTTCCATAGCCAATGTTAAATGACCCATGCCCACAATTTTAAACTCAGGTTCAAGCTGGGGTTTGATTTCATGGTATTCAATCATGGTCCTACATATCAACAGATCAAATGTTTGTTGTTGAATCAGTTTTTTCCAGCTAATTTGAAAATCTGGTTTAGCGGCGATCTGTGAAGATTCACCATAGAAGAACACAGCATTGATTTGATGCCCGTGGTTAATCATCGACTGGACCAGTATCAATGCATGGTCATTGCTGTCTTGCCAAGAATGTATTGGGTTGATAAGTAGGTTAAATTTCATGGTTGTTGTCTGTTTTCTAGAGGCGGATTTACCCTATAAAAAACTTGTTAAGTCATTTGAATTTATCATTACTGATGGAAAATAATCCAATTGGTAATAAATAACAATATTCTGTTTGAATTTTACATGTATTTACTTGTCAGATGTCTACAATATGACTATGAAAAAAATATCACTCGCAATTATCATCCTGTTTTACGTGGGAAACTTGGCATGGGCAGAATTTAAGTTGCCAGATCTAGGCAATCCTGCAGATAAGGTGTTGTCTGCTGATGATGAACAACGGTACAGACAAAGTATCAAAGAACAAATGTATCAGTATAACTTTGTCATGACCGATCCGGTGGTGGCTTCTTATATTTATCATTTAGGGTATCAGCTGGCTGCTTATTCCGGAAAGCCTGAACAGCCTTTTGATTTTTTCATGGTACCAGCCAATGTCATCAATGCATCAGCATACCCCGGTGGATTGGTGGTTATTTATTCTGGGTTGATGCTGGAAACTGCAACAGAAAGCGAATTGGCCGGTGTATTGGCTCATGAAATTGCGCATGTTAATCAGCGACACATTTCACGGATGATGGCCAAACAACAAAAGTCCACCATACCAATTTTGCTGGGCATGTTGGCTGCAGTGGCCGCCGCACAAACTTCCAACAGCGGTGATGCGCCCATCGCCATTGCGGCCAGTATGTCAGCAATTCAACAACAATTGGCCATCAACTTCACTCGATACCATGAATACGAAGCGGATAGGGTGGGTATCAATACCTTGTATCAAGCGGGCCTTAACCCTGAAGGGATGTCTGACTTTTTTGCCAAACTGATGCAAAAAAACAGGATTGACCCCAGGTATCAACTTCCCGAATATTTAAGAACCCATCCATTGTCAGTAAACCGCGTCACGGAAGCCAAGAATAGATTGAAAGCTTTTCCCAAAAAGGATTATGTGGAATCAGTTATATACAACTACGTTAAAGAGCGAATCAGGGTGATGACCATTGATGAGTTTACTGATTTAGAGGCCTATTATTTGGGCGCATTAAGCACTGATGATACCCACAAGCAAGCCAATTTGTATGGTTATGCATTACATCAGTTCAGACAAAATCAGTTCAATGCAGCATTGAAAACCATTGCAAAAATCAATCCAGAACCCAGTGTTAAACATTTGGTTGATTTATTGGAGGTGCAAATTCTGGCCAAGGTAGATGCCGAGGCGGCAAAATCGAAGATTGATCAATTGCTAAAATGGAATGATGGTAATGAAACGGTATTAGAAACTACAGCTAACATCTTGTTGCAATCAAAATCATTTGAGTGGATAGATCAAGCGATTAAGAATTTACGCAAGTTGACCATGTTGCAACCCAACAACCCTCATTATTATGACCTGTTATCGATAGCCTATTACAATGCGCTGAAGCCCATACAAGCTGGAGAGTCGATGGCTCGCAAAGAGCATTTAATGGGCAGGAATTATCGGGCCGTAAGGATTTTGCGGAAT
Organism: Marinicella litoralis; assembly: GCF_002591915.1. Taxonomy (GTDB): domain Bacteria; phylum Pseudomonadota; class Gammaproteobacteria; order Xanthomonadales; family Marinicellaceae; genus Marinicella; species Marinicella litoralis. The sequence goes on along the minus strand of NZ_NIHB01000002.1, from coordinate 814,354 downwards.
TTAAAAAAGGATGATGGCTTGGATTATTATCAATCATCGGTCATTAATGCTTTGATTGCTAAATATGAGCCTTTAATCACTGATAAAGAAAGGCAGCAAGAAATCGCAGCAGATAAAGGGATTGGAAGGTGATTATTGTTGAATTCTTGGTGTATTTGTTTTGAATTCTAATGGCTTTTTGATTACAATGCGCGATTAGCTTGAAATTGATGGAAATATTATGGCACGAGTCACAGTAGAAGATTGTTTAGAAAAAGTACCGAACAGATTTGATTTGGTATTGATGGCGGCCAAACGCGCACGATTGATTGCCAATGGACAAGAGCCAATGGTTGATGAAGAAAATGACAAACCCACTGTATTGGCATTGAGAGAAATTGCTGAAGATAAAATCAATGATGAAGTGTTGGCTGAATTGGAATTAGAAGCGAAACGAGCCAGAGAGTTGGATGCATGGAATGCAGCAGCTGAAACTCAAGACAATGAAGACGCAGAATAGCGTTTTATCAACAAATCAATCGATAGGTGCTGGATGTGAGTGAGTTATCATTCACCTCCAACACAATGAGCCACAAAGCCGTTCAATCTGCTTTTAAAACGCTCAAAGAAACAACCAACCCTTACCTTAATCCCGAAGAAAAGTTAAAGCTCAGAAAAGCGGTTCACTTTGGTGCGGCAGCGCATGAAAAACAGATACGCAAATCTGGCGAACCTTACATCACCCACCCAATAACAGTGGCCACAGTTCTGGCCGAATTGCGCGTGGATGTGGATACTTTGATCGCTGGCGTATTGCATGACACCATAGAAGACACCGATATTACACACGCTGATATCACCAAACATTTCAATGTTGATGTGGCAAATTTAGTTGAGGCTGTTACCAAACTGGATAAGTTGAAATTCAGAAACTTGAAGGAAGCACAGGCTGAAACCTTCGTAAAAATGTTGTTTGCCATGGCTGATGACATCCGAGTCATTATCATTAAATTGTCCGATAGATTGCATAACATGCGAACCATTGCGGCCATGAGCACATCAGGACAACGCAGGATTTCTCGAGAAACTTTGGATGTTTATGCACCAATAGCTGAGCGTATGGGTTTGAAAGCCATTCAGCATGAGTTGGAAGACCATGCTTTTAAAGCCCTGCATCCCAATCAATACAAATCCATTCATGAAACCTCGACTCAAATTGCCGGTAATCGAAAAAAAGCAGTTGAAAAGATACGTAAAAACATTGAAAAAGCCTTGCTGGAATCATCCATGCATGCCGAGGTTACTGGGCGCAAAAAGTCGCCCTATAGCACATACAAAAAGATCAAATCCAAACAGGTTGATATAGAAGACATTCATGATTTGTTTGGTGTCAGGATTGTGGTTAAGGAATTGCATCAATGTTACTTGGCATTGGGGGTTATTCATAACTTATATCCACCCAATGAAAATGGTTTTAAAGATTATATAGCGGTACCTAAACAGAATGGTTATCAGTCATTGCATTCAGTGGTAACCGGGCCGTTTGGTATGAAACTGGAAGTTCAAATCAGAACCGAAGAAATGGATCAGTTGTCTGAAGCTGGTGTGGCAGCACATTGGTTGTATAAACACAAAAATGCCCAACAAACCCAATCTTTGACCAAAGCCCGAAGTTGGCTTAACTCCCTGTTGAAAATCCAAAAAGACTCAGGCAGTTCATTGGAGTTTTATGAAAACCTAAAAGGGGATTTAGGTACCGATGAAATTTATGTTTTTACTCCCAAAGGCGACATCGTACAATTACCCAGTAAATCCTGTGTTTTAGATTTTGCTTTTGCCATTCACACTTCAGTGGGTACTCATGCTGAAAGTGGTTTGATTAATGGCAATCCCGCAACATTGTCTCAGGTATTGGATACGGGTGACACTGTATCTATCAAAACAGCCAGTGGATTGACAGTGAACGCTGAATGGTTGCGCATTGTAGTAACCAGTAAAGCCAGAACAGCTATTCGAAAAGAACTTAAAGACATCAAGGATGAAGATGCTTTGGTGTTGGGTCATCGCATGTTAGACAGGGCCTTAGATACTTTTGGCCATTCATTTGAAAAATTGGATACAAGGTCTATTAAGCGGGTACTCAAACACTACCAGTTAAACAGTATGGATGAACTGTTGAAGTCCTTTGCTTTTGGGCGGTTGTTGCCATCTATAGCGGCGAGGAAATTAATGCCGCTGATGAAACAGCGTAAACTGGATAAGGATTATCAGCCCAAAGAGTCGTTGAGCATTGATGGTACAGAGGGCTCAATTGTCAACTATCCCAATTGTTGTTTGCCATTACCAGGTGATGACATTACGGGGTACCTCAGTCCGGCCAAAGGTGTGGTGATTCATCGCAGTGCCTGTATTAATTTGTTTGAAACTTTAAAAAGTTCGCCGGAAAGAAAGGTCTATTGTAGTTGGAACATCAATACCTCAGGGGTTTTTAAAACTTCATTGGAGGTTGATGTGGTGAATCGAACCGGTGTTTTGGCTAACTTGGCGTCTGTGATAGCGGGTGAAGATGTTAATATTGTTACCATCGATCAAAAAGACAAAGACACGGGTTTTTCTCAATTGTTGTTTGTTGTCGAAGTCGAAAGCAAAAGACACGCTCAAAATTTAATGGGTCAATTGCAAAGTCGTCCAGAAGTATTGAATGTAAAAAGAGTTTATCATGAAAAAAATAATTAAAACCGATCAAGCACCTGCTGCCATTGGCACCTATTCACAAGCCATTGTTCATGGCAACACCTTATACACTTCAGGCCAAATTCCAATCGATCCTGCGACCGGTGAAATGTTGGCTCCTGAATTTGAATTGCAAGCCCATCAGGTGTTTAAAAACTTGATAGCCATTGCAAATGAGGCGGGCACTTCTTTGCAAAACGCGATCAAGCTGAATGTGTTTTTACAGGATTTAGAGCATTTCGCTCAGCTGAATCAAATCATGGGTGAATACATTCAAGAACCTTACCCTGCCAGAGCGGCAGTGCAAGTGGCCAGATTACCCAAAGATTCTTTGATTGAGATTGATGCCATCATTGCTGTGAGTTAACTGCCGCAGTATACTCATCTAGCATGGAGCTGACTGAACTCAAAGGCATAGGTAAAACCACTGCAGTTAAACTGCAAGAATTTGGTTTGACGGATGTCATGGATTTATTGTTCCATTTGCCCTTGCGTTATGAAGACAAAACCAAAATCACCGCCATCGATAAGTTGACTGGCTTCAGTTATGCCCAAGTCGAAGGGGAAATCACCAAATCCTATGTCACACAAGGAAGAAGGCCCATCTTGGTCTGCGAAATTGATGATGGCAGCCAATTCATGCAACTGAAGTTTTTTAACTTTTATTACTCGCAAAAAATTAAGATGAAAACTGGGGTGCGGATTCGGGCCTATGGTGAAATCAAACATGGCATGTATGGCATGGAGATCATCCATCCCGAATTTACCTTGGGTGAAGAACAACCTGCTTTGGCTCAGTCCTTGACACCCATTTATCCTAAGTCGGAAGGCATTTCACAAAAGCTGTTACAGAAAGCCGCAGCCCAAGCCATTACTTTGTTAGAACAAGGTGCGTTCAAATTGGATGAATTGTTACCAGCCCAATGGTTGTCTGCACAACAGATGCCGACCTTGTCAGATGCCCTGAAGTTTGTCCACAAACCACCGCCAGATGCCGATGTGATGAAATTATTGAATCACACACACCCAGCACAACAAAGGTTGAAAATTGAAGAAATTTTGGCTCATTTTTTGGCCATGCATCAGGCGCGATCTGCCATAGAACGACTGAATGCGCCGCTTATGCCCATCAATAAAATGCAAAAACAGCAGCTGCTCAGTCGACTGCCCTTTGAATTGACAGGTGCACAGCATCGGGTGGTTAACGAAATACACCATGATTTGGCTCGCAATCATCCCATGCAACGCCTGGTCCAGGGGGATGTGGGCAGTGGTAAAACGGTGGTAGCTGCTCTGTCCATCCAAGCCGCATTGGTTCATGGCAAACAAGCAGTGATGATGGCGCCAACTGAAATTTTGGCTGAACAACATTTGTTGACCTTGAAAGATTACTTTCCTGAACATGAAGTGGTTTTTTTGTCAGGTAAGATCAAAGGAAAAATCAGGACTGAAGTGTTGGCGAAGATTGCCAGCAGTGCTGATGTGATCATTGGTACCCACGCTTTGTTCCAGGCAGATGTTATCTATCGGAATTTGGCCTTGGTAATCATCGATGAACAACACAGGTTTGGGGTACATCAAAGATTGATGTTGAAGCAAAAAGGTCAGGCAAATGACCTCACCCCGCACAGTTTAATCATGACGGCCACCCCGATACCGCGGACTTTGGCGCAGATTGCGTATGCCAATCTGGACATATCGGTGATAGATGAATTGCCACCCAACCGCAAAGTCATCAACACGGTGTTATTGGATAACCATAAAATGCCACAATTGGCTGAACGCATTCGACATGCTTGTGATAAAGGGGAACAGGCCTATTGGGTTTGTACCTTAATTGAAGAGTCGGAACATCTGCGGGCCAAAGCCGCTCAAGATACATTTGAAGAACTCAAGGATTGGTTCCCTGATCTTGAAGTGGGGCTGATTCATGGTCGTTTAAAAAGTGATGATAAACAGGCAGTGATGGATCGTTTTAAAGCCAATGAAATTCAATTGTTGATTGCCACCACAGTGATAGAAGTCGGGGTGGATGTACCCAATGCCAGCTTGATGGTGATTGAAAATGCTGAGCGTTTGGGATTGTCTCAATTGCATCAATTAAGGGGACGAGTCGGGCGTGGAAATCGCCAAAGCCATTGTGTGCTGATGTATCAAGCACCCTTGAGTGAGAATGCTCAAGTCAGGTTAACCACCATGCGAGAGACCAATGATGGTTTTAAAATTGCTCGACAAGACCTCAAATTGCGAGGTCCTGGGGAAATCTTGGGTACTCGGCAGAAAGGCAGCATGGAATTTCGATTTTCAAACCCCGAACAAGATGCTGTATTGTTCAAACAAGCCAAGTCAATGGCGGCCGATTTATTGCAAAGTAATCCTGATGTCTGTGAAAAAATTATCCAGCGGTGGCAAAGGCAAGCACAAGAGTTGGCCAAGGTTTGAACGTTCACTGTTGCCATTCAGTGGTGACTGATAAATCACCAGAAAACCGTGTTCTGATCTTGATGTACAATACCTGCTTTTATACCAACCCCATTCGGAGCAAATCATGTTGAAAGCAGAATACCAATCTCGTGGCCCCATTCCTCAAGATTTAATCGAAGCGGTGCCCTTTGATAAACCACAGTTAACGGAAGGGCAGGTTTTGTTGGAGATGTTGGCAGCACCAATCAACCCTTCAGACGTACTTACTTTAACTGGGCATTACGGTATATTGCCGCCATTGCCAGCGATAGGTGGTAATGAGGGTGTCGCCAGAGTCATTGAACATGGTGAGGGCGTGAGTGAACCGGCCATTGGACAAACTGTACTGCTGCCAATGGGGATTGGAACTTGGGCCACCCATATGGTGGCAAAGGCCGAAAAATTAATTGCCTTGCCCAATGGGGTAGATCCAGTCCAGTTATCTATGATCACAGTCAATCCGCCAACAGCCTCATTGCTGTTAAGTGAGTTTGTTGATTTAAAACCAGGTGATTGGGTGATTCAAAACGCAGCCAACTCAGGGGTTGGTTCTTATTTGATCACATTGGCCAAATTACGTGGTTTAAAAACGATCAATGTGGTGCGCCGTGAATCATTGATTGAACCTTTGTTGGCTGCGGGTGCTGATGTGGTGTTAGTAGATGGTGATGAATTGGTTGAACAGGTGAAGGCTGCGACCGGTGGGGCGGTGATTAAACTGGGTATAGATGCTGTTGGCGGTGCTGCCACTGCGCGATTGGGAGCGGTGCTGAGTGAAGGTGCTACGCTGGTTAATTATGGCGCCATGAGTGGTGATGCTTGTATGATGCCACCCACTGTCATCATTTTTAAAGACATCACGGTGCGCGGTTTTTGGTTGGCCAAATGGTTCAGGACGTCTACACCTGAGAAACAGCAAGCCTTGTATGCTTCATTGATTGGATTAATTGCAGAAGGCAAATTATCAGCACCTGTACACGCCACCTATCCAGTTAAAGACATCAAACAGGCAGTGGCAGCAGCGGCTTCAGGCAAACGCAATGGCAAAGTCATTGTGGTCAAAGATTAAGAGGCTTAAAACCATTGCTTTCGGGCTTATGAGCAACTCGGCTGAAACCGACACAAGTCGAACCTGAGTTGTATTGATGCTAAAATGTAAAGTTTTCCAAACACCGCGATCAATATGCTTACAGTTCACCATTTAAACAACTCCCGCTCACAACGCATCCTATGGCTTTTAGAAGAATTGGGGGTTGAGTATGAAATTAAATTTTATGCAAGAAATGCAGAAACCATGCTGGCGCCAGATGAATTGAAGGCCGTTCATCCTCTGGGTAAATCGCCGGTGGTCACAGATGGTGATCAGGTGTTGGCAGAATCGGGTGCAATCATCGATTTTTTAGGGCATAAATACGGCAAAGGTGAGTGGGTGCCAAGACGCAACAGTAAAAAATATCAGCCATATATGTATTGGTTACATTATGCAGAAGGTTCACTGATGTCGCCGATGTTATTGAAAATTGTCTTTGATAAAGTAAAAAGCAGCAAAATGCCTTTTTTTGTGAAACCCATCGCTCACGGTATTGCCAATAAGGTCTTGTCATCATTTGTGACGCCCAATTTAAAAACTCATTTTCAATATGTGGAAGATCATTTGGCGGCCAATGAGTACTTTGCTGGCGACAGCATCACTGGGGCCGACATCCAAATGTCATTTCCATTAGAGGCCAGTGTGGCGAAAGGGGGCATCACCAAAGAATCACACCCGCATATCGTTAAGTTTGTTAAGTCTTTTCAAGCACGACCGGCTTACACCAAAGCTTTGGCCAAAGGTGGTGAATATGATTATGCCGATTGATTTATTCAAATCCGCTGGCAAATATCACGTCTGATAAACCGATGACCGTAGCATTGTCTGCGATTGTGGCCAGATTGGTTTTGATGATGTATTCACCTTGGGTGAGATTAATGTTTTCTGGTAAATCGGTATTTTGATGATAATCAGGGTAGACACCCCAATCCACATCAATTGATAAAAGGCCTGGCATGCCATTGTTTATATATGAAACATGGTCTGAGCCAAAATAATTGGTGGTGGTCAGCACCGTTAAGCCAGGTGCATAAATGGCTGCATTTTGCGCCATTTCATTCATCAAGTTTTGGTAAGTGGCGGATGACTCGATCAGTAATTGATGTTTGCTGTTGCTGGTATAGCCAACCATGTCAAGAGTCAGAGCCAGTTTGATTTTACTGTCATTGCCCTCATTGATCAGCGTGTCAGCATGGAATTCACTGCCAATCAAGCCTTGTTCCTCACCTGAATAACATATGAAAATCAAGGTGCCTGCAAATTTGAATTGACTCAAAACTCTTGCCATTTCAATCACAGCAGCACAACCACTGGCATTGTCAACCGCACCGGGCGCATTGCCAGTGGGCACCGAATCCATGTGGCCACCGACCAAGTACCAGTCGTCAGGTCGAGTTTGCCCCAATTGTATGCCCATGATGTTTTGGGTGGTGTTTTGTCCCACTTGAAAACTTGGTTGACTGACTTGCAAATTCATCAGCTTGAATTGAGCGGCTATCCAATTGGCCGCCGAATCATTTCCAGTTTCTCCGGTGCGTCTTGACCACCCACTTAAAGTAACAATGTCAGCGAGCCACCGATCGGCATCTACAAGGTTGACCAGCTGTAGTACATTCGGGCTTCCGCTTTTAACGGTTGTGTTGAATGAATCAATGGATTGAAAATGAGTCAATGGAATGTAAGTTAAGTGCTTATCAGTTTGTTTGGGGTTGGGTATGCGCTTTAGTACCAAACTATAACCTGCGCTGTGATCTATAGCCATAAATTCAGCTGGATCAATTTCAGCGGTATTGCCCCGAATGACCATCAATTCACTGAATGGATGGGTTTCGAACTGATTTTTAATTAAGTTGATTAATGGTTTGTCACAAATCAATGTCTTGTCATTAAAAATCCAATGGTGCTCAAATTTTTCTGAATCAAGGTCAGGGGAGGTGAATTTGCAAAGTAAATCAGCCAATGCCAAATGGCTCATCAGGAATAACAGTAGGGTGAACAGGTATTTTAATCTCATAAAGGGTCAAGTCTATTTTGTTTCACATTTTACGTGATTTGCAGCTTGAGAAGTGAGACTTGCCTATTAAAATCTTCGGCCAATGTATGCATTGAATGTATTTCATCATCAATTGAAACAAATTTTAGGTTTGCAGTGGGAATTCAAGGTTGTAAACTACAGCTTCAAATTGAAGTGATAAAAAACCCCATGATGAACCAAGAACAGTTTAAGCAAATGGCTGCAGCCGGCCACAACCGCATACCATTGTACCGATGTATATCTGCAGATTTAGACACCCCATTGAGTGCTTGGCTTAAATTGGCTAATGGTAAGCACACCTTCCTGTTGGAGTCGGTTGAAGGAGGGGCTCGATGGGGGCGCTACTCCATCATTGGACTGTCAGCTAATTTCAGGTTTCAGGTACATGGTCGTAAATTTCAAGAGTTTGCCTACGATACATTGGTCGATGAATATGAGGTTGAGGATGTGTTGCAGCAGGTAGAAACCATCAAAGCCCGTTATTCAGTTCCTGAAATTGAAGAGTTGCCCGGATTCAACGGTGGACTGGTGGGTTATTTTGGATATGAAATCATTGAACAAATTGAGCCTAAATTAATTGGGTTGGCACCAGAAGATCGATTGCACATTCCAGATGTGAATATGATGTTGGCAGAAGACATTGCAGTATTTGATAATTTAGCAGGTAAAGTTTGGTTGATGGTTCATGTCAATCCCCATGAAGAACTGGCTTATGAAAAAGGCAAAAAAAGATTAGAGGACTTAACCCATCGCCTGCGATCTGGAACCACTGGATATGCAGAATTGATCAACCAAGACAGTATAGACACCACTGATTTTAAAACCGGCTTCACCCAAGGTGAATTCAACGTAGCCGTTGACCAATGTAAATCCTATATTGAATCCGGTGACATCATGCAAGTGGTTCTGTCTCAACGCATATCAACCAAATTCAATGCCCGACCATTGGATGTGTATCGAGCTTTGCGGGCATCGAACCCAAGTCCCTATATGTATTTTATCGATTTTGGTGATTATCAAGTGGTGGGTTCATCACCTGAAGTTCTGGTCAGACGGATCGGCGATGAGGTCACGCTGCGTCCCATTGCAGGGACTCGACCGAGGGGTAAAACGGCAGAGGAAGACAGGGCGCTGGAAATTGATTTATTGAACGATCCAAAAGAAATTGCTGAACATTTGATGTTGATAGACCTGGGTCGCAATGACATTGGACGAATTGCTGAAATTGGATCAGTTGTTCTCAAAGACAAAATGATCATAGAACATTATTCGCATGTGATGCACATTGTGTCGGAAATTCGGGGTCAATTAAAAACAGGTAAATCCAATGCAGACATCATCAAAGCGGTGTTTCCTGCCGGTACGTTGTCAGGCGCGGCAAAAGTGCGTGCCATGGAAGTCATTGCAGAGCTGGAAAAGGTTAAAAGAAATGTTTATGCTGGAGCGGTAGGGTATTGGGGTTGGCATGGCGACATGGATATGGCCATTGCCATCAGAACAGCTGTTATCAAAGACCAAGAATTACATGTGCAGGCTGGCGCAGGGATTGTTGCAGACAGTACGGCGGAAAACGAATGGCAAGAAATCATGAATAAATCCAAAGCCGTTTTTAGGGCGGTTGAGCAGGCCACCAAAGGACTTTAAACGCTAAAATATCAGAGAATCTATCATTAATTCTTGATGTACTATAAAGTTAGTACAAAAATTTACTCAAAATTTGCGTTGCTTAATTGTTCCAATTCACCTATATTTTCAAAGCTCTATAGTTACATTGAAAATATGATTTTGTTGTAACTGTAGATGTTTACATGCGTCCAAAGATGCGCAGTATTCTAAGTACAAACTTAAAATGTTCCAAAACTAAATTATTTCGAGGGTAAATTTATGAAAAATAAAATCAACCAAAACAAGTTGTATCGGGCTTTGTGCCTGTCTGCAGCTTGTGTATTCACGACACCCATGGTGTATGCACAGGATGACTCAGTAGAAGAGTTAGGGAAAGTGCAAGTCACCGGATCGCGAATCAGACAGTCACAAATCGAAGGCATTGAACCCACTCAAACTTTGACTCGTGAAGACATTGATCGTTCAGGTTTGACATCAGTGGGCGATATCTTACAACAACTGACACAATCAGGCTCGGCACTGAACACTCGGTTTAATTCGAGTGGCAACTTCGGTTTTCCAGCCAACGGTGGTGGTATTGGTGCAGGATCAACACAAATTGACATGCGTCATTTAGATCCGGGCAGGGTACTGGTTTTGGTTGATGGTTTGCGTTGGGTGGCTGGAAGTTCAGGCTCTGGTGTAAGTAATGCAGTTGATCTAAATACCATTCCCGTTGGTATCATTGAGCGAATTGATATCTTAAAAGATGGCGCTTCTTCAATTTATGGTGCGGATGCCATTGCTGGTGTGGTTAACATTATTACCAAGAAATCGATGCAAGGTGTTGAAGCTCGCGTTTATTTAGGTGCGTTTGATGAAGGTGATGGGGAAACAGGCAGTATTGACCTGACCTTTGGTAACCAAACAGATAAAATGAATATGTTGTTCAATGTAGGTTATACCGATCAGCAGGAAGTTTCAGCTGCAGATCGATTTTTGTCTCAATTTCCAGTGCCTTTCACGGGCGTGACTCGTGGTAGTTCTGGAACACCACAAGGACGATTTTTATTGAATGACATCAATGGTACTGAAATTGACTGTACGTTAAATGCAGGTGTCATTGGTCCGATTAATTATGACCCTACCTCGCCGTGTAATGGGGATGATTATAATACCTGGGATAATGGTGATCGGTTTAATTTTGCACCTTACAATTATTACGTCACACCCTCAGAACGGTCCAATATATTTGGCCAAGTTACTGTGGAATTAACCGACAACATTACATGGTTTGTCAAAGGTGTCTATAACAACAGAAAATCAACCAACCAAGCAGCACCTGAGCCTATCTTTATTGGTCCATTTGCTGAAGCCGGTGCAATCGCGGATAACATCGTTATTGATGCATCAAATCCGTATAATCCATTTGGCGTCAATGTATTTGAAGACGGTTTTGGTTTCATAGGTAGAAGACCATTAGAAGCAGGACCTCGTGTCTTTAATCAAAATGTCGACACCACCTATTTTTCAACTGGTTTGGAAGGTTCTTTCAATGCAGCTGATCGCAGTTGGTTTTGGGATGTCAGTGGTGTTTATGGTAAAAACCAAGCATCGCAACGCAAAACAGGTGCTTTAAACATCGCCAGAATTGCCACTGCTTTGGGTCCAGTTGATGTTTGTAACAACACACCAGGTTGTGTGCCATTGAATATTTTTGGTGGCCAAGGTGACGGTTCAGGAACCATTACACCTGAGATGTTGAACTACATTTCATTTGTACAATCTGATAATTCAGAGCAGGAACTGACCGACTTCTCCGCTAACATCAGTGGTGACTTGTTTGAGTTGCCTGCCGGCCCATTGTCTGTAGCTGTTGGTTATGAATACCGCAGAAAGTCTGGTTTCTTCCAACCTGATGCCATTGTTGTTGCTGGTGAAAGTAATGGTGTACCAGCCAGCCCAACTTCTGGTGAATTCAGTGTTGACGAATTCTATGCTGAGTTTTTAATTCCGGTATTGGCTGACCAACCGTTTGCTGAGTTATTGGATTTTTCTTTGGCATTCAGAAGTTCTGATTACAGCACATCGGGTTCAGATACCACGGGTAAATTTGGTTTTAAATACATGCCAAATTCAAACCTGATGTTCAGAGGTAGTTTTGCCGAAGGTTTAAGAGCGCCCTCCATCGGTGAGTTGTTCGGTACGCAAGCACGCTTTGATGCCCAATTGAATGACCCATGTAACTTTGGTGGACCAGGTTTGCCAGGTTGTGCCGGTGTGCCAAGTGACTATGAGCAATTGAACCCACAAATTTCAACTTTGACAGGCGGCAACCCAAATTTGTCACCTGAGGAAGCAGAAACATTAACCTTGGGTTTTGTTTATTCGCCATCATGGGCTGATGACCGAAGTTGGTCCAGCAGTTTGGATTTTGAAGTGACGTACTATGACATTGAAATTGATGGTGCTATACAGGCGGTTGATGCGCAATTTATTTTAGACAGTTGTGCAGCCAATGCGGCCAGTCCGTTGTGTTCTAACTTCAGCCGTGATTCATTTGGAAACATTGAAAACTTCAGCAACCAATTGACCAACATCGGCTCAATTGAAACTTCTGGTGTTGATTTTAATGTTAACTGGACATCACCACAGTTTGACTGGGGGTATTTACAAGCTTCTTGGAACAATTCATTTGTTAATGAATTCACTGAAGATGGTCGTGATTTAGATGGTATTGAAGCCAGTGATTCTGGTATTCCTGATTGGAACTCAAACCTTTACACCACAGTTAACTACCGTGATTGGAAAGTGACTTGGGGTACTCGCCATATCAATGGCTTAACTGAAACCTGCGCTGGCTTTTTAATTGGCCAAGGTTTGTGTAGTGATGAAGCCGCAGGAACCAATAATTTAGGTGGTACCACTTACCATGATTTACAGGTGATATTCCCTGAGTGGAACAGCATTCAGTTCGAAGCGGGTGTGAACAACATCACTGACAAGAGACCACCAACCTGTTTCAGCTGTTCATTGAATGGTTATGATCCATCAAATTACGATGGTGAAGGACAGTTTGGTTATGTCAGAGCAACCATTAAGTTCTAAGAACTTTTTAAATGACTGTATTAAACGGCCTCTTTGAGGCCGTTTTTGTTTTCCCCCTGATAAAAAATTCTGTACAATGCGTGATTTGACTGGATACATCACATGTTGTTGATGATAGATAACTACGATTCTTTTACCTATAACTTGGTGCAGTATTTTGGCGAGTTAGGCAGTGATGTGCGGGTATATCGGAATGATGAAATTACAGTCGAACAGGCGCTTGCATTGAAGCCTGACCACGTGGTGATTTCACCCGGTCCGAGAAATCCTGATATGGCTGGTATTTCCATGGACATGATACGTGCATGTGCCGGTAAAATCCCATTGCTGGGTGTGTGTTTAGGTCATCAATCGATTGGCCAGGTTTTTGGCGGTGATGTGATTCGAGCCAAAACCATCATGCATGGTAAAATATCAGCGGTTCATCATAATAATTCAGACGTTTTTAGTGGATTAGAAAACCCTTTCAATGCCACCAGATACCATTCTTTGGTGATTGACCAAAAGACATTGCCTGAGTGTTTGGAAATTACCGCTTGGACTGAAACAGCATCCGGTGAATTTGATGAAATCATGGGTTTTAAACACAAAGACTATGCGATATCAGGGGTTCAATTTCATCCTGAAAGTATTTTGACTGAACATGGTCACCAGATGTTGAAAAACTTTTTGACCCAATAAAAGAAATTAAAATGATAAAAACTCCCATACAAAATGCCTTGGACTTATTAGGCGAAAAACAAGCATTGCCTAGCGGTAGCATGACTGACGTGATGAACCAAATTATGGATGGTGCTGCCACTCCGGCCCAAATTGGTGGTTTGTTGATGGCTTTGAAATTAAACGGTGAAACCGTTGAACACATCACCGAAGCCGCGGTGGTAATGCGTCAAAGGGCGATTAAAGTCGATGTAGATAAAACCCATTTAATAGACACCTGCGGGACGGGTGGAGATGGCATTGGTATATTCAATGTTTCTACCGCTGTGGCATTTATTGCTGCTGCTGCTGGTTGCCGTGTGGCCAAACATGGTAACCGTTCAGTGTCCTCAACCACAGGCTCAGCTGATGTACTGGAAGCTGCGGGTTTGAATTTAGCGTTGAATGCCCAACAGGTGGCCGATTGCATTGAAAAATTCAATATCGGCTTTCTGTTTGCGCCGGCTCATCATGGCGCAACCAAGTTTGCAGTAGCCCCTCGCAAGGAGTTGGCCGTAAGAACCATGTTCAATTTGTTAGGTCCATTGACCAATCCAGCAGACACACCATTTCAAGTCATGGGTATATTTGCTAAGCAGTGGGTCAGAACAGCGGCTGAAGTGCTACAGAAATTGGGGGCAAAACATGTGATGGTGGTTCACTCTCAAGACGGCATGGATGAAATTTCTTTGGCCGCACCTACAGACGTGGCTGAACTAAAGCATGGAACAATCAATACGTTCAGTATCAAGCCTGAACAGTATGGGATTGCACAGCAAGGCATTGAATCATTGGTGGTTGAAAATGCCCATCAAAGCTTGCACTTGATACAACAAGCCTTGTCAGGTCAATCGAGTCCAGCGGCTGATATTTTGGCATTGAATGCCGGTGCAGCCATTTACGTGGCTGGGTGTGCCATTGATATGAGTCAAGGCGTGAAAATGGCTCAAGACATCATGCAATCAGGCAGTGCTTGGCAGTTGATGCAAGATTTGGCTGAATACACACAATCACTTTAAACAATTGAAGAACCAACGTATGAGTAATGTATTAGACCAAATTGTAGCCACCAAAAAACAAGAAGTGGCTGCAGGCAAACAATTGCATTCAATCTCCGATTTGCGGACGATCGCTGCTCAACAAACCACACCTCGAGGTTTTTTCCATGCGATTGAAAATCAAGTAGTCAAAGGCGACACCGCGGTGATTGCTGAGGTTAAAAAAGCATCCCCCTCTAAGGGTATTATCCGCGAGGATTTTAATCCAGTGGAAATTGCCCAGTCTTATCTCATGGGTGGTGCGACCTGCCTTTCAGTATTAACTGACTCCAATTACTTTCAAGGCAGCGATGATTATTTAAGCCAAGTTCGTGAAGTTGTTGGGCTTCCTGTTTTAAGAAAAGATTTTATGATTGACCCTTGGCAAATTTTTCAATCCAGGGCGTTGGGCGCCGACTGTATCTTGCTGATTGTTGCCTGCTTGACTGACGAATTACTGATTGAGTTAAATGATTTGGCCATGGACTTGGGCATGGATGTATTGATGGAGGTTCACGATGAGGAAGAAATGAATCGAGCATTGGCTACATCTGCGCAATTGATTGGTATCAATAACAGAAACCTAAAAACCTTTGAAACTTCATTATCCACCAGCCAAAATTTGCGCAAAATGGTGGATGAAAAACGCATCGTTGTCAGTGAGAGTGGTATCCACACCAGTGAGGACATTAAATTTCTACAACAACAAGACATTCACAGTTTCTTAATTGGGGAGTCATTGATGCGCCACAATAATCCGGGTGAACAGTTGCAGAAACTGATGACTGGTCAAGTCGAATGAGTGCGGGCACCCATCTAAAAATAGGCATCATTGGTGCCATGCATTTGGAGTGTGATTTTCTTCGTCAGCAATTGAAAGAAACCACCCATAAGCAGTATTTAGATATAAAAATAACTCTTGGTTCTTGGTCTGGCCATGCAGTCTGTTTGCTGGAATCCGGAATTGGCAAAGTCAATGCCACTTTAGCGGCTGAATGGTTGGCCAGAGAGTTTAAACCTGATTTGGTCATCAACACGGGTTCGGCAGGTGGGATTAAATTAGGCACACATGTGGGTGATTTTGTGTTTGCAGATAAGGTATGTCATCATGATGTTGATGTCAGTCCAATTGGTTTTGAATTTGGCGAATTGCCTGGATTGCCGGTTTATTATGCTGTCAAGGACCGTTGGTTAAAAAAATTAGATCAAGTGGCTACCCAGCTACAGGACATGCATCATATAGGCACCATTGCTACGGGCGAATCCTTTATCTACCGAGAATCCCAGGTGGCTCAAATTAAACAAAGGTTTGCTGATGTTGTTGCCTGTGAAATGGAAGCCGCTGCGGTGGCGCAGGTGTGCTATTTGCATGACATTGATTTTCTTATTCTGCGAAATTTATCCGATGTGGCAGGTGAAGAAGCACAAACAAGTTTCAATCAATACATCGAACAGGCAGGAAGAAAATCAACTGAATTGGTCTTGGGCTTAATCAGTCAAATCAATTAAGTTTGGCTTCCTCATACAATTCACGATGCCTTTCTAAATAAAAAATTTCTTTTTGCATTTTGACACCCTCGGTGCGTAATTGACAATAACCAGTTTTGGTGCAGCGGTATCTGGCTGAACCCTCTTGGGTGGTTATGTCTATTAAATACTGAAAATCTAAGTCAGCTTGCGTGCCAGTGGCCGGTTGTTGGTCATAAAACAATTCTGCCAGTTTTTTTAATTTTTCGGCTTCTGAAGTATCTATGACAGTTGTGAACCGTTCGTCGAATGCTTTGAAGTGAGTGAATTGAGGAGCATCGCTGCCACAGGCAGTCAAAATGATTGCGGTCACAATCAGAAATGTGGATTTTAAAGTTAAGTTTTTTTTCATAGCCAATACCAATCAATTAATCAATGAATTGACTGTGAGGTCACAAAAAAACACATGAGACATTATTTGTGCGTTAATTATGCCCCCCAGCACACGCTCAATTAATATAGCACAGTTATTTTGCTAAAACAATTTAACTGGGGTGGTACCCATTAATACATTGTAAAATGAACCATTGGTTCAACTTGTATAATAGATTTAATTCAATGAAAATGGAATAATGAATAAAGCGACAAAATTTGCCATCAATATGAAGAGTTTTGTATTTGAAGTGGCCAGAAGGTATCGAGATGACGAAACATCTTTGGCAGCCAGTTCATTGGCCTACACGGCTTTGTTGTCACTGGTTCCTTTCATGTCGGTTTTGATTACTGTATTTTCAGCGATGCCATTGTTTGAAGATGCGTCTCAACAGTTGCAAAATTTTATTTTTGCTAACTTTGTACCAACCACAGGTGAAGTCATTCAAACTTATATAGTAGGGTTTGTAGAAAAAGCCCGTGGACTCACCGTTACCATGTTTTTGGCGGTATTTCTCACCTCTATCTTAATGATGCACACCATGGAAAAGGCTTTGAACCGCATTTTTGACAGTAAATCGTCCGGACGATTCAAGACGAAAATGATGATGTACTGGGCTGTTTTGACTATGGGGCCCTTGTTGGTGGGCGGAGGCATTGCATTGTCTTCCATTGTGTTTGAGTATTCTGCATTTGCCAGTGTGAAAGGCTTTTTGGTCAAAGCTTTGCCCGTGCTGTCTTCGACAGTTGGGTTCTTTTTCATCTACTTGGTGGTGCCTAATCGCAAAGTGAATTGGAAAAACGCTTTGATAGGCGCCTTGTTTTCGGCTGTTTGCTTTGAATTGGCTAAGAAAGGGTTTGCTTTGTATGTAACCACGATTCCCAGTTATCAGAAAGTCTATGGGACATTGGCCACCATCCCGCTGTTTTTGATCTGGATGTTTCTGTCTTGGAATATCATTTTATTGGGTGGCACCATTGCGGCAACATTGGAAACATCTCGTTGGCGATTGCATGTACAAAACTACCAAACCAATCAACGGTTGTTGTTAGTGATTGAAATACTCAATCTCCTTTGGCAAGCCAGTCAAAAAGGAAAAACTGTCAGTTATACAGAAATTTACGGTCATCTAAGGTTCGTACCTGATGATGAATTGAACAAGCACCTTGATTGGTTAGAAAAGCAAGGCTATATTGCCATCAATCAATCTGGAGATTATTTGATTAGACATGACTTGAATGCACTGGATTTTAAAGCTTTGTATAAAAATGGTAATTTTAAAATTCCGGTAAAGGCGTCTAAATATTTTGCCCATTATCAAAATTTGTTGGACAATTATTGGCAGCCTGTCGACACCATGTTGAACCAATCAATAGCTACCATTATCAATGAAAATTTAAACCAAGACCACGAGTTAAGCAATGATAAAAAGAATGACAATGAAAAATAATTTTACCCGCATACGCAGCTGTTTGATCCTATTGACCACTGGTTTGGCGTTGTCGGCTTGTACAGAGCCAGACAAAGCGACCACTGAGTCAACAAAATCAGAGGTTCAAGTTGCCAGTCAGAAAAAGGCCACCACAAGCACAGCTGAAACCAAGAATGATCAAACAGCCAATGACGGAATCGATGGACCACTGGCATTCACCCTCAATGACTTAGCTGGCAACGAAGTCAATGCCGAAGATTACAGAGGAAAGTGGTTGGTGTTAAATTATTGGGCCACATGGTGTGCGCCCTGTAGAGATGAAATTCCTGAATTGGTAAAATTCCAAAACGAAAATACCCATGTTCAAATCTTAGGCATTGCATATGAGGATGCTGAAGTGAATAAGTTGAAAAACTTTGCTGATGATTTTGGTGTTAACTACCCTTTATTAACCATTGATGTGTATAACCCTCCTGGTTTTGCTGAAGAAGGTGGTATGGGTTTGCCAACGACCATCGTTTATAACCCACAAGGCATGCGTCACAAAAAACACATGGGACCGATTGATGCAGCAGGCTTGCTGCAAATGATTCAGTAAAAGGCACTACAAGCATAAACTTCAGCATGCATTTATGTTCAATCAGAAAATGGGTGCCCTTGAGCTGACTGTAATCAGGCGATGGGTGTGCTTGTCTGCTTAGACAATTCAGTCAGGGCCCATTCAATGTGTTCTTTCACCATTGGAGAGGCGCTGTTGACTTTCTGCTTTAAAGCTTCAATGATATTCGCATGAGGCTTAGAATTGCCCATACCCACTGCTAAATTACGTTGCCATGATTGATAGCCGATTCTGCGAATTGGAGAACCTGCCGTATTTTGTAAAAATGTTTCTTCATCCCATAAAAACAACTCAAGTAATTCACTGTCATCCAAATGGTGGCGGGGCGCGAAGTCTGGTTCTGCGGTGTTTTGCGTAAATTTATTCCAGGGACACACCACTTGGCAATCATCACAACCGTATATGCGATTTCCCATGGCCTTTCTGAATTCCTCTGGGATGGGGCCATGATTTTCAATCGTAAGGTATGAAATACATCTGCTGGCATCAACTTGAAACGGTGCAATGATGGCATCAGTCGGGCAGTCTTGTATGCATTGGGTACAACTGCCACAATGGAAACTTTGTTTGCGGTCAGGCTCTAAAGGTAGGTCAGTATATATTTCACCCAAGAAAAAGTAGGAGCCTGCTTTGCTGTTAATTAAATTGCTGTGTTTGCCAATCCAGCCTAAGCCTGCTTTTTCTGCAATGGCTTTTTCCATCACGGGAGCTGAGTCGGTAAACACTCGATGACCAAAAGGGCCAATTTCAGCACTGATTTTTGCAACCAGTTTTTTCAATTTATTGCGAATGACCTTGTGGTAGTCACGGCCCAATGCATACCTGGAAATGGCTGCTTTGCTGACTTGTTTGGTGAGTTCTTCATAGGGGGTAAGTGAGGTTTGCATGTAATCCAAACGGACAGAAATCACACTCAAGGTACCAGGCACCAAAGCCTCTGGCTGATACCTTTTTTCACCGTGTTTGTGCATGTATTCCATGTCAGCATGGTGTTGTTTTTTCAACCAGTTTTTTAAGTGTTCGCCAGCTTGTTTTAAGTTCACATCACTGATACCTGCTTGTTGAAAGCCAGATTCTTTTGCCCACGCTTTGATGTTTGCTTTTAACTGTTGGTAATCTATATGTTCTTGCTGTTGATTCACTGGTAAAATAGTGGCTAAATGAATGACCATTATAAGCCAAAAGCAGCAGCATATTTGAATGAAACCACTTTACCACAGCGACAAAACCAAACAGCTTGATATAATGGCTGCCGATGCTTTGGGTCTGGATTCGTTTGCATTGATGCAAGCAGCAGCAGCGGCCATTTTTAAACATATCAATGCCTTCAACAGCATTTTGGTGATCACTGGTCCAGGAAACAATGGTGGAGATGGCTGGGTGGTGGCTGAGCTGGCACGGCAGAATCATCAGCAAGTCAAAGTTTGGCCAATGCAAAGTATTGAATCATTATCTGGAGATGCGCGCCGCGCCGCAGAATTGTATCAAGGGCAAACCATTGATGCAAAACCAGACAGTTCAGCATCTTATGACTGTATTGTTGATTCAATTTTTGGTACTGGTTTAAATCAAGCAATCACAGGCCACTATGCAAAGGTCATAGAATGGATCAACCTTCAAGCGAGCACCATTATAGCTGTTGACATTCCCAGTGGTTTGAATGGCTCGACAGGAAATATCATGGGTGTTGCCGTTGAAGCCAGCCAAACCATTTCGATATTGGCACTCAATACGGGACTATTTACTCTTGATGGTAAAGACTGTTGTGGCGAGGTTTTGCTTGAGCGTTTGGGTGTGGACTCGAGCTGTTTTGCAGCCGTCGTCGCTCCAGATGGCCTTTTGCTAGACCAGCATCATTTGGTAGAAATCTCTGGCCATCGAAGCAACAATAGCCACAAAGGTCGATTTGGTCATGTGTTAACTGCAGGAGGCCAAGCGGGCATGATGGGTGCCGTGTTGTTGGCAGGAAAAGCTGTGTTGAAATCCGGGGGAGGTTTAGCCACGATTGTCACAGATAGTGCACATGCGGACATGGTGGCATTGTATGCGCCTGAATTGATGGCATTGGCATTTGATGGCATGAATGAACAACACTTGAATCAGGTTTTGATAGACAAACAGGCCGACGTGATTTTATTGGGTATGGGCATGGGTCAATCTCAATGGTCTAAAGACCTGTATACATGTTGTTTAATGGCCGCCAAGCCATTGGTGATGGATGCCGATGCGCTGGGTATTTTATCACGAGCAGCTACCATCCCCGATCAATTGAAGGTCATCACTCCCCATCCAAAGGAGGCCGCTGTGTTGTTGTCTTGCTCGGTAGCAGCGGTACAGCAAAATCGGTGGGCTTCAGTCCTAAAGCTGGCACAAAAATACCACTGTGTGGCAGTATTGAAAGGATCAGGTACACTGATCAGTGATGGCAAAACGGTTTGGTGCTGCCCTTATGGGAATGCCAATTTAGCCACAGCCGGATCAGGGGATGTGCTGGCAGGTATGGTGGCAGGATTATTGGCACAAGGTTTTTCACCTGCTGTGGCCAGTTATCTGGCCGTGATTTGGCATGCGCTTGCCGGTGAAACCAATGTTTTTGGTTTGACCATGACGGCCTCCGATTTACTCAACACTTTACATCAGACGGTTAAATAATCAAATGCAAAAAAACGTCAATACTTTGTCTCAATTGAAACAAGTCGCTGAAGAATTAAGCCGTCGAATTTCACCAGGCGAGCTGTTGTATTTAAAAGGCGATTTGGGTGCAGGAAAAACCACATTCACACAATACTTTCTAAAAGCATGTGGTGTAAAAGCGCATGTTAAAAGCCCGACTTACACCCTGTATGAAACTTACCAAGTAAAAGATCAAAAGTATGTACATATGGATTTGTATCGATTAACTGATCCAGAAGAGCTGTACTTTTTGGGTATAGAGGATTTGATCAATGGTCACCACATCATATTGGTGGAATGGCCAAGCAAAGGGCAAGGTGTGTTACCTGAAGCAGATTGGATTTTAGATTTTCAACTTAATCATCTGAACAGAACCTTAACAATAACGTTAAAACAGTAGCCTATGTCATTGATTTTGTGTTAAATTACTTGAATGATGCTTGTGCATTACTTAAAATTGAAACAAATGTAGCTCAAATTGGAAATGAATAAATTAAAAATATCCCTCTGTTTACTGTTGTTTGTCATGTCTGTAGATGCGACCAATGTTGAGGGTATGCGTGTTTGGACGGGTCCAGAGCATACTCGAGCAGTCTTTGATTTAAGCGGTCATGCAGATTATAAATTATTCGAATTGAACAACCCGCCAAGGGTTGTGATTGATTTAGACAATGCCCAGTTAAAAAACAGTTTGGCCATATCAAATAATAAAGACATCAAAAAAGTCAGGTTCAATACTGAAAAAAACAAAGTTCGAATCGTGCTGGACCTCCAAGGTGAATTAAAATCAAAAAGTTTTTTACTTAAACCCACTGGAGAATATGGCCATAGATTGGTTGTGGATTTAAGCCGTGAAAGCAAACCCCAAGTAAAAACAGTCGCCGCAGTGACTCAACCCAACCGAGATGTGGTGGTGGCGATTGATGCAGGCCATGGGGGTGAAGATCCAGGTGCCATTGGCGCCGCTGGTACGCATGAAAAGGACATTACTTTAAACATTGCCAACCAACTGGCAAAAAAAATAAATGCACAAAAAGGCAT
The DNA here is from genome assembly GCF_002591915.1 of Marinicella litoralis. Lineage (GTDB taxonomy): Bacteria > Pseudomonadota > Gammaproteobacteria > Xanthomonadales > Marinicellaceae > Marinicella > Marinicella litoralis. The sequence continues at coordinate 791,940 of NZ_NIHB01000002.1, read as the reverse complement.
GAAAGCTTTGGTTATCAGAGAGGGCGACTATTACATCAAACATCGCAAACGATTTGAAAAAGCGCGGCAAAACAATGCCGACCTTTTTGTTTCAATTCATGCCGATGCTTTTCACAGTTCAAAAGTAAATGGTGCTTCAGTCTATATCCTGTCACAACGTGGGGCTTCCTCAGAAGCTGCCAAATGGTTGGCGGCTTCTGAAAATAAATCTGATCAAATTGGTGGCGTGGTCATTGAAGATAAACAGGACATGTTGTCTAAGGTACTGTATGACTTGTCACAAAATTCAGCCCTGGAAGAAAGTCACAAAGCGGCTCAATCTGTCCATGCGTCGATGAAAAAAGTGGTGAAGTTACATGGACAAGGCTTCGGTCAAGCTAACTTTTTGGTTTTGAAGTCCCCTGATGTCCCTTCCATGTTGGTAGAAACGGGTTATATCAGTAATCCAAATGATGAGAAAAAGCTTAAAGACGCCAATCATGTGTCTAAACTCACGCACCAAATTGCCGAAGGCATCCGCAATTACTTTTACCAAAGCCCACCACCCAATACGTGGATTGCGGCTCAAGCTAAAAGCAAAAAGCATGTGGTTCAATCTGGTGATACCCTCAGTGACATAGCCAATAAACACGGCACCAGCTTGGCTGCCCTTAAGTCCGTCAATAATAAATCAAACAATCAATTATTGGTGGGCGAAGTCATTTACTTGCCGAGTATGAATTAAAAACTTTTTTTGGCCAGAGTCGCACCAATTTCATTGACTTGCATCAAAGCGGCCGAACCATACCAAGGAATCAGTTCCATCACCAAACTGCCTGCTTGAATTGCTGGATCAGTGGCCGTTAATGCTTTGGCTGCCTCAATGGTTGTCACATTGAATATATAAATCCCACGCATTCCCAGGTCATTGTTTCCAAATGGTCCTGCCATAACCAAATCCCCAGCTTCAGCCATGCGTTTGATGTTCGCCATATGTGCTTGTTGAAGTTGTATGACTTCTTCAGCAGATTGATCGCGATTGGGGCCTTTTTTCAAAAAAGCCATAACATACATTTTCATGCCATAATCATCTGCACCTAAATGTTCGGCCAGTTCAGCGTTGAAAATAGGGCTTTGTTGCTCTTTTTTACTTTCGCTCAATGCGTTGAAACTGATTAAACTCAAACTGATTAATACCAAAGTTTTCATCTGAATACACTCATAATTATTGATAGGTTATCTAAGATATCACAATCGGTTGTAACTATTAATAAACAAGTCTACTTTCAGTCATTAGATCTGATTTTTAAGTTTTGGGCTGTCGTCTTCTGAGATTTGTCAAAATAAAGATTAATTTGTTGGCGTGATTTAACGGCAGGTTTCGCATAAACAATAGTCATTCAAAAAAATTAATATGGATCTATCAGATGTTTACAATTCAATCCCTATTCATTCAATCAAATCAAAAACAAAACACAGATGATGAGGTGTGTTTATGAAAATTTTAATTGTATTGTACCTAGCAATGTTGAGTCTTTGGGTTGCGGCTGAAACGCAATGGATCAGTGATGTAGAACCCAATCCATTGACCTTCACTGAGTTTGGCAAAGGCTTGGCTGTTATGGAAGATTGGTTGGTGGTTGGCGATCCATTCAATGATGATGAAGACACCAATGCAGGGGCTATTCATGTTTATAAGGATGTCAACGGTCAATGGTTGCATTCTCAAACCCTTTATCCCGTGGCGGTTGATATGAATGACTCCTTGGCCAATGACGAATTTGGTTCATCAGTTGACATTGAAAGGAATCACATAACGGGGGAAACCTGGATAGTGGGTGCCACTGTAAAAGACGATCAATTGAATTTAGATAACGGTGCGGTCTATCTCTACAATCTGGTTGATCAAGGAATGGGACAATTTGCCTTTGAATTTCAAAAGAAAATAGTGGGTGAGAATTTTCAAATCAATCGTAATTTTGGAACTTCCGTAGCCATAAACTTGGATTACATTCCAGAAGTTGATGCCAATCTTTGGGTGCTTGTGATTGGTGATGACACCAAAGTGTATGAAGTGAATGGAACTCCATCAAGTACTGGAGGGATCAACGTATATAAAAAAACCGATGCAATTGGCAATACATTTTGGGAAGAGGAAACGGTTCAATTAGGTATGCAATATTTGGATGGGCTGACTGGTGGAGATCAAATCGGATTTTCTGTGGCGATTGATGGTGGAACCATCGTAGCAGGGGCACCAGGTGATGATGACCATGCCTTGCCAGGGACAGATGGCGGCAATATGGGGGCCATTCATGTGTTTCAACGCGATAACCTCACACAAACATGGGGAATCGCCGGAATTATTTTTCCTGATAACAGAGAAAGGACTGCCAATTTTGGTTATTCAGTTGATGTCATTAAACAACCGAACAACAACCGAATTATTATGGGTGGTGCGCCGTTTGAACGAGTGAATAACAGTCCTGTGGGGTCGGTCTATGTGTGGTTTAACTCCTTGCAAGTTCAGCGGTTACAACCGCAAGTAACGGCCGGAAATAGCGGTGAGTTTTATGGCAGTACGCTGGCTGCCAATGGTGATGCATTCTTAGGAACCAATCAATTTATCGTGGGATCACCCTATTCAAATACTGACCAAGGCTTGGTTTATCACTACATGATTAATCCATTATTCGACGGTCTCAATGAATTGTATCTGCTTAAAGACACCACTGTGGCTTTTGACAATTCAATCAATCCTTGGACCAATGGACGGTTTGGCTCAAAAGTGGCCACAGATGGCAGAACGCATGTGGCCAGAAGCAGGGCCAATTTAGTGGGTAATCACAGTAAAGTGTACTCTCAAGAATACCCCATTTTTACCAATGGCTTCGAATCTATGTTTCAGCAGTAATTGACACGTTTAATCTAAACATGACTTTAGTACAGTGAAATAATAGCTTTAATAAGGTAGAGTATGTGCTCCATTTTGTAAGACCCATAGAATTTTGTTCAAATCTCAGTGTCTTATGGAATATTGACTAATTTCTAAACTATTGAGGAACTCATATGCCTTTAAAAATTCAAGGAAAGCCGCTTATTGTGTTGCTGGTTTTATTGTTGTCCTTCAATACCTGGGCTAAATTACCCAAAGGTGTTGAAAAAATCACTTCAGTTGAAGGAATCACGGAATACAAACTAGACAATGGTTTGCAAATTTTATTGTTTCCTGATCAATCACAAGAAACCCAAACAGTTAACATCACTTATCATGTGGGTTCTAAACATGAAAACTACGGTGAAACTGGAATGGCTCACTTATTAGAGCATTTGGTTTTCAAAGGAACACCGAACCATCCAAATATTCCTAAGGAATTGACAGACCGCGGTGCAGAACCCAATGGCACCACTTGGACTGATCGGACCAATTATTTTGAAACCTTTGCTGCATCTGATGATAATTTAGAATGGGCTCTTGATTTAGAAGCAGACCGAATGATTAATTCATTTATATCGAAAGAAGATTTAGACTCTGAAATGACCGTGGTCAGAAATGAGTTGGAAAATGGAGACAACAACCCAATCCGTGTGTTGTTACAGCGCATGGGTGCTGTGTCAACTGATTGGCATAACTACGGCAAAAGTACCATTGGTGCCCGCTCAGACCTGGAAAATGTAGACATTTCAAACTTACAGGCTTTTTACCGCAAATACTACCAACCTGACAATGCCACCTTGGTCGTTGCGGGAAAAATCGATGAAGCCAAAACCTTGAAATTAATCAAAAAGCATTTTGGAAAAATAGACAAACCGGAAAGAAAACTTAGAGAGTTGTATACAGAGGAGCCCATTCAAGATGGTGAGCGCTCAGTGACAGTCCGTCGCGCTGGTGATGTCCAAGTGATTGGTGCCATGTACAAAGCACCTGCGGGGTCAGATGAAGCCTATCCTGCCTTGAATGTGCTGTCACAAATTTTGGCACATCCAACCACGGGTCGATTGAATGAAAATGTGGTCAAAAAAGGATTGGCTGCCAATTCCTTTGGTTTTAACTTTCAATGGGCAGAGCCTGGTGTCAGTAATTACATGATCCAAGTGGCCAAAGACAAAGACCTTAAGCCAGCTAAAGAAGCATTTTTAGCGACTTTGGAAGGTGTTAAACAAACGCCTGTTACTGAGTTTGAAGTGCAATCTGCCAAAGCCAACTTGATCAAACAATTTGAATTGTCATTCAATTCATCTGAAAGAATTGCCCGAGCTTTGAGTGAATGGGTTGGTATGGGCGATTGGCGTTTGATGTTTTTAAATCGTGATCGCACCGAAGCCGTGACGGTTGAACAAGTACAAACGGCGGCGGAAGAATACTTGGTGAATGACAACCGCACCTTAGGATTGTTTATTCCTGAAACGGACTTTGATCGGGCCGATTCAATCAAACGTTATACCTTGGCAGAAGTGAAAGCCAAAGTTGCAGGTTATACAGGTCGTGAAGCCGTGGCTCAAGGTGAAGACTTTGACCCATCATTTGATAATATTGATGCGCGGACCGCTCAGACAGATTTAGCCAATGGTGCTAAATTGGTTAAATTAAACAAAGAAACCCGAGGCGACTCAGTGGTTATGAATTTGCGTTTAGATATAGGCAATGAAGAGGCTTTGTATAACAAAAACACAGTTGGCTTGTTGGCTGGCAATATGTTGGATCGAGGCACTGAGAAATTCACGCGCAATCAACTGAAAGCAAAATTTGATGAACTCAAAGCCGAAGTCAACATTTCCGGCAGCTCCAGCGGTGCCAATGTTCGAGTCAGTACCACCCGTGAAAATTTACCAGCGGTGATTGAATTGTTGGATGAAGTTTTGAAACGTCCAGCCTTTGATCAGGAAGAACTGGAAGTTTTGAAACAAGAGTTGATTGTTGGTTTAGAACAGCAAAAACAACAGCCAACGACTCAAGTGTTCAGACAATTGCGTCAACATTTAGATCCTTATGAGCCAGGTCATCCCAGGTATCAAATGGCCATAGATGATCAAATTACTGAAATCAGATCGACGACCGCTGAACAAGTCAAAGCGTTCCACAGCCAGTTTTATGGTGGACAACAAGCTGACATCAGTGTGGTTGGTGATTTTGATGAAGGTGTTGTGACTGATAAAGTTGATGATTTAATCAAAGGCTGGGCCAGTCATGTTGAGTACCAACGCATTCCTGCTTCCTATGCCGTGGTGGACAGCATCAATAAATTTATTGATACGCCCGATAAGTCGGGAGCCGCTTTTGGTGCCATGATGCGTTTACCCATCAGTGATGACCACCCTGATTATCCAGCTTTGATGATGGCCAACCAAATGTTCGGTGGTGGTTTTATCAGCAGTCGTTTAGCCAACCGATTGCGTCAACAAGATGGTTTAAGTTATGGTGCAGGTTCGTTTTTTAATGCGTCTTCTTTTGATGACACAGCAACCTTTGGTGCTTATGCCATTTGTGCGCCTGAAAATCTAGAGAAAGTTGAGATAGGCTTCACTGAAGAATTACAAAAAGTAATTGATGAAGGCTTCACTCAACAAGAATTAGATGATGCCAGAGCAGGTGTGTTACAAAACAACCGAATTGATCGTGCCAAAGACAATCGGTTGGCCAGTGAATTGGCAAGTTTTATTGATTTAGGCCGCAATCAACAATGGAACAAAAAATATGAAAAGGCGATTGAAGACTTGACCATTTTGCAAGTCAACATGACTTTTAATAAGTATGTCAATGCCGACAGTTTCTCAATCATCAAAGCCGGTGATTCGACAAAAATGCAAGCTGAATAATTGAAGTTGTTCCAACAGCAAGCCGAGCCAGGTGCTCGGCTTTTTTGTGTCTGAGTATTTTATTTTGTTACAATCATGTTTTTCCAGTTTCCGAGTAAAACATGAAATTAATGATAGGTTTGGCAGCATTGAGCTTAAATGCATTTACTGTATCAGCACATGACAGCGATGGGGCTTTGTATTCCAATGAATTTTTAGCAGATGTGGTTGAGCTCAGGGATCAGGCATTAAGCCACCCTTTGGCTTATGATTTAACCGAATCCCTAACCACTGAGGTGGGTGCCCGGTTAGCTGGCAGTCCAGGAGATGCCAAAGCAGTGGCTTGGGGGAAGGCCAAATTTGAATCATTGGGTTTTGATCGAGTGAGTCTAGAACCGGTTACTTTTGATCGTTGGACCAGAGGTGTTGAAACAGCAGAGGTGATCGCACCATTCCCTCATCAGTTGGCCATCACCGCATTGGGCAGAACCCTTCCTACTGCTGAAGCAGGATTGCAAGGCGAAGTGATTCATTTCTCCACATTGGCTGATTTGGCAGCAGCAGATCCTGATGAGGTGGAAGGTAAAATCACCTTCATCAGTAACCGCATGGAACGTCATAAAGACGGTTCCGGTTATGGAAAAGCAGTCGATGCACGTGGAACAGCAGCTCAAGTCACCGCTGCCAAAGGTGGTATTGCAGCCATCATCAGATCAATTGGTACCGATAACAACCGCACACCTCATACAGGAGCGGCCAAATATGATAAGACCATACCATCTGTGCCTGCGGGTGCGATTTCAAATCCTGATGCTGACTTATTGGTTAATATGTTTAAACGCAATCTGCCGGTAGAAATAAAATTAAAACTCACATCACACTGGGATGGTACTTACACCTCACACAATGTGATTGGCGACATATTGGGTAATGAGCTTGCTGATCAGTTTATTGTCATTGGTTGCCATTTAGACTCATGGGATTTGGGTACTGGAGCCATCGACGACGCATCTGGTTGTGGTATTACCATGGCAGCCGCTCATTTGATTAAACAACACTTAGGACCATTAAAAAGAACCATTAGGGTGGTTCTCTGGGCCAATGAAGAGTATGGCTTGTCCGGTGCTACTGCTTATCATGAAGCACATAAAAATCGAATGGCACAGCATATTTTGGGCGGTGAATCTGATTTTGGCGCTGGAAAAATCTATGCATTGGGAACACGAGTTGCAAACGCCGCGTTGCCAATAGTGAATACAATGGCTGAACTGCTTAAACCATTAGGCATTGAATACAGCAACAATAAAAGTTCATCAGGTGCTGATTTAATTCCTTTAAGAGCTGCTGGAATGGCTGTGTTTGGACTTAAACAGGATGGCACTCAATATTTTGATTACCACCATACAGCCAATGATACTTTGGACAAAATTGATCGCGATGAATTGGCACAAAATGTGGCCGCTTGGGTTGTAGTGACAGCCTTGGCAGCGAATACCCTGCATGATTTTGGTTTTGACTTAACCGATCAATAAGTGTTATTTAATAAATAAGAACAATAAAAAAGCCTGAATTAATCAGGCTTTTTTGTGCTGGAAAATAATTAGGCAGTCTTCAATATCGACTTTTGTCTGATTCAGGCTAATTCAGTGTTACGTATGCAACAAATATCGTTGTTATGAAAAATTAGACATTGGTTTTAATATGACTTCATGCATGCGACTTTCTTAACATTTATTGGTACAATCATTTTTTTATAAAATTGAGAGAAGCGTATGACTGATAAAGTATCCATAGCTAAGTTTATCCCACTGGTTTTGATCCTGGTGTTGTTTTTAATTGGATCAAGATTCTGGGTCAGTGTGCCTGTAGGACATGTGGCAGTAGCCACTTTATTTGGTCAGGTACAAACGGACACTTATCCTGAAGGCTTGACCATTCCAGTCAATCCTTTGTTGAAATTTCATGAGTTTGATGTCAGAGAACAAACCCACAAAGAAAGGGCGCAGGTTCCATCACAAGATCAATTACAAACTTCGATTGAGGTGAGCGTTCAGTACCGCTTGAATGGCGGTATGGCCAGCACCATTTTGAAAGAGACAGGTAATGCTGAAAGTATGATTAATGTTCAGTTGGTACCGAAGTTGCGTTCGTTGCTCAGAGAACAGGGCAAGTCAATTAAGCGGGCTGAAGATTTTTTCTTAGAGGAAACTCAGGTTCAATTACAAACTGATTTAACCTTGGGTCTGGCAGATTACCTGGAGCCAAAAGGGATCAGTGTTTCTGCCGTGCTGATTCGCGACATTTCATTGCCACCATTCATTACCAAAGCGATTGAAGCGAAGAAAGAACGGGAACAAGAGGTTGAGAAACAAAAAGCTGAATTGGAACGGTATCGAACTGAACAGCAACAATTGGTGGCTCAGGCCGAAGCCCAAAGAAAAGCTGCTGAAGAAGAAGCCAAAAAACGTCGACTATTGGCGGATGCCCAAGCGTATGAAATTGAGAAAATCAATACCGCCATCGGCAACAACCCCAATTACGTTAAACTGCAAGCCTTAGAAGCATTGAAAAGCATTTCAAAAGATCCGGCTTCAAAAATTTACTTTATAGACAGTGACTCCCCACAACCACTGCCATTGATGCATTTATCTGATCCCAATAAATAATCACCTGAATGGCCCCAGTGAGTTGAGATGTTTTTAACTCACTGGGTTCTGTTATTTACCTTAAAAAGGAATTGCCTGCATGAAAACATTTGATTTTAAATCATTGGAAAGAAGCTATTTAAAAGTCTTTAGAATCAGTGCAATCATCATGACAGCGTTGATTGCTGTGCCTTTCACTATAGGATCGTCGGTGTTTTGGGATTTTGCTTGGCCACTGCGAGTGGTCGCTTATTTATTTATTTGGTTGGTGTGCTATGGCTTGGTGCATTGGTATTCATTGCATTGGTACAAGGCTTACCAGTACCAATTAACCGCCGCTGGTCTGAAAATCCACAAAGGGGTGTTTTGGCAACAACAAAACATGGTGCCAAGGAATCGGGTGCAACACATAGACATCACCACCGGGCCCTTAGAGCGCAGGTTCGATTTGAGTAAGTTGGTAGTTCACACAGCTGGCACCAGAAATGCCACCATCACGTTACCTGGACTGTTGCATGAGGATGCGGCTGATTTGCGACAAGAATTGATCAACACCAACCAAGCAGAAGACACGGTTTAATCGTTATGGAGTTAAAAACCAAAGGATACAGGCTACATAATATTTCCCCCTTGTTTCTATTTATCGAAGCAGTAAAGAAAATGGTTTTGCCTTTACTGTTCGGCATCATTGGAACCAGTGGCGATCGACAAGACATGATCATCATTGGCATTGCTGCATTCGCATCAATCATTACCATTGTTCAATTTTGGTTTTATCATTATTGGTTGGAAGAGGACCGCTTGGTCGTTAAAGAAGGTATTTTATTTAAATCATTGAGGCAAGTTCCATATGAGCGGATTCAAAACCTCAATATTGAAAGAAATTTACTGCATAAATTTTTCAAGGTAGGTACTTTGCAAGTTGAGTCAGCTTCTGGGGTCAAGCCTGAAGCGGTGGTTCGTGTGGTGGCCGATGAGCAAATCAAACACATCCAGCAAGTCATCAAAAACAAAGCCAATGTGCATGCAAAGAACGCCGCCATTGACCTGGACTCTGACCATGATGAGGCAGTAGATTCAGCGGCTGATGACTCCAAACCGATGTATCAAATGAGTAACAAAGACGTGACCAGTTACGGGTTTATTACTCACAAGGCTTTGGTGCCGATTGGTATTGTGGGCTCGGTACTTTCACAAAACGACTTTTACCGCCAAAAATTTATCAATGTGGTGCAAAAATTTGTTGGTGACCTGCATATAGAGCAATGGGCATTGACTCAATGGCTGATATATGGTGCGGCATTTGTGGTGGTCATGATGGTCACAATTTGGTTGTCATCCATTGCATTGGCCTTTTTGAAATTGTACCAATTTAAAATTTCTAAAATCGATAAAAACCTGCATGCGGAAATGGGGTTATTAACTAAAATAACGGCCAATATTCCGATCAAAAGAATCCAATTGATTAAGATCAAACATTCACCGTTACACCGTTATTTTAAGAAGGTCAGTGTAAAGATGGAAACAGCGGGTGGAGTGACAGAACAAAGTGGCATCACCATGAAGTGGCTTGCTCCCTTGGTTTCAAAATTTAATGCCCAACAACTGATTGCTCAAATCCAACCTGAAGTGGACTGGCAGGACATTAAGTGGCTGAACCTTGAATCGAGGGCTTGGAAACGAGTCTTTAAAAGAATGATGTTATTGGTTTTGGTTCCGATGTTGCCTTTGGTGTTTTATTACCAGTGGATTGGGTTAACTCCTTTGTTATTGACACCACTGGTTTTTTTGTATGCAAAAGCGTATATCAATAAAGCCGGCTATGCAGTGAATGATCAAATCATAGCTTATCGTCACGGCGTTTTTTTTCATACCCTCAGTCTGGTAAAAATTGCCAAAATCCAGAATATATCATATTTACAAACGCCATTTGATCGACGCAATAAAATGGCTCGATTGACCGTGGACACAGCTGGATCAAATCCAGTTACCCAAGAGATTAATTTACATTATATAGATGTGGAAAAAGCCGATAAGCTGATGGCCAAATTATCTGATAAAGTCAGTGAATCAAAGTTTGTTTGGTGATTGGGCCAGACAGATTAAATGCCATTGTGACAGATGATTGAAATCATTAACAACCACATTTAATCCACATAATTGTCGACTTTATTTTCTTAGAAATTTAACCATGCGAGACAACAGTTGGTCTTTGTCAATGAAGCGGTGTTTGATGACTGCCAATGTGTGGATAATGATGCTTACCAACAACACCTTGGCAACAATTGCATGTACTTCTTCCATCAATTCATGAAAGTCAGGCATTTTACCCATTGGGCTGGGAATGCTGAACCAATCAAATACATTGATGGGCGCGCCACGGCTCCAAATTAAAAATGGACCGCTGAGTGCCATGATCAAAACCGATAACAACAGAACCCAGTGAACTATTTGAGTCAAACGTTTTAGGGTTTTTTTCTGCTCAAAAGCTTGTGGTGATTGAGTAAATACACGCCAGAAAACACGGAACCATAAAAAGACAAAAAACAGACCACCCACACCGATATGTAATTTAAGCCAGTATGATTTCTCGTCACCTCGAGGCATGTCATTGAAATATAAACCAACGGCAAGCATACCAATAACGATGAGTGCACCCAGCCAATGATTGAGTCGTGAGATGAATCCATAGTGATTCGCAGTGTCTTTTATATTCATGTTGTTTTTCGTGTTACTTTAAGTTAATTAAAAAGGCAATTCCAAGGTGTCACTGACCGCCAGTAATTGCTTGCGGAATTCTTCTTTAATGCGCTCTAACGACGCTTCGTCATCGGCATCAAACCTGATGACCAAACAAGGCGTGGTATTTGAACACCTGACCAGTCCCCAGCCATAGGCAAAATCTGCACGTATGCCGTCAATGGTGGTGATTTTGGCATCAGGAAATTCAGCGATACTGATGAATTCATCCATGAATAAGTAATGCTCGCCTTCTTTCATATGGACTTTGAGCTCAGGGGTGTTGACACTGTTTGGTAATGTGTCAAAAACTTCTTGTGGGGTGCCTTTCTCTTGGTCCAATATCTCTAACAGCCTGGCAGCTGCGTAAATACCATCGTCAAAGCCAAACCAACGTTCATTGAAAAAGAAATGCCCGCTCATCTCACCTGCCAATGCCGCATTGGTTTCCTTCAATTTTGCTTTCATGAATGAATGGCCTGTTTTCCACATAATTGGCATGCCACCATTCTTAACGATGGATTTAGGTAAGTGCCCAGTACATTTAACATCGAAAATAATGCTGGAACCTGGCTGTCTGCTTAACACATCTTTGGCAAACAACATCAATAGTCGATCTGGGTTGATGATTTCACCAGACTTAGTGACTACGCCTAAGCGATCACCGTCACCATCGAAGGCGATGCCAATGTCAGCATCCACTGATTTTAAGGTGGCAATCAAATCCTGTAAGTTTTCAGGTACACTGGGGTCAGGATGGTGGTTGGGAAAATGTCCATCGACGTCGCAATGTAATGGAATCACATTACACCCAATCTCTTCCAACAGTTCTGGAGCAATGATGCCTGGAATGCCATTGCCACAATCAACCACAACAGTGGGTTCATTTTCCAATTGTATTTCAGAACTGATGTAGTCGATGTAGTCATCGGCAATGTCCAACTCTTGAACGCTGCCTTCACCAGATTTCAAGTTGCCATCGGCAATCATGTCATACAAATTTGAAATTAATTTACCTGCCAGTGTCTCGCCATCAAGCATGATTTTTAAGCCATTATAATTTGGAGGATTGTGACTACCGGTTAACATCACACCTGAACCAGTTTCCAAATGATGGGTTGAAAAGTATAGGACGCCCGTGGGCACCGCACCGATATTGATGACGTCACAGCCACTTTGTTGGATGCCTTGAATCAGCGCTTTTAATAAGGTGGGGCCAGACAGTCTACCGTCTCTGGCCACAACAATGGATGGACGTCCACGATTTAAGTTTTCCGTGCCAATGGCCTGCCCAATTTGAATCACTGCATCTGTCGTTAAGGTCTCGTCTACGATGCCTCGGATATCGTACGCTTTGAATATGGTTCTGTCAGGTAACTTCATTTTGCCTGATGGTTCGTCAATTGAATTTTGGTGACCCAGTTTTTTATGACCTTTTTCATTGTCTTCTGATGCCTCGCCCTTGTTCATTTTACTGGTGGGAACAAATACAGGTTCCTCTTCTTGTTGCTTGATTTTGATGGCCGTTAGCTCTTCAATTTTTGCTTTTCTGTTGATAAATGTAGCTATGGTTAAAATCAAAGCTGAAAAAGTCGCAATGATGCTGCTCAATAGAGTCATACTGAATAAACCGGTATATGACTTTTCTACCGAGTAATTGACATAGAAATTGGAATTTGGAATTTTTATTTCCTTGGCGTCTCGCGACGAACTGGGGTCAACATGACCCCATTTTTGTAAGACCACGCTGCTCCAAGCTCCCGCTTTTTGCACCAAAGACAGTTCGCTGTTTTCGAATTGTAGTTTCTGCTTTTTAACGATTAAATCCACCGGATAGCTGATTACAATGTAGGATTGTTCGGGTTTTTGTATGTAGACATAATTAAGGTATTGGTCTTTGTGACCATACAAATGAATTTCAGGTAATTGCTCTTGTTGGGTGGCACTGGTTATTTTAATCATATCCAGAGTGGCAAAATTAATACCTGGAAAATTGGGTTCAGGTTCTATGTTATCAACAGGTTCTGTGATTCTGAGTACCCTGAGTGCTGTGCCAAGCTGCTCTTTGAGCTTTTGCGCAAGTTGTTCATCATCAGGATTGTCTTTGATCGTCTGGGCAGCCAATTGGTAAACATCATTGACGTTTTTGGTAACAGCAGCCACTAAATCCTCGCTTTGATCAGTGAGTTGACTGAGCGCCCTGGTCTCAACCCAGTTGTTTTTCATGATATAAGCAAAAAACAACAACAAAAGCAAAGAAGTCAGAAAGGCTGAAGTCCAAAACACCTCATCTTCAAACTTAACCAAGGGTTTTAATTTTTTAGTGATGCTCGTTTCAGCATCACTGTCAACCTCATCTGTCTTGTCTTTTTTTGAAAAATTCATTTTTTCTAATAGTTTCTTTATATCCATTATTTCACTCCCGTGTGACCAAAGCCACCATGGCCTCTTGAACTGTCGTCAAAAGAATCAACTTGATTTAATTTAACTTGAACGACAGGTAAAAAGACCAGCTGTGCAATGCGCGCACCGCGATCAACCGTATAAGCAATGTCTGAACGGTTCCAACAAGACACAAACAGTTGTCCCTGATAGTCTGAATCGATTAAACCGACCAAATTGCCTAAGACCAAACCATGTTTATGACCCAGACCAGACCTTGGTAATATAACTGCAGCCAATTGAGAGTCACTGATGTGGATGGATATGCCAGTCGGAATGAGGTGGGTTTCACCTGGATTGATTGTCAATGATTCTTCAAGACAAGCGCGTAAATCCATGCCAGCTGAACCTTCAGTTGAATACTCAGGTGTACCAAATTCTTCAGTAAATTTTTGATCTACAATCTTTAAATCAATAGATTTCATGCCATTGTCTTGATGAATAAAAAGCATTGATTTTAAACTACAATGAATAAAATCGCCAATCGTTATGCATTCGTACACAACTGTAGGAAGATATTGACAGATATCAGTTGTCTGCAGCGCTAACATATTCATTTTTGTCATTAATTGTCATGTTAAACAATCCTTTACACAGACAAATGCCTCGGGAAAAATTGGTTTCGCAAGGAGCTGAATACTTAACTGATGCCGAGTTATTGGCCATATTCCTGAGAACAGGGGTTGCAGGGAAACCAGTCATTGAGCTGGCTCGAGATTTGTTGGTGCATTTTGGCAGCGTAAAATCAATTATTGAATCATCCTTGGTTGAGTTTACCGACATGCATGGTTTAGGCTTGGCTAAATATGCACAATTAAAAGCAGCCAGCGAACTGGTTAAACGAGCCATTAACGAAGGATTTGATCCTAAAACGGTGTTCTCTGATCCTGAAGTGGTGGAAGCTTTTTTGTTGGCAAATTTTACAAACACCCAACATGAGCAGTTTGGGGCGCTGTTTCTCAACAGCAAAAATCAATTGATTAAATTTGAATACTTATTCAGTGGTAGCATTAATTCAGCTCAGGTGTATCCACGCACGGTGGCTCAATACTGTCTAAAACTCAATGCTGCAGCGGTCATATTTGCTCACAACCATCCTTCGGGAGATGTGACGCCAAGTCAGTCTGATGTGACTTTGACCGTACAACTAAAAAAAACCTTGTTGTTGATAGATGTAAAAGTTTTGGATCATTTTATTGTGGGCATCAATCAAACATTTTCCATGGCGGCAAATCAAATGATATGAATTATTGTTGGTTTTTGATATGCTATGTCTTCAATAATACTGAATCAACATATTACAGAAGTGTTTGGAAATCGATTAAATCCAGTTGCCAGAGCTGAAAAATATATAGAAAAAGGTAATTATAAAAAAGCCTTAAAAATATTGGCAAAAACATTCAAAAAATACCCTAACAGCTTAGATTTGGCTCGTTTGCGATTTGAGTATGGCAAATACATTCCATTTGACGACATGCATCATGAAGCTGCTATAGATTATTTCAACCTGCAAATGCAATTTGATGTGTCCGGTGAGAAAGTGCATAACGACTTTGTTAAGTACATGACAACCACTCAGGGTCGGATCCAAATCGATGACGAAACCTTGGTTAAACTTTCTGTGGTTTTTGCTGCCAATGGATTTGAGAACAATGCCATTTACATCATCAATAACATGATCAGAAAGGAATGTGAACTGCCTGAGTTTGTCGATGCTTTGGTGGCCATCATCAATTACTTTGAAGAAAAGGGCGTTGATAAGAAAACTTCAGGTTATAAAAACTACCTGAAATGGCATTATCCTGACCATGAAATGACCCACTACATTCTGTCACGCAATACTTACGAGTAATCTCATAACAGCCTTCGACCCCATTAAATGGAATACATTTTAGTGGTCAGTTTCTTTTCAATAAATTGATTGATTTGTTTGCTTATTGACTCTGCAGATAAACCCGCTTCTTCCAACAATTCTTCCCTGGTTCCATGGTCCTGAAAATGATCGGGTAGGCCCAGGTTCAATACCGGTGTCTGAATTTTAAGCTGGTGTAAAACTTCATTGACATGGCTGCCTGCGCCACCTTGAATCACATTGTCTTCTATTGTCACTATGAGGCTGTGTTTCAGTGCCATTTTTTGTATCATGTTGCGATCAATGGGCTTAATGAACCGCATGTTGACCACTGTGGCATCAAGTTTTTCAGCCACGGCAGTGACTTGGTTTAATAAAGCACCAAATGACAAAATGGCAATTTCTTTGGCACCTTTTCTGATCACTTTTGCTTCACCCAATGGAATGGTGGCCATCTTAGGTAAAATGGCAGAGCCGGGGCCCTTGCCTCTGGGGTATCTGACGGTTGCGGGACCCTTGTGTTGGTAACCTGTATACAGCATTTGTCTGCATTCGTTTTCATCAGCTGGGGCCATGATGGTCATGTTGGGAACGCACCTTAAAAAACTGATGTCCAAATTGCCTGCATGGGTGGCTCCATCCGGGCCTACCACGCCACCCCGGTCAATGGCAAACAGCACATCTAAATTTTGAATGGCCACATCATGAATTAATTGATCATAGGCCCTTTGTAAGAAGGAAGAATAAATGGCAACCACAGGTTTAATCCCTTCACAGGCCATGCCCGCGGCCAATGTAACGGCATGTTGTTCAGCAATGCCAACATCAAAATACCTTTTGGGAAATAATTTGGAAAATTCAACCAAACCAGACCCTTCGCGCATGGCTGGAGTAATGGCAACCATTTTAGAATCGATTCTTGCCATGTCACACAGCCATTGACCGAAAACTTCAGTGTAACTGGGTGTGGAGGGTTGTGATTTTGATTGAATGCCGACAGCTGGGTCAAACTGACCGACAGCATGGTATTTAATGGGGTCTTCTTCAGCAGGTTTGTAACCTTTGCCTTTTTTGGTGATGATGTGCAGCAGCTTAGGGCCGTCAATTTCTTTGGCTATTTCAAGTTTTTCAACCAATTGCTCAACATCATGACCATCGATGGGGCCTAAATGATGGAAGCCCAACTCTTCAAACAAGGTGTTGGGAACAAACATGCCTTTGGTGTGTTCTTCCCATCGAGACATGAATTTCCATAACCATGAACCCCGACGCATGATGCGTTTTGAACGTTCACGCATGCGATTGTATGTTCTGCCACTGACTATTTTGATTAACATGCGGGATAAGGCACCTACATTCGGAGAAATAGACATTTCGTTTTCATTCAGTACCACCAACATATTGGTGTCAAGTTCACCGCCATGATTCAAAGCTTCATAAGCCATACCAGCAGTCATGGCTCCGTCACCGATCACCGCCACCACTTCTCGTTCAGTGCCCGCAATTTGACTGCCTAAAGACATGCCCAGTGCGGCACCAATTGAAGTGGATGAATGTCCTACTCCAAATGTATCGTATTCGCTTTCAGTCCTTTTGGGAAAAGGTGCCAAACCATGTTTTTTCTTGATGGTTTGTAATTGATGTTTTCTGCCAGTCAATATTTTATGCGGATAGGCTTGGTGTCCAACGTCCCAAACGATGCGGTCATGCGGCGTGTTAAACACATAGTGTAATGCCACGGTTAGTTCTACGGTACCTAAACCAGAACCAAAATGACCACCACACTGTGAAATTTCATCAATGAGAAACTGTCGCAATTCATCCGCAGTTTGCGTCAGTTGTGATTTTTTTAATTGACGTAAATCTTCTGGTAAGTTGATTTCATCAAGTAGTGGGTATTTTTTGTTCATGATTCACTCATACCATTGGGGTTATTGAGATTTTCCTTGATTGGCCACAGCGTTCATGGCTTCAGCCAATTCGTCTTGGTTGCCAAGGTAGTAACTTTTGATGGGTGTTAAGTCATCGTCTAATTCATAAACAAGTGGAACACCTGTCGGAATGTTGAGCTTTAAAATTTCTTCTTTTGAGACTTGGTCTAAATATTGAACCAGCGAACGCAATGAATTGCCATGGGCTGCTATAACAATCCTTTTTCCGGCCTTCAGGTCTGGCACAATGTTTTGGTGCCAGTATGGCAAGACGCGCTCGACCGTATCCTTCAGGCATTCGCCTAATGGGATCTGCTCTTTGTCTAGGTGTGCATACCTTCTGTCGCCAGCGATGTTGCGCTCATCATCCCAGTCTAGTTTTGGTGGTGGAATGTCATAGCTTCTGCGCCATATGTGAACTTGGTCATCACCATATTTTTCAGCAGTCTCGGCTTTGTTTAGCCCTTGTAAGGCGCCATAATGTCTTTCATTCAAACGCCAAGAGCGGGTTACCGGTAGCCACAATTGATCCATCACTTCTAAAGTAATGTTCAATGTTTTGATGGCTCTTTTTAATACTGATGTGTGGGCTTGATCAAATTGAAACCCAGCTTCGGCCAATAATTGTCCAGCTGAGTTGGCTTGGGCCACTCCATTGGGAGTTAAATCAACATCTTTCCATCCAGTGAATTTATTGGCCAAGTTCCATTCGCTTTCACCATGTCTTAACAGTACAAGTTTAATCATTAATCGACTTTGATAATAAAACGCCAATTATACCATGAAAGGATGAAATGACAGCTGATTCTACAGCATTATGAGGGGTGCGGTGTCTATAATTTCTTACAACAGAGTCGGTGTTTTGCCATAGTCAGTTATTGGTGCTTTTTATATGATGGTTCCTACATTCTCTGGAATATCAGTTATGAACGAATTGGAATTAAAACAAATCATGAAAGAAATAGAAGCCATCATCAATCAATTGGCAGAGTGTAGTTATTGTAAAAAAGGCATGGATTTACGTAGTAAGAAGTTATTGAGTGAATTGTTTCAACTGAAAATACAACAGGCCTGTTCCATCAAAAAAGCCAGTTAATCATAGGCAAAGAAACAGCGATAAATATGAGGGTCATCAGGCTGCCCACTTTCAAAAAGTCTTTCACACTGTAGCCGCCAGGTCCCATGATTAATGCGGAAACTTGATGCGTTGGTAACAGGAACGCATTGGAAGTTGATATCGCGACGATCAAAGCATAAACCACAGGATTGCCTCCAGTTTCTAAGGCTATGTTGATGGCCAATGGAACCAATAAGACAGTGGCGCCTACATTGGACATCACCAAAGAAAACAAGGTGGCTAAGCAGGCAATGGCCAATTGATAGACGATTTGCGGTACGGTACCTAGAATTTGAATCACGTTTTGTGCAATCCAAGCCGCTGCTCCTGTATGTTCCATGGCATAGCCCAATGGAATCAAACAGGCCAGCAAAAATACCGTCTTCCAGCTCACAGCCCGATAGGCTTCATCCATATTCAATACACCAAAAATAATCATACCTATCGCACCAGTCAATAAAGACAGTGACAATTTCAAATCGGTAAAAATTACCAAGCTTAAACTGAGTGCGAAAAATAACAGGGCAAAAGGGATTTTTTGCGGGCGTTGTGGTTCTGCAGGAATGTCACTGACCAATGCTACATTGCGAGAACGTCCCAATCCCATTTGATCGGTCCATCGACCATGAATAATGAAGGTGTCGCCTAATTGCAATTCCAGGTCATACATTTCTTCACCGGTGTAAATGCGATTGCTTCTTGAAACAGCCAATATGGTAATGGCAAATTCTTTGCGAAAATGAAATTCTGACAGTTTAACCCCTAAATACCTGGAACCGGGGACTACCACAGCTTCAGAAGTGCCAGAAATGGATGGGTTGAAGTCTAATTTAAATTGTTTTAATTTGGGTAAGACCGTTAAGTTAAATTCTTCTGCGAAATCTTTGACCTGATCTGCGCTGCCCATAACACCCAAGATGGCGCCATTCCAAATGAATTTGCTTCTTGGTGGGGATAACATCGATTCGCCTTCGGTAAATAAGGCCACGATGTTCGGGATGTGGTTATCAAACTCCAATTCCTGAATCATTTTACCAACCAACGGACTGTCTTTATTGACAATCATTTCCGTGATGTTTTTGTCAATGCCATAAGTGTCGCGAAAATAACTGTCGGATTTGTGGTTGTTGATGTGAGACATTTCTTTTGCTTGTGGTAATAAGAAACGACCTATCAACAAAAAGTACAAAACACCACTTGCCAGTAATGCCAAGCCAATTGGCGTGGTGGCAAACAAGTCAAATGATTCCATGGTATCAGCCCCAGGTGGTAAGGAGCGATTAGAGGTTTCAATCAAATCATTAAGCAAAATCAATGGTGATGAACCCACCATTGTGACGGTACCACCCAATATGGCACAAAAGCCCATGGGCATCAGTAAGCGAGAAATGGGTAATTCAGCAGCACTGGAAATTTTACTCATCACGGGCAAAAATAAGGCTGTGGCACCCACATTTTGCATGAAACCTGAAATGCCTCCGACCGTCAATGAAACCACTGGCATCACCGACTTTTCGGTTTTACCGCCAATTTTTAAAATAAAATTGGCCACCGCTGTCATCACACCGGTGCGATCCAACCCGGCACCCAAGATCATCACAGCAATGATGGCGATCACTGCATTGGATGCAAAGCCATCAAACAGGTGTGCATCAGGAACCAGGCCAGACAATCCAAGCATAACCAAAATCAATAAGGCTGCCACATCAATTCGAATCACTTCTGTAATGAACATCAGCACGGTATATGCCAAAATGGCAAAAACCATAAGCATTTCATTGGTCAGTGGCAGCATTTCCATTAGGTTTTGGTCATGATTAAGTCATAAGTACCGTGGTCAAGTTTGATGCCCCTGCGTTCAAATTTAGTGATGGGTCGCCAGTCAGGGCGGTCAGCAAACCCATTGTCTGGTTGTTGGTTAGTCAGCCATGAATTTTCAGCCAACAATGCTTGAACTTCAATTGCATAAGGCTCCCAATCAGAAGCATAATGCAAGCGGCCACTGGGTCTTAATTTAGGTCGAATCAAATCTAAAAATTCTTGGCTCATGATTCTTCTTTTGTGATGACGCTTTTTGTGCCAAGGGTCAGGGAAATAGACATGAATGGCTGACAGTGAATGGTCTTGGATAAAAAGGTTCAGCATATCGACGGCATCGTTGCGGATGATGCGCACATTTTTTAAGTTAAATTCTTTGATGGCCATCAATAAATGACCCACGCCTGGTAAGTGAACTTCAATGCCCAAAAAGTTAACTTCTGGGTATTTTTGAGCGGCATGGATAATTGATTCACCGTTACCAAAGCCAATATCAAGCCAAACAGGGTGGTCGTTGCCAAACAAGGTTGTGAAATCTATTTTTTCTTTGGGGTCAAAAGCAAAAACCGGCATCAATTCTTCAACCGCCTTTTTTTGGCCCACAGTCATTTTTCCTTTTCTCAATACAAAGCTGCGAATTTGCCGATCAGTTGATTCGAATTTCATGTGATGTGGTTCGTTTGAATCAGCTCATTTTACAGAAAGTTAACATCACTTGACCATTGTTTTCTTTTGCACTGGACGGATTGTTAAACCATACCAAAGATTATTAGACTGAATACAGTAGGTGATTGATGCGTTATGCTTCAGCAAATCTTCTCATTAAACAATGATTATGTCTGTGGTTACAAACAAGGTTCTGCATGGTGTTGGATGATCATTTGGTGGTCATGGATTATTTTTATGTTGTCATGGTCTGTTAAGGATTGACTCGTCTGATCAAAGACATGATCATGTGGGTATGGGTTTTTGTCATAAAATATAAAAGGCAAGCAGACAATTTTTTGTATTAATTGGGCGTTTAATAAGGCTTTAAGTGCTCTGTCAAAACTCAAGTTGCATGGAAAATGGCAATCAGCCAACAAGCTGATGATTTGATGGCTGGGGTGTTGAGTGGTCATTCTGAGGTACAACAACAATTCGCACAATTCTTGGCTGGGCACCAGCCCTTTGCTTTTGAGGTCGCTATTGATTTGATAAAGTTGTAAGCATTTTTGATGGAAGAAACTGGCTTCAATCAAAAATGATTGAGCCGTTTGTTTGTCCAACAGAACTTTTTCATTGTGGCAGACCGGTGTTGTTTTGTCGCCGGTCACTGATTTAAATAGTTGCCATGCCATTGGGCCAAACCACTGTCTGAGTATTCGGTTTCTTTTTAGTTGGGTCATCTTTAAACAACATTCATTGCTTTGCCGGTGGTTGTTTATTAAAGTCAGTTGCCAAGTCATTTTATCAATCAATTGAATGTTAAAATATAGATTATAATGATAATCATTCTCATTACAAGAATAAAGCTCGATATCCTTTTTAATTGGGTAAAAATAAAATCATATATTGACCCAGATATGACACAATGAGAAAATATGTAACATGTTGCGCAATATATTGCATATAATTCGAAAATGAATCACTTAAACAATCAATCAGTGGTCCGATCTTTCATTGGTAAACATGCCGATGATTTAGGTAATCTGATCAGTGTGCAAATCAAACCCATTTATGAATCACTGGGTATTGTGGTGCCTGTAAAATCTTGTTCTATTATTCATTACCTCAATCAAAATAACTTGATTGATAAAGCAGGAGCCTCATTGGCAGATTTGTCCAAGTCACTGAAACAATCGCACCAGTTGGTGAAGCAAAAACTGCCCAGGCTATTGAAATTGGGGTTGATTGAGGTTCAGCAAGATGCCAACGATAAACGGCGGTTGTTGTATTCATTAACCCGCTTGGGCAATGAACAAGCCAAGCTGTTGAATGAAAATTCATTAGAAAAAGTTTATGCAGATCTATCCGCAGAAATCGGTACCGACTTGTATCAAGTGTTGGTTGCGGCGATCAATGGTTTGAAAAAGAAAGACCTGCTAACCCGATTCAATGAACAAAATAAGCGATGAGTGACGTTCATTAAAAAACCTTAATAAATTAAAACAAACAAGAGAGAAGTATGACTGATCGAATAATCAAAGCACCAACCGGAACCCAGCTGAATGCAAAGTCATGGTTAACTGAAGCGCCATTAAGGATGTTGATGAATAATTTAGATCCCGACGTGGCTGAACGGCCAGAGGATTTGGTGGTTTATGGCGGTATTGGCAAGGCGGCCAGAAATTGGGATTGTTATGATGCCATTGTTGAATCATTGAAACAGTTGGAAGATGATGAAACCTTGTTGGTTCAATCGGGTAAACCTGTAGGGGTTTTCAGAACCCATGCAGATGCGCCGAGGGTGTTGATTGCCAATTCTAACCTGGTACCCAATTGGGCCAATTGGGAGCATTTCAATGCGTTGGATAAAAAGGGATTGATGATGTATGGACAAATGACCGCTGGTTCATGGATATACATCGGCTCACAAGGCATTGTACAAGGTACCTATGAGACATTTGTTGAAGCGGGTCGTCAACACTTTCAAGGTGACACAGCTGGTAGATGGGTGTTAACTGGTGGCTTGGGTGGCATGGGTGGCGCCCAGCCTCTGGCTGCAACCATGTCAGGTTACTCCATGATTGCAGTTGAATGTGATGAGACGCGCATAGACTTTAGATTAAAAACTGGCTATGTAGATAAAAAAGCGCGTTCGGTGGATGAGGCCATGTCATTGTTGAATCAGGCGATTGAACAGGGTCAAGCCATTTCCATCGGATTATTAGGCAACGCAGCAGATGTTTTTCCACAAATGTATCAGTCTGGCATACGGCCTGACTTGGTTACTGACCAGACTTCAGCACATGACCCAGTCAATGGTTATTTGCCGCAAAACTGGAGTGTAGAACAATGGCGAAAAGCCGCTAAAGACGACCCGCAGCGGGTGGCCAAAGAAGCCAGAAAATCAATGGCCGTGCAAGTTCAGGCCATGTTGGATTTTCACGCTTTGGGCATTCCAACAGTTGATTATGGTAACAACATCAGGCAAGAAGCTTTTAATGTTGGGGTAGAAAATGCTTTTGATTTTCCAGGATTCGTTCCGGCTTATGTCCGGCCCTTATTTTGCCGCGGGGTGGGGCCATTCCGTTGGGTGGCCTTGTCAGGTGATCCAGAAGACATTTATAAAACCGATGCCAAAGTGAAAGAATTGATTCCAGATGATCCTCATCTGCATAATTGGTTGGACATGGCCAGAGAGCGCATCCAATTTCAAGGCTTGCCCGCTCGAATATGTTGGGTGGGATTGGGTCAGCGCCATAAATTAGGCTTGGCCTTTAATGAAATGGTCAAGACGGGCGAACTCAAAGCACCTGTGGTGATTGGGCGTGATCATTTGGACTCAGGTTCTGTGGCGTCCCCTAACCGTGAAACGGAAAGCATGAAAGACGGTTCCGATGCGGTTTCGGATTGGCCCTTGTTGAATGCTTTGTTGAACACGGCAGGTGGTGCCACTTGGGTATCCTTGCATCATGGAGGTGGCGTGGGTATGGGTTACTCTCAGCACTCAGGTGTGGTGATTTGTTGTGATGGCAGCGATGCAGCTGCCAAACGAATTGAACGCGTATTATGGAATGACCCGGCCACAGGTGTGATGCGTCATGCCGATGCGGGTTATGCAATGGCTGAAAAATGTGCCCGTGAATACGGGTTGAATTTGCCTATGTTGTCAAAACAGGCAATGGAGAAATAAAATGAGTATGACAATTTCAAGCCAAGGTTTTACTTTGGCCGATTTAAGGGGAATTTGGCAGGCGCCGATTCACATTGATGTTGATGACCACATGTTGCAAGGGGTGATTCGTTCTCGTCAGACCATTGAAGAAGTGGCTGCATCTGATCGCACGGTTTACGGAGTTAATACCGGCTTTGGATTATTGGCCAACGTAAAAATTGCCAAAGATGAATTAGACACCTTGCAGCGAAATTTAGTGATTTCTCATGCTGTCGGTGTGGGCAATCCCATTGACACAAATACCACCCGATTGATTATGGCATTGAAAGCCATGAGCTTGTCGCAGGGTGTTTCTGGCATTCACCCCAACACATTAAAGTTGTTGTTGGAAATGATAAACCATGAAATATACCCAATCATTCCTGAAAAAGGATCGGTAGGTGCATCGGGTGATCTGTCTCCATTGGCTCATTTAACGGCAGCCATGATAGGTTTGAGTGAAGTTAACTACAAAGGTTATGTGATGCCAGCCATGGAGGCTTTGGACCTGGCAGGTCTCAAGCCCATTAAGCTTGGTCCCAAAGAAGGGTTGGCATTGTTGAATGGCACACAGGTTTCAACCGCATTGGCATTGAAGGGATTGTTTTTGGCTGAAAATTGTTTTACTGCTGCAATCATGACGGGTGCATTGTCCATTGATGCGGCCAAAGGCTCGTTGGCCCCTTTTGATGAGCGTATTCACCAAGCGCGCAGACAAACAGGTCAGGTACAAGTGGCCAGGGCCATCAGGGGTTTGTTGAAAGACAGTGAAATAGTGGTGTCGCACGAAGATTGTGATCGGGTGCAAGACCCTTATTGTTTGCGCTGCCAGCCACAAGTGATGGGAGCTATATTGGATACCATCAATTATGTGGCTGATAAATTGTTGATTGAAGCCAATGCTGCAACTGACAATCCTTTGGTGTTTGCTGATGAAGGTGATGTGTTGTCGGGTGGTAACTTCCATGCCGAGCCAGTGGCTTTGGTGGCTGATTTCTTGGGTATAGCAGTGACCGACATGGCCAACATGTCAGAACGGAGGCTGGCCATGTTGATTGACCCGTCATTGAGTCGTTTACCGGCTTTTCTGGTACCTGATTCTGGCGTAAACTCTGGTTTCATGATTGCTCATGTGACGGCTGCTGCTTTGGCCTCTGAGAACAAAACCTTTGCACACCCTGCCAGTGTTGACACCATTCCAACTTCGGCCAACCAAGAAGATCACGTCAGTATGGCTACTTTTGCAGCCAGAAAGTTGACTGACATTGCTGAAAATTCAGCGGCTGTCATAGGCATCGAAATGATGGCGGCTTGTCAAAGCATAGATTTTCATCAAGGCCTAAGAACCTCTGATGCCTTGTTTGCTGTTTATGAAAAAGTACGGGAAGATGTGGCCTTTTTGGACAAAGACCGATTGCTTTCACCTGACATCAATCACATGCAACAATTGGTGTTGTCGGGACAATTAAATGTTTTCTTGCCAGCATTGTGTCCATCGTTGAAATGAAGCCATTTGAACTTTGGCAAGTAGAATCCCCCTTGGTCATCAGTGTACCGCATGATGGTGCGCTGATTCCAAGTGATGTTTTGTCAGTGATGAATCCTGCGGTGTTGGATTCAACGGACCGCGATTATTTGATTGGTGAGGTATTTGATTTCGAGGATTTAGCCTATTCAAAAATCAAAGCCAATTATTCTCGTCATGTGATTGATTTGAACCGCCCAGCTGATGGCAAAGCCTTGTATCACAATCAAGCTGAAACAGCGCTTTGTCCAAGCAGCACATTTGATTTTCAGTCAATCTACCAAGCAGGTCATGAGCCAGGTCAAGCTGAAATAGATCGTAGGATTGAGTTGTACTGGCAACCGTATCACGATCAATTGACTGAGCTGATCCAATCGGCAAAAGAACAATTTGGTTTTTGTGTTTTGATTGATGCCCACAGCATCGATGACGAGGTGCCAAGGTTTTTTGAAGGACAATTACCTGACATCAATGTGGGTACCTTTGATGGCCGCAGTTGTGAGAAGCCATTGGAGGACATGGTGCTTACTGAATTGGCGGGTCAAAATAATTTCACTTTCGTCAGCAATGGTCGTTTCAAGGGTGGGTTCATTACCCGGCATTATGGTCACCCCGAAAAGCACATTCATGCCATTCAGTTGGAACATGCCAAGGGTTCATATTTAGATGGTGCGTTAAAACTGTCAGTCAAAGCAGATTATTTGCGCCAATTCTGGCGCTCTGTATTTGAAAAAATTATACTCAAGATGAAGTGAATTAGACCTTGTATTTTGCTATAATCCGCTCCTAATTTTAGGCTCTGCAATCTGGATTGATTATGGGCCATTTCTTTATTTGGAGCGGACATGACAAAACAAACCATCATTTACACCATCACTGATGAAGCGCCTGCTTTGGCAACCTATTCATTTTTACCCATAGTACAAAAATTTGCTGGGCAGGCAGATGTTGAAGTGGAGACCAAGGACATTTCATTGGCCAGCAGGATATTGGCTCAATTCCCTGAGCGGCTGAAGGCTGGTCAAAAGTGTGAAGATGCTTTGGGTCAGTTGGGGGTGTTGGCAAAAACACCTGAAGCCAACATCATTAAGTTACCAAATATCTCAGCTTCTGTGCCGCAATTGAATGCAGCCATCAAAGAATTACAAGCCGCTGGTTATGATTTGCCTGATTGTCCTGAGGATCCTGAGACTGAAGAAGAAAAAGCCATCATGGCAAAATATGCCAATGTATTGGGCAGCGCGGTAAATCCAGTTTTGCGCGAAGGAAATTCAGATCGACGAGTGGCGGCAGCAGTTAAGGCTTATGCCAGAAAAAATCCGCACCGTTTAGGAGCCATTACAAAAAATTCTAAAACCCATGTAGCCCACATGGATGCCAATGACTTTTACGGCAGTGAACAATCCTATGTGATGCCAGCAGCTGATGAGGTTCGTATTGAACATGTCGGAACAGATGGTCAGGTCACTGTCATGAAATCAGCGGTGGCTTTACAAGCCGGTGAGGTGATTGATTCATCGTGTATGAGTGTGCGTGCCTTGCGTCAGTTTTTTGCCAAAGAAATTAAGGATGCCAAATCATCTGGCGTTTTGTTGTCATTACACCTAAAAGCCACCATGATGAAAGTTTCAGACCCCATTATGTTTGGTCATTCGGTTGAAGTTTATTATGCAGAGGTGTTTAAAAAACATGCCGCCACATTTGAAAAAATCGGCGTTGAAGTCAATAACGGTATCGGCAGTGTCTATAACAAAATCACTGAATTACCGGCAGCCAAACAGGCCGAAATCAAAGCTGATATAGCGGCTTGTTATGCCAATCAGCCTGCATTGGCCATGGTTGATTCAGACAAAGGCATCACCAATCTACATGTGCCGAATGATGTCATCATTGACGCATCCATGCCTGCCGCTATTAAATCATCGGCTAAAATGTGGAATGCCGAAGGCAAGCTTCAAGACACCAAAGCCATGATTCCAGATCGCAGCTATGCGGGCATTTATCAAGAAATCATTGCTTATTGTAAAGAGCATGGTGCATTTGATGTGGTCACCATGGGCAATGTTTGCAATGTGGGTTTGATGGCACAAAAAGCTGAAGAGTATGGTTCACATGACAAAACATTTGAAATGGCCAGCGATGGCATGATGCGTGTGGTCAATTCTTCGGGTGAAATCTTGATGCAACACGAAGTTGAACAAGGTGATATTTGGCGAGCCTGTCAAACCAAAGATTTGCCCATTCGAGATTGGGTTAAATTGGCAGTGACTCGGGCAAAAAACACGGGGTCTGCTGCAGTGTTTTGGCTGGATGAAAACCGCGCTCACGACCGCAACTTGATTGAAAAAGTGGAGCTCTATCTACAGGATCATGACACCACGGGTTTAGAAATAAAAATAATGAATCCAAAAGCGGCCATGCGTTATACCTGTGAACGAGTCACTGCTGGCTTGGATACCATTTCAGTCACCGGCAATGTGTTGCGTGACTACTTAACTGATTTGTTCCCTATTTTAGAATTAGGCACCAGTGCCAAAATGCTTTCCATTGTGCCATTGCTGGCCGGTGGTGGTTTGTTTGAAACTGGCGCCGGCGGATCCGCACCCAAGCATGTCCAGCAATTTGTGACCGAAGGTCACCTGCGCTGGGATTCATTGGGTGAGTTTTTGGCTTTGGCTGTTTCTTTGGAAGACATCGCTGAAAAAACCAACAACCAACAGGCCAAAGTTTTGGCTGCAGCTTTGGATGATGCCAATGAGCGCTATTTGAGTTTCAATAAATCACCTTCTCGTAAAGTCAACGAATTGGATAATCGCGGTTCACAGTATTATTTAACCAAATACTGGGCCAAGGCATTATCAGCACAGGATGAAGATGCAGCACTGAAAGCCACTTTTACTCAAGTGTTTGAAGCTTTGAAAAACAATGAAGCTCAAATTTTACAAGAGTTGATTGATGCGCAAGGTTCGCCAGTTGATATCGGTGGTTATTTTCAGCCCAATGATGCACTGGCAAAAGCAGCCATGCGTCCCAGCTCAACCTTTAATCAAATCATTGATTCAATTTAAACTTGTTAAGAGGCACCTATTGACTGGGTGCCTCTTGTGTTGGTTCAATGCCCAAATCGGTTTTTAATAAGGATTTTAGGCGCTTTACAATTGACTTGATACGGTTTTGTTGCGACCCGTGTTTTTTGCTTCATACATGGCCAAGTCGGCAACTTTGATTTTTTCTTTTAATGAGTCATCAGCTTTGCATGTCGCAATGCCGACTGAAAAACCAATGGTGGGGCATTGGAGGTCATTTTTAATGTTGATGCGCTTGGCTTGTTGTCTGATGTTTTCAATGATGGTGTGAATTTCACTGTATTCAATATCAATAAATGCCAGTAAAAACTCCTCACCCCCAAACCTTCCCACCAAGTTCGGTGGTTGTATGTTTTGCTGACAGATTTTCCCCATGGCTTGTAAAACTTGATCGCCCACATCATGGCCCAGCTGGTCGTTGATTTGTTTAAAATGGTCAAGATCGAGCATAGCCAGGTATATGGTTTGTTGGCTTTTTAATTGTTGATGGTACTGATCCAGTTGTTGCCATATATAAGAGCGATTGGCCAAGCGGGTTAAACTGTCAAAATTGGCGGATTGAAATAAAAGTTGTTTTTGTTTCCTGGATTTAAGCGCCAACAACAACAGCAGCAGCACAATAACTGTGGTGGCAATGATGGCTATAATCAGGATTTGGTTTTGTTGTTTTTCTTTGGTCAGGTTTAGTTTTTGCACCGCATTTTCTTGGCTTAACAACAGGTTGGCATTGGCCTGTTCCTCCAATTCGAACTGTGTTCTTAATTCGTGTAATTGACGGGTGCTTTGTTGGGCTTGTAATTTTTGCTTTTTACCCACGGTGTTGATCAATTGATTGAATGCCAGTTGGTATTGGCCTTGTGATGCCAGTAGTTTCGATTCAATTTCTTCTAAGCCAATGCTTTGCATGGGCATGCGTTCTTGATTGAGGTATCGTTTGGCTTGGTCTAAATTCAGTTGAGCGTTGATGATGTCGTTTTTCTTTAAGTACAATTCAGTGAGTGTTTTATAGACATCAAACAACATGAAGTTATTTTCACTCAGCTCAAATAACTCAGCCGCTTCAATTAACATCGACTCAGCCAAATCGATTCGATCATTTTCAAAATGCAATGGTGCCAGTTCCTTTAAAGCATACGCCACACCTTGGTCATCGGCTATGGCCCTGGAAATGTCCAGTGATTCTTGCAATTGGTTGGTACCCAACTCACTTTTTCCAATGTTTTTATTGGCACGTCCAAGGCCATAAAGGGCAATTGAAAGTTCTAGTAAGTTTTTTGAGGCCCGGTGATAGTCAACGGCTTCTTGAAAGTAGGGGATGGCCAATTCATTTTCTTTGCGGTACTCATAGACCAAGGCGATGCTGCTGGCTATAGCGCTTTTGGTGACGATGGCATCTTTGCTTGGGGCCAATTCATAGGCTTGCATGAATGCATCCAAAGCTTTGACTGGTTCTCTCAATGTGTTTTCTATGTAGCCCAAACCGACCAAAGCATCAATCAGTAATTCTTTGTTGTTATTTTCTGTTGCCCATTCTACCGTTTGTTTAATCAGGGGCAGGGCTTCTTTGGCTTGTCCAGAGAGTTCCATCGCCTGTGTTTTAACCACCATGATGCTGTGATACAACCAATCTGCTTGGTTTTCTGCCAGGTTATCCAGTGCCAAGTTGGCTTCAGTCAATGATTTTTGTGGGTAGGCCAGGGTTAAATAAGCCAGGCTCAATGTATAGTGATGTTGTGCTTTGAGGTGGGTGTTTTCAGGTGGTACGGCGATCAGTGCCATGTCGCTCAGTACCTGTTGCGGGTTGGTTCCCAAGTCTTTGTTGAACTTTTGGTATTGCGGTGCCAAGTCTTCAGTGCTTGCTGATGCTTGGTTCAACACTTGAATCGTTAGAAGTAAAACAAAGCCGAGGGTCTGCAACTTAAATGACATAAATTCATGTTCCTGCCTATGGATTTTGACATTGTAACTGATGAATTTAGGATTGGCTTGGTTGACCCATTGAAAAGTTGATATTAATCGGCCAATTTGTGGTTAAAATGCGCTGCCTTGTTTATCGCCTAAAAAAGGTGGTGAATAAGGCTTTCTGGGGTTGGTTCTGACTTTCGTCCTTTTTAATTCAAACCAGCAATATCAATAACTTACAGCTGTTTCTTAAAGCAATATATTGTATAAGTTATTGATTCTATTGCTTTTTTCCTATTTGATGCTTGACTTAGCAGGGTTTTAATCATAAAGTGCATAATTGTGGAGTTAAGTAGTATTTTTGTGGGATAAAGTAGTGTTTTACGGTGAAATAGCATTAAATTTAGACGTTAAAGGCCGGTTGGCGATACCTTCTATGTATCGCGAACCGATTAGTGACGCCTGCGATAATCGCCTGGTACTTACCTACAACGCCTATGAAAACGACTCTTTGTGGTTGTATCCACAGCATGAATGGGAAAAAGTACGTGATTCTGTGATGTCCCTGAGTACCTTTGATCCAATGCACCGAGCTTTACAAAGGCGGTTGGTTGGTAGTGCCTTTCATGTGGTTCCTGATAAAGGTTCAAGGATTTTGTTGCCAATTACTCAGCGTCAGGTGGCATCCATGGAAAAACGGGTCGTGATGTTGGGCTTAGGCAACAAGTTTGAAATTTGGAATGAAGACGCTTTACACAAAACCAGGCATCAAGTGCCTGCCATGAATGGTGAAGTTTCTGATTCCATGAAGACATTGGTGTTGTGATGAATCAATCATTGCATCAATCCGTTCTACTTGGTCAGGCAGTAGAAGCCCTTGCTGTGAAATCTGATGGACGATACTTAGACGCCACTTTTGGTCGCGGCGGACACAGCCAGATGATATTGTCAGTACTGTCTGAAAATGGCCGGTTGGATGTGGTTGATTGTGACCCTGAAGCCATTGCTGTGGCTGAGACTTTGGCTGCTGCCGATGCTCGTGTGACTTTACATCCGGGATCTTTTGAGCAAGTTTTAACGACTTTACTGGCGAACAACAATGAATTTGACGGCATCTTGTTTGATTTTGGTGTTTCGTCACCACAAATCGACCAAGCAGAAAGGGGTTTTAGTTTCCAGCAGGATGGGCCTTTGGATATGCGCATGGATAATCAGTCGGGCATGACAGCTGCGGAGTGGTTGAATGCTGCATCGGCAGATGAAATGAAGCGTGTGTTTTGGCGTTATGGCGAAGAAAAAAATGCAGGAAGGATTGCCAGAGAAATTGTAGCCAGCAGAGAAGAAGCACAATTGAAGACAACCTTTGATTTGGTTGAAGTGGTCAAAAAGGTCAATCGACCCAGTTATAAAGACAAGAAAAACCCAGCAACCCGAGTCTTTCAAGCCATCCGAATTTTTATCAATGATGAGTTGGGTCAGGTGGAAAGGGTTTTGCCCCTCAGTGTTGACTTGCTGAAATCGGGTGGTCGATTGGTGGTCATCAGTTTCCATTCATTAGAGGATCGCTTGGCAAAAAGGTTTATGAGAAAGCAATCGTTGCCAGAAAAGGTTGACCGGCGCATGCCAGTGATTCCTGAGAATGCCAAACAACCTGATTTGAAAATTTTAGGCAAGCCCATTAAGGCAGTGGATCATGATGAAAACATCCGAGCCAGAAGCGCAATCATGAGGGTGGCTGAAAAAATATGAATATTCAGAGCGGAATGACGGCTGTACTGATATTGGTGCTGATTTGGTTGTTGGTTGGTTATGTCTATTATCAAAATGAAACCAGAAAACTATTTGCTGCCACGCAAAAAATTGAAAAACAAAAACTGGACATCAATGCTGAGTGGGCCAGGTTACAAATTGAAAAGTCGACTTTGGTGGCAAACAATCGAATTGAAAAAGTGGCACGGGAACAATTGAGCATGAAAATGCCAGATGAAGAACAGATTTTGGTCATAACAAGATGAAAAAATCACAAAACAAACAAGTCAATATAAGTTTAAGGATAGCCATTGTGATGGCTTTTTTGCTTTGTTGTTTTGTGGTTGTTGTGGTTCGCGCTTTTTCCATCCAGGTAAGGGGTGCCGAGTTTTATCAGTCCCAAGGTGAGAAAAGACATGTCAGAGAAGTTGAAATACCGGTTTCAAGAGGTTCAATCTATGACCGCAATGGGGAACCTTTGGCATTAAGCACGGCTATGGTCTCTGTTGGTATAGTGCCAGGGAAATTATTGGATCAATTCAGTAAAGTTGAGCAATTGGCTGAAGTGTTGGACTTGAATGCCGATGAACTGAAGCAGATCATTACATCAAGAAAAGACCGACAGTTTTTATACATCAAGAGACGAATTACTCCCATGTTGGCAGATTCGGTGAAGGCCTTGAACATGAATGGCGTGGTGTTCAGAACGGAATTCAAGCGATTTTATCCAGCCGGTGAAATCTTAGCCAATGTCGTCGGGTTCACCGATGTTGAAGATGTCGGCCAAGAAGGATTGGAACGAACTTATGACAATTGGTTAACCGGAACATCTGGTAAAAAGACGGTGGTAAAAGACCTGTTAGGTCAAGTGGTTGCTGACATTGATGTCGATGAACTTGAACCAGCAAAACCGGGCAAGGATTTGCACCTCAGTATAGACAGAAGGTTACAGTATGCGGCTTATCTGGAATTAAAAAAAGCGGTGTACAAGCACCGAGCCACTTCAGGTTCTGCGGTGGTATTGGATGTCAAAACAGGAGAAATATTGGCGATGGTCAATCAACCTTCGTTCAACCCCAATGGCACCAAGGAAAATAACGAAGGCTTGCGCAACCGATCAGTCACTGACATCTATGAGCCAGGTTCAGTGATGAAGCCATTTGCGGTTGTTGCAGCTTTGGAAAGTGCTGAATATACGCCGCAATCGGTCGTGGATACTTCGCCTGGTGAGTATGAGGTTGATGGTTTTGTGATTCATGATTTCCGGGATTATGGCGAACTGAGTTTGGTCGATATATTGGTCAAGTCCAGCAACATTGGTGTGGCTAAGTTGGTTTTAGGTTTAGGTAAAGAACACCTGTGGGACGTTTATCATCGTTTTGGTTATGGTCAATCTTCAGGCAGTGGTTTTATGGGTGAGTCGGCTGGATATTTGCCACATCATGAGCGCTGGAGAACCGCCGATCATGCGGCGCTGTCACGAGGCTACAATTTATCAGTCACCACTTTACAATTGGCAACGGCCTATTCGGTTTTTGCCAACCAAGGACGCTACCGTGCACCAACCTTTATTAAAGGCAACATCAATGAAGACAAGGCCATTATTGATCCGATGATTGCCAGACAATTAACTGATATGTTGTCGCATGTAGTTAATGACAATGAAGGTCACAAAGCATTCATTCCAAATTACAGCGTGGCGGGTAAAACAGGAACGGCCAGGATTGCAGAAAATGGTGGGTATTCAGATAAATACATGTCGTCATTTGTTGGTTTTTCTCCCGTATCCTCTCCAAGGCTTGTGGTGGCAGTCAGTATCAACAACCCTCAAGGCGAAGCTTATTATGGTGGTTTGGTTGCAGCTCCCGTATTCACCGAAATCATGAAAACGGGATTGCGTTTGTTGAACGTACCCGCTGACCAAGTTAATCGAACGTTGATTGCAGCCACAGATACTGAGGAGGTGGTTGATGGTCAATAAAGTGACACTTCAACAATTACTCAAGTGGCTCGCTGTCGATTATAAAGATGATTCCATTGTTGTTGCTGATTTGAAGTTGGACAATCGAGCTGTTCAAGCAGGCGATGTGTTCATTGCCTTATCTGGGTTCAATGTTCATGGCATGGATTATGCATACCAGGCTGAAAGAGCCGGGGCAGTGGCGGTGATTGCAGAACCCGTTAAAGTTGCAAGGGCGGCCTCTGTGGGTCGTCAAAAACCCTTGAAAATTCCAGTGATTGAAGTGGCAAACCTCAGTGATCAACTGGGGCAGTTGGCCAGTTGTTTTTATGGCAAACCGAGTGATCACTTAAAAGTCACAGCGGTTACTGGTACCAATGGAAAAACATCGACGGCATGGTTGATGATGCATGCATTGGAACAATTGGGTGTAAAGACTGGATACATTGGAACATTGGGTGTCGGTGATGTTGATTCAATGCGAACTTTACAAAATACCACGCCCTCGGCAATTGAAATACAAAAGAATTTGGCGCAAATGCTGGCACAAGGCTTCGCTCATGTTTGTATTGAAGTTTCATCCCACGCTTTGGATCAAAATAGGTTTGTTGGTACCAAAGTTGAAAATGCTTTGTATACCAATTTAAGCCGGGATCATTTGGATTACCACAAGACCATGAAGTCTTATGCGGCCACTAAATTGAAATTATTCACTGAATTTTCAGCGAAGAACATGGTGTTAAACCTGGATGATTCATACGCTCGAGATTGGGCTAAGGGTGCATTGTGTGATCAGCATGTTTTGACCTATGGCATCCATAACAAGGCTGCGGACTTTTTGGCCAGTCAGATCAAACTTTTACCTGAAGGCATTGCTTTTAAATTACACCATGCAACTCAGAGCTTGGCATTCCAAACCAGTTTATTGGGGCAGTTCAATGTTGAAAACACCATGGCGGTTTTGGCGGCTTTGCATGCCATGGGCTATTCACTGGAAGCATTGCAGCCGGTGGTACAAAATTTAAATCCAGTCCCAGGCAGAATGAATCGAATTGACATCAATTCAAATGGATCAATTGTGGTTGTAGATTATGCCCACACGCCCGATGCACTTGAACAAGTATTAAAGGCATTGAAGGCACACGTGAAAAATGATTTATGGTGTGTTTTTGGTTGCGGCGGGAATCGAGACAAGGGCAAGCGACCGATGATGGGAGCGATTGCAGAAACTTATGCAGACCATGTCATTTTAACTGATGACAATCCACGGTTCGAATCATCAGGCCAGATTTTGGCTGATATTGAATTTGGTATGCAAACCAAACCCCATGTCATCAGTGACCGAAAACAAGCCATCACTTATGTGATTGACAAGAGCCAGCGTGGTGACATCATTTTGTTGGCTGGAAAAGGCCATGAGTCAACACAAGAAGTGAACGGTGAGTTGTTACATTTTAATGACATGGCTGTGATTAAAGACATCATGCAGGTGGGCTTATGATTCAGATGAACTTACATCAAGTCGCGGCCATCGTTGGCGGCAGCCTTGTGGGGAAAGAAGCCCGGATACAAGGGGTGGAAATTGATTCAAGGGCAGATTGCCAGGGTAAATTATTTGTAGCACTCAAAGGAGCCCGAGTAGATGGTCACGCATTTTGTCAACAGGCAGCCAACCAAGGAGCCGCAGCTGTGCTGGTGTCATCGGCAGTTGAAGTCGATGTGCCGCAGATTATTTGTGAGGACAGTTTGCAAGCTTTACAAGCTTTGGCATCCGCTTGGGTGAAACAAACAGGCGTCAAGGTCATTGGAATCACTGGATCGAATGGCAAAACAACAGTGAAAAATATGTTGTATTCGGTGTTAAGCCAAAACAACCAGTGTATGGCAACCCAAGGCAATCTCAACAATGAAATAGGTGTGCCGTTGACCTTGTTGTCGATCAGCAGGTCAGATGATTTTGCAGTGATAGAAATGGGTGCTGCACAACTTGGTGACATTGAATTTCTGACTGAAATGGCGCAGCCACAGATGGCCGTAATCACCAATGTCAGTCAAGCGCATGTGGGTCGGTTTGGCAGCCAAGACAATGTGGCCAAAGGAAAGGGTGAAATATACCAAGCCCTCAGCGCACAAGCTTTGGCCGTTATCAACCAAGACAGTCCATATGCAGTGCAGTGGAAACAAGGGTTGCAATCGCCATTTATTACATTTGGTGAGTCAGTAGAATCTGACTATCGTTTGTTTGAAAACAAAGAGGGTTATGCGATCAAAACCCAAACTGGCGATGTTTTTTCTGTGAAACTGCCGGTTTTGGGTCATCATAATTACCTCAATGCATGTGCCGTGACGGCCATGGCCATGTCTTTGGGTGTGAAGGCAGAAGAAGTCACTCAAGGTTTGATGCAATTCACCCCAGAATCAGGGCGACTGAATTTAATGAAACTGTCAGATCACTTACAAGTGATTGACGACAGTTATAACGCCAATCCTGCATCCGTCAATGCAGCCATTGATGTGTTGAAAAACCAAGCTAAACCAACCACTCTGATTGTCGGTGACATGGCTGAATTGGGACATGAATCAGTCCAAATGCATGCCAATGTTGGCAATTATGCCATCAGCAATGGGGTGGATGAAATATGGGCAGTTGGAGAATTTGCTGCTGCAGTTTGTCAGGGCCATGAAGCGCAATGTAAAGTTTTTGATCAAGTAGAAACCTTGGTGGCACATTTGCAAAATAAAAAATTTGAGCATGGAACCATATTGGTTAAAGGGTCCAGAAGTATGAAGATGGAACGTGTGGTTAACGCAATTGTAGGTGGAGATAAACAGTGATTTATTGGTTGGCACAACATTTCAGTGATCAGTATTCAAGCTTGAACTTGTTTGGGTACTTAACATTCAGAGCCATCATGGCTGCATTGACTGCATTGCTTTTGTCATTGTTTTTAGGCCCTTGGTTCATAAAAACATTGCAAATTAAACAGATTGGTCAACAAGTCAGGAGCTTGGGCCCAGAATCCCACTTGTCAAAGCAAGGTACGCCAACCATGGGTGGTGCCATGATATTGGCCATCATCATCATGACCACTTTATTGTGGGGTGACTTATCTAATCAATACATTTGGCTCAGTTTGTTTGTGTTGTTTGGCTTTGGGCTCATCGGTTGGGTTGATGACTACAAAAAAATTCATTTAAAAAGTTCCGCTGGTTTGGCCGCCCGTTGGAAATACAGTTTTCAGTCTATTGTGGCCATCATCGCCGTGCTGTACTTGTATCAGTATGGACATGAAAGCATCACCACGCAATTGGTGATACCAGCCATCAGTGATTACAACTGGGAATTGGGGCTTTTGGCTATACCATTGGGCTATTTTGTGATTGTTGGGTCAAGCAATGCGGTCAATTTAACCGATGGTTTAGATGGTTTGGCTATCATGCCTACGGTTTTGGTTGGCACTGCTTTAGGCATTTTTGCCTATGTATCTGGCAATGCGGTTATTTCAGATTACTTGTTATTGCCATTCATACCTGGTACCGGTGAAATGACTATTTTCTGTGCAGCCATAGCCGGTTCAGGGTTAGGGTTTCTTTGGTTCAATACCTACCCAGCGCAAGTATTTATGGGAGATGTGGGCGCATTGGCCTTGGGCGCCGCTTTGGGTTTGGTGGCATTTGTCACCAGGCAAGAATTCGTCTTCTTTATCATGGGCGGTGTATTTGTGATGGAGACTGTTTCAGTCATCTTACAAGTGGCTTCATTTAAGTTAACAGGTAAACGCATATTTAGAATGGCACCAATCCACCATCACTTTGAATTGAAAGGGTGGGCTGAACCCAAGGTCATCGTTCGTTTTTGGATTATTTCTATCATTTTGGTCTTGATCGGCTTAGCAACATTAAAAATCAGATAATACAGTGACACAAAAGAATCAAAAAATAGTTAAAGTCAATTGGTACACGGTAGGCGTGGACGGGTGGCTGGCTGTGGCATTTATTTCTTTGTTGTCAATTGGCGCAGTCATGGTTGCATCGTCTTCCATAGCCGTGGCTGAAAATACCATTCATGATTCTTTGTATTACTTCAAACGGCATTTGTTGTTCATTGGTTTGGGCGGTGGTTGTGCCTTGATCATGATGAATATATCTTCTGATTGGATGAATCGATTGTCTCGTCCTGCTTTGATATTGGGTGTTTTGTCATTGGTCATGGTGTTGATTCCTGGGATTGGTGTTGAAGTCAATGGTGCAAAAAGATGGATAAATCTAGGCGTTTCAAGATTCCAAGT
The DNA here is from genome assembly GCF_002591915.1 of Marinicella litoralis. Taxonomy (GTDB): domain Bacteria; phylum Pseudomonadota; class Gammaproteobacteria; order Xanthomonadales; family Marinicellaceae; genus Marinicella; species Marinicella litoralis. The sequence goes on along the minus strand of NZ_NIHB01000002.1, from coordinate 753,251 downwards.
GGTTGAAGCGGTGAAATTGGCATTGATCATGTCATTGGCTGCTTATGTGGTTAAACACAAAAAAAGCATCCAACATTCGATGTTAGGTGTGTTGAAACCATTGGTTATGGTGGTGGTGATAGCCGGATTGTTGTTGGTCCAACCTGATTTTGGTTCTGCTGCCTTGTTGATGATCATCACTTTGATCATGATTTACATTGCAGGAGCCAGGTACCGAGATTTATCGGTTATCAGTTTATTGGCAGGTTCTGCCATGGCCGTCATTGCTTGGGCTGAACCTTATCGAGTTAAAAGGCTGGTGAATTTTGTTGACCCATGGCAAGACCCATACAATGCAGGTTTTCAATTAATCCAAGCATTGATTGCGATTGGTAGGGGCGAAATTTCGGGTGTCGGCATTGGTTCTAGCGTACAGAAATTATTTTACTTGCCTGAAGCACATACTGATTTTATTTTCGCTGTGTATGCAGAAGAGATGGGATTCATTGGTGTTTTGGCCATGATCGCCTTATTCGTTTTGATGATTTATCGAATTTTCAAAATAGCGAGGAATGCCTTTGACAATGGCAATGAGTTTGCTGGTTTTATGTGTACTGGAATAGCTGTTTGGATGGCGTTACAGGCATTTTTAAGTATGGGTGTTAATTTGGGATTGTTACCAACCAAAGGATTGACCTTACCGTTTATCTCTTCAGGTGGTAGTGCCATTATGATGAACATCATTGCCTTGGCCGTGGTTTTCAGAATCTCATTTGAAAACCGCAAGCTCAATTACCGCGTCTCGAAAAAGGAGTCGAAAGTATGAATTTTGCAATCATGGCTGGTGGCACAGGTGGACATATTTTTCCTGGAATTGCAGTGGCCAAAGCGCTACAGAAAAAAGGTCACAGTCTATTTTGGTTGGGTGCCAAAGGTGGCATGGAAGAACGCATTGTTAAACAACATGGGATCGCTTTGACATTGTTGCCAATCAAGCCATTGCGAGGTAAAGGTATCATTGGCATGTTGACCATGCCATTCAGGTTGCTCAAGGGCATTTATCAAGCGAAGAAGTTCTTTGTTAAGCACAACATTGACGCTGCCATCAGCATGGGAGGATATGTGGCGGCCCCAGGTGGTTTTGCTACCAAGCTATGTCGAACAAAGCTGATAGTCCATGAACAAAACAGTGTTTTCGGTATGACCAATAGAAGCCTGGCCAAAAAGGCCGAATTGGTGATGACTGGATTTGATTTGAATGGCCAGTATTCATCTCGCTGGGTTGGTAATCCTGTGCGTGACAGTATTGAGAAAATCATTAAAAATTATGAACGGGTTAAACCCATCAATGTATTGATTTTGGGCGGCTCTCTTGGAGCACAGACCTTAAACACCAGAATGCCCTCTATGCTGGCCAATTGGGTTAAATCCGGAGACATCAAAATTAAGCACCAATGTGGCCGAGATAAATTTCGCATGACCGAAACCGCTTATGGTGAGATGGCTCAGGATATTGACTTACAAGAATTTATACAAAATATGGCAGCAGTTTATCAATGGGCGGATGTTTGTGTTTGTCGGGCAGGTGCTTTGACAGTGGCCGAAGTTTCTACCGTTGGAATTCCCACCATTTTCGTGCCATATCCTCATGCGGTTGATGACCATCAAACACACAATGCCATGAGTTTGGTCAATAAAAAGGCCGCCTTGATTTGGCAGGAAAATGAATCTGACGAATCATTCTTGAATAAGTTTGAATCTATATTGGATTTAGGCAAGAGAAATGAAATGCAATTGGCATTGGCTAAAATCAAAAAAACGCATGTGGCTGATGCCATAGCCTTTTACTGTGAAGAGGCAGTCAAATGAGCTATTTGAACCCTGAACATAAATTTGCCAGTCGCATGAAACGCATCCATTTAATTGGCGTGGGTGGGTCTGGTGTGTCTGGGATTGCCGAAGTGTTGCATAACTTGGATTTTGCTGTCAGTGGCTCTGACATGAATCAAAGTAAAGTGACAGACCGTTTGCTACAAATGGGCATTAAAGTTTATATCGGTCATGATGCCGCACAGGTTGAGATGGCAGATGTGGTGGTGTACTCATCTGCGATCAAAGACAATAATTGTGAACTTAAAGCGGCCAGGGCTGCACAAATACCTGTGTTAACTCGTGCAGAAATGTTGGCTGAGTTGATGCGGTTCAAAATTGGTATTGCAGTGGCAGGTACCCATGGTAAAACCACCACCACCAGCTTAATTGCCAGTGTTTTGGCCGAAGCCGGTTTGGATCCAACATTCGTCATTGGCGGGCTGCTGAATGCAGCAGGGACCAATGCGGGATTAGGTACCAGTGAATACTTGGTGGCTGAGGCTGATGAGTCTGATGGTTCGTTCCAGTTGCTCCAACCTGTTATGGCAGTGGTCACCAATATAGACGAAGACCATATGGAGACGTTTGACAATGACATTGATCAGTTGAAACAGTCATTTGCTACATTTTTACATCGAGTGCCGTTTTATGGTGTAACCGTGTTGTGTGTGGACGACGATCATGTCTACAACTTGTCACAAAAGATTTCACGTCACCAAATTACTTATGGCTTGTCTGAGCGGGCTCAAATCAGGGCAATAAACCTCACCCAAATCCGTCAAGACATGTGGTTTGACGTGGTGATCAATGATCAGTTGGTGATGAAAAAAGTAAAATTAAACCTACCTGGTAAGCACAATGTTTTGAATGCATTGGCAGCCATTGCCATAGGTTTGGAGCTGGATGTTGATTTAGCTGCCATGCAGCAGGCATTGGGCCATTTTGATGGTGTGGGTAGGCGTTTCAATATATACACAGATCAAAAATTGAATGGTAAATCATTCACCTTGATCGATGACTATGCCCATCACCCAACTGAATTGGCTGCGGCTATCAGTGCCTGCCGGTCTGGTTGGACCGATTCCAGATTGGTCGTGGTGTTTCAGCCACACAGGTACAGCAGAACCAGAGACCTGTTCGATGATTTTGCGGAAGTATTGAGTCAAGTTGATTTGCTGCTGATGAGTGAAGTGTACCCTGCAGGTGAGGAGATCATTTCGGGAGCAACATCAAATGACTTGTGTCGAAGCGTAAGAAACAGAGGAAAACTGGATCCAGTGTATGTCAATGACATCAACGCCGTTCCAGAATCCTTGGGGCATGTGCTTGAGAATGGCGATGTGGTCTTGATGTTGGGCGCAGGAAATATCGGCACTTTAATCCAGAATATGACACAAGGAGGTCAGCATGAGTGATTTAAAAGTGGTCGTATTGATGGGTGGCTTCAGTGCTGAAAAGGAGGTCTCTTTAAACAGTGGAAAAGCAGTCAGTCAAGCCCTTGAAAATTTAGGACATCATGTGACCCAAGTGAATGACATTGATGCACTGAAAAGCATGTCTAAAGCTAATATTGATGTGGTTTTTAACGTGCTGCATGGTGCCGATGGTGAGGACGGACAACTGGCAGCTTGGTTAAATAAAGAAGGGTATGCGTCGACTTCATGTAACTATGTAGGTGCCAGTGTCAGTTGGCACAAAGACTTGGCAAAAACATTGGTTGAAGGTGCAGGATTAATGACGCCTAAGAGCCAATTGTTGAAAAAGGCCAATGATTTAAGGACGGACAATGAAAGTGCATGGATTATCAAACCAGCCTGCGAAGGTTCCAGTGTGGGTTTATTCAAAGCAGACAATCAAGCTGACTTAATGGATGCTGTGAATAAAAGCTTGGAAGTCTCAGATGAAGTCTTGGTTGAGACTTTTATAGAAGGAACTGAATGTACGGTAGGCATCGTCAATGGACAGGTGTTACCCGTTGTTAGCATACAGCCGGCCAGTGAGTTGTATGATTACCAAGCCAAATACAACAGCCAAACCACAAAATACCAGTGTCCAGCCAACATTCCAATGTCATGGCAAAAGGCCTTACAGCAAGATGCTTTAAAGGCTTATGAAGTGATGCATTTAAGTGGCTGGTGTCGAATTGATTTCATCGTTGATGTTGATGGAAACAGGTGGTTTTTAGAAGCCAATACCACACCAGGAATGACCACCAGCAGTTTGTTACCTAAGGCCGCAAAAGTACATGGTTGGACGTTTGATCAATTGGTGAGTGAAATATTGCAAGGCAGTGAGGTGACTGATGTCTAAATCAATGCAATTAACCGTTATATTCAGTTTGCTGGTGTTGTTACTGGTGGTGGCGATGATGAGTGGATTGATTCAATCAGACCGATGGCGCATCACACAATTAGAAGTGGCCGCTGACTATGACCGAATTACTTCAGAGCAATTAAGATTAATGGTTGCGAAAACTCCTGAAAGGTCCTTTTTTAGACTGGATGCCGAACAAGTTAAGCAGAACATTGAGTCCATGCCATGGGTTAAATACGCCCACGTGGTTAAACAATGGCCAGATACATTAAAGATAACCATCAAAGAACACCAAGCCACGGCTATCTGGAACGGTAAGGATTTATTGAATCAAACTGGTGAGGTCTTCCAGGTCGATGCGGTCGATCATTTGAAAGCGTTGCCAAGAATTTTCGGATTGACCGAAGATTCAAAAGTCACCTTGGAAGATTTCAATCGCTTCAATCAATTGTTGCAACCAGTAGGTTATGAAATCAGTGAAGCGCATGTAGATGGACGTGGCGATTGGCGATTGATTTTGCGAAATGGCTTAGAGGTTTTGCTGGGTACGGAAAAACATGAAGCCAGGATATTGCGCTTGGCTGAAACATGGGATCAATTGTTATTGGCTTCAGAACGTCTACCAGCGAGGGTGGATTTAAGGTACAGCAACGGCTATGTGGTTCGTTGGCGCGAAGAAAATGGATTGACAGATAAGAAAGTGTCATTCAACCAGGGTGAAATGGGATAAAAATGGCGAAAAGAAACGAAACAAAATTACAAGTTGGTCTGGATATTGGTACATCCAAAGTAGTGGCCATCGTTGGTGAGCACCATGCTGATGGCTCAATTGAGGTGGTAGGCATTGGCTCATCACCATCAAGAGGCTTGAAAAGAGGTGTGGTGGTTGACATCGAATCAACCGTGCAATCAATCAAAAGGGCCATTGAAGAAGCAGAATTGATGGCCGGTTGTGAAATCCAATCGGTTTATGTGGGTATAGCGGGAAGTCACATTCGCAGTATCAACTCAGATGGCATTGTGGCAATCAAAGACAAGGAAGTGACTAAAAACGACGTAGAAAAAGTATTGGATGCTGCCAAGGCCGTGCCCATTCCAAATGATCAAAAGGTTCTGCATGTGTTGCCGCAAGAATATGTGATTGATGGACAAGATGGTATCAGGCACCCGATTGGCATGTCTGGAGTGAGGTTGGAAGCCAGGGTTCATTTAATTACAGGGTCTGAAAGTGCGGCACAGAACATTGCCAAATGTGTGGCCCGTTGCGGCTTATCGATTGATCAAATGATCGTAGAGCAACTGGCATCATCTACAGCTGTATTGACAGATGATGAAAAAGAATTGGGTGTTTGTATGGTGGACATTGGTGCTGGAACAACTGACATCGCCGTATTTACCCAAGGAGCCATTAGACATGTGTCGGCCATACCAATTGCGGGTGACCAAGTCACCAATGACATTGCCGTCTCTATGCGAACGCCAACCCAACATGCTGAAGACATTAAATTGAAATATGCATGTGCTTTGCGACAATTGGCATCCCCTGAAGAAACCATTTCAGTGCCCAGTGTCGGTGATCGTCAGCCCAGAAGGTTGGCCAGACAAACCTTGGCTGAAGTGGTTGAACCTAGGTATGAAGAATTATTTAGTTTAGTGCAAGCTGATTTACAACGCAGTGGATACATCGATTTGATAGCTGCAGGTATTGTATTAACAGGTGGTGCTGCGCGAATGGAGGGTGCTGTTGAATTGGCAGAAGAGGTATTTCACGTACCTGTTCGCCTCGGCGTCCCCGTCGATGTGGCGGGTTTAAAAGAAGTGGTTAATAACCCCGTTCATGCCACTGGTGTGGGGTTATTACAGTATGGCGGTAACACAGATTTTGTTACTGACAGTGTATTGGAGTCAGAAGGTTGGTTCCAAAAGTTTAAAAAGTGGTTTTTAGGTGATTACTGAGGAATTCCGAAGTGTTGCTGAAAAAATAATAATTAACCGGAGGTATATATAATGTTTGAATTAATGGAAACTGAAGATACAGGAGCTGTCATCAAGGTAATTGGTGTCGGTGGTGGCGGTGGTAACACCGTACAACAAATGGTAGATGCTGATATTGATGGTGTTGAATTTATTTGCGCCAATACAGACATGCAAGCATTGGAGAAAACCAACTGCAGAAATGTGGTGCGCATTGGTCAAAATGTCACCAAAGGATTGGGAGCAGGAGCCAATCCTGAAGTGGGACGACAAGCAGCACTTGAAGACACTGAAAGGTTGAAAGAATGCTTGGCCAATACTGATATGGTCTTTATCACAGCAGGTATGGGCGGTGGTACCGGAACCGGTGCAGCGCCGGTGATTGCTCAAATCGCCAAAGAAATGGGTATTTTAACGGTCGCCGTAGTGACCAAGCCATTTCCTTTTGAAGGCAAGCGTCGTATGGATGTGGCCAACAAAGGTATTCAAGATTTGGAGCAACATGTTGATTCTTTAATCACCATCCCAAATGCCAAATTACTGACACATTTTGGGCGTGATGTGACATTACTGAATGCTTTTAAAGCTGCCAATGATGTACTACAGGGTGCCGTTCAAGGCATTGCTGAATTAATCACCTGTCCCGGTTTGGTCAATGTTGATTTCGCTGATGTGAAGACTGTGATGTCAGAAATGGGTATGGCCATGATGGGTTCAGGTTCTGGTAAAGGCGATGACCGTGCAGCTCAGGCGACTGAATTGGCAATGAATTCTCCTTTGTTGGAAGATATAGACATGCATGGTGCCAATGGTGTTTTGGTTAACATCACGGCTGGTATGGATATGACCATTGGTGAGTATGAGGAAATCGGTGATTTAATCAAGGAATATGCCTCAGATGAAGCCACTGTAGTGGTTGGTACTTCGATTGATATGGACATGAAAGATGAAGTCAGGGTGACTGTGGTTGCGACAGGGCTGAATAAAACAGCAGCCAAACAAAAACAGTTCAAGTCAGTTGAGATCGTACGTAATGCGACCAATAATCGGATTGAACAGCCGATCCGTGCCACGCGTGATGATGTGATCGACAACGAACCCACGCAAGCAACTGGTCATGCTGTGGTTGACCACTTAAGGGATAACAAGCCAGCTGTAGAAAGTGATGATTACTTAGACATTCCAACCTTTCTTAGAAATCAGTTGGATTAAGGGTTTACCTCCCAAGGCGTCTATTATTCAACCCATTAGATTGCCTTAAAACTTTGATACGGTCGGCTACTCCTCCGGTGGCCGGCTGTATTGAACTTTTGTAAATGTATTTTGGACGGCTGAATACAGGTGTAAAAGTTATATACTTGTTATTTCTGTAGCAAAAATGTCACAACCGTTGTAAAAATACCACAAAACCCATGTTTGTAGCGCAGTTCATGTGATACAATTCACAAAAAATTGAGATCAGTAACAGTATCATTCGCCTATGATTGCACAAAGAACATTAAAAAATACAGTCAGAGCCACTGGTGTAGGAATACATTCTGGACAAAAAGTTTTTATCACATTAAAACCAGCACCGGTTAACACAGGGATTGTTTTTCGACGTGTTGATTATAAAAGACCTTTCTCTATCAAAGCCAATGCCCTTAATGTCGGTGAGACCAGTATGTCCACTACTTTAATTAAGAATGGTATTAAAGTGGGCACGGTAGAACATTTGATGGCGGCCTTCGCTGGCATGAACATTGATAATTGCTATGTTGACTTAAGTGCATCAGAAGTTCCTGTGATGGACGGTTCAGCCGGACCATTTGTGTTTTTAATTCAGTCTGCAGGCGTGGAAGAACAAAATGCCGCCCGTAAATTCATTAAGATCAAAAAAGAAATTAAAATCGAAGTAGATGATAAGTCGGCTTCATTGCAACCTTATTCCGGCAGTAAGTACTCATTTGATATAGAGTTTGATCATCCTGCCTTTGAAGACCATTGTAATCATGCCGACATTGACCTCAATACTCAGTCATTTGTAAAAGAAATTTCTCGTGCACGGACTTTCGGTTTCATGCGCGACATTGAAATGCTGCGCAACAACAATTTAGGTTTGGGTGGTAGCATGGACAATGCGATTGTTTTAGATGATTACCGGGTGTTAAATAATGATGGATTACGTTATGAAGCAGAATTTGTCAGGCATAAACTGTTAGATGCCATTGGTGACATTTATCAATTGGGTCATCCAATCATTGGCGCTTATCATGGCTACAAATCGGGTCATTACTTAAACAATGAATTGGCACGTGCCTTATTGGCTGATGAATCGGCTTATGAGATTGTGAGTTTTACATCGAATCGAGACAAAGCCGAATCGATGTTACCTGCTGGCTTGTTGGCATAAATAATCCCCAGTCAGTAACATGGCTTTATAAAAGCCAAAGATTATTCTTCTAACTGTGAAGCCGCAAAGTCTACATCCATCGCTTGTAACGCATCCAAAGGTTTAACTTCAGCCGCTCTTTCGTAATAGGCCGTGGCATCATTCATGCCTTTATCACCTTTCAATAACAACACAGCATTGCCTGCTTCAATTAAATTAATCGCATTGGGAACCAATACCAGTGCTTGGTCAATGTGTTGATAGGCTATTTTGGGTTTTGCGCCATAAGTCAGTCCACCCAATGTGGCGCCAACTTTATCTATGATTTCAGCATGGTACATGGCCATTGCTAGGTGGGCTTCGGCATGGTTGGGCTGTGAGTGCAAAACATCAGTCAATAAATTTTTAACTTTTCCTCCCAATCCTTTGGCCAGCGCTTTGGTGATGGAAATTGATTGAGAGTATCTCCCCATGGCTAAGGCGGTAGGAAACTGACATGTAGCCGATTTGTCACAATCGGCTTCACCCAGTAGGTAAGCTTGTTCCAATAAATCAACACATTCGTCATCATCTTCACAAATGTAATCGGTATATGCCACCACTGACCTGATCACCACAGCTGTACCATCTGCGCCTAATTTGAGTCCTGCTTTGGCTGCCTTGGCAAATTGACCGTTGTGAAACAATAACCAAGCATTCAATAAATCATTCTCAGGCAGTGGCGCCAAGTCTGCCGCATGTAATTCAGCCCAAATAGATTCAAGTTCGTCAGCTGTCATGGATAAAGTGAAGGTTGAATCGGTGTCTTGCCAGTTGGATATTTTCATGATTTTAGATTTATTTTAAATTAATTATTGGTTTAGTGTGTTTACTCTACATCCTATGATTACTATACGCATATCAACAATAAAACACAACTTAATGAGGTGTCACATGAATACAAAACAAATGAAAGAATCAGCAAAAAACGTGGTATTGGCCGGCCTAGGTGTCGTATCAATCGCACAAAAAGAAGCCACTAAAGTTTATGGCAATGTTTCTAAAGAAGCCAATAAATTTTACGGTACATTATTGAAAGAAGGTAAGTCTGTAGAGAAAAAATCTAAAAAATCTGTAGATAAACTGACTAACAAAGCTGAAGGTAAATTCAACAACATCAAAAACATGGCGACCAAGCAATTCAATAAAATTGAAAATGTTTTTGAAACTAAAGTTGAAACTGCATTGAATAAATTAGATATACCAACAGTTGAAGATTTAAAAGGTTTGAGCACACGTGTTGAAACTTTGATCAAAGAAATCAAAAAGATTGATACCAAAAAAGCCGCTTAATTTAAGCACTTTATTCAATCACGAGTTTGTACCTCGTCCCCCAGCAGTAACCAAGGATGGTTGCTGTTTTTTTTTGCTTGTAAGAAAAGTTACTTGATTAAGTTAACGACTGGTTTAATCAGTTACAGTTTTCGTTTTGCCACCACAATGCCATTGTTGTCACAATAGATCCAATCACCAGGATGGATGGTTTGTCCGGCGAATGTAATGGGTACATTCAAGTCACCCAGGCCTCTTTTCTCAGTTTTAACTGGAATGGTGTTCAAGGCTTTTACGCCTAAATCCAGTGCAGCAATTTCATCACAATCCCTGATGCAGCCATATATAACGAAACCAGACCAACCCATTTTGACTGCGTTTTCTGCAATCATGTCGCCCAACAATGCGCGCCTCATAGAACCACCACCATCTACCACCAAGACACGGCCTTTACCCGGAGTCGCGGCTTGTTGTTTGACCAAAGAATTGTCTTCATGACATTTTACAGTGACCACTTGACCAAAAAAGTTTGATCTCCCGCCATAAGAGTTGAAAACAGGTGTCAGGACTTTAAGTTGATCTGCATGGATGTCGCATAAATCAGGTGTGGACGTTTTTTCCAAGGGTTGTCTCCAGATTAATTCATGGTATTAAATCAGTTTTATAGGATACATTCAATCCTACTGTAGCGAAGGCTGGCCCTATGCATGTCCGAGTCAATCAAATAAGTCATGCCATATATGTGTTTTCAAAGCTTGAAATACGGCGAAAGTACTATATATTAGCGTTAATCAGTTACAATAGAGCCACGATGTCATTACAACTTACACAACAAGCCGCAGATCGCATCTTGCATTTCATGTCTTTGGATCAAAATGCAGTGGGATTTCGCGTGGCCGTTAAGAAGATGGGCTGTTCAGGCTGGGGGTATGATGTGGCCTTGGCTCATGAAATCACCGACAGTGAAATCACTTTGGAAGACAAAGGGGTAAAGCTTATCGTTCCTAAAGACGCCATTGATAAAGTTGAGGGCACTGTGATTGATTATGAAAAACAAGGCATCAACCAAATATTTGTCTATAAAAACCCCAATGCAACGGGTTCTTGTGGCTGTGGTGAGAGCTTTACCACCAACTAACCACAATGGTTTATTTCTTGGCTGACTCTGGGTCTGCCGACATTGCTGATGATAATGGCTTTACCTGATTCAGCACCTCGTTGGTCACAAAAGCGGATGGTTAAATTGGTCCCAGGTGAAAAGCCCATCTGATCAAATCTGATTAATTTCCTGTATCTTGATGCCACAGCATGAAGCCCTGTTTTCATTTTGTGTTCAACTAACAGCAGTTGATCGTTGTTGTCATATTTTCTGTTGCGGTCAAGATCAACAAAAACCAGCCAACCTTTATGCCATTGACTTTCACCATCACAATCTAAGAATGTTTCTGTTGAGCATAAAATAATGTGTTGCGACAGGGTGATGCTTTGATTCCGTGCATAGTTGATATTGGCAACCAACCTATTGAGCTCTTGTGTCATGACACTGTTTTGTTTAAAAGTTCGGTAATTGGGTACGGCGTAAATCGATAAAATTGAAATAAGACACAAACCCATTATCATTTCAAACAAGGTAAATCCTTTTAGCTGTGCTGGCAATCTCATCATGTGCTCCAATTTAAAAGATTCCATTGTCTTGTCCATGGCTGATTGAAACATTGGCAGTTTTCTTAAATTGCTGTCAATCTTTTCTGATAGCCATATGAATTTATCTCTGAGAAAATCGACCACATCAACTTGAATCGACAGATGCAGCAACCTATAATCAACTTTTATTTAATTAGGAACATGTAATGGCAAGAGGAATCAATAAAGTCATTTTAGTTGGCAATATGGGCAATGACCCCGAAGTCAGATACACACCAGCTGGTGCTGCTGTCACCACGATATCACTTGCCACCACTGAAAGTTGGAAGGACAAGGAAGGCAATAAACAAGAAAAGACTGAGTGGCACAGGGTGGTATTCTTTGGTCGCCTGGCGGAAATATCGGGTGAGTATTTGAAAAAAGGCAGCCAGGTTTACATCGAAGGCAAATTGCGCACCAATAAATGGCAAGACAAAGACGGCAATGACCGTTACACCACAGAAATTTTGGCCAATGAAATGCAAATGTTGGGTGGCAGAACGGGCGGTGACTCTGGTCAAGGTGGATTCGGTGGAGGTGGACAATCCATGCCATCAGCACCAAGAGCTAACAACAACAATCAACAAAACAACAATCCAGCCCCTAACTTTGATGATTTTGATGATGAAATCCCGTTCTAATTGGTGTTTTTCGACATAATAAAGTGCAAAAAAACCTCACGCTGTGAGGTTTTTTGCTTTCTGATGTCATAAAAATATTATCAATGTCGTATTTAGAGCCAATCAATAGGGAGTTTTTTATGAGTTACTTTAAGTTTATATTTTTTGTAGCCGGCTTGGTGGTTGGCCCAAGTGCTTTAGCGGCCACCTATTATGTGGGTGTTGGTGCCCAATGTAATGCCCCAAACCATCATGAATCATTGTCTGAGGCCCTTTTGGCGGCTGCAATCAATGGCACTGAAAATGATGAAATCAGATTGACCAATACGGTTTCCTATTTAGGAGAAGGTGATGGTACCAATACCTTATCCAATTGGCATTCAAGCAGTTTAGGTGAGTTGATCATTGCTGGTGGCTATGCCAACTGTGGTGATTCGGTTAATGCGGCCAATGCCGTACTGGGTGACGGCTCCAGTGCTGTGTTTGAAGTAAACAGTGGCTCTATGGTTACCTTGAGAAATTTACAGTTGTTTAACAGTCAGTCCAGAGGGTTGATCGTTGATGAAAATTCCACCGTAAATCTAGAAGCTGTAGATGTTTCTTCTAACGTAGCCGGAATCAGGGTTTTAGGCGGTTCCAATGTAACCATTGATGCAGGCAGTATTGTGCAAAATAATGGCGATTTAAATAACATTCCAAAAGGCGGTGGTATTTGGTGTTTTGGGGTCAATTCACAAGTCATCATTGCGGGTGCTTTGGAACAAAATCAGGCGGTTTCGGGTGGCAATATGTACATTGAAGATGGCTGTTTTGTTTTACTTGAAGGTGGCAGTCGTATCAAGGGTAGCCGGGGGTTATTTGAATACAGTGCCGATGACGGTGGTGGCATCATGGTACATGATGGCGGCGAACTGGTAGCTGATGGTGGTGCCAATCGTGTTCAGATCACTGATCACTGGGCATTCAATGGATCGGGAATCTATGTGCATGGTACTGGCAGAGCGACTTTATTTAACACTTATATTGCACGCAACATGGCGGATGTCAGTGGTGCAGGATTGTTTGCCATTGATGGTGGAAACAGTGCAACTCAGGTATACATGGACCGTGTTGCCAGCTGCCCTTTTTTAATCAGTTGTTCTGAGTTTGAGCAAAATGAGTTTGATGGAAATTTAATTGAAATCAATAATTCAAAGGTCAATATCAATCGCACCTTGTTTGACAGTAATTCTTATCGATTTGGTTCATTGGATATTAATTCCTTGGTTGAAGTTAGACCTGGTTCAACGCTGCAGTTGAGCGGCAGTAACTTTATTAAAAATGAAACTTATTATTTAATACAAAATTATGGTACTTCGGAAATCACGCATGTGACCGCAGCAGGTAACTTCTTAGAAGAATCTGGTGGTGGTACCAATGATTCGATTGTTTGGTTCAGTACTATGGGTAGTTTGCGCTTTGAGAATTCTATTTTTCAAGACACCCAAGGAGGCGAAAATGCCCCTACCACCACCCCCGACATTTCTGGCAAATGTAATTTAATTGATGATTCAACGGACTGGCCTATGGGTTCATACACCATTGGAACAGCTGTGTTTAATAATGTGGCCGGTGGGGACGCCAGACAGCAGTCAAGCTCACCAGGGGTGGACATGTGCCTACAAGACACCTTTGCCTGGAGTGTTGATGTTGATATTGAATTCCAGGATTCACCGGTCAATGAAAACACCAACCCACAAGGTAATCCAGGTGAGCCAGGTGGCTTATATGATGCTGGATTTGATGAAGTATACGACAACATTGGCAATGATGAATTCCTGTTAACAGTACAGCGTGAAGGCTCCGGTGATGGTTTTGTCATCAGTGATCCCCTGGGGATTTCTTGTGGCACTGATTGTACTGAGGTATTTTTCAATGGCACATTGGTTACACTGACAGCAACACCATTTACAGGCTCAGATTTTATTGGCTGGCGAGGCTGTCCTTTGGTTAATAACAACGAATGTTTTATCAGTGTGACTGAAAGCACCACCGTGTACGCTGAATTCCAACCTGATGATTTGATCTTCAGTGATGGTTTTGATTAAGCCCAATAAGATGTGAGCAAATCACAAACTTGAGTCGCTGAAATCGCTTTAATCAGCGGCTCAACTCTAGTAGTTTGGACTGAATTTCTGGAAAGTTTAAGTCATTTTCCTTAAGGGTGTGTGCTACCAAAGACAGCAGCTGATGGGCTTGATCGCGCTGGTTCATTGATTGGGATTGTTCAGCCCATTGCAGCATACCTTGTAAATACTTAACATCGGTTTCGCCATAGGTCTTGGCCAGGTGATTGGTCCATTTTTTATAAAATTCAGCAGCTTGAACAAACTGTTGTAAGGCTTGGTTGCTTGCTGCTATCAGCTGTAGTGAACGGGCAAAGTTGTTCTCATCGCCTTCTGTCCAACCATTGATATGTATTAAATTTTGTTCAATGGCCAATTGATGATTGCCCGCCATGAAATACACCCTGCCCAGAACACTGTGGGCATGGTTGATGAAATTAAGTTCCTTGGTAAAGTTTTCCTTGATCAATTCAACACAGGTTTTGGCATGGGCTGTGGCCTGGTCATATTGACCCATTTTGGCTAAGGTCAAAGCCAATGATTGTTGGGTGTAAAGTGTCGACCGGTGATTCTTACCCAGAGTTTTTGACTCGACTTTGTACATGTGTTGCAAAATTGGCAGGGCTTTTTCAGGATTTCCTGTGGCATTTAAAATGGTAGCTAAATTGGCTTTGGCATTCATGGTTTCTGGGTGATCTGGGCCGAATATGCCTTGTAGAATACCAGCCGCTTGTGCGAGTTCATCAATCGCCAGTTCATATTTTTCCTGGTAATAATAAACAGCGCCTGCATTGCCATGTGCTTGTGACAAGCCCTCACTGCTGTCTCCGTATCTTTTGCGAAAAATTTCTTTGCTGGTTTCAGCGCTGATCAAGGCTTCATCCAATTGTCCGTCGAGCCATTGAAATGCTGATAAGGCGTTGTAAGCTATACCTAAATCAGGGTGATCTTCACCCAGTATTTTTCGATAAGCTTGAATATTTTCTTGGGTCAGCGCCATGGCTGCACTGAAGTTGCCAACTCGATCATAGTATTGGACTAAATCGGAATTTAGTTTCAAATTAAGTACATCAGTGGCTGGTAATGGGAATGCGCGTTTAAGCGATTGAATAATTTCCACTGACCGGACTGATTCACCTTTGAGGTAATGTATTTCAGCCAGCAGGGATTGATTTTTTATGGTATCTATGTCCGAAGTTGTCAGCGGACCTAATGCATCAAAGTGTATCAATGCCGACTCATAATCACCGGCTTGTGCCAGCACATTGGCACGTACTCTTTTAACCGCAGCTGCTTGTGATTTTGTATCGAAATTATCTTCTTGGGTTTGTGTCAGGAGTTCATTAACGGTTTTAATTTCTCCCGCTGAAAAGAGGTATTGGGCTAACAGTGCTGTGGCTTGTTCGTTTTGTGGTTGGATGATTAAGGCATCATTCAATAAGTCAATGGCCTCCGGATAATATCCCAAACGACCATTGGCAAGCGCCAAAGCAACATACAGTTCAAGTTTAATGGCTGGGTCCATGCCATCATCGATCATTATTTTATTGGCAGCTGATCGCAACAAATCTTTGGTGGATAGATCGACGCCTTGCGAAACATTGGGATCAGTGACACTGAAGGAGTCGAGCATAAACTGCTTGACTGCGTTGGCTTTGTCAGCTTCCAGTTTAATGGATTGGTTTTGTATGCTTAAAGCAATAACAGCGATGACTATGGTGGCACACAACAACAGTGATGTGCTGAACAAAGCGGTGCGCCTGACGGCAAAACGATTCAGCCGATACCACCATGAATCTTTGCTGGCGCTGACTGGTTTTTGAGCCAGCCATGCGTTCAAGTCTTCATTGAAGGCAAACATATTGCTGTAGCGAGCATTGCGATCCGGTTGCAACGCTTGCATCAATATATGCCGTAAATCCTGATCTTGAACCTCAGTCTTGAGTAATTTTCTGACATGATGTTCATCATCGACACAAGCGTTTAACATGCGATTGCTGGGGAAAGGCAATTGGTCCGTGAGTAAGTAAACCAGCACTGCAGCCAAGGAATACACATCGGAAGTTACGTCGATGCGTTCGGCTTTTATTTGTTCAGGAGAGGCAAATGATGGCGTGAGTGCCATCAGCGTGTTTTTTGCTTGGCTTTCAGTCAAGCCTTCATTTTTTGGGTTAATCAGTTTAGCTATTCCAAAATCCAGCACTTTAAGGTGACCGTTTCCATCGATCATGATATTGGATGGTTTGATGTCTCGATGAATGATTAAATGATTGTGGGCATACTGTAATGCCTCTGTGGCTTGAATCACCAAAGCCACAATTTGTTTGGTATTGAGCGCATGTTTGCTGACATATTCGTCGATGGGTAAGCCGCCATCGATCAACTCCATCACGATGAAGGACTCCCCCTGATCGGTGTTTTCTCCGTGATGAAATTCAATCACATTGGGATGTGACAATTCTGCCAACATGCTTTGTTCTGCTTGGAACCGGGCTTTTAACTCAGGACTTTGATGAGCGAGGTTGAAGAGCTTAATGGCCACAGGTTTCTGGGTTTCACTGTTGACACGCATGGCCTTGAAGACCAGTGACATTCCCCCTTGACCAATCAAAGCCAACAATTCATAGCCACCGATTTGATCACCTTTTTGCCAGGTTTGACTCAATGGCGTTTGGTAATGTTGACTGACTTTTTGTTCAAAATAGATACTGGGTTGGTGGCTATTATGAATCAGACTTTTTACTAAATTGAGCACTTCGATATCTAAATGGTCATAGGTGTTTAATTGGTTCAATGCTTCGTCAATGGTTTTTTCTGCCAAAGATTCATAGATTTGATTGGCTTGCTTGAGTTTATCTAGATCCATCAGGGTTCTCAATCATGGTCAAGAGCAATGTTTTGGCTTGGTTCCATTGTCTGATCACTTGTCTTTCTGATAAATCAAACATTTCAGCCAATTCCTTGAACGTAAAATTGAATATGATTTTTTGTTGGAATAGCTCAGCTAAATGGGGATCAATTTCTGCCAATATATCGATCAATCGATCAATTTCAATCACATCAAAGTCAATGTCATCGGCTCCGAGTACTTGTGACATGTGTAGATTGTCCATTTGGCCTTTTCTTTTTTTGCGTTGTTTACTGCGAATTTGGTCAATCAAAAACCGGCGCATGGCTTTGGCTAAATAATTTAACAAATGCCTGCGGTCTTGGTGGCTGGGTTTTTCTATCTGGATTAATTTAAGGTAACACTCATTGGCCAGCACAGTAGCGCTGATGGTGTTGTTATTGTGTATATGTGCCAATTGATTTTGCGCAACGGCTTTGATTTCATTGTACAGAAGCGCGTAGATGTGGTCTAAATCCTCTTTATTATTCGGACTCCCCTGATTCAGTAACACTGTGATTTGACCTGCTTGCATGTTTTTATTTTAACTGATGCAAAAAATTAATAACAACTTCAATTCAACCGCAGCCAAGAATAGTTTGCATAACTGTGACGTGAAACTAAAAAAACCGCATGATTAGTTCCCAATCTTTATTTCATTTCGACAGGGTGGATGATAAAATACTTTTTTTTGAAACGAACGTTTGAATTATGGCCAATCTACCCGCACCAATAAAAGACATACAATTCATTGCTGATGAAGTGCTTGACCTCACTGCACACTACAAGAAACTGGGAGTTCACGATGACATCGATGCTGAAACTTTCATGACCATTGTAGAAGAAGCATCCAAATTCTTGCATGAAAATGCAGGCCCTTTGAATCGCAATGCCGACGAACAGGGCTGTCACCATGAAGGCACATCGGTGACCACGCCAGATGGTTTTAAAAAGTTATACAAAGAATTTTGTGAATCTGGTTGGGCTGCTTTGGATGGTGATCCTGAGTACGGTGGACAGGGCTTAAGTTACTGGTTGCAATTGATTTTAGGTGAGTTGAATACCTATTATTGTCCGGGTTGGTCAAACTATCCAGGGTTGACCCATGGTGCCAGAGAGTTGATTGCACATTTTGGTTCAGACGTTTTGAAACAAAAGTTTTTACCTAAATTAACCACCGGTGAATGGTCAGGGACCATGTGTTTGACTGAACCACATTGTGGAACGGATCTTGGCTTGGTCAATACTTCTGCCAAACCCAATGAAGATGGTTCTTATGACATCACTGGAACCAAGATATTCATTACTTCAGGCGAGCATGATTTGACCGACAACATCATTCATCTGGTATTGGCCAGATTGCCGGACGCACCCAAAGGCACCAAAGGCATTTCATTGTTCTTGGTACCTAAAATTTTACTTAATGCTGATTTGGAGCTAGACCAACGCAATACATTGGGCGCTGCCAGCATTGAACACAAAATGGGATTGAATGGATCAGCCACATGTGTGATGAATTTTGATGCTGCCAAAGGATTCTTGATAGGTGAGGGTAATGACGGTTTGAAAATCATGTTTACCATGATGAATGGTGCACGTTTGAATACCGGGATTCAAGGTTTGTCAGCCACACAAGCCTCTTATGAAAATGCTTTGGCCTATGCCAAAGATCGTTTGCAAATGAGGGCGGCCACCGGTGCAAAATACCCTAATAAACCCGCCGACCCTATCATTGTTCATCCAGATGTCAGGCGCATGTTATTGACCATGAAAGCTTTTGCAGAAGGCAACCGAGCGATGGCTTATTTTGTGGGACAACAAATTGAAATCATTAAACACAGTAAAGATCAGGTTGAAGTGAAACGAGCCGATCGCTTGTTGGCCTTCTTGACGCCAATTTTGAAGGCGTTTTTGACTGAGGTTGCTTTGGAAGCCACAGACAATGGTGTACAGATTTTTGGTGGCCACGGCTATATCCGTGAACATGGTCAAGAGCAATGGCACAGAGACGCCAAAATATTCACTTTGTATGAAGGTACCACGGGCATCCAAGCTTTGGACCTGACGGGTCGTAAAATGCTGATGATGCAAAAAGGCCAAATTGGAGAAATGGCAGAATTGATCCAAAATTTCATCAATGAAACTGATACACCCATGAATCAAGAGTTGCAAAATTACCTTGATATGTGGCAAGAAATGACTGAATTCATCACGGGTCAAGCACAGAAAAATGCCAACGAAGTGGGTGCGGCTTCGGTTGATTATTTGATGATGTCAGGCTATGTAATCCTTGCATATTTTTGGGCTCAACTGCATAATTCAGCAGAGAACAACAAAGGTCAGTTGGGAGCCGATTTTTATAATGGCAAGAAGAAAACTGCACAGTTTTACTTCGCGAAAATTTTGCCACGATGTCATGCTTTGAAAGCAACCATCATGACAGGCGCTGATCCTTTGATGAATATTAAAGAATCAGAGTTTTAAAATCGCGATTGAGTAATTACAAAAAACAAATAAAAACAATCATTACATGGGTGCTGTTGGCATTGTTGGTTTTGGTATGGGTACAATTTATTTTGTTCCCCAAACACTTGCAAAATGACATCACAGCGGTCACAGCACCCAACTCGCAACTTTTACCGCAGGCCATCAGGCCCAAACCTTCAAGCTTTCACCTGTTTGGTTCTTCTACAGTCACCGAAGTACCTTTAGATCTACTGCAATTTGAGTCTTCATTGGATTTAATCATTACGGGTATATTTTCCAGCGATGATGCCAGCCAGGGTTTGGCTTATATCAGAAACCGACAAGGCGATGAACAAAAATTCAAAGTGGGCGACGATGTTTTTGGTTTGGCTGTTTTAGATGCGATTTATGATGACCACCTGATTTTAAGGAGAGGTGGTGCCAAGAAAGAGAAACTTTCACTCAGTAAAAACCGCATCGACAGTCAGCCAACTGCCATCAATAAACCCAACGTCACTAGCAAAAATGCGGTATCCTCTGCCAGAATCGCTAATCATATCAACCAATCATCCGATTGGCAGGACATGCTCAATAAACAAAAATATGACCCCAGTAAAATTGCTAAAATAGCCAGTAAAGTGAGTGTGGTAACTGATGGACAGGGCAAAATTTCAGGTCTTAAAGTTTCTCAAATATCAGGTGCGGGTGCTTTGATGAAACAAGGTTTGCGGTCGAATGATCAAATCACGGCAGTAAATGGGGTTAAAATATCCTATCAAAACATTTTAGAATTAAGAAAACAGTTGGAAGGCAGCTCGGAGGCCAATGTAACCATTATGCGAAATGGCAAAGAGCTCAATTTAAATCTTAACTTATCAGAGTTTCAATAATGAAAAAAACCAGAATTATCATGACTGCCATTTGTGGCTTGTTGTTATGCTCCAGTCTTGCGGCAGATAACCACATGCACACATTGAATTTACAGGACACTGAAATTCGATTGTTGGTTGAAACCATCAGTGACATTACCGGAAAGAACTTTGTGATTGACCCAGAAGTTACAGGGAAGATTACAGTTATTTCTGGTCAGCCCATTCCTGAGGATAAAGTATATGACTTGTTCCTTTCTATCTTGAGTGTTAATGGGTTTACCACCGAAACGCAAGGCGACACCATAAAAATTATCCCAGTGGGTAAAAGCAATCCATTGTCTGGTTTAACCAGTGACCATCCAGATCAGTTGATGACCAAAATATTCCGCATCAAGCACATCCCAGTTGAAGATGTGATGCAAATGTTAAAGTCAATGAACAGCAAGGCTAAATTGATCAGCAATGTAGATTCTAATATCTTAATTGCATCGGATAAAAAAGCCAATGTGGATAAAATGGAAGAGTTGATCAATAACATTGATCGAAAATCTGATTCATCCATTGAGCTTATTTCCATTAAACATGCCAATGCTGCTGACGTGGCAGAAACCCTGACCCAGTTACTAGACTCTTCCAATGCATTGGGACCTCAATCAAAAATAGTTCCTGATTCACGTACAAATTCAGTGATCGTCAATGCCAACCCTTCCTTGAAATCTAAAATTATGAACATCATTGCTCAGTTAGATGTTCCTCTTGATACCAATACCCAGGCGCAAGTGGTGCACCTTAAATTTGCATCGGCGGAAACCTTGGTTCCCATATTAGAAACCATGGCTAAATTGGGACAAGGTGAGAATGACAGTCAAAATGTCAGCATTCAGGCACACAATGAAACCAATAGTTTGGTGATCAATGCACCGCCAGCCGTCTATCGCAATGTACAGCAAGCCATTGCTCAGTTGGACATACGACGTCAGCAAGTGTTGATTGAAGCGATCATTGCTGAGGTTTCTGTTGATAACTCGAAGGAGTTGGGCGTCGATTGGTTTGCGCCGATTGCGGGGGACTCTGACGATGGCCTGGTTGGTGGTTCATTCACTGGAAACAACTTGCCTAATTTAAGTGCAGACGATCCTTTGGATGTGTTTGGTAGTTTATTATCAGGTGGCTTGAATTTAGGTTATTTGAATTTTGGTACTGGTAACAATGGCGAACAAATATTTAAATTTGGCGGTTTACTGAAAGCCATTGGCACCAATGGTAATAACAACATTTTATCAACACCTTCAGTAGTGACACTGAATCACCAAGAAGCGTCTTTGTCAGTGGGTCAAGAAGTGCCCTTTGTTACCGGACAGTTTTCTGGCACCGGCAGCTCAAACTCTGAAGGGTCGCCCAACCCATTCACCACCATCCAAAGAGAGGACGTGGGACTGTCGCTGACTGTAACGCCTCACATCAATGAGGGTGGTCAAATTGTGGTGGACATTGCGCAAGAAATTTCAAGCATAGATGCCACAGCTGTCAGCGCGGTGGATTTAGTGACCAAGAAACGAACCTTAAGCACCTCGGTGATGATTCCTGATGATTCAATTTTGGTGTTAGGTGGTTTGATTGATGATTCGGTTCAGGAAAGCATCAAAAAAGTACCTTTATTGGGTGACATTCCATTGATTAAAAACCTGTTCAGAACCAAGAAAAGAACCCGGGTGAAAAGAAATTTGATGATCTTTATCCACCCCAAAATATTGAAAGATAATTTAGAACAGGAAGCCATCAGCAAACAAAAATACAATGAAATCAGACAACAACAATTGGATAAGGTCACACCTGAAAAATTCAGACGTGGTGAACCTTTGTTGCCTGAAATTGAAGACCAACAATAAAGGTCAATGGCCAATATGATTGTTAAACTACCGTCATACAGTTTTGCGAAAAATCGTGGGGCCACGATTTTACAACAAGATGATGCTGGGAAAATCACCCTGGCGGTTTCTAAAAATGCGTCACCCTCTGCCATTGCCGAATTACAAAGGTTGAGTAAGCAGCCAGTCGAAATGTCATTTTTTGATCCGCAACAATACCAGCAAGTGATTCAAAAAATTTACCACCATCAACAATCCATGACAGACGATGTGGTGGCCGATTTAGACAACAGTGAAGCTGAACTGTCAAAGATTGCTGAAGTCTTGGCAGAACCTGAAGACTTATTGGAAAGCAACGATGATGCCCCCATCATCAGATTGATCAATGCTTTGCTGGCAGACGCGGTCAAAGTCAGTGCATCCGATATTCACATTGAGCCGGGTGAGCATCAATTGTCCATCCGTTATCGGGTGGATGGTGAATTACAAGAGGTGCTGACCCCTGCCAGGTCATTGGCGCCGATGATTGCTTCACGAGTTAAAATCATGTCGAAGTTGGACATTGCTGAAAAAAGACTGCCACAAGATGGTCGGATTTCACTGCGCATCGCGGCACATCCAGTTGACGTCAGGGTTTCAACCATACCGGGCGCGTTTGGTGAACGCATCGTGATGCGTTTGTTAGACAAGCAAGCAGGGCAATTGAACCTCAAACAGCTGGGTATGAATGACCGTCATCTATCCATGATGAATGATTTGGTCAAATTACCGCACGGCATTATATTGGTCACAGGACCTACGGGTTCTGGTAAAACCACTTCGCTGTATGCCGCCATCGAAGCCATCAACGAACGATCACGCAACATCATGACCATTGAGGATCCGATTGAATACCATTTAGAAGGTATCAGTCAAACTCAGGTCAACAGCAAAGTAGACATGTCTTTCGCTCGTGGCTTGAGGGCCATTCTTCGTCAAGACCCTGACGTCATCATGATCGGTGAGATTCGTGACCTAGAAACGGCTGAAATAGCCATTCAAGCCAGTTTAACCGGTCACTTGGTGTTTTCAACTTTGCACACCAACACGGCCATAGGCGCAATCACCCGATTGATAGACATGGGTGTGCCACCGTTTCTATTGGCCTCTTCAGTCAAAGCCGTGATCGCGCAAAGGTTGGTGAAGAAGCTCAATCCGGAAACCCGCCAAGAACAAGTCTTGGATGACCAATTAAAACAAGCCTTGGGATTGCCTGCTGATGTGCATTCAGTCTACCAAGCGGATGATAATTTGCCAATGAACCAAGCTTATTCCGGTAGGCTCGGGGTGTATGAAATCATTACACTGGATCAGCAATTAAAAACCATGATTCACCAAAACAAATCTGAAAGTGAAATGTCAGAAGTGGCCCATCAATTGCACCCCAGTATCAAAACCGACGCTCGGGAGAAATTAATGGCAGGGCACACTTCAATTGATGAAATTTTACGCGTGATTCACAGCGGGTAATGGCATGGAAGCATTTGAATACAATTCGATCGATGCGAAAGGCAAACAAAAGAAAGGGATCATTCAAGCCGACAATGAAAAACAAGCCAGACAACTGCTGCGCAACCAAGCACTGACACCCATACAGGTTTCTTTGGTGGTCGAAAAACCCCATGCCAACGAACCAATCAATGGACGGACTCAACGTTTGTCGATGAAAAAAAATGAGCTGCCCTTGTTGATCAGACAGTTGGCTACACTGGTACAAGCGGGATTGCCCATTGACGATGCTTTGAAAACTTTGATTGAACAAAGTGAAAATAAAAATTCTGAAAGAATCCTGTCAACAGTGCATGCCAAAGTAATGGAAGGCCAGTCCTTGGCATCGGCCATGCGGATATTCCCCAAAGCCTTTGATGAATTGGTTGCCACCAGTATTGAGGCTGGTGAACAGTCAGGGCATTTAGAAGAAGTGTTGTTGCAGTTGGCTGATTACTTAGAGACCCGAGACGAAATGGGTAAACAGTCCGTATCGGCATTGATTTATCCGTTGATACTGGTGTTAACCGCGATTGCTGTGGTGGCTGGATTGATGGTTTACATTGTACCCAAAGTCATTCAAGTTTTTGAGAGTACCCAGGTTCAGTTACCATTGATGACCAGAACGTTGATTTCACTCAGTGATTTTCTGGCCACCTATGGCATTTATTTACTTGCCCTGTTGCTGTTGTTGGTGTTTGGGTTTATTGTTTTGCAAAACTATCCACCATTTAAACTCGCTTGGCATCGCTTCTTATTAAAAATACCCGGCATAGGAAGGTTAATCAGGGTGTCCCAAGCTGCCAGGTTTACCCGCACATTAGGTATTTTGACGCAAAGTGCTGTCCCGATAGTTTCGGCCCTGTCCTTATCACGCCAAGTGGTCAAGAATGAAGTGATAAAGCAAGCCTGTGAACAAACAGCAGCAGCTGTTCGTGAAGGCAGTGGCTTGGCTCAGGCCATGAAGAACAGCGGTCAATTTCCACCTTTGAGTGTTAAATTGGTCCATTCAGGTGAGCAAAGTGGTCAATTAAGCCAAATGCTGGTTCGCACAGCGATGGTCCAAGAAAAAGACGTGGAAAACAGGTTGAAGACCTTGATTGGAGCGATTCAACCCTTGGCGATCTTGTTTGTGGGGGTTATGGTATTATTTATTGTTTTAGCGATGTTGCTGCCCATTTTTCAAATCAACACCATAGTCAAATAAAGTGATCATTCAATTCAACAGAGTCAGTAAAGCATATGGCAAAGACAACAAGGCATTGTCTGATGTCAGCTTTGATGTTGAAGCGGGAGAAATGTTATTTTTAACCGGTCATTCTGGAGCGGGTAAAACATCCATATTAAAATTAATCATGAAAATAGAGGACATGAGTTATGGTCAAGCCACGGTCAATGGCTATGGGCTCAAGCACCTCAAAAGTCATCAATTGCCGCAATACCGACAAAGTGTCGGCATGATATTCCAAGACCATCGTTTGCTTGAAAATCGAACCATTTTGGACAATGTGGCTTTGTCATTGTGGATTCGTGGCTATGGAAAAGCAGAAAGTCACAAACAGGCCAGGGTGGTGCTGCAACAAGTAGGTCTCAAAGACAAGACCCATTTCTACCCTGATCAATTGTCCAGTGGGCAACAACAAAGGGTGGGCATTGCTCGAGCCATAGTCAGTAAACCAGACATTCTGCTGGCAGATGAGCCTACGGGTAACTTGGATCCAGATTTGTCGTTGGAATTGATGGAAATATTCATGAAAATCAATGAGACAGGCACCACTGTGTTGATTGCGTCACATGATCTAATCCTGATCAAACGATTGAGAAAACGGGTGTTGGTGTTAGATTCCGGACAGTTGATAGATGATTACCGACCTGAAACATGAATCAAATCATTAAACACAAACCCAATCAATGGGTCAAATGGTACAGAGGACATATCAGGGCTATGGTTGAAGGCTTTAAAATGCCCATGTTGACCCCTTATTCCAGTTTATTTACGGTGATAACATTGGCCATCTGTTTCTATTTGCCATTGGTCATGTGGACCCTGTGGCAAAATTTTTCAGAAGTCGAGGACTCTTGGCGCGGACAAGGCAGCATGGCGGTGTTTTTGAAACAGGGTTTGGCTGCCAATGACTTGACTGTATTACAACATGATTTACTGGAAAGAAACATTGTGATTGAAGTCTCTGTGGTAGATAAGGACACCATCAAGGCCAGTCTGAATGATGATCCACAATTAAATCAAGTGATTGATGTCATCTCATCGCATGAACTGCCCGATCAAATACTGGTACAACCACACCCAAACGCCACCAGTGAACAACTGCAATCCTTGGCGAAAAATTTACAATTACTGCCTGACATTGATTACGTCAGTTTTGATGCAGAATGGTTCAATCAATTGAAATCACTGACCCAGGCTTTTTATTATTTAATGCAAGCCAGTATCGTTGTTTTCTTGATCATTATCTTGGTGTTTTTAAGTCATTCCATCGGCAGTGAAGTGGCATTGCATAAAAAAGAAATCAGTTTGCAAAAATTATTGGGTGCATCACCCGGACAAATCAGAAGGCGGTTCTTGTATGGTGGTTTATATTATGGGCTGTTGGCCTCGATGATTGCCATTGTGATGTTAAGAATAACCCTGTGGTACCTGGAAAAACCGATTGCGGATCTGTCTCAATCTTTTGGGCAAAGTATCCTGATACGAACCCCTTATTTACCAGAATTGTTGGTGTTTATCTTGTTGGCAACATTGATTTCATGGCTAGGGGCCAGAGTCAGTGCTTCGAATCACATTGCAAATTTATAAATAGGTATGAATGATTTGGTGTCAGAAAATAAAATAGATTATCATCTTGGCAGTAAATATCCACAATGGTGTACAATGCCCTTATGAGCGAATCACAAAAAGTTTTGATTGCAGATTCTTCGAAATTAGCCAGAAGGTTAACCGAAAAGCTGGTCAAAAAAATCAGACCTTACACTGATGTCATCACTGTTGAGACGGTTGAACAAGCAATCACTAAATTACAAGATAACCGCGTTGACTTAATCATCTCGGCGTTGCGTCTGTCTGATGATGATGGCACAAAAATTTGCCAATACGTCAGGGAAAACCTGCATTACTTACCAGTCATCATAGTCTCCGGAGATGTCGATTCACGGGTTCAAGAGCGTATCATGAGCAGTGATGTCACCGATTATATTGACAAGGCTGCAGGACAGAAAGGGCTGGAGATATTTCTGCGAGGTTTGTTACGTCCAGATGACCAAATCAATGGCAAGATTTTGTATATTGAAGATTCTGCCGTGGTCGCACATGCCACCAAAAAGTTGCTGCAGAACCACAATTTAGACATCACCCATACCTTAAGTGTGACCGATGCGAAAGCCATCATTCCGACCAAAGACAGTGCCTACGATGGGTTTGAATTGGTGTTAACTGATTATTACCTTAAAAATAATGAGACGGCCCTGGAAATTTTGGACTTCGTGCGCAATGATTTGGGCTTGGATAAAATTGAAATGCCTTTTGTCATCATGACCGGTGATGAAAACACCGAAAATCAGAAGCAAATCCTGAACCTAGGTGCCAATGATTTGATCGGCAAACCGGTGAATCAAGAGGCTTTGGTTAAGAAAATAAAATTTCAGATTAGGTTCACTCAGTTTCATCGAGAAAAAAGCAAGAATAAATGAGCCCAAAGCTGGACGAATCGTGGTTCAGGCATTTAGCCAGTGAGTTTTCTCAGCCATATATGCAAGCCTTACAAGCTTTTCTGCAACAGCAGAAAGAAGGCAATCTAGTCACCTTTCCTGCCGAACCACTCATTTTTAACGCTTTTAACCGCACACCACTGCCTGCGGTAAAGGTGGTGATACTGGGGCAAGACCCCTACCACGGTGCGGGTCAAGCACATGGACTTTCATTTTCAGTGCCTGATGGTATCAAGCCGCCCCCATCTTTGGTCAATATTTTCAAGGAAATACAACAGGATTTAGCCGTTACCAATTGTTCAGGCAATTTATCCAGTTGGGCAGACCAAGGTGTGCTGTTATTAAACAGTGTACTGACTGTGGAACAGGCCAGGGCAGCGAGTCACCAAGGCAAGGGTTGGGAAATTTTTACTGACCGGGTCATCCAAATAATCAATGATCAATCTGAAGGTGTGGTATTCATGTTGTGGGGGGCCTATGCACAGCAAAAGGGTCGGCATGTGGACCCAGACAAACACTGCATTTTACAAGCGCCACACCCATCACCTTTATCGGCTTATCGAGGGTTTCTGGGATGCCGGCATTTTTCAAAATGTAACCAATACCTAATAAATCACGCAAAAACGCCGATAAATTGGCAGATAAGTTAAAAAAAGCAGCGGTTTGTCACTGTTCGTGGACTTGCAATTCGTTATAATCTTTGCTTGAAAAACAAATTATTGGGCAGAGAAACAATATGAAAGCAATTATTTTTATTTTGGCATCCTTGTTGGTAACACAAACAATGGCAGCAGAAAGTTGGTTAGACAACCTAATGGATGACAATAAGAAGGCTGAAATCAATCAGCGATGGCATGCAGATGGTGGCGAAATGAATTTGTTGTTTTACTATGGCAGATTGCAATCACTCGGTATTGAAGTGAAGGGGACCGTAGCGTTTGACACCAATAATTGGACTGAAAATACTTATATCATGCCAATCAAAAACATCGGTGGTTTGTCCTTGAAAGTACCTTATGGAAACCTGATCGGTATCGACCAAGGCGTGTTGAGTTTGGCGGGTCAATTCGAGTGGCATCACAATGGACAAGTCATTGAATTCAATGGATTGACCTTAAGGGTGTCCAATCAGCACAAGCAAGACAGCGATGTGGTTGGTTTCGAAATGGTCAATGACCAAGGCCAAGTGTTATTCTATTTTGATCATGTGCATTCAACCTTGGATGTAAAAAACCAATTCCTTAATTTAGAAAATATGGATGTCAGCATCAGTCCAACATTGGCGAAAATCTTGGATGAACCGAAATTATCAGGTTTAACCATCGGTCAAGCCCACATCCAAAGCCATTTAACCCTGCCCCCAGGTGGTTATCAGGACATCAAAAGTGTCGAAGGTGGCTCCTGTGCAAATCGTCCATTGTGGCCGGGTGATCCCCGCCCCAGTGACGGGAATCCCGCTCAGGTCGATGTGTTTTTAACTGAAATGAATGCATCTCAACGCAGAAACCTTAACAATGGTTACATTGTGGTGACACCCAGTGCAGAGCTTCGCAATGGCATAGCCAACCCTACCGCTACCCAGTCTCAAGACATGGCTGATGTGGCCTGGTACACCAAATACTCAGGAACCTTTGCCCCGTATCAAAATGCACAACACCCGTTCTTGATCTGGAACATGTATCGCATCATTGATGATCGGATCGAGCAGATTGGGGTTTCTGGGGTGAAGCATGCCTTTTTGACGATTAATTTTAATTGTGACATCAATTGTAACAATGGCCACATCTTGTGGCCTGGCTGTGAAGATATTTACGGTGTGGGTAATAATGACAGTGGTTCGTCCTTAGGACCTCGTGAGAACATTGAAGCCTACAAAGGCCTGTGGACAGAGTCTCCATCCTTTTTCGATCCCAACAACAGCGGATCACAAACCAATTCATCCAATGGCACCGATGAGAACAGGATGGTGGTGGCGGAAGCAGATTTGGGTGTGCCAGGTGCAGAGTATGTGTTCTCATCTTGGTATTTGGTGCGAGATGACATCAATATTTTCAATACCATGGGGTACAAACCTTATTCTGTGACCGAAAGCAATGGCAATTGGTTTTTCCAACAACAGGCCAATTTAACCCTCGGAGCGGCCAGTGATTCCTATGTGACACCCAACAGCTTTGATTTGAGTGCTGGCACTGCTTCAGCCAGAAAAACCATTGAAGGGGCGGGACATGTGACCTTGGCGGTCAGAGTCGTTGACCAAGGCAATGGTCAATACACTTACAATTATATGGTGGAAAATCATGATTTTGATCCACAAGTTCAAGCCATCACTTTGCCCTTGAATGACCTGGCATCTATGACAGACTTTATTTTTGCTGACACCGATGAAGATGCGGGTAATGATTGGACGGTGTCTCGTTCCAATCATGTACTGACCTTACAAGCGCCGGCCGGCAATGAAATTGACTGGGGTATCCTTTACAGCTTTTCCTTTACCTCAAATGCCGAACCGATCGCCGGCGATGTTGAGGCCAAGCCATTGGGGGTCATGAGACGTCCAATCATAGGTTCACTGATAGTTCCTGGCGATTTAAGCGATTTAATTTTTGAGAACGACTTCGAAATTCTGAATTAAGTCTGAACAAGAACTGATAACTTTTATGCACTAAACGCGTATATCTGATAGAATACGCGTTTTTTTATACCAGGAAATATATGGCGAAAGAAGACGTAATTGAATTAGAAGGTAAAGTAATTGATACCTTGCCTAACACCATGTTTAGGGTTGAGTTGGAAAACGGTCACATTGTGACGGCACACATCTCAGGCCGCATGAGAAAACACTATATCAGAATCTTAACAGGTGACACGGTAACTGTAGAGTTGACGCCTTATGATTTAAGCAAAGGACGTATCACATTCCGCAGTAAGTAAATCTTTCCAAAATTGAATTTGGAAAGATTTGATGTCAATGAGCAGTAGGGCTTTCTTCAACTGATGACAGCATCAGTGTACTGGAGATAATTTCAAAGTTTAATGCTTGATTAATGACATTGATTTTTACCAATCCCCCATTCTTTAACTTACCAAATAAGATTTCATCGACCAATGGTTTTTTGACGTATTGATCTATGGCCCTTTGCATCGGGCGAGCACCCATTTCTGGGTTATAACCTTTTTCAACCAACCACTCTCTGGCAACTTGGGTGATGCTGAAGGTTATCCCTGGCTCTACCAACTGTTGTTCCAATTCGATGATGATCTTGTCTACAATTCTTTCAATATGTGATTTATCCAGGGCTTTGAACGGTACGATTGCATCCAAACGGTTTCTGAATTCTGGTGTGAAGTGACGATTCAATTCAATCATCGCATCTGAACTTCTGTCTTGATCGACAAAACCGAAACTGTTTTGCCCCAAGGTGGTGGCTCCGGCATTGGTGGTCATAACCAAAAGCACGTTTCTGAAATCAGTTTCACGGCCATTAGAATCTGTTAATTTGCCATTGTCCATGACTTGTAACAAGATATTCATGACGTCTGGATGGGCTTTTTCTATTTCATCCAACAGCACAATACTGTGTGGTGTTTGATGTACTTTATCGGTCAGTAAGCCACCTTGTTCATGGCCCACATAACCTGGAGGTGCTCCAATCATCTTGGCAACGGTGTGTGGCTCCATGTATTCTGACATGTCAAAACGAATCAATTTTAATCCCAAATGATGGGACAATTGTTTAACCACTTCGGTTTTGCCCACTCCAGTGGGTCCAGCAAAAATTAAATTGGCCACTGTGCGATTGTCCCGGTTAAGACCGGCTCGAGCCATTTTTATGGCTGAAGCAAGGATTTCTATGGCTTCTTCTTGTCCAAAAATAACATGCTGTAAATTACGTTCTATCGATTGTAGCCTTTGTCCGTCTTCATGGTTCAGGTCATCAACCGGTATTTTTGCTATGGATGCAACCACTCGCTTGATGTCACTTCTACCGATTGGTTTTTCTTGTAGCCCATTGATTCGTTGCCATGAACCGGCTTCATCGACCGCATCAATGGCTTTGTCCGGTAAGAATTTATCGCTGATGTGTTTGGCCGATAATTTGACGGCCGCCGTGATGGCTTGGTCATCATAGGTGACCCCATGGTATTTTTCAAAATGAGGCTGCAAACCTTTGATGATATCAATGGCTTCATCTTGGGTGGGTTCTGTGATGGTGATTTTTTGAAAGCGACGAGACAAAGCGCGATCACGATCAAAAACATTGCGAACTTCCTCTTGGGTGGTTGCTCCAATACAACGCAAAGCCCCTTTGCTGAGGGCAGGTTTAAGTAAATTTGAGGCATCCAAGGAGCCACCAGAAACTGCGCCTGCACCTATGATGGTATGTATTTCATCAATGAATAAGATGGCATGGTCTATTTCTTGAATGTATTTAATCACTGACTTCAGTCTTTTCTCAAAATCACCACGGTATTTGGTACCAGCCAATAAACCGCCTAAATCCAAGGAAAATACTTTGGCGTCTTTGATGACATCGGGTACTTTTTGATTCACCACATGCAATGCCAAGCCCTCTGCTATGGCTGTTTTACCCACACCGGGTTCTCCAACCAACAACGGGTTGTTCTTCGATCTGCGCATCAAAATTTGAATCATTCGCTCCACTTCGGTGGCGCGTCCTATCAATGGATCAACTTGTCCTTGCTCGGCTTTTTCATTTAAATTAATTAAAAACTCTTTGCCGGATTCTGCTTTCTCTGCTTCAGCCAAAACTTCACTGTTGGGATGGTTTTCTTGGTCAATTTGATCGGCTTCATTGTTGCCACCATGCGCTATGCTTCTGACTATATCAAATCGAGTGATGCCTTGTTTGTTCAACAGGTAAACCACATGAGAATCCATCTCATCAAACATGGCCACCAAAACCCGGTCTCCAGTCACTTGTTTTAACTCAGCCGATTGGGCTGAATAAATGGCCCTTTGAATGACCCGGCGAAAAGCCAAAGTGGGTTGTGTTTCAATTTCCGATTCAGTCGGCAGGATTTTGACATGTTGACTGATCAATATTTCCAATTCTTGCTGTAACAAAGTGATGTCAGCATCCACGTCATTAAGCACTTGAGCAGCGTGTTGGTTTTCAAGTAAGGCCAACATCAAATGTTCCATGGTTAACAACTCGTGCCGTTTGGTGCGAGCCATTTTATATATTTTATTGATGCTTTGGTCTAAATGGGTGTCTAACATTATACAATCTCCGCAACGCACAATAAGGGGTGCTCATTGTCTCGTGCATATTCATTGACTTGGGCGGTTTTGGTTTCGGCCACTTCATGGGTAAAAATACCACAAAGGCCTTGGCCTCTGGTGTGAACATGCAGCATGATTTGAGTGGCTTTTTGTTCATCCATATCAAAAAACTTTTGTAAAACTTCGATGACGAAATCCATCGGTGTGTAATCATCATTCAGCAGAATGACCTTGTACATTTTGGGTTCAATCAACTGAGTTTCAGTTTCCTCTAAAAGGCCTGTGTCCAATTGGTTTTTGTTTTCTTTATCAGTCATGTGTATTTATATTAAATCTTTAAGCCTATATTTGATTTTTATTGAATAATTCAAGACTTGGTCTGACCTCAATTAATATCATAGCCTAAATATCAATGGATTGACTAGCCTTGCATCACGTCATTGCTTATTTTTAAGCATAATTTAAAGAACATCAATAAATATAAATAAATCTACTTTTAAAAGTCAAATATGTGTCATCCCAACAAATTGAATATAGTTAAGTCAGTTGTTGACCGAACGGTCAGTCTGTTGTTATGATAATAACAACTCAAACGAAAAGTGAAGATGGATCAAGTCAAGCCGAAAAAGTATTTATGGATTTTGTCTGTTTTATTACCACTGGTTGGACTCTCTGGCATAAGTTTGTATGAAATGACTTCTGTGGCATGGTGTTTGCTGTTACCGATTGCATTTATTTATATTGGCATCCCCCTGTTGGATTGGTTGTTTTCAACCGACAACAGCAACCCGGACGCCGCTCAATTAATACAGTTGGAGCAATCAAAATTCTATGATTGGATCTTGTTCCTGATGCTGCCTGTGCACTTCTTTGTTTTTTACACGATAATTGACTATACAGTGAGTCAGGAATTGACTTTTTGGATGCATTTGACTCTGCTATTGACCTTAGGGGTTTTTGGCGGCCTGGCAATCAACTTGGGGCATGAGCTTGGTCATAAGAAAGACCGCTGGTCTAAAAATCTGGCCAAACTGGCATTGGCGACCGGTGCCTACGGGCATTTTAATGTGGAACACAACGCAGGCCATCACCGAGATGTGGCAACACCTGAAGATTCCGCCAGTGCGAAATTGGGTGAAAGCATATATCGATTTGCTTTGCGGGAGTTTCCTGGAGGATTAAAAAGGGCTTGGCGCATTGAAACAACACGTTTAACCCGGCATGGATTGAAATGGTATTCAAAGGACAATCAAATATTACATTCCTATATCCTCACAATAATCATATACGGTCTACTGACTGCTATGTTGGGGTGGCCAGCTTTGCTGCTTATGTTGGCACATGCACCATTGGTTTGGTGGCAATTAACCAGTGCAAATTACATCGAGCATTATGGTTTGTTGCGACAAAAAAACAAGCATGGAAAATATGAACGTTGTGAGCCAAGGCATTCATGGAACTCTAATCACTTGATTTCTAATTTGGTGTTGTTTCATTTACAAAGGCATTCTGACCACCATGCCAATCCTTCCAGGCATTACCAAAGTCTCAGGCATTTTGCAGAGGCACCACAATTACCCACAGGGTATATGGGCATGTTTGTATTGGCCTATTTCCCCCCACTTTGGTATAAAGTGATGGATAAAAGGTTATTGTCAATGTATCAAAACGACATGCGATTGATTAATCATTAAATGCAAAAGCAGCCAAACAGGTCCAAATACCGCATAAATAGGGGTTATTTGAGGTAATAATATGCTATTTTCATTCGCTTGCTTTATAATCCGCACTCTTTTTTTCAACGCGCCATGTTGCGTCAGTTTTTATGTCTCAATCCAGTAAAACACTTTCATTTGATGATTTGGCTTTGTCGCCAGAAATATTGAAATCAGTCAAAGAAAATGGTTATGAACAACCATCTCCTATTCAAGAAGCCAGTATTCCACCTATTTTGGCGGGTAAAGATGTGTTGGGACAAGCGCAAACAGGCACCGGAAAAACAGCTGCATTTGCTTTACCCATATTATCCAATCTAGACATGAAAGCCAAACATGTGCAGGTGTTGGTTTTGACCCCCACACGTGAATTGGCCATTCAAGTGGCAGAAGCATTTCAGTCATATGCTCGACACATAGAAGGATTTCATGTGTTACCGATTTATGGTGGGCAAAGTTACGACATTCAACTTAAACAATTAAAACGTGGTGTTCAAGTGGTGGTAGGTACCCCCGGTCGTGTCATGGATCACATGAGACGCAAGACATTAAAATTAGAGGCGTTAAGTACTTTGGTGTTGGATGAAGCCGATGAAATGTTGCGCATGGGATTTATTGATGATGTGGATTGGATTTTAAGCCACACACCCAAAGATCGACAAATTGCTTTGTTTTCAGCAACCATGCCAAAAGAAGTTAAAAAAGTGGCAGTCAACCATTTACATAATCCTGTCGATATTAAAATTGAAACCAAAACAAGTACCGCGACCAACATCAGGCAGCGTTATTGGATGGTCAGTGGCTTGAAAAAATTAGAAGCTTTAACCCGGGTATTGGAAGTTGAAGATTTTGATGGCGTGTTGATATTTGTTCGAACCAAAATGGCGACGGAAGAGTTGGCAGAAAAATTACAAGCCCGTGGTTTTTCAGCAGAAGCCTTGAATGGTGACATGGTACAAAAACAACGCGAAAGATTGGTGGCTAAATTAAAAAATGGTTCGATTGATATATTGATTGGCACCGATGTGGTTGCTCGTGGATTGGATGTTGAAAGAATCAGTCATGTCATCAACTATGACATTCCTTATGACACCGAGTCCTATGTACATCGAATTGGACGCACAGGCAGGGCGGGACGATCTGGAGATGCCATCTTGTTTATATCTCGTCGCGAACAGCGCATGTTGCGGATGATTGAGAAAGCCACCAACTCGCCGATAGAACCGATGAATATACCAACGGTTTCAGACATCAATGACAACCGCATGCTGCGGTTTAAAAACCAAATCAACGAAACCTTGGCGGCCAAAGACTTGTCAATTTATCAACAATTGGTTGATGAGTTTGAGAATGAAACCGATTTTGATCCTAAATTAATTGCTGCTGCATTGGCGTATATGATCCATGGTGACAAGGGCATGTTATTGGTTGAAACCAAGGGTGAAAAACACGAAAGAAACAAACCCATTAAATCAAACGAATTTGATCGTGATTCTGATTCTGGCAGATCACACAGTCGACAACAACGAAGCGCGTCGAATGAGTTCATTGATCCAACCCCAATCCCATTGAATGACCATCCAGACATCGTGATGGAAAGGTTTCAGGTTTCGGTGGGCAGAGAGCAAGGCGTCAAACCAAGTAACATTGTTGGAATGATTTGTAATGAAGCTGAATTGGAACGGGAATACATTGGGCAAATTGACATATATGACCAAGTAGCGACTGTTGATTTACCTGCTGATATGCCGAAAGAAATCATGGACATTCTGTGGAATGGCCGATTGTGTGGCAGAAAAAGTGAAATTCAAAAAGTAGGTGGTGGCGCAAAAGGAAAATCACGTAAAAACTCAGATGATTATCAACCAAGCAAGCCGAAAAGGGTGAATCGCCGAAATGCCAAAGCCGGTAGTGCCACCAAATCAAAAGGCAAAGCCAAATCATTCGGTAAAGCCAAAAGAAAACCCAAAAAATAAAAGCACAAGCTGAAGGTGAAGGCCTTCATTAAATTGGTTTTACATTTAATCGACACAGGTTAGAATAATATGCATTATTATTCTAATTTTGTCTCGATATGAAAAAAATCAAAGTGGGTATCAGTGCATGCTTGTTAGGACAAGCAGTTAGATTCAATGGATCACACAAAAACTCAGTTTTTTGTAACGAAATATTATCAGAATGGTTCGAATATGTGCCCATTTGCCCTGAAGTGGAAATTGGCATGGGGGTTCCCAGAGAACCGATTCGCTTGGTCAATGAAAACAACCAAATAAGGGTTAAAAACGTCACCGATCAATCCAAAGACTATACCGATCAGCTACATGCCTTGGCAGACCAGAGAGCACCTGAACTGCATGACCTTTGCGGTTATATTTTTATGCAAAAATCACCCAGTTGTGGGGTCTTTAGGGTCAAGGTATACAATCAAAATGGTATGCCCGAAACCAACCCTGCCATGGGAGCCTTTGCCTACCAGTTGAAACAACATTATCCCTTGTTGCCAATGGAAGAGGCCGGACGAATCAATGACATTCGTTTGAGAGAGAATTTTATCATCAGGGTGTTTGCTAATCAGGATTGGCGTGAACATGTATTGGCCGCACCCCTGGCTAAAAATTTAGTGGCCTTTCATACGCGTTATAAGTTTTTGTTACAAGCCCATTCAGAATCGCATTACAGAAAATTAGGTCAATTGGTGGCTGATGCCGGCGTCAAACCGATTGATGAAATTTTACAGCAATATTTTACTTTGTTTACCGAATGCTTGACTCAAGTTGCGAAGATCAACAATCATGTCAATGTGCTGTTACACATGATGGGATTTTTGAAGAATCAGCTGCCAAGTGAGGTTAAAGCTTCCCTACTCAATTTGATTGAACGTTACAAAGAACAAAAAGTACATTTGATTGTTCCCATCACCATGCTGAAGCATTATGTAGATATTCATCAAATTGAATACCTGATGAATCAAAAATATTTATCGCCTTACCCTTATGAATTGGGCTTAAGAAATAGTTTGTAGCATACAGATTGAGAGAAACGTCTATTGGAATCACCAGACCTGTCATGTTTATATTTATTGGCACAGGAAGAGGGTGTTGGTTGTATGAGTTTTGAATTATGGCTGAAAACAGACATTATTTACTGTGAATGACTCAGATCGTTGTTGATATGCACTATGATGAAAGGGTGTGTGTATAAAGGTCCTTTGCAATCAATGCAATTTTTAGAGTTAGATAAATATAAAAAACGGGTGTTTCAGGTGCTGTTGGCATTAACCATTGTGTCTGGGACTGTCTTTGTTTTCTTTAATTACCAACGCGGTCAAAGTGCACTGGCATTGATTGAAATGGCAATCGTGATACTTTCGGTTGGGTTGATGATCCGGGTTAATAAAATCCGGAACAGAGAAAAGTTTCTGCGCATAGCTTTGGTGTATTTGACATTTTTCTTGTCAGTCATGATGTTCGCATTTTCGGTTGAAGGCGTTTCAATTACGGTATTTGTTTGGGCATTAGGAATACCACTTATTTCATACCTGTTATTGGGTGTGGAAACAGGTTTTATCATGACCGCCATTTTTTATTCTTTGACAGCCTCCCTTTTTTACCGAGGGTTCCATGCACATGTATCCATGGTTGATTCAATCGCCTATGCCAACTTTATTGCCTGTGCTTTCGTGTTTTGGGGCATTTCTCACAGTTATGAACATTCAAACAGGTTTGCCAAAGACCGGTTGAATCAACTGGCGGTATTCGATCACCTGACAGGACTGTACAACCGTTCCATGGTTACCAAACTCTTTACCAAAGCGATAGAATCACCAAACACCCATCAACAACAAATCAGTGTCATCTCATTTGATTTGGACCATTTTAAAAACATCAATGATCAGTATGGTCATGCCATTGGTGATGAGGTCTTACAGCGATTTTCACAAGTATTGATGGAACAAATTCCAGCGGAAAGTAGCGCCTTCAGAATGGGTGGGGAAGAGTTTGTGGTTATATTACCGACAAGCAATGAGGCGAAGGCCAATAATTTGGCTGAAAAAATCAGAAAAGCCATTGAACAAGATCTTATTATTTCAGGATTACCCAAAGCGTTTTATGTCAGTGTGAGTGTCGGCGTTATTACTGACTGGGTGAAAAGTGCCAACCTCAACAGCATGTTAAAAGCCGCTGACCAAAGGTTGTATCAAGCCAAACAACAAGGCAGGAATGTTGTGGTTTCTCATGGCTGATACAGGATCTTCAGAGGCCCATTGATATTCTGAATGATGATTCAGCTGCAAGGAAGTTATTCAATATCCAAGTCAAAGGCAGCTTTCAGTTTATCTACCACTGGCTTAGTACCAAACCATATATTGAAATAATGGTTTGAAAATAATTTGTTGGTTGATACTGCTAACAATTCTTTGTTTTTAAACAAGCTCAACGTTGAGTCGTTGATTTGTACCAGATCAAAATATTCTCCAGCTTTGATATCGGTATAGTTTGCATTGAATTCAAGCAACAGAGGCTTGAGTAAATTCAAATGTTCTGGACTTTTCAAGTTTAAAAGAAAATACTCTTCAGCACTCTTTTTAAAAAAATCTGCCGACACATTTTTCAAGTAATGGAATCTGATGACTTTATTGTCCGCCTGAAGAATGGGGGCCGTTTTTTCACAATCTGGCGCATACCAACCGATTTCGGCCACTTTAATGAGGTAACCATAGCGCAGTGTAAAATCTTTACAGCGTTCAAATTGATTGTTGTTTTGTTCAATGGACAGAGGAAGGTAATTACTACTGAACGCGCACATCGGTAATAACAATAACAAAGTAATAAATTTCATGTGGCAGATTTTCATAACATGGATTTGATTTTCTTAACCATACCACCCATCATCGGCAAATGCTCGAAAAACGCTTCAGAAGAATCCCAAAAATCTTGGTGAAAAACAACTTTACCGGCTTGATTGAACCGCAATTGCGTCATGCCTATAGAATGAGAGTCAATGCTTTTACCTTTGATGTTGAGTTTCATGTGCATAGACCATCTGATGAAATAATCATGTTCACTGCGGATAACGTCCAATACTTGAACTTCTGTGCTTTCTACTTGGCTGGCCGAATGTGATAAATAATCGACCAATTCATCGATGTCATTAATGATTTTAAAGGTGTCATTGAAATACAGTTCTTCGGCATACACCTTTCGAATATTGGCCGCAGTGGCGCCTGCTTTGAAATCAGTGAAGATCATTCCAAATGTATCTTTAACTTCATGTTCAGCAGTTGTGGGCGTGTTGGCTAAGTTGTCAAAATATTGAGTGGCTGATCTGTTGAGCTTTAAATGGGTAGAACCAGTACAAGCATAGAGCAACATGGCAAGTAAAATAAGAATAATAACTGTTTTCATAACTGGCTGTGGGTTAAATTTAAAAACGCAATATTAAATCACCTCGCGTGTACTTGATGTGAACTGAATCATCCGGAGTTGATAAATGATTTTTGTTCACGGTTTTTTCACCAGCGGGTTTCTATTATGGTGCCTTATCCTGATTATGAATTATATGAAGCAGTTTTTAACTAAGTGGTTTGATAATACCCAAAGCCAATTACAATTACTTGACAATCCAGATGCCATTGATTGGACCAGGATTATTCCATTCATCGCCATTCATTTGGCTTGTTTGTTTGTATTTGTTGTGGGCTTTTCATGGACAGCTTTTATGGTGTGTTTGTTCACCTATGTGATACGTATGTTTTCTATCACCGCTTTTTATCACCGTTATTTTTCTCACAAGACTTTTAAAACTTCACGCCTGGTACAATTTATTTTTGCTGCCATAGGAGCCACGGCCACCCAACGTGGCCCCATATGGTGGGCGGCTCATCACCGACATCATCACATACATGCTGATTCAGAGCATGATACCCATTCCCCCAAACATGGTTTTTGGCACAGTCACCTTAAATGGTTTTTGATGAAAAAAAATTTTCCGACCAAATCACAATATGTGAATGATTTAAAGAAGTACCCTGAGTTGAATTTTATAGACAGGTTTGACATACTTTTTCCAATCTTATTGGCAGTGGCTTTGTATGTGTTGGGCGGGTATCTGCAACAAACCCAGCCGCAGTTGAACACTTCAGGGTGGCAATTGGTGATTTGGGGGTATTTCATTTCGACGGTGTTGTTGTCACACATCACCTATTGCATTAATTCATTGGCGCATGTTTTTGGATTCAGGACATATGCCACCAAAGATGACAGCCGAAATAATTTTTTATTGGCCATTTTGACCATGGGCGAAGGTTGGCACAACAACCACCATTGTTGTCCAGGTTCAGTTAAACAAGGGTTCAAGTGGTGGCAGTTAGATTTAAGTTATTATGTTTTATTTGTCATGAATAAATTAGGACTTATATGGGATTTAAAATACCCCAACCAAACGGTGCTGAATAAAAAAGCCATCAGGAGCAGCTCGTGAGGGTTGCCATCATAGGAGGTGGTATATCTGGTCTCATGGTGGCAGATCAACTGAATGGCTTGGTCGATTACACCCTCTATGAAAAAGCTGATTATCTAGGTGGTCATGCCAACACCCAAACCGTTCGTGTTGAAGGTCATGTATTCAATGTAGATACTGGCTTTATTGTATATAACGAAGATGTGTACCAACATTTTGGTGACATGCTCAAGCGATATGATGTGAGCTCCATTAAATCGGACATGAGTTTTGCGGTCTCAAACAGAGTCACTGGCTTGGAATACAATGCCACCAGCTTAAGGCGTTTGTTTTGTCAGAAAGCCAATTTATTCAATCCTCAATTTTACCGAATGATTTGGGACATCAAGCGGTTTTATAAACAAGCGCCTGAGATCTTACAAAGTCAATCTGATGTTGGACTCTATGCCTATCTAACAGAAAATAATTACAGCGATTATTTTATAGAAGAGCATATCATTCCGATGGCCAGTGCTTTGTGGTCTGGCGATTTTGCTTCAGTTAAAGACTATCCTTTGGTATTTATGTTGCAATTTATGCGCAACCACCATATGTTGAGTTTACATAACAGGCCACAATGGCGAACCATAAAAAATGGTTCACAAGCGTATGTCAAAGCGATTACAGCACATATGACTGGTGAGGTTAAATTAAATTCTGCCGTATTGAATGTTAAGCGGCAATCATCCGGCGTGGTGGTTGAAACAGATCAACGATCAACACTTTTTGATTGCGTTGTGTTTGCAACCCATACGGATGTGACCTTGGGCATGCTAGATGATGTGGCTGAAAATGAACGCAGTGCCCTCAGTGGCATCCCATATGTTGAAAATCACATGGATTTACATACCGATGCCAATTTGTTGCCAAAAAATAAAAAAGCTTGGGCCAGTTGGAGCGTCAATCGGCACCCACAAAACAAACCCGTTTGTACGGTAAATTATTACATGAATCTGCTACAATCATTACCCTGTGAGTCACCTGTGATTGTCAGCTTAAACCAACA
The DNA here is from genome assembly GCF_002591915.1 of Marinicella litoralis. Taxonomy (GTDB): domain Bacteria; phylum Pseudomonadota; class Gammaproteobacteria; order Xanthomonadales; family Marinicellaceae; genus Marinicella; species Marinicella litoralis. The sequence continues at coordinate 711,216 of NZ_NIHB01000002.1, read as the reverse complement.
TGAATACATCAATAACAGCAAAATATTGATGTCAAAGAAATACCACCATCCTGTATATACCCGTGATACATTGCTTGCGCAACAAAAAATAAAACAGTTGCAGGGCGTCAATCAATCCTTCTATTGTGGCGCCTATATGGGCTGGGGATTTCATGAAGATGGGGCTCGCAGTGGTGTAGAAGTCGCTAATTTAATCAAAAAAATGTTGTGAATGAGTCAGCCAAAAAATCAACCAACATCGCTCAATTACAAGCGGGATATGCTGAAGGATTTGTCATCCACAACAGGCTTAAGCCCAATGCCCATCGCTTCAAGTACGACATGTGTTGGTGTGTGTTTGATTTGAATCATTTGGATCAGTGGATGGCATCAGCTAAATATTGGCGGCACAATGCCTGGTCAATATTCAGTTTAAAGGACACAGACTATATCAATTCAGAGCAATCGCCTATTATTGATAAAGTCAAAAAATACTTGGAGACTCAGACCCAAGAAAAATTCAATGGTCAAGTGTACTTGTTCACCCATCCTCGATTTTTGGGCTATGGTTTTAATTCTGTGAGTTTTTATTTTTGTTATCAAAACAATCAATTGGTCCATATTGTTTCTGAAATAAACAACACCCCTTGGGGTGAAAAAAAACTGTATTTGCATGCATGTCAATCTGTCCAGCAATCCAGCCTTGGTCATCATTGTTTTGAATTTAAAAAACAGTTTCACATTTCTCCTTTTGTTGGAATGGACATTGATTACAGTTGGGATTTTTATGTTGATGATAAAAGTCTAAAAGTAAAAATGAAGCTGATGCAGGATGGGGTAAATATTTTAAATGTGATTTTAGACACGAAAATCACGCCGAGAATGGATAATAAGACACATAAATTTCCATTTAAGCTACTTTTTCAACCTTGGAAAATGGCAGCAGGCATATATTGGCAGGCTTTTAAATTGTGGATAAAAAAAGTGCCATTTTACTCCCACCCTCAAAATAAATAAAAATTGGGTGGTTTTACTTTTACACGCAATGGAGTCATTAGCCATGGATCACAGCGATTTAATAAGCACCAAACAGAGTCAAAAAAATAGTTGGATGAAAACCTATATCAAAAACCAAGTGTTACAACGAATGGATAAGTTGGTCGATGCCAAGTTGACTTTGGTAACCCCAGAAGGCACCCATTTTTTTGGTGATGAACAAGCTGACCTTGATGTGCTTGTCACTTTACACAATGACAATTTTTTTTCTGAAGTGGCATTTCAAGGCAGTGTCGGTGCTGCTGAATCCTACATGGCTGGAGATTGGGATTGTGAACAATTGACTCAATTGATCCAAATTTTTGTCAGAAACCGAGATTTGTTAGATGAGATGGAAGGTGGTAGTGCATGGCTTAAAAATGCTTTATTAAAAGTGGGTCATTTTTTTAATAAAAACACCTTGGCAGGCAGTCGAAAAAACATAGCGGGTCATTACGATTTAGGCAATGATTTGTTTGAACAATTTTTAGATTCCAGAATGATGTATTCATCAGCAATTTATCTGGAGGAATCAGAAGATTTAGAGGTGGCCAGTGAAAGAAAGTTAAGGATTATTTGTGAGAAGTTGCACCTCAAAAAAAGTGATCATGTGATTGAAATTGGTACCGGCTGGGGCGGCTTTGCAGTTTATGCGGCACAAAAATATGGATGTCAGGTGACCACCACGACGATATCTGCCGAACAACACCAATATGCCTCTAAGCGGGTCAATCAGTTGGGGTTGTCGGATCAAATCACTTTGCTACAACACGATTATCGTTTACTGACGGGTCAATTCGATAAGTTGGTATCCATTGAAATGATTGAAGCAGTGGGTCATCATTATTTGCCCACCTACTTAAAAAAATGTAACGACTTACTGAAACCAGAAGGTCTGGCATTGATACAAGCCATTACCATTGAAGACCACCGGTATGAATTGGCCCTTAAATCAGTCGACTTCATCAAAAAGTATATCTTTCCTGGTAGTTTTATTCCGTCTGTTGGCGCTGTTCTGGCCGCCAATGCAGAAACCACAGAAATGAAGTTAGTCAACCTAGAGGATTTTGGTGACAGTTATGCGTACACTTTGCGAGAATGGCATAAGCGCTTCGATGCAAACTCGGAAGCCATTGAAAAGTTGGGTTATGCCATTGATTTTCAACGCATGTGGCAATTTTATTTGAGCTATTGTGAAGGTGGTTTTATTGAACGAGCGATCAGTGACGTCCATATGTTGTTTGCCAAAGGCAAAAACAAAAGACCTTCGATACTGGCTTTTAAATGATGGTTATTATCAGTGTTATATTGTTGAACGTATTGTGGTTTGCCTGTGTATTGGGAGCAAGTAATGGATTGTTGTGGCCGTCGCTGGCCAGTTTGGTTGTGCTGTTGGTGGTTGTATTTGCCAATACGGGCTTTTACAAAAAAGACCTGTATGTGATTGGCTTCAGTTTGTTCATTGGTATTTTGATTGACGGTTTGTTGCAAGGCAGTGGCTTGCTTGTTTATGCCAGTCCATTTCATGAATACAGTTTATTACCACCCATTTGGATCATGATTTTATGGGTGGGTTTTGCCGCTTCGATTAAAACTGGCATGCAATGGTTCCTCAGACACCCTAAGCTGGGGGTCATCGTTATGACCCTTGGTGCGCCGATGAGTTACTATTCTGCATCAAGACTAGGGGCGGTGGAAATCAGCAGCATGTTAACGGCATTGATGGCGATCGCATTGGGATGGCTGATTTATTTCCTTTGTATCACCCAGTTATTTTATCCCAATGGAGGGCGCAATGATGTCTTGGCTTAATTCACCACTTTTCCTGGCGTGTACGGCCTGTGTCATGGTTCAACTGTTGGCTTGGTTGATGCAAATGAAAACCAAAAATGCCGATGTGGTGGACATTGCTTGGACATTGGGAATCATACTTTGTGCTGGTTTGTATCTGTGGCTCATTCCATCTGCCAATATAAATGCATTGATGGTCATGATGTTCCCTGTGGTTTGGTATTTGAGGCTGTTGTTTCATCTGATTTTAAGGTTTGATGTACATCATGAGGATGGTAGGTATTTGAACTTAAGAAATCATTGGGACGAAAATACCCAATTTAAATTTCTGATGTTCTTTATGTTTCAGGCCATGCTGTCGGTATTATTCTCATTGACGGCATATTGGGTTTTGTTGTCACCTGAAATGGCCTTGTGGCAAATGGTCACAGCGATGATTTTGGGGCTGACTGCTTTGGTCGGTGTGTCCACAGCAGATCATCAGCTTCTGCGTTTCAAAAAAACACATGATTCTTCAGAAGTTTGTGATGTTGGTTTGTGGCAATATTCAAGACATCCTAATTATTTTTTTGAATGGTTGCACTGGTTTGTGTATCCAATTTTGTTATGGAACAGTGGTTATTTTTGGTGGTCACTGTTGGTGGTTTTGATGATGTTACTGTTTTTGTTAAAATTAACAGGTATTCCATTTTCAGAACAGCAGGCATTAAAGAAACGTGGTGCTGCTTACCAAGCATACATGAACAAAACCAGCCCTTTTATATTATGGAGACCGAACGATGATTAATACCTTGATAAAATGGATTGAAAAAGGTTATTTGCCAGATGCGATTGTGCGCGGTGGCATCAGAAAACTCATCAGGCAGAGACTGGTTGAAGAACATGCATATGATGTTGAAAAATGTGATCAAAGGTACCATGAATTTTTACAAGAAATAAAATCTTCTGCCTTGGCCATTGACACCGATAAAGCCAATGAACAGCATTACGAAGTGGATGCCGATTTTTATCATTATGCGCTGGGTGCCAGAAAAAAATACTCATCATGTTACTACCATGGGAATGAATCATTGGACCAAGCAGAAGAATCCATGCTGGCACTTTACATCGAACGTGGTCAATTCAAAGATGGGCAGGACATTCTTGAATTGGGTTGTGGATGGGGATCGATTACCTTGTATTTGGCAGAGAAATTTCCTCAATCGAAAATAACCGGCGTTTCGAACTCTAACTCGCAACGAAAATACATCATGGCACAAGCCGCATCACGTGGTTTAGAAAATGTTAACATCATTACATGTGACATCAATGAACTGAAATTAAATCAACAATTCGATCGCGTGATATCGATTGAGATGTTCGAGCACGTAAGAAATTATCAAAGCCTATTTGATCACATTGCCAATTGGCTGAAAGCTGATGGGAAAATGTTTGTTCATATTTTCTGTCATCGATTTTTGATGTATCCATTTGTAGCAGAAGGTGATGATAATTGGATGGGTAAATATTTTTTCAGTGGGGGTCAAATGCCGGCAGTTGATACCTTTTATCATTTTCAGGAAAGATTGAAAATTGAGCGAAGGTGGATTAATTCTGGTCAACATTATGAAAAAACATCCAATCATTGGTTGGCAAATATGGATGAAAATAAAGCACAAATCATGCCTATATTTGAACGGGTGTATGGTGATGAAGCCAAGTTGTGGTTTCAAAGATGGCGGATATTTTTCATGTCATGTGCAGAATTATTTGGTTATGATGAGGGCCGACAGTGGTTTGTGGCCCATTATTTATTTTCTAAACAAATATGAAAAAAATCAAAAGAAAAAAAATTGAACGTGGCAGCATGATCAGCCGCTTGAATAAAGTGTTTATCATGCAATTGATATTTATCAGTATCGCCACAGTGCTGGGTGTATTAGGCGCAGCCAAAGTGGTTGAGGATGTGTTGATCAAGGAAGCTTTGATTGGTGAAGCTGAATTTTATTGGGAGCACAAGGACCGCTTTGTAGAATTTCCTTTACCCAAGACCATGAATTTAACGGGTTATGTGGTCGAGAATAACGACTTTTCATTGGTGCCTAAAGCATTGAAAAACATCACTGAACAGTACCAACGCATTGAATTGAACGGCAAAAGGCCGATAGCTTATGTGAGTGAACGGGGTGACACCAAACTGATCTTGGTGTTTGAGGAAGCACAGGTTTCTAAACTGGCCCTGTATTTTGGTATCACACCGCTGATCATTGTTTTATTGATTGTGTATCTACCAGCCTTTGTTTCATTTGTCTTTTCAAAACGCGCCTTTTCACCAGTACTTCAACTGGTTGATAGACTTGAAAGTGCCAAAATTTCTAAATCTGGTATTGAAAAATTGAAATTTGATGACATCAAACAAACGGGACATTTGGATGTCAATGTGTTGATTGATTCATTTGAGGATTTTTCAGTCAGGATTTCTCAGTTGATCAGTCGAGAGAGGAATTTTTCTCGCTATGCATCGCATGAACTGCGTACACCATTGACCGTTTTGCGTGGTTCGATGGGCATGTTAAAGAAACAAAAATTAACCGACAAAGGCATGGAGCTGGTGACCCGAATGGAGCCCATGATTGAGGAAATGCAAGCTTTGATTGAAGCCTTGTTGATGTTGTCAAGGAATGAAGTCAGCGAGGTGTCAGAAGAACCTGTGTTGGTGAATGATTTGTTGAAAAGTACGGTTCAAGACACCATCAGGTTGTTTGATCCCAGAGACATCAAATTACACTGGCATGCCAAACATTTGATTCAAGCCCATATGCCAGAGCAGTTATTTTGCATCGTGGTGAGTAATTTAGTCCGCAATGCCTGCTTACATTCGAAGGACCCCGTTTTAATCAAAGTTGAAGTTGATGGGGCGAAAATTACCATTGAAGACAATGGCAAGGGCATGAGTGCCGAACAACTCAGTCGAATTTTTGAACCATTCTATAAAGCCGATGAGCATGAAAAAGGAAAAGGTTTTGGACTCGGCTTAGCGATTGTCGATATGATATGTAAACAGTGTGACTGGGAAATTGAATTTGCCAGTGAGTTGGGAGTAGGTACAAGTGTGACCTTAACCTTGAACGAAATAGAAATTTTAGCATCTGAAAAATTGGATAAAATATGAGTAAAATTAATGTATTGATAGTGGAAGATCACCAGGCCTTGGCTCAGACCATTGCCGATCACTTAGAAATGGCAGACTTTGTGGTAGACTTTGCTGCAGATGGTATCACTGGTTTACATTTGGCCGTTACCAACCCTTATGATGCGATTGTTCTGGATGTGATGTTACCTGGGCTGGACGGTTTTGGTGTCTGTGAAAAAATTAGGAAAGAGGCCAAGTCAGATGTGCCTATAATCATGTTAACTGCCAGAGATCAAATCGCCGATAAATTGAAGGGCTTTGACAATGGTGCCGATGATTATTTAGCCAAACCATTCAATCCAGATGAATTGGTTGCCAGAATTCAATCAATGGTCAGAAGACATCGTGGTGAGTTCGATTCTAAAGCGCTGAAAGTGGGTGATTTGGTGTTTGATTTAGGAACCATGGAAGTTTATCGAGGCAATCAAAAATTAAAAGTATCGCCAACTGGCTTACAGATTTTGAAAGTGCTGATGAAGAAAACGCCTGAAATAGTCACCAAAGACCAATTGGCACAACAGTTGTGGGGCGATCTAATTCCTGATTCTGATGTGTTGCGCAGTCACTTGTATATCTTACGAAAAACCATAGACAAACCTTTTGACAAACAACTGCTGCACACCTTGCCAGGCGTTGGCGTAAAGATTTCAGAGTCACCGTAAATAAAACGGAAAAGACCTAAGAATCAGAATAAGATCAGTGGATTGATCAACTCATTTTTTTTATCCAGTGATCTTAAGGCTTGAAACAGTTTTTTTCTGCTGGTTGGGTTGTCTGGTTTTTTCTTATAATTTCTTAATGTTTGGCGCAAGGCATTGATTTCTTCATGTGGATGATTTTCAAATAAGTGTTCAAACAAGGGTTTTTCATGTTCGCCAAAATGTTCTATCCAAGCCGTAATGACTTCATCACGAATCTGGTAATGCCCATCTAAATTATTAATGCGCAACATTTTTTCTTGGATTCCAACATGATCCAATTTAATTAATAATTTACCCATGAATTGAAAGTGCCGTTTTTTTGCAATGTGGCTGTTGATTCTTTTGGCTTCTTCAATGGCGTCTAAAAACTGTGCGGGTAATTCAAGTTCAGCCAATTTGCTTTTTGGCATGTCAGTAATGAGTTTTGCCACTTCTCGCAGTTCAACAGCCATTTGTTTCTTTTGTGTCTTACTGACTTCTTCACTTTCATCATTAAAATCAGTGATTTCAAAATCTTTGTGTTTTTTGCCCATAATTAAACGCATACATTTTATTTTAAGACGTGAATTTTATCAAAATACCGGCATTAACTGGGATGTGTTTGGCTTTTAGTGGCTGAAAATGGCAGAAAAAGTATGAGCCGGCAGATTGGTGGCTGTTTTTTTGATCAAAATACAATTTGTAAGATAAATCTTGTAAACTACACTTTACAAAATAATGCGACCATTAATTCATATGTCATCAACAGATTTCGTCGAAAAAGTATTAACCCAATTGTCAAAAAAAGGAGCCACTCAAGCGGAGGTGGTTTACTCTGAAGGTAGTGGTGTTTCGGTCAGTTGCCGCAATGGAGAAGTTGACACCATTGAAAACAATCAAGACAGGTCTTTGATAGTAACTGTTTACAAAGATCAGGCCAAAGGTTCTGCATCTACTGCAGTGGTGGACCAACACAGTGTTGATTTGACGATAGAAAAAGCCATGGCAATTGCCAGCTTAACAGAACCGGATGAGGCCGCAGGCTTGGCTGAAAAGGCTTTGTTAGCTACGGAATTTAAAGACTTACAAACTTTTTATAACAACGAAAAATCTGCCGATGAATTGGTGCAAATGGCCTTGACTGCGGAACAGGGGGCGGTTGATTATGCTGCACAGCAAGGACAAGCCATCAACGTGGATGAGTCCAATGTTCAACTGGGTGATGGCTACAGTATTTATGCCAACAGCCAAGGGTTTTTCGGCGAAAAGAAAGGCAGCAATGTATCAGCCAGTGTGGTTTGTATTGCAGAACAAGACGATGTCATGGAGCGTGAATATTGGTGGGATGCTACAAGAGACATTGGTTTATTTCCGCCACCAGAAAATATCGGCAAAATAGCTGCATACAGAACGCTTGAACGATTGGGTTCAAGAAAAGTTAAGTCTACCAAGGCGCCGGTCTTGTTTGACCCATCGTGCGCCAAATCCTTAATGGGTCATATGTTGTCTGCAATCAGCGGCAGTGCCTTGTATCAAGAATCCAGTTTTTTGAAAAATGATTTGCACCAACAGTTGTTTCCAACTTGGTTTAACTTGTTTGAAGACCCCTTTATCCCCAGTGGCTTTGCCAGCCGAAACTTTGACAGCAATGGTGTTCAAACCAAGCAACGTCACCTGATTAAAGATGGCGTGCTAAATGGATTTTTGTTGTCGGTGTATTCTGCCAGGAGATTGGGTTTGCAAACCACCGGGAATGCAGGTGGTGCACACAATCTCGAAGTTCAAACCACAACCACTGATTCGGCTTTAATCAAAACCATGAACAGAGGGCTGTATGTCACCTCATTGATGGGCCAAGGTGTCAATACGGTCACCGGTGATTACTCTCGAGGCGCTTCTGGTTTCTGGGTGGAAAATGGGGAAATTCAATTTCCAGTCTCAGAACTGACCATAGCCGGCCAGTTAAAAGACATGTATAAGTCCTTGGTGGCAACAGGCAATGATGTAGACAAGAGAAGTAAAACCCTTACAGGTTCATGGTTAATTGATGAAATGACCATAGCAGGTGACTGATGACCACTGCGTCAAATCATTACTTTGAATTTTTGGATTGGCAATTTAATCCTGATTCGGGACATTTGGTACTGAATTATTTCGACAGCCAGTTTGGTTTTTTCAGTGAACAATTTGACTTTCCAGCAGCAACAAAAACCAGATACGAGCAGATTCAACAACCGTTGGAAACTGCTTTGAATTGTTTGCACTGGATGGCTGGAGTCAGTTACTACAAAACATCATTGGCTAGGCAATTAAAGTTCAGTCAAAACCTGCCCAATGATCGCCAAGCGGCTTGGTTGACTGAAACTTGGCAATCAGGCTTGGCTGAATTGGCCTTTGAAAACCAAAAGCCTTGGTTGGATTTTATTGATTTCCCCAGCCAGTCAAAGCCTGAAACAGCGTCAATCACAGGTCTTCAAGCGAGGTCTTTGGTCGCCATCGGTGGCGGAAAAGATTCATTGGTCAGTATTGAAATGTTGAAAAACTTGGCTGAGGACATCAGCTTATTTGTGGTTGGACAATCGACTTTTATTCAATCAGTGGCTGAGAAAACATCGATACCTTTGTTGCAAGTCAGGCGAACGGTTGATGCCCGATTGAAAGAGGTCAATGAACAAGGCGCGTTCAATGGGCATGTTCCCATTACTGCCATTAATTCATGTGTAGCGGTTGTGGCTGCGTTGTTGTTTGATTATGACAGTGTGGTTTTTTCCAATGAGCGATCGGCTGATGTAGGCAATGTAGAAGATGAGAAAGGCCGTTGGGTCAACCACCAATACTCTAAATCGTTTGAGTTTGAACAAGCCTGGCAATCAATCATCCATAACGATATAGCCATTCATTTGGATTACTTTTCATTATTAAGGCCATTTTCAGAATTGGCTGTGGTGAAAAAATTTGCCAAGCTGACTCCGTATTTCCCCTATTTTTCCAGCTGTAACAGAAACTTTCATTTAGCAGGTTCGCGAAACAGTGCTAACCATTGGTGTGGGGAATGCCCAAAATGTGCGTTTGTTTTTTTGTGCCTTGCTCCGTTTATAAAAAAACAACAATTGCTGCATATTTTCAACAAAAACTTATTGGCTGATGATCAATTGCAAGATTTATTCGCAGCCTTGTTAGGCGTTAAAGGGCAGAAGCCTTTTGAATGTGTGGGTGAAGAACGTGAATGTAGAACTGCTATGCGGATGTTGGCAGAGCACACTGATTGGAACGATGACCCAGCTGTTTTAAACTGGGTTGATCAAATTGCTCATTTCGATCCCCAAGAAGGTGACAGGCTTTTTCAAGTCAGTACACCGCATCAAATTCCAGATAAAAGAAATTTTTTGCAGGCTTTGAGCTATGAATTTAAGTGAGCTGAAGCAGAAAAAAGTGGCCATTTGGGGCTATGGAGTTGAAGGCAAAGCCACCGCTCAATACCTGAAACTGCGGTGTTCAAATCTTGATTTTACTGTGCTGTGTCCTATCGATGAAATAGATGGTCAGCCATACAACTTTTATACCCAAGAGGTCAATACTGCATGCTTGGATCAATTTGATGTGGTGATTAAATCACCCGGCATTTCGCCTTACATTGAGCCAGCAAAATCAGCTCAGTGCGCAATCATCAGCAGCACATCTTTGTGGTTTCATAATGAGCAGAGTGGTAAGGTCATTGCCATCACAGGAACCAAGGGAAAAAGCACCAGTTGTGCCATGTTAGCCAATGTGCTGAGTGACCTGGGTTTTGCTGTGGTTTTGGCTGGCAACTTTGGTGTGCCTTTGATCAGTTGTACTGAAAAATATGATTTTGTCGTATTAGAAACTTCCAGTTACCAGTCTCAAGATGGTGCCATCAAAGCAGACATCGCAGTGATTTTGAATCTATATGTTGAGCATTTAAATTGGCACCTCAGTGAACAGCAATATCATCAGGATAAACTTTGTTTACTCAAGCACGCCAAACTGAAAGTATTGAACGCCAAAGACCAGCAACTGATTCAATATGTTGACAAGCTCAACGCAAACGATCAAGTGAATTGGTTCAATCAAGAAAATGGGTTTTATGAGTTGAATCATGTATTGATGTATCAGGACAAAGCCTTGATGTCAGCATATGGTTGGCAACTCAAAGGGGCTCATAATCTTATCAATGCAGCGGCTGTTTGTGCAGTGATTGAATTGTTGCACTTGGACATCAAAGCGGCGATGAATTCTTTAAAGCAATTCAAACCCTTGCCGCACCGTTTACAAAGTTTGGGTCAAATTCATGGCGTAGATTTTATCAATGACAGTATTGCTTCGACACCCCATGCCACCTTGGCGGCATTAAAAACGGTGGATGTCAAAAAAACAATTGTGTTGGTCGGTGGCTTTGATCGTGGGGTGGATTGGGACTGGTGGGTTGAGGCAATCAAGAGTCAACCACCGAAAATGATTGTCTGTAGTGGACAAAATGGTGAAAAAATACACCAAACCATCTTGAATCATGAAATAAAAACACAATCTATATGGCAACCAAATTTAAAAGATGCGGTCAAAACAGCTGTCAATGCTGCATCCATGGGTGATGTTGTTTTGCTGTCCCCGGGAGCGCCAAGTTTTGATGCATTTAAAGATTACCAACACAGAGGCCAACAATTCGAACAATGGATAAAATAATTGTCATCATCTTTTTAATGTTTCAATTTTCAGCGCTTAAAGCAGAAGAGACTGTTATTCCTCCCTCATTGATTGAACAAGTGGAATCTGGTCATGCTGAAAGTGCCTTTTTCATTGCCACTGCATTTGCTGAAGGCACCATGGGAATTGAAAAAAATTTAGTCAAAGCCAAGGAGTGGTTTTTAAAATCGGCTGAAATGGGCTATGTCCACGGCATGTATGAAATTGGCAAGTTGTTGTATGGTGAAGCGCTTTATGTTGAGGCCAAGTCATGGTTTGAGAAAGCTTCAGAACAAGGGCATGGGGAAGCCTTTTACCGCTTGTCGCTGTACCCAATTTACAGTTTAGGTGATGATGGCTTCGATTGTCATAAAGCCTATGAGTTACTGGAACAAGCATCTTCCCGAGATGTCAAAGCGGCTTTCAATGACTATGCTTGGATGTTGGCAACATTACCGGACAAGTCTTGTAGAAATGGCCAAAAAGCTTGGCGAATATTTTCAGAATTACAAAGTTTGTATGGCAGGATGGAGCCCATTCCTTGGGCTTATTTAGACACCAAAGCTGCTGTTTTTGCAGAAATAGCAGAGTTTAATGAAGCCATAGAAGTTCAATCATGGATTGTTGAAGATTTTTGTGATCTGGACTTGTCAGCCAATGAAAAAGCATTTGCTGAATCAGTCGACCAATTCACCCAACAATTCAGCGAAGGGGGTGATGAGTTATGTTATGGAGCGATTCGCCGACTACAAAGTTATGTACAAAGAGAACCATGGAGAGAGCAACCTCAACTTAATTATGAATGAAGAAAATTTAACCACAAGACAAAGGTTTGAAAAGGAATTAGGGCAAATCAGTTTCCAAGAGCTGCAAAAGTTTTTTGCCAAAGGGATGATGATCATGGTTTCTGACCAGTTACCAATAATTGATGTGGCCATGAGTTTACATGACGATGATGTGCAACAAATTCAACAGTGGATTGATGATGAGCAGGTTGTCAGGGCCCATGATGAGCATGCCAAGGAATGGGTTGTATCTAGAACAGAGTTTAATGCAGTAACCGTTGCCCCTTGGGTACTGGTTCAAGAAATACACAATGAGGAATAACAGATGGACGGTTTGATATATATTTTAGTGGCAGGTGTAGTGGGTTTGTTGATAGGCATGGTAGTCATGCATTTGTTACATAAAAAAACGACCTCAGACACAGGGGTGAAGGCGGTTCAAGAGAAGTTGGATAAATACCAGCTTGAAGTTGAAAGTCATTTTTCAAAAACGGCTGATTTGATTGACAATTTAACTGACAGTTATAAAGAGGTCTTTGAGCATTTGTCGGATTCTGCTGAAAGCTTATTGACTGATGAACAAATACAGAATCAGTTAATCAATCGCAAATCCAGAGAGGTGACCATCAAATATTTAAAAAGCAGTGATGAAGCCAAACAAAGTCCGCCAGATTCTGTTTGAATCCGGCGGTGTTATTGCTTAATTTTTTATTTAAGTAATATTTCGGTTCTGTTTTTCTCTACAGTTTTTAAGCCGATGCCCTTGACTTCTGTCAATTGTTCAATGGTTTTGAACGGGCCGTTTTTTTCTCTATAAGCCACAATGGCGGTGGCTTTAGAAATGCCAACACCTTTCAATTCAGCCGCAATTTTTTCAGCATCTGCTGAATTTACATTGACTGCTGCAAATGCCGTTTGAGCAAAAATGGCCATTGTAATGAATAAAGTTTTTAAAAATTTCATAATGTTCTCCTTAAAGTTTATTTTATATTTCATGTTTTAGGTTGATGTGCTCTATCAGTAGCTCACCACCTGTTGCACATTTTAATTATCGTTTTGGCAGCAAAATATGGCTTGATTCTGAGAATCGGGTCTATTATTTGAATAATTTTTTATTTAAAACACTCGGGTTGTAGGAAATCATTGATTAATTCCATATAATTATTCTGTTCAACTCATTGTTCCATCATTAAACTTCATGAAAATTACCTCACTCTTGATTTTTGTTTTATTTTTGACCCTTGATTTTCAAGTCCAGGCAAGTGGCAACGTCGATTTCACCCCACATGGCACCCAACCTGGGCTGTCATTTCCATTGTCCAGTTCTGCTGATTGTGCGGGTTGTCACAAAGGTGGTGGCGTTACAGATGATGAAATCAATATGCCTTACAGCACTTGGGTGGGTTCAATGAAAGCCAATGCCGGCAGGGATCCGCTGTTTTGGGCGGCTTTGGATGTGGCCAATAATGACCAGCCTGGTGTTGGTGATTGGTGTTTGAAGTGTCATGCCCCTATGGGCTGGTATAAAGGCAATGTGGTCAAACCTGCGGTTGATGGTGCGCCATTGATTGATGGTGCCAATGGTTGTGAATTAGATGCAGGCTTTGATACTGGATACACTTCTGAACACAGTAATTCCAATGACTTTGGTGGTGTAAGCTGTCATTTTTGTCACCGCGTTGATGAATTGGGTCCCGCCAATGAACCACAAATCATAGAAAACGGCAGTGTTTGGCTGGACGATGAGGTTTGTTCAGTGGGTGGTGGAGAACCTTGCAGGAAAGGTCCCTATGATGCCATTGATTATGACGACGGTGGTACCCCGGCCTTACATGCCTGGGAGTATTCAAGTTTCTTACAATCCTCCGAGTTTTGTGGTTCCTGTCATAACGTATCATCTCCAACCATTCAAAATGGTGGCTCAATGGAGGTGTCTCAGAAGCTTTGGGACAATGGCATAGAAACCAATTTAGCCATGCCCATTGAAAGAACCTATGCAGAATGGAAAAATTCATATTTTGCAGATTTGATTTATCGTGATGGATTGGATGATAACTTTGACGGTGACTTTCCGATCATTACCCAAGGAGAAACCTGTCAAGGTTGTCACATGCCCCAATCAGACAGTATCAATGCCAGGGCTTGTGACTATGATGTTGCAGGACGCAGGCAGGACAATTTAAGAACCCATCAATTTGCTGGTGGCAATACTTGGATTCCACAGGTGTTGAAAGCTTTGTATGGTGATGAGCTTGAAGCCAATGACACAGGTCGCAAGGATGCTTTTGATTTAACCACATCTTATGCCTATAACATGTTACAAAATCAAAGTGCACTCATTGAACCTGAAGTGGTTTCGGTGACTGATGATTTATTGACTTTGGATGTCAAAGTAACGAATAAAACGGGTCATAAATTACCGACAGGCTACCCAGAAGGTCGTCGAATGTGGTTACATGTGGTGGCCAAAGACGTCAGTAACCAAGTGATTTGGGAAAGTGGGGCTTACGATGTAGCCACTGGAGTCTTAACTGAGAACCCACCAGTAAAAATATATGAATCATTACAAGGTATCTGGGATCCAGACGCCAATGGTGTTGGCAATGGGGCTTGCGAAGTGACTGAAGACGATGGCGATAAAATGTTTCACTTTGCATTGAATAATTGCATAGTCAAAGACAACAGAATCCCTCCGTTGGGGTTTCGTGGTGCCACTGACATTGAATTGAAATCGGTACCTGTCAGCTATCCGCTACACCCAAATAATACAGGCCAAGTGGTCAATTATGATGTGAGCAATTACCAAATCCCGCTGACAGGAATGACTGGGCCTTTTACAGTTGAAGCCACATTAAAGTATCAAATTGCCAGCAAAGAATACATCGAATTCCTTGAACGTGAAGCGACTGAAGGCATGTTTGAAACAGAGAATCAAATGTGTAATCGCTCTTGGACTGAAGGACCGGCGGATCAAAGTCGAGGCGCATTCATGAAAACATTGTGGGAGTCTTATGGTCGTTCTGAACCGGTCGATATGGTGATGACATTCATAGATAACATTGTGCCACAATAAATTTCAGTCATTCATTCGGGAGGCAGTATGGAAAAAGGTTTATTGGTAAAAACGGGTCAACCATTGGACCACTGGGTTCAGTTACTCAGATCTACTGGCTTGGAGAAGCACAAAGCCATGATAGATTTCCTTAAGTCTGAACATGATTTCACTTATGGTTTTGCCAATTTCGTCGCACACAAGACACGCGAATCAGATGCCGCTTCGCAAAATGAGGTTGATTTGGTAGAAGGTCAATATAAAGGCAAGGAGCATTTAAGACCGATTTGTGAATCATTGATTACTAAAATCAATGCATTGGGTAGCGACATCACACAAACACCGAAAAAAGCCGCTGTCAGTTTTATCAGAAAACACCAGTTTGTCTTGATAAAGCCAGCCACCAAATCACGAATTGACTTGGGATTGAAACTAAAGGGTAAGGAGGTCTGTGGGCGCTTAGAGGATTCAGGTCCGTTCGGCACCATGTGCACCCATCGCGTTCAATTAACGGATGTGTCTGAAGTTGATGATGAGTTGATGGCTTGGATTAAACAAGCTTATGAACAATCAGTTTAAAGCTTCCTTGAAGACCTGGGTCAGGTCAATAGAGTGGTGGACACGACTGGGATTGAACCAGTGACCCCCTCGATGTCAACGAGGTGCTCTCCCGCTGAGCTACGCGTCCATTTTGATGTCAAATCAGTTTAAAATAAGCAAAGCCCATTGAATTGGGCTTTGCCATTTTTGCTTTGATTGTCAAAGTGCGCGTATTCTATCAAAAATCAGAATACAAAGGCAATCTTTAAGACTCTAAATATAGGGTTTCTTTTTCTCGCATGATTTTAATTTCAATGGCTTCATCGGATTTGAATCCAGACATGATTTTAATGACCTCTTTGGGTGAGCTCACTTTATTGCCATTGATTGATTGAATCACATCGCCGTCTTTCAGCCCCAGTTTATTGTTTTGGTCTACTTCCAATACCAATACACCTTCGGTGGTTCCAAAATAATTGCCCAATGATTCAGTGATGGTGGAAAAATGGTGATTTTTACCCAACCATTGATTCATTTTACTGCCTGCAAAAAAGTAAGCATCGGCATCACCAGTGGTTACCACACGGATGTTATGATCGCCCAAGCCTTCTACCATTTGTTCCAAATGCTCAACATCAACATGCAAGCCTTCAAATTTCTCATCCAAATCACCTGTTTTGAATTTAAAATCATTGCCAGATGATGAGAACCATTTGTTACCGTCTTTGAGTTCCATAATGATGTCTGGGGAGTCGAGGACTTTGGCAGTGATGGCTAATTTTACTTTTTTACCATCACGCAATACCATGACTTCACTGACATCGCCTTCTTTGTGATCCATGGCGATAAACTCGGTCAATCCCAAGCCGCCTTTGGCGGTGCTTTTGCCGTCAATGCTGATGACAACATCACCTTTGGCCATGCCGGCTTCTGCAGCACCACTGTCTTGAACCACTGAAACAATTTTCCAACCTTGGTCCTCTACACTGGCCATAAAACCCATGCGGGGCTTGTTGCTGTCAATTTGGGCAATGTGTTTATCCAATTTGATGACCTTACGGTGAACTTTTGCGTCGCCCACTTCAATGCCATGTTCTGCCATCATTTCATCCACCAAGGCATCGATGTCGGTGTCTTCATCGACCTCAATGATTCGTTCATAAGTTTCTACTTCACCATTGTTGTCTTTTTTAATGATGACAGTGGCTTGGCCATTTTCTAAGTTGACATTGACGTCATCACTTTTTTGAACCCAGACCATATTTTTACCCTGATGTTTCATCATTTTGGTCACTTTATGGATATCTTTGTTGTTATCTTGGTCAATGCCGTGTTTAGTTAATATGGCTTGAACTGTATCATCGATGTCTGTGTCCGCATCGACAGCAAACATTTCTTCAATGGTTTTTCCGTCTTTGACTATGACAACTTTGCCTTCACCATTGGTAACATTGACGTTGACGTGTTCTTGTGTGTCTTCAGCAGAAAGTAGACTGCTGACACCCAATAGACTGGTTAGTATGGCTGCTCTTAATTTCATTTTTTTCACCTTTTTTATCTGTTCGTTAAATAACTTGATCACTGGATCTGGGCTTGAGCCTTTTGTGCAAAGCCACCAGGTCATCGAGAATTTCGAGTTTGGCATGTAACAACTCGAGTTTTTGGTTGGTGTCATCGGTTTGCGCGATATTGAGGTCCAATTGATCCAACCAGTTTTCCATGGAAACCATTTTTTCTAAGACAGGTGATCCGGGTGCCGTGTGATTGACCACTTCATTGCGAACCACATGTTCTATCATAGATATTTTTCTTGTTAACAGCTGTAATTGGTCAGATTGGCTGTTATTAAATTGGGGCAACATCCACAACAGGATTCCAGCAAAAACAGCAGCAGCCATGGCAGGTAGCCTGAAGCTTCGCTGTCTTTTTGACTGATGGATTTTGTCCATGATGCCATCAAAAGCATCTCTGGGCGGATTTTCCTGTGTTTGCTTGTTAAGCCAATAATTGATGTCTGTTTTATAATCGTTGTTCACTTTGATCCTCCTGATTTTGGAGCCACTTATGCAGCAATTGTTTACTGCGGGATAATTGTGATTTTGAAAAGCTGGTTGACATTTGATACATGTCTGCAATCTCTTGGTGAGTCATTCCTTCCACTTCGTACAACCAAAGTATCGAACGGGATAAGGGTGGAAGTTGACTTAAAAGGTAATTGGCATCGTATTGTTTGTCGTAATTGATGCCATCAACCTGTTGAGCCAGATGTTGGGATTCTACCGTGAGTTGTTGGTAGTTTTGCTTGATTTGATCCAAGCATTGATTGATGACAATTTTTCTTAACCAAAAACCGAAGGCCACATCCCCAGACCACTGAGTGGCCTTTTGAAATGCCACAATAAACGTGTTTTGCATCACATCAAAGGCATCTTCTCTGTTTTGTAACATCTTGAATGCCAAATTAAAGACCGCAGTTGAGAAAGCATCATACACCTGTCTACACGCACGTTGCTTGCCGTGGGAGATTTGACGTTTGGTGATGTCATCTATGGTTTGATTAAAATAGCTCAAAATATTATTTTTTCATACAACATACCCTATAAGACGGCGTTTAGGTCAAAAGGGTCGCAGACTTATAGAAATTCTTTGAGTTTTTTTAGGAACAGTTGGGTGTCGAATGATCCAGCGCGTTCTTCACAAGCGCTGCGCATGAGGCTGGCTTGATGGTTGTTGCTTAACAGATTGACTTTCTGGATGATGTCATTAACCAAGTTCTCTGAGGATACAAAATAACCAGTGACTCCATCAATCACTGTTTCTAATAAGCCGCCATGGTTTGAGCAGATGACCGGTTTGCCCGCTGACATGGATTCTACTGGGGTCATGCCAAAGTCTTCATCCAATGGTACGTAGATGGTGGCCAAACAGTTTCCCAACAAACTCATCATCTTGGCCTCATTCAACCAGCCGGTGAATGAAATGTTTTTTGCATTGCCGGCGATTCTTTTTAAGGCATCGGTTTGACCGCCTCCAGATGCAATGATGAGTTTTTTATCTGGCATTTTTAAAAATGCTTTGATGATGCTGTCGATTCGTTTTAAATCATCATGCCTGGCCATGGATAAATAGTAATCACCTTGTGCAATCCACTTAAACCGGTGGGTGTCACAGGGTGGATGAATGACAGCAGCGTCAAGCCCAGTGGTGGATTTGATTCTGGCTTGAACATAATGAGAATTGGTTAACACCACATCCATCTGCTTGATGGCTTTTTCATATTGAGGCTTGAACCAATTCACCAATAAATTGAATGCCATTCTTTTAAGGGGGTTGAAGCCATCGGCATAATATGATTTTTTATCATAAACAAATCTTGGCGGTGTGTGACAGTAAAATATATTTTTTGCGGTCGGAAAATGATGCACAGCCAACGGACTTGCCACGCCACTGTAAATAATTTGTTCATAACAGTTTTGTTCGGTTTTTAGGTTTTTGAAAGCCTTGGCTAAACGCCAAGTTTTGATGCCATGAATTCTGCTCAGTGCATCTAAATTAATGACATCACCATTGATTTGGCTTAAATCAAAGGTATTAGGTCCAATGTGTGCTGTCAGTAAATCGGTATCTAAACCTTGACACATGGCAATGACCAAACGCTCGCCACCACCTTTTATTTGGAACATGTCATGAATGATTTGAGTTTGTTTTGGCATGGCTTGTAAAATCAACAAAAAAACAAAAAAATGCACCACTAATTGGTGCACATGGTTTATAACGTGCTTTCTATTTTAATTCAATAATCATGTCATGAAGACACTAATTGTGATTCCTGCTTTCAATGAAGCTGATAACCTCAAGGCGTTGTTACCGAAACTGATTGATTTGGTTGAAGGTGATGTGTTGGTGGTTGATGATTTGAGTCAAGATGACACAGTTGAAGTGGTTAAATCACATGGAATCAAATGCCTGTGCTTAACCGTGCAGTTGGGCGCATGGGGTGCCACTCAAACAGGCATCAGGTATGCTTTACAATATGGTTATGATCATGTGATTACCATGGATGCAGATGGCCAGCATTTGCCGGAAGAAGTGCATTCATTGTGTCAGGCCTATAAAAACAACTCAACTGATGTGGTGATAGGTACATTTCCTGATCGATTAAGCCGATTGAAAAAAATGGCCTGGTCATTCTTTAAATTTTTGACCCACATTAAAATTGAAGATTTAACGTCAGGGTTCAGACTGTATAACAAAAAAGCCATCGAGGTGCTGTCATTGAGACAAGCCAGTATGTTGGATTACCAAGATGTGGGCGTTTTGTTGATGCTGTTAAAATCCGGATTAACAATTGTCGAAGTTCCTGTTAAAATGCAGGATCGATACGACGGTAAATCGAGGGTCTTCAGTTCATGGTTGGTGGTATTGAAATACATGATGCAGACCACCACCTTATGTATTGCTAATATTGGAGCCAAGCAAACAAAATGACAAACCTTACTATCCTTATCATTGGCGCATTGTTGTCTATCAGCATTTTATACTTGGTCAGAAAAGGCAAAATGCATGGACCTTATGCGACATGGTGGTTGATGGTGGCGGTGTCTGCTATTTTATTGTCAGTATTCCCTAAAGTGGTCGATTGGGTGGCATTAAAGCTGGGTGTAACTTATCCACCAACGCTTATTTTGGTATTGGCCATCAGTATGATTTTAGTCCGAATGCTGACCATGGATATGGCGCTGACTCAGAAGGAACGTAAAATCCGCAGGCTAACGCAAAAGCTTGCAATCATTGAAGATTCCCTGAAAGAGGATAAGTAAAACCAAGCCATTATGAAACTTCTTCACATCGGTAAATTCTATCCTCCTTATCGAGGTGGGATGGAGTCATATTTATTTGATTTATCTCGTGAACAAGTTAAGCAAGGACATCAAGTCACCGTTTTGGTGCATAATCACCAATGGGGCAAACTGATTTCCCCGACAGAATTGAGTGAGGAGCTGGGTGTGAGTTTAATTCGATTGAAGTCTTCACGGCCTGTTTTTCATACACCGTTGATGCTGGGGTTCAATCGGCAAGTCAATCAAATAATTGCCGATCAAAAGCCTGATTTGATTCATTTACATTGGCCAAATCCCAGTTTGCTTCAACTGTTGTTTAATCGAGTTGCCAAGCAAATTCCTTGGGTGATCAGTTGGCATTCTGATATGGTCACAGCGCACAGTTCGAGATTAATGAAAACTCTGTATCGGCTGATTAAACCATTGGAAAGCCGTTTACTGAAGCACACCAAAGCCATTTTGGTCAGTTCACAGAATTATGCCAATTTTTCACCCCAACTTATTGTCCATCAAGACATCACTCGAGTGGTGCCATTGGGGCTCAATACCAAAGAGCTGAAGGCCATGAAGTTGGACCGCAAAGTAGCGCAAAAGCACTGGAGAAAAGGCGGTTTTCGTTTATTCAACCTAGGTCGGTTAACCTATTATAAAAATCAACAGATGTTGCTTGAATCAATGCAACACATGACAGATTGTCAACTGCTTTTGGCTGGCGGTGGCCAACTGGAAAGTCAGTTGAAAAATTACATTGAACGAACCCAATTGTCAGACAGGGTGACTTTATTGGGTCAAGTGAGTTGGCAAAAAGCGCATGAGTTGTTTTCAAGCTGTGATGTATTTTGCTTGGTTTCACATGACCGAGCAGAATCTTTTGGTGTGGTTTTATTGGAGGCCATGTATCATGATAAAATCATTTTGGTGGCAGACACCAAGGGTTCGGGCATGAGTTGGTTGGCTAACAACTACAACAAAGGGTTTACTTTCAAGGCCAATGATGTGAATGACTTTATAAAACAAATAAATGTGATTAAAGACAATTATGAAGCCATCACAAAAAGACCCAAACAATTTGACTATGAAATTGAAAAAATCACTGAAATGGTCACAACACAATATCAGTCCATCATCAATTAGGAGTACCTATGCATTTAATACATAAAACCATGTTGATCACTTTATTATCTTTGGGCATGACAGCCTGTGATCAATCACCAGAGAAAGATGAGTCGTCGGTAAGCTCGAATCAACAAGACAAGTCAGTGGAATACCAAATCGATCCGGTTAAGCCAGCCATCAAGAAGGACCACGCTGATTTACTGAATAAGTATGCTAAATTCAGATTGACTGCGGATTTGTCTCACCTTTCGGACAACCAAAGGAATATGCTGCCATTATTGATTGATGCGGCAAAAATAATGGATGAGTTATTTTGGTTGCAAAGCTACGGTCCCAAACAAGAATTTTTGGCAGGGATTGAAAATCAGAATTTAAGAAAATTTGCTGAAATTAATTATGGGCCATGGGATCGATTGGATGGTGATAAATCATTTGTTCCAGGTTTTGCGGAAAAACCATTGGGTGCCAATTTTTACCCTGCAGATATAGACAAAGCTCAATTCGAAGCAGAGGCTACGTCTGCCATGAAAGGCTTGTATACCAATGTCGTTCGTGATGAGGATGGCGCATTAAAATCAATTCCTTACCACCAAGCCTTTGAACCTCAACTTAAACAGGCGTCAGCTTTGTTGTTAAAAGCCGCAGAATTGGCTGAAGATGCGGGATTTAAAAAATACCTGGAGTTAAGGGCTACAGCCTTACTGGATGATGAATTCAAAGCTTCTGATCTGGCATGGATGGACATGAAAAACAACCAAATTGATGTGGTTATTGGACCCATTGAAAATTATGAAGATCAATTGTTTGGTTACAAAACAGCCTATGAAGCCTATGTTTTGATTAAAGACTTGAGTTGGAGTGAGAAGTTGGCGAAGTTCGCTGCCTTTTTACCACAATTGCAAGCTGAGCTGCCAGTTGCAGCCGCCTATAAAACTGAAACCCCAGGTACAGATTCAGATTTGAATGCGTATGATGCCATTTATTATGCAGGTCATTCAAATGCGGGCAGTAAAACCATTGCCATTAATTTGCCCAATGATGAAAGCGTGCAGTTAGAGAAGGGAACCCGACGCTTACAATTAAAGAATGTCATGCAAGCCAAATTCGAAAAGATTTTGTTGCCCATTGCCAATGAATTGGTTGCACCAGAACAAAGAAAACACATCACTTTCAATGCGTTTTTTGCCAACACCATGTTTCATGAGGTTGCGCATGGCTTGGGAGTCAAAAACACCATCAACGACAAAGGGCCTGTCAGAACTGCACTGAAAGAATACGCAGGGGCCATTGAAGAAGGCAAAGCCGATATTTTAGGATTGTATATGGTTGAAAAACTACATACATTGGGTGAATTAGAAGAGGGGGAAATGATGGATTATTACACCACATTTATGGCCGGTATTTTCAGGTCTGTTCGCTTTGGATCCAGTTCAGCTCATGGTGTAGCAAATTTATTGCGATTTAATTATTTTTCTGAAAATGGTGCTTTCAGTTTTGATGAACAATCGGGTCATTATTCAGTCAATGCAGAAAAAATGTCTGCCGCCATAGCCTCTTTGTCGGAAAAAATATTAACCTTACAAGGTAATGGTGATTACCAAGCCGTTTCTGCATGGTTTAAAACAAAGGGTCAAATCAATGAGGAGTTGGCCAGTGCATTGCAACGCATCAATCAAGCAGGCATACCTGTTGATGTTGATTTTGAACAAGGGATTAAATACTTGAACCTATGATGTCATGGTTTCATCAACCATACCATTTGGTGGTATGGTTGATGAACCTGTTTATTCTGTCCTTCTTACGCCTCTGAGCGTTGTCAGTGTCCTAAATAGTAAAAACAAATAGCACAGGGTCAGTTGTAAAACTATTCGATTTAGCGCTGTTAAATCTTCAGCCCATTGGCTGGCTTCTGTAAAGTAAAAGAGGAACATGAAACAGGTCAGTGCCAAGATGAAAAATACATGTGAGATTTGACTGGCTTTGTTGTGTTGATTGCTGACAAACGAAATCAACAAGAAGGGCAAGCCCAGCCATAAAAATGACCAATTCATTTGCCAGAAGAAACCGGTTAATAAATAATCATTGATGTCAGTGTATTTAATTTGGGTGTTGATTAAATTGAAGAATTCAATTTTATTGGCATCAATGACCAGGTTGCCAAAAGGTAGTTGCAAATGAACGCCACCCAATATCACTATTAACCCAATGAGCAGCAATACACTGGCCAACAGTTTGAATTTGTGTTTGTGGTTCACAATGGCAACGATGGTATGGGCACAAATGAACAACAATAACCAAACCCATCCTTCTGTTTTGAGCATGGGCAACATCAATAAATAGGCCATTAAGGTGATGCCAACGCCTAAATCTCGTTGTTCGTGATAGTCCATAAAAGTCAACATGATCAAAACAATGTACATCGCCATCCAAATGTCCGCATAGCCTTGAATCATTAAGTGGTTGTTGATCAATGGTGTGGTGTATAGCGCCACAATAAACAGCAATTGAAGATAAATGGGAGTCCCTTTTTGATCTAAGCGACTGACCAATAACAAAGAAATCATGACAAAAGCAAATAGGTAAATAATGCTTGCAGTTCCATTGTTATTGACTGATATCAGCTTGGGTAAGAAATAAATCAGTGACAAGCCGTCTGGGTAGTGTGCAGCTGCATTATAAATTGATTCGCTGTCGTGAGACCAAGCATCAAATTGCTTGATGTGGACTGAAAGTCCATGGCTGATCCATTGATCGGCTTTGCCAACCCAAACCATCCAGGAATCCCAGGCAATGTTGGGTAAATTTCCACTGTTCCAATAAATGGCACTTGAGCCCAAAATGGTTAAACATATAAACCATATATTTTGTTTGGTTGGTCTTATTTTATTGGTTTGAACCCCCAGCTTCAGCGTGTGCCATGTAATCAGAGACAGGCTGGAAACTAAGATGACACCACAAATGACGAGAACAGAATCATTCGATAGTTTCATGATTTGAAAAATATTAAAAATGACTACATGAACAAAAATACCGAGGAAAAAGGCATGTGCAATGAAATCAGTTTTCTTTTCAATGAACAAATGGGTTTTATTGATTAAATTGTAACTGGCTCTGACGGCATACCCGAGGATTGTGAAGTACAAAGCATAACAAAATCCAGCAATCACAATCATGACCTGCTCACCAAGCAATATTGAGCCTGTTGACTCAGTATGTTAATTGGCAAACTTGGAGAACCCTCGTTTGCGTGACAATCTTCCAATGATTTTTTGGTCAGGATGTATATATATGGCTTGGTACCGTCGTTGGGTAAATCATTGTTGATGTAATTGTTGATGGCTACATTCAAACCCATGAGGTGGTGAAACAACCTCAAATGATAAAAACTATTGGTTCCTACGATAATGAATTTTTGCGTGCTTAGGTTGATGTCTGACCTGTTCTTTAAATCAGCAATGATGTCCTGAGCCAATTCATAGGTGCTAATGTCTTGCTTATTTAAGTAGCCACCATCTTCGGCAAATGCAGTTTCTATTTGTTGGTTCTGTTTAATGAAGTTATTAACAAATGGAATCAAGGTGAAACACCAGGCAATGGTTAAACTGATAATCAATTGCTTGCCAGAAACCCTGAGTAACCAATACAAAAGTACATTGATCAAGACCCAAATAACGAGTCTTTGTATCAAGCTTTGAAAATGTAAATTTTCGCTGCTGGTGTAGCCGTTAATCGAATTAAATTTCAGTGGGGTGTAATCGAACCATTCATTCATTTGCAACGATAGGGTTGAATGATTTTTCCTTGAATCAAAATAGATTGATTCAAAAGACACTTCTTTGTGTGCATTGGGATGATCGCCCAATTCAAAATTAGAACGGATGAGTAGATGCAGGTCCGAAATATTTTGCGGTTGTGCGGTTTGAAAATCAATCAGATTGATTGACTGGGTGTTTGAATTAAGCGGTATCTGATGTTTTTTCTCATCAGCCACCCAATTTAAACTGATGTTCGAATTCAAATCAAGATCTAAACCATCGATGACCAGGGCGTCATAATTAATTAAGTTTGGTAAGATGGTCTCGGTTTTAATTTCAAGTTTAAGTTGTCCAGCAACTATGGCATGAAATTTATTGTTGGAGTAATAAAAGTAATTGGGCTCAACTTTCAATAAAAATATGATGTTTTTGGGTTCAACAGCGGTTGAATTTTCGCTGTCAAATGACACGAATAGACAGCATAGCAGGCTCAATATTGATAATGTCCAATAAATTAAAACCCTTGATGTCACTTTATTTATCCTTCCTTAAGAAATATTTTACGCATTATAAACGATTTAATTCAAATAAAAAATCAACAACTCACGGATGGGTTTTTGATTATGAAATGCTTTGACTGGCCCTTTGCCGGGATCAGAGTATGGTTGAAATATTTTATGAAACTGTGAATTGGTTCATTAATTTGACTAATGGGATTGAATTGTTGTATTCATTGAAGCTACAATCTTTTTTATATATAGGCTTAATAAAATGCATTTAGTTATTGAAACCACAAAAAAATCTTTTCCTTTTCCAGAAAACAATGTGCTGGTTGTGGGTAATGATTTTGATTGTGATTTACAAATCAACCACCCTAAAATTTGGGGCAGACACTTTTCAATTGAAAAGAAAAGTTATGGCTGTGTGTTGAATGTATATGACCAAGGTGTTTCGGTAAATGGATTACCCATTGCAGAGAAG
This sequence comes from Marinicella litoralis, assembly GCF_002591915.1. Classification (GTDB taxonomy): domain Bacteria; phylum Pseudomonadota; class Gammaproteobacteria; order Xanthomonadales; family Marinicellaceae; genus Marinicella; species Marinicella litoralis. The sequence continues at coordinate 684,788 of NZ_NIHB01000002.1, read as the reverse complement.
TGTTTGTTGGATTCTGGAGATTTGATTCAAATTGATGACATGCCATTCAGATTGGTCGATGATCAATACATTCCAAAAGATTCAGTTTTAAACCACACCAATGTGGTGCTTGATAAAGCCAAAAATGTGTCTTCGGTATTCGGTGTGAGGAGTTTTGCCGACACCGCTGCTGGTTTTTTTATCATCGATGATTTCCATCATCCAGATGGCTGGCATGTCTTTAGGAATGAAAACGAGTTACATTACATAGACAACAAACACAAAACCAACTTGAATGGTTTGGCCATTGCTCAAGCCAAATTGGTCAATGGAGATGTGATTGCCAACAGTCATTATAAATATAAAATAGAATTGCCGGGAACGTCTGGATTTTCTAAATTCAGTCCATCTCACCCGCGGAATGTGCAGTTGAGTGAATCATTCAATGACAAAGATCAGCAACCACCTGAAGCACAGCAGAAAAAAACCAGTTTTGTAAAAAATAATTTATGGTGGTTGACCCTTTTGGTTGGGTTGGTCGTGTTGTTGATTGTGGTGATTAATAATCCACCAGGTTGATGGCTCATTAATGATAAACTATATCGGTTGTGGTTCAATCGTCATTTTGTATGTACCTTAAATCAGGCATGTGCTGAGTCAATAAAGGCTGCCGATTAAATTCTCTTTAAATATAGGTTGACCGTTATATTTAATTTAAGTAAAATCCCCGCTCTTTTTAAGAACAACCGAATTGGAGTAGTTTCATGCACGCAGTTGTAGCTACAGGTGGCAAGCAATACAGAATCAAAGAAGGCGATATCATTAAAGTTGAGTCGTTAAAAGTTGAAGCTGGTGATAAAATTGAGTTAGACCAAGTATTAATGGTTTCCGATGGTGAAAACATTGAAATTGGCATGCCATTGCTAGATGGTAAAACAGTATCAGCAGAAGTATTGTCTAATGGTCGCCATAAGAAAGTAAGAATCATTAAATTCAAGAGACGTAAGCACCACATGAAACAAATGGGTCATCGTCAGAATTTCACTGAGTTGAAAATCACTAAAATAGGATAAGAGGTAAAACGTCATGGCTCATAAGAAAGCAGCAGGTAGTACTAATAACGGTCGCGATTCAAATCCTAAGTACCTTGGGGTCAAAATGTACGGTGGCCAAGCAGCCATCGCTGGTAACATTTTAGTCCGTCAACGCGGTACAAAATTTCATGCTGGTGATAATGTTGGCATGGGTAAAGACCACACATTGTTTGCACTTAAAGATGGTGTTGTTAAATTTGTCAAGAAAGGCAAAAATTACCGTCAATACGTAACAGTCGAAGCACAAAACTAATAATAAGCCCTGTTTTGAATGAGAAAGCTCACTTTTAAGTGGGCTTTTTTTATACACATCAATTATAGTCAAAATCATGAAATTTGTAGATGAAGTCAGAATCACTGTAAAAGCAGGGAATGGAGGAAGTGGATCCGCCAGTTTTCGTCGTGAAAAATTTATTGCATTTGGCGGGCCTGATGGTGGAGATGGTGGGCATGGTGGTCATATCATTCTTCAAGGCGACCAGGGACTGAATACCCTGGTGGATTTTAGACACAAAAGAAGGTTTGACGCCCTCAATGGTACTTCTGGGAAAGGACGGCAAATGTATGGTAAGGGTGGTGATGATCTGATCATTAAAGTGCCCACTGGTACGGAAGTGTATGACCTGGAAACTGATCAAAAACTAGGTGACATTACCGAACACAATCAACAACTTATTATCGCCAATGGTGGTAAAGGTGGATTGGGTAACATGCACTTTAAAAGTTCTGTTAACAGGGCGCCCAAACAATTCACCTCCGGAGAGCAAGGACAGCTGAGAGAAATTAAACTCGAATTGAAAGTTTTGGCAGATGTTGGCTTACTCGGATTCCCCAATGCTGGAAAATCTACATTTGTTAACGCCATCTCAAAAGCCAAACCTAAAATTGCTGACTATCCTTTTACAACCTTATACCCTGCATTGGGTGTGGTGCCAATAGACACCGACACCAGTTTTGTGGTGGCAGACATTCCAGGTATCATTGAAGGTGCGGCAGAAGGCGCGGGTCTAGGTATTCAGTTTTTGAAGCACTTACAAAGGACGGGTCTGTTGTTACACATGATTGAATTGCCCGCATATGAAGGGATGTCAGACCCCATAGAGCAGTACCATCAACTTAAACAAGAATTGGTTAAATTCTCTGAACAGTTAAAAGAAAAGAAACGGTGGTTGGTTTTTACTAAGGCCGATGTCACCACTGAAGCAGAGGCCAAGGAATTGGCAGCCAATTATGCCCAGCAAATGGGTTGGACCGATAAATATTATTTAATTTCTTCAATCAATAAATATGGTTTGGATGAGTTGATCAAAGACATCGCTGCTTATTTGTTTGCTGAAGAAGATGATTGGCTTTGATGGCTGTTTTTGAATTGTTCAGCTTCCGCGAATAACCATTGCCTGATAATTTGTAACTTTTGATCACTCTCGGTTGATCTCGGGTAGACCAAATAATATGACATTTCGCCTTTGATTCTTTGCTTAAATGGCTCTACCAATAAGCCTCGGTTGATGTCATCCTGAACCAATGGGGTTCGGCCCAAGGCAAAGCCCTGATGATTCTCAACCGCTTCCAGCATGGTTACCATGTGACTGAACCGTGTGCCTCTTAATTTGGGTTTTGCCTGAATTTGAACCGCATCAAACCAATCATGCCAATCTTCAGTGGTGAAGTCTTCATGGCACAAGTTGGCATTCAGTAATGATTTAGGTGTTAATTTTCCTTGGTATGATTCGTAGACTTGTTTAGAACAGACGGGAAACACCTCTTCTTCAAGTAACAGTTCACTTTTTAATCCTGGATAATTGGGGTCTGCGGTATAACGTATGGCGATGTCACAATCGTCTTTTTTAAAGTCAGTCAACCATTCGAATGCCGATATCCTGACATCCAATTCCTTGTGTTGTTGTTGAAAGCGCCAAATGCGTTTAGACAGCCATTTGGTGGCGAAAGAGGGCAGTACTGATATATTAAGTGTTCCTGAGGCGTCTTTGTTTTTAAGTTGACGTGTGGCTTTTTCAATGCTTTCTAAAGCATTTCTGACTGAAATTAAATAAAGCCGTCCTTCAAATGTCAATTTAAGCGATCGATTGAACCGCTGAAACAGTTGTACGCCAGTTAATACTTCAAGATTTTTTATTTGATGGCTGATGGCAGCTTGGGTAACGTGTAACTCTTGGGCGGCTTGGGTGAAGCTAAGCAGCCGAGCAGAAGCCTCAAAAGCTTTGATGGCTCTCAATGGAGGGATGTTTTTGTATTTATTAGACATATATATGATTTTTTCGCATAAGTATAATTTATCCGAAACACAAAAACAATTAGCTTGTTTCTTTTCAATATGTAGTTAAAATGCCCCTCATAGATTGAATCAAACGGTTGTTTGAAACCGCAATGAATTAATCATAATAATTTGAACTTTTGATTCAACAATGCATCAAAGGCAATAACAATAAAATATATTGTTTGAAGTTTAATTATTTTATTTATCTTCACGTTCTATTCATCTTAGATGCGTAGAATTAGAATTAGGAATTTTCATTGTTCCCATTTGAAATCGCAAGATTTCATGTATGTGCCAGACTTCATGTTTGTCACATGCAAAAACAGCTGAGGTTTTCCTCCCTCTTCCTCAGCGTTATACTTAAGGCGTCATTTTATGGCGCCTTTTTTTTTGCGCGAATACTTTTCCACTTTAAACTGTGGTTTGCCATTTAAGCGTTGTGGTATAGTTATATCAGCGTTTAATGAATGTTTTCAATAAAGCTTTCTTATTGAATGAAGTTTATGATAACCCCAGGGTTCGTGTTATTCGAACAGTTAATTAATTGAGCTTGATTGGAGTAAAAATCAATTCATGTGGCCTAATTATAAAAAAACGATCGTTTTATTGATCATTGTTGTTGTATTTGCTGGGTATGACTTTTTTTGGTTGGAGCGATTTGAAGACGTACGCGTATTTAATTTAATGGCAGAATTTGTGTTTGCCACTATGGCAGCCATTTTATTTTTTACCATTGATCAATTGAAAGGAAAAAAATATTATTCTTATTTAAATGTGGGTTTTGTTCTGGCATTTATTTCTATGTATATAGATGCATTAGACCAGTTGCATTTTCATGGTGAACTTTATACCGCCATCGGAGAAAAGCTTACCTTGGTGATTGCATTTACCCTCATTATTTTTGGTGTCAAAGACTGGATTTCTGATTTTGTCAATTTAAACAAAATCCTGGAACGTCAAGTCATTACCGATGAGCTGACAGGACTGTATAACAGACGAGGGATGTTGCAACAGTTTAAAGCCTTTGAGGCAGTGGCACAAAAAAACAGCTTGAGCTTGTCGTTTGTTATTGCTGATTTAGATGATTTTAAAAAATACAATGACACCATGGGACACCTGGCAGGTGACAGCTTCCTCAGTGATCTTGGTAAGTCTCTGCTTGAATTAATGAGTAAAAACCAAGTCATTGGTCGCTGGGGTGGTGAAGAATTTGCCATTTGCTTGCTGGGCAGCGATGTCAATAAAGCGTGTGAGTTTGCCGAAAAAATCAGATTAAGGGTGCTTGGAATAACAATGCCGCCTAAAATGGGTAATGAGAAAATATCAGTCAGCTTGGGAGTTGCGGAGTTGAAAAATAATGAGTCGGTGATGGATACCATCAAACGTGCTGACAATTCATTGTACCTTGCTAAAAGCAATGGAAAAAATCAAGTGGTGGCTATCAGAAAGTGAGTGATAGATAGAATATGACCAGATCACCACAATCGATGGTTTAACTTCTGTCCACAACAAGCTAGAATAATTGCCTTTCATTTTAGGCTTGATTAACTTGACTCATTTTATCGAAGTAGCAGAGGGGGTATTGTCTCCTGAATTTTGCCAACATTGTATTCAAAAGTTTAATCACAGCGACCATCAGCGTCCTGGTGTGACGGGTCAAGGCGTTGATGTGATTAAAAAAAACAGCACGGACATAACCATCAGTTCTGACCAGGATTGGTCAGAAGAAATGGGCGTTATTCAAAATGCTGTATTAAGTGGCTTGGTGGCGTATGTGCGGAAATACCCTTTTTTATTGGCTGGCGCCGTGGCCCTACAGGTTCAAACAGAGGATGGGGTTGAACAAATTTCGTACGTGGATATCCCAGGATTAAGTGATGAATCATTGGTGGCATTGATCAAAGCGGTATATCGTTTGGGCTCAGTAAATATCCAAAAATACAAACAAAATGAAGGTGGTTATTTTTACTACCATTCAGAAGTGTATCCACATCCACGAGATCCTGCCAATGACGCACTACATCGAACGCTTTTGTGGATGTTTTATTTGAATGATGTCGCTGAAGGTGGTGAAACTGAGTTTTATTTCCAAAACATCAAAACGCAACCGAAACAAGGTACTTTGGTGATTGCACCAGCTGGGTTTACGCATACGCACAGGGGTAATATGCCCATATCAGATGATAAATACATATTTACCTCATGGCTGTTGTTTAATAAGTCAGAACAGTTGTATGGCAGTGCAAGTGGATGATCATTCAACGAAAGCTGAATTAATAGTAAAAATGGTTTGCAGTTTTATGCCAGATGGGTATAATTTCCAATCTTTTTAAACCAGCGGTAAATTATGAAAGTTTTATCATCTTTGAAATCAGCCAAGACTCGTTCTAGAGACTGCAAAGTGGTTCGCCGCCGTGGTAAAGTATTTGTGATTTGTAAATCAAATCCTAAATTAAAAGCACGTCAAAGATAAACCGCTTAAGACTGAATACCAAAAATACCCTCGGATGAGGGTATTTTTTTGTCTATGATTTTGTTGTTAAACGCAGTTGTTATCAGCTAGTAGCATCAAACAAACGACTTTGCGGTCTTCAGCCAATAAGATGTTGAATGTCCTGGCCGCCGCTTCGTTATGTAACACTTCTAAACCAATGTTTAACTTAACCAATGGGTCAAGTAATTCAGTGGTAGGAAATATGATTGATGAGCCAGTAGCCAGGATGATGACTTCAGGATGATAATCACATAATTGCTGCACAATTTGCTGATTTAACTCATCCACCGATATTAAATCACAAGCCATGACCTCACCATTGAATGGAATAATGATGGAATGGTGGTAGGTTTGACTTTCAAATACACAGGAATCGGCCGCTGCTGATTTTATGATGTTGGGATGATTGGTGCGATTTTCTAATAAATCCATAATCAAATAGGTTGTTATCTGGGCAGTTCAAAAACAGGTTTTTTAGGATTGGCGCGATATATGGTTAAAGTTTGTCCAATCGACTGTACCATTTGGGCACCAGATTCTTTTAAAATCTGTGAGGTGAATTGTTCTCTGGCTTCGCGGTCAGCGCGGATTTTGATTTTGACCAGTTCATGTTGATTGAGACAAATATCCAACTCAATTAAGATGTTTTCGGTGATGCCTTTATCGGCAATGGTCACCACTGGTTTGGTGTCATGAGCAATGCCTCGCAGGAACTTTAAAGCGTTCTTGCTTAAAGGTTTGTTGCTTGATTTATTTACAGCTTTGTTTGACATTCAATGATACACTTTTAATTTAAAGTGGTATTTTATCATTAACCAACAAGCATTACATAAGAACGTGAGAAAGTATGGCCAGAAGTAAAAGCTCCAACCAGTGGTTAAGGGAGCATTTTGATGATCAATTTGTGAAAAAATCTCAAGGCGCTGGCTACCGTGCTCGATCTGCTTATAAATTGGAAGAAATTGCTGAAAAGTTCAATTTATTATCGGGTTTGAAGGCGGTGGTCGATTTGGGTGCGGCCCCTGGTGGTTGGTGTCAGGTCATTAAAGCCAAGTCGCCGCAAACCGACTTTATCATTGGTCTTGATTTGTTACCAATTGAACCGATTGAAGGGGTTCATTTTATAGAAGGGGATTTTACATCGGATGAGGTGTATGAACAGCTTCTCAAATTGTTAGGGGAACGAAAAATAGACCTTGTTTTATCGGATATGGCCCCCAATTTAAGTGGAATGAATGCCATGGACCAGCCACGATGTATGTTGTTGGCTGAAATGGCATTGGATTTTTGTCAACAATCGTTGCAACCTGGTGGTGCACATGTTGTCAAATTATTTCAAGGTGAAGGTTTTGATCAACACATGCAAAACATTCGCCATTTGTTTAATAAAGTAGTTATCTACAAACCCAAGTCATCGCGCCCACGATCGAGAGAAGTATTTGCGGTGGCCACTGGTTTCAAATAAAGCAGAGGCTGATATTGAATAACATAGCAAAAAACATCTTATTATGGGTGGTGGTACTGATGGTACTCATGAGTGTCTTTGGCAGCATGGTACAACAACCACAGAAAAGTGGTGAAATCGTTTATTCTGAATTCATCAATATGGTACAAAGCGGCCAAATCAGTGAGGTTCAGATTGACCCTGAAACTTCAGTGCATCGAAAAATTATTGCCACCACAAAAGGTGGTGAAAAATTGATGGTACAAGCGGGCAACGATCCGCATTTAGAAGATGACTTGCTGCTGAATAATGTCAAATATGCCATCAAAGCACCCCATGAAGAAGGTTGGGGCTGGCGCATCTTTGAAACCATATTCCCCATCTTATTGTTCATCGGCTTGTGGTTCCTCATCATGCGTCAAATGCAAGGTGGCGGTGGCAAGGGCGGGGCCATGAGTTTTGGCCGTTCTAAAGCCAAATTGATGACTGAAGATCAAAACAAAGTGACCTTTGATGATATGGCTGGTGCTGAGGAAGCCAAAGAAGAAGTGGCTGAAGTGGTTGAGTTTTTACGCGACCCCACCAAATTTCAAAAACTAGGTGGACACATTCCTAAAGGAATCTTAATGGTGGGTTCACCGGGTACCGGTAAAACTTTACTGGCCAGAGCCATTGCTGGTGAGGCCAAAGTGCCTTTCTTTACCATTTCAGGTTCTGATTTTGTTGAAATGTTTGTCGGTGTGGGTGCCTCTCGTGTGCGAGACATGTTTGAACAAGCGAAAAAGAATTCACCTTGCATCATCTTTATTGATGAAATCGATGCTGTCGGTAGACAACGTGGTGCCGGAATGGGTGGTGGACACGATGAACGTGAACAAACCTTGAATCAGTTGTTGGTTGAGATGGATGGATTTGATGGTAATGAAGGGGTTATTGTCATCGCGGCAACCAACAGACCTGACGTATTGGATTCTGCCTTATTAAGACCAGGGCGATTTGATCGACAGGTGGTGGTGCCATTACCCGACATCTTAGGTCGTGAAGCCATTTTGAAAGTTCACATGAAAAAAGTACCCATTGCTGATGATGTGAAGCCAAGAGACATTGCCAGGGGCACACCAGGTTTTTCAGGTGCTGATTTGGCTAATTTGGTCAATGAAGCGGCATTGTTTGCTGCTCGAACAGATGCCAAAGAAGTCAATATGGAATGTTTTGAGAAAGCCCGTGATAAGATTTGGATGGGTGCTGAAAGAAAATCCATGGTGATGGATGAAGAAGACAGAAAGGTAACGGCATACCATGAATCTGGTCATGCCATTGTGGGTTATTTATCACCTGAACACAATCAGATTTACAAAGTAACCATCATCCCAAGAGGACGGGCATTGGGCGTCACCATTTCATTGCCAGACAAAGATGAAATATCGATCAGCAAACGTAAATTGGAATCACAAATTGCGATGGCTTATGGTGGACGAATTGCGGAAGAGTTATTGGGTGGCGCTGACGCCATTTCAACAGGCGCTTCTAGTGACATCCAACAAGCCACCAATATTGCCAGAAACATGGTGACAAAATGGGGCTTTGGCGAAGGCCTGGGTCCATTGCTTTATTCTGAAGACGAAGGTGAAGTGTTTTTGGGTAGGCAAGTGACTCAACATAAAAATGTGTCAGATGCGACTGCCAAATTGATTGATGATGCGATTAAAAAGATCATTGATACCAACTATGAAAAAGCCCGTAAAATTTTGACTGATAATATTGATAAGTTACACATCATGTCAGAAGCTTTGTTGAAGTATGAAACCATCAATGCCAGTCAAGTGGCAGAAATCATGGAAGGCAAGGAAATCACACCTCCTGAGAATTGGGAAGAAGATGGCGACGATGACAAGCCTAAAACGGACACCAAGAAAAAATCTAAAGACAAAAAAGATTCGGTCATTGGTGGAGAGGCCACAGAATCATAATAACCAATAAGCCATGTCTTTTATAAGAGATTTTAAAATAATGGGGGTCCTAAATGTGACCCCCGATTCATTTTCAGATGGCGGACAATTCAGTCAAGTCAACGCGGCGATGCAGCAAGTAGATTCAATGGTCATGGCACAAGTCGACTGGATAGATGTGGGTGGTGAGTCAACCAGGCCAGGTGCTGACACAGTTTCGGTTGATGAAGAAATCAGTCGTGTGGTGCCAATTATCAAAGCCATCAAAGCCAAATACCCCGAACAAAAAATATCAATTGATTCCAGTAAACCAGAAGTGATGGAAGCGGCCATCATGGCAGGTGCTACCATGATCAATGACGTCAATGCTTTACAAGCGGATGAGGCAATTGAAATAGCAGTTGTTCATGATGTGATGGTTTGTTTGATGCACAAGCAAGGCACGCCTCAGAATATGCAAGACGGCCCCGAATATGATGATGTGGTACAACAGGTACTGGATTTTTTTGATGAGCGGGTAGAAGCTTGTTTATCATATGGTATGGATGCCGACCGTATTATTTTAGATCCTGGTATTGGCTTTGGTAAAACCTTACATCACAACCTACAATTGTTACGCAATACGTCCACTTTGAAACAAATGGGGTTGCCAGTCATGATTGGGGTTTCTAGAAAATCAATGTTCCAAGACCTTTTGCAAAGACCTGTAGACCAACGACTGGCAGGCTCATTGGCAGTGGCACAATTTACTTATTTACAAGGGGCTGATTATTTTCGGGTTCATGATGTGGCTGAAACCATGGATGTGTTGAAAACCTGTCAGGCGCTGATAGCTGATACAGCATAGTCTGATGAAACTAGGAACAGTTTATGAATAAAAAATATTTTGGTACTGATGGCATCAGAGGTAAAGTGGGTGGGTCATTAATCACGGCTGAATTTGCTTTGCGCTTGGGTTATGCGGCTGGCAAAGTATTGGGACAGTCCATGCCCAATAAAACCATTGTTATTGGCAAAGACACCCGAGTATCTGGTTATATGCTGGAATCAGCCTTAGAAGCTGGCTTGTCATCTGCTGGGGTTAATATCATTCTTTTTGGACCCATGCCAACGCCGGCTGTTGCTTGGTTAACCAAGACCTTACATGCCAGTGCAGGCATTGTAATCAGTGCATCACACAATCCGTACTATGACAATGGCATCAAATTTTTTAATCAAAACGGGCAAAAACTCAATGATGAGCAAGAATTGGCCATTGAAGCTTTATTGGACCAACCCATGGATATGGTGGAGTCAGCACAATTAGGTAAGGCCAAAAGACTCAATGATGTGGCAGGTCGATACATTGAGTTTTGTAAACGTGCTGCCAACCGACAACTGTTGGCTGGTAAAAAAATCGTTTTAGACTGTGCCAATGGAGCCAGTTACCACATCGCACCACAGGTGTTTGAAGAATTGGGTGCTGACATCACCGTCATTGGTAATAAACCAGACGGGTTTAATATCAATAAAGACTGTGGTTCCACTGAAGTTTCTGTACTGAGTGAAATGGTGATAGAAACCAAAGCCGACCTGGGCGTGGCTCTGGATGGCGATGGAGACCGGGTGGTGATGGTCGACCACACCGGCAATGAAGTCAATGGAGACCAATTGATTTTCATGGTAGCTAAACATTTACATATTCACAATAAGTTAAATGGTGGCGTGGTGGGAACATTGATGTCCAACCAAGGCATGGAAGCAGGCTTGAAGCAATTAGGGGTGCCGTTTGTCAGGGCCAATGTCGGAGACCGCTATGTCCATCAGGAATTAAGCAAAAGGGATTGGATTTTGGGTGGAGAGTCCTCGGGGCATATTTTGAATTTAAATTTGGCTGGAACAGGGGATGGAATCATCAGTGCTTTGATGGTTTTGGAAGTGATTATGGAAACCGGTAAATCATTGAAAGAATTGGCAGCTGAAATGCAGTTGTATCCTCAAGTGATGATCAATGTGAAGCATGATCAACCTAAACAATTGGCCCGCAACCAAACCCTGATTGACGCGGCCAGAAAGGTGGATGATGATCTGGGTGACAATGGTCGGGTTTTGATAAGACCCTCTGGCACAGAACCGAAATTAAGGGTGATGGTAGAAGCCAAAGATGCACAGCTCGCTCAAAAACACGCCAGTGACTTGGCAAACCTGGTAAATACATTATGAAACCTATCATTGTTTTGATTTTGTGCTTAAGTGTCCAGTCAGTTCAAGCCTTTGAGTTTCCAGCAATCAGTGACCTGTGGTTCAGAGAAGCACCGCCGACAGCTAAGATGCTGGCAGCCTATGTTACGGTTGAAAATCAAACTCAAAAAGACCTGAAGTTAATCGGTGCTTTCGCGCCAGATTTTGCCATGGCGGAAATTCACAAAACCATTGATGTAGATGGTTTGTTGAAAATGCGGGAACAAAAAGAACTGTTGATACCCCAAAATGAGCAACTAGTTATGGAGCCAGGTGGGTTACATATTATGTTGATGATGCCTAAAAAGCGTTTTACTGTTGGTGAAGAAGTCAGAATCTGCTTGATTTACCAAGATGAGTCGGGCAGTGAGCAGGTTCAGCATCTGGATTTCCCCGTTAAAAAACAATAATTAAATACCATGAAAAAAAAGGATTTTGACTTCACATTACCATCCGAACTGATTGCCCAAGAGCCATTACCAGACCGTTCTGCCAGTCGTTTACTGAAGCTTCATAAATCAACGGGTCAAACCACAGATTTACAATTCAAGGACATTTTGTGCGAGTTGAACCCCGGGGATTTGTTGGTTTTCAATAACACCAAAGTCATCCCAGCCAGGTTGTTGGCACAAAAATCGACTGGCGGAAAAATTGAAGTGTTCATCGAAAGGGTTTTGAATGAACAACAAGCCAAAGCCCTGTTAAAATCAAACAAATCTGTCAAATTGGGCAGCACCATTGAATTTGATGGTATGGCTAAAATGACCGTCACTGCCAAACAGGGCATGTTCTATTTGGTTGAAACAATCAACGGTCATCATTTATCTGATTTGATGCAACAGCATGGTCATATGCCCTTGCCGCCATACATCACACGTGAAGCAGATTCACATGATGATGAACGTTACCAAACTGTTTATGCCGACAACAAGCAAACCGGTGCAGTGGCTGCACCTACGGCAGGTTTGCATTTTGACAATGATCTATTGGCGCAAATCGAAGCCAAAGGCATACAGTCAGCATTCGTGACCTTACATGTTGGTGCCGGTACGTTTCAACCGGTAAAAACCGATGAAATCGAGTCTCATCAAATGCACAAAGAATGGTTGTCTGTTGATCAACAAGTGTGCGACTTGGTGAAACAGACACATGCAAAGGGCTGCCGTGTGATTGCGGTGGGTACCACGGCAGTGCGTTGTTTAGAAACGGCAGCTGCCAACGGTGAAATTGAACCTTTTGTGGGTGACACCCAAATATTTATCTACCCTGGCTACGAGTTCAAAATCATTGATGGTTTAATCACCAACTTCCATTTACCTGAATCCACTTTGGTTATGTTGGTTTCTTCCTTGGCTGGTCGAAAAAATATTTTGGCAGCCTATCAACATGCCATCGATGAACAGTACCGGTTTTTCAGTTATGGCGATGCCATGTTGATTGTATAAAGACCAGCTGAACGACGTTGTAAGCTGTCCACACAAAAAAGTAAATGGGTACCTTACAATAACAGTCTCAGCCTGGCACAGGTCAAATTAGACTTTAATCAACGCAATTTACCCGTATGTGCAACACTTCTGAATAAGGTGTTGGTTAACATCACTTGCAGGCCATCAAGGAATGCCCGTAAGGTCGGCTCCTGAGTGAAAGCGATGACCATGCCTTTGCCTTTGGGTTGGTGTATCAGGAAAGGTTTGTAGGCCAATTGTTGTCGATTTTCTTCCCACAGGTATCCACTGGCCAGTAATTCGTCAGAACCTTTGAACCATGCCACATTTTTCCCTTCATCTAATTTAATTGGGGTATAGATTTGACTGCCACTGACCATGGCAATGACTTCGGGTTTAACGCCTGCAGTTAACCAATGATCTTGATCCACTGCCACTTTGGCCAACACACCAGCCACTGAGTCTGGTCTGCCTTTGTCTGGTTGTATGGCCAGATTGAATTCTTCATCATTTTGTATCAATTGGCCTGGCACACTGCTGCTTTTTTCAGTCTCAGTGGGCTTTGTATCAGCAGTTGTTTTGAATGACTGCTCAGCTTTGACTGACAACCAATTGGCAGGTTCACTGATTGCATAGGCAGTGGCTTGACCCAAGGTCAACAAAACCCCACCCGTGTTAATCCATGAGGTGATGTGCGCAATGCTTTGTTCATTGAAAACCTGACTGTAGTTGCCCGATGGCAGTATCAAGACATCATAAAGACTGAGGTCAGCATAGATTAAATGCTGACTGCGAATGGCCGTTACTGGATAACCCAATTGTCTCTCAATCACAAAACGACTGTTTCCTGCACTTAAGCTACTGGTGGGCTGATCCCATGCCATGGCAATTTTGGGTGCTGGTATTTCAACCACATTACCGCTACCAAAATTAGGTCCTTTGGTGACCCAGCTTGAATCGATGCCATCAACCACTGCACCTGTAGTGGTAGCAATGCGTTGGACCTGTGCAGCAAGGTCATTGCTGTTGTTTTCGATTTCAATGATTAAAGTGCCAGCTGGATAGTTGTTTCCATTGGCTAAGGTAAAGGGTAAATCAGATGATTTGATTTTGATGCCTTGGCGCAAAGCGTTGGTGAGGAATCGGCCAGCAGCCATATCGCCCCACGGTACCAGATATGCCACCTTAGCATCAGGGTTGGACAGTTGGGGTGACAATGCCATGTCGCCATTGAGCATAGTGGTGTGGTTGCTTTTTATCCCACGACAATTGATCACCTCAAGATTAAACATCAATGGCAGTGACCAGGCAGTTAAATCATAGATTTGATCTCTGAGGTTTCTGCTGCGGCGTTTTTCTTGTTCTTCAATAAAGGATTGGTCCATATCAACTTGCTGACTGAGTACGGCTTCGACAAACCGCCCTTTTGGTTGTGCTGAGTCAACCACAAAACCACCAGATTTGAATGCTTGTCCACAGGTTTTGATGTCATGCTTAAGCTGATGAACTTCGACGCCATGAGCCATCAATAACTGGGCCAAACGATGAGCTCCAGCTCGATCGCTTTGTGCCGGAACGACATATTGCTTGTTTTTTCCATCAGCAATGGCACTGACTTGATACTGATAAAAATCATTCAGCAATTGAGTGCGAAGATTGCCAGTGGCTTCAATGGTAGAAATTGATGCGATAAAATGTTTTTGCACTGAATCGGCGTAGGTGTATTTTTCTCCGTTTCGCTTGATAAAAACTTCCCCTCTGGCTGACCCAACCTCGTAAGTGGAAGCTGAAGCGCCGTAAAATGTGGGCCAACTGTCGCCATAGCCAGGGTAAAAAGCATCAAACACTTCACGAGTGAAATAATCATAGCCCATGGCATCGAAATGCTTGGCATGGTTTTTGCCAATCAATGTCATGTTATTGATTTGCGCTGTTGTCATCAATGGGTTCATTGGTTCCGCTGCTGGGGCAAAATAATAAGAGCTGTCACCACCCATTTCATGCAAATCTATGACCACCAAGGGCAGGTAACGATTCATGGTAGCAATGCGGCCTTGGGTTTCAGGTTGGGTCATGGCCAGCCAATCTCGATTCATGTCAAATAAATAATGGTTGCTGCGACCGTTTGGCCAGGGTTCATTATGATCTGCACTGTAGCGATCGCCGCTGTGTTCCAAGCCTACATTTGAATAATATCGACTGGTGAACCGGGTTCTGCCATCTGGGTTTTGCAAAGGATCGATAAAGACCAAGGTGTTGTCCATGATTTGTTTTGTCATCGGGCTTTCTGCTGAAGCCAGTAGGTGATAAGCAGTCATCATGGCCGCATCGGTGCTGCTGATTTCATTGCCATGAACCCCATAACCAAGCCACACCGAAGCGGGTAATTGTTTAATCAGTTGATCGGCTTGTTTTTTGTTGGTGATTCTGGGGTCAGCCAATTTTTGGATGTTGTGTTCGAATTCCCTCAATTTTGCTAAGTTTTGTTCTGAACCAATGACCAAGTAAATCAATTCTCGACCTTCCCAAGTTTTTCCGTAACTGAATTTTTGAATGTGCTCAGGTGCTGCTTTTACCAAAGCATCGAAGTACTTGAGCATGTCGATGTGGTTGGTGATTTTTTCACCAGTCTGATAACCCAAAACATCATGGTGTCTGGGTATGGTTGTATCATATTCCATTTCAGGCCAATACAGCTCACCCGCTGATACCTCAGAATGATAAATAAACAACGACATTAAAATGACGACGAAAGATTTTTTGAATGACATGCGAATACCCCTTAGTTTTTTTCAATTACAGTATAGCTGAAATTAACAGAGACGCATGTGTCAGAAGATGGTTTTTGAATGGGTCAAAAATCGCAGGTGCCTCAAGCCAAAGCAGTGTTCACAAGCACTTCGTTAATAATGGGGAGGTACTTCATCCATTGGTTTGATGTCACTGATGTCGCTCTGCACTTGTTTCATGTGCTTGCTCAAGTTTTGAATGATTGCCAGGAGGTCATCTATCTTTTTGGTTTGTTGGTAAACCATTTTATTCAAGTCGTCCGCGGTGTCTTCTAAAAATGCGATGCGGGTTTCTAGATCAATCAATTTGTTTTCTGTCACGGGTGGCCTTTCTATCGGTTTGGTTGTCATAGTATAATGCATTTATATGTTGAAGGATGAATAGAAAATGACCCGCAAAAAGAGTTTGCTTACTGAACTCGCAGAACGAAGAATTCCCCAAATATTGGGTATGTATGTGGCTGCTGTTTGGTTGGCCGTTGAAATAGGTGATTGGATGAGTGAGCGCTTCGATGTGCCCACCCAGTTTTCATCCTATGTGTTTGTGATTTTGATTTCATTTCTGCCCTTGGTGGCCTTGTTGGCTTGGGGCCATGGACGACCAGGGAAAGACAAATGGACCCAAAAACAAATTATATTTATTCCTTTTAATTCATTACTGGCATGGTTTGCTGTCACCACTTTCATCCAACCCGTAGACAAGGTTCAGGCCACAGAAATTTTGAGTTTGACTGATGTGCAAACTGGCAAAATGGTTGATTATGAAGTGGCCAGATCTGGCATGAGTCAGAAAGTCTATGGCTTTTTTTGGGAAAATAAGACTGGCGATGAAACTTTGGACTGGTTGAGTTATGGCTCAATGTGGATGGTGGCCAAAGATTTGATGCGCAACCCAATCATATCTATACGTACCCCCTATGAATCGCCTGCTTTATTAAGTGCCATTACCAGTAAAGGATACGACCGTGCGCTTGGTGAGCCCTTGTCCTTGGATTTGAGCATAGCCAATGATCGTGATTCTCAGTGGATGATCAAAGGACAAATCTTGCAAGATGAAGGAAAAATAAGCTTTGAAGCCTCTTTGTACGATGTCGTAAGCGGTGCTTTACTGACCACCATATCATCTTCTTACGATGATTGGTTATTTGCCTTGGATGATGTGGCTGAACAACTGGCCAAGGTGATTTTAAACAAAGCCAACATAAAAGTGGACGCCAATGTGATACCTGATATGCCCATATCACAACACATTTCCAATAATTTAGCAGCCATTGAATCTGTGATTGATTCTTTGAATGCTGTGGCTTTAGACAATGATTTTGAACAGGGCATCAGTCACCTTAAAATGGCATTGTCATCAGATGAAAAATTGGCTGAGGCTTATGTCTTGTTGATTGACTATTATCGAGGCATGGGTGATTTTGCATCAGCCAAATCAGCCGCTGAATCGGCATTGAAACTGGAATACAACCTGTCTCAAGAAACACTGTTGAAAGTCAAAGCCAATTATTATGCCATCAATGGTGAGACCGACAAGGCCATCAAAGTGTTAGAAAACTGGGTCAAACTGTACCCGAAAAGTGCAGATGCCTTACAAATTCTAGGTGCCAATTACATGGTGATTGGTCATCGCTTGGATGATGCCTTGTCGACCTATCAAAAGCTTGCGGAGTTACAAGAAATCAATTCAACTGCATTGATCAATCAAGCCAGAATCTATCGCTTAAAAGGTGAACAAGCAAATGCCATCAAGGCCTTGAATGCTTATTTATTAAGTAGCCCCGACAAAGCTGAGCCACATTTGGAAATGGCCAGCACTTATTTGCAGTTTGGTGACATTGCGGCTGCCAAATCACATTTTGAAGATGCCAGTTTAATGAGCTTCAATGACATTGATGCCGATTTAGGCCTGGCCAAAGTCATGGCATTAGAGGGGCGTATTTTGGATGCCATTCAAGCTTTGGATGCTTTGCGCTTGAAGGCAGACAATGATGCCGATCGAGTCAAAATTTTGACAGAAAAAGAAAACCTGTTGTTCTACCTGGGACGATTGGAAGAGGCCATGCAGGTGCTTGATGAAATGCGTGCCATCAGCCAATCATTCATGCCACCTTTGTCGCTCAACTTGATGTTTGGTAGTAAAAAAATATCCTATTTGGCTTACTTACAACGTTTTGATGAAGCTTGGGCAGCCTATGCTGACATGCAAGCAGAAACCAAACCTCCATTTAATCAGATGTTGGAGATTATCGCCAAATCTGTACATGATCTGGCGGGTAATTTTGAGCAATCTGCAGCATCTTTAAAGCGTTTTGAGAAGTTTAAGAATGAATTTCAAATGAATGTATATGATCAGTTCATTTATGCATCCAGAGCCATTGAAGCCAGGCATGCGGGTAAGTTTGAAGAAGCCATTGAACTTCATGATCAGGCCATCAATGAGTCAAATCAGTCTTTTCTCACGCTAAACTCTTTGTATGTGGTGGATGAGTTGAAATACCAGAAAGCATTGACCTTGTTTGAATTTGGAAAATTTCAATCTGCCATAAACATCATTGATGAAACGTTGCAACGCAATCCAATACTTGGGCAATCCATGTTGTTAAAAGCCAGGGCACTGTATGAATTAGGTGCACTCGAAGAAGCCATTGATTTAACCGAAAAAATCAAGTCCATTTGGCAAGATGCAGATGCAGATTTCAAAGACTTGATTGAGCTAAAGGCTTTCGAAGAACAAATAGCTGCCACTTAAGGTCTCTTTAAATGCGGGGAGATACAATCTGCTAGGCTGTTGGGTTTTTGTGGAGTTATTGAAATTCACAGAAGGAGTTGATGCATGCGTCTTAAGATTAAGCTGGGTCAAATCAAATTTGGCCCAGCTTGAGTACCTTTTTGATCAGAGCCAATAAAACTTAACAGCCTTCGGTAGGGAGACAAGTACCTTCTGTAGGTAAATAAGTATACCAAGTCACAATGGCTTGACCTTCGTTTAAGTAATCAATGGTAAAACCTTCGCCATCAAAAAGTTCTCCACCGTAAAATGTTCCACCCATGAATGAAGCTTCATTCATCAATTCGTACCCTTGGCTCTCACAAGCTTGTCCACTGGCATTCATGGCCAATCGACCCACTTGATAACCGCCACTTCCAAAGGCAACACCATTGATGGCCAAAACAGAGTCATAAGTCATCTGAGCAGTGTGACAACTTGAAAATTCAAAGGTCATCGTGCCCCAAAAAACATTGTTGACATCATCAGGATTAAAATCAAGACCAAAAGCCCCACCCGTAGTGGCAAACGAACTGACTGTTAATTGATTGCCGTCAATGGTGCCAAGCCCGGTTAAAAAGGCTTGGCGCATGCCTGTAACTTCTGCGACGTTGGTCTGTTTTTGTAAACGATAAACAAAAGTAGCTCCAGCAAGACCGCCGCTGCGATTGGCGACCAATGTTTCAAAACTGAAATCACTGAGTTGATACCGTCTGACCGTATTTAAGGTGTCGGATGTCAATAGTATATGATCAGGGCCGTCCTGCATCATTCCCGCAGGACCAGGTAATCCGCTGATGACTTCACCTTGAAATTGGCCATTTAATGAATAGCTGTATACTGCCAGATTGCCCCACGCGGTGACCAAAATGCGATCATTCAAAAAAAGAATGGAACGTGGCTGGTTCAAGCCATTTGCACCCGAGGAAATGAACTGGCTGGTACTGCCATTCATTGGATTCACTTTAAGTACATTGTCAGAGTCATATCCTGGGACGTACAGCTGTCCATCAGGGCCCATCGCCATGCCGATATCTATGCCTTGAATTTGACCATTGTTGACTGGTAAAACAGTGCGCACAGCTTGCCAAGTTTGGGTGTTCAATTCAATGATGTTGTTACCTGAATAGCTTCCTAGATAGACATGGTTGTCGTCTTTCTTAACCACAGTAATGGGATTATCCATCAGATCAGATGCAACTACCGTGGTGGCCGTGGATAGCGTGGCTTGATCAAATTTTATTAATTTGTGGTTTGACTCACTGACAACAATAACGTCTCCATTGGGGTCTTGGAAAATAGATTGCGGGCCATCTAAAACACCGTTCTCTGCCAAATCTCTGATGTATTGGCCATCACAACCATCAAAGATTTTGACATTGTCATTAAACCAACTACTGACCAGCAACAAAGAGTCACAGTTAGGATTGCCTAAATCTTGTGCATCTACGAAAGGGCTGGTTATAATGAGGGTTAATATTAATCGTATATTTTTCATGTTCATCTCTTGTTTATTAAAGGCTTAAAATTATTCTTTTCTCCATGAAAAAACCTTCGCAAAACTTCTTTTTTGCTTATCCAGCATGAAGAAAGTCGCTGAAAGTATGCAGAGCAAACCCATCGTTTGGTTAATCGGTGAATGGCGGTACCACCCAGACAATGGTTTGTTGAAAAACAACAACAACGAAGTGCGGTTGTCTACTCAATTGAATCTGGTGTTGTCATTGCTGATAGAACATGCGCCCAATGTGGTGACGCGGCAACAATTTTTAGATCATGTTTGGCACGATAAATATGTCAATGAAGATGCGCTGTCACGTACCATTGCGGAACTGAGAAAAATATTGGGTGATTCAGCAAGCCAAGCAAAATACATCAAAACCATTCCTAAGAAGGGCTATCAACTCACCCAAATGATTGAGCCTTTGAAAGCGCGGAATGTTCGGGTCACAAAAAGTGTTGGCGTCTTGTTGTTTACAGTCAGCGTCTTGTTGCTGTCGGTTTATTTCAATCAACAAGAATCAATGGAAAGCACATTACAAACTGCATTAGCGGCTGCCAGCCGAGTCACCTTTCAACCTGGAATGGAGCAACAAAGTGAATTAAGTGAGGATGGTGCTTGGTTAAGCTATGTGCGCAATGATGAGCAAGGCAGTCAAATTATCATAGAGTCAATGCTTGATGCCAATCAACAGCAGATCATACAATTGGCCCATCACAGCTTATCATCACCGGTTTTTTTGTCTGATCAAAACCTGCTCATTTTTACAGCCCGTGAGCAAAGCCAATGTCACCTCAAAAGTTACCATATTTCAAAACAACTGTTTGTGGATTTAGGAACCTGTTTTTTCAATGCAGAGTCCCGAACAATCGATTGGAATTCCGTCACTCAGAAGTTGTACTATGCTGATCAGGCAGTGGGTGATGGTGAAGCACTGGTGGGAATCAGCCAGTTAGACTTGAAATCTAATGAAAAATCCAGACTGACTTTTCCAGCGTCAAGCAACCAA
The DNA here is from genome assembly GCF_002591915.1 of Marinicella litoralis. Lineage (GTDB taxonomy): Bacteria > Pseudomonadota > Gammaproteobacteria > Xanthomonadales > Marinicellaceae > Marinicella > Marinicella litoralis. The sequence continues at coordinate 663,816 of NZ_NIHB01000002.1, read as the reverse complement.
CAAGACTGGTCTCCTCGGGTCAGTCCTGATCAAAAATACCTCAGTTTTTCCAGAGGTAACCAATCGGTGAGGAACCTTTGGATTAAATCGTTCATATCAGGTAAGGAGTGGCCCCTCACTTTGGGTGAACATTATTCGGTCAGTCATGATTGGTATGATGATGACCACATCGTGTTTGATTCTGATTTGAGTGGCAGTAGACAACTTTGGCTGTTGAACATTCATGAAAAATCACCGGTACTTTTAGGTGCTTATGGCGCTCAACACCCTTCGTTTGACCAGCGAAGAAGCACCATGACTTTTCAGGTGGTCAGTTATGAAGCCAATATTTGGATGTTCGACACCAAAAATAAAAGTTATCAGCGACTGATTCATTCCACAAAATATGACAACTATCCTGCGTTTTCACCCAATGGTACACAGTTTCTGTTTTCCTCCAATCGACAAGACCAAAGCTCAATTTGGATTTATGATTTTAAACAATCTAAAGAAAAATTACTGGTGACTCTACCGAATGTTAAATTGACTCGACCTTCTTGGCACAGCAATGGCAGAGACATTCTGATCACCACCAATGACAACAAGGGTTATGGTACCTTGGTTTTTAATAGTGAGACCCTGCAAACACATACCTTGGATTTTGGTCAGGGGCATTTAGCCTCCAGGGAGTACCAGGGCGTATTTTTTGCCTTGGCCAAGTCAAAAGAAGTGAACAATAAAATCCTGCAATTAAAAGCCGGCAAAGTCACTGTACTGCCTCCTCAATCAGTCAGTCGCTTTATGATTTTATCTGATGGTAGATTGGTGTATTCAAGTTCTGTTGAAGCGGGATTGTTTATTTATGACCCTTTGACTGAAAAATCCCAGTTGTTAACCCCATCTGTCAGGATGTCTGCCATGAATTTATGGACGGCCATCAATCAAGCCGTGTATTTTGACCTGAATTCAAACCAATCAGCTGAGTCATCAGGGATTTGGCGCTTAGACGTGACTACGGGAGACCAAACATTCATCACCAGTCACCGGCCTTATTCAGTTGGAACTTCATTAAGTGTCAATCGAGCTGAGGATCGTCTATTGATTACGCGCACAGATCGAGCCGAGTCAGATGTTTTGCGGACACAATTACAATGAATCATCCAGAAAAAGTTGAGAAACCCTTTTCTCCTTCTTGTGAAAGGAATCAATCGGTGTTGCTTGAGGTATTGAAACAACACCTTCGTACAGATGACAAACAGGTGTTGGAAATTGGTTCAGGTACTGGGCAACACGCTGTATTCTTTGCTGAAAACTTGCCTGCCTTGCTGTGGCAAACTTCTGACATCAAAGCCAACCATGCCGGCATCCAATTGTGGTTGGATGAAGCCAATTTAAATAATGTTCAATCACCCATTGAATATGAAATTGGTAAAGACCAATGGCCAGATATTAAGGCTGATTTGATTTTTAGTGCCAATACCTTACACATCATTCCATTTGAATGGGTTAAATTACTGATTCAAAGCATGGGACAAAACCTCAGAAAAGGCGCTTTGGTGATGTTTTATGGCCCATTCAAATACCAGGGTGAATTCACCTCTGCATCCAATGCCGATTTCGATTTGTGGTTGAAAGACATCGACCCATTGCGTGGTGTGCGTGACTTTGAAACCATTGTTGCATTAATGGATGAACAAAGATTACCCTTACGTCAAGACATCAATATGCCCGCCAACAACCAAATGTTAATTTTTGAACGACTATGATTAAATTCCAAGACATCAAGCAAGCCCAGCATCGGATTAAACCTTACATCAACGACACGCCCGTACTCAGCTCAACTTTGTTGAATCAATGGCTGGGACATGAAATCTATTTCAAAGCGGAGTGCTTACAAAAAATTGGTGCTTTTAAAGCCCGAGGCGGATGTAATGCGATTCAAGTGTTGCGTGAACAGCACAATGACATCAAACGAGTGGTGGCTCAGTCTTCTGGCAATCATGCCCAAGCAGTGGCATGGGCAGCGGCTCAGTTCGCTTTACCGGCCACCATTTTTATGCCGGTATTTGCTTCCAAAGTGAAAACCCAAGCCACACGTTCCTACGGTGCCGAAGTCAAACAATACAAAACCCGAATGGCAGTGGATCAAGCCGTTGAAGCTGCGGCTGCTGAAGCGGGGGTCTATTGGATTCCACCCTATAATGATTATTCGGTGATTGCAGGTCAGGGAACGGTTGCACTGGAAGCACTGCAACAGGTCAATCAGTCCATCAACGCTGTGTTCGCCCCGTGTGGTGGCGGTGGTTTGATTTCAGGTAGTTTAGTGGCAACCCGTGAATTGCAACCCAAGGCCCAAGTCATTGCCGCTGAACCAATGGCTGGTGATGATGCTTTTCAATCTTATCAGACTGGGCAGATACAACACTTGGATGATGCACCAAAAACTTTGGCTGATGGTGCCATGACATTATCAATTGGTGAGAAAACATTTGAGCACATCAAACACCTGGATGACTTTTACACGGTTGCAGAAACGCCCATGGCCTATTGGACACAATGGTTACAACATTTACTTAAACTGCATGTTGAGCCGACTTCAGCCATGACCATGGATGCGGTGTGTCAATGGTTGCGTAAACAAACATCTAAACAGAAAGTGTTGGTGATTATTTCGGGCGGTAACATTGATGTCGAAATGATGCAAAAGATCTGGCAAGTGGATTACCTATGTAACACGCCTGCTTTGTCAGTTAATGGTTGAGCTTTTACTGTATTTCCTTGACCAGCCTGAATCCTACATGCGAGTAGGTTTCATTGGTGGGTAAGGGGTCCAACTTTAATGGGTCAACACCCTGGCCAGAACGCCATGAAGTGCCTGCTACACATCCTTTGTTGCCATTACAGTTGCTGACCCATTCTGCCACATTACCATTGTAGTCATTGATATTGATTTTGGCAGCGAATGAATTGATGGGCGCGGTGAATGTAAAACCATCATGACAAGTCAAAGGATTGTCGGTTGCTTTGCTTTCATCTTCAACTTCAGCACCAGCCACATTGGCTGATTGACAATGGTGTGTAGGCCTGACTTGCTGATTGATGTATTGCCATTCTTGCGCTGTGGGCAAGCGGTAAGTGTCGCCTGTTTTAGCACTTAACCAAGTGGCATAAGCTTTCGCATGATTGAAAGAGACGCAAACCACAGGATGGTTGCTGGTTTGATCAAATGGTGGTTTGGCCCAAGTTTTCTTGAAAAAGGACTTTTTACCGTAATGTGAACATTTTTCCTCAGTGAATTTGTCACCTGCAAATGATTCAAATTGGGCTACGGTGACCTCCGACTGGCTCACCAAAAGATCATTCATTGTGGTTGGGTTGTAAACAGGTATAAAAACAAACTGATGACCCAATGTATCTGTGCTGACATCACCTTTGATGGGAATATTGTCATAATTGCTTTGCAAATTGTTGATGACTGGTGCGTCAGGCACCAATAATTTTGCCATCTTCAGGTAGTTTTCAGTGGCTGGGTTCCTGCGTCTCTGCTGAATGGCTTGTTTGACTTTTTGGTCAGTGGCGGACATGATCGCACTGACTTGTTTATCAAACAACCCACGATCTATTTGATAAGTTTCAATGTAACTAACTACAGATTGAATGTGTTTTAATGCGGCAGTCGTATCCTCTTTTTTAAGTTTACTGTTGATTAACCTGAAATAATAGACACCCACTTGATTGAGGCCTGTTTGCGCTTCTGCGTGATCTGGATGTTCCAACAAGATTTTTTGAAACTTATCAGCGGCATTTTCACCTTTGGGTTTGGTTAAACGGTATTTGCTGAGTAATTGTTGGGCTTCATTCAAAGTCACTTCGATTGACATTTCATTGATTTGATCGTTGTCTAAGTTTCCAGTTAAATCAATCAGTTCGGCATCTTCGTCCAATTCAGGGTCGGCTTCGATGACACCGAAGGTCAAAGTCAGGGGGTCATTGTCAGGTGTTTCATTTGAAACCAATGGCTGTTGTGCAGCTGGTTCAGGGTCCTGATCAGCCGCTTCGACTGGTTCGGTTGGTTCGATTGTTGTAGCTGTTGTTGCGGGTTCAATGATGTCTGTGTCAGAACCCATAAAAAGCCAAGCAGTGGTTACAAGCAGGGTCAGAATCACCCCTGCCGCAATCACCAACTTGGCTGGTGACAATTGAGAAAGCGATGGATTTTTGCTTTGTCCTATTTTCTCGTTACTGGATTTACTGTATTTGATTTCCAGTAGGGCATCTTTGACTTCTTCCACAGACTGGTAGCGGTCTTCAGGGTCTTTGGCCAAGCAAGTGTCTATGATCGGTTGCCATTCAGACAACGCTTTGGGTAAAGTGGGAATGGGTTTGTTGATGTGAGACATTAGTATAGAAAAATCATTGCCTGCATCAAACACATGATCACCGGTTAATTTCTCATAAATGATACAACCCAAACTGTAAATATCTGTATGAAAATCAATCATCTTGGATTGAATTTGTTCTGGACTCATGAAATGGGCACTGCCCAATAACTGAGTGTCCTTGGTTTTTCGTTTGATGTTTTTAGATATAGCGATACCAAAATCAGCGATTTTAATGCGACCAAATTGATCAAATAATATATTTTCTGGTTTCAAGTCACGGTGTATAACGCCATGTTTGTGGGCATGTGATAAACCATCACAAATCTGACACAGCAATTCAATCAAATGATCAGAATTGGTACAAATGATTTCACCAAAATCTCCATGGGTTAAATAGGGCATGGTGAAATAGGCCAAGCCTGAAGGTAATTTTTTGGCTTCGTAAATGCTGATGATGTGTGGGTGGTCCAAAGAAGCGACTGTTTTGGCCTCATCGACAAACCGCTCAGACAAGGTTTTGTCATCCATCACTAATTTTTTCAATACTTTGATGGCGACTTTGCGTTGCAAGGATATTTGACGTCCTAAATAAACAGCCGACATGCCACCTTCACCAATTTTATCTAATATGGTGTGGTCTGGAATGGATAAATTTAGTTTCGGAACCGTTTTCAACATACGTTCTTTATATGACAGGTTTTCATTTTAACTCATTAACTGTGAATTTAATTAAAATTAGTCGAAGGATTAAGATGTTTCTGTGATGGCCGTCAAAAGAATAAAATTAATTTATTTTCATTGGCATCTCATGTGTCAATTTAGGTCAGTCTTAAAGATAAAATTGGAATATGTCTACATCAAGCTTGTGGTTGTTCGCTAACTGAATACAATGTTGAGCCAATTTCCAATGAAAAATATTCATGTCACTCATCAGTTTCGACAAAGTAAGTATTGATTTCGGTGCTCATCCCATTTTGCACTCGGTTAATTTAACCATTTCCAAAGGACAAAAATTGGCCTTGATTGGTCGCAACGGTGAAGGTAAATCCACTTTGTTGAAAATCATGGCTGGAGAAATGCCTATTGATGATGGTCAAGTCATTAAACAGGATGGTATGAAAGTGGCGATGATGAAACAATCAGCAGTCAATGAATCTGAATCCACCGTCAGGGAGTTTTTATTACACGCCTTGGGTGAAGTGGGTCATGCTTTGGAGCAATACGAAACCGCTGTCGATCCTAATAAAATGGCGGAATATCAACATGTGATTGATGAAAACAATGGTTGGGAATTGCTGCAGCAGATAGATGTGGTGACCACCAAATTAAAGCTCAACCCTAATGACGTGATTAAATCCTTGTCAGGTGGGGTCAGGCGTCGAATCAATTTGGCCGCTGCGTTGGTACAAATGCCAGACGTGCTGTTATTAGATGAACCGACCAATCATTTGGACATCGAAAGTATCCTGTGGCTACAAGACATGGTCAATAAACTGCATTGTGCCGTTGTTTTTGTCACTCATGACAGGACATTTTTGAAAAGCATAGCCAACGGCATCATTGAATTGGACCGAGGAAAAATATACCAATACGACTGTAATTATGAAACGTATTTGGTTAGGCGCGAGGACCGTTTGGATGCCGAAGTCAAAGAATGGGAGCGTTTGGATAAAAAACTCAGTCAAGAAGAGGTGTGGGTGCGGCAAGGCATCAAAGCCAGAAGAACCAGAAGTGAAAGTCGGGTTAAAGACTTGGTGGCATTGCGCGAAGAACGCAAAACCCGTCGCACGCAATCTGGAACCACCAAAGCAGCAATTAATGTGGCCGATGCCAGCGGTAAAAAAGTCATTGTGGCGCACAATGTGGGCTTTAAATACGGTGACCAAACCATCCTCAAAGGCTTTTCAACCAAAATCATGCGTGGTGATAAAGTCGGTATCATTGGTCCAAATGGTGTTGGAAAGACCACCATGGTACAGTTATTGTTGGGTGAGATTGAACCCCAAGAAGGTTCGGTGAAAGTGGGTACCGGTGTTGAAGTGGCATATTTTGATCAGCTCAAACAAGCAATCAATGATGAAGACACGGTACAAAATAACCTGCAATTGGGCACGGATTTTGTCGAAATCAATGGCAAGCCACGACATGTAATTTCTTATTTACAAGATTTTCTGTTCAATGCTGAAAAGATTCGAGGACCAGCCAGCGTCTTGTCAGGTGGTGAACGGTCTCGCTTATTATTGGCACGTCTGTTTGCGCGTCCGGCTAATGTGATTGTAATGGATGAGCCGACCAATGATTTAGATATGGAGACCTTGGATTTGATTCAAGACCTGTTGTTTGATTTCAAAGGAACATTAATCTTGATCAGTCATGATCGAGATTTTATTGATAATGTGTGTACCCAAACCATTGTTTATGAAAACCCTGTCGATGGCGTTTATGACGTCAATGAATACATTGGTGGTTATGAAGATTATTTGAGGCAAAGGCGCCAACCGGAAACCAATAAAGCACCCAAAAAAGACAAAGCAAAGCCAATTGAAAAAACCAAAACTGACAACAGCCATAAATTGACCTTCAAAGAAAAGCATGAATTGGAACAATTACCATCGATCATAGATCAACTAGAAAGCCAAATAGCTGCTTTGTCAGAACAAGTTTGTGACCCTGAATTTTATAACAAAGCCGAGGCTGATATTAAAAAGGTGACAACTGAATTGGCTGATAAGGAAAAAGAGTTACAAACTGTGTATAACCGTTGGGATGAATTAGAAGCCAAGGACTGAACCTGTTGTCATTTTGAGGGAGCCTTGGTGAGTAGAAGACTCTCTCCAAGTTCATGCGTTGATAAACGTAACCTGCCATCCTGTGTTTAGAGATCCTTCGGCTGCGCTCCGCTTCGCTCAGGATGACAATCGTCCATCGTTCTAACCGTGCTTAAGCGAGTGCAGATACTGTGTTGAAAGCATTTTTGCTAAGTTTAGTTAGCATGTTGTTTTGTTTTCAACCTCTATTTTCTATACCTTGTCAGCATATTTATTCATATCAATGAATTTTCAATACTATGATTTCTTCCTATATTCAGAAATCTCAGGTGAAATCAATCCTAACCCAAAATGCGATTGAATTTACCAATCAAGTGATGCAGTTGTGCTCGCTCATCTTGGTTCAATTGACTGAGCAGTTCTTCTTCATAGCGCAGGGCATCCGGGATGACTGCCCGCATTAAGTACCGACCACGTTCATTCAATTCATAGTTTTTAGCACGTGCGTCTAATGGGTGCTGTGATTGTGTCAGGTAGTTTTTTTGCACCAATGATTTAACGGTTCGGCTGATTCGGACTTTGTCCATTTGCGACAACTGCGCTATTTTTTTGGCTGTGATATCAGGGTTTTTGTATAAAATGACCAGAACACGCCATTCAGAAATGTTGATACCGAATTGGTCTTGATAATGTTCAGCAATGCCATTAGAGATTTTCAAACTCAAGATTGACAGCTGGTAAGGTAAGAATTGATTCAAGTCCATTTTCCCATTTTAATCAAAAATAGTTACAAATGAAACAAATATTAGTTTCATATGAAACTAAATGCGGATAGAATATTGTTTTTATCATATCGGGGACAACAACATGTCAGCAACCATCAACGGTTTTGGCTTCATTGAGTACTCGGCCAATGACGCCGCTCCATTACATAAATTATTTCGTCAAATGGGTTTTACCGCGATCAAAACCCACAAAAAACTGCCCATTACTTTGTACCGCCAAGGTCAAACTGATTTTTACATCAATGAATGTGACACGGGATTTGCTGCTGACTTCAGGACAGCGCATGGACCTTGTGCCTGTGGCTTTTCGATAGTTTTTGACAACAAGGAAGATGCCTTGGCTCACAGCTTGAAGGGTGGTTCGGAGCAATTGGATGTACCCAATGGATTGAATTTTCCAGCGATCAAGGGTATCGGTGATGCGGCCTTGTATATCCTGGACAAAGAAAGTTATGCCAAAGTATTGAAAGAAGACTTCAATGACATCGTTGGCATGAACCAAACTCCGACTGGTTTTGGGCTGACCTTCATCGATCATTTGACTCATAATTTGTATTTTGGCAACATGGAAAAGTGGAGCAATTACTATGAAAATCTATTTGATTTCAGAGAAATCAGGTATTTTGATATCAAAGGTCAAAAAACAGGTCTGGTTTCAAAGGCCATGACATGCCCCAATGGTTCAGTCAAAATTCCTTTGAATGAATCGGAAGATCCGAAATCACAAATCAATGAATACTTGGACGAGTACAAAGGCGAAGGCATTCAACACATCGCTTTATTTACCGATAACATCTATGAATCGGTGGAGTCAATGCGTGCAGCTGGGGTAGAGTTCATGCAAACACCTGAAACCTATTTCAGTATCATTGATCGCCGGGTGCCAGAGCACCAAGAAGATGTCGCACGGATGCAACGCAATCATATTTTGATTGATGCCGATGAAGCCACCAAAAAAGAAATTCTGTTGCAAATTTTCACCAACACTGCCATTGGTCCCATCTTTTTTGAAATCATTCAACGAAAAGGCAATGAAGGATTTGGCGAAGGGAATTTCCAGGCATTATTTGATTCGATTGAATTAGAACAACAACGTCGCGGTTATTTATAAACGAGGGTCAACGAACGGAGCTACGATATGAACGGCAAGTGGTTTAATTTTTATAAAAAACAAGGCAAGGTGGCTAAACAAGCGCACATTGGTTTTCCCAAAGACAGTTATGAACGTGAAATGGGTAAAGAAGGTTTTTTTGGCCCAGTGACTCATTTCTATCACAAGCATAAACACACGGGTTGGACCGATTTTCAAGGAGACAACCGGCCGCGTGCTTTTGACACCAATTTGTTCGGTTCAAGCCAAGCAACCCCATGGGATGCTCATGTGTTGTTAAAAAATAACCAAGTCAAAATCCGCATGTGGACTTTAGACAGCAGCATGAAAAAATTAGTCAGGAATGCCGACGGCGATGATTTGTTATTTTTTCACCAAGGCACGGCTGATTTATATTCTGATTTTGGGCATATGGTGGTTAAAGAAGGTGATTATTTGATGCTGCCCAAAGGTACCATGTGGCGTTTAGAAACCACCAATTCATGTGAAATATTGATGATTGAATCCAGCAATGGCCATTATCAATTGCCAGACAAAGGGTTGTTGGGACCAAATGCCATCGTTGATGCAGCGGTCTATAGGACGCCTGAAATCAATGCGGCATTCCAACAACAATACAGTGATGACGATTGGACAGTACAAGTCAAAAGGCTACAGAAGATTTCAACCATCAACTATCCATTCAATCCATTGGATGCCATTGGTTGGCAAGGCGACTTGATGCCGGTGGCACTTAATTGGCGTGATATTTCACCTGTCATGAGTCATCGGTTTCATGTACCCCCTTCAGCCCACACCACATTTTTGGGTAATCGATTCGTAGTTTGTACTTTTGTACCACGATTGTTTGAAACCAACCCTGAATCATTGAAAGTGCCGTTTTATCATAACAATGATGATTATGATGAGGTATTGTTTTACCATTCAGGCAATTTCTTTTCGCGAGACAATATTCACCCAGGAATGATTACCTTACACCCGACTGGTTTTACCCACGGACCTCATCCCAAAGCGATGAAAAATGCGTTTACGCAGAACAATGTGATGACTGAAGAAGTGGCAGTGATGATTGATACGCGAGACCCGCTTGAAGTGTGTGATGCGGCAGAACAAGTAGAGTGGCCAGAGTATGTGAACTCATGGCAAGAACAAAAATAATTGAATGAAACGAGATGACAATAATCAGCTTTTTATTCAAATACCTTAAAACTGAAAACAAAATATTAAAAGACTATGAAACTAACTACCATAAACAACCAAACGCGCGATGGCCAATTGGTCGTTGTCAACCGAGCGGGTAACCGAGCCGTAACAGTGCCACAAATTGCTCAAACCATGCAACAAGCCCTGGACAACTGGGACAGTGTGGCGCCACAGTTGAATACGGTCTACCAACATTTGAATGATGAAGGGCTGAATGATGCTTTTGACTTAAACTTAGATGAAGTGATGGCGCCTTTACCCAGGGCATTGCAATTTTTAGATGGCAGTGCTTATTTGGCTCATGTGGAAAGGGTTCGACGAGCACGTGGCGCTGAAATGCCTCCCAGTTTTTTAGAAGATCCATTGATGTATCAAGCGGTCAGTGATGGTTTCTTAGCGCACAACCAAGACATCGAAGTGGTCAGTGAAGAATACGGGATTGACTTTGAAGCTGAAGCTGCAGTCATCACCTCAGATGTACCGATGAATGTGTCGGCAGAGGAGGCCGGCCAGTACATTCAATTGGTGTGTATTTTGAATGACGTGTCATTGCGAAACTTGATACCTGCTGAATTGGCCAAAGGGTTTGGTTTCTTACAATCAAAACCTCGCACAGCATTGTCACCATTTTTTGTGACTCCAGATGAATTGGGTGAGGCCTGGCAAAACAATAAAATTCATTTGCCGATGCGAACCTGGTTGAACGGCGAATGGTTTGGTGAACCCAACTGTGGTGTTGATATGCAATTTGATTTTGCTCAACTGGTGGCCCATGCGGCAAAAACAAGACCATTGTGTGCTGGTGCTATCATCGGATCAGGCACGATTGCTAACCATGACATGGCCAAAGGATCCACTTGTCTGGCTGAAAAAAGGGTACTTGAAGTGATAGAACATGGCAAACCAAGTACACCTTTCATGAGCTTCGGTGATGATGTAAAAATTGAAATTACTGACGGCGAAGGTCATAACATCTTTGGCACCATCCACCAGAAAGTGGTTAAATATTAGAAAGCAGTTTTTATTCATAAGAAAAAGCCCGATGTTATCGGGCTTTTTTTTTGATCATCAATAAACGTATTGCTTTGTGACAGTCTTTCTATCTGCTGTGAATGTGGTATAAAGACAGTAACTTTATGAATGCGGATGAGCTTGGATGAAATCATTGATTGCACTGGTTGTTATTTTCTTTATTTATCAAAAGTGGGTTGTAACAGATGCTACTGCTGAACTGAACCAAACACAGGGTGCCGATGTCATTATGTATTCAGCGTCATGGTGCGGTTATTGTAAACAGGCCAGGGCGTTGTTTGAGCAGCAAGGCATTGTATATAAGGAACTAGACATTGAACAGTCATCGCAAGTCAATGCCGAAATATGAAGTTTGGAGGGCGTGTCGTGCCTTTATTTTTAATCAAAGGAGAAGTGGTTCGTGGTTATCACAAGGATCGAGTTCTTGCATTGGTGAATGAGTATTAACAAATTACCTATTTGATGATGGAAATTAAAACGACGAAACCAATAACGATTGCTCAGAAACCTTTGATGCTACTTGAATACTTAAAAGTCGGTTGAATAATTGGTTTTCTCGAAAGCAAGAAACTATTTTATAGAGGGTCATCACAATACATAAGTTTGTTATAAGAAATACTGGATTTTTAATCCTGCTAGGCTTTAAGATGTGATCGAAATTTTTGGATGATAATAAAAAGTACAAACCAAAAGTTTTGCGACTAATCCATAAAACAGAGGGTAAAAATGAAAATAAAAACAGTCATGCTGGCTACAGCATGTGGCGCACTGTTGTGTGCTTCAAACACATTCGCCAGTTCCGCCCAACTTTATCCGGCAGAAGACGCCAGAACATTGTTGGTTAACCAATTAAGCAATCTCAATGTCACCAATAAAGACGTACAAGATGCTGCCATCACCAGTCACTACCTCAGTGAGAAAAATGGCATTAGCCATTTGGTGTTTAAACAACAACTTAATGGCATAGAAGTTCACAAAGGATTGATTCAATTAAATTTGGATCAACAAGGAAAAATCTTAAATTTGCATAATTTATTTGTCAATAATCTGGCAGCCAAAGCACCGCAAGTAAGTCCATTTATAGCCGCTGATCAAGCCATATTAAATGCAGCACAAGAATTGGGAATTGTTACTCGATTGCCAGCTTATTTAATTAATCAATCGCAGTCATCCAATCGGGCAGCTGTTTATTTAGATGAGGACATCTCAAGTGCTGAAATACCGGTTAAATTGATGTATCAAAAACAGGGAGATGAACTCAGACTTTCTTGGGACCTACAAATTCAATCTGGTGGTAATTGGTGGAGCATGCGGGTAGATACATTAACTGGTCAAGTCATCGATCAGGTGAACTGGACTGCTGATGCCAGTTATGATGTCATCCCATTACCCAATGAGTCTCCGGCTGACAACGGGTACCAATTAGAGACGATGGTTGATCCACATGACTTAACAGCTTCACCATTTGGTTGGCATGACATCGACGGTTCAGCGGGTGCAGAATTCACCGATACGCGTGGTAATAATGTTTATGCACAGGATGACTTAGATGCGAACAACTCTGGTGGAGGGCGACCTGATGGCGGAGCTAATTTATTGTTTGATGTGCCTTGGAATCCGGCCGTAGATCCAGATGAAGAGCAAAACCTGGATGCGGCCATCGTTAACTTGTTTTATTGGAACAACGTCATACATGACGTGATGTACTTTTATGGTTTTGATGAAGCAGCAGGAAATTTTCAGGAGAATAACTATGGTAACAATGGCCTAGGCAGCGACGCTGTAAATGCAGATGCACAAGATGGTTCCGGAACAAATAATGCCAATTTTTCTACCCCTCCTGATGGTTCAAACCCCAGAATGCAAATGTTTTACTTTTCTGGAACGCCTGATTTACTGGTCCATTCACCACCGGCTATTGCTGGATCATACACCGCAGCCGGGGCAAGTTTTGGAGCACCAATCACTTCCACACCATTGAATGGAATTGTAGAAGCAGCAGATGATAACACCGGAACGGTCAGCGATGCTTGCGAGGCTTTAGTGGGGTTTACTTCAGGACGTATTGCCTTGATTGATCGAGGTGGTTGTGAGTTTGGGGTTAAAGTTCTTAACGCAGAAAATGCAGGCGCCATCGGTGCCATAGTGGCCAATAATCAAGGCGACAGCATTCTCAATATGGGGCCAGGTGCGCAGGGTGCCAATGTTACCATCCCCGCTTTAATGGTAGGTCAAACCGATGGTGGAATCATTCGCGCCCAATTGGATAACAATGTAGATGTTGACATGGTTAAGACCAATGCCGATCGAGACAGTGATTTCGATAATGGTATCATTATTCATGAATATGGTCATGGTATATCCAATCGTTTAACCGGAGGCCCGTCACAATCCAGTTGTTTGACCAGCAGTGAACAAATGGGAGAAGGTTGGAGCGACTTTTTTGCTCTGGTTATGACAGCAGATCCAAATGATACGGCACTTGAAGCCAGACCGATGGGATCCTATGCCACGCAAAATCCTGGGGGCATCAGAACTTATCCTTATTCTACCAATATGAATGTGAACTTGCATACTTTCGGAGATTTAGCTGATGCCAATGGCAGCCCTCATTTTGTGGGGTCGATTTGGGCTCAAATGTTGTGGGAAGTGTATTGGAATTTGGTAGATAAATATGGTTATGATGCTGATTTATACAACGGAAGTGGCGGTAACAACCTGGCATTACAGCTGGTTATGGATGGTTTGAAATTACAACCTTGCGATCCTGGTTTTATAGATGGGCGTGATGCCGTTTTATTGGCTGATCAAAACAACAGTGCAGGAGCGAATCAATGTGAAATTTGGCATGGTTTTGCCAAACGTGGCTTAGGTGTTGGAGCCAGTTCAGGCAGCGTCAATGTTACTGGCGATGAAACTGAATCATATGAAGTCCCAGTTGAGTGTGAGGTTAGCGATGTGATATTTGCTGACAGCTTCGATTTGGTCCCCTGAATATATATTAATCATTTTATCGGTAAAGAAAAACCCACAGTGAATTGACTGTGGGTTTTTTTATGGGATTAAATTGATAGAATATGCCAGCATCAATTGGGCTAAATAGTACTTTGGTAAACCGATGATTCGATGGATGGAGTTTGCTTGAATGAACCGGTTCCTGGCCACCAATAAATCTGACATTGCGAATAAAGTCGCACCGGTTACAATCCACCACCAAGCAGTCACTGAAAGATTGCTCCATGCAAAAATCAACATGACAGCAATGACAAATAAATAGACTGGAATTGCGAAGGCATAAAGGCCAGTTAAATGAGGTCGTAACCACAATGCGGTGATTGTCACTGCAAGTATGACAGTGGGTAAAGTCATAGGCAGCTTACTGCCATTGAATCCAGTTTTGAAAAAAGCCCAAGCGTAAAATAAATGTGCCAACATAAAAAACAACAGACCTGAAATGAAGGCATGCTTATGACCTTTTAAAGTCAGTAACACATCACCCATCAGTGACATCAATAAACCGATGAATACCCATTGACCATAAGTGGAATTCATGGCGCCCATATCCCAAGCAAACCCCACAAAAGCTAAACTGGCAAGGAATTTGGTTTTGCTGGCCAATGCCGTTTGATTTCGTGATTCAAAACCAAGGCTTAAAGCACAGGCGAATAGGCATACAACGGGTAACAACAGAGTCATGTGTTGTTTTGGCTTTGATTACGCATGGCATTTTTAATGGCCAGTTTTTCTTGCTTGCGCTTTTCTATGGCTTCACTGGCAGACATACCAATGTGTGTTTCTCCACGTAGTTTGGCCAACTGCATTTGTTTTTCACGTTCAGCGAATTGTGCACGCTGTTCTGCAGTGGTTTGATCATAACAATGATGGCAGCTGACACCTTTTTCATAGTGAGGAGATTTTTTATCTTCTTCGGTGATGGGATAACGACAAGCATAGCATTGGTCGTACTGGCCTTTTTCTAAGTCATGATTGACAGCCACTCGATTGTCAAAAACAAAACATTCGCCTTGCCACAAGGTTTCATCCTTAGGTACTTGTTCCAGATACTTCAAAATTCCACCCTTAAGGTGATAGACCTGATCAAAGCCTTGTTCCTTTAAATAGGCTGTCGATTTTTCACAACGAATGCCTCCGGTACAAAACATCGCCACTTTTTTATGTTTTTCTGGGTCTAAATTTTGTTTGACATACTCAGGAAACTCTCTGAAAGTTTCGGTGTTGGGGTTGATGGCATTTTTAAAACTGCCGATGTTGTACTCATAATCATTGCGGGTATCTACCAAAACCACATCTGGATCAGAGATCAGATCATTCCAGTCCTCTGGTTTTACATAAGTTCCTACCACTTCTTTGGGGTCGATGCCCTCGACACCCATGGTGACGATTTCTTTTTTTAATTTGACTTTTGAACGATAAAATGGCATCTCATTGGTATATGATTCTTTACTGTCAACTCCCGCCAGCCGTTCATCTTGACGAATCCAACTCAGTACGGCATCTATACCAGATCTAGTTCCAGCAATGGTTCCATTGATACCTTCATTGGCCAATAAAAGGGTGCCTTTGACTTGATGGTTGATCATGCAATCTAACAAAGGTTGTCGCAGGTCTTTGAAATTTTCCAAACGCACAAAATGGTAAAGTGCAGTGACTACAATGGCTCCCACACGAGCAGTTTCGGTTGAATTTGACATGTTGTTCTCCTGCTAACCTGAACGTAAATCAGGCGCAAAATGATTGAAATATAATGTTTGGGTATTTTAATGATGAAACCAAAAAATCCAAGCTTAACTGAAAATTACTTGGTTTGTTGATCTCTTAATATATCTTAAACCTGTAATGTGGTGTTGTATTCCTGATATACAGAACTGAATTTGGATTGTTGCCAGCGGTGTTTAACACTGGATAACAAAACATGAATGCCTTGTGATACACAATTGGATGAATTTGAACCACAGGATTTAATGTATTTATATCCTTGCGATGGTTTTATTTAGGCTTTTATGACCATTGTTAACAAAAAATCACATTAATTACTGCTAAAAAGTATCAAAATACGTGTTTTTAGTAAGTAAAATTTCATTGATGTTGTTAAATCGACGAATTATGGACATTCTTTATCTCAAGCGTACCGTGGAAAAACATCTTTGTGTTATTATTTAATGGTGTGTGGTCAAAATAATTATTTTGACAGTTAAAGAAGTGTGGAGCCTATGACGAAGTGTTCAATTTATACCCGGTTGCCTATTCCAACTTGTTTGGCCATGAAAACTGTATTCTTTAATCTTAAAAATTATTTAACTTCCGTTTTGTTATTGGTTTCATGGGCGGCAATTTCTAGTCATTCAGATCAGTGGCAAGCTGTTGAACTGTCCATGGAAGATGGCCTACCTGATTCAACCGTATATTCTATGTCGCAAGACAAAACAGGCTACATGTGGTTTGGAACCACAAGTGGTTTGGCGCGCTATGATGGTTACTCTTTCAAAGTATTCAGACATGATGGTGCAGATGAAAGTACGATATCAAATAACAACGCCGGGAACATATATCTGGATTCTGAGAATCATTTGTGGATTGGTACATTTGGCGGTGGTGCCAATGTCATAGACTTGAACAACGGTGAATTAACCAGATTGCCCTATTCAAGTTCAAAAACAGATCAAATGATTTCTGAAAATGTCCAAACATTTTTTGAAGACAGCCAACACAGTATGTGGATAGGCACAGGCAGTGGTCTTTACCAAATGAAAGGCGATCAACTGAACTACTTTGGTGGAAAAAAACAAGATAACAGTGGTTTTAGTCAATCTCGCGTTTGGGATATCGAAGAAGACAGTTTGGGCAATATATGGTTAGGAACCTCTCAAGGCTTGAGCCAATTGAATGTTAATACAGGGATTTATCAGCATTTTAAATTACCCGCATCATTGATCAGTAATATATCATCCAACCAATTCAGGAACATTCAAATGGACGAAGATGTGCTGTGGATTGGCTCCTCTACTGGTTTGTATAGTTTTGACATTGACACCAAGCAATTTACGCTTCATTTTTCAAACAATAAAACCATAAAAATCAATGACATTCATTTTGAGGCTGGTGGAAAATTATTGATTGCTACCATGGAAGGTCTTTATGAATATGATGCAACAAAGCAGTTATTTAAAACCGACGAAGGGGGTGAGTTATGGCAAGCTTATGCCCATTTAGATGTCAGGCAAATCCTACGAGATCGTTCCGGTCTGTTGTGGTTAGCCACACGTGATAACGGAGTGGTCAAAATTGATCAGGCTGGTGGTTTGTTTAAATTACACACCAACTATGTTTCGGAATCAGAAGCCACTGAACAAAACAAGCAAGTATGGACCATCAATACCGATGAATTCAGTAACCTCTTGATTGGCACTTCAGAAACCGTTTACCAACACCCCATAGCAGCACCTTCTTCAAAGGTCGTGGTTGATGGATTGAATGAAATTCCGGGCATCATACGAACCATTAAAAAAACCAAAGAAAATGGCTTTTGGATCGGCACCAGTGCTGGTCTGTTTCTGTTACCAAGCAATTCACTTAAGGCAGAAATTAAGAATGAACCCTTTGATTTAGTTGGAATTGAACCAACAGATGTCTTTTCTGTAACAGAATCATTAAATGGTGATTTGTGGTTGGCCTTGTATAACATCGGTGTACTGCAATGGAACCCAATGACACATACTGCAAAATTGATGCAAACGGTTGATGGTCAATCACTTACCGACATGAACATCAGCGTGATTTATGAGGACAATCATCAACATATTTGGATTGGTAGTAATTTAGCTGGTGTATTTAGGTTAGATCCGGAAAGTCAGCAAATAGAACTTTTCAAACATGACTATGGCGACATCAACAGCATCTCATCTAATCGTATTAAAGACATTTTTCAGGACAGTATGGGAAGATTATGGATTGCCACTGCGAGGGGTTTGAATCAATTTTTACCAGAAAGTTTAAATTTTAAGCAATATTCGCAATCGAATGGCTTGTTAAGTGATTCCATCGGATCAATTCATGAAGATTCAAATCAGAATTTGTGGATAGTTTATAAATTTGGACTGTCTCGTTTCAACCCAGAAAAAGAGGAAATCAATAATTACATCCTCAATGAATCAATCAGTAATGATGGTTTTGGTAATCGGTCATCGACCATCGACGCCAATGATGTCATTTATATCGGTAGTATCAATGGCTATTATTCATTTTACCCCCGTTTAATTAAACAAAGTAAACAGTACAAGCCACCGCTTATCCTGTCTCAAGTTTGGGTTAACAATCAGCCAGTTCAAAATGCTCAATGGGTTTCCAAACAAAACCAATTTGATCTCTATCATGAGGATCGAGCCATTTCATTTGAGTTTGCAGCCTTAGATTTCAAAGCACCTGAACAAATCAAATACAGGTATCGAATCATGGGTTTGAATGAGGAATGGTTGAACATCAGCAGCAACAGAATGATTGAGTTAAGTCATTTAAATCCAGGCGCTTATCAAATAGAGGTTAAAGCCATCAACAACGATGGTCGTTGGTCTGAAGAATTGATGTCTATCAATCTGAATATACATCCAGTGTGGTGGAATCAAGGTTGGGTTAGGGCATTATTTGGTATCATCTTTGTGCTTCTGGCCATCTTTTTACATCAATTCAGAACCAACAAAATAAAAAGGCAAAACCAAACTTTAGAAAACGAAGTGAAAAGTCGGACTTCAGAATTGCGTGATTTGAATGCCCAATTGAAAACCGCAGCACATTCAGATTATTTAACCAGCTTACCGAATAGAATGGCGTTTATCAAGACCATTGAGTTGAAGCGTAAGGACCCGGCAATCGATGGTATTTGTTTGGTGATGGCTGACATTGATCATTTTAAACAAATTAATGACCAATATGGACATGCTGCTGGCGATGTGATTTTAATCAAAGTCAGTGAAATAATGCGGGCCATGATCAGAGAAGAAGACATGGTTGCCCGATGGGGCGGTGAAGAATTTATTTTTTATTTTGAAGCGAAAAATGCCAATCAACTGCTTCCTATGATTGATCGCATTCGTGAAGCGGTAGAAGGGACCGAATTCAAATATGGCGAAAACATTATTTCGGTGACTTTGACCTTTGGAATATGTCAAAGCGAAAAAGGCATGTCATTGAATGACTGTATTAAAAAAGCCGATGAAGCCATGTATCAAGGTAAATCAGGAGGGCGCAACACCATTCGAATTGCACATTGAATCAAAAGGATCAATTCAAGGAAAGCGGTGACTGAAGCCTTGATTAAATAATGTGTATTTTTTCATGACTTGATTGAACAGCGGCATATTCAGATAAAATTTCAGCCATTGTTGCAGTTTGGTGTAAGGCAGCTGATCAAACCAAACTTTATCGACAAAAGCATACTGCCTAATAAAAGGAAAGATGGCTGTGTCAGCCAGGCTGGTTTGTTCAGCAATCAAAAATGTATGTTTATCCAGTAATTCATTTAAATGCGCAATATATGGTAGAGTCAGTTCACGGTGTTCTTGTGGCGACAACTCTGGGTGCCGGTCTGCATATTTGTAACGATCCAATAACGGTTTAAAGGTGTGGTCATTAAGTTGAATCAATTCATGGCTTGTTGCTGCGTCATTGAGCCAATGATCCGGATCATTTTTGTTCAATGCCCATAACATCAAATCTAAACTCTCATCAATCACTGCCCCACTGTCAGTGATTAAAACGGGTACAGTCCCTTTGGGAGAATGATCAAGCATATCTTGTGGCTTATCCTTCAACATCAGTTCACGTAATTCACATTGAATACCGGAGTAGGCCAATGCCATTCGTGCACGGATGGCATAGGGGCACCTTCTGAAAGTGTATAAAATGGCTTCAGTCATGGATTAATTTAACGCGACCAACAACACCGGACTCTAATTTGACTTTGATACCATGAGGGTGGTTGGGAGAATTGGTTAAAATCCGAGCAATAACACCTTGGGTCAACTCACCGCTGCGTTGGTGTGGTTTTTGGACCACTGAAACTTCAAGACCAATGGATAATTCACTGCGTTTATTTCCTGACATGATGATTTTGTTTCGGTAAAAAGACCATTATAATCGACCCTTCTTTTGTTACTTGAGTAAATCATGTATTTTGCTATTATTTCTACCGATGTACCTGAGTCCTTGGCATTGCGAATGACGGTTCGTGATCAGCACCTGGCTCGCTTACAAGCACTTAATGAGGCTGGACGTTTGTTGATTGCGGGACCTCACCCAGCAACCGATGAAAGTAAGCCAGATCCGCTTGCATTTACCGGATCATTGGTGGTGGCTGAGTTTGAATCTTTGGCTGCAGCCCAAAACTGGGCTGATGATGATCCTTATATCAAAGCCGGGGTTTATGCCACAGTGGTGGTCAAACCTTATCTAAAAGTGCTGCCTTAAACTCCTGTCAATAGACTGTGCGAGGGATTGAGTAAGTATGGTTTTTAAGCAGTTTCAATGTCAGCCATCTCTGGGTCAGTTTTCTACTGATTCTGATTGATTGAGTTGCTGATAAATGACTTGCGCCAAATTATCTGCAGCACTGGGCATATGGTTGAAGAACAAGGAGGGTTCTATCAATTCTGCTTCATTGAGAAATACAGTGCCCTCCTGATCATGTAAAAAGTCAAATCGAGCATAATGAACTTCACCAAATTTTTCATTTAGGTATGCTAAACAAGCTTTTGCCAAAACCATTTCAGCCGCATTCAAAGTGTATGGAATGTCTTTGGCACCAAAGGTATCTTGAACTCGGTAATCTCCACTGACAGGTATTTTTCTGACAGCATGTGATAAGCTGCCGCCAAAGTATATGGCCGAAGTTTCTCCAAAGGTTTCAACTGAATTAAAATAGGGTTGTAACATCATGTCAACTTTAGGCAGCCATTGTTGTAAGTGATTGTTGGCTTGGTTGATTTCCTCATTGGACTTTTGAAAACGAAATGTACCCGATGAGTCGGCTCCGACCACTGGTTTAAGAAAAAACTTTGTGGCAGATTGGGCTTCACACCAATGGACTAAATCGAAGTCTTGTTCTTTTTTGATCCATGTCGTTGGTGCAATGGTGATGCCAAATTGTTCAAGTTCTGCCAAATAATATTTGTTTTGATTCCACAGCACCATGTCCTTGGTGTTAATTAATTGGGTGACCTTTGACGTTTCAGTCAACCATTGGGTGAAAGCTTCGGTTTTTTCATGATAATCCCATACTGATCGCAAGACACATGCTTCATACTGAGACCAATCAATTTGACTGTCCCAGACACATAAATCAACTTCAATCCCCATGCTGACTAAGGCACGAAAAAAGATTTGGTCATCTTTAACGCCATTGGGAAGTTTTTCACAGGTAATGATAGCGAGTTTCATTCAGTTCAATTAAGCTTTTAAAGTGAGCTATTATATAGCTTGATCAAACTGGGGTAAAAACATTATGGATGCAGATCAATGGAAGCAAAGAGGCGGCTTTATCACTGTCAATGGTTACGAGCACTTTTATTATGACTCAAATTCGAATAAACCCGCTTTATTGTTGTTACACGGCTACCCAACCTGTTCTTATGACTACTACAAGGCCATACCAATACTGGAGGATAAATTCAGGGTCATCGTTCATGATCATTTAGGTTTTGGCTATTCAGCCAAGCCATTGAATTACTCCTATTCATTGTTTGAACAGACTGACCAGGCATTGCTATTGTGGCAGCAGTTGAATATCACCCAAGCCATTGTACTGGCACATGATTATGGGACCAGTATAGCGACAGAATTATTGGCAAGAATCAATCTGCACAAAAACTTGGGCGTAAAGATAGATTCATTTGTGTTGTGTAATGGCAGCATGCACATTGAAATGGCTCAATTGCGATTGATACAAAAATTATTGTTAAACCGATTGACTGGTCCAATAGTTGCTCGACTCAGTAGTCGCCGCATCTTTGCCAGAAATATTAAAAACATTTATTATAATAAAGAGCGAGTCGATCAATCAGAGCTTGATGCCTTGTGGTACATGATGAATTGTAACCAAGGACGGCGTGTACTGCCTAAAACAACCCAGTACATCAGTCAACGTTACCAATTTTGGCATCGGTGGATTGGCGCATTAAAAACCACTGATGTTCCCATCAAAATCATTTGGGCCAAAAATGATCCTGTTGCCGTTGCGGCCATGGCAGAAACTTTGAATGATGAAATAAGCAACAGTGAATTAACCTTGCTGGAAGGCTTGGGTCATTTCCCCATGTTAGAAAATCCAGAGCTGTGGTCAAACGCAGTATTGAATGCATTGATTGCAGCATAAAAAAAAGGAGGCCTGAGCCTCCTTTTTTAATTGAAACATTGAAGATTGAATTAATTAAACTCAATACTCCATGAATCAATATAACCACCATCTTGAGAAGCGTGATCAGTTACTTCGAACCTCCATTGGCCACTGGATTCAATGGTTCCAGCATTCAAGTCGATATCGATAAGTAAATCATCACCACTGTCAGAAGAGTTGGTTCTGGCATGTACTGTACCACTTGCACCGTTTGGTGCATAGATCTTAGCGGATAAGTCACCACGGTAAGTGTGTTTGATATCGGCTCTGATGGTAATGGTTCCCGAAGCACCTGTGCGAGTTACATTGATGGTAGAGCTTACTGTACTGCCCGCACCTGATGAAATCGTCACATTGTTGGTGTTTTCGAAGAAGTTAGTACCACCGCCACCGCCGCCGCCAGCTGTGTAGCTACCAACTAAACTTGTGCCAGAGTATGAGCTGTAGCCTCTTAACATAACATGGTATGTGCCCGCTTGAACATTGGTGATGTCACAAGTTTCGTTGTTACCATTTCTGTAAGGACGACAATCATATGTAGATGTTGTTGGCGCACTGCCAAACCTAACATACATGTCAGCATCACCTGAACCACCACTCAATACAAAACTCAAATCTGTTGCGCCAGAAGGAACAGCCAATGTGAAGTAAGTTTGAGAACCTGAAGCTCCTGACAAGCCAGTTTTGGCAACGCCGTTACTTAAAACGCCATCTACTGGATCTGGATCTGGATCTGGAGGTGTACCGCCACCGCTGAAGTTATTCAACAGAATGTTTGGCGAACCCGTTTTGGCATCAGATACTTTATTAGGAATGGCTGAGTTTTCAATCGCAGCCTGAACTTGAGCAGGTGATGCATTCGGATTGTCATCCAAATACAAAGCGGCAACTCCAGCTACATGTGGTGCAGCCATTGACGTTCCACTGATCGTGTTGGTCGCTGTATTGCTGGTTGACCAAGTTGAAGTGATTGAAGAACCAGGTGCATAAATATCTAAACAAGTACCGTAGTTAGAGAAAGATGACCTTGCATCATTACTTGCTGTCGAGCCAACAGTTACTGCTGAGGCAGCTCGTGCAGGTGAATAATTACACGCGTTGCTGTTGTCATTACCTGCAGCAACAACCATTGTGATACCAGCAGCAACGGCAGAATTAACGGCATTATCAGTGGCTGAACTGGCGCCACCACCTAAACTCATATTGGCTACAGCTGGTTTGATGTGATTGGCAGCAACCCAGTCGATACCAGCAATTACACCAGAATTTGAACCTGAGCCGTTACAACCCAATACCCTTACAGCATAGATTTCAACATTTTTTGCAACACCATAGGTGCTACCACCTACTGTACCTGCAACGTGTGTACCATGACCGTTACAGTCGTTGGTACCGTTTCCATCATTGATGGCAGTATACCCAGAGTTTCCTCTGTTACCAAAGTCATTGTGCGAAATGCGAACACCCGTATCAACAATGTAGGCATTTACACCTGTACCATTGGCGTCATAGTTATAAGTACTGTTTAAAGGCAAGTTGGCTTGATCAATACGATCTAGACCCCAAGTGGCATTGCTTTGTGTGGCACCAATTGAAACTGTTTGATCGGCTTCAATGAAAGCAACCCGAGGATCTTTAGTTAATGCATCAACAGCTCGTTGAGAATCACTTTTTAAGACCATGCCATTTAAAGCTGTCGAGTAGGTGCGTAGTGTTTCACCACGTGCCATGGTTGACATGTCGACCGCCATTTCTTGTACAACTGATGCACGAGCAGCCGCTTCACTGAATTGCTCGTTGGCATACAGGGCAGCCTGAGATGTCACCACGCTGTCTTTAAAAACAACAATGTATTGATTCGGAATCTTGGTGGCAGAATTGATGCCCCTGATTTGTGAAACGGTATTGTTGTTACCAGAATTGTCATTACCCAGGCCATAACCGGTTGACATTTGAGCCAAAGAAATTTGGCAAGATGCTGCTAAAGTAATAACAGTGAGTGACTTCGAAATTGCGCTTCTTAATTTAATTTTTGGCGAACGCGTACCAATATCTAATTTTTTCATATTAGATTTCTCTCCTCTATTTTTTATAATTCAGATTGAATTCATCAATCTGGCTATACCACTTATTTTTATAATATTAGTTTTTGTGGCGGTTAGAATATATAACATTATTTTCACAACCACAAATCATTATTGGCATAACAGCGAAAAAAAATGTGACAGGATTCACAAAACACCGAAATGTGTAGAATTAAAAAAAAGAGAATTGAGTGTGATTTTAACAGGCTGGTTGAACTGAAGGAATTGTCGTACGAATAAAGGCGATAGATAAAAATTTGATTATAATCCGCTGGATATGCTTTTAGAAAACAAGCATAATCCAGCTTAATTAATCACCTATCATATTGATTTATATAGTTATATGAGAAATTGGTTATTTTTATAATCACTGGGCATATTATTCACCCCAATGTACTGTCTGCAACCTTATAGTCTGGGTCTTCAATCAAATTCAATTCGACCAAGTCACCCGCTTTGGTTAAAAGTTGTTTGCATTCTGGACTTAAGTGTCGGTAATGTAATTTTTTACCATTGCGTTCATAACGTTCGGCCAATGAGTCCAAAGCTTCAATGGCAGAATGGTCGTAAACACGGGCATTCAGGAAATCCACAATCACGTCTTCGGGGTCAGTACGAGGTGAAAAGATGTCTTGAAAATTTTGAATGGAACCAAAAAACACGGGTCCACTGAGTAAATAAACCTTGGATCCATTTTCATCAACATGACTTTCGGCAAAGATGCGTTTGGCGCCTTTCCAGGCAAATACCAAGGCGCTGACAATCACGCCAATAACGACGGCAATGGCCAAATCTGCTATGACTGTGATGCCGGAAACCAATACAATGATAAATATTTCTGATTTTTGTACTTTGGTAATCATTC
Organism: Marinicella litoralis; assembly: GCF_002591915.1. Classification (GTDB taxonomy): domain Bacteria; phylum Pseudomonadota; class Gammaproteobacteria; order Xanthomonadales; family Marinicellaceae; genus Marinicella; species Marinicella litoralis. The sequence continues at coordinate 638,203 of NZ_NIHB01000002.1, read as the reverse complement.
TCAGGCTTGCCCATTCGAAGGTTCCCAACACAACCATAAACATCAGGCCAACCAAGGCCGCCAATGGCACCATTTCAATCCATGATGAGCCCACCAAAATAAACAGCAACAAGGCAATGGCAGCTGAAATACCCGATAACCGCCCACGCCCACCTGATTTGATATTAATCATGCTTTGCCCAATCATGGCGCAACCACCCATTCCACCAAAAAATCCATTGGTAAAATTAGCTAAGCCCTGGCCTAAGCACTCACGATTACCATTGCCACGTGTTTCAGTGATTTCATCAATCAAAGTCATCGTCAATAAGGATTCGATCAATCCAACCGCCGCCAATATCAACGAATAAGGCAGGATTATTTTTAAAGTAGCCAGATCAAATGGTACCGAAGGAATGGCGAATGTTGGTAAACCGGCTGCAATCGTGGCATTTGGGTTACCTGATTCAGAACGGACATAATCAATCACATTAGGAATTGGGATGTCTAAACCAATAACCAGACCTGTTACAATCAAAATAGCGGCCAATGAAGCAGGTATGACTCGGGTTAATTTAGGTAAAAAGTGTATGATTAACATGGTTAATGCAACCATACCAATCATCCAATAAAGTGTGGTTCCTTGCATCCATTGATGCATGCCTGCTTCATCTACAATCTTGAATTGGCCCAATTGAGCCAAAAAGATGACAATTGCCAATCCATTGACAAAGCCCAACATGACTGGATAGGGCACCATCCTGATAAACATGCCAAGTTTAAATACCCCTGCCAGCATTTGTATCACTCCGGTCAGAAGTACTGCTGCGAATAAATATTGAACGCCATGTTCAGCAACCAAAGCCACCATAACAACAGCCATCGCGCCTGTGGCTCCAGAGATCATGCCAGGACGACCGCCGAAAATTGAGGTTATCAAGCCAACCATAAAAGCGGCATATAAGCCGACCAAAGGATCAACTCGGGCCACAAATGCAAAAGCCACGGCTTCAGGAACCAATGCCAGGGCCACAGTTAAACCAGACAACACATCATTTTTGATGCTGTAACCCGTCTTTTTAGATATTAAATTAAACATGATTTAAACTGATGAAAATAGTGTCGCGCATGGTAACTCATTGAACTTTAAAGTCAATCATTTAAGCGGAATTCATGATTGATGCCGGCCAGATTGTAGTTTGCGTCATCATGAATGTTTAAATTTATGCAATATCTACATAAATATGACAGTTGTATTGATAGAATAGGAATACATTAAAATCTGTGAAATCAAATCAGCTTCATGACAAATAAAATAGTATGCTTGCTCCTGTGCGTTTTGAGTCATTGGGTGTCTTTAACTTGTGCAGACAATCTTGATTTTCAACAATTAGAACAGCAGACCAACCAATTTTTAGAAAAATATCAAAAATCTGATTTGTCAGTTAATGGCTTAAGTGAATTGGAGAAAAATAGTCAAGATTTAATTAAAGCCTTGCAAAATTGTGAAAAAAAGGCTGAACAAGAAATTGCACAGTTGGTAGATATCCGCGAGATTGATGCATTAAAAAGCGACGCCAAAGATGGACAGGATCAAGGGTCCCAAATGTTGCCGCAAAGTGCCGCAACGCAAGAGGTCGATCGCCAAATTAATGTCACCACCAAGCGACTGATAGCCTGCCGGTTAAAATCCGGGCAAATGGAAGAGGCCAGATTTGCTCTGTTTGAAAAGAAACAACAACTTTGGATGGATGAATTGACCAGCCGTCAAGATGTTTGGTCTTTTATGAAAGCAGAAAACGTTCAACTCAATTTAAAAGATGTGTCCCAAATTTTGCCTTTTAACATTTGGTTTTTATGGACTGTTCTATTGGGCATGGGTGCTTATGCGATGGTTTTGTGGCGTCATCGAGCTGAGGCCTTTACCTTTAAGGCTGTCGATCCAGCGGGTATCAGCGTTAAAGGATTTATAAAGCAGCTGATGAGTTTGTATGCGGTGCCATTGGTTTTGGCTTGGCTCTATTACGTTTGGGTTGACAGCAATAAAGTACACGCGTTTGTGTTATTCGGTGGATTATTGGTTCGTGACGCTTTTGTACTGTTGCCCTTAAAATTATTGGTGTCTGAACAACAAAAGCAATTTATAAAGCCTTTCATGATCTATTCAACAGGATTGATTGTGTTGTTGGCTTTAGGGTGGAATGGCATTCATTTTAAACAGAACATTGGTTTAGATTGGTTGGTTGAATATTCAGTGTTAATCACTCCACTGGTCATTTTGACTTGTTTATTATTGGGCCTAACTAACCTGTACTTTTACTTGTTAATCAAATCGAAGAAGGATCGGTTTGTTCCATTGTTGATTTTGCTTTTAGCAGTCCTTAGCTTGCTGGCGTATACATTGAGTTATGCTCAGGGCGCTCAATATATACTGATAATTTCTGTTGGACTGATGTTGGTTCATTGGCAATTAAAAACAATTAATTCAATCAGAAAAGTATCATTGGTGCATAAAATCAACCACCTAAAGCAGCAAGAGGAATACGATGGTTCGAACTTTGCATTTCCATTCTGGGTCAGTCTATTGACTGTACTTGTTTCTGGTCTGGCAGGCTTGGTATTTTTGAGCTGGCTGGGTGGCGTTTCAGAGGAAGCTTATAAACAAGTTTCATTCATCTACAGTGAAGGTTTTGATTTGGGATCAGTTCGCATTGTCCCTCAGGATATATTAATTGCTGTGGTGTTGGTCTCTTTGATTGTTTATGTTTTGCAGAAGCTGAAATTGGGTATTGAAAATCGTTGGTTTGATAAAAGCAGGGTCAGAAAAAGTTCTCGTGAAGTTTTTTCTATGTTGATTTGGTACATTGGATTGACCATTGCCGTGTTTGTTGGGCTTTCAGTGGCAGGCTTTGATATTTCGAGATTAGCCATCATTGCTGGCGCACTTTCTGTGGGTATTGGTTTTGGCTTAAAAAACATAGTCAGTAATTTTGTTTCAGGTCTGATTTTATTGTTTGAAAGGCCAGTGACCAGAGGTGATTGGGTTGAAGTGGGGGGAACAGTTGGCTTGATTGAAAAAGTTAAAATCAGAGCCACGCGCATCAGGACATTTGATAATGCAGAAATATTGGTGCCTAATTCAGAACTGTTGTCTCATCATGTCACCAATTGGACTTTAAGTAATTCTATTGGACGAATTACCATAAAAATCGGAGTGGCTTATGGGTCTGATGTGAATCAAGTCCGAGAAATACTGAATGAAATTGCCACCAGCCATGATCAAGTGATTAAACGTGACCCCTATAAACACAAAGTGTTGTTTCGAGAATTTGGCGACAGCAGTTTGAATTTTGAACTGCGGGTGATGATTAAAGACATAAAAATGTTTTTAGATGTGGAAACAGACATCAATTTTGCAATTGATAAAGCCCTGCGTGATGCGAATATCAGTATTCCATTCCCACAAAGAGACATTCACATTAAAGACTCATCGATATTGCAGATTGATGAATCAAATTCCCAAAATACCGATTCTAAGGACAATCATTCCAAACAGCTTGAAGCTGAATCTCCTGCACAGTCCAATGCCAGACAAACCGCTGATGACAACAAAGAAAAGGGTAAAGGTGAAGTTGCGCAAATGATAGAAGAGGATGAAAAGAAAAAGGAAGCTGAACAAAAAGACAAAGACAAATCAGATTGATCTCTTTTCAATTCAATCTGTTGGTGCAAATCAAAAATTCATAACCATGCACTATAACCTCTGGAGTTGGGTAATTTCCAGAGGTTTGATTGATTGAGCTTATAAGGTGGCAGGGTTTGAGTTGGTGGCTCAAATATCGTTGACTTTGCCGTGCTCGCCACCTTTATATACGTTCTCAGTGGCAATGGCTTTAACAATTCGAAACAACTGTACCAGTTTACTTGAAGAAGTGTCCCAATATTCAGCTTGATGCGGATTGACTTTAATTAACAATAAAGTTGGGTCTTCTGCACCTGCAGGAAACCATGCTTTGGTCATCAGGTTAAACAATGCTGCTTTTCTTTGGGGATTGTCATTGAATGATGCAGTGCCGCTTACAGAGAGGTATTGGCCATCTTTGGGGCAAGAGTACGACAGATTGACATGGTGGTCATTAATCATTTCTTTGACTTTACCAGAGTCATCTCGGGTAAAAAACCAAATGTTGTTTTCACTGTCAATGTCTGCAGTAAACATGGGCCTTGAGTTCAGGCTTATTTCGCTGTCTGCTGTCACCAGCATGGCAATTTTGATGTCTTCAATGATTTCTCTGATCTTGTCAAAATCATTGGTTTCTTTGATACTCATCTTTTCTCCTCAAATGAAAGTATCAATACATTAACATCAGCACAATGAAAATATTGTAAAACCAGCTGTTTGTTCCAATGACACTGGCGTGTCAAATTTAGCAAATGACCATTCAGATGGTGAGCTTAGTTGTTTTGTCGGTAATCCCTCAAGAAATCCTTTAGGCGACTCAAGGCATCTTCCAGTACTGTGACCTGGGGTAAATAAACCAACCTGAAATGGTTCGGTTCTGGCCAATTGAATGCAGTGCCATGAACCAGTAAAATGTGTTTGGCTATTAATAAGTCCAGAATAAATTGTTCATCATCTGTGATGTTAAATCGCTCGGTATCGATTTTAACAAAACAATACAAAGCGCCCTTGGGTAAGGTGGTTGATAATCCTGGTATGTCATTGATCATTTCATGGGCAAGTTGTCTTTGTTGATTTAACCTTCCTTCGGCAGCTGTCAGGTCATAAATGGATTGCTTACCACCCAATGCAGATTGTATGCCATATTGTGTGGGAACATTGGCACACAAGCGCATTGAGGATAAAATGTTCAAGCCATCTAAATAATCATCAGCACCCTCAAGTGCTCCTGAAATCACCATCCAACCAGTTCGATAACCGGCCACTCGGTAAGTTTTTGACAAACCATTGAATGTCACAAACATCACATCATCTGCCAAAGCTGCAATAGAGGTGAACGGGGTGTCATCGTACCTGATGAGCTCATATATTTCATCGCTGAAAACAATCAAATCATGCTTTCTTGCCAGGTCGATAACCGCTAGTAATTGTTGTTTTGTATAAATGGCACCTGTTGGGTTATTGGGGTTAATCAGCACGATGCCACGTGTATTTTCAGTGATTTTGTTTTCCATGTCAGCAACGTCAGGTGCCCAGTCGTTGTTTTCATCACATAAATAATGCACGGCCTTGCCACCTGATAAATGAACGGCAGCAGTCCACAATGGGTAATCAGGTGCGGGAATTAACATTTCATCACCATCATTCAACAAGGCTTGCATGGTCATGACAATCAATTCACTGACGCCATTGCCAATGAGGATGTTATCAATATTCAGGTTCTTGATTTTTCGTTTTTGATAATATTGGTAAATAGCAACCCGAGCAGGGTAGATGCCTTTAGAATCACAATAACCTTCGGCATCAGTGATGTGGTGGACCACATCACGAACAATGTCATCTGGGGCATCAAAGCCGAAGGGTGCTGGGTTACCAATGTTTAATTTCAACACTTTCTGGCCTTGTTCTTCGATGCGTTTAGCGGCAGCCAAAACAGGGCCTCGAATGTCATAACACACGCCCTTAAGTTTGTCTGATTTAAAGGTATTTTTCATTGCTTGTCTCAGTTGATATCACTGGTGCTATATTCTAACTGCAGTGGGGCACAATGAAACAGTGAATATTTAAGGATAAAACCGGCTGATTTGGTTTTGGCTCGATGTACCAAAAAAATCAGAATGGGTTTATTCTTTGACGGCTTCTATCCATTGTTTATCAATGGCATCTTGAATGTCACTGAGGTAAGTTTTCAGTTGTATTGTTTTTGCCGGTTGTTTGATGATGTATCCATACAATTGATCCCGTCCGTTGTGTTTCGCTGCATACAAAGCTTGGTCAGCCAACTGAATGGTTTTTTCCATTTGTGTCACCAGTTTGTACTCAGGGTTGAATCCGGGGATATAGGCAAAGCCAACTGAACAAGTGACATCAACTGTTTCACTGAGGTGATTCGGAATGATTAAATGCCTGCATTGTTGGATGATACTTAATGACAATATTTTGAGTTGAGTCAGTTTAATTTGAGGACAAATAATAATAAATTCTTCACCACCCCAGCGGGCTGCAGTTTGGTTTTCTTCAATTAAATCAGACAACATTTTGGAAAAACGCTTCAAGACCTGGTCGCCGAAGTCATGACCATATTGATCATTTACGTTTTTAAAATAATCTAAATCAATGGCAATGACCGCAAAGGGAGATGAGGAGGCGTAACTGAATTCATTGAGTAAGTTTTGCACGTGATTGCGGTTTGATAGGCGAGTTAAACTGTCATGGTTTGCCAGCCAATCCAGACCTTGGTTCAGTTCTTCAAGTTGTTTGGTTCGATCAAACACAATGTTTTCCAGTTTCAATGCATGTTGTTTGTTTCGCCAATTACGATACAGCAAGAAAATCACTACACCTGCAATCAACAGCAAGATAAACCACGGAGTTTGCCAAAAAGGTGGGGTTACCTCAAAATTAAATTCAGCTGGGTTTGAGTTCCAAGCACCATTACCAATGCGTGCTGTGACTTGAAAACGATAATTACCCGCTGCCAATGAGTTGATTTGGATTTCATTCAGTCTTGTTTCACGCCATGGCGTGTCTTCATTCACCGCCAATCGATATCGGTAGCTGATATCCGGGGCACGTTGAAAGCTGATCGCAGTGAAACTTAAGGTTAAGCTGCTGTCTTGTTGCTGAATTCTAATTTTTGTATTGAGGTCAAGTGCATCCATTTCATTGCGAACGGATATGATGTGAACAGGTGGCGGTGTGCTTGAACCGGGCTTGAAGTTGGCATCAAAGCGACTGATGCCTTTGGCGGTACCAAACCAGAGGTTGCCTTGATCATCACGGAATCCAGCACCACGATTGACCAAATCAAAAACCAAACCTTCTCTGGAGGTTATCACCGTAAAATTGCTGCCATCAAAAATCGCCACTCCCCTGCTGGTACCTATCCAAATGTCATTGTTTTCCCCTTGTAGGATGCTGGTTGCATTGTTGTGTGGTAAACCATCTTCAGTGGTCCAGGTGGTGAACGAGGTGCCATCAAATAAACTCAAACCATTGTTGGTCGCAAGCCATAAAACCCCCTTTCCATCTTCATAAATGTCATTGATGAAATTAGCCGCCAGACCATCACTGGTTGACCAATTGGTAAACTGGCCGTCTTTAAATAATGACAGTCCATTGGAAGATGCCAACCAGATATCACCATTTTTACTTTGAAAGATGCGATTGATTCGATTATCAGGCAAGCCATCTTCGGTAAAATAACTGGTGAATTTCCCATCTTGGTAATGGTTTAAACCATTGTTGGTGCCTATCCATAAGCTGTCATCCAAGTCTTTGATGATGTGATAAACCACCGGTCCAGTTAATCCTTCTGAAATGTGCAGCTGATGAAATTGATTGTTTTTTTGATAGGTAATTCCTTGTAAAGTGCCAAACCAAGGATCACCTTCATCGTCCAATACGGCCGTTAATACTTTGTTGTGGCTTAGTCCTTGCTTGGTGGTGATGTGTGTTAATTCACCTTCACACAATAAACTGACGCCATCACCATTGGTGCCTATCCAGATACAACCGTTGTTGTCTTGTATGATGGCATATACATTGGGATTTGGCATGGCGTTTTGTGCTTTCCAATTGGTTACATTGGCTGCGCTCAGTCTGGCAATGCCGCCACCATAAGTACCAAACCAAATGTTGTTCTCACTGTCTTGATACATGCTATTCACGCTGTTATCAGGCAGCCCATTGGACATGTTTAAATGCTTGACTAATTGACGATCTTGATTAAATTCATAGGCACCATAATCCCGCGAACTCACCCAAATATGCTGCTGATGGTCAACTGTAAAGGAGTTGATGGTTTGGTTGGACAGGTCAACATCAAAGTCAAGTGGAACAAAGGCCGTTCCATCAAAAACGGCCACACCATTGCGGGTGCCAACCCAAATTTGTTTGTTCTCATGTTGGAAAATGGTGCGGATTTCAGACGCTTCGGCCTTCCATTCAATTGCCTCGTAGCCATCGTTGTTGATTCTGATCACGCGTTTTGAGTCACCTGCCCAAATGTGGCCATCCACATCAATCATTAGGCTGCGAAAACGATCGCTTGGAAAACCGGTCGACGAATTAAATTGATTGATTATTTTGGGGTTGCCACTGGGGTCAATTTGCACTATACCCATACCATAGGTTGCTACCCAAATGGTACCATCTGCGGCTTCTTGTAAGGCCCTGGCTGAAACGTTGCTTGGCCAATATTCTTCCGAAATTGATTTGAATTCATAACCATCAAACCAAGCCAAACCTGCTTCTGAGGCAGCCCAAAGCTTGCCATTTTTGGCCTTCAATAAATCCCTTACCAAATTATGTGGCAGACCATTTGAGCGGTTGAATGTCCAGAATTGATTGCCGTCAAATCGACTGATGCCAGTTCTTGTGGTCATCCACAGAAAGCCATGGTCATCTTGTTCAATGTCAAATATCACCATATCTTCTAAACCATCTGCGATGCTTAGATTGGCAAAAGGCAATTCTTGTGCGGCTGTGTTATTGCTAGAAAGGATTAATATGAGGCAGAGTAAAAGAGGGAATAATGTGCAATCTAAAAATGTGTTGAATCGGATAGATTGATTAATTTTCACAGTAATTGAGCATCCCTATAGTTAACCATACGATTCATCTTACCACCGATGATTTAGGGCATCAATTTTCTTTTAGTTATTCTTGGCTGAACAAGGCCAAAATGTCACTGCTTAATTCAAGCCGCTCTGGGTCAAATAATAAGTAGCAAATGAACCCAGCCAGTGCCCTCCCGAATAATGTTCACCAGTCACAGCCGCCAGTCCTGATTCGGCATGTTTGTCAGCCAATTTTAATAATAACTGTTGTCTTTTGTCTTTTTTTGGCAAGGCGAAAGCCATACCTTCCAACATCCAAGCTCGGGCTATATTCAAGCCATCTAAATGAGCCAGTTTGCCATCAACTCGGTCGGTAACTTGGGCGATTTTTAACCAACGACTGCCTTTTTTGATGCCAGGTAAAAATCGTTTTAACCACTTGCTGTAGTCTTGTTGTGACAAAACACGGCGCATCAGATCTGCTTCAGCCAAACATGGAGATAAAAAATCATGGCCCGATGGTTCATAGTTGATGGGACATTTTCGATCGTCCAAATACAAACGGTTGACTTGCTGCTCCAATAAATCACTGAACACATGATCTTCAGTGATCTTTGCATAATCATAGGCAAGCCCAAATGCGAAGGCCGTCTGGCTGTGTTCACCACTTCGAATGGGATAAGCCAGTTTGGGCACCCAACTGGTTAATTGTTGCACAATGTGATTTTTCAAGGGTTGCATATTCAGCAACCATGCTTGAGCCGAAGGGTGTTGCCAGTCATGAATTTCTGCATACAACTGTAAAAACCAAGCCAAGCCATAAGGGCGTTCAAAGCCAGCACGTCCAGATTGTTGAAAATAATCCAATTCGCTTTTCAGTTTTTCAGCAGTGAAATGGGCTGCCAGCCGTTCAATAAATACAGGCGTTTTTTCGTGATTTGGAAATAATTTTGCTGCCCTGACAAGTAACCAGTGACCATGCACAGATGAATGCCAGTCAAAACAACCAAAAAAAGCTGGATACAATTGGTCAGGTACGGCGGCATCATCGGCATGGTTCAATATGTGTTTGATTGAATTGGGGTAAATTTGATCCAAACAAGTGAGCGCCAAATCTGCTATTTGCATCAATTGTTCGGCTGGAACCAGTTCATGATTGCGATTGACTTCTCCTTTGGCTCTTAACAACCAGTTTTTTGTGCCCAGCATCTCTTTCAATGGTGTTAGACCCAAGATTTTGCGGTTTTTATTGACCTGTTCAATTGATTGGATCGGGTACAGAAATTGTTGTTCACTGTGGGTGGATTTAACCAGCAGGTGGCCAAAGTTTTGTGGCAAATTTTTCATCATCAAATGATGATCGTAGAGTTCACTGTACCAAGTGGCAGGTATGTTATGGTTTTGGACTTCGGTATAAATCAATGGTAAATAAGATGCTTGACGATTTAAATCTGAACGCTTGAATAATATCAAACCGATTTTGGCAGCATTTTCACCGACATCATTGATTCCTGGCCAATGACCCAGTTGATTGATGACCTGATCGAGAAACTTCAAATTGTCCTGGTCTAGGTTGTTTTGTGCTTGTTCCAACTGTTTGATCAAGCCAACATTTTGCTGTTGGTTCTTGAGTGTGTTTAACTGACTGCGATGTTGTTGGTCTTGTTGCAAAGCCAGCAACATACCCTCTTTAATGTCAGCAGCTTGGGACAGGCAAAAATTGCAAAGTAGCGCTGCTGCGAACAAAATTATATTTTTGGTGAGTTTCATGGTCAGAACTATGCCACAGAAACACCAACCACTCAAGTAGCTTATTGAATCATGTTGTGGTCAAGCTGCGTCTTTTAGATTGTGTTTTACCAGTCAATATCAGCGCCATTGTAATCAATAAATAAGGGGTGTTTTGATGTGTGGTTTTGATTTGACTTCAGTTGTTTAATTAACAGTTTTGCAGTTCGGGTTGCCGCTTGTAATTGTCCAGTCGGTAGTCTGTTTTGAAAAGGCGCCGATAAATCGGTGTCGGTGGTGCCGGGATGGATCAACAAAAACTTAACTTGTGGAAAAAGGCGAGCCCATTCAATGGCGGTGGTTTTTATGCCCATGTTCAATGCAGCTTTGCTCATTCTGTAGGCGTACCAGCCGCCAAGGTGGTTGTCTTCAATGCTGCCAATTCTGGCAGAAACAGAACAAACCAATGCCTGTGTTCCAACAGTGATTAAACGTTGCAATGCCTTGATGACCAATAAATGACCCACTGCATTTGTCATGAAGTTTTGTGTCATCTGGTGTGTGGTTATTTGGTCCAATGATTTTTCAGGCATGTACTGATCAGTGTGTAAAATACCGGCACAATTGATGACCCAGTCAAGATTTGGGAATTGATCCTCCAGTTGCTTTTTCATGGCATCAATAGAGGCTTCTTTGGTGACATCACAATGAATGGTCCAATTCAAGGTGTCGGTTTGTTTTAAGCTTCCAAAGGCTCGACTGGTTCTGATCAGGGTGTGTTGATTTTCGGTTTGTAGTTGGTTTGCCAATGCCGCACCGATGCCTCGATTGGCTCCAATAATAATCACAATCATTGAAGTAATGCCTCAAGCGCGGCTGGCAACGATGGGTGGTTAAATTCAAACCCTTCTGCCAATAACCTATCGGGTAATACATGGGCGTCTGCCAACAACAACTCATCCGCCATCTGACCAAAGATCAAACGCACCATGAAAGCCGGCATGTGCATAAAAGCAGGGCGTTTCAAGACTTTGGCCAAGGTTTTAGTAAATGTTTGATTGGATACAGGATGCGGAGATGTCAAATTATACACACCTTCGCTATTGTCTTGGGGCAATAAAAATTGAATGGCTTTGATGACATCTGTGATACTGATCCAGCTGTATTGTTGTTTTCCATTGCCCAAACGGCCGCCTAAACACATTTTAAATGGCAAAAGCATGTCTTTGAGCGCGCCACCATTTTTCGATAATATCATGCCGAATCTGAGTTTAATGACACGGGTATTGACAGCCATCAATGGATCACTTGCCAATTCCCAGTGTTTGGCAATGTCTGCGACAAAATTGTTACCAGCCGTGGCATTCTCAGTCAACGACTCACCAGGCCGGTGGCCATAGAACCCGATGGCAGAAGCGGACACAAAGGTTTTGGGTTTGTCTTCATGAGACAAAATTTCGTCTACCAACCATTGGGTGCCATTGATGCGGCTGTTAAAAATGATTTGTTTGTGTTGCTTATTCCAACGTTTATCGGCTATACCTGCCCCAGCCAAATGAATGACAGTATCAGGTGCTTTGATGTTTAATTGTTTCAGCGTTTCTCGGTAATTCCAGCTTGGTTTTTCTGGAAATTCAGTATTTCTTGTTAAACCAACTACCAGGTATTGATCAGTAAGTGATTTTGTCAACTGTTTGCCGAGCAGGCCATTTTGGCCAGTGATGAAAATGATGTGTTTAGCTTGATTCATTGCTGTTTACTGTCAAGAAAATTTGATATTAAATCTTAGCAGGTGAATCTGATGTCAATTTAAAGTGTCAATAATGAGTCCTTGTCAATGACTTGAAATTTATTCCATTTTGAACTTGAAAGGCTTCAGGTTTGTTATTTATTCAACGTAACTGATAAAGGTTTTTAAATCATTGTCTTCAGTCACGTCCAATAAGATGACCTGAGTAGATTCGTCGCAGCGGTCATAAATTTCATCAAACAAATTTTCACACACTTCACTGTTTTGATTTTTAATTAAAATCACTGACAATTGATCAACCGTCAAGTCATCTTGTTCACGGAGTTGTTCCAAAGCATAAAATGCGTTGACTGATTCAGGATCATTGGGCTCAACCACAAAAACCATGTGGTTAATGAAAATGGTAGATTCGTCGTTGATGGCATCAACAACATGTTTAAAATACAGTCGATTGTTGGTATTCAATTGATTGAGTTTTTGACACAGTGTTTCACTGGCTTTAACCGGCAGACCACTGACCCTGATTTTTTTGGTTAGATTTGTTTGATCAGTAACTTGGGGGGTGTTCGATAAACTGAATTTGCGGCCTGCCTGATTCAGTTGTTTAATCAACGATTTTTCGTCAAAATTCAGTTCGTAATAATCTATGGCTGGTGGATTGAGATTGGGTGCACTGTCATAAAGCGACAAACAAATAACAGATTTATCGTTGTCTTGTTCTAGATAAGTGGCCACAGCATTGGCTTCGCTGATGTTGTCGGTGACTTGCCACAGGTGATTGAGGCGATTTGATAAAATATGTGTGTAGGCCTTGAATCGATTGATATGAATGCGGTTGACACCTCGAAAATAAATTTTTGGTCCGGCTTTCATAGCACTTTCATCGTTGTTGAAAAATAAATTGATTACATTGTTCATTACATCCACCTGTGTTCATATCTGACAGTGGTGATGATAGCTTAAATGACATGCAGGTTTTTGTCGAATCTGTAAACAATTGTCACCTTAGGCACACTCAATAACTCATTTGTAACACGATAAAAACCCCAGAAACGCTGATGATGGCTCCCATGATTTTTCTGCTGCTCATTGGCTCTTTTAATATAAGCCAGCCAAGAATCAAGATGAAAATTGAGGCAGTTTCATTCAAAATAGATGCCACAGATGCAGAAGTGTATTTGTATCCAGCCACCCAAACCATGGTCGATAAGTATTGCCCCAAGACAGCGCCCGCCAATAACCAATACCGTCCTTTGGATTTCATGATGGCCAGTGGATTGAGGTTTTTACGTAACAGTAAATTGAATAAAAACATGGTCAGTACGCCACCGATGGTCCTGATGGTGATGATCCAAAAGAAGGGAATTTCTGCGGTGACTGGTTTAACAATCACTATACCTAAAGCGGTAAAAAACACCCCCAAAGCTGCATACACGAATCCCCTGATTGGTGGGCTCTCTACAGTCAGAGATTTCTTGCGATAACTGATAACAATGACCCCAACGATCACCAATGCCATCCCCATGATTTGCCAACTATTGAGTCTTTCTCCCAAGTAAAAAAATGACAAAAACACCACAAATGGGCTGTATAAACTACCGGTCAGTCCGGTCAAACCTGCTCCAATCAGTTGCAATGCCCGTAAATAGTATAAATCAGCCAGCATGATGCCAAAAAATCCACTGATTAATAACAAACCCCAGTCTTCAAGAGATAAATCTGGCAAAGTGAAGCCGTCGGTGAAATATAAGGTGGGAACCATCAAGACCAAAGTGAGGCTGATTTTGAACAAATTCATCGCACTTACATTGATGTGATCACCGGCTTTGCGATAACAAATCACCGCAAATGCCCACAACAGTGCACACAGTAAAGATAAAAATTCACCCAAGCCGATGGTCATGTTTGTTTAGGATTTTAAAAGTGAACAAATTGTAAGCGATAAAAAGAGTTTATACGTATAATTATCCACTTTGTAATACCAAGCACTTGGCAACATCGCTTGTCTTGATAAAGACTAAACAAGATGCAGTCAGGTTAGTTTAATTGGCATTTGGTGGTTTATAAGGACTTAAAACGACCGATTGCCGTGCATAAGGAGGATCACTATGAAATCAATTTATTTTACGCTCATTTTCTTTTTATTGATACCAAGACAAGGCTCGTCTGCAGACGACAAAGGTGATAAGTGGGACGTTAATAACCCACCTGGTGTGAAAAAAATGGTAAACATCAATACTGAAACCGGGACCTGGATGAATGTGGATGTCAGTCCAGATGGTCGATTGATTGTATTTGATTTATTGGGTGATATTTATACCATGCCCATGGCCGGTGGTGTGGCAAAGAACATCACCAACTCCATGGCTTGGGACATGCAAGCTCGGTTTTCACCTGATGGGACAAAATTGGCTTTCACATCAGATCAAGGCGGTGGAGACAATATTTGGACCATGGCAGTGGATGGCAGTGATGCGACCCAAGTCACCAAAGAAAAATTTCGTTTGTTGAACGCTCCTGCATGGTCACCAGATGGGAATTATATTGTGGCCAGAAAACACTTTACCGGCATGCGGTCTTTGGGTGCTGGTGAAATTTGGATGTACCATAAAAGTGGCGGCAAAGGAATTCAGTTGAACAAAAGGCCCAATGAGCAAAAAGATTTGGGTGAGCCAGTCTATACCCCAGATGGCAAATATGTGTTATTTTCTAGAGATTCTACCCCAGGCAAATACTTTGAATATTCCAAAGATGCCAACAATCAAATATATGAAATATTTGCCATAGAACTGGCCACTGGTGACATCAAACCCTGGGTTTCGGGTCCTGGTGGTGCAGTCAGACCCACACCGTCGCCAGATGGTCAGTCATTGGCATTTGTGCGCCGCATCAGAAACGACAGTGCCTTGTTTATTCAAGACAGGGAAAGTGGTGCCATTAAACCTATATTCACCGGTTTAGAACGTGACATGCAAGAAACTTGGGCGATTCATGGGGTTTATCCAACCATGTCTTGGACCCCTGATGGCAGCGGCATAGTGTTTTATGCCAAAGGTAAAATACACCACATTGATGTGGCTTCAGAAACTGTAAAAAATATACCATTTAAAGTCAATGACCAACGGGAAGTCAGGGCAGCCGTAACCACTAAAAATGAAGTGTCACCAGAGTCATTTGATGCAAAAATGTTGCGTTGGTTGCAAGCTTCTCCTGATGGCAACATGGCTGTTTTTCAATCTTTAGGACATATCTATACAGTGGCATTAGCCAATGGTGAGATGCAAGGTCAACCGAAAAGATTGACTAAACAGAATGATCATTTTGAGTTTTTTCCACAATTCAGTGCAGATGGTAAAAACATTGTATACACCACATGGCACGACCAAAAATTAGGTACGGTGCGCCTGTCAAATTTGAAAGGTAAGTCAAAGGTGATTTCCACCAAGCCAGGACATTTTACCAATCCGGTGATTGCTGCAGATGGCAAAACGGTGGTGTTTGAAGCTGATTCTGGTGG
Source organism: Marinicella litoralis (assembly GCF_002591915.1). Taxonomy (GTDB): domain Bacteria; phylum Pseudomonadota; class Gammaproteobacteria; order Xanthomonadales; family Marinicellaceae; genus Marinicella; species Marinicella litoralis. Next base: position 622,487 of record NZ_NIHB01000002.1, on the reverse strand, counting down.
TTACTTAACCACGCCTTTGTATTCTCATGACACTGGATTGTTTGCGGTAGATTTATCCAGTGGTAAACAATCAAAAATTGCTGACAGTGGCAGCAATCCATTTTTTACGTCAGACAGTTCCAGGGTTTATTTCATGGGCAGTTCGTCAGCAGGTGAAGTGGTCACTACCCAGCTTCAATCAACAGACTTGAGCGGTAATGATCAACAAAAACATTACCAAGGTGATTGGATCACCCAATACAAAGTGTCACCGGATGAACAGTGGTTGGCCTTTGTGCAAGATTGGCAAGTGTATGTCACCCCTTTTGTGCGCAATGGTCAGCACATCAAAACAGGAGGCAGTGCGGGTAATTTGCCGGTAAAGAATTTTTCTGAACATGCCGGTGATTACATCAATTGGAATCAAAAATCCAATCAGTTAAGTTGGTCGATGGGTCCAATGTTGTATCAACAAAAATTATCTGAGCGTTTTGAATTCTTAGGCGGCGAGATGAAAGTGGTTGAAGCTGAGGCAGGAGATGAGCAAGAGAAAGCACCAGTGAAAGCCCACGCCACTCAAATTACCTTCAATGTCAAGACCGATGTCCCGCAAGGGACTGTGGCATTGGTTGGTGCCAAAATCATCACCATGGAACAAGTAGATGGTGACAATCTGGTGATTGAAGATGGCATAGTTATTGTTAATAATAACCGCATTGTAGCCGTCGGACCTGCCGATCAGGTTAAAGCGCCTGCCAATGCTGAAGTGATTGATGTCAAAGGCAAAACCATCATGCCAGGCCTTGTTGATGTGCATTGGCACGGGCCTTACGCCAATGGTCAAATCACGCCACAAACCAATTGGAATGCCTATGCGTCACTGGCATTTGGGGTGACCACCACGCACAACCCTTCAGCAGACACGGCTGCAGTATTTTCAGCGGCTGAGATGCAACGTGCAGGGAAAATCATTGCCCCACGCATATACTCTACAGGTACCATACTATATGGAGCCACCCATTTCATTACAGCCAAAGTGGATTCATTGGATGATGCTGTGGGACATTTAGAGCGAATGAAAGCGGCGGGTGCTTTTTCAGTCAAAAGTTACAATCAGCCTCGTCGTGATCAAAGACAACAAGTTTTAGAAGCTGCCCGTCAAACAGGATTGATGGTGGTGCCAGAGGGTGGCTCCTTGTTTATGCACAACATGTCGATGGTGATTGATGGTCACACTGGCATCGAGCACTCCATTCCTGTGGGCGCGATTTATGATGACGTGAAACAACTTTGGGCCGGTACCGGAACGGCTTATGTGCCTACATTGGGTGTAGGCTATGGCGGTATTTGGGGAGAAAACTACTGGTATGACACCACAGATGTTTGGAAACACCCCTTGTTAACTCAGTTTGTGCCGAAAAACATTTTAGAACCCGTGGCAATTCGTCGCACCAAAGCGCCTTTAGAAGATTACAACCATTTCAACAATGCTCGTGTAGCCACTGAACTACAAAACGAAGGCGTTGATGTTTTATTGGGTGCTCATGGACAACGTGAAGGTTTGGCAGCGCATTGGGAAATGTGGATGTTCGCACAAGGTGGCATGTCACCTTGGAATGTAATCAAAGCCAGCACCATCGATGGTGCCAAGTACATTGGCATGGATGATGAGCTGGGATCGATTAAAGCCGGTAAGCTGGCAGATTTGGTGATCTTAGATGCCGACCCCTTGGCCGACATCCGCAACACCGATGATGTTTCACATGTGATGATCAATGGCCGTTTGTATGAATCTGCCACCATGCATCAGGTTTATCCTGAAAAAGTGGAACGGGCGAAATTTTATTTTGAGTGATTTAATATGTTGAAACTTTACACTTATTGGCGCAGCACTGCTGCGTATCGTGTGCGCATTGCTTTGAATTTAAAAGGCATTGATTATCAGTCCATGCCAGTGCATTTGGTTAAAGATGGCGGTGAACAACACAAAGCTGAATACAAAGCCTTGAACCCTCAAGGCTTGGTGCCTGCTTTGGTGACTGAAGGTGGTGAGGTGATCAATCAATCGATGGCGATCATGGAGTATTTGGAGACCACTTATCCTGATATTTCTATTTTACCTATCGACGCCATTGGTCAAGCCAAAACCAGAGCCATGGCACAAATGATCGTTTCTGACATTCATCCATTGAATAATTTGCGGGTGTTGAAAATGTTGAAAAACAGCTGGAACCAAACTCAGGTTGACCTTTGGTATGCACATTGGATACATGAGGGATTTACTGCTTTGGAGCAGATGTTGCAAGGTTCCAATACGAGTTTTATGAATGAAATGTTTCCTTGTATTTCAGACATTTGTTTGGTGGCTCAAGTTTACAATGCCGAACGATTTAATGTACCACTGAATGATTATCCGCGATTGATGGAAATCAACCAACGTTGTATGGAATTACCGGCTTTCAAAGAGGCTGCTCCTGAAGCCCAATTGGGTGAGGTCAAGTGATGCATGCAGAAGGAGTAGGGCATGATTAAATTGTTGGCCGTTGGTCATTCAGGTGAAGTGGCAGGACTGAGTTTGGATGAGATGGATGCATTGCCTGAAATGACTCAAGAGGTGAACAGGCAAATGATTGATTTTTATGCAGGTGCCGGTTTTCATGAACCCTGGATTGCCTACGTGGCCAGTCATGATGGCGTGGTAGTGGGTGGTGGGGCTTTCAAGTCAGCCCCCTACAATGGACAAGTTGAAATCGCTTATTACACTTTACCTGAATTTGAAAATCAGGGCATGGCCACTGCCACCGCTCAAGCGTTGATAGATTTGGCGATTCAAGCCGATGAAGAACTGAAAATAGTGGCACAAACTTTACCCGAGAAAAATGCTTCCAATCAATTGTTACAAAAACTTGGTTTTACTTTCTTTGATGTGGTTGAACACCCAGAAGATGGTATCGTTTGGGAGTGGCATCTCTTTTGATTCGAAAAGTCATGGCAAGCTCACGACCGCTAAATAAAGTCCTCATATGAATCAAAATAACCATTACGATGTGGTTGTTCTGGGCGCCGGTGCGGCCGGATTGATGTGCGCATTGACGCTGGGTCAGCGTGGTTTGAAAGTCTTGGTGATTGAAAAGTCGAACAAACCAGGTAAAAAGATTTTGATGTCTGGTGGAGGACGTTGTAATTTCACCAATTTATACACTTCGCCAGATAACTTTTTGTCGGAGAATCCGCATTTTTGTAAATCGGCTCTGAGTCGCTATACGCCTTGGCATTTTATCGAAATGGTGAACCTTCACGGCATTCCATTCCATGAGAAAGAGTTGGGTCAGTTGTTTTGTGACGATTCTTCAAAAGACATTCTCAATATGTTGTTGGATGAATGTGCTGAAGGTCGGGTTGAAATCAGGTTGAATACGTTGGTGACTGATGTGGTTCATGCTGATCAAATTATTTTGAACACCTCAGCTGGATCATTTATTGCCAATCAACTGGTGGTGGCCACAGGTGGTTTATCAATACCCAAAATGGGTGGTTCGGATTTTGGTTATCAATTGGCAGAACAATTAAAACTAAAAATAAGACCCAAACAAGCCGGTCTGGTACCCTTTGTTTTCACCGATGAATACAAAGAACTGTTCAGTGGTTTATCGGGCACGGCAGTGTCGGTGGAATTGTCGGTCGTTGAGAATAAATCAGCACCCAGTTTTCGTCACCATATGTTGTTCACACATCGAGGTTTGAGCGGTCCTTGCATCTTACAAGTGTCTAGCTATTGGCAACCAGGCATGCATTTAACTGTGAATTTGTTGCCCGAACATGATGCCCATCAAGAGATAAAGCGAGCCAAAAAAACCGCACCCCAACTGACTTTGATTCAATGGTTGGGACAGTTGATGGCAAAAAAAGCAGCTCTGGCCATCATGCAACATGAGTTTCCAGATTGGTGTGACCAGCCTTTACAAAATCTTAGTAATGAGCAAGTATTGCAGGTGGCTGCGTTCATCAATGACTGGCGACTTAAACCATCGGGCACCGAAGGCTATCGCACGGCTGAAGTGACCTTGGGTGGTGTGGATACCAAACAATTGTCATCGAAAACCATGGCTTCTATTGCGCACCCCAATGTATATTTCATTGGTGAGGTGGTCGATGTTACTGGACATTTGGGTGGTTTTAATTTTCAGTGGGCGTGGGCCTCGGCTTATGCGGCCGCCCAAGGGATTGTTTCATCTGAGCATCGATGAAAAACTGTGTTATTATTTTATCATGTGTGCAGCTAAATTTGAATCTCCAGTCAACCGTTTACTTCATTGGGCCAAAGAGAAACCCAATGCAGTCTATCTCACTCAACCCATAGCCGATCAGGTCACCCAATACACTTGGTCACAAGTCTTACATGAAGTTTCTTGTGTAGCGACATTTTTAGGAAAATACCCTCAAGGCAGTCATATAGCGATTATTTCGCTAAATTGTGCACATTGGATCATGGCGGATTTAGCCATTCAAATGGCCGGTCATGTATCAATACCTATTTATCCAACAGCTTCAAAACAAACCATTGAAAAGATTTTACAGCACTCTGAAGCCAAAGCGCTGTTCTTGGGTAAAATGTTTGACCCTAACCAAGCGCTCGATTTACTGCCCCAAGGGGTGGATCAACTGGCCATATACCAAGCTTATCCAGGGGTTCCCTTTTGGCAAAATTTGGTAGAGAAAAACCAACCATTGACCCAGCCTGTAGTCAATGCTGAAAATGATTTGGTCAGCATCATATATACTTCAGGTACCACAGGTGATCCCAAAGGTGTGATGGTGGCTTACCGAGCCATTCAAGCCTCTATGGCATTGGTAAAAAGCATCATTGTCATTAATCAACAAGATCGGTTTGTCTCCTATTTACCATTGGCACATGTGGCCGAACGCATGGCAGTGGAATTTGGCGCGCTGTATCATGGCTCCCACGTGTCTTTTATCCGATCATTAGATACCTTTACTGAAGACGTTAAAAAGGCAGCGCCTACCATCTTTTTTGGGGTGCCAAGAATATGGACCAAAATCAAGATGGCGATTGAAAGCAAATTGGGTGGTGCCAAAGTTTTGAATGCGTTGTTAAAAACACCATTATTGGGGTCTTGGTTGAAAAAAGCTTTGCTTAAAAAATTGGGTTTTCAAAATGTGCGCTATGCCCTGTGTGCCGCGGCAGCCATCAATAAGGACGTGCTGCAATGGTTTGAGCAAATAGGTTTAAAGTTGAATGAGGCCTATGGCATGTCAGAAACCTGCGGTCTGTCTCACATGACCAAACAAAGTGATACAAAAACTGGCAGCGTTGGCCGAATTATTGAAGGTTGTGAATGCCGATTGTCTGATGCAGGGGAAGTGTTGCTGCGCAATCCAGCGATGATGGAAGGTTATTATAAGCAGCCAGCATTGACAGCAGCTACCATTGATGAAAATGGTTTGCTTCATACCGGTGATTTAGGTCAGATAGATGCAGCAGGTTATTTATACATCACTGGACGCATCAAAGACATTTTTAAAACCAGTAAAGGCAAATACATTGCACCTTTACCGATAGAAAAACGGTTTCAATCAGTCTTGGGGTTAGAGCATTTGATTTTGATGGGCAACGGTTTTACCCAACCGTTTTTGGTGATTTCAACTTTTGAATCAAGCCATGCAGATGCCCCCAGTGAGTTGTTAATCCGTTGTGAACAGGCGTTGAACGAAATCAACCCAACCCTGGAAGCTCAGGAAAGGGTCAGCCATGTGTTCATATCTCATCAAGCTTGGAGCCCAGAGAATGGGCTGTTGACTCCCACCTTGAAAATGATTCGCGGGGCGATTGAAAAAGCGTATCAATCGACAGCTGAGCAACAGATGAAAACCACCAGCAAGCAAGTTATACTGTTTGATTAAGCTATACAGGAATGTCATGAGGGTATCAGGAAAATTTACAGTTCAAATGCAAGCACAAGAGGCTTCATTTGAGGGATCAGATGGCATCAATGTGACACGCATGTCTCTGGATAAAACATATAAAGGTGAGCTGTCTGCACACAGTCAAGGCGAAATGCTCAGTGCAGTGACAACCACAACGGGTTCGGCGGGCTATGTCGCTATCGAACAAGTGACCGGTAGCTTGTCAGGCCAGTCAGGCAGCTTTGTGTTACAACATTCCGGAATCATGGACCAAGGAGATGCCCAGCTGACATTAACCGTGGTACCAGATTCAGGCAGTGGGGAACTCAAAACCCTCAGCGGCACAATGGACATCCGCATTGACAGTGGTGAACATCATTATGATTTTGACTATGAGCTTGATGTATTGCCTTGAATGAATCAGCCATCCTGTGTCGTCTAATTGAACCTTTGCCACATCATCTGAGCCAAAATGAGTAAATGACTCCAGTTATGGCTCGTTCTCAACCTGCTCTCACCGAGGCATGTATTTACTTTTTTTCGTTTTCTGAAAGGCTGTTTGATGGGTTCTGGTCAGTTTGAATGTCAGCGTGGTTGGCTTTAATTTCTGGCACTGGGTCAAAACCACCTTCGCACATGGGTTGGCAACGGCCCAATCTTTTGACCCCCAAATAAAAACCTTTGAAAACACCAAATCTACGTACTGCCTCAATCATGTATTCTGAACAACTTGGATGAAAGCGACAACGATTGCCAAGTAAGGGGCTGATTAAATATTGATAGCCCTTCAATATTGAAATGAATATGCTTCTAATCATTAAAAATAGTTGCTCATTGGTTCAGATTCAGGTATAAAGTTCGCCTTGAAATTTTAACTTATTCAGTGATTTCATAGAAAATCATTGAAATGTGTTAATAAGACCATATTTTAGCACGCGCCGTATTTTAGCGATGCATTTAAAGGAGATAAAAATGGCAGAAAGAAGTATTAATGATTTGCCCGCAGATTATGTTCCCAAAATGGATTTACCAGAAGGGTATGTGCCAAGTACCAAAGAAGAGTATATGTGCCCTGAACACTTGGAGTATTTCAGACGCAGGATTGAACAATGGAAAGAAGAGCTGTTGTTTGAATCCAATGAAACCATAGCCAATTTGAAATCTGAAGCTCGGGACATCAGTGATGAAGCTGAACGGGCATCCAGAGAAACTGAAAACACATTTGAACTGAGAACCCGTGATCGATACAGAAAATTGTTGAAAAAAATCAACAAAGCACTGCTTCGATTCAAAACGGATGATTATGGTTATTGTGAAGAAACAGACGAAGAAATTGGTTTGCCCAGATTGATTGCTCGACCCATTGCAACCATGTGTATTGATGCCCAAGAGCGATGGGAATTGAAACAAAAAATCACCAAAGAAGGTTAATTGATGGAAATAGCACCACAAATAGCTCAGTTAGATGACTTCCAACAGCGCACCGATGCGCTGTGGAGGTATCTTTGACTATGAGAACAAGAAAGAACGCTTAGAAGAAGTCACACTTGAACTTGAAGACCCTGATGTATGGAATGATCAGGACAAGGCGCAAGCACTCAGCAAGGAACGCTCCTCACTCGAACACATCGTAAACACCATTGACGAACTTAAATCCGGCGTTGCTGATGCCAGTGATTTTCTACAAATGGCCAATGAAGAAGACGATCAAGACAGTTTAGATGAAGTTTTGCTGATGATCGCTGACATCGAAGCCAAAATTGAAAAGCTTGAATTCCAAAAAATGTTTTCGGGACCGATGGATGCCAACAATGCTTTTGTTGATATCCAAGCAGGTTCTGGTGGCACTGAAGCCCAGGATTGGGCTGAAATATTGCTTCGTATGTACCTGCGTTGGGTAGAATCACGTGGCTGGAAAGCTGAATTGATTGAAGTGTCCGCTGGAGATGTTGCAGGCATTAAATCGGCCACCATAAAGGTGGAGGGTGATTACGCATTTGGCTGGTTACGTACCGAAATTGGTGTACATCGTTTGGTTCGAAAGTCACCTTTTGATTCAAGCAACAAACGACACACCAGTTTTGCGGCGCTTTTTGTTTCTCCTGAAATTGATGACAGCTATGAAGTTGAAATTGACCCGTCAGACTTGCGGGTTGATGTGTATCGGTCTTCAGGTGCGGGTGGTCAGCATGTGAATAAAACTGAGTCAGCCGTTCGATTAACCCATGTACCAACCAATACGGTGGTCCAGTGTCAAAACGGCCGCTCTCAGCATCAAAATAAAGCCACAGCCATGCAACAAATGAAAGCCAAATTGTACGAATTGGAAATGCAAAAGCGCAGTGAAGAGTCGCAATCATTGGAAGAAACCAAATCTGACATTGGGTGGGGCAGCCAAATTCGATCTTATGTACTGGATCAATCACGAATCAAAGATTTAAGAACCGGTGTGGAAAACACCAACACCCAATCAGTTTTAGATGGTAACCTCGATAAATTCATTGAGGCCAGTTTGAAGCAAGGGCTTTGATTAAATCCTGAGTTTCAGGCCATAACCCTAACCATAAAGATAACACTAAATATCATGACTGAAGACAATAAACTCATCGCAGAAAGACGTGGCAAATTAGATGCCATCAGAACTGAGCGAAATGCTTACCCAAATCAATTCAGACGCAGTCATTTGGCTATCGATTTACACGCCAAATATGACGCAATAGATAAGGAAACTTTGGACCCACAAAATATTGAAGTTGCTGTAGTGGGTCGCATGATGAGCCAACGGTTGTTTGGTAAGGGCGGTTTTGCAGTCATTAAAGATGTGTCCGGTGACATTCAGTTGTTTGTGCAATTAAACGGCGTTGGTGAAGCGGTGTTCAGTGATTTTAAAACTTGGGACATGGGTGACATCGTTTACGGTAAGGGTGTTTTATTCAAAACCAAAACCGATGAATTGTCGGTCAAAGTGACTGAACTTAAATTGGTCACCAAATCATTGCGACCTTTGCCAGAAAAATTTCATGGTTTATCTGACCAAGAAACTCGTTACCGTCAACGATATGTTGATTTAATCGTGAATCATGAATCTGCTGAAGTTTTTAAAGTACGCTCAAAAATGGTTTCGCACATCCGGCGATTTATGGAAGATTTGGCATTCTTGGAAGTGGAAACCCCAATGATGCACATGATACCAGGTGGGGCGACGGCCAAACCATTCACCACCCATCACAATGCTTTGGACTTGGAACTGTATTTAAGGGTGGCACCTGAATTGTTTTTGAAACGCCTGACCGTCGGAGGTTTTGAAAAAGTGTTTGAAATCAATCGCAACTTCAGGAATGAAGGCGTGTCGACCAAACACAATCCTGAATTCACCATGATGGAATTTTATTGGGCTTATGCCGACTACAATGATCTGATGGATTTGACTGAACAATTGTTTAAGTCTTTGGCTGACCACGTTAAAGGCACCTACCAATTCAGCTACCAAGGCAATGAATTGGATTTTGCCAAGCCGTTCAGACGCCAATCTATGGCTTCATTGGTGGCGGAATACAGTGATGGTTTATCGGAAAATGACTGCAATAATTTGTCACTGATGCAAAAATACTGTGATGAGAAAGGTGTTTCATACAATAAAAGTTGGAAAAAAGGTGAGTTATTGGCTGAATTGTTCGATTTGTATGTTGAAGCCAACCTCATACAGCCAACTTTTGTGACAGAATATCCCATAGAGATATCGCCTTTGTCACGAAGGAACGATGAAAATCCTGAAATCACTGATCGATTTGAATTGTTTATTTGTGGAAACGAAATTGCCAACGGCTTTTCAGAGTTGAATGACCCAGAAGACCAGGCAGAACGTTTTAAACAACAGGTGGCGAATTTAGAAGCCGGAGACGATGAAGCCATGCATTACGATGCAGATTATATTCGAGCATTAGAATATGGTATGCCACCAGCAGCTGGTGAAGGTATTGGTATTGATCGATTGGTGATGTTGTTCACAGACTCAGCTTCAATTCGCGATGTATTATTGTTTCCGTACATGAAACCCGAGTAATAGAATGAGTGAAAGCCAAGGCATTCGATATGCCAGAAAATCAATAGAAGCATCTTGTTTATTGCTTTATAAAGGATATTCTTGTTTAACCCAAGTGATGAATATTTCTGCGTCTGGTATTTTGGTGGCACCTTTGGAAGATGAGCACATTGATGGCTTAGAACTGGGTTCAATTTGTATTTTAGAAATTGTGGTCAATGAAACCTTCAATTTACATGTGTCATCGAAAGTCACCCGCATTGCTGAGGGTGAAATTGCATTACATTACATTTCTATTCCAGAAGAGAAACAAGTGGCCTTGTGGCAATTATTGGGTGATCATGTCCATGAAGTGGAAGTTTTTGACACTTAATACGCTTTGACCGCCTATTTCAGTTTTTTTATGACCTCGGTGTTGTTGGCGTTGACGCCAGGACCTGATGTGTTGTTGGTGGTGACCATTGCTGCCAAAGAAGGCTTTAAAAAATCATTGCAGCTGACCTTAGGGCTTGCCAGCGGTGTTGTTTTTCATACTTCACTGATTATATTGGGCGTTTCTGCGGCAATCATTACCTATCCCCATGCAATGAAATTGGTCGCTGCTTTTGGCGCCGTTTATTTACTCTATTTGGCTTGGCTCACTTGGCAACATCGACAAGATGCAATTGACTCATCGGTACAAGAAATTTCAGGATCATACTATTGGCGTGGGGTGATCATGAATATTTCGAATCCCAAAGTCCTGTTATTCTTTCTGGCATTGTTCCCTCAGTTCGCTCAATTGGATGAGCCGGGCTATCATTGGCGTATTGCTATATTGGGACTGATTTTTATCGCTGTGACCATTATGGTTTTTGGTGGTTTGGCTTACCTTACCGCAAAAAGTACCCAGAGCTTTATGCAAAATCCCCGTTTCAAAAAGGGCATGGATTATGTCACCATCGGCGTTTTTATGTTGTTGGCTGGACTGTTGCTTTTTTCGGTGTTTTAAAATAAAAAGTCATTGGCTGTCATTCTGAGCGCAACCAAGTGTCGTCGAAGGATTTCCCACAGTCCACGCCATGCCCATCAACACCAGTCACCCGGTCAGCAGAAGATCCTTTGATACCGCTTTGCTTTCCTCAGGATGGCCACAGTTTGACAGTTTAAAACCTCAAACCCCACCGGTCTGGATGCTCCATAATTGATGGTAGCGACCTTGGTTTTTCAATAAGGTCTCATGGCTGCCTGATTCGATGAATTCACCATTTTCTAATACATGAATTTGATCGGCATGCACCACGGTTGATAAGCGGTGTGCAATCAAAATAATGGTTCGACCGTCGGCAATTTTTTTCAACGATCGTTGAATCGCAGCTTCGGTTTCATTGTCCACAGCTGAGGTGGCTTCGTCCAATATCAATATCGGCGGGTTTTTTAACAAGGCCCTTGCCAAGGCAATGCGCTGAATTTGTCCACCCGATAATTTAACCCCGCTTTCACCCACTGTGGTTTGGTAGCCTTGATCAAGCTTCACTATGAATTCGTGCGCTTCGGCTAATTTGGCCGCTTTGAGGACTTCAGCTTCTGTGGCTTGTTCATTGCCATATTGTATGTTGTCAAAGATGCTGGCATTGAATAGAAAAGTCGCTTGTGAGACCAAACCGATCTGCGAGCGCAAGGAGACGATGTTGATATTTTCTATCAACACACCATCCATTTTTACTTGACCTTGCTGGGCGTGGTAGTAACGCATCAGTAATTTAATGACGGTACTTTTACCTGATCCTGTTTGGCCAACAAAAGCATGGGTTTCACCCGCTTTGATAGTTAGATTAATCTGTTTTAAGGCGGCTGATGTTTGAGATTCATATTTGAAAGTGACATCTTCCATTTCGATGTTTCCAGATAAATCGATGTTTTCAGCTTGTGCATGGTCTTTGATGTGAATGGGTTCATCCAATAAGCCTAATATGCGACGTGCTGAGGCCATACCGCGTTCATAGAGATCCATGGTGTTGGCCAGGTCACGAAAAGGCCACAACAGCCTTTGAGTTAAAAAAACCAGCACGCCATAGGCACCCACTGCCAGATCCCCATTGAGTGTGTCTAACCCGCCTACAATAAATGTCGCCAGGAAGCCGGTCAATATCGCCATGCGGATGACGGGTGTGAAAGCCGACGAAATTTTGATGGCTGATTCGTTGGCCATGACATATTCGTCACTGATGGCGCTGATGCGCTTTTTTTCGTGACGTTCTTTGGTAAAGCTTTTGATGGTTGCCACGCCAGCAATGTTGGTGTTGATGGCACTGGCTATTTGCCCGGCCTTCTCCCGCACTTCTGCGTACCTGGGTTCGGCTTTGCGTTGAAAATAAAAAGCCCCCAGGATGATCACCGGAATGGGTGAAAAAGCCAACAGAGCCAGTTTGGTGGATATCAAAAAGAACACAGCACCTACAGCAACCACCGAAGTGACTACTTGTAAGATGTCATTGGCCCCTATGTTTAAAAAACGTTCCAATTGATTGACATCATCGTTCAGGATAGAAGTCAATCGTCCAGTGGATTGATCTTCAAAAAAACGCATGTCCATTTGTTGGATGTGCCCATAACAATCAACCCGAAAACGGTGTTGAATTTTTTGGGCCAACTCGCGCCAATTTTTCATGTATAAATATTGGAATATGGATTCGCCGGCCCAAATCAAAAATGTCAGAAAGCCCAGTAAATACAATTGTTCTTTGGGGTCAACAACGCCCAAATTGGCGACAAATGAATCTTCTTGATTAATAACCACGTCAATGGCGATACCAATTAAAATTTCAGGGGCAATGTCGAACAACTTGTTAACGATTGAGCAAACACTGGCCCAAATGGCCTGGCCTTTGAAGCCTTTACCATAAGAGAGTACTTTGAATAATGTCATAGTAAAACTGAGATTAATTTAATAACGGGTTAATGCGATGGTTTCGATTTCATTGTCATGAAAAAATTTAATTTCAGTGACGGTACCACCGTGGTGGGTGATGATTCCAGTATAGCGGCTGGCATCCAAGTCTGAAAATTCAAATTCAAATTTTCGGATCAGAGCAATTTTTCCCATCCTGGTTTTAAGTTTAATGCTTTTTTGCATCAGTGAATCATCGAGAAAAGCCCAGCCTTTTTGTTGAGTCAATTGTTTGCCTGCCGACCTGGATGCGTCTAAGGCACTGACTTGATTGGACCAATAATAGCCCAGTAAACCAAAGGCCAATAATAATGTGAGTTCTAACATGGTTATATTGTATAAGCTGAAGCATAAAAAAGGTGAGGTCTGTATCGGCTTCAGATAAATAAGTGATACAAACTTCAGAATGACAAAACCTGATATGTTGTTTCTTGACCAATATTCAATAACAATCAGCAATAATTCAGATAACAAGTGGCTAAACTGGCTGTGATTGGAATTTATTATCGACAAAGGTTATAATCGGTACAAACCTAACTTAAGCCAGCATTCTTGCTGGCTTTTTAGTCAAAACGACACATGCATGAAATAACATTGTGTCAAATCGTTACCATCATCCACATGATGGCGACCGCGGTAGAAAAATCCGCATTGAATCACTTCTGAGTGCTTAGGGGCTGTCTTGATACCAATCGAGATTTTGCTTTGGTGACTCTGAAGGTTTGATTGAAATATAATAATAATAAGAAAAGGAAAAAATATGAATAACGAAAATAATTTGAAAATTATAGAAAAATGCACCATTGCAGCCAGGGGCGGCATGACTTTATTGTCACAAGAGGAAGTTAACAAAATGATGGAAGTCGGTAAAGGCGGCGTCCATGAACTGTTCAGAAAATGTTGTTTGGCCGTTTTGAACTGTGATGCCAAAGAAGATGATGCGATGGCGGTGTTAGAACGCTACCCAGATTTTGATGTGACTTTAATTCCACGTGAACGTGGTATCCATTTGCGCTTTGTTAACGCACCTGCTCAAGCCTTTGTTGATGGTAAAATGATTTCAGGTATCAGGGATTCTATCTTCTCAGTATTGCGCGACATTGTGTTTCAAAGCACTGAAAAAGGTGTGGGGAATTATGATTTAGATGAATCATTTGACATCACCAACTTTGTGTTTGAAATTTTACGTCGTGGTGAAGTGCATCAATTTGGCACAGAGCCTAATTTAGTGGTTTGTTGGGGTGGGCATTCAATCAATCGTGTTGAATACCAATACACCAAAGACATTGGGTATCAATTGGGTTTGCGTGGCGCACACATCTGTACAGGCTGTGGCACAGGTGCCATGAAAGGCCCAATGAAAGGGGCCACTGTGGGCCATTCTAAACAAAGAATCAAAGACGGCAGGTACATTGGCTTAACAGAACCTGGAATCATCGCTGCTGAAGCCCCTAACCCAATTGTCAATCATTTGGTCATCATGCCAGACATTGAAAAACGATTGGAGGCTTTTGTGCGTTTGGGTCATGGCATCATCGTGTTCCCAGGTGGTGTGGGTACAGCGGAAGAAATTTTGTATTTGATCGGAATATTATCTAACCAGAAAAACCAAGGTGTACCGTTTCCATTCATCATGACCGGCCCTAAAGAATCAGCCGATTATTTTCATAAAATTGATGAGTTTATTCGATTTGCTTTGGGAGATGAAGTGGCCGAATTGTACGAAATCATCATTGATGATCCAGAAGACGTGGCGATTAAAATGATGGCTGGTATGGATCAAGTGAAATTGTACCGCACCAAAAATAAAGTCAGTTATTACTTTAACTGGGGTTTACATATTGACAGTTCGTTCCAATTCCCATTCATTCCATCACATGAAAATATGGCGGCTTTGGATTTGTATTTGGACCGCCCCGTCGAAGAGCTTTCAGCTTCATTGCGCAGGGCATTTTCTGGTATTGTGGCCGGAAATGTCAAAGAATATGGTGTGCAGCAAATCAAAGAAAAAGGGGTATACCAAATCAATGGTGATAAAGAATTGATGGAAAAATTAGATGACCTTTTGCAATCGTTCATTGCGCAAAAGCGAATGAAGTTACCTGGCAGTACTTACACCCCCGTGTTCGAAGTGGTGAAGTGATATTGAATATTACTTTAAAAATATTGACTGTAAAAAACCCAAGCCGATGTTTGGGTTTTTTTATACTTTAATATTTAGGTCAACAGGGTTATTTGTATTGTCCCATTAAACCCAATGGCCGTCCCTCCGAATCATTAAAAAAGGCCATCCATTCTTCAGTGCCATCATCATGAACATGGACTTTGTGTGGAGCATGACTGAATGTTATGCCTTTTTCGCTTAACTGCTGGTGGCTGTATTTAATGTCCTCGGTTTGGAAATAAAGGACTGATGCAGATTGGGTTGTTGAATCCTTGTCGTCGGCCTCGGAAAGCATAAGCCGAACGCCATTGAGGTCGAAAAACGCCAGTTGACCGTATGTGTATAAATGCTTGAGTCCCAGCACATCTTTATACCAAGTTTCAGATTGTGCGATGTTTTTGACCGTGCGTGAAATTTGTCCCAATGATTGGATAGGTGTTGCTTTTTTCATGTGTTGACTCCGGTGAAATGGACTGTCTTTGGGAGCACCCAAATAGTGTAGTAAGGATTTTTTGTTGCTGACTTGTCCATGGCTGTGAATGCGCAATTTTTCCACATCATTGGTGATGTGGTATTTGATTGTATTGATGCTGACTTGTAATTGTTCAGCCATTTGTGGGTTGGTCAAGCCATGTTGCACCAAACTCACAACACGCCACTCTGCTGGTGTCAAAATGTCTTGGTGTTGTGGCCTGCCTTTGGATTTCATCCAGATATTTTAACCACAAAAAGAATGCATTTCCCTACCTGTTTGATTGGTATAGTCGGATGATTTAACACAGCATCTTGAAAAGCGGACAAAGATCCACTGAATTGTTAACCTCAATTGAATCATTTGCCGGTTTAGTGCCAATTTTCAAACTCAATTATCTGCGTTGTTGGGGGTGTTTAGGGATTTGATTGTACCGATTTTAATCGTCCAATGATCTGCGATTGTATTGTCTTGATTGATCGCCTCGCTGCTTCCCAATGATTGGGGATCAATGGCTTTATGGTTGTCCTCGATGATGCGGCCATTGGCATGGTCTAAGGTGATTTGATCAAAAATGATGGTATGGTTTGTGCTGTTGATGCTGGTTTCACCAATCATCAGTTGGCCAAAATCGACAACTTCTTGCCCAGCCTGGTTCTGTATGAAGCCATCAATGACAGTTACATGTCCATTGATTTCAAAATTGTCTGGATGGTATTTAAAATTTTGCTGACCGCTTAAACTGCCTTTGGTGATAACCATGCCAGATTGTGCAGTTATCCAGCTTGCTAAATCCGGTAAATGAATCATTTCCAGGTTTAATTTTCCTTCTGTGTACAGTGGCGACAGGCCAAGTTCGCTGTTGATGGTGATTGTGCCATGCTGTGTAACCTGAATAATGCTGTGTAAAAGGACGGGTTCAGACTGGGTGTTGAATGAGGTGATTGCCAATGATTCTATATTGATTGGCAGGGTGGCAGCAACTTCACGGTCAATCAATTCAATCGGCCAATTTGTAATGTCAATTTGCTTGATGCTGACTGACCATGGTTTAACAGTGGATTGATTTTCAGTGGAGGACGGTGTATTGGATGCATCTGGTAAAGCCAAGGGCCAATTCAATTGCCAACTGGCTTGTCCAGAATGGAATCGATCCATTTTGATTTCTTTAGTTTCTGTATTGATTTCAAGTTGTTCCATGTTGGCTGACAGCCCAATCAGCTGAATTGAGTTATGCCACAGTGAACCCAAATTGTCGATTTGAATGTGATTGAAATTGAGCAATGGCTTATGTTGTAGCGGCCAATCAATTCGTCCTTCTGCCTGGATCAGACCGCTTTGGTTGTTAACCATCAGCTCATTCGGTAAGGCTTGATTCAGGGTGCTGGCTTGCCAATTATTTAAATTGATTTTACTCTGTAGGTGTTGTTGAGCATGGTTGTAATGTCCATTTAATGTGACAGATTCGCCATTTTCAGTGGTCATCGTAAGGTCAAAATAACTGTTTTCGTCGGTCAAGCTGAATTTGTTTTGTTTGATGGATATGTTTTGTATGTTCAGTTCAAAATCTTTTTTGATGTTCCCAGCTTGAAGGTTCATGAGTCCTTGATTTAATTCGATGTTGTTAATAATCAAATCAATGCTTTCTTCTGGATCGCTGGCTACTGAAAATTCTGGCAGCGCAGGTATGATGACTTGGCCTGATTCATCGGTTGATAAGGTGATGTTGGGTTGCTTCAGTATCAGATTTGAGAACTGCCATTGGCCCCAAAGTAAATTGAAGGGGTCAAAGTTAATGGCAGTTTTTTGACTGCTGTACCATGTTTGATGTTTACGATCTGTTAGTTGTAAATCTGACAATTCGAGGGTAAAGGTGATTGGATTGAACTTCAAGGAGGACCATTCGGCTTGCATCTCCAAGTGCTGCTGTATTTGAACATTCAAATGTTTTTCAATTAACTTTGGCGCATAGAAAAAACCAAACAACAAATAAAGTAACAACATCAGTAACAACCAAAAAGATGTGTATTTATACAGCCTTTTAATCATTTAAATATTGATTCATTATTTGCGCCAATTGCTGCTGAAATTGTAATCGCAGTGATTCAGGCGCGGTGATTTCAGCGGCAGTACCCAACCGCATCACATCGGCAATCAATTCCCTTTCATCATTATAGGGAATGTGCAACATCATATGAGTGTCATTCAATCGCTGCATTTTTTGCTTTGAGTGCCAATGCTCAAACACCGTCCAAGGGGCTTGTTCGGTGTTGATTTTGATGGCAGCTTGGTGTTTGACTTGACCGGAAAAAATACCATAGCTTTCGGCATAATGTGCACGCAAATCTTCTGCAGGCACCTTGTGTGCTCGTTCTATGTCGTTTTCTATGCTTTGTATCTGTTCTAAGGCAAACAAACGGATGCCATTTCTCAGGTGGCACCAGGCATCTAAATACCAAGCATTCTTATAACTGGTCAATCTTTGAGGTGAAACCAACCGTTGGGTGGTGTTTTTGTTGTTGCGAGTTTGGTAGCTGATGTTTAGTTTTTTTTCATTTTGCAGTGCTGTCATGGCTTTTTGAAAGACATTGGGATCGGGTTTTCTTGACAGGGCAGGGATGATTTGAATCATCCGTCGATTTTGAATGCCTTTTTGTTCCAATACTTTGTCGATGTTGTCGAGGATGCGTTGCATTGGTTTTTGTAGCGATTCAGACTGTAAATCTTCCAGTAATTGGGCCGCCATCAAAAGCCCTTGGGTTTCTTCTGCATTTAAACGGATGCCTGGTAAATCAAATTGCGCTGATCGGTCATAGTATACTCCGTTTTCGTCCGTCTCAATCGGCGCATTGAATTCATCACGCAGGGTGGCAATGATTCGATAAACCGTGGCTTGAGAACATTCCAATCTTTCCTTGAGGGTATCAATCGCCACGGCTGTGCGCCGTTCTTTAAGGATCTTATCCAGTAAGTATATGCGATCGATTTTTTTCATCAGGGTACAGTTTAACTCAATTCACTGTTGCTGTAGTTCTGCCAAGTTTTTAAACAGATCCAATGCCTCTGGATTGGCCAGCGCATCGGTATTGGCTACCGTTTTACCATGAATCACATCCCGTACTGCGATTTCAACAATTTTTCCACTGATGGTTTTTGGGATGGCATCGACAGCAATGATTTTGGCTGGTACATGCCTGGGTGTGGTGTTCGCTCTGATGGTTTGGCAAATTTTTAAGCGCAAGGCATCATCCAATTGATGGCCTGGTTGCATCACCACAAACAAGATAACCCGTGTGTCTTCCTCCCATTCTTGACCCACCACGATTGATTCGGTGATTTCATTCAAAGATTCCACTTGCCGATAGATTTCAGCGGTTCCTATGCGCACCCCACCAGGGTTTAAGGTGGTGTCGGAGCGACCATAAATAACCATGCCACCTTGTTCAGTGATTTCGGCACGGTCTGAATGACACCAAATGTTATCGTACTTATCAAAGTAAGCGGATTTGTATTTTTCATTGTTTGGATCTTGCCAAAAATAAACCGGCATTGAGGGAAAGGCCCGATCACAAGCCAGTTCTCCAGGTGCCCCAATGATGCTTTGCTGTTTATCGTCCAGAATTTTCACCGCCATGCCTAAACCCGTACATTGCAGCTGACCTGAATACACTGGGAGGTTGCTGTTGCCTAAAGCAAAACAAGAACATATATCGGTACCGCCAGAGATAGAAGACAAGCAGACATCGGCTTTGACTTGTTGATAAACAAAATCGAAACTTTCAGGCATCAATGGTGATCCGGTTGAAAAAATGGTTTCAAGTTGATCAAGCTGGTGTGTTTCAATCGGTTTGATCCCGGCTTTCTCTACCGCTGAAATCCATTTGGCAGAAGTGCCAAAGTGGGTGATGTCATGTTGATCCACTAAATCGAACAAACGATTGCCATCTGGATAAAAGGGTGATCCATCAAACAGCACCAAACTGGCACCAGTGGCCAATGTTGAGGTCATCCAGTTCCACATCATCCAACCACAAGTGGTGAAGTAAAACAGCCTTTTGCCTTCGGCCACATTGGCATGTAACATCAACTCTTTGAGGTGTTGTAACAGTATTCCACCGGTTCGATGTACGATGCATTTAGGCTTGCCGGTGGTGCCTGATGAATACAGGATGTACAAAGGATGGTCAAACGGTACGGGTGTGTATACAATCGTGGCCGTGGCATCAGTACCAACTAACCATTGATCGTAGTCAATACAGCCAGCAGGCAATTTATTTGCTTCGCCAGTAAAATTGATAATAACCGTCTGTTCAATGCTGTCGATTCGCGCCGCTATTTGTTCAACTTTGGCTAAACAATCATGGGTTTTGCCATTGTATTCATAGCCATCAACTGAGAACAAAACCTTGGGTTCAATTTGGCCAAATCGATCAACCACACCATTGATTCCAAAATCTGGCGAAGTTGAAGACCAGACA
Organism: Marinicella litoralis; assembly: GCF_002591915.1. Classification (GTDB taxonomy): domain Bacteria; phylum Pseudomonadota; class Gammaproteobacteria; order Xanthomonadales; family Marinicellaceae; genus Marinicella; species Marinicella litoralis. Next base: position 602,498 of record NZ_NIHB01000002.1, on the reverse strand, counting down.
GCACCCAAAGAGGTGGTGGCCAACATCACCACAATGGTTTCGGCCAGGTTGGGTAAAAAGCCTGCCACCCGATCACCAACACCGACTTTGCATTCACGCAGTTTTTGTTGCACTTGCGATACTTGACTGGTCAATTGATCAAAGCTTAGCCTCTTCACTGCGCCAGATTCGGATTCAAAAATAATGGCATCGTCAGTGCCTTGATGTTTAAGCAAATTTTCTGCAAAATTCAGTGTCATGCCTTTAAACCACTGGGCATCAATCATGTGTCCTTCATCAATCAAGTCTGTATCGGCCTCAGCATGATAAATCACCCCACAAAAATCAATCACTGCCCGCCAAAATTCGGCTCGATGAGTGATTGAATAATCGTGTAACTCAGCATAATCACTGAGATTTAAATCATGCTGTTTATTCAACATGTCGGTAAATTGAGTTAATTGGCTGCTTGCCAACATGGCTTCAGAAGGTTGCCAAAGGATGCGATCTGACATGTTTACGTGGTACCTGAGTTAAAGCTTAGATTTTAACAACAATTGGATTTGAGTTTTGGGTTTAATGTAGATGAATTTTATTGTTCTGAAGTGGGTCTATAAAACATGTAAGTTCACTGAGCCTGTCGAAGTGCATGAGTTGATATTGGAGTATACCAACCTGCTAGAGACTTCGACAGGCTTGGTCGGCTTGCTCCTTAAGTTTGATCAATAACTTAGATTTGTCATTCCAGCGGGTCAGCCATATTGATTAAGTGATTTGATAAATTATCCTGATTTTGCTTGGATTGAACCAAAATAATTGGGTTGTTGGCTTCAGCCAACCTTGGGTCAAGCCTTCGGTTTTATGGGTAGTCTAAAGTCTACAACCCACATCATAAAAGCACACTGAGCTTGTCGAAGTGCTTTGAGCCTACCAATTGGTTACTGACTGCAATTGACTCAATCGACCAAGGCAATGCAGGCACTTCACCCCATTCGCCGTCATTTCAAAATCAGCTCCATCTGATTCAAAGGATATAAATCACAAAAAAGCCTAAATAGGTACCGAGTGCACTGCCCAGGGACCCAACCAGTATGGCTGGTAAAACCAGTTCTTGGCGATCAAAGGATTCTGCCAAGGCCAGGGCTGTGGTGCCCCCGCCAATGTTGGCTTGACTGACAATGGCTATCATTTGCCAATCACGATACAACAAGCCACCAACTGAAATCATTATCAGTCCGTGTAAGACTACGGCTAAGCCGGTAAATAGTAACAAGGTCATTCCCAGGTTTTTTAGTTCAATGACGGCAGAAATTTCACAGTATGCCCCAATCACAGCCAAGAAAATATACACCAAATACAGGCCCAAATAATGACTGCCTTTTAAACGTGCGACAAATTGCGTTTGAGCCAGTAAAATACCAATGGTTGATAGGGTTAATATCGATGGGACTTGTGGTAACCATACTTTTATCAGTTCAGCGATCAGATAGGCCGCCAGTCCAAGAAAAAGCAACCACATCAAATCGGTTAAATCCATGCTTTCATCTTCCGGTTGGTCCGTATCTTCTGTTTGTGCTGGTTGTTTTAACGTGGCTTTAGCTGGCCATATTTTCTTAAGTACCACAGGCATGGCCAATGTGACCATAATCCACAAGGTGGTTACCACATTGTCTACCGCGATGACGCCGGCATACAAGGCCCCTTTTTCTTGGAAACCATATTCCAATGCCACGGCATTGAAATTAACACTGCCTCCTGTATAGGTACCAGTGAGCATGCCAGCAATGATTTTACCATTCTCCCCAAAAACATTTTCCGGTGAGGTGATAACCCAAGCAATGAGAACGCCAAAAGTCGTTGCCAGTGAACCCACTAAAAACAGACCAATCATCGGAAGTCCTGCTTGCTTAATGGTGGTTATATTAACCTTAAGCAGCAAAAAGAATATGGCCAATGGAGCAACGTATTTAAATATACCGCTGTACAGTGGTATGCTGTTTGAAGCAGTTGGTATCAGGTTTATATTGGCCAAGACTGCAGTGAAAAGTATCACCAATAAGGCCGCCCCTAATTTCTGTCCAATTCTGGTTTTACTGGCATAGACGGCCAGTATGACCATCAAACACAAAACAGTTAACACATAAATTGGGTCAGAGATGAATTCCATCCTACTGATTCCTCGCTGCAGCCTCAACTTCGTCCAAAAAGTCGGGTTTAATACCGGTCATTTCCCAAGTACCTAACGCGATGGGTATGGCACCCATGCTGTTGAGCTGGTCAAAGAAGTCTTTCAACACAAATTCTTTGCCTTGTTCTTCGTCCAGTTTGGCTTTTTGAGCCATGGCGGTATCCAGCAGCGCTTTGCCGGTGACATAGCTGGTACCATAGCCAGGTTGGCGTAAGTACAGGTGTTGTTCAAATAGCAGTAAATCGGGTTCAGTTTTCATCCATCCTCTTGGGGTGTAGTTCATGTGGATTTCACCGGCTTTTTCCATGGTCATTTGATTGGCATGGGCGTACAAAGAACCTAAACCACGAGCCGCCCTTTGTGCCAGCATGATGTATACAATTTCCCGGGTCCTGGGATTGTGATCGTATAAACCTGCGTGCATAAAGATTTCCTCAACGGCAGTGGCGGTGCCTTCATTGCGGCTGTCGAAGATGTTGTACAACAACGCATTCTTTCTGATGATACTGGGGTTTGGATCATGTTCCATGATGGCCAATTCAAACCAATGGTAAAAATGTGAATACAAGGGTGTGGGGTCTAAGTGCGAACCAATGTAAAAGAAGTTGCGGGTTTTTTCAGGTACGAAGCTTCCTAATCTGGCGTAAAGTGCCGGTTTGAAATAATCAGCCACTGTGACGATGTTTTTATCATCCAAAAATTTCAAAAAATATTCAGCCGAGCGATTGGCCAGTTGGTCGTATTCTGCGGCATTTTTAGCAGCTTGCAATGCAGGTAAATCTTTGTTTCGCTGTTCTTCTAATTTAAGTGATGACCACGCTCGGTCCAGTTCACGTCGCAGTAAACGTTCTTCATCTGCCCAGGTCATCGGTAACATATGTACGTGTTGTTGATACCAAGTGTACTGATCTACACCAAGGCCAGAAGGGCCAGTTTTACTGGGACTTTGTGCTTGTAACCATTCAATAAATTCAGCTGTGGATTGTATGGCTTGTTGGTGGGTTTTGCTTAATGTTGGGTTTTGGGCATTTTCAATTTGTGGTGTTAAGTCTATCAAGACTTTGTGTTGTGATTGAATGTCACGTATCCCTGCGATCCAAAGTTCCTTGGCATTACCAGTTAAATTCAATCGAGCTTGGCTTTGCAACGGTTTGATTCGAGACAAGTCCTTGTTCAACCTGATTTGAGCCGAAGTGCTCAATGGAAACTGGTAAGTCCACAGTTCAGTGACATAGTGAGGGGTCGGGCCCTCGTGGGCAGGTACGTCACTTTGGTAAGTCCAAACCTGCTTGTAAAAAGCAGGGTCTCTGGCCCAAGGCTTCAATACTTGATCGTTAAATTCATAACCATTGAGTTCTGCCAGCACCACAAACCAATCAACCTGCTGTGGAACTGTCCAAGTCGATTTGTCCATCGCCAGTAATTGGGTTTTGAAATCTGCCCAAGTTGCTCGTCGTTTATCAAAAGTTTGTTGGCGATAATCAGGTGCCAATTCATGTAAGGGAGCAACCTCAAAGGCGCGCCATTGGATAAACAAGGCTTCTAATTGGCTGAAGTCTGATGACGATTTGGCACCCAATGGAATCATTAATAGCACCATAAACAGGATTTTACTTGTCATTTTTATTGGCCTGAATTAAGTGCTTATAATATAGCAGAGCCACACATGATTTACCCAATTATCTGGCAGACATCTAATGGGCTGTGCCGTGTTGGTGTTTAGCAGGATAAAGGCTTAAGACATGATTGAATGAGTTTTATTACATACAAACAAAGCTCAACTGGATTGGTTGAGCCTTGTTTTGGTTTTGCTTATTTGTCTTTAGTTGAGAGGTATTCCTCTAAAGCGAACATGTCTTTTTCGAAGGCCGCTAAATTGGCTTGGTATTGGTTTTGTAAATCCCTTAAGTCTTTGTTGTACTGATCAATTTTATAGGTTTTAACATAATCCTCAACCAATTGATGGTGATCAGGATACAGGTCTTTAATCAAGTTGGGGTGTTCAAACACCAGACAACTGAGGCATGTAGGTGGGCCAGGTATTTGCGGGATGATTTTGGCTGCACTACTGAGGCTGGTTGAAGGTGCAGAAGGTGAACGGTAAACATAGTTGGGGGTGCAATGTTGAGTGCCTGAACGGCCATAGAAAACGGCTTCACCGGTAGCAGCCGTTTGTTCATCAACGACCTGATCAAATGCTTCCTCGCATTGGCTCAGTGTGGCTCCGCTGACGGCAAATGTTGCTCCATTGGTTAATACCACTTCCCCTTGATAGCCCACCAGTCTTAGGGTTTGGCTTTGTGCACTCATGGCTGTTATTGCTAGCAATGCCAATAATGTAAATTTAAATATTTTCATGATTTTTTCCTTTTCAATGATTAATAAATACCAATCAATGTAGATTGGATATTTAACAAGTTCGAATTTGCCGCTTAATTTATGACATCCAAGTATAAATAAATAGGTAAAATGCCACATGTCATCGAAATGTCTTTTGTTGATTATGGGTTGTTCCTCTTCACCAAAAATCGAATAAATTGATGGGCTTGCGTTGGTCTCAGCCGTATAATTCTCTTTTTAAATTCAGGGACTAGACAAATGCACAAAACAAAAGGAATGCTTTTAGTTGGGCTGTTCTTTTCGGTATTTATCAGCGGTTGTGATAATACCCAAATCAATTCTTCTGACGAAGGAATCAGAAAGGTAAACACTTCCTATGAGGTCGAACAGCACAAAACTGCTTGGTTGAGAGATCATTTGCCAGATGAAACTTTGGCTTATATCAATGTGCCCACACCGTGGAATTATTTATTTGATGCCAAGGCAGATGCCTTACATGCGGTGCAATCCTTGTCGGCTCACGTCAATCAAGTGGCAGCCATCAAGCAAGGGGTGAAAGACAATTATTATCAATACCTTCCAGCTGAGCTGAAAGGCATGGTTGCTCTGCTGTTAGATCATGTAGCAACATCATTTGAAGTGGCGGTGATTAATGATTCACCCACTGCAGTGATGCCGTCTGTGGCGGTAGCAACGAAATTACATGACATCACGGCCGATGAATTGGGCAAGCAATTGACGGCTGTGTTGCAGATGCTGGATCCATCTATTGAATTGCTTCGTCAGGGTCAAGATGCACAGTGGTCTTTTCAATCCAATAGATTGCCAGCATTTGTGCGTTTTGAACAGTCCACTGGTAAGTTGTTGATTTTCGGAGGTATGGGTGTCAATTTGGCCAAAATGACTGACCTTTGGGAGCAGGCGAAAACTGACCAATTGATTGCGATCAAACAGCTCAGTCAGCAATCGGATCCCAGTGGTTTGAATCTAAAAATGTGGTTGGCGCCAGCAAAAATGTATCAATTAGGTGCTTCTTTTGTGCCACCTGAACAGCATAAATTGGTCAGTCAATTGGGCTTGGATCAAATGGATTACATTTGGTTGGGTGCTGAATCTGCCGAAGGTCAATCGGCCATGGCTTTGCATGTGTTGATGCCTGAAGCTGGATGGCGTTTGATGCTTCCAAGGGCAAGCGATTGGTTCGATGTCAATGTGGCTGGAACCCCGCGTTCGGTGATTCAAATGGCACTGCCAACATCTGATCAAGTTAAACAAGCCATCAGCCATTTTAAATTGGACCAAATGCTCAGTGAAAAAGACCGCAAGGAGATGAAATCATTGTTTGAGTTTGAGCAAACATTAGGTTTTGATTTATATGATTTCTTTGATGCATATTACCAGCAGATATATATGGTTACCGATGACTCAGGTTCATGGTGGGCAATGAAAATTAAGGATGAGGCTTTACATCAAAAGCTGAATGACAGCATGTATGCGTTTTTTGATATCAACCCAGAAAAAAAATCCTTAAGTGGGGTTGAGATCATGCAAGCGCATTTTTCAGTTTATGCAAAATTCATGGAGTCCTCAGTCAATCAATCACCTGATATGGCACAGGTCAAAGCTTTTATGAACATGTTCAAAGACCATGTTTATTGGTACATAGAAGATGGGGTTTATTACATGAGTACCGTGCCTCAAATTTTGGCTGACAAGAGGAACACAGACAACCCTTTGAAGCTTTCAGATTGGTTGGATAATAATCAAGGCGGTCATTGGGATTCAGCTGTTTTGGCCTACGGTAAAGACGTGACAAACATGCCACAAAGTCTGTACCATTTTTACTTATTGATGTTACAAGGGTTGGGTGACATGGCTCAAGTTAAAGTGGATTTGTTTGCTCTGCCAACTGCCAAAGAATTGAACTTACCAGACCGTGGACGAATTAATGTGGTGTTGTCTTCAGATGCTGAGAAAGTCAGTTTCAAAGTGGGTTATGAGTATTCCTTGCTTGAAAGTGTATTGAGCGCCGAAGGGGGTATGGCCACCATAGCCATCGTTGGTATTTTGGCGGCGTATGCCATTCCAGCATACCGAGATTATGAAGTGCGGGCTCAAGTGGCCGCACAATTGGCGATGGCTGGACAAATCAAAGCCACCGTGTCTGAGCAATGGTTTGTTAATCAGTCATTTGCCGGTTCACAAGCAGCGCTGGGTGAATCTGATTTGAATTACTCCATCGATGAAACCACAGGGGTGATTGTGATTGATTTGGCGGATGTGGGTTCCAGTTTTGAAGCGGGTGATGTTATTTATCTGGAACCGGTGACCGATGAAGGTTACGTTGAATGGCGATGTTCCAGTAACATCAAATCAGCCTATCTACCTGCTTTTTGTCGAGATGAATAAACCACGATAAAGCGCCGATTACTCAAGTCGTTGATTAAACAATAATTGATCAGCGACTTGCTTGCTTCTCCCATCATGGGTCATTGATTAAGAATTTTTGATTTGCATCATATAGGGTCAATTAAGCCGTATTTCAGATTGTTCTAAATTCATCCAAATGTGACTTGCTACACTGCTCAGAACCACCCCTTGTTCGATTATTATAATTTTCTTGTGTTGTGTAGGAATTTACGATGTGAAAACTGTCTGCTTTAGGGGTTCTGATTGTTTTTGCTGTTTTAAACATTGACGCTTCAATAGTACTTAAAAAATCGGCAGGACTGATTTGTGTTTTTATCTGTATGACTAAATACACTGTTCTGATGGCATAATGATTTGTTATTATTATTTTTTGATTCTATAAGGTTTGAAACATATGAAAAAGTATTTTGTGATGGTGTGTTTGTGGGCATTTGTGGCTCAAAGCCAAGCCAAAAGTGACGGCAGACAGATTGATCAGATTTTGCATGATTTGTTTGGTCAGGCGGGACCAGGTGGAGCGGCCTTGGTGGTCAAAGACGGTAAAACCATTTATCGCAAAGCTTTTGGCATGGCCAATTTAGAATTGAATGTCAAAATGACGCCAGAGCACATATTTCGTGTTGGTTCGATCACCAAACAATTCACAGCAGTGGCAATCTTACAACTGGTTGAAGCTGGAAAAATAGACCTGGACGCCGACATCACTGAATACATCAAGGATTACCCAACCCATGGACACCACATCAGCATCAAGCATTTGCTGAATCACACCTCTGGTATCAAAAGTTACACGGGTATGTCCAAATGGGATCATGAAGTGCATAAAAAAGACTTCACCCCTTCAGCACTGATTGATTTTTTTAAAAATGAGCCAATGGATTTTGCACCTGGCGAACAATTCAAGTACAACAATTCGGGGTACATTTTACTCGGACATATCATTGAGTTGGTGTCAGGTGAATCATATGCAGATTATATAGAAAACCATATATTTAAGCCGCTTAATATGAACCATTCATCCTATGGCTCAACTTCAAAAATCATTAACAACCGCGCATATGGGTACGCTCAAGCCGATGGTGAGTATAAAAATGCTGATTTTTTAAGTATGACTCAACCCTATGCTGCCGGTTCATTATTATCTACGGTTGATGACATCCACACTTGGTATAAAGCCATAATGGCCGATCAAGTCATCAGTCAAGAAAGTCGAGCCATGGCGCATCAAATGGGTGTGTTAAACAATGGAGAAAAAATTGGCTATGGCTTTGGCTGGAACATTGGCAACCTCCAAGGTTCACCAATGATTGAACACGGAGGTGGAATCAATGGATTCCTGACTGCCTCCCTGATATTGCCACAAGAAAATGTTTTCGTTGCAGTGTTTTCAAATTGTATGTGTAACTATCCTGGTGATGCGGTCAATGAAATCGCGGCCATTGTTATCGATAAACCGTTTGCCTTTGAAAAAATCAGTTTAGATGAAGCCCTTTTGCAAAGTTACCAAGGCGTGTATGAAATTACGCCTGACAATACTCGCATCATCACCTTTGATGAAGGAAAGCTCTTCTCTATGAGAACAGGTGGTGCAAAATATGAAATTCATCCTTTTGCCAAAGATCAGTTTTTCTTTGAAGACAGTATATTGTCGTTGATTTTCAATCGCAACGAAGCCGGTGAAATTCAATCAGTCACCATGAAAAGTACCGGTCAAGACCAAACCTGGATCAAAACTGACAAACCAATTCCTTCAGTGAATGCGATTGAAATGGATCCCACAATATTGGCCAAATATGTTGGAAAGTATGAATTGGCACCAGAATTTCACATCAATTTATTTATCACTGATGGTGTGATGTATGCACAAGCAACTGGCCAGCAAAAAAATGAATTGGTGGCCACTGCGATGAACCAATTTACGTTGAAAAACACAGACATCAAATTAACCATTAATATGGACAATGCGAATCAAGTGGAAGGTTTAACCCTCCATCAGAATGGCCATCACGAGGCAAAAAAAGTAGAGTAAATCAGGTTAACTTGGGGGTAGAGTCAATCGATCAGTGGCAGAATTTCATCAGCTGTTGAAAAAAGCTGCCATTGATCCGACTGCAATTCGTTAAACAAAGATTGAAAACGGTCGTCATCGGCTTTTTCACCGGTGACATTGCGGATCCATATTCTTAAGATTTGTTGGGGAAATTGTTGTTGTATTTTGGCATAGACTTCTGGGTCTTTTTCACCGCTGTCGCCGACCAAAATGAATTTTCTGCTGGGGTAGTTTTCGATGATTTTAATGATTTCAGGTGGTTTGGTATCAAGGCTGCTGGCAAAAAGATTGAATAGAGTGCTGTCTTTAAAGCGAAACGATTTAAGCGCATAGTCAGCATTTGGGAATCCGGCTTTGTCAATAAAATCGACCAATGCAGGATACAATTGCCATGGACTGGAGGAAACAAAATGCAGTGCACCTTGATCGTTTAACAAGTGTTTGTATAAATCTGCCATTCCAGGAACAGCCTCAAAGTCTAAATAAAAGGTATGATTCAATAGTTCTTTTCGATTGGTTACAGCAGAGATTTTAATGGTGTCATCTATGTCACTGATGATGGAAAGGCCTTGACTTGCAAGCATGTTAACCTGACCATTGAATGATCTGTGGTCACGTTTTGACAACACAGCTTGGAAATTCAATTGGTTCTTGATACCAGCAGCTGTAATGATTTTGGCATCAACCAACAAAACCTTTTTGAAATGTCCATTGGATGCCGAAGCTGGTAATGAGTAAGTCCGGTTGGCAAAACGGATGACAATTGATTTGTTGCTTTCATTGTCAGCCAATAATAAGTTAACCCGCTGATCAAATAGGGTTTGCGAATGAGGCTTGGTTGATAGTCCATAGAACTTTTCCATTGCATCGGCGATTAAATTTTTTCTGATTGAAGAGTCTGCTGTTTCATAAATCCAGCCATGGATCGGGATGTGCCATTGGTCAGTTTGCGGATTGAGCCAGGCACTGGTATTGAAAAAAACCAAGGTTTCATCTTTTTTGACTTCGCTGACAGGGCCGGCCAATACATGGTTAGATTGACCCATTAACAGGATCAGCAAAAATACGAATGAATAAACAGGTGACATCATGTAATGGTTTTGGTGGGCTATAAAGCATTAATTATGAAGCAAATCAATGTAGATGCAACTGTCAGATCAAAATCTCTTATCAATCCACAGTTGATTCGTAAAAAAATAAATTAATTCTGTTACTTTTTCTGGTAAGTACCGTTTCCGCCAATAAGATAGATAAATACAGTTTAATCAAAGCCAGGGGCAGCAATATTTTTAACGACAACCACATCATGTTACAAGTCAAAGCAGGCGAAATCCAAAAGCTGGGATTGTTGTATGAACGGCATAAGAAGGCCTTGTTTGGATTTTTTTACAAGATGAGTCGTTCGACCAGCACCAGTGAAGACTTGGTACAAACGGTATTCATTAAAATACTCAAGTCAAAGCACACCTTTGTTGGTGATGGAAAATTCATTACTTGGATGTACCACATTGCACGCAATGCTTTGCATGACCATTACCGAAAACATAAATATGTACATTTAAATGTGGTTGAAGATGAGGCCACCCAATTAAGTAGCGATGAAGATGTTGAGTCAACGTTTGATACAGAGCAGACCATTGATAAATTATTCAAAGCCATTGATCTATTGAGTCTAGAGAAAAAAGAGCTGTTGGTTATGAGTCGGTTTGAAAATTTAAAATACAAAGAAATTGGAGAAATCCTCGGTTGTTCAGAAGGGGCGGTGAAAATGAAAATACGTCGAACCCTGATTGAATTGAGGGATTTGTTTAACCGTTTAGAAGCAGGAGAATCTGATGTCGCCTAAGGACATAAGTCACAAAGAACTTGAATTGATGATGATGGATTACATTTCAGGCAGAATGAATCATGATGAAGCATCTTCATTCAATCAATTGATTGCTGAAAATCCAGAATACAGTCAAGAACTGGTGGAGTTAAAGCAAATGATGGAATTGTTTGCTCAGCATGATGGTGCTGACATTCCAGAACCGTCCGATCAAATGGACCAAAATTTTTATACCATGTTACATGCTGAAGTGGCTGCAGATTCAAACAGTCACAAAGGGTTCTGGCAGAACCTGGTTGCCTGGTTTCAATTACCTCAAGTCAGGAAGTTTTCCTATGCCTTCAGTTTTATGGTCGTGGGTGTTTTTTTGGGTCATTATATGCATTTGCTGAACACCCAAACAGCCCTGGCCAATGAACGCATGGTGATCAAAGACCAACAAATCCAAGCACTGACTGTATTGTCTTTATTAGACATGCCTTCGGCCAATAAAAGACTGGTGGCCGTTAATTTGGTCAGCATGACTGAACAACCCAATGAGGCAATGATTGACGCCTTGTTACGCACTTTGAAGCAAGACAACAACATCAATGTGCGTTTAGAGGCTTTGGATGTATTGGCCCAACATACCGAGAACCATGTGGTGCGAGCTGGTTTGGTGTCAGCCATAGCTTATCAAGAATCTCCTATGGTGCAGTTTGCCATTGCCAATTTAATGCAGGCAATGGGAGAACAAGAAGCGGTTGAGCCAATGCAGAAATTATTGGAACATGATGAATTGATAGCGCCAGTGAGGTCCAAGTTCAATGAGACCATCAGCGAGCTTATTTAAATCATAATAACTGGAGAAATCAATGCAACGATTTAATTTACAACAATCCATGTTTGCCTTGTGCTGCTTTGTTAGCCCATTGGTTTTGGCCAAGGGCGCACAGGTGGCTCAATTCGCTCAAACTGAAAGCTTCAATGAAAGCCTACAGTTTGAACAAAAGCATGAAGACAACCAGCTGATTGTTTTTAACGTGTATGGATCTGTGGACGTTGAGGGCCATGATGGTGATGAAATTATCATTATGGCCAAAAATACAGTGGCTGCCAGAACCCAGAAATTGGTGGATTTGGGTCTTGATGAAATTGGTTTGAAAATTGAAACTCAGGGTCAAAAGATTTTTGCCTATTTAGATTCACCATATACCTATATTGATCTAGAAGCAGGCAAGGTATGGCACAGTGACACCTGTTGGCGACACGATGATTGTTCCAGAAAGCACCCTGAACGCAAAGACTATAAATACCACATGGATTTGGTAGTCAAAGTGCCACAACACACCAATATCCAAGTGTCGACTATCAATGCTGGTGACATCACAGTTTCAGGCGTTCATGCCAAATCATTGATGGTCGACAACATCAATGGGGCCATCGACATGGTGAATGTGAGTGGTCAAACAAGGGTTAATTCCATCAACAAAGACATCAATGTGGCATTCAGTAGGAATCCAACAGATGGTTCTCAGTTTCAATCAATCAATGGTGACATCAACATCACCTTTGCTGACTCACCTGATGCAATAGTGGTTTATCAGACCATGCACGGTGAAATGTATTCGGCTTTTGATGTGTCAATGATGGCACCTGAGCTGCAACGAACCAGTCAGAAAAAAGAACATGGCATTCAATATAAATTAGACGCTGAAAATCGACTTATGGTCGGTAAAGGTGGTCCGGAATATCGTTTCGAAACCCTCAACGGCGACATTAAAATACAACGCCAATAATACCATTGGCATCAGGAGAAATAATGATGAACAACAAACAATTAATCATGGCTTTTATCACTTCAGCAGCAGTCTTGTTCAGTGCCACCTCAATGGCACAGGACAATGAAATGTTCACCGAAGAGATGGTGATTCCACTCAGTGATCCAAGCCGGACTGGTACGCTGGAAGTCCATCAAATTTATGGCGGCATTAAAGTTACTGGATACGATGGAAACGAGGTGGTTGTATTGGCCAAACAGGAAAAAATGCAAACCGTCAGTCAAATGAAAAATGGATTGCGCAAGATCCAAAATAATTCCATGGCGCTGATGGTTGAAGAGTCTAATAATCATGTAGAAATCAATGCCCAGAATCACAATGGAGGCAGCAAGAACAGCATGAATCTTGAAGTCAAGGTGCCAAGAAATTTCAACCTTAAATTGTGGAGTATCAACGATGGCAGTACATGGGTTGATAACATCAATGGTGAAATTGAAATCAGTAACATCAATAATGACATCACTTTAAACCAAGTTTCAGGGTCGGCGGTGGTGGATTCGGTTAATGGTGAAATAAAGGCCAGCTTTAAACAAATCACTGTAGGCTCTCAGTTGGCATTTACCAGCTTCAATGGCAATGTTGATATTTCCTTGCCCAATGACGTGCAGGCTGATTTTAAGTTAAAAACAACCAGTGGTGAAATACTGACTGGATTTGATATTGACTTCAAAACTTCCCAGCCAGTGATTCAAAAAGACAGTACTCAAAAATCCTACAAAGTTAAATTGGAAAAATGGGTGACCGGATCAGCCAATGGTGGTGGGACAGAAATCACCCTCAAAAGCCATTCGGGTGATTTGATATTACGCGCTCAAGACTGATTGATTGCATGGCTTGAAAGCCCAAGTGACGCTTGATGGCGTGACTTGGGTTTTTTAGTTCTGGTCAATTTATTTTAACTGCGGTTCCACTGACACTGACCATCATCATCGAGCCAGTATCGCCAATGACTTCATAATCAATGTCTATACCCACTATGGCATTGGCACCCAGTTGTGTGGCTTTTTGTTGCATTTCTGCAAAAGCCACCTCACGTGCGTGACCCATTTCTTGCTCATAGGCAGCTGAACGACCACCAACGATGTCTCTAATTTTACCGAATAAATCTTTGAAAATATTGGCTCCTAATATGGCTTCACCTACGACGATGCCTTTATAGGCAGTGATTTGATGTCCTTGTAACTCTGGGGTGGTACTTAAAATCAAAGTGTGCTCCTGAGGTTTAAATAAATAGGGTACGTGAATCTTCGCAGTTTAACCAATGCCATCAGTCATATTCAGTGATCGTCCTGTTGGGATTAGGCTTGTATTTGATATTTCATTTAAATTTCATGTATTTTTCAGGAGTTTTCAGGGTTATTCAGAAATAATGATGATATAAATGTTGTATACAAAGTTGAGTCTTTTGCATTTGTTGGCAATGAAATAGAAAAAGGGTGGTAATGATGTCTGAATTAAATTCGCAATTTAAGCAATGCCTTTCAGTGAGTTTATTGTTGGTTGCTGGTTCAATAATGGCCCAAGAAATCAATTGGTATTCAATTGACAATGGCGGTGGTGTATCCAGCAATGGCATGATCAGTTTGACGGGTGTTATGGGTCAAACGGATGTGGTTTTGATGGAAGGGGGTTCGGTGTCGGTTGCTGGTGGTTTTTTACCAGTTCCCGCAGATTTAATTTTTGAAAATCAATTTGATTGAGGGGGTTGTATGCGTTTTACTAAAATATATGTCTTGCTGTTGTGTTTTGCTTCAAGTCTAACTCATGCTTTTACCTATCAAGGCGAGTTAAGTCAGACAGGAATACCCTATAATGGAACCGTTGATCTTAATTTCATGTTGTTTGATGCGTCCAGTAACGGAAACATGGTGGGTGTTATTGATACACACACGGGTGTGGTGGTTACCGAGGGCCGATTTATGGTTGAGTTGAATGCATGGACCTTTGATGGCAATGATTACTGGCTAGAAATAGCAACGGCCATTCCTGCAGGAAATCCAACTTTTACCACCTTAACCCCAAGACAAAAAATCAGTCCCACCCCCTATTCAGAATTTGCCTATGATTTGGATGTCACTGGCTTGCAACTGCAAATCACAGGTTCTTGTGCTGCTGATGCCGCCATCAGTTTGATTAACCAAGATGGCAGTGTGGTTTGTAATGAGTTTGCTGCTGCTGGACATGTTCACCCATTTTCTGAGTTAACTTCAGTGCCGGCAGATTTAGCTGATGGTGATGATGACACCACTTACAGCGGTGTAGATTTTGCATTGAGCAACCAAAGTTGTACGGTAGGTCAAACTGTCACAGGTGTGGCAGCTGATGGCAGTATTCAATGTGCTTCGATGCCAAACAATGCCACACCACCTGACTGCAACCAAGTCAACCAAGCATTGCAATACGATTCACAAGCTGGATGGAATTGTGTAGACATCAATACCATAGGTCCCAGTGCAGGGGCCGCTCAAGGTTATGAATTGGCTGACAGTTGGGGGTTGGTTTGGGATGGTGAAGAGCGCAATGCGCAAAATTGGACCGCCGCCAATCAAATCTGTGAGTCGATGGGTGGTCGACTGCCGACTGTTTCGGAACTGTACCGTGTCAGTGCTGCTTTTAAAGGCGAAGTGGGTAACGGCTACACCGATCAATTCCTGTGGTCCAGGACTTGGTGGGACAAAACCAACAAGGGGCAAGTGCGCTTAAATGATGGCGCAGTTTTTAGGGCAGCAGCGGATACATATGTTGGTCCTTACAGGTGCGTTTGGGACACCGAAAATTTAACTGTATTTACTGGTAAGGCTTGTATGGGAGAACCTGAAGATGGTTGTTGGGAACATGCTGGATTTCAGGGCGGCACCATGGTGATGGATAAAGTTGAACGACCTGCGGTGAGCTATTTGGCAGCATCCGAAGAGTGTGCTTTTGTGCACGCCCATTTGGCGCAACAAATTGACTATGCGGAAAACATCATCAATGGCTTGCCCAACGGCAGTAACAATTGGCAGTGGACCAGTGATCACTCACGATACGATTTAGCTGCATTGGTCAGGTGGCAAGGTGTGGATCTGAACTACAGTGACACCACTGGAACTTATGTAGCTTCTGGCAACCGAAATATGGGGGCCTACCGATTCAGGTGTGCTGGGGTAAATTATGCCGCAGGACCTTATCCGCAGGTAGTGCCCAATGAATTCATAGCATCCAGTACCTTGATAAAGGCCAGCGATGCCATTACCAGTGAAGCAATTTACAGTGAATCCATTGATGGCTGTTTCAATCAGGGTGGCCATATGGCTCACAGCAGGGACTACATGGAGTTGGTCAGGTCAGGGATGGGAAATGGGCCAGGTACTGATTATTTATGGACTGCTGATCGATCTCGATACGATATCACTCAAATCACGCGTTGGATCGGAACTGATACTTCATATACGGGTTATTATTCAGAATACACCTCATGGGCACTCATAGATAACACCAACACCCATCAGCATCGGTGTGTTTTTTATCCGGTTGATAACAGTTACACCCACCCAAGCAGTGCTCAATGCGCAGCAGGTATTCCTTGTGATACTTTTGACAACGGCGCCAGCAAAATGGCCATGGATCGGTTTGACCGAGCCGCAGCCACTTACGTTGAAGCGATACAAGATTGTTTGGCCGATGGCGGTCGATTGCCCACACAATTACAACTCACTGAGGCCATTCGAGGCGGCCTTGGTAATGGTGTATTGCAATATCTGTGGACCACGGACACCAATAGTGAAACATCGGGAAATAACACAGTTTTGCGATGGAATGGAACTGAATTGGATTTTTCACCTGAATACTCAGGATCAGCCACTGCCTTGTCCAAAGGCTCCACGGCGAACTATCGCTGTGTTTGGAGCAATCAGCTTTGGTAAAGGGATAAAAAAAGGCCGTTCAACACGTGAACGGCCTTTGATACTTCAATGTTTGTTGCTAATTAATTCTTTAAAGAATTTAATCCACAAATTGTGTTTGACTGATTTTAGGTTTTGATAAGAAGGGTAGGGAGTAAAAACTTCCAAACTCTCATCTACAGTCGTGTGAGTTTTTAATTTTTCAGCATTCATAAATCACCTATAGGTTATTTTGCTGTAGCCTATATTAAGCATATATATAGAGTAAACCACCTAATAATGTATTTAATGAAATTATTTTTGATTGGACAGCAAGCTGAAATGATTTGGTAGGTGTTAATGGTGCCGAGGGCGAGAATCGAACTCGCACTCCCGTAAAGGAACCGGATTTTGAATCCGGCGCGTCTACCAATTCCGCCACCCCGGCACAGGTCGTAAAGTATATAAGATTTTTATTTTATGGCAAGTGATTTTTTCTGATTTACCCCAGAAAAAGGCGGATTGCTGGAATGATTTGGTTCAACTGTTAACTTTTTGTTCAAACCACTGTGCTTAACTCCGATTGACTATAATAAACATAATAAATGATTTGAAAAAATAACTTTCGGCCACAGTTATTTAACTATAAATAACCTTACATACAATATTGAGGAGTCAGCAATGCAAATACAAGTCAACACAGATCATCACGTCAAAGGAGGCGATTTACTCAAACAACATGTTGAAGATTTGTTGAATGGGTCTTTGAATAATTTCAAAGATGAAGTGACCCGAATTGAAGTTTATGTGGCAGATGAAAACAGCCACAAAGGAGGCGATGATGATTTGCGTTGTACCATGGAGGCACGAATCAGGGGCTTAAAACCAATTGCGGTGACTCATCATGCCGAAAACATACATGCGGCCATCGATGGAGCCACTGACAGGATGGTCAGGTCAGTTCGTAAAACGGTGGAAAAACGCAGAGAAGTTTAAATATATTTTAAATTCAAAAAAAGCCAGTTGATAAACTGGCTTTTAAAAAAATAATCTTTAACAGGATTATCCGAGTAAAGATCGCATCATCCATGCATTTTTTTCATGAAATTCCATGCGTTGCGTCAGCAAATCAGAAGTCACCTCATCGGTTTCAATGGAAGTGGTCTGTAACAACTCTCTGGCATGCCTGATGATGATTTCATGTGAGTCTAACAAGTTTTTCAACATGTTTTCAGCATTGGGCACATCGGTTTCTTCTTTGATTGCGGTTAATTTGGCATAAGCCTGGTAAGAACCGGGTGCAAATTCTCCCAAGGCCCTGATTCGTTCAGCAATCACATCGACAGCCAAGGCCAAAGCGTTGTACTGTTCCTCGAATAAGGCATGCAATGACGTAAACATAGGTCCTGTTACATTCCAATGGTAATTGTGGGTTTTAAGGTACAGTGTGTAGGTATCAGCCAGTAAACGACTTAAACCATCTACTATCACTGCTCTGTTCTCTGTGTTGATTCCTGTATTAATACTCATAATTGACCGTTTCTTTGTTTAAAATTCTATTTTAAAGAATCCACTTATAAATGTAAAATAGAATGATTGTGTTGTAATGATATATAAATCAGAATGCAAGCGTCTTGGCGACCCTAAAACCTAATCTGGGGTCAGTCAATGTTGAAGCGGCTTTGACTCGATGATGAATTTCATATTCATCAATGGCACTGGCCCAATTGCCTCCCCTGATAACGCGACTTTCACAGCCCCTGTTGACCCACTCGGATCCGTCATTGGGTGCTCGGGTGTATGAGTCATGCCAACAGTCTTCAACCCATTCCATGACATTTCCACTCAAATCATTTAACCCCAACAGGGATTGAATGAAAGAGCCGACAGGTGCAGGTCCCCAATACCCATCTTCATAATCAGCAAAGCCTTCGCGCCACCGGATGCGGCTTTTTTTGAATTTATCTTTTGCGCCGGAAAAGTTACCCCAGACTTGGGTCGGTTGTTCATTGCCCCAGGGGTAGGTGGTTTCACTGCTGGCGCCAAGGATGTATTCAAATTCACTTTCAGTCAGCAGGCGATACCCTTCTTTGCTGCTGGCATTTAGCCAAGCCGAATAAGCACGGGCGTCTTCCCACGAAACATGGATGACTGGTAAGTTTTTATCGGCATTTTTGCCTATATAATTGTGTCGCCAATTGATGTTGAACTTTTCTTTGAAGCGGCCTGTACGTTCATCATAAATTTTGGCTCTGTTGTTTTTTTCTGCGGTGGTTTGGTAACCAGTGTTTTCTATGAACTGTTTGAATTGACCCACTGTTATTTCTGTTTGACTGACAGCGAAACCATATTTGATATCAACCAAGTGACGAGGCCTTTGGTGCTTAGGGCCGGTTTGACTGCCCATATAAAAGTTTCCTAATGGTATAACCACCATGGTTGGACCATTGCTGCCATTCGATAACAAATCGTTGAATTTGCTGCCGACGTCATAAGGGCCATAGGTTTTGGTTTTGTTGTAAAGCGCTTGATAGCCGCTGATTTGACTGCTGGCAATTTCCAATTCGCTCAGTTCATCTATCATGTCTTGAGCACGTTTGAGATTGAGGTTGTTGATTGCTGTGTAAAATTGTTGATCCAAATAAGCAAAACGATTTTGTTTTTGGTTTTGAATGTTACTGATGGTTTCAATGGTGACTGTATCGGATGGGTCAATTTCATTCAAAATGTCGATGTATGTGTCTGCAATTGGAAAATCAAGTTCTTGTGCCGAGCGCAATGCCATTTGGCTGACTGTTTCAATCAGTGCTGTTTTTAATTCAATTAAGGGCTGGAATCCGGCATCGAGTTCTTGAGCCACCATCAGGGTATGGATGGCATCATTTTGATCATCTTCATACAAGCGGCCATCACGAATGTGCATTTCAATTTCATCACGCATCCGTTCTAAGGTATAAATCAAACTGATTTGGTCTGTATAAGGTTGAATCTTGGGGTCTTGTGAGTCAATAGATTTTAATCTTGCAGTCAATGCAGTGAGGGTTTTGGCGTCATAATTTCTGATGGCTTGTTCGGCTTGGTCATACAAAGATGCATGAATGGTGGTCAGTAATTCATCGATTTCAGCTGGATCTATACCCAGTTCCTTGGCTTTCAGTAAATAAACCAAAGTGTTTTGGTTTTCAGGGAAAAAATCATGGTCTTGTTCATGTGAAATTTTGGCCAACGCCAACAGATCATCTATGGTCAGGTTGCTTAAATCAAAATCACTTTTGTTGGACAACCAATCTGGAATTTGAACTTCTTCTCTGACGGCTTGAGGCAGCACCTTGGCTTCTGGTTGAATGGCAATCGCAGTATTGAGGTTTTCAGCAGCGTTGGAGCTTACCAGAGGTACCGGGGCTTCAAAAATGGCATCATGTGTCCGCAGGTAATACAAGCTGTATACCAGTCCAAAACCCAGAATCAGCATCGCAGTTTCTTTGATGGATATTACTGGCATGAATCCCTGACTGTATTACAAATTCTATAATCTCGATTTGCATTCAGTGCTTGTTGCTGAGATTTTAACAAATCACTGAACAAGGCTTTAACTTGGGCACCGTTGACTTCACAATCAACCAACATGGTTTCATTGAGCATGGTAAAGCCATCGTGGTCGGTGTCGTCAGAGATTAAATAATAGGGCACCACGGCGCGAATTTTTTGCTGTTCAGTAATCGGGTAATCTTTTTCGTTGTTGAGGTGTACATGTGAAACGGATTGTTCTTCTGGGTTATGGATAAAGACAAACCCAGCAATTTGTAACCAATGACCATTGGCCGTCCAACTTGATATGCTGTGATTTAAGACTGCTGCAAACGAACTCCGATCAAACTCAATCAAACGCAAATCACTTGGGTATGGGAACATTTCCTCTAAATGCTTAACCGTGATGGCAGCACCTGCAGGGATGTTTTGGTTTAACCTGATAGAACCTGAATTTAACAACACCACATCAGCTTCACAGGAAGCAAATTCTTGTAGCACCATGTCTGCCAAGGCGTTACCTAAGTTGGTTTCAAATCGTCGAATCTCAGTTTCTTCTGCCATCAATTTATTTTTAGTGGTACCTAATACCTGGGTCAAACAATCATCGTTCATTCCTTGCTTGGCACAATATTGTATGTCGTTGGCTTCACTCAGCTGTTGAGTCATAAGCAGGGTGGCAGGATCCGGTGCAAACGCAGCATCCAATTGAATGACTTGTGGCGAGACATGATGGCGGCCGTTTTCAAAGGTGATTTCAGCAACTATGGCCGAAGCGCCATCGGCATCGGCCTTAAGAACCCAACGATCATTCACTTGTGCCGTTTGAACATAATGTTCATGGCCGCCAAATATGATGTCTGGACGGATTGCTTCAGGTAATTCCATCATGGCCAAATCATCTTGTAACCATTGGTGGGTTAAACCAATCACCAAATCAACGCCTTGATCTCGCAGATAAGGAACATACTTTTCAGCTGTGGATTTATAGTCTTCAAAACTATCTATGTATTCTGGATGTGCCATGCCGGTGGTGAATGAAAAAACACCCACTTTGATGTCGCCCATGGTCATAATTTGATGGGTTTTCATTTTTTCAGATTGGATGCTGTTGGCTTGCCATTGTATGTTGCTACCGATCCAATTGAACTCTGATTGGGCCAATATTTGGTTCATCACTGACACATGTTTCATGCGGCCTTTATCAAATTCATGATTGCCCCATGTGACCAACATATTGTGGTCAAATTGACCCAGTTCGCCATCCATCATGTTCAAGGTTTGAATCATGGCGCTGCCATTGTCTTGTTTGCTGATAAAAGAAGGGTGCAGGAAGTCGCCTGCATGTAAAAACAGCACGTGTTCATATCGCGCTTCTAATTGTTTTCGCAGTGCTCTGACCCTGGCCAATCCGCCGGTTTCACCATTGTCAATGCCATTGATTCGATAGACGTCATTGATGGAAATGATGGCCAGTTGGCTTGATGTGGTTTTGGCTGTAGATGGATTTTTTGTTGCATGTTGGCAGGCAGAACATACAATGGCAAATATTAATAATGTGAATAAACGATTTTTCATGGACAAGATTTTATCAAATTTTATATGGGTTGATGACACTGATGCAGCATTTAATTTAGCCGCATTGATCGACCAAGGTGCCGATTATGCCATTGATACCGAGTTTGAACGCAGTCGGACATTCTATTTAAATCCAGCTTTGTTACAAATCAATTGTGATGGATTGGTTTATTTGGTTGATATTGCCATTCCAGACATTGCCAATATCGTAATGAAGCCCATTCAAGGTTTGGTTTTGCATTCGGGTTCGGAGGATTTGGAATTGTGGCATCAAGTCACTCAACAAAAACCGCAACGGGTCTTTGATACCCAAGTGGCTGCCGCTTTGTCAGGGTATTCATTGCACACATCCTATTTGAATTTGGTCAATGAGTTGATGGGTGTTGAGCTGGATAAAGCAATGAGCCGTTCAGATTGGTTGGCCAGGCCTTTGAGCGATGCACAATTACAGTATGCGGTTGAAGACATCATTTATTTGGATGAATTTAAAATGCAATTAACTGAAAAAATGAATCAACGTGGATTGAATGATTTATTTTCAGTATTGATGCAACAAATGATCGATAACATTGATCATGACATTCACAGCGAAAAATTGTTTCAGAAAATGGTTAAGTCAGAACGACTTAATCATGAGGAGTCAAAAAAATTATGGTTGATATTGAATTGGCGCGATCAATTGGCCAAATCGAGAAACAAACCGCGAAACTGGATTTTGAATCCGAAACAAATTGTTGAAGTCATTCGTAAGGTTAAAACATACAGTGATTTATTCCACTTAGGTTTACACCCAAATTTTGTTAAATTGAACGGGGAAAAGCTGATTCAAGTGATGTTCGATCAAGCGAATGGCGCATTGCAAAATTTACCGGCGAAAATCAAGCTGAGCAGTCAACAAGGGGCTCATTTGAGTGAAATGAAACTGCGCTTGTCAGAAGTTGCTGCAAGGTTTGATATAGAGCCATCGGTCATTATCAATGTTCAGGCATTGAAAAAACTGGCTTTTGAGGGTGGAGATTTGAATGACCTGCCAACGTGGCAAGCATTAATTTAAGTTGGATTCACCTTCGGGACATGGGCTGAAAGCACAATTGTTATAGGAATCTCTACCCACGTAGCTTCCATCAGCACACATTTTGACTTCTTGGGTACACATCATGGGCTCTTTCTTGGGTTGTCCGCAAGCAGGGAACTCACATTGATTATAAGGATCTCTTCCCACTGAGCGACCATTTTCACAAACTTTTAAATCCTTGGTGCAGGCCATTGGTTTTTTCGCAGCTTGGTTGTCAGCTTTGTCTTCTGGACAGGCTTTGAAGTGGCATTGTTGTTCTTGGTCACGGTAAACGAATGAGCCATCTGCACATTGTTTCATGTCTTCAGCACATCCATCCATTTTTATATCTGGACATTCAAAAAACGCACATTGATTGCTTGGATCACGGCCAACCGATTGTCCGTTTTCACATATTTTTAAATCTTTGGTACAGGCTTTGGTAGTATTTTGAGCAGACTTGCTCTCATTGTTTTGGTTTTGACAGGCCATGGTTAATAAGGCCATCAAACAAATCAAAGTGGTTTTCATAATTTTTTTTCCCAAAACATTGCAGCACCAATGCTGTCATCTAATTTATATTGGTTGAAGCCGTATTGTTCATAGGCTGATTGTGCAATTGAATTGCCTTCTAAAACTTCCAAAGTCAGTTTACAACAAGCTTTTCTTTTGGCAATTTGTTCAACCCGGTCAAACATCATTCGACTGATACCCAGACGCCTGTATTCACTAGCCACCACCACATCATGGATATTGATCAGTGGTTTGCAGGCAAAGGTAGAAAAACCTTCAAAACAATTGGTCAGTCCTGCGGGTTGACCATCAACATAAGCAATCAAGCTGAATGCGTCATTTCTTTTGGCCAACTCAGGAACCAAGTTTTGTGCGGTGTAATCACTCAAAGCCACTCCACCGCCCATGGGGTCAGTGGCGTAGCAGTCCAACAACTCAATCATGTGGTGTGCATGTTGTGGGTTGTTGTAATCAATTTGAATGATGTCTATTTTCATTGGGTGGCTTAATCGTCTTGGAATCTGGCCAATAAACGCAACAATTCAATATACAACCAAACCAGTGTCACCATCAGGCCAAAGGCACCATACCATTCCATGAATTTAGGTGTGTTTTGTTCCGAGGCTCGTTCAATGAAGTCAAAATCAAGAACCAAACTCAAGGCTGCAACGCCTACTATGACTAAATTCAAACCAATGTTGAACCAGCTGTTGTTGCCCATTTCAAAATAACTGGGGGCTGCGCCAAAAAAGCTCAAAATAAAACTGGCGACATAAAACAGCATGATGCCAGAAATAGCAAAAATCATCACTTTCTTGAATGTTTCAGTCACTCTGATTAACCCTGTGCGGTAAGCAAACAGCATGGAGAACATCACAGCCACAGTCAAGCCCAGGGCTTGAACCACTAAACCAGGATAGCGCATTTCAAAAATTGCAGAAATGGCACCCACAAATAAACCTTCAAGTGCTGCAACAATGGGCGCGCCAATCGGTGCTGTGTGTGGCTTAAATGAAACCACCAAGCTGGCAATTATGGCGCCAATCATGCCACCGATGGCTAAGCCATAACCCAGACTGGGATTAGACAACATGGTATTCCATGACCAGGCACTGACGGCCACGACAATCATTAACAGGATGCCTGTTTTGTTGATGGTGCCATTGACGGTCATGCGCTGCGAGTCATCAACAATCAATTCATCCACAGGACCTAAACTCATGGATTGTTGTTCGAATTTGCTCATGGCGGGGTTCGAAGATTTCATTCCTTTAAAATTCATATTTATTACCTCAGTACGTTTTTTCAATTCAATTATTATAGCAATTTTTAGTTGTTATACTCAACCTTTATATCGTGACGATGAAAGTGATTATCAATAACAATTTATAATTCTTTGGCTGTATTTGTAACTCTTTTCGATGCGCATCGTTGATAGGTTATAAGCTTTTGTTGTCAAGGTCTTTGGCTCATGTATTTTTTAGCTTGGGACATGATGTTAACAAAAGCGGCTTGGTTGTCTTGATGAACCATTTGGATGATTCTTTGTACGGCATCTGACAAGGCATTGAGTGTGGTGGGACTGTAATGATTGAGTTTTTGAATCTCGAAATACAGATTTGGGTTCTCATTGGATACGTTATTGGCGATACCCAATTGGGCATCAAAAGTGGTACTGGATAGCTTCGACAAAAGGTCGGCAGCTTCGCCAGACTCAGACAATACAGTCATGAAAGCAATGTTCACTACATGGGACAAACCAAGTACATAAGCAATGAGGCGGTCATGATCTTCAAACTTCATGTCAATCCGTTCTGCCATGGTCGGTTGAAACAATTGTTTGACCTGATTGACCGCTTCTTCATTGCCCATATCAATAAAGATCACATGTTTACCTGACATCAACTGAATGTCTGGGCCAAACATGGGGTGGATGGACACCACTTTACAGCCACTGTCTGCCAATTGGCGCAAAGGCAATCGCAATGGACTTTTGATGGAACTGATGTCCAGGACGATACCAGTGGGTTTTAATTCGCTTAGTTGCATCAATACCTCGGCACTTTTTTGAATTGGTGTTGCAACAATGATGTAATCATGATTAAGTTCAATGCGGCTGTAATCAGCAATGAAATTGTGTTGATCTTTGAGTGGTTCTAGGTCATTGATGTGTACATCAAAATTTTGTGAAGCCAAAAACTGGGCAAACCATTGGCCCATTTTACCGTTACCGCCGATGATCAAGGCTGATTTGTTTGAACCGTAGTTGGACTCTTTGACTTTCTGAATTTCTTGTTTGCTGAGTGAAGTTTCAATCACCAGTTCAAATATTTTTTGCGCTATCTCTGGATCTAAGCCTTTGATCAATGCATGGTTTTTGATTTTATCAATCACCTGTTTTTCGCGTTGATAATCCCTGGTCGGTGAATTTGTGCTCAACTTCACATTTCCGATTTGTTCCACATTAAACTGACGTTCAGCGATAAGCGTTATAATTTGTTCATCAATTTCGTCTAATTTTCTGCGTAATAGGTCAAGTTTTTTGGTATCCATTATTGATTGTCAGCAAAAATAGGAGTAGATTGTTACAGTATATGTATTATTAATCAATTATTTATTTGGGAGAAGAGAATATGAAAAAACTACTGATTTTAATGACGGCCATGATGGTATCGGGATCGGTTTTTGCGAAGAATCGGGCGGTTGTAGCGGTATTGGATTTCACCAACGAAACCAGAGCCCATTGGTGGCAAACTGATGTGGGCAGAGAGTTGGGTGGTATGTTGGCCAATGAACTGGTATCAACCGGCGCTTTTAAAGTGGTTGAAAGACAAAAGTTGGACAGTGTTTTGGGTGAGCAAGACTTAGGTGCCTCTGGACGTGTATCAAAATCCTCAGCAGCCAAAATGGGTAAAGTCACTGGCGCTCAATACCTGATTACTGGCAATGTGGCTGCTTATGACGAAAACACGTCAGGTGGCGGTGGCGGTATCAGCATTAAGGGCATTTCATTGGGTGGTAAAAAAAGCAAAGCTTATTTGGCCATTGATTTAAGGGTGGTTAATGCCACAACTGGTGAAGTTGAATTTGTCAGAACTGTAGAAGGTCATTCTAAAGGTGGTGGTATGAGTGTTGGTTTTTCACGCAATGGTTTCGGCGGTTCTTTGGGCGGGCACAAGAAAACCCCAGCGGGTAAAGCGATTCGTGCGGCTTTGATTGAAGCCACTGATTATTTGGCTTGTGTGATGTATGATCAAGACAGCTGTATGAAAGAATACCGCGACAAAGAAAGAGATCGTCGCAATAAATCTAAATCGGCATTGTCTTTAGACTGATTCAATCAAACACAAAAAAAAGACCGATTTAATCGGTCTTTTTTTTGGTCAAACTTTTGTTCTTGTGATTATGAAGCAGGTGGCAAAATGACGGTATCAATCACATGAATCACACCATTGCTGGTAGCAATGTCAGTGGTTACTACGTTGCTGTTGCCATTTAAAACCACAGCGCCATCTTTAACCATGATGGCCACATCACTACCTTGTACAGTAGTGGCTGATGTCAATTTAACCACGTCTTTGGCTTTGACTTTACCTGAAACCACGTGGTATGTCAGAATGGCTGCCAGTTGGTCTTTGTTCTCAGGTTTCAACAAATTTTCGATGGTGCCTGCTGGTAATTTTGCAAATGCGGCATCTGTCGGCGCAAATACCGTAAATGGGCCTTCACCTTTCAAAGTTTCTACCAAGCCGGCAGCTTTAACGGCAGCAACCAATGTGTTGAAAGAACCTGCAGCGACAGCCGTATCGACGATGTCTGCTTTTTTCTTGTAACTACCACCTGCATAAGCAGTTAGTGTCAATAAAACCATCATCAGGACAGCTGTTATTTTTGAAGTTAAGTTGTTCATGTTAATTCTCTATAAAATTGTGGATAAAAAGTCGTTAAGGTCGATGTGTTTCGATCTTGCTGCCATCTTAGGCCGAAGGTTGTGGATGCACTGTGACGAAATGCAATGATTGATTTCACAGTAAATTCACCGATCGGCCGTATATTGGTTTATTTTTAAATACAGCTTATGCTTTTATTATTTATGGTTACTCTGTCCAGCACACTCATCGAACAACCTGACCTTTATCGGTTCAATCAATTGCAAACCAATCAATTTATGATTGTTAATGATGGTGTCATGGGAGGGAAATCGAAAAGTGAGCTGATTATTAACAACACGTCAGCCACTTTCAGTGGTGTGGTTTCAACAGAGAACAACGGCGGTTTTGCTTCTGTGAGGATATTGTGGCCATTCAATGCTGAGGACAGTGAGGGCAAACAACTTTTGTCGATTAAAGTGAATGGTGATGGGCATCAATACCAATTAAGACTCAGAACCAACAACAGTTTTGATGGTGCTGCTTACAGACATACATTCGATACCCTTAAAGGTCAAGACACGGTGGTTACGGTACCACTTGAGGCGTTCAAAGCAACGTTCAGAGGACGAGAGCTATCAGATCAACCTGCATTAGAATTTGGAAATGTGAAACAAATGGGCATATTGATAGCTGAAAAGCAAACCGGCCCTTTCATCATCAAACTGAATGAATTGTCCTTACATTGAACAAAGACCCATTCATTTTTCGTATTGATATCAAGTCTGCTTAACAAATACTGTGGAGTCATCAGGTATGTTGCTTTTGACTTACCGAAAATTGTCGAATCAAAAAAGCCCATGAAGCGGACAGCACCATGGGCTTTGAAATAACAATTATATAAAAAAAGCTTAGTTGGCTTTGTGAATGGCTCGTTTATCGACATTCATGGCCGCTTCAAACACCGCTTCTGATAATGTTGGGTGTGCGTGAATGATGCGAGACAAATCTTCAGCACAGCCTTTGAATTCCATGGTCACTACACATTCAGAAAGTAAGTCGGCTGCATTGGCAGAAAATATATGTGCTCCCAACAATTCATCGGTTTCAGCATCTGCTAAAATTTTAACCATACCAGTGGGTTCATTCATCGCCAAGGCGCGGCCATTGGCGGCCATAGGGAATGAACCGACTTTATAATCGATGCCAGCTTCTTTCAATTGTTCTTCTGTTTTTCCAACCCAGGCCAGTTCAGGTTCGGTGTATATAACGAATGGTACTGTGTTGAAATCAACATGGCCATGTTGTCCTGCGATGCGTTCAGCCACAGCAGAACCTTCTTCAGAGCCTTTGTGGGCCAACATAGGACCACGTACGGCATCTCCAATGGCCCAAACATTGGGTACAGATGTTTGACAGTCGTCATTGACATCTATTTGCCCACGTTCCGTTAATTTAATGCCACAATCATCAGCGAGCAGGCCGTCTGTTTCGGCTTTGCGGCCTACAGCAACCAATAATTTATCAAAAATTTCTGTGGTTTTTTCACCATTGGTTTCAGAAACGACTTCAACTTTGCCGTCTTTGATGGTGGCGGATTTAACAAAGGTAGATAAATGAATATCAAGGCCTTGTTTCTTGAAAGTTCTGGCGGCCATTTTGGCAATGCCTTGATCACAAGCAGCTAAAAATGTATCCATGGCTTCAAAGACTTTGACTTTTGAGCCCAGTCGATTCCACACACTGCCCAATTCAAGCCCAATCACACCGCCACCAATCACACCGAGCTTTTCCGGTACGGCATTGATGTCTAGTGCGCCCGCATTGTCTAAAATGTATTCATTGTCAATTTCAACATTGGGAATAGAGATGGGAACAGAGCCACTGGCCAATATGATGTGTTCTCCTTGAACCACTTGGCTGCCTTCGTCATTGTTGATCTCAACTTGACGGTCTTTCAATAATTTACCTGAACCACCGATGTATTTGACTTTGTTGGCTTTGAATAATTGAGCAATTCCACCCGTCAATTGTTTGACGATTTTATCTTTGCGCGCAATCATGGTAGCCACGTCCATTTTAGGATTGTCAAAGCTGATGCCATGTACATCATAACTGTGGTTCATGTGATCAAAATGTTTTGATGAATCCAGCAATGCCTTGGAAGGGATACAACCCACATTCAAACAAGTTCCACCCAATGAGTATTTGCCGTCTTTGCCTTTGAAGCGATCTACACACAAAGTGTTAAAACCCATTTGTGCCGCACGAATGGCAGCTACATAGCCTGCCGGACCGCCACCAATTACTACCACGTCATATTTTTCCATCACAATCTCCTTATAGGTTCAGTAACATTCTGGCTGGGTCTTCAAGCATTTCCTTGATCGCCACCAAAAACAGCACGGCATCTTTGCCATCGATGATTCTGTGGTCATAAGTCAATGCCAAGTACATCATAGGTCGGACCACTATGTCACCATTGACCACCACAGGACGGTCTTTGATGGTGTGCATGCCTAAAATGGCACTTTGAGGCATATTCAAGATAGGGGTAGACATTAGGGATCCAAAAGATCCGCCATTGGTGATGGTAAAAGTACCACCAGTCATGTCATCCATGGTTAATTTGCCCGCATTACCTGCCACCGCGTAATCACGGATGCCGGCATCGATGTCAGCCAGGCCCATGGCATTGGTATTCTTCAATACTGGCACCACCAAACCACGTTCAGTGGCTACCGCAATACCGATGTTTTGTTGCTTGTGATAGACCACATCCGTGCCTTCAACTGAGGCGTTGATGACCGGGAATTGTTTCAAGGCTTCAGTGGCGGCCTTGACGAAGAAACTCATTAAGCCCAGTTTTATACCGTGTTTATTGATGAATTCTTCTTTGTATTTCTTGCGGATGTCCATCACAGCCTTTAAATCGACTTCATTGAAAGAAGTTAACATCGCAGCAGTCGATTGGGCTTCTACCATGCGATCAGCAATTTTTTGACGCAAACGGCTCATCGGAACCCGCTCTTCCATCGGTGTATTGGCCACCGCTTGCACATCGGGTTTAGTGATGCGTCCACCCCGGCCAGAGCCAGAAACTTGTGAAGCATCAATGTTACTCTCGTGCATCATTTTACGCGCTGCCGGTCCGGCATTGCCGGTGTCAACTTTTTGTGCAGGTGCATCTTTCAAGGTGTCCGTGTCAGACGACGTGCCCATATTGGCATTTTCCTTGGCTGCATCTTGACCTTTTGAACTGGCTTTGGGTGCCACAGATTCATCAGCCTTGTCAGCCGGAATTTCACCCTCTTTAACTACACCCAGGATTTGATTGGCTTCAACCAATTCACCAGATTCAACGGCAATCGACTCCAAAACACCGTCAGCCGGTGCGGGGACTTCTAAAACCACTTTGTCTGTTTCTAAATCAACCAAGTTTTCATCTCTTTTAACGAAATCGCCAGGTTTTTTATACCAAGTGGCAACCGTCGCATCAGTGACAGATTCTGGTAAAACGGGCACTTTTACATCAATGCTCATACTCTTATTACTCCGCGTCTATGGCCGATCCATGTTCGCCATGGATGGCATCTTTAACTAATTGTTGTTGTTCTTTAATGTGTACTTTCAATGCACCCACGGCCGGTGAAGGCGATGCTTTGCGGCCTGCAAAATACAGCGGAAAGCGATCATCGATACAATGTTGTAAATGGTGTCTGATTTGAAACCAGGCACCTTGATTAATCGGCTCTTCCTGACACCAAACCACTTCTTTGGCATTCGGATAAACATCGATTTGTTTGGTCAACTCAGTGCGAGGGAAGGGATACAGTTGTTCCACTCTGGCCAAAGCGACCGTTTTGTTTTTATCTTTGGTTAACTGTTCCAGTAAATCATAATATACCTTGCCAGAACAGAAAATAATGCGTTTGACTTCTTTGGCTTTGATTCGTCGATCAGGAATGACTGTTTGAAATTGTCCATCGGTCAACTGTTCTTTGGTTGATGTGGCTAATTTGTGGCGCAACAAACTCTTGGGTGTCATGACGATCAACGGTTTGCGGGCTTTGCGTAACATTTGACGGCGAATCATGTGGAATGTTTGCGCCGGTGTAGATGGCATACAAACCTGCATGTTGTTGACCGCACACAACTGTAAGAACCGTTCCAATCTGGCTGAAGAATGCTCAGGGCCTTGGCCTTCAAAACCATGTGGTAAAAACATCACCAAACCACTTAAACGCCCCCATTTGGCTTCACCTGATGAGATGAACTGGTCAATTACTACTTGTGCACCGTTAACGAAATCACCAAATTGAGCTTCCCAAATCACCAATGATCTGGGCTCTGTGGTGGCATAACCATATTCAAAACCAAGGACCGCTTCTTCTGACAAGACAGAGTTTATGATGTCTATTTTATTTTTATCGGTTTCCAATTGACTCAATGGGGTGTAATTTTCATTCATGTCCACATTGTGAATCACCGCATGGCGATGAAAGAAGGTACCCCTTTGCGAATCTTGGCCATCGATTCTGATCTGAAAACCTTCATCCAAAACGCTGGCGTATGCCATGGTCTCGGCGAATCCCCAGTCCATGGGCAAATCACCATTCATCATTTTGATGCGGTCTTGATTGATTTTGTTAACCCGTGGATGGGGTTTCAAATCCGCTGGCAATGTGGTTATGACTTCTCCATATCGCTTAAACCGTTCGGCAGTGATGGCGGTTTTTACAGGTTCTTTCAGGTCGCCGTTGATATAAGGTGTCCAATCGACGGCATATTTGTCGTTGTTATGGGTGGGGCCAAATTTTACAATGTCTTCTTTGTTGTCCAAGCGGTCACGGTATTGATCGACCAAAGATTTGGCATAAGCGGCATCTATCACGGATTCACTGATTAATTTATCAGCATAAATTTCACGTGGCGATTTATGCGCTTTAATCAGTTTATACATGTGTGGTTGAGTGGCTGAAGGTTCATCGGCTTCATTGTGGCCGTGCTTGCGATAACAAACCAGATCAATGACCACATCGACCCCAAATGCCAATCGATAATCAGCCGCTAAATTGGTAGCAAACACCACGGCTTCTGGATCATCACCATTGACATGGAAAATAGGTGCATGCACCATTTTTGCCAGCTCGGTACAATACAGTCCGGCTTTTTTATCCAAAGCATGGGTGGTGGTGAAGCCAATTTGGTTGTTGATAACCACATGGATGGTACCGCCCACATCATAGCCTTCTACCATCGACATGTTGAACAATTCCATGTTGACACCTTGGCCTTCAAAGGCGGCATCTCCATGAATCAACAAGGGTACCACGACGTTTTTCTCGCTGTCATTACGTCTGACTTGTCGGGCGCGTACTGAGCCCAAAACCACTGGATTGATGATTTCTAAATGGGATGGATTGAACGCCATCGCCAAATGGACATCACCACCTGAGGTGGGTACATCTGATGAATAGCCTTTGTGGTACTTCACATCACCAGAGTTGATGTTGTCTAATTCGTCGGCTTTTACCCCATCGAATTCATCGAACAATTCAGCTGGCGACTTGCCCAAGATATTGACCAACATGTTTAAACGACCACGGTGGGCCATACCGATAACCAGTTCCTTGGTTTTTTGGGCACCTAAATGCTCGATCAAAAAGGACATTTGTGGAATCAATGCATCGCCGCCTTCCAAGGAAAAACGTTTTTGTCCCACGTATTTGGTGTGTAAATAACGCTCCATGCCTTCTGCTTGAGTCAAGCAGTTAAGCATTTGCTTTTTATCCTCTGCATTGAATGGAAAAGCACCAGCAGGTTTTTCCAATCTTTGTTGTAACCATTGACGTTTTTTGATGTCGGTGATGTGCATGTACTCAGCACCGATGTGTTGGCAATAGATGTTTTCTAACAGGGTGATGATGTCTTTCAATGCCATCTGATCGGCTGCCACCAATGAACCGGTGTTGAAAACACTGTTCATATCGGCTTCATGCAAATCATGGAATGAGAGTTCTAAATCAGGTGTCTCAGGACGTTGGGAGTAATTGATTGGATCCAGTTTGGCTTTTTGATGTCCACGCAAGCGGTATGAGTTTATCAACCTCAAAACATCGGCTTGTTTTTGGGCATGAACCGCATCGCCTGAGTCATCTGAAGTTGCATGCAATCGACCGGCTTGTACAAATTTCTCAATGATGGGTAAATGGCGGACATCAGGCTCGCCGTGATCAAATTCTTTGAACAACGCTTGTAGCTCAGGTGTGACCGACTCTGGGTCCTCAAGATAGAGGTCGTAATTTTGTTCCAACCATGTAGAGTTGGCGCCGAAAAAAGCGGCTGACTGTTGTTTTTCTTTAATCCAGCTTCCCAAGGGATGTCTCTGTGTTAATCTTTGAAAACGCGTATTATACCTAAACCATAGCAGGGTAAAAGGCAATCGGCTGATAAAGCGAAAAAAATCAGACCAAAGCATAAAATAATCATCTAAAAATGAAATTAGGCCATGACAGGCATAGAACACCGCTTAACTCACTTCCATGGTTTTGTGGTTTCATGAAATTGAAATGTCTTTACAATATAATCTGGATACATCACGTGAATAGAGGAAATTAATGGAAATTATTTTGGTTTCAACCGTTGCTTTGATGGCTTCTTGTTTGACCCTGTTCTCTGGCTTTGGTTTGGGCACATTGTTGATGCCAGTCGTTGCCTTGTTTTTTCCAATTGAAGTGGCCATTGGGGTTACTGCGATTGTTCATTTGTCCAACAATTTATTCAAAGTGGCCCTGCTAGGACGACATGCACACAAAACTGTTCTGTTGAAGTTTGGTTTGACCGCTGTGATGGCCGCTTTTTTGGGTGCTTGGCTGTTGGGCTGGTTGGCCGAGCAGGGCCAAGTGATCACTTATCAATGTTTGGGTCATGATTTTGAAACCACTGGCCTGAAATTGATTGTTGGTGGATTGATCCTGTTGTTTGTTATGTTAGAATTTTCTAAAAAATTCAACACCTGGGCCTTAGACCCGAAATATTTGCCACTGGGTGGCTTGGTCAGTGGTTTTTTTGGTGGATTGTCAGGTCATCAAGGGGCATTTCGCAGTCTGTTCTTGTTAAAGGCTGGGCTGACCAAGGAACAGTTTGTGGCAACCGGGGTGATGGTGGCCGTGATGGTGGATGTGTCGCGTTTATTGGTATACGGTCAAGACATGGTTGCCAATCACCAGCTGGTTGATTGGCCACTGGTTATTGCAGCCACCTTGTCTGCCTTTGTTGGTGCCTATTTGGGTAAGAAATGGTTGCAAAAAGTCACCATAAACCTAATACATTTTTTAGTTTCATTGTTACTGGTTGTGGTGGCATTGGGCCTGATTACTGGGTTGATTTA
Organism: Marinicella litoralis; assembly: GCF_002591915.1. GTDB lineage: Bacteria > Pseudomonadota > Gammaproteobacteria > Xanthomonadales > Marinicellaceae > Marinicella > Marinicella litoralis. Next base: position 568,065 of record NZ_NIHB01000002.1, on the reverse strand, counting down.
ACACCAAAGCTTTAATCCCATTGTTGCTGTAAAGTTTGTGATTGTGATTAATACCAATCCAAGTATCTTCTGATGTGTTTGATTTTATCATGCTCATTAAATTCAAGTACCCATAGGGTACGGCCTTTGAAGTTTTTAGTTTGGCCATTTTTTAGATAGACAGATTCTTCATTGAGCACCATCACAGCGGTGTCTGAACCAAGGATGACATCCGATAAATTGACTTTGAATGAACGTTTGTTGGCGACGTTTTTCAACATGTTTTTCATTGGTCCTTCTTTGCCTGACATGGTGACCCCGTAGGCCGCATGGAAATCGGTGACATCATCAGTCATGAAAGTAAAGTAATGTTTCAAGTCATCTTCAGTGGTTGTCGGTTGATTGGCCGCTGAAATGGCGGTAACGAAGGACTGAATCAGCTCTTGGCTGGGTGCAGCCAGTGCCAATGAAGCAGTGACTAACATCACAGTGCTTATAAAAATACGGTTGATGGTTGGCATATTATTTTTGTTTGGGTTTGTAGGTGTTTTGAGCCCAATCAAAGGCAAAGGTTCAAAAAGCATTTTATAGGCCAGATTATCACCACTTTTTTCGTGGCAAAAAATGTCTCTGTTTATCTTCATCATGGGTTTGGTTGTGGATTTTGATTTTGCTGTTTTTACCCAAAATGACACGCAATTGATACAGTGTTTCTCGCATCAAAGCAGTACCTCTCCCGCCAATCCAACTTTTGTTGTAAAGTTTTTTCACTGCAGCCACTGAATCGGGTGATTGTTGACAGATTTCTTCTGCCAGGGCTTGTGCCATTTTCATGGGATTTTCAGTGACGTGAGTGACTAAGCCGGCTTTTTGAGCTTCTTCGCCAGTGATTATTTTAGCAGTCATGGTCAATTCTTTGGCCACATCAATGCGACAATGGGTGCGCAAAGCCAGTAGGCCGCCCATATCAGGAATCATGCCCCAACGACCCTCCATGATCGACAATGAAGCATCAGGTGTAGCAATGCGTATATCACCACCCAAAGCAATGTGCAAACCACCACCCCAACATCGGCCATGGATCGCCATAATAACCGGTGCACTGACCTTTTGCCAATCAGCAGAAACCCTTTGTGCCATATTGGCACTCCAGGGATTTATTTTCTTCAGTAATTTTAACGGACCAGTGGGAGATATCATCATTGACTTCACATCCAGGCCTGAGCAAAAATTGTCCCCTTGGCCAGAGACAATGACCGCTCGAATGCCTCGGTTTTTTCTTAAGGCTTTGATGGTACTGACTATTGACTGAAACATCGCCATGTCCAAAGCATTCATTTTTTCGGGCCTGGCTAAACTGACATAAGCAATGCTGTGCTTAATTTTTACTTCAACTCTGTTTTCATTACTCATGGTTTAATTTTGTCAATAACAATTCATGACTTACTTTAACCAAAGTTGAAGGCAGAGTCCATTAACTCAGGCTACTCAAAAATGTTTCATGCTGTTAGATTTTTTACAAGAGGACAGTCTGTAAAGCCTTTTATGATCACCCATTCCTCTATTCAATGCCACAAAAAGGCAATTACACCAAGTCAATATTAAGTGTGTTTATCATTCACTATAATTCAAACGAGGGAATTTTCATCCAATGCGGGGAACAAATGTAATAAACAACCTCTACCAGCAAAGGTCAGCTGATAGTGGATTTGGTCACTGTCAGCTGGTTTCTTTTCAAGCACGCCTTTATCGACCAAGAAATCCAACATGGCTATTGATAATTTTTGCGCTTTTAATTTAGCGGCAATTTCTAATTGTGTGGCCACGCCTTTGGCAGAATAGACTGCTTTCAATACCTTGGCTTCAAGATCAGATAATTCAGGTACAGGACCGGTATATTCAGGATACTGTAGGTCTGGGTATTTGCCCCGGACCTTTTTGTAGGATTCTTGGATTGAGCGAATGTCCCCATCTTTATCACCGGTTAAGTGGAAGGTGTGGAAGACGCCTGACTCTTTGTTCCTGAAGTCAACTTTGGCCAGAAAAATAGGTAAATCACAACCTTGGGCTAAATGATAAAATCCAGTTTTCCATTTGTTGACTTTGCCTCGTGTACCCTCTGGAGTAAACAGAAAGAACACACGGCGATTTTTATGCTTATCGACAAAGCGTCTGATCTTATCAATCTGTCCCTGAGCACCCGCCTTTCGAGTAATCGGTATGGCTCCCATCCACATCATCAAGCGTCCAATCAATGGAATTCGGCACCAGCTTTCTTTGATTGAAAAATAGATTTTAATGTCCAGTAGGATGGCTGCACCCATGGCATAAATCACATCCCAGTTAGAAGTATGCGGTGCAGCAATGGTGATGCCAGCACCTTCATGATCTGCTTTAATCGCTTGCCAACCCGTCAACTTAAACCAGATTTTAAAAATAAGTTTCAGAATATATTTCACAATGAAACCATCAAAAATGGTTTTGTCACGTATTTCCAATGCCTTTTTACTCATTAATAAACCTGTTATTTCTGTGATTTGAATCGACGCACATTATAGCAGTAAGTGCCTACCTGAGAATGTGAATTTGCGTGTCAGAATTTTTGTTTTCGTTTCTAAAATAGGTGATTTAGGTGCATTGAATCGAAATATCAACTCAGTTGGTATATGCTAATAAGTTATTTTTTGTTGGGGCAAATCAGTGAATAAGTCAGAAGTGTTCAATCTATTACAGGCACAAAAAAACGAACGTGGAATCAACAATTGGATTGAAATGGAGGCTGATTGTGCTTACAAAAGCTTTGGCATTGGATTGACAGTCTTGCGCAAACTGGCTAAACAGGTAGGTAAGGATCATGCACTGGCCCTGCAATTATGGGACAGTGATTATTACGACATGAAGGTGATTGGAATTTTGATCGATGATCCAAAATTGATTACCAGAGAACAAATAGAGGCACAGGTAGAAGACATTGATTTTGGCTTGATGGCACATGTATTTTCCGCCTGTGGCGCGCCGGTGGCGAAGACGGCATTTATTGATGAAGTGGCGGATGCTTGGGTGAACAATGAAGATTCAGTCAGAAGGCGTTGTGCCTATGGGTTCGTTTATGAGCTGTCTAAATCAAAAAAGAAATGTTCACCAGAGGATGATTATTTTCTTAAATACATAAAGCACATTGCGCACACGTTTTCTGAGGAAGATAAATCGGTACACCTATCGATGGGTGGGGCGCTGTTGGGCATCGGCAAAAGGAATTTGAAGTTGAACCAAGCAGCCATCAAGGTGGCCAAAACCATCGGCCCCATTCCAGTTGAATCTGGGAAAACCCAATGTGATCCTATGGATATCACCAAGCATTTGAGCAGTGATTATTTGGTTAAAAAACTGGCTGAGGCATAATTCGGGATTAACTGTTTATTATTAAAGCCTCAGTGGGTTGATGCTGACATGTGTAGCTTTGTTTTGCCTTATGGATTCATTTGATGAGCAGCACTGCAGCGAGCCAATCGTTGTCATGAGAAAGGCTGATTTCGTGGGGCAGGGTTGTTTGCTGGTCACTGACTAAAATGGGTGGGCCTGGTTTGCTGTAATCTTTGATTGTTATGGGAGGGCGCTGGATGCTGGCAGTGATTGCATTGGATTCAAGCAGCTTGGTTGCTAATTTTCTGACAGCCAGCGATTGGTTTTTATAATTAGACGGTTGATTCATCTTTGAAATTTCCACCTGTACATCAGCCAATGATTTAGGGTCTGTGCCTTGCAAGGCGGTGGCGTGGACGGCAGTGTATTTCATTGTTGGGCTGTGTTCACTGTGTTCTGCATACCATGTCAGTTTGAGTTGCAATTCGGTTGACTGGTGTTTGAGGGTGCCGAAGAAGGCAGTTTGTGGATGATGTTCAGTCAGTTTTTTTAAACTGGAATCGTTGAGTTCTAATTGACTGGGTGAGAACAACAACAGGTGATTGAGTTTTTGACAGGCTTTATAGCTGGCTTCTTTGATCGACCAGAGGCTCCATAAAAACAGGTTTTTATCGTGTGCCAGCTGGAGTTGTTGTTGTTCCTTGAGAGTCAGAATTCGTTTGATGAACCTGTGATTTAAATGTTTTTCGCAGTCAAGGGTTAAATCGACCACGTCATTACCTAACATCGCTTATTGAACTGCTTGGTATTGGGCTTCCATTGCCACCAATGAATCAATCATCTGAGTGGCGACATCCCTCATCGCTCTGCGACCATGTTGTTCGGTTTCAGCGGTGATGAGCTTCAATGTAACAGTGAATTGTTCAGCCTGTTTTGGCATTTTGCTGGCTGTTTGTTGAGCGTCTCCACGTAAATACACACAGAGTAATTGTTTTAAGCCACTGTCGATGTGTAGTTTCCCCACACCATAAATAAAATTTTCGGTATTGATGCGGCCAGTGTTGCTGCGAGTGCCTTCAGGAAACACCATAACGTATTGCCCCTTATTCAATAAATAGCTGGCTTTGTCCATGGTTAATTTGGAGGCCTTGGTATCAGGTTCAATCAATATACATTTGCCCAGGTAACAGATAGCGCGATAGAGTTTGCTTTCTTTGACATGGCTGGCTTTGGGTAGGTTCCAACACATGGTTCTGAAACTGCGCAGGTAAGACCATGGACTGCCAAAAGCCCAGATAAGTATCATTGAATCAATAAAGGTCAGGTGATTGGGGCAGACCAATAAGCCATCTGGGTTGTTTTGTTTGATTTGTTTGAATTGTTGACGCACTGCTTTCATGTCTTTGATTTGGTATTTCTTGAAAAATTTAAACCAAATGATGACCATTGAAAACAACAACGGAAAACAGACCAAAGCGACACTTTTTTGCATGGTCAATTGTATGCGGTGTTTAAGGGCAATATTCATCTGGTTAAATCACCCGCGCTTTCATACATCAATGTGACAAAAACGCTGAGTGAATCAACCATACAATGACTTTTATACTTTTGCATTGATGACTTTGACTGCGTCGCCCATGGTGCGGATGGCATCGGCTTCATCGTCACTGACTTCAATATCAAACTCATCTTCGAAATCAATCACGATGTCGACCAAACGCGCTGAGTTGACAGACAAGTCATCCAAAAAGCTGGTTTCTTCAGTGGCAGCTGCCAAGGCTTCTTGGTTTTTACAGTAAGGGGATACAATTGTTTTTACTTTTTCGAATATTTCACTCATTTTAATTCCTCGGTTAATTTAATTAAATTTTTTGAATACGACACACGCATTCACATCACCAAAGCCGAAACTGGCTTTGGCCAAAACCTGCGCATCAGATGCTTGGGTTTTTTGTACAATACTGTTGGCAAATGGCATCAAATCTGGGTGTATGTCTGCACAATTTAATGAGCCATGAACAAACCCTTTGTCGAGTTGTAACACCGCAGCCACACACTCTAATCCGCCTGCGGCGCCCAAAGCATGACCAATCATCGATTTGGTTGAGTTGATCAACGGTAAATCTTGTGGTTCACAATTAAGTGCTTGTTGCCAATTTTTCACTTCATATGGATCAGCCATGGTGGCGGTTAAATGACCATTGATTAAGTCGACCTCTGAACCATTGATGCCGGCACGTTTTAAGGCTGTTTGGATACAACGTTGCACGCCGACTGGATTGGGGAAGGTGGTGCTGCCACCGTTGCGTTGACCGCCGCAGTTGACGTCGACACCCAATACTTCGGCATAAATGTAAGCCCCTCTGGCTTCGGCACTGCTCAATGACTCCAACATCAGCATGCCAGCACCTGAACCAGGAACAAAACCACCAGCCGATGCACTCATTGGGCGTGAAGCTTGTTCTGGGTTGTCGTTGTAAGACCTGGACAGTACCCGCATGGCATCAAACCCTGCCCAGCTGTATATAGACGCACCTTCTGTACCGCCTACCAACACCCGTTTGCTGTGACCCATTTGGATGGTGTGGTAACCATTGGCGATGGCTTCTGTTCCAGTGGTACAGGCACTGGAATTGGTGGTGACTTGTCCGCCCAGTCCTAAGATGCCGCCGATATTGGCACTGCTGGAACTGGCCATGACTTGTTCAACCATGGTGGATCCCAGTCTTCTGACTTTTCCTGCATCGGTCAGAGGAACCAGTTTTTCACCAATGGTATCCAAACCACTGATGCCTGTTCCAATAATCGCGCCGGTGTCCCAATCCACTTCATCGCCACAACTGCCGGGTTCAGGTAATTTGGCATCTCGCCAACAATCAATAGCAGCCACTGCACCAAATACCATGGCTTCATTCATTGCCAACAGTGATTCTTCTGACAGGTATTGCAGTTTGATTTCTTCCATGCCCTGTGGAATACCACCGACTTGACACGCAAATTTATGCTCGGCCAAATGCGGTTGGTGTCTGATTCCTGAAACACCGTTCCTTAAAGCTTGTTCATAAGCTGCCAAGCCGTGACCATTGGGTGCGACGACACCCATACCAGTGATTACGACCCTTTCTTTTTGTTCATTCATTGTTTCGGTACTCCCATGCCAGAAATAACACAACTGGATACCAACTCCCCTGCGGCATTGTGCATTTGGACACTGGCTTTTAATTTCATTCTTCGCCAAAACACTTTTTTGGCGGTTATGGTGACTTTCTCACCTGGAAAAACTGGTTTGCTGAATTCAACTTCGGCATCACTGAATAAAGTCAACCATTGGTCTAACTCCTCACGTTTGACTTGCAAGGACAGTAAATACAGCCCATACGCCACCACCCCAGTTTGGGCCATGGTTTCAAGTAAAATAACACCTGGTGTCACTGGTTTTCCTGGAAAATGGCCCGCGTAAAAACTTTCATCTTCTTTGAAAGTATAGCTACCCACAATTTCATCTTCCTGCAATGAAATGATTTCATCGATGAAGCGAAATGGGGCTTGTTGTGGCACCAAATCCAAAATTTCTGTAAAGCTCAGTGGTTGTTGACTCATCCTAAGGTCCCTCCGACAGCCTGTTTACTTTCATGCGGATAATTGGTGTATTGAATGTCTTTGAAAATACCTGCTTTGGCGTCTTTGATGCTGTAAATTTCCTCATCATCAACAAACACTTTGGCCGAACCAATGGCTATAGAAGCGTCTTGAGCGGCCATGTGTGAGTAGCGTTTGATATCAATCTCATAGCGAACCACTTTGTTGTGTGGTCGAATTTGGCCAAAAAACTCAATTTCACCTGCACCCAAAGCCCGGCCGGCACCTTTGCCACCACGTATGATGGCGTAAAAACCAATCAACTGCCAAACAGCATCAACGCCCAAACAACCTGGTTGTACAGGGTCTTTGCGAAAGTGGCACTGAAAGAACCAGTCATCCAATGAGATGTCTTGTTCGGCAACTATGCGACCTCGTTTGCCTTTGTGAGAAATTTCGGTGATTCGATCAAACATCAACATGGGCGGAGACGGCAATAAACCACAGCCTTCAATCGGTGGGTCTGCCACCAAATCTCCCCATGAATAGGCCAGTAATTCTTGTTTGCTGAATTCAGTTCTGGCTAAAAAATCTTGGTACTTAAGCTGCATGGTTTGCTCCGCTGCTGGTTTGGTTGGTCTCATCGACCGAAATTTGCATGCCACCCCAAGTCAGGCCTGCGCCCACCACCACCAAGGTAATGTGATCGCCTGCTTTGAACTGATCCCAGTTTTGTGACAACACGCTGGGTGCGCCGGCTGCGCCGCAGTTGCCATATTGGTCCACATTAAAAAGGTGTTTTTCGTCGGCAATTTTTAATTTTTTGCAAACTGATTTCAGCATGGTTAAATTGGCTTGGTGGCTGATGAAATAATGTTGGTTCAATGGCAGCGCTGACTGCTCAGCCAATAATTTGAAAGTTTCAATGGTTTTTTTGATGGCGAATTTTTGTACCGATAAGCCTTCTTGAAAGAAGTGATGGCCGGTTTTGGTTTGTACTTTCTCCCACGCTTCAGGGTTTGAAGTCATGGTGGTGTGTTTTATCTTCATGGCTGCAACGTGCTTCTTGGAAACCACCACAGCAGCGGCCCCATCACCAATCAACACGGCCGTACGGCGGTCGCTGTAGTCTGTGGTGGTGGTCCAACTTTCTGGGATCACACAAACCACATAGTCGGGTACCGCTGCTGCTTGCATGTTGTTTAAAAAGTGCATGTGTGCGGCAAAGCTTGAACAGGCCGATGAAATGTCCACTGCAAATGCATCGATTTCACAAGCTTGGGCAATCACGCAGGCATTGGCCGGTAAGGAGTAGGTGGGAGAGCATGAAGCGGCCAACACCATGCCAACTTCATCTTTGCTGATGCCAGCCCGTGCTAAGGCCATGGTGATCGCTTTGGCACCCATTTGTGCACTGTTAATTTGTACTTGTGACTCACCCACTGAACGGTTGTGGGTGGTTTTGATGTCATTAAGATTCATAACCGTATGGCGTTTTTGAATACCCACTCGCTCTATAATCCAATCATCGGTGGTACCGATGTCTAAGCTTTCAAGAAAAGCATTGTCAATGACATTGGATGGGTGGTAGTGACCTGCACCATGTATATATAGCATCAGTTATCTCGCCTTAGAATGAAGCAATTTGTTCGCCGCCATCAGCCCTGATCAGTGCGCCATTGATCCACTGGGCCTCGTCTCGGGATAACAGTGACACCACGTCGGCCACATCCTCAGGTGTGGTTAATCGTTTGAATGGATTTTTCAACTTGGCCACAGACTTCATGCGACCACTGCCTGGTATGGCTTGTAAAGCTTTGGTGTCTGTGACACCAGCTTGTATGATGTTGGATCGAATGCCTTGGGGTGCAAACTCAACTGCAATTGATCGCGATACCGATTCCAGTGCCACTTTGGCCGCTGAAACGGCTGCATAACCACGCCATGCCACCGTATTGCCTTCACTGGTTAAGCCCAAAACCCGAGCATCCTCAGCAAACATTTGGGCCATCGACAGTTTTTGGGTCCAAGTCAATAAACTGGTTCCCATGCTATAAATGGTACGAGCCATGTCTTCGTCTTCAATCAGGTTGTCACTGTATTGTGGTGATTCTAAAGGAAACAATTCATCGGTGCTTTCTGCCAGCAAATCAGCCACGGCAAGGTTCAGCGCAGCTTCATCGATGTTCAGCTTTTTAGCCAATTCCACAACCCCTTGATTGCGTTCTTTGATGACGGGTGCGATGGGTTTCAAGTTACCAAATGCAATGGAGTGCAACAGCACGCGGACTTGACCAGATTGCCCCATTTTGGACTTCAATTCGGTCAATACTAGGTCCATGCCATTTTCGCTTAATGCATCAACATTGAAGCTGAGGAACTGAGTTCCATTGGATTTAACGACTTCAAATTCTTGGTTGATTTTGTCCATCGCGCCCCGCCTGTCACGGTGAACCACACATACATTCATCCCTTGTTGACTGAGTTTTTTTGCACTGGCTAAACCAAAACCACTTGATCCGCCCAGTATCAATGCCCAATGGTTTTTGTTGAATATATTCACTTGGAACTCCTTTGTATAAAATGACTTAAATAAACGAATGTTGATATCATGCGCTGAATGCTTTTGCTGCACTCTTGACATTGATCACTGATGTGATGTCTACCCCAATGGTTTTGAAGAATCCCCTGAGTGGGCGATTGGGCCCAAGTTCCAGAATTTGCATGGATTGTAAAAGTGCCATGTTGCTGCGCCATTTAACACTGCCACTGATTTGTTTGGCCAAAGCGGTTACCAACTGCTCTTTGTCAGCTGGATAAAAACCACCTAAAAAGTTGGATGCGACTTGAGGTAAGTTCGTCACATTCATATCCGCTTTGAATGGTTGTAGGTATTCCATATAGACTTGTTCGACAGACTGCATCCACCTTGAATGGAATGCAGAACTGACAGTCAGTGGTACGGCTCTGAAAGCCACGTCATTATAATGATGCGTTAAGGCCGTAATGGCATTGGTCATGTCTGATTCCAAACCACTGAGAACCACCTGTTGTTGTGAGTTGTCATTGGCCACATCCACCTGATGTTGATTGGCAATGCGAGTGACTTCTGCATAGGGTATTTCATCCATGATAATGGCAGTCATGGTGCCGTCTGATGCGGCTTGGTTCATCAGTTCACCGCGCTTGGTGACCATTTGAAGTGCGGTTTCAAAAGAAATAACACCGGCTGCAGTCAAGGCTGAATACTCTCCAAGAGAATGACCAGCGTAAGCTTTGGGGTTGAGTCCATATTCACTTTTTAAAGATTCATACATGGCCATTTCTGCCACCAAAATAGCAGGCTGGGTGTAATTGGTCTGGTTCAACATGTCGGCGTTTTCATGACACACTTCATAAATATCAAATGGGAGCACTTCGTTCGCAGTTTCAAACACTTTGGCAGCCACTGGGTATTGTTCGATAAAGTCTTTGGCCATGCCCAACTTTTGTGCGCCTTGTCCAGGGAATACCACTGCGTTGAACTTAGATTTTGTCTCGCTCATAAAAATATAATTCCTGATTGTTAGATCTTTTGTTTGTTTGCAAAGACCGTTGTTTGTATTTATCTTGAAGTCAAAACCAACTGATTAACATTTAAGGTAATCAATGCTGTGTTAAAACACTTGGGGATTATCATGAATTCCACATGAATTAGCAACTTATTATTCAAATAATAGTACAAGTGTACGCTGAAAAATGAAAATTTAACAAGGATGTTAAATATACATAACAAGTAAGTAATTTGCGATTTAATCAAACAAACGTTTGAAATATCATCACTTTTAGTGATTTAAAACCTATAATTTGAGTAATTAAGCTATTTAAAAAAAATGGAACACAGTTATTCAAATTGTATTTGATTGTTTTAAGAGAACAAATGTACGCCAAAAATCTGAAATCAGGTAAGTTACTAAATGAGACTTTCTAGAGAATATAATTAAAGCCTCTAAGGATTATGCGACTGGGTGTAGTTAAGTTAAATGGTAGTTATTTCATGTTATATTTCGGCATTAACACCCCGATGCAAAATAATACAATGATGAATGGTATAGGTATGACAAGTCCATCACCATGGTGAATTGCTTTATGTGCTAATATCCCTCAAGCAAAATCGTGCAATTTAAACATATTAAATAGTAAGGAGTGGGTTATGGGAAGTCTGATTAAGTCAGTGGTCATATTGGCCATCATTGGCGCGTTGGTTAACCATTTCGTGTTGGGTGAAAAAAGTCACCGTAATCAATTGGTGGAGTATGCTGTCAGAGAAATCAATAACATGTCAGGTCAGATGATCGACAATGAAACGTTACTTAAAGGCGCCTATGAGTCAAGTCGTGGTCTGGTTATCAATTATCAATTGATCGATTTTCAGCAAATTTCGTTTGATCGGAAGGCAATGAACGAGCGACTGCTTGAAAACCTAAAGCGAAAAAATTGTGGAAAACGTGAGATACAAGAAGTTTTGGAACTTGGTGTTGCCGTTAATTATGTTTATTTTAATGCCATCGACAAGAAATTTGCAGAGGTGGTTTTAGATGAAAACACCTGCAGAGGTTAATCACTGCTTATTTGTTTTTAGGTCTATTTAACTTTCAATCAACGGTTTTTGTGTGGCTGGTCTCGCTTACAGAAAATGTAAGCCCGGCATATTGATTTAAACGATCAATCAGCACATCACCCATCAGAGTCGCTGGTGTCCAGAAACCACCTGGAACGTCATCTGCGACATCAAATGCCATACAAACGGCAGCCTGGCTAATGATTTTTGCTGTAGAGCCGTAACCTGGATCCATGTCACCATAAACCTTGGTGATGATTTGTTCGTCCTGTTCAGTGGTGCCGACGAACCTGAAATCATAGAATCCTTTTGCTTGGTCTTCTTTACTGGGTCCTTCGCCAGGTTTAGGCAATACAAAGCGGGTCAATAAGGCCCTGATTGGGGCAATACTGATTCCTGTAAAGAAAGCATCCAAGCCCCAATAAATGCTGCGTGCTCTCAATTTGCCTTTGATGCCTTTACCCGTCATCATTCCTTCATTGTATTGAAAATCTTGGCCATAGGCCTGGTTACTCAAGGCATTGGTGCGATGCACAATGCGGGTGTTGATGGAGGACATAAAAAATGGGCCGGTCCATTTTTGGAAAGTGGCATCAAATTCCAGTTTGATTTCTTTTTGTCTGGTTTTGAATCCATGGTCTTTAGGGCAAAGTGCATATGGATTAACCATGACCTTTTTAACCTGAGGATCCATTTTGATTTGTTTGGCAATATTCAAAGCGGTGGCTATGGTGCCTCCTGAGGCGGCACCGCGCATATTTTTAATGCGTAATTTCACTTGATTACAATGACTGCCAAACCGGCTTTTTGCTTCACCTTGTAAGAAATGAACGCCCAAGTCTGATGGGATAGAGTCAAAGCCGGTACAATGAACAATGCGGGCTCCAGATTGTTTGGCCGTCGATTCATATTTTTCCAGCATTTTACTGATCCAATGTGCTTCCCCAGTCAAGTCACAATAGTCGGTTCCTGTTTCAGCACAAGCTTGAATCAAAGTTTCGCCATATAAATCATAAGGCCCAACCGTAGAGACCACTACTTTGGCTTGTTGGCACATGTTTTTCAAAGCTTTCAAATCATTGGCGTCGGCCAGGATCAATGGCAAGTCATTGGCCGCTGCACCTAATTGACTTTTGAGTGCTTTTAGTTTTGATTCACTGCGCCCAGCCAATGCCCAAGATAAATCCTTTGCTGAGAATTGATGAACCATGTATTCACAGATGAGTTGGCCAACAAAACTGGTGGCTCCAAAGATGACGACGTCATGGATTTTATCTTGCATGGATTTCAGACTGTTTATGGGTCTTTAAGGTTAGCACATTCAGACACCAGTTAAGTAACAATTCAGGTGTCTTCATCAACCACCAAACCTTTGGCGATGGCCCTTTGTCGCCATTTTTTTCGCGCATGTTTCTGCATGTCTTGAACCTGATCCACTTCATCCATGATTTCTAAACCCAATAAGGTTTCCACCACATCTTCTAAAGTGACCAAACCGGCGGTGTGGCCATATTCATCGACCACCAATGCAATGTGTTGACGTTGGTTTAACAGCATTTCCAACAAAGTGGGCAAGCTGGTGGATTCAATGACTGTCAATAATTCACGTTGTAATTCGATCAGTGGTGCGTTTTCACCCTTGGCTTGAGCCATCAATATATCTGATTTGAGTACAAAAGAAGAAATGTCATCCATATCATCAGAATAGATGGGTATTCGAGAAAAAGTTGATTCAATCAAGGTTTCAAAGGCGGTTTCAACATCAATATGACCAGGAAAACAAACCATCACGGTTCGAGGCGTCATGATGTCTTTGGCATAGATCACATTAAAAGTGAATAAATTATCGATGATGCGCGATTCATGTTCCTCGATGTGGCCAGTACGGAGTCCTAATCCTGCCATGGCCACAAATTCATCACGTGAAAAATCATGGTGACTTTTCTTATTGGAAATTAAGCGGGTGACTTGTTCAGACAGCCAAATAATGGGGTACAAGATTTTAATCAGAAATTGAACCAAATAAGCGATCGGGCTGGCCAGGGATTTCCAGTAAACAGCGCCAATGGTTTTTGGAATGATTTCCGAGAAGAAAAGTATCAATACTGTGATTACCGCGGAAAACAGTCCAATCCATGCATCACCAAATACATGGGTGGCCTTGGCGCCGGCAACAATGGCACCAACCGTATGGGCAATGGTGTTTAAGGTCAATATGGCAGCCAGTGATCGGTCAATTTCCGCAAATCGCAAGCGTTTGATGCGTTGGGCTTTCTCGGGCTCGGTGGACTTCAGGTTTTCAATATAGGAAGGCGTGATACTCAGTAAAACAGCTTCGGCTATAGAGCACAAAAAAGAAAAAAACAGGGCGCCAAATACATACAGCAACAGTAAAATCATAAACAGTTCAAAGGTAGGTTAGGTTAATAGGTAGGGTCAAGCTGGGCATATAGCAATGGTATTCTAAACAAAATCAATGGATCAATCCAATGGATCAACCCATTATGATGTTGGTCTTTAAATGTTTTCTGTTTTTAAGTTAATCTTTTTCATAATGATCTTTGATGTATTGGTTCAACAATTGAATGCCAAAAGAAGTTGAGCCAGGTGAGGCTTTAATCGCTGTGGTTTTGTCATTCCATGCAACTCCGGCTATATCTAAATGGATCCATGGTGTGGTGTCACGAACAAAGGTTCCAATAAAAGCGGCTCCGGCACTGGCACCAGGAGCATCTGGGCCTGAATTCATGACATCGGCTACATTATTTTCAATGGCTTTGAAATGATTGTCATTCAGCGGTAATTGCCATAGTTTTTCACCGGTTTGTTGTCCAGTGGCGATAAAGTCTTTAATCAGTTCATCATGGCGAGTGAAAATGCCCGCGTAATCTTTCCCTAAAGCACGACCCACTGAACCGGTTAAAGTGGCCAGATCTATCAATAGGGCAGGGTCGTAGGTGACGTCTCCATAATAAACACCGTCAGCGAGCACCAACCGGCCTTCGGCATCGGTCGATCGTATTTGGATGGTTTTACCTGACATGGAAGTGACCACATCACCTGGGCGCTGTGCCTTGGCACCCGGCATGTTTTCTGCCAGCGCTGCAATCCCCACTGCATTGACTTTGGCTTGTCTGCCGGCCAAAGCATATAGGGTGCCGATGCTGCTGGCGGCTCCTGACATATCAAATTTCATGTTCCACATATTGGGTGGGTTTTTTAAACTGATGCCACCGGTGTCAAATGTAATGCCTTTGCCAACCACCACGACAGGTGCATCATTGGGCTCACCAGCCATGTACTCAACCACCATCAGACGTGGTGGTCGTTGGCTGCCACGACCCACGCCATAAATCGCGCCCATGCCATTTTTAATCATGTCTTGTTCGTCATACACGCGGATCTTGATGTTTTTCATGCCTTTGAAATGAGCTTGCCATTGAGCCACAAAACTTTCAGGGTAGATGACATTGGCCGGTTCATTGGACATGTTTCTTGTGTGCCAGATGGCATTGGCCAACGGGTCCAACTGGTGCATGTAATGTGCTTTTACAGCCGCAACTTTCGAGGTGATTACATTGATCATAACTTGACGTTTGTGACGTTCGGCATCGGTGTAGTATTTATCGAAGTAATAACTTCCCAATTTGGCTCCATAGGCCAAGTTAGCAACAGACTCTATGCTATCTGTGTCAAAAGCCATGGCAGGCACTGTTTTGAATGCTTCAACGGCCACTTGGAGCGCATTGCCACCAATTTCTTGCCATTGTAATGTGGTGTTTTCACCATCCTGTAATCCTAAACCCACCAACATGATTTGATCAAAACCTGATCCCATTGGTCCTGGAATCAGTTTGCTTTGCATCACTTTGGCTTCAAAGCCTGTGGCTTGGATGGCATGAGTCAGTCCGCCTTGGCTGTTGTTATCAATGTTTTTGCCGTAATCTCCCAATTGACCACTTTCATATACACCCAGCACCAAATTGCCATTTGTAGGTAGTTGATTGCTCAGTTCAATTTGGGTGATTTCTGTCGGAGTTTTAGCCTGTACAAGAGGGGTGCAAGTCAGCAATACCATGCTGATTAAATTAAGTGTTTGTTGTTTCATAACATTCAGGTTTTTTCTGTTTGGTTGATTGAGGGTTGAAATTGTACAGATTCAGTCAGTAAATGGCTTATATTTTCTGCATTAATCTGTTTGATGGTAATTAATCAGTTTTCAATGGTTTTATTTGACTCAATTCAGCATCAATTTGCTTTTGTTCTTCAGCTGAAATTTCTTTATACCCTCTGAAATATGGCCAACCATAAGCCCAGCGAAATTGAGTTGGCCAATACGGCGACCCACCCACTCTGACACCCGCCAGCATCAGGTTCGCAACCATGGGTTCTCCAACTTGGGCTACACAATATTTAAGGGCAAAATCTGCTTGTTTACGTTGTACTGCGGTGCCACCTTGCCAATAAGACAAGTCATGTTGGTAACAACACCTTAGCCACAAATCCTTTTCTGCCAGGGTACCATCTGGAAATGCACTACAACCATCTGACTTGAAGGGCTTGAGTGTGTCTGCTGTGGCGATTGACAGGGCCAGGAAAAGTATGACGGTAGTGACGGTTTTCATGATATTGGCAGTAAAATGAGGTTTGTAAATATAGCTGACACTGCTTGAAACAGCAAGTATGCCGTGGTCAGAAAGTGATTGCATGTCATCAATCTGCTTGATTTGAACGTCTAAGCTGCAAAAAATGCCATCAATTGGCTTAAAATCATCAATCTAATACACTTAAGGCGCAATGTACTGTATATTGCGCGAACTTTTAATTGCCCTTGTAAACCAGGACATCAGATGAAATTTGCAGCATTGGGGTTAGACCCCAGAATTCAACAAGCCATTGAGCAATGTGGTTACCAAGAAATGACGCCGGTCCAAGAGCAAGCGATGGTGCCCGCCAGACGTGGCAAAGACCTGTTGGTTAATGCACAAACCGGAACCGGTAAAACCGCTGCTTTTGCCTTACCTGTATTACAACAATTGTTGGATAAGCCCAAAGATGTGGTCGCTGGCAAAGCACGCGTATTGATCCTGACGCCGACTCGGGAATTGGCTGAACAATTGGCAGAGACCATTGGTGCTTATGCAGAATTTTTACCAACCAAAATCACCGCCATTTATGGTGGAGTGAAAATGGGTGGGCAGGCCAATCAGCTGAAAGCTGGCGTGGATATTTTGATTGCAACCCCTGGGCGTCTTTTAGAACATGTAGAAATGGAACACATCAGCTTGGTTGATGTTGAGTTCGTTGTTTTGGATGAAGCTGATCGCATGTTGGACATGGGGTTCATCAAAGACGCACAAAAGTTGGTTGCTCAAACGGCCAATAATCGGCAAACCATGTTGTTCTCAGCGACCACCACGCCTGCGATGAATGAACTGGCTCACAAAATTTTAAAAAGCCACCAAGAAATCAGAGTGACCAAGGCCAACATCACGGCTGAAACAGTTGATCATGTGGTTTACCCAGTCAATGAATCACGTAAGATGGATTTGTTTTTGACTTTATTAGAAGAACATAATTGGTACCAAATTTTGGTTTTTACCAGTACTCGGAAACAGGCTGATCATTTGTTTGTGCGATTGAAAA
The DNA here is from genome assembly GCF_002591915.1 of Marinicella litoralis. GTDB lineage: Bacteria > Pseudomonadota > Gammaproteobacteria > Xanthomonadales > Marinicellaceae > Marinicella > Marinicella litoralis. The sequence continues at coordinate 550,898 of NZ_NIHB01000002.1, read as the reverse complement.
AGGCCGGCATTGCATCAGCGATTTGTCACGGAGACAAGGGCCAAGGTTCACGTCGCCGCGCTTTGGCCGATTTCAAATCAGCCAAGATCCAAGTTTTGTTGGCCACAGAAGTGGCTGCCCGTGGATTGGATATAGAGGGTTTGGATTACGTATTGAATTATAATTTACCGTATTTACCAGAGGATTATGTACATCGCATTGGACGAACAGGGCGTGCCGGTCATTCAGGTCATGCCATTTCGTTTGTCTGCCCAGAAGAAGCCCATACCCTGGAACGCATTGAACGGGTGATCGGCGGACAAGTGAAACGCGTACATAAAAGAGGTTTTGAAACGGTAGAACGTGAAAGACCTGCCAGAAAACCAGTGGTAGAAAACAAAAAGAAACGAGTACAAAAGCCCAGCCACAGCGCCGATAACAAAAAAAGCAGGGCCAACCATGGTCAACCGACCAAAGCCAAACGCAAAGTCAAAAAAATCACGGCCAGGGCCGGTGGTAAAGATGCCAGAAAAGGCAAACGCAATTAATACCTCGGTTTACTCAGCAAAATCATTGGTATAGATTAAGTCATCAACCACATTGATATGCACTTGTGCTGGGGTGTAATTACCATTTTGGTCAGTGGCCCAATAACTGAATTGATCTGGGCCAATATAATCGTAATCTGAAACATAGCTGACGTGGCCATTCAAACCACCATTTTGCATAGGAAACACCCGGCCATGTTTGGGTTGTACGATGCCATCGATGCTCAATGGATTGTTCTCTGGGTCGCTGTCATTGACCAATAGATTCAACAAACTTAGGCGTTCGCTGCTGACTTGAAAATTGTCATCTTGGGTCACCGGGGGCAAACTGTTTAAATCAATAATCCCCACCTGAAATGCATCTCGCCACGCACTGAACGGGTCTCCCAACACATTGTCTACTGCTGGGCCCAATAAGGTTTTTAATCCCAATTTATGAATGGTTCCAGTGGATCGGTCGGTGAAATATTCTTCTACCACTGCATAGGGCGTACCACCTGCCGTGCGGAAATAACCGTCTTCTTCGAGCGTGGCAATCATGTCAAATGCGGGAACTCCTATGACGTCAGTGCCTGCAGGAATCGGACTGAATCCAATGCTGTCGATTTTTTCTCCCAACCAAAACAAACCAGAACCTGCAGAGGTGGCAGGAGACAAGTATTCATAAACACCGGCATTGATTGTGATGTCAAATTGTCCAGCAACCAAATCTGCAGTGGTCAAAATTTGGTCAATGGTGGGGTCGTAAAATTCCATGGGTAAGCCAACATTGGTGTAGGTGGTGTCAATCAAGACGTATTGATTGGTTTCAGGTGGTGGCGCCGGGTCAGTGTAGTTTTTGCTTAAAATCACTCCCACCGCCATGTCTTCGATGTGTGCGCCATTGACTACCATGTCGCTGGTATTGGTGCCAAATTCAATTCCAAAGGCAGCGGTTCTGAATGGTTCAGGGGTGTTTCCTATGATGTCAAAGTTTTCTAATACATAGTGTGATGTATATTCCATCGCTGAACCTGCCCGGACTTCCCAAGCGGTGAAGTCTTTGAAATGGCTGTGCACGTCATGTTCTTGATTTGGGTTGGCCTTGACCACATACAAGCCCACAGTGGAGGCAAAACTTTCATTGCCTTCAAAGGATAAAATAGGGGCATCATCTACGGCTGAATTACCCGCTCTGCGCAAGGCTTCTGGTAGCATGAATACTGAGCCGGGGAATGACAACATGCCACTGCCCCGATGTAAATAGACAAATCCATGGTTCACACTGGCGGCTATGTTGTTGACACTCCTGACCATGCGACCTTGGAACCAAAAACCATCGCCTGTTCTGCCAATGTCAAATAAATCACGGTCGTTGCCATTTTTTGGGTTGAAAGCGCTGTTTCCTTCGGCTTTGATTGCTAAATTCTGAGTCCAAGAGCCAACTTCATTGCCAGTTTCAGCCACAAAACCTGCGCCAAATGTATCGAATGAGACATTGTTGTGGAAAAATGCATTGCTGTCATGATGCACATAACCCCAACCTGGCGAACCCATCACGGCATTACCAATCGCAATCACTGGGGCATTTGTGATGCCTTTGCGATGTAAATGGAAAGCATACCTTCCACGAACATTGCTGGTTGGTGTGATGGGATCAAAATCGCTGGCTTCTAAGGTTAAAAATGATTTGTCAGTTCGACCCAGTTGCCAAAATGATGCATACCTGACATCGACCTCAGCTGTTTGCATGAACATCACATGCCCACGCCTGTGAGTGGCTGTGTTGTCTGGGTCTTGGGTGGCTATGGTGACGTTACGACTCATATTGGCCACCGACGTCTTTAAGTCACTTCTCGGGGTGAAATGATCATATTGCAACGATTCATTGAGTGTCACTACATTGGCATCGATGTTGGCAATGGTTAACACTTCATCTTGGGTTCCATGGTACCTGACCGCTTGGATGTCGTTGTCCCACTTCCAACCAGAATATTTGGTGCCTGCTAAGACCAAAGTGTCGCCAGTTTGCCAATTATGCGGCGTGTGCTCTAAAATCAGTTGATTGTGACCAGCCAAAGGATCTGTGCTGACTTTCAGGTGTGGTGTTTTCTTGGCACCATGAATATTAACCGGTCCACGAGCCAATAGGCCGCGACCCATCAATGTGGGGTCTTTAACCACATCCAAGTCGCCAGTATCACGGATTTCAATAGCAACTGTTACGTCAGCTAAAATGGGTTTGTTTTTACTGCCTATGATCAGTCGTCCGGTGGATTCAATTAACAGGGTTTCAACGATCAATCGGCTGGATTGTGTGGTTGAGAATTTCAGCCCACCTTCAACTCGAATTGCGGCCAATGCAGTGGTGTTGATCTGATCATATTCAATGTCTATGCCAGCAGGGATTAACACCCAAGCATTTTCATTGGGGATTTCCCCACCTGCCCAAGTAGCGGTATCGAACCACAACCCATCTGTTATGGCGGTATGGGTGATGTCTTCGTTGTCAATCAAGCCTTGGATGGCCTCTATTTGCTTGCTGTGATTGATCGCCAATGCTGGCGTAAAATAGATGCTGAGCAAGCAGCAAAACAGTTGTGCGGTCTTCATATCATTATCCTCTGTTGAACCATGATAAATTAATTTAACTACAAAGACTGTGATTTTGCTAACAAAATGACCATCAATCCCCTTGTCAGTAAGAACTTGATGCTTAAGTGATGGTTAAAAGAATGAATGCCGATTGATTGTTCTGGCTAAATTTCATCAAACAATTCTTGTGCGCTGTAATAAGCACCATTAACGCCTGTTTTGATCACCAATTGGGCACAAACGGCTGCCACTTCATGTGGATCAGCCAGTTGGCCTTTTCGGTGGAGTTCATTCCACATGTCTACCATTGGGAAATTTTCTGCTGATTGGGCGCGAATTTCGGTTTGCATGTCGGTGTTCATCACACCAGGATTGATCACCATACACCTGATTGGATCAGTCATTGCAGCTTGTTCTGTTGCCAGGGTATCTATCAATCGTTCAAAGAAGGCTTTACTGGCTGAATACAGGGCCAAACCAGGAATGGCTCTGCGCGCAGCTCCTGATGAAATGTAGGTGATGGTTTTGTTGGTTGGGTTGTTTTGAAAAACGGTTAAAAAAGATTGAATCAACAACAAAGTACTGTCAATGTTGATGTTTAAATGGGCATTTATTGTGTTGTTATCAGCCCGTGTTATTGAGCCAAATGGAGCCAGGATGGCGGTGTTGATCAATAGGTTTATGCTGTCATGTTGTTTGCTTGCATGTGTTTTGAAAGTCTTATTGAATGTTTTTTGTGCCAGCTCGGGCTGGGTAAAATCACAGGCAATGTGGGTGTCTGATCGACCCGTTCGGGAAAATTCATAGACCACATGTTTTTCAGCTTTAAAAGTGTCTACCATGGCGGCTCCCAAGCCTTTTGAACCACCTGCGATGAATGTTATATGGGTCATGGTCATTATTTTTTATGAAGTGAGTACATATTAAAGAGGGCTTGCATGAAATTCAATCAAATGAAGCCAGTTTACAAGTTTTCGACAAAGACAGCTCAATCATTTAGAATTGTTAGGACTACAAGTCATTGGAAATCCTTATGTCAAAACAAGAAAATGCATTGGAACAATTAGATCCACAGGTCTATCAGTTATTTGATCAATATGTCCACAGCCAAATCAGTCGACGTCAATTTCTACAAAAAGTGGGCAAATATGCCATTGCCGGTTTAACGGCCCAAGGTATTCTGGCTTTGTTGGCACCTAATTATGCCCATGCCATCCAGATTCCAATTTCAGATGCTCGTGTATCAGTTGAAATGGTGCAGTATGAATCGCCTAAAAGCAACACCCAAATCATCGCGCAACTCAGTACACCTGTCAACCAAGAGCACCGGCTACCAGGTGTGGTGGTGGTTCACGAAAATCGTGGACTAAACCCCTATATAGCTGATGTGGGGCGACGTGCCAGTGTCGAGGGATTTATTGCGATAGCACCAGATGCTTTGAGCCCATTGGGCGGTTATCCTGGTAATGACGATGATGGCAGAACGATGCAAAGAAAACGCGACAAGAATGACATGTTGCATGAATTCATTGCGGCCTATGACTATTTATACAATCACCCTCAGTGTAATGGATGCATTGGGGTGGTTGGTTTTTGTTTTGGTGGCTGGGTATCTAATATGATGGCCACACGAATTTCTGGTTTAAAAGCAGCCGTGCCGTTCTATGGTACCCAACCAACTGCTGAAGAAGTGGCAACAATCCAAGCGCCCTTGTTGATTCAATACGGTGATGATGATGAACGGGTTAATGCCGGCTGGCCCGATTACGAAAAAGCATTGAAAGCACATGGCAAAGATTACCAAGTCCATTTTTATCCTAACAGCAAACATGGCTTTCACAATGACTCAACCCCGCGGTTTAATCCTGAAACTGCGGCTTTGGCATGGCAAAGAACCATCGATTTTTTCAAGAAAAATCTGGTTCACAGTTAATTGGCTTATTCAACTTTTTGCAATCTGCCAATTAACAGCACTGGTTGCCAGGCCTTGATTGCTATGTGCAAACTGGGTCTGGATCAGTTGAAAATTGCCTGAAGGCGAATAAAAACTTGGTGATCAGACAACAATCCCATGTGAGAGACATTTTCAAGCACAGTTTTGTTTTGGGTTTTGAACAGCACTGTTTTATTGGGTTTTTTGTGCTGACCCAATGCCGAATCAACACTGACCAAGCCATCCCCAACCCAGTCCAAGGTGCCCCGGTTTGCTCGGCCATTTTCTTGGGTACTGCCAGCGATGGCATAACAATCTATATGCGGCGGTAATTGGACGGTTTGGTGTTGTTCAGTCACCGTGCCATGGCGTAAATTTTTAATGCCATGACTGCGGACTTTGGTTAGTTTTGTGAAAGGCGCGCTGTAAGGGCTGATACTGGTGATGTAATCAATCAAGTTACCGGTTTTTTCCAACACGGCACCTTGGTGCGGCGTTCCTAGAAAAACCACTTTATTGATTCGATTGTGCCAGGTTTGATTGTTTTTCGATGCGATATCCATGGCACTGCGCATCACCAATCCACCCATTGAATGGCACAACACATCACAGGTAGTTTTTGCTGGTAATGCCTGCAAAAATGGTTGCAGCCATTGTGCCAATTGTTGGCCATTTTGATACACAGCCAGACCACTGTTGTAGCGGACATAGATAGGGATGATGTGTTTTGTTTTTGCCAATTCATGTCCATGATCGTGGCCATTGCGCGTCCATAACTGATCATTCATACACAAACCATGAATCAGCAACAAGGGTTGCCCACCGAGTTCAATGCATCTTTTTGCCATTTGTTGCGGGGTGACACTGGCTGCTTGATGATGCCAGCTCATCTTCAAGGCCAATGGATTATTGGTGGCCGTTAAATGGTCGCCAATGACTCCGTTGAGCATTGAAATCCATTGGTTGCGTTGATGGCTGCTTTTGAATTCTACTGAGGCAGGGGTGAATTGAGACAATGCCAAATCAATGCCCTTAATGCTTAATTGAGTGGTGGTTCGAATGGTTTGATAAATAAAGCGAGTTAAACCTGTGGTTTTATTTAAGTCACCTCGATTCAATAGACCACCTAAGCTAAAAATCCTTTGGTGCATGGATTCAACCAAATCAATCACGCCAACAATGCCATCTTCCGCCAGTTGGTTGATGCCCTTTAAGTCGTTTTGAATTGAATTGGGTTTGATGGCTTGACTCAAGTTAAAAGGCCATCTTACATGATTTTAAAAATCAATGGATTAATGAATCATTGGTTCAATGGAATGAGGGCATGCATGGCAACCAGTTGTTGAAACAAGTCATCAGCAGAATACACGATGTGGGTGTGGTCACAAATATTTTTGGCCATTTCAACACTGGTATTGAACACTTCACCATTGACAAATAATGTGGCTTCGTCAGCTGATTTGAGGTAATAGGCAAAGACCGCAAATGGGTTTTTTTGCCATTCAGTTTGGTCGGAAACGGTGGGTGTATTGACTTCGAAGTCATCAAACGCCTCCCACAATCGATAGCCAGTGACAAATTGGCCGAAATAGCTTGCCAGTTGTTGGTCATCAGCTTGACTCATGGTTTTCAGTTGTTGTCGAATATATTCAATTTCATGCTGACCAATAGAGGCTTGCTTGATGTTTTCGGTGACCTGGTCTTTGAACCGGTCATCGGCTGACATTTGACTGCTTGCAAATTCAGTCACAGCCATCATCAACTCTGCTTTAGATGGCGCCCGCAAACCGATCGAGCAGGTGACGCAGTCATCAGAGCTTGAAATGCCATGGTGTGGAATCTCCGGTGGTATATACAAGATGTCGCCGGGCTTCAATTCAAATGACTTTTGAGGTTTATAGTCACGAATGACAGCCAACTCACTGTCTTCAACCATGCTGCATTGGGCCAAGGGTTGTTCATCGTATGACCATATTCGTGTGCCTTTGACTTGCACCAAAAACACATCATAATGGTCGGTATGGGCGCCGACAGAGGCCCCTTTGGGAGCATATGACATCATCAAGTCATCAAAACGCCAAGATTTGATGAATGGAAATCCATCCATTAAACGCATGGCTGCCGGGTACCACTTTTCTATGTCTGAAACCAGTAAGGTGGGTTTGTGCTGTGTCAGGCTTTCCCACGCATCCGGTTCATCATAGACCGCCTGATAGTGTATGTCATCATCACTGAATACGATGCGCGATTGCACCCCGTCTTGAGTCGCCAACTCAAATAATTGTGCAACATTGGGTAAACAAGTTAAATCGATGGATGTGTTGGTGAATAAATAGGGTGCGCGTTGCCAATGAGTTTTTAAAAACTCATTGGCACTGATGTTTTGTCCATCAAAAACGTTTGGCTTGGTCTTTGGCATTGCCGAGGTAGTTGGCTGGAGTCATTTTCATTAAACGGGCTTTGGCATCCTCAGGAATGGCCAAACTTTGGATAAACAATTGCATTTGTTGTTGATCAACTTTTTGACCACGGGTTAATTCTTTGAGTTTTTCGTATGGGTTTTCAATGCCATAACGACGCATCACTGTTTGGATGGGTTCTGCCAGCAACTCCCAGTTGTTGTCCAAATCTTTGGTTAAAGTGGCTTCGTTGATGGCCAGTTTACCCAAGCCTTTGCTCAAAGAGGCCCAAGCGATGGCACAGTGACCAAAGGCAGTACCCAACGCCCGCAACACTGTAGAATCAGTTAAATCTCGCTGCCACCTAGAGACAGGTAGTTTTTCTGCCAAATGATTTAATGTGGCGTTAGATAGGCCTAAATTGCCTTCTGCATTTTCAAAATCGATTGGATTGACTTTGTGTGGCATGGTTGAAGAACCAATTTCGCCAGCTACGGTTTTTTGGGTGAAGTAGCCATTTGAGATATAACCCCAAACATCACGGGCCAAATCCAATTGAATGGTATTTAAGCGAATCATGTTGTGACAAAGTTCAGCAACAAAATCATGTGGCTCAATTTGTGTAGTGAACGGATGAAAGGTTAAACCTAAATCAGTGATGAAGTCAGCTGAGATTTTTGGCCAGTCCAATTCAGGATAAGCACTGTAATGGGCATTGAAATTACCCACAGCGCCATTCAATTTACCAAACAAAGTGATGTGGCTTAACTGGTTTAATTGGTACTTTAATCGGTAGACCACATTGGCCATTTCCTTACCCATGGTAGTCGGTGAGGCTGGTTGTCCATGTGTTTTAGCCATCATGGGTATGTCTGCATAGGCCATGGCCATATCTGACAGTTGGTTGATGATGCCTTGGATGGTAGGAATGAATATACTGTCTCGGGCTTCTTTTAACATCAAGGCATAACTGAGGTTGTTGATGTCTTCAGACGTGCAAGCAAAATGAACAAACTCTTTGATATCGCTCAATACTGGGTGTGCACTCAATTGTTCTTTGATGTAATACTCAACCGCTTTGACATCGTGGTTGGTGATGGCTTCAATGTCTTTGACTTTTTGCGCTTCTGCCGGAGTGAAGTTATCGTAGATGGACATGACCCAATCCACATCTTTTTCGCTGAGCTGATTGACTTCATCGATGCCTGCCGTTTGACTGAGGTGGACCAGCCACTTTAATTCAACCAATAAACGATTCTTGATTAGACCATATTCACTGAAGATGTGACCAAATTGTTTGGTCTTGCTGTGGTATCTGCCATCGACTGAGGTAATGGCTGTCAATTCTGAAAGTTGCATGCGACCAGCTAGATTTTGAAAGCCGGCATTATAAAGTCTGTGGCTATTGAAAACAATTGATTGGTCAATTAGCTGCCATTTTTTCTGGCATAAAAAAACAGGACTTGATTCAAAGAACCAAGCCCCGTTAGTGATTGGTGGCATAAAGGGGGAAGGCGCCACCAACCATTGCCTCATTATATGGGGTTTATTGTGTTCTTTTCAAATAATCTTTTGCAACAACCTGTAATATTTCTGGTGCCAAGCGTATTTTATAGTCCGGGTTAACATATTGAAATTGAATAACACCGTCTTTTCCCACCACAAAAGTGGCTGGAGCAGGCAGTAAATGGTGATCATGACCTGATGCTTTTTCCAGGTCTATGTTCCATTTTTTGTATTTTTCTACGGTCGTGTCATCCACTTTGAAAGCGATTTTGAAGGCTTTAGATATTTCCATGCTGGCATCTGACAGCAGTTGATAATGCATGTCTGCTTTCAAGTCTTGGTCTTTGAGACTTTCAATCAAAAAACTGGGTTGGTCTGGGCTGATAAAAAAAACATCAAAGCCCATGGCTATCAATTCTTTTTCCACTTCCCGCATCTCGCCCAAATGGGCATTGCAATAAGGGCACCATCCACCACGGTAAAAAGTCAAAACAAATGGTTTGTTTAAGTTTTCCGGGTCAAATGTGACCGTTTTCCCTTCAGGTGTTAATGCGCTGAAGACAGGAATTGTCATGCCAGACAACAAGGGTGTGACTTGTTCGGCATCGTCGAAATAGTCTTTAGCTGATGTATTGAAGCTGGAAATCATTCCAACAATCAGAAGGTAAAATGCTTTCATGGTATGGTTCTCTTTACAATGTGAATAGATAGGATAGGATTGGTCGGATTCTATTACATATTTTTTCATTTATATTTGATTGACTGGTCTTTTACTGGTGCAACACAGGATTGATTGCTGTAGCTATATATGACAAGATACAGGCTTTAAAAACTAATGCCTAACAATATGAAAATTAGCAGTCAATTTGATGGTGGTCGCATTGAAGTGGTCAAAGCCGATGATTTTTCTGACATTCAAGTCAAGATAGATCACGATTCACATGCAGAATTCAGACAATGGTTTCATTTTCGTGTGCAAGGCGTTAAGAACCAGGATTGTGTGTTGAAATTCATCAATGCCGCTGACACTTCTTATGTCGAAGGCTGGCAGGACTATGATGTCTGTGCCTCAACCGATCGCCAAGAGTGGTTCCGAATTCCAACTGAGTTTGATGGCAAGCAGCTGACAGTTGAATTCAATACCGATACCGATGACATTTACTTTGCTTACTTTGCCCCTTATTCTTTCGAACGTCATTTGAATCTGTTGGCGTTTGCCCAACAGTCTGATTTGAGTTCATTGAAAAATTTAGGTGAAACCATTGATGGTCGTGATTTTGATATGTTGGTCATCGAAGATGAAGAAGTTGATTTGGCAGAAAAGCTCAATGTTTGGATGATTGCACGTCAACATCCCGGTGAAACCATGGCAGAATGGTTTGTTGAAGGCTTTTTGGAGTCTTTGTTGGACCAAGACAACCCAACCTCACGTCAGTTGTTGCAACACTGTCGGTTTTATGTCACACCCAACATGAATCCTGATGGGGCTTATCGTGGTAATTTACGCACCAATGCATCAGGAGCCAACTTGAACCGTGAATGGTTGGAACCATCAATGAAAACCAGTCCTGAAGTTTATTTAGTCAGAGAGCAAATGCACCAACATGGCGTTGATATGTTTTTAGACATTCATGGTGATGAAGCCATCCCTTATAATTTTGTTGCAGGTTGTGAAGGCAACCCTAATTATGATGATCGCCTGAAGCACTTGGAGCAAACCTTTAAAACCGCCTGGGCTGCTGCCAGTCCTGATTTTCAAGACGTACATAAGTACGATGATGACGAGCCTGGAAAAGGTGATTTGCGCATTGCCACCAATTATGTTGGTCAAACATTCAATACTTTGGCTTATACCGTCGAAATGCCATTCAAAGACAACCATGACTTACCTGATGAGTTGTATGGTTGGTCACCTGAGCGTTGTAAAAAGTTCGGGGAAGACGTGATCATTGCCATCAATAACACCATCGCTGCCCTTAAAAGCAAGTAAGCGATGTCCAAAGAGGCGTTATTGATACAGTATGGCTGGTTGATTGCCTTGCTGCTTACCATCGGTGTGAGTAGCTGGGCAGTGCTGCTGATTCAGGCTTTGTTTCAAGAGAAGCGCATTGCTTTAATGGGTGTGTTCGGTAGTTTATTGTTTGCCTTTGTTGCGGTTTTTCCAAATCTGGGGCCATTTGCGGCTTTTATAAAAATCATTGCAACAGCGATTTGTCTGCTGTTTATGGTGTGGTTTTATATTAAAAAATTCAACCAGCCCTACGTCTATATGCCCTTATTGCTGTTGTTGGTATGTGGTTTAACGGCTTTTTGGCTGTATTTAAAAATTGTTTAACGCGTTTAATCTGTTATGGAATCCGACAAAAACTTTATGGTTTTACATAACTTAATGGATTGACAGGGGTGCCATTTTTTCGAATTTCAAAATGCAGGTTATTCACATTGGTGCCGGTAGAGCCTAATTCAGCAATCACTTGTCCTCGTGTAACAGTTTGGCCTTCTTTGACCTTCAATGATTTATTGTGTCCGTAAGCACTGAGGTAGCTTTCATTGTGTTTGATGATGATGAGTTCACCATAACCCAATAAGCCATTGCCACTGTAAACAACCACGCCAGCTTCTGAGGCCTTAACCGGTTGTCCTTCTTTACCTCCAATAGAGATGCCTTTACGGGCTGGGTTGCTGGCCAAGAAGGTGGTGCGGATTTTACCTTGAGTAGGCCATAACCATTGTAAGTTTGTATGGGTTGGGGTGGCCACCACCACGGGTTTTTTTGCGGGTGGTTTGCTTGTGTTGCTTGCTGTCGGCGTCGGCGGTTTACTGGTTGGAGTGCTTTGTTTGGCTGTTTGTTTGTTAGCTGGTGTTGCTTTGCTTTGGGATTCGCTTTTTGCTGTAATGGGTGTGTTTTTTACCAAAGGCTTGGTTTTTACTTGCTTGTTACTGGTTGGTTTAAAAACTATTTTTTCTGGATCACCTTTTAACTTCAGTATCTGATTGGGGTAGATGCGGTAGGGTGCTTGGATGTTATTAATTGCCGCCAATTCTTTGTAATCTACTTGGTAACGAAAACCAATAGAATACAGAGAATCGCCTTTTTCAACACGGTGAGTGGTTTTCTTTGAATCTCTGATGGGATGTCGGGAATTTGACTGGGTTTGTGTGCGGTGCGGTTTGGTACCGACTTCATCCACCCGTGCAGGTTTTCTGGGCGTACAAGCTGCAAGGCCAATCATGGTTAAAATGAGACAAAAAATTTTCACTTACCTGACCACACCTTCCAACAAGGGAACAAAAAACACATCACCCAATATTTCCTCATGATAACCATTTTCTTCTTTGACAATGGCAACCAGTTTTTGTTTCTTGTTATCACCAACTGGCAAAATCATTTTACCGCCAACCTCAAGTTGATCCAATAAACTGTAGGGTACCTTTTCAGGCGCGGCCGTACAGATGATGACATCAAACAATGCTTCACTGGGCCAACCAGCAAAACCATCACCGGTTTTACAACGGATATTTTGATAACCTAATTTGATGAATCTGCGGCGAGCGATGCGGGTGAGTTTATCAATGCGTTCGATGCTGAATACCTGATCAATCAATTGACCCAGAACTGCAGCTTGGTAACCTGATCCCGTACCCAATTCGAGGACTTTAGCTGGGTGATGGTGCTTGATCACCTCTTCGGTCATGCGAGCGACCACATAAGGTTGAGAAATGGTTTGACCAAATTTAATCGGCAAAGCATCGTCTTCATAGGCCCGATGTGCCAAAGCCTCATCAACAAATAAATGACGGGGTATTTGTGCCATTGCCATCAACACCCGTTCATCACCGACGCCACGATCACGCAATCGATCAATCATCCGTTGTCGGGTTCTTTGTGAGGTCATGCCAATACCCAATGAATTCATATGTTCTTCGCCCATTGGTCTAGTTCGCTGATAAAGTCATGTTTGGTCATGTCCGTTTGAATGGGCGAAATGGACACAAAACCATTTTTAACCGCATGAAAGTCTGTGCCTTCACCGGCATCGGCTTCTGGGCCAGCTGGTCCAATCCAATACATTTTAAAACCTCTGGGGTCACGGATAGGAATGGCGTTTTCTGCCTTGTGTCGATAACCCAAGCGGGTCACTTTCATGCCTTTGATCTCATCGATAGGCAAATTTGGTACATTGACATTCAATATGGTGTCTTGTGGCAACGGATGCTTGATCACATGTTTAATGATTTTCTTTAAAAAATAAGTCACTGTGTGAAAGTCTCGCTTGCGTCGGTTCTCTTTGACTGAGTCAAGCACAATAGAGACTGCAATGGCTGGTAAACCCAGATAACGTCCTTCAATGGCAGCTGCCACTGTGCCTGAATACAAGACATCATCGCCTAAATTTGCCGCATTGTTAATCCCCGAAATTACCATGTCAGGTTCCTCTTCCAACACCCCTGTCACTGCCAGGTGGACACAATCTGTGGGTGTGCCATAAACGCTGAAAACATCATCTGAGACTTTTTCGACTCGAATGGGTCGGTCCAAGGTCAATGAATTACTGGCACCTGAACGATCTCGATTGGGAGCAAATACCACCACATCGCCTAAATCTTTAAGCATTTCAGCCAATATTTTAATTCCTTTGGCATTCACGCCATCATCATTGCTGACTAAAAATTTCATGGGATTCGATCAATTGAACAAGACTCCATTATAATAAGGACTTGGCTTAAAAAGAAACACCCCATATGAGAAAATGAATGAATACAAACCATTTTAGCAATTTACAGCAGATGTATTTGTCAGCACCCTTCAATCAATTATTTCAACCAACCATAATTGTCAGTCAGGGCAGTTCAGAAATATCCATTGAGCTGAAATCAGATTATCACCATGCAGCCCAAGCAGTACATGGTTCGGTGTATTTTAAACTGTTGGATGATGCCGCCTATTTTGCTGCCAATTCATTGGAACCTGAATATTTCATGCTGACCACTTCATTTACCACCTACTTAACACGACCGGTTTCAAAGGGGCAAATGCGAGCTGTGGGAAAAGTGGTTAATCAAAATCGCAGTCAAATGATCGCCGAATCAGTGGTGTTCAATTCAGCAGGTAAGGAAATTGGTCGTGGTAATGGTATTTTTGTCAGAAGTAAGAATCTTTTGTCAGATGTGCAAGGTTATAATAAGGACATTTCTATCAGATCGTCATTATCATGAATCAAGCTCAGTTTGAACAGGTTGTCACTTTTTTGAAATCCTTGCAGGATGACATATGTCAGCAGTTAGAAGGCGTCGAAGTGCATGGTCAATTTAAGCAGGATGCATGGCAACATGACAGTGGCGGTGGCGGGCGTACACGTGTGCTGAGTGGCGATGTGTTCGAACAAGCTGGGGTGAATTTTTCACATGTGATTGGAACTCAGTTACCGACGGCAGCTACCGCCAAAAGACCAGAAATGGCAGGCCAGGGATTTGAAGCTTCTGGTGTTTCCTTAGTGGTACATCCTGACAACCCTTTTATTCCAACCTCTCATGCCAATGTTCGGGTGTTCAGAACCTTACCGAAAGGTGATGAAAAAGCCCATTGGTGGTTTGGTGGTGGGTTTGATTTAACACCTTACTATCCTTTCGATGAAGATGTGATGCATTGGCACCAAGTGGCGCATGATGTTTGTTTGCCGTTTGGACAGGATGTTTATGCCAAATATAAAAAATGGTGTGATGACTATTTTTACCTCAAGCACCGAGGAGAAACTCGTGGTGTAGGTGGTTTGTTCTTTGATGATTTGAATGAGTGGGGTTTTGATACCTGTTTTGCTTTTATCCAGGCCATAGGTGGCGCGTATTGTGAAGCCTATTTACCGATTGTTAAAAAACACCGAAACAGTGTCTTTGATGATGAACATAAGCAATTTCAGAAATACCGCCGAGGACGTTATGTTGAGTTTAATTTGGTGTATGACCGAGGAACTTTATTTGGTTTGCAGTCAGGTGGCCGCACAGAATCAATTTTGATGTCACTGCCACCCGAAGTTTCCTTTCGCTACAATTACCAACCAGAGCTCGGCACCCAAGAAGCCAAATTACAGGAATATCTGAAACCTCAAGACTGGATCAAGTGAAGTACAAAAGCTTAATCAATGCCACTTTCAGGTTGTCAGAAATTGGTTTAGGCTGTGCCAGTTATTGGGGAAAAAAACAGTTTTCAGAAAAACAAGCCCATGCGGTGGTTCATCAAGCCATTGCTTCTGGCATCAATTACTTTGACACTGGACACAGTTATTCTGAGGGTAATGCAGAGCGTAGACTGGGACGTGCCCTGGCTAATCAGGCCACCCGTGATCTGATCATCAGCAGCAAAGTGGGCACTCGAGTAGGTCGATTGGGTAAACTTTATAAAGATTTTTCAGCCAACTGGATAAAACAGTCATGTGAATTGTCATTACAGCAGCTACAAGTGGACCATTTACCACTGTTTTTTCTCCATGGGCCCAATCCAGAAAATTTTAATCATGAGACCTATCAAACACTTGATCAGCTGAAGGCCGCTGGAAAAATTGGCATGGTGGGGGTTAATACATTCGATGATCACATCATAGATTTAAGTGTCGCGAGTGAACAATTTGAATGCCTCATGCTGGATTACAATATTTTCACCCAACATCGGCTGGCAACCATCAAACACTTAACCGGAAAAAAAATGGATGTTATTGTGGCTGGTGGTTTAGGTGGCGGTTTGTTTCAACAAGGATTCAATCGCGTCACCAACATGAAAAAGCTTTGGTATTGGTTGCGGGCGTTTAAAAACAATCGTCAACAAATGATCAAAGCCAAAGAATTTGGCTTTTTAAACCAGCAGCAACAGGCCTCGGCGATACAAATTGCTTTGGCATATGTGCTCCAGGCCAAGGAAATCAGCTCAACCTTGGTGGGCACCACTTCTCACTTACACCTCAGGGAGTTGGTGCAAGCGTCTGATCTGACCTTGTCGCCAAAGTTGATCGAAAAGATACAAGCTTTGGCATAACTTATAAATTACCAAGAAGTGGTTATCCACTTCTTGGGATCACGGTTTAATTATTCGCAGCGATAAATATTATTGATGGGTCTGGTGATCGGTTCTAGTTGGTAGGTTCCTTGTCCATAGGCTGCATCCAAGCCATTGTAGCTGAATGTGCCCGTTGTACATTGTAGGTTGAATTCAGCAGAACCCCAGACAGTAGAAATCACATCATTGGTATTGAAGTCGGGTCCAAACACCCCACCTTCGGTGATGTAAACTTCAGCAAAAGTGATGTTGACATTGTCTGTTGTTTCAGTCACCACACCACCACTGCCAATGAACCATTTCTTGCTGCCATCCAAATCATAACTGTACCAAAGAAATACCACTGAGCCATCGGTGATTTGTTCAATGTGAAAGCCTTCACCATTCCTTGATGGGTCGTACCATGAGCCAATTATGGCGGCTGCAGTGAGTCCTGTTTCAACCGGAAGTATAACCGAAGGATTGGAATTGATGCCGTTGGCTGCGGTCAGTTGGTCGACTTGAGTTCGAAATTTACGACCATCAGGGAAGGTGTATTTCATTTGTCCAGTTCGGCTGTTATTGAACTGCTCGCCAAAAATCATTTCTATGTCACCTGACTCAAATATTTCAATGTCGTCGTTGTTAAAGTCAGGCCCAAAAACACCGCCTTCGGCAGTGAGTATGTCTTTGGCTAATAAGGCATTTTCCGCGATTTTTTGATCGGTATCCACATACCATTGTTGATTGCCGAATCCATCATAGGTAAACCACTGAATCAAAAAGTCATTCACCCCATCAATGAACTCAAGGGTAAAGCCCTCACCACTGCGGGTCGCATCATAATACAGGGCAGTGTCAGGAACACTGGCATAATTGAAGTCACCTTGGTTGCTGACTTGGATTGAAATTGTGCTATCAAAACCACCATTGATTGACGGGTTGCCATTGCTGTCTTCATAATTTTGCCATTGGCCATCTGCCCAGGTAACCACTGTCGCCGGATTGGCATCAATACTTTGACCAATCATGTCGGTGGTTATGATCCGCCAAGTCAGCTCAGCATCGTCAGCCGCATTGATGGCGGGATCGATGTTGAAATCAACCACGTAGGTGTCGTCTTTATAGTAACCATAACTTTCCCATCCATTGTTGTTCTGATTGATCCAACGATGATTTGATAAGTTCAGATTAATGTCATTGTCGTTACTGATGCCTTGAATGACTGGGTTCAATGCGGTTGATTGACCTTGTAACGGTGCTATTTCACCCGCACTGTTCCTGTCTCGCATGGGTTTATCAAATCGCAACAGCAAGGAATAGTCATTCCCGGCAATCAACTCATCGTAGTATTGTGAGTAAAGTTCGCGTTCACCTGATGCTGTGATGTCCCACTCGGCATCAAAGACAATCGCTTGGCTTAAATGATCAATGATTCTTAGTTGAGTGATTGATGGGGGGCCAGCTTGGCCATACCAAGCCACCATAAAGGATTTGGCCAATTGTTCCCGGACACGTTTGATTTCGGATTCAGGTAAGATAAATCCATCATGGCCATTGTTGGCAAATCCACCATAATCAGCGCCAAAGCCTGGCAAGGTTGGGTGCCTGTCTACACCATTGATGGTGAAGTTGCTTGGTTCAATTTCAAGGGTCCAAGATGGGATTTCATAAGTGACTGCAAAATACTCATCAGTCGATCCGATACCAAACCCAGCTTGAGAGGGTAAGTCTACATAGTTTTTTGCCAGCGTGTAGGCTTTGTGGTGCTTGGTAAAATCACTCAATACCCTGGTTTGTAGTGCATTCCTATTTTGATTGAAAGTAAGTTCAGAGAAATGTACTTGAGAGAATGAGTGGACATCGGTATAAATTCTCAACTGGTCGGCATCAACCAAATTGGCTGCGTTGATTCGGGCACTGGTTTCTGGTTCGGATTGGGAAAATGGGCCATGGTATACAATCGAAGTGGGGTCACCTGATGAACTGCCACTTGTGGCCCAAAAGGGTTCATTGTTTCTGTTCAGGTCAACACCATTTAAAAAATCATTTTGGGTGAATAAATCTTCATCCGTGTTCAATAAGTTTTTGCGCCGCATGCGACCGTCTCTGGGCCCCAAATTGTTGGAATACCAATTTTCAGTTGGGTAGCGTTGGGTTTGCAAAAAGCCATCGATGTTGTTGCTGGGGATGGTGATGATGGTGGTATTCTCTAACAGGTATTGATAAAAGGAATGATCTTGGCTGTTGCCGTGAAAATCTGTGATGATTTGGGTCAAAGTTTCAGGGGTTTGCCATTCACGTGCATGGATACCACCATTGACCATCATCGCTCCTTCCTTCACTCCGAACTTGGTGGTGTTGTTATCATCACTGAGTATATAGGCCCAAATGTCACGGTCATAATGAGTTTGTCCCACAATCTGACCAGTGATGTAATCATTGTTCATCGCCATGGACTGGTGCTTAGCAAACAAACCCGCATAGGTGCGAAAGCCATCAAAGGGTTCAGGTGTGTTGACCGGTATAGGTACAGGATAGCCCAACCCCAAAGTACTGTTTTGTTCAGTCCAAGGAATGATGCTTTGTGCAGAAGCCAATGATGTCAACAACACCGAAGCACTTAGTAATATCAAGTCATTGAACTTTTTCATGGCTGCTCTCCTTTGAATGATTTCAGCCACTTGCCACCTTTTGAACTGGGCTCTATATGGGGTGTTAAATCTTTCAAGATCAACTTGGCTTCCTCCCCACCATTCAACTTCAAAGCCAATAAAATATGGTTTTTAACTTGTGGTTGTTTGCTTTGTAAAAAATGATTCATCAGAACATAGGGTAACTGCTGATTGGTGGATTGACTGAGCACAAATGCCGCATTTTCAGCCAGGTTTTCATCACTTAATTGTTTGATTAACAATGCTTGTACAGCTTCATCATCGCTGAAATGACTGAGCAATGAGGTACTGAATTTTTGATCAGCAGAATATCTTGCAGACTGTAATAACAAGTCTTTGGCTTGTTGTCTGGGGAGGTGGTTAATGGTTTTTCTTAAAGTGTACTCCCGAATGTTTTGTTGTTCAGAAGACAGGGCTTTTTCAATCAAGGGCAAGTTTCCGGTGAGTAAGCCCACATGACTGATCAGGCGATCTAAACCTGAATTGACGTTGACGTTTTGGTATAAATAATCGGCCAATTGATTTTGCTGCTGGTTGCTAAGTGCAGCCAAACTGTTTTTGATGCCCAGCCATTGGGGTCTACTGCCACCAGCAATGACTGATTTGATGGCATCAACTGCAGCGACCCGGTCTTTTTCAAACTGTTGATTGAATTGCTGTTCAGTGCGATAGGCCATCCAGATATTTTCAATGCCGTATGCTTTGCTCGATAGGTTAAATATGGGTACCGATAAGTTTCCTTCTTCATGCAGTTTGCTGGCCTGTGGGGGAAATGTTTTCATCAAATCCACCACATATTGGTGAAAATTTTGGGGCGGGTGTTGTGAAATGGCTGTCAGCAAACTATAGAGCATGTATTCACGTTCAATCGGAGACATATCAGCCTGAATGAGTTGTTCAATTGTTTGCTGTGGATTTTTGGCCGTAAAGTACTCAGTCAAAAATTGTTGCGTAGTCTGTTGTAATTCTGCTTTGTTCAATTCTCGATTGATTTCATAATCATCATAAATCACAGCCAGGCAGGTGTGCGAAAACATGATGGCCAGTAATAAGCATGTTTTAATCATCTAATTCTCCAGATAAAGCAATCAAAATATATTAAACGATATCCTTCGTAAATTCAATTGGCAGCGCTCAGGGCGGGTCAATTTGAGGCAGTTTTCGATCGATGTATTGTTCAATCACGATGCCAGGTTTGTTGTTGCTGATTGCCTGGGTTGCTGATTTAAAGTTAAATTTTTGTTTGAGGTAACTGACCTCACTGAAATGCGTAGATATAAAAGGTTGCAGTAAATTGAAAAAAGAATCATGGAAAATCAAAACATTGACAACATTGGCATCACAAACAGTTGAATATTGGCTGCGAGGTTTTAACAGTTGATCGAATCCTATGTGAGCACAAGTTGAAAACTCTGGTTTGAACAATGGTTCAGCAAAGTGTGGGCCTGCATGAAGCAAAAAAGCCAAGTCGCCTTCGTGGTCAAATTGAAATTTAAATTCATCGTCACTCCAGTGACGAATGGGTGTGTTGAGGTCCAATATGTGGTTCACCGTTTGAATGATTTTCCGTTGCGCAATTTCCGCTGCATAGTAATTCCAATGGGTGTCTGCTTTGAAATACAGCAATTGCTTTTTCTTGTGTTCTAGCAGGGTGTCGGTTAAGTCTAAAAAATGAATCTCTGGGTGGTTCATTAAAGCTTCAGCCAATTGTTGCTTGATGTTCTTTTGTTGCAATGGTTTGAGATGACTGGGCAAATATTCTGGATAAATATAATGTTTAGAAGGCGTGATGACGAATAAATATTCAATGCCTTGTTGTGCCAGCCATTGTTGTTTGGTTTTTAAAACACTGATAAATTCATTCAGGTTTTGTACCGTGAATTGATTGATGTTACGGAAATCGCCGATGGGGTCTTCAACTGGGTTGTTGTAAAACAGCCAACCCTCTTTTGAACCATAAATCACATCGGTCCCGGTGGCATCTTTAAGCCACAACTTGAGCTTGTAATACCCTGCCAATAAGGTTGAGCGCAAACCGAAATTATCTTGGTAATAAGCGTCAACCTGACCAGGCCATGCTTGCAGAGCTGGGTAAGTGGCTGGGAAATCAGGAGCAGCCGCCAATGATCTTTTTTCTTGGTTTGAAGCCAGGCCTTGGCTGTGGTAAAGCGCCACCAAGCCAGGCAACAGCAAGCACAACAAAAAAAGTCCGATGAAAGTAAGGTTGGCAGTTGATTTATTCATCACATCAAAACCTGAAATAAATGAAAGGGTTGTAAGTTGAGGCTGAAATGACCGTGAAATTCAGCAACATCAATAACAACACCCATAATTGTCTGGGTATTTGTTGTTTGACGGTCATTGGTGCTAAATCAGCCAAACTGAATTTTTTGGCCACCGAAGTGCTGAGGATGATGGCGAAGATCAAGGCCAATATATATTGAGGGCTGATGAAGTATGGGTATCCATTGATGACTGTGTCTGGGGTCGAAAAGGTCAGCATTTTTGCTTGGAACGCTAATGCGTCGGTGAGGTTTTCTGCCCGAAAAAACACCCAGCCAAAAGTCACCACCAAAAGCACATATAGGTGTCGCAGGGGTTTGAATGTTTGCTGCAGCCATTGTGCCAAACCCAGGCGTTCAATGACCAAGAACAAACCGTGATATAGGCCCCAAACCACAAAACTCCAACTGGCTCCGTGCCACAGACCACACAAGGTAAATACCACAATTAAATTAAAGTAAATCCTGCCCGGGCTTTTGCGATTTCCGCCCAATGGAATGTACAGGTAATCGCGAAACCATTGTGACATTGAAATGTGCCAGCGACGCCAAAACTCTTGAATGCTTTGGGAAATGTATGGATAGTTGAAATTCTCTAAAATCTTGAAGCCAAACATACGGCCCAAACCGATGGCCATGTCTGAATAAGCTGAAAAATCAAAATAAATTTGTAAGCTGTAACTGATGATGCCCAGCCAAGCCAGCGATCCACTCAATTGATCAGCAGGTAAGTCGAACAATTGATCAGCTACATAGCCCAGTGGATTGGCAATTAACAGCTTTTTGGAAAGCCCAAAAACGAACCGTTCAATCCCTGATACAAATAAGGTGCTGGAATGAATGCGTTCAGTGATTTGTCGGTGGATGGTTTTGAAGCGAACAATAGGACCGGCTATCAGTTGTGGAAACAAAGCGATATATAATCCCAAATTTATCAGGCTTCGTTCACAGTCAGTTTCTTTTCGATACACATCAACCAAGTAAGATATGGCTTGAAAGGTGAAAAATGAAATACCCAAGGGCAGGTGGATATTGCTTTCGGTTTGCCAACCCATTTGGTTCAATAAGAAAACATAATATTTAAAAAACACCAGGGGCAATAAGTTCAACACAATGCCCAGTGTTAAGATGGCTTTGTTGCGGTCATGGGGTTGATGAATCAGGCGACCGATGAGGGCGTTGACCACTATAGATGCGATCATCAACAACACATAAGTGACTTCTCCCCAGGCATAAAACAGCAAACTGAAAATCAACAAGCAATTGTTTTTGAGTTTTTTCGGTGATAAATGGTAAAAAATCAACACCAAAGGCAAAAAAGCAAATATAAATGTGGGTGAAGTAAATAACATGCTTTGTTGGGTTAATTCAGTGTGATTGTGAGGAAGATTGAAATGTTAACATTTTTTTCGATGAATATATTTTTATCAAGCCACATATTTTGCCGCAGGGAGAATGAGTAAGTGGTAAAATTTAGTTTTTTAAAATAACACTGTTCAATGGATTTTGAAACCATATCAATGGGCGAATACGCCGAGCGCTCTTATTTAGATTATTCCATGTATGTGGTATTGGATCGGGCCTTGCCATTTGTTGGTGATGGACTGAAACCGGTTCAACGTCGTATTGTTTACGCGATGAGTGAATTGGGTCTGTCAAACCAGTCCAAGCACAAAAAATCAGCACGAACCATAGGTGACGTGATAGGTAAGTTTCATCCACATGGTGATTCTGCTTGTTATGAGGCCATGGTGTTGATGGCGCAGTCTTTTTCCTACCGCTATCCTTTGGTGGATGGCCAAGGTAATTTTGGCTCGCCCGATGACCCTAAATCATTTGCAGCCATGCGTTACACCGAATCAAGACTGACCCCATATGCCAAAACCCTGTTGTCTGAGTTGCCACATGGTACAGTGGATTGGGGGCCAAACTTTGATGGCACCATGGATGAACCTTTGTGGTTACCCGCACGCCTACCTAATGTGTTGCTCAATGGCGCCTCGGGTATTGCTGTGGGAATGGCCACGGATGTGCCGCCACACAACTTGACTGAGGTGGCTCAAGCCACATTACATTTGTTGGATAATCCCAATGCAGAAATATCGGACCTGTGTGAATTTATTCAGGCGCCTGATTATCCCACCAAAGCAGAAATCATTACACCCAGAGCCGATATCCTGAAGATGTATGAAACGGGCCATGGTGGCATACGCATGCGAGCTGTGTATGAGCGAGATGGCATCGATGTGATTGTGACTGCTTTACCTCATCAAGCTTCAGGCAGTAAAATTTTAGAACAAATTGCCAGCCAAATGAGGGCAAAAAAATTACCCATGGTCAGTGACCTGAGGGACGAATCAGATCATGAAAACCCAGTGCGTTTGGTCATCACGGCCCGTTCCAATCGAGTTGATTTTGATGCTTTGATGCTGCATTTGTTTTCGACCACAGACATGGAAAAAACTTATAAGGCCAATTTCAATGTGATCGGCTTGGATCGCCGACCACAGGTTAAGAATTTGAAGATGATTCTTAAAGATTGGCTGACGTTCCGAACAGAAACTGTGCGTCGAAGGTTACAGTACAGGTTGGATAAGGTTGACGCTCGATTACATATTTTAGAAGGCTTGTTGATTGCATATTTGGACCTGGATGAAGTGATCCGTATCATCAGGTATGAAGATGAACCGAAAAAAGAATTGATCAAGGCATTTAAGCTGTCTGAAATTCAAGCCGATGCGATTCTAGACACTCGTTTGCGTAATTTAGCCCGCTTGGAAGAGATGAAAATCCGCACCGAGCAACTTGAATTACAAGCTGAAAAAGATGAGATTGAAGGCATCTTGATGTCCAGAGCACGGATGAAAACTTTGATCCGCAATGAACTGAAAGACGACATGGCACTGTATGGGGATGAACGCAAAACCCAAATTGCAGAACGTGAAGCGGCTCAAGTTTTTGATGAAACCAAATTGGTCCCCAGCGAGCCCAGCACCATTGTGTTATCAACCTCAGGTTGGGTCAGGGCGGCCAAAGGCCACGAGATTGATCCCACGGCGTTGAATTACAAAGCCGGTGATGAATACTTGGATCACACCCATGGCCGCAGTAATTTGACTTCAGTCTTTTTATCGCCAGATGGACGGGCTTTCAGCTTACCGACACACACCATGCCATCAGCCCGAGGGCAGGGTGAACCATTGAGTACAAAATTTGTTTTCAAAAACAATTTTTTACCTATTTCAGTCACCTGTCAATTGCCCAATGCGCGGTTGTTGATGTGTTCTGATGCGGGTTATGGTTATCATGGGGTAATGGAAAATTTGTACAGCAAGATGAAAGCTGGCAAACATGTTTTGAGTGTGCCCAAAGGTTTCAAGGCCATGAAGCCGACATGGATTGAAAAGCTGCCAGATGCGCATGTGGTTTGTGTTACCACTGCGGGTTATATGTTGGTGTTCCCATTAGAAGAGTTACCTGAATTGGTCAAAGGCAAAGGCAATAAATTGATTAATATTCCAGCCAAACGATTGAAAGCGGGCGAAGAGAAGTTGGCCGCCACTTTAGCGATTACGCCTGAGGACTCGTTTTTGATTCATGCCGGGGCCAGATACATCAGGTTCAAGTGGAAAGACTTGGTTAATTACATTGGTCATCGAGCCAAACGTGGTGCGGTGCTGCCGCAAGGTTTCAGAAATGTGGACCGGGTGGAAATTGAGACTGAATAACTATTATGCTTGGTTATTGTTTGTTTTAAGCACACAAGCGTTGGCAACGGCCAGCGTGCCCAGTTTGAACCAATGTACTGACATGATATTTATAGATGGTCTTGAAAATGCTTCATTACCATCAAACGGTTCAGGCGGTGTTTTTCCAGGAAATACACAAAGAATGGTTTTTGGCGGCTATGTGTATTATATTTACATACCAAGCAGTTATGATCCGAATGTTGCGATGCCAGTGATGTATCTTTGGCATGGAGCCGCTGGTGCGGGCAATGCAGACAACCAAGCACAGGCAGTGAGAAGCCTGTGGGATGGCGCAGCTGAATCCAATGGCTTTATCATTGTTTCGCAAGTTGGCACCAGCCCTAATGGCAGTTGGTCATTGCCGAACGATAAAATTCTGTTGACAGCCATCATGCAAGACATGGAAGCCAGTTATCGCATTGAAACCACAAGAATATATTTGTGGGGGTTTTCAGCCGGAGGTCATGTGATGCACGACACTGCTCTGGATGATGCCAACAGATATGCCGCTTATGCAGTCAGTGCGGGTGTATTGGCTGGTTTTGCTGCGGGACAAGGGCATGTACCCGCCAATGCGGACAGAACGATACCAGTGTTTGTCTCTGTAGGTAACAGCGATCAGTTGTTGTCATATGCGGAAGATGACAGGATGGCCTTTTTACAAGCTGGTTGGGTTGAAAATAAAAACTATTGGCTGGATGTTTTTGTAGGCGCACATCAGGTTCCAAGCTCAGTTCCGGCTGAAATATGGGAAAAAATATGTATCTCAACAAATTTAGATTGATATGACAGATAAAAATACAATGAAGGTTGGCTGGAAAGAATATGCCGCTTTACCAGAACTTGGCGTGGAACGAATCCATGTTAAGATAGATACGGGCGCTAAAACCAGCGCCATTCACACTTTGAGCAATAAATTATTTCTCAAAGGCCGTAAACAATGGGTTAAATTTACCTTGGCACCACATCAAGATGACGATGACACGACCATTGATTGTGAAATGCCAGTTAAAGACCAAAGAACCATTACCAGTTCCAACGGACATAAATCAGAACGCATTGTGATTGAAACGCCTTTGGTGATTGGTGGTATCAAACGTCATATTGAATTGACATTGGTCTGTAGACGTAAAATGAAATTCAGGATGTTACTGGGTCGTCAAGCCATGCACGACATGGTTGTGGTACCTCAGAAATCACACCTTACAACAAAAACCAAAGGAAATAAAAAATCATGAAAATAGCCATATTGTCAAGAAACTCTAGACTGTACTCAACCAAGCGATTGGTTGAAGCCGCTCAAAGCAGGGGGCATGAAGTCAGGGTGCTCGATCATTTGCGCTGTTATATGAACATTTCATCGAGCAGCCCCACTTTGCATTATCGGGGTGAAGATTTACCGGTTTATGATGCCGTTATCCCCCGAATTGGGGCTTCCGTTACCTTCTATGGAACCGCTGTTTTAAGGCAGTTAGAAATGATTGGGGTTTATCCAGTGAATGAAAGTGTGGCGATTTCGCGTTCACGAGATAAATTGCGTTCTTTACAATTATTGTCTCGCAAAGGCATTGGAATGCCAATCACTGGGTTTGCCAATTCACCAGATGATATTCAAGATTTAATCAAAATGGTGGGCGGCGCTCCTTTGGTCATCAAATTGTTAGAGGGAACACAAGGGATTGGTGTGGTATTGGCTGAAACCAAAAAAGCAGCAGAATCGGTGATTGAGGCCTTTTTGGGCTTAAACGCCAATATCATGGTGCAAGAATTTATCAAAGAAGCCGGTGGTGCTGATATTCGGTGTTTTGTGGTCGGTGGAAAAGTGGTTGCAGCCATGAAACGTCAAGGGGCAGAGGGAGAGTTCAGGTCTAATTTACATCGCGGTGGTTCAGCCACTTTGGTTAAGTTGTCACCTGCTGAAAGAAAAACCGCTGTTAATGCAGCTCAAATAATGGGCCTCAATGTGGCTGGTGTAGATATTTTAAGGTCGTCTCGTGGTCCAGTGGTGATGGAAGTCAATTCTTCTCCTGGGTTGGAAGGCATTGAGAAAGCCACGGGTAAAGATGTGGCTGGTATGATCATTGATTTTATTGAAAAAACGGCCAAACCACATCGCACCAAAACTAAGGGAAAAGGCTGATATAGCTTGTAACTTGAGTTGTTTAGATGGTTAACTCAATAAGACAAAATTTAAAAAGCCGTTGTGGGAAAACCCACAACGGCTTTTTATTTGCCTACAAAAGGGAATTACTGCTCGTCTTGCGGCAATATAATCTCAACGCGTCTGTTTTGCTGACGCCCTTCGTTGGTTTGGTTGTTAGCCACTGGAAATTCAAATCCCAGACCCTGGGTTGAAATTCTGTTACCGTCTATGCCTTGACTGACCAAGTAAGCTTTGACTGAGTTGGCTCTTTTTTCTGACAAACTCAGGTTGTAGGCTTGACTACCGATGTTATCAGTATGGCCCTCAACGATTACTTTTTGATCCATGTCTTTGTTCAAAGCTTTAACCAATGGATCAAGGTTTCTTGCTGCGCCGTTAACCAGATCAGCTTGATTAAATTCAAACAATACGTCGCCCAAGGTAATCACCAACCCTCGGTCAGTTTGCTTGGCTTTCAATTCAGTCAACTCTGTTTCAAGTTGCTGCATTGCGGCTTTGGCAGCCGCCGCTTCAGCAATCGCTGCTTCGGCTTTGGCAGCTTCGGCTGCGGCCATTAGCTTGGCTTTTTCAGCTTCACTTAACGCTGATGTAGCAGCGGCTTCAGCTTGGGCTTTCAGTGCCTCGGCTTCTGCACGTGCATCAAGTGCCAATTGTTTTTGCTCTTCAGCAAATTGTGCAGCCATCAAGGCTTCATCACGCATCATGCGTGCAGCTTCGGCTTCTTTCAATGCCATGGCTTTCTGCTCTTGCGCGGCTTCGGCACTGGCATTGGCTTTCATCGCTCTGGCCGTGGCTAAGTCAGCTTCCAACGTTCTGGCTTCTAACACCAATTTGCTTTGTTCTTCTACCAACATTTCACGTCGATCATCAAACCATCGGGCTTGTGCGGTGTATTTTGCCAATTCAATCAAACGATCAGTGGCATAGACAGCGTAAGTTAAATCTTCGTCATCCATGTCATCAAAATTGGCTTTTAATTGGTTCATGGCTCGTTGGGCATTTTTTAATTCATCTCCACCGCGACTGGCCAATTCACTGTTTGACATCAAATCACTGAGTTGATTTTCCAATGCTGTGACTCGTGGATCCATTTTGGGTGTAGAGGCACAGGCTGCCATCAAGACGCAAATGACCACAATCGATACGGTTCTGCTTAAATGTTTCATTGCATGCTCCTTTTTCTGTCCAATTCTGCTTTCAGAATATCTACCGAAGCTTTTAAATCAGTGTAAGATTTTTCTGCTTTGGCAGCTTGTGATTTGGCATCGGCAACTTCGGCATCACGCTGAGCCATCTTGGCAGAAACTTCTGCTTCGACCCAATCCCTTTTATCCAATTGCATCATCGCTTTATTTAAATTATCACGTGATGATTTAAGTAAAAAAGAGGCGTGCATAGAAGCACCGTTTCTTTCTGCCGATTCAATCAAGACTTTGGCTTGGTTGATGGCTTTGTTACTGGCATCACGGTCAGCAAAGGCTGGTAGCGTGATGGTTGTCATGGCAAATGCCAAGGGTAAAATCAATTTTAACTGCATTTTTTTCTCCGCTAAAAAATGTGTTTTGACCATAACAGACTGCCCGTGAAAGGCACATGAAAATGTTGCTATGAATCAATTGCGGAAGGTAACCTATAAATCAAAAATTAGCCAATTATATTTGCGTTTACGGCTTAAAAATCGTGTGCTATTTGTAGTACTTCTCGTAGGATGCTGGTGGCATAGGCACCTGCTTGAAGTTTAAAGCCAATCAGCAGGTCATTGCCATCCCATTGATGGGTCATTTCCTTGGGGTGGATGCGGATGGCACGTCGGTCTTGTTTGACTCGGTGGGTGGTGAATCCCGCTTGATAGTCAGCTTGAGTTTTGGCAATCTGATTTTCAATAGCGGCACACTGGTCGGTACTTTGTACAGGATCCTCGCCCCACATGGCCGCAGTGATGTGTAGGTCAAAAGCACTCAGGCGTCTTGCAAGCTCATCTGTGGTTGCCTCATGTGCTGGAAACCAAGAATGACTTGCATTCAATTGTAAGACATCACCGGGGATGACTTGATGCCAAGTTTGGTTGTTAATTCGGTGGGCGACAATCAAGTTGAATATGTGGCTGCGAGCCGTGGAAATGAGCAAGCCGCGCAGGTTTTTATTGTTGACTTTGATTTTCCCTGCAAACCAATCTTTGGCTTGTTCGATGTTGTTCATGTCATGGCCAAACCTTTGTGGCCCAAAATAATTGGGAACACCCTGCAATTGAACGGCTTCAATGTTTTCTTCTATTTGATTTTGACCTGAGGAAATTCCTCTGACACGTAATTTGAATTCATTATAGGTCAGAAATCCGGTTTTGATTTTACTTTTGTGCCAATGACATTCAATGATTTTTACTTCAGCAGGTAACTTGGCTTGAATGACAGCCAAATCACTGATTTTAGGCAATTGAACACTGAACCATTGTTGGGTGATGGCATGCCGGTCTTTGAGACCAGCAAAGCCCACTTGTCTGGCTGGTACTTTACAAGCACTTGATATTTGTGTGGCTACCCAAGCAGTATTACAATTTACTTTTTCAACTTTTAACCATAAATGTTCACCACTTTCGGTGAAATTGAGTTCATTGTGTTCAAACACCATAAAATCTTCAGGTGCTTGGCGTATAAGACCGTGTGCTGATACAGTATTTAAAGTTGGAAACAGTGCATCAAAGGTCTGGTTCATTGTTGTGGTGATTGATGAATGTGGCTAGGGGCTGTCATTGACATCAATCTATACTGGGTAAAACCCAGTCAGGTCGGGCAAAATGACAGGTATAACCATTGGGCAGTCTTTCCAAATAATCTTGGTGTTCCGGTTCTGCTTCCCAGAAGTCGCCAGCCGCGGAAATTTTTGTCACCACTTTACCTGGCCATAATCCAGATGCATCAACGTCTTTTATGGTTTTTTCTGCCATCGTTTTTTGTGCATCATGGGTGTAGAAAATTTCAGAACGATATGACTCACCCAAATCATTGCCTTGTCTGTCTACCGTTGTTGGATCGTGGATTTGGAAGAAAAAAGCCAATATCTCACGGTAACTTATGACCTCATTGTCAAATTCTATTTCAATCGCTTCGGCATGACTGCCATGGTTGCGATAAGTGGCATTTTCTACATCACCACCGGTGTATCCAACGCGTGTTGATGTGACTCCACCCATTTTCCGAATCAAGTCTTGCATGCCCCAAAAACAGCCTCCAGCTAATATTGCGATTTCTTTGCTCATAAATTGCATCCAACAGTGATAAATAATAAAGGGTATTATAGGGTCAGCCAAGACCATTTAAAGTGATATTCGATTAATTAATGCCAATCGGACTGATTATTTTTCGACCTCAAATAAACCCAATACAGGTAAATGATCACTGGCCACCTTGGCCAGGTTCATTTTGGTCGTACTGATGTGGTGACAAGTCATTTTCCCTCGGTAATAAATTCGATCCAAGCCGCCGCGAGGCGCAAACGAAGGGAATGTTTTTAGGGCGGTTTCATTGCCCCTTAAAGTGGTTCTGTCGGTGGCGCATTGAAAGTCTTTGCCAATGATAAACAAAGCCCGCAACATGGAGCGCCAGTCATTGAAATCACCACCAATGACACAAGGCTGCTGACTGTTAATTTTAGTGAATTCCTTTGATTTAAACAATTTGCCTGCTTGTTTCTGACGTTCTTTGGCAGAAAGTCCTAAATGTAAATTAAACACTTCTAAAAATTGGTAATCGGTTTTGGATTCGCTGATTTGGATGGTGGTGTGTTGACAGCCACGCTTTTTTTTGCCATCGATGGTTAAGTCAATGTTACTTTGTTTGATGATGGGGAATCGACTTAATGTGGCATTGCCGTATTGGCCTTTTTTCAAAGTCACATTGTGACTGAGGGCGAAATAGGGGTAATCACATTCAGTGGCCAGTACCTCCGCCAGATTGAGTTCATTGGACCTGGGGACTCCTTCGTCGACTTCTTGTAGGAGCACAATATCGGCATCCAAAGCTTCAAGGATTTTAACAATCCGATTGGGGGCAAACTTGCGATCTATACCAATGGCACGATGGATGTTATAACTGGCAATTTTAATGGCTGTCAAAGCTGATTGGATTACTGATTAAAGAGGCTACATTCTACCTGAAAATATGACCAATGCCCACTGTGCCATGGTTCAGCCAAATATCATGTTTTAAGACGCACCACCAACACATCACAACCGCAGCCATGGATGACACCGCTTGATGTCGAGCCCAATAACAAACCGAACCCATGTCGGCCATGCGATCCAATGACAATGGCATCACTTTGTTGTTCTTCGGCATGTTTTTTAATTTCAGCGGCGGTACTGCCCGAAAGAATTTGGTAGGAACCCTCGGTCAATTGATGTTTTGCAATCAAGTCTTTTAAATGGTTGACTGCGGCTGCTTTGACTTGTGATTCGATTTGACTGGTGTCTATCACAACGGGTGCATAAGGCGCTGTGGGTAATGCACACATGATTTCCATCACATGAATTAAGGTGATGTGGGCCTTTTCATCGGTTATCGCAATGGCCTTACGAATCAAATCATCTGAATCCGCACAGGGATCGATGGCCACGAGGGTGTTTTGGTACAAAGACATGATAAATTCCACAGTTTCAATGCCGTTTATTATAACAACTAGAAACCAAGCTGACCTTGATTGATGTCAAGAGTTTAAGTGGTGTCATCAGTTAATGTGTCATTGTTTGGCACAGAAGCGCAAACATTTGAATCAGATTAAGGTCTCAGTTAAACTTAAGGCACTTCAGCCTACAGCCATGATTCAGCCATGATTATTGTCCCTACAGAAAAGCGTTTTGATTGGCAAAATGCACCGCTTGCGTTGTTTGTTATTGTGATTATCAATGTTTTGGTCTTTTATGCTTACCAAACAGGTGACTCTGATCATTTTGAAGAAGCCCTCAGAATCTATGTGGGTGAGGGCATTTACCAAAAAGAGTTGCCTCATTATCGCGACTTTCTTGAACAGGGTGGTGATGCTGAAAAAATAGCTTTGTTTAAAGAAATGGAGCGCATGAGAAACAACGGATATGCTGCGGCTTTTATCCTGCAAGATGAGCCCTTTTATGTCTACATGTCGGAACATGGTGAGGAACTATTCGAACCAGGCTACCACGAGTATTGGTTGTATCAACGCGAGCACATGCATGAATTGATGTTTGAAGTCAGTTATAAAAAACACGGCCTGATTGCCAATGACATCCAAATTACTTCACTGATCACCCACCAATTTCTCCATGGTGGCACGATGCACTTGATTGGCAATATGTTTTTTCTGATCATTTGTGGTTTTGCCGTTGAAGCCAGTCTGGGTCACAAAAAGTTCATACTGTTCTATCTTCTGACCGGTGTTGGCGGTGGTTTGGCGCAAGCTTTGATGGACTTGAACAGCAGCACCCCATTGATCGGGGCATCGGGTGCGGTTTCAGGTGTGATGGCGATGTACTTGGGTATCTTTAGGTTGAGAAAAATAGAATTCTTCTATTGGTTTTTTGTGTTTGTGGGATATTTTCGTGCACCGGCATTGTTTATTTTGCCCTTTTACATTGGTAATGAATTGATATCGCTGTGGACACAACCAGAAGCCAATGTGGCTTTTATGGCGCATGTCGGTGGCTTTGTGACGGGTGCTGTGTTGATTGGCTTGGTGGTTTGGCGCAAACCTGAAACCTTGAATCATGAATACATCGAACAAGATCAAACGGCCACACCAGTACAGTTGAGTCTACAAGAATTGTATCAAAGCATGGATAAATTTAAATTTGATTCAGCTTTGAATCAATTGGACGAACACATTGCTGCATTTGGTGCAGATTTTAACTTGAAGATTTTAAAATATAAATTATTGCGTGCTGTGAAGCCTGAACAAGCACAAAGTTACTTCAATCAAATCATCAATGGTTCACGACCCAACAAGCAACAAGTGTCGAAAATTGAAAAGGTTTGGCAAGGACTGTCTAAGGGTGATAAGCAGCTTGAGACTGAGGCCCAATACAAGTTGGCATGGCATTTCATCACAGTTCCAGAATACATAGAACATGCGATATATTTGTTTGAACAAATGTACCAAGCGGAAAACAAGCACCATTCATTGAATGTGTTGGCGAAGAAAATTTCATCGGTATTCAAACAACTTGATAATCGACTCGAAACTGAAAAGTACATGAATCTTGCCAAGGAGTTGAGCTGATGGAACAGGCCTGTAAATACCATCCATTGGAGCCAGGCACTTATTTTTGTGCCATTTGTGAAACCAACAGTTGTGATCAGTGCGTAGATGACTCTCGGTACAACCCAGTACCACGATGTTTTCAATGCAATCGACAGCTTGATACGCTGGGGCCAGGAAACATAGAACCATTTTGGCGGCGGCTACAACAAAGCTTTAGATACCCATTGGCTACCCAATCTTTGGTATTTATAACTGTCTTATCAATTTTGAGCTCGGTGGCCATTTACCTACCTTTCCCACTTTTGATTTATTTGGCTTTGTTCGGTACGGTCTTTAAATATTGCTTGAGTTGTTTAAGTCATACGGCCGATGGCTACATGAAGCCGCCAGATGTCACCGAAGCTTATGAAGGTGGTTTCAAGAAAATGTTGGTGCTGATCTTGATGTTGTTTATCACCGGCTTGTTGGTTCATTTGTCCGACACCTATATGGGTCCAGCCATGGGTGGTTTGACGGCGTTGTTGGTGACACTGTCATTCCCTGCCATCATCATTAACTATGCAGTTTCGGACAATATGTTTGAATCCCTAAATCCAGTCAATATCATCAGGTTGGTAAACTCAATTGGCCTGCCTTATGGCTTGATCTTAGGGTTTATCTTGATCATGTCAGGATCCATAGCGGTACTTTACCAATTGGTGTTATGGGTACCATCGAGTCTTGATTCTGTCTTTTTGTATGCTGTGACATTTTATTACTTGATTGTGTTGCATCACTTGATGGGTTATATGGTTTTCCAATACCAAAGTGCCTTGGGATTCAGTGCACGCTTACAAGATGGTTCGAATAAAAGGCGCGGCAGCCAAGCCATTGCGATGGCAAAAATTTCTACCTTAATCAAAGAAGCTGACTTCGTTGAAGCCACTCAACTGTTCCAAGAACAGTTACAGGTCAACGGTGATAACTTGTTATTGAATACACGTTTTTTTGAATTCCTGTTAGCCACCAATAAGCAAGATGTCATCACTGCTTTTCTGCCGAAATATTTTGAGTTATTAGAAACACATGGCCGTTCTGATATGATCAGTAGCAGCTACAAAAGGTTGAAACTAAGGATGCCTGAGTTTGAGGCGACTGAAGCACCATTGAAATGGGTGATTTCTCAAGCCTGTTTCGCCCAAAATGATCACCAAACTGTGATTAAATTATTGCATGGTATTCACAAAAAACACCCGGATTTTAAAGACCTGGTTCCAGCCTTGTCAATGTTAGCAGATGCACTTGATGAGTATCCGAAATATGCCGAGCATGCAGCGGCCTGTCGAAAAATGATTGTTAGGATGAATAACCATCAAAGTTCATAGCAATTAACTCATGTGTTCAACAACGCAATTACAATCCGATGATGATCAGTGCGGTAAATTTCTATGTGGTTTGATTTGGCTTAATTTATACTTTGGGCTGAAAAGTAATTCAAATCATTTGAGGTTGCTAGGAACTGAACTGTACCCAACAGTTAAAACGTGTCAGTTCGATGCCATGGTCATTCGCTCTGTGTCCGTAAATCTGGTCATGTAATACCCGCAATAAAAAACTTACCTGACTGATTTCCAATAAAACCAGCTTGTTACAGTGGCTGCAATCAATGCAGAGTTGGGTGTCCAGCTGAACCAAGTGCCGGTTTCGTCAAGACTGTAAAGCAGGGCAGTGGTGATTAAGCCGCCTACTGTTAACAGGGTATAGCGGTTCTTTTTGCTTTCGTTCAATTTGGCCAGTTGTTCTGCTTGTTGGGTCATTTTCAAGTGTCTGGGCAATGGTTTGACTTGTTGGCTCAATAATTGATGTAACAGCATCGGTGTTTCAGCGGCTTGTTCAATCCATTTGGGTAAGTTTTCCTTGATTTTGTTGATTGATTGTTCTGGGCCATAATGGGCTTTCATGATGTCACGCAATATTGGCTCTGAAATTTGCCAGATATCCAACTGTGGGTACAACTGCCGACCGATGCCTTCTATGTTTAACAGGGTTTTCTGTAACAGTATCAATTCAGGCTGGATGATGAGTTTGAACCTTTTGGCCATTTGAAAAGTTTTAAGCATCACCTCGCCGAAAGAAATTTCTTCAATGGGTCTGGCCATATATGGCTCGCATATGGTTCTTGTGGCCGATTCCAAATCTTCCAGGTTGGTATCAGCAGGTACCCAACCAGCCTCAATGTGTAATTCAGCCACACGGCGGTAATCTTGGTTGAAAAAAGCCATGAAGTTATTGGCTAAATCAACCCGATGACCTTTGGGTAGGGAGCCACAGATACCAAAGTCCAATAACATGATTTGTGGGTCTTCTGGATTTTCTTTGCTGATGAAAATGTTGCCAGGGTGCATGTCTGCATGGAAAAAATTATCCCTGAAGACCTGGGTGTAAAAAATCTTGATGCCTTTCTCAGCTAATTTTTCAAAATTGATGTTGGCGGCTTTAAGGCCAGCAAAATCTTTGATTGAAATGCCATGGATGCGTTCTTGAACCATGACTTGTTCTTTGCAATAGTCCCAATGAATGGCTGGTATATAGATGTCTTTCGAATTTTTGAAATTTTTCCTTAAGACCGATGCATTGGCAGCTTCTCGTTGTAAATCCAGTTCGTCATAAATGGTTTTTTCAAATTCAGCAACAATTTCAGTGGGATCAACTTGGACGCCAGGATTCAGGTGTTTTTTGGCCAAAGCGGCCACAGCTTGCATCAGTTCAATGTCACGTTTGATTTTTTTGCCGATACCAGGCCGCAATACTTTGATCACCACGTCGGCGCCATTTTTTAAAGTGGCAGCATGTACTTGTGCAATGGATGCTGAAGCCAAAGGCTGTTCGTCCACATGAGCAAAGTCATCCAACAGGTTCCTGGGTAATTGAGCTTGAACCACACTTTTGGCTTGTTCCCAACTGATGGGCTCTACATCGTCTTGTAATTTTTCCAATGCTTGGGCAATGCCCACGGGAATTAAATCTGGGCGGGTGGATAATGTTTGGCCCAGTTTAATAAAAATGGGTCCCAAGGATTCAAGTGCACCTCGCACCCTTTGGCCATCAGTCATCTGCTTCAGCCCTTTTTTACCCAATGGTGACAAGAGGTTAATCATGCTGAAAAAATGAATCCCTTTGGCAGGAATGAGGTTGGTGACCCGATAAGCAGCCAGGGTGTGGGTGATTTTAAGCAGTCGGAATATATTCATACTTTGCGTTTTTGAATTTCGCGTATTTTTCTTTCTAAATGGGTTACATCTGCACTGAGGTCATCCACCTGATCTAAAAATGCATCCATTTCAGCCGGTGAAACCAGCTCTCGATTTTCTTCCAGCAAATACTCTTTGCTGCTGTTTTTGATGCTGTTGGCAAAACTTTTACCAGCAGTGGTCAAACCTTTTAAAATGCTGGCAACGTGGTAACCAGGAACTTCACCCAATAAGTCACACCAGGCTTCTTCCCAATCTGGGCTCAGCTGTTTCAGAAAGTCTGCCACAAACTGCCCAGTGGTGGCATCGCCATTGATGGTGACGCCGTCTAGACCAGGAATGTGTTGGTTGGTGCTCATGGCAAACAATGAGGAGGGCTTGCCAGTGATGGTGGTGTGTACCTCGATGTCGTCATTGGTGCTGA
Organism: Marinicella litoralis; assembly: GCF_002591915.1. Lineage (GTDB taxonomy): Bacteria > Pseudomonadota > Gammaproteobacteria > Xanthomonadales > Marinicellaceae > Marinicella > Marinicella litoralis. The sequence goes on along the minus strand of NZ_NIHB01000002.1, from coordinate 514,180 downwards.
TTGCTATGGTGTCTTCCTTGAGCATCAAGACGATGGATTGATTGATCGGCTGGATAATGATTTTCACATTTTTGCCAGCCAATGGTTTTAATTTTTTAATGGCAGTTTGATCGTATTGAATCAACTTTTGAATCGCCGAAGTCATGATTCGTGACAAAAGGGAGTCATTGCTTGTCGTCATAATTTATAACCTTGGTGAATCGCCACAATTCCGCCTGATAGATTTTCATAGCCACACATTTCCAAACCTGCGCGTTCAAACATGGATTTCAAGGTTTCTTGATCAGGGTGTTGTTCAATGGATTCTACTAAGTATTGATAGGAGTCTCGGTCATTGGCAACGAAATGCCCAATTTCAGGTAAAATTTTGAAAGAATAAAAGTGATACAATTTTTTCAATACACTGCTGTTGACCTTAGAAAACTCCAGTACCATCGCTTTGCCACTGGGTTTTAACACCCGGTACATTTCATTCAATGCTTGTTGCTTGTTGGTGACATTTCGTAAACCAAATGCCATGGTGATGGCGTCGATAGAATTGTCTTCAAAGGGCAGTTTTTCTGCATTCATCTGGATGCATTCAAATCGTCCCATGAAGCCAGCATCAATCATGCGATCGTTACCCACATCCAACATGGCTTGATTGATGTCGCCGATGATTACTTTGCCTTGCTTGCCAATCTGTGGCATCAGCAATTTCGCAATGTCGCCAGTACCACCTGCCAAATCCAGTACCAAATCACCTTGGTGGATGCCACTGGTGGCGACAAAATGTCTTTTCCATAATCGGTGAACACCACCGGACATCATGTCATTCATTAAATCATATTTAGCGGCTACGGCAGTAAATACCTCACCAACCAAAGCTTCTTTTTCTTCAGTGGCCACTTTTTTAAAGCCAAAATGAGTGGTTTCTTCAGTCATCAGTATCACCTTTTGATGGTTGAAATAATTCACGTTTTAATCTGATTAATGATGAAATGTCTTCATCACCATGGTCTTGTTGCATCAATTGTGCATATTCTTCAATACTGCTTTCAACCAATGGCATGGTGGCGCCCATCTCTTGAATGGTTGATTGACAAATTTTTAAATCTTTGTGTAACAAGCACAATTTAAACCCGACATTGAATTCATTGTTAACCATGGTGTGACCACGGTTTTCTAAAAACCAATTGCCAGCAGCGCCAGCACTGAGTACTTCGATGGCTTTTTTCATGTCCAAATTACAATTTTCTGCCATGGCCAAGGCTGAACAGACCGCTTGAGCAACACCTGCAACCATCACCTGGTTGACGGCTTTGGTGGCTTGACCTTGTCCCACTCGGCCCATGTGAGTGATTTGACTGCCGATGGCGGCGAAAATATCGGAGGCTCGTTTGTACTGTTCGCGGTCTGCGCCGACCATAATAGACAATGAGCCTTTTTTAGCACCTTCAACCCCGCCTGATACGGGTGCATCTATAAAGCTGATGCCTTTGGATGCCAAGTCATCTGCCAAACTTCGCGCCGTGTTTGGACTGACGGTTGAACAATCCAGTACCACAGAGCCTGGTGCCAAATAATCAATAAAATGATCGACCACAGCTTTCAGGTCGTCATCGGCTGAAACGCAGGTCAGAACACAGTCGGCCTGAGAAAACAGTGCTTCATCATCTTCAAATTCAGGCAAGTCTAACTCGTTCATCAAAGCCAATGATTTGCCTTCTGTGCGGTTTTTAACCCCAATCAATAGACCGTGGTCTTTTAAATTTCTTGCTATGGGCCGCCCCATGGCACCTAAACCATAGACAACAACTTTGTTGAGTTTTAATTCGCTCATTATGGGTGTTTATAGAGATGTTTATCAAAACGCCATTATAACCGATTGTGAATCATCGGTTTCATTCAAAATAACAATAAAAGCTTGGTCAGTAACTTTTTCATTTGCGATACGTTATCCAAAAGAGGCGTGAATTGGGTTAAAATCCAAACCTTTCTGAATTTGCCGCATCCATTTTATGAGCGTGTTGAATGCAGAGGATCATCTATTATTTAAAACCATGGGTACAGAAACATGAGAACAATTTTTTCAATCATATCAATGTTGACCTTGCTTGCTTGTACACCAAGTAAACAGGTCAAAACAGCAGCCAATGATGACAACAAGTCGATGGCACATTCAGATTCACGGGTATTTACCCAACCATATGACATGCGCGAACTCTCTAACGGTTTGAAAGTCATTGTGGTTAAAACCGACTACCCTGGTGTGGTTTCATTACAAATGCCCATTCAAACGGGTTCAAGGAACGAGGTTGAGCCGGGTAAATCTGGGTTTGCTCATTTCTTTGAACACATGATGTTTCGTGGCACTGAGAACTACAGTCAGGAAGAATATGGTGCGATGTTAAAGGAAGTGGGGGCTGACCAAAATGCATACACCACTGATGATTACACCAATTACCATGTGACTTTTATCAATGAAGATTTAGAGCGCATGTTGATGTTGGAAGCAGATCGCTTTAAAAACCTTAAGTTTTCTGAAGCCCAATTCAAGACAGAAGCGTTGGCAGTTAAAGGCGAGTATCTGAAGAACAGTGCCAGTCCCTTCAGTCAGTTGTTCGAAACTGTGCGTAAAAATGCCTTCACTCAACACACCTACCGCCACACCACCATGGGTTTCCTGGAAGACATTGAAGACATGCCAAATCAATTGGATTATTCTTTGGAATTTTTCGATCGTTGGTACCGTCCTGAAAAAGCGGCCGTTATCATTGTTGGTGATGTGGATGTAGAAGAATCACATGCATTGGTTGAAAAATATTTTGGTGATTGGGAACGTGGCAACTACAGTGTGGAAATTCCAGTAGAACCACCAGCGGTGGGAACCCAATCACACCACATTCAATGGGAATCAGAAACTTTGCCAATGTTGGGTTTGGTTTTCAGAGGTACATCAGCTGATCCAACGGTCAAAGACAAAGCAGCCATTGACATGTTAGGACAAATTTACTTTGGTCAAAACTCCGACATCTATCAAGATTTGGTGGTCAACAGACAATTGGTTGATGCCTTGTATTTTTATACCCCTGACAGCAAGGATCCAGGTTTGATATATTTATTGGCTCGTTTAACTGACAAGGAAAATTATCCTGAAGTTCACCAAGCCTTGTTAGACACGATTGTCAGGTCTCGATCAGAAACGGCTGATAACAGTAAATTGAATGACATCAAATCGGCAGCACGTTACGGCTTCGCCAATGCTCTGGATAACTCTGAAGCCATTGCTGATATGCTGGCCTCTGTGGTGCAATACAATCGTGACCCAGAATTTATCAATCAACAATACGCTCAATTGGATCAAATCACTGCAGCAGATGTGAAATGGGCTGCCAATAAATATTTGGTAGATGATGGCCGGATCATGGTTACATTGGCACAAGATGAAAGCATCGACAGCATCAATAATGATTTTGATTTGGCGGCTTTGGTAGCCACAGCCAGCGAGCCTAAAATCGCTCAATACCAAGTCACTGACATGACCAATACCAGTGACATTGTTGACGTGAACTTTTTATTCAACACCGGGGCCGCGCAAGACCCTGCAGGTAAAAAAGGTTTGGCTGCGTTGACCGCATCGATGATCACACAAGGGGGTTCTGCAACCAAATCAATCAAAGAAATCAAGAAAGCCATGTTACCCATGGCGGCCTATTTTGCCTCACAAGTTGATAAGGAAATGATTTCATTGTCAGGACGAGTTCATCGTGAAAAAGCCAGTGAGTGGCTGGATCTAGTGATGGAAAGTTTACTTAACCCAGGATTTCGTGAAGATGACTTTAACCGCCTGAAAACCCAACAAATCAATTCGGTGCAAACTGATTTGAAACAAAACAATGATGAAGAATTGGGTAAAGAGGTTTTGTATCAAAAACTTTATCCTGGTCATCCCTATGAGTCGTTGAATGCAGGTCATGTCGATGATTTAAACAGCATCACATTAGATGACGTCAAAACTTTTTATCATGAACAATTGACTCAAGCTAATTTGAACGTAGGCATCACTGGAAACTTGGCGTCAGCACAAAAGCAAATGATGCTGGATCGAATTACCAATGAATTGAATGCCGAAGGTGTGGAAAAAGTGGCTATTGGAAAAGCACCTGAGTTATCAGGTCGACATGTGAGCATTGTAGAAAAACAGACCATGCCGACTGCCGTGTCATTTGGTTTTCCGATCGAAGTCAACCGTTCACACCCTGATTGGGTGGCCTTGTGGTTGGTTCGTTCATTTTTGGGTGAACACCGCAACTCTAATTCATTTTTATACCAAAGAATTCGCGAAGCGCGTGGCATGAATTATGGTGATTATGCCTACATTGAATACTTCCCAAGTGGCATGTACAGAACCCAACCAGCCGCTAATTTGGGTCGTAGCGAGCAAATTTTCCAAGTGTGGTTGCGTCCCTTGCGCAGCAATACCGATGCACATTTTGCCACCAGAACAGCGATGTATGAGTTGGAAAAATTAATTGCCAACGGTTTGACCGAAGAACAGTTCACTGCCACCAAAGCATTTTTGTCAAAATATGCAGGCTTATTGTTGAAAGGCCAAGATCGGGTACTGGGTTATAAAATGGACAGTGGTTTTTATGGCACGGAAGGATTTGTAGATTTGGTGAAAAATGGTTTGGATGCGTTGACGGTTGAACAAGTCAATGCGGTGATTAAAAAGCATTTACAAATGGACAACATACACTTTGTGTTCATCACCAAAGACGGTGCAGACATGAAAGACCGTTTGTTGAATGAAACCACATCTGCGATGACATATAATTCAGAAAAACCAGCCAGTCTGATGGCTGAAGATGTCATCATTCAAGACTACAAACTGAATTTAAAGCCATCTCAAGTTGCAGTGATTGAGATAGAAAAAGTATTCAAATAATCAATAACTGTTTGCTATTAAAGCCAGGCACCCACAAGGAACGCTTGGCTTTTTTTTGTCAAATTAATACGCTTGAATACCTCTGATTCATGTAATCATTGCTCAAAACATTCATTTTGCAGCAAATTTCAATTATTACATCAATATATTGTTGATTATCTGGAACTGTTCAAATAACATCTTTGGCGAATGATATTTAACTTTAATTAACAATTTTGGGGGAACTCGTGAAAATAAAATTAATCCTAATGGCCTTAGCAGGCATGAGTACAGCCGTTTTTGCAAACACTGCGGAGACAACAGGTAATGCAGTCAACAGCAACGGCGACGTGCTTGCTTCAGCTCCAGTGGTTGTGTTTGGTGGTGGAGCCAACGAAATCTACAACAACGGTCCATTGGTCAACAGTGTGGGTACCGGTATTGGTGGCGAAGATGAAAGTGTCTTGCAAGGTAATATTGGTATGAATACTTTAGGATCTGGGCACCAAGTGGCATTTGACAACAGGATTGCTGATGATTTTGTTGTGACAGGTGGAGATTGGGAGATTGAATCGATTGATTTCTACGCCTACCAAACCAATGAAGTGGCATCAACCATTACTGCTGTTAATTTAAGAATATGGGATGGGATTCCAGGAGATCCAGGCAGTACAGTTATTTTTGGTGATACCACGACCAATCTTATGAGTTCTACAGGGAATTCAGGTATATTGAGGGTGACAGATACGACCACAGGAACCACCAACAATCGACAAATTGCAGTGAGTAATGTGTCTGTAGGCATCACCTTGTCACCAGGCACTTATTGGTTAGATTGGCAGTCTGATGGCACTGGTGCGTCTGGTCCATGGGCGCCTCCGATCACCATCAATGGAGAGACCACTACAGGCAATGCTTTGCAATCTACAGATGGTGGCGTGACCTATCTTGACCAATTAGACAGTGGAACTTCGACACAACAAGGCTTTCCATTCGTTATGTATGGTACTTTGCCGCCTCCACCGATTGTTCCCAGTTTAAGCATTTACGGTTTGTTGTTATTGGCCCTGATTGCTTTGGTATTTGGACGACGTTTCATTCGTCAATAAAACAAGCATTGATTGCACAAGAAAAAAGCCAAGTATTGAACTTGGCTTTTTTTGTGGGCGAGTTCATTAAAACAGTTTAAAATTAAATCACAGCGGCTTGGCTTTCGTGTCATATAATCAGCCAAACATCACACATTAAAGAGGATAAAATGGATCGAAAAACTTGGGCGCAAAAAACCCTCAATGTTTCCGCGGTTTTTTGGTTTGTTGTCACTTTTATAGGGCAGTTGATTTTTGTGGTTTATGTCTTCAAAACCTTCTACCTTTCAGCTGCACAAGGACAATGGAATGTCTGGAATACGCAGTTAACCCATGGTTATGTGCCTGGAATGATGGGCAGTAATTTGGCTTCTGTCACACACATGTTGCTGGCTGCTTTGATCATCCTAAGCGGCTGTGTACAGCTGATACCACAAATCAGAAATGCCTTTCCAAAATTCCATCGATGGAATGGTCGGGTTTATTTGATGGTGGCGATGATGATGTCTGCCAGCGGTTTATATTTGATGTGGACCACAGGTACCGTTGGCGATTGGACTTTAAAAGTAGGGCTCAGTTTATCTGGTTTATTGATTCTTGTTTTTGGTTTTCAAGCCTATAAATATGCGCGAGCCAAAAAGTTTTTGATCCACAAACGATGGGCCATCCGACTGTTTTTGGTGGTGAGCACAGTTTGGTTTTTTAGGATTGGCATGATGCTGTGGTTTTTTATCAATCAAGGACCGGCGGGTATGGATCCAGCTACATTCACCGGCCCATTTGTTACCTTTTTGGCCTTTGCACAGTGGATCATTCCGTTGTTGCTTGCTGAGTTGTATTTCAAAGCCCAGTCAAGTTTGTCCGGCTCGTTCAAAGCCTTTGTGGCTGCTTTGCTTTGCATCGTCACCTTGTTGATGGTGATTGGCATAGCTATGGCCACCATCGGGATGTGGTTTCCAAGTTAAACTGAATATTCAAAGGTATTTGCTACAATGTTGAAAAATGTAAACAATAACACGAAGGAGCGCTGATGCTCAGTTACAGACATTCTTTCCATGCAGGTAATTTCGCTGATGTTTTGAAGCATGTGGTTTTGGTGGAAATTTTGCAGCACCTGCTCAAAAAGGATAAACCTTTTACTTATATCGATACCCATGCGGGTGCAGGTTTGTATGCATTGGATTCAGCCGTTGCGAATAAGGTTCAAGAATATAAAACAGGGATTGCACTTATTGATGAGCAGCAATTTCCAGAATTGGCCAGCTATTTTTCAGTCATTCATGATTTGAACGCTAAACAACTGACTCGTTATCCTGGGTCTCCAGTGATTGCTGAACATTTTCTCAGAAGCCAAGACCATGCTTGGTTGCATGAACTGCATCCAGCTGATTTTAAAACATTGCACAAGCACTTTGCCAATGATGCTCGATTTGTTGTGAAGCAAAGAGATGGCTATACAGGCTTGTTGTCATTGTTGCCCCCACCTTCAAGAAGGGGCGTGGTGTTGATTGACCCATCTTATGAAATCAAGAATGAATACAACCAGGTCATTGATGCAGTCATCAAGTCCCATAAAAAATTTGCCACGGGTACTTATGCCATTTGGTATCCGGTGGTACAGAGAGCAAGAATCAGACAAATGGAAAGGAGGTTGGCAGCAAGTGGCATTAAAAACATTCAAAAATTTGAACTGGCTGTGCAAGCAGATGCTGATGAATATGGCATGACGGCAACTGGCATATGGGTGATCAACCCGCCGTGGTCATTGTTTGATAAAATGCAACTGGTGTTACCTAAATTGAAATCCTGTTTGGCACAAGAACAAGCTGCTTTTTATCAATGTGAAGTGTTGGTGGCAGAATAAACCCAACCAAGCCACTGGCCTGGTTGGGATTGAATTTTATTGTACAGCAGTGATATATAGTTCCACACGTCTGTTCTGACTACGGCCGTACTCGGTGTTGTTATCAGCAATCGGTTGGGTTTCACCCAGTCCCAATGGAGATAAACGCTCACCTGGAACGCCTTGTGCTGCCAGGTAATCAGCAACGCTATAGGCGCGTTTGTTAGATAATTCTCGGTTGTCTTGGTCATTGCCAACAGAATCGGTATGGCCAATCACATCAAGCACGGTGTCTTTGTACTTGTACAGCACTTTAGCCACGGAATTTAAGCTCGGATAAAAGCTGCTTTTGATGTTGAATTCAGCCGTATTGAAAGTGATGTTACTGGGCATAATCAATTGAATCTGATCGCCTTGTCTGACCACTTGAACACCGGAGCCTTGTAACTCACGTCGCAATTCAGCTTCTTGATGATCCATATAAGCACCAATACCTGCGCCGATGGCAGCACAACCTGCAGCAGCATTTCTGGCATTTTTGGAATTCTTGGTGGCTCCAATCAAGCCACAAACGATGGCTCCAGCAGCACCGTATTTAACGCTTTTGCGTACTTTATCCTCACCGGTATAAGGGTCGGCCGTGGTACAAGCTTGTAAAACCAAAAGACTCAGAATAAATATCGATAATTTTTTCATCATATAGTTTTGTTTGTTATTAAGGAATGGTCATGGTACACAAAGCAAGCTTAATAAAATGTGAATATTAATAAATTTTTGGTCTGAATGATAAATCAAATGGCATTAAAAAAAGGGGCCGCAGCCCCTTTGGTTGGTTCTATTATGATTTATGTTTATTCTTCATCATGGTTCATTGATAATTCTTTGACATGGCGGTATATGCCGTAATGAGATCCGCTGAATGAGCCGTTGAAATCTTTGAACATCGCATCGGCTTTCTTCTCTGATTTCAGGTGTTTTACGGCGAATTGATAAAAGTTTTCTTCCATCGGAGCCATATCCGCAAAGTTTTTATACGGTGTGGCCAGAATCACTTGGTTTGATCCACCTACTGGGTATGACCATGACCAATGTCTGGGCCAGCCGTTGTCTTTGGCCATGGTGCTCATGGCAGCAATGGCGGTATTGGCTTGGGCACCTTTGCCTGATTTGACGTCCCAAGTAGTCACGCCTACATAACTGGCATCGACGCCTTCTCCCCAATGGCTGTTGTCCATATCGACCTCACTGAAATTATGAGCATATGTCTCAACATGAGGGTGTACGGTCTCATTGAAGTGATTACCAATGTGTTCATTCGACCATGCTCTGTAACTGTCTTGTTCAGCCCAAGGTTTACAACATGATCGAACCATGTAATGGTTTAATTTATTACCAGTCACTGGCACGTATACGTCCCAATGGCGGGTATCACCTTTTTCTACTCGGTAATCCATATGGGCTTTCAATGCCTTTTTGAATTCTTCACCGTGACCGGCTTTGGGTACCACAACCCAGCCATCAGAAATGACTTGAGGCGGTTTGTCTTCTGCCACACACAAGGCAGGAATAAGCAGTAATGTAAATAGAATTGAATAAAATTTATTCATTGATTTTCCCCTATAAAATTAAAATGCTGAATAACAAGTTCAGATGTTTTTCTGGGGGTTGACTACAATTAACATACAGGAAAATCAATGTTTCGTCAATGAATCATGCGGTTGATTGTGGTTGTGTAATTATTGACGCTGAGACAGACATAAAGGAGCTGACAACAATTGATTTATTTTGCTATACCATTTTACTGTGGCTTACATTTGTTTTGAGCTGATTCTGGGTTCGGCTTTGATGTTCATCAGCTTCCTGACTTTATAAATCATGATGCCTTTGTTATAAGTCAAATAAAAATACTTTTGAAACAAATCACTGTCCTCAGTCAAGGTTGTGGAAAATGCTTGCTGATATTCTTCGCGCCTGATATGGGTCCAATCAGTTACATCGATCACTGCATGTGGGTCGTTGTATGTGATGTCTTCTATCAAGTCCGATGGCACATCAATTTTGGCATCCAGCGGATACCTCAAAGCATATTCGCCGGTATCGGTCAGCAGTATTTGTAATTGACAAAAGGGCTTGAATCCATGGTATTCACCTTGATTTTTACTTTCTTTAAGAAACACCAAAAAACGTTCACCTTCTTCAATCCGGTCTGGATAATAACAAACATGGTCTTCAAAACCTTTGCTGCTAACAATCAACAAGTCATTTTTCTTAACGCCTTTATAAGGCACCCTGACTGTCAAAAACCCTTGTCCTTGTGAATTCAAATCTCGGGTCTTTAAGTAATCAATGTTAACCACCTGAGCAATGGCAACCACATCAGCCCAAGCAGCAGCTGCTTCAAAAGTGGCAAACGCTATGGGTTCAATCGGTTCATAATCAAATTCAAAATTTCGGTTGGCTTCAGGCAATAAATTGGATGCCGAGCTTTGAGAAAAAGACGGCATGGCAATGATGAGCCATGTGCCGATTAAACAAGTTTTAAATAAAGTGATGGGTTTCATGAGCATCTTTGACCAATTTGTTGAGGTAAAATTCAATGTATTGTGGCTATTTTTTCACCAAGCTTCAAAGTCGAGCCGGCCACCAAATCGGCTTCGAAAGTGATGCTGTTTTTGGGGAACAAAAGTATGACGGTTGAACCCATGTTAAAACGACCCATTTCCTCACCTTTATTGTATTGGGTTTGCCCTTCAGGCAGTAAGTCTGTCACTTGCTTGCCATAGGGAGGTGTAATGACCCCATTACAAACAGTTTCAATGCTAGAGACCAGAATGGCTCCTACATAGACATAAGCTACTTTGCCAAAACTGGTTTGTAAGGTGTTGACCAATCGCTCATTGCGCGCGAACAAGCGTGGAATTTTTTGTGTGGTCCAATCCGCTACGCTGAACAACCGACCGGGCACGTGCCTTAAACTTTTGATTTCACAAGCCACCGGAGCATGTAAGCGGTGGTAATCTTTGGGCGACAAATAAATGGTCACAAATTGGCCATCAATAAAATCTGAATCCATCGATGTGGCCAATAATTCCTGGATGGTGTAATGATGACCTTTGGCTTGTAAAATCTCATCTTTATTGATAGATCCAATTTGTGAAATGACCCCATCTACAGGCGAAACAACACTGTCTTTCGATGAATCAATGGTTCGACAAGATGGTTTCAAAGCCCTGGTGAAAAATGCATTGAAATGTTCGTAATCATTAAAGTCTTTCGAAGCGGCTTCTTCCATATTGATGTTGAAAGTTTTAATCATTCGATTGAGGGTGAAATGCTTGATTGGTTTGAAGCGAATTCGCATCAACTTATACATCAGTTTTGAAAGCAAATGGTGAGGTAAGATGTATTGAAACATCAGTGCTATGGCCTTCATGATTTCTCCATGAGTTGTTGGATGTCTGCGGCAATGTCATTGACCTTGTGTGGGGCAGGGAAAATACCAATCCTTTCGCCCTCTGGGTTCAGTACAAATAAAGCCGATGCATGGTCTACATCGTAAATTAAGTCTCCCTTTTGATGTTCTTCTATCCTGTACGCCACACCGAGTTGGCTGGTGATGGATAAAATATTAGGTGCATCGCCTGTCAACGCAATGAATTCAGGATTGAAATAATTGATGTAATCATTAAGTATTTTGGGTGTGTCACGGTCCGAGTCGACAGAAATGAAGACAAAGTTCGGTGATTTGACTTGATTGTTTTTAAGCATTTTATCAATTTTCTGCATTTCTAACAAAGTGGTAGGACAAATATCAGGACAGTTGACAAATCCAAAAAACAGGATTGAATGGTTGCCTTTAAAATTTTCTTGGGTCCAAGGTTTGCTTTTATGACTGGTCAACTGGAAGCCAGAAAAAGCTTTGCCTTCTGGAAACATTTTAAGGGCAGCATACGAGGGCTCAGTCGGTTGATTTTCAGGGCTGTTATTACAAGCTGTCATCAACAAACAAAGCAATAGGCTGAGCGACATTACTTTCATAGAATAACTAATCATAAAGGTGTTTTAACCGTTGACCTAAAGGTAAAAAACAGGCATTGTATCTCTTTTTCAATTTAGAGTCTTTTACCAGGTGAATTAATTGCCCACATTACTTAAAAATATATTTGATCAGTCCGTTGAATTCCTGAGGCAGCAAGATGTGTTCTATGGTCATGGTGTTGAGCAGGCTGAAGATGAAATGTTGTTGCTTTTAATGCATGTTTTGAACTTGGATTTTGAAACGTTAAACCAAATGGTAGATCAGCATGTAAATGACTCAGACATTCAGAAAGTACACAAAATTTTAAAACAACGGGTGGCACAGAAAATGCCCATGGCATATTTGGTCGGTTTTTCTGTGTTTGCTGGTTTGAAATTTAATATAGATAAAAGGGCATTGATTCCTCGGTCGCCATTTGTTGAGTTGATTGACATGGGTTTCAGACCATGGGTTGATTTGGCAAACACAGATCGCGTTTTGGATTTATGTACTGGTTCGGGCTGTATTGGTTTGGCGATCGCCCATTACTTTCCAACAGTCAGGGTTGATTTAGCTGACCTCAGTGTTGATGCATTGGCCTTGGCAGCTGAAAATATGGGTGTTTTAAAACTTGAACAACGAGCACGATGTATTCATTCTGATTTATTCAGCGAACTTTACGGCCCCTATGATTTAATTGTTTCTAACCCACCTTATGTGGCTGACGATGAATACAATGTGTTACCAGCAGAGTTTTCACATGAACCGAAAATGGCTTTGGTGAGCCAACATCAGGGCATGGAAATTCCGATTAAAATTCTTTACCAAGCGGCTGATTATTTAACGGAAGATGGCCACTTGTTTTTAGAAGTTGGCTACAACGATGCAGTCTTAAGCCGTGTTTTGCCTTTGGTTGAGTTTGAATGGATCGAATTCAGTGTAGGCGGACAAGGAATATGTGTTTTTAATCGTGCTGATTTGTTAAAGTATCGAATGAAATTCAAAGAGTTCTTAGATCATCATGTCGCATAATACATTTGGTAAAAATTTACGGTTCACGTCGTTTGGTGAATCACATGGCAGCACCATTGGCTGTGTTTTGGATGGGTTCCCTCCGGGCATGGCAATCACAACCGATGAAATTAAGGCTGAATTAATTCGTCGGGCCACTGGCCAGTCACGACACACCTCTCAAAGAAAAGAAAAAGACGATGTGCAAATTGTTTCTGGTGTATTTGAAGGTGTAACCACGGGGCATCCAATTGCATTGATCATTGAGAACACCGATGCCAGGAGTAAGGATTATTCCAACATAGCCAAACAAATCAGACCAGGCCATGCTGATTACAGTTATTGGAAAAAATACGGTGTCAGGGATTATCGAGGTGGTGGGCGGTCCTCGGCCAGAGAAACCACCATGCGTGTAGCCGCTGGGGCTTTGGCACGTAAATGGTTGAAACAAAACCATAACATCACCATCACGGCTTGGTTGTCACAATTAGGAGACATCCGTTTGCAAGCAGGTGATTTATCTAAAATTGATCAAAGCCCTTTTTTCACCGGGGAAATTGACCGGGTTCCTGAGCTGGATTTATATATGGACAAATTGCGTAAATCTGGAGATTCAGTGGGTGCGAAAATCAGCGCAAAAGCCTGCCAGGTTCCTGCTGGATTGGGCGAACCAGTTTATGGTAAATTAGATGCTGAATTGGCTTTGGCCATGATGAGCATCAATGCCACCAAAGGGGTTGAAATTGGCGCAGGATTTGATGCAGTGGCACAAAACGGCTCTGAACACCGTGACGAAATCATCAATGGCGAATTCGCCAGTAATTATGCTGGTGGCATTTTAGCCGGAATCTCAACCGGTCAAGACATTACCTTAAGTGTCGCATTCAAACCCACTTCTTCTTTGCGCATTCCTGCACAAAGTATTGACACCGATGGCCATGCCATCGAAGTGGTGACCAAAGGTCGACATGACCCCTGTGTTGGCATTCGAGCGACACCGATAGTAGAAGCCATGATGGCCTTGGTGATTATGGACCATATCATGAGACACAAGGCCCAAATTCAATCAAATCACTTAAATAAATAATTCTGTTACAACTTAGAAACATAGAAAAGATATGACTAAAAAATACAATGTTGCTGTGGTTGGTGCCACCGGTGCTGTAGGTAAAACCATGTTGGAAATTTTAGAGGAACGCCATTTTCCAATTGCCAACATCTACCCATTGGCCAGTGCCAGGAGCGCCGGCGAAAAAATTGATTTCAACAAAAAGCAAGTCACCATTAAAAACTTGGCGGACTTTGATTTCAGTCAGGTTGACATCGCTTTGTTTTCTGCAGGTGGGGAAGTCTCTGCTCAATATGCCCCCATAGCAGCAAGTAAAAAATGCGTGGTTATTGACAACACATCCTATTTCAGGAATGAAGAAGATGTACCGTTGGTGGTGCCTGAAGTGAACCCAGAAGCCATCAAGGACTATAAGAGCACTTATATCATTGCCAATCCCAATTGTTCGACCATTCAAATGTTGGTCGCACTGGCGCCAATTCATAGAAAAGCAGGGATTGAACGAATCAATGTAGCGACCTATCAATCGGTATCTGGAGCTGGCAATAAAGGCATCGATGAATTGTCGGAACAAACAAAATCTATTCTGAACTTTCAGCCGTTGAAAATCAGCGCTTTTTCTCATCAAATAGCATTCAATGTGATTCCACAAATTGATCAATTTCAGGACAATGGATACACCAGGGAAGAAATGAAAATGGTATGGGAGACTCAAAAAATATTGGGGGATCGCAGTATCATGGTAAATCCAACCTGTGTCAGGGTGCCGGTATTTTATGGTCACTCAGAAGCCGTTCACATTGAAACCCGCGATAAAATTACCGCTGAACAAGTGAAACAGCTGATGTCAGAATCAGCAGGCATAGAACTGATGGATGAACCGAGTGCCTCTGCATACCCATCGCCTGCAGTGCATTCTGCAGGAAATGATGCGGTATATGTAGGCAGAATTCGAGAAGACATTTCTTACGATAAAGGAATTAACATGTGGATTGTGTCGGATAATATCCGCAAAGGCGCGGCATTGAACAGCGTGCAAATTGCAGAAAAATTAATAAAAATACTGGATAAAGAGTAAGTTAGCTGACTTTTTTTACATAAATTCTTGGATTTTTATTGTAGAATTAGTTACCATCAATAACGATATCTTATTATCACTAACTTACTAACGTAAAAGCATTGGGTAAATTATGAAGCAAAAATTGATTTTATTGACCTTGGTTATTGGTTTAACCATAGTTTCGCAGTCTACATTGTCCTTAGGGATGGGGAATATTCAGGTTTATTCTGCGTTGGATGAGCAATTGCGTTCAACCATCGAGTTGATGACCAACCCTGATGAAGATTTGCAAAATTTAACCGTTAAGTTAGCAAGCAATGCGGATTATAAAAAAGTGGGATTAGACAGGTCTTTCGTACCAATTAACATCTTGGTCAATTTGGATGAAGACAACCCCAATATAGTGAACGTCACTTCAAATGGTCCAGTCAGTGAACCGATCATCAGTTTATTACTCGACGTCAATTGGAATAACGGACGTATTTTAAGAGAATTCACCATATTATTAGACCCACCAGTTTATGACGTACCCACAACCAATGTGCAGGTTAATAACGTGGTTGTTGAACAAATTCAAGCGATTGATGAAGCCAGTCCCCAAGCTGAAGTCGTCACTGAAGCGACTGATGTGGAGCCAGCAACTCAAACCACATTCACCAATGAAGATGTTGCACAGTATGAAAGACCAGATCCTGTTGTTGAGCCCGTTGCTGAACCCATTGCTGAAACTACAGTGGCATACCAACAAACCAATGACGATGTTTATGTGAATGCAGGTGATACATTGTGGAGCATTGCCAATAGAAATAAACTGGGAGGTTTGTCGACCAATCAAATGATGATGGCGATTTACAACAACAACTCTGGTTCATTTATTGATAACAACATCAACAAGTTGATCAAAGGCAGCCAGTTGAAAATGCCTTCATTGGATCAGGCAGAAGCCATCAGTTATGCAGAAGCTCTGGCACAAGTGGAGTCGCACCACCAATCTTGGGCACCTGAACAACAAAATTACAGCAGTTACCAAACAACAGAAGAAACTTATTCAGACAACACAGATACTTCTTCAGGGTTGGATTACGGTGTTCAATTATCAGGTGGTGACAGTGAAGGGTCTGACAGTGGACTAACCAATGCTGAAGTGGGCGACAGTGAAGTGGACCAGTTATCAGCTGAGGAGCAATACAATCAAGAGAGTGAAAGTGCAGACTTACAAGAAAGAATTTCAGAGCTCGAGGAGATCGTTGAACAACAGCAATCAGTCATAGAAGTGAGCGATGATGGTTTGGCGAACTTAGAAACTCAGCTGGCAGATGCCAGTGAAACTGCCTCCGATGAAACGGCAGAAATGTTGGATGATGTTTGGGATGAGACCACTGACAGTGTTGAGGAAGCCACTGACTCAATCAGTGATTTTTCAGTTGATTTAGGATCAATTGATACATCAGGTGAAACGGATGATACTTTGTCAGATGAATCATTGGTTGCAGATGACAATTCAATACCTGTTGATGAAATGGTTGAAGATGGCATGGCGGAAGATTCATCAGATGAATCAGCCTCACCCAATGAAACTGATGCCACTGAGACGGAAGAGAAAACTGCTGTCGCACCACCCAAATTCAGTGCAACCATCAAAGAAGAACCCTCAGTGGTTGACAAAACCATCAATTGGGTCATGGATAATTTGAAGTGGGTATTGATTGGTTTAGGTGCTTTGGTACTGCTATTGATTGTACCAAGATTCCTGAGAAGTGATGGTGAAGAAGCAGATGAAACGAGCTTCTTGGATGACATCAAACAGAGAAAAGCAGAAGCTGATCAAGATGATGTAGAGTCATATGAATCTGTTGATACCAAAGTCAATCAGCCACTGGAAGATACAGACGAGTTTGTAGACTCAGATGATGAAGAAGACGTTTTGGCAGAGTTAGACAAGTCAATCACCTTTGATGAGGGTGAAGATGCAGACATTGAAGATAAGCTTTTTGAAACAGATGAGTTGACATCAACTGATGGCGATGATTTCGATTTGGATGGCTTCTTGAATGAAGGTGATAATGACACATCAATCACTGCTGATCATTCTGAAACCATGGCTGCTGCAGGATTTACTGATGACTTGGAAGATGATATTGAGAAAACTGAAGAAGTTGAACTGGCTTCGGACGATGCGTTTGAAGAGGTATCATTCGATGATTTAGGGATGGATTTGGACGATGTGGTTGAAGCCGTTGATGAGGCTGAGAAGTCAGCAGAAGAATCGATAGAAGATGCCGTCGATGACATTGAGAATACTTTTGATTTAGATGATGAATTGGCAGACCTTGATTTAGATGATGAGGACGCTGATGAAGACAAAGCAGCCAGTGACGAAGTAAGCTCAGACGAAGAAGAATTCAGTTTCGATGAAGATTTCGATTTTGATCTTGATGATGAATCAGAAGATGATGAAACAGAATCTGCTGTTGCAGATGAGATTGAAGATAAAGAAGATTCAAGTGATGAATTCGACGATTTATTAGACTTGTCTGATGAGACAGACAGTTTTGACACTGCAACAGGTGATGAGATGGATGAAGAAATTGATTTGGGATTAGAGGGATTGATGGATGACGCAGATGCCATTGATACCAAGCTTGATTTGGCCAAAGCTTATCTAGAAATGGGCGATGTTGAAGGTGCTAAAAACTTGCTTGATGAAGTGGTAGCTGAAGGTTCAGATGCACAAATCGATGAAGCCAAGAAAATCATTGATGATATGTAAATCATCTGTGCTTTAAACTATAATGAGCCGAATTTCTGATTCGGCTTTTTTTATGCGTCTAGCTTGCGGTATTGAATATGATGGAGAACCTTTTTATGGTTTTCAAATTCAAGCACAAGAACCCACAGTTCAGTCGTGTTTAGAAGCAGCCATTGGCAAAGTGGCTGATCATAAAGTCAGGGTTGCTTGTTCAGGTAGAACCGATACCGGTGTCAGTGCCAAGCATCAGGTCATTCATTTCGATACCACTTCAGAAAGAACCCCATGGCAATGGATGATGGGAATAAATACAGCTTCTCATGAAGGCATATCGGTGTTGTGGGTCAAACCAGTCAGTGATGATTTTCATGCCAGGTTTTCTGCTGTCAGCCGCAGCTATGAATACTGCATCATCAACCGCAGAGTCAGACCTGCCATTAATCGCCATCATTTGACGTGGATTTCACAACCATTGAATCACAATTTGATGCATGATGCATTGCAACTGTTGGTAGGTACTCATGATTTCAATGCCCTGCGTTCCAGCCATTGTCAATCGCATGTGTCTGTTAAAACAATCCATCATGCTGCAGTGACCCGATCTGGCAACATCATAAAGTTATCCGTGACGGCCAATGGTTTTTTACATCACATGATTCGCAACATTGTTGGTACTTTAATACCCATAGGTTCTGGTTTGAAACCGGTGTCTTGGATGGCTGAAGTGTTGGCAAGTAAAGACAGGAAACAAGCTGGGATTACGGCGCCACCCAATGGATTGTCATTCACCCATGTGACTTATCCTGAACATTTTGAAATACCTGGTAATGACAATGACTAAGATTAAATATTGTGGACTAACAACGGAAGATGATGTCAAACATGCCATTGAAGCTGGCGTTGATGCGGTTGGGTTTGTTTTTGTGCCAAGCAGTCCACGAAGGGTGTCAGTTGAAGTGGCTACAAATTTGATTTCAATGGCCAAAGCGTCAGGCCTTACAACTGTGGCTTTGTTTGCCAATCAAGATGCAGATAAAGTTAATCTCACTATTGGACAAACCAAAGCCGATGTTTTACAGTTTCACGGTGAAGAAAGTGCCGAATATTGCGAACAATTTATGCTGCCTTATTGGAAAGCCATACCTATGTTATCTAATGCTTCATATACTGAATACATGGCAAGTCATCCCAACGCCGCTGCTTATTTATTGGATGCCTTTGACACCCAACAATCAGGGGGGTCCGGCAAATCATTCAATTGGTTTGAATTCCCCATAGACTTAAAACAAAAAATGATCTTGGCCGGCGGTCTGAACGAACAAAATATTGCCGCTGCTTTGGCAGCAACTGGCAGTCAATATGTTGATACCAGCAGTGGCATTGAATCTAGTCCTGGCGTAAAATCTAAGGCGAAAATGTTGTCTTTTGCCAATACCATCAGTGCCATTGACCACAACAATAAAAATTAAATAACCCATAAAGAATATGACTATAAAATACTCAGAATACCCAGATGCCAAAGGACATTTTGGACAGTTTGGCGGCATTTTTGCCAGTGAAACCTTGATGCATTGTTTGGAAGAGCTGAACCAAGCTTACAGCCGTTTAAAAACCGATGAATCATTCTTGGCACGATTCAATAAAGACCTGGCTGATTATGTGGGTCGGCCATCACCTTTGTATTTAGCAGAAAGGTTAACCAAGCAATGTGACGGGGCCAGTATTTGGCTGAAACGTGAAGATTTGAATCACACCGGTGCGCACAAAATTAATAACACCGTAGGACAAATATTATTGGCCAAAGCGATGGGCAAAAAGCGCATCATTGCAGAAACTGGTGCAGGTCAGCATGGCGTGGCCACTGCCACAGTGGCAGCAAGAATGGGGCTGGAGTGTGTGGTTTATATGGGCGAAGTTGACATTGCACGCCAAGCCATCAATGTTTACAGAATGAAATTAATGGGCGCAGAAGTTCGCAGTGTAGACTCTGGTTCTAAAACGCTGAAGGACGCTTTGAATGAAGCCATGAGGGATTGGGTGACAAATGTGGATGACACTTTTTATATCATTGGCACTGTGGCAGGACCAGACCCATACCCACAAATGGTCAGAGACTTTAATTCTGTGATTGGTAAAGAAGCCAAAAAACAATTTGCAGAAAAAGTTGGCGGTTTGCCAGATGCATTGGTGGCTTGTGTCGGTGGTGGCTCAAATGCAATGGGCTTGTTCCATCCATTTTTAGATGATCATGATGTGGCCTTGTACGGAGTAGAAGCGGGAGGCCATGGGGTTGATTCGGGCGAACACGCTGCATCGATCACTGCGGGTAAGGTGGGCGTTCTACATGGCAACAGAACTTATGTTATGTCGAATGATCAAGGACAGATCATTGAAACACATTCCATTTCGGCAGGACTTGATTATCCAGGTGTGGGACCAGAACATGCATTTCTGAATGAATCTGGTCGTGCGCATTATGTCACCATCAATGACGATGAAGCCTTGAGTGCCTTTCACAGTTTAACTCGTGTAGAAGGCATATTACCTGCGTTAGAAAGCGCTCATGCCATTGCATACGCCATGAAATTAGCCAGTAAAATGAGTAAAGCACAAAACATCATTGTTAATTTATCAGGTAGGGGCGATAAAGACGTACATACCATTGCTGCCATTGAAGGAGTGACCGTATGAGTTTACTTAAAACCATGTTTGAAACACTGGGTACAAAAAAAGCATTGATACCATTCATTACAGCAGGACATCCGAAGCCTGATTTGACTGTGGACATCATGCATGAATTGGTCAATGCTGGTGCTGATGTGATTGAATTAGGTATGCCATTTTCAGATCCAATGGCGGATGGGCCTGTGATCCAGCTGGCTTCTGAAAAAGCCATATCACAAGGCGTTGGCATTGATCATGTGATTGAAATGGTAAAACAATTTCGTTCCACCAATCAACACACTCCAGTCGTTTTAATGGGTTATTTAAACCCCATAGAATGCAAAGGCAACAAAGTGTTTGTAGAGCAAGCTAAAATGGCTGGGGTCGATGCTTTGTTGTTGGTGGATAGCCCGCCGGAAGAATCGGCTGATTTATTGGAAAACTTGAAAAGCCATGACATGGAACAAATCTTTTTGGTGGCACCCACCACCACAGATGCCAGAAAACAGATGATTTGTCAGCATGCCTCAGGATTTATTTATTATGTGGCTTTGAAAGGTGTGACTGGGTCAGCTGATTTAGATTGTCACTCAGTTGATGCCGATGTCCAAAGTATTCAACAATTGACAGACTTGCCTGTTGCTGTTGGCTTTGGGGTGAAAGACGCCGCATCCGCCGTGTCAGTGGCGTCAAAGGCCGATGCAGTGGTTATTGGTAGTGCCTTGGTCAGCCTGTTGGATGGGTGTACCGACTTGGCATCTGCAAGTAATGCCATCCGTCAATTTATCAAACCTATCAGAACGGCGTTAGATTCGTTATAATTGTAGGTCTTTTCGAAAATATGTGGAGTTCACATGAGCTGGTTTCAAAAAATCATGTCATCAAGGATTCGTACCGAAGGTGGCAACAAGAAAAAAAACATACCTGAAGGCTTGTGGGGTAAATGTAAAGAATGTGAAGCTGTTTTATATCAGCCTGAAACATTAAAACATGGCAAAGTATGTCCTAAATGTGGGCACCATGAGTCTTTATCTGGAAGAGAGCGCATCGAATACTTTCTTGATGAAGCACCCATGGAAGAAATTGGTGGCGAAGTTAAACCAGAAGATCCATTAAAATTCAAAGACAGTAAAAAGTACAAAGATCGACTGGTAGCCACGCAGAAAAGCACCGGTGAAAACGATGCCTTGATTGCAGTAAAAGGAAAATTGAAAGGCAGAGATGTGGTGGTGACTGCATTTGATTTTAAATTCATGGCAGGTTCTATGGGATCCGTAGTGGGTGAAAAATTTGTCCGGGCAGTCCATTTGGCGCTGGAACAACAATTACCACTGATTAATTTTTCTGCTTCTGGTGGTGCTCGCATGCAAGAGTCTTTGTTTTCATTGATGCAAATGTCCAAGACATCTGCTGCACTGAGACGCATGAAACTGGCTGGTTTACCTTATATTTCGGTGTTAACTAACCCAACAACGGGTGGTGTTTCAGCTTCATTGGCCATGTTAGGAGATGTTAACATTGCTGAGCCCAATGCACTGATTTGTTTTGCTGGACCTCGTGTGATTGAACAAACGGTAAGAGAAACTTTACCTGAAGGGTTTCAGCGCAGTGAATTTTTGTTAGAAAAAGGGGCCATTGACATGATTGTGTCGAGACATGACCTGAGTGACAAAATATTTCAATTATTGGATTTGTTGAAACCGGTTAATGGACAACTGATTGAGCCAGATGAAGTGATTGTCGCTGATGACCATCCAAAATCTTGAACAAAAATCATTATTGAATCAAAGACTGAACGAGCTCAATCAATACAAAATTGATTTGGGCTTGGATCGGTTGAAACTTGTTTTACAACGTCTAAAGCTTTCTGACATCAATCAAACAATCATTACTGTTGGCGGGACCAATGGAAAAGGATCAACCGTTGCTGCTTTGAGTTCCTTACTCAAGACCCAATCGAAAAAGCTGGGTGTTTTCACATCTCCACATATATTTAATTTCAACGAAAGAATTCACGTCAATGGCAAGGAGGCCAGCGATAAAGAAATATTGAAAGCATTTGATCTGATTGACGAAGTGAAACAAAACATCAACTTGTCATATTTTGAATATGCTTTTTTAGCCGCTTTATTGATATTCGTCGAAAATGATGTGGATGTCATCATCCTTGAAGTAGGCCTTGGTGGTCGATTAGATGCCACCAATGCCGTGGATGCCGATGTGGCTGTCATCACCACGGTGGATATTGACCATATTGAATGGTTGGGTGATGACATTGAAAAAATTGGCAAGGAAAAAGCAGGCATCATGCGATCGCAAAAACCCATTGTTTTTGGTGACAGCAATGCGCCAAAATCAATCATCGCCCATGCTCAGAATGTAGCTGCCAAATTGATCCAATACAATTTGGACTATCAGGTCTCTAATGATGACAATCAATTTACTTTCAATTACGGAGCACATCAGTTTATTGATTTAAACAGTCCTGCCCTGAAAGGTGACTGGCAACTTAATAATTTTTCAACTGCCCTGACGGCTTTATTGGAACTTGGGTATGCTTTCAAATCCTCTGAAGTACAACACAGCATAGACCATTGGAACGTCAAGGGTCGATTACAAACCATCCAAACCTCACCTTTGGTGTTGGCTGATGTGGCGCATAACAAACAAGCCATCAGTCATTTGGTTGATTGGCTTCGTGCCAACCCATGTTCTGGTAAAACCAGAGCGGTTTTTTCGGTGTTGGGGGACAAACAACTAGACAGCTGGTTGGGCTTGTTGAACGATGTCGTGGATCATTGGTTTGTGTTTCAGTTACTCAGTGAAAGAGGCATTGAACTCAATTCATTAAAATCAGCGTTGGCTGACCATGTTAAATTATTTTCAGTATTTGAGTCTGCTGAAATGTCTTATCAGGCAGCATTGAAATGTTCTTTGCCAGAAGATCGAGTCATTGTATTTGGTTCATTTCACGTGCTAGAAGAAGTCTTTTGGCAGCAAAAAATTTAACCATGAAAATTAAAATATGTTGTATTTCATCGCTGGCTGAGGCGCAAATGGCCGTTGATGCTGGTGCCGATATATTGGGTTTGGTGGGTCATATGCCGAGTGGGCCGGGTATTATCTCAGATGGATTGGCCGCAGAAATAGCTGCTTGGGTTCCTGAATCAATGGAAACTTTCTTATTGACCAGTGAAACCACGGTTGCCGGAATCCTGGCTCATCATCGCCGGGTCAACAGTACGGCCTTGCAACTGGTTGATGAACTGATTGATGGTCACCTTTCAGACATCAAAGCGGCCTTGCCAGAGGTTAAGTTGGTTCAGGTAATTCATGTCATCAATCAATATTCTGTACAACAAGCACAACAAGTGGCTCAATATGTGGATGCATTGTTACTGGACAGTGGTAATCCGAATGCAGTCATAAAGGAATTAGGTGGTACGGGTCGAGTACACAATTGGCAATTGAGCAAGGACATCGTTGATTCAGTTGATCTACCTGTTTATTTGGCAGGTGGTTTAAACCATTCGAATGTCAGTAAAGCAGTCGCCCAAGTCAAACCCCACGGCTTGGATTTATGCAGCAGTGTCAGAACCCATCATGCATTGGATGTAGAAAAATTATCGGAGTTTATCAACCAAGTCAAATCCATGACCGTTAATTAAATCAGTATTCTGTAGGTTCTGTGCATAAAAAAACCGGTATTTTAATACCGGTTTTAATTTCCCTTTTAATTAACTAATTAAGGTTAAAGGCCTTCAAACCCATCAGCAAAAATCAAATCAACAAATGCCGAACATACGTTTGGAATGTTGACATTTGAATAATTGATTTCATCAATATAAAACCCTTCAAATTCAGATCCTGGGTCTGTAGATTGGCTCCACCTGATTTGCACTGTTTCACCATGATAGGCACTCAGGTCATGTGAGACAGCATTGAATGAACCGCCTGTTGATCCATTGAATGCACCATGGCTGGCTGGGTACCCACAAATATTGATGGGTGGACTACCGGTTTGACTGAAGTCACCTGGATAACCACCAACAGGAGGTAAGTCGCTCCAATTATTTCCACCGTCGGTTGAAATTTCAACCACCACCCCATCCCAGTCTGCTTCTATATTGTATCGTGCTTGGTAGCTGAGTTGGGCATTGCTGCCAGGAGCCACAGGAATGCTGATGACAGGAGAATGCATCCTGGCACAAGTATTGGCGGTGTAATTGGTGGTTCCCTCCAAAGCTGAACGGTAGCTTAGTGCGCCATTACTGGAAGCATCGTTGGATATGGACCAAGGACTGGTTAAATTCATCAGCAGAGGTACGTCAGCTGCTCCATTGTCTGTTAAGGTGCCTTCAGTGCCAGATGTGGTGCCAATCGGAGACGTGGCAATTTCTGGCGAAGCGCTAGATTCATTGCCGTTGTTGACGGCTGAAACACGGTAAAAATAATTGGCTCCAGTGCTGACTGTGTAGTCAGTATAGCTGGCTATATTAGGATCAGTGCTGGTTAATAAATTACCGGGCCCTGGAATGAAATTATGATTACTTGAACGGTAAATGTTGTAACTGACCGCTGAGTTCGCTGGACAATTTGAAGTGGCTGGGTCCCAAACCAGATTAACTTGACAGGTGTTATTGAATGCAGCACTGGTGGTGGCAGAAAGGGCATTAAAGGCTGGAGCCAGTAGACATTGTTGGGCAGAAGTGACATCAGTACAATTGGTTAAAGCACTTTGGTCATCGCTGTTGAATGCCCTGACATGATAGGCGTATTCATAGCCACCTGTGGTGGTGTCATCGGTAAATGAATTGGTTGAAGATTGTCCAATATAACGCATGACACCTGGCTCGAAACTTGCGCAACTGCCATCAGAACGGTATACCTCATAGTTAGTGGCATTGGTCGCGGCATTCCAATTCAGGTCAATTCCATTTAAGCCATCAGCCACAGCAGTTAGGTTGTTTGGATTTCCAATATTTGACGGCGAATTACTGCCCAAATCTCCAGAAACCACCAATGCATAACCTTGTATGTCTGAACCAACGCTGCCATCACCAGGGATGCTGGGAGCTGATACATCAATTTGGTAGCTTCCGGTCACAGGTGCTGTAAAACGAATTTGTTCGACCGTATTAATATTGTCAGCACTTCCCCCCGTAGTGGAAACCCCCAAAAGATCAAATTGATTGCCTAAATAAGCGCCGCCAGGTGTGGTGACTGTGAGGTTCAGGTTGTTAACCAAAGTTACACCTGATCCAGTGGGGCCAGGAACATCGTACCAAACCAGTGTTGCTCTGAATTCTTCACCGGCAAGAACATCCACATCAAATGTAGTGCTTTCTCCAGTGCTTAATCCATTGTCATGGGTAACGTCCCAAAATTTAATGTTTCGATTGCTGCCAGTGAAAGGTAAGGTGTTTTCCAACCAAGGTCTGCCCCATCCTGCATCTTTAGAATCAAATCCCACATCGGTATTGGTGCCATTCAGAATCATGGCTTTCATCAAAGGCCCACTGGGTGTCAAACTGTCATTGGCATTGGCAGACCCGGTGGGGTAGAAGCCATCCGTGAAATATTGACGCAACAATGCCAAAGTGCCGGCGGTGATTGGTGTAGCCATTGAGGTACCACTGGTACTTCTTCTGGATGGTGAGTCGACAACGTTGCTGTTGTTGCTGTCACCTGCAGCTGATTGTATCGATGTACCTGTGGCAGAAATGTCTGGTTTTAATCTGCCATCATCAGTTAACCCTCGGTTGGAAAAACCGGCTACAAGGGAACTGTTGCCATGGTTTAAAGCGCCAACAGTTAAAACGCTTTTTGCATTTCCTGGTGAGCTGGTGGTGTTATCGAAACCATCGTCATTACCTGCTGCAAACACAATGATCATATCATTTAATTCTCGCAGGGAACGATCTACATTGTGGTCGGAACTGACATATTCTCCGAATGTGCTGGCTCCATAGCTGTTGCTGTGAATCTTGGCGCCCGCAGCATTGGCTTGTTCCCACATGGGAGATGAACCTACGCCTGTAAGTCCTGATGGGCTACCGATGTCTTGGAATAAAATTTGTGCATTGGGTGCCATGCCATCGTCGTTGTCATAGCCTGAATTCAGCGGTGATGAAATCGACGGGGTCTCACCATTACAAGACCCTATACAACTGCCTCTATCGCCTGCAACTGAACCAGAAACATGGGTGCCGTGGTAGGTTCCACTGTCATAGGGTTCTGCACCAGGCATGACCCAATAAGCAATGACTTTATTATCAGGGCTCAATGGGCCCATCGCAGGCGGGTTGGTGTCAGCGAAATTTGTTATGGCTGTCACCACGCCAGAACCGTTGTTGTGATGAACGAACCAATCCTCATTTCGATCCAAACCAGAGTCAGCAACCCCAACTATTTGACCAGTACCGAAAATACCTTGATCAAAAATAGGGCGGTTGGTGGTTGTACTGCTGGTGGCTTGAACCGCAGCAACGGCTTCATTGTTAGCAAACTTTTCAGCAACGTACCTGTTAATCCATTGCACCGGTTCTAATGCAGCCAGTTGATTTAACTTTTCATCTAAATCGCTGGCACTCAATTGAATGGCAATCCTGTTATCACCTTGATGGATGTTTGATTGAATGAATTCAGCAGTGGGGACATATTTTTTGATCAGTGCCTTTATTTGATCCGTAGGATAATCACGGAATGTTTTGACGACTATATCGAAAGAAGTTAGGGCAGAACGGTTGGCTTGCCACAAGTTAGGCGAAATTTTATAACTGCTCATGAAGTCACCATACCAGCGTATGTTGTTGTTTTGACTCAGCAGCGTTTTGTCTTGGTCTTTCCAGTTAACCAGATAAGCGTTGTTACTCATTGACTGGAGCACTTTAAAACCGTTTTTATTCAACCATTCAAAATTGGCATGACCTGGTTGGAATTGGACCAAACCATAATGTTGAGAAGGCAGTGCAGCAATTCCAGATTGTTGAAAATCCAAAGATTCGGTCAGGGGATCAAAAACCCCGACTGACAAGATCAATTGATTGCCGTTGATGGCTTGCTTAATTTGTTCAGTGCTTGGTTGGTGTTGTTGAATGATATTGGGCTCAGCATACGTGGCTGAAAAGGAACTCAACAAAATGGCACTGGCCAGTGGTTTCAATTTAAATTTCACAATTACCTCTTTTTAATGATTATGTAAGATTGACCAACAGCTTAATTAATAAACTGATAGGTCAAAAAAAATTCGTTTTTATTCAGTACCCGCCAGTTTAAGCCAAGTTTCCACCACCGTGTCAGGGTTGAGCGAGACACTTTCTATGCCTTGGTCCAACAACCATTGGGCAAGATCAGGGTGGTCTGAAGGGCCTTGGCCACAGATGCCAATGTATTTGCCTCTCCGTTTACAGGCGCTGATGGCCATCGACAACATTTTCTTGACTGCTGGGTCACGTTCATCGAATAAATGAGCGATGAGGCCGGAGTCTCGGTCTAAACCAAGGGTTAACTGGGTCATGTCGTTGGAGCCAATTGAGAAACCATCAAAAATATCGAGGAATTCATCAGCCATCAATGCATTGGAGGGCAATTCGCACATCATGATGATTTTTAAGCCGTTCTCACCCTGTTTTAAACCGTTTTTAGCCATCAAGTCAATAACCCCCTGACCTTCAGCCAAAGTCCTGACAAATGGCACCATGGCCCAGACATTGGTTAATCCCATGTCATCGCGGATAAATTTCAAGGCTTCACATTCCATTTCAAAGCAATCGACAAAAGATTCATCTAAATAGCGGGAAGCACCGCGGAAACCCAACATGGGGTTTTCTTCTGTGGGTTCGTATTGCTTGCCTCCGATGAGGTTGGCGTATTCATTGGATTTAAAGTCTGATAATCTGACTATCACCGGTTGTGGGTTGAATGCGGCAGCCAAGGTTGATATGCCTTCAGCCAGACGTTTAACAAAATAGTCTCTGGGTGAGGCGTAGGCCGCAATCATGGGGTCGGTTATCTGCTTTACGGAATCTGGTTGTTGGTCGTAATTGAGCAATACTTTTGGATGGATGCCGATCATGCGATTGATGATGAATTCCAATCGAGCCAGACCAATACCGAAGTGAGGCAGGTTTTGAAAATCAAATGCACGATCAGGATTACCAACATTCATCATGATTTTCAGGGGTGCTTCTGGCATGTTTTGTAGGTCAGTGGTGTGGATGTCAAAACCCAATTCTTTTTCATAGACAAAACCAGTGTCTCCTTCACAGCAAGACACTGTGACAGCTGTGTTGTTGGGTATTTTTTGCGTGGCATCGCCACAACCGACAATGGCTGGAATGCCCAATTCACGCGCGATGATGGCCGCATGGCACGTCCGACCACCGCGGTTGGTTACAATCGCAGCCGCTTTTTTCATGATGGGTTCCCAATCAGGATCAGTCATGTCGGTAACCAAAACATCGCCGGCGTTGATTTCATCCATTTGAGCAATACTTTTTATTACTTTGGCTGTCCCTTGACCTACTTTTTGACCAATGCTGCGACCTTCACAAATGATGGTGCCTTGGCTTTTCAATGCATAGCGTTCAATTTTTTGCCCTGAATGTTCTCTTGATTTAACCGTTTCTGGTCTGGCTTGAACTATATATAGTCCACCAGTTATTCCGTCCTTGGCCCATTCAATGTCCATTGGTCGGCCGTAATGTTGTTCAATAATGATGGCTTGCTGGGCCAATTGTTGGACTTCATCGTCATTGATCGAGAATTGTTGGCTGCGGCTGGCTTCGATATTTTTGGTTTGTACCCCGCTTTCAGAATAGGTCATTTCGATCGATTTAGAACCCAAGTTTCTTCTCAATACAGCTGGTTTGTTGTTTTTTATGGCTGGTTTATACACATAAAATTCATCTGGGTTGACCGCACCTTGAACCACCATTTCTCCTAATCCGTAAGAAGAAGTAATGAACACCACATCATTGAACCCTGATTCTGTATCCATGGTAAACATCACGCCACTAGACGCGATGTCAGACCGCACCATCTGTTGTACCCCAACGGACAAATAAACGTCGTCATGTTCGAAATTATGGTGGACACGGTATGAAATGGCTCGATCATTGTATAAAGAGGCAAAAACTTCGTGGGCTTTGCTCAGTATTTCATCGGCACCATTGACGTTGAGAAAAGTTTCTTGCTGGCCGGCGAATGATGCGTCAGGTAAATCTTCTGCTGTGGCAGAAGAGCGGACAGCGACAGAAAAGTCATTGCCTAATTCAGACTTCATTTCCTCATAGGCTTGTCTGATGGCTTGTTCCAAGGGGGCTTGGAAAGGTGTGGCCAGAATCCAATTTCTGATTTGTTCACCGGCTTGACGCAAATCATCTATATTGTCTGTGTCTAAATTTTTGAGTTTGTCACTGATTCTTTGATTTAAACCTGATATTTGTAAAAACTCTTTGAAAGCGTCCGCCGTGGTGGCAAACCCTCCGGGCACCTTGACACCCATGGCGTTTAGGTTGGTAATCATTTCGCCCAAAGAGGCATTTTTTCCGCCCACTTGATCTAAATGACTCATATTAAGTTGGTCAAGCTTAATGATGTATTCAGGCATTACTTTCTCAGACATAAATTTCCTTGGGATTCACAAAAGTGTTATATTCTATCTGTTCATGCCCTTGGCATAAACAGTCTGTAGGATTTAATTACATATTTTATATGAAAAACTGGGGAGGAATAATAACGATGGAGTCAATTCAATGGCTGAAATAAAAAATTGCGCCATTTTTTATGTTTCAGATGGTACTGCCATCACTGCAGAAACAGTTGGAAGGAGCTTAATCACTCAATTTACAGGCATCAATTTTATTGAAAAAAGGTTGGCCTTCATCAATAACGTCGAAACGGCACAAGCCGCTGCCGACCTGATTAAAAATACACCTTCAGATTACCAGCGATTGGTGATAAATACGGTGGTCGATATTGAACTGCGCAAAATCATACATTCAGCAGGTGGGTTAAAGTTGGATCCATTCAATCGTTTGCTCAGACGCATTGAAAAAAATCTTGGGGTTAAGAGTGATCCGGGAGTGGGTCGTACCCATGGCATGTTAGACAGCACCTCCTACAATGCCCGCATCGAAGCCACTAATTTTGCTTTGTCACATGATGACGGGGTTAATCTGAATTTACAAAAAGCCGATTTGATTTTATTGGGTGTTTCAAGGTCCGGTAAAACCCCGACTTGTTTATATTTGGCTTTGCATTATGGCTTGAAAGCTGCCAATTACCCGATCACAGACGAAGATCTGGAGCGAATGAAATTGCCGGATGATGTGATGATGCATAAACAAAAATTGTTTGGCTTAACCATTGATCCGTTCAGGTTGTCACAAATCAGAAGTGAGCGCCGTCCCAATTCTAGGTATGCGGCATTAAAAAAGTGTCAGATGGAAGTCAGCGATGCTGAAGTGATTTATCACCGCAACCAAATTCCTTTTTTGAACACAACACTTACCTCAATCGAGGAAATTTCAGGTAAGATAATGATAGCTTTGGATTTAAATAAAAGATTGTATTAATGATTTTGACCGAACAGTATTTATCCCACAGACAATATGTGCGCAAGCACAATATCAGCTTAATGCAATTGCATGAATTCAATCATCGTTTGCTCGAAGCTTTGCTGCCCATTGAAAACCAGCAAGCACAGATCCATCATTCCGCATTAAACAGCACCCCATTGTTACAAGTCAAATACCGGGAACGCTTCAAGTTCACCACAGAAATCGCCATGTGTATGATTTTTGATGATGCCGTTTCCGATGCACTGGTGATTCGAATTTACCACGATGCCCAATTGGCCGAATTGGTCTATTCCAACGAATTTGAAAAACAATTCAGAGAAATGGGTGGGCGAGTGGATGCTAAAAATCAAGCGAGTTTAAGATACAGTCAAAACTGCTTTTTAAATAAATGGCTGATTTATTTATTGGAGAAAGGTTATTGTCAAACTGAATGGCAGGCCATTTCAGAGTCATCCGTGACTCAGCGTTAATAATTTTAGATATGAGAAATGTACCATGAAACCAACCGATATTTCTGATCCGGAGTATTTTCATAAAGTGGTTGATTGTCAATATGCTTGCCCAGCGCACACCCCTGTACCTGAATACATTCGATTGATTGCCGCTGGAAGGTTTAATGATGCCTACATGATTAACTGGCAATCCAATGTGTTTCCAGGGGTGCTAGGCAGAACTTGTGATCGTCCCTGCGAACCAGCTTGTCGGCGTGGCAGGGTAGAAGAAGAACCAGTGGCTATTTGTCGATTGAAAAGGGTGGCTGCGGATAACAAAACTGACATCAGCGATCGATTGCCTCAAATTCCTTCGAAGAAGAATGGTAAAAAAATAGCCTTGATTGGTGCCGGGCCGGCTTCGCTCACAGTGGCCAGGGACTTGATGCCGCTGGGTTATGAGGTAGACTTGTATGATGATCAAAAGAAAGGTGGTGGTTTCATGCGCAGTCAAATCCCTTCTTTTAGGTTGCCAGAGACGGTTTTAGATGAAGAGGTTAATTACATTTTAGACATGGGCGTGATGACCCACTTTAACCAAGAAGTGACCAGCATGAAGGCTATGTTAGACAAAGGTTATGATGCCATTTTTGTCGGTACTGGTGCGCCACGAGGCCGGGACTTACCCAAATTGGCAGGGCGCCAAGAAGGCGATGACAACATACATATTGGCATTGATTGGTTGGCCAGTGTGGCATTTGAGCACATTGAAAAAATTGGTGAAAAAGTATTGGTTTTGGGTGGCGGTAACACCGCGATGGATTGCTGTCGCACAGCCATTCGTCTGGGCGGTAAAGATGTCAGGGTGGTGGTACGCAGTCCCAAATCAGACATGAAAGCATCACCTTGGGAAATTGAAGATGCACAACATGAGGATATTCCCATGTATGAAAATCACAACCCCAAGGCATTTGTGACTGAAAACGGGAAACTCACAGGCATGTTGTTTGAGTTGGTGGAAGCTGTTTTTGATGAAGAGGGTAAGCGCAGTTTGGTACCAACCGGTGAGGAAGTACTGATGCCATGTGATGATGTGTTGATGGCTATTGGACAACTGAATTCGTTTCCCTGGATTGAGCGCGACATAGGTATAGATTTCAATGACTGGGAAATGCCAAAAGTGGATAAAGTCACCTTTCAAACTTCCCAGCCTCATGTCTTTGTTGGTGGCGATGCCGCCTGGGGACCTGAAAATGTGATTACTGCAGTGGCGCATGGCCACCAGGCCGCCATTTCAATTCACAAATATTGTGAAGGTGAAGACACCACCGTTAGACCAGCACCAGATTTCACTTTAATCAGCCAGAAAATGGGCTTTCATGATTGGTTGTATGATGCCCATATTTCTGATGAAGATCGCAACATTGTGGCTTTGGTAGATAAAGACAAAGCCATATCTGATCGCAAGCTCGAGGTGGAAAAAGGCTTTGACTTGACACAAGGCTATGAAGAAGCCATGCGCTGTCTAAATTGCGATGTTCAAACAGTGTTCGAAACTGATCGCTGTATAGAATGTGATGCTTGCGAAGACATATGTCCTGTTGACTGCATCAACTTTTTAGACAATGAAGAAGAAGATGTCTTGCGTGACAGTTTGAAAATCAAGGCCACCAATGAAACCCAGGATTTGTATGTTTCTAGTGAACTAAAAACCAAACGAGTCATGGTTAAAGATGAGAATGTATGTCTGCATTGTGGGCTTTGTGCTGAACGATGTCCGACAGGCGCATGGGACATGCAAAAGTTCCTTTTACATGAAGCAACGGCAGGTAAGTGATGAAAAAAATATCTTCTATCAATGATTTTGTGATTCGATTTGCCAATGTGAATGGGTCGGGTTCTGCATCAGCTAATAATTTATTCAGTAAAGCGGTTTTCAGATTGGGGGTGCCAGTTTCGTCCAAAAATGTTTTTCCATCAAATATCCAAGGTCTGCCCACTTGGTTTGAAGTTCGAATCAATGAGCATGGTTATTTAGGTCGTCGTGGTGGTTATGATTTTATTGTCGCTGACAATGGCCAAACCATGTATAAAGATTATCAGGAATTGTTGCCCGGTGGTTATTTTTTTTACGACTCATCAAAGCGACTACCAGATTCCTTTAATCGTCAGGACGTGGTACCCATTGGCATTCCTCTGACTGAAATTTGTAATGCGAATTATACCGATCCAAGACAAAGGCAGATATTCAAGAACATCATTTACGTAGGTGCCCTGGCTTACTTATTTGAAATGGACTTCAGTGTTTTTGAACAATCGATAAAATCCTTATTTGCCAAAAAAGCCAAATTAATTGAACCCAACATAAAAGCTTTGATGCTTGGTTTTAGTTATGCAGAAGAACATCACAATGCAGTGTGTGAATTGAATATTCATCGGCGTGACTTGAATGGTGAACAAATTTTAATGGAAGGCAATGCTGCAGCTGGTTTGGGTGCTGTGTTTGCCGGTGCAACAGTCGCTGGCTGGTATCCAATCACCCCGTCAACTTCAGTGATTGAAGCATTTGAAAAGTATTGTAAAGCTTATCGAGTGGATCAGCACACTGGAAAAAATAAATTTGCCATTGTTCAAGCCGAAGATGAGTTGGCGGCCATAGGCATAGTGATAGGGGCCAGTTGGAATGGTGCGAGGGCATTTACCGCCACTTCAGGACCAGGAATTTCTTTGATGAGCGAGTTTTTGGGATTGGCCTATTTTTCGGAAATTCCGGTGATGTTGATGGATATACAACGAACGGGTCCGTCGACCGGCATGCCCACCCGCACACAACAATCGGATTTAATCGCGGCTGCCTATGCTTCACATGGTGACACCAAAAATGTTTTGTTGTTTCCAGCCAATCCCAAAGAGTGTTTTGACATGACAGTCAAAGGGTTTGATTTGGCAGAAAGGTTACAAACACCGGTCATTTTAATGAGTGATTTGGATTTGGGAATGAATGTACACCAGTGTGATCCCATTGAATGGGATGATCAGCAGGTTTATGACCGAGGCAAAGTATTGAACGAAAAACAATTGAATGAATTGCCAGAGAAATGGGGGCGTTATTTAGACGTAGATGGCGATGGGATTCCCTATCGGACCATTCCCGGAACCCATCCAGAAAAAGGGGCTTATTTTACCCGAGGTTCATCTCATGATGAATATGCGGCCTACACCGAGGATGGAGAAGTTTATGCCAGGGGCATGCAGCGATTATTGCTTAAGTGGGACACGGCTAAAAAAACAGTACCTGCGGCTGAGATTTCTGGGTATACGTGTCAGGTGGGGGTGATTTTTTATGGCACCAGTGATTATTCGTCAAAAGAAGCCTTGGCAATTTTAAGGGACAAGCAAACCATTGATTCAATGAGAATCAAAGCCTTTCCATTTGGTGAAGAAGTGAATACATTTGTGGAAAAGCATGATGTTATATTTGTGATTGAACAAAACAGAGACGCCCAGATGAAAACTTTATTGGTTAACGAGTTGGCTATCAACCCTCAAAAAATGATTGAGGTGTTAAATATTGATGGCATGCCAATTACCGCAGAATATTTAGTGACTGAGATTCAAAAGCACTTGGATCAATTGATGATAAGCAACATCCATCAGGAGGCCTGAAATGACTTTTATAAGACCTAACTTTAGACATCCAGAAAACCACACCAATGAGGTGGGGTATTCCATCAAAAATTATGAAGGTGCATTGTCGACCTTATGTGCGGGTTGTGGGCATGATTCCATCAGCGCTGCCATTATTAAGTCATGCTTTGATTTGAATTTGGAGCCGCACAAAATTGCCAAAATATCAGGCATTGGCTGTTCTTCAAAAACCCCCACATACTTTTTAGGTAAGGCACACGGTTTTAATTCTGTGCATGGACGCATGCCATCGGTGACCACTGGTGCCAATATGGCCAATCGAGATCTGTTGTACATTGGGGTGTCGGGAGATGGTGATACGGCTTCCATAGGCATGGGGCAATTTGCTCATGTGGTGAGGCGAAATCTTAATATGGTCTATATAGTCATGAACAATGGTTGTTATGGTTTAACCAAGGGCCAAGATTCTGCTACTGCTGATAAAGGATCGGCCAGTAAAAAAGGAGTT
Organism: Marinicella litoralis; assembly: GCF_002591915.1. GTDB lineage: Bacteria > Pseudomonadota > Gammaproteobacteria > Xanthomonadales > Marinicellaceae > Marinicella > Marinicella litoralis. Next base: position 478,596 of record NZ_NIHB01000002.1, on the reverse strand, counting down.
CCCAGTGTATTTGATTCAATAGATTTGTGTCAGATGGCCTTACAATTAGGCGCTGGTATGGTGGCCAGAAGTTTTTCCGGTGATAAGCACCAACTAATTCCTTTGATCAAAGCCGCCATAAAACACCCAGGATTTGCTTTTATTGATGTGGTTTCACCTTGTGTGACCTTCAATAACACCCCTTCGTCAACCAAGGGGTATGAATGGGTCAGAGATCATTTAGAGGCCTCAGGCACCATTGATTTTGTGCCCAGTAAATCAGAAATTAAAATTGATTATCCTGAAGGCAGTTCCAGAAAAGTAACCGTCCATGATGGCAGTGAATTACACCTGCAAAAGAATGCTGCTGATTATGATTTAAGCAGCAGAAAGGAAGCCATGAATCGCATCGAAACGGTCAAAGAGCAGCACAAAATACTGACTGGTTTAATTTATCATGATGAGTCTGAAGCAGACACCCACGGTCGCATAAATTCTGTGAATGCACCTTTGAACAGCTTGTCGCAGGCTGAACTGTGTCCTGGTTCTGCTGTTTTGGCTGCATTGAATGAATCATTGAGGTGATTTTTGGATAAACATTACCTGTACCAAAATGCCGTTCAGTGCGTTGAAGCAGAAATAGATTTTGTTGAATCAACCTTTGAACAATTAAAGGGAAGGCCAGCCAGAAGTCTGCGTGAAGATTTTTGTGGTACAGCCCAAACCGCTTGTGAATGGATTGGCAGGCACCCTGATAATTGGGCTTGGGCGGTTGATTTTGATCCCTTGGTTTTACAGTGGGGCAATGACCATAATTTATCAATGCTGGAAAACCACCAAAAAAATCGCATTCAGTTGCTGAATGAAGATGTTTTAAAGGTGGGAACAACCAAGATGGGTGGGCAATCGATGGATGCCATCTTGGCAATGAATTTCAGTTATTTCATTTTTATGGAAAGGGCTTTGATGATCAACTACTTTCAATCCGTTCTCACATCCCTGAAAAATGATGGTGTCTTTTTCCTGGATGCTTTTGGCGGCTATGAGGCGGCCAAAGAAATCAAGGAAGAGCGTGAGTGTGATGGTTATACATATATTTGGGAACAAGCCAGTTTCAATCCAATCAATTCTCAAATGCAATGTTATATTCATTTTGTCACGGATGAGGGGATTAAAATGGACCAAGCTTTCGATTATTACTGGCGACTGTGGACTTTGCCAGAAATTACCGAGATGTTATTAACAGCCGGATTTTCAACAGCCGAAGTCTATTGGGAAGGAACCGATGAAGCAACGGGTGAGGGAGACGGCATTTATACCCAATCCAAAATCGGTACAGCGGATGCCAGTTGGGTTTGCTACATTGTGGCGGAAAAGTAATGAGGAAGCGTTTTACTCTGACAAGGTTTTGATGTCTTCTCTGAGGCTTTCTTTTTCTTTGATGTTAAGTTCAATGGTGCGCTTTAAACTGGCAAAGCTGTCCATGTCAATTTGGGTCCACTCCACACCAAATGTTTCACCATTGGTATGAACCACTTGAATATTCATAATAATGGCAGGAGAGTTTTCGACAGGAATACTTAAGCGCAAAAGGTCACCGTTTTTCACGGTATGTTCTGTGGGGCAACTCAACAAGGCGCCTTTTAACGAGAGGTCATGTATTTGTGATACCCAGCTTTCCATACCAGTATATAAAGTGACGTCTTTCATCAGGGGTATGCGGGTAAATCGTCTGCGCTCAGAAGTGGAGTTATTTTTCATAAAGCGAATTGTATTTGATTTTTTCATTGGCGCGAACAATACTTATCAATTATTTATTTTATCAATATTAAAATTACTAAACTGTGACTCAGTACATTAATTTAGTTAGTATTTCGGCCAAGTCTTTATAATTTTCAGGATTGACTTCTACAAAGCCATCGGAATTCAGTTCTGCCAAAATATCATAAGATTCGTCATCTTCACCAATACTTAAGATGGCATTTTTAAAAGACTCTTTTAGTTGGGGACTGACATTGGGCGAGGCTAAAAACGTTAAGCCTGGGTACTTTTTGCTTTCTTTAAGCCTGGCAAAATTGGGATACAATTCAGACAAAGAACTTGGAATGATGGCGGCATCTGCCGATTGTGCAAAGACTTGTTCAATCACGTCTTCCCATGACAGTGCGGTGACAATTTTTTGTGGTTGTAAAAATAAGTCAGTAAACCATTCATCAAAAAGTACCGAACCCATGTTGGGATTGGGCAGAGTAACCACTCGATTTCCAACCAAAAACTCATCTATGCTTTGGCCAGCGGCGGGTTCATAATTTGAGATTAAATGATAGGAGACATCTTCTTGAACTCGAGCCAAAGGTTGGTAGTTTTTTTCTTGCATCCTGAATGCGGCCACATGAGATGCATCTAAGGTGAAATCAGGTTGGTTGTTTCGTGCTGATCGCCAGTAAAAATAGTAATTGTCGGCGCTTTCAATTTCAACGGTTAAGCCCGTCTTTTTTTCTAGCCAGTTTTTCAAAGGTTCGTACACAAACTCAGCCTGATCTTTGGGGTAGGTCGCTTCTACGGCTAAAGTGATGGTTTGGCTGAATGCGTTTGAAAATTGCAGCATTGCAAAGCACAGAAAAATAAGTTTTAAAATTTTCATCGAATGTCCCACCATTAATGTTTAACTACAGTTATTCTTTATAATACCATGATATTAATCAATTTTAAATATATTCAGATTAAGCCAATTTCCAGTTTTAATTGGATTTTACATTGATGCCAACCCAAATTTTGGTTCAACCTCAATCAACAGATTCAGCTTGATTTTATAATGGCTTGGGCATGCCATTTTGCATCCCAATGAAATATGGGCGAACAAAATTCCACTTCTTGGTCTAATTCTTCGATGAATGCTTTGTCACCTGCTTGGTAAGTCAGTTCGTTATTTGTTTGAATCAGCGTCATTCTTTTTTTAACTTTACCTATATAGTGGAGTCTGGCAATGATCTCCTGACCTGGGTAACAACCTTTCTCAAAATCAATGATTTTACTTTTATCAAGGTTCATATGTTGTGGGATGAAAAGTTCTGTTGTTTTATCGGTTATCCAAGGCAGGCCGCTTGCAAAAATAAATCGCCAAAACAAATCGGTATTGTTTGTGATGAATGCCGTATCGGCAACAACGAGGCTCAATGATGATAAGGTTGTATTTTCAGTAAAGTCGTGTTGCATTTGGATTGAATCATTTGTTTTGTTGATGTTTAAATCCATTCTGAATTTTCGCATTGTCACATAGTGATAAAAATTGTCACTCAAATCTGAATTTACAGCAATTTTGACACCGTTTTCATCTGGAAAGAGCAACAATGTAAAAATGATGCGGCCTTTGGGGTTGCATATGGCTGAATAGCTGACTTTGCTGTTTTGATTGAATTCAGAGATCAGTTGGTTTTTTAAAAACACTTCCGTGTCAGCACCATTGACTTCAAATACGGAAAGGTTGTTGAAAACGGGTTCATTTGACATGTGATTGAATCTTTTATTAGGTAAGGTTCAATGATATAATTTGAGCTTGTTAAATGCCAGTTGAATAATAATGAATTGGTTGAATGAATTGACAGCAGCTGAATACATTTTAACCCAATTAAAAATGCATACCCTATGAAAACTGATCAAGCAAATAAACAACAAGAGTTGGTGACTGAAACCAACACACAACCCACAAAATCTCATTCAAACGAAAAGGCCAAAGAATATGGTGGCCGCAAAGATGGCTTAGACCCTACACGCTATGGCGATTGGGAAAAAAATGGCCGTTGTATTGATTTTTAGACAAATTACGGAGCACACATGAGCAGTACAAATCGACCCCTCTCTCCACATTTACAAGTCTATAAGCCTCAGTTGACATCAATGATGTCGATTGCTCATAGGTTGACTGGCATGGTTTTGGCCTTTGGTTTAGTTGTGTTCACTTACTGGCTGTATCGAGTGACCACACAGCCAATCATTGCCGATCAAGTATCGGCATTTTTCTCCTCTGGATTGGGCGTTGTTATGCTTTATGCTTGGGTGTTCACTTTTAATTACCATTTATGTAATGGCATTCGGCATTTATTTTGGGATGCGGGCAAAGGGTATTCAATCCCTGCGGTTTATAAATCTGGCGTGGTGGTTATCATCATGGCTGTGATTTTTACAGCCGCTGTTTTTTTCTTGGGGAAATAACATGAGTTATCAATCAGATGTAGCAAAGGTGAAAGGTTTGGGTTCTGCCAAACATGGATTCAGTCATTGGTGGATGCAACGCATGACCGCAGTTTTATTGGTTCCGACTGGACTTTTTGTTTTGATCAGTTTATTGCGTTTAGATGCATTGAGTGCTCAATCTATGGTGGTTTGGATGCAAAACCCCATTCATTCAATTGTGTTGCTGTTATTCACTTTGACTGCCAGTTATCATGGTGCATTGGGCCTTCAAGTGGTGGTTGAAGATTATGTCAGCAGTCATACTTGGCAACTCATACTTCAATATATTATTAAGCTCAGCATGATATTACTCATGATGGTCAATACATATGCTGTCTCATCAGTTCTATTTGGATAAATAATGACTAAAAAATATAAAATAACAGAACATAAATTTGATGCCATAGTGGTTGGTGCAGGCGGTGCTGGATTACGTGCGACCATGGGTTTGGCGACCAAAGGCCTGTCTACGGCATGCATCACCAAAGTATTTCCAACACGTTCACACACCGTGGCAGCACAAGGCGGCATGTCAGCTTCACTGGGAAACATGGGTGAAGATGATTGGCGTTGGCATATGTATGACACCATCAAGGGGTCAGATTGGTTGGGTGACCAAGACGCCATTGAGTACATGTGTCGTGAAGCGGTTCCTTCGGTGGTTGAATTAGAGCATTATGGGGTGCCGTTCTCTCGAACGGAAGAAGGTAAAATTTACCAACGACCATTTGGCGGCATGACCACCAATTATGGTGAAGGGACAGCCCAGCGTACTTGTGCCGCTGCTGACCGCACAGGCCATGCCATTTTACATACCTTGTATCAACAGTCTTTGAAACACGATGCCTCATTCTTTATTGAGTACTTCGCTATAGACTTGGTGATGGAAGAGGGCGAATGTAAAGGTGTGTTAGCTTGGAATCTGGCTGATGGCAGTTTGCATTTGTTCCGAGGTCATGCGGTGATTCTGGCCACTGGTGGGTACGGCAGGGCATATTTTTCATGTACTTCAGCTCATACTTGTACGGGTGATGGCAACGCGATGGTGTTGCGAGCAGGTTTGCCACTACAAGACATGGAGTTTGTACAATTCCATCCCACGGGTATCTATGGCGCAGGCTGTTTAATTACTGAAGGCGTGCGTGGTGAAGGTGGATTCTTAACCAATTCCAAAGGTGAACGTTTTATGGAGCGTTATGCACCGAACGCCAAAGATTTGGCTTCCCGCGATGTGGTTTCACGATCTATGACAATAGAAATTCGTGAGGGCAGGGGTGTTGGCAGTGAAAACGACCATATATATCTCAACTTACAACATTTGGGTGCTGATGTGATTAATAAACGACTGCCCGGCATTGCAGAATCTGCAGAAATTTTCGCCGGTGTAGATGTGGCCAAAGAACCCATTCCGGTGCTACCAACGGTGCATTATAATATGGGCGGCATCCCGACCAATTACCACGGAGAAGTGGTTAATAAAGTGGGTGATGATCCTGACAAAGTGGTACCCGGCTTGTTTGCCATAGGTGAAGCGGCATGCGTTTCAGTCCACGGGGCCAACCGACTGGGTTCAAACTCATTGTTGGATTTGATCGTCTTTGGTAGGGCTGTGGCCGATCGATGTGCCGAAGTCATACAACCAGGAACCAAGCACAAAGAGTTGACTGAAGGTGCCTTGGATAAATCCTTAGACAATTTAGATAAAACTCGCCATGCACAAGGCGACATCAAAACCGCTGATTTGCGTTTAGAAATGCAAAAAATCATGCAAAACAATGCCGCTGTGTTCAGAACCGGCGAAGTGCTGGAAGAGGGTTGTGAAAAGATTACAGCCACTGCGGCCAAAATTGGTAACGTCAATGTAACAGATACTTCCATGGTGTGGAACACAGATTTGGTAGAAACCCTGGAGTTACAAAACCTGATGATACAAGCCAAAGTCACCATGTTTTCGGCTGAAAATCGCAAAGAATCCAGAGGAGCACACGCCCGTGAAGATTATCCAGAGCGTGATGACGATCAGTGGATGAAACATACCTTGGCCTATATAGATGACAATGGTGATGTGAGTTTTGAATACCGCCCGGTACATATGTATACCTTGACCGATGAATGTGAAGTTATTCCACCCAAACCAAGGGTTTATTGAGAATTATTATGGCAGAATTTAGACTACCCAAAAACTCGAGAGTACAAAAAGGTAAGCACCACAAAGCAGCAAGTGGCACTAATTTGACCACCGTCAAAGTCTATCGTTGGTCGCCAGATGATGGTGAAAACCCAAGGACCGATACTTATGAAGTTGACATGGATAATTGTGGCCCAATGGTCTTGGATGCTTTGATTAAAATCAAAGACGAGATGGATTCAACTGTGACATTCAGGCGCTCATGTCGAGAAGGCATTTGTGGCTCTTGTGCGATGAATATCAATGGAACTAACACCTTGGCGTGTACCACATCCATCAAACAATTCAAAGGCAAGGAAATTGCCATTTATCCATTGCCACACATGGAAGTCATCAAAGATTTGGTGCCAGACCTGACACATTTTTATGCGCAATATGCTTCAATCAAACCTTGGATGCAAACTGATTCAGTGCCTTTACCGGATAAGGAACGCTTACAATCGATTGAAGAGCGTGAACAATTAGATGGTTTGTATGAGTGTATCTTGTGCGCCTGTTGTCAAACATCATGTCCAAGTTATTGGTGGAATGGTGATCGTTACTTAGGACCCGCTGTGTTGTTGCAGTCGTATCGATGGTTGGCAGATTCTCGTGATGAGTACACTGGGGAACGTTTGGAGGATTTAGAAGACCCATTTAAGGTTTATCGTTGTCACACCATCATGAATTGCGCCAACACTTGCCCCAAAGGATTGAACCCTGGTAAAGCCATTGGCGAAATTAAAAAAATGATTGCTCAAAGACATGCCTTGTAACAAAGACATTCAAGTACAGCATTAAAAGATGAGTGATTATCCTGCCGAAACTGTACCCACTGAGTTGACCGAAGGATATTTTCAATGGCGTTGTCGTCGTGGGATGAAAGAATTGGATTTCATCATGACCCGTTATTTGGAATCAGCTTATCCTTTAATGTCTGATGACGACAAAACTCAATTCAATGAGTTTCTTCAGCTTCAAGACATGACATTATGGTCTTGGCTCAGTGGTAAACAAACACCAGAGGATGCACCAACCGCTCGATTGGTCGCTGATATTTGTGCCTCCAGTTACCTTAAAAAATAAGCAAATTATTTTGAGCCTGAGTTGGGTTCAAATTTTGTTGTTGTTTCTTATACCAGTCTTGTTATTGGGTGCTTGGTTCCTGTCAGTATGGCTGGTATTGCTCGTTCCATTGATTTTATGGCAATATGCAAGCAATCGACGCATGATCAATCAACAACTTGATTTCACTTTGGTTATGAATGCTGTGGGGGAATGGCGATTGGTACAAACAGACAATCAACTTGTGCTAGAAGCCAGATTGCAAGATTATTGGGTGACTCCCTTTTTTTTAGCCATCAAATTGGTTTCAGATTTGGGTCAATACCACTGTATTATTTTAAGAAATAAAGTAGATGCGGCGTCATTTTCTCGCCTAAATGTAGGAATACAAAGCAATGAACAAACAAATGATTGATAACAAAAGACATGTTGTTGATATCGACGGCATTAAAGTGGGTGGTGGGCCAGTAGTGGTTCAATCCATGACCAATACCGACACAGCGGATGCCAAAGGGACGGCACAGCAAATATACCAGTTACACCAAGCGGGTTCTCAGTTGGTTCGAATCACTGTCAACAACGAAGAATCAGCCGCCGCCGTTCCTGAAATCATCGATCGTTTGCGGGCAGCCAGATGTGATGTGCCTGTCATAGGTGATTTTCATTACAATGGACACATGTTGCTTCAGGAATACCCTGAATGCGCAGAAAAACTAGCAAAATACCGCATTAACCCCGGAAATGTCGGCTTTGGCCGCAAGCGAGACAGCCAATTTGAAGAAATTATCCAAGTGGCTAAAGATTTAAATAAACCGGTCAGAATTGGTGGCAATTGGGGCAGTTTAGACCAAAAGTTAATGGCTAAAATGATGGATGAAAATGCCAAAAGTCCGTCGCCATTATCATCGGGTGCTTTGATAGAAAAAGCCCTGATCGACTCCGTGTTACAAAGTGCGGCGCAAGCTGAGAGTTTTGGTTTGCCAGCTGATCGCATCATCGTCTCATGTAAAGTGAGCAGTGTTCAGTCATTGATTCGTATTTACCAGAATTTATATCAACAATGCCGATACGCTTTGCATCTGGGTTTGACTGAAGCCGGAATGGGAAACAAAGGCATCGTGGCGTCTACTGCGGCTTTGAGTGTGTTGTTACAGCAGCACATAGGAGACACCATACGTGTTTCTTTGACTCCTGAGCCTAATCAAGCCAGGACGGCTGAAGTCAAAATTGCCCAACAAATTTTGCAAAGCTTGGAGTTGCAATCCTTTAAGCCCGAAGTCACAGCCTGTCCTGGATGTGGCAGAACCACCAGTGAATTTTTTCAGGTATTGGCCAAAGACGTGACAGAACACATGGAGCAAAAAATGCCTGAATGGCGCATTTCACATCCTGGTGTCAAAGACATGAATGTCGCTGTCATGGGATGTATCGTTAATGGTCCCGGCGAGTCAAAACACGCTGATATTGGAATTTCCTTGCCAGGTACTGGAGAAAAACCAACAGCGCCCATTTTTATCAGAGGTCAAAAATCACATACATTGAAAGGTGATAACATCGCGGGTCAATTCATAGATATATTGGATGAATTTGTAAAAAATAATTACTGACAAATGTGGTTTTTACTGCCTGATACACAAGTGATTGTCGGGCTAAACCCAAACAATTGAGTGGCTTTGGCAGAAACCTGGTAATTATTTTGCTCAAAAAATTTCAACTTAAAAAACGTCATAGGGCCAATTTGAGTGGTTTGAATGCTTTGTGAATGGCCCAAATGATTGATGTCAATCAGTTGACTGATTTTGTTATTGATGATTGAGTCCACCTTATGCGGGTCATTAATGGCTGCGGATAATATTGAGGACAGTTGCAGTAAAATAAACAACAAGACCAAACGCATTGGCCATTGGTTATTCGTCTGATTATTTGTTGTTTTAGGTTGCAAAAATAGCCCCTTATTACTGATGTAACAAAAAGTATAAAATATCTTGGCTTGAACTGTCAAGCCCAAGTCTAACCAACCATAAATACTATTTATTTACCCCAGCCACCGGATGGTAACACCAATGCCAAGGTTCATAAATGATGCCATATTGATTGTCCTTGGGGTAACTCATGATAAAACCAAATTCAGCACCACGATCAGTGAGCCATTTAAAAGCCGGGCTTGATTCAAATGAAGTTGATAAAGCTTCAAATTCATGGGTGGTTATGTCGATGGCACGCCCAGTGTGGTGTTCGCTGTGACCTGGTGCGGTATTGACTGACAGGATGTCATCAAGCGGGATGCCATTGTCGAGTTTTCCCTGAATCAACTGGGCTTGGTACTTCATGGATCTGAATGCCGATACCAATTGCAGCAAGACACCATCATCCTTTGCAGCTTGTTTCATTTGATGCCATGCGTGGTGAGCTTGAGGGTGTAGTTTGGTGCTGCGGTCGAAACAATCAATGTCAGAATCTATCAGTTGGACGGCAGTGGGTTGAAAAGGACAGGACAATTTACGGTCTTCGATTCCCAGTGATTGATTCAACTCGAGGTAGGGGTCTGGACAGGTCAAGGTTTCAGCAGAAACCATATAGTGATTTTCTTGTTTGACAAATCCCATGCCACGTAAAAATGAGGCGGCATGGGCTAAATCGGTTTTTGCTTTGTAATGATCACAATTGATTGCTTTCATCAAACCAAAAGCAGATTCAGTAGCAACCCCAAGGCCCAGGGAATGCGGTTTAAGGATAATGTTAAACCATTGTTTTTTAAAGAATAACTTGCCAATCAAGTGCTGATCAAACTTGTCAAAAATAGACCAACAATTTTTATGCGTGGGCTTGATGTCTAATCGTTGTGTAGAGATGTAAGTCATGGCTGTTTAACTTGATTGTAAGTTATTGTGTGCTTGGGTCCAATTTTTTCCATCAAAAAGTTCATGCTTCCATTCAGTCGCAACATAGCCTTTGATGCAATGCGCATTGATGCTCCAACAGTCTGGGTGAGAGCGCGGTTGGTAGAAAGACTTAACACCACAGCGGCTACAAAAAAGGTGGTTGGCTTGTTTGCTATTGAATCGATAACTGGTCAATGATTGGACCTCAGTAAGCAGTTTGAATTGATCATGTGGCACAATCAAATGATGAAACCCTGTCATCGAACAGACCGAACAATTACAAACAAGAATTGTTGAATTGATATCAACTGTGGCATGAAATTTGATGGCCCCGCAATGACATCCACCAGTAATTGATTTTGTTACTTGAGTTTTTGCAGTATCAAGCCCTTGATTTTTTGCCATTTGAGTCCTATATCGTTGTTTCTGTGGTGCTATAATAGCGCGCTTTTATTTTACTAGAAACGGGATTGAAAGATGAATTTTTTTATATCTGATGCCATGGCTCAATCGGGCGATGCAGCTGCTAACCCAATGGGTTCCTTTATTTTTATTGGTGTGTTCTTTGTCATCATGTACTTCATGTTGATTCGTCCACAACAAAAACGCATGAAAGCTCACAATGAAATGGTAACAGCACTGGGTGTGGGTGATGAAGTGATTACCAATGGCGGTACTTTGGGTGCAATAGTTGCGGTCGATGAGTCATTCATAAAGATTGAAATTGCACCAAGCATTGAAATACACGTGCAAAGAAGTGCAGTGGCCAAAGTATTACCTAAAGGGACGATTAAATCACTTAAGTAAATACCTGCCCATTTTTGCTTGGGTAGACATATATAACAATAACAATAAAGAGAATAACAATGAATCGATATCCTATGTGGAAATACATAATGATTCTGGTCATCATATCTATGGGAGCGCTGTATGCATTGCCAAACTTATATGGCCAAAGTCAAGTGGTGCAAGTAAAAGCAGTTAAAGACGCAGCAATTGAACCAAAAACACTGGATAAAATTTCTGATGTATTGAATGACAAACAAATTGCTTTCGATCAAATCTCAATTGATGGCGACACCGCCATTGTTAAATTTGCTGATTTGGATGCCCAAAGAAAGGGGCAAGATGCGTTAAAAGAAGGTTTGACAGGCTTCAATACAGCCATGAATTTGAGACCCAACGTGCCAGAATGGCTAGAAAACCTGGGTGGCAGAGCGATGAACCTGGGATTGGATTTGCGTGGCGGCGTACATTTCTTGTTAGAAGTTGATATGAAAGAGGCTGCGGACAACAAGAAAAAACAAATCCGTTCTGACATCACTTCTACTTTAATTAAACAAAAAATTCCCAAGAAACGCATCAGCTGGTCTGGCAATGACATTACCATCAGTTTCAGAAACGAAGTTGATATGGAGAAAGCAGCAGAACTGATCGAAAAGGATTTCACTGAGTTGACATTGCGTCAAAATGTGACTGCAGATAGTTATGAGTTGAAAGGCTTGTTAACAGAACAGTCAATCAATGCAATCAAAGAAAATGCATTGAATCAAAACTTAACCACATTGAGAGACAGGGTGAATGAGATTGGGGTTGCAGAACCCATCATTCAACGTCAGGGTTTGGAACGTATCGTGGTTCAATTGCCAGGGTTACAAGACACGACCCAGGCAAAAATCATGTTAGATGCAACAGCCACCTTAGAATATCGACCGACTGACCGTGAAAACAATGCAGAATTGGCAGCAAGAACGGGCAAAACACCGATAGGATCTTCATTGTATTACGATCGATCAGGTCGGCCTGTCTTGTTAAAAGACCGAGTGATCGCGACTGGTAATCAATTGATAGATGCTCAGGCGACTTTCGACCAACAATCAGGTTCTCCTGCTGTATCAGTTAAATTGAACAGCATAGGTGCCAACAGAATGCTTGAATTCACAAAGTCCAATGTAGGAAATTTTATGGGTGTTATTCTTAAAGAAAGAATTCCCATAGGCAAAAATGATGAAGGCGTGATGCAGTACAGAAATAAAGAAGAGGTGATCAGTGATGCACGCATCAACGGCATCTTTTCTAATCAATTTCAAACCACTGGCTTGGATTCACAAAAAGAAGCCAATGAATTGGCCTTGTTACTGCGAGCAGGTGCCTTGGCAGCCCCGGTTCAAATTGTAGAAGAGCGAACCATTGGTCCTTCATTGGGACAAGACAATATTGATAAAGGCGTGATGTCGGTTCAGATAGGATTGGCATTGGTGGTGGTATTTATGATTGTTTACTATCGCATGTTTGGTTTGATCGCCAATGTGGCCTTGACCATCAATGTGGTATTGATGATGGCTTGTTTGTCTATGTTTGGCGCCACATTAACCCTTCCTGGTATTGCAGGCATTGTACTTACTGTCGGTATGGCAGTTGATGCCAATGTCTTGATCTTTGAGCGGATCAAAGAAGAAATGAGGGGTGGGAACACCATACAAGGCAGCATCAAATCTGGTTACGAAAAAGCATTTTCTACCATTGCAGATGCCAATGTAACCACTCTGATTGCAGCGGTTGTCTTGTTCGCATTTGGTACTGGACCCATCAAGGGGTTTGCCGTGACATTGTGTATTGGCATCATGACGTCAATGTTTACAGCGATTGTGTTATCAAGGGCTATTGTGAACTTGGTTTATGGTCGCAAGAAAAAATTACAATCGATAGCCATCTAAGGAGTTGAGTATGAATATATTAGGAAAAATTAAATACGACTTCATGGGCAAGAGAAAAATTGCGTTGGTGGTGTCGTCGTTGTTAATCATTATGTCGTTGATTTCTATCGTGACCAGGGGATTGAATTTTGGATTAGATTTCACTGGAGGAACAGTTGTCGTGGTGCATTTTGAAGAAGGCATCGGAGTGACCGAAGTGCGGGAAAACCTTGAAGCTTCGGGGTACCAAAATATAGTGGTTAAGAATTTTGGTTCCAGCAAAGATATTGAAATCACTTTGCCGCCTCAAGAAAAGGCAGTAGCAACTCCGGACATGGATGAACAATCAGATTCTACTCAAAAGGATGAAGCCAAGTTAAGTAATGCTGTACTTGAAGAATTAAAGAAATTGGATTCATCAGCAAGAATAAGTAAGGCGGATTTTGTGGGCCCACAGGTGGGTGATGAGTTGATTGAACAAGGTTCATTGGCGTTGTTGTACGCCATCATGGGCATTTTGATTTATGTGACCATTCGATTTGAATGGCGCTTTTCATTGGGATCAATCGCTGCCTTGGTTCACGATGTGATAATCACGGCTGGCGTGTTTTCGATCTGGCAGGTGGAATTTGACCTGACTGTTCTGGCAGCACTGCTCGCAGTCATTGGTTATTCATTGAATGACACGATTGTGGTTTTTGATCGGATCAGGGAAAATTTCAGAAAGGGCCGAAAAGCCACCACTGAACAAGTGATTAACAATTCGATCGGTCAAACTTTATCCAGAACTGTGATTACTTCATTCACCACCATGCTGGTGTTGTTGGCATTGTTTTTCTTTGGCGGTGATTTGATCCATGGTTTTGCTTTTGCTTTGATAGTGGGTGTGATTGTCGGTACTTATTCATCCATATTTGTAGCCAGTACAACCACTTTGGCCTTAGGTATCAGTCGTGAAGATTTAATTCCAGTTGAAAAGGAAGGTGCCAACTTAGAGCACATTCCATAATTTTAATTTTTGATTAAACAATCAGCCCGGTATTGCCGGGCTTTTTTTTGCCTCTCATTTGTAACATATTTTAGCTTGCCTCGTTATATGCACATAAATCCATGGCGGATGATGTTTAATTAATAGAGGTATTTATGAAAAATATAATGGCGATGATGTTTTTAAGTTTGGTATCAGTCAATTCTTGGGCTGATGATTTTAAAGCGCTTGAAAGCATTTTAGGCACTGAAGCCAAAGTAAAAATAACCTTAGGCCCTGGTGTGCTGGGTATGGCGAGGATGTTCACCAAAGATGATCAAGAGGCTCAAGCTGTGTTATCTGGGCTGAAAGACCTGTCTATCAATGTTTATGAATTGAATGATGCAGTGGATGTAGATGACATCGGTGACTGGATGAGTGACAAGGTCAGGAGTTTGGCTAAGCATGGCGTTGAGGAGATCATCAAGGTCGTTGAAGGTGATGAGCGTGTACACATCATGGCTAAAGTCGATGGCATGATTTTAAGTGACTTGTCAATTATGGTGTTCGAGGCAGGAGATGAATTTGTTTACATCAAATTGGATGGTGAAATTGATGTGGCTCACCTCAAAGATTTGACTGCTAATTTTGATGTTGATGTTGATGTTTTAGAGACGATTAGCTTGAATTTGTGAATCAAATTTGGCTCAGGTTCACAGGTGAGCTTAAGCTGTTTAACGAAGTTTGATGCACAATGCAAAGGCGCTGCTTTTTTTAGCAGCGCCTTTTTATTTAGTTTTGATAAAGGCTTTTAAGTTGTGAAGTTAGCCAAGCAGAGACTTTTAAGTTTCCAGCCACCACTTGAGCGGATTGGTTGAACGCTCTTTTGGCTGAAAAATCCATACATTGACCGCCTGACTCTTCGGTCAACAAAATACCTCCAAGCATTTCTGACGGTTTCATCTCATTTTGCCAATAGGCATTGAGTTTTCCGGCAGATACCATGGCTAAGTCCAATGCGGGACAGCCGAGAACCCGCACATCAGCGACTTGATTGCTGATGGTCCGCAAAGCTTTGGACTGAAGGGCATTTTTGTTTTTATTTTCTGAGTAGTTGGTACCAATCAGTGACTCTGAAGGTTCATTGTGGTTGCTGAGTCTTAACCTTCTTTGATTTAAAAAGGCGCCTTTGCCCTTGGTAGCCATGTATTCATCATCGGTGACTGGGTTGTAAATCAAGGCCTCTTTGGTTTTGTGGTTTTCGATCAGGATGATGCTGATGGCACAGTGAGGGATGTCATAGAGAAAATTGGTGATGCCGCTTAATGGATTGATCAGCCAAACCCTCTCGGAATTGGTGAAATCAGTTAAAGTGGTTTCATCAGTTTGAATTTCATCTTCTGGATAAGCCCTTTTTAAAGTAAAAAAGATGTCATTCATGCTGACTTGAATGGCTTGGTCAACAAAGCCATTGTTGAGTTTTTTATTGACTGAGAGCAATTCATTTTTAAACATCAATTGTTCAATTGAATTGGCCGCTTTGAGTGCTGCTTTTTTGGCAATATTCAGTTCAGGTGACATGTCTTTAATTTTATCCATTGATGTGACACATTTATGTGGCACGTTGATGTTAAGAAGCGAACCGCGTATGATACCAAATCTTTTAACTTATTGACACTTTTGTGGACAGATTAAAAAACATCAGATTCGTTTTATCTAACACCTCACATCCTGGCAATATTGGAGCTGCTGCCCGTGCCATGAAGGTGATGGGGATGGAAAATTTACATTTAATCAACCCAACTGACTACCCCAGTGCTGAGGCCACGGCCAGAGCATCCGGTGCCGATGATGTGTTGTACGCAGCCACTGTTCATGATGATTTGGATCAATCCATAGAACCATGTACCTTGGTGATGGGCACCAGTGCCCGAAATCGAGGGATGGATATAGAGGTCATTGACTTGCATCAGGCTGCTAAAATGTTGACCCTCGCTGCCAAGTCACAACAAGTTGCTTTGATTTTTGGAAAAGAACGTTATGGAATGACCAATGAAGAAATGCAACGGTGCCATTATTTGGTTAAATTACCAGCCAATCCGGAATATTCGTCATTGAATTTAGCTGCAGCCATTCAAGTGGCAGCCTACGAGCTGAGAATGAGGTGTCTGGAAGCACAAAACATAGAAGTGATTGATCAGCCAGCTGATGTTCCATTCGCTACTGCTGAAAAAATGCAAAGTTTCTATCAACATTTGTTTCAAATCATGCATGACATCGATTTTATGCATACAGAGAATCAAAAGTCATTGGAAGAGAAGCTCAGAATGATGTTCAATCGACTGCGCATTGAAAAGCATGAAATGGACATCTTGCGAGGTTTCTTAAGCGCTGTGAACAAGAACATAAAAAAATGACTACATATTGCTTGACAGTTTTTCTGATAACTGTAAAATGCGCATCTCTTGCTTAGCAAGACTTACCAATCTTCCCCGGTAGCTCAGTTGGTAGAGCGGGTGACTGTTAATCACTAGGTCGGCGGTTCAAGCCCGTCCCGGGGAGCCAAAATTCTGAAAAAGCCGCTTTTTAAGCGGCTTTTTTGATTTAAGCATTATCATTTTTTCAAAGTGAGCCTGTAACAACGATAAAATGTACTCATTCTGTTGCTGGCAATACAAATGGCTTGATGAAATTTTACAAGTCATCATGTAAAATAGCCTGCTTTGTAAAATAGATTAACCATTGGAATAAAAATATGGCATTTGAAGAATACGATGATTATGAACAAGAACAGCTGGTCAAAGAATGGCTGAACAAAAACTGGTTGACCATTGTTGCAGGCATAGCGCTGGGAATTGGTGGACTATGGGGTTACGGCCAATGGCAGGTGTCGCAATCCAATAACATCAAAGCAGCAGCTGAAGAGTTCGTTCAGATTGAACAATTACTTTCTTTGGGTGAACTGACTGAAGCCGAAAAGATGATCGCTGATTATGAAGCCCAATATGGCTCGAACATTTACGTGGTAAAAGCCCGTTTGATGGCGGCAGGTAAGTTGGTTGAACAAGACAAGATTGCAGAAGCGAAAGTACAATATCAAACATTGATTGACGCTAAGCCAGAAAAATCAATTGCTGAAATGGCGCGTTTAAGATTGGCAAGGTTGTTGGTTTCTGAAGGTGACTATACAGCGGCTCTGACTCATTTGGATAAAGTACAGTCTCAAGCCTACCAAACCATTGTTGAAGAGGTGGTAGGCGATGTGTTTTTGGCACAAGGTGAATTAAACAAAGCCAAGGATGCTTATCAATTGGCGTTGAATGAAGGCGAAGGCTATTCTGGACGACAAATTGTTGAAATGAAATTAGCTGATGTTAAAGCTGCAAAATAACCGAGGTTCGAATGAATAGATTACCTGTATTGTTAATGATTTTGTTTTTGGCAGCTTGTGGTTCTAAAAATGAAGAAACCAAACCCAATGAATTGATTAAGGTCGATGAAATAGGCAAAGTTAATGTGCTGTGGAAAAGTAAGTTAAAAGCTGCAGAAAAGGCTTTTGGTTACAAATTAATTCCAGCTGAAAATAATGGTAATCTTTATGTTGCAAGCCAGTCTGGAGAAGTGGTCAGCTTGAATGCAAAAACAGGCGCTAACAATTGGAAAGTTAATTTAGAATCTGAAATCAGTGCGGGTCCTGGTGTTGGTGATACTTTGTTGGTATTGGGCGGACCAGAAGGACAAGTCATTGCATTGGATATCGACACAGGTACTGTGTTATGGGAAACCCGTGTGACGTCTGAAGTGTTAAGCCCACCAGTGATTGATCGCAATAAAGTTGTGGTCAGGACGCAAGATGGTCGTATTTATGGATTCTCAATTCAGAACGGAGAAAGGGACTGGGTTTTTGATACCAATATTCCAAATTTAACCTTAAGGGGCAACAGTACTCCGATCGCCAAAGGTGGTCGTGTGTATATTGGATTTGATAATGGAAAAGTGGCGGCGTTGAATATTTTAGACGGTTCAGTGTTGTGGCAGCAAAACGTCATTAATAGCCAAGGGAAAACAGAAATAGACCGCATTGCTGATATTGATGGCGACATAGATGTGGTGGCCACTGATTTATACCTTTCAAGTGCTGCAGACAAAACGTTGTCGGTGGCAACCGAATCAGGCCGTGTGTTGTGGAGCCAAAACATTGGTTCAGTTACCGGAGTAACAGTTTCAAGACGCTCATTGTATCTAACAGACAACCAATCGATTATTCATGAATTGAATCGAATGGATGGATCAAGAGGATGGACTCAGGATACATTACTCAATCGCAACCTCACCAAACCCAGTTATTACTTGGGTGATTTGTTGGTTGGTGATTTAGAAGGGTATGTGCATGTCATCAATGGCGTGTCAGGTGAAGTGATCAACAGAATCAAAACGGGAGGTGAACAGCTTTATCACGCTCCTTTGGTTGTTGGTGACATTTTCTATACTTATAACTATGATGGCCAAATCACTGCCATGCGGTTCAATAAATAAGGAATATGCCAAGTCATGATGCCTGTAATTGCTGTTGTTGGTCGACCTAATGTAGGAAAGTCTACATTATTCAATGCGCTAACCAATACCCGTAATGCACTTGTGGCTGATTTACCAGGATTGACCAGAGACCGTCAATATGGTGAGTTTGAATTACCAGATTTTCAAGCCACATTGATTGACACTGGAGGCATGTTGGGTGATGAAGGTCAGCTAACAGACTTGATGGATAAGCAAATCATTACAGCCATCGAAGAGGCTGATTTGGTTTTGTTGGTGGTCAGTTCTCGTGATGGTTTGGTTGGTGATGACGAACGTATTTTACGTAGAATCAGACAAACAGAAAAACCAATTATGCTGTTGGCAAACAAGTCAGAAGGTCGAGTGGAAGAGTTGGCTCTGGCAGAATTTTACCAGCTGGGTATTGAAAACATGATGTCAGTCAGTTCAGCACATCGCAAAGGTTTGACTGAACTGAAAGAACGCTTGAATGATTTTTTTAGATCAGCAGAAGAAGAGTTTTCGAAGGACCTGATTGATGATCACGGGCCTAAAGTAGCTATCGTAGGTCGGCCGAATGTCGGTAAATCTACCTTAGTTAATCGTTTATTAAGAGAGGACCGGGTTCTGGCGTATGATATGCCAGGTACCACACGTGACAGCATCAGTCTGCCATTGGTGTGGGATGACATGCCCTATACATTGATAGACACCGCTGGCGTTAGAAGGCGGTCTAAAATAGACGAAGGCATCGAAAAGTTCAGCATTCTAAAAACCATTGAATCAATCAAGCTGTCTCAGATATGCGTGGTCATGATTGATGCACAAGAAGGCATCACAGACCAGGATTTACATTTATTGGGATTGGCAGTTCATCATGCCAAACCGGTGATTTTGGTGGTTAATAAATGGGACCACCTCAGTGAAGAACATCGCTTGTATGTAAAAGAGAAGATTCATTTAAAAATGCAAGCCTTTGAATGGGTTCCTTTGTTATTTACTTCGGCATTACATGGCTCAGGATTGCGGGTACTTATGGAGCGAATAGACATGCTGATGGATAAGGCTGATTTGGAATTGTCTGCCAATCAACTGACCAATGTGTTGATTGAAGCCTACAAGGCACATCAACCTCCATTGACTCAGGGATTGAGTTCTCAATTAAAATTTGCACACTCTGGTGGTAACCATCCCATGAGAATTATTGTACATGGTAAACGAACCACAAAATTGCCTGACTCTTACAAGCGGTACTTAGAAAACAGCTTTCGCAAAGCGTTCAATCTCAAAGGCGTGCCCATCATCATGGCATTTAAGGATGGTAAAAATCCTTACAAAGACAAGAAAAGTACGGCCAATCTGTATCCATCAAGAAGAAAGCAGCCGCACAATCAAAAGAAAAGTCACTGATAAATTCATGTCGTCAGCCGAATACCCTCAATCGATTAATTTTAGCCAAGCCATAAAAACAGTTCAGCAAGCAGCGTCATCCATGAGTTTGCAGCTTGAATGGGTTGATTTGAGTCAGGCCTTGGGAAGGGTGCTTGCTAGCTCCATTGTTGCACCGATAAGTATCCCTGAATTTGATTGCAGCAGAATGGATGGTTATGCCATAAATTTTGACCATTTCAACAGCATCAACCATGGCCGGATGAAGCTCAGCTCTCCGGTGTTTGCTGGTATCAATCAATCAGGTTGTGAGCAGGCTGAACTTGTTGCCACCATGGCAACGCCCGTGATGACAGGTGCGCTTATTCCTGCTGGAACCGATACTGTGGTTATGAAAGAACATGCGGCAGTAGAAGGGGGTGAATTAAAAATTGATCAACCAGTCATCAAACGTCAAAACATCAGGCAGGCTGGTTCAGACATTAAGAAAGGTCAAGTCGTCTTAAAAAAGAACCATGCATTGTCGGCCGGTGATTTGGGGTTAATTGCATCATTGGGTCTGGCGCAGATAGAAGTTTATAGCAAACCCAAAGTGGCTTTGTTGATGACAGGCGATGAGTTGGTTGCACCTGGTCAGCCATGTTCTAAAGGTCAAGTCTATGATTCAAATTCAATGATGCTGTCTAAATTGCTGGAACAAATGGGATGCCAGGTTTATTTACATAACATCTTGTTGGATGATGAAACATTGATTGATAGTCAATTCAAGCGGTTTCATGATGATGATTTTGATTTGGTGGTGACAGTAGGTGGTGTCTCCATGGGTGATAAAGATTGGTTGCCCTTTGCTTTGGCATCAAATGGAAAGGTTTTATTTCATAAAACACACATCAAACCTGGTTTTCCCCTGCTGGTGGGTAAGTTGGGTCAGGCTCTGTTTTTTGGTTTGCCTGGAAATCCAGTTTCTGCATTCACTACTTTATTTCAATTCGTATACCCTGCGGTTTTGTGCATCAATCAATTAAGTAAGCAAGTTCCTTTGGTCTGGCGCGCTGAATTGTTACAAGATTATTCTAAAAAGCACATGAAACGAGAGTTTGTTCGAGGACATTACAACATGACAGCGGCTGGAGGAATTGAAGTGGTTGTATGTGGTGGGCAGCAATCAAGTCGAGTTCAATCCATTGCGGAGGCCAATTGTCTGATTGTTTTTAATGAGTCTCAGCAAGATGTGAAGCAGGGTGAGCGGGTTTCGATTCAACCATTTAGCCAACTCAGTTATTTGGGTGCGTGAGACAATGAAAGCCATTGAAGCGGATAAGTTAATAAAGCAAGAAGGCTATTTATTGGTTGATATTCGTGACGCCAGTGAGCAAATTCAAGGCGTAGCTAAAAGCGCACAATGCATGACAGCAGATCAACTGAAGGCAGCAGCCGTTCAACTAAAGGCATCTCATAAAAAAATTATAGTCATGTGTTATAAGGGCGTCAGGTCTCAGCAATTGTGCGATCAATTAGGCCGTCAATTTGTTTCTTTGTCAGGTGGCTTTGAGTCATGGTGTCTGAACAATCTGTCGATTGAAATTCCTACATTCAACGAAAATCAGATCAGATATCAACAACAAATAAAATTAGCAGGATTTGGCCAGTCAGCTCAAGTTAAATTGGCACAGTCTCATGTGATGGTTGTAGGAGCCGGTGGCCTGGGCTCACCCGCTTTGTTATATTTAGCGGCAGCAGGAGTCGGTGAAATCACTTTGATTGATGATGATGTGGTTTCATTGAGCAATTTACATCGACAAATTTTATACCGTGAAAATGATATTGGTATGAAAAAATCGACCCAGGCAGCCAATGAACTCAAAAGGTTGAATTCATCCATTGTCATCAATGCCATTTGTGACAGACTGAGTGAGTCAAACGTAACTGACCTTACAAAGGGGGTCGATATGATCATTGATGGCAGTGACAACATCCAAACACGTTATTTAATCAACGACCATTGTAATCAAATGGCTGTACCATGGGTGTTTGCAGCAGTGACTGGTTTCGAAATACAAGTGGCGGTATTTGGTCATGAGGCTGGAGAGCAGTGTTACCGTTGTTTGTTTCCCCATATTTCAGAAAATGACGCTGGCAATTGTAGCGCAGAAGGTATTCTAGGTTCTGTGCCGGGAATGGCCGCCATGGTTCAAGTCACAGAAGCCATTAAATACCTGACAGGTATTGGTGAAAATTTACGTAACAAGATGATGGCTTATAATGTGCTGAATCATCAATTTAAAGTGTTAAAATACCCGCCTCAGCAACAATGTCAACATCGGTGATTTCATGACTCAGCATCAAATTCTAGACGGTAAAAAAGTATCTACATTAATTCAAGCAGAGCTGGCTGAGAAAATCAGCAAACGCGTTGAAGCAGGCCATAAACCGCCTGGTTTGGCGGTGGTCATGGTAGGTAATGATGAGGCATCTAAAGTCTATGTCAATAATAAAATCAAAGCCTGTGAAAAAACAGGAATCAGGTCTAAGGCACATTTTTTGCCTCGACAAACATCGGCCAAAGCACTTTATGAGTTGATTGATGAGTTGAATCAAGACTCTAAAATCCACGGTATCTTGGTTCAGTTACCATTGCCAGAGCACATCGATGAGTCAGAGGTAACCAATCGGATTGATCCGAACAAAGACGTGGATGGATTTCATGCCCGAAATGTGGGTCATTTGGTGTTGCGACAACCTGGGCTAAGGCCTTGTACACCGCGCGGGGTCATGACTTTATTGAACCATTATCAAATTGATCCAAAAGGCATGCATTGTGTGGTGGTAGGAGCGTCCAATATCGTGGGAAGACCGCTGATGTTGGAAATGTTATTTGCTGGTGCGACGGTGACTTGTTGTCATCGATTTACACAGGATCTGGCAAAGCATGTGAAGCAAGCAGATTTACTGTGTGTGGCTGTAGGTAATCCCGAAATAGTTGATGCAGAATGGATCAAGCCGGGTGCTGTGGTAATCGATATTGGTATCAACAGATTGGCAGATGGTCGGCTCAGTGGTGATGTCGATTTTCATGTGGCCTCAAAGAAGGCAGCATGGATTTCGCCCGTTCCTGGTGGTATAGGCCCAATGACAGTAGCGACTTTGATGCAGAATACCTACGAAGCCAGTTTGTAGACAGTTCAGTTTTCTTCAACTTGTGTGGAATTTATAGATTCCGTTTCACTGGTTTGTTGCTCATTGTTTTTGTCTGTCATTTGTTTGGCAATGGCATCTAAGGCCCGGTCAAAGATGGGGATTTGTTGTAAAATCATGGCTGATTTTTCCCGCAAATCATGAGCCAATTCATCCAAGCTTTTGTCCGTTACTTTCACACCTCTGGCGTTGACAAACAGTAACTTTTGACTGATCGGGCTGACCCAAGAAAGTTTCGCTCTGATGATATCTTCATCGTTTTCAGCTATGAATTCTACCCAGTCACCAGTCACTAAATTTTTGGCCTTTTGGTAATATTCATCTTCATGGTGTTCAATGGTTGTGTTTAAGTTGTTGAACTTTTTGTCTGCAATGAAGTGTACGATTTCAGGTTTGTTTTCGCTGTTGTCTTCTGATACTTTGAAAGCTTCTTGAGGCAAAATGAATTCGTGTTCAACTTCTGTATCTTCTGTTTCTATCCCGTTGATGGTTAATAACAGTTGGTAAAGTTCTTTGCTTTTTTCCTTGATACTGTGTTCATCAAAGGCCACCAACCGTAATCCTTTGCTTAAATGATCAATCACATGGCTTATTTGTGCATTGGTGGCTTGTTTCTTTTTGTTTTGTATTGAAACAAATATCAGTTTATCAACAAACTTTGCATAGTTTTCAACCAGTTCAGGCTCATCTTGATGCCTTAGGTGAGCCAGAATCAATACATTCGCCCAAGGAGTTAACAGCAAGTCAGAAACACTTTTAGGTAAGCTGTGATTTTTCATCTTGGCTTGAAGTATTGCTGCGGTTTTTTCTTTTGCTTTCAGTATGCGTTCTTGGCCTAGGGCTTTTTCAGATGTTCTTTTTTCTAATATATTGGCTCGTTTTTCATGTTTCTTTAAGAAGGCTTGAAAATCCTCAATCAATTCTGGAAAGTTGATTTCTTGGTAATCAGTTTCTAAAATATTTTGAATGATTTCCTCCACCTTATTAATGAAGTTTCCTTTTACATCGGTTTCTTCAGTCCAGCCAACTGAAGCCTGGGCTATGATGTCCAACAGTTTTCTTGCATTGTTTTCTTTGTTGGAAAACAATTTCCTGTCATCCAAGGCGATGTGTAAATAGGGTATTTGTAGTTTTGCCAATAAGGCTTGTAATCTGTGAGGTAAATTGCGATCTTCAACTAAAAACTGAAAAAGCATGCCAACTAAATCAATGGTGTCTTCATCCTGTTTATTGACCTGCTTCTTCGTGCCACCTTCGGTTTGCTTTAACCTGTTCAGTAACTCATCTTTGATTTCAATCGGGCTCATTGAAATTTGTCGTGAATTAAGGTTTTGTAATTCTTCGTGTTGTAATGCACTTAATGCGTTGTTGATTATGGCCGATTCATACACTGGCAGATTAGACACTTGATTGATCATTGATGCCTGGCGGTTATTGAAAGCGGCAGATATGATGCGAAAATTATCATCAGAGATTTGTGGCTGGTTGTTAGTAGCATATGCTTCATTGTTTTCCATGCCATGATCCAGTCCCCCTTGTGTTGCTTGACTGTGTGTAGGTGAGGCAGATTGGTTGGCTCTTTTGGGAACTTGAAATTTTAAATTGGGATAAATCCCTTCTTCAATCAAGTATTCATTGATTTCTTGATAGGGTTTTCCTAAATTCGGAATTAAATTTCGTTCAAATAATTTCAACATGATCAATTCAACCTTGTTACTGATATTGACGTGAACAAAAGTATTTGAGAAAGATTTAACAATGACCGATGGTGAGACTGGCACTTGATCATTATTCAGTTCACTGCCACCAGCCAACAATGAAAACCTTTTTTTGAAAGCAAACAGATTTTGATGTAAATAGGTATTGGCTTTATCAATCATATTGGTAATAGCCAGGTTTTGATCCAATTCATGTTCGTCAACCAATGACATATTGTTGGCAGATGAATCAACCTGGGAACTAGACTCTGAAAAATAATTAAAATCTGCTTTTTTAAATTTTTTAAATGTGTCTTGAATGTTTTCTGAGAATTTTCTTACCATCAATTCCTTTTTCTTTCTGACCTCACGCATGGCAGTGAAATAATCACTTTGGGTTTCATTGTTTTCCGCTTTTTCAGCCATATCAAACAATGAATCATCCAAGTTGTCGTAATAATCTCTGATGGCAGGTTTTAAACCTTTTAAAAACAGCTTGTGAACTTTAGGTAATATCCGGCCCTGACTGATCTTTTCCTTCAATTCAGGAGATATGTGGGTGATGTTATTTACTGGTTTTTCTGTTTTCATTGTGAGCTTGAAATCAATTTTTCCTTCATAGCACCATACCAAAAATACTGTCTACATAATGTGAGTGTAGTCACAATAGTTGTACATGCATGAAAAATGTGAGAAAAATTGATTTGTGTAGTTCCTTATTTCATGATTGTGTCATTTATTTTTGATGCTCTGGCCACTGATACTGAACTGTGTAAGTGACCGCCTTGCTCGATTCGGCTGGCACTTTTATTTTGAATTTAATTCTGCTTGAATTTATTTTCTCATATTCTGTGTTGTGATGAGTGATGGTCCAATTAGACCACCTGTATAAAGGTTCGCTGATCTCTACCCATTGTGCTGTGGGTTTTTGATTGTCTATGGTAATTTCAAATTGTTCAGTGATGCTGTTTTTCAATAATTCATAATGCTTTTGTTTTCTTTTTCCTGTGACATCAAATGAATTGCCGAGTTTTAGTGTAATGACTTTATTTTTGGCTGTGTGGTCTATGCTGTCCTCACCAATAAACTCTAAACTGCCATCGGTTGAGTCAATGGAGTTAACCCTAACCCTGCCAGCAGGAAGTGGTAACCCGAGTTTGTTTTTGGTTGAGTTTTTAAAGCTTAAGAATGCTTCAATTTTGGCTTCATTTCTGGCCAGGTGGTTTTGGTCTGTGATTGGTCGATGGTAGTTAACTGTTTGTTGTTGGCTGCCATTAAACTGCAATATTTTTTCACATTGTATGTCATGTGTGTTTTGCAGCATTTGAATTTGTTTGGTTGAGTTATTGGGTAAATCAATCAATCGGGGCAATTTATATAAGTGGTATTCAAAAAGCGATTGTTCAGTGAATTGATTGTCTGCAGTTTTTGTGAAACTTTCCCGAACCATGTGGTTTGAAACATTGGGCTTGGCTCGGTTGATATCACCAGCAATCAGTTTTAATTGCGATGCAGGAAAACTTGCACCAGACTTGTTAACCAAGGTTACCCACGAAGTCATGTTAATGGTGCAATCTGAGTCGGATTCTTGCAAGTTGATGATGTAATCTGACCACCAAGTCATGCCTTTGGTTTGATAGGTCAATTCTATGGTTTCAGTGCCTTTTGTTGTTGAATCAAGTAGCCAAACCAAAGTGGGTTTGGTTAACAATCCTCCCGGCAGTTCAGGGAATTGAATTTGATTCCAAGTATTGATGGTGGTTATTTGATTGTCAGCGGTTTTCAAGGTGAGGCCACCTGATGTGCTTAATAGGGTGCCAACAGTATTGATGCTTTGTTCGCCTAAATCATGATTGACCGTTATTTCTTGATCAAGGTATTTTTGTAATAGTTTGTCTGAACTGACTAAGTCAAATTGGAAGTTTTGATCCAACACTGAAACAGCATTTGGATTTTCGGGTAAATCAAACGATACCGTGGTGGGGTCAATGTGCGCTGCGACATCATCAAATGCCAGACTGAAGACTCCTTGCTTGAAGGATGCCTCTTTGATTTGCTTAACTACGGCAAATCCTGCAATGTTGTGAATGTTTTGCAGCTGATCTTGGTTCAGGTGGCCTTGGTGGTTGCCAGAATAAATGGTGATGCTGTTATCTGCTTGACTCATTTGAATTGCCATTAGTGTTGTTACAAGGGTAATTATTTTCATGTTCATTTTTAATCTGTAAAAAATTCTCTGGAAAATTTAGTGCTTAATTTAACCTCAGAATTGGTGGGGGTTGCTGTGATGCTGAAATTGATGTCTTCTTGATCATTCAATGCGAAAGATCCTAAGTAATACACGGCCTTGTTTGCTTCCACTATTTTAAAAAACTTAATTTCTTTGTTTTGGTTCAATAAATTTTTGGCTGTGATGGTTACTTCAGCTTCAACGGCCTTGGCTGTATCAGTACTTTTGTCAATCACAGAAATGCTGACAATCCCACGATTTTTTGAACGAGTTATTTGGTAAGTATTGGCAATTTCCTTGGATAAAAATGTGGATGGAAATGTGTTGTAATGAAGTTCAAAGTGGCCTGCGCTGACTTTTTGTTCTGCCCAAGAAATTTGAGTCGTCAATAGCATAAAAATGATCATCAGGTAGGAAAGTTTTTTCATGAGTATCTCCAATGTGTGGTTTGATTATTAATATATCATAAAGCATGTTGGCTTCAGGTTAAACCATGGTGATATTTTGGACGTAAAAAAACCAGCATGAACTGAATCATGCTGGTTAATTTTTCAGAAACTACTGGATTTATGACAGCAGTTCTTTGATGCTTTGCCCTAAGAAAGTAGGTGACTTAACGGTTTTAACGCCAGCAGCTTCAAGGGCTTCATATTTAGCTTGTGCGGTACCTTGTCCACCCGCAACAATGGCTCCTGCATGACCCATGCGCTTGCCTTCAGGAGCAGTCACTCCTGCGATGTAAGACACCACAGGCTTGGTCACATAGGCTTTGATGTATTCAGCCGCTTCTTCTTCAGCTGAACCACCAATTTCCCCCACCATGATGATACCGTCTGTTTGATCATCGGCTTGAAATAATTTCAAACAATCAATGAAGTTGGTACCTTGGATGGGATCTCCACCAATACCAATACAGGTTGATTGTCCCAGACCGACCGATGTGGTTTGGTGAACTGCTTCGTAAGTTAATGTGCCTGAGCGTGAGACAATTCCGATGCGTCCAGGTTGGTGAATGGCAGCTGGCATGATACCGATTTTACATTCACCTGGGGTGATGATGCCTG
This sequence comes from Marinicella litoralis, assembly GCF_002591915.1. Taxonomy (GTDB): domain Bacteria; phylum Pseudomonadota; class Gammaproteobacteria; order Xanthomonadales; family Marinicellaceae; genus Marinicella; species Marinicella litoralis. The sequence continues at coordinate 450,496 of NZ_NIHB01000002.1, read as the reverse complement.
GACAGTTGGGCCCAATCATTACGACATCAGGGTGTGCGTCCAGCACAGTTCTGACTTTCATCATGTCTAAAACAGGGATCCCTTCTGTGATGGTTACTATCAATTTAATGCCAGCATCGACAGCTTCCAAGATGGCATCAGCAGCAAATGGCGGTGGAACAAATATTACAGATGCATTGGCACCTGTTTCATTCACGCCGTCAGCAACTGTATTGAATACAGGTCGATCCAAGTGTTTGCTGCCACCTTTGCCAGGTGTTACGCCACCCACCAAGTTGGTGCCATAATCGATCGCTTGTTCACTGTGGAATGTGCCTTGAGAACCGGTGAATCCTTGAACCAGTAAACGGGTGTCTTTGTTAACTAATACACTCATGTTATGCTCCTACCGCTGCAACTGCTTTATTCGCAGCGTCATCTAAATTATCAGCTGAAATCACAGCCAATCCACTTTCATTCAATATTTTTTTGCCTTCATTGACATTGGTACCTTCTAAACGAACAACAATGGGAACTTCAACCCCCACTTCTTTAATGGCTGAAATGATGCCGTTGGCAATCAAATCACACCTGACAATTCCACCAAATATATTAACCAAGATGGATTTGACGTTGGGGTCAGATAAGATGATTTTAAAGGCAATTGCAACCCTTTCAGCAGTGGCTCCACCACCCACGTCCAGGAAATTCGCAGGATCGCCACCTTTTAACTTAATGACGTCCATTGTGGCCATGGCTAACCCAGCACCGTTGACCATACAAGCGATATTGCCATCAAGTTTGATGTAGTTCAGGTCATGTTCGTGCGCTTTGGCTTCGGCTGGGTCTTCTTGAGTGATGTCGCGCATGGCAGCAAATTCTTTGTGTCTAAAATGTGCGTTGTCATCTGAACTGATTTTTGCATCCAATGCAATGACGTCTTGCTTGTCATCGATGATCAGTGGATTCACTTCGATCAATGACAGATCCAATTCAACATACATCTTGTGCATTTGCATCATGATGTGAGTTAATTGTCTGACTTGTTTGGCATTCATGCCCATAGCAAATCCAGCTTTTCGACAGGCATATGGAAACAAGCCTTCTGTGTTATCAACTTGAATGGTGTGAATTTTTTCAGGGTTGGTTTTTGCCACCTCTTCAATTTCAACACCGCCTTCTGCAGAGGCGACAAATGACAAACATTGATTGGCACGATCTAATAACAGGCTCAAATATATTTCTTGTTCAATATCAGCAGCTTCAGTGATCAATACTTCATTAACGGGTAAAGCCAGACCGCCCGTTTGGTACGTTTGAATTTTCATGCCTAACATGTCAGTGGCATATTGCTTAACTTCATCTAAGGTTTTCGCCAGCTTGACACCACCGGCTTTTCCTCGTCCACCGGCATGTACTTGGGCTTTTACCACCCACATATCGCATCCCAAAGACTTGGCAGCTGCAACAGCTTCATCTGGGGTGCGGGCGACTTCGCCGTTAGGTACTGGAATCTTGTACTTGGCAAATAATTCTTTGGCCTGATATTCATGAAAATTCATAGTTTGTGTTCCTGGTTATTTGTTATGTTCAAAGACGCGCTGTATTTTAGCTGAATTTAACTTTGAATTGTGGGGAAAATGTTTGAATAACGGGCCAAATCTTAAGATTTTTGATGGTTTGAATGGTCTTTATTGTGCCAGCTTGGTGGCTGTTACCTCTGAGGGCAGTGGTTTTAAATTTAATCATGGTGATTTGTGGGTGAATTAATCCCCAGTGGGGTTTGTGTTTTGTGAATGTGTTCTCAATAAGACTTGGATAGTTCGCTATAATTTAATGAATAATAAATCGAGGAGGTATCGGGTATTGGAAGTGTTTTGCATTTTCCTTAAAATGAACGCGCTAAATAGTTGTAATCAATTGATATTTTCAGGTAAAGTATTGGTATGAATGCTCTGTAACTTTAAAGATATTAATAGAATATGAATGTAGCAAGTACAAAAACCATGGTCAGTGGCGCATTGAGGCGTTTGGTCCAAGATGGCGTTTTATCTAATGAAGATGCCACCGAAGCCAATGAAACTTCTCGCAAACAAAAGATTCCTCTTTTTACCTACCTGACTGATAACAACATCGTTGATGCCAGTGTCTTGTGTGACGCGGCTTCCAGTGAATATGGTGTGCCTGTCTTGGACGTAAAGGCGCTCGACTTTGCTACCATGCCAAAAGAATTGGTGTCAGACTCTTTGATTGAAAAGCATCAAGTCTTGCCATTGTTCATGAGGTCTAAGAAAGTATTTATTGGCATTTCAGACCCTACCAATGTCAAAGCCCTAGAAGAAATCAGGTTCCATACCAACTTAACCATCGAACCCATATTGATTAGACAGGATCATTTGATTGAGGCGATTGAAGAGTCTTTGAAGGAGTCATCTTCAGTACTTGATGACTTAGAAGATGAGGGTTTAGAAAATTTAGAGTATGAAGATGAAGATCCAAATGAGGCTGAAAATGATTCTTCAGAGGACATGGCTGATTCACCCGCTGTTAAACTCGTTAACAAAGTTTTGTTAGATGCCATTAAACGGGGTGCTTCTGATATACATTTTGAACCTTATGAGAAAACATACAGGGTCAGGTATCGAATCGACGGCATGTTGAAAACCGTCATTAAGCCACCCAAAAACATGACAACAAAAATTGCGTCGCGCCTTAAAGTCATGTCAAAATTAGACATCGCTGAAAAAAGAGTTCCACAAGATGGGCGAGTCAAATTAAATTTAACTAAAACCAAGTCAATAGATTTTCGTTTAAGTACTTGTCCCACTTTGTTTGGTGAAAAAGTTGTGATGAGGGTTTTGGACGCCTCTGCCGCCAGAATGGGCATTGATAAGCTGGGTTATGAGGATGATCAAAAGCAATTGTTTATGGATGCCATTGTAAAGCCTTATGGAATGGTGCTGGTTACAGGGCCAACCGGTTCTGGTAAGACGGTTTCTTTGTATACCGCATTAAATATATTGAATACCGAAGGAAGAAATATTTCCACGGTAGAAGACCCAGTTGAGATCAGGGTAAATGGAATCAATCAGGTGCAACAAAATGCCAAACAAGGAATGACATTCTCAGCGGCATTGAGGTCTTTCTTAAGGCAGGACCCAGATATCATCATGGTGGGTGAGATTCGGGATCTGGAAACAGCTGAAATTGCAGTCAAAGCAGCACAAACAGGCCATATGGTACTTTCGACATTGCATACCAACAATGCCCCAGAGACGGTCAGTAGGATGATTAACATGGGGGTGGCGCCATTTAATATCGTTTCAGCGGTTTCGCTGATTATTGCGCAGCGACTGGCAAGGCGGCTTTGTGATTGTAAAAAACCGACTGAGTTGACCAATGAGGCATTGATAGAAGCAGGGTTTACCGAGGCGGACCTGGAAGACGCCACCATTTTTGACCCATCTGGCTGCTCAAAATGTAATGAGGGTTATAAGGGTAGGGTAGGTATCTATGAAGTGATGCCTATTACAGATAACATCAAGAAAATAATATTAGAGGGCGGCAATTCATTAGACATTGCTGATCAAGCTGACAAAGATGGCATTTCAAATTTGAGAAAGTCGGCATTACTGAAAGTGAAAAACGGGTTAATTGGGTTGGTTGAAGCCAATCGAGTTACTGTGGATTAAAAAAATATGGCTAAAGTAAAAAAATTAGATGAAATACAAACCTTTGAATGGGTTGGTATCGACAAAATTGGGAAAAAGCTGAAAGGCGAGCAAAAAGCCAAGTCAACCACCTTGGCAAAGAATGAACTAAGAAGACAGGGCATTCAAGTTAAAAAGATTTATAAGAAAAGGAAATCTTTGTTTTCTAATGGCAAAGCCATTAAAGCACAAGACATATCCTTGTTCAGTAGACAATTGGCAACCATGATGGAATCGGGAGTTCCTATGGTGCAAGCCTTTGAAATCATAGAAGGTGGTCAATCAAATCCACGAATGGCGCAATTGCTCAACTCAGTTAAAACAGAAATTCAATCAGGTTCATCATTGGCAGAATCATTGGGTAAACATCCGGTTTATTTTGATGAGCTCTATTGTAATCTGGTTAATGCAGGTGAAAAGGCGGGTGTTCTGGATGAGTTGCTGGATACCATTGCAACCTATAAAGAAAAAACTGAAGAGATTAAGGGTAAAATTAAGAAAGCCATGTTCTATCCGGCTGCCGTTTTATTTGTGGCGATCGGTGTAACCATTCTTTTATTGGTTAAAGTGGTGCCTCAATTTCAAGACATGTTTACCAGTTTTGGTGCTGACCTGCCGGGTCTGACATTGATGGTGGTGAGTGCGTCGAAAACAATGCAAGAATATTGGTTTATTGGCGTTGCCATTTTTGTTGGATTTATCGTCGGTTTTATCCAACTGAAGAAAAGGTCGCTTAAATTTGCTCACTTTTTAGATCGGCTGTCATTAAAAATACCCATTGTTGGTGGTATTTTATTCAATGCTGCTGTTGCAAGGTTTTCTCGAACCTTGTCTACAATGTTTGCTGCAGGTGTGCCATTGGTCGAAGGTTTAGATACTGTTTCCGGCGCGGTTGGTAACGTTGTGTTTAGGGATGCCGTACTAAAAATCAAAGACGATGTCAGTACTGGTCATCAGCTGCAGTTGGCCATGAGTCAAACGGGTTTGTTCCCTCATATGGTGGTACAAATGGCTTCCATTGGTGAAGAATCTGGTAATTTAGATGCCATGTTGGCAAAGGTTGCTGATTATTACGAGCAAGAAGTATCCAATGCTGTAGATGCTTTAAGTAGTTTGTTGGAGCCCATTATTATGGTACTTGTGGGTGGACTGGTTGGTGTCATGGTAGTGGCCATGTATCTACCCATATTTAAGATGGCTTCTGTATTCTAAAATAATGGAATTGATATTGGTGTTAAATCAATACCCAATGCTTTTTTTGACATTTGCGGTGTTGCTTGGTTTGGTGGTAGGTAGTTTTTTAAATGTGGTCATTCTGAGAATGCCTCCATTACTCGAATACCATTGGAAAAAGGACTTCTTTGAATTCACTGAACAGAAGTTTTCAGAAGAGAAGCCTCCCAGCATGGCTTACTCACGTTCTTACTGCCCTAAATGCAAGCAACAATTGCTGGCTCGCCACAACATCCCGTTATTGGGTTATCTGTTCCTTCGAGGAAAATGTGGCTTTTGTCAATCTTCCATCTCTATGAGATACCCTTTCATTGAATTGTTGACGGGTTTGTTGACAGGCTTAATGGCCTATCTCTATGGGGCTGAACTTCACTTTATTGCAGCGATTTTATTGCTTTGGTTTTTAATTGTAATTACCTGGATAGATTTGGATACATACTTAATACCGGATCAATTGAGTTTATCTTTGTTGTGGCTTGGCCTGTTTTTCAGCTTGTTTGAATTCTCAATTTCTCCGACAGTGGCCATCATCGGTGCCTTGGTTGGTTACTTGTCTTTGTGGATGGTCTTTCAGGTGTTTAAAGTACTGACGGGCAAAGAAGGTATGGGTTATGGTGATTTTAAATTATTGGCTGCTGGCGGTGCATGGTTGGGTTTTGAGCCTTTGATTATTGTGTTACTGCTTTCTTCAATTTCAGGTTTGTTAGTCGCTGTGATGCAAATGCTTTTAAAAAAATCACAAACAAAAATACCATTCGGGCCTTATTTGTCGATTGGGATATTAGTCACCTATTTGGTAGGTGATTCATTGATGCAGTATTTATTTGCGGTATAGGTTTCAATGAGCGGTTTAATCATTTGTCTGACAGGTGGAATCGCCTCCGGAAAAACATTTGTTTCAAATCACTTTTCCACTAAAAATGTTGCAGTAATTGATGCTGATGTGATTGCACGTGAAGTGGTTGAAGTGGGTAAGCCTGCTTTGTCTGAGTTGGTGCTGAGGTTTGGTCAGGATGTGTTGAATATAGATGGTTCGCTCAACAGAGCTGAGTTAAAACGGTTGGCCTTTCAAAGCAAAAAAAGTGTGACGGCCCTCAATCAAATATTACATCCTGTGATTGGTTCTGAAATTAAACGTCAGATTAAGTCCACACATCAATCCATGAAACTTCTGGTTATTCCCCTGTTTAAATCATTTATGTTAGATGCATATGGTATTAATAGGGTGTTGTTGGTTGATGTGGCAGCGTCAATCCAGATTAAACGTGTTATGGACAGAGACGGAGTTTCTCAGCCGCTGGCTAATAAGATCATATCTTCACAAGCTTCAAGGTCCGATCTATTGACCCATGCCAGTGATGTGATTGTTAATGATGGTACAATCAATCAACTGCGCCTCAGTGCTGACTTGGTGTATGCGATGTACCTGGAAATGGCTGGTGATATAATTGCCAATTGATGTTAATAATTAATGCAAGCCAAAAAATCATCAGTTATAATTCCGCATCCTTTCAAAAAGGGCCTGTAGCTCAGTTGGTTAGAGCAGTGGACTCATAATCCATTGGTCGTAGGTTCGAGTCCTACCAGGCCCACCAATTCAAAACTCCTTAAAAAACTACGATTGTTGCAATTAAAGCGAAATTATTATCGTATATGTCTAATAATGGGTGTAAAAAAACACCAATAAATATTAAATATGTCTTGATTATTCAGTACTTTAAAGGTTATTCTTGCAATGGCTTCTTAAAAAAAGTAAAGTATATATGGAAAATGTGATTAGTGACACAGAAATGAAGTAAGTAAGTGGGTCAAATGGTCATAATTTATATATAAAGTTTTATTGAACTTAAAAGAGAGAGAATATTTTGCAGTTGTTAGGTCGAAAAAAAATTCAGTTGGTTGGAGTGGATGTCAGTTCGTCAGCAGTAAAAATATTACAGCTGTCTGGAAGTGCTGATAACATAAAGGTTGAAAGGTATGCTGTAGAACCATTGGCTGTTAATGCAGTGGTTGATAACAGCATTGCCGAAGTTGATTTGGTTTCAGCGGCCATCAGTAAAGCATTCAATAAAGCAGGAATTAAAGCAAAAGGTGTTGCAACTGCTGTATCTGGATCTGCTGTGATCACAAAAATCATTCAAATGCCCAGTGAATTGAGTGAAGAGGAGCTGGAAGTACAGCTTGAGCTGGATGCGACTCAATACATACCTTACCCAATCGACGAGGTCAGTTTAGACTTTTGTGTGTTGGGGCCTGTTGAAGGTAACCCTGATGTAAATAATGTGTTGATTGCGAGTTCACGATCTGAAAATGTCGATGTTTTTATTGAAGCATTTCAGGGATCGGGTTTGGAGTTAAAAGTTGTCGATGTTGAAGCTTTCGCTATCGAAAGGTGTTTCAACATGGTTAAAAATGATTATGGAATAGATGACAACGAAGTTGTGGCATTGTTTGATATTGGTGCCAATACAACAACCATGCATGCCATGCATAAGAAAACTGGAATTTATAGCAGAGAACAGTCTTTCGGTGGTAAGCAATTAACCGAAGAAATCATGCAGCGGTATGGTTTGTCTTACGATGAGGCCGGTTTGGCAAAAAGACAGGGTGGTTTACCAGAAAGTTACGAATCAGAGGTGTTGCAATCATTTAAAGACACTTTAGTCCAACAAGTCAGTCGTGCTTTACAGTTTTTCTTTTCTGCAACAGAATTTGGAAATGTAGATAGAATTCTACTGGGTGGAGGATGTGCATCAATTCCTGATATAGATGCATTGGTTGAGGATCAAATAGGTGTACCTACCGAAGTGATCAATCCCGTAAATAATTTTAAATTATCATCGAAAGTAAGTCGTGAGGCATTAGAAGCTGATTCACCAGCTATGATGTCAGTTGTTGGTTTAGCGTTGAGGAATTTTGACTGATTATGGCAAAGATTAATTTATTACCTTGGCGTGAAGAAAGGCGTCAACAACAAACCAAAGAATTTTACATTTTGCTGGGAATTTCAGCAGGATTGGCGTTGGCTGTTTTTGGCTTGGCTTTTTATTATTTTGATCAAAGTGTTAAATATCAAAACCAAAGAAACCAGTATTTAACGGCTGAAATAAGTAAGTTAGATGCGCAAATTGCCGAAATTAAAAAGCTAGAAGCTCAAAAAGCCAATTTGATTGCCAGGCAGGAAGTGATTGAAGAGCTTCAGGCCAGCAGAACACAGATGGTTCATTTGTTCGATGAGTTAGTTAAATCTATACCAAATGGTGTGTTTTTAGAAAAAATCACGCAAAAAGGATCTTCCATGTCATTAGAAGGGTATTCACAATCTCATTCTAGGGTTTCAGATTATATGAGAAGACTGGAGTCTTCAGCTTGGTTCACAGGAATTGATCTGGACTATATTCGAGCAGATGACACCCTGACATCACATGAGCAAAAGTTTAAATTAAGTGTAAGGTTGGTTAATCCAAATAGAAATAAAGACACTGATAATTCGGAAGAGGAAGTTTCATGAGTATTATTGATGAAATTAATAGCTTAGACACCGCAAATCCTGGTGGCTGGCCAAAGAAATTCAAGATTGGTTCTGCCGTATTGTTGGTTGCCGCTTTGTTAGCAGCTGGATACTATTTTGTAATTAATGACAAGCGCATTGAGTTAGGTGAATTGCAAAAAAAGGAAAGTACATTAAAAACTACTTATACGACAAAATACAAAAAAGCAGCTCAACTGGATGCATACAAAGAACAGTTAGAAGAAATGGAAATTATTCTTCAATCCATGTTGCGCCAACTGCCTAGTAAAAATGAAATGTCTGATTTGATTGTAGATGTGTCACAAACTGCATTGGCCAGCGGCATCGATAATGAGTTGTTTGAGCCAGGTGCTGAAACTTTGAAAGATTTTTATGCAGAAAAACCGATCAGTTTGAGAATGAAAGGAAATTACCATGATTTCGGTGCTTTTGTGAGTGGTGTGGCTTCTTTACCCAGGGTGGTGATTTTAACCATGCATGACATTTCTCTAAAACCTACAGGTGATTCACTTTTAGGTGGACAGTTGTTGTTGGAAGGAACTGCAAAAACTTATCGGTACTTAGATGATGAAGAAGTCTCGGCAAGTGGAGGTGGAAAATGAAGGCGATATATTTATTGTCGTTGGTCATGCTGTTGGGTGGTTGTAACAACGGATTAGAAGACATCAATGAATTTATGGAGCGACATAAAAACATTCCTGTGCCACAAATAGATCCATTGCCTCAGTTAAAGCCGCATGAAGTGTTTGAGTACAATGCCAATGGATTCAGAGACCCGTTTTCTAATGATTTAGAAGAACAAGATGACAGTGAATCCAATGAAACATCTTCGTTTGCAGAAACAGGCAAAGGGCCAGACTTAACTCGACGCAAAGAATTCCTTGAATCTTATCCACTGGATAGTTTATTGATGGTTGGTACATACGAACAAGAAGGAAATTATTGGGGATTGGTTGTTGATCCTGATGGAACAATCCATAGGGTTTCAGTTGGACATTATCTTGGACACAATCACGGTGTTGTTTCCGAAATATATGAAAATGAAATTAAAATTATTGAATGGTTGAATGATGGACTAGGCGCTTGGCGTGAACGTGAAGCAGCTATGGCATTGAAAGAAGAATAAATGAGAGTAACTATATGAAAAATCGATTTATAAACACACAAATAAAGTTAAGAGCTATTCAGTGTTTGGTGCTGTTAATGTTCAGTTGTCAAGTGTTGAGTCAAAATGCCATCCAATCAGTTGATTTAAAAACAGGCGAAAATGGTTTGATTGTTGTTGATTTCGAATTCGAATCGATTCCAGAGACTCCTGAAACATTTTCTACTAATCTACCACCTCGTTTGGCATTGGATTTTAAAGACACCGTTAATTCATCAGGAATCACCAATCTAAATATTGGTACAGGTGCGGCTAAAGGACTTAGGATTGTATCTACCAATTCTAAAACCAGAGTTGTATTGGATTTTACTCACGAAGTGGGTCATAAATTTGCAGTCAATGGAAACGTTTTGTCTTTGATGCTATCTGGTTCCGATAACAGCAGAAAAATCACCTCAACTAAAAACACAACAGAAGTTGAGTTTGTGGATTTCAGAAGGGGCTTAGAAGGGCAAGGTGTCATCAGCGTTACTTTAAGTAACAGCAATACACCGATTAACTTGTCAGAAATCAATGGAAAAATCGTTGTTGAAATTGCTGGTAGTCGTGTTGCAGAATCAATGGACAGGAAGTTAGACGTGATAGATTTTGCCACTCCAGTGACCTATGTAGATACCAGACAAAGCAGTGGTAATGTTAAGATCGAAATTGAAGCAGAAGGCGCTTTCGATAAAATGGCTTACCAAACGGGTAATATGTATACAGTTGAAGTCAAAGAAAAAAGTAAAACCAATGTAGATAAAACCACTTTGCTAGACTCTGAGATTGTTTATGTCGGTAATCTGGTTTCATTCAACTTTCAAGACATACCGGTAAGGTCAGTCATTCAATTAATTGCTGATGCTTCACAATTAAATATAGTAGTTGCTGATACGGTCAATGGTAATGTGACTTTAAGATTGAATAATGTTCCTTGGGACCAAGCATTGGATATTGTTTTACAAAGTAAGCAACTGGATCAACGTCGAACAGGTGATGTTATTTGGGTGGCACCAGCCTCTGAAATAAATCAACGAGAGCAAGAGAAGCTTGAAGCGCTCAGTAAAAAAATTGAACTTCAACCACTTGACAATATTTTCATACAAGTAAACTACGCAAAAGCTGAAGATTTAGCTGAGTTGATTACTGGTGAAGGCAGTAGTTCTGGTGGTGGTGGCGGTGGTAATACCAATTCATTGCTTTCAGATCGAGGTTCAGTCACATTTGATGAGCGCACAAACACGCTTTTGGTTAATGATATTCCAGACAAAATAATTGTTATTCAAGAATTGGTAGATACATTGGATCGATCAGTAGAACAAGTGCAAATTGAATCAAGAATTGTGGTTGCCTCGGAAAAATTTGGTGATGAACTTGGTGTCCGTTTTGGTATCAATGGTTCTCATGAAGATAAATACGGTAACATCATCAGCACAGGTGGTAGTGCTTTGGCAGTAGACAGAATGTCAAATGCTGCCTTGTTAAATAGATACACTTCGCCAAGTGGCTCAGGTTTACCAACAGTCACTCCAAGTAACCAACCATCAGATTTGATCGCAGGTCCTCCTATTGGTGAAAGGCTGAATGTTAATTTACCAGCCATTGCTTCTTCAGCTGGAACTTGGGCTGCAAGTATATTGGCAGCTGATTTCCTTTTGGATCTAGAATTATCGGCATTAGAAACCGAGGACAGGGGTGAAGTGATTTCATCACCTAGGGTGATCACGGCCAATCAATCTGAAGCGATCATTAAACAAGGGGTTCAGATTCCTTATCAAGAATCATCATCTAGTGGGGCGACAGCTACTTCATTCAAAGATGCAGCATTGACTTTACAAGTGACTCCATTAATCACGCCAGACGAAAGGATTGATTTGACTTTGCAGGTTAATCAAGATTCAGTGGGTGAGTTGGTTTCTCAAGGGGAAGGCAGTGTTCCTTCAATTGATACCAGATCTGTGAAAACCAGGGTGTTAGTTAATAATGGTCAAACCATTGTATTAGGTGGCATTTACGAGCAAGTAAGAAGAACAACTAAATCAAAAGTTCCAGTTTTGGGTGATATACCAGGCCTGGGTAATTTATTTAGGAATAAATCTGTTTCAGATAATAAAGCGGAGTTATTGATATTTGTAACTCCTACAATCATAAAAGAAAGTTTATAAAGTTAACGATAGGTAAATTATGTCAAATTTTACAAAAAATATATTATTGATTAGTTGGGTTGCTGTATTGTTAACAGCTTGTGGCGGAAGCAGTGACAGCGGCGGCGCTTCACCTGGTCCGGTGGTTTCAAATTTGAAATTTACAGTGACACCTGCTCAAAACAATATTCCTTCAAACACCAATAATTTCCCAGCATCAGAATCTTCACCTTTTTTGACATCAGTCAGCGTGAACGTGACTTTTGATAATGGGACAGCAATTCCGAATGGCACTGCAGTTCAACTGAGTACGACAAATGCATCAGTGGCTTTGATCTCTCCTGCTGACGACTCATCAACTGTTGAGAACGAGCTTGAGTTGACTGCACAATCTGTTTCCGAATTGTCCAGTGGTGGTAATGTTACTTTTTATATTCACAGTGGTGCCACGGCTGGCAATGTGAATTTAACGGCATCAGCAGTTGACCCTACTACAAATCGCACATCTTCATTCAATTTTCAATTTACTGTGACACAAGGTCCAGAGCCTTTCGACAGACTGACCATTGAACCCATTACTACTACTTTACCCGCCAACGTATTTGGACTTTCACCAAGACAAGCTTTTGGTACGGTGTATATGACTGAGGCGACCATTTCATTCAGAGATCCTCTGGGTAATTTTATCAATCCTGTGGTTACTGGTGGTGATACTTCAACAGTTGGAGTGGCAATCAACCCTGTTAGTGTGGCTGCATTTTCAACCCTTGACGATCCTGAAACACAAGATGATGGTGATCCATTGACTGAAGATAATGAAACCTTTATTTTACTAGGTCAAGGCCCCGTTGATATGGTTGCAGGTAAAGGAACCATTTTTATATGGTCGAATACGCCAGGTACAGCCACCATCACTGTTAATGCCTTTGATGAATTTTTAAATACAGAGATCAGCCAACAAGTTGATATCATTGTAGACAATGGTCCTGTCGATCTTCCTACTTCAATATCATTGGCAGGTTCTGGTGCCAACTATGTCAATGGCTCTGGTGGTTCACAAAGTCAAGTGATACAAGTATTGGTTGAGTCCTCTAGTAATTTCCCTGTGCCTAACCCAAATGGCTTCAACAATGTAATGATAGATATTTCGACAGACAGTCAAAACAGCGGTGAAAAGATCACTGGTGTCAATGCGTCAGGTCAAACTGTCTCTGGTCAATCAATTAATTTAGCAACTGGAAATGGCGTGGCTTCATTTCAATTATTAAGTGGTTCAAATCCAAATACTGTGTTCATGACTGCAACCACAGACCGTGCTGATAATAATGTTGATAATGGTTTACAAGACCCAATCACAGCACAGAACAACTTCATCATCAGTGATGGCGTCTTGTTTGGATTAGACATTACTTCACCTAATATAAACAGTTTATTTGTCAATACTGTTGATGGTAATGTCCTCAGTGATGATGGTATTGGTAACTTAGACGGTAGTTATACGATGACGGTCAGTGCAATTGGTACGGACAAAGGTGGTAACCCTGCATTGCCTCAAACCATTCAATTTGGTTTGATAGACAGTCCGATTGAAGGCTATCCTGAAAATGGTCCAGGTTCATTCATCATTGCAGGCCTTGACGGTGATCCTGAGGAGGGTGGCAGCTTATTTACCTCAGCATCGGGTGAGTTCCAAACGGCTGCTGGCGGTACTCAGCCTGGTGATACTTTGTTGGTATTTGGCGAAGAGATCTTGGGTAATGAAGATTTAGAAAGTTCTTCAACAGTACAAACAGTGTTGTCGCAAACTTCATTAAGAATATCAGAAAGATTTAATAACAATGATTTAACAGGTACGGTAAACAACAGTTTGGGTGTGGTTCCTTACATTGTGGGTAGAGCTGTAGATGGCAACATCAATGCCACGGGAGTCATCAATGAAAATGGCGTCGTGACCACCCAGGTTAATTACCCAGTTTCGAAATTGGGTAAAATTGCTGGAATTTACGCCAAAGGCCAAGGTGCCACGACCAATGGAACAACTCGAGTTGTTACTGATGTTGAATTGATTCTATACCCTGGCATCGCCTCTTTGGGTGAAGACAGAACAGCTTACATTACAGCGGCTCCATCAGTTATACCCGCGAACTCATCAACCACAGTCACTGTATGTGTGTTTGATGCGGCTTCTCATCCAATCCAAGGTGTTGCCATTCAATGGGCGTTCATAGGTGGATCAGGTTCAGGTTCAATTGATGGTGTTGATGGCTCAGGAATTATGGATAACCGCACCGGAGCTGATGGTTGTGCAACAGGTCTTGCCGATGCTACCGGCATCATCGGTGATGTAGATGGTACTGGATTCGTCTTTAATGCTGGATCCTTAAGCTGTATCAATGAAGAAGGTGGTGTTTGTATTGAAATTGGTGACCCAGGTGCCATTTATTTATCGGCAACACCTCAATTTCATTTCACCAATGGTCTGAAAGTTATCGATTTACATCTCTTTGGTGGTAATGGTCAAGGCATTCCGAATGTTCCATTGTTCGGTTCGTGTGAATCAACAGGTGGAACCCTAACAGTGACTGCACAACCAGGAAATACCGATGAGAATGGTATGGCAATTGCCAATGTCAATGCCTCTTTGAGTGGTATCAATGAATTCTTTACTGGAACGTGTACATTCACAACGGGTACAGGTGAACCTGAAGCGATTGTTGAATTCACAGGGTATGATTTATGTGATCCAGGTTTGTCTCCAAACAATCCTCCTGCATGTACCCCATAAGTATTTAATAAATACTGAATTTAAAAGGCTTGTTTAAAAACAAGCCTTTTTTTTTGAGTGACTAAATGCACATGAATTTCCACCCAAAATACTTAAAATGAATCTATTAGAAAATGTAAGCGTTATGAAAAAATATATAATAGTGATGTTGTTATTGATACTGTCTGCCTGCAATCAATCCAAGGAATCAAAATCTGACAAAAAAGACAATAAAGAAGAAAATAAAGTTATCATCAATGTTGAGGCGGCAACCAGTTATATTGGAAACTCTATAGCAACGTTTAAATCGACTGCAATTTTAGAAGCTGACAGGGCGGCAACGGTAACAACCAAAACGTCTGGCATTATTCTAGATATCATTGCTGAAGAAGGTGATGTTGTTAATCAAGGCGATGTTCTTCTGGTACTTGAATCAGATGAACAAGTACTCTCTCTTAATAGTGCAAAAGCCAATTATGAGAAAAGTTTAAATAACTATGAACGCGCGCAACAACTGATCAGTAAGGGTTTAATTAATAAAGAACAATTAGATAATTTAAAGTATGAAACGCAATCTTTAAAATCAGCTTTAGATCAGGCCAGAATGAATTTAACATTTACCCAAGTCAAAGCACCATTTGATGGAATTGTTGTTAAACGTCATGTCAAAATAGGTAACTTAATACAAAATGCTACGGCCGTCTATGAAGTGGTTGATTTTGAGTCTCTGCAAGCTAAGATCAGTGTGCCTGAGCATCAATGGTCAATCATGAAAACTGGTTTGGATGTTCAATTCAGTTTTGATGCTTTGTCAGGAAAAACAATAGTAGGAAAAATAGTCAGGGTCAGTCCTGTGGTTAATGCCGGTTCAGGAACTTTTCAAGTCACTGTTTCAGTTGATAACTCAGATCTATCTCTCAGGCCAGGTTTATTTGCCAAAGCCGACATTGTTTTTGATCAACGTGATGATGTCGTTATGGTTGATAAAAATGCCATCATTCGTGAAGACGATTTATCTTATGTCTATGTCATTGAAGGTGAGTCTGCAGTTAAGAAAGTTGAAGTTAAACTTGGTTACGAAATGCCAGACTCATTCGAAATCACTTCAGGAATCCAAGCAGGACAACAGGTTGTCACTACTGGGAAAAATAATTTAACACCTGATGTTGAAATCAACGTGGTTAATTACGATCAAAATTTATGATAAATTCCATTACACATTTTGCAACCAAACGCAGGGTGACTGTGTTTATGTTGGCAATTGGATTTATTCTATTTGGTTCAATTGCCATGAATAACATGCCTGTCACATTGTTACCATCTTTGGAATACCCAACATTGACGATTCGAACTGATTATGACAACACGGGTCCTGAGGAAATGGAATTGCTGATTACCAAGCCCTTAGAGGAAAGTGTTGGTGTAGTAAAAGGTCTAAGTAAAATTTATTCAACTTCTACGACTGGTCGATCTGATGTGAAATTGCAATTCAACTGGGATGCTGACATGAAGCAAGCAGCCTATGATGTCAGAGACCGCATGGATGCGGTGCAGTTACCCCTTGATGTTGAATCTCCAATATTACTGCGATTCAACCCATCCACAGACCCCATCATGCAGCTATCACTGAGCATTGATGGTGACAGCTCCCAAGCAGACCTTAAACGCTTAAGGACCTTTTCAGACAATGATTTAAAAAAGAAATTAGACCCAATTACTGGTGTTGCAGCCGTTAAAATCAGTGGTGGCTATGAAAAGGAAATTGAAATTTTACCTGATCAATTCAAATTGTCACAGCTGGGTTTAAACATCAATGATATTTCTAATCGCCTCAGACAAGAAAACATCAATCTATCCGGTGGTTCAATTAAGCAAGGCAGCAAAATGTTTTTAGTTCGGACTGTCAACCAATTTGAAAATATCAATGCCATTGAAGAACTCATCATTTCTAACAACAATGATCGAATCATAAAAATTAAGGATGTTGCCACCGTCGAATTAGGTCACAAAGACCGCAAATCAATCAATAGACTTAATGGCAGAGAAGCCATAGAGGTTGCGATATATAAAGAAGGCGACAGTAATACGGTGGCAGTGGCAGAAGCGGTTCGCAATAAATTAGAAGACATCAAAAAACACTTACCTTTTGGTGCAAATATTGAAATCATTGATGACCAATCGGCTTTCATCAAAGATGCCATCGACAATGTGATCAATGCGGCATTGATTGGTGGCTTGTTGGCTGTATTAATTATTTACTTATTTTTGAAAGATGCATTGGCCACTTTGATCATTGCTGTTTTAATTCCTGTTTCAGTCATTTCTGGTTTCTTTTTCATGTACAGAGCAGGAGTGACCTTCAATATCATGTCATTGGGAGGTGTGGCCTTGGCCGTTGGATTATTGGTTGATAATGGAATTGTTGTGCTTGAAAACATAGCATCTAAAATGAAATCAAATGATCGCCCCATCGATGCCATTCGTGAGGGAACTGCAGAAGTTGGTGGTGCCATAACCGCCTCAACTTTAACAACAATTGCCGTTTTTCTGCCCTTGGTTTTTGTTGAAGGCATTGCAGGTCAGCTTTTTAAGGATCAAGCGTTGACAGTTACTTTTACCCTGATGGTGTCTTTGGTATTTGCCTTAATATTGATTCCAATGTTATCCAGTTTAAAGCATCGAAAATCTGATACAGTGGGTGAAACAGGTGAAGTGGAATATCAACCCAAAACCAAATTTGGTGGTGTTGTCAGGTCTGGCAGGAGAAAATTTTTTAATGGAATCAGTGCTGGATTGATGTACTTATTAAGCCTGCCATTGCTACTTATTGCCACTCTATTGAAGTATCTCTTGATTGTTCCGGCAGCTATGGTCAATCGCCTATTTGATGGTTTGGCTAAAGCGTACCAAAAAATGTTGCCATGGGCTTTGCGCAATAGAATTTTGGTGATGTTATTTGCTTCAATCTGTTTTATTTCAGGTATGGTTATTTTACCTAAAATTGGTGTTGAATTAATTCCTGATATGGATGCAAGTACAGTTAAAATTAATTTCAAACTGCCAGAAGGATCAACCATCGAAGCCACCGATGCGTTTTTCAAGAAATTAAGCCAAAACTTCAGTGAAAGTGAATCAGTTGAGTTGGTTTATGGATACAGTGGAGAAGGAAATTTATTGGATACCTCTTCTTTATCTGGTGGTCAAAATTCTGGTCAAATCACGATAAAAATTAAACCAGGTGCTGACAAAGCATTGGCACAAAGCCAGGCGCTTAAATTAATCAATGCTGCTCCGGGTTTACAAAGTGAGTTGAAAACAGGACAATTTTTTGATTTAGCGAAACCAATTGAAATTGAATTGATTGGAAACGATTTGGCTCTTCTGAAAGAAAATGCCGTTCGATTGGCCAAATCATTGATGACCAATGATTATTTTATCAATGTCGATGATGGTGTGGAAGTCGGAAACCCAGAAGTGCAGTTGTATTTTGATCATGAAAAAATTTCTTCCTTGGGTATGAATGTTTCAACTGTTGCCAACAACGTGGTTAATAATGTTCTGGGTAAAGTAGAAACTACGGTACATTGGCAAGACCAAAAAATGGATTTGCGTGTGCGTACACAAGAATTTCAACGTGATTCGATTGATGACATCAGGAACTTGATAATTAATCCTGAGAATGACGCTCCAATCAGGTTGGCTGATGTGGCAGAAATTAAGATAGCTGAAGGCCCTGGTTATATTTTACGCAGAAATCAAGACCGGACTGTGGTTGTTTCAGCTGATGTCAATGGAATCGCATTGGGTGATGCAGTCACTTTGGTTAATCAGCTGGTGGCGAAGGCCAACATCCATCCACTGGTGATGACCAAGGTAACTGGACAGAATGAGGATTTGGAGTCATCCAATAGATCGATGATCTTTGCCTTGTCCTTGGCTGTATTCTTGGTCTATATGATTTTGGCATCTCAGTTTGAATCATTCATCCACCCATTTGTCATTTTGTTCTCCGTACCTTTGGCTTTCATTGGGGCAGTTTGGGCTTTGTTTTTGACCAACACATCTATATCTGTAGTGGTGTTTATCGGATTAATCATGTTGGCTGGCATCGTGGTCAATAATGCGATAGTACTGATTGATATCATCAAACAATCTATCGACAAAGGCATGAACAAAACTTTGGCCATCACTGAAGCGGGTAAATCCAGACTCAGACCCATCATAATGACCACCATGACAACTGTGCTGGGATTATTGCCAATGGTGATAGCCTTTGGTTCATCCAGCGCTGGTTCTGAAATCAGAGCACCGATGGCGATTACGGTCATAGGCGGATTACTGGTTTCAACATTTTTAACTTTATTGGTGATACCCGTGATGTTTTCATTGTTAACCAAAGAGCGGTCAACAAATGAAGAAATCAGCTCAACAGAGGCCAACTGATGTCATGAAAAACAATCATCAACTTCAAGTCAATAATGAAGCCACTGGTATATCGAGGTTGGCCCTTTTTTCAATGGCCAGACCCGTAACCATCAGTATGATGTTTTTAACGCTGGTTACCTTTGGCTTGATTTCATCCAAGTTGTTACCGCTTGAAAGTTGGCCTGAAATTAAATTACCCTTTTTGATAGTGGTCGTTCCTTATGATGCAGGCACGCCACAAGAGGTTGAACGGAACATCACCAGGCCCATGGAAGAAGCCTTGGCCACCATTGGCGATGTGGTGCAAATGAATTCCAACTCAACCACCAATTCAAGCAATACTTTTATGTTGTTTGATTTGGATGTAGACATCGATGAAAAGGTCATGTTGGTCAATGAACAAATTGATTTGATTCGCAGTGATCTGCCCTCAGATGTCAGGCAAATATTTATTCGCAAAGAACAACCAGGCAGTGAAGCCATGATGCAATTACGTATCATTGGTGACCGTGATTTGGAAGGGGCCTACGATGTATTGAACCAATACTTGGTGAAACCAGTACAACGGATTCCAGGTGTGGCACGGGTCGAATTACAAGGCATTGAACCACTTGAAATCAGTATCAATTTAGACAATGATCGCATGATCAGGTATGGGATTGGGTTCAATGAGTTACAAAGCAAGTTGAGCAACCTTAATTTCACCATCAAATCAGGCAGTTTTTTTACAGCCGATCAAGCCATCAGATTAAGCCCAAAATCTCAAGCCACAGACATCAATGATTACCGCAATTTAATTTTGAATGACAACAATGTTCGTTTAAAGGACATTGCAACCATTGAGATGCTGAATGGTGAGCGTGATTATGCGCGTCATCTGAATCGTAAGTATTCGGTGGGGCTGGAAATATTCAAAGAGTCCACTGCCAACTTGGTGGACGTCGGCGAACAAGTACTTGCCACCATCAATGAGATCAGTCAAACCGATCAAATGAGTGGTATCAAGTTGGTGTTTTTAAATAATCAGGCAGAAGGTGTAACCAACTCCTTGAAAGACGTTGTGACTGCTGGGGTAACAGGCTCCTTGTTGTCATTGATTGTGTTGTTCGTCTTTTTACGTAACTTACCCATGACACTGATTATTTCAATGTCGATTCCTATATCAATTATTATTACATTGGGTGTGTTGTATTTCACCGGAATCAGTTTAAATAATTTGTCATTGATGGGCTTGATGTTGGCTGTTGGCATGTTGGTGGACAATTCTGTGGTGATTACAGAAAGTATATATACCCAAAGACAGCTGGATCCAGACAACCCTCAAGATGCATTGATTCGAGGTGTGAAATTAGTGATTAAGCCAGTGATTGCCGGCACTTTAACCACTGTATGTGTCTTTTTACCAGTGATAGTTGGTGAAGGTAATTTATTGGCCATATTTTTAACCCATGTGGCTGTGGCCATCATTGCTTCCTTGATAATTTCATTGATGCTTTCTATCTCAGTGGTGCCCATGGCCATTGGCTTGTTTGTTAAAAAACAACAAAGTAAAACCGGTGGGCTAGAAGCCAGGTTTTTCAATCGCTGGAGTCAAATCAAAAAAAGATACAAGTTTTTACTGATTATTGGTATTTATGTATTGTTGTATGTGCTGGCCAAATTGATGAAGATGCCCGCTGAAAATTTTTCAATTTTTGCCTATGTCTCTTTGTTTTTCCTGTTCAGTTTGTTCTTAATCCGTAATTACCTGTCAATATTAAAGTTTTTTCTTAAACACCGCTGGTTGACTTTCTTTAGTGCGTTGATGTTGGTTTTTGTCGGTATGTTTTGTTTGAAATTTATGAGTCAGGACGATGGTACAGGTCAATCAGTCAGTCGGAATTTTTGGTTCCCTTACCATGTGAACGGAAATTACACCTTGGATCGCATGAAGAAGGACGTTGATCGCGTTGAGGATTATTTGTATGCCAATCAAGAAAAGTTTGAAATTGATTCGGTTTATACCTATTACAATGAGAATGGCAATGCCACATCGATGATCACCTTGATTGACGAAGACTTGGCCACCAAGACTGTCAGTGAAGTCAAAAAAGAAATTCTAGAAAACATGCCAGAAATCACCATTGGTTCTCCGTCGTTTCAATGGCGCAGTAACATAGGATCTCAAGGGATTAAGCTTTATTTACAAGGTGAGTCTGCACAATTTATTCGTGAAGAAATGTTGGATGAGGTGATGTTCATGTTAGGCAACGTGGAAAAAGTTACCAATGTACAAGTGGAGCAAAAGAACAATCGTGAAGAGCTGCAAGTCAACGTCAATCGTGAACGGGCTTTGAATTTAGGCTTGGATCCAACTGTAGTGGCTCAATCCGTTTCAATTGCCATGCGTGGTATGAACTTGAAGGAATATGTTTCCGAGACGGGTGAAATTCCAGTCAAAATGCGATTTTATAAAAAAGGGCAGTTTGAAATTGATCAACTCAGGAATTTACCAATCAAAAATGCAGACGGTGTTTCTATTCCGCTTAACAATGTGGCAGAAATTAAATCAACCAGTTCACCACAGCGTTTGTTTAGATTGGGGCGTTTGAATTCTGTGCAAATTGATTTGGATGTTGAAGATGACAGCAATGTCAAAGAGGTCAGGGAGGCCATCACAGCGATGATGGAAAACTATAATGTTCCCAACGGATACTCTTGGACATTTAATCTAGAAGGTAATGGGGCCAACATATCATTGACCGATTTGGTGATGCCGTTCGTGATTGCCCTGTTGGTGATATTTATGGTGATGGCAGCCATGTTTGAATCTTTGTTGTTTCCAATTTGTGTTTATAACACCATTTTATTCTCCATTTTAGGCATCTTTCTATTCTTTGCGATTACCGGCACCACATTCAATGTAATGGCAGGTATTGGGGCGATGATACTCATAGGTGTGGTAGTAAACAATGGCATTGTGTTGATAGATCACATCAATAACCTACGCAAAGAAGGCATGAATCGTTTCGATGCAGTGGTCCAAGGTGGCTTGGACAGAATTCGCCCTGTACTCATGACTGTATCGACTACAGTTGTGGGTTTATTACCCTTAAGTGTCAGTGTGTCAGCAGTCGGTGGTGGAAATGGACCCAGTTACTTTCCTATGGCTCGCGCAATCATTGGAGGCCTGACATTCTCAACCATCATCAGCTTGGTGTTGTTACCTTGCATCTATTGTTGGTTGGACGATTTAAGTTTGTGGGGTAAGGAGCGTTTTGCTAGAGTCTTGAACCGTTTACAAGGTAATAGAACGGTTGGAGTGGTTGCTGTTAAGCAAAATGTGAATGCAGACCTGCGTTCAAACACAAGTCATGATGAAGCATAGTCTATGAGTCAGTCAAAGTGGATTCAACCCATAAAAGGGTTATTCAAAAAATAGAAAACATCAATCTGAATTTCGCAATTTTAATTCAACCTGATATCTATTAAAATAGAACTTTTATAATGACAAATGGAGAAAAACAATGGGCGTACTCGTTGGAAGAAAAGCACCAAATTTAAAAGGTGCAGCTGTATTAGGAACCGGTGAAATTGTTGATGAATATAATTTCAAACAAGCCACAGAAGGAAAAATCAAAGTGGTTTTTTTCTACCCTTTGGATTTTACTTTTGTTTGTCCTTCTGAGTTGATTGCTTTTGATAAGCGCATGGCAGAATTTGAAAAACGTGGTGTTGAAGTGGTTTCAGTTTCGATTGATTCACAATTTACCCACAATGCATGGCGCAATACGCCAATCAACAAAGGTGGTATCGGGCCAGTAAAATATACCATGTTTGCAGATGTTACACACAAAGCATGTAAAAAATATGACGTTGAAACACCAGACGGCGCAGTGGCTTTTCGTGCCTCGTTTTTGATTGACGCCAACAACATTGTTCGT
Source organism: Marinicella litoralis (assembly GCF_002591915.1). Classification (GTDB taxonomy): domain Bacteria; phylum Pseudomonadota; class Gammaproteobacteria; order Xanthomonadales; family Marinicellaceae; genus Marinicella; species Marinicella litoralis. Next base: position 427,642 of record NZ_NIHB01000002.1, on the reverse strand, counting down.
CATCAAGTGGTGAATGATTTACCTTTGGGTCGTAACGTGGATGAAATGTTGCGTATGGTTGATGCTTTGTTATTCCATGAAGAACATGGTGAAGTTTGTCCAGCAGGTTGGCAAGATGGTGACAAAGGCATGAACGCATCTCCTGATGGTGTGGCTGAGTATTTGTCAACAGAATCTGACAAACTATAACTCAATTACTTGCTCACAAATACTTGTTTATTTTGACCAATTAGCAAGCAAGCAAAGACCTGAAAGTGACTGTAATGGTTTATACTTTCAGGTCTTTTTTTATGTGGGATGTTTATGCTCATTGATTGGCCATATATAGAACGGGCATTTGCTGAAATAACAGCAAACGTTGATTTGCTCTGTCCTTTGGATCAATGGTCTATTCAGCCTCTCAAATTATCAGCAACTCAACACAAAACCAAATATGGTATGGCAGACGTGAATGGTGTGATTTATATCAACCAAGCATTTGTCGGCACATCTGCAGTTGCTTTATTGGATGCCACCATCAGGCATGAATTGGCACATTTGTGTGTGGGTTTACAACATGGTCATGACTCATGTTTCAAAGCCATAGCCAAAAAGTTTGGCGCCAATTTTGGTAGACACCTCAAACAAGAAACTGCACAGGTACATGTTGTGATAGGTCACAAATACTTGTTGTTTGCCACCATCGAAAACAAAGCACTTAACACCACAACAGAAATTTTATTCAGACGCGTTCATCGCAAACATGCCAAGTACCTTGACTACAAACCAGGAAGGTTTCGCTATTTAACCATTAAGGGACAGAAGGTATTGAATTTTCGTTATGTAGAGTCACTCAATAACCATTCAGGTTGAACTTATTTTGAGCTGGGCCATGATTTGCGTTATATTGTGTTGATTGTTTGTCGAGAATATAATGAAACTTATTATTTGCTGTCTGGCTTTACTGCCGCTCATTTCAGGGTGCCAGGTTAAATCCAATTTAATAGTTGAGCCTATCCATGATCCATCAATCGCTACGCCATCAACTGTGGTGGCCAATTCCAGTGCTGAAGAGTGGCGGGAATTGGATGCAGAAAACACATTGTACCTGACATTAAGCAGTGGCTTGGTGGTGATTGAACTGTTGCCTGACTTGGCTCCGGAGCATGTTGCAAACACCAAGGCATTGATCAGACAAGGCGTTTTTGATGGCACTCAATTTTATCGTGTGCTTGATGGCTTTGTGGCACAAGGTGGCCCCATGTTTGAATCAGCGGCAGACATGAAGCCATTATCAAATGGCAAATACAGTGTCCCTGAAGAACTGACTTATACCGGTGAATTAAGTGATCAATACATCCCATTTGATTCATCTGATGGTTATGCGGATGAAACGGGATTCATTGATGGCTTTGCTGTGGGTAGGGATTTATCCAGTGGTGAAACCTGGCTGTTACATTGTTATGGTGCATTAGGTATGGGACGTGCCAATGAATTAGACTCAGGAGGTACAGAGTTGTATATAGTCAATGGCCCTGCACAACGTTATTTAGACCGAAATGTCACGGTGTTCGGTCGAGTGATTACTGGTATGGAACACATCCAAGCATTAAAAAGAAGTGTCAATCTTGATGGCCCTGTCGATTTAGCTGGACAGAACATCATTGCTTCTATTCAAATGGCAGCTGATTTATCGGCAGATGATGTATTGGCAATTGAAGTGATGGATACCCGTTCAGATTCGTTCAAGCAATTATTGGATGCACGCAAGAACCGATCTGGTGAGTGGTTTGTACATCAGCATGATTATATCGATGCCTGTGGAGTGCCAATTCCTGTGAGGCTTCAAACAGCTGCCCATTGATTGAGTTGTTTAATGAAATCAGTCCTTGGAATTAATTTTGCACCCAGCGAAGCCAAATGTGGGTTGTGAAGCTGGCAATCTAACAATTTAATACCGTTTTTAAGCATGTGTTGACACAAACCATACATGGCCATTTTTGAGCCGTTGGTTTGTAGTGAAAACATGGATTCCCCACAATATATGGCACCAAGAGCCACGCCATAAATACCGCCAGCCAGTGCACCGTCAATTTCAACTTCTAGACAAAAAGCATGCCCTTCGTTGAACAAGGCAGTGTATGCTGCAATCATTTCTGGGTGAATCCAAGTGCCTTTGTCTTTTCTGGAAACTTGGGCACAATGTTCTGCTGTTGATTTAAAATTACGATTGAAATGGAATTGGGGTGCAAGTTGGTTGATTGCCTTTTTAAGGCTTTTGCTGACATGGAACTCATTGGGTCGCATGACCATTCGTTCACTCGGGCTCCACCAAAGAATCGGTTCTCCTAAGGAATACCAAGGAAAAATGCCTTTTTTATAGGCCTGGGTTAACCTGTGACTTGATAAATCGCCACCAAAACACAAAAGACCATCTGGATCATTTAAGGCTTGATTGATCGGCGGGAAGGGGGTTGTTCCATCGATACAAGGAAGTATCATAAATCAAACGGGGCAGGTGTGGACTTTTGCTCAGAGTCACACCCGCCTTTAATATAAGTATTAAACTTTTTCTTTGGCATCTAAATACCTTTCAGCATCTAACGCTGCCATACAACCTGAACCGGCTGATGTGATGGCTTGGCGATAAATGTGATCCATCACATCACCCGCCGCAAAAACACCTTTAACGGATGTTTGTGTGGCATTACCTTGTTGTCCGGATTCTACAGTAATGTAACCATGTTGCATGGCTAATTGACCTTCGAATATTTGGGTGTTGGGTTTGTGACCAATGGCGATAAACACCCCCTGTACAGCCAAAGTTTGGGTGCTTTCATCTTTAACACTTTTAACACGCAAAGCATTGACCCCGGCGGCATCACCCAAAACTTCATCAACCACATGGTCCCAGACCAATTCAATGTTGCCGTTTTTGGCTTTTTCGAACAGCCGGTCTTGCAATATTTTTTCAGACCGCAATGAATCACGACGGTGTACCAGATAAACTTTGGATGCGATGTTGGAAAGGTACAAGGCTTCTTCAACGGCCGTGTTACCACCACCTACCACAGCCACTGGTTGATCTCGATAGAAAAAACCATCACAAGTGGCGCATGCCGACACACCTTTGCCTTTAAAGGCTTCTTCAGATTCTAAACCCAAATACATGGCACTGGCGCCAGTCGCAATGATCAGCGAGTCACAAGTGTAAATGGCTTGGTCACCATTCAAGGTAAATGGACCTTGTTTTAAATCAACAGTATTGATGTAATCAAAAATAACCTTGGTGTCAAATTTTTCTGCATGTTGTAACATGCGAGCCATTAATTCCGGTCCTTGTAAATCACCAGGGTCACCAGGCCAGTTTTCAACTTCAGTGGTGGTCATTAATTGGCCACCTTGCTCTAAGCCAGTAATAATCACTGGATTTAAGTTGGCGCGAGCTGCATAAACCGCAGCGGAATAACCAGCTGGACCTGAACCTACAATGATGAGTTTATGATGTACTTTTTCCATTCACCTATTCCAAATTTCTAAAGGTTGAAATCTTATACGTTCATCTGTGGTTTGTAAATTAGATTAAATAAGTCGTAATGATTTGATTTATCTATGGCCACTCGGGACATACATCTGATTTGAGTGGATAAATCGTTTGTTGTCATTGCTTTGATTGAGATAAAATGTGCCTCCTATGTGATGGCGTGTATTGATGAATTAATGAGTGTCCATTGCTTAAATGGTTTTGAAGAGCAAAACCTATCTTCAACATTACCTTTTGTGGGGACGCATAAAGATGAAAATTGGTATACCAAAAGAAACCAAAACACTAGAAGGTCGAGTGGCATTGGTACCAGCAGCAGCCGCTGATTTGGTCAGAGCTGGCAATGAAGTTTACATCCAATCATCAGCAGGATTAATGAGTGGATTTTCTGACGATGATTACATCCGAGCGGGTGTAAAAATTGAACCTGATGCAGCAAGTTTATACGGCGTGGCTGAAATGATTGTTAAAGTCAAAGAACCCATTGCTGGTGATTTACAACACCTCAGAGAAGATCATTTATTATTCTGTTATTTACATTTAGCGGCAGAACCTGAGTTAACCCAATCGTTGCTGGATATTGGATTAACCGGTGTGGCTTTTGAAACGGTTGAAGAAGCCGATGGTTCATTACCATTATTGGCTCCTATGAGTATCATTGCGGGTAAAATTGCCACTCAAGTAGGAACCTCGACATTGCATCATCCCATGGGTGGTAAAGGTATTTTGTTGGGTGGTTTACCATCAACAGAACGCGGTAAAGTTGTGGTTTTGGGTGGTGGTGCAGCCGGTGGTAACTCTGCCGCATTGGCAGCTGCCAGTGGCGCCAACGTGGTGGTATTTGATAAACGTCAAGATCGATTGGCACAAATGATGGCCATGGGATCAAATGTCACTGCTTTGTACCCTTATCAAGAATTGGTTGCTTCTGAAATATCCAATGCTGATTTGGTTATTGGTGCGGTTTTGGTTACAGGTGCCAAAGCGCCTCATGTGATCACCGAAGAAATGGTCAAAGGTATGGAGCCAGGCTCAGTTATCGCTGACATTTCGGTTGACCAAGGTGGTTGTGTAGAAACCACGCGACCAACAACATGGGCAGAACCCACATTCACTCAACATGGTGTGGTTCATTTTTCAGTCACCAACATGCCAGGTGCGGTGCCAAGAACATCAACACATGCCATTTCAGCAGCCATCTTGCCTTATGTGCAAAGGTTGTCACAAATTGATTGGCCATCTGTTCCATCATTGCAGAAAGGGATAAATGTACAGGATGGTAAAATCATGCACCCAGCATTGTTTGATTTATAACATTTTGCTTCAATTCAAGAATTGATTATTAAGGCATTAAGGCTTATCCTTAGTGCCTTATTTAATTTTAAATGTGAGCACTGTTGAATCAAGTATCAAAACAAGTCAAAAATCGCGTCAGGGAGAGTTTGGTATTTATCATTGTTCCTGTAGCGGCCTATTTCTTACTCTCATTACTCAGTTATAACCCCCAAGACCCTGGATCTTTTGCCACATCAGATGTCAATAAGATCAATAACTTGGGTGGTTTAACCGGGGCATATATTGCCGATTTCTTACTGCATTTTCTTGGGTATTTTGCTTATTTCATTCCATTGGGTTTGTTGTATATTGCATGGCGGTTGTTTCAAGATCGCACAGATCATGAAGATTCATGGTTAGATACCACGATTAAGTCATTGGGTTTTGTCGCTTCTTTGTTAACTGGTTGTGGTTTGTCACACCTGCATGCGAACACTGGTGGTATGCCTTTTTCAGGTGGTGGAATCATTGGTGATGTGGTTGGAAGTTCGGTTTTCTCTGGTTTTGGTGGCATTGGCGCAACCTTGATTCTGGCCGCTACTTTTCTGGCTGGCATTACTTTGTTCACTGGTTTGTCTTGGATAGGCTTGGCCGATAAAGTCGGACAATTGACCATTAAGTTCATTCATTGGTTGGGTGAAAGGCGCGAACAGTTCGCTGATTGGCGAGCCGGCAAAAAGGCCCGAACAGAACGTGAAGTTGTCAGAAAAATTGATGCTAAAATTCAAGAAAAGCGTGAGCCCATAGTGATTGAACAGTTTGAACCTGAGGTGGTCGAATCCAAGCGTTCAAGCAAAGAAAAACAAATGAATTTGTTTCATACATTACCGGCAGGCAAATTACCACCATTGTCGTTACTGGATAACCCAACCAACCAAGTATTTGGCTATACCAATGATGAATTGGAAGTGCTTTCCAGACAACTGGAATTAAAGCTGGCAGATTATAAGGTGCAAGCAGAAGTGGTGGGGGTTTATCCCGGTCCAGTCATCACCCGATTTGAAGTCAATCCATCTGCTGGGATAAAAGCCAGTAAAATCATGGGTTTGGCCAAAGATTTGGCTCGTGGGTTGTCGATCACCAGTGTGCGCATTGTGGATGTGATACCGGGTAAACCTTATATTGGTATCGAAATTCCGAATGCCAGTCGAGAAATCGTTTATTTAAGTGAAATACTCAGATCGGTCAGTTTTGATAAGTCTAGATCACCATTGACCTTAGCCATGGGCAAAAGTATCGGAGGCAATCCAGTGATTGCTGACATTGCTAAAATGCCTCATTTATTGGTGGCTGGAACCACTGGTTCTGGTAAGTCTGTGGCGGTTAACTCAATGATCATTTCGTTGTTGTATAAAGCCAGTCCAGAACAAGTCAAAATGATCATGGTTGATCCAAAAATGTTGGAACTATCCATTTATGAAGGCATTCCACATTTATTGGCACCGGTGGTTACAGACATGAAAGAAGCAGCCAATGCATTGCGTTGGTGTGTGGCAGAAATGGAACGTCGTTACAAATTAATGGCAGCCATGGGTGTGCGAAATTTGGCTGGTTACAACAAGAAAATTCAAAAAGCTTTGGATGCAGGTGAACCCATCATGGATCCATTTTGGGATGAAGTCACTTCACCTTTCGGTTCAGTACAAGAAGCACTCAAACCCATGCCATTTATTGTGGTCATCATTGATGAGTTTGCTGATATGATGATGATTGTGGGTAAAAAAGTGGAAGAGTTGATTGCTCGGTTGGCACAGAAAGCCCGTGCTGCAGGCGTGCATTTAATCTTGGCCACTCAAAGACCTTCTGTTGATGTCATTACCGGTTTGATTAAAGCCAACATTCCTACCAGAATGGCCTTTCAAGTGTCATCAAGGATTGATTCCAGAACCATTTTAGACCAGGGTGGTGCTGAAATGCTGTTGGGACATGGAGACATGTTGTATTTACCTCCAGGTATGGCTCAGCCAGATCGTGTACACGGTGCATTTGTTGATGACCATGAGGTACATTCTGTGGTTAATTATCTGACCAGTCATTATGAAGCCGATTATCAAGAAGGTATTTTAGATAATGTTCAGTTAACCGATGATGGCCAAATGTTGAGTGAGACTGGATTGCCTGAACGCGGTGAAGATGAAGTTGATGAGCTGTATGACAAAGCCGTGTTTGTGGTGACTGAAAGTCGCAAAGCTTCCATCTCTTATGTTCAAAGGCGATTACGGGTAGGGTATAACAGGGCAGCAACCATCGTTGAACAGTTAGAAGCCAATGGCGTGGTTTCGGCGCCAGCACACAATGGCGCAAGAGAAGTTCTGGCGCCCCCGCCACCTTCGGTAGACAATACAGAATTCTGAGTAAGGAAAGTACAATGAAATCAATTTTTATAATTTATGGTTTATTTTTTAGTTTTCAATCATTGGCCCAGATGGATCAATTTCATGCCGGTAAAGTCATAGAAAACCATGGAAAAATAGCTGAAGTTGAGGGTATGGATCCCTTACCACCCGGGGCCCAGTTCAATGTCAGTTTTGATGTTTCTAAAGCTGCTGTGCCCGGTGAAATCAATCGTTCAATTGACAGTGTGGCTCGATTTATAAATATGCATGATGCGGCTGGCGTTGCTGCTGAACAAATTAACTTGGCCATGGTTGTTCATGGCGGTTCGGTAAGGGACATGACTGTAAATAATGCCTACCGCAAAAACAATGAAGCAGACAATGCCAATGTGGCATTGATTATGGCTTTACAAAAACAAGGTGTTGATTTTTATGTTTGTGGTCAAAGTGCAGCCTATTATGGGGTTAAAACTGAAGACCTGATACCAGGGGTGAAGATGGCACTGTCTGCCATGACTGCCCATGCACTGCTGCAGCAGAAAGGTTACACGCTTAATCCATTTTAATCATCAATTAAGTTATAATTGTCATACCTTAAGCCACATAAATTTAATTGTATGTCACTGCCAGATAAAGAATTATTTGAAGCCCATATTGATGACGTTTTTGAGATTGATTTTGATGGACAGAACAAAAGCCAATGTCATATCAAAGAGATCAATACCAGTACAGCACCAATGGTTAAACAAAATTCAAAACAGTTTTCAGTGGTGTTTTTAACGGCAGGCCCACAGGTTTATGAGCAAGGAGTGTATGCAGTTTCTCATGCAAAATTGGGTGTGTTTGAATTGTTTTTGGTGCCAGTTTTTGGTGATGAAAAAGAAGTTCATTACGAAGCTGTATTCACATAAAAACTTTATTCAGGATACCATTCCATGTATTGATACACACCTTTGTCTTCTACTTGTTTGAAGCCGTGCTTGAGGTACCAGGCATAAGCCGGGTTGAAGTTTTCAACGTGAATGACCACTTTTTTGTTGTCATCTTGTGCTTCTATCAATAGTTCTTGCAGCAACTGAGTACCCAGTCCATGTCCACGATGTGACGGTAATATGGCCACATCAATCAAACAAATCGAGGTTTCATCTCGATCAATATATATTCGACCAATTTGTTTCTTGTTTTGTTTGATTATCAGTTTTTCAGCTTTTGGATAATGGCTTAAATAATGCTTGTGCTGTGCTTCGAATTGTTGCTTTAAAAAATCAAGGCGCTGCTGGTCATTCCATGGCGCCTGCAATACTTCTTCCCATCGAGTAGTGGCATACAATTCACACAAAAAAGCCATGTCTTTATCAGAGATGGCTTTGAATGTTATGTCTGATTGAATCAGCTTTGAATTGTTTTGATAAGCCAGCCAGTCATCAGGCATTGGTTCTCCAGTTATACACAGCTTGTAATTTGTTTTTATCTACAGGAGACATAAATATTTGATGCTTTTTTCCATTGTGGTCGATTAAATGGTATATTTTTTCATCTAAATAACCATTGGGATTTTCCACATCAAAGGTTAACACAAATTGTTTATGGTCTTTGTTGGCAGTGGGTAATGAGTGTCCACTGAGGCTCATTTTTAAGCCTTCGTCACTGGTCATTTGATGACCGGCTTCAAACACATGTTGCTTGCTTTTGATTGCAGCCAATGATGGTGCCACAATCAGGGAAATACCCATTGTGCCCATTACAGACTTGGCAAATATTCTTCTGTTCATGATTAACTCCTGCTTGGGTATAAACCTTGTAAGGCGATGATGTAATTGATGGCCAGAAAGGGTTGCATGTTGTTGTGTGGTTGTGAGCCACCGGTATTTAATAATGTGCCAGCATTCATGTCGGCACCTAAGTTATCGGTATCATCATAAACATTGCCGCCAACACTTCTGGACAACACTGTGGTGTCAGTTGGTGCAAAGGTTGAACCAGGTGATGTTGATGCCCCTAAGTTGTGGTTGTGGGAAGGCATTTGTGCTGCAGTAACAGTGGCTGTTTCAGCGCCGCCTTGTTGCCCCAAGCGCCGAGAAGTTAATCCTGGACCTCTTCCTGGGTGCATAGGTGCCTTGCCTTGTAAGTTGGGTAGTGCGGTGGTGGTTCTGCCATCGCCACCATAAGTGGTCCCTATCAAGGAAAATAAGGCTGTGTTTTGTGCAATTGGTAATAACTGCCCATTACAAAATGCCCAGCTTCTGGGTGCAAAATTACCGGCAAATATTCTGATTTCAGCTATAAATGGTTCTGACATGATTTTGCTCCTATTGTCTTGATGGATAAATGCCAAATAAGGCGATTATAAAATTCACACATAAATACGGCATCATGTTGTTATGGCTTTGACTTCCGCCGGTGTTATTAACTGAGGTGTTCAGCAAATTTGCATTGGGTGGTACAGGCCTGAGTAACCTGACATTGGGTGATGCAGCCAAATATTGACCATTCGGGTTGTTTTCTGACCCGGGCGCAGTTGACGCTTGAAAATCATGTTGGTGTGATGGCAGCTGATTGACTGTTAAGGTTACAGTTTCAGTCCCATACTTTTCCCCCAACCTTCTTTGGCTCAGGCCAGGGCCCGTTCCTGCGTGATTAGGAATGCGTCCACGCATATCAGGCAGTCCAAATGTGGTTCTCCCATCCCCTCCATATACGGTTCCTAGTAATGAAAAAAGGGCGTCATTTTGTGAGACGGCTAATAATTGGCCGTCACAGAATGCCCAGCCTCGGGGGGCAAAGTTCCCAGCAAACATGCGGATTTCTCCTACAAATGGTTCTGACATAATAGACTCCTAATTTCTAGATGGAAACAAGCCTTGAAGGGCTATACAAAAATTCACAACCAATGTGGGCTGCATGTTGTTGTGCGCTTGCCCACCACCCGAATTCAATACTTCATTGGTCATGGTTAACAAGTCAGTACCTGAGTTATATCCATTGTTAATGGCTCCTAAAGTGTTGTCGACAGGAATTGGGTTGTTACCATTGTTGGTTGAAGCTGAAGTGATGTGGTTATGTGCCGGCATTTCTGCAGCAGCTAAGGTGTGGTTTTCTTCACCCGCTTTCTGGCCTTGGGTATGTCCATTACCAACATGAATAGGGGTTCTGCCACGTAATTCTGGAAGCGCAAACGTAGTCCTGCCATCACCACCATATATGGTACCCAACAATGAATACAATGATTGATTTTGACTGATGGGTAGAATCTGCCCATCACAAAAGGCCCAACCCCTGGGTGCAAAATTAAAGCCCATCATCCTGATTTCGGCCAAAAATGGTTCTGACATGATATTTCCCCTATTGATATACCTATATAATTATACTATAAAAAACATTCATTAGTGACACAATGTTACATGTTATGGCGGACAAGATGTACCTATACCAGTTTTTCCACAAACTGCAGAAGCGTCTACCCCGGTTGGATATGTTGAGAATGCTCCATTAATCATGGTGTTCCCGTTACCCATATGGTGGAGACCGGTATCAACGCTGGCTGTTCCTGCTGCACAGGCAATGGCAAACTCGCCACTTGCTGAGCCACTATACCCAGGTAAATTATAATTGGCGGAGCCACTGATTTGATCTTTGAACACCGCATTACCGGCAAAAGGTGAAGCACTGGCATCAAAAGTGTTGTTCCTGACATCCAAACAGGCGGTGCCGGTTTCGGTGCCAACTCCACCAACTAAATTAGTCATCGCAGCAAATGCGAATCCAGCTAATTGTTCCACTGTATTATTGGTTATGGTGGCATTGAAATTAACATCAGTGTTGGCAATTGTATCAATGCCGCTATATCCATTGATGCCACGAATGATGTTGAGGTCTAAAGTGGTGTTGTGCTGGGTCATTTGTGAGGCGCCAACACTGATTCCACTGGCTTCAATTGAGCCAGATCCAGCCACGTCATTGAGTCCCACATTATTGCGACTTAAGGCGCCACTGATGGTTCCGCTTCCAGAAACATAATTAACCGTCACCGCATTACCTACAGCACCTGAAAAGTTGGAATCCTCAACATCATAGCCTTGGGTAAAACCACTGGTCGCTCCACCACCTGATACTGTGATGCCACCACCGCCTGAAACGATGTTGGGGTGGGTGTTATTAAAGAAATTGCTTTGGGCTAAAATGGTTTGATTGGAAGTGTTTATGGCATTGGTCTGCAGCATATCACCCCTGGCGCCAGCGAATTCAACACCTGCCACTGTCAGTGTGACCATGGCAGCACCTTGAGATTCAACCAACAAACCGTCGTTCCCATTGTTACTGGTTGGCACCGCATCTAAACCGATGACAGCAGCATCATTGGCACTGTCAACAACACTGATATTGGCAATGCCTGTGTCGTTGATGATGTTTACCTGATCTTCAAAGCCGCCTGAAATGTTATTGCCAGCAAAGACAGAGGTACCTGTTAAATTGGTGAATTTAATGGCAGCTTCATCAACAGCACTGCTGTTACCGCTGATTCCGCTGACTATAGAGTCTGTCATGGTAAAGCCGTTGACACTGATTCCTCGAACGGCAAAGTTGTCAAAATCATTCAATTGCATGTTGGATAATTGTACATTGGATGTGTTGTTCAAAGTTATACCAATGCCCTCAGAATTGTTTCCATTGGCTCCGGACTTGTTGCGGATGGTTCCGCCAGAACCTGCTGTGGTTCCTGTTCCAGTAATCATCAGCCCACCTGATGTTCCAGTGGTATTGAGATTGATTCCAGCACCTGCTGAATTTGTTGTCGTACCAGCTGATACACTGAGGAAAACCAGATTGGAAGCGCCAATATTGGTATTTTGAATATTGATGGCTGTACCTGTGGTGGTGTTAATGGTGTTAGATGATCCGCTGACATTCACAGTACCACCATTCAATGCATTGAATCCATTGCCGGATGTGGTGTCAATATCAAGTACACCGGTAAAATTGATGGTGCCATTGGTGTTGCCCACTGCTGACCCCAAATCAATCGCCGTGTTGGTTATCGTATTGGCTGTCACATTGCCTGCAAAGTTAACGCTGGCTGCTGCACCGTTGTTGATACCTTGGATACGGATACCATTGGAGGATTCTGTGATGGTGCCGTTCAGTGTGATGCTGCCGCCTGTCAATTCTTCAATCTGAACAGATCGTCCAGTTCCTGTACTGGTGATATCCCCATTGTAAGTGATGATTGCTGATCCGCCAGAAGCATTGGCAGCACCACCCACATCAAAAACAATGCCTGAACCGGTGCTTGTAACAGCACCGTTGCCTAAATTGATGGTGCCAGTATTGTTGTCAAGTTTGATTCCTGAACCACTGTTGTTGTTGCCTGAAACGGTAGTCAAATTCACATTGGCAATAGCATTTTCTAGATCAAAGGCCGTAGAGTTGGGCGCATTGATGCTGCCAGATGATGTATTCAGTTCACCACCAAATTGAAAATAAGCAAAGTTAGTTGGGTTGCTGATGTTCAGTTGATTAAAAATCACATTGGAGCCTGCATCGGCATAAATTTGGATGCCATTAAAGCCACTATTGGTTACATTGGTGTTGCCAAAATTATAGACAGCTCCTGGTGCCAAGTTTAGGATATAAATTCCATTGGTTGCGCTTGCGTCAATGGTCGTGCCATTGGCCACGGTAAATACGCCACCCACATTAGATAAATTGATGCCATTGGTGCCATTGAACGATATCAGTTGATCAAGCGCTACATTTAAAGTACCACCTGCAGCCAGGTTCAATGCGCGGCCATTGCCTAACAAGGACATTTCTGAAATGGCTAGCGTGCCTACATTGACTGAGGCATTGAGGTCAGTATCTGTGGTGTCGCCAACATCAAATCCTCGCAATGTATTGTCTGCTGCTAAATTGATGCCGATGCTTGCACTTGTGACAGTAGGTGCAGTGCCGTTAATGGCTGGTAATGGCGTACTGTGTGTTGCCAAAGTGATGCCACAAAGTGCTGGTGCTGAGACTGAGGAGGCTTTGCCAATCATGGATTGACCGGGCAACAAAGTGACCGGACCGACGTAGTTACCACTGCCTGTTTCATTCAAGAACACACATTCACCAGCAGCTGGGTTGGCAATGCCGGCATTGCCGTTGACTGTATCGAACTCAGCCAGGGTGCTGAATGGGTTGGTCAAGGTACCATTGCCAGCAGCACCTGCGCTGTTATCGACAAACCACAGCCTGTCACTGATGGTTAAACTGACAGTGGCAGAATCACTGAATTCGCCATCTGACATGGTATAAGCAAAACTGTCAGCACCGGTATAACCCACCGGAGGGCTGTAAGTGAAGCTGCCGTTGGCATTGACACTCACTGCGCCGCCTTGAGCACTGCTTGCATCAAACGCAGTGACAGTCAATGTATCTAGATCAGGATCATTGTCGTTGGATACCACACCAGCAGCAACAGGCACAGTGAGCCCAACATTACCAGTGACATCATAAGAATCATCAGAGGCAACAGGCGGTAAGTTTGAACTGGTGACATTCAGGCTGACTGTTGCTGGACTGCTGTTCAGTTCACCGTCAAATACTGTAAAGGTAAAGTCATTGTTGCCCACAGCACCCGGCGTATAGGTCACCGAAGCTGAAGTCGTCGTCAATTGAGTGATTGTACCTAAGGAGCCAGTGGCCGGTGAAGTAGCAATAGAAAAGGTCAATGAGCTGCCTTCAGCGTCACTGCCGGTTAAGGTAATGGTCAGCGGTGTTTCATCATCTGTTGTGGTTGTTTGTGCGTTCGCCACTGGCGCTACATTGACTTCGTTGACCGTTAGGCTAATGGTTTCAAAATCACTCAGGTTATTAGGGTTGCTGCCATTGTCTGTAACTACTACATTGAATGAATAGACGCCAGGCCCTTGGGCTTCAGTGGGTGTCCAACTGAATGCGCCACCAGTCGTAATGACCGCACCAGTTGGCACAGCACCCGCTAAGGTGAATGTCAGTGTTTGTGCTGGGTTATCTGTGTCAACTGCCATGGCATTGAAACTGAGCAGGGTTTCTTCATCGAAGGTGGTGTTGCCGATTGGATTCAAAACTGGTGGCGAATTGACTTCGTTCACAGTCACATTGATGGTTTCTGAATCGAATAAGTTTGGTGGATTGACACCATCGTCAGTTACCACTACATCAAAAGTATAGGCATTGCCACCTTGGGCTTCCGTAGGCGTCCAATTGAATGCACCTGTATTTGATATGGTTGCGCCACTTGGCACCGTTCCAGATAAGGTGAAGCTTAAGTTCTGGGCCGGTAAATCAGTATCATTCGCAGCGGCATTGAATGACAAATTATTCAGTTCATCTACTGTCTGTGGTCCAATGGCCGTAAGCACAGGTGCTGAATTGACCTTGTTGACAGTGACGTTGATGGATTGAGAATCACTTAAGTCATCTGGATTGGTGCCATCATCAGTCACAATGACATCAAAGCTAAAAGTGCCTGTGCTCCCTTGTTCTTCTGTGGGGGTCCAGCTGAAGTCGCCACCAGTCGTGATGGCCGCACCAGCAGGGACTGTACCACCCAAACTGAAAGTCAAGTTCTGAGCCGGTACGTTGGCATCAGTGGCAGTGGCTGTGAACGACAACAAGGTAAGCTCGTCAACCGTTTGATCAGGAATGTTGGCCAGTACAGGCGCATCATTCACTTCTTCAACAACGATGTCAAAAGTGATGTTGGCTGATGTATCTATGCCTCCATTGGCAGTGAGGCCATCATCCATCAAATTGATAGTGACTGTTGAGGTCCCAAAAACATCTGTAGTTGGGGTAAAACTCAAATTGCCTGAGTTTGCATCGACAGTTGGAGGCGTCGAAAATAAGCCTGCATTGGTCACATTCACGATATTGAATGTGAGGATTTGAGCGCTTTCGTTGGCTGGGCCAGCCAAGATGTCAGTGGCCCAAGTGTTGTTGTAAATACCGCTGTTTTCATCAACAGTGATATCACCACCATCGGTAAAGCTGGGCATGTCGTTAACTGGCGTGATCGTGACAGCAGCGGTGGCTGGTGCTGAATTGATTTGACCATCGTTAGCGACAAAGGTGAAGCTGTCAGACCCGTTAAAATCTGGGTCCGGGGTATATTGAATAGTTGAAGAGGTGTTGTTTACAACAGTGAATGTGCCGAGTGAGCCATTGGCAGGCGCTGTGTCAACGGAAAAAGTGATGGGCGAACCTTCGGGGTCAGAACCGGTCACAGTGATGGTGACTGCATTGTCTTCAAGCGTAGTGTCACTGCTGGCATTGGCAATGGGCGCTTGGTTTTCAACATCAAGCACATCCATTCTTATAAATACATCATCAGATGATTTGGTCAAAAATACAGCCGTTAAATCTGCATAGCTGCCGGGTGCTGAGGTGTCATTGATGGGGTCGGTATTGGCAGGATTGATGCCGTTCCAATCAGTGGTTTGACCATCAATGATGATGTTCATGGCCCAAACCCATGTTGATACGCAGATTAATACCATGCTGATGGTGATGTTTCTGGATAAACTTCTTCTGACCGTTATCAATAAAATCAGTAACAATACAGTCAATGCCAATAAGCCCATAGCAGGTACTGGAAACACAAAACCCAAGATTATCGGACCGCCATTGGCATGATTCAAAACAACGTCACCGGCAGTGTCAGATTCGGTCACAAAATAGAACAGGGCATTGCCAGAGGCATGGATGCTTAAATCCAATGTGCTGATGGCTGCTTCAAAGACATCAGCGCCGGCATCACCGGTATTCAGGCCAAGGGCTGCCGCTGCGCTTGCAGTGCCTGCATTGAAATTTAGACCATCGCATTGATGAATTTGGGTTGAAACGATGTTGGGTGGCAAGGCACTGTCGGTGGTGATTGTTAATCTGGACTGTACGCCCTCTATGGTGCTGGAAAAATCTGGTAAATTAACCACACATCCGGTAGCAGCATTGGCATCATTGTCAACGTACACATGATAAAACCTGTTTTGTGCTTGAGAAATGACAGAGAACAGCAACAATCCGAAACACACCAAAGCAGTTGAACGATAAGACATATTAAACCCTTAAACTAATAATTTTGACTGACAGTGAGAAACTGGTGAACTTAACGCCCTAATGATTCAACTATTTTCCACCCCTTAATCAATTAAGATAATTGATTTGTAAAACAATGTCAATTAAATAATAAATGTTTTAAATTCAGTGACATCGATACTTAAAAACTGATTTAAATTGAGCAAGAAATATTTGAAATATTGACAAGAATGACGCACCTAATTAAATTGTTATTGAGTCAAACAGAGAAACATGGGCTGATATGAAATGAATCAACTAAATTATTTAGCGCAAGTTCAGCTTGATTGGTTAAAATGTCATTTTAACTTGAAATTAATGATGAAAATATTGATACCAGTGTTGTTGCTTTTCGTGGCCTCGTTGCCTTTATCAGCTGTTGCAGATACCAGCGCTGAAGAAGTCACCCAACCACCTTTGGTGGCAGGTGCAAAAGATCCCATGGTGGTGTTGGCAGCAGTCAGGGCCGATTTATCCACCTTGAAGGCAGAATTTACCCAATATGAATTAACGCAAAGCAATAAAAAAGTGGACATCAACTCAGGCACTGTTTGGATGGCAACACCCAGTCAATTCCGCTGGCAGTACGTTGACCCGATAGAACAATTGATTGTTGCAGATGGTTCTCAGGTATGGGTTTATGACGAAGATCTGGAGCAAGTGACGGTTAAACAACAAAACAATAATTTGAATCCAATTTACGTCATCATCAATGATGAATTGTCGCAACAGCATTATGACATCAGGTATGTGACCACTGATAAGCAGATAGACTGGATCAGTTTGACCCCGCGAGAAGAGTCTGAAGATGTGAAATATGTCTGGTTGGCGGTTGAAAATAATGCCATATCGACCATCAAGGTATTCAATACTTATGACCAAATTATGGTGTTTGAATTTGCACAAATTGAGAAAAACCCAGATTTAGACCAACAGTTGTTTCAATTCACTCCACCAGAAGGTGTTGATGTGATCCAAGCCATCGGTGAATGAGTCTTGTTTGAGGAAATAATTGACAGTGCCAATCAGCCGCTGGCAGATCGACTCAGACCCAGTCGATTGGCAGAAATCGTAGGGCAACAACACCTGGTTGCTGATGGCAAACCCCTGGCTTTGATGCTGAAAAATAAAACCATCCATTCAATGGTCTTTTGGGGTCCGCCAGGAACCGGTAAAACCACTTTGGCCAGAATAATCAGTCAAGCGATGAATGCACAGCTGATTAATTTATCGGCGGTGCTTTCTGGGGTCAAAGACATCAGAGATGCCATCAATCAAGCCAAGCAAGCATTGCCCAAAAGAACAGTGCTGTTTGTTGATGAAATCCACCGTTTCAATAAATCACAACAAGACGCTTTTTTGCCACACCTGGAAAGTGGCCTGATTACTCTGATCGGTGCGACCACTGAAAATCCTTCTTTTGCCTTAAACAATGCTTTGTTATCGCGGTTAAAAGTCTATATTTTAAAAAGTTTAAGTGAAGATGATTTGTTGCATTTATTGCAGCAAACGCAAAGTGCGCTCAAGTTAGATATAACCATCAGTGACAAGCAATTATTGACCTTGGTCAGGGCCGCAGATGGTGATGGCAGGAAATTATTGGGATTGTTTGAAATTCTGCTGGATTGCATCAGCGATGATGTGGTTAAAGACCAAGACATTGAATTGGTGACTTCCGGTCAAACCAGACGCTTTGATCGTGGGGGCGATGAATTTTATGAACAAATTTCAGCCTTGCACAAATGTGTCAGAAGCTCAAATCCTGATGCGGCCTTGTATTGGTTGGCCCGCATGTTAGACGGCGGGTGTGATCCCAACTACATCGCCAGAAGGGTTGTACGGATGGCCAGTGAGGACATAGGCATTGCTGATCCCAGGGCCTTGAGTATCTGTCTCAATGCTTGGCAAGCTTATGAGCGATTGGGTTCTCCGGAAGGTGACCTGTTGTTGGCACAAGCTGTGGCTTATTTAGCCTGTTGCGCCAAGAGTAACGCCATTTATACTGCATTCAAAGCTGCACAGGCTGATGTGCTACAGTTTGGCACTCAACCGGTGCCAATGCATTTGCGTAATGCGCCGACATCATTGATGAAGCAGCAGGGCTTTGGTGCTGGTTATCAATATGACCATGATGTCGAAGGTGGCATTGATTTGGGCCAATCAGGATTTCCAGATGGTATCAATGAACAGGTATACTATTTACCTAAAAATGTGGGTTTAGAAGCTAAAATTGCTGAAAAGTTAAACCACATCAGAAACCAGAGGTCACAACATATGAATAAAAAGCCACAATGATCAATTCAATCATCGCGGTTGCCATAGGCGGTGCTTTAGGGGCCTCGGTTCGATTTGGCATCAATCAACTGGCCCTACATGCATTGCACGTGCCTTTGTTTTGGGCCACCCTGATGGTGAATGTGGTGGGTTGTTTTCTGATGGGAATGGCTTTTGATTACTTCAATCAACAAGCAGCCATCAATGAAGCATTGCGCTTGTTCATCACTGTGGGTTTGTTGGGTGCATTGACCACGTGGTCTACTTTCTCTATGGAAACCGTGCTTATGATCCAAAATGATCAGCTATTTAAAGCCATTGCTTATACTTTGGTGACGACGGTTTGTTGTTTTTTTGCATTTTGGTTGGGAGTAAAATCATGAAAAAAATAGTCTTGCTGAGTTTATTGAGTTTTCAAATATTTGCTGAAGAATCAAAATTGGTTGAGCCAGTAACTGCGCCGACACCACCAGGCAGTGAAATTTTATTGTTCGATTATAAAGTCAATGACAGTGGTGCGGTTACCCTTTCAAATGGGATTAACATCACCCATTCACCGGGTTATGATTCACAACCTCGATTTTCCAACGATGGCGCATTGATTTACTATACGCATTTCGACGATTCCAGTGGTCAAATGGACATCAATCAATACGACGTTACCACCGGCAAAACCACTGTTTATATTGCCACGGCGGAAAGCGAGTACTCACCAACACCCATGCCAGAAGCCAATGGCATCAGTGTGGTTCAAGTCGACGCCAATGGCGATCAATACTTGGTGTTGTTACAGAAAAATGAAGAAGCCAAGCGATACAGTGATCTAAAACAAGTCGGTTATTTTAATTGGACCCAAGGAAAAGTGGTTTGGAGTTTTATGTTAAATGACAACAACGGTGGCGATTTGTATATTCAAGGCGCTGATTTAGAGGCTGAGAAATTGGCAGAAAATGTGGGACGTTCATTCATCACTGATGCCAGCAACCAAAGTATTTACTATGTAGATAAAAACACCCAGCCATGGCGAATTAAATCGAGAACTTCGAAAGCAGCAGTGGTTGATGTGATGGGATTACCTGTTGGAGTAGAAGACTTTACTTTGGACACCCAAGGACGATTTTGGGCCGGTCGAGACAACACTTTATATGTCAGTTTGGATCAGAAAAGGTGGTTCATTGCCCATGAATTCAACGACCCTAAATTACATCAAATCAGTCGAGTCACCACCAATCCCAGCAGCAATAAAATTGCTGTCGTGTTTGCAGAAATCAGCAACAACGAATAGAATAGCCAGCCCATAACAACGTGCCCGTAGCTCAGTGGATAGAGCAACCGCCTCCTAAGCGGTAGGTCGCAGGTTTGATTGAATTGTCGGGAACAATTCAACCCCGCGCAGCGGACCCGTAGGGCGAAGGGCAGGATGCCCGGAGTACTCCTGCAGGAGGAGTCTGTATACTGATTAAAAAACCGCTGTCGTATTTGCAGAAATCAGCAACAACGAATAGAATAGCCAGCCCATAGCAACGCGCCCGTAGCTCAGTGGATAGAGCAACCGCCTCCTAAGCGGTAGGTCGCAGGTTCGACTCCTGCTGGGCGCGCCATACTAATCAATTAAATGCTTAACAATCTTTTGGATCCTTCAAGTCTGCATGCTTGTCTTTGTATTTATTGTAAACATATTCAGCCAATTGTTGTTTTCGTTCAAGTTCGTCAATTGGCTGCAGGTTTATTTTTTGGTAGGCTGGGTCCAGGAAGTTTTCAATGAAATTAACAGTTTGAACCGTTCTGGATAAGCATTGGACTTTGGCTTTGTAGGCTTCGTGTTTTTCACCAACCGTTTTTAATAAATCCGCTTTTCCTCGACTTTCATGCATCGCCATCAAGGTGGCATAACCTACGCCCCTGGCGATCAATGAGTTGCTCTGGTTGATGAGGATTTGGGTGATTTGTAAGCATTGGACGAAGGTGGCTTTATTGGATTGACAAACTTGATACAAAGGTCTGAATGCTGGTGTGGTGTTTAAAAACACATAAGACATTTTAATCGAAGTTGGAAAATAAGCGTTGATCAAAGCATCTGCCTGCCCTTGTTTTTCAAGTGACAAGCCTGATAACAAAGCCTTGTCATCTTTGAACGCTGCAACATAACTTGTGGGTATTGGGTTTTCGGCGATGTACTGATCTATCATTTGGCTGAATTCTGGGGTGATGTAATGGCTGTGGTGGCTGCGTTTGGCTTCAGACATGCGACCAATGATTTGCATAATCAATGTTTGGTCCTGCTGCTCTAAGGCAATATTCAACGGCATCAAATATACATTTAAATTATCCGGTGATCCTTTGAGTTGTTTGTCCAATAAGGCGTCATGGTCACAATAGACTTTCAGTTTTGGTCTGAAACACCATGAGGCCAACATGTCCAAGGTGGTTTCAGACAAATCATCTTGATTGATGATTTCATTCATTATATCTGATAAGTTTTTTAACAACTTGTCAGTAACCATGGCATCAACGCCCTGATTATTTTCGCTGAGGGTGGCATTGATGATGGCGGCCAACCCCATGACTTTTTCAGCGCTGTTGTTGGAGTTGATTAAATGCTCATTGAGCTGGTTGAACCACTTGGAAAAATCATCTTCAGCTGCAGCCAATTGTTCAGCAGATAATGATTCAGTTGGTTCAGCAGTGGTTTGCGGTTCGGCCCAGCTACTTCCATACCAAGTTAAAATAAAGGCTAATACAATGATTTTATACATAAGATTTGTGTCGATTGGCTCATAAGTTATCTTACTATAAGATGCTTTATAAAGTATTAACCCGTTTTTAAAAATTCTTTGGCTTGTGCCAGTGTGGCATCAGTGATGTTCTGTCCGCCAGACATTCTGGCCAGCTCTTGAATCCTTTGTTCTGTAGACAAGTGTTCTATCACAGAGGTGGTGTACTTGCCTTGACTGG
This sequence comes from Marinicella litoralis, assembly GCF_002591915.1. Lineage (GTDB taxonomy): Bacteria > Pseudomonadota > Gammaproteobacteria > Xanthomonadales > Marinicellaceae > Marinicella > Marinicella litoralis. The sequence goes on along the minus strand of NZ_NIHB01000002.1, from coordinate 406,123 downwards.
ATTTACTGACCAATAAATGATCATGGGCATGTCCGGCGACTTGTGGCAAGTGGGTGACGGCAAAAACCTGGTTGTTGTTACTGAGTTGTTGCATGATGTGGCCCACTTTTTCAGCAGTGGCGCCGCCTATACCGGTATCCACTTCATCAAAAATAAAGGCTTGTTGTAATTGATCTTGTTGGGTACTGACTTCGATGGCCAATGAAATGCGTGACAATTCACCACCTGAGGCGGTTTTATTTAAGGGCTGTGCAGACTGTCCTTTGTTGGCTGCAATCATAAACTCAATGTGATCATTGCCCAACATTTTGGGTTTGGCGTCGTCTTGTAATTCGACCTGGATACTGAATTGCGCTTCGGGTAAGCCCAGTTGCTTAATCATGGTGGTGATTTTATTCGATAAATCTTGGGCTGATTTTTTGCGTTGGGTTGATAGTTTCGCGGCCAATGATCGGTATTTGTTCAAGGCTGAATCAAGGTCATCGTTGAGCTTTTGCTGGTTAATGGCTAAGTCAGCATGGGTTTGTAATGTTTCACTCAAATCCTGATGTTGTTGAAATAACAGTTCAGGCATCACATTTTGTTTTCTGGCGATGTGACTGATCTGTTCAATGCGACTTTCAATTTGCTGCAAGTCATCTGGATTGTTTTCAATGGCTTCCAACACCGATTGCAACTCATTCTGTGCTTCATTGACATTGATCAATGATTCTTCAAGCATTTGGCAAACAACACTGAAATCATGGCCTTTGGCCAGTTTTAATTTGTTGATGATGTGGCCTAATTGTACTTCAACACTGGAGTCGTCGGCGCTGAGTCGCTGAATGGAGTCGTCAATATTTTGTGTTAATTCTTGGGCATGGGCAGCCGTTTTTAATGATTGGTGCAGTGATTCATATTCATTGTCTGCCAACGCCAGTTGTTCCAATTCATCAAATTGGTATTGTAACAACTGAACTTGATCGTGGCTCATAGACCCTGCAGCCTGCAGATCTTCAAGCTGTTGTTCGATGGCATGTATGTGTTTAACGGCTTCTTGGGTTTGTTTTAGTAACAAATCAAAATCACCGGCTTGGTCTAAAATCTGTAATTGATTTTGGTTTTTTAGTAATCTGATTTGGTCGTGTTGTCCATGAATTTGCACTAAAAACTGACTCAGTTCTTTAACCATTCCCGAAGGTGTCGGGCGACCATTCACCCATTGTTTACTTCTGCCTTGGCGATTGAAGGTTCTTCGGATAATCAATTCATCACCATTTAACAAGTCTTGTTCTTGTAGCCAATCATGGGCACTGGGGTTGTTGGCAATCACGAATTCAGCAATGATTTCACTTTGTTCGTCAAAGGGTCCAATCGCTTGTGTGTCGGCCCGGTTTCCCAAGGCCATTGACAGGGCGCCAATGATGATGGATTTACCTGCGCCTGTTTCTCCAGTAAAGACAGACATTCTTGGATGGAAATCTATTTCTAACTGTTCGATCAAAACAAAATTCTTGATGTACAAGGATTGCAACATATTTGACTGGTGGTTTTTATGGAAAATGAAATTTAATTTTAACCACACTGCCTTGAATTGTCATCTGTAATCACCATATCAGTGCCATTATTAATTTCGAATGTGTGATTATGACAGAGGAAAATGTGAATCAAGTTGAAGAAGCCATGACAGATGAAGATTTGAATGCATCAGGTGAATCTATAACAGATGATGAATTCAATGATGAAGATGAAGTGGTGATTGCTGAATTGGATGACAATGAACTGTCTGCATTAGAACAAATGCAAGCAAAAATTGAATCTTTGCAGGCTGAGCTGGATGAAACCAAAGCCAAGTTGGCAGAGAAAGACGATGAAGTCTTGCGAGTGGTCGCTGAAGGCATGAATTTGCAAAAGCGCTTACAAAGGGATTTGGACAACACCAGAAAATTTGCCAATGACAAAATCATCAAAGCGATGATTCCAGTGATGGACAGCTTTGATAAAGCATTGGAAGTGATCAATGATGACAATTGTGAAGTGTCTACAGAGGCCATGATTGAAGGTACCCAAAACACGCAAAAAATATTTGCCAAAGTGTTACAAGACAATGGGATTGAAATCATTGACCCAGTTGGTGAAACATTTGACCCTGAACAACATGAAGCCATGAGTATGGTGCCTTCACCTGATCATGAGAAAAACACCATTGTGAATGTTTTTCAAAAAGGATATTTGCTGAATGGTCGCGTTGTCCGTGCAGCGATGGTTGTTGTGGCTCAATAGCTTGAAAAAATAATTGCTGACCATAGATAGTGGTCATAGAGAAAAGCGACCCGATGAACTCATCGATAATCGTCAATCAATCAGAAGGTTTTGTGAAAAGTACAAACTACCTTCAATAAAGAATAAAGTATTTTAGAGGTTATAAAAATGTCAAAAGTAATAGGTATAGATTTAGGAACAACCAATTCCTGTGTTGCAATAATGGAAGGCAATGACATCAAAGTCATTGAAAATTCAGAAGGCGACAGAACAACACCTTCTGTGGTTGCTTTTACCGAAGAAGGTAAAACCATCGTGGGTCAGGCTGCAAAAAGACAAGCGGTTACCAATCCTGAGAACACCTTGTTTGCAATCAAGCGTTTGATTGGTAGAAAATTCAATGAAGATGTGGTGAAAAAAGACCAAGACATCGTGCCATACAAAATCATTGGTGCAGACAATGGTGATGCGTGGGTTGAAGTTCGTGGCAAAAAAATGGCGCCACAAGAAATTTCAGCACGTATTTTAGAAAAAATGAAAGCCACAGCCGAAGATTATTTGGGTCACGAAGTGACACAAGCCGTTGTGACTGTGCCTGCATATTTCAATGACTCACAACGTCAAGCGACCAAAGACGCTGGTAAAATTGCTGGCCTTGAAGTGAAACGAATCATCAATGAGCCAACAGCTGCTGCCTTGGCTTATGGTATGGACAAAAAAGGTGGTGATCGCACCATCGCTGTTTATGACTTGGGTGGTGGTACGTTCGATATCTCAATCATAGAGATTGCTGACATTGATGGTGAACAACAATTTGAAGTGTTGGCAACCAATGGTGATACTTTCTTGGGTGGTGAGGATTTCGACAACCGTGTGATGGATTACTTGGTGGCTGAATTCAAAAAAGACCAAGGCGTGGATTTGAAAAATGATCCATTGGCTTTGCAACGTTTGAAAGAAGCGGCAGAAAAAGCCAAGATTGAATTGTCAACTTTGGATCAAACTGAAGTTAACTTACCATACATCACGGCAGATGCTTCAGGACCTAAGCACATGAACGTTAAAATCACGCGTTCTAAATTAGAGTCTTTGGTTGAAGAATTGGTTAAACGTACAGTGGCTCCTTGTGAAACAGCGATTAAAGATGCCGGTGTTTCATTGAGCGAAATTTCAGATGTTATTTTGGTTGGTGGTCAAACACGCATGCCAGCTGTGCAAACCATTGTTGAACAAACATTTGGTAAAAAGCCTCGTAAAGATGTTAACCCGGATGAAGCCGTTGCCATGGGCGCTGCCGTACAAGGTGGTGTATTGTCGGGTGATGTCAAAGACGTCTTATTGTTAGACGTGACTCCGTTGTCTCTGGGGATTGAAACCATGGGTGGCGTGATGACTAAATTGATTGAGAAAAACACCACGATTCCTACCAAAGCATCACAGGTATTTTCAACCGCTGAAGACAACCAATCAGCTGTGACAGTACACGTGTTACAAGGTGAGCGTGAAGTGGCTCATGCCAATAAGTCATTGGGTCAATTCAACTTGGAAGGCATTGCAGCTGCACCACGTGGTATGCCACAAATTGAAGTGGCATTCGATATCGATGCCAATGGCATCATTCATGTGTCGGCTAAAGACAAAGCCACAGGCAAGGAACAACGCATCGAAATTAAATCGGGCTCAGGTCTTTCGGATGAAGAGATTGAGAACATGATTAAAGATGCCGAGTTGAATGCTGACAAAGACAAAGAATTCAAAGAATTATCGCAAGCCAGAAATGGTGCTGATGCCATGACTCATTCCACCAAACAAATGTTGGAAGAGCACAAGGAAATCATTGATGACGCTGAAAAGGCAGCCATTGAAGCTGCGATTGAAACTTTGGAAACAGCAGCCAAAGGAGATGACAAAGCAGCGATTGAATCGGCCACTGAAGCCTTGCAAACCGCCGCTCAACCGGTGATGCAAAAAGTAGCGCAAGCTGCTCAAGCACAACAAGGTGGAGAAGCAGGTGCTGATACAACGGCTGAAGAAGCTTCTCAAGGTGGTGATGACGTTGTTGATGCAGAATTTGAAGAAGTGAACGACGACAAAAAGTAACCGAAAATTGTTAAGCCATTGCGGTAATTGATCAATCAGCAATGGCCTAAACAAAATAGACTCGATGCATGTTTGTTGCATATTGCAGGCCAAACACCATCTTTTAAATGAATACCGCCTTCGATTTATTTCTAAGGCGGTATTTTGATAATAACAACATAAGAATTAAACATGGCACAAAAAGATTTATACGAAACGCTTGGTATCAAAAAATCAGCGACATCAGCTGAAATTAAAAAAGCATTTAAACGCACTGCAATGAAATACCATCCAGATCGCAATGTGGATGACCCAACGGCTCAAGATAAGTTTAAAGAAGCCCAAATGGCTTATGAAATCTTGAAAGACGAGAAAAAACGCCAAACTTATGATCAATATGGTTTCGATGCTGTCAGTGGCCAAGGCGGCCCTGGTGGTTTTGGTGGTGGCGGTTTCCAAGGTGATGTGGGAGATATCTTTGGTGATATCTTCAGCGATATATTTGGTGGCGGCGGACGCAGAGGTGGTCGTTCTGCAGGCCCACAACGTGGTCGTGATGTACAAATCGAGATGACGGTTGAATTGGAAGAGGCCATCAATGGTGTCAATAAGGAAATCAATATTCCCAGCATGGTTGCTTGTGATCCATGCAACGGTTCTGGCTCCAAAGACGGCGAATCCAAGTCATGTCAAACCTGTAATGGCATAGGCCAAGTCAGGATGCAACAAGGCATGTTTTCGGTACAACAAGCCTGTCCTGATTGTCGTGGCAAGGGATCTGTCATCAGCAACCCCTGTGGTTCATGTGGTGGTGAAGGCCGTCGCAAAGAAAACAGCAAACTGAATGTCAAAATACCTGCCGGTGTAGACCAAGGTGACCGAATTCGCTTGTCAGGTAAAGGCGAAGCGGGACCGCAAGGTGGTCCTGCTGGAGACTTGTATGTAGATATTCATGTGCTGCCACATAAGTTGTTTGTGCGTGAAGGCGATTCCTTGTTTTGTGAAATGCCAATTGATTTCACCACAGCTTGTTTGGGTGGTGAGATTAAAGTGCCAACACTCTCTGGCGAAGTGATGCTCAAAGTTCCCAGTGAAACGCAATCAGGCAAACAGTTCAGGTTGCGTGGTAAAGGGGTGAAATCAGTGCGATCACACAGCACCGGAGATTTGTATTGCAAAGTGAATGTAGAAACGCCGGTGAATTTATCCGCTGAACAAAAGGATTTATTAAAAGAGTTGGACAAAACCATCAAAGCCGGTGGTGATAAAAACAACCCTAAACGCAAAGGGTGGTTTGACAATGTAAAATCATTTTTAGACAAAATGACCGGTTGAAGGCAACAGCCAAACCCGCTAATTAGCCTGTTTGCTTTTCTTTGTGGACAGGCTTTTTTATGTTAGCCATTATTGCAATGAACAGTGATGTGATAAATTGAACAAAAAAGAGTCGAAAATTCATTTTAATTCATGCAAAATTGAACCCAAATCGATGCAACAACCACAGAGTAATAAAACCATGAACCAAGCCATTAATGTAATCATTTCCGGTGTTTCGGGAAGAATAGGCCGCAAACTATTGAAACTTGTTTTGGCCAACCCCCAATTTAATTTGGTGGCAGGCTTGGTGTCGCCAACCAGTCAATACCTGGGTAAAGACTTGGGTGATTTGATAGGAATCGACGAAATAGGTTTAACGGCGACAGATTCCTTGGTTGAAGTCAAAGCAGATGTGGTGATCGACTTTGCTCACCCCGAAGGCTTTGATGAATTGGTTGATTATTGTGTCTTGAGTGAAATCGCTTTGGTCAGTGGCACCACGGGATTGAACCAAGCCAGTTTTGATCGAATTGGTCAAGCGGCTAAATACACCAATGTGATGTGGACATCTAACTTTTCACTGAACATTCAAATCCTGAAAAATTTATTACAAGTCATTAAACAAACCAATCCTGATGGTAAGTTCAGCATCACTGAAACCCATCACATCCATAAGAAAGACGCACCTTCAGGCACTGCCATTTCGTTGGCCCAAGCGATTGAACCCCGATCCAGTATGATAAAAACGGCTGAAGACACTTATCTGTTGGGTGATGTGATTATTCATGCCATCAGAACCGGTGAAGTCCCTGGTATTCATGAAGTAACCATTGAGCTTGATAATGAAACCATGGTCTTAAAGCATGAGTCTCATGATCCGGCGATATTTGCGCAAGGTGCATTGGATGCCGCCTTATGGATACATGGTAAGCCAGCTGGCTTGTATGATTTGAATTCAGTTTTAATGGGTTGAGTACACGGATCTAATTTCCCATCTCTGAAATTTTTATGGACACAAAAAAAGCGCCAAACTGGCGCTTTTTTTTGTCTAAGATTTGAAATATTAAGCTTGTTGCTTGCGTTTCAAAAAGACCACTGTAAATAAACCAAAAATCATCAATGTCATGGCCCAGAACGATAATGTAGGCACTGAAGCGGGGGCTCCTTGTGGTGTCTGTGGTTGGAATGATTGAAGCTCCATCACAGCTGGTGATGGACCACCTTGGATACCACCATTGGCAGCTGTGCCATCTTGATTTATATTTTCACACAGGGTGAAATACCAACAGCCTGATGGTGGGTCACCGATAACACCGGATGGTGAAAACTCGTTGTAAAAATCACCCATGTTAGCTTCACCTGGAGGGCCTGGAGGGCCTTGAGCAAAACTAATGAAATTAAATTCACCAGATTCACCATCAAATGTAGTGCCCCATGGCGAGCCATCGGTGGCTTGTCCTATCAACGCTTGGTTGAAGTTCAATGTGGCACCATTGGTGCCGAATAAAACCAAATCATAATCACTGATGCTATAGTCACCATCGCTGAATGCAGAACCGGTGACGGTTAACTGTAAATCAAGTACGGCTGGACTGGGTAAGCTGATTTCGTTGAAACCAGGGTTGTCGATTAAATCAGTTTCTAAAACAATGTAACCTGTGGTTTGTGCGTTGGTAGTGGTGTCAGTAAAGACAAAGTCCAATGTGACTGGTGCGGCATATACACTGCTGGTTAAAAACAGTAATGATAATAAAATATTTTTCATTTTTCCCCCAAGGAAAGTAGATTAAAAAATCGTCGTTCGATTTAAACGACTTGATTGTTCACTGGTTTATTCTATATACCTTATCCGTAACTTGGTAACAAACCATGATTAATTCAATCACGGGTATTGAAAGGTATATTTGAATGCGTGGCCATAATAACGAACTTGGCATGGATAAACAATGTTTATTCAGAAGATGTTTTTATTTGTACTTCAATGGTCTGAATAAAATGGTTTAAAATCAATGTCTTAAATTTTTAAAATGGGGTATTTGTTACGTTGCCCGCGGTATGGGCGTTGAAAAAGTTTTTATGGATCAAAGTCATTACGGTCGCATAACTTTCACAGTCAGAATGGTAAGGTTTGGCTTTTACAGTTTTGCTAAACCATGAAATTACACCTTTTGACTTTTCTTTTATTGGGCATGCTGGCGCTGATTATTTCTTCACCTGCGAAAAGTGGCGTGGGTTCCTTTCTACTGAACAGTGCTTTGAAAGTATTTCATCCCATCAAATCGGTAAAAAATATATCCTATGGTGAACAAACGTGGCAAAAATTAAATGTTTACCCGCAAAAAAACAATCAAAATGCACCTGTGGTGTTCTTTATTTATGGCGGTGGTTGGAGTAAAGGCAGCAAGGAGCAATATCACTTTGTCGCTGACGGTTTAAGTCGTTTGGGTTATATGGTGGTGATTGCCGACTATATCAAATACCCTGAAGGTCGTTATCCCACTTTTATCGAGGACATTGCTTTGGCGACTGCTTGGGTTAAACAGAACATCAAAGCCTATGGTGGTAATGCTGAACAGATATTATTGGCTGGCCACTCTGCTGGTGCACATACCGGTGCATTGTTGGTTACTGATCATCAGTACTTGGCTGCCGTCGACTTATCACCTGTGGATTTTTTGGGTTTTGTTGGGCTCTCAGGACCGTATAATTTCACACCAAAGGCGCCTCAATACATCAAAACATTTGGTCAAGAAAATTTTGAATCAATGAAAGTCAATAACCATGTTCAAGGTGCAGAACCGCCGATAAAATTAATTCATGGACGTGGAGACCAAACGGTGGGTTTATTCAATTTTGATACCTTCAGAAATAAATTACAAGCCTCTGGGCACAACGTCATCACTAAACTGTATGATGAAGACATTGGGCATGTTGATACGGTACTCAAGATTCACCCATGGTTTGCCGGCGAAGTTGATGTGGCTGTTGAAATTGATGTATTCTTTAAAAGTCTGATAAATGCCACTACAGTAAGCAATTAACCCCGTTCAATTGAATGCCTTTGAAACAGGGTGGTTGGATTAATAATCTAAATCCTGCGCTGTAAATAGCCTCTTGGGGTTTTTCTTGAGCATGTTTTTTAATAAACTGTTCATGGTGCGAACATCATTATCGAAACCACCGTGGGTTTCACTCCAACTTTGTTTTACCTTACCATTGATACCAGTTGATATGATTCGCTTCAATTTAGGGTGGTCGGGTACCAATTTTGCATGTTTTTGCATGCCCAAGATGGGGGTTTTTCGTTTTTCTTCGAATGCCCTTGATACCAAATACAGCAAAGATTTTCGATATGGCCCCACCGAGTCGTCCAACTCCAGCTGTTGACTTAAGTTGTAGATATGCAGTTCATCGATGCCATGGGTTTTGGCTTTGGATTTTAAAGCGGGGTGGTAATGGTCTTTATAAAAATCAACACTGGCAGCAGGAGCCAACAACGCTGCCGACGCAATCCGATGTCGCTTTGCTGTGGGTAACTGACTGATTCGATTCAATAACCAACCCAATAAAATGGCACCGGTGCTGTGACCAATTATGTGCAGTTTGATTTGTTTGTTGGGTATTCTCGATTGGTTGTTTTTTTGTAATGCTTGCAAAAACAATTGCAACACTTGGGTACCTGCCCCCGGCTTGTTGAATGGCAGACGGGCACCGCTTTTCATCTCACGCCAAAATGCCCTGCCTGGGATGCGGGTTAATTTTTCTAGCAACCAATCTGTGGCGTCGGTGACCCCACCGGCACGGTCTTCAACCGGTTCTTTTTTGCGGAATATCAAGTCTTTCAACTCTTCTTTAAGCCCGGTGTCATACATGAAATGATACGGGTAGATGCGATTTTCTTTGAATACACTTTTCATGCTTTCGATGCGCTTGGCTGAAGCGTCAGGACTGTTCAAGCCGCCATGTGCATACAGCAATATATGATCATAATCTTTGGAATCAGCGAGCAAATCCGTGGTGATTTTAACGTCTTCCAAGTTAGACCAATACTTGTCTGAATCTTTGAATTCACCGTCATCAATATGTACAAAGTGACCAGCAATTTCGGCTCGATTGGTCTTTTTTGAAGCCATGATTTTGGCTGCGTATGAGGCTTGGTTGTTGGCGTCTAAGTGCCAAATTTGTGGTGTGCCCAGCGCCAAGCGCAGGACCCATGCATCTTGAATGTTTTTTTGCCAATCTTCATAACTCCAAATGGCCAGGCCATCTTTACCCCATTTTTTGCCCCAAGAGTTTTGAATCAAAAAACCTTTGTCATCATAGCCAACAATAGCAAAGGCATGGCTGCCTGCATATTTTTCACTGAAGGGGATTTTGCCATTGAGGACATTTTTCTTTTGCCAACCTTGGTGGACCCTAGCCGAACAATAAACTACCCCGGCTTCGTTTAAAGCGGCATGAAAATCAGAAACCCGGTGATTCAATCGATAATAAGCGCCAACCGTATTGGCACGTGCGTTTTTTGCGGCAGCCACACTGAATTTTCCTGGTTTGTTGGCTTGGTATGACCACAGTGCTTCTTCGGCCACACCCATGTTGTACCAACCTTTGATGGCACCTCGACAGGATGAACCTGAATAATCTTCTCCCTGCCATTCATCATTTCGCCTGGCCATTTCATATAGCATGCGCATGGACACTTTTTTCTCTTCATCACCTCGCTGTAGGTTGAGGTAATTAATCACTGCAGCCAATGCGAAACCGGTGCATGCGGGTTCATTTTTTTGGTCCAATATATGTAAATTTCTGGGCGGATCAATGCGGCTTGCCAAATTAATCAAAGCAGGGCGGTAATACCAGTCCCTGCAATCAGGTAAATCAGGCACTGCGTTGGTGATGTGGTTATTGATTTGATCGATTTCTGGCGTTTTAATCATGACGCAGCCTATATGAGTGAAATGAGGTGTTGATACCATTAAACAGATTTGTTAATAAAAGTGCAATAAAATCAATCATTATTTCATTTTTCCACAGTATGACATTGTTTGAACAACAGGCAATGCCAAATTTAATGACTCATGTAATGACATAAGTGCTCAATACTGCCTGGAGGCATACTGTATTTCTATTATTTATGAAGGGAGGCTGCTGCTTGAAACACCAAAGCATGTCTTTTGGCCAGTGCTGATTGGTCTTTATCATAACCACCGCCAATCACCGTAGCTGTAGGAATGTTGAGTTGTTTCAGGGTTTTCAGTACCAGATACTCCCGTTCAGCAATGCCAGCCAAAGAGATGTCTAGGTAACCCAAACCATCTCCAGCATATACATCAACGCCGGCATCATAAAACACCAAGTCTGGCTTGGATGTATCAACCGCTTGGAGTAAGGTGTTGTAAACCACTTCGAGGTATGCCTCATCAGTCATGCCTTTAGCGACTCCTATGTCTAAATCGCTTTTTTCTTTGTGGTGTGGAAAATTCTTTGCACAATGAATGGAACAAGTGAATATGTTGTCATCGTTACGCAAAATTGATGCGGTGCCATCACCTTGATGAACATCACAATCAAAAATCAATATACGCCGGACCTTTCCCTGAGCAATCAATGCTTTGGCAGCTACCGCCAAATCATTGAATATACAATAACCACGACCGAAATCATGGTAAGCATGGTGGGTGCCACCTGCCATATGACAGGCAATGCCTTGATTCAATGCAATGGCACCGGTCAATAATGTACCATTGGGAGAAATCATCGATCGTTTGACCAGTGCCTCACTCCAAGGCAGTCCCATTTTCCTGAGTTCTTTGGTGGATAATTGATTGTTGCTGAACCGTTGGATGTAGTCTTTGGCATGGGCCAGTTCAAGCACTTCAGATTTGACTCGACCTGGCCTGAATACATTGTGTCCAGCCAAAATCCCTGACTCAGTCAAACATTGATGAAGGGCTTTGAACTTATCCATCGGAAATCGATGGTTGGCCGGAAATGGGTATGAGTAAAAGGGGCTGTATATCAGCGGGATGGTCACTGCTTTATTAATTCCATGTGGTGCCTGTTAATCATACCAAAAATAAATCAACCTGGGTACAGTGAATGGGGCTAACTGGAAACGGACGGTCAATTGAATTGATTGTGTTTTAACAAAATCTGTGATTAAATTTAAAGAGAGATAACAAGTCAATTATATTGATTTGATTCATATAATAATAAAGAGGAGATCACTATGCGCGTAGCAGCTGGGGTAATTTTAATCATAGCAGCCATTTTTAATCTATTGGCATCACTGGTATATTTGGGCGGCGGTGCGGCCACAACCAGTTTAAGTAATGTGGCTGATTCAGCCTATGTACAAAGTCAACAAATGACTGAAGCAGAAAAAGCTGAACTGGAAAAATTTCAAGATGAAGCTGGCGGTTCAGGTATTTTGATGATGGCATTTGGTGTGTTTTTATTGGTCAGTGTAGGTATATTAATTGCTGGTGCTGTGTTTTTGTTTCAGGATAAAAAACCACAATTCATCATGGTGGCAGGAGGGATGGCCATTGTGGCTGAGGTCATTGGAATCCTGGTGACTCAGTTTGGCGTTACCAATACCATCGGTTTGGTGGGTGGTATTTTAGCCATCATTTCTGCCAAATCAATGGGTGGTTCAGCCGCCCCAGTTGATGTCGAATAATTAACTTGTCTTTAACTATCAGGTATAGGCCGCAATGAATTCATTGCGGCTTCCTACTGTCATTACCCTGGTTCGTCAGGACCTGTATTATGCGATTCGAAGTGCCAGAGGCTTGTTGTTTTTGGTGTTCTTTGCTGTTTTTTGGTTGTGGCTATTCTCAAAATTAACCGGTGGCGCAGCCCAATGGCTGGCCAATCCAGAAGGCAATGTCCTTATTGGTTGGTTGTTCGATCCAAAAGTGGCCAGGTCATTGTTTGTCGACCGATCACCGACGTTGTCGGCCTTTTTCTTATTGGCTGTCTCTACCGTTCCTGTGTTTGTGTTGTTTGCTGCCAGTGACCAAACAGCCAATGACATTGGCAGTAAGTATTTAAGGTTTTTGACTCCCAGGTGCAACCGCATTGAAATATTTGTGGCACGTTTTCTGGGTGCAACTTTATTGGTGGCTTTGGCTTATATCGTAATCACTGCTGTGGCAACGGTGATGGCCATTGTTGTTGATAACACCCGTTTTACAACCGTTCTGTTAGACAGTGTTTTGGTGATGCTTTCCCTGGTGGTTTATGCTTTGCCTTTTATTGCTTTGATGTCTTTGTGTTCGGTGGTGGTCGGCTCAGCAGGGCTGTCGGCATTGGTTGGTATCAGTGTCTATGTGGTGGTTTTGGTGATTGTCGCGGTCATTGAGATTAAAATGCCACAAGCGGCTGAATGGATTTCGTATTTAATCCCCAATGCCACCAAAGGTTTGATCATACAATTGCAGTGGAGTCAGTTTATGCAGGCTTTGATGCTGGTGCCTTTGTATGTAGCCTTTTATGGTTTTATGGGCTGGCGCATTTTTTCCAAGAGGGATATCTAATGAGCCAAAATGTGATTGAAACCCATAATTTATCTAAACATTTTGGCCCAGTAAAAGCCTTGGACCAAGTCAATTTAATCGTTAATAAAGGCACAACCACTGGATTGGTGGGGCCCAATGGGGCCGGTAAAACAACCTTGTTTTCTTTGTTGTGTGGTTTTTTAAAGCCCACCAGTGGATCGATTCAAGTGCTTGGACATCATGCGGACAGTGCACACATCAGAGGGCGTATCAGTATTTTGCCGCAAGATGCCACTTTACTTAAATCTTTGCCAGTGGGTAAACAATTGTCTATGTTGGCTGAATTACAAGGGATGAATAAAAAAGCCGCGCAAAGTGAGGCCGTTAGGGTTTTAAAACTGGTCGATTTGTACCAATCATTCAATCAACTGCCAGAACGATTAAGTCATGGTATGTTAAAACGCGTGGCCATTGCACAAGCATTGATGGGTGAACCTGAAATCATTATGTTGGATGAGCCCACTGCAGGCTTGGACCCCAATACTTCAGATGCGATTAAAGCCGTTATCAGAAAATTGGGGCAAACATCTACCATCATAATCAGTTCACACAACCTTGAAGTGATTGAAGACTTGTGTGAAAAAATCATTATTTTACGTAAAGGCCAGCTTCATTCACATGAAATGGTGGCTGATTTAACATCAAGGACCAAGGCCTTGACCTTTAAGCTGGATAAGGATCCTGAGGCCAATGTGGCTGATATTTTTAAATCATTGCCTTTGGTAACTGCGGTAAAATTGGGGCAGCCGGGTCAACATCGTATGGTGGTATATTTTAAAGATGATGGTGAGTCCATGGCTGAAATTGAAATCATTAAATGCATGGCTGTAGCAGGTGTCACCTACCGTGAAATGGTGCGCGGGGAGCGTTTACAAGATACCGTTTCGGACCGCATGCGTTAATGCTTCAAGTGCTCAAGTGTCACCGTTCAGGTCATCCATTAATCAAAAGCTTCACCTCTTTAATAATGATACAAATCACCCCATTTGAAGTGCGCACATGATGAACTGTTAACTTTCAACAAATTCAATGGTGTATTGTTCACCGTTAAACTCTATGATGTCACCACTGAGGATTTTGTTTCTTCTTCTCAACTCTGTTTTGCCATTGACTTTAACCAAACCTTCGTCAATCACCATTTTTGCTTCGCCACCGGTACCCACCAAGCCCTCAAACTTTAAGATTTTATACAATTCTACAGGTTCTCGATTGATTTCAATGGTATGCATCTGTGGCCTCAACTATTTTTTATAACGAAGTGATAAGCATTATACTGATAGAAGTGTTATTTACTTGGAATCTTGATGATATAATTTTGTTTTTTTATCCACAACACAACATCATGTTTCATACAAAATTATTGATTGTCACGCTCATGGCTACTTTATTGAGTTTTTCTGTTTGTGGTGAAGTGATTCACCTGACCAATATCAAAGGATACAGCCATGATGGCAAGGCATTGAAGCAGGTCAATGATTTGTTGTTTGATTCAGTCTCTGGTCTGATTTTAGAACCCAATAAAGACAATATGTCAACAGTGACTGTGTTAGATGGAAAGGGCCAATTTGTTTTGCCGGGTTTGCATGATGCCCATGGGCATATTTTGAATTATGGTTTGTCTCGAATTTTAGTGGATTTACGTGGCTTTAAATCATTGGAAGCCACAGTCAAACATGCACGTCGTTATGCTGAAAATAATCCTGATTTCCCTTGGGTTTTGGGCCGTGGCTGGAATCAAGTTTTATGGGACAGTAATGCATTTCCCAATCGCTATGATTTGGATCAAATCTCAACAGATAAACCCATTTGGTTGAAACGAGTGGATGGCCATGCAGGCTGGGCCAATTCAAAGGCATTGGAATTGGCGGGCATCAACCGCGAAACTGCCAAAGATGATGAATTGATTCTTAAGGATTCAGAAGGTATACCTACAGGCATTTTGATTGACAATGCGATGTACAAAATGAATCAACATGTGCCAGCAATTAACCGTTCAATGAAAGAAAAAGCCATTGAGCTGGCATTCGAAGATTTGGTTGCTGTTGGTTTAACCTTTGTCCATGATGCTGGCATTGGCGTAGACAGCTATGAAATATTCAAACAAATGGCAGCTGACAAGACCATGCCCATTCGAGTATACGGTATGCTTTCCAGTAGCCATAAAAAGCTCACAAGTTTAATCAACAGTGGTCATTTAAACATTGAAAACCATTTTATTGTGCGTTCGGTGAAGTTGATGATTGATGGTGCTTTAGGTAGTTACGGTGCCATCATGCATGCGCCGTATTCAGATGATCCGAAGCAAACTGGTGCCTATGTACAAACGCCAGAACAGATTGAAACACTTTTGGATGAATTGGTTCAAGCTGATTTTCAAGCCAATGTCCATGCCATTGGTGACAAAGGGAATACCGAAGTGATTGATTTGTTGTCGCGACCACAGATGAAATCTTCACAACTCAGACATCGGGTTGAACATGCTCAAATTTTACGCCTTGAAGACATCGCCAAATTTAAAAAGCATGATTTAATTGCTTCAATCCAACCCACCCATGCCACTTCAGACATGAATATGGCAGAGGACCGGGTGGGTGCAGAACGCATCAAGGGTGCTTATGCATGGCAAAAACTATTTAATGCTGGCGTGGTGGTGGCGTCGGGGTCAGATTTTCCGGTAGAGTTGATCAATCCTTTTCATGGTTTGCATGCTGCAGTTACCCGTCAAAATCAGCAGAATCAACCCGCAGGTGGTTGGTATAAAAATGAAGCGATGAGCGTTGAACAAGCCTTGCAATCATTTACCATCAATGCCGCATTTGCCGCTCATGCTGAGGGCTACAGTGGATCTTTGGATGTTGGCAAACAGGCAGACTTTATTGTGGTTGATCAAGACATCTTTGAAATTGAACCTGCATTGATCTGGAAAACTGAGGTGTTGGAAACTTGGGTTGGTGGCCAACAGGTTTTCAGCAAATAATAATCAGTTGATTTTGAGTTGGTTTAATTGTTGAATATAAAATTTTTCAATTCTTTTTTTTAATCAGCCATCCCTGAATATGACCCAATAAAAATTTTTTATAACTAAAACATGAATGCCACTCAACCCTGGTTTTGCCCTTGATTTCAACCACTTCTACCCAACTCTTGAGTTGTCAGAGGGACATGTGGTTGAATTTCTTTTATTTTAAAATCAAAACTTTTATTCTCTTCACACGCAGTGATTTCTTGAGTCAGTTCATATTTAGTGGTTTTGATGGTATTGATGGCCCCAAGCCATTGGCAAAAGTATGACCGTTTTTCACATTTTTACATTGTGTGTTAAGACCCGTTAAAAATCGAGTGTGGGTTGCTTACGGCATTAAAAACTTCTGGTAGGCTTTGATCATAGTAGGCCCTGACGTGTACTTTTTGCATGTTGTTATCAATCAATCAATTAAAAACAATTACAAGCAGCGCTTGCCTAAAGTCATTAGGGCTACGATAGATTTAATCATTGTTAACTTTCTGATTGAATTTGAATTACAGAAAACATACCTGGTGTTTAAATCAGAGAGGGCGATTTATTGGAGTTTCTGCTGGCTATATGTGGGGTTGTTATTTGAGCTGGTTCAGCCTGTTTAAAAATACTTTTTCGATTTTTCGTTTAACGACCCAGCCAATCAATGGGCCAATGATTGGGGTAGTGATGGTGAAATGAGAATGCCAATCAACCCTGGTTTTCCCATTTTCTTCATTGAACTCTAACCAACCGGCATGGTGCTTCATGGCCATTTTCGGTTTGATTGCTGTGATTAAATAATCGAAACTTTCGTTTTCTTCAAATGCATTGATTTCTTCGGTAAAGGTGTGTGTCTTGGTACGAACGGTGCGCACGGCACCCAAGCCATTTTTATTGACAGCGCCCTTTTTGATTAAATGACAAGTCAAGCCACCACCCGTCAGAAAACTGCGGTGATCACTGACTGCTGAAAATACATCAGCGATGTCTTGGTTAAAATAAACGGTTACGTGTATTTTCTGCATTTGCCTGATTTAACATGGTTTGTTATTGATTATTATACTGCAACATGGCGTGATGTAGTCATTGGAATGTTATTTGATTTAAAACGTCCACTTTAGCCCGGTGTAGAAGGCACGTCCTTCACCACTGTAAAAATAATTACCGTCATTGTCACCTGTATCTGGGATTGGCAGGGTGGTACTGATGTGGGTTTGGTTGTTGATGTTTTTGGCATCAATAAACCATTCAAAACCATTTGGGCTGAGGTAACTGATACTGAGGCCTGCCAGTATATGGTTTTCAGTGCGAAAGCTGTTGGCCAAATCAATATAGTAAGCGGATGGAATCCATTCAATATTGGGACCAACTGTCCAGCCTGAAGGGTGTCTGTAAAGTAGTTTGGATTGGATGTAATGTTCCGGAATGCCGGGTATGAGGTTGTTGCCGTAAACTGGGTCATTGTCTAAATGAAATTGGTTGAACAAATAATGGCTGGTCAGCGTCACTTGGTCACCGACTGAAACCATATTGTCTTTGATGGTCCATACAAGGCCTGCCTCCAACCCCCAGTGTATGGAATCATTGGCATTGGTGGTTTTGGTTGCACCATCTGGAAAACGGAAACGGATAAACTCATTGTCCAATCGGCTGTAATAAGCACTGACATCCCAACTGATAAGGTCATTGAATCCACGTGTGCCAAGTTCAAAACTGACTGCTGATTGAGCCTTTAATGGTGTATTGATACCGGCTTGGTTGCCGTTGTTCAGTTCGGCGAACGTAGGGGCCTCAAAGCTGCGAGTAAGGCTGGTGAACCATTGTTGGTTGTTCTGTGATTGGTATAACAGGGCAAGGCGTGGGTTGATTTGTGAGTAAGTGCGTTGGCTGGTGATGGCTTGAGGCATGGTTTCGTTGATGTCTCGTCTGGCATGGATGGCCTGTAACCCCAGAGACAAGGTTAATTTTTCGTGGTGGCTGTTTGGCCACAATGGGTATTGGAATTGATAGCTGGCACTTGTGGTCTGTGCCGTTTGTTGTCGTGACAACCGCAATGCACCAGGAACACCTGCTTCATTTTCACGTCGCAGCTCATCTTGTTGTCCCCATTGGCTGTTGATAACAAGGCGGTGGTTATCGTATTGCCAATTGATGTGGATGCCGGCATCATCAGAATCTCGGTTGATATAAGTGAAAACTGGATTGTCCAACGTCTTGCTTGCGATAAAAAATGTGGCTGACCACAATTGCTGGCTGTTTTCAGGGCTGAATAATTGATAGGAGAGGCGGCTTAAGGTCAGGTCTCGATTGAAATTGCCATTGATATTAAAAGCCCTTGATTGTCTTGGATCGGCCATGATCAATGCCCGAGATAAACTGCTGGGCAATTCAGCTTGGCTGTTTAAATGGTAAAGACCGATGCGCTGTTGCCAGCCTGCATCTAATTTGGATAAATACTGTAGGTCCAAGCGATTGCTGTTTTGTTGGTTCTGGACCCTAAACCCTTGTTGACTGAAGTGACTGGCACGTAAGCGCAATGCATCTTCGGTCTGACTGACATCAGTGGTGTATCCGACCATAACTCGCCGTGTACCGTAACTGCCAGCAGAGACACGAAATAGTTTGTTTTCTGCCATATCAGGTAAAGTACTGCCAAGGTTAATAACACCACCTAAGGTACTGCCACCCAGGGCCATACCATTGGCGCCTCGATGAACAGTGATGTAGTCAATCAACCAAGGATCTACGGCTTGAAAATCAAATGAACCATCGGCAGTGTTTAAGGGGATGCCATCTTGTAGCAGCAATAAGCCACCACCTTGGAACTGACGTCCTAAACCAGATCCTCTGATTGCAATACGCGCACTTTCTGCACCGTTGCGCTGTTGTGCAAACACCCCCGGCATGTAATCCAACACATCTTTGATGTTGGTGGCACGTTGCTGTTGCCACATCTCAGCCGTATTGATGTTGGCCGCACCGGACCATGCTTTGATTCGCTTGGCTGCTGTTTGTAATGGGGCCGGTAGTGCTTTTGCTGAATCACTGACCACCAAAACATCCTGTTCAATGACCTTGTCCGCATTGGGATTAATTTCAGTGTTTGGTTTGGAACTGTCGTGTGGGTCTGCCGTAATAGTCTTTGTTGCCGACCAAGCTACGCTGATACTGAATAACAGCAATATCAGCGCATTGATTAATTTCATAATGAACGTATTTATTGGGCCGGTGTGATTTTAAGGATTTGACCGGCAGAATTATCTGTCGCCACATAAATGAATCCATCAGGTCCTTGTTCAATGGCTCTGATGCGTTGTTTCTGTGCTTTGAGTAATCGTTCTTCGGTCAACACTTGGTGCTGGTCATTGAGTTTGATGCGATTCAAATGCATTAATTTCAATGCACCAGTGAAAATATCACCTTGCCAGTTGGGAAAAGCTTTACCGTTATAAATCAACATGCCAGAGGTGGCAATTGATGGGTCCCAATAGTGTATCGGTTGTTCCATGCCTTCCATAAATCTTTTGTCAGTGATGGGAGTGCCGTTGTAATTGATGCCATAGGTAATCACCGGCCAACCGTAATTATGACCTGCCTTGATGACATTGATTTCATCACCACCGCGAGGCCCATGTTCATTGGCCCACAACTCACCAGTTTCAGGGTGTAAAAATGCGCCTTGTATGTTGCGATGCCCATAACTGTATATGTCGGGTAGGGCATTGGACTGGTTCAGAAACGGATTATTTGCGGCTGGTTTTCCATCGGTGTCTATGCGCACCACTTTACCAAAATGTGTGCTTAAATCTTGAACTTCATCTTTGCCGTAATTGCGATCTCCCAAGGTAACAAAGAGGTGGCCAGTTCGGTCAAATACCAATCTTGATCCATAATGATACCCTGCTTTTTTGCTGTGTGCTTGTTGCCAAATGGGTTTGACATGACTCAAGGTGTCGTTGTGCAGTTGTGCCTTTGCCACAGCCGTTCTCGATTCATTGTCGTCTTGTTCTAGCAGGGCATATGAAAAGTAGATGGTTTTATTTTCGATAAAATTTGGGTCAAGAACCACGTCCAATAGGCCGCCTTGTCCTTTGGTGTTGACCGCAGGCACGCCTTCGATGGGTACGGAAACTTGACCATTGGTGTCTATGATGCGTAAGTGACCGGCTTTCTCAGTAACCAACAGCCGGCCATCTGGCAAAAATGTCATGCCCCATGGTTGCTTAAGTCCGTCCGCAAAAACCGTTACATCTATCTCGTGGCTTTGCTTGTTGTGTTCATCGCCATGGGCATTAGAAATGGGTGCCAAGGTGACAATCATCAGGGTGGCTATCAGTATTTTTTTCATGAGTGTATCCAGCTTAATAACCGCTTTATTTTAAGCTGAAGCAGTGAAGATTTTGTGGATTAATGACAACAATTCCATATGTGGTTGCTGGTTAGGTGTTTTGGCCGAACAAAAATGGTGCCTTGTTGAGTAAATATTCTCTCATTATTTTTAATCCTCATGCATCAATCTAGCCAAGAAATTCTGCTATGATTGTTGGTCAATTTATCAGGATAGACGCATGCAACCACTCAGTGGCTTGGATTCATCATTTTTATATTTAGAAACAGACAGCCAGCCCATGCATGTAGGTGGCTTGAATGTGTATGAAGGTTCCTTGTCATTTGATGATTTCAGAAGTTTTTTACTTGAACGCCTGCCTTTGGCACCCAGGTTGAGTCAGCGATTGGTTCAAGTGCCCTTGAGTTTAGATCACCCTTATTGGGTTGATGATCCTGATTTTGATATTGACATGCACTTGCATCATGCAGCGTTACCAAAACCAGGTGATTGGCAAGCTTTACGCAAGTTGGCCTCGCGGATTTTTGCACAGAAACTTGATCGCAATCGCCCCTTGTGGGAGTTTGTGTTTGTGGAAGGTTTGGATGCCGTTTCTCAAGTGCCTAAGGGCTCAGTGGCCATCATCAGCAAAATCCACCATGCGGCCATTGATGGTGCCTCTGGTGCAGCAATCATGGGTTTGCTGTTTGATGTCACCAAAAAACCAAGAAAAATACCGCCTATGCCGAGCAAAGTGGTTGAACCCTTACCAGGTGATTTGACTTTGCTTAAACACAGCACCATTAATTTTATCAAGCGGCCATTTAAATTACCGGGTTTGTTGTTAGAAACTGCCAAGTCAACTTGGCAAGCAGGTCGCCTATCTAGGGTGCAAAATACCGAAGTACCCCGTTCACTGTTCAATGCACCATTCAGTATTTTGAATCAGCCAGTTTCTTCTAAAAGGTTGTGGAACACCGCATTGTTGTCATTGGAACGCGTCAAGATGTTAAGACATGCCGTGGCAGGTGCTACTTTGAATGACGTGGTATTGACCATTTGTACGGGTGCATTGCGTCGGTATTTGTTGGAAAAAGATGAGTTGCCAGAAAAACCCTTGGTTGCCATGGTGCCGGTATCAACCCGCACTTCATCTGAAAAAGATGACATGGGCAATCAAGTGTCGGCGATGTTGGTCCAGTTACCAACCACGGAAGCAGACCCGATTGAACAATTGTCTAAAATCCACCAAAGCACCCGGCAGGGTAAATCCTATCAAAATGCCATAGGTGCCAAACAGTTGATTGATTATGCTGAATTCATTCCATTCGCACTGGGTGCACAATCAACCCGCCTTTATACGCGCATGAAAGTATCAAAAAAGCATCGGCCTTTTTTCAATTTAGTCATCACCAACGTGCCTGGGCCTCAGGTACCTTTGTATATGAATGGCCATCTGATGCTGGCTCATATGGGGATGGCGCCGGTGTTCGATGGTATGGGTCTCATCATGCCAGTTTTCAGTTATAATGGTATGTTATCAATCAGCCCAACAGTGGCAGCCAATGTGATGCCTGACGTTGATAAGTTTGCCAAATACATCAGAGAAGCCGCCAATACATTGGAAACTGCTGTATTGGCTGAAAATAAATCAAAACCCACTAAAAAATAAGCCCATGAATCAATCTTCAGAAATCACTCGTTCGAGCCAACATTTACACCGCCCATCGATTTTTAAAATGGCTCTAGAAATGCGCACATTTTTTGAAGCGGGCTCATTTGCATTCAGTTATCCTTTGCTACAAACCACACCCAAAGGGGATGGTCATCCAGTTTTGGTGTTACCAGGCTTTTTGGCTTCTGATTTTTCGACTAAATTGTTGCGAACCTTTTTAAAAAGCAGAAATTACAAACCTTATGGATGGAAACTGGGGCGCAATATGGGTCGTCACAGTGATCCCATCACAGGCTGTGGTCCTGCCATCATTCAACGACTGAAAGACATTCACCAAAAGCACGGTGAAAAAGTCACCTTGATTGGTTGGTCATTGGGCGGTATTTATGCCAGAGAATTGGCACGACAACAGCCAGCATTGGTGCGCCAAGTGGTCAGCATGGGCAGTCCTTTTTGTAACAACCAGCGCGCCAACCATGCGACCAAAATATTTGAAAAAACCAGTGGTTATAAACTGACCGACATGTGTCCTAAATTACTGAAAAACATGCCCACCCCACCTCCTGTGCCGAGCACTTCATTTTATTCAAAATCTGATGGCATTACGGCTTGGCAATGTTGTGTTGAGCAAGACAGTGAACTCACCCAAAACATTGAAGTGGTCTGTAGTCATTTAGGGTATGGTCATCATCCTGCGGTGATGTGGGCTTTGGCCGATCGATTGGCACAAGCCGATGGGCAGTGGCAGCCTTTTAAAGCCCGTTTGATTGAAAAATTGATTTATAAATGAATTTAAACCAATGGGTCCTGTTGTTACATCAAGCGAACGCACTTTAGAAATCTGATTGATGCTTCACCTGTCTTTGCATTTCATCATTCCTTTGTTGCTCGCGTTGATGTTTTATCGACGAAAGTGGTTCACAGCTTGGTTGATCATGTTGCTGACCATGCTGGTTGATTTGGATCATTTGTTGGCCAATCCTATTTATGACCCCAACCGTTGTAGTATAGGTTTTCATCCCATGCACCATCCTGTCATGACTGTCTTGTATGTATTGTTGGTCTTTTATCCTAAAACCCGCTTGATTGGATTGGGGTTGGTGATTCATATGATGCTGGATGGGATTGACTGCCAATTCATGGGATGAATTGGCAGTCTTTATTTGACTTGTCTTGTCTTTATTGGCCTTTGATGCCTTGTCGTTCCAAATACTCTTGGTAAGTGCCACGGAAATCAACCACATCATCGGGTTTGATTTCCATCACTCGAGTGGCGATGGATGATACGAATTGACGATCGTGTGAGACAAAGATCAAGGTGCCGTCATAATTTTCCAATGCCAGATTCAAAGATTCAATCGATTCCATGTCCAAATGATTGGTTGGCTCATCCATTATGATGACATTGGGTTTTTCTAGCATCAGTTTACCAAACATCATGCGGCCTTTTTCGCCACCTGATAACACACTGATTTTTTTATTAGAGTCTTCTTTTGAAAACAACATGCGACCCAGTACCGATCGAATGGCCTGTTCGTCATCGGTTTTCTTCTTGAATTGTTCCATCCAATTGAACACAGTCATGTCTTGTTTGAAAGCGCCTAAATTGTCTTGCTTGAAATAGGCAATCTCAACATTTTCTGACCATTTGATCTCACCGCTGTCTGCTGGAATGGTGTTGGTGATGCAATTGAGGAATGTGGTTTTACCGACACCATTGGCCCCAATGATGGCCACACGTTCACCCACTTCAAGCAACAAGTCCACATCTTTGAATAAGGTTAAATCGTCAAAAGACTTGCTTAAGCCAGTGATGTTGATTGCGTTTCTGAATAATTTTTTACCTTGTTCAAATACAATATAAGGACTGACTCGAGAAGACGGCTTAATATGTTCCAGTTGAATTTTATCCAATTGTTTTTGTCTGGAAGTGGCTTGCTTGGCCTTCGATGCATTGGCTGAAAAGCGACTGACAAAGCTTTGTAGCTCAGCTATTTGAACTTTCTTCTTGGCATTTTCTGCATACTTCAACTCACGTGCTTGGGTTGCAGCCGTCATGTATTCATCATAATTACCAGGGAACATGCGCATTTCACCGTAATCCAAATCGGCCATGTGGGTACAGACTGAATTTAAAAAGTGACGGTCATGCGAAATGATGATCATGGTTGATTTTCTGGCTTTCAAAGTGTCTTCCAGCCAGCGAATGGTGTTGATGTCCAAGTTATTGGTCGGCTCATCGAGTAACAAGAAATCTGGATCAGCAAATAAAGCTTGGGCCAATAGGACCCGCAATTTCCAGCCTGGTGCCACTTCTGACATGGGACCAAAATGCAAGTCTTCCGCAATTTCCAAACCGAGTAATAATTCACCGGCACGCGCTTCAGCTGAATAACCGTCCATTTCGGCAAAGGTATTTTCTAGCTCACCTACCAGCATGCCTTCTTCATCGGACATTTCTGGCAGCGCATAAATGCGATCACGTTCGGCTTTGATGGCCCATAATTCTTTGTGCCCCATAATCACCGTATCAATCACTGAGTATTCTTCAAAAGCATATTGGTCCTGACCCAAAACACCAATGCGTTCATCGGGGTCATAGCCAACATTGCCTGATGTTGGTGTCAGTTCACCGGTTAAAATTTTCATGAATGTGGATTTTCCACAGCCATTGGCGCCGATTAAACCATAACGGTTGCCGTTGCCGAATTTGATAGAAATGTTCTCAAACAAAGGTTTGGAACCGAATTGCATGGTGATGTTGGCTGTGGTTATCATAATAAAACTGCTTGTGGTGCAAAAAGGTCGCGATTATAACGGCATTATGGCAAGAACATGTGGATTTGCTGAAAAAAAAGCTGGATCTGAAAGTATTTGTGACAGTTTATCCCTGTGTGGTCATAAAAAATCAGTGATTGGTTTATTATTGGCCGTTGCTGAGCATTTGATTCAAGGCATTTTCAATGTCTTGTTCGCTGAATTGATTGTTGGGATTGTCGCCGGTTAAGCGATGGGCTAACTGGCCTTGGCGGTCGTAAATAAATACAGCAGGTATTCCAATTAAGTCCAATTTTTCAAATGAAATCATCAGGTTTTCAGTCATGAAATAATGATCAAACCCTGAGTTGGGTTCTGTAGTGAATTGTTTGTTTAAAAAACGCTCGGCCCTTTCAATGGCTTCAGGTTCTTGCGGATCTTCCAGTAACATCGAAACAAATTGTATGCCTTTGTTTTGAAAATTTTTATTCATTGTAACCATGTGTGGGAATCGCTCCAAACATGAGCTGCACCAAGTGGCCCAGAAATCAACCACCACAATTTTATCAGGGTATTGAGCCAGTTGAGTTGTCCACTGCTCATAATCTACATATTGTAAAGCCACTGCATTATCAGCTTTGCTTGACTGAATTGAGCACATCAACACAATCAGTCCTGTCAGCATAATGAATTTATTCATATTTAACACTGCAGCCGTGTGCTCGGGTTTCTGGGACGGCCACTGGATTTCCAGCCAGTGTGGCTTTGATGGCATCACTGACATAATGTTCACTCACTTCACCATTGATGTGCCGAATGCTGCCATCGGCATTCATCTTGGCGGGCGAATTGTACAACAGCCCCATATAGGTTAATTTACGGTCTTGATTGAAAACAAAATATTCAGGGGTTCTGGTGGCGCCCAATGAGCGTCCCAATTGTTGTGATTCATCAAACACATAGCTGAAGTTATAGCCGTTTTTTTCTGCATGTACCTTCATGGCTGCTAAACGGTCGTCTTCTCGAAGGTTGACGCCAAAAGCAACCACCTTGACACTTTGCTCTTTGAATGAATCAACCAATTGCACCAAGTCTTGGTCCATGCCTTTGACCCACGGGCAATGGTTGGCCAGAATTACCAGCACCAGCACGTCTTCTTTGATGTCAGTTGATGACAATTGATTGCCATCAATGCCGGGTAGTTGGGTGAATGCGGGTAAAGCGTCACCAATGTTGATGATTTGGTTGTATTGGCCAGCATGAATTGAACTGCTGCATAGAATTAATATCATTAAGCCAGCTAAATTGAGGGTTTTTGTCATGCTTCAGGCCTGTGAGGAAATGTCATATAGATTATAACAATCACAGCATGGCTTAACAAGCCATGTGGTCAAGATTATATAGCATGGCAGCGGTTTGCTTAATGGGCTAAAATAATGGCGTTGAAGATTGTTCATTATTAAAATAAAGGAGTCCATGAGTTTGAAACTAACTAAAGTATTTCTGGCGGCGATACTGTTGTCAGCTGTGATATCAGCCATTACAACTGAGTGGAGCATGCGAGTGTCTACCAATGAAGCCATAACATTTGCAAATCAAGTTGATGTAAATGATGAAGAGTGGGCTGCTTGGGTCGGAGTGGTTGATACGAATAATGCTGAAACAGCAGAAATGGCTGCATTCGATGAAAATGAATTTGATGAGACAATCAAAGAAAATATCGAGCAAATCCAACAAACCCAATCCATTTATCTGTATCCAGGTTATTGGATTTTCTGGTTTGATTCGTTCAAGATGACCTTTTTAACTGCATTTTTGGTCGCGATATTACAAAGCCTGTTCATCTTAAAATCTGTTAAAACAGCGGTGATTAAAGAGTGAAGGTTATGTTTACTTTCGATCAGGCTTGAATCAAAGATGAACGCAATTAAATCGGTGATTGAAGCCGACAGGCCACTGATGACGGTAGGTGAAAGGATAGCCTGAGATTAATGAATGGCTCAAAGTCGTCCAATATAAGTTAAACTTAAAATCAATTAATATTGAATCTGAGTGAAGTTATGCGAATGAATTGGTTTGTTTTATTGTTGGTATTCATGCTTGGTGATGTTGCTGATGCTGAAAATATTGAGCAGAAAAGGGTTTTGGCTGAAAAACTGGTGGCGTTGATGGATACAGAATCAATGATGGATGGCATCTACAATCAAGTAAATCAATTGACTGATTCATTTTCAAATGATGCTGGTTTTTCTGAGGCGCAATTGGCGATCAAAGAAAAATACATGCAAAAAATCAGTGATTTGATGAAAACAGAAATGGGCTGGCAAAAATTCAAGGAACCCACCATTGCTATCTACACCAAGCATTTTACCCAGTCTGAGCTACAAGGCATGGTGGATTTTTACCAATCTGATGTCGGGCAATCTATGGTCAAGAAATTACCTGATGCGATGGCTGAATCATTTCAGCAAATTCAACCGATCATGATGGATGTGATGCCAAAAATTCAAAAGCTTTCACGTGAAATGGCCGATGAAATGTTTGACAACAAAAACTAACACCTATAAACGCATCATTGGCCATGATGGATATTGCAATTGAACCCAAGTCAAAGGTAAATGAATTCAATGATTGTTGATTGGCTGTATTCAATCAAAACCATCTTCAAATATCAGATCAAAAGGTGGTTCTGGTTGATTGAATAGACAGCGAGTGCCACTTTCATGGAAAAATGTATAAGCGGTTCTTGCTTGCTGTGTTCTGGCCATTTTGAGACTTTTCTTCGCAAAATACTCTTTACTCAAAACATTTGCCTTTTCAAACTTTTAATATATTGAACCTTAGTGTGCTGGGTTTTTAGCAAAAACAATCATTATTTTTATCAGTGTTTGGGCATGTTTTTGACAATCATTTGAATTTTGACCAGTCATTAGATTGTTGTGTATGCATATGAGGTTGGTTAAACCGCGCAATAAGGTACTAAATCAGTCCTATTTAATGTTATAATCCACGCCATGATTAAGATGTCCAAATTAACAGAATATGCCTTTATGGTCATCATGGCTTTGAAAAAGTCTGATTTGCCGGCATCAGCTGATTTTTTGGCCAGTGTGACGGGGCTTGAAACCCCGACGGTCAGCAAAATACTTAAACAATTAAAAAGAGCCGGTTTGTTGGATTCCAAGCGTGGGTCCACCGGAGGCTACTTTTTAATTAAGCGCAAACAAGACATTTCACTCAATGAGGTGATTGTTGCTATGGAAGGTGGCATGTCTTTAACTGAATGTGCCGAAGATGATGATGCTTGTCATTTGACTCAAAGTTGTTATATGAGTGCCGGCATGAAAAGAGTTAACCAAGTGATATTGGAAGCCCTGCAAAGTGTCACAGTGAGTGATATTTTGGATGAGAAGAAAAAAATCACTTTGCAAATAAAACCATAAAACCATGAATACTGAAACCATGAAACAAGACTTGGAAATCAAAGGCAGTAACGAAGAAAATGCAGTCGTCAAAGCCCGTGCGAATCAAAAGTATAAAGAAGGTTTTGTCACTGACATTGAAGCTTTTACCATTCCGCCTGGATTGGACGAAGACACCATTCGCCTGATCTCAAGTAAAAAAGATGAGCCTGAATGGTTGTTAGACTATCGCCTTGACGCCTATCGAAAATGGCTGACCATGGAGACGCCTAACTGGGCCAAGTTGAAAGTGCCTGAAATCGATTTTCAAGCGATATCTTATTATTCTTCACCCAATGCGGTGAATGAAAACGCACCCAAATCTTTAGCCGATGTTGATCCAAAATTAATTGAAACCTATGACAAATTAGGCGTGCCTTTACACGAGCGTGAGCGCTTGGCGGGCGTAGCGGTTGATGTGGTGTTTGATTCTGTTTCGGTGGGTACTACTTTTAAAGCCGAACTGAAAAAAGTTGGGGTTATTTTTTCGTCTTTTTCAGAAGCGGTACAAGAACACCCAGAGTTGGTGCAAAAGTATTTAGGTACGGTGGTTCCTGCACAAGATAATTATTTCGCAGCCTTGAATGCGGCGGTTTTCAGTGATGGTTCCTTTGTTTATATTCCTAAGGGCGTTCGTTGTCCGATGGAGTTATCGACGTATTTCAGAATCAATGCCATCAACACCGGACAGTTTGAAAGGACTTTGATTGTTGCAGAGGATGGTGCATCAGTCAGCTACCTTGAAGGTTGCACGGCACCCATGCGTGATGAAAACCAACTGCATGCTGCGGTGGTCGAATTGATTGCCATGGATGATGCCAAAATTAAATATTCAACGGTACAAAATTGGTATCCGGGTGATGAAGACGGCAAGGGTGGTATTTATAACTTTGTCACCAAACGCGGCAGCTGTTTGGGTAAAAATTCTAAAATTTCATGGACCCAAGTTGAAACCGGTTCGGCGATTACTTGGAAATACCCCAGTTGTATTTTGCGGGGAGATAATTCCAGTGGTGAGTTTTATTCAGTGGCTTTGACCAACAACTACCAGCAGGCTGATACCGGAACAAAAATGATTCATCTGGGTAAAAACACCAAAAGTACCGTTATCTCAAAAGGAATTTCAGTGGGCAAGAGTCAAAACACCTACCGTGGTATGGTGCGGGTGGCCAAGAAAGC
Source organism: Marinicella litoralis (assembly GCF_002591915.1). GTDB lineage: Bacteria > Pseudomonadota > Gammaproteobacteria > Xanthomonadales > Marinicellaceae > Marinicella > Marinicella litoralis. Next base: position 376,527 of record NZ_NIHB01000002.1, on the reverse strand, counting down.
GGATAACGCCAGGAACTTCACTCAATGTGATTCATTGCTGATTGGGAAATCCTGTGGTGCACACACTTTCCCATATACGGAATCAGCTAACATGACGGCCAAATTAGAACATGAGGCCACCACATCAAAAATATCTGAAGACCAATTGAATTATTGTCTGCAGCGGGGCATCACAGAAGAAGATGCCATTTCATTGATTGTGGATGGATTTTGTAAACAAGTATTTAAAGAATTACCCATGGAGTTTGCGGTTGAAGCAAAAGCCTTGTTGGACATCTCATTAGAAGGAGCAATCGGTTGATGTTAAAAATTGACAATGTATTCGCCACTGCTGGCGAAAAAGAAATTCTCAAAGGGTTGAGTTTAGAAGTTAAACCCGGTGAAGTACATGCCATTATGGGCCCCAATGGAGCCGGTAAAAGTACTTTAGGCAACTTATTGGCTGGCATGCCCAGTGTTGTACCGCAAGGAGGGTCGGTTGATTTCTTGGGCAAAGACTTGTTGAGTTTGGCTCCGGAAGAACGTGCGGCTGAAGGTGTCTTTTTGGCTTTTCAGTATCCGGTAGAAATTCCTGGCGTGAATAACATGTATTTTTTACGCACCGCTTTGAATTCTCAACGCAAATACCGTGGTGAAGAGGCCATGGATTCAGCGCAGTTTTTACGCATGGTTAAACAAAAGATCAAAGACATGAATATGCGCGATGATTTATTGAAGCGACCAGTGAATGTAGGTTTTTCTGGTGGTGAAAAGAAGCGCAATGAAGTGTTCCAGATGGGTGTTTTAGAACCTAAGCTGGCCATCTTGGATGAAACCGACTCAGGTTTGGATATTGATGCATTGAAAATTGTGGCCGATGGCGTTAACCAGTTGCGCTCACCAGATCGTTCGTTCATCATCATTACCCATTACCAACGTTTGTTGGATTATATCGAGCCGGACTTTGTGCATGTATTGGCAGATGGCAAAATTGTTAAATCAGGCGATAAGAATTTAGCCTTGGAATTGGAAGAGCATGGATATGGCTGGCTTGATAAATAATTGGTTGGATGCAGCGACTGAATTACAGTCAAAAACCAAGGAACCTGCGTGGTTGGTAGAAAAGCGAGATGTGGCAGCTAAACAATTGTTGCGTTTGCAGGATCCCAACAGAAAACTTGAATCTTGGCGTTATGCTGAAGCCAGTCGATTGGCTCAAGTGATTGAATCGGACAGCCGTGTCGACAAGGCCCTTGATGCTGAACAATCAGATGAAGTGGTCATACAAATAAATGATGGTGGTTTTGCAGTGCTCAATACACTACCGGACTGGTTGAGTGTAGATTCCATCACAAGCTTGGATTCACAACAATGGCAGGACCTTGATTTCAGTCAGGAGACTGTGGTTAATTTGGCCAATTCAGTTTTATTCAGTACGGGCGTTTCAGTGAAAATCAATGCCCAAGCCAAGACACAATCTGCTTTGGGTCAATCACCCAAAGTGGTGATTGAATACAATTTATCAGATCGAAAAAATTGGCGTTACGTGAGGAATCAAATCAATTTGGCTGATGACAGCCAAGTGGAAATTGAAGAGCGTTTTGTCTCTGGTCGAGTCAATGTAGTCAATTTATATCAGATCAATAACAGTTCCATCTTGCAGCGCAAACAAAATGTGCGGCTTGGCCAGACAGAACAATTTGTTAGTTTTAATCAATTTGATGTGGCTGAAAATGTAGAAATTTTGAACATGAATCAACACCATGGTGGTTGGTTGCAACACCATTTGCACCGCATTAATTTCAATGGTTCTGGTTCGAAATATGTTTCTGGTACAGTAAACAAATCTATTGATAACAACAATATATCAGATTTAGTTGAAGTAAATCATTATCAAAAAAACAACCAATCAGACGTCACCCATAGGTCTATTGCCAAAGACCAGTCTCAAATATTTAATAACGCCAAAGCCATGGTGGCCCCTGGTGCCGATGGTTCTGAAATTGAACAAGATTTAAAGAATATTTTATTGTCACCAGATGCCAAGATATTCAGTAAGCCGGTGTTGGAAATTTATGCCGATGAAGTGGTGGCAGCCCATGGTTCTACCATTGGTGCATTGGATGAGACGGCTTTGTTTTATTTACAATCGCGCGGTGTTGAAGTTGAGTTGGCTCGAGAAATCATGATTGAATCCTTTGAACAAGAGGCGGTTGTATGTTGAGAGAACAATTTCCAGGATTGCAGGTAAAAGTTCATGGTAAACCATTGGTCTATTTAGACAATGCAGCCACTGCGCAAAGACCGCAAGTGGTGCTAGATGCCATTAATAATTACTATTTATACAACAATGCCAACATACATCGTGGGGTACACAGTTTAAGTGAATCGGCCACCGAACTGTATGAACAAGCTCGCGAATCTTTGGCAAAACTGATCAATGCGCCTTCAGCCAAGGATTTGGTTTTTGTCCGAGGTTGTACGGAAGGGGTTAATTTGGTGGCACAAACATTTGTGCGCAATCGAGTTAAAGCAGGTGATGAAATATTGATTTCACATTTGGAACACCATTCCAATATCGTGCCATGGCAAATTCTGTGTGAACAAACGGGCGCCATTTTGAAAGTCATTCCAATGAATGACCAAGGTGAATTGGTGTTGGATGATTTGGATCAACTACTGAATGAAAAAACCAAATTTATGTCAGTGGTTCATGTGTCCAACGCTTTGGGAACCATTAATCCTGTTAAAACCATGATTCAAGCGGCCCATGACAAAGGTGTTCCTGTTTTGGTCGATGGCGCACAAGCCATGCCTCACATCAAAGTGGATGTACAAGATTTAGACTGTGATTTTTATACCGTTTCCGGTCATAAAATGTATGGTCCCACGGGTTCTGGTGTGCTTTATGGGAAAGCAGAGCATTTGAATGCCATGCCACCTTACCATGGTGGTGGCGAAATGATCAGCAAAGTCACCTTTGAATCCTCTATTTACAATGCCGTGCCGGCAAAGTTTGAGGCAGGTACGCCCAACATCGCGGGCGGTATTGGTTTGGGCGCAGCGGCAGAATTCATGCTGTCTGTGGGCCTGGATAAAATCGCTCAAAGGGACCAAGCGTTAAGGGTGTATGCAGAACAGGCGTTGTTAAAAGTTCCTGGTTTGCGCTTGATAGGAACGGCACAAAATAAATCCCCAGTGTTTTCTTTTGTGATTGAAGGCATCCATGCGCATGACATTGGCACCATCATTGATCATCATGGGGTTGCTATTCGCACGGGACATCATTGCACCATGCCGATCTTTCAGTACTTTGGCTTGGCCGGAAGTTGTCGGGCTTCATTTGCTTTTTATAATACTGAAAAAGAAGCCGATGTTCTGGTAGAATCACTGCTCAAAGCCAAAGCCATGTTTGAGTAGGATGTCAGATTTAAACAAACTCTACAAAGAAACCATACTAGAGCACAACAGAAACCCCAGAAATTATGGAAAGCCAGAGACTTGGACCCATGAAGCCGAGGGCTTGAATGCCGTCTGTGGTGACTTGGTGCATGTCTATTTGACCATCGAAGCGGGTCTGCTGAAACAAATCAATTATGCCGGTGAAAGTTGCGCCATCTCAATGGCTTCTGCTTCCATGATGACTGAATTTTCTCAAGGAATGACTGTGTCCCAATGGCAGCATCACTTTGACTTATTTAAACAACTGATGGATAAAAGTGGTCAGGTTGACTCTTTTCCAGAGTTGGGGCCGGTCAATACTTTGGCCACTGTTAAAAAATTTCCATCACGAATTAAATCCGCCACTTTGTGCTGGTATGCCTTAGCAGCCGCCATCAATGGCGAAGCCACTGCAACCACGGAATAAGCCAACTGTATGAATCAACAAACCAACCCCCCGATATTTTCTGCTAAAAATTTTACTTGGAAGGACGGTAGATTGTGGTTTGATGCCGGTGTAAAACTGTTTAAACAGGTTAAAAATTACTGGTATATGCTGTGTTTTATTTTGGCTGTTTTGATGATGATGGCGGCAAATATATCGGTCACCTTTGTTGGCTTTTTGATGGTTTTCATTTCACCCATAATCACAGTTGTCATGATGGGCTTGTGCCATCACATGAACAATGAATCAAAATCATCGGTATCTTCTTTGTGGGCAGAAATCTTAACCCAGATTAATTTGTATTTCGTGTTAGGCATTTATGCCATGTTACTCAGCTTATTTTTCCAACAAGTCCACTTTCAATTGCTCGCAGCATTCAATTTGCCTGCAGAACTGACTGAAACCATGGTACAAAATATGTCAGGAAAAGAATCTTTTTTGCGCGCTATGCTCAATTTAGTCACCAATTTACCGGTGGCATTGGCCATGGCATTTGCTCCCGCATTGATTATGTTCAAGCATACCCTGCCACATCAGGCGATTAAGTTCAGTGTGCTTGGTGTTTTGCGGGCATGGAAACCGTTTGTGGCATTGGGGTTGTTGTTTATATTGTTGTTTTTTGGGGTGATGATATTAGCGACTTTAATCATATCAATTGTTATGGCAGTCATGGGCCCAGCCAGTCAGGTGATGATTAATGTCATTGTGTTGTTTTTTGCCATCACCATAGCAGGGATAGGTTTGTGTGCACAATACCAAGCATTCATTGAAATATTCAAGATTGAAAAGGATCAAACTAATCAAGATGGTACTGAAATATACACCGAAATCTAAGCAACAAATAGCCCCTGACTTTAATTTGTTGGATGTGGATGGTCAGCCATGGTCATTACAAAAAGCCATGGGCAAAAATGGCTTGGTGGTGATGTTTATTTGTAATCATTGTCCCTATGTAAAGTCTATTCAAACAAAACTGGTATCCGATGTGCTTATTATGCAAAAATTGGGTGTTCATGCCGTGGCCATCATGTCCAATGATCCTGAGGACAACCCAGAAGATTCATTGGAACAAATGAAAGTGGTGTCGGAAAAGTACAGCTATCCCTTTCCCTATTTGTTGGATGAAACTCAACAAGTGGCCAAAGCTTTTGGTGCAGTCTGTACCCCAGATATATTTGGTCTGGATCGCTATGGAGTTATACAATATCGGGGTCGTTTGGATGCGGCAGGAATGAATGACCATCAAGACTTGCGACGAGATTTGGTAGAAGCCATGAAAGAAATGGTTGCTACTGGCACAATAAAAACCGAACAGTTCCCATCAATGGGCTGTTCAATTAAGTGGAAATAATTGGAATATTTGAATCCCTATGACAAAGACCTACCAATCATCAGACATTGAAGTCCTTTCAGGATTAGACCCAGTCAAAAGAAGACCGGGCATGTATACGGAAACCACCCGTCCCAATCACTTGATTCAAGAAGTGGTTGATAATTCAGTTGATGAAGCCCTGGAGGGTCATGCCAGTAAAATCACAGTCATATTACACCAAGATGGCAGCATCGAAGTGTCTGATGATGGTCGGGGCATGCCAGTTGATATACATGGTGAACATGGTGTATCAGGTGTTGAATTGATACTTTCAAAACTACATGCTGGTGGTAAGTTCTCCAACAAAAACTACACTTTTTCTGGTGGTCTTCATGGGGTCGGTGTCTCAGTGGTCAATGCATTGAGTCAAAGGCTGGATGTCTGGATTAAGCGAGATGGTAATGAACACCACATTGCTTTTGAACATGGAATCAAAGTTTCAGAATTGGTCGTGGTAGGTCAAGTGGGTCAAAGAAATACTGGTACCAGGGTTCAGTTTACCCCCGCACCTGAGTATTTTGACACCATCAAAATTGGTGTTAAGAAACTCAAGCATTTATTGAAAGCCAAAGCGGTGTTGTGTTCAGGTTTAACCGTCCATTTTAAAAACATGTTAGATGACAGTGCTGAAACATGGGCGTTTCAAGATGGCTTGCAAGAATATTTGAATGACGAAATAGAAGCCGAAGAACGCATTCCCGCGGAAGGTTTTATCGGTACCCAACATGACGATGAATTTGCCATGGATTGGGCTTTAACTTGGGTCCCACAGGGCGAGCTGGTGACTGAAAGTTATGTGAATTTGATCCCCACGGCTCAAGGTGGTACCCATGTGAATGGATTGCGTACTGGGTTAACCGATGCGATCAGGGATTTTGCAGACAGTCATAATTTGTTGCCCAGAGGATTAAAGCTTGCGCCTGATGATGTGTGGGATCGTGTGTGTTATGTCTTATCAACGAAAATGAAAGACCCGCAGTTTTCAGGACAAACCAAAGAGCGCTTGTCATCAAGGTCAATCGCTTCCTATGTGGCCAACACCATCAAAGACGCCATGATTTTGTGGATGAATCAAAATGTAAGCGAAGGCGAACAAATCACTTTATTGGCCATCAATAATGCACAAAACAGGATGCGCAAAGCCAAGCAAGTGGTTAGAAAGAAAGTCACAGCAGGACCTGCGCTACCTGGAAAATTGGCTGATTGTAGCTCGCAAGATCCGATGCAAGGTGAATTGTTTCTGGTGGAAGGGGACTCAGCTGGAGGATCTGCCAAACAAGCCAGAGACCGAGAGTTTCAAGCGATCATGCCTTTGCGAGGGAAAATTTTAAATTCATGGGAAGTGGAATCTACCCAAGTGATGGCCTCGCAAGAAGTTCATGATTTGGCTGTTGCTATGGGAGTTGATCCAGCCAGTTCTGATTTAGCTGGTTTGCGCTATGGCAAGATCATTATATTGGCGGATGCTGACTCTGATGGCTTGCACATTGCCACTTTATTGTGTGCTTTGTTTTTACGGCATTTTGAACCGGTGGTCCGAGCTGGACACATTTTTGTGGCCATGCCGCCCTTATTTAGAATCGACGTAGGTAAACAAAAATTCTATGCAGTAGATCAAAGCGAGCGTGATCAAATATTAAACAGAATTGAGAAGGAAAAGCTGAAAGGTAAAGTCAGTGTAACTCGCTTTAAAGGCTTGGGTGAAATGAACCCATCGCAGCTGAGAGAGAGTGCGATTGCACCTGATACCCGAAGGCTGTTACAATTATCTGTTACTGCAGGGGATAATACCCATGGTATTATGGACATGCTGTTGGCTAAAAAAAGAGCATCTGAAAGGAAGTCATGGTTGCAAGAGAAAGGCGATTTAGCCGTCATATAATAATAAAAGTTTTAAATTTGCATGAAGCATTGAATTTAAATACGGTGTTTTAAAAAGTGGGGGTGGTTTTTGTCTTATATTGATCCGGCTATAAAAAAAGAGTCAAAAATTGGTGCGTTCACCATTTCATTGATTGTCCTACTGACTTCACTGTTCATCTCACAATATGTAAGTAATTTACAGCAAAATGCCCTTTCTCAAATATTGAGCGGTCAGGTCAAACAAACTGACTTGAAGCTCATAAACAGTACCAGGAGTCTTATTGCTGAAATCAATGGCATGACTAAGAGGTGGATCAATAACAACTCAACCCCGGAAGAGAATTGGCGTGCAGATGCACGAGACTTTATCGCCCGAATCAAAGGCCTGTCTTCAATTTGGTGGATAGACAAGAACAAAGTGTATCAATGGGGAGAGTCGAAAAATTACAATCACAACAATAAAATAGCTCAATTATTGAATGAAGCTGAAATCAAGGAAATCTTGGACACGGTGAAAGTGAGTTTTATCCCGGAATTCACCAGCGCTCATATGTTTGATGGAGCCCAATGGATATATGTCTTTTTACCCATTGGTCACAATCAAATTTTTGATGGTTATTTTGTGATTGAAGTAAATATCAAAGCGTTTATTGATGAGGTCTTGGGAGATCCACAATTAACCGGCTTCTATACCGAAGCCACAGCCAATGATTCAATTGTTTATAGCAATGGAGAGGATCTTCAGTCCATCCCTTATTATGATTCATTTGTTTTGAGTTTAGACAGTGATGACAATGGCTGGGAATTCAGGGTTTATCCAACCGAAACTTCAACGGATATGATTTTATCACCTTTGTCTTATTTCATTATTGGTACAGGGACCATCATTTCATTGCTGTTTTTGCTGACACTGTTGTCACGATTGAAAGCCAAAAACCAATCGTTGGAACTCAGTAAACAAATCAGTGAGACTGAAAAAGTACAGTTTGAACTGGAATACTTAGCCAATCATGACACCTTAACACACCTGCCAAACCGCCATTACATCACTGGCTTTATAGAGCGAAAAGTTAAATTAGGTTTGGCCAATAAGCAAAATTTCACCATATTATTCATCGATTTGGATCATTTTAAAGACATCAATGACACTTTAGGACATGCAGTTGGTGATGAAATGCTTAAAAAGTTACCGGTTTTATTCAATCGGGTGTTCAGGCATGATGATGTGATTGCTCGAATGGGTGGTGATGAGTTTGTGGTTTATTTACCTGGTAGGTTAGAAAAAAATGATCTGACCAACTTGGTGGAAAGGTTTTTGAAATCACTGGAGTATCCAATCCAAATTGATGAGCATCAAATTCGATTAACGGGTAGTGTCGGTGTTGCGTTCTTTCCGCAACATGGCAACAATGTGATTGAATTGCTTTCTCATGCAGATGCAGCCTTGTACCGCGCCAAAGCAGATGGCAGAAACACGTATGCCATTTATGATTCTGCGATTGAACAAAAAGCCAAAGACCGAATTGAACTGATCTCTAGATTGCATCTTGCGCATGAAAACAATGAGTTTGAAATGTATTTTCAGCCGCGTTATCGATTGTCAGATGAGTGTATGTTGGGTGCTGAAGCCTTGATGCGTTGGCGACCGAACAAAGAGACGGTGATAAAACCCGAAAAATTCATTGATATATTAGAAGAAACGGCATTGATTATTCCAGTAACATGGAAAATGTTTGAATCCAGTTGTGTACAATTTAAAAAGTTGCTTGATCAAGGGAATCATTTGTCATTGTCGTTCAATATTTCTGCCAGGCAGCTTGAGCACCCGGATTTCATCAGCAAGTTAAAATTGATTTTAACCAAAACCGCTTATCCACCGCAAAATTTAGAGTTGGAATTGACTGAACAAACCTTGATACAAAATGTTGAGAACAGCCGCTTTATCTTGAATAAATTGTCTTCAATGGGTATATCCATTGCCATTGATGATTTTGGTACTGGTTATTCTTCTCTGTCATACCTTAAAAACTTCCCAGTCGATGTGTTAAAAATCGACCAGTCCTTTATTCATGACATCGTTGACGACCGAGGGGACTTGGAATTGGTAAAAACCATGATCGCTATGGGAAAAAACCTCAACATCAGAACAGTGGCAGAAGGGGTGGAAAACGAATCACAGCTTAAATTAATACAGAATGAGGATTGTGATGAGGTCCAAGGGTATTATTTCAATAAACCAATGAATTTTGAGACATTTTGTAAAATCATTGAGGCCAACAGAAAGTAACAAATCTTTATTCATGCATCCAGTTGGCCATTCCCATTAAATTTATTCATGTTGCATGATGGCTTGTACCAACTTATCGGTACTTGATTGTTCGGTGGCATGGGAAAATACCAAGCGAATCACATCATTGAAACCAGGCCATACATGAAATTCAAACCCCTGTTCGCTGAGTGATGCAATCAATTCAACAGGCAGTCGGCAAAAAACCTCATTGGCTTCAACTGGATGTATGAAAGTGATCTTTTGTTGGGTATTTTGGAAAAAATACTGGGCTTGTTGATTGGCATGAGCTGCCAATTTTAGCCAAAGCTCATCTTGTATATAACGCAGTAGTTGTGCGCTGATAAAACGCATTTTACTGATTAAATGACCAGATCTTTTTCTCAATCTTTTGATTTCTTTGATGTATTGGGTGTTGAACACAATCAATGATTCGGCCATCATGGCACCGTTTTTTGTGGCACCAAAGGAAAGCATATCAATGCCAGACTGCCAGGTCATTTCGGCAGGTGTACAGCCCAATGCTACGAGTGCATTGGCAAATCTGGCACCGTCCATGTGAAGCGCCAAGCCATATTTCTCTTTGATTTTTTTGAACTGAAGCAGTTCATCCAAGCTGTAAACAGTTCCAGCTTCGGTACATTGAGTCAAACTGATGGTGCAGGGCAACGACTCGTGTTCTCCATGGACACCGGTGTTGGCTAAATATTGATCCAAGTCATTGGCATCCATTTTGCCGTGCTTCCCAGGAATGGATATTATTTTTGCGCCGGCCGTATAAAATTCAGGGGCGCCACATTCGTCGCGGTTGAGGTGGGCATCCTCATGACACAAAATCGCTCCGTAGGGTGGGCAACTCAATGCCATTGCAATTGAATTGGCTGCTGTACCGGTGGACAGGGGTAACACCTCACACCATGTTTCAAACAATTGTTGGCACTGTTCGGTGAATCGTTCACTGTAAGTGTCATAGCCATAAGACTCTTCAAAGCCCTGATTGGCCTCAATCATCGCTTGTAAAATGCTGGCATTAACGGGTGCTTCGTTGTCACTTCTGAAATTCATATTATATCTTGGAGCATGGCGTCTCCTTAGCTGTTATCAAAAAAGTTGTAAAGGTGTCGTTCCAATTGTTTAAGCTGTTGATGGGAACAACAATAGATACCTAAATCTTTGGCCCGTGATTGGGTGTATTTATTTAAAGGTTGGTAGCTGATTAACATGGCACGACCCGATAAGCCACCGGTGATGGCTTTGATGGTGTCAAGGCGATAAATGGCTGAACTGGCCGCTGACTTTTCCTCCTTGCTTTTGGAAAAGCGCCTGGTCTTGCATTCAATGATGTGCAGGCGATTGTGGCTCATGGCAACCACATCCAATTCATTTTTGACTTGACCTTGATTCCTCACAATCTGCATGCCTCTACTCACATCAGCAATGTGTGGACGTTTTGCCCGCATGCCATAGATCAAAGCGAAAACATGGTTCTCTAACCAGCCGCCATTACAGTAAAAGCGGGCGGTGTCATTGACGAATTTTAATTTGCGCCCTCGGAGGTTCAACATATCGGCCTGTTGAAATTGTTCCAGCAAATACATCAAAGCATGGTTTTTGTGGTCATGATTGTTGAGTTCATAACTGTGGTTGCTGTTGGCCATCATGGCCATATAATTCAATGAACTTATGGCGGCGTCATGGGTTCCAATGTGGTCAATGATCCATTGGGTGAGGTTTCTCGATGCGGCTGGCTCTGGATTGGTTTGGCCTTGGTCTAAAACTTGGGTGTTGAAAGACTTTAAATATTCTTTGATTTTCAGTTGATGCGATAAATGCAAGTCTTCCTGGGTATTTTTGGTGTTGAGCCAATGCAATTCATCGGTAAATTTATCAACCAAAAAAACCGGGTAACCATAATTTGAAAATTGTTCAAAGCCCAATAAAATTAATTTCTGATACCCACTGGAAGCATTAAGAATGATGTTTTCAGATTGGTTGTCTTCAATCAACTTGGCAAACTGTTCTCTGGCCACTTGTGTGTCAAAAGTGATAGCTTGCGACTGGCAGGCAATGCCCCTGGATCGAATCACTGATTCAATGCCAGCGGTGTCATCTTCCGCTCGGTGCAACAAGATGATTTTTTCAGCTTTTAGGCTGATGGCTGCACTTAAAATGCCAGCTTGTTGTGGGTGGTATATGGCCAAATGAATTTGCATGACTTAATTATATGAAAAAACAATGAAGGGTTGTGGTGTTTATATGTTTTTTAAGCTAAAATCTGCTTTCAATTCGATAACAGTAAAAAGTTGGTTCAATCCAGCTTTTTTTACGCCCAAAAGAGTTGAGAAAAGTGTCTAAATTAAATCAAATTTTATTTCCTTCCGAGCATCAGAAACCAGCTGTTTTGGTTTTGTCCGATGGCACCATTTATCACGGTTTATCAATAGGTATTGATGGTAAGTCAGTGGCTGAAATTGTATTCAATACAGCCATGACGGGGTACCAAGAAATCTTGTCCGATCCCTCTTATGCCGAACAAATGGTGACTTTAACCTATCCACACATTGGCAACACCGGCACCAATGCGGCTGATAATGAATCAGCCCATGTCTATGCCAAGGGACTGATTGTGAGAGATTATGCCAAAACAGCCAGTAATTTTCGCAATGAAGAAAACTTACAGAGCTATTTGATCAAACACAATGTGGTCGCCATCAGTGATGTCGACACCCGCGCGTTGACCAATAAGCTGAGGGTTCATGGTTCGATGAGTGCTTGTATCATGTCAGGTGAAGTTGATGTGGATGAGGCCTTAAAATCAGCGCAGGCTTACCCAGGTTTGGCCGGACTTGATTTGGCCAAAGTAGTCAGTTGTGAGCAAAGCTACCAATGGGAAGAGGGCACCTATTCATTGGAGCAGATTGGTTTTAAGCAAAACCAAGAGAAGACATTCAAAGTGGTTTGTTATGATTTCGGCGTAAAAAGAAACATCCTCAGAATCCTCGATGATTTGGGTTGTGATTTGACTGTGGTTCCAGCTGAAACAAGTGCGGAAACTGTTATGGCGATGAAGCCAGATGGGGTGTTTTTATCCAATGGCCCCGGTGATCCGGCGGCCTGTGATTATGCCATTGCAGCTTGTCAGGCTTTTTTGCAAAACAAAGTGCCTTTGTTCGGTATTTGTTTGGGTCATCAAATCATGGCATTGGCCTTGGGAGCCAAAACCATGAAAATGAAATTTGGCCACCATGGTGCCAATCACCCAGTTGAAAATTGTGACAACAAGACGGTATTGATTACCAGTCAAAACCATAACTTTGCGGTGGCTGATGAAAACTTGCCAGAGACCTTATCAATCACCCACCGTTCATTGTTTGATGGCAGCATACAAGGCATCAAACACAAACACCTCAATGCCTATGGCTTTCAAGGACATCCTGAAGCCAGCCCAGGCCCGCATGAGGCAAAAATTATATTCGAACCATTCATACAAGCCATGAAGCAGGAGTCACACAATGGGTAAAAGAACTGACATCAAAAGTATTTTGGTCGTGGGTGCGGGCCCCATTGTCATTGGACAAGCTTGTGAATTTGATTATTCTGGAACTCAAGCTTGTAAAGCTTTGAAAGACGAAGGTTACCGAGTCATTCTGGTGAATTCAAATCCAGCCACCATCATGACCGATCCCGAAACGGCAGACAGCATCTATATTCAACCCATCAACTGGAAAACAGTGGCTTCCATCATTGAAAGAGAACGGCCGGATGCATTGTTACCTACCATGGGTGGTCAAACGGCACTGAATTGTTCATTGGATTTAGTCAGCCAAGGGGTGTTGGAACAGTATGGCGTTGAAATGATTGGTGCGTCCAGGGAAGCCATTGATATGGCAGAAGATCGGGAGCAATTCAGGGTGGCGATGGAAGAAATTGGCTTGGAATGTGCTCGCTCATTCATCGTACACAATATGGACGAAGCCAGGGTGGCACAAAAAGACATTGGTTATCCAGTGATCATCAGACCCTCGTTCACCATGGGTGGTACCGGTGGTGGTATTGCATACAACTTGGAAGAATTTGAAGACATCACGGCAGAGGGTTTAAAACTTTCTCCGACCACCGAGGTTTTATTAGAAGAGTCTTTGCTGGGCTGGAAAGAGTATGAAATGGAAGTAGTTCGCGATAAAGCCGATAATTGCATCATCATTTGTTCTATTGAGAACTTAGATCCAATGGGTGTACATACCGGAGATTCAATCACCGTGGCCCCTTCGCAAACTTTGACTGACAAAGAATACCAAGTGATGCGTGATGCCTCATTGGCGGTGTTACGAAAAATTGGGGTCGAAACCGGTGGTTCAAATGTCCAGTTCTCAGTTAATCCAGCGGATGGTCGCATGATTGTGATTGAAATGAATCCCAGGGTATCGCGTTCATCGGCTTTGGCATCAAAAGCCACTGGTTTTCCGATTGCTAAAGTGGCGGCCAAATTGGCTGTGGGATACACCTTGGATGAATTACAAAATGAAATTACCGGTGGGGCTACACCGGCTTCATTTGAACCGACCATTGATTATGTGGTCACGAAAATTCCTCGGTTTGCCTTCGAAAAATTCAACAACAGTGTGGATCGTTTAAGTACGCAAATGAAATCAGTGGGCGAAGTGATGGCGATTGGACGAACGTTCAATGAATCATTTCAAAAAGCCTTGCGTGGCTTGGAAACGGGTAAAAATGGCTTAGACCCGATCGTGTCACAGCAGGATTTAGATGATGGCTTTGATTTAATCAAAGAAATCAGAGAACCCTCGTCGGAACGAATTTTTTATGTGGCAGATGCATTCAGACATGGTTTCGATTTAGCAAAAGTACACCAAATTTCTAAAATCGACCTATGGTTCCTTGCGCACATAGAACGGTTGGTGAAGCTCGAAAATGCTTTGGCAGAAAGTCAATTGAATGAACTGAATGAAAAACAAATTAAACAATTGAAACGAGAAGGTTTCTCTGATGCCAGAATGGCAGAATTGCTGGGTTGTAGTGAACAACAATTCAGTCAAAAACGCACGGAGTTTGGCATCAAACCCGTTTACAAAAGGGTGGATTCGTGTGCTGCAGAATTTGACGCACCAACGGCTTACTTTTACTCAACCTACGAACAAGAATGTGAGTCTAACCCTACAGACAAAGACAAAATCATGATTTTGGGTGGCGGGCCGAACAGAATCGGGCAGGGCATTGAATTTGATTATTGTTGTGTTCATGCTGCTTTGGCTTTGAAAGAAGAAGGGTTTGAAACCATAATGGTTAACTGTAACCCTGAAACCGTTTCTACCGATTATGACACTTCAGACCGATTGTATTTTGAGTCTTTGACTTTGGAAGATGTGTTGGCCATTGTTGAGGTAGAAAAACCCAAAGGGGTGATTGTGCAATACGGTGGTCAAACCCCATTGAACTTGGCAGAAAAACTGGCCAACGCCGGGGTGCCTATTATTGGTTCATCACCTGAATGCATTGCCAAAGCTGAAGACCGTGAACAGTTTAAAACCATGTTGGATACCTTGGGCCTAAAACAACCACCCAATGGCACAGTAACTGCTCCAGATCAAGCCGAAGCCGTGGCTGATCGAATAGGCTTTCCTTTGGTTGTTCGTCCCTCTTTTGTTTTGGGCGGTCGTGCCATGGAAGTGGTGCACACTCAAAAAGACTTGATGCGATACATGACTGAAGCCGTTCAGGTTTCTAATGACTCCCCTGTGTTGTTGGATCGATTTTTAGACCATGCCATTGAAGTGGATGTTGACATCATCTGTGATGGACAGGATGTGATGGTTGGCGGCATCATGGAACACATTGAACAAGCAGGTGTACATTCAGGTGATTCATCCTGTTGTATACCACCATTTACCTTGAGCAAAGAGGTGCAATTGGAGTTGGCCAGACAATGTAAATTAATGGCCAAGGAATTGAACGTGATTGGTTTGATGAATACCCAATTTGCCATCCAAGGTGAAGATATTTATATTTTGGAAGTGAACCCAAGGGCTTCTAGAACGGTGCCTTTTGTGTCAAAAGCCACGGGTTTGCCATTGGCTAAAATAGCAGCCAAATGTATGGCAGGCATCAGCTTAAAAGAACAGAACATCGAAGAAAGGTTGGAGTTGGATCATTATTCAATCAAAGAACCGGTTTTCCCATTCGTTAAGTTTCCTGGGGTTGATCCCATTTTAGGCCCAGAAATGCGTTCTACCGGCGAAGTGATGGGCAGTGGAAAATCTTTTGGCTCTGCTGTGGCCTCTTCTCGATTGGGCGCAGGCGTCCACATGCCAAGAGAAGGCAAGGCTTTTGTCAGTGTTCGAGAGGCTGATAAAGAAAAGTTAATCCCATTGGCAAAACAACTTAGGGCTTTAAATTTTGAGTTGGTGGCCACACATGGTACTTGTCAGCTTTTACGCAAAGAAGGTTTGTTTTGTGAAAGCGTGAACAAAGTGATTGAAGGCCGGCCTCATATTGTTGATAAAATAAAGAGTAAAGAAATCGATTTTATTATCAACACCACTGAAGGGGCACAAGCCATTGCTGATTCTGCATCGATCAGAAAAGAAGCATTGAAACACAACATCAATTACAGCACCACCATTGCTGGCGCAGCTGCTACCATTGCAGCCTACGATTACATCAACAAACAAGAAGTTTACTCATTGAAAGAGTTACACAAACATTGAGGAAGATAAAATGAACAGAGCACCAATTACCTTAGCGGGTGAAGAGAAATTAAAAGCAGAACTTAAAAGACTGAAAACCGAAGAGCGCCCCAAAATCATTGATGCAGTGGCAGAAGCCAGGGCTCATGGGGACTTAAAGGAAAACGCTGAATACCATGCAGCCAGAGAACAACAATCCTTTACCGAAGGCAGGATTGCAGAATTGGAATCCATTATTTCCAATGCTGAAGTCATTGACGTGACCAATTTGAATGTGGGCGATAAGGTGGTTTTTGGGGCCACAGTGGTACTTGAAGAAGAGGAAAGCGGCGACCACGTAACTTATCAAATTGTGGGCGATGCAGAGGCTGACATTGAGGCAGGTAAAATCTCCATCAGTTCACCGATTGCTCGAGCCATGATTGGTAAAAGTGAAGACGATGAAATTGAAGTGCTGGCACCAGGTGGCAACAAGGTCTATTTTATAGAATCAATTAAATACATCTGATCATTAACCAGGGGACCTTTCAGTGCCAACGCCTAAACTCCAGCGCAGGAAAGTCCCTGATACTCCCATTTTGGGTGGTGACCATTTACATCACCTGATTCATCGCATTTATTTGGCACGCGGGATTACTGAATTCTCAGAAGTTGAATACCGCTTGAAAAACCTCTGTCGTCCAGATGCGCTGAATGGCATTGAAGTTGCAGCCAAAATCATCATTGACGCCATCGCGGCAAAAAAACAAATCGTGATTGTTGGAGATTTTGATGCTGATGGTGCCACATCCACGGCTTTGATGATTCGCGGATTACATCAAATGGGCGCTTCATTCATCAATTTCATGGTACCCAATCGTTTTGAGTATGGTTATGGCTTGACCGTTGAATTGGTTGATGAATTAGAGAAAATCAAAGCCGAATTGTTGATTACAGTTGATAACGGCATTTCATCATACAAAGGTGTGGCCAAAGCCAAAAGTAAGGGCATGGATGTGATTGTAACCGACCACCATTTGCCGCCAGAAGCGTTGCCACCGGCTGATGCCATTGTGAACCCGAATTGTCATGGCGATGAGTTTCCCAGTAAGTCATTGGCTGGGGTTGGTGTGGCATTTTACTTGTTGGCTGCTGTGAGGTCTCAATTGATGGCACAGAATTGGTTTGAAATCAACCAAAAACCAGTCCCCAATTTGGCACATTTATTTGATTTGGTGGCCTTGGGTACGGTGGCCGATTTGGTGCCTTTGGATGGTAACAACCGAATCATGGTTGATGCCGGTTTGCAGTTGATCAAAGCCAAGCGCAGCGTACCAGGCATCAATGCCTTATTCGAAGTGGCCAATGTCGATCAGGGTGCTGCGGACAGTAATTCATTGGCCTTTTATGTTGCCCCCAGGCTGAATGCAGCAGGGCGCTTGGAAGACATGAGTATTGGGATTAATTTGTTGCTAACCGATGACCATGCAGAGGCCAAGGTGTTGGCGGCACAACTGAATGACATCAACCAACAAAGAAAACGCATTCAACAGGACATGCAGATTTTTGCTGACTCAGTGGTGGATGAACTCAAGAAAAAAACAAGTTTGCCTGAAGTGATTTGTTTATACCATGAAAATTGGCACCAAGGGGTGGTCGGCTTGTTGGCTTCGAAAGTCAAAGAATATACCCACAGACCGGTGATTGCTTTTGCCAATGAAAATGATGATTCGATTTTTATCAAAGGTTCAGCCAGAAGTATTCCAGGATTGCATATTCGTGATGTGTTGGTTGAGATTGATGCACAACAACCAGGCATGATCACAAAATTTGGTGGGCATGCCATGGCCGCCGGTTTAACCCTGCCCAAAGACCAACTAAACACATTTCAAACGGCTTTCAGTGTTGCAGTTAAACAGCATCTGGGCGCAGATACACTGCAACAGATCATCTATTCAGATGGCTCAGTGGATACCGAAGACCTTAATTTACGCATGGCTGAAATGCTGAAGGATGCTGGTCCTTGGGGACAGTTATTTGATCAGCCGTTGTTTGATGGGTGGTTTGTTATAAAAAGTAAACGTTTGATAGGTGACAACCACTGTAAGCTGGTGTTGCAAACGCCAGATTTGATTAAACAAATTGATGCGATCGCTTTTGGTTTTCACCCCAATCAATTTGCTGAAGAGCAACAAAGTACCCATTTATGTTACCAAATGATGGTTAACGAATTTCGCAACCGCAGGACATTGCAGCTTAAAGTTGACCACATCCTAAAATAATGAGGCTTCATTGTCCTTATTTTTCAAGAAACCGCGTGAAAGGCGACAAGAACGGTTGTTTTTACAGTTTTCAATCAAAAATAAAGAATGTTTTTTGTGACAGATGCCACAATTTATTCAAATAAGTTTGTAAATGATTGAAAAACAATTGTTTCATGGTCAAAATAATCTATAGTTTAAATGTAAAGACTGCCTGACGAGGCACTAAAAAGAGAGAAGGGATATGAGGAATGTTTTTCAATTGAAAACTTATTTATCGGTGCTGTTGGTTTTTATGGCCACATCGGCATGGGCACAAACGGATTTTCAGCTCACGGTTTCACCATCAGGTAACCCGATTGTTTTTGCAGCAGGTGGGGCCCCACAAATGCTGACCTATACGGTGACCAACAATGGGCCGTTGGATGAAGGTGATCAAACCACAGTTACTTTTTTTCTTGATCCTGAAATAGAGCCAGCCAGTGTGGTTGCTCCGAACAATGATTGGTTTTGTAGTCAAGTCACTTCTCAAATTGATTGTGATTACACCTCAATATTTTTTGCCGGTACCAGTTCTGATTTGGTTTTAACCATCACTTCACCGGTAACCCCAACCACTGTGTTCAGTGCCTTGAACGTCAGTGTATCCAATGCCTTAGGCGACTCAAACCCAGGCAACGAACAAATTACCAGTGACATAGATTTTGTGGCTGGAAATCTCGTTGACCTTGAAATCATTAAATCCATTTCTACCGGTTTTCCAGCGACAGTCGCACCAGGCGATCCACTCAATTTCAATCTAAGCATAACTAATTTATCAGCTTTTGCTGCATCAAATGTCGTTGTGATGGATGATTTGTTGGCTAATAATTTAAACTTCAATTCCACTGGGTCCAGTCCAGAGTGTGTGGATGTGGCTTCATTTGTTCAGTGTAATTTGTCGATGATGCTACCTGGAGAGAATGTACAGTTGACCATTGCCACTGTTGTCAGCGGGACGGCTCAGCCGAATAACTACATCAATACTGCCACGGTGTCAGCAGATGAACCTGATCCAGATTTGGCCAATAACAGCAGTGATCAAGCATTCACTGTGGCAGTGGGTGGTTTCCCTGAAATCGATGTGGCCAAATCCATCATAGGTAATCCCGCCGGGGTGCCTTATGGTGATACCTTGACTTATCGGATAGAAGTTAACAATACCGGGGCCGGGGTGGCCAGCAATGTAGACTTGACTGACACCTTACCTGCCGGAGTTACTTTTCAGGGCTTCAATCAATTAGGTAATTTTATTTGTTCCTACACGGCACCGACTGTTTCGTGTAATGCGGCCAGTTTGCCTGTGACTGCCGCCATCGATGGGGTGGAGATCACTGTCGTGGTTGATGGAAACGTGGGAGATGTGATCAATAATGTGGCCAGTTCAACTTTTGCTGACAGCAATTCATTGGACAATTCAAGCAATGTGTCATTCACTGTGCAAACATTCGATGCAGATTTAGGCTCCACCAAGGCAGTCAATGGTCCGGCCACAGTCAATCAAGGTCAACCTGTTGAGTTCACCATTGGTATAGTCAACAACGGACCCAGCAACGCCTATGATGTCCGATTGGTTGATGATATACCAACAGGCTTAAGCTTTGACACCATCGTTTCTGAAAATGGCATGAGCTGTGTTTTTGTTGCTGGAAACAATCAAGTAGTGTGTGACGCCCCTGATTTATTGAATGGCAATTCGCACACCGCGGTGGTGAGGATGATTGCCAATGGTGCTGGACTGATGACCAATACGGTCACCGCTTCATCAACCCATCCAGCGCATTTTGATCCATTCACCAGCGACGCCAACCAAGCCACAGCCGCCGTGACTGCAGTGGGTGTGTCGGCGGATTTGGACTTGACCTTGGATTCTGATTCAGTCGTTTATTCAGTGGGTGATACCGTTACTTTGGATTTAACTGTTCACAATCCATTTGCTTCAACGGGTGCACCACCCAATGTAACAGTGGTGACCACTTTGCCTAACCAGGTGGTATTCGGTTCAACTCAACTGGTTCAGGCCATTGGATGGTCATGTACCCATGATGGTTCACCAACAGGTGGCGATGTCACTTGTGACAGTCAGGGCACGCCGGTCCCCATAGGAACCAATATATTTATCGATATATTGGCATTGGCTGATACGGCAGGAACGGCTTTGTCCGCCACTGCTACGATGACCAGTGACTTTGACCCCAATCCAAGCAATGATACGATCAATACCGCTTTTGATATCAACCCAGCTGATGCTGATTTGTCATTGGTGTTCACCTCAGTCTCTGGTGTATACAATCAAGGGGATTCGATATTTTATGACATAGAAGTCAACAACCCAATGATATCGACGGCCAATCCTACAGACACGACTGTTGATGTGACTTTGCCGACTGAGGTGAGTTTTGTCAACGCCAATTTAGCCGGTGCACCCGGTTGGTTTTGTACCCATGATGGTTCACTTACCGGAGGGATGGTTACTTGTGACCGTCAAGGGGCTGCATTTGTCTCATTCAGTACCCATGTATTAACGATTGGTGTGTTGGCCGTTTCGCCGGCCACCAATGCGATCGTGCAAGCCACCATCAGCAGTACGGCAGATCCGAATTTAACCAATAATACCAGCAACCAAGCCGATGCCATCAATGCCTTAACCAGTGATTTCAGCATCGTAAAAACTGTCAGTGGGACAGATTTCGCCATCAACGATACATTCACTTATTTCCTGGAAGTGACCAATGGCGTGGCATCAACTGCCAGTCCATCTGATGTACAGATCGAAGACCAATTACCGCCAGAAATTTCATTTGATTCTTTCATTGTAGGCACCAATTTAGGTACCACCATCAATTGTGTTCATGATGGTTCAGTGACTGGCGGGCTGTTTAGCTGTGATACCAATGGCACCTTGTTTGCTGCTGGAGAAGTGGTGACCATTGACATCAATGTAACGGCTGTGACTGCCAGTCCCAATGTCAATAATACGGCGACAGTGACCACCAGTTTTGATCCTGATGGCAACATCAACAACAACGCCAGTACGGCACCCACAGTGACCATCAACCCACCGTTGGTAACTACAATAGCAGCGAATAAATATGCAGAAATTGCAGCCAATACCGTGACTGAGGTGACTTATGGCGGGTTGTTTGACTATGTACTTAAGGTAGAGAATACTGGAATCAACGATGCCGTCAATGTTCACATCTCTGATACTTTACCGCCAGAGGTCACGTTGATGGGTTTTGACACATTTGGTTGGACTTGTTTGCCACTGAACACCAATTCTGTTGGTGAGGTGGTGGACTGTACCAGAAATGACCCATTGGCCGCTGCTGGCGCGGATCAAATTATCATGAATGTAATGGCTACAACCAATCCAGCCTTTACTTCGATCAGTAACCAAATGTCGGCCGTCGGTGATAACACGGGCGCGTTGGTGTCGGCATCAACTGTGGTGAATTTATTGAGTGCCGAGGGGGCTTTGTTATTGACCCAAAATCCATCGGTGATAGATCCTGGTGATAATGTTACATTTGATGTGCTGTTTACCAACACGGGCGACTCGACATTGACGGGTCTTACCATCGATGCGGCATTGCCACAAAGTTTTAATTACAATGGCTTTGTCGGTGACCCGGGTGTGTCTTGTGCCGAAAGTGCCG
The DNA here is from genome assembly GCF_002591915.1 of Marinicella litoralis. GTDB lineage: Bacteria > Pseudomonadota > Gammaproteobacteria > Xanthomonadales > Marinicellaceae > Marinicella > Marinicella litoralis. The sequence continues at coordinate 354,498 of NZ_NIHB01000002.1, read as the reverse complement.
GTACCCTCAATTGTACCTTTACCAACCCAATGGTGCCGAACAATTCATTGAATGTTTCTATCCAAATGACTGCCCCAGTCAATTTAGTCAACAACCAAAATTATGATTTAGTTGTTACGGCCAATGCTTTGGAATTTATCAATCCCATTGCACAATCATTGGGTGTTAACTTTTCAGCCAGTGACATCGCCATAAACTTATTCAGTGTGGTGCAACAAGTCAATGCCGGAGAACCTTTTGAACATGTGATGGATTTAAGGAATTCAGGTAATTTTGACTTGAATGAGATCACTGCGGTCTTTCTTTTCCCGACCCATGCTGATTTGATTGGCATTGAAAATTCAGACATGAATTGTAGCCAGAATGGCAACAGGATTACCTGTACCAATTTAGGTCCTTTGCCCATTGGTGACAGCCTCAATGCTTCATTCATTATGCAGTCTAATGGCGCTAACCCTATCGTGGCCACTGAAGCCGAGGTGCTGGCTGACGGGGTAAGAAAATCTGCCAATACAAGTACTGAAATACTCGGAATGCTGTCTGAAAATGAACATGACTTGTCTTTGATGAAGTCAGTTTCAGTTACCCAAGTCGGACAACGTGAAGCATACAGTTATACCTTTGATGTTGTGAATGTAGGCCTGCTTACACAAACCAGTTTCAGTTTGATTGATGAACTGCCACCTGGGGTGATTTTTCAAGCCGCAGTAGGCAATGGTTGGAGTTGTGTTGAAGCCAACGCATTGACATGTCAGTTCACCGGACAGTTAAATTCAGGTGCTGCTACTCAGCTACAGGTTGATGTGATAGCCCCTAACGAACTGGGCGTGGTCAATAACACCGCTCGAGTCGTATTGGATCTGGATCAAAATCAAGCCAACAACCAATCCTCTGTGGATGTTGAAGTCATCACAGGCAGCGGCACGACATCGATTGCTGACTTGGCTGTTAGGGTGACCAGTGATGTACAAGATGTACTCAATACAGAAAGTGTGAGTTGGACCATTGCCATCAGTAACAACGGTCCTGATGAAGCCACCAATGTTCAATTGCAAAATAACTTCCCTATGGGCTTTGTTGCTGAAGAGGTTTTGGTTGGAAATGGCGCATCATGTATCATGTTGAACGCATCGTTGACTTGTGATTTGGCGTCATTGGCAGTCAGTCAAGAAGTGCAAATCATCCTCAATGGAAGCTTCAGCAATGGTTTTCAAGGCATGTTAATCAATGTGTTTGATGTTTCATCAGATGCCATTGATCCAGATTTGTCCAACAACCAAGGAAGCACCCAAATCAATGTCATATCCGCAGATGATATCAATGCCGACATGGCGCTGGAATTGGTGGCAAATAACCAAGACATTCGCCAGGGCGACATGATTGAAATGAAGCTCAGAACAAGCAACCATGGACCGGACAGTGCAGTAGGCAATGTATTGACTGCCAGCTTCACTGGATTAATTTCACAGGTTCAGGTGATCAATTCAGGTCAATGGGTTTGTCAGGCAAACAGTGGTTCTTTGAGTTGTCAATTTCCAGCCAATTATCCTTTGGGCCTGGTACAAGACATTGATTTATTGATCAGTACTCAACAAGTGGTGCAAACTTCACAACCCATTACCCTCAGCGCCATGGTTGAATCGACATCGATGGATCCACAACCTGGCAATAACATGGTTGGTTTCAGCAATACAGTGAACCGAACACCGACCGAAGACGAAATTTACAACCTCTTTGATGTGGCTGTTGGCAGTGCTGCCAGTGATACAGTCAGGCGAACCATCAGGAACATTTCGAGCTATTGTGCCCGCAGTTACTTTATGGCGATTGAAGGCTTATGTGAAGAAATGATTGCCAGTGCTCGTCCAGAAAATGGTCCAGCGATAATCAATGCGATGGAAGAAATCACACCCAATGAAGTGGTGGGTCAATCCACATCAGCTTCAGAAATGATTACTTCACAATTCAGAAACATTGACTCCAGGATGTCTCAACTGAGGGGCGGTGGCGGTGCAGGTTTAAGCGTATCTGGCTTGAACGGCCGTTATGGCAATGAATCGATTCCATTGGGCATGTTGGCTTATTTGAATCAATCTGAAGAAGAACAACAGGATGTCAGCAACATCAGTGATTTTGTCTCGCCATGGGGCTTCTTTGTCAACGGCACCCTCTCAATGGGTGAAATGGATGCCACTGGACGAGAACTTGGGTTTGATTTTGACACCTATGGCTTAACCGCTGGGGTTGATTACCGTTTCAGCCCAAGCAAAGTGGCCGGTGTGGCATTGGGTTATGCCAACTTCGATTCTGAAATTGAAGGTGAGGCAGAAATGAAGTCCACTGGCTTTACCTTAACCGGTTATGGTTCTTTCTATATAAAAGACAATTTTTATGTGGATGCCAGAATCAGTTATGGCAACCCAGATTTCGAACAAAAACGCCGCATTAATTTTGAGCTTGATAACATTTCAATTGATCGAGTGGCCACAGGTAAAACGGATGCCAACCAATATTCTGTTGCGATGAGTATGGGTTATCATTTCAATAAAAATGCTTGGAACATCACGCCGAACGCATCGGTTCGATACGTCAGAACTTCAATTGATGCTTTCTCAGAAACCGGGGCAGGCGGCTTTAACTTTGCCATTGCAGATCAAGAGGTTAAGAGCATGCTATGGTCATTTGGTGCCAGTGTGTCAAAAGCCATCAGTTTGAAGCGGGGCATCATTTCTCCACAATTTGACATCAACCTCAGTCGCGAAACTGAAAACGATGGTGGGCTGTTACAGGCACGGTTTATCAACGCCCCAGATGACGAAATTTTCTTCATAGAGACCGATGAACCTGACAGGACTTTTGGTTCTGCAGGTGTTGGCTTGGTGTTCATTGGCGCCAATGGCAAACAAGCCTATATTAATTACAGAAGTATCTTTGGATTAGAAGGATTTACACGAGGCACAATAAACTTGGGTGCCAGATTTGAATTTTAAAGGTGATATCATGAAACACATATTTTTCAAAAACTCATTGCTCTTTTTTGCCATGTTTTCCTTGGCAATTGGTGATGTATCCGCCAAAAGATCTAAAAAGGTCAAAGGAGTTAAGGAGGGACAAATCACCCCCGATCAACTGTATATTGTTGATTGTTTGTTGCCGCCTCAAATTCGACAATTGGGACAGAATTTCACTTATATACCACCACGTAAACCGGCCAAATTAACAGCCAAAGAGTGTGCGTTGCGTGGTGGTGAATACGTGGCATATGATGAAGCCAATTTTGCTACCGTGGCCAAAGTATGGAAACAGCAAGCCGATTCAGGCGACGCCACTGCACAAAATTACATGGGTGAATTGTTTGAAAAAGGCATCAATGGCACCCCAGACTATGAAACTGCGGCCAGCTGGTTTCAGAAAGCCGCTGATCAAGGCCATTCTTCGGCACAATTGAACTTAGGCAGCCTGTATGAAAAAGGTTTGGGCGTGCCACAGGATTCGGTGAAGGCGATTAATTTGTATCGCCAAGCCGCGGGTGTGACAGAAGCAAAACTTGAATTGGTGACTGAACAGGACTTGATGGAGCGCAGGGAAAAAGAGTACCAAAGGATTCAACTTGAAAGAGAGGTTTCAAACCTTAAAAACGAATTGTCAGATGTCAGCGAGAATTACCAAAAGACCCAAGACTACATTAAAAATGCCAACGCTGAATTACAACGTTTGCAAGCCGCATTGCGAGAAAACAGCAATGATTCTTTGGTCAAACAACAAATCGCCCAGTTGGAACAACAAGTCAAAGACCTGACCAATAAAAACCAACAATCCAAAGAATTGGCTTCCTCTTTGGTAAGAAAAATTGCTGAAGAAAATGGCCAAGAGTATGCGATGAATGATGAGTTTGGTATCAATGTGATCACCCCTGACATCATGTTAACGCGTGGTATCAGAAGCATTCCTATTTCCAATCAAGCGGCTAAATTCATGTCTATTATGGGCAGTGTGAATCCACCTGCTGATGTGGCCGGTTTAACCCTTAATAACCAAAACATCACCGATAAACTGACTGACACGGGTATTTTTAGCGTGAATGTAGATTTAATTGAAAATGACGACACTCCGGTCAGCATCGAAGCGGTTAAAAGTGATGGTTCAAAATCAGTGGAACAATTTGTCGTGGTCAGACAAATACTGGAGCAAATCAAACCCCGTTATTTAAGCGATTTATTTACCAAACGATTCAAGAAAGATTTGGGTGATTATCATGCCTTGGTGATTGGGAATAACAACTATGATGACCTGGATGATTTGGGCACAGCCATCAACGACGCCAAAGACATTGGCCAAGTTTTGAAAAAAACCTATGGTTACAAAACCAAAGTTTTGGAAAATGCCACCCACATGCAAATCGTCGAAGCCTTGGCTGAGTACCAAGAAAAATTAGGTAAATACGACAACCTGATTGTTTATTATGCCGGTCATGGGTTGATCGATGAAAGACAAGACGGTTTTTGGATACCCACTGATGCCAGAATGGATGACAAAAAAACCTGGATACCCAATGATGTGATCACCGAGTTCATGTCCAGCATGAAGGCCAAACACGTTATGGTGATTGCTGATTCTTGTTATTCTGGCACCATGTCAGGGTCTGCCATCAGGCCATTCCCTGAGACCGTTGAGGAAAATGACATCTTGTTCACCTCCAGGGTCAAGGCCCGTACTGTTTTGACTTCTGGTGGATTACAACCTGTATTGGACAGTGGTGGCGACGGTCATTCTATCTTTGCCTCGGCATTGTTGGATGTGTTGAATGAAAATGATGGTGTGATGGAAGGCTACAGGCTGTACAAAGCATTAGAACAACAAGTGAGGTTGCGTTCTAAATTGTCAGGTATCCAACAAATCCCTGAATACACTGCAGTCAAACATGCGGGTCATGAAGGCAGTGAGTTCTATTTCTTACCAGACAGTATTTAACAGGACAGATTAAAGGGGGATTTAAAGCGGTCAATATTGACCGCTTTTTTTATGTTTGGACAAAAAGTTCAGTCGCAGGCTGCAATGATTTGGTCATATTTGGCTCGGTTGAGGATTTTGATGCGATTCCTGGCATCTTCATTTTTACAATCGAATTCAGTCAATACCGACAGGTATAAGGCTTCAGCTTGGTTGATGTTCTGTTGTTTAAAGAACACTTCAGCGGCCCCTAATTTATTCGACATTTCTAACAATTGTTCTGAATTCAATGTGGTTTGGTTGATTTCAATGGCATTTTGTTGGTTCATGAACCATGTGCCAAGTAACACGGCCACCACGATGACCAAACCTGTGATGATAAACGGCATTGGACTGGTTTTCTTTTTCGCTGCAGTCATATCCTGTAAAGGAGCGAAAGAATGGGTGGTGTCGGTGACCGGTTTTAGGCGCCGCACGTATTTTTTTAACTGAGAAATCAGCTGGGTGGACGTTTGGAATCGGTCATCCGGGTTTTTCGCCAATAATTTATTCAACAGCGATTGGTATTTGGCTTTGTCTTCAGGTAAATCAGGAACGGGTTCATGCACATGAGCATAACTGATGGCAAATGTATCACCGCCTTCAAAGACCTTTTTGCCCATCAACATTTCATACAGAACCACACCCAATGCATACAAATCCGAGCGTTCATCAATTTCCTTGCCCAATGCCCGTTCAGGGCTCATGTAATGAGGCGTTCCAACAACTGCGCCTACACGGGTAAACTCACTGACCGAGTTCTGTGCCTTGGCTATACCAAAATCAACCAAAACCGCTTGACCATCTTCATGGAATAAAATGTTCTCTGGTTTGATGTCGCGGTGCAAAGTGCCACGCTTGTGGGAATGTTCTAAGGCTTTGGCCATATCAATCATGATATTAAAAGCCTCTAACTCAGTGATACCAGCTTCAATTTTTTGAGCCAAATCGCCGCCACCAAGGATCTCCATCGCCAGATAATAATTTGATTCAATGACCCCGCAGGAAAAGACAGTAACGATATTGGGGTGAGAAAACTGTGCAACTGTGTCGCCTTCCTTTTGTAAATCCTCCAATATTTTAGGGTCATTACCTTGTGGTGTCACAATTTTGATGGCAACTTTTCTTTTGGGTTCCAGTTGTTCACCTAAATAAACACGGGCCATTCCACCTCGGCCTATTTCTTTGCCCAATGTAAAATTCGGAATGGTAATTTCGTAGGATTCTTCCATTAATAGCAGACGGCTGTATATTTATTCATGCTTTCTATTATAATGAAGGAAGGATAAATTAAAACTAAAAAAAATTCTCTATGTTCCAATACGTTGACAGTAAAAAAGAGCCCATGCGCAAAGTAGATACAGCTTGGCTTCGAATGGAATCTCCGCATAACTTAATGATGATTACTGGTCTGATGTTTTTGGATAAAATGCCTGATTTGGCTCAATTCATTGAGGGACTGGAAAAAAAGTTCCTTAAATACAGGCGGTTTCGCCAATTGGCCCACCAAACAGCCAGTGGTTCTTACTGGCAAGATGACAAGTATTTTGACATGGCAGCCCATGTGCGCAGGGTGGCATTGCCTGGAAATGCCGATTACAAAGAACTGCAGGATTATGTCAGTAATTTAGCCTCGACACCATTAGATAAAAACAAACCCTTGTGGTCATTTCATATCGTTGAAAACTATAACAAAGGCCCAGTCGTGGTATCACGCATACACCATTGTTATGCCGATGGCATCGCATTGATACAAGTGTTGTTATCCATGACCAGTACCAGCCGAGCCAAAAGTTTAGAGTTTGATGTTGATGACACCCAAAAGGAAGAACATCAAAAACTGGGTTTACTCAAACAAGTGGTTAATCCGGCTAAAAAACAATTCGCGCATTCTCTGAAAATGATGAATGAAGTGACTGAGTTAGGCAAAAAAGTTTTACAAGACCCTTCATTGATTGAAAAAAGCGTCGGTGATACGGTTGATATCGCGGAAGAGTTATTCAATGCCTTGACCCTGAGTGATGACCCACAAACGGTTTATAAATCAGAGTTGTGTACGCGAAAACGTGTGGCATGGGCTGAGTCATTGCCATTGGATGAAGTCAAAGCCATCGCCAAGGCCACCGGAACCACCGTCAATGATGTGCTGATTTCAAACCTGGCAGGTGCCTTGCGAGAATACATGCTAGAACGTGGTGATGATCCCAATGAAAAAGTCATTCGAGCGACGGTTCCAGTCAATTTAAGACCTTTGAAACACGCCAAAGAATTGGGCAATCATTTTGGCTTGGTGTTTTTGAATCTCCCGATCTTTGAAGCCAATCCATTGAAACGTTTGGCCTATGTTCATCATGAAATGAATGAATTGAAAAAATCCAAACAGGCTTTGGTCTCACTGGGTTTGTTGAGCATGATTGGTTTGGCGCCATTGGCGGCTCAAAACTTATTGTTGAACCAATTTTCGAAAAAAGCCACGGCGGTATTGACCAATGTACCAGGACCTTCTGTTCCCTTATATATGGCTGGATGCAAAGTCGATAAAACCATGTTTTGGGTGCCACAAAATGGAACCATCGGCATGGGCATCAGTATCTTGTCTTACAATGGTCAAGTTGAATTTGGCTTGATCGTTGATAAAAACATGGTGCCTCAGCCGCATAAAGTGATCGTACGCTTCCCAGAGCAATTTGCTCAACTTAAAGAGTTGATGATGTTGCATCCTTGGGATGGTGACATACACGCCGACTTATTGGACGGGTTGGTTTAATGGTGCAATTAATCGGCTGGACTGCGCATGGTTTACTGCATTGCTTAGCCGCCTTGAAAGTGTCAGCCACGCTGGGTCGATTGACCATGACTGTCGCTGATGAAACTAAAACCTTTAATTTTTGAAAAACTGGAATAAAATGAAAAACTTAACCCTCATATTGTGTTTATTACTTTCTGCTCAAGTATGGTCGGCAGACATTACCCAAGATAACATTCAAGGTGCATGGGCCATCATATCAATGGCAGGCATGCCAGATGAAGAAGGTGATATGTGGGAATTTGAAGGCAATCAGTTTTATCAAAACCTGGGTGGTCGACGCATTTCACCGGATCCATTTGTGGTCAAAGACAATGTAATAGATTTGGGTTATTATCAAATCAAGGTACTGGAATTTACAGGCAAAACCATGAAAGCTGATATGGCTGGTTTTGTTTATGAATTGAAGAAAAAATAAGTCAATCAAAGGCCCTCATTGGTTTCGGTTCAATGAGGGTCAATGATGAATCAGTTAACACTCGATGATGTTCACCGCCAAACCGCCGCGAGAAGTCTCTTTATAGTGTTCTTTCATGTCATCGCCAGTTTCTTTCATGGTTTTGATTACCTTGTCTAAAGAAACGGTGTGGGTGCCATCATTCCGGTCTGCCATTCGCACGGCATTGATTGATTTGATTGAACCCATGGCATTGCGCTCAATGCATGGAATTTGAACCAAACCGCCAATCGGGTCACAGGTCAAGCCTAAATTATGTTCCATGGCGATTTCTGCGGCATTTTCAACTTCATCCGGGGTCAAATGTAAGGCGGCTGCCAAGCCGGCTGCGGCCATCGATGAGGCCACACCCACTTCACCTTGACAACCCACTTCAGCGCCAGAAATAGAGGCTTTGGTTTTATACAATATGCCCACTGCGGCCGCGGTTAACAGAAAGTCACGAATACCTTGCTCGGTGCTCTCAGGAATGAAATGTTTGTAATAGTGCAACACCGCTGGGATGATACCCGCTGCGCCATTGGTGGGCGCGGTGACCACTCGGCCACCGGCTGCATTCTCCTCACTGACCGCCAGGGCATACATATTGATCCAGTCCAATACAGTCAAAGGATCGGCCAAATCTTTTTCGGTTTTCTGATCCAAATCACGGAATATTTTTGGTGCGCGACGAACCACTTTAAGTCCGCCAGGTAACACGCCATCGGCCTTGATACCTCTTTGTACACAGGCTTCCATGGCATGCCAAATGGTGTCCAATTGTTGGTCAATTTCATTTTGACTGCGCCAAGTCAGTTCATTGGCATACATGATTTGAGCAATGGTCATGTCATGTTGATGACACAACTCAATCAATTCATCACCGGAAGTGAATGGATAGGGCAAGTCAGAATCATCTTCCATGATGTGTTCTTTGGCCAGGTGGCTGTGGGCCAAAATAAAACCACCGCCGACTGAATAATAGGCTTTTTTTAACAACTCATTGCCGGCTTTGTCTAAAGCGGTGAATTGCATGCCATTGGAATGTAACGGCAGCTTTTTGCGCTTGTGCCACACCAAATGTTTTTTGCTTTTAAATGCCAAAGTGATGGCATCATTGGCTTTGATTTTTTCAGTTTGTTCAACCGCTGCCATCAAAGCAGGAATTCGATCAGGGTCAACCTTATCAGGTTCTTCACCCAACAAGCCCAAGATGATGGCCTTATCAGTTCCATGGCCGCGGCCGGTGTGACTGAGGGAGCCATAGAGCTCGGTCTTGATGCTGTCAATGCGATGTTCCAGCTTATGCGACATCACCTGAGCAATGAACATATTGGCTGCACGCATGGGGCCGACGGTGTGCGAACTAGAGGGGCCAATGCCTATTTTAAAGAGATCAAAAACGCTGACTGCCATGATAAACTACACGCATGAGAAAATTGAAATTATACAGCAGAATTGAATGCCCGTTGTGTGAGTATGCAGAAGAGTTATTAGTGGAGGCAGGGATGACATACGAAGTGGTTGATATCGATGACAATGAAGCCCTAATTAAACAATATCATGTGCGCATTCCAGTTTTGGCCAATGACAAGCGTGAATTGGACTGGCCTTTCTCCGCGCAACAAGCAGCACAATTGATGATGGAGGCGGAAAATGGCTAAAGCCAAGTCCCAATTCGTTTGTAATATTTGTGGCAATGCCAGCACCAAATGGTCTGGCCAATGCAGTGCCTGTAAAGAATGGAATTGTATCGACGAAATCAAAATTCAAGCCACCACTGGCGTCACTAAAGTCAATCGCTATGCCAATTACTCAGGCGATAACCGCATTCAGAAGCTGGGTAAGATCAGTACCGAACAACAGCGCAGAACATCGTCACACATCAAAGAGTTGGACCGAGTATTGGGCGGTGGCATTGTGCCTGGCTCGGTGATCTTATTGGGTGGGGATCCAGGCATTGGTAAGTCCACATTGATGTTACAGGTTTCGGCACAAATTTCAGAAGTCATTACCCCCTTGTATGTCACCGGGGAAGAGTCCTTGTCACAAATCGCCATGCGGGCCACACGATTGGGGCTGAAAGCCGATGATTTGGACTGTATGGCTGAAACTTCAGTCGAGGCCATCATTGCCACCACTTTACAAAAAAAACCCGACCTGGTGGTCATCGATTCGATACAAACCCTATTCAGTGAACAATTAACCGCCATCCCTGGCTCGGTGTCACAAGTCAAAGAAGCCGCAGCCCAATTGGTCAGAATGGCCAAACAAAGCAAGATCACGGTAATCTTGGTGGGACATGTGACCAAAGACGGTGCCATTGCAGGACCCAGGATGCTGGAGCACATGGTGGATACCGTGCTGTATTTTGAATCCGATGGCAACAGCCGCTATCGTGTTTTACGCGCTTTAAAAAATCGTTTTGGTGCGGTCAATGAAATAGGTGTGTTCGCCATGACTGAAACCGGCGTCAAAGAAGTCGAAAACCCATCCGCCATATTCTTGAGCGAACGCCGCGCTGAAAAAGCCGGCTCGGTGGTGATGTGCACCCGCGAAGGCACGCGTCCTTTGTTGGTAGAAATCCAAGCTTTAGTTGATCAAAGCCCTTTAGGGAATCCACGGCGCTTATCGGTGGGCTTAGAACACAACCGCTTGGCGATGTTATTGGCTGTGTTGCACCGCATGTGTCATTTGGCAGTGCATGATCAGGATGTATTCCTCAATGCCGTAGGCGGCATGAAAATCACCGAAACCGCCGCTGACTTGGCCATCATCATGGCGATTATTTCCTCATTCAAAAACCGCTACTTACCCGCCGGTACCATAGTCTTTGGTGAAGTCGGCTTAACCGGCGAAGTTAGGCCCGTTCATAATGGCGAAGACCGCCTCAAAGAAGCCGCTAACCACGGCTTCAAAACTGCCATCATCCCCAAAGGCAATGCCGGTAAATGGGTGAAGAATCTGGACATCAAAATCATCACAGTCGACCAAGTCAGCGAAGTTTTGGACTTGGTTTAATTAGTAATAATTTAATATGGTCATCCTGAATGGAGCGAAGCGGAATTGAAGGATCTCCAAAAGCTGGGTTGTGATGTACCCTTAATATCTCGTGAGTTTTAGGAGCATGCCACAGCCTGTACTTAACTTGATTGGGTGTCGTTCCTCTTCGTTAGGGTTAAGTATGAACCCTTTAGATCTCGTTCCCAAGCTCTGCTTGGTAATGCCTAAAGATTTGTGTTCATACAGAAGATTTGAAAGTCATTGAATTTCATAATATGGGTTGAGTCAGCTTTGCTGTTTCTTAAATATATAATCAGTGTTTAAGCACCTAAGAATTCCCAAGCTGGAGCTTGGGAACTAGGAAAAACCCTTTTAAATGCACGTTTACCCTGTAATAGACGTAAATTAACGCATTGATGCACTTCTATCCGCTCATTTCCTGATAATCATGCAGTCAAAAAATCCCTTCAAAGTAAGAAATCAATGACTTACAATGAAATCTTTAAAAAAAGCATGCACGAATTAAAGCCAATATCTTGTTAGATGGCACTGATGCACTATTAATAAATTGTTAGAGGTCGATAGCAATCATGCAAATACGAGTTTCCGAGTCAATGCCCACTCGTCCTTGCGATATTTGTCTTGCCCTGCAAGATGATAGTGTTTTTGCCGATTTTGCTCTTGATGAAGAAGGTCAACTTTACTTGGTGAGAATTTCATTCGACGGATATGGATGTTGTTATCCCTCCTGGAAGGAAGCGCCAATTAAAATAGAAAGTGGTGTATCACAACAGCTTCTCGAAAAAGTTGAAAAGGATAACGTCGCCACTAAAGATGTCGCAAATATTCTTAGTGCATATTTTATAAACTGTGGCGAAGCGATATGGGTAGATGCTCTGCAAACACACGAGCTAATATGAAAGAAATGTGCAAACGACCTCTAACAAGGGCATGCAGACGGACGCAGTGCCCGCTACGCGCGCCCCGCGCCGCTGATGCCGGGCGTTAAATCTCCTATAAAAAAACCATAAAAATTTACCTGCTCTTTTCTGAGCATAGACATAAGGCGTGCGTGGTTTTGAAACTGTACGGATCTTGATTGGATTTCATTAAATAATCAATGAGATAAGCGTTTTGCCTGAAATTGTCCGAATTTGCCTGACTGATTGGGTGGTGGATTGACTTAGACTGATGATTGCACATCAATCGGAGTTTTCAATGCGTAGATTTAATGGGATTTATTTGCTGGGATTATTGTTTTGTTCCAACTCGGTTTTCAGCGGCATTGGTATCAATGGTGGACCTTGTCAATACAGCAGCTTAACAGCTGCCATTGCCGCCGCCAATGCAGGGGATACCTTGTATATCGAACCAGGTAATTACATCAGTTACATTGGGGTTATTGATAAGGACCTGACCTTGGTGCCTGGTGCCCCGGCTGCACCTGATAACAGCGGCTGTGAAACAGAGCTGCTGACTGCCGATTCTTCAGCAGTGGTCATCAATGGCAATGGTGCTTCCCACGATATTCATGGGGGGCTTGGCAAGATCAGCAACGCGGCACAGGTGGTTTTTCGCCATTTGACTTTAGATAATGCTACGGCCGAGAACGGTGGTCTATTGGCGGTTATCGAAGGGGCGTCCTTAACGCTGGATGGTGTGCGTGCCATGAATGGGTATGCGACAGCCAATGGTGGTTTAATTTGGGTTAACAGCTCAATCGCTCAACCGTCTGAATTAAGACTGATTAACAACAGTCAATTGTACTATGGTGAAGCCGTTGGGCATGGTGGTGTCATTGCCATGGACAACAGCGAATTGTATGTCTCCTCATCTTCACTCGGTGGAACGGCTGGCAATGCCTCGAGCGTGGCTGGACAGCTGGGTGGTATTTTGTATTTATTAAATTCAGAGGCAGGTATTTATGGGTCGAACACACAGTTAAACTGGGGTAACGCGGGAGTGGATGGTGGTGCAATTTATGCAGATTACTCAAATGTCACATTCACTAATGGCGAAATAAGAAACAACACTGCCAGCAACAATGGGGGTGGTGTCGCACAAATGCAGGGCTTTTTTGAAACCAGGTACGCTGAAATCAGGGGCAATACCGCCAATGGTGCTGCAGATGACAGTGGAGGAGGTGGGTTATTTGTGACCGGAGATGCAGCGATCAGTGTCATTGATAATACGGACGTCTTATTCAATCTGGCCAATAAAAATGGTGGCGGATTGTGGGGGGTGGATGGCTCACAAATCACCATCAGTAATGAAGCTGAAATCAGTGGTAATGTTGCTTTTGTAGATGGTGCTGGTGTTGCCAGCTCGGCCATGCTTACTTTGAATGATGCCAAGTTGCTCAACAATACCTCACCCTTTGGGGTGGGCGGTGGGGTGGCGTGCTTGCTTTGTACCGAATTGGTGGTTGAAAGTGGTACAGTCATTTCGGGTAATGAAGCCAATCAGGGCGGTGGCATATACCTGGCAAAAGGCAGCAGTGAACCAACAACCATCAACGCCAGCATAATCAGTGATAACCTGGCATCAGACACAGCAGTCGGTTTTGGTGGTGGGGTGTTTCTGGCGGCAGGTCAGCTTGTACTGAACAGCACGCAATTGAATAACAATTCAGCAATCGCCAACGGAGGCGGCTTATATGCCAAAAGGGGGGATGAGTTTCAAACAATTAGAGACATTGAACTCAATAATGTGGTTTTCAATGGCAATACAACCACTGCGTCCAGTACCAACCAAGGCGGCGGTGGCGCTTACATTTATTCTATTGATAACCTCATTGTGCAGGATGTGTTGTTCAATCAAAATGACTCTGACAACATAGGTGGAGCCCTATATATCAATTACATCGATCAAATCAGCATTGACAACAGTGTATTTAGCTTCAATTCAGGAGGGTCTGGTGCCGCTGTTTTTAATGCAAACTCCGCTGCCACTATCAATAATTCCACATTTCAGAACAATGTCGCGACCTCTCATGGTGGTGCATGGAACCAGATAGGCAGCGAGTTATTGATCAGTAATTCGACATTCAGTGAAAACGCTGCAAACTATGCAGGGGCCTTGAGGTTGTCTCATGTAGATGTTGTGGTGCTCAACAGTCAGTATATTGGCAACCATGCAAACAGCTCTGGAGGGGCCATGTATTTGTCGAATACTCAAGCTGAAATACGCAGTGAATATGGAACTGGTGAAGCGGTCTGTGACCCTTCTCAATTGGGTTTTAACGCATACTGTACCCAGTTTATTGACAACACCGCGGGCGAATATGGTGGTGCTGTTTATACATTTAATAATTCAACTCTAGATACTGAATCCTTGGCTTTTTTGGGTGGGTATTGGACTGGCAATGACGCTGTGCTGGCGGGTTCAGTGCTGTTTCTTTTTAGTGAGGAAGGCTCACAATTTCAAATCCAAAATGGCTTGATGCACCACAATGGCAGTGCGGTCAATGAATCTTCGGTCATTGAGGTGGATATAAACGGCTTGTTGGATATGAGCTCGCTTACCTTGGTTGAAAATCAAGGCCCTCCTTTGAATGTGGTTTCTCTGGCAACTGACTTAAATTTAATTAACAGTATTTTTTATAACAACAGTCAGGGACCTTATGTGGATTTTGCGGTGTCTTTCACCCGAGCATGCAACAACATCCAGAACCCACAAGGCACCAGTCAAAGCATGGGGGGGAATTTGGGTGATCCGATTTTTGTCACTGATGGCCGTGGCCCTTACCGTTTGGCTGCCAATTCCCCAAGCCTTGATGCATGTAGCAGTGGACCCAGTACCGATTTGGATGGCTTATTCAGACCTGGGTCTAATGCCATGTACGATCAAGGTGCCTTTGAAATGGATGGTATCGGTCTTGAAGACATTATATTCGCCAGTGGCTTTCAAAACTGAGGCACTTTTAGGTACGGACCATTGGTTAAGCAGTTTCTGATGTGATGGATTCCACCATTGGTTGGCGTTTGCTTGTAATTGTTTCAAGGTTTTGCTGGCCGCCGCTGTGTCGCCTTGTTGATGTTGGTGTCTGGCCAGGTTCAACAGATGAGGGAAGGGGGGTGGATTCAATGCCTCCAACTGTTTTAACCGCTGGGCTATCAAGGGATCGGCAGGATTGGCTGCCAGCAATTGTTCCAGCTGCGTATTCAGTAGTTTGACCAACAGGTCATGGCGTTGTTCAGTTTTGGCTTGATTGATGGCCTGGTTCAACAAGGAGGTGGCCAATTTGTTTTGTCCCAGTGCGTGTTGAAGCCTCGCGATCACCCATTGTCGCTCTATACTTGCTGGCATCTCTTCTGCCAATGATGTGACGCTTGCTGTCCATTGTTCTGCCTGTCCGTTGAATAACAACCATTCACTATGGAGTACATGGTAATTAATTGCCCAGTCGGTGGTTTCCAGCAGTGGTAATCGTGTTTTAAATTCAGTCAACAGTTGTTGAGCCAGGGAAAAATCCTGTTGTATCAATGCTTGTCGAATTTGACTGACCAGCAACCAGTGATTCAAATTGGCATTTTCAATGGTGTTGAGTTTTGTGGCAAAAACAGTCAATTCATTTTGTGCCTCAGTAAACCGCCCATAAAGTTGGTCAATATACAGCTTTGATTTGAGGGCAAACAAACTGTTGACCGTTTCGTTCACTGTCTCGCTGTAATCCAACACTTGTTGGAGTTTGGCATAAGCCGCTTCGTAGTGAGCATGCTGCAACAAGGCTTCGGCCCATTTACTCAAGGCCACATGAGCATACCTTTGGTTGCCAGCGGTCAGGAAACTTTGGTACGAGGATTCTGCATACTGCAAGGCCCGACTTAGATCACCTAAATTATTTTGGTACAGGCTACTTAAGGCACTGTAAATTGAGCCCATGACCGTATGTTGTCGGTCTTTGTTGGTGTACAACAGGGCTTCTTCAAGGTTTTTGCGGGCGGCATCAGCTTGTCCAGTGTCGGTAAACATAAAAGCCTGATTGACCAGCGGGCTGATCATCAATTGTTGGTCATGCAAAGACCTGGCTGTGGCTATGGCCAGGCCATAGGCATCAATGGCTTGGTTGATTTCGCCTAAACGGTAATGAATGCTGGCACGGGCGTTGTAAACCAGAAACTTAAACCGACCAGATGCGGTGGTCAGGTCAACTTTTTCCAGCGCAGCGTAGGCTTTTTTAACTTGCCCAATCAGGCGGTAATGTACGCCCAGTTGATAGTGTACAGCGTTAAACGTGGGGTCTTGCTCAGCGGCTTTTTCAAAAGCGGCTATGGCTGCCTCATGGTTGTTCTCAATGGCCATGTGCATGCCTTGTAAGTAATGTTCAAAAGCCATGGCTGAAGTGGTGAATCCATGTTGTTCTTCAGTCGGCCAATCGGTGTTGAGTTGTTTGGTGGTCCACTTGGCCACTTGACTGGTCAGATCAAGTACATCTTTGGCTTCAAAGATCTCATCGGGTAACAACGCTGCTCCGCGTTGTAACACCACATGGGCTTTAAGACCATGTTGATGGGTGATGACCTGTACATGTAACAGGTTTTCATAGCCCAGGGTTTGCCGCAATCGGGCACTTTTAGATTTGAACTCAGGTTGTGACTCAGCGTCTTCTATTTTGCTGTACAAACCATCACTCAGTAACAACTGAGCATGCAATGATCGAGCGATGGCCTGTTGGTCATTGCTTGATTCATTGATTTCAGGTTGGTAAAGGATGGCCAGGTTCTGCACAGCCTGGTTTAAATTCTGGTTGTCCTGTTTTAGCTGCAATACCTGGTAGAGAATCAAAACTAAAATCACCACCAGCAAAGGTATCAAATAGAACAGTGAGGAAGGTTTCTTGGTGGCAGTAACAGCAGTGGTTTCAGCCATTTGATTGGCGTCCAGTGCCAGCATGAACCCTTGTCCATGAATGGTTTGAATCAGCTCAGCTGAGGCGGTTTCATCTTGTAGTTCATTTTTCAGCCTTTTGACTTGTTTATAGACCGTGGCATCTGAAACGACTTTTCCCACCCAAACGTGCTGCATCAGTTCATCCCGGGTGATGATTTTTCCAGGGTGGGCTAAAAAGTATCGCAATAATTCAAAATTAAGCGATGATAATTTAAGTGGCTGGCCGGCTTTGCTGACTTGGCGTTGGACTAAATCAACTTCATAATCAAGAAATTGCATCGATGATTTTCAAAAAGTACCAAACTATAGTTTAACAAATACTTTCACAGTATGGCACTTTTTGCTGAGTGGGGATTGTTGGACACAATGATTTGGGAATCATGGTTCTGGCACTGTGGTTTATTGATTCTTCCTGGGTTTGGTTTCAGCACGGACCTTTTGCGGTTCATTTGAAGAATAATGTATACTGATATCATCATCCATAAAGTATCAACACTTGGATGTTTACTGGTGTTGATCTTAAATACAAAACCACCGCTACCAAACAACACCATTGATACCATGAGCAATAACAACAAAATCACAATCACACCCCTTAAAAATGGCCCATTGCGGGTTGAAAATTTAAACGACTTTGCAGGCGCTGACGGTGAAATTAAAACCACCCAAACGATGGCTTTATGCCGCTGCGGTCAGTCCAAAAACAAACCATTCTGTGATGGCAGTCATGTTGAGGCTGGATTCATTGATGAGCGGGGTGAAAATAAGGATGACAAGCGTTTGGTTTTTAAAGGCGACCCCATCACCATCTATGAAAATGTGGCCATATGTTCTCATGCCGGTTATTGTCCCAGTGGAAAACCTGACAAGTGGCGACCTAAAACAGCGCACGGTGGATTCACTGATTTCGAGTTGATCGAAAAAATTCGCAAATGCCCATCTGGAGCCTTAAGTTATGCCCATGGGGACACCGAATACAGGGATCAAAAAAGACCAGCCAAAGTGACTGTGGCAAAGGATGGCCCATTTAACATTGTGGGTGGTATTGAGCTGAGGAATACCCAGTGGGGGGAGGGTGCATCCAAAGAACACTACTCTTTGTGCCGCTGTGGTGCTTCAAAAATGAAGCCTTTCTGTGACGGTTCACATGATGATGTATGGAAAAATGGTGAAGATGGATTTAAAGCCAAAAACAAGGTAGTGGCTGCTAAACCATCAAAATTAGAACCCCATGTTGCTTTGATTCATCAAATGGCCAAAGAGGGTGTTGAAGGCTTGGGAGAGGAGGGGCCATTGACGGCTATGGGGGCTCCACGGACTGAATTACCCAGCTGGGACCACATCCAAATCATGACAGCGCAATTGAATCCCAGGCCGTTAACGGAAGGTGATGCCGTCAATTCAAGCTTAATCATTGGTCCGAAAGCCCGCAAGCCTTTGCATTTAAGCATGCCATTGTTCGTCTCAGACATGAGCTTTGGTGCTTTGTCTGAAGAAACCAAAACCGCTTTGGCCAAAGGGGCTCAAATGGTGGAAACAGGTATTTGTTCAGGAGAAGGTGGGATGTTGCCAGAAGAACAAGCCAACAACCAAAGGTATTTGTATGAGTTGGGTTCTGGTCGGATTGGTTACAAAGATGAGATTTTAGATCGTATTCAGGCTTTTCATTTTAAAGCGGGACAGGCTGCCAAAACAGGTATAGGCGGTCATTTGCCGGGTAACAAAGTCACCGAAAAAATCGCAGAGGTGAGGAACATTGAGGTGGGCTCTGATTCTGTCTCGCCAGCGACTTTCGATGACCTTGAAACACCAGCAGACTTTAAAAACTTTGCCGATCATGTCAGACAGCGGACAGGTGGTATCCCTGTCGGTTTTAAGATATCTGCCAATCGGATAGAACAAACCATCGATTTTGCTTTGGAGGCATCGGCCGATTACATCATTTTAGATGGTCGTGGTGGCGGAACAGGTGCGGCTCCGGCTTTGTTCAGAGATCATATTTCTGTGCCAACCATTCCAGCTTTGGCGAGAGCCAGGCGTCATCTAGACCGTTGTGGCGTGGGGCGAGATGTGACTTTAATCATCACCGGGGGGTTGCGGGTGCCCGCTGACTTTATCAAAGCGATGGCAATGGGTGCCGATGGCATTGCTTTGGCCAATGCGTCCATTCAGGCAGTTGGTTGTGTCGGAGCACGGATATGTAACACCAATCAGTGTCCAGCTGGCATTGCCACCCAAGATCCGGAATTACGCGCCTTAATAAAGGTAGATGAAGCCAGTTTAAGGGTGGCCAATTTTTATCAGTCAGCAGTGGCCATGATGAAAGTAATGGCCAAGGCCTGTGGGCACGATGATTTGAATCAATTCTGTTCAGAGGATATTGCCACTTGGCACCGAGATATGGCGCTGTTATCTGGAATCAACTATTCAGGTGTGAGTGATCTTTGATTGGATTTATTGTTTAAACGCATAGCTGAATTTTACAAATACATTTTTATCTGTTTTAACAAATGATTCAAGGTTGTCGTATTCCCTGCCGGCGTCTGAATACCCGACAAACAACAAGGTTCGGGGATTGACTTTGTAGGAATAGATGAGCTGAGTCGCCACGAATTCACTGTTTTTATTGTAATCATCGGGGTTATTGTACAAGCTCAAATCACGGTTGATGTCGGTTTGGATGATGGCCAAACGCAGCCTTTGTCTGAGGTTGAATTGGTAAGACAGTCGCAGGTCAGTTTGGTTGGCAGTGAAGATGTTGCCTTCATCGATGGCTAAGTTGTTGTGCGCATAAGAAACCCGGTAACTGAAATGACTGCCCCAATTACCACCAAAATGAAAATCTATCCTGTTGGAATCAGCCAGACGGCTGTTGGCATAATCAACCGAGTTGCCTTGATTAAAGTGCAGGCCGAAGTCAAATCCAGCAATGGGTTTCATGTGCAAATTAATGTACTGGTAATTTTCTCTGAAAATTTGTTCATCCCAAAAGCGATCCCTCACTCCTAGTCCACCATTGACATTGGTTTGTAAGGGCATGTCAATTGACAAACTGCCTTCAAATTCTTTTTCTAACACCTGACCCGTTTGGTCATGGGTGATGTCCCAGTCTGAGTATAGGTTGATTTGATTCCAAAAGTCCTCAGTGTCACCAATCCATTTATAGCCCCCACCAATGACGGACTTTTTGATGCCAACTTGACTGATGAATCCATTGTCAGCGCGAAAGCCATCGTCTTTATTTTCATGATAAGCATTGAACCGCCAGTTGCGACCATTGTGCTGGTATT
Organism: Marinicella litoralis; assembly: GCF_002591915.1. Lineage (GTDB taxonomy): Bacteria > Pseudomonadota > Gammaproteobacteria > Xanthomonadales > Marinicellaceae > Marinicella > Marinicella litoralis. The sequence continues at coordinate 334,082 of NZ_NIHB01000002.1, read as the reverse complement.
GTGCCAAGTAATATTGGCCAGAAAATTGACCATCAAGTTGATCAAAATCAGTCACAATCTCATCAGGGTATTGGGTTGATGAATCGGCAATTTGTACCCTGATTTGATCGGTGCTGTTGATGCGGTAATTGAGGTCGGCAGAAAGCAAGGTGTTGCTGTAATCACCACCCTCGCGGTTGGTAATGGTGGCACCGAAGGTTGAAGCATTTTCGCCAAAATCCCTGCGATAACGACCAACCAAATTAGTCGATTCTTGTTCCATGGTGGTGAAACTCGATCCCAAGGTTCCTGGAATCAGTAGGTTGGTGATGGTGTCGTTGGCATAGAAGAAACCATAGGCGTTTTCATCGTATTTACCCACCAATCGCACGCCATAATCTGGATCTGCGATGTTGCGGGTATAGACCAGGTTCATGTTGGAGTTAAAATAATCTGAGTTTTCCAAAAAGAATGAACGACGTTCTGGGAAGAACAGGGCGAAATTTTGGTTGACATTGAGTTGAGCAGAATCGGCTTCAACTTGAGAAAAATCTGGATTGATGGTGGCATTCAATGTGAGGTTTGAATTGATGCCCCAATTGACATCGACACCGGCTTCAAAATCAGTTTCACTGGGGCCATAGGCAGCATCTTCCGGTTCACGATTTTTGGCTGCCAATCCTGTCAGGGTCGGGGTGATTTCTAAATCCATGCCGCGATCGGCGTTGGTGAAGCCGGTGATTTTTTCTGTTTGGCACAAAGAACAATCGTTGTTGCGGTCAATCGGCACATTGCGGTACAAGCGGCGATCATCTCGTGGATGGGTTCTGAGCGCATACAAGCCCCAGGTTTTTTCCCCGACGATGTCTGGCATTTGTAATTCGTTGTATGGAATTTCCATTTCTACCACGAAACCAAATTCAGTGATTTTTCCGGCAGAGTCCCAGATGGCATTCCATGAATCATCTTCGTTGTTGCCACTTTGTATCAAGTCCATTTGGACACCCAATGGATTAACAAAAAACTCCAAGGCGCGCCTTTCATCGTTATATGTATCCAGCAAAACGCCGACAAAGTCATCGTCATAGGCCGAATCTCTGTCGCGCAAAAAAGCCCTGATTTTTTCAGGTTCAGGGTCTTCAGCGATGAACCCAATGACCAAAGTATTGCCGGTGTCAATGAAATACACCTCGGTTTTAACTTGTGCGGGGGTGTTTTCAGCTGGTGAGGTCTCGTACAATAAAGGAATGATTAGGGCTTGTTGCCAAGCAGATTCATCCATGACACCATCAATTTTAAATGATTCAGAAATTAATGGCACTTGTTTGGTGGTGTCTTGTGCCGAAACTGTCAGTGAAAGTAACACCAAACTCAAAATTTTTAACATATCGCCCCTACGAAGTTTGTCCTAGTAAAAAGAAATTGTAATTGACGTCTATAAACGGTCCAATCCCCCAAAGGTAACGGATTATTTTTAGATTTTTATTGGTGTGGTTTAACTACAAGAATCTTGGCAATACAATTCATGCAACAGATGAATGATCTGAACGGCTTTGCTTTTGGTCAGTGAATAGTAAATGGTTTGTGCGTCGCGTCGTACTTGCACCAGATTGGCTTGACGTAATTGAGCCAAGTGCTGAGATAAAGCCGATTGACTGAGTTGAGTTAGGGTATCATTCAATTCAGATACTGACATTTCTTTTTCATGCAGTAAGCATAATATCAAGAGTCTTTTTTGATTTGAAATGAGTTTTAACAACTTTGAAGCATCCCCCGAGTGCATCATCATTTCATCCATGGACTGGTTCATTATTTATATTGGGCTTAATTTAACACAGGTATTTTGCATGAAAAGCAGACAATGCACAACCACTTGAACATTAGAAATATCTAATATATAATGCAAACCATTCTACAAGCCTGATTAACATGCAAGAAAAAATCGTTAACTATATTTTCAACCACCCCAAAGTCATTTTCGGTGGCGTTTTGTTGTTGTCATTGATAACAGCCGCCATGTTGCCGATGATAAAAATAGACACAGACCCTGAAAATATGTTGCCTGTTGATCAAGTGGAAAGACAGTTCCATAATCAGATCAAAGCTGATTTCAATCTGCATGACATGATTGTGGTTGGCGCAGTCAACCAATCGCCTGAAGGTATTTATAACCCAAAATCATTGCAGGCATTGTTAACCGTGGCCACGCAGACGGCGCAGATTGAAGGGGTGATTGATTATGATTTGATGGCTTTGTCGCATGTGGATAACATCAAACAAGCTGGCCCAGGCAGCATACAGTTCGAATGGCTGATGAAACAAGCGCCAAGCAGCCAAGTGGACATTGAGCAGTTGCAACAGGCCGTTGATCGATTGCCGTTATTAAAAAACACATTGGTTTCAAGCGACTACAAGGCCAGCAGTATATATGTTCCCATAGCCGACAAAAACCAAAGCCACAGAATTTCATTGGAAATTCAAGCCATAATTGATTCAGTGGATTCAGATGATGATTACCACATCACCGGTTTACCGGTGGCAGAAGACACTTTTGGCTATCAAATGTTTGTCCAAATGGGTATTTCAGCACCTATGGCAGGTTTAATGATTTTCTTGCTGTTGTGGTATTTCTTTAAAAATTTGAAATTCATTGCGGCGCCGATGATTGTGGCGATGGCAACAGTCATCATGATCATGGGTGCGATGATTGGCATGGGTTATACCGTTCACATCATGAGCTCCATGATTGCCATATTTTTGATGCCGATTGCGGTGGTGGATTCCATTCACATCATGTCTGAATTTGTTGAAAAATACCAGGCTGAAAGTGATCGAGAATCAGTCATTAGGGCCGTCATAGCCGATTTATTTAAACCCATGCTGTTTACCAGTATCACCTCAGCAGTTGGGTTCTTTTCATTGATGTTAACCCCAATACCTCCGGTGCAAATATTTGGCGCCTTTGTTGGAGCCGGTATTTTGTTGGCCTTTGTGTTGACGATTGTATTTATTCCAGCCTATTTGGTGACTTTGAAAAAAGAATCATTGGACTCCTTGCGAAAGCTGCACCACAGCAAATCAAAATTATCAGGTTGGGTTAAGGGCATGGGGCAGTTCAGTGTCAAACAGCATAAATCTGTGATTGTGTTCTTTCTGTCGGTTTTTGCGGTCAGCATTTGGGGCGTGCTGCAAATTCAAATCAATGACAACCCTGTCAGATGGTTCAAAACAGATCATCCCATCCGAGTGGCGGATAAGGTGCTCAACGAACATTTTGCTGGAACTTATGACGCTTATTTGGTTTTACAAGCGGATACTGCAGCCATCGAAAGTTCGTTCTTTGCTGATGCCAGTGTGTTGGCGCCGTTGATTTCAAGCCATGTCGAGGAAGCCAAAAATAGTGACATGGATTTTGCTCAACAACTGAATGAATGGTTGTATTGGGCAGAAGATCAATTGTTTGACGCGCAAGATCAGCTTGCTGACGACTTGGAACAATTCATTGCATTGATTGATCAGACCAATATTCAATTGGCAGCATTTAAATCGCCGGATAATCTGGCCTATGTTGCCCAGTTGCAGTCGGCATTGCAACAAAGTGGTTTGGTGGGTAAATCCAATTCTTTGACTGATGTGGTTAAAACAGTGAATCGCGAACTGCGGGGTGGAGCAGCGGTCGCATTCGATATACCTGACAGTCAAGCGGGTGTGGCACAAGCCTTATTACAATACCAATCCTCTCACAGACCCCATGATTTGTGGCATTTTGTGACCAAGGACTATACCAGTACGGTGGTTTGGGTCCAATTGAAAAGCGGTGACAACCAAGACATGAGTGCAGTGGTTGACTATATGGCTGAACATATAGCCAACAAGCCACCCAATCAGCTGATCAGCATCCATTGGGCCGGCAAAACATACTTAAATAAAGTCTGGCAAGAGGAAATGGTGGCTGGTATGGGAATGAGTTTAATCAGTGCGTTTGTGGTGGTGTTTCTGATGATGGTTTTGTTATTCAGGAGTGTGTTGTTTGGTCTGTTGGCCATGTTGCCTTTGACGCTGACCATTGCGTTTATCTACGGATTGATTGGTTGGCTCGGTAAAGATTATGACATGCCCATCGCGGTACTCTCGGCATTAACCTTGGGCTTGTCCGTGGACTTTGCGATTCATTTTTTACAACGTGCCAGAGACATATATGCAGAAAACCAAGATTTCAACTTAACCATGCAAATGATGTTTGAAGAACCGGCAGCGGCCATCAGCAAAAATGCGGTGGTCATTGCGATTGGATTTACCCCTTTGTTGTTTGCACCATTGATGCCTTATATTACCGTGGGCTTCTTTTTGGCGACGATCATGGCCGTTTCAGCCATGGTTACCTTATTGATGTTACCAGCCATGTTGCGGGCTTTAAAAACCCATGTGATGAAGTGAGCTGAACGAGGAATTAAATATGAATAAAATTTTGAATATTTTGATGTTGTTGTTAACTGTGATGGTTTCACAAGCTGCAACAATAGACCACATCATCAGTCAAGCCAATTTGGCCTCGTTTTATGCTGGTGATGACGGGCGCAGTGATGCACGAATGATCATAGTTGACAATAAAGACAACAAACAAATGCGTCAATTTGTGATCCTGCGCAAGGATTTGACTGAAGGAGGTGATCAAAACTTTTTGGTGGTTTTTAGCCGACCATCGGATGTCAAAGACACGGTATTTTTGGTGCATAAAAAAGTGGATGATGAAGACCATCGGTGGTTGTACTTGCCGGCATTGGATTTAGAAAAAAGAATCTCTTCCTCAGACAATCGCACCAGTTTTGTGGGCTCTGATTTCTTCTATGAAGACGTATCAGGACGCAATCCACAAGCGGACCTTCATGAACTGCTGAAACAAGACGATGCTTTCTATTACATCAAAAGCAGCCCCAAAGATCCCAATGCCGTCGAGTTCAAATACTACACCATGCAGATTGATAAACAGACACACTTACCCATGGTGGTTGAGTACTTTGATCAATCGGAAGCCATTTACCGCCGGGTTGAAGTGGTGGAGGTGGTTGATGTTCAAGGGCACCCCACCGTGATGAAGTCTAAAGTTTCAAATTTAAAAACGGGTGGCTATACTTTGATGGAATTCCGTCGTCCGGCTTACGATTTAGGCATGGAGGATGACGTCTTTACGGTGCGCTCATTGCGCAACCCACCCAAGAACTGGCTCAGCGGTCAATAAATGAAAACACTGCGCTTAATTTGTTGCCTGATGTGGACAGTCTCAGCCTGGGGCCAAGCAAGCCTTGAACAGACAGTCACCGAACAGGAGGCTGATGAATGGGGTGATGATTGGGCCACAGAAACATCACCTTGGTCACATTCAGGTTTTATGGAATTGGCCTGGGGTGAGCGCAGTGGTGATGACGTTTTATTCGATGATCAGACCCCATTGGGTGAGCTGCGGTGGCATCAGGCGCTTGAATACACCCATGACAAGTTTGATTTTAATTGGAGTCATGATTTTTGGATGGATGAAGTTGCAGGTCAATTGATGTTTGATTTGCGTGCATTGAATATTGATTTTTCATTGTTTGGCCAGACCGATGTTGTCTTGGGCAGGCAAATCACCACCTGGGGAACCGGTGACTTGCTGTTTATCAATGACCCATTTCCTAAAGATTGGGTGTCATTTTTCAGTGGGCGTGACGACAATTACCTCAAATCGCCTGCAGATGCCCTGCGTCTGACCAGTTATTTTAATGCCTTTAATGTGGACTTGGTCATTACCCCTGAAGCCGAGCCTGATCGCTTTATCAATGGTGAGCGGTTTTCATTGTTTTCACCTTTTGAACAAAGACAAGTGGGTGGTTTTGAGGTTGTTAATCCGAGACACCCTCGACAAACAGAATATGCTTTGCGCTTATTTAGGAACTTCAAGGGACATCAATTGGCCCTGTATGCTTACCATGGCATTGAAAAATCACCGAATGGCGTAGACAACACTTTGCAGCCTTATTTTGCCGCAAAAAATGTTTGGGGTGCTAGCTTGCAGAGTGCAATCGGCCAAGGCCTTTACCATGTCGAATTAGGCTACCATGATGCTCTGGATGACAAGTCAGGCATCAATCCAATGGTGGCAAATGCCCAATGGCGATTGTTGTTGGGCTATGAACGTGAATTAATTAAAAAGCTCAACTGGGGTTGGCAATATTATGTCGAACACACCGAACATTATGAACGGTTGATACAGCATGCATTTTATCCTCAGACTGAAATAGCAGAAAACCGTCAGGTCATGACCAATCGATTCACCTACCTCACCATGCAAGATAAGTTGACCTGGTCACTGTTTGTGTTTTACTCACCCACAGATGACGACAGTTATTGGCGACCTTCGGTCAATTATCGGCACAACGACCAATGGCAGTTCACTGCCGGTGCCCAGATATTTACGGGACAAAAAAGCCACACCTTTTTCGGACAGTTTGAAGATGCCAGTGCGCTCTACACGCGAATCCGTTTTCAGTTTTAAATCAGCCAGTCAGTGACGCCAAAGTAAATAATGCCTTAACAGAATAAATTCTTGTTATAATCATGTAACGGGGGTGTATTTTGAACAAAAAAAAGACTTATAAATGAGTGGCTTATTCAGTGAGCTGAAGCGACGCAATGTCTTCAGGGTGGCGGCTGCTTATTTAGTCATCGGTTGGTTGTTACTTCAAGTGGTCGACACGGTTGTACCTGCTTTGCATATGCCTGCATGGATCATATCCGCCATCACATTGGTGTTGATTTTGGCTTTTATCCCTGTGGTGTTGTTTTCTTGGGCGTATGAGTTAACCCCGGATGGCTTGAAGAAAGACAGTGCGGTTGATAAGTCAAAGTCAGTAAGCAGTCAAACGGCTAAAAAGTTGGATGTCATCACCTTGATTGCGGTAGTTGGTGTAGCGAGCTTGTTTGTATATCAACAAATATTCCCAGTGAGTCATAACCAGTCTGAAATGAGTGGAAAGCCAACGAAAATTCAAGGCAGTACCCAAGATGTAGCGGCAAAATCAATTGCTGTCTTGCCTTTCGCGGACATGAGCATTGAAGGTGATCAAGCGTATTTTGCTGATGGCATTTCTGAGGAATTATTGAATGTTTTGGCACAAGTAGATGGGCTCAAAGTGGCAGCCAGAACGTCTTCATTCAAATTTCGTGGTGATGAGCATGACATCGTGGAAATTGGCAGTGCACTGAACGTGCGTACCGTGCTGGAAGGTTCGGTGCGTAAATCTGGCAATCAAGTGCGAATCACTGCACAGTTAATTGATGTTGCGGGTGGTTTTCATGTCTGGTCTGAAACTTATGATCGTGAACTGGATAATATTTTTGCCGTTCAAGATGAAATAGCCAGCGCTATTGTTGAAGCACTTAAACTTAAATTGAAATTAAACAGTCAAGTGGGTGGTTCTCAGCATGCAGAAAATGGTGAAGCTTATGATTTGTACTTGCGTGGCCGAGAGTTGGCTCGAGAGCCCAGCAAAAGTGGCTTGACTCGAGCCATCCAGTATTTTGAACAAGCACTGGTCATTGATCCTGACTTTGCGGCGGCACATGGCGCCATTGCTTCAGCGTGGATATGGTTGGAAGATTACGGTGGTATTCCATCACAAGATGCGTTTGATCGTGCCGAACCAGCTGCTCGTCGCGCCTTGGAGCTTGAACCCAATCGGGCCGATGCCTTAACTGCCATGGGCTTTTTGGAGGAGCGTAAATACACCAACGACGAAGTGGCGCGGGATTATTTTGAACGTGCAATCAAAGCCAATCCAGCTTTTATCGAAGCCTATACCTTATATGCCGATGCATTGCGGGATTTGGGTGAGATTGAACTTGCTCTTAAAGTGCGACGTGACGCGGTTGAACGTGATCCACTGTCAGGTTTTTTACAATCCCGCTTGGCCAGTATGATGGTGGGACTGGGGCGATACGATGAAGCCCAACAAATTATCGATGCCATACTATTAACTGCACCCAATGATACCTATGCGTATGAAGAGCTGGGCAACCTCCTAGTTACACAAGGTCGATTGGCTGAGGCCATACCTGCCTATACATTCCTGCATGAAAACCGCCCCGGTGATCCTTTTGCTGCTGCTCAAATTGCGATTTCTTATAAACTGATGCAGATGTCAGATCAACAACAACAATGGCTAGCAGCAGCTCGGGACAGGGGGGCAGGTAACCGTTGGGAACTCAGTGCCCGCCGTTCAATTGCTCAGTGGAGTGGTGACTGGGATGCCATGTTCCGGGTGGGGCAACTCTATCTGGCTAAAACAGGCACGACTTGGCAAGGTCAAGCAAGCTTAGGTCAGCTTGATTGGGAAGCCGCTCGGTCTGCATTTCAACGCACCTTATCACGACTCAATTACCGCCAAGGTGATCTAGCCAATGGCAACGTGCTTGAGGCGCTTGTGGGACTTGCTTTGGCTGAAAAACGCCTGGAAATCGACTCCTGGACTGTTCATGCGAACGCGGCACGGGTATTTGCTGAAAACAAACTGGTGAGTATCAGTTTAGGCAACTGGCCTAACATCAATCTTAATTACACCCTGGCCCAATTGGCTGCTGTAGATGGCGATGTTGAAGGTGTAGTTAAGTATATGCAGGGTGCATTGGATGAACATATCATCGAATATTCTTTTATCAAGCATGATCCCTTTTTTATCGAATTTCGTGATGAAGCCAGACTCATTGCAATTGCGCAGCAGATGGAGGCTCATGCGCTGGCGGAAGCTGGAAAATTAGAGCCAACCCCATGAGCTTATTTAACGAACTGAAAAGAAGAAATGTGTTCCGAGTGGCAGCGGCTTATTTGGTGATTGGTTGGCTGTTGTTACAGGTGACCGATACCGTGGTGCCTGCTTTGCATTTACCTGATTGGATCATTTCTGCCCTGACCCTGGTGCTGCTATTGGGTTTTATACCCACTGTGCTGTTTTCATGGGCTTATGAACTAACCCCTGATGGTTTGAAGAAAGACAGTGAGGTCAGCGCCAATCAGGTCAGTTCCTTCACTGCCAAGAAGCTCGATGTGATTACCTTAATTGCGGTGGTTGCGGTGATGTTGTTGGTTGCTTGGCAACAGTTTGGCACCAAGCCAAAGGTTGCAGCGACTGATTTGGCTGTAGCTGATGTACCTGCTTTTGAAGTTGTTGAAACAAATGTTGCAGATACAGCAAACACCGACGACCAATCAATCGCAGTCCTGCCCTTTGCTGATTTATCACCACAAAGTGATCAGGCTTATTTTTCAGATGGTATCGCTGAAGAAATTCTTAATGTGTTGGTCAAAGTCAAAGCATTGAAAGTGGCTTCCCGCACGTCATCCTTTGGCTTCAAAGGCCAAGAATCCATGGGGATTCCAGCCATAGCAGCAAAACTCAATGTGCGTCATGTTTTGGAAGGTTCGGTGCGCAAGTCCGGACAAATGGTCAGGGTTACTGCCCAATTGATCGATGCCCAAACCGACCAACACCTGTGGTCTGAAACTTACGACCGAGAATTGACCACAGAAAACTTGTTTGCCATTCAAGACGAAGTGGCCAAAGCGATCGTTGAGCAACTAGGTATCGCATTAAAAACTGATCAGCAGCTGACTCATGAAGGTCATCAAGTGCCTGCTTTAAATAACTATGATTTATTTCTGAAAGCTCGGGCCTTATACCGCGCTAGGCTTGAATTAGACATGGTTGATGGCTATTTGCGACAAATTTTAGAACAGGAGCCCGATTACGCACCAGCTTGGGAATTACGCGCTGCGGTGGCTTTGTTGATGCCCAACTATGGTTTTTCCGATTTGACCTTTGTTGCTGCCCAAGAAAAGGTTAACTTATATGCCGAAAAAGCCTTGGCATTGAATCCCAACAGTGCATTGTCGCTGGCTGCCAAAGCCTATATTCGTCATTTAATAGCTTGGGAAGATGGCACCAAACAGGATTACCAATCGATTATCAATGATTTGATACGTGCGATTGAAATTGACCCCAACCTGCCGTCACCGATGAATTGGTTGGGTTTGGCCTATGCGGCTGTTGGACAAACTGACTTATCGACAGCCACTTTTCAAACGTGTAAACAGCGTCATCCGTTCTTTTCACCTTGTACTGAAAACTTATATGACATCAAAGCCGGTATGGGCTTATACGATGAATCTTGGGAGATTTTTAAACAAGCCAATGAGCAGGGGATTTCTACTGGTAATTGGGTAAATTTCATCACCTTAGCGCAACAACAAGAACGAACTGCTTTTCTATTGGTGGCCGGTTCACCGAACTTGTTGTTGGGATGGCATCGGTTACCTGAAATTTATGATGCCTACCAAAATCTCGATCAAGATCATTCGTCATTGGTGGCAGACATCAGGGCTTACAGCAAGAGTCAATCATCGTTTGATCCGTACTTCGCCAAGATCTTGTTATTTCCCTTGGGCGATGTCGAAAGTAAACCTTATGAATTTTTTTTATGGGGCCCGCATGGCAAAAAGTATCGTCAAAGTGCAAGTTTCAAACCACTGTTTAAAACCAACGGTATATTCGACTATTGGCAACTGAACGGCTACCCGTTGCAATGCAGGGCAGAGGGCGATGATGATTTTGAATGTGACTGAAAATAATGACAGAAAATATGAAATCAGATAAAAAATTAAAAAAAGTTGTTGCCATTGCGAGGCGTAACGCGACGTGACAATACCTAAAGGCCAGACCCTCTCACGATGCAGATTCGAACCTAAAAGATTGTCACAGTCGCTTCGCGCCATCGCAATGACCGTGTTTTTTTATGAATTCATTATGCTACTAAGAAAAATATTCCAAAAATCATCGAGCAAAAACTATGAGTTTATTTAAAGAACTAAAAAGACGTTTTGTGTTTCGATCAGTGACTGTTCCATTTTTTATATTACTGATTCTGACATTGAATCTGACTGGATGTGCTTCCAAAATAAAGATTAATGCTGACCCAATTCAAATCGACGAAACCCATCCACCGGCATTGATTGAACTCAATTTTGACAGTCATGGCGATCGTCTGAACGGCATTTTGTACCAAGCCGATGGTTTAGGTCCGCACCCCACAGTGGTGTTGTTGCATGGTTATCCAGGCAATGAAAAAAACCTGGATCTGGCCCAAAGCATGCGAAGAGCTGGATATAACGTGTTGTTTTTCCATTACCGTGGTGCTTGGGGCAGTGAAGGGACGTTTAGTTTCACTCATGTGATAGAAGATGTGGGCAGTGCAATCAATTATTTACGCAATCAAGCCGACAAGTATCGTATAGATTCTGAGAAAATCTTAGTGGTTGGTCATTCCATGGGTGGCTTTGCGGCTTTGCAAGGTGCTGCCAAAGACAAGCAAGTGAAATGCGTGGCTGGCATTGCACCGGCTGATTTTGGTCTGGTTGCAAATATCTTTCAAACCAATATTGATGCGGCCAATAATTTTGCCTCAGGTGCAGATGGTTTAACCATGCTCAATAACTGGTCAGGATCAAAAGCGATTGATGAATTGAAAAATAACCGCGATGCATTCAGTCTGGTAGGTCTCGCACCCAAATTAAAAGGCAAATCGGTGTTACTGGTTGCTGGTGATAAAGACAAGGCTGTTGCACCAGCCGTTTTCCATACACCTTTGGTGGAAGCATATGCAGCTCAGCCAGATATTGCATTGAGCCATACCGTCATCTCAGGTGACCATGCTTTCTCATGGTCTAGGATTCAATTGGTTGAGACGGTGTTGGATTGGGCTTTAAGTTGTGAGGCGCCCTAATCATGTTACTGCGATCAATTTCAAAACATGTCAAAGCTTGTCCCAAATTCAGTTTGGGAACCACTTATATAAATCATTCGATATACGGGGTAAGCAAATGTTGTTGAGAAGTATTTCCCATCACGTTAAAACCCAAAATTGGTTTGCAGTATTCATCGATTTTTTGATTGTTTTGGCGGGCATTCTGCTGGCTTTTCAAATCACAGAATGGGGTTCACAACAGGCAGAAAAAAGGTCATTGAATGTGGCATTAGAACGATTGCACGAAGAAATTAAATCAAATGTAGTTGCAATTGATGATAACTCGCCACGCCATGATAATATTTATTCGGCAGGTGTACAATTGCTGGAATTGATACGCTCAGATAATTTTGAAACCATACCAATAACGCTAATCGCCAAGGTGTTTGTTGATGGCTTCACCACTGACTACTCTACCAGTGCGCTCACATCTGTTTTGAACCAGCAGACATTTCAAGGTTTGCAAAACTCTGAGCTTCGTCCAGTCATCTCTTCCTTACCGGCTGAATACCTAGATGCCAAGGAAGATGAAATAACAGTTATTCAACGGCTTGATGAGCATTGGTTGCCTTACATCAGTCAGAAACTACCGGTTGGTCCACTTTGGGCTGTTGCTTATAAGGGATCAGAATGGGAAAGCTACTTTGCAGCTATTAAAGGTCTTCATGAATATGACGATGTATCTATTGATGAATTCAAAGTGCTGGCTTCATCCATGCAATTTCAAAATGAAATTGTAAACCGCATCGCCTATGAAAATTTGATTCTGGTTGAGCAAAAGGAATTGCGCGTTATTCTGGTCCAAGCTTTGAAGTTGATTGAGGAGGAAATTAAATAGCATGTTATTAAGAAGAATAACCCAACACGTTCAATCCCAAAACTGGTTTGCCGTATTCCTCGATTTCATCATCGTGGTGGTCGGTGTGTTCATTGGTATCCAAGTGTCCAATTGGAATGAGACCAGACATGCAGAACAGGAGGCAGGGCTATTCAGAGCCAATTTAATTGCAGATTTACAAAATGACCGTGATGTCTATGCCTTGAGAAAAAAATTCTACTTAGAGGTTAAGCAAGCGATCACAGGTGTCGACAACATTTTGCATAACGATTTGCCAGATTCATTGGCGTTGCAATGGGATTTTATCCGCGATGTAGACAAGGCCGGCGGTATGTGGCCGTTTCAACCATCAGCGCAAGTCTATAACCAACTTTTGAATGCCGGAAAATTAGACTTAGTCAGTGATGATGCTGTGCTGAGGCAAATGCGTGACTACTATCAAGACGCCGCGTTAGAAGCCGGACTTACCTTTAAATTTGATTCTGTTTTCAGGGATCATTCTCGCAGCCTTTTGGATTGGCAACTTACCGATTACATCATCAGTGACTGTAATGTGATTGGTGCTGATCCCAGCGATATTCTGGATGACAACCAAAATTATTACACCACTTGTCCAGTTCCAGATTTAGCAAGCAATATATTACAAACTGCGGCCAAAATTCACACTGAAAAGAATTTGATCAATGAACTCAATTTACTTTTTTCGCAGAGTGTACGGATCTTGAGCTTTATTGAATACTTTGATGACCAAGCTGAGAGCCTCATTCAAGAGCTGGAGCGGCAATGATGCTATTACGAAGCGTCACAAAACACATCAAGGAACAAAATTGGTTCGCGGTCTTTATCGATTTCCTCATTGTGGTGGTCGGGGTATTTATCGGTATCCAAGTGTCCAATTGGAATACGGATCGAGCTGATCGTCTGTTGGAAGCCGAAACTTTGGTGGCGTTGCATGAGGACATCAAAGCAACCGCCAACAGCATTGCTCATGTGCTGATTGAAGCGGAGGTGGCCGATGACAGTTTGCGGGTTTTGGCAGAGTTTGCCGATGGTCAACACGATGATATGGACATTCCAACCATAGACCAACACATCCTTGCTGGGGTCTATGCTGTATTGGGCTTTGAGCCGATCATGGTGACTTACGACGAACTGAAAAACACCGGTCGCCTGAGACTGCTCAAAGAACAGCAGTTGCGCAAACAACTGCAAATCATCGACAGTCAAATAACCACCTTAAAGACGGATGAAAACGCTATATTAAAAGCATCGTATGACATGTCTGATCTTTTTTTGATTAAAAACTATGATTGGCGAGGCTTTATCACCATCCCTTCTAGAGATGGCTCCTATTCGGTCAATTGGTTGGATCCCATGAAAGACCGGCGCGACCCCAAAGACACACTGCGCCAAATTGAATTCATGAATATCTTGTTTTATCGAGGCCGGTTGAACGAATCATTCAAAAAATCTGCCAAAACACTCAGTGTCACTTTGGCAGAAATCGATGCTTTGATTGCTCAACGTTTGGCATCCATAGGACAGCCATGATGTTATTAAGAAGCGTCTCCAAGCACGTTAAGGATCAGAACTGGTTTGCCGTTTTTGTTGATTTTTTGATCGTGGTGGTCGGTGTGTTTATTGGGATTCAAGTGGCCAATTGGAACGAAAACCGAGCACAAAATGAACAGGCCGATGGTTATATGGTCCAACTTGCAGACGATATTCGATCAGATTTAACTGATATCAATACAGGTTACAGGACATCCCAGTGGCGGTTGGCAGCATTAACGGAGTTGCTCGATATGGCAGGAATTCCAACGCCAGATAAGTCGCATTTACTTGAGCGTGATTTAACAATCCAACGTCCGGCATTAATCAATGATTCAATCACTTACCTCATGAACGCCTCAACCTATACCAGGTTTCTTGATAACAACCATCCATCGTATCTGTCGCTGGTTAACACAGGCAATGCCACATTGATTGGCAAACTTAAACCATGGCCATGTATTCAATCGTATTATGCGCAGTATCAAGAAGTGTTGCTGTTTGAGGAGCGCTTGTTGTTGTTTCGCTCGGAAATGGTCCGTACCCTTCATGATGCAGGACTTTCGATCACGGGGCATGTCACTGAAAGTGAAACGCTGGATCGGATTCGCTCTCACGACAGTCTTTCGGCTTCGATGTCCAGTAATCGGCTTTTTGTCTATTATCATATGTTGGTTTTGGAAGATTTGGGCAAGCGTGCAAACCTACTACTCAAGGCACTTGAGAACAACAGTGGAAATTGTGACTTTGAAGAAGGGTCTTTATGATGTTGCTCAGAAGCATCACCAAGCATGTCACCGAGCAAAACTGGTTTGCGGTCTTTATCGACTTTTTGATCGTGGTCGTTGGTGTATTTATCGGCATCCAAGTTGCCAACTGGAATGAAACCCGACAACAACAAAGCTTAACTGCGCATTACTTACAACGCATCACAGATGACCTGGAAGCCAATATATTAGACGCCGAACAGCGAGTCGTCTATTTTTCACAAACCAGAAGCCATGGCCTGGCTGCATTGAGTGCTTTGAGCGCTTTGGGTGAGCCCAGTGAGCCCAGTGAGCCATTAGGCAAACAGTTCATTATTGATGTCTACCAAGCCAGTCAAGCGCTGCCTAGACAGTTTGATAATGAGAGTTATGCAGAAGTGAATTCAATTGGTGCCCAAGTGGCGATTGCTGATGTTGATATCAGAATGCGTTTATCCACATACTTTCGCAGCATACAAGCATCCGTTAACAATTTAACCACCATCATGCCTTATCGTGAAAGCATCAGATCAATCATGCCCTACCAAGCGCAAAAGGCTGTGCGGGACAATTGTGATGATGTGATGGGGGTGAATCAGTATTTTCAACACATCATTACTTTACCCACCAGCTGCGAAATTAATTTAAGTCGAAAGGATGTAGATACAGCCGTTAAAGCCATTTTAGACGCAGCTATTCAAGATGAATTAACCAGACAGGTATCAGATTTAGATACCAAGCTGTCAAGTTTGCAAATATTCAAAGACCGAACGACATTGATGATTGATTATTTAAGGGGGCTGGATTGATGTTGCTGACGAGTGTTACACAACACGTTAAAACCCAAAACTGGTTCGCTGTATTTATTGATTTCTTGATTGTGGTATTTGGTGTGTTTATTGGTATCCAGGTGGCCAATTGGAATGGTGAGCGGATTGAGCGGTCGTTGGAACGAGAATACCTAGAACAACTTCATGTTGACTTTATCGAAAGTATCAAAGGCCAAAGTCGGGATTTGAATTTTCTTAGCCGTCAGTTATCTGATTACAACACCATGCTAAATTCACTGGATGCCTGCAATTTGGATGCTGAGGATGAACAGGCCTTTCAGCGTGGAGTCAATACGATTGGCTATATCAATCCTCCGAGAATCTTTCGTCGAACAGTAGATGAGATGAATGCGGCAGGTCGCACCAACATCATTCGAAATCAATCCTTAAAAGACCAGTTGTCAGAAACTATTGCATTGGTTGAGTGGAGAGGTAATAGTTTTACAGATTCTGTTGCTCGTTCAAATGAACACCATCGGCACATTGTTGAAAAACAGGTACGTTATGACTTATCTCGCAAATATTCTGATCCCTTTATGGGTGAATTTGTGGGTGTTGATTTTGATATTCAAACGCTTTGTACCTTGCCGCAGATAGTACGATCAATTTCAGCAGTCAGTTATTCTACTCTTGAACGACAAAGAGCGTATCAACCCATATTGGAACAGTATGAAAGTATTCTTCATAGCATAGAACAAGAACTGAATTCTCGATGGGGTGTGAAATTAAAATAGTTATGAGAAAATTATGTTGTTAAGACGAATTACTAAGCACGTCACTGAACAGAATTGGTTTGCCGTTTCTTTAGACTTTGTCATTGTGGTTTTTGGTGTTTTTCTTGGTATTCAAATTGGTGATTGGAATGAAGAGCGGTTAACCAGAGAACGCACGGTGGTGCTCACAGAAAGGTTGGCTGATGATTTTGGGGTTGATGTCTGGCTTGCTTATAGTTTTGCTACCTACCATGAAGTGGTGATTAACAATGCGAAACTGGTTTTGGACGATTTGAGTGGTCGAAAATCGCTGCCTGACAATGCGCTATTGGTTGCGGCCTTTCGGGCCACCCAATTCAATCGATTGAATGAATCTTCAACCTATACAGAACTGGTGTCCTCAGGTGGCTATGACTTGTTGGCAAAAAGTGAACTGGGACGAATTGCCACGGTTTTTTATGAAAGTGAACAAGCTGAAGACATCCAAAATGATGGTAAATCTTCAGACTACCGCCGTTTGTATCGAACCGTGATCCCGATAGACGTACAGCTGCATGCCGCGGAAGTTTGTGGTGATCGCAACATCTCGGTTACTCGGCTGATGAACGGTGAAAATTCATTGTCTTATGACTGCCAATTGTCCCTGCCAGCAGAGCAGCTGTCAGAAGCCGTTGCGGTTTTGCGCACTCACCCTGATTTTGCTGATATGTTGCGGCGCAGAATTGCAAACTTGTCTATGCAGATCAGTGATTTTACAGACCTGCTTGGAGCGACCAAACCCTATCGGGCAAGCCATGAAGTGCTTGCTGAAGCAGGTATTTTTATGATTTACGAGGAAGATTGATGTTATTGCGAAGAATCACCCAACATGTCAAAGATCAAAACTGGTTTGCTGTATTAATCGACTTTCTGATCGTGGTGGTCGGTGTATTTGTGGGTTTGCAAGTGCAAGACTTTGCCAATGAACGCCAGCGACAAAAAACTGAAACCAGTTACCTGAAACGTTTGCATGCAGAGGTCGAACATTTATCGATACAAAGAGCTAATTATGATGCAACACGTGAAGATTTTTCCAAAAAGCTGAACTCAGCAATGGATATATTGGCCGATCCAACAAGTGATGTCTTAATCAGTGATGATTTATGTACAGCCATGGTTGCCTCTGCTCACACCACTGTGCCGCCAGCGGCATTACCGACGATTGATGAGATGTTGTCTGCCGGTAAATTGGATCAAATATTTTCAGAAAGTATCAGAACTGATATCTTGAATTACACCCAACAAGCCAAGCGAGCAGAACATTTAGTTGATGCCATCAGTGATAACAATGTTGAAATGGCTCGCAGGTACCCAGAAATAATTACCCTTCATTACAACAAACATTCAGACACGGTCGTTGATGGGATTTGGATTGATCCGGTTTGTCATGCGGAAAAAATGCGCTCAGACAAAGCATTCATGAATGACATGATCAACAACAGTTATATGTATCAGGTTTATACATTGCGTGCTGTGGTGCCAGTCAGTGAATCTTTGGCACAGTTACACCAAACATTGGATGAGATTTTGCAGCTTTATCACCATTCAACGGAGAACAACTGATGTTATTACGTTCAGTTACAAAACACGTTAAGGAGCAGAATTGGTTTGCGGTTTTTATAGATTTTTTCATTGTGGTTGTCGGTGTATTTATCGGTATTCAGGTGGCCAACTGGAATGAAGACAGATCAGAACGGTCGCTGGAAACTAAATACCTTGAACGCATTTACTTAGATGCAGAACGCTCGATCAAAGAAACCAGTTTTGATATTGACTGGGCCGATGATCGAATCAGAACGGAAAAAGTGGTTTTAAATGCCTTACAAAGTAAACAATTGGAGCCTGAACTCCAAGACACATTTGATCGAGGTCTGGCATTCTTCGGCTATGCCACTGAATCCAATAGGAGTTTATTGTCTATCAAGGAATTACAATCGTCAGGAAAGATGTCCATCATCAAAGACATTGAATTAAGGGAATTAATTGGCAACCTTGAATTTCAATTCATGACCCGAGAAAAACATAGCCTTCATTTGCGTGAATTGCGCCGCAAACAATTGAATGAAGTCAGTGCCTATTGGAAATTCATCAAATCTGACTTTGAACCCAAAGGAGTGACTCAATTAGAATATGATTTTGCTGCATTGGCTAACAATACTGAATTCATCAATCGATTATCACACATGAATATGGTGGTACAGATACATCGGCGCAACCAACTCCGCGACATTGATGATTTGATGGTTCTTAAAGATGCCATTGCTGCCACCTTAGGGTATGTTCCTGATAAATTAGAATCAAGCTTAAAAAACTATACTCAAGACTGGGGTAAAGATTGATGCTACTAAGAAGCGTTTCAAAACACGTCAGAGAGCAGAACTGGTTCGCTGTATTCATTGACTTTCTGATTGTAGTGGTTGGGGTGTTTATTGGCATCCAAGTGGCCAATTGGAATGCCTCAAATATACAACAGGCCAAAGAACAGAAAATTTTACAACAACTGCAAAAGGAGTTTGAGTTGACTGTAGCAGACACCCATAACAGCATGGAAAAAAACAACCGATCGATTCAAGCCAATTTTGCGGTGTTGAAAGTCATCAATCAAAAAACAGAACCTGAAGACAGTGAAACTTTTGCCAAAACATTGATGGCTGCTGGTCGATTCGGTTCAGTCACCTATCAACCCAGTACCCTGGCAGAGTTATTGGCCTCTGGTTCTTTGTCTGATATATCCTCAGCAGACTTGCGTGCGGCATTGGTGCAATTCAATCACACCATGGCCACCCACAAAAAGCTGGATGATTTGGTATTGCAGCGCATATCCACCCCGCATGATGGTTTTCATGCCGCAGTGACCTTACAAATGGGCAGCAGTTCCAAAGAAGAGATGACAGCAACCTATGATTGGCAACAGGTGTTGGCGGCGCGTGAGCAGTTTCAAGTGCTCTATTATGGCAAAATGGGCCTGTCCAGCAACATGCTTCAATTGTTAAAGGACTGTGAATCGGTGCTTAATGAACTGGAAGCCGTGATAAAGCCCATCCATTGAACCACAAAAAAAGCCCATACAAACGCATGGGCTTAGATGGTTTTATTGTAGCAAAGTTTATCGATAGACTTTGAATTCGGCATAGCAGTTATTGGTGACAAACAGCTCACCTTGTTGATTGACACCCCAATTGCCTTTGCAAGGGTATTTGCCTTTGCTGATTTCTCGATTGAATTTAACATCTCGAAATGGTCCTTTGGTGTCACAGATTTTGACCTTGTTGCGTCTTGATTTACATTTAACTGTTATCGGTAAGGCGTTGACTGGTGGTTGATTGACAGCTGAACCTGCATCATAAGTCATGAAGCGAGCTCGACAACCATCCTTGACCCAAATGCCATTGGCATCATAACCCCATCGGTTGTCACAACTGGTGTTAGAAAGGTTTTGTACGAATTCTACGCGACCTCTGGTGTCAGCAGGGCAGGTTCTGACTTGCCCATAATTCGATTCGCAGATGACTTCACGTCCTTGGTTATGGTTATTGTCATGATCGGAATATGAGGGTTCTTGGTAGGCTGTGACTGCAAAGCGTGCATGACAACCATTGCGTACCCAAAGTCCGTGGCTGGAGTAACCCCAGTTACCACGACAACTGTTGCGGTATTGGTTGCCCAATTCTTCTACCAATTCAACACTTTGTAACGCAGGTACCTGACAATGGGCGATGTTGGTCCCAACCGATCGACATTCTACGATACCGTTGTTACCTGCTTGGTAAGGATCGGTGCCATTGTTGCGATGTGAGACATAAAAATCTGCTTTACAGCCATTGGAGACCCAGATTTCATTGTAATTGAAGCCCCAGTTGCCTTGACAGCTGCGATTGCTCAGTTGGTGAATCAATGAAACATCTGCACCTCGCAAATCTCGCGCACAGGTTTGTCTGCGCTGACTGTAGGATTCACAACGGATCACATCGTCGGTTTGTCCATAATGGTCTTGGTAGCGATCAATTTGAAACTCACCGCGACAGCCATTGGTGACCCAAACGCCATAATAGTCATAACCCCAGTTGCCTTGGCAGGAGTTGTAGCCTATTTGTTTAACCAGCCTGACACCACCTGAAGTATCGGCATTGCAATGTTGCCTTTGGCCGCGATAAGATTCACAGATGAATTTATCACCTGTGCCATATCGGTTGTTGCCGTAATTTTTTTGGGATTTACTTTGACTGAACTGTTGTTCAGATGAATTTTTTTCAGTCGGAAGTTGTTCCAACTCTTTTTTTGCTGTTTGGGCAAAGGCCAGGCTTGAGAGTAACATCAAGCTCCAAATTATATGCTTTTTCATCGATTTCTCCTTGTTATGCTGCTAATTATTTTAACCATTGATGGACCATCAATGTAGAACAATTTGTAAACAAGTATCAATCTATAACGTATGCCGCGGTGGTTATCCTTGTTTTTGTAGCAATTCAAACATTTTTTGTTGTACCAGATTCAGTGCTTTGAGGGGCCTGAGCATGACTTTGAAATCTGTGATTTGACCCGCATCGTTACACGCAATCATGTCTACACCATTGATAATCAGTCCATCAATTTCCGCCTGAAATTCAAGCACAGCTTGGTTATCGTCCAATACCTGGCGCAGGTATTGGAATTGATTGGGCAACAACACATGAAAAGCCGCGGTGAGGTACATTTTGACCAAAGGTTTGCCAGCTTGGGGTGTGTGCATCACTGGTGAATGAAAAACCACCTCATCAGCCAACAATTCATTGAGTTTCTCAGGATCAGCTGCTTTGATCAGTTGATGCCAGTTTTTAATGGTTTGTTGAATCGGTTGTGATGTCATTGCATTCTCGGTTATCAAATGGTTTACTGAAAACTATTTTATATTCAATCTCGATGCTTAAGCCAACAAGCCACCATCTATGGGCAGGCTGACACCTGTGATGTATTTGGCGGCATCTGAAGCCAGGAATAAATAGGCCGGTGCAATCTCTTCGGGCTGGGCGATTCGTCCCAAGGGGATTTGTGGCAAGATCATTTTTAACATGGCTTCATTTTGGGTCAGTGCAGAGGCAAATTTGGTGTCAGTTAATCCTGGTAACACGGCATTGACGCGGATACCAAATTGAGCACATTCTTTGGCAAAACTTTCAGTCATTGAAATGATGGCGGCTTTAGAAGCAGAGTAGAGCGATTGATTGAAACCAGCAACCCGTCCATTCACTGACGAGGTATTGATGATGACTCCAGCGCCTTGCTTACGCATCTGTTGCCCAGCCAATTGACTCATGTGGAAATAACCTTCGATGTTGACCTCAATGGTTTTTTTAATGGCTTCAAAACCCATATCCAATACATTGCCAAAATACGGGTTGGCTGCTGCATTGTTGATCATCACATCCAATTGTCCGTATTGCTCGATGGTTTGTTTTATCAAGCCATCACGCGAGGCTTTGTCTCCATTGTGGCAGGTGATGGCTCCGGCTTTACCGCCATTTTGCTTGATGGCGTTGGCCACAGCATCAATGCCTTCTTGTGAACGTGAACTGACAATCACTTGGGCACCTTGTGCAGCGAATTGATGGGCAATGGCTTCACCAATGCCACGACTGGCACCAGTGATCAGGACAACTTTGTTTTCGAATTGGGTCATGTTATTCTCTTTAAAATTTTAAATGAAGTTCAGGTAAGGTGTGTCAGCGCTTGTTTAAGGACCAAGTCACGGATCATTCCCAGCGGTTTAAAGGCAGGATTGTCGGTTTGGCCTTTTTCATAGCGGTAGTAAATTTGTTGGAGTATCACTGCCAGCCTGAATAAGCCATAAATATAATAATAATGGTAATTGTCAATGGATTGGCCACTGGCCAAACAATATTGATGGACCATTTCATCGCGAGTCAGCATGCCATCTAAATAGGTCGGCATCATACTGATTTGTTTCAACAGTTCATGATCTGTGGCCTCGAACCAGTAAGCCAATGAACAACCAAGGTCCATCAAAGGATCACCAATGGTGGTCATTTCCCAGTCCAATACACCAATGATTTGGCTGGTGTTTTGCTGATCGAATACCACATTGTCAAATTTATAATCGTTGTGAATCAGGGTGTATTGACGGTGGTCTTCGGGTTGATTGTTTACCAACCATTTGATCACCGGTTCGGCCATGTCTTGTGCCGGTATCACTCGAGAGTAACGGTGTATCCAACCTGAAATTTGGCGATCGATATAGCCAGGCCCCTTATTGAACCGCTGCAACTGGTCGGTGGGTGCTTGGTGTAATTGATGCTGTACTTTGATCAACTCTTTACACAGTGCGCTTAAATCTGAATTTTGGTAAATCGCCGGTAACTTTTGTCGAATGATGATGCCATTGATGGGTTGCATTAAATAAAAATCACGATCAAAGACCGTCGAATCTTGGCACAACAAAACAACTTCAGGGCATAAGGGGAACACTGGATTCAATTGTTGTAATAAATCGAATTCACGTTGCATGTCATGTGCACCTTTGGCTTTGGTGCCTGGTGGTGAGGTTCGCATGATCCACTCATTGGCGTCATCTTTGACCGAGTAGGTTAGGTTTGAGGCACCGCCTTTAAATGCTTTGAAGTGAAGTTCGCCATGGGTCTTCAAATGTTTTTTTAAATATTGGGCGATGTTATGCTGTTGTTGTGAATTCATTATTTCACCTGGATAAGTTGATAAACCGAGAGCAATAAGTTGGCAACATATTGATCGGCATTGATGTTTTTTTGTTGGTACTTCCATGTTTTTAAATACCAATCTTGTAGCATGGCTTTGAGCATGGCAGAAACAAAATCAGGATTGGTACA
This sequence comes from Marinicella litoralis, assembly GCF_002591915.1. GTDB lineage: Bacteria > Pseudomonadota > Gammaproteobacteria > Xanthomonadales > Marinicellaceae > Marinicella > Marinicella litoralis. The sequence goes on along the minus strand of NZ_NIHB01000002.1, from coordinate 310,715 downwards.
TTGACTGAGGTTTTGTTTATTGGCGTCGAGGATTCGTTCTAAAATCGCTTCCCCCATAAATTGTTCAGATGCCATGATGGTGTTAAGCAATTCTCGATCCAGGCTCTTACATTCCATAAAAACAAAATAAAACCATTTTTTCAGTCGTTCACTGATGTAAATATGCCTGGCCAACAGTTCATTCAATTCAAACACAGGATCCAAGTGCCTGTATTCTTTTATTTTTAAACAAGTTTCTGCCATGTGTATCATAGCGGCATGAATCATTTCTGCAATTTGGTTTTTGTTGGAGAAATATTTATACAAGCCACCCATGCTGATACCAGATTCTTGGCTGAGGTCTCGCAAGGTCATCGCTTGGAACCCTTTGGTGTGGGACAGTTTAAAAACGCTTTCAATGATGGTTTTGAACTTCTTGGTCGCAATGTTGCGGTTTTTTAAATTCAATTTTTTATGGTACATGTCAAAAATACACGTCCATTCATCACCGATCAAGGCCTCAAATTCTTGTAAAAAGGTTTCGTAGCTGAGGTTCATAGGTATTTTTTAAGCAGGCTTTTGGCCAAAGAGAGTTTGTGTACTTCGTCAGGGCCATCATAAATGCGTGCGGCCCGTTCTTCGCGATAGAAGAAGGCGATGATGCTGTCGTCGGTCATTCCTAATGCGCCCATCGATTGCAACGCATGGTTTACCACCAGTTGTAACATGTTGGCTGCTTCAAATTTAATCATCGATATGTGGTGTTTGGCGGCATCAAAGCCCTGTTCGTCAATGATTTTTGCCGTTTCCATGACCAAGCACCTTGAGGCGTTGATGGCTGCATATGATTCAGCAATTTTAGTTTGTATGACGGGTTGATCTGCCAAGGTACTTGTGGGCGTGATTTGTCGCTGTAAAACATGTTGGCACATCAAGTCAAAACAGCGATTGGCAATGCCAATCCAGCGCATACAATGATGAATTCGTCCAGGACCCAACCTTTGTTGCGCCATTTTGAATCCTTGTCCTTGTTCTCCAATCAGGTGATTGGCTGGTACCTTACAATTTTTAAATTCAATTTCACTGTGTGAATAATAGCCAGAACCAGAGTGACCCATCACCGGTATGTTGCGGAGGTTTTGATAGCCTGGGTTATCCAGTGGAACGATGATCATGCTGGCCCTGAGGTGTTTGGGCGCATCTGGGTCTGTAACGGCCATGACGATGGTAAAGTTGGCGCCATCTGCTGCCGTGGTAAACCACTTTCTGCCATTGATGACCCATTGACCATCAATTAATTCTGCACTTGTGTCCAATAAGGTTGGGTTAGAACCAGCGGTGTGTGGTTCGGTCATGGCAAAACAACTTCTGATTTCACCTTGGGCCAAGGGCAGCAAGAAGTTTGTCTTGATGTACTCATTGGCATACATGTGTAATAACTCGGCATTACCGGCATCAGGTGCTTGGCAACCAAAACAATAATGTCCCAAGGGTGACTGCCCAGTGACTTCTGAAATTTGTCCCAATTGACGGATGCTTAAAGACATACCGCCAACTGAATCAGGCAAGTTTGGTGCCCACAACCCCTGCGCTTTGACCTGCAAGCGAATTTGATCCATTTGTTGATACAGTTGTTCCCATTGTTGTGATAAAAACAACGGTTCGAGTGGAATCACTTGTTGTTTTATGATGGTGTCAATGTCAGTCAGCATTTGGCTGAAACTTTGTTTGGGCATATGATTGATCTCAGGGTATTTTTGACGATTATAGCAAAAAGCGAGTGAATGTTCGCTTTTTTTGATATGATGCAGCCATGAATAAAAGCAAAGATTATAACAGAGTGATGGTCATTACTGGTGCGGCCAGTGGTTTAGGCAAAGCATTGGCTTTGGCAGCAGCGCAACAAGGATATGACATTGCAGTGGCAGACGTACAAGAACAGGCGGGTAACCAAGCCGTAGCAGCCATCAAACAACATCAAGTAGAAGCTGCTTATTTTCACTGTGATGTCGGTCAAGCAGGTGGGTTGTTGCAGTTAAAGGATCAAGTGATGGCACATTTTGGACGTGTTGATGTGCTGGTTAACAATGCCGGTGTAGGTTCGCAAGGGACTGTTTGTGATTCAACAGAGGAAGAATGGGCCCGCCAATGGCAAATAAACCTGATGGGCGTGGTGCGAGGCTGCCAAGCTTTTATCCCCCAACTGAAAAAAAGCGCGGATCCGGCCATTGTTAATGTGGCCTCATTTGCCGCCGTGGCATTGGCACCAGGAGTGGCTTCATACAATGTGGTAAAAGCAGGTGTATTGGCTTTGAGTGAAACTTTGCGCTGTGAATTGGCCGAAGCGGGCATTCATGTTTCGGTGATTTGTCCGGCCTTTTTCAAAACCAACCTGGTTGAATCAATGCAAAACACGGATGATAAAATTAAAAACCAAATCAATCGTTGGATGACGAAATCAAAATACACTGCCGATGATGTGGCTAACATGATATTAGCCTCAATTGACAACAAACAATTTATGGTGTTGTGTGACAGCACGACTCAATGGCAATACCGCCTATCTCGGTGGTTTCCTAACTATTTTTTCAAACAAAAAGTCAAAATGATCAAGAGGATGTTCCAATGAACACAAATAATGTGACCAGCAAAAACTGGATGATATATGGAGCCACAGGATATTCTGGCCAGTTGATTGTCGAGCGGGCAGTCAAAGCGGGGATGAAGCCAGTGGTGGCAGGCCGCAGTGATGAAAAAGTCAAAGCACTGGCAGAACAATATGGTCTGGATCATCGGGTGTTCAATATCGAGATGCTGGATAATTCGGATGCCTTATTGAGTGGTATGCATTTGGTGTTGAATTGTGCGGGTCCCTTTTCGCAAACGGCTGAAGTGGTGATGCAAGCTTGTTTAAAACAACAAGCGCATTACATTGACATCACCGGTGAAATCGATGTGTTTGAAATGGCAGCCAGTTTAAATGAAGCGGCTAAAGTGCGTGGTGTGGTATTGTGTCCAGGAGTGGGTTTCGATGTGATTCCAACTGATTGTGTGGCTGCCAAACTGAAAGCGCTGATGCCTGATGCAACACATTTGTCCTTGGGATTTGATTCACGCTCAGGTTTCAGCCCAGGTACTGCCAAAACATCTGTTGAAGCCCTGCCACAAGGCGGCAAAGTCAGGGTGGATGGTAAAATCGTTGCGGTACCGCTGGCAGCCAAAACCCGTAAAATTGATTTTGGTGGTGGTGAAAAACTGGCCATGACGATTCCTTGGGGTGATGTCTCAACTGCGTATCACAACACCCAAATACCCAATATTGAAGTCTATATTCCAGGATCTCCAGCAATGGTCAAACAGCTTAAACGGATGAATTGGTTCAAACCCATTTTAGGTTTGGGTTTGGTACAAAAGTTGCTAAAAAAACGCATTGAAAAGAAAGTCAAAGGACCTGATGAAGCCACCCGAGCTCAATTAACCACATTCGTGTGGGGTGAAGTTAAAAATGCCGCAGGCGATGTCAAAGATTATCGAATTGAAGTGGCCAATGGTTACGAGATTACTGCCGATGGTTCGGTGATGGTGGCACAAGCTTTGTTGAATGATTATGCCGATGCCTCTGGATACCAAACACCCAGTATGTTGCTTGGTGATGATTTGATTGAAAAAATTCCTGGCACCCAATCTGCCAGTTGATTCAATCTAAAAATTGTTTAGACAATTCATCTAAGAAGGCGCGCTGTTTTTCATCTAAGAATGGCGCAATCATTTGCAGGATATGAAAAATACCGTGCGACAGTTTTTTCTGTTCATCAAAGCTGTCATCAAAGATAGCCACTGAATAATTCAACCAAAAAGTTGAGGTGAGGGCGATTTGATCTGCGAGGTTGGCGGTGGTTCTTTGGTCTGCTGATAAGGTTCCTTCGTTGCGTAACTGTTCTAGGATAAGCAGTGCTTTTTGTGACTTGAGTGCCAGGATGTGTCTGAAATGTCTTTTCAGAAATTCTATGCGGTTCATCAGCTGAATCAAGTTTCTGTACAAAAAGCGGTATTCAACAATGACATCAAACACCATATTTAAATACAGCCACATGTCTTTCATTGAAGCATGGTTCAAGTCAGGAGAAGCCAACACCTCTTTGATTTTCTTTTCATATTGCAAAAAGATTTGCCATATGATGTCGTCTTTGCTTTTGAAGTGGTAATAGAGGTTACCAGGACTGATGTCCATTTCATCTGCAATGTGGTTGGTGGTTACATTGGGTTCGCCTTCTTCGTTGAACAATTCCAAGGCCGTGTGCAAAATTCGTTCTTTGGTTTTCACTCAGCTTCCGAGCTTGTTGACCAAATCGATGTATTGTTGTTTGGCTTCATCGGTGCTCATGCCTTGGTTTTTTTCCCAAGCTTCGTATTTAGCTGCGCCAACAAAATCAAAGAATCCAGGCTTGTCACCTTTTACATCACCTACAGAGCCTTGTTTGTACAGGGCATACAGTTTCAACATGGTGGCATCATCAGGCCGGGTGGTTAATTTTTTTATGTCTTTCAACGCATTCTCAAATGCATCATTTAATTCAGTCATGGTAAGATAATCAGAAAATTGTATTAGCATCATTTGACACGATTTTAAATCATGGGTCAATCAAATTAACGGGAGAAAATTAATGTCATATTTTATTACGGGTGCCACTGGCTTTGTTGGGAGACACTTGTTAGAAAAATTGTTTGCAAGATCGGGGCACATATATTTGTTGGTTAGGTCCGGTTCAAAAACCAAACTAAAAAATATGCTTGAAGAAATGGATGCGCCGATGAAGCGCATTGACTTGATTACTGGAGATTTAACCAAAAACAGCTTGGGTGTCAGTAAAAAGAACAAAGACCTGATGATGGGTAAAATCAAACACTTTTACCATTTGGCAGCTATTTACGACATGACGGCTGGTCTGGAAGAACAAATGGCCGCCAATGTCGATGGTACTTCACATGCAGTGCATTTGGCAGAAGCAATCAAAGCCAAGTGCTTCCATCATGTCTCATCGATTGCTGCAGCTGGCCTGTATCCCGGTGTGTTCCGTGAAGACATGTTCGAAGAAGCGGAAGGCATTGATCAACCGTATTTTAAAACCAAACATGAATCTGAAGCAGTGGTCAGGCACACCTGCCAAATCCCATTCAGAATTTATCGTCCTGCAATGATACTGGGGCATTCAAAAACAGGTCAAATAGACAAAATTGATGGCCCTTATTATTTCTTTAAACTGATCCAAAAGTTGCGCAATACTTTCCCCAAATGGATGCCAATGATGGGTATCGAAGGCGGTCGATTGAATATGGTACCAGTGGATTATGTGGTGGATGTGTTGGATCACATTTCGCACAAGCCAGGCTTGGATGGTGGTTGTTTTCATATCACAGACTCAAACCCAAGGCGAATTGGTACTGTTTTGAATATATTTGCTGATGCAGCCAATGCACCACAAATGAATATGCGAGTCGATGCACGCATTTTTAACTTCATTCCAGGTGCCGTTAAACAAGGCTTGATGATGCTGTCTCCAGTTAAACGCATCAGGTCACAAATATTCAACGATTTAGGGATTCCTCCCGGGGTTTTAAAGTTCATCAATTACCCAACTCGCTTTGATGACCGAGAAACGCAAAAAGCATTGAAAGGTTCGGGTATTAAACTGCCGAAACTGAAAAAATACGCATGGCGGTTATGGGATTACTGGGAACGTAACTTGGATCCTGATTTGTTTATAGATCGTTCACTGTCCGGCCGGGTTAAAGACAAACGCGTGATGGTAACAGGTGCTACTTCAGGCATTGGTTTGGCTGTGGCTGAAATGCTGGCCGAAGCGGGTGCCCATTTGATTATTGTGGCCCGTGGCCAAGAAAAATTAGATGAAACAGCCAAAGATTTGAAAAAGAAAGGGGTCAAAGTCAGTTCTTATACTGCCGATTTGTCTGATGAAAAGTCAGCCAAAAAATTGGTTAAAGATGTGCTGAAAGATTTGGGCGGTGTAGATATCTTGGTTAACAATGCAGGACGTTCAATCCGTCGTTCGATTGCTTTGTCCTATGATCGTTTTCATGATTTTGAGCGCACCATGGACTTGAACTACTTTGGTTCACTGCGGTTAATTATGGGTTTCTTACCAGGTATGGCCGAACGCAAATCTGGACATGTGATTAACATTTCATCCATTGGTGTGCTAACCAATGCCCCAAGGTTTTCAGCTTATGTGGCTTCTAAAGCTGCATTGGACGCCTTTGCACGCTGTGCGGCAGCTGAATACAATGACTTGAATGTGGCATTCACCACCATCAACATGCCTTTGGTCAGAACACCGATGATTGCTCCGACCAAAATGTATAACAATGTGCCCACCATTTCTCCAGAGGAATCGGCCTTGTTTATCAAAGACGCCATCATCAGAAGACCTCAAAGGGTAGCCACCAGACTGGGTATATTTGCGCAAGTGATGCATGCTGTGGCGCCAAAATCAATGGAAGTCATGATGAACACTGCATTCAATATGTTCCCAGATTCATCGGCAGCCAAGGGCGAATCTGGCAACTCTCCTCGTGAGGTTTCGCCAGAACAAATGGCTTTTGCCAGTTTAATGCGTGGTGTGCATTGGTAATTGATTAGACTTAAATGACGTTTCAGCCAATGATGCTGGCTGAAACGTTGTGTGCTTTTTTTACAGAAAATTTATGATTCAGCCGTTACAATACGGCAAACTTTACAGCGGAACGAACTGATTGATTGGCTCAGGTGAATCAACAGTCGGTGCGCTATTTACAAATAAGTCTTGTGTATCTGATTTTCATTAAATCAATGAATAATAGGCAGAAAGACACCATATTTTGGAGCAGCTTGCATGTTTGAAATAGTCAGCAGTGGTGGTATTGTGATGATATTCCTGTTGATCCTTATGGCTTTGGCCATGATGATTGTCGGAGAGCGATTTTGGAGCCTTCGAAACAAGGAAATCATACCAGAACAATTGCCTGGTCAGGTTATCGAATGGTCAAAAAAGAAAAACTTAGATCAAAAACACATTGAACAATTGGCAGAAACATCGCCATTGGGGTATTTGATGGCTGCTGCTTTGCGTAAGCGCATGGATCCCAGAGAAGAGATCATTGAGTCGGTTGAAGACGCCGGCAGGCACATATCTTATCAGTTGGAAAAACCGTTGAATTGGTTGAATGTGATTGGCGAGGTGTCTCCCTTGTTGGGATTACTCGGAACAGTTATAGGTATGATGAAGGTTTTCGCTAATATCATGGAATTTGGAGTAGGCAATGCCAATCAACTGGCAGGTGGCATATCACAAGCCCTGACGACCACGGCAGCTGGTTTGATTGTGGCCATTCCTGCTGTACTGTTTTATCGGTATTTCAAAAATCGAATTGCGGACCAAACCATTGTTATGGAACAACAGGTGATGCAACTAATCGACGCCATCAGTAAAAAGTAAGCGGATGAGAATTTCAAACCAAGACAATGAAAACCGGAAGTTGAACCTCACACCATTGATTGATGTGGTGTTTTTGCTGTTGATCTTCTTTATGGTCAGTACCACCTTTGAAAAACAAGCCAAGCTTAAAATTGAACTGCCAGAGGCCAGCGCCAATCCGGTGACATCAGCAGCTCAAGATTTGGTTATTTCTATTAGTCAAAAAGGGGTGTTTTTTGTCAACAACAATGAATTAATCAATGCACAAAATCACACCTTAAAAAATGCATTACAAAAAATTGTTGAAGATGCCAGGGACATGCCAGTCATCATCAAAGCCGATGCCAATGCAGCTCACAAACACGTCATTATGGCGATGGATGTATTGGGCAATATGGGGTTTGAAAAAGTATCCATGGCCACCACTCAAATCAGTGACAAGCAGTGAGTAAAGTAAACAGCAACCTGACTTACTTCGGTTTAATGAAGTACGTAAAACCTTATCGATTGGTGTTTGCCATTGCCATCATTGGTGCTGCTATTGATGCAGCCATGAAAGGACTGTTTGCAGGTCTGTTGTCGCCCATTTTAAGAGAGGGTTTTTCTAACGACAACAGCCTGTGGGTTAAATACATCCCGTTGATCATCATTGGTATCTTTTTACTGCGCAGCATCGGTAACTTTTTGGCTGCTTATGGTTTCACTTGGGTGGGCAGAAAAATCATCAATGATTTGCGTCAACAAGTGTTTCATCAGTACCTCAGGATGCCACAAAAATTTTATGATGAACATTCAGCAGGTGGCTTGATTTCGCGCATGACATTTGACATTGAGCAAATGGCCAATGGTGTGTCTAAAAACTTCGTCATTATCATCAGAGAAGCCTTGAGCATAGTTTTCTTTCTGGGGGTTATGTTCTATTTTTCATGGCAGTTGGCCATGGTTGCTTTTATTGTATTTCCATTGGTGGCATTCATCATTCGAATGATCAACAAAAGATTCAGAAGAATTGGTCATGGCATACAGGACTCAATTGCTGATATTACACAGACAGTAGAGGAAGTGGTCAAGGGTCATAAAATTGTAAAAATATTCAAAGGACAGGATGCTGAAAGCAAACAATTTGCGGCCAACATCAAAAACAATCGACAACTGCAAGTCAAAATTGTGGCCAGTCAAGAAGTGCTGTCATCTGTGGTTCTGATGTTGGTGGCAGTCGCTTTGTCGATCATTATGTATATGGCGGCTCGTTCCGGTATAGATGCGTTTGATTTCATGGCGTTTTTAAGCGCCATGTTGGCTTTGATGCCAACGGTAAAAAACCTAACCTCGGTGATGTCAACCATCCAAACCACCATGGCGGCGGCAGACAGTGTGATGCACGTGCTGGCACAGAAACCAGAAGCTGACTTGGGAACAGTTACTCTAAAAGCAGAGCAAGTGCAGGTTGAATTTGTAGATGTTGATTTTTCATACAGTGACGAATCACACGCTTTGAAGCAGATTAACTTGACTGTTGAAGCGGGACAAAGTGTTGCATTTGTGGGTGCATCGGGTGGTGGTAAATCCACCTTGGTTAATTTGGTGCCGCGGTTTTATGACGTTTCTGCTGGTCAAATTTTGATCAATGGCGAAAACATTCAAAAATTCACCCTGGAAAGTCTGCGAGACCATGTCTCTATGGTCAGTCAGGAAGTGGTTTTATTCAATGACACGGTGAGAAACAACATTGCTTACGGTGCCCAAGCTGAGTGTAGCGATGAAGCCATAATACAAGCCGCCGAACAAGCCAACGCAATGGAGTTTATCAATCAGCTGGATCATGGCTTAGACACTGAGTTGGGTGATAATGGCACCAGGCTGTCGGGCGGGCAAAGACAACGCATAGCCATCGCACGAGCCATTTTGAAAGATGCCCCCTTGTTAATATTGGATGAGGCCACTTCAGCTTTGGATACCGAGTCTGAGAAACACATTCAGGATGCACTGGAGCACTTGATGCAGAACCGAACGACCTTGGTGATTGCGCACAGACTCTCAACCATTGAAAATGTGGATAAAGTGGTGGTGCTAAATCAAGGTCAAGTGGTACAAGTGGGTACCCACCAAGAATTGATGGCTGTACCTGGTATTTATGCCCAGTTACAGCAAAGCCAAATGTTGTCGATGGATGGAAGTCATCATGGCGATGAATGAAAATAAAATCAGACAGCGATGGTATGGTGGTGGCAAAGTAGGGATGTTTGCAAAAATGGCTGCAGCTTTGTTCTCATTTGTGGTGTCTGTCAGGTCTAAATTATTCCAATGGGGGGTGTTCAAAACCCATCAACTTAAAGTGCCGGTAATAATAGTTGGTAACATCACTGCTGGCGGCGGGGGCAAAACCCCCATGGTCATCTGGTTGACCAACCATTTAAAGTCACTGGGTTATAAGCCAGGAATCGTTTCAAGAGGTTATGGGGGCACGCGAAAAGTTGAGCCCATGTACATTACGCCCAATGCCAATCCGTTGGCTTCGGGTGACGAACCCTTGTTGATGGCCAAACGGACCCAGCTCCCCGTCATGGTGGGTAAGGACAGGGTTAAAGCGGCCAAAGCCTTGATTAAAAATTACTCGGTCAATGTGGTGGTGTCAGATGATGGCATGCAACATTTGGCGTTGGGCAGGGATGCAGAAATTGTGATGCTGGATGCCAAGTGGCGCACAGGCAATCATTTGATGATGCCTGCCGGTCCATTGCGCGAACCCTTGGAACGATTGAATTCAGTGGATTTGGTGGTGTTTAAAGGCAAGTTTGAAGGTCAGCACCATTATGAGCTGGCCATCGATTGCATCCACCAATTGAACCATGCACAAAACACCAAAGATTCAGCTGAATTTCGCAATCAAAAAGTGGTGGCAATGGCTGGAATTGCCAATCCCAATGGATTCTTTTCATTGTTATCAAATGTGGGTATGGCCATCATTAAGCACCCATTACCTGATCATCACAATTTCACTGCAACCGATTTTAAAGGGCATGAAGAAACCATGGTATTGATTACTGAAAAAGATGCGGTTAAATGTGAGTCATTGAATTTGCCCAATGTTTGGGTGGTCAAAGTAAAAGCGGTGATTCCAGCAACCACAGTTAATGCATTGAATCAAATCATAGACAAGGTGATGAAATGAAACCATTGGAATTTGTGGTGTGTATTCCTGCTCGTTTTGCATCAACCCGTTTACCTGGTAAACCATTGATTGAACTCAAAGGCAAAGCATTGATTTTATGGGCCATAGAAGCGGCCAATCAATTGGGCGCCAAGCAAGTGGTGGTAGCCACTGATGATGAACGAATTCATGCTTTGGTTGCCTCGCAAGGTCATGAGGTCGTGATGACTGGTAATGACCATCAGTCGGGCACTGACCGCATTGCAGAATGTGCCGAAATCATGGGTTGGTCAGACTCAACATGGGTGTTGAATTATCAAGGTGATGAACCAGGAATTCCGAAAGCCAATGTCAATCAAGTGATTTCATTGGTACAAAACCATCCTGATGCCAGCATAGGGACTTTGTATCAAGTGATTAACAACCTTGATGATTTGTTCAATCCCAATGTGGTCAAGCTGGTGACTGATGACCAGCAGAAAGCGTTGTATTTCAGCAGGGCACCCATTCCCTGGTCTCAAAAATGTTTTGTTGAACCTAAAAGCATGCCAGTGGGTGTCGAATACAAACATCACATCGGCTTGTATATGTATAAAGTAGACTTTTTAAAACGGTTCACACAAACAAGTGCCAGCACACTGGAAACCACTGAATCTCTTGAGCAGTTGCGTGCATTGCAAACAGGAGAAATCATAGTGGCTGCTGCAGCCGTTGAGCCGATGCCACATGGCATTGACACCTTGGAAGACGTCAAACGATTTGAAAAAACACATTCTTGATTCCATTTGTTGGTCCAATCTTAAGTGGTTAGGTGAATAAAGGTTGTATATTGAGTTGTGGTTCAATAAAATTTCCTGCTTATTTGATCAGCCAATAACTTATGTTAACGACCCAACAAATCAGAGCGAAATTTATAGCGTTTTTTGCAGCGCATAATCACCAAGCTGTCAGAAGCAGTTCACTGATTCCCGGCAATGACCCCACTTTACTGTTCGTCAATGCAGGAATGGTCCAATTCAAGGATGTATTTCTGGGTGCTGAAAAAAGAAAATACAGCCGAGCAGCTTCTTCACAACGTTGTGTGCGGGCTGGCGGTAAACACAATGACTTGGACCAAGTTGGCTACACCGCCAGACACCACACATTTTTTGAAATGTTGGGAAATTTCAGTTTTGGAGATTACTTCAAACGTGAAGCCATTCAATATGCATGGGATTTTTTGACCAAAGAATTGGGCTTGCCAGCGGAAAAGCTGTGGGTAACAGTATTTGAAGAAGATGATGAAGCCGAAAAGATATGGCGCGATGAAATAGGCTTTCCTGCCGACAAAATTTCCCGAATTGGTGCCAAGGATAACTTTTGGCAAATGGGTGACACCGGACCCTGTGGCCCATGTACCGAAATTTTTTATGATCATGGCGAAGATATACCAGGTGGCCCTCCTGGGACACCTGAAGAAGACGGAGATCGTTTCATAGAAATCTGGAACTTGGTGTTTATGCAGTTTGACAAGCAGGCAGACGGTAGTTTGTTGCCATTGCCTAAACCTTGTGTAGACACCGGCATGGGTCTGGAACGAATTGCTTCAATCATGCAAGGCAAGCACAACAATTATGACATTGATTTATTTCAACATTTGATTAAAAAGGCCAGTGAGTTAACCGGTGCCAAAGACCTCGGCGACCCTTCTTTGAAAGTGGTGGCTGATCATATACGGACCTGTTCATTTTTAATTGCAGATGGTGTGTTGCCATCCAATGAAGGCCGCGGATATGTGTTGCGACGAATCATCCGAAGGGCAGCTCGGCATGGCAATAAGCTTGGCGCCAAGGATTTGTTTTTCCATCAGATGGTTCAGTCATTGGTCGAACAGATGGGAGCCGATTACCCTGAGCTGGTTGAAAATCAGCACAACATTGAAGCCGCCTTGAAGGCAGAGGAACAAAAATTTGCTGAAACCTTGGAAATTGGTTTGCAAGAATACCAAAAAGCCACCAAGTCCTTGGCTGATAACGCTACCATACCAGGTGAGTTGGCCTTCAAACTGTACGACACCTTTGGTTTTCCTTTGGATTTAACTCAAGATGTGGCACGTGAAGACAATAGGGTCGTTGATGTGGATGCATTTGACCGGTGTATGGAAGCTCAGAAAGACCGATCAAGATCACACAAACAATTTTCTCAAAGCAATCAAATTTCAACCGACGTCATTAAAAATCTGGCGCCGACAGTATTTACCGGTTATGACAGCACCACTGCCGAAGTGAATGTGCAAATGATTTTGGTAGATGGTAAGCCAGTAGAGGAAATACACGCAGGCGAAACTGCTTTTGTTGTTCTTGACAGCACGCCATTTTATGCCGAATCAGGTGGTCAAGTGGGTGATGTTGGTGTTTTGGAATCCGGGGGTTTAATGGCTGAAGTTGTTGATACCCAAAAAGCAGCGGGTCAATTTCATTTACACCAAGTCAATGTAACAAAAGGTTCGTTAAAAACTCAACAAGCTGTTGTGGCAAAAATAGATGACAATTATCGTCAACAAGTCATTTTGAATCATTCAGCAACGCATTTATTACATAAAGTGTTGCGAGATGTGCTCGGTACGCATGTGCAACAAAAAGGTTCGTTGGTTAACGCTGATAAATTACGTTTTGATTTTTCACACAATCAACCCATCAGTCAAAATGACCTTTATGAAGTGGAAACTCGAGTCAATCAAGCCATCAGGGAAAACTTGGCTGCAGTCGACAAAGAGATGTCCTATGATGAAGCCATAGATTATGGCGCCATGGCTTTGTTTGGTGAGAAGTATGGCGATGACGTCAGGGTCATGGATTTTGGTGGATTTTCTGTGGAATTGTGCGGCGGTACGCATGTTCACGCCACTGGTGACATTGGCCTGTTCAAAATTATTCAAGAAACCTCAGTGGCATCTGGAATCAGGCGTATAGAAGCCATTACCGGTGATAAGGCCGTTCATTGGGTGCAACAACAAGAAAAACAGTTGAAATCAATGGCGGCTTTAACCAATGCGCCGGTTGATCTTGTCACAGAGGCAGTGACTAAATTGATGGATCAGAATAAAAATTTAGAAAAGCAATTGGACGAATTGAATAAAGCACAAGCCAGTGCAAACATCAATGACATTTATAATCAGGTGATTGAAATTAATGGGGTTAATTTTTTATATCACGTTTTCAATGATTCAAATGCAGATGTGTTAAGGGACTTTATTGATGCTTTTAAGAGCAAGTATGAGCGGGGAGTGATTGTTTTAGGCAATCGGGTCAGCGATGGCAAGGCACAAGTTATGGTTGGTGTGACTAAAAGCACCACGGCTCAGGTTAAGGCAGGAGATTTGATTAAATCAATTTTATCTCAAGTAAATGGCCGCGGAGGTGGTCGCCCAGATTTTGCACAGGGTGGTGGTGAAGCAGACGAGAACCAATTAAACAAGGCGATTGAAACTTCAATGAAGCAATTGCGCGACAATATTTGAAATTAAGGCTTCTCATTTAGATTGAAATATAGTCTAATTTGTTTGCGAAAAAGCAAAGATAAGTATAACAAAAACTTTTTTGGAACAGTTCTTTACCCCGTAGAACTGAATATAAAATAAGGAGAATAAGACATGTTAATTTTGACAAGAAGAGTTGGTGAAACACTTATGATTGGTGATGATGTCACAGTGACCGTATTGGGCATCAAAGGCAATCAAGTTCGTATAGGAATCAATGCTCCTAAAGAAATTGCAGTTCATCGTGAAGAAATTTACGAAAGAATTAAAAATGAACAAGTCGAAGTTGTGGAATCAGTAGATACGGAAGGTTCAGAAGAGTCAGTAGAGCCGGTTGAAAATGAGGACAATCTTGGAAATCAATAAATGGATTGAAATTGCTGTTGCAATCTGAGAATAATAAATTAAAATAAGCGCCCCTTGAACAGGAAGTTCATTGAATGGTTTGTTGACCAAATCATTAAAATCCCAATCATGGCAACTTGAAATAAGTTCGCTAGTTAGAAGGCGTTGAATGGTGATGCCTTGATGCTGATACTAAGTATAAAAAGGATCAGATGATAAATTTGGAGAGTTGGCCGAGCGGCTGACTAAAATGACTGGATCATTTTAGCCCCGCGCAGCGGACCCTTAGGGTGTAGGGCAGGAAGCCCGGAATAAGGCGGCTCCCATTTGGGAGTGCCAACTTGATGCTGATACCAAGTATAAAAAGGATCAGATGATAAATTCGGAGAGTTGGCCGAGCGGCTGACTAAAATGACTGGATCATTTTAGCCCCGCGCAGCGGACCCTTAGGGTGTAGGGCAGGAAGCCCGGAATAAGGCGGCTCCCATTGGGGAGTGCCAACTTGATGCTGATACCAAGTATAAAAAGGATCAGATGATAAATTCGGAGAGTTGGCCGAGCGGCTGAAGGCGCTCCCCTGCTAAGGGAGTATACGTTAATCGCGTATCGAGGGTTCGAATCCCTCACTCTCCGCCATTATTTTCGATGTTTGATTACATTGAAAAAATGATGCGAATTGTTGTTGACTTAATGGATAAAAAGCAAGATAATTCGCACCCCTTGAGCGCCCGTAGCTCAGTTGGATCAGAGTACCTGGCTACGAACCAGGTGGTCGGAGGTTCGAATCCTTCCGGGCGCGCCATTTGTTACAGATTGTGGTTATTCTCTTAGATAACCAGAATCGTTCATTGAAATATGAACAATAAACCTCATTTTATGATTGAACTTGGTGGATATAGGTATTAAAATTCGCCAGCTTGATGAAATGAGTGAATATGTCGGGGTATAGCGCAGCCTGGTAGCGCAACTGCTTTGGGAGCAGTGGGTCGGGAGTTCGAATCTCTCTACCCCGACCATTTTTATAGAATACTGTCTTTAGCGCCCGTAGCTCAACTGGATAGAGCATCGCCCTTCTAAGGCGAGGGTTGCACGTTCGAGTCGTGCCGGGCGCGCCAAGCAGGTATTGTGGTGGCCGTAGTTCAGTTGGTAGAGCGCCAGATTGTGATTCTGGTTGTCGTGGGTTCGAGCCCCATCGGCCACCCCATTCATACCTTTCATCAAAATAACATACACATGCGAGAGTGGCGGAATTGGTAGACGCGCTGGTTTTAGGTACCAGTATCTTTTGATGTGAGAGTTCGAGTCTCTCCTTTCGCACCATATTTATGATTTACACGTGGAGTAAAGATGCAAATCTCAATCGATCAATCTGAAGGTTTGGAACGTTTAGTAAACATTGCTTTAGAAGCCAATGACATACAAACAAAAGTTGATGCTAAATTAATGGAGCTTGGAAAAGAAGTCAGGTTAAAAGGATTTAGACAAGGTAAAGTGCCTAAGAACATTCTGGTTCAAAGATTTGGCCAACATGCCAGACAGGAAGTTTTAGGCCAATTGATGCAAGACTCAATTGAACAAGCCATCACTGAAAATAAACTAGAAATCATTGCTGCACCTGAAGTCATCAAAGCGGATGATACCGATAATGGTGGTTTTGAATTCCAAGCCAAAGTTGAATTAATGCCACAAATTCCAGAAATCGATTTTTCATCGATTAAAGTTGAAAAAACAGTGGCAGAGATCAAAGACAAAGACATCGATGGCATGATCAGCAACTTGCAAAAACAAAAGCAAGATTGGAAAGAGAGCAAAGGAAAAATTGCCAAGAAAGATTTGGTTACCATCGAATACAGCGCCAAAGGAAAGGGTGTGACTTATCCCGCTGAAGGCACGGAAAAAATGGGCGTGTTGTTGGGTGAAAGCAAAGTACCTGCTGAATTGGTTGATGCATTGATTGGTTTAAAAGCCAACGAAAAAGCCGAAGTTGAATTGGATTTCGCTGAAGATTTCAATGTGGCTGAATTGGCTGGAAAGAAAGCCAAAATGTCATTCGAAGTCACTGACGTCAGAAAAGCAAAGTTGCCCAAAGTTGATGAAGAATTTGTCAAATCATTTGGTGTGGAAAGTGGTGATGTTGAAGAATTCAAGGCAGACATCAAGAAAAACTTGGAACGCGAATTGTCGCAGTCAGTTAACAATGCATTCAAATTAAATGCTTTGGAAGGTTTAAGAAAAGCTTGTAAAGACACCTTGTTGCCACAATCAATGATTCAAAAAGAAAGCCAGCATATGGCGCTGCAAGAACAACAACGTGCCAAGCAAATGGGTGTTGCTGATGCTGAATTACCTGATGCTGCAAAATTTGAAAATGATGCAAAAGACCGCATCTTAAATACTTTGATTATTCAAGACATTGCACGCAAACAAGACATCAAAACTGATTTTGCAAAAGTCAGAGAGCAAATCAACGACATCGCACAAACTTTCGAACAGCCAGAAGAAGTGATTCAAATGTATTATAAGAATCAAGATTTGATGGCCAGTGTTGAGCAAAATGTGATTGAAGCACAAGTCATGGAATGGGTTGAATCTAAACTGGATGTCAAAGAAAAGAAAAAATCTTTCGATGATGTCATGAAACCAGCTGCATAAAATGGTTAATTTAGAAGAAGCAATGAATTTGGTTCCAATGGTCATCGAAAGAACGGCCAGAGGAGAGCGGTCATTCGATATATATTCTCGTCTGTTGAAGGAAAGAATTATATTTATGGTCGGTCAAGTTGAAGATCACATGGCTAATCTGGTGGTTGCTCAGTTGTTGTTTTTAGAAGCTGATAACCCAGATAAAGACATCAGTCTTTATATCAACAGTCCAGGTGGTGTGATCACTTCAGGTATGTCTATCTATGACACCATGCAATTCATTAAACCTGATGTCAGCACCATGTGTATCGGCCAAGCTGCCAGTATGGGCGCTTTCTTATTGAATGCAGGTGCCGCTGGAAAACGGTTTGCCTTGCCTAATTCAAGGGTGATGATTCATCAGCCATTGGGTGGTTTTCAGGGTCAGGCTTCTGACATTGACATTCATGCCAAAGAAATGCTTAAAGTTAAGCAAAAAATGAATGAATTGATGGCAAAACATTCAGGTCAATCTATTGAGAAGGTCAGTAAAGACACTGACCGTGACCATTTTTTGAGTGCCGAAGAAGCCAAAGACTACGGTATCATTGACCAAGTGATCGAATCCAGATAAATACCCGCCACAATATGTCATCTGAGCTGTTATTGACCTTGAATAACAGCTCAGTAGCCACATATTACTCCTAATTATTACAGTTATTAATACCATCCCAGTAGGCATTGGCTATCATTTTCTGTATCATATCTCTATTAACAAGGTATTAAAGTCATATCTATGAGTGAAAACAAAGGTTTAGAAGAAGTAAAACATTGCAGTTTTTGTGGTAAAAGCCAACAAGAGGTTACCAAATTAATTGCCGGTCCAAGTGTGTTCATTTGTGACGAGTGTGTTGATTTATGTAATGAAATTATTCGCGATGAAATGGAAGAAACCCTTTCTGAGAGTTTAGAGGATTTACCGACACCAAAACGCATTCATGAATTATTGAATGAGTATGTTATTGGACAAGAAACAGCTAAAAAAGTATTGGCTGTGGCGGTCTATAACCATTACAAAAGAATCCGTTCAAATCACTCTGAAGGCAACGACGAAGTGGAACTTTCCAAATCCAATATATTGTTGGTGGGACCCACCGGTTCAGGAAAAACGCTGTTGGCAGAAACATTGGCCAGGATTTTGAATGTGCCATTCACTATTGCTGATGCAACCACCCTGACTGAAGCAGGCTATGTGGGTGAAGATGTGGAAAACATCATTCAAAAATTGTTACAAAATTGTGACTATGATGTAGATAAGGCTGAATCGGGTATTATTTATATTGATGAAATTGATAAAGTTTCAAGGAAGTCAGAAAATCCTTCAATAACCCGAGACGTCTCTGGTGAAGGTGTGCAACAAGCCTTATTAAAATTAATAGAGGGTACAGTGGCCTCGATTCCACCACAAGGTGGCAGAAAACACCCACAACAAGAATTCCTACAAGTTAACACCAAAAACATTTTATTTGTCTGTGGTGGTGCTTTTTCTGGCTTAGAGAAAATCATCCAAGAAAGGTCTGTTAAAACGGGTATTGGTTTCTCAGCTGAGGTTTCATCGCAATTAGAAAACGATGCCGAATTGGCATTGTTCAAAGGATTGGAATCTGATGATTTGGTCAAATATGGGTTGATTCCAGAATTTGTTGGCAGGTTACCGGTTTCAGCCACTTTAGAAAGGCTGGACGAAGCGGCGTTGGTGAGGATTCTTAAAGAACCTAAAAATGCCATTTCTAAACAATTCATGCGTTTATTCGAAATGGAAAATGTTGAATTAGAGATCAGAGAAGATGCATACGAGGCCATTGCGAAATTGGCTCAAGCTCGTAAAACAGGTGCGCGTGGTTTAAGGACCATCATGGAATCCGCCTTGTTGGATATTATGTATGACCTCCCTGATCAAGAAAATATTGAGAAAGTGGTTATAGACAGAGCGGTCATTGAAGATGGTAACAAACCATATTTGGTCTATGGCAAAATCGCAAATCAAGTTACTGAGTAAAAATATAATATATGACAAACCCACAAGATAAATCGTCCGTATTACCATTAAGAGACGTGGTTATTTTCCCTGGCATGGTTGTACCATTGTTTGTAGGTCGGGAAAAATCTGTATTGGCATTGGAAAGTGCCATGAAATCCAATCAACCAGTTGTGTTGGTGGCGCAAAAACAACCAGAAATTGACGAACCCAAAATAGATGACATTTATGAAATTGGGACTTTGTCTTCAATTTTGCAAATGGTTAAGTTACAAGACGGTACCCACAAAGTGCTGATCGAAGGCAAATCGAGGGTTCGGATTCAAAACTTAGAAGACTCAGAATATTTCAAAGCCCATTATGTTGAATTAAAAACCACGGGTTCAACCGGTGATGCGGAAGAAAAAGCCATGAAAAGGGCTTTGAAAGATCGCTTCAAAGACTATGTCAGAAAGCACAAAAAAATTCCAAAAGAAATCATCAGCAACATCACCAGTATTGAAGATGTTGGCAAATTAACTGACACCATTTCTGCACATTTGGTCATCAAACACCAAGACAAACAAAACTTGTTAGAGGTGATGGATGAAAATCATCGGTTAGAAAGTATTTTGGCAATGATTGAAGCCGAATTAGAGTTGATTGTGATGGAGAAAAAAATCCGTGGCAGGGTCAAAGGACAAATTGAGAAAAATCAACGCGAATATTACTTGAACGAACAGATCAAAGCGATCAAGAAAGAATTAACGGACATTGATGATTCACATTCAGAATATGCTGATTTAGAAAAAAAGATCGCAGAAACCAAATTATCCAAATCGGCTCAAGAAAAAGTAGATGCTGAATTCAAAAAACTGCAAATGATGCCACCCATGTCAGCTGAAGCCACCGTAGTCAGGAACTATTTAGATACCATTTTGGCCTTACCGTGGCAGCAGCGAAGTGAATTAAAGCTTGATTTGGCTTATGCCAAGAAAGTTTTGGATGAAGACCATTATGGTCTAGATGAAATCAAAGAAAGAATTTTAGAGTATCTGGCCGTTCAACAAAGAACGCCGAAGATGAAAGGTGCCATCATGTGCCTGGTTGGCCCTCCTGGAGTGGGTAAAACTTCATTGGGTAAATCCATAGCCAAAGCCACCAATCGTCAATTCAGTCGTTTTTCCCTGGGTGGGGTTTCTGATGAATCAGAAATTCGTGGTCACAGAAGAACGTATATTGGTTCCATGCCTGGTCGAGTGATTCAAAACATCACCAAAGTCAAAGCCTGTAATCCTGTGATGATTCTGGATGAGTTGGATAAAATGTCCAGGGATTTCAGAGGTGACCCGGCTGCTGCGTTGTTAGAGGTTTTAGATCCCGAACAAAACAGTGCATTTACTGATCATTACTTGGAAGTGGATTTTGATTTGTCAGAAGTGATGTTTATTGCCACTGCCAACTCATTAAATATTCCAGCGCCATTAAGGGATCGAATGGAAATCATTCGAATTCCTGGGTACACAGAAGAAGAAAAAATTGAAATAGCGGTCAGGTATCTTATACCTAAACAGCTGAAAGCGCATGGCCTTAAAAAATCAGAGGTCAAACTATCAAGAGCGGCCATCAAAGACGTTGTTCGTTACTACACCAGAGAATCTGGCGTCAGAAACTTGGAACGCGAAGTCGCTAAAATTGCCAGGAAAGCAGTCAAACAAATATTAACGGACAAAGACACTACAGCCATCAATGTTTCTATCAAGAACCTACAAGATTTTCTTGGTGTGAAAAAAGTGAGTTTTGGAGTGGCTGAAAAAGCCGATGAAGTGGGTACCGTAACTGGACTCGCATGGACTGAGGTTGGTGGTGATTTATTACAAATTGAAGCCGCCGCTTATCCTGGTACTGGGAAACTGTCGTTGACAGGACACTTAGGAACAGTGATGAAAGAGTCCATCCAAGCGGCTTTGTCTGTGGTTAAATCCAGGGCATCGTTATTTGGAGTGGCACCTGAAATGTTCACTAAATATGACATACATGTGCATGTGCCTGAAGGGGCTACACCGAAAGATGGACCCAGTGCCGGTATTGGCATGTGTACAGCATTGGTATCGGCCTTAAGTCAAAACCCAGTCAAAGCCAACGTGGCCATGACAGGTGAGATCACTTTAAGGGGCAGGGTACTTGCCATAGGTGGTTTAAAAGAGAAACTTTTGGCCGCATTAAGGGGTGGCGTTAAAACCGTCATCATTCCCAAAGAGAATGAAAAGAACATCAGTGAGATGCCAGCTCAGATCACTGAAAAGTTGAATATTGTGCCGGTTAAGTGGATTGATGAGGTTTTAACCTTGGCTTTGTCACAAAAAATCAAATACAAACCACCGGTCGAAGCAGAATCAGGTGAAGTTGCAATCATTAAAAAAGAAAGTGCAGTCCAAAACGAAAAAAGTCATTAACAATGAACCATTAAAGGTTCATTGTTAATGTAAACTTTTATCGGAAAATCAGTGCAAAAATACCCACAATCTTAAAATTAAGACTTGCTTATCAAAGCAAGCTATGCTTACGTTTGCGTGTAATTGGCTGGGTTTTATTTGGATAAAAAAAATATTAAAAATTTATTAGCAAATGTTAACGAAACTGTTATAAAATGCGCCTTTCTTGACAAATGATGTCAATAATTAAAAATAACGAGACGAAGGAGTAATACAATGAAAAAGCAAGATTTTATCAAAGCTGTTGCTGACAGTGCTAACGTATCACAATCTACTGCAAGTGACTGTTTTGACGCTGTAGTTGGAACTATTACAGATTCTTTAAAAAGTGGTGAAAAACTGACTTTTGTTGGTTTCGGAACATTCGCTGTAAAAGAGCGTGCTGCTAGACAAGGTCGTAACCCAAGAACTGGCGAAACCATCGAAATTAAAGCTGCAAAAATCCCATCATTTAAAGCTGGCAAAGCATTAAAAGATGCTGTAAACTAACGCTCCCTGAATCGGGTGCTTAGCTCAGCTGGGAGAGCATCGCCCTTACAAGGCGAGGGTCGGGGGTTCGATCCCCTCAGCACCCACCAGATTCGGAGCGGTAGTTCAGTTGGTTAGAATACCGGCCTGTCACGCCGGGGGTCGCGGGTTCGAGTCCCGTCCGCTCCGCCATACTAAAGAAGGGTGTCATTCAGACACCCTTTTTTTTTAAGAAAAATTTAACAACAATTTGAGTGTTTAGACTATGTTAACTTGGATAAGAAAAAAATCATCAGGACTGTTCATGACCATCGTTATGGGCATCTTGATTTTGGCTTTTGCTTTATGGGGTGTTGGAGATTACTTCGCTCAATCAAGCAATGATAAATTGGCTACCGTCAATGGCGAAGTCATCAGTTACACTGACTTCACTTCGCAGTTTAATAACTACAAACAAAATATGATCAGTCAGTTTGGAGATGGCATCGATCCGAGCTATTTTGATACGCCTGTGATGCGAAGAAACTTCTTGGAATCAATGATTAACAATGAATTGGTTAAACAAGTGGCGAAAGACAATGGTTATACCGTAACCGCTGCTAAAATTCGTTCAATGATTGAAGAAGCACCCGCATTCAAAGATGAAAATGGACAATTTGACAAATCTTTGTACGCTGCATTTTTAACTCAAACCAATCAATCTGCACAGTTGTTGCAAATGAAATTGGAAGATGAAGAGTCAGGCCGCGCACTTAACGGCATGTTGGATGTCACTTCATTTGTGACGCCGTTTGAAACCGAAAAAATGGCTTCATTAAACAAACAAACCAGAGACATCAATTACATCACCATTACTCAAGAACAATTCCTTGAAAATATTGAGTTGACTGATGAGGAAATTGAAACTTATTACAATGACAATTCAGCGCAATACATGTCAGAAGAACAAGTCTCTGTTAACTACATTGAGTTGAATGCAACAGATGTGGCTCAAAGCATTGATATCAATGATGCCACGGCATTGGAGTATTTCGAAAGCAACAAAGAAAGGTTCCGTAAACCTGAACAACGTTTGGCATCACATATATTGGTTAATAACAACGATGAAGCTGAGTCTATACTTAAAGAGATTCAAGAAAAACTGGCCGCTGGTGAATCATTTGCTGAGTTGGCAGAAGCCTATTCACAAGATCCGGGTTCTGCCTCCTCAGGTGGTGACTTAGGTTGGGTATCACCAGAGGACATGGTCAAAGAATTTGAAGACACCTTGTTCAGCATGACCGCTGGTACTGTTTCTGAGCCAGTAGAAACCCAATTTGGCTTTCACATCATTCAGTTGAATGAAATCAAGCCATCAGCCATTCCAGTATTTGAAGCCGTCAAGAATGACATCGTTCAAGAATTGCAAGCGGTTGATTCTGAGACTGTTTTCTTAGAAAGAGCCAGTGAACTGGCTGAACAGGTATTGGATGCACAAGCTGGTCTTGAGGGTGCTGCTGAAGCCACGGGGCTTCAAGTTCAAACCACTGAGCTGTTTGCGAGAAGCGGTGGCTTAGGCCTGGCCTCAGAGCAGACATTCATCAACGCAGCCTTTTCACCCAATGTTAAAGAAGACTTGATGAACTCAGAAGTCGTTAACATCACAGATACCCATGTGGTATTCATGCACTTGAATGAAGTCAAAGCCGCTGAATTAAAGCCTTTGGATGAAGTTAAGGATTTAATTGTGACTACTTTGAAAAATCAAAAAGCAGCCGAACAAGCCAGATCTTTGGCTGAGCAAATTGCCGAACAATATAAAGCCGAAGGATCTGACCTGTCTGAATTAGCAGCTGAACATGATTTGGCTTTAGAAACAGCTTATGCGGTTCCCAGAACAGGTTCTACATTGCCATTTAACTTGGTCAAAGGCTTGTATGAAATGGGTCGTCCAGAAGCGGGCAGTACGCCAATTGAAGTATTAGACAGCAATGGCTCTGATGTGGCCGTGGTTGAATTGTTGGCGGTTAATGATGTCGATCTAACAACTTTGGAAGACATCAAGTCTGAATCGGTTCAATTGGCCAGAAACATCAAAACCAACGAACAGCAGTTATTGATTCAAGCCTTGCGCGAAAATGCGACTGTGACGGTTAATGAAGACATGTTAAATCAATCCATTTTATAAACGATTGATCACTCAAAATCGGGGCAAAAAAAAGGAGCGAATCATTCGCTCCTTTTTTTATACGAAATAATCAGTTCATTACTGACTGTACTTTTCTTTATACCTTTGATACAAGGCCTGTTGCCTGGTATTCAATTCAATTTCTCTGCCATCAATATAAGCTGATTTAATGACATTGGTTCGCATGTCCAACGCATCGCCTTCGCTGATAAAGAAGGTGGCACTTTTACCCGGTTCTAATGAACCATAGGTTTGATCAATACCTAAGATCTTGGCAGGATTCAATGTAATCATGCTGAGCGCTTGTTCTGGTGTATTACCGTATGAAACGGTATTACCTGCAGTAAAGGCCAGATTTCTCGATGACATTGATCCAGGATAACTGATGGCAGTGAGGATGCCTGCGTTGACCAATTTGACGGGTAAGGCATAAGTGGTATCGACTGAGTCATCACTCAATTGAGGCAAAGTATGCACTGATTGAAGTACAACGCTGACCCCAGAGCCTTTGATGAATTCAATGACTTTTTCAGCCGCTTGGCCGGTAACCAATACCAAGTCTTTGACTCCAATTGATTGAAAGTAATTAATACTTTCAATGATGGATTTGGGGTTGTTGCTATGGATATAGACTTTTTTCTCGCCTTTAAAGACTGGCTTAACGGCATTGAGTTTTAAATTATTACTGCCGCTTGAGGCCATCGCATCATTGAACAAAGCCTTGATTTGGTCCACCTTTTCTGCATACTTTTCATCTTGTTTCAGTTGCATGGTAAATGTGCTGAAATCGAATCGCTTGGCCCATTCTGCAGGCCAATTGATATGTAGGGCATCATCAACCTTAACGGCAGCGTCTTCCCAATTCCAAGCATCTAACTGGACCACCGATGAGTTTCCACTAACCAAGCCACCAGCTGGCGTAGTCTGTGCCAAAAGGATGCCATTAAAACGCATGGTTGGAATGCGTTCAGAGTCGGTGTTATAAGCGACTAAGCTCCTTACATTGGCATTGATTTGTCCCGTTTCAGCGGTGTCCAATGTGGCTTTGACTGAATCGACTTCAGTCAGTCCTAAGTTGGTGTTGGTTAAAATAAACCCAGGGTATATGTGAGCACCCTTGAGGTCAATTTCGTCACCAGTGTAGGGGATTTTGTAATAGCCGGCACGGGTGATTTTTCCGTCAGCAACGGCAAACTGTGCGTTTTGTAAAACCTCACCATTACCGACATGGATGTTGGCATTGATAAATACCTTATCTACAGGTGCACTGTCGTTGGGTGCTGGGGTTAATGCAGACGCACTCAAAGAACACAACATCAGTGTTGTGGTTATCATCTTAATCATTGTAAGGCTCCTGAGAATATTAATTGGTCAATTTCGTGGTATCCGGTCATGCTTTCACATTCAAAACTTTTGGCAGGCATGGATTTGAACGGTGCTTTTTTACCGCCTGATTTTTTACTGAGTGCAATCAAGCGTTGTTTTTCCTCAGCAATTTGACTTTCTATTTGTGCTTGTTTGGCGCGATCAAAATAAACAACACCATCAACCATGGTTTTTTCTGCTTTGGCATAAATTGAAAGTGGGTTGTCTGACCACAACACCAAATCAGCATCTTTGCCTACTTTGATGCTGCCCATTTGATCATCCAAGTGAAGCAGTTTTGCAGGATTCAATGTGACCAGTTTCCAGGCATCTTGTTCAGATAAACCACCGTATTTAATTGATTTTGCTGCTTCTTGATTCAATCTTCTGGACATTTCACCTGAGTCTGAGTTGATGGCAGTGACAACACCGGCATTGTTCATCAAAGAAGCGTTGTAGGGAATGGCATAATTGACCTCCCACTTATAAGCCCACCAATCTGCAAAGGTTGACCCTCCAACCCCATGTTGCTTCATTTTATCAGCCACCTTATAACCCTCTAAAATGTGGGTAAAGGTGTTGATGTTGAAATTAAAGTCTTCAGCCACATGCATCAACATATTTATTTCTGATTGCACATAAGAATGACAAGACACAAATCGTTGTTGATTGAGGACCTCTAAAGTGGCATCCATAACCAAGTCTTTGCGTGGTGCTGTGGTTTTCTTTTTGGCACTTGAACTTAATTTATTGTAATCCGACCATGCTTTTTCATAGGCTTTGGCTTGGGTGAATGTGTCTCGATAAACCTGTTCTACACCCATGCGTGTTAATGGGTATCGTATCGATTGTGTACTTCTGGAGCGTTTGACATTTTCTCCCAAGGCAAACTTGATGAAACCATCAGCGCCATCGATCAGCAAGTCCTCAGGCCTGTCTACACCCCATTTGAGTTTAACCAAGGCAGATTGACCGCCGATAGGATTGGCAGAGCCATGTAACAACTGGGCAGCCGTCACGCCACCTGCCAAGTTGCGATAAATGTTGACATCATGTGGGTTGACCACATCTTGCATCCTGACCATTGAAGAGTTTACCGCCACGTCATTGACTGACAACAAAGCAATGTGTGCATGTTCATCAATGATGCCACTGGTCAGGTGTAAACCTGTGCCATCTATGGTCTTGTCATTGTTACCCACTGAAAGGTCTTTGCCCACTTTTTTGATGCGACCGTTTTGTACCCAAACGTCGGTGTTTTCTAAAATACCATCGTCTTCATTGGTCCAGACCGTTGCGTTTTTAATCATAACCGTGTCATTGCGGTCAATGTTTTGTAGACCATAAGCTGAAAATGGTTTTGGGATGGTAGGTAGTGCGACTTCATCGGTTTCCGATTCTTTCTTTTCTTCATTGGGCTTGTCGGATAAATCAGCGACTTTATTCATTTGCCAATCATTGTCATCCAGTGGCATCAATTGTCGGTCCTTGATGACAGCAAAATAAGTGTCTTTTTGCTCACCATGTTCAACGGTAATGTTGACAAAGTTGCCAGCGGGTGAGATTTTGTATTTATTTTCATCGGCCTCATCCGTGGCTGACAGTTTCATTTTTGAGCCCTCGTAATTCAATTCGAATTGATAGGTTTTTTCACCCTTGCTCAGTTCGTATTGACCCGGCAGTAAATCGGGAATGCCATTGATGGTGTAAGCTGTGCCAGCCACCCAGGTTTCAGCGATTTGAGTTTTCTCACTTAACAAGGAACCGTCTGTGACAATAAAACTGGCAAATTGGCCTTTGCCAATAGAACCGATCTCAGTTTGGCCTAAAATGGCTGCAGGGACGGTGGTTAATGCGGCCAGGGCAGATGATTCGGTCAAACCGTTTTTGTGGGCTTTGCGCAAATCTTTCAAAAAACTGCCCAACCCTTTCGGTGAGCTGCTGGGTATCAGGGCAAACTTAACATCATGCTGTTCCAACAAGGCGGCATTGAATGGAGCCACTTCCCAGCTTTTTAAATCATTGAAGTCAACATTCCAATCATCCAGTTCATCATGAATGGCTGGTGCATCTGGGGTCGTTAAAGGAACAATTAAGGTTTGTTTGGTTTGACTGATTGCGGTTAAGTTTTGGTAGGAATTGGCATTGGTTTTTACCACAAAACGGGTGTCAAACTCATTGCCAATTTTATCGGCCAATAAACTTTGTTGCCAATTTTCACTGGTGATGATTTTTGGCAGTTGGGTGGTTTTATTTATCGCAGCCAAATCAAAATCTATCATTTCGTTTTGTTGTTGATACCACTTGGCATCCAACCAAGTTTGTCTGATCAAAGCCACAGCACCCATCAATGAAACAGGGTAGTCCTGCTTTGAAGACCCTTTGTCGAATGAATAATGTTGAGCGGCCTGAGCGGTGATGATGCTCTTTTCCTCTGGCCAGTCTGCCAAATGAGTGAGCACCGATGTACCGCGCATGATACCGTCTTTTCGGTAACTGAGTGCAGAGGTAAAACCTGCAGCCCTTAATTTGGCATTGGTTTTTTCATCTGTGGTGTAGACTTTGGCGGCATCGTAAGCGGCTTTGATGGCTTCATTGCTGTTGTAGGCACCAGGTATGGTGCTGTTCAAAGTTTCTGCTTTGGTCCAACTGAAGGGTGGTTTTTTGTCCGGTTCAGGTAAACCGACTGAAGAATCCATATGAACAAAGCCAGGATAGATGTGCATGCCAGTGTAATCCTTGATATGGGCATTGTTTGGCGTTTTGTCTGACTGACTGATTCCAATGATGCGATCATTTTGTAACAACAAAGTGGCATCTTCTATGGTTTTATTGGCATTTAAGTGAACCGTTGCATGGGTGAGCGCAATGATTGTATTGCGTTGGTCTATGTTGCCATTAATCACAGCCGTTGGAACGTCTGAAGCATGGCTTATTTGGCTACAGGCGAACACAGCCCAAGCGGTCAATTTTAATTTCATTTTCATTATTTACCTAATTTGAGTAATCGAGTTAAGAGTTTAGAGGTGGTGACTGGATCTCGGAACAGCCAAGCTTGATGCAAGGCACGGTTGATTTCTGAACCAATCATGGTGTGCACCTTCGTTCCATCAATATAAATTTCGGTGCCAGAATCGGGTGAAAAAATAAATTGCCAACGATCATATCGATTGGCTTCTGGTAGTTTTTTTACCAACCTATTAAGAATGGTTTGGTTGAATTTAATTGATTCTGGACCATCCAGTTTGTCATTGATGAGTTGTTTAAAATGATCATCAACCTGTTCCTTTGTTGTTACCGGAGCCAGCCATTCAAGATCGAATTGAATGTCTTGCATGCCGTTGCGAATATCGTCTATGTTGTGTACACCTTTGGGTGCCATTAAATTAATTCGGTAAGGTGTTTTATAACCCCAGCTGATTTCAGCTTCACCCAATTTAACCCACTGACCTGTGCCATTAACTTGGCTGCTGAATAATAATGTAATCATAAATAATATAGGCATCTAAACATTATAGTTGAATGTTCTTGGGCTTTCATTTGTTTTTTAAAAGAAGAAAAAACAAAAGCAGCCGCGGCGAACATGACTTAGGACTTCGGCTCGATGCTCTGGCTGCGCTTCGCTGTGCCAACCGCATCAGCGCATGAATGTTCTTGGGCTTTCATTTGTTTTTTAAAAGAAGAAAAAAACAAAAGCAGCCGCGGCGAACATGACTTAGGACTTCGGCTCGATGCTCTGGCTTCGCTTCGCTGTGCCAACCGCATCAGCAGCGTAAGGATGTTGTTTAGAACAGAGAGGGGAGCTTTGGGTAGCGGTGTGCAAGGACTTAAATGCCGTGTATGCACTTGCTGGGGTATTCGAAGGAGAAAAGTGGTGGCTATACCGGGACTTGAACCTGGGACCCCAGCATTATGAATGCTGTGCTCTAACCAACTGAGCTATATAGCCACGAGGGGGCGAATTTTCTATCCAATCACACTTTTTGTCAAGTAGTTAGTTGAAAAAAAAGTGCAGTTTTTCTTATGACTTCAAAGTTTCTGTGGTGTTATGGAATCTGATTTCTGGGTGGCGGTCCTGTGCCAACTGAAGATTCACCATAGAAGGTGCTAAATAGACCAAGTGACCATGGGCATCCGTTGCCAGATAGGTTTCATTTTTGTTTTTAAATTGCTGCATTTTCTTGTGGTCATCTGAATCCACCCAATAGGCGGTTCTGGTTTCAACAGTTTCAAAAATGGCTTCCACGTTGTATTCGCGTTTTAAGCGGTAGGCAACCACTTCAAATTGCAACACACCGATGGCTCCTAATATCAGCTCATTGCTGATGAGCGGTTTGAAAAATTGGGTGGCACCTTCTTCTGACAACTGTGCCAGGCCTTTTTGTAAGGCTTTGAGCTTCAATGGATCTTTCAAACGAGCTCGCCTGAAAAGCTCGGGCGCGAAACTTGGGATTCCGGTGAATTGCAGCACTTCACTTTCACTGAACGAATCACCAATACTGATGGTGCCATGGTTGTGAATACCAATGATGTCACCAGGATAAGCATGATCAACATGTTCACGTTGTTCGGCCAAAAAGGTCAATGCATTGGGTATTTTAACGTCCTTGCCAGTGCGTGAATTTTTTAATTTCATGCCTTGGTTAAAGACACCAGAACAAATCCGCATAAAGGCCACACGGTCGCGGTGGTTGGGATCCATATTGGCTTGAATTTTAAAAACAAAACCAGAACATTTTTTCTCATTGGGCTCAACCACCCGATCTAAAGTGGCTCGAGGTTGCGGTTCTGGGGCATTTTCCACGAATGAATCAAGTAAAGGCTGAACCCCAAAGTTGTTGATTGCCGAACCAAAAAACACCGGAGACAACTCACCACGTAAGTACGCGTCCAGGTCAAAAGCATGTGAGGCGCCTTGTACCAATTCTATTTCTTCTCTGAAATCATCGGCCGCTGTTCCTAAAGCCTCATTCAATTCTGGTGAATGCAAACCTTTGATGATAACGGCTTCTTGAGTTTCGTAGTTTTTGCCTGCTTCATACAGCATCACTTCATCATTCAAAAAGTGATAAACACCTTTAAGTCGTTTACCCATTCCGATGGGCCAAGTGATTGGTGCGCATTTGATTTTTAACACCTCTTCAACTTCATCCAACAATTCAATCGGTTCCTTACCTTCGCGATCTAACTTATTGATAAACGTGTAAATTGGCGTGGTTCTTAATCGACAAACTTCCATCAATTTGATGGTTCTTTCCTCAACACCCTTGGCACAATCAATCACCATCAAGGCAGAATCAACCGCAGTCAAAGTCCGATAAGTGTCTTCCGAGAAATCGGCATGACCGGGTGTGTCCAATAAATTCATGGTTCGACCTTTGTATGGAAACTGCATGATGGAAGAGGTGATGGATATGCCCCTTTCTTGTTCCATCGCCATCCAATCAGAGGTGGCATGTCGGTCGGCTTTTCTGGATTTAACTGAACCGGCCACCTGAATGGCACCACCAAACAACAGAATTTTTTCAGTGATGGTCGTTTTACCCGCATCAGGATGCGAAATAATAGCAAACGTTCTACGGTTTAAGTATTCAGCTTTCTGTTCAGCCATGTTTATTTTGAGTCAATGAAATTAAGCAGCGCATTTTAGCATCATCGGATGCTTTTAAAAAGTTAATCTGAAACCAGCTGTCAGGCTGCGTCCAGGTCTGGGGGCGATGTCCTTAATGAATGAAGAATGGTCTCTGATTTCTTCATCCAATAGGTTTTTGGCCTTGATAAAGACCAACGTTTCAAAATGGTTGCCATAATTGACCCAATTGACACTGAGGTCGAGTAAATCATAGGCTTCAGTGCGCAATTCAAAATTGGCCAAATCAGTCTGTTGGTTGACGTGGGTGTGGTTGAGCCCAACCGACCAATCACCTCGCAACCAGTTGACCTCAGCGCCCATGCGGCTGGCAGGGATTCTGGGTACATTTTCACCATTGTTCAGTTCTGCATGGGTGGCATCGGTAAACAATCTAAAATCCCATTGGTTGTTGAACCTGTCTGCAAACTGATAAGCCACATCGGCCTCATAGCCGTTGAAGCTGGCATTTTGTTGGGTGTATACAAAGACAGGCAAATCATCAGAGGTACTTCCAGTGTCACGTAAGAAGATGTAATCATCAATTTGGTTGTAGAAGTAGGCTAAATTGAAACTGAATCCTTGGTGGCGGTACTTTAATCCCACATCAAAGTTATTGGCCGTTTCGGGGCCAAGCTCAGGGTTGCCAATTTCAATGGTTGCTGTAGCCAAATGGGGAATCAATTGGTCGGCGTCGCCTTGGTTCGAAAAATACTCTTCTGCCGTCGGCAACCGTTGTGCCGATGCCAGATTTATGGGCAAAGTCCAATGTTCATTCAGCTCAATGGTGGCTCCCAGTGACAAGCTGAATGCAGAATCATTGATGTCATTGAACAAAGCAGTTTTAACCGACTGTTCATCAAAACGAAAACCAAACTCTCCATGCCAATTGTCAAACTCCCTTTCCTCAACCATAAACAAACTCAGAATTTGGGTTTCTGAGGGCAAAATATAAGCTTCTTCACCCAGTGCTGAGAAATCCCTTTTTGAATACTGCGCGCCCCACACACCCTCAAAACCACCGACCGTACCATGGGTCAATTCAAGCCTGAATTCATCCGCCTGGTTATCAAAAACAGTGCCGATTTCAGCACCCTCTAATTCGATGTGTTGGTAGTCAGTGGTGGAATAATGGGTGCGCAACTGTCTGATAAATGATTCGTCAGATAATTGGTGTAAACCTTTGATATTTATAATTGATTTATCCAGGTCAATCCGAACAAACTCTTCTTCTTCGGCGTCCGTGTCACCACCTTCCTCATGCCCATGTTCATGACCTGGGATGCCATAATTTCGATTGAAATTTGAAACAGACAGACCCCAATAACCTCGGTCATAAACCCAGGAGAATCCCAAATTCACACCATCTGACTGGACCGATGAATTTTCCAGAATGCCTAGATTGGCCTCCTCATCTTCGTCGTCTTCGTCATGACCTTCGGCTTGGTGCAAAACTGCTGATTCAGCAGAACCTGGAATCTTGAAATCTTCGCTGGAGCTGTTGAAATAACTGAAATGCCCCATGAGGTTGGCGGTTAATCCACCGCTCAAGCTGATGACACCAGCCCGCTCAGTCAAGGTGTTGTCAGAAAACCGCCCTTCAAGACCGCCTTCTACGCCATCAATCATTTGCATTGGGATCACATCATCAACCACATTGACCACACCGCCCACAGCGCCACCTCCATAGAGTAGGGTGGCAGGGCCTTTCAATACTTCAATTTGTTTGGCCAGCAAAGGTTCAGTTGAAACCCAGTGATCTGGGCTGACCGATGAAGCGTCTTGATTGGTTACGTTATTGGTTAAAACAGTGACCCTGGGACCTTGCTGACCACGGATGACGATTTGTCCAGCCCCCGCACCAAAACTGCCTGAATTAACGCCAGTGATTTGGTTCAAAGTTTGGTCCAACGACAAGCCTCGGTCCATGACCAAATCTTCCTCACTTAATATGGCCACCGGTGTGGTCATTTTTAATTGATTGTGTTCTAAGGGATTGGCGGAAACCACCAAATCATCCAATTGTAAGTTGTCTATATTGATAACCACCATTGAGCCATCGTGTTCAATCGAGGTGTTGTAATGTCGACTTTTAGAAATTTCGATGTCTATTTCATAACGACCCAAAGCCAAGTCCTCGAACTTGAATGTGCCATCTGCTGCTGACTGGGTTTGTTTTTTTGTGCCATGAATTCGAATAACCGCCTGGCTAATGGTTTGCGCTTGGTTGTCAGTCACGGTCCCGACTAAATTTTTCTTTGATTCTTGGGCCATTGAAATGGGGGAAATGACCAGCAATAATATTTTAAAATATTTCATGTGTTTACCTATTTATTTTGTGACATTGCATCAGCAACGATTCACGATAAAAAATCCTTGTATAACAAGGAGGATGTCTTTTTTAAATCTAAATCAGGTAAAGCTGGGTGGGCCGCGTATCAGGTCGGCAGCGGGTTGGAAGTGGTAATCAGCCAGCTGAGTGGCTGTAGAAATTTTCTCGTGCAGTGCGGTATCGAATACCAAGTAGGGACTGCTGCTTTGTTCAGACCAGTCATCATTCGATTGCACTTGAATACAAACCTCACAGGTCTCACTGTCATGTGCCAAAGACGTGTGTACCACATAGGCAGACAGCGACAGCAGCAATATAAACAGTATTCCATGGATGACTTTGAAGTTCATATCCGCAATATAGTTTTATAAAACAAAATAATCAATAGGTCAAAAGTATATTTTTGTAAATCGACTTTGTTTATACAATTGAATTAAACACACCACATCAATCAGACATGCTGTGTTTAATTCAAGTCATTACATTTAAAATGAAAGAAAATTCATTTCATGTTCAGTCCTTTTGACAAAACTGAACCACACTGGTGCCGGGTGAATTCATAACAGCACTCAGTTGTTGTTGGCAATAAGCCATGCTGGTGCCTGTCAGTGTTAAGAAATTGACACGAGAATAGCTTTGCCCATACTCATTTGTATGCCATGTTGTGTATCTTACAACAGCACTGTAAGTGGCTAAATGATCAATATCATCATCTATAGGCCCAACATAAACACAACCCGTACAAGCTGCATTGGCCGTTAAAGAGCCCAATAGCAAGCTCAGGGTAAACAGTAGAATTGAAGTTTTTGATTTATTCATTTTGTATCCTCTTTAGTTTAATAAAAATCCATACTTTTCAAATTTAAAAAGTACAGAGTTTAGTGTATTGAAATCCCCAATGGATTGATGAAATGTTCTGGAACAATTTGGTAAAAATAAATAATTTAAGTTTAGTATCAGCAACTTAGCTGGTTTGATGGTATGTACTTTTATAAGCAGATATTATAAATTTAAATGTTTATATTGAAACACAGCTGATCGTTTTAAGCGCGCAGCGAACAGCAGTCATGCCATCAAATACACTGACTTTGTCGGTTTTCATTGGCACAATGAAAGAAACCAAAGGAAGTCACAAAACTGCATGCCGAGGGTGAAACCCTCCTGTTTCAAATTTACTTCAAACATTCAGACATTATCTTGTCATTCCACAGCTTGGTGTTACAATACACACCCTTGAATTTATGGAATTTACCTCCATATTTTCATCAACAATACAAGGGGACGACCTGGCTTCGACGTGGGTTACGAAACTTGTAGGTGCATGCCGAGGGCGAAACTCACCTCGTAAAACTCAGTTTCAAAGTTATAGTTGCAAACGACGATAACTACGCTTTAGCTGCATAAGCTAAACGGACACCTACATATTCTTGCGTTTGTAGATTGTCCGTCATAACTAGCAAGATCGCCCGGTGTGCTGTTTAGACGCACCAGGTTAAATAAAATCTGAGCTGGTGTTGATGAATCCTGTTAGGCGGAGTCATCAACATAAGATTAAAAGCCGAAACTAAGCATGTAGAGCCTCAAGCAGAGGACTTGCGGACGCGGGTTCGATTCCCGCCGTCTCCACCAATAAAATAAGGCTGCCCTTTACGGGGTGGCCTTTTTTTATTGGTGGAGACGGCGAAATGGTTCGAACCCTCACGAAGTGGGGTTTGACTAATTTGGCAGGACAGCCAAATTGAACGCACGAAGTGCGGCCCGCAGGGTGAAATACATGGATGTATTTCATAATTCTCGCCGCCGGACTTTCAGTCTAAAAGCAAATTCAAAGGTGGTTTTATTGTGGTAGAGACGGCTTTAAATAGAACCTATCGCACAGCGGGGTTTGACTAAAAAGGCAGGACAGCCTTTTTGATCGCCGCAGGCGGCAGTTACCGCTCCTGCTATCTCTTGCACACCTACATCCATGTAGGCGACCCGTAGGGCGAAGCACATGGATGTGTTTTGTAATTCCCGCGATGAACCCAACGCCTGGATTGAAACTATTAATAATGACAGGTTAAATATGGCCGCCTTTTTTCAAGGTGGCCTTTTTTATTGGTGGAATGCGTGGCTTTGAATAGAACCCATTACAAAGTGAGGTTCGACATATCTACATCGTTTTTCCCTTACATTTTCTACAAGTCATGTTTAACTTTTCAATCATTATCCACGATTTAAGCCAAACCATTCAGACTTAAAAGTATTATTTATTCGCTTTTTTTAAAATAATTACCATTACTTATGGCATATTAAAAAAAATTAAATATAATGGATTCGTGTGTGTAATTACTGATGAATGTTTCTGGATATTCGTTGGTGTTTAAAAAGTATAAAGGGCTTTAAAATGGAAATAACATTACACGCATTGTTGGAATCATGGACGAAATCATTCACTTCTCCAAGTTTTCTTGTTTTTGCAAATTCAATCAAAACTAATTTTTTGTTTAATCATAAACAAAATGTATTTGTGCGCAAGAATCACAATCAGTTTAATTTCCTCATTGAAATCACAAAAGTACCATTCTTTTGTTTGACTCATTTTTTAAAGAAAAATCATAAAATTAATTTGTATAAAACCTGTTAACAGGTTGGCTTTTATTAAAAGGATTTAAAAATAAATTATTTATTCGATAACTCCATTAAAAAGTAAATACTTTACATTTCGTAGGGAGCACTTACTGTGAAAAACATATACCTAAAAACGCTTTTGATGTCACTATTGGTTTCTACTTCCTTTAAGGCGGTATCAGACATCAGTTTGGGATCGGCAGCTGATTACAATGCCATTATTTTTGGTGACTTTTCAGCCAATTCATCCGATGTAGAAGGTAGATTGGCTGTTCAAGGCAATATCAACATCAATAACTATTCAGTAGGTGATAAATTAGATCCAAACGAAATACACGATGTTTTGCTCAGTGGTGGAGATGTTACTTTTCCAAGTGGTCGTGTTTATTATGGCAACATTTTGGCAGCGGGAAGCATCTTGGGTGTTGGTTCTGCTGTGACAAATGGTATGGAGCCAGGCTCGAGGGTTGAAGGAAGCAGTGCGTTGCCGATTGATTTTGCAGCAACTTATAATGAGTTGGTTGGGTTAAGTCAGTCATTGGCTCAAATGTCGGTAAATACTTCTTTTGACTACCAATGGGGTGGATTGACTTTATCTGGTGATTGTAGCAGTGCCATCCAAGTTTTTAATTTAGATGGAGCAACAGTTCTTGAATCTCATACATTTCAGGTAGATTGTATTCCAGATTATGCTTATGTTGTGTTCAATGTTTCAGGCGTCAGTTCAGGTTTAACTAACATGAGTATGGCGAGTTTGGAAAACCACCGGGAACGTGTTATTTATAATTTTTATGAAGCCAACACACTGACGTTTTCGGGTATTGGAGTTGAAGGCACGGTGTTGGCTCCACATGCAATCATTAGCAATCCACAAGGGGTAATTAAAGGTCAGTTGTTTGCACAGTCTTGGGATGGAATGATGCAAATTAATCACGTACCATTTGATGGAGCAAGCAGTCAAAATAATCAGATGCCATTGGCTGATGACCAATCTTTTGATTTGGCCCAGGATGAAAACATTTCTTTTACATTAACGGCCAGTGATGTCAATGGAGACAACTTGTCATTTCGAGTTATTGAGGGCCCACGCTTTGGCACGCTCAATGGAACAGCCCCTGAATTTGAATATGTACCGTTTAATGGTTTTATTGGTGTTGATCATTTGTTATTTGTTGCCAATGATGGTGAGCTAGACTCGGAAGTTGCTGCGATTAGTTTCAATGTCGGACAAACTCAATGTGAACTATATCCTTATGTACTTGAAGACATTCAGGTGCAAAACTTACAAGTGGGTGATCAAGTTAATAATTATTCGACCTCTGTAGGTAATGGAAATTATTCACTGTTAACTTGGGAAGGGTGCAATGACACCAATACACTGGCACAAAGTTTTGTTATGCCAGGAGATTCGCATAATTATGTGAATCCTGATAATTCAGCTGACCACCAAGTTAATGTAGGTGATTGGATACAAGGTGCGCCTGGGAAAAACAATGCCAGACATGTAAGAGATGCACTCGATGACCTCATCGGACAGGTGATTACGGTTCCACTTTGGTCAGAAATCAGGGGATCAGGCAGTCATTTGGATTATGCGGTCAGTGATTTCGCACAAATTGAACTGACGGCTTATAAACTCAATGGTCAAAGTAACATCAGTTTCATTTATCGAGGTGGTGTGGCTTGCGGTAATTATGCGCCATATACATTGGATAACTCTTTTAGCACGCTGCAAAATGAAGCGGTTCAGTTTGTTCTCAGTGATCGTAATGAAGTAATTAATGGTCAACAATATTTATTGGCAGTAACTGATGGTGATCTTGATGGTTTGGAATTCATCATTACCAGTCCAACCATTCATGGAACACTAACAGGAATTGGACCTGATTATCTTTATACCCCTCACCATGGTTTCGCAGGTAGCGATTCATTTGAATTCAAAGTTAACGATGGATTTGTAGATTCAAATACATCCATTGTGGAAATTGAGGTGGTGTCAATTAATCAACCTCCAACAGCAATTGAACAAAACATTCAGCTCAACGAAGACCAGAGTACAAACATTGTCTTGAATGGTGAAGACCCAGATGGTGATGAATTGATGTTCAACCTGGAAACATTGCCAGTTCATGGTGAAATTACTGGAACTCTACCCAATTTAACTTATATTCCAAATGCAAATTTCTTTGGTACGGATTCAATCACTTTTACAGTTAATGATGGTTTAGAAACTTCAAATCCTGCCACAGTTAATATCAATGTAATTGCGGTCAATGATGCACCAATTGCAACTCAGGTAGATTTTGTGACTGATGAAGACGTTGCGGGTGAATTAATCCTGCTAGGCTCAGATATTGATAACAATGAAATCAGCTATCAATTGGTTTCACAGCCGACTCACGGATCGTTGACTGGCACAATTCCTGATTTGATTTATACGCCGGAAGTGAACTTCAATGGGTCAGATGTGTTCACATACCAGGTCAGTGATGGTCAACTGGTTTCAGCTGTATCATCAGTCTATATAACAGTAAATCCGGTCAATGATGAACCCATTGCCGATAGTTTAAATATTCAGACCCAGCAAAATGAATCAATCAACATAATTTTATCAGGCACAGACGTCGATGGAGATTTATTAAATTATGTGATTGATACTTCGCCATTAAATGGTACTTTAACGGGTTCGGGTGCAAATTATATTTATACACCAACTACTGACTTTTACGGCTTTGATGGTTTTACATATCACTCCAGTGATGGATTGCTTGACTCATTAATTGTTACTGTTGACATCCATGTTGTTGAGAACAACCTTCCTCCTGAAATCGTTTCCGAACCCGGAACCATTGTTGATGAACAAACCAGCTATGTTTACGATGTAAATGGTGTTGACCAGAACAATGACACAATCATTTATTCTATTGACCAATCACCAAACAACTCTACTATAGACACCGTTTCAGGCGTATTAAATATTTCTGCTTTTGATGTTCCGGTTCAAGGTAATATTAAACAAAATTTTTATTGTCGCAGTGGTGTTCAGTTGCAACAAAATTTTGAAGTCACTGAGACAGTATTGTGGCCATTAAATGGTGATATATATAATGATGTAGATATACCACCACTGGTCATCAGAGCCATTGACAGTAATGGAGATGGAAATATTGATGTAGAAGACACCCCTGTTGTTGTTTTTAATGCTTACCAAAATAGTTACAGTGCCAACAAAGTTGTAGCCGTTAGAGCAGATACCCTCGAAACAGTCTTCATCAATTCTGTAAGCAAGCTTTATCCATCTGGCCCATTGGCTGCTGCGGACCTGGATGGTGATGGGATTGTTGAAATTGTTGGAA
The DNA here is from genome assembly GCF_002591915.1 of Marinicella litoralis. GTDB lineage: Bacteria > Pseudomonadota > Gammaproteobacteria > Xanthomonadales > Marinicellaceae > Marinicella > Marinicella litoralis. The sequence goes on along the minus strand of NZ_NIHB01000002.1, from coordinate 271,190 downwards.
CCAGTACTGACCGAGTTCACATCATTGTATTGGAGCATGATGGAACTGAAAAATTCAGGGCCCCAATTAATGCCATTCCGTTCGCTCGAGGTTGGTCCTATCCTCCAACAATTTCAGATATTGATAAAGACGGAAGTCCTGAAATCTTAATAGCTGGTAGTGTGCTTGACAATCAAGGCAATACGCTTTGGACTCATGATGTTTTGAGTGTAATCAGTGCGCCACTTGTTACGGACTTAGAAAATGATGGTATCAATGAGGTTGTTATGGGTGGTACAGTTTATGCCCCAGATGGTACTGAATTATGGACTCAGCCAGTTGATATAGTCAGTCAAAGCAGAATCTTTTCCGCCATTGCAGACATCAATAATGAAGGACATGCAGAAATACTCAGTGTGTTTGAAGGTTATTTAAGGGCTTATGATTCTTTAGGTACTGAACTTTGGGAATCCCAATTAATTGGTGGTGGTTTTGGTGGTGCACCAACAGTTGGTCAGGTTAATGGTCAAACTGTAATTGGTGTGGCGGGAGCCAAGCGATTCCATTTATTTGATGGCGATGGAAACATCCTTTGGACACAACCCATTCAAGATGCTTCATCAAGCATGACAGGCTCGTCTATGTTCGATTTTAATGGCGATGGTCGTGTTGAAATCACATATGCAGATGAAAGGTATTTTCGAATTTATGATGCTTTACAAGGCAGTGTATTGTATGAAACGCCTAATCGCAGCCACACATCTCTTGAATTTCCAGTGATTGCTGATGTTAATTTGGATGGTGCTGCAGACATATTGGTTGTTGAAAATGGTGGTACATCCGGAGTAAAAATGCTTTCTGGCATTAACCCTTGGGTAGATACGAGGAGTATTTGGAATCAATTTTCATATCACATTGATAACATCAATGATGATGGGACTGTTCCTGCTGATCCCATAAATAGTTGGCAAACACACAACACATATAGATTAAATAATTTTCCTGACAGAAGCCCACTTGGTATTCCGGATTTGGCAGTGTCTGAGCTTGAGTTGATTGATGCAGAATTTTCTTCAGTCAGTGTGTTGGTTATAAACAGAGGATTGTCACCAACGCCAGCCGAAACCACAGTGAAGTTCTATAACTCTGATCCTGAAGTTGGTGGTCAATTGTTGGGCGAAGTACTTGTCCCTGTGTTAAGTGCCAACCAAACATCGCGATTAACTTTAACTGGATTAAACCGATCACAAATTTCTGCAAATATTTATGCTGTGGTTGATGCTTCCAATGAACTCAATGAATGTATCGAAAATAATAACCTGGCTGCAGCAGAGTTAATCCAAGTCAGAGCGACGGACAGTAGAAATTTATATGACACCCAACGGTTTTTAGTGAATGTAGTTGATACCAACAGTGAACCAATTATTTTGACCGCTGAAATGGATGAGGCCACAGCCAATGAGCCGTACAATTTTCAATTTTTAGCCATCGATAATGACTTAGGAGATGCCTTGTTGTATTCCATAAGTGATGGTCCCTATGGCTTAACTATTGATGATGTTAGCGGCCATTTATTTTGGATTCCTGACGCCAGTCAACAAGGTACACATCAAATGACATTGAATGTCAGTGATATTTTTGGAGCGGTAAGCACACAAACTTTTACCATAAATGTGTTACCGCCAATTCCAAATGAGCCACCACAAATTACTTCTTCACCCATTGAATCAATTAAAGTACTGGAAACATATGAATACTTGGTTACAGCAAATGATCCTGATGGAGACAGTCTGGTCTATGGTTTGCTAGATTCTCCATTTGAAATGAGTATTCACCCATCATCGGGCGTAATTACATGGGTTACGAACATCAATGATGCGGGTATTCATGATGTGACAGTAAGGGTTACAGATGGGCGCGGTGGTGAAGCAATTCAAACATACGTCCTTACAGTGATTGGATTTGAAGCCCCAGTTATTGTTTCTGCACCGAGTGCATCAGTTGCTGAGTACAGCAGTTTCAGTTATGACATCGATGCAGTTGATGTCGATAATGACATCGTCGGTTTCAATGTTCTTAATTCACCAGCTGGCTATGATTTAGAACAATCAACAGGTGTTTTTACGGCATTGATGGACACTATACCTGCCAAGTCAATCACAACGACTAACCAGTTTTGTCGATTTTCTGGTCCTGAATTGGGTGGTTTTGATCCAGTTGTGAAATGGCAAAACACCATCCCTGCCTTAAGCCAGCCCATTGTGGTTCCATTGCAAGATACCAATGGTGATGGAGTTATGGATATCAATGACGATAAAGTGGTCTTGGCTGTGGCTTGGAGAGGTGATTGTCGGCCTTCATATATCATTGCTTTAGATGGAATAAGCGGTGAGTTACTGTGGGACACCTCGTTATCAATTCAGGCAGTGGGGTCAGGTTCAAGTTTGGCTGCAGCCGATATTGATGCCGATGGATCCATTGAAATCGTTGCAATGAGAGACAACGGAGGAACGGTGGTATTCGACCATGAGGGTGCCATTGAATGGAGTTCTGATTTTCCACGTGCCAATTCCTGTTACAACCAAGGAGCAGCTACCATAGTAGACATTGAAGGCGACGGGATTCCAGAAATTTTAGCAGCCAGTGCGGTGCTGGAAAATAATGGTTCATTGCGATTCGAACATACTGGCCGGGTTTGGAATGCCAGTTTTGCGGATGCCATAGATTTAGATTCAGATGGAATTAAAGAAGTCTTGATTTACGACACGGTTTTCGATTATTTAGGCAATGAATTGTGGAAATTACCTGATGGCGATTACGCCCGTTCATTCTCAGCTGTAAACATTGACGGTGATGAGTTTCCAGAATTGGCGTATACCAGTGGCACTCACAAAAGCGTGCAAGTGATTGATAATGATGGTACTTTGATTTGGAGAAATTATTACAACAGTTACAATGCCACCCCATTGGCCATAGGTGATGCCGATGGTGATGGCGACCCTGATCTGATGGGGCTGGTTGGATTCCATTTCAGGGCATTTGACGCCACTTCTGGCGCTGAGTTGTGGGCCCATCCTGTGGTCGAAGGTTCACACACCACGGGTGCAGTGGCTTTCGATTTTGAAGGTGATGGACAATTAGAGGCGGTTTATCACGACGAACAATTCTTGCGTGTTTTTGATGGCTCTACAGGTGATGTCAGATACATTACACCCAACAACTCAGTCACATCGTCAGAAGCACCCATTGTGGTTGATATTGACAATGATGGACATGCTGAAATAGTTGTTTCGGGCAATACAGGTATTAAAGTCATTGAAGACCGCTATGATTCTTGGGTAGATACGCGAAACATTTGGAATCAATATGCATATAGCATTAATAACATCAATGATGATTTAACCGTACCGGCCAATCCTGAAAAAAGTTGGTTGACTCACAATACATACCGATCCAATACATTTTTGAATGGTCACCCTTTAGGCACAGCTGATTTGGCAGTGTTGGACCTTAAATTAGTTGAAACAGATACAATTGCAGAGGTATGGGTTGAAGTTACAAACAGGGGGTTAGGAAGTTCATCAGAAACTGATCTGGTCATCAGTAATGGTGACTTTAATTTGGGTGGTCAAGTTCTAGACAATAGAGTCATACCAGCGCTGTCAGCTGGCGCATCACTGACATTTTCAATTGCAGTTGATCCAACACTGATCACTACAAATTTATATGCTCAAATAGATGTGGCAGAAAATGTAAGTGAATGCATAGAAAACAACAACAGCTTAACCACGGCCTTATTTGAGGTACAGGCCATTGATGCTCAAAACTTAGTAGGCCAGCAAAGATTCACAGTTTTGGTTGAAAATATCAATGAAGCACCGAGTTTTCTTACTTCAACTCTTACAAATGCCAAAGCATCAACAATTTTTCGTCAAGTTATCGAGGTAGAAGATCCTGACACAGGTGATGACATCTCAATGCGTCTGATTAATGGTCCAGATGGTGTGCGGCTTGATCCTTTTAGTGGTGTGCTTTATTGGGTGCCATCACCTTCGCAACTCGGCCAGCACAGTATTCAAATTGAAGCTAAGGACCTACAAGGTTTAAGTGATGTCATTCAGCTGAATATACTTGTTGAAGAAAATACAAACAACCTTCCTCCTTATATTTCATCTTCTGCCAATGGTTTGGCTTATGTGGATGTTGAGTACGACTATCAAGTTGTGGCGAATGATCCCAACAACAATCCATTGGAATATGCCTTACTTCAATCACCAGCGGGTATGCAAATTCACCCAATGACTGGAAAAGTTAATTGGATTCCAGAATCATCACAAGTGGGAGACCATGAGATTGTGATTGATGTGGCTGATATATTGGGCGCATCAGTTCAGCAAACATACACCCTGCAAGTGATTGAAGTAGGTACGCCACCATCCAATGAGTATCCCACCATAAACAGTCAACCCCCTTTCAACGCTTTCACCAATTCCCCTTATGAATACCTTGTCAGCGCGAGAGATGCAGATGGTGATGTACTTATATTCAGTTTAACTGAAGCACCGGTAGGGATGACCTTAGCGCAAAATGGTCTGGTTACTTGGACACCAGTCAGTGAAGGGACTTATTCAGTTGTATTGAGGGTGTCCGATGGATTTGGATTTATTGAGCAAGCATGGTCAATTCAAGTCACTACCATTGTGGCAGACAATGTTGCGCCAGAAATCACCTCAACGCCCTCATTAAATGCAACGGTGAATTCATTGTATAGTTATGATGTGATAGCAGTTGATGCTGATTTAGATGTGCTGCAATACACTTTGTTTGTTGGGCCAGCTGGCATGCAAATAAATTCTGAAAGTGGTGAAATATCTTGGCTGCCAACCACCAATCAAGTGGGTGTATTTGATGTGGTCGTTTATGTGGATGATTTAAGAGGTGGTTTTGCCACCCAATCCTTCACCATTTCAGTTCAAGGGACAGGAATTAACAACCCACCAAATTTAACCAGTGTGCCTGGTTATATTGCCAAAGTAGGACTTAGTTATTCTTACCAAATCATGGCTTCTGACAGTGACGGTGACGAATTAGATTATGAGTTAATCAGTGGTCCAGCTGGCATGTCAGTTGATGCCAATGGCTTATTGACTTGGGTGCCTTCAGTCATTGGGTCAGAAGATGTCATTGTCAGGGTTTCTGACAATCAGTATTACATCAACCAAGCATGGAATGTATTGGTATTAGACCAAAATGTACCCTTAACAGCCACAGTCACCATTACTCCTGAATATATTGTTGAAGGCGATGAGGTAACTGTTCAAGTTATCGTTACTAATGCAGTTGACCCGGTATCAATCAATTTAACTGTTGATGGACAATTGCTTGTATTAGATGAAAACAATGAAACCGCTTTTACAGCTGATGGTGTGGGTTCGCATGATGTGGTCGCAGAAGTATCAGATACATATGAAACAGTGACTGAACTGTCTACGTATACGGTCACTTCTTCTACAGCCTCAGCATTCCCAGAAGTCGATATCCTCAGCCCTGAAGATGGAGCGATCATCACTGGATTTAATGATGTTGTGGTCAGTGTTCAAGATGATAATTTGGCTTCATGGAAACTGTCATACCGCAATGCGGAAGATGATTTTTCTGGCCGAGTGACGTTGGCGGAAGGGACTGATACAGTTGATGATGCAGTGGTGGCAAATTGGGATACGTCATTGCTCAGAAATGGTATTTATGTGTTATTAATTGAAGCCACGGATTTAAGTGGCCAAAGATCCAGTGTTGTGCACAGTGTGTTTTTGGAGGGTGATTTGAAACTGGGTCATTTTTCCATTGCATTTGAAGACATGAACATCCCAGTTGCGGGAATTCCAGTGACCATCACCCGGGGTTATGACACACGAGACCGCAATCGAGATCGGGCTTTTGGTAAAGGTTGGTCAATTGGCTTTGAATCGGTCAGGGTTCAAGAAAGCCGGATTCCTGGCTTGGCCTGGTACATGGAAACTGGATTTTACAGCATTGGGCCGGTTAGGTTACCCAGGTATTGTGTTAAACCGGCCAGTGAAGCTTTGGTGTCAGTGCTGCTACCTGATGGTCAGGTTGAGAAATTTAAGGTTAAGGCCAAAACACTCAATCCGGCATCTGAACTGTTGTCAAATTGCCAAAACATCATCACTCCTGACTATTTTGGCATTGAGTTCATCCCTCAGGGAGATACCACCTCAACCATTACATCAAACTTAGGTCAAAATAACTTAAAGATTATCAATGGAAATTTAGAAGAGTTGACTTCATTTGTGCCGGTTGATCCGAACCAGTACACCTTAACCATGCTCGATGGTACCGAGTATTCATTGGATCAAGGCTTCAATGTTAGAAAAATTAAAACCACTTCGGGTCATGAACTCAGATTCACTGAAAATGGCATTGAACATTCCGGAGGATTGTCTGTTGAGTTCATTCGTGATGCCCAAGGGCGCATCACCCGCATTGAAAAAGCAAATGGTGAGGGAGTCGATTATGGCTATGATGCCGCAGGCGATTTGGTTTCATTCACTGATTTGAATGGAAACACCACCACCTTTACCTATATTCAAGATCACTACCTGGAAGACATCATTGACCCTCGAGGTATCAGGGTGGCGCGCAATGAATATGACTCAGGTGGCAGATTGGTGGCGCACATTGATGCCGATGGCAATCGCATCGAATACGATAATAACTTGATAGCCAGAACATCGACCATCACAGACCGTCGGGGTAACAGCATGGTTAATGCATTTGATAATGCCGGTAACATCATTGCCCAAACCAATGCGTTGGGAGAAACCACCAATTATGAATACAATTATTTGCGATTAGAGGAATCACGGACTAACCACTTGGGTCATCGAACCGAGTGGACTTATGATGCACAAGGTAATCAGTTAACTGAAACCGATCCTCTTGGACATGTCACCACCTCGACATACAATCGAAAAGCCGAGTTATTAACTCAGGTGGATGCATTGGGACAGCCTGTAATCACCAATGAATACAATCCAGATTACGACCCACAAAGACCTGAAGATCCACAGCATGGTTATGCTCAACTTAAACAGGTAACAGATGCTTTGGGTAGAATCACACAATTCCACTGGCTATCAGGAATCAATGCCAGTACAGAGGAAAGTATCTCAGTTAATACTGGGTTTACTGATGCGGCAGGTAACCGTTATGACATCAGTCCCATCAGTGGTGGTACCAATGACGGTTTGACAGGCGGGAGTACAGACCTCAATGGACTGCGAACTGAAACTGAATATGATGATGAAGCCAGGCCACTGACTGAAACCCAAATCATTAGCGATGAGTTGGGAGTGACTGTGACTGAATACACCACCACTTACCAATACAATGCCAATGGTGATGTGGTTACAGTAACAGACGCCTTAGGTAACATCACCCGCACTGAATACAACGCATTGAACAAAGTTTCAGCCAGCATTGATACATTAGGTCGCCGCACTGAAATGGAATACGATGACCGCGGTAATCAAGTGCTCACCCGCTATCCAGATGGCTCAACCGAAACCATGGTTTATGACGAAGAGAATAACGTCATCGAGTCTACCGATCGAGCAGGGCGAATCACCAAAACCATCTACGATGAACTGAATCGTGTTGAGGCGGTGATCTATCCAGATGACACGCCAAGCGACGACACAGACAACCCAATGACTGTGAACTCTTACGATGGTGCAGGGCGCTTGGTGGCGGTTTCTGACGCCAATGGTAACACCACCACTTATGAGTATGATGATGCAGGCAGGCGTACCAAGACCATTGATGCTTTAGGTAATGAAACCTCATCGGTTTATGATGCCTTAGGCAGACGCACGCAAAGCACCTATGCGCTGGGTAGGGTAACAATCTTTGAATACAACGCCTTGGGTAATCTTGAGCGCACCAATTTTCATAATGGCAGCTTTACCACCACCACTTATGACCAATTGAGCCGCAAAGAGTCAGCAACGGATTTGGCAGGTTTATCGACACAGTACGAATACGATGCAGCAGGTAACCTGGTGGCAGTCATCGATGCTTTGAACCAACGCACTGAGTATACCTATGATCAACGCGGTAACAAGTTGACCCAAACCGATGCCAATAACCACACCACAGTGTGGACTTATGATGCACTCAATCGGGTCACTTCCAGAACATTGCCCATGGGTGAAACCGAATCCTATGGCTATGATGCAGTAGGTAACAGGGTCAGTAAAACTGATTTCAATGGTGACTTGACCACCTATGAGTACAACGATTTGAATCAATTGGTTTTGACCACCTATGCCGATCTAAGTACCGTAGTGAACACTTACACCATAACAGGTCAAATGGAAACTGTGACCGAGATAAATGGTACAACCGGTTACAGCTACGACGCCCAAGATCGCTTGACGCGCATTGATTACCCAACCGGTAATTACATCGAGTATCAATATGATCTGAATGGCAATCGCACCCAAGTAAAAACCCCCAATCAGACTGTAGATTACACCTTTGATCAGCTTAACCGCTTGAAAACCGTGACCGATGCCACAGGAACCACGACCTACACCTATGATGCGGTGGGTAACCGAGAAACCCAAACCAATGCCAATGGCACAGTGGCGACCTATACCTATGATGACTTGAACCGTTTGACTGACTTGGTACACACCGATGCATTGAACACCATTCTTGCCAGTTATTCATATGAATTGGGACCCAATGGCAACCGTTTGAGTTTGACCGAAGGTACTGGTCGTTATGTTGAATATGACTACGATGACTTGTACCGCTTGTTGAGCGAAACTGTAACCGATCCTATCAACGGCGATCATTTTTCCCAATGGGCTTATGATGCGGTAGGCAACCGTTTACAGCAGGAAATAGATGGGACCATCACGCTGTATACCTACAACTATAATGATCATCTGTTGACAGAGACGAAAAACTCAATCGTTACCCGCTATGATTATGACGACAATGGCAATACATTAACCAAGACAGTCGATACAGTCATTGATACCACTTACAGCTACTCCAAAGACAACCGCATGCTCACCGCTGATACCAGCACCTCGAGCATCAGTTACAGCTATGATGCCGGTGGCATACGCCAAAGCCAGACTGTAAACGGTCAAACCATTAACTATTTGGTCGACCCCAACAGAAGTTACCACCAAGTGCTGGAAGAACAAGATGACTTGTTTATGCCACAAGTGGTTTATACCTATGGAGATGACTTGATCAGCCAGACCAATGCCCAGGGTGTGTACACCTTTGGTTATGATGGTTTGGGCAGTACCCGAATCCTAACTGATGTTAATGGAGCTGTACAAAATTCCTATGGTTATCAGGCTTTTGGTGAATTGGATTATCAGTATGGTGCCATTGAAAACAACTACCTGTTTACCGGCGAGCAGTATGACAATAATGTTGGGTTTTATTATTTGAGGGCGAGGTATTATAATCCGGGTATTGGGCGGTTCCAGAATATGGATACGTTCCCGGGGATGCAGTTTGAACCTAAGTCCTTGCACAAGTATTTGTATACGCATGCTGATCCGATTAATAATGTGGATCCTAGTGGGTATGTGACATTGAGTAGTTTAATGGGTAATTTAAGAGCCATTGTTGCCAGATGGGCCCGTCCAATTTCACCTAGAAAATATATTAAAAAGGCTTACACTTTTACTAAAAAAAGTTATGCTCAGGCTAAAAGGTTGGTAAAACAATGTATTCAACATCCAAAAAAATGTAAGTTAGGAGGCGCAGTGCTTGTCACTGGTGGGGCTGATTCTCCAGTAACTGCAGAGCACATAGCTGATGCCCAACTAGGCCGTGGTTCTGGTACACAACTAAGACCTGCATCATTTCTCTTGAACTACCAGAAAAAAACCAATACTAGGAAACATTTAGATAGGTATAAGAAAGTAGGGCAGGTTTGTGGAGGTTCTTCAATGACACAATGGTGTGATGAGTACCCATATTTTCAAACAAGACAAGGTGCCCCAAGTAATTTGCCTGGACAAGTTTCCCTTAGGTTGGCCCCAGCAGGAGAGCAAAGGTTACAAGGAGGTTTATTTAAAACATTGGTTTCAGTTTGTAGGCTAAAAGAGAGGCCAATTAAGAAAAGTAGATTTACATCAATAGCATTACCAAGTGCAGATATACCTTCTGCAGCTTTGTGTTTAGACTGGAAATAAATATGGAACAAATAGAAAAATTATTTAAAAAAGAAATATCACAAATAGATATTGATAATGAAAGGTTTTCATGGTTTGAAAAAGAATTAGGATTAATTATTTCTGAAGAAGTTAAATTTTTTTGGATTTGTTGCTCCTCGCTTAAAATGGAAAACTCAGAATGTTACATATCTCCACTTGTGGATTTAGACTATTACAAGGAAACAATTGAAGATTTGTTTTTTAACTTTGAAGAATTAAATCAATATGTTAATGAATCTTCTATTGTAGAAGGTGTTAAACCTTATGTTTACAATAAAAAATGGATTCCATTTGTATCTGTAGATGGTATTTATAACTTTTTAGACTTTGATTCAGCAGATACCGGAAATGATGGGCAAATAATACTTACAGACATGATGGGAGGTGACAGTAGAGTTTTATTAGTCTCAAAATCCTTAAATGAGCTTTGTGGAAGGATCAATGAAGAAATTGAAGCTGGGCGTATAACTGTAACATTGAATAATAATGAAATGAGCATAGTGAGTCATTCAGAGGATGACGATTACAATGCCTTTGTTGCTATTGGGCTTTGGGAGGATAACTAATCAAAGGTGAACTAATCAAGGACATGCATGAACTAATCAAGGACATGCATTACTTAGAAAGCACAAACTAATTTTTAAGTGATGTTTTTGATTAAAAAATAACTGACTTGACCCATTTGTTCAGCAGGAAAGTGATTAAGTCAGAGGTTAGGGTGGTTTAGAGTTGGTTTTAGTAGATTTGAGCTGAGCTGGACGGTTGCAGACATGTTCTGCTGGATAGATTTTGATGGTTTTTGTGCTATTCCAAAGCGGGTTTTAGTTTAATCCCTAGCGCCCACTTTCTCTTGGTTTTGATTGAATATTCTTTGAGTTGCTCAGCTGTTCCAACGGCTGAGAAACCAATTGATTTAAAGCCTTTTAATTCGTCTAACCAGGAGTCTGGGTCAATACCAACATCATCAATGGTTTTGGCTGTTTTCTCTGAAATAAAGCCACGCTTGTCGTCCCTTAAACACCTACCTGTCTCATCAACTAGATCAATATAACTTGATAGATAAAAAGGCAGGTCATTATCACCTTTACCAAAACCGGATAACCATGTATTTGTGCTCTCAATTCGTTCCTTAATCGAAGTGAATTCAGAACCTTTCAAATCTTTCGCGATAGCAGCTCGAATCGGGTTCAGATCAACGTAAGCCATGCAGGTCAGTAAAGCTCGCTCATCAAGCAGGGCTTGGCTCTTGAACCTCGATTCCCAGAAGTGACCGCTACATTTATCTTCTTCATTCGCCATGCGAGCAACGTACTCATTGATTGATTTCATATACCAAGATACTGATGCAAGTCTGGAGCGGTATTCAGCCACATATTCCTTAACTCGTCTGAGCTCAGCTTCAGTCTCAATTTCACCTTTTAGATAACGATCACACAACACAGGTAATGAGTACAAAGAGCACCATGTCATCAGTACCTGAGTGGCGTTCCATTCTTTGGTTGAATTTATCTTCAAAACGATGTGGAAATGGTTGTTCATGATGGCGTAAGAACACACATCAATGGCGAACACAGAAGTGACTTGTTTGATGCGATCAATCAGCCATTGACGTCGGTGTTCAAACGACTTTCCTGAAGCCTTGTCTTCACCGCAAAGAAAAGCGCGTCGAACACATCTTGAGACAATATGGTAATACGGCGTTTCTTCAACACAAATCTGTTGGTTTCGGGCAATAGTCATACAAAAGCTCCGTTTAAAAACTATATTTTGAGCAATTGGTGGGTAATTATCTGTGGCAAATTACTGAAGAGCGTGTAAGAATTTGTTGATTGGGGTGCCTGTCCTTGATTAGTTCTATACAACAAGCAACAATGATTGCTCCAATGGTGTACTAGAAGATCACCATGAGTTTACCTATGGAAACGATCCGCAACAAAGTTCATTTGGCCAGGTATTAACTGAGAGCAGCCAAGCCAGTTTGAAAACGTACTTCTATGATGATTTTGGACGAACAGAAATGGTAACGTCTGAACTTCTGGCTCATGGGCTTATTAGAAATGAACAATCTTACTATGATGCTTATGGTCGTGTTAAAGCGACTTACGATGCATCTGGGGAGGGCGTTTTATACCAATACAATAATCAGGGACACTTAGAAATAACACAAGGAATACGAACAGGTGTAGAGTATCAAAAAGTTTTATCAAAGAATGCTTTTGGCCACGTTACTAAGGAAGTAGCTGGTAATGGTGTATATACCTACCGTGAATATGATTTATCTGGTCGTCTTGAGCTCCTGATGTCTGGCAGAACCGATGGTGGGTCAGAGTTACAGTACATGACCTTTGAATATGATGCTGTTGGTAATATGAAAACGCGATGGGATTCCAGAGATATTGACACATATACCAAAGATGTTTTTGACTATGATAATGTCAACCGTCTGCTCAAGTCTGAAGTTGAATATGCCGATGTATTTGGGTCGGTAATCAACTTTACTGATTATGACATCACATATGACGAGGGTGGCCGAAGAGATATATTAAAACGAGGTACAGAAACACCAATTACATATAGTTATGATCCTCAGCACATTCATGGTGTTCAATCTACCTCAGATGGAAAATCATATGAATATGATGCAGTGGGTAATCAAGAAGTTTCAGATGGTAGACTCATAACTTATACAGCATTTAATAAAGCGTCCAGCATGAGTAATGGCAATTACTCCGTTGATTACACATATGGATCTTCAAATGAAAAACTGACACGTCGAGACATAAAGAATGGCAAGGAAACATTAACTTGGTATGTTGGAAACACTGAAATAATATTATCTGATTGGTCAGATGGTATTGCTGGTAAGGTTTCATCAAAACGCTATCTAGGCAGTAATGCAATGGTTACACACCATGGCCCGGATATCATTGATGTAGATTATATGCATAAAGACCACTTGGGTAGTATTCAGGTTTATACCAAACAATTAAATGATTGGAGAGAAGATGTTAGTTACGATGCATTTGGAAATACCCGTGCAATTTGGGACCCTGCATCATTTGCAAATTTTGCCACTGTCTCATTAAGTAACAAAGGATTTACCGGACAGGATCATGTTAGCGAACTGAGTTTAATTAACTTCAATGCCAGGATGTATGATCCTAAATTAGGCATGATGTTACAAGCTGACACCATTGTTCCTGATGGACCAGCAGTTGATTCATTGAATCGATATGCCTATGTTTATAACAATCCGTTGAGTTATACTGATCCTACTGGACATATACCTACACCTAATTTATTTGCTGCAGCTGCTGTGAATAATTATGAAGCACTTAGGCAAATGGCAAATAAGGTCAGAGAAGTAACTACTGGTGTGGCTAGTAAAATATTCTCAGGAAGTCGTAAAGATAATGCACATAATCAAGGTAATTATCAAAACTTTTTGCAGAATCAGAAGTCGGTTGGTTCTCCTGCTGGGGTGAATAATGGGAGTTTTAGTAATAATAATTATGCATTAGGCTTTAGTGACAATGGACAGGGGTGGAATGGGAGTGATGTAAGAAGTCAACCCGATGGAAAAGATCTCGCTTATAGGCCAGGATTGGGCTTGTCTGATTCTAATGGTAATCGATATACTCAAGGAAAATGGGGCAACATGATAAATATTGGATCTGAACAAGATTCAATGGATAACCTAAAGTCTATTGGGCGATTTATGAATCCATTTCAAGATGTAAGTGAATGTTATTCAAGTGGATGTGGTTTAGGAGGTTGGGCTATTGCAATTGCTGCAGTAGTACCTCAGGTTAAATGGGGTAAGAGAGGTGGTGATTCGATACAAAGTTTATATCATTATACTGATGATAAAGGTTTAGATGGTATTGTCAGTTCTGGTAAGCTTAATCCTTCATTAAAGGCTAACAACCCTAAAGATGCCAGGTATGGTAATGGACAGTATTTTTCTGATATAGCACCAGGCTCAAAGTCGAATGCTCAGCTTTCACGAGCATTTTTAGGCAGACCATTTCATGGTGATAAATTCAAAAATTATCTTGAGATAGATGTGTCAGGTTTTAATGTATTGAAAGGTAGAGATGGTGTGTTTGTTTTTCCTAATGAAAATGCATTAGATATTTCAAAAAGGATATTAAGAACTGGGAGCAATTAGATGAATTATTTGAAAGTATTGTGGAAGCATAATGATATTAATGAGCCTGTAGAGCTATATTATGAAATAGCAGATGATAATTTTGATGTTAGAAAAGTTGAAAAGTATAGAGGTGGCACTTATGGTTATGCGTTTAATGAACATGAAATAAACGGTTCTATATTATCTGAATGTGCTATGCCTGAAGTTGAAAAGATAGCTGCTCAAGAAGAGTTTGAACCACATGAAATTACAAAAGAAGAGTTCGAAGAAGTTTGGCGGTTAGCAATTTTAAGTAACTATTCTAAATAAGTGGATGGTAATCCCCCCGAAAAACACCTACCGTCAAAAGTAGAATATTCTCAAAAAGGAATTTGAGGATATTCACATGTTGTGAATATCCGTTTTATACATCCCAAATGTTGAAGAAAAACGGATGCTAATCTGATTTCCTGGCAGCATAATTAGTATAACATAAAACACGTTATGTCATACTGGGCTGGCGCTTTAACAACTAATCAAGAACACACATCGCTTAAGGGTTGAAATCTAAGCTCTGAGCGAAACTAATCAAGGACATGCATCGCTTAAGGACTGCAAACCGAACATTGATCGAAGTTTTAGTCATAAAAAAGTACTGATTTGACCTCCGAACTCA
>NZ_NIHB01000002.1:255524-256117 GCF_002591915.1 Marinicella litoralis | reverse complement strand
GGTTGCAGAGACGATCTGCTGAGTGACTTTGTGGTGTTGTTAGGCTATTCCAAAGCAGGTTTAAGCTTAATTCCAAGCGTCCATTTTCGCTTGGTCTTGGCTGAGAATTCTTTGAGTTGTTTGGCTGTTCCTACCGCTGAAAAAATCGTTCGGAACGATTTTTCACGTAAGCCCCGCAGGGGTGAGTGTCAGGGATGATATGAATAAAACCCAATAGATTTAAAGCCTTTTAATTCACGCATAACGGCACAAAGCAACCACTTCTTTTGCTTCGCAAAAACCGTACTTTGCTTATTGCTATGCTGGCAGTGAATACAAGGAACACCAGGTCATCGGTACTTGAGTGGCGTTCCATTCTTCGGTTGAATTGACCTTTAATACAATATGACCAACAGTAGGGGCTATTAGGCCAAATGGTTGTTCATGATGGCATATGAACAGACATCAATTGCAAAGACAGATGTCACTTGTTTGATGCGATCAATGAGCCACTGACGGCGGTGTTCGAACGACTTTCCTGAAGCCTTGTCTTCACCGCAAAGAAAAGCGCGTCGAACACATCTTGAGACAATATGGTAATACGGCGTTTCTTC
>NZ_NIHB01000002.1:0-255493 GCF_002591915.1 Marinicella litoralis | reverse complement strand
CTCCGTTTAAAAACTATATTTTGAGCAATTGGTGGGTAATTATCTGTGGCAAATTACTGAAGAGCGTGTAAGAATTTGTTGATTGGGGTGCCTGTCCTTGATTAGTTCAATTGATAAATTTTGTAAGTTGAGAGCCCCAAAAAATTTATCGACTTATGTAAGAAGAGGAAAGAAAGACTTTTTGGCAGGTGCGGATTAATGAATGATTATATTGATAAAATAATAGGCTTTTACTTTGATGGTGGCTTTGACCAAATGATCATTGATGGTGAACTTAGTGGTGAAGAGATTAAAAGATATGGTAGTCTTGCAGTTTTATTTCATCATTCTTTCGGCGACATTTCGGACTTTACAGATGAAGAAAAGGAAGATGCTTATTCATTAGTTGAATCACTGTATATTTTTCTTGAAGTCGAATTAATGTTTGGGGAGTCTATTGGAGGAAAGCTTATTGATGAAATTGGTTATGAAATTTGTTCAGGTTACGATTTTGATGCGGATAAATACAGAAATGAAATTGAAAAGGGGGTTGCTTTGATTCAGAGTAAGGGGCTAGAGTTGTTTAAGTTAATTCAGTGAGATTTTTTAATATTGAGTTGGTTATCAAGTTTTATTCGTCTCTTCCCTGAGACTCACCCCTTCGGGGCTGTCGTGAAAATTCTTTCCTGAAGAATTTTTGGTGAATTGGATTATCAGTATGGTGCCATTGAAAACAACTACCTGTTTACTGGCGAGCAGTATGATAACAATGTTGGGTTTTATTATTTAAGGGCGAGGTATTATAATCCGGGTATTGGGCGGTTCCAGAATATGGATACGTTCCCGGGGATGCAGTTTGAGCCTAAAACATTACATAAATATTTGTACACTGCCAATGATCCGATTAATTTAATTGATTATTCCGGTAACAGTTTCAATACTTACTCCTTGAGCCTAGCTCAACAAATTGGCGCAAGAATGCAAATGTATGCGTTAGCATTTCCAAGAACCTATAGGTTGGTTGAAATTGCTGCAGGTGTCGCCACGCCTATTGAAATTGCAGCATTGAATCCAGTAACTGCAGGTTTGATTACTGGTGGAGCGTTAACTTATCAAGGTATAAAAAATCTTGATAAAGCAAGAAAATTAGCAGAGAGCTCATATTGGTTGAGCAGAATTAAATCGGGGAATGAGTTTGAAAAATTCATAGGTCATTTAATTCGCTTGAAATCTAATACAAAAGCAATTCTAAATGGTACAAGTGATGTGGTTGGAATCCCTAAAGGTTCGGCAATCCCTGATTGGTTTTATAAAGGGGGGATTTTAGAAGCAAAATTAACCGGATCCGCCGTAAAGAAAAATCAAATCCAGCAGTATGCAATGTATTTGAAAGATGAAGGTAATTTAACATATGTGTTTAAAACTAAGCCAACAGCAGCAAAAGTACAACAAATGGAAGGCTGGATAAAAGAAACAGGATATAAAATTAATTTGAACATTGCATATCTATTTGAATAAATGATTATGAAAAAAAATGATTTAAAAAAGCTATTACCTTCTGGGTTCGAAAACAGCAAGCTAATCAAACATGCTGTGAGCTTATGTCGTAATAATATTGAATTAAGTGTTAGATTAGAGACATCAGATTTTTGGGAGTTAAGTTCACACACAGAAGTAGAAAAAAAAATAGTTATTATTGTGTCTATAGAAATATATGATAAATATTCTAAGCTTTATGAAAAAAATATTCCAATTCATATTATTGAAGCCTCGGTTTCAACAAATTCAGGAAAAATGATTTTAGTTGATGAATGGAGTGATTTGCAGCATTGGGAAACTGACGACATTAGTGGTTTAGCTAATTGTCTTGATAATTGTGTTATTCCTTGGATTAATTGGATTATGAACCCTAAGGTAATGATTGAGTATTTAAGTCACATTGAACATTCAAGTGAATCTCAATTGCCTGAGAAAGCATTGGAAAAATTTGAATCAATTCTCATAGATATAGATATTAAGTTTCCTAAAAATAATAGAAAAGGTTTTAATGGTGCTATAGCTAGTATTTACGAAGCTATAGGAGAAGTCGAGAATTCATTGAAACATTTAAAAATTCATCAATTTAATACCCAAAAAGACTATAGACCCACCAAAATTGAATCGATTAATCAAGCTTATCAGGAAAAATTAGAACTTATTGAAGAAGGTATAAGAAGGCTGGAAAATAAGCTTGTTAGTGAATAATATCTAATGCGTGCTTATAGACATGCTTTGCCATGTCTATGGGTGCGGTGTTCTTTTCAAAACGGTCCATCAACCAGTATGCTCCGTTACAATGATTTGCTATTAAGCCGGAGATTACTACTGCACAGATTATGGCATTTTCATCAGCAGATGTTTGAAACCCTATACAGGTATCAAAATTTTTAATTTCCGGGTGGTCTTCAACTGCAAACATGGTGTCTTCAATGGGCTCATAAAAGTATTCGAAACTTATTTTTTTCCCTCTGAAAGAGCAATTAAATTGTGTCCACGATGAATTTAACTCTGTGCCAGGGTCAATGCTAATCTCAAAACTATTTTTGGCTAATAGTGATTGAAGTTGATCAATATCAATCATATCAACCTGCTTTATGAAAATAGAAATATCTACAGCCATTTCTATTTAGCCGCCTGTCTTCCAGAATCCCAGCGTCTTGATTCATATTTAACCAACATGCCTTCCAGCAGTTCCTGAATAATGTCTTGTTCTTTCTCTCCCAGGTTGGCCACAGCTTCAAACATCAGCTTCATTTTATCTGTAGGTGCTCGATCAGATCCATCAAAGACCAGTTCATCTATAGATACATGCAGTGATTTAGCCAGTTTAATTAAACCCTCTAAGGTTGGTTGAGAAGAACCTGCCTCGTACCGTCTAATTTGATTGATATGTATGTTGGCAGTATCAGCCAGTGCTTGTTGGGTTAAGCCTTGCGACTTACGTATTTGAATCAGTTTCGATGGGAAGCTCATTGGCAATAAATGATCAATAATAATTACCATACTTTAAACCTATAAAAAAAACAATACAAAACAATACAGGACAGTCATTGATTAAGAAAATAAAAAACAATACAGGACAGTCATTGATTAAGAAGAATAATACAGGACAGTCATTGATTAAGAACAATACAGGACAGTCATTGATTAAGAAAATAAAACCAGTTCAAAACGCTCATTTTTAGTTGAGTTTCAGGTGAAAATTATAGAGGTTTAAACTTTAATTTGATTGGCTTGCTAGTTAACTGAAGATTTTATGGCTTTAGCCAGATTTGAAGCGAGTTAGACGGTTGCAGAGATGATCTGCTGGTTAACTTTTGTAGGTCATTTGACTACTCCAGAGCAGGAGTGAGCTTAATACCAACGGCCCAATTGCGTTTAGTTTTCTTGGATAACCTATCAAGGACATACAAACCTATCAAGGACATACATAAACTAATACAGGACAGGTACTGACTGAGGATACTTAGTTGAAGTTTTTCTGGGTTTTTAGCGCTTAAAATGGCTTGCTTAAGGTGTTAGCTGGGTGAATTTTTGAGGTGGTTTTGTAGAAGTTGATTTTTAAGCGATTTTACTGGATTTTACTCGAGCTGGACGGATGCAGAAAATATCTGCTTGTTGATTTTTGATGAGCTCTAAACTATTCTAGGGTAGGTTTTAGATGAATTCCAAGCGTCCATTTGCGCTTTGTCTTGGCTGAATATTCTTTGAGTTGTTCAGCGGTTCCTACAGCTGAAAACCCAATGGATTTGAATCCTTTTAATTCGTCTAACCAGGAGTCTGGGTTAATACCAACATCATCAATGGTTTTGGCTGTTTTCTCTGAAATAAAGCCACGCTTGTCGTCCCTTAAACACCTACCTGTCTCATCAACTAGATCAATGTAACTTGATAGATAAAAGGGCAAGTCATTACCATCTTTCCCAAAACCTGAAAGCCAAGTGTTATTGTTCTCAATTCTTTCCTTAATCGAAGTGAATTCAGAACCTTTCAAATCTTTCGCGATAGCAGCTCGAATCGGGTTCAGATCAACGTAAGCCATGCAGGTCAGTAAAGCCCGTTCATCAAGCAGGGCTTGGGATTTGAAGCGTGACTCCCAGAAGTGTCCGGTACATTTATCTTCCTCATTAGCCATACGAGCAACGTACTCATTAATTGACTTCATATACCAAGATACAGACGCCAATCTACACCGGTATTCAGTCACATATTCTTTGACTTTCCGAAGCTCAGCTTCAGTTTCTATTTCACCTTTAAGATATCGATCACAGAGCACGGGTAGAGAGTATAACGAACACCAGGTCATAAGCACCTGAGTGGCATTCCATTCTTTAGTTGAATTAACCTTTAAAACGATGTGAAAGTGGTTACTCATAATGGCATAGGAACACACATCAATGGCGAATACTGAAGTAACTTGTTTGATGCGGTCAATCAGCCACTGGCGGCGATGCTCAAATGACTTACCAGATACCTTATCCTCACCACAAAGGAAAGCCCTGCGAACGCACCTGGACACGATGTGATAATAGGGCGTCTGTTCAACACATATTTGTTGATTCCTTGCTACAGTCATACAAAACTCCATGTAAAAGTATGATTTTGGACTTTAAAGGCAAAATTATCTGTAGCAAAACTCTGATGAGCGTGTAAGAATTTATTGAAAGAGGTGCCTGTCCCTGATTAGTTATACTTATAACTCCAATGAATCCAATTGGTGGGTTGATCAAATAACCACTAGCGTGACTGAAACGACCTTATCAGAATCAGGAAGTTATGACACACATCAAAATTATGGAACCCACCCAGTTGATCGACGAACAGAATCATTGTTTTTCTGGGGCTCGAATGATCTTAGAAAACTAGAATGCCAATTCACAGCTGGATATGACATTTCAAATAATATTGACTGTAATCATGCGGTAAACAGATCTGATTTGGTTAAGAATGTTTTTGAATATGATAATTATGGCAATGTAATGACCACCATAACTTCTGGCGTTGCTGATCATGATAATTTAGTCACACAAAACAGAAATACCACCATAACTTTTGATGCATTGGGTTACTTTCCTGAAATCATCAATAACCAAGGACTGTTATCCAGTATGGATTATCATGCAAACTCAGGAAAAGTAAAAAATCAAACAGATCCAAATGGGGTTATAACGGCTTTCACATATGATGATTACAACACACCAACTGGAACCTTTACCTATAGTTCAACGGTTAATAACTTAATAGAACAACCAACCGCATCAGCTTTGCGTCAATGTGGCAACAATTATTGTGATGATCAACAAAACTTGGTTAATACGTTGATGGGTAATTTTAATACAGAATTCAGTACAGTTTCTAACACCGGATTTTTCTTTACAGACTCAAGTCTTACCATTCCAGAGCTTAAATTTATAACTGAAACCAGAAAGCCAGGCTCTCCGATGATCACATCCTGGCTAGACCAAAACGGTCAAGCTGTTTTGAGTAGGACTATACATTCAGGTGAAGACTCATATGTATTTAGTTTAACTAATCCACTCGGACAAAATGAGTTGGTGACCCAACCTTTTGAAGTTTTAAACAATAATTTCACTGGTGTTTCAGGTAGAAACATTCCTCATTACACATTCACACAATACGATGAAAGAGGCCGTTTATTTGAAACGTTAATCGATATGGGTAATTTAACCACCAATGGCGGTTCAGACTGTAAAAGAAACACCCAGTACGTTACAGAAGGTGGATTTACAGAAATTACGGCCATGGCAGCCGACTCAGGATGTGAAAACACCAACAATCCGAGCCTAACCATGTACCGAAGTTATGACTCAGCTGGAAAACTGCGTCAAACTGTCGATGCCAATAAACACGTAACACAATACTGGTATGACTCAGCCGGAGCTCCTTACATCATCGCTGATGCCATGGGCAACCCGATTATCACTGAGTATGATAATTTAGGTCGCAAATTAACAGTTCAAGACCCGAATATGGGTAAAAAGACTTTCAAGTACAACTCATTTGGTGAAGTTGTTTACCAACAAGATGATGTGCAAAAACCACAACTATTGGCTAACTACATGGTCTATGATGAGTTAGGACGAATTACAGACCAATATGCCAATGTTGATACAAACCTACAACCCAAAACTAGTTATAGGGCATACCATGATAAAACCGTATATACCCATGCACTGCTGACTTCTCAAACAAGAGACAGCAACTCCAGTCAAATGGGTTCTGTCAATGAAGATCATTTTAATCAAGTTCATTACAAGTCATTCGAATACGATGAATTTGCTCGAATCATAACTGAAGAAGTTACTATCAATGATCCAAATCTAGGCATCACTGATATTACCGATGTGAGTTCTCGTACAGATCATTATTATTATCAAGATCATAACTTCTTGAAACAAACCATCTATTCATACCCGTCTCCAGATGATGAGCAGCTTCATACAGGGTACTCAGTGGTTAATTACTATGACATTTTTGGTTCATTAATCGAACAAAGGGACAATCCACGTTCTAGTACCATCATGAGTGTAGATGACTTCAACTTAAGGGGGCAGATTGAACATAAAACCTTATATAGCCTAACCGGTGAGAACAGCATGGTCAGTAGCTATACCTATTATCCGGGCACAGGCCAAGCAAAATCTATCAGTCACGGTGATGCGAATCGAACTGATTCTCAAGTATTCAACTATGAATATGATGGCTGGGGTAACATCACCAGTCATAATCAGAATATAGATGGTGGCGGTATAAATGCATCAGAAACATTTGCCTATGATGAGTTACAAAGATTGATTACATCTACAGTTGGTGGACTAACCCCCATTAGCTATTCCTATGACAATGGTGGTTTAGGGAACTTGGAAGTTAAATCAGACTTCTCAATAGATCAGAGGTATGGTGAGAATAACCACGGTCATGCTGGGCCCAATGCCATTACCACAGCATCATTAGTAGATGCCAACGGAGTTTTGACTAATGAAACCATCAGTTATAATTATGATGCAAAAGGCAACAGAATAAACGAATCCTCATCATCAAGATTTAACACTTTTGTTTATGATTCATATAACTTGTTGATTCAGTCAGAGAAAATTGTTTCAGCAGAATCGATTAACTTCAGATATGGAACTGACAACCAACGATATTTTAAAGAAGAGACATCTTTCGATCAAAATAATGAGGCTGTGATCGAAACCACTTTATACTTAGGGCCACAGTTTGAATTGATTCAGAACGCCACCACAGGTGAGCTTCAGTCCAAGTTTCAGCTATCTGATTATCTGATGGTAACCCGTGATGCCAATCAGGTCTTTAAATACCACTTTATGCAAAAAGACCGTTTGGGTTCAACCACTCAGATCCTGGATAAGCAAGGCATTCGCATTGCATTGAAAGGCTATGACGCCTTTGGTAAACCAAGAGAAGGAGATACGTGGGGCCGGATGTCAGCACCAGCTTTGAATTTCGAAGATGAGGACAGCCTAAGCACCGCTGAAATCGATGTGACCAAGCGGGGCTTTACCGACCATGAACATCTGGATAACTTTGAACTGATTCATATGAATGGCCGAATGTATGATTTTAATAATGGCAGGTTCCTCAGCGTAGACCCATTCATACAAGGGACTACATCTCAGGCGATTAATCCTTATAGTTATATACAGAATAATCCTTTGTCAGGGATTGATCCTAGTGGGTATGTAATAGTCAACCCTGTAACAGTTGCTATTGCTAAAAATATTGGTAGATTAGTTTTAGGCAAGGCAGCAAAGGCTGGTTTGAAGAGTAGTAGAATGACTCCTTCAAGAGAGTCTACTTTATCAACAGATAATACAATGAGTATCATTGAAGCCAAAAAGACTATTGCCAATGAAGGTAAATTACCTCCTAATATTTTTGTTAAACCTCCACCAACCGATCCATTGTCAATTTTTACACCACCACCTACAGAACCAGCTACAACTCCAGAAACTGCTCCTTTACCAGAACAGAAGCATGATACTGCTGGTGATAATGGTATGCGAGATGTTCAAGATACTAGTATAATGACTAGTGATCAGGGTGATGTTTCTGATACAGAAAGTGAAAGTTCGGGTAAAAAATTAGATACATTGATTGGTTCATCTGAAAATCACAAAACTAATAAGAGTAAAAATACAATCTCTGAAAAGCCTCAAGGTAATTTTGATGGGGCTGTTGAAGAGTTTGATGAGCTAGGGTTAGATGACGTTAAACCGTTGACTGGCGACGGTGTTGAAGGGAAAACTGGAAGCACAGATGATGGTAGAACAGTTACTGTCCGAAGTCGTAGTAAGGATGGAAGGCCAACAATACAAGTTCAGAAAAATAAAGCAACAAAACCTGAGCAAAAGAGAACAACTAATGAGGTTAGGTATGGAAAAAAGCCAAATGAGTAGCGGTTATTTTGGAAATTGCAATTTTGAAAAAATATTTGATGAAAAGGTGCCTAAGCGTATCAATATTGAATCAATCAAATATGATATTGAAGGGTTTCGTGTTATTTTGAAAGAAGAGGATTGTGTTGATGCAAAGAGAGTGAAATTGACATTTGAAGATTTTGAATACTATACCGTTAGCCCTAATATTCCTGATCGTTCAATAGATTTGTTTGAGTCATCAAAATGGCCATTCTATGTCAGTAACGATTCTGCGCTGATTAGAAAGTACCATCATGAAACGTTCAACCTATATGATGAACAACCAATTAAGCATTATGTGCTTATAAGTGTTGATGATGAGACGATTGAGGTATTATCTCAATGTGAGCCCATTTTTACATTGCTTCCTTAACTGCCCTGAGAAAACTAATCAAGAAACTAATCAAGGACATGCATCGCTTAAGGACTGCAAACCGAACATTGATCGAAGTTTTAGTCATAAAAAAGTACTGATTTGACCTCCGAACTCACAAAGGAAATGGTCAATTAAAGGTTTGGACTGTTTTTAGTTGGTTTTGGCGGCTTTTATCCGAGTTGGACGGTTGCAGAGACGATCTGCTGAGTGACTTTGTGGTGTTGTTAGGCTATTCCAAAGCAGGTTTAAGCTTAATTCCAAGCGTCCATTTTCGCTTGGTCTTGGCTGAGAATTCTTTGAGTTGTTTGGCTGTTCCAACCGCTGAAAAAATCGTTCGGAACGATTTTTCACGTAAGCCCTGCAAGGGTGAGTGTCAGGGATGATACGAATAAAAACCGATGGATTTGAAGCCCTTTAATTCACACATAACGGCACAAAGCCAGCGCTTCTTTTGCTGTGCAAAAACCGCACTCACTTTTTAGCCTATGCTACCCAGTCATCAGGATTGATACCAATTTGATCAATGGCTTTAGCTGATATCTCAGAGATAAAACCACGCTTGGCCGCTTCCGCATACATAAAGGACATGCATTAGTTAAAGAATCCAATTTAACTATTGGGGCTTTGTTTTTGCTTTAATTGGGTTAAAAAAGATGCTGGCTTGGTGTTGGATCGGCTGGAATTGCAGAATATTAGAAGATAGTTTGGATTATTAATGGTTTAGTCGAATTTAGGGCGAGCAGAGTGGTTGCAGACATGATCTGCTGAATAAACTTTTAGTGTTATTGAACTATTCCAGAGCAGGAGTAAGCTTAATACCAAGGGTCCATTTACGTTTGGTTTTTAACGAATATTCATTTAACTGCTCAGCCGTTCCAACAGCAGAGAAACCGATGGATTTAAAGCCCTTTAATTCATCCAACCATGTATCAGGATTGATGCCAATTGCATCAATAGTTTTAGCAATTCTTAAAGAGATATAACCTCTTTTATCGTTACGTAAACATCGACCAGTTTCATCCACCAAATCAATGTAGCTAGAAAGATAAAAGGGTAAGTCATTATCACCTTTGCCGAAACCAGAAAGCCAAGTGGATTTCATTTCGATACGTTCCTTTATTGAGGTGAAATCAGAGTCCTTTAAATCTTTAGCCATAGCTGCTCGAATCGGGTTTAAATCTACGTAAGCCATGCAAGTTAATAATGCTCGCTCATCAAGCAGGGCTTGGCTTTTAAAGCGGCTTTCCCAGAAATGACCGCTACATTTGTCCTCTTCATTGGCCATTCTGGCAACATACTCATTGATTGATTTCATGTACCAAGAAACAGACGCTAATCTAGCACGATATTCAGTGACATATTCCTTAACACGTCTAAGTTCGGCTTCAGTCTCAATCTCACCTTTCAAATATCGGTCACAAAGCACGGGTAATGAGTAAAGTGAACACCAAGTCATGAGCACTTGTGTGGCATTCCATTCTTTAGTTGAATTAACCTTTAAAACGATGTGAAAGTGGTTACTCATAATGGCATAGGAACACACATCAATGGCGAACACAGAAGTGACTTGTTTGATGCGATCAATGAGCCACTGACGGCGGTGTTCAAAACTCTTTTTTGATACTTTATCTTCCCCGCAAAGAAAGGCTCTGCGAACGCATCTGGACACGATGTGATAATAAGGTGTTTCTTCAACACAAATCTGCTGGTTTCGGGCTACAGTCATACAAAACTCCATTTAAAAGTATGATTTTGGACTTTAAAGGCAAAATTATCTGTGGCAAAACTCTGATGAGCGTGTAAGAATTAATTGAAAGGGATGCCTGTCCTTGATTCTTTCTATAGTAAATCTGGTGAAATGCATACCAAAATAACATTAAGAGCAAGAGAGATTCAAGAAAATTTCGATAATTGGATTAAAAGAAGATGATTAAGATAAATGATAGAAAACTTTATTTTTTGATAATTGTATTAATATATCTAATCAGTTGTTTGATTATAAGTATTAATGTAGATGTTTTAATACAAAATAAAGTGCTAATAAGTATGTCAAAAACAATAGAAGAACATTTGTCTTTGTTTAATGAAGTTGAACAAACTATTTCAAATGGCTATTTAAAAAACATATCCATTTCGAATAACTTATTTATACTATTAGTTTTGGTGTTAATTCCATTACTCTTTGCAAATAAGATTAAGTTATATCAAAAAAGTATATTATTTGTAATTCCAATATTAATTTTTTATTTTTCTTCATATCTCGGCCCATCACATTAAAATGTATTAGGTGTGTCGAGACTGTAAATCAATCTGTGTATCTGCCTATTATTAACTAACTAAGTTAAAGTAGGTAGATTATGAAAGATGAAGAATTTGATAACCAATAAAAGACATATATGAACGCCTCGATTAATTCAAGCAAATTAATACTATTTTAATGTTGTTGCCAGTTTGCTAACCAATCAAGGACATGCATCGCTTAAGAATTACAAACTCAATTTTTAGCGATGTTTTAGTCATAAAAAAACGACTGATTTGACCTGCTAATTTACAAGAACCAATAAAGGACAGGCATTAGTTAAAGAATTCAATTTAACTATTTGGGCTTTGTTTTTGCTTTAATTGGGTTAAAAAAGATGCTGGCTTGGTGTTGGATCGGCTGGAATTACAGAATATTAGAAGATAGTTTGGATAAACTAATCAAGGACACACATCGCTTAAGAATTGAAATATAAGCTTTAGGCGATGGTTTAGTCATAGAAAATTAATTTTTTGCATGTGATGTATCTGGAATTAATTGATCAACTTGGATTGAGTAGCTGACTACTTAAAATTGAGGAGATTTGACAAATCCAGGCCGAGTTGGACGGTTGCAGACATGATCTGCTGATTAATTTTTGATGATTATTGAGCTATTCCAAAGCAGGTTTAAGCTTAATTCCAAGCGTCCATTTTCGCTTGGAAACTAATCAAGGACATGCATCGCTTATGGACTGCAAACCGAACATTGATCGATGTTTTAGTCATAAAAAATTACTGATTTGACCTCCGAACTCACAAAGGAAATGGTCAATTAAAGGTTTGGACTGTTTTTAGTTGGATTTCCCGAATTTGATCCGAGTTGAGCGGTTGCAGACAGAATCTGAAGATTGAATTGTGGCGATTTTAAGCTACTCTAAAGCGGGCGTTAACTTAATTCCAAGTGTCCATTTTCGCTTGGTCTTGGCTGAGAATTCTTTGAGTTGTTTGGCTGTTCCAACCGCTGAAAAAATCGTTCGGAACGATTTTTCACGTAAGCCCCGCAGGGGTGAGTGTCAGGGATGATACGAATAAAAACCTATGGATTTAAAGTCCTTTAATTCACGCATACCGGCACAAAGCCAGCGCTTCTTTTGCTGTGCAAAAACCGCACTCACTTTTTAGCCTATGCTACCCAGTCATCAGGATTGATACCAATTTGATCAATGGCTTTAGCTGATATCTCAGAGATAAAACCACGCTTGGCCGCTTCCGCATCCTGCTCACTCGGCACACCTACATCCATGTAGGCGTCATCCCTTAAATATCTACCGGTTTCATCGACCAAACCAATATAGCTTGAAAGATAAAAGGGCAAGTCATTACCATCTTTCCCAAAACCTGAAAGCCAAGTGTTATTGTTCTCAATTCTTTCCTTAATCGAAGTAAAATCAGAGCCCCTTAGATCCTTAGCCATTGCGGCTCTTATCGGATTTAAATCTACACGCATAACGGCACAAAGCAACCACTTCTTTTGCTTCGCAAAAACCGTAATCACTTTTTAGCCTATGCTGCCATGCAGGTTAATAAGTAAAGCCCGTTCATCAAGCAGCACAAGGAAAAACATTATGACGGTTTTCACGAAGTGAAAGAAGTCTTAGTGTTTTAACTGGTCGTGCGTGCTTGGCTCTTGAACCTTGACTCCCAGAAGTGTCCAGTACACTTGTCTTCTTCATTGGCCATGCGAGCAATGTATTCATTAATCGCCTTCATGTACCAAGAAACAGACGCTAATCTAGCACGATATTCAGCGACATATTCTTTCACTCGCCTTAACTCTGCTTCGGTCTCAATCTCACCTTTCAAATATCGGTCACAAAGTACGGGTAATGAGTAAAGTGAACACCAAGTCATGAGCACTTGTGTGGCGTTCCATTCTTCAGTTGAATTGACCTTTAATACAATATGACCAACAGTAGGGGCTATTAGGCCAAATGGTTGTTCATGATGGCATATGAACAGACATCAATTGCAAAGACAGATGTCACTTGTTTGATGCGATCAATGAGCCACTGACGGCGGTGTTCGAACGACTTTCCTGAAGCCTTGTCTTCACCGCAAAGAAAAGCGCGTCGAACACATCTTGAGACAATATGGTAATACGGCGTTTCTTCGACACAAATCTGTTGGTTTCGGGCAATAGTCATACAAAAACTCCGTTTAAAAACTATATTTTGAGCAATTGGTGGGTAATTATCTGTGGCAAATTACTGAAGAGCGTGTAAGAATTTGTTGATTGGGGTGCCTGTCCTTGATTAGTTTTATACAAGAAGCGCGAGGATCTGGAATCCCGCAAGGCCAATTTTTAGATGATATTGCTGCTGAAAAATTTATAGCAGATAGGTTGGGCCAATTGAAGAATGGGGCAAAAACATTTGATGCGCCTCCTGGTTTGGGTCGAATCATCCACCCTAATGGAACTTTTACTGATGCTAAACATATAAGAATAGTTCCTAGTAAATCTGGTGTTTCATCAGCATTTCCGATATATCAAAGAGAATAAAAATGAAATATAAAGCGTTAGAGTTGCTCAAAAACCTTTCCAATCAGTTGTCGTTATCATATGAACCTCAAGACTGGGGAATAATTAACGCTGATTCAAGTCGATTTATAGAGTTTAATAAATACTACTGTGATTCTAATCTTGAATCTTGTGAAAAATACCAAATAGAGGAATTGATAATAGCCTCTTTTAATGAAGTGCTATTAAATAATATGCAAACGTATGAGAGCTTATCAGTATTTTTTGGTTTTTTAAATAAAGCTGAGCATAAGGTGGTTTTAGATTATTGGCAGTCCTTAAATGAAGATGAATTTCCAGTTGCTAGAATTATTAAAATAGCTGGGAAGAACTAAAAAATTAATCAAGAGGCATTGAAAAACTAATACAGGACAGGCACTGACTGAGGATACTTAGTTGAAGTTTTTCTGGGTTTTTAGCGCTTAAAATGGCTTGGTTAAGGTGTTAGCTGGGTGAATTTTTGAGTTGGTTTTGTAGAAGTTGATTTTTAAACGGTTTTACTGGATTTTATTTGAGCGGGACGGTTGCAGACATGTTCTGCTGGATAGAATTTGAGGGTTAAAGTGTTATTCCAGAGCTGATGTTGGCTTAATTCCAAGGATTGGGGTGCCTGTCCCTGATTGGTTCACCTGATTGGTCCAAAAGTAGGGCGCTTAAGGCAGCCTGATATTAATCCACCGTCATTGAAATAATATAAATTCAAAAATTAATTAAAAACTATTTGGCGTTAAATCATTCGCTTTCTCGCATCTATATTTAATTAACCTAAATTGTGTCTATGAAAAACAGAATATTGATCCGTGTTTTGGTGTTTGGTTTTATATTTAATGCCGATGCAGCCCTTCTTTATGGAATTTGAATCAAAGCCCCACAGGGGAAGTTTTGAATGGTATTTCTGCTGTCAATAATTACTTTGTAATAGGTGTTGGCAACTATGGCAGTATTGTGCATTTTGTTAACGGCGATAATGGCACCCTAATTCCCTCTGGCACGACCAATGATTTATATGATGTCTATGCTGTTTCAGAGGATCTGGCGGTAGCTACAGGAAAGGACGTGGTGTTATTATGGGATGGGTCTGCCTGGAATAAAATTGTGGATTCTGCCACTGATACACCCTATACAGGGAGCTGGATAACCCCTGAAAAAGATGTTGTTTTTTATCAATCTTTAGTTTTTTTTAATTTTGTTTGTCCTCACCATCCAGGTTTGCCTCCAAACCAACAACCCTTTTGTCGTGGTTACAATGATCCCATGTTAACGGCTTGTGGTACCACTGAAGACATGAAAATGTTCACATCTGATGGAGATATACATCATATTGACAGCACTTTAGCAGAGCTCAGTGGAACAGCTGATATGCCATTGCATGATGAGTTAATCCCTCTGGATCTAACGGCGGTATGGATTCCTCAATTAGGCTGTATTCCTGGTGCATTTAAGCCATTTGAAGCTTTTGCTATCAGAAACACCAATGAATTTTGGCATTTTGATGGTTCAGCTTGGTCAAATATGAATGTGACGATTCCAGGTGATCAAACGTTGTCTTGGTTAGATGGAACAGGGCCTGGGAATATAGTTGCGGTTGGATTCAAGCCAGATGGTAATGGTGGAAACTCAGGAGTACTTTGGACATACGATGGAACTGACTGGGTTGAAGACATCAATTTACCAGCAAATACACCAGGCTTAACTGACGTCGTTGCTACCATCAATTCACCTGATCGTGTATTTGGTTCAGGGTTCGATCCTGTGGTGAATAAGTTTGATCAGAATGACGCTAAGTTGGACATTCTGGTTGCTGCAGAGAATGGAGAATATCTAAACTCATCATCTCTTTTCCCTAGTGCTTTAACTGATGTATCTGTGAGTAAACGTTTATTAACACCTGAACCCATAAAAGCTGGAGATCGAATTACTTTTCAGTTAGTTATACAAAATTTAGGACCTTCAACAGTACAATCACTTAAGGTTCATGATGTGTACTGGGAAGATATTTTCTATGTCGATAGTAACTGCGGATTCTCATTCTTTCAAACAGCGCCCGGTTGGAACTTAGCGGAAAGAAGTATCAGTTCATTTGAACCAGGAGATGTATTAAGTTGTACTATGGAATTTGATGTTGTTGGTGCAGTGGGTAATATCTTGATAAATAGAGTTTATGTTTCTGATGTAAATGACATAAATTACAATAATAATAATAGTACGGTAGAATCTCTTATCCATCCAAAGTAAAAAAATATTCATATATGGTACGGTGAATTTAGGTACCAACATCGATCAAGTCATCGATCAAGGATAGACATTAATTGAGCAGGCTAAACTGAGCAGGATCTTGACCTTCCCCCAACTCAGTACCACACTTAGAATGAGAAATTTCACGCAAGCCCTGCAGGGTGAGTCTCAGGGTTGTTACGAATAAAACCCCATGGATTTGAAGCTTTTTTGACCCATCAAGCATGTTTGGTGGCTTTAAGTTTCTATGTAAATGTGTTAGAATAAATGGTTATGACTAAAGAAATAGAATGCCGGGCCGCGAGGTCTAATGATGCCAAAGACATGATTACCGTTCAATTTAAAGCGGTTCAATCAATTTCAAAAGAGAACTATCCCAAACAGGTTTTATCAGCGTGGTCTCCTAAACCAAACACCGAAAGAATAAAGTGGTGGGCTGATTACATCAATAATGACAATGTACGCTGTTATGTTGCTACCAACAAAAAAAGCAAAGTGTTGGGTGTGGCCGTTTATTTAATCGCTGAACAATGTATCAAATCATTGTACGTTGATCCTAAACATTCGAGAATGGGCATAGGCTCACGATTGTTGCAGCGAATTGAGCGCTTCGCTGACAGAAAAGAGGCTGATAAACTCAACATCAAAGCTTCTCTAAACTCAATTTCGTTTTATAAAAACATGGGTTTTCAAAAAATTAAAGAAGTCAAACAAATACTCAGCAACGGCAGTACCATGGAAGCGACATTCATGGAAAAAGCCATTAATTGATCAAGGACAGGCAGCGCTTAAGCGTTGAAAACCAAGCCTAGGGCGATGTTTTGGTCAAACAAAGAAATAAAGGCTGAAGTGACTCCTAATTTACTGCTGCCATTATGTTTTTTTCAAAAGCCAAAGTCTTCAAAATCATCAACAAAAATGATTGAGTCGATGGATTCAAATTGTTTACTTTCACTGCCGGTGATCAATACGTCGTCCATCATTCCAGGGACTGTATCTGTAATGATTTGATTGTTGATGCCTTGTATTCTGACTGCCATTGGGAACTCGTATGGAACTGTGCAGGCGCTGCAAGTGAAAAAATTGTCTGAGGTTCTTTCTGCAGTAAAGAATGGACCGTTTGTTTGCGGTTGTACTTGTAAACTTTTGATGGCTATGCGGTGGTTTCTGACACCCATTTTTATATAAAAAGGGTTGGAACCTTCAAACAAATAGGCCAGAGTGGTGTTCCCAACTGGGCAATCTATGGCTGACCATGCGATGTCCCATCGGCCGTCCAATTGCGGTTCAGCATGTAAGTCAAGGTCTCCTTCAATACATTCAGGACAACGGTCAACCACCAAGGCAGTAAACTGTTGTGGAGGTGGGTCATTACCCAAACCCGTGCCTAAATAAGTGGCTGATAAACATGTACCACAACCTGCTGACATATCACCAGAGGTGTATTGGGATTGATTCAACGCCACTTTGAAATCCAACTGATTTCCCCATGCAGGTAAGGTTGCCATGATTTGACAGTTTCCAGCACTGCCCAATCCAGTGTAGTAGGTGGCATCTCCAAAATGTTCTGACTCATACAATGATATGGCTGTGCTTTGGGCGTTCAGCCAAGTGCTGTAAATCAATAACATAGAAACAATTAATATGCGTGCTGTCATGATGACCTCTGAGGTGATACCTATAACAACAATTAATCTATCACAACACCCGACATAGTTCAATCGTTCCTGATATTGGCCAGGTTGATAAATCACCTCCAGACCGGGTGACATTTCAGTGAAAGGATTGATGGTAAAATTTTGATTTCTGACGCTTTGAGCTGGTCAAGGCCAGGCATTAGATGGCCAGTGAGGGTTGTATTAAAATAGAAATTTCAGAAAATACAAAGACAGGTGTTAATTGATAACTGCCAAACGCCTGAGTTTAGCAATAGGATTTACTACAGAAAGGGTTTTTAAGAAAAAGTGTACCACCACTCCGATGCCTACTATATAGATGCAATTCTTTTAAGAGAACATACCAAAACACATGGTTCATTGCTTCTGTGTTTTATAAGTGATGGTACAAACCTATTTTAAGCACATGAGTTTCCGTTGAAACTCATGTGCTCAGTCAATGACTTGATCAGAAAGTTTGTGTGTATCTGAAGTAAGTCACACGACCAAAACCGTCATACAGGTTAAAGTCATAATCACGTGAATCAATGAATCCACGTCCAATTGGTGGGAATTTCTCACCGGCGTTACGTACACCGACTGTGAAACGACCGTCCCAAGGTGCATGGTAGTTCAACTGTACATCATGAGTGGTCCAAGAAGGCGCTGATGTATTTGCTGCATCTGCATCTTGGTCACCAATGTAGTTGATGTTGTAAGCCAAGCTCCAATCGCCATATGAATACATGTTAGACAGTACGGCACGTTGTTCTGGTAAACCAGGCGTTTTCGTTAAGTCACTGCCTCCGTCGATGGTGTAATCGAGCATGTGAGCCAATTGGAAACTTGTACTCATGTTTCCACCAAACAACTCATAATTGAACCTGGCATTCAAATCAATACCAGAAGTGTCAACTGTGCCGTCATTACCGAAACCGGACGTACAGAACAAAATGGCACCTGATGGCGCACGGGTACAACTCAAGCCTGGAGGGTTGGCCACACCGTTTGCATCATTGTTGATCAAAGTTTGTGCACCAAAGCTACGAATACGGTTGGTGATTTCGATGTCCCAATAATCAAGTGTGAAGTTAAACCAATCGACGGGTTCATAAGCCAAACCAACAGAGAACTGATCAGAATCTTCTGGTTGTAACGCTGGGTTAGCTACGATGTTGTCATTGATTTGTAATGAACATGCTGGGTCTTGGCCTTGTGCGATACAAGACTGTGGGTCACGAACAGAAGTCGCTGAAAAAGATGGTTTCTGAGTTAAGATGTCCAAAGTAGGCGCACGGAAACCTTGACCATACGAACCACGTACCGTTAAGTTATCCAATGGCTGCCATCTGACAGATAATTTAGGTGCAAAGTTGTCACCAAAATCAGAGTAGTCATCATAACGACCGGCTAAGTTGAACTCTAAGTTGTCCAAAACTGGGAACAAGGCTTCGAAGAACACAGAAGTTACGTCACGGTTACCAGCAGCTGAGTTACCAGCAGAACCACCGACTTGACCCGCTTCTGATTGTGGATCGTATTGATCTGCATATTTTTCTTGGCGATACTCAGCACCCACATACATTGAAGCCGGGCCACCGTCCATATCAAACAGATCAAATGCAACCGAGCCAAACAGTTCGTCTTGATCGTACTTGGCATTGCGGTAAATAGTGATTCTCATGGCATTCAACACACTTTCTGGCGAGTTGTATGGGTCTGCCAAGTTATAAGAACCGTCTTCGATCAAAGCAAAAGCAGCAGAACGCAATAAGTAGTTAGTTCCCACATCAGTGGTTCTGTTGTCGGTGTGACGCAATCCGAATTCAACTTCGGCATTGCCTACTTGGCCAGTTGTGCCCACCAAGAAATCCAATTGTTGTGTGGTTACTGTGCCATCACGATTACCCAGGGCATCAAAACGGTGCCACCAGTTAACGCCTTGTGGGTCCAGACCCAAAGATGGATCATACAAAGGGCTTGCTGGATTGGTTGGGTTGTTGGGGCTGTTGGCAGTCAACGGCGCACCAAAGTAAGAAGAATCAGGAACCGGTGCATAACGACCGAAAGATTCAGATTGAGCAAATGTGGTGTTGGCCCACAATTCCCAATTGTCATTGATTTCATGTGTTGCTTTGGCATAGAAAGACTTGTTTTCAGTAGAAGCTTCATCAGCTGATACCAAAGTGAAATCGTATGAACAACGTGTGCCATTCGGTGAATTCGAGTTGGGTGTAGTGAAGAAACCAGTGCCTGGGAAATCACAACCTGCGCCATTGGCATAAGAGGTCCAATCGAAATTGTCAAAGCCATCAGTGATGGTGGTGAAGCTGTTGCCGTATACAGAAGAACCTTGAATCACCCAAGGGAAATCACGTGCGAAAACGATCTCGCGGTCATTCCAAGAGACACCAGCCAATAAGCTAGAACGGTCTGATGAAGCGCCGAATACGATAGAACCTTCTTCTCTTTCACCGCCGTTGGCAGGAATTGAAACGTCGGCAGCACCCAACATGATTTCAGCGCCTTGGTAATCTGAACGTGTGATGATGTTAATAACACCACCAATCGCGTCAGAACCATAGACCGCTGAAGCACCATCGGTCAACACTTCAATTCTTTCGATCGCACCCATAGGCAGGGTACTCAAGTTTTGTGTTGAACCAGTGGCAGGTGATTTTGGTAAACGACGGTTGTCGATCAATACCAAAGTTCTAGAAGAACCCAAACCACGCAATGATACAGTGGCTTCGCCTTGGGCTGAGCTACCTGATTGTGGACGGAAAGAACCGGCACTGTTAAAAGTTAAGCTGCGAATGAAGTCAGCAGCGTTAGATTCACCACTTAATTCGATTTGCTCTCTAGTAATGACTGTAATAGGTAATGCACCTTCAACGTCTGAGCGTTTAATGCGCGAACCCGTTACAGTGATTTTACCTTGCTCTTCAACTGCGTCTTCTTCCTGTGCCAAAGCAACAGTACCAAAAGCAGAAGAAGCGATAAAACCTGTAAATAATGCTTTTTGTACAGCATTAGTAATAGGATTACGTTTCAATTTCATTTTTTTCTCCAAAATAATTATCCTAAAAATGGCATGGCGTTATTTCACATAGGGTTTCTTTTGTTGCTAAAAGAGTTAATATTTCATTAGCATTTCATTAACTTAATGTGAGCCATCAACGACTATCTTAGATACTGTTCGATGATTTAAAATACAAATGCAGTGAACTTAGGCGATATTGAAGTGAAGGGATTGAACGCCATTGCTAACCCTAAACGGCAGAAAAGGGCTGTTAACTGCAAAATTTCAGCCGTTTAAATCAAAATTTATCGTTTTTACAGCAGTGAGGGCGCACATGACTGCGTTTGAAATGACTCTTCAGAATCATCCAATTGATTCGGCCTCAGCACCCAAAGGATGAAAATAGTTGCTACAACAAAGCCATGATCTTGTTTAAAGCCTGAGACCGTGAATGCATTGTATGATTGTTGTTCACATGTTTACTGACAACGATCGATAGTGTAAATCTCTGCGGTTCTTGTGTTTGGCCTTTGTATAGGAGTTTAAGGGCTGTGGTGGCTTTTAAAAGGTGAAGCCAGTGTCAGGGAGTTGTGTTGATAATTCAGTCATACATAATGGTAATCAGGGTGGATGTGGACACTCCTTTAGAAACCTTGTGGCCATGGATCTAATTGGCAATAAATACCTGTGATGTGGAAATATAGGTTTGATGGTCAATGAGGCTTTAGCCTCAATAGGAATTGGCGACTGTGCTTGTTTTGAGTCAGTAGACCTGAAGACATGCCGTCATTATTAAGAGGCATTGGCAGGCTATGAGCAAAGCAAAAATCTTAGCTATTGGTTTTATTTCATCGATGAAAGGTGGGTTTGTCTTTGAAATCAAATGGCAGGGCACATGGGATGAATCATCAGTCCAGAACATCCATTTTATGCCAACCCAGTATGGTAAAAATCATTGATCATTTTAATCTTGCTTTTAGATACTGAAACCTCATCACCTGATTTAAGTTTAACCAGGCCAGTGCCTTGGGTTTGAAATTCTTGTACATTATTCATATTAACAATGGCGCTGCGGTGAACGCGAAGAAAGTTCTCTGGCAGGTTGCCTTCCAGCGCCTTGAGGCTGGATCGCATTGAATAAGTCGCTTCTTTGTTGATACAGTGAATGTTGACGCAGTAATCATCGGCTTCTATCCAGTCTATGTCATCAACCGAAATGATTTTATATGAGTTGCCCACTTTGATTTTTAAAACAGGGGTTTCTAGGTCCTTGTTGCTTGTTTTTTGGTAGTATTGGCTCAAATCTTTTTTGGTTAATTGGCTGAGCTTAAGAACCTGGACGCTGAGTTGGTTGTTGATGCAATAGAGGTACATGATGAATGCCAGAAAACTGTAGCCAAAAAAGTATATGGGTAGTTTTTGAAAGACCAAGGAGATGAAGTAGTTTTGGTAATTGTTGCCTTCCAATAGTTTTTGTCCACTGATCACCACTTCCAACATTGACATGCTGCCGATCACCAGCACCAAGATCAGACCAATAACTGCCAATGTTTTACTGATATCCAGCATACTCAGTTGTTCTTTATTAGCCATGGATTTGACTTGGAACCATAATATTCCTGCATAAAGCAACCACAGCAACCATTTTCTGAATTGTTTGAAAAGCACTTCATCAAAACCTAAATTGGGGTCGCCAATGTTATATAGACTAGAATAATGCATTTGTTGCGCCGTCTGAAAGAATATCATTGTTAGGCACAATAATAGGGTAATGCTGATAAAGGTTTTATTGCTGATGTTTTTGGTTTCTATTTGCATTTCTATGGTGTTCAATTCTTTAATGAAATATTAAAACCCACAGCATAGCTTGTGTGGTTAGTTGCTGCCAATATGCTATAGGTACTGACTGCGTTATTTAATATATGAAATATGAGCTCAGTAACCTTGTTATCTCAATGTTGTAGTGAATGAGGAAATGTTGTTTGGTTAAGTGTTTCCCATCATCTTAAAATTGAGTTTTTAGATAAAAGTGCCGATTAGTGGGTAAAACCATCCAGTTAACATGTTACCAGTAGACCAAAGGCGTGGTGCATGGTGATCGATAAGTCAGCAACTGTATGATATAAAGCCTGGTTTAAATTGACCCACAACGGAGCAATGACAGCAAACATTCCCTGCATGTTTTGTCTGTTTATTTATTGTTATTTAGCATAGATAATGGGCCATTGCTTTGCAATTCAGTTGCAGTTAAATCACGGGTATATGCAGTGAATCAGCACAAAATTACTGTCAGTCAAAGCTTGAGGCATATAGACACTTTTACCTGTTAAAAAGTAATTTTGAATCCTATGCGGTGATTGATAAAATTCAGGTATTCGATTTACCGGTTAACTTAAACATGAAGCCGTGCTATAAGGGTTCGATCAAGGCCAATCAACTGATGGGGCGAATTGAAAAAAAACAGGCTAGGCACAAGCCATCATTCAGGGTAAATAATATTGAATATTTGATCACTTAAATCTCATTGAATCCATGAATGTGGCCAATGCTGTGATTTTTATCAGTGGCAAAAATTTGAGACGCGTGTGAAAATAGATTCATGAGGTTTGTGCCTGATGGTTTAGAGAAACAATATATTTATTTTAATTAAAATATGGAATTATTTATGAAGCTAAAACCATACATTTTTATCACTTTGTTATCTATATACAACATTTCAATTTCCGCGATTTTTGTTGACATAGGTTGGAAAAAACAAATTGAGGAATCTGACTATATTGTCAAAGGTAAAATCATTGACATAGAAGTTAGAAATCATGAATATACATTAAATGCCTTTACAATTTTGAATGGAGAAAAGATTCCATTTGCGGTCAATAAAAATTCTCCGCATACTTTTTATACGGTTGAAATAGAAGAGGTTCTGAAGGGTGTAGTAAAAGAGAATCATTTAACAATTATTAAATTTGGCGGCTGTATCAATGGTGTTTGTGAGCGCGTTTCTACAACGTATGATTTTGATTTGAACGATGATTGTTTGATGTTGTTAAAAAAGGGTAGCGATGGCTATTTTCATGCTCGAAATGGTTCTTACGATATGTTTACAGTGACAGCAAACAATCAAATTAAACGAAAGGCCGGTAATAAAATGCCTGGTCAGTTTGAATATGCTAATGAACCTAACAGTATTCAACATAAAGTTATTGAAAATATGGGCGATTTACGTGATTTTATAAAGCAATTAAATAGTGAAAAAAAATAAAAAACGGGGCTTTTTATCAAAACTCAAACGGTGGCTATTAGGCCTATTGGTGGTTTGGTTTTCCACCACTTTGTTGTTGGTGCTGTGCTTGCGTTGGTTTGATCCACCCACCACTGCATTTATGCTACAGCGTGATTACAGTGAGGAGCACGGTCCTATCGAGATACGGCATGAATGGCGTGAGCTGCATCGGATTGCCCCTTCGCTGGCCATGTCAGTGATTGCATCTGAGGATCAAAAATTTGCGGATCATTGGGGTTTTGATGTGGCAGCCATTCAACAGGTGATTGAAGACGGTAAAGCGGGAAAACAAATGCGCGGTGCCAGCACCATCAGTCAACAATTGGCAAAGAATTTATTCCTTTGGTCTGGGCGCAGCTGGGTACGCAAAGGACTGGAGGTATATTTTACGGCGGCGATTGAGACCCTGGTTCCGAAACAGCGCATTCTTGAGTTGTATCTGAATGTGGCTGAGTTTGGTGATGGCATTTATGGTGCCGAAGCCGCTGCACAATCCATTTTTGGGGTTCCGGCTGAATCGCTGAGCACCCATCAGTCGGCTTTGTTGGCTGCCCGATTACCCGCGCCGAAAAGCTATACCATTCAGCCTCCCTCCGATTACATGGAACAACGGGCAGAATGGATAGAACAGCAGATCATCCAGTTGGGTGATCAGGCTTATTTAGACCGCCTGTGATCACAGTAAACTTATTTGGGGTTTTCTTGATGGTTGGGTTTAGACGGTGATGCTGTTATTGACAGAACGCCAACTTGTAGCGGTCAGCCAATTTGACCACGGTTATAGATTCTAGCCAGTTCTTTCATACAAAATCATGCATTGATGTTCCTTGATTGAATGCTGGCTAGATTCCTTTGCTCAGTTTACCAATCAGCGTGGTCGGTCCAGAATGTGATCAGCTGTGCGGCTGTTTCAAAGTCTTCGGAGTGGTTGGGGTCAGCTTTGGGGTTGTTGATGCTGGGCCAACTGTGACCACCATTGATGACGGTTCCGACCCAGACACTGACGGCATTAGGAATGGTTGGATCTGCCTCATACAATTGGGATGTGATTAATGTATCGTCGGTGGCGTTGTCATACATTTGGGTGATCGATTGCTTGATGGTACCCAAGTGATGACGCAACCACACGGCCGTATCCAAGCGGTTGGTATACAGTGTTTCTTCTACCATGGAGCCAAAACACAACAAATCATCGAAAATCAAATCAGGATCTGGGCAACCACTTTCGACCACGTCTATAATTACTTTGAGTGGTAAGTTGATTCTTTCGTCGGTGCCCATCATGTAAGCCGTGGGAACTGGTACAAAGGGCGCGTTGATGTTACCTATGGTGTTGCCATTGGGCAGGGTTTGGGTCGGTGTTTTTTTGGCTTCATCGAGGTAATTGCTGACTGCAGCATAGCCGCTGAATTGGTCGCTGAATTCATTTCTGGTGAGTAATTGCAGCACCATTGCGGCACCACTGGAAAAGCCTGCGGCATAGTGGT
The DNA here is from genome assembly GCF_002591915.1 of Marinicella litoralis. Lineage (GTDB taxonomy): Bacteria > Pseudomonadota > Gammaproteobacteria > Xanthomonadales > Marinicellaceae > Marinicella > Marinicella litoralis. The sequence goes on along the minus strand of NZ_NIHB01000002.1, from coordinate 230,136 downwards.
TGTTGACACAGGGTACGGGTGGGGCGGCTTGATCACAGCTGAATTGATCATTGATGGCATTCAGTACCATGCCAATGAATCGCGTGTCTGAATGTCCGTGGATGGTTTCCAAGGCGTCAAAATTTGGGTATTCTGTGTTAACGGTGTTCCATTTGCGGGTACCATTCACCATTCGTGCTGATGGCAATATGATGAACGCTTCGTTCTGTTGGTCACTCCAATGTTTGGCCACAGCATTGCCGGTGTGGCCTCCGCCATGGAACATAAAGGCCGCATTGGCCGATGCCAGGTTATTGGGTTGACTGAAACAAAAATAGCGTTGGTGGACCACGCCCACAACACTGGGCACATCGATGGCACAGGTCTGGTAACCCACATTGGGGCAATATTGAACCCCTCCGACGGTGGCCGGTAAAGTGCAATCGATGGCAGCGTGGCATGATGCGGTGAACAGCAATAAGATTAACTTGATGTGTATTTTCATGATTTTCCTCTTTTCGGTTTTTAGGCGACCGGGCCATTGGTTTGGGCGCTGATCGTTCACAGAAAAGTATAAGAAACATTGGGATTTGAATACTGAAGCAAAGCTGACTAATTACTGATTTAATACTGAATTGTTGCTCATCTTGGGGTAGCTGTGTTTTTAGTGGTGATGTGCTTAGGGTTGGGTGGTGAGGACGAGGAAGTCCTTCAGTTGATTGTTAACTGTGCGTTAATCGATGAGGTCTTTTTCCGAAACCGTGGGTCAAATGACTGTTTTTGTGTTTGTATGATTAAACACATGAGGAGAGCAATGAAGTCAACAGATTGAAGAGGCCATCAGTCATTAAATCTATTATCATGGCTGCTCATTCTGTGAATAAATAATAAATGCATTACTTTGATTTGAAAAGTCATTAGAATTGTTGGGTATGGAAAATCAATTGATTAAAAAAATTGTTATCGTGGGTGGTGGTTCAGCAGGGTGGATGACTGCAGCGGCTTTGTCACGGTATTTAGGTACTCACTGTGAAATCTCCTTGGTGGAGTCAGATCAAATTGGCATTGTGGGCGTGGGTGAAGCGACCATTCCCGGCATTCGTGAGTTCAATCAAAAGCTGGGGATTGATGAAAATGATTTTATGCGCGCGACCCATGCCACCTATAAGCTAGGCATTGAGTTCAATGATTGGACCCAATTAGGTGACTCATATATGCATCCGTTCAGTTATTTTGGTCATGACATGAATGGCGTTTCCTTTCATGATTATTGGCTTAAACTGAATCAACTGGGCGATGAGACACCGATCAGTGCTTATTCACCTGGTTATGTAGCGGCCAAACAAAATAAGTTCATCCATCCCAATCAGGATCCGAAATCAGTGCTTTCACGTTATTTTTATGCGTTTCATTTTGATGCGACTTTGTATGGACAGTATTTAAGGCAAGTGGCTGAAAAGGCGGGTGTGAGGCGAATCGAAGGTAAAGTGGTTGCTGTGTCACTGAATAATGCAGGTGGTATCAAGGACGTTGCATTAGAAAGCGGGCAGGTCATTGAGGGTGAATTGTTTATAGATTGTTCTGGTTTCAGGGGGGTGCTGATAGAACAAGCGTTAAAAACGGGGTATCAAGATTACAGTCGGTGGCTGCCGTGTGACAGTGCAGTTGCGGTGCAAACTGAAAGTGTTGCAGCACCAACTCCATATACCCAGTCCAATGCGCAAGCAGCCGGGTGGCAATGGCGCATCCCATTGCAAAACAGGGTGGGCAATGGTTATGTTTTTTGTCAGCAATATTTATCTGATGATGAGGCCATTGATACTTTGTTGAAGCATGTGGAAGGTGAGGTTTTGACTGAGCCGCGGGTGCTTCGGTTCAATACTGGCAGAAGAAACCAATTTTGGAATAAAAACTGTGTGACGGTGGGGCTGTCCAGTGGCTTTTTAGAACCTTTGGAGTCCACCAGCATTCACTTGATTCAAACCAGTATCATGAAATTAATTAACTTGTTTCCTGATCAAGGTTTCAATCAAGCTGATATTGATGAGTACAACAGACAAATGATTGAACAGTTTGAACAGGTTAAAAACTTTTTGATCCTGCATTACAAAACCACACAAAGATCAGACACACCTTTTTGGGCTTATTGTAAAAACATGGAAATTCCTGAAGCCTTGTCTTATCGCATTGAATTATTCAAAAAAACCGGTCAAATCGCACGCTGTGATGATGAGATATTTGTCCATGAGAATTGGTTGGCGGTGTTGTTGGGGCAAAAGTTGATGCCTGAACAATACCATCCTAAGGTGGATATGATTGACACCGCTCAATTAAAAATGATCATGCAACAAATGAAAGGCGTGGTCAATCAAGCTGTGGCGGGTATGCCCAATCACCAGGAAACCATCAACAGGTGGTGTAAATCATGAGTGTGCCAATTCAAAAAGTGGTGATTGTAGGTGCCAATTTAACTGGGTTTTGTGCAGCGGCCTATGTGACATCACAATTAAAAGGGTCCGGTTTGCAAGTCGAAATCATTGATGATGGCAGTGGCGAGTATTCACCGATTGTTTCAACCCAAGCCAGTGTCAATTCAGTTTTTCAATCTATGGGCTTAGACCTGCGACAACTGATGGCAGCCACCGATGCAGCTTTTAATTTAGGTCAAGCCTATGAGGGTTGGTTGGGAGCTGGTTCGTGGGCCTTTAATTCATTCACAGCACCACCGAACATGGCTGGCTTTTTTGAGTTTCAACATTTTTGGCTGAAATCAATGCAAAGTGGTAACGTTGGTGATTATCACCAGTATTCTTTGGCTGCGATGGCAGCTCGACAAGGCAAGTTTGCATTTCCTTCACCGGCAAATCCGAATCCATTGACACAGTTGTCATTTGGCTTGAATTTTAATTCAGCTAAGCTGATGGCATTTATGCGAAGTTTGTCGATAAATGCCGGCGTGAAAGTGGCTGATGGGACTTTGCAAGCGGTTGAGTCAGATGAGAATGGCACGGTTTCGGCAGTGCTTATGAGTACGGGTTTAAAAGTTCAAGGCGATTTTTTTATCGATTGTAGTCTATTGGCAAAATCGGTTTTAGACAGCCATTTTAATTTGTCGTTTCACAGCCGCTATGAGACTTCACCGGTGAACAGGACGGCGTGTATTGTGCTGAACAATCAAGATGAGCCGTTGTTACCGCAGACTTCAGTACGGGCACTGCCCAATGGTTGGTTAAAGCAATGCAGCGATCAAAACAGGACAGCAACCACATTCGTCTACAACAGCAATCAACTCACTGATCAAGAAGTGGCAATTGGCCTGCTGCAACATATGGTGAATCAGGATTCTGATGAACAGCCACCCGCTGATGTGGTGTTTTCTGAACTGACCCCTGGGAATAAGGTCGCATCATGGGTGGATAATTGTTTGTTTATTGGAGCCGGGACTTTTCAGTCATGCCAGTTAGACTACTGTGATTTTTCATATGTTTTTAAGGCGTTAGAATCATTTGTTAAACTGTTCCCTCACAATAAAAATTCTTACAATTCACATGAGTATAACCGCTGGACCCAGGCTGATTATAATCAGCTTCTAGACTATGAGTGTTTGGCCATGTCTTTGGCTGCAAACAATGAAACTGAATTTTGGATTTCGCTGAAAAAGCTCGAACTCAGTGAGGCCATGCAGCATCAATTGGCACTGTTTAAAAGTCATGGACGTTTAATTGATCAACGGCAGGCATTGATTGCCAAGCATCAATGGGCTGCGATGTTGATTTCCAGAGGGGTGATTCCAGTCAGGAATCATCCATTGATGTCAGTCTTGGATCAAGCCGATGGGTTGCCTGAATTGCAGTCTCAAATTGGAAGTTTGGTTGCTGGTATGCCAAGTCATCGACAGTTTTTGCTGCGATTTTGTCAGCAGTGATGGTGTGCCGGGGATGTCATTAAAATAATGGGTCTATTGAATGATGATGAGTGAAGATTTCAACTTAATTCATTTGTTCAGAATTTCAGAAACAGTGATGTCTTGTTGCAAAATCTCAGCAGCGGCATGGGTATCCACTGCTTCGCTGAGCAAGAAGCCCTGAACCTGTTCTATTTGGTAGGATGCAAGCATCGTTAATTGTTCTTTGGTTTCCACCCCTTCAGCGATCACTTCAATGGACAGTTTATGAGCCAATGAAATGATGGATTCAACCATGCTGGCGTCTCTGGCATCATTCACCATGTCTAAAATGAATGAGCGGTCAATTTTTAAGGCGTGAATGGGGAAGCGTTTCAAATAATTCAATGAAGAATAGCCCGTGCCAAAATCGTCCAATGATAATTTCACTCCCAGTTTTTTCAGTTCTTTCAACGTTTTAACGGTGTATTGTAAATTTTCAATCAAAGTGCTTTCAGTGATTTCTACTTCCAAGGACAATGGTGGAATGTGGTATTTTTCCATCATTTGGCTGACCCTTGATACCAGTTTTTTGTCCATGAATTGAATCGCTGAAAGGTTGATGGCTACGCTGATGTCTTGGTGTCCGTTGTTGTGCCATCGGTTGAGTTCTTTGCAGGCATTTTCGAGTACGAATTCACCAATGGAAAAAATCAGCCCTGTTTCTTCTGCTATCGGGATGAATTCATCGGGAGGCGTCAGGATGTTGTTGGCATCTTGCCAGCGCAACAGCGCTTCGAAGCCCGTTACTTTTTCAGTTTTCAAACAAAACTTAGGTTGGTAATGCAGCAGTAACTCATCATTGAGTATCGCTTTTCTTAAGCGCATCTCAATGTCGACTCTTTGCAGCACAGCTTGGTTCATTGATTCGGTAAAAAACCTAAAGTTATTTCGACCACTTCTTTTGGCTTGATACATCGCGGTGTCCGCTTGCATTAATAGAGTTTCAATGTCGGTTTTACTGCCGTCATAAGTGGCGATGCCAATACTCGGTGTAATGATTAATTCATGGTTTTCTAATTGGAATGGTTTGGCCATTTTTTGTAACACTTTCTCTGCCACCTTGATCACATCATGTTCGCTGTCATAACCGAGGATACCAATGGTGAATTCGTCGCCACCAATTCTGGCGATGGTGTCAGATTGTCTGACACATTGGGTTAAGCGATTGGCTACCGCAACCAACAATTCGTCGCCTATGGTGTGTCCCAAACTGTCGTTGATGTTTTTAAAATGATCAAGGTCAATAAACAAGATAGCCATGTGTGCCAGTTCTTGTTCTGCTTGCAGTAAGGCGTGATTCAATTTGATCATCATCAATGAGCGATTGGGTAATCCAGTCAGGCTGTCATAATTGGCCAGTTTCTTTAACGCTTCTTCTGAAGTTTTGCGGTATGTGATGTCGGTGATGGTTGCAATGAAATGGGTGAGTTTCTTTTGTGCATTATAGATACTGTTGACCCTTAGATCGACTGGCATCGTCTGACCAGTGATGGTGGTTATGGCTATTTCATTGCGGAAAGGATCACCGCTTTCGATGGCTGTTTTGATGTGCTTGAATAAAGCCGTTGAGTTCATTAAATCAGTAGAAATGTGTCCAGAATCCCTCAGCATGGTTTTGTCAATTATTCGCTCGTCATAGCCAGTCATGTCGGTGAATGCGGCATTGATTGAAACGATTTTAAGTGATGAATCTAAAACCAGCGCGCCATCTGAACTGCTTTGGAAAGCGGTTGCTATAAGCTGGCTTCTTTCTTCTTTTTTCTTGATGGTATTGATGTTTCGGCTGATGCCATTGATGATGATGGGTTTATTTTGGCTTGACCACCTGGTTACTTTGGCACGGTCTTGCATCCAAAGCCAGTCACCTTGGCTGTTCATTTGGCGGTAAACCGCGTCAAATTCATTGCTTTTGCCGCTCAGTATGTCTTGAATTTTTTGTTGTAATTTTTCGATGTCATCAGGGTGAATATTTAAGGTGTTGGATTCAAAAATACCATTGAAAAATCGAGAGCGCTGGTCGTCTAATTCCTCACTGTTGGTTCTGGTGATTTGTTGCTTCCGAATGTCCCATTCCCACAATTCATCACCACTGCCCCAAATGGCTTGTGATAGTTGTACTTCTCTGTGAGCCAAGGCGTACTGGGTCATTAAACGGCTGCGATAGAGTCTGATAAAGACAGAAAGAATCAGTAAGGTGATTAAAATGTAGGCTGATTTGGCCCACCAAGTTAACCAGGGTTTGGGTAGTAACGTGAAGTTGATTGCTGCAGTGTGGTCGCTCCACTGGAGGTCTGCGTTGGTGGCCTTGACTTCCAGGTGGTAATCGCCTGCGGCCAAATTGGTTAAAGTCAATTCATTGCGGTTTTGTAGTTCAATCCATTTTTCATCCAGTTCAGGTATTCGATAGGCGTAATTCAATTCATCAGAATACATGTAATTCAAGGCAGCAAATTCGAATGTAAAAATGGTGTCTGCATAATCAAAAGTATGGTTTTTTATCAAGTGAATGGGCACCATGCTGAATTCGGGTTGGGTGCTTTGCTTGAAATTCTGGAGACCAGGATCACTTAGTGATTTCGCTATCGCCATGCTGTTACTTTTTATCCCTGTTAGATAGACTTTCGGTTGGAAATTAGACTTTTTAACCAACAGTGGATCAAAACGGATGGCGCCTCTATTGCTCCCCAAGTAAATCAATTCGTCATTTGAAAAGAGCTGAGAGTTTTCATGAAAAATAAGATCGGATTCAAAATTACTATGACCATAGTTGGTTACTTCATTAGTATTTAAATCAATGTGATAGAGGTTTTTCCTGCCTGTAAACCACACATCAGTGTCGTTGATTGGGATGATGGTGTAAACGCTGCTATCAACGATTTGAGGGTGGCTGTTATCAAAATGTAACAACTGATCCATGGTTCCTGCTAAATTAAGTTGGAACAGTGACAGTCCAAAATATTGACTGCTAACCCAATATTGATTGTCCCGATGATTTTCGACCGAAAAAATCCAGTCATTTTCATATAAGACTTCTCCTCGGTTTGATCTGACCGGTGTAATCAAGTTTTGTTCGAGATTAAAAAAGTATAAGCCAGAAACCGTACTTAACCACAGGTTGCCATGGGTGTCATGGGTTATATCGGTGAACTCAATGTTTTCATATTTTGCCAATGTCGTTTTAATCAGATCAGTGTAATCCTTGATTAAATTATGTTCTTTGTCAATTAAGTAAAGATTGGCAGAATTGCTCCCCACCCAAATCGACTGATCTGGGTTAACAGTCATGCACCACACTGGGTTTTCCAACACTTTAACCTCACTTTCGCTGCGATTGGGAGACTCTGACAAGAAAGTCATTGCTTTGGTTTGCGTGTCGAATTGAGCCAGACCAAACTCTGTTCCTAGCCAAAAGGTTTGATCGTTTGCTTTGGCCATGGTCCAAATTGAGGTAAAGTCGTTCTTTGCATCTTTGTCTTTACCTGAATAAAAACTTTCAATCAAACCATTGTTTTTATCCCAGCGGTTGATGCCTTCGGTGGTGCCAATCCAAATGGCATCTTTTGTTTCTATATAATTCCACACCAAATCACTGCTCAATGAATTTTTCTTACCAGGTACTGGACGAATGGATTCTATGTGATTATTAGGGTCATATAGGGCAACGCCATCATAGGTTGAAACCCAAATTAATCCATTGCTGTCCTGGAATATACCAGTGGTTAAATTGCTAGGTATGCTGCGCGGATCGCCTTGGTTGTGAGAAAAACGACTGATTTCACCGCTTTTTGCAGAGATTAGACTGATGCCTTCACCCCAACTGGCCACCCATACATTGTCATCTCGGTCAATGAAGACATCCCAAAGTCCATCACTGATCATTGAATTTAGGTTGTCAGATTGGTAACGAAAAGAGGTTAGCTCATGGTTTTTTGTATCCAATTTTTTGAGTCCATGATCAGCGGTTACTATCCACAATGAACCTTGGCTTTCTGTAGCCAGATCCAAGATTGAAAAAGTTTTTGTGTCATCTAATGGGTGGGGTGTGAAGGTGGTTGTTTGGATGTCAAATACATGAAGACCATTGTCATTGGCAATCCACAGTTGTTGGGAGTTTTTTTGAGCAATTGCATTGATGATGTTTATGTCAATGTTGTCTGTATCGCTGTCGATATAATGGTTTTTAAAATCATTGCTGTCAGCTTGATACATACTTAAACCGCGTTCCGTGGCAAACCACAATCTATGGTGGTCATCTTCAATCATATGTACGACGTAGTTGCCAGCAATTGAGTTTTCTTTGATGGGTGAAAAATTGTATTGTTCAAAGTTAATTTCATCCGGCAACATGCGAGCTACGCCCGTGGCAGTGGCAATCCAAAGCTGCTGATTATGATCTTCCAATAGGTAGTTAACCCATGGGTTTGGAAGGCTTTTGTGGTTGTCAGGATAAGACTTGTGATTGATGATGTTTTTGCCATCATAGCGACTGATCCCTTCGGCGGTAGCAATCCAAATGAACCCGTCTTGCCGTTGGATGATGTGATTTACATAATTTGAAGCCAGGTCATCCTCCCCCAGCATTTGTTTAAATTGTATGGAATCAGCACCGTTGGCAATTGAAGCCAGCATAATGGCATAGAGTAGAAGTCCATTGCAGAGAAACACTTGAAAAATATTCCAAATTGAAAGATTAGATTTGCTTTTTGAACTGTGCCCACTCACTACATACTATATTGATATAAAAACGTTGAAAAATCAACTGTTTAAATGAGTGTGCTTGGCTAAATGATGATCTGTTGTGCGAGGGGTGGCTTAATGGCTTTTGTTTCGTGTGTTTTTGCTACCCCATGAGCTTGTGGCTGTTTGTTATTTGTCTTATGAATAATCACTTTTGGCTGGCAGCTCTGCCCATTTATCTTGTTTTATCATTTGGTAAGGACGTACTCTTCGATTTTTTGGGCCGATATGTTTAACTTGCATAAGTTGTGATGAATGGTGTTGAACGATTTAGTTGAAGGTTGATTGTTACAAAAATTGATAAGTGGTTCACAAAAAGACCGATTTGCCATGCTATTCAGACTGTTTTCAGGCTCTTTCAGACTTCAAATTGTATAAATAAGTTTTTAGATAGCAGAGGTGTGTATGTGCAGATTTAAATTGATAAGCTTGTTAATAATGATTTCAATCACAGGCGTTGTGAAATCATTCGTCACTGTTGGATTGGGAGTGGATTGTGATTTCAATCAATTGTTTGAGGCTTACCAAAGTAATGAATTAGAGGTCCGGGTAACCAACGAACAGGTTTACACCAATAACTTTGTCATGGATAAATTCAAAAGTTTCAAAGGTGGATATGACAGTTGTATGGATGCCCAGGCTGATGTACTGGGCAGTGAAAAATCTAAATGGAGTGGCTTGAATGCCAACAACAACACGGTGATTGAAGTTGCTGCAGATTTACCCATTGTGGCTACGGTGATCATTGAAAATTTTGAGGTGTATGATGGCAACAATGTTTCTGCTGGTGGGGCAGGTGGGATCAAAGTCAGTGGTAACAGCAACGTCATCATTCGAAATTCAATTGTCTATGACAATCGTGGGGTTGAAGGTGGTGGGCTGCATGTGTATGGTGCTGACGCCACCCTCAGGTTAGAAAATACCGAAGTACACAGCAACCAAGCCACGGGTTACGGCGGCGGTGTTTATTGTTCGGATGGGGCTCGATTGATAATAGACAGTAAATCAACCATCAATAACAATGAAGCCACTTTTAATGGTGGTGGAATATTTGGTGGGCAGGGCTGTGAAATCACCAATGCCAGTGGAGAGTTGGTGGGAGGACGTGTTTATTTCGGGATCATCTACAATGAAGCCAATAAAGGTGGTGGTATCTATTTACAGACAGGCGCCCAGTTAAACGTTACAGGCACTCCTGATTATCCAGCACAAATCAGCATCAACTATGCTTATGAAGATCAACAGCCAAGTGGAGGCGGACTCTATTTAACGGGTGTAGACTCAACGGCTCATTTGATCAATACAGAAGTTAATTTTAATGGTTCTATAAACCATGGTGCAGGTATGGTGGTGACAGACCAAGCTTCTTTGGTGATGAGTCAAGCAGCAACAGGCTGCAGTTATGGTGAGCAGTATTGTTCAGAAATGAAAAGCAACACTGGGTATGGACTTGCTGCTGAGGGTGGTGCAGGGTATTTCAGTGATGGGTCCAATGTACAAATTTCCCAAACTGACATCAACAGCAATCGCTCAAACTTGGTCAGTGGCTTTGTCATCAATGATTCGGCCATGTTGCGTTTAGAGGGCAACCTGATCAGAGACAACGAATCGAATGGCAATCAATCACCCGCGACTTCATTGATTCACATAGGGGCTGCCAATAGCCAAGCAGCGCAACTCGATTTTGTGTACAACACGGTAGTCAACAATGACGTTAACAACTTTTTTACGGCCAACAACATTGATAACAGACAAGTGCTCAATGTGTTTAACAGCATCATTTGGGACAACGGTACGGTGTTCAATTTTAACGGACCTGCCACAGCACAAATTGATTGTTCAATAGTTCATGAAACGGCATCTTTGAGCGGAAATGTTGGTGTTGTATTAAGCAACGATCCGTTGTTTATCAATGCAGCTGCTGCAGATTTCAGGCCATCATTGGCATCTGATGCCATTGATTTTTGTGCCAATGATTTATTCCCAGCACAATACCATGATCTGAACAATGTGCTGAGGGGATATGACATGGCAAGTGTCAACAATGCATTCGGTGCTTACGATGCGGGTGCTTTTGAATATGCGCCTGACATTATATTCAGGCATGGCTTTGATTGATTGGTGCTTAATTCAATTGAGTGAACGGCTACTAAAACGTGTCTGAATATTGATTTCAGCTTGTTTCAGTAGTCAGAATTTTGGTGCTGTGATTTTAACGTTTAGCATTCATGATGTACTGCATATCAATGCGGTTTACTGAGGCTTCGCTTCTTCAATCAGTCCCAATGCGTGCATGGCCGTGTAGATGGTTAGTGGATAGCGTTGAGGAATTTTTAACAGTTGACCCGTTTGCTTCAATGAGTACTGACCTCTGGACCACAAGGCAATGATGCGAATGGAGTGTTTAAAGACCACCAACTTTGTCAAATCGGGCCAGGCCAGCAATTTTATGGGAGCATTGAAGTCGATATGGGCGGGAACCTTGCCTTTGCTGGCATTGATGCTGCTGAGCCAGACAAAGGGCTCGTAATCAAACTTATACAGCTCTTGTAATGCATTCAATTCTGCACGTTTGAATTTAGGGATGGTCACTTGGGTTTCTTTGTAAAATGGAATTTTATGGATGTTGATGATTTCTTCGGTGTTTTTATCGTGATAAATCACTTTTTGTAAAGCATCGACATAAAAAATACCATAAACCGTTTTGACCCGAGCTATTCTTTGATTCTCTTTGGAAAGAGCAAACGCTGCTTTGAGGTAATGAAAGAAGTAGCTTTGAGGATTCAATTGGATGTGTTTGAGTTCTGCGGCCACATCAAAATCAATATCAGGGGTTAGACCCACGTATTTTTGTGCATAGAAACGATTGGTTTCATACTGAATTTGTTCTGGGTTGATCGCATTGGATAAATGTTTGTTGAAAATTAATTTGGCCGGTTGTTGTGCTGCTTTGCGTTTTAAGGTGTTGTTGAGTTCTTTGTAGAAGACGGTTTGAACTTGGTTGAGAAATTCACTGATTGGATGGTTTTCAGCCGGCTTGTCCAAGGTTTTTAACAATGGTTTATCGGATAAGTCTTTATAATCAGTCAATAAAATCAATGGGATGTCATGATTTTCTAACAACTCGATCAAAGTTTCAATTTCCGGCTGGTCGCTTTCTCGTTCTTGATTGAAAAAGCATAAATCAGCATCAACTGGCTCTTCCATCAACTCAATTGAATATTTTGAGTCAGTCAAGGCAGACAGTAATAATTTTTGCGTAATGGCGTCAAAGTTCTGGAAACAAACAGCGACAAATTTAACTGTGGATTTAGATTTAGTCATGGTTAAAGTGTTTTATAGGGTTTAATTCAATCATTGATTTGCTTATTAAGCAGTGGCGACATTCGATTCATTGATGCCAGGGCTGGCTGAACACAACAGTGATTCAACCAATAGATTCACGTCTTGTTTGTTTTCAGGGTCTATACTGAAAACTGGGGCGACAATGCTGATGTCATACAAGGCTTGTCTGATGTGCTCTTCGGCCTGTTTAATCCGTTTGTATTCTTTGCCAGTAACGGCCACCACCAATGCATGTTTTTTTAAATAATTTTTGTGCTGCATCAAATCATCCTGGATGCTTTCAAGCCTGTGTGTGTCATCGGCATTCACCACCACAATCAAACCGTTAAATTCGTTGGCTGGTCGGGTTTTCATGAATTCAAACAAAGCCTCGTCATTGCTACCAAAAAAATCAATTCGATGGTTGTCATCAACCTGTAATTTGCCAATATTCATTTCCAGGACCTGCTTTGTTTCGATGCCTGGTACCTTAATTCGAAGGGTAACGGAATCAACGGGTTCAAAACTGATGCTGTCAATCAAACTTTTTATGTAAGCAGGTTCGCCACAGACGGCAATACTGATGTCTTTAGTACTCATATTAATAGGCTAACTCCAGATAGCTTGATTTAAATTCATAAATATTCAATTTTTTGAATATCATCTTCATAACTAATAATGTATTCATTTTTATCACAGATTGTTAGTTTATTTTTGTGAATTTATGTCATATATGTAAATTTACTTACATTTTATTCATTGGTTTCAACCAAGGTCAAGCCTGTTGACGTGTGGTGTCTGGTATTGAGTGCTTTTGAATTAATGATTAAAATATATATGATATGCTTGTGAGATTTTTTAAGAGGTGATTATGCGGATACTGCTATTAGTGATTTTAAGTTCAATGGGCATGGCCCAAGCTGAAAACAGCCAATTGATACAGGCCAAAGCCTATTTGGATGTGGTTAATGGAGAATGGATAGAACCTGCCAATGTTTTGGTTGTGGGTGGTCGCATTGAGGCCATTAACCCCGATCAGTATCCGGCAGATGCCCACATCATTGATTTAACACATCAATACCTGCTGCCTGGTTTGACTGACATGCATACCCATTTGGATTTAGATTATGTGGGTAATTTTGATGCCATCATCACTCAGGAAACTGCCACCAAAGGCGCTTTACGGGGCGCCAAAAATGCTGAGTTAACATTAATGGGCGGTTTTACCACGGTGCGGAACGTGGGTTCTTTGCACATCACTGATGAATTAATCGGTGCTTCTTTGGCCCAAGCAGTAGAGCAGGGCTGGATCAAGGGCCCGCGCATCATTCCAGCTGGTCACATGATTACCATCTTGGGCGGACATGGCGATGTGACCCAAGGTTTGGTGCCCTCTTTACTTGAGCCCACGCACAAGATGGGCGTTGTCAGTGGTACCGATGAAGCCATTAAAGCCGTTCGGTATCAAATCAAGCAGGGCGCCAAAGTGATAAAAATGCATGCCACTTCTGGCGTATTGTCTTTAGAGGATACGGTTGGCGCACAGCAATTGAGTGATGCAGAAATGCGCGCCATCGTGGAAGAAGCCAATCGACACCACTATAAAGTAGCGGCTCATGCTCATGGCACTGAGGGCATCATTGCGGCTGTTAAAGCCGGTGCGGCTTCGATAGAACATGGCTCGATGATTGATGATGAAGCCATGAAGCTGATGAAGCAGCAGGGTGTGTATTTGGTCCCCACATCTGGTTTGGTAGATTTTGTGCTTAATGATGTCGATAAAATGCCGCCCATCACAGCACAAAAAGCCCGCGAAACTTTGCCACTGGCTCAGGCCAATTTGAAAAAGGCCATCAAAGCCAAAGTTAAAATAGCCTTGGGTACCGATTCACCTTTGATACCACATGGTAAAAATGCCTATGAGTTATCGGCCATGATGAGTCACGGTATGACCGCTTTAGAAGCGATCCAATCGGCCACCATCAATGGTGCTGATTTGATTGGTATCAATGACATTGGCCAAATCAAAACAGGCTACAAAGCCGACATCATAGCCGTCACGGAAAATCCTTTAGATGACATCAAAACCTTGGAAGATGTGCGTTTTGTGATGAAGGACGGGGTGATTTATAAAAACCAAGGGACGAAATGAAATCGTAAGCGCTATACAGTCAAACAAACAAAGACTATAAAACTTAAAAGTGTTTTTTGATTACCGCAACGGTGGCTAGGTCATCGTTGTGGTTATCTGATTGGCTTTAAATTGTTTCAAGTATATTGATGGGGCTATCAGTTTGGACAAAATGGCGAGTGTTGCTGATATTGTAATTGTTCTTGCCATTGGCTTTGATTTCATACAATGACTTATCGGCGATGTCCAATAGCACTTTGATAGGAAATGAACAGCCTTGTTTGTTTTCAGCCACACCAATCGATACCCCCAAGTTGATGGATGGCGCTTCTTTTTTGATGGTTTTTGCTATCTGTCCAACTTTAAGAATAATACTTTCGCACATGGTTTTCAGGTAATCTGTTTTAGAATCATAAATCATGATGACAAACTCATCGCCACCGATCCGTGCTGCCATGTCAAATGCCCGACGACAATTGTTGTTGATGATTTCTGCCACTTCAACCAATACTTTGTCACCCATATAGTGACCGAGTGCATCATTAACGGCTTTGAAATTGTCTAAATCAATAATAACCAAGGCCAAGTTTTTATTTTCAAGAGTCGATTGTTTATAGACATTTTCTGCGTGGGTATAAAAGTGCCGACGGTTTTTGAGCCCAGTCAGTTCATCTGTACTGGCCAGTTTGTCTTTGTCTTTGATTAAGTTTAGGTTGGTTTTCAGGATTTTAATACTCACCATGCTACTGAAAATACAACAACTGCTGAACATTAAATAGAACGATAAATAGGACAATATACTTTTGTAATCCATGCCAATCAAACTGTATGAGTAACAGGTGAAAGCGATGATGACCAGTGAACTGAAAGTTGCCAGTTTAATGGGTAGGGCCAATAACATTCCCGAATAAATAAGGATGATGGTGATACCAATTTTGGGGAACATGACTCCGCTGCTTTCAGCCAGTAACAGGATTTCTGAGTGACCAATGCCAATTAGAGAGACACCAATAAATGTGATCTTATGAACCAATGGTTTACTTAGACTCAGTTTCTGTTGGTAATAAAATGCCGCCATCATGGCCGACAACGGCAGTATCATCAACAGAATTCTTGATGTAAATACACTGGTGATGACATCAGCGGGAAAACGCACAAAATCCAATAAAACCAGAATAACCAAATAAATCGCTGCCAAATTCAAAGACCATTTTCTCAGTCGATTCACTTGATTGGCCAGGTAGCCAGGTGAAAATTGTTGCTCGCTCATTCAATACCTCGTTGGCAAATCCATTCCGTGCTTATGTATCGAGTGCTTTAAAATAGAAAGTATCAATACACAAACAAGGAGACGCCGGAAAAACAAGCTTTACACACACTGCAGAACAATACCGGCACACACTTATTAACTATGTTACTGATTGGTAATGAAGCTGCCATGATTTCCCGCTACAAACCCATGGTTTTAGTCACTTTGATGGATTTTGCATGGTTGTTGTTGAAATAAGGGTCTTTTGGAACAGTTCACTGCTAAAAAATGGCAGTGTTTTTATGGGTATAAGTTTTTACTATGTAATACTTATTGTTTACTTTAAGCTTTAGGTCTTAGATAACTTGGCAATCTAAGGAAAAATCGTTGTGCTCTGGTTCGCTTGCTAAGCCCGATGATAAATGTCACCAGGCTTAACGTATGTTGGGATTATTCAACGGCTACAGTCGCTTTGATGATTTTGATTTCTTTGCTGGGTCGGCCAGATCTTGAACCCAGTTTCTCTATTTTTCTTAATACGTCCATGCCATCTTTGAGGTAGCCAAAGACGGTGTGCTTACCGTTTAAATGGGGCGTAGCTGTGAAGGTCAAGAAAAATTGACTGCCATCGGTACCTTGGCCAGCATTGGCCATACTCAAAGTGCCTGCTTTGTCGTGTTTTGATGAACCATCATATTCACCATCGTATTTATACCCGGGGTTACCAGATCCGATACCCAATGGATCCCCGCCCTGAGCCATAAAACCATTGATCACTCGATGAAATTTGATGTCATCATAGAAGCCCAAAAGCGTCAAATAAATAGTGCTGGATACATGCATGGGCGCTTCATCAGGTAAAAACTCAATGACCATTTTGCCTTCGGTGGTTTCCAAGTGCCATTGGTATGTTTTGTCTTTACTGAATTTAACTTTTGGTGGCTTACTTAAACTGGTTTTCCAGTTGTTTTTGGTTTTGTCTACTTTTTGTTCTGCTATGAATGAATTCAATTCAGAGATGGCAGAATCAGCTTGTTTTTCACAGGCGGTCAACATCAGGCTGCAAACTGCCAGAGTTAAAAGAGCCAAGGTATATTGGGGTTTGTTTGTTTTCTTTGTCATGGTTTGTCTTGTGCTTGTTTTTTAAAAGCCATTATTATAATGACACAAGGCTTTGTTGTTGACTAATCATTGAATAAAAAAAACAGTATCCTGAATTGATAGTCTTTCTGATAAATATTAATCAATCAAAGTTGTTCATAAGTTTTTTCGGTTTTGAATATTTAATGCTTGAGAGGTGTATGTGCAACCAATCCAACTAATCGTTTGCAAGACAAAGATTAAACGCCTTTAAAATTTAATTCTGTGGTGGTGAATCGAGACATTGATTGATTAAGGACAAGTCATTGACCAACTTGATACATCTCCAGACTCAAACCCGTCGGCAAAAATTGGGTCTGCTGCTATTTCACGTTTAAATAGATCGGTACCATCTGAACCCACTCTGGAGGCCACGAAGAAAGCTTGCAGAAACAAATCTACAGTCCCTTCAGTTTTTCTGGCTACGCAACCATCTACCGGCCCACCGACACCTGCGAAGGGAAAATTGTTGTCCTCTTCTGGAGGAATTGATGGGTTAAAAGGGCGGTATAGGTGATAGTCACCCCAAAGCACATTGTTTTGCATCGGTTGGTTATTTTCATCCAATACACTGAGGACGGTGCCGCCTTGAAAGTTAAATTGACTGCCATTGTTATTGATTATGCCCAAATCTCTACTGGTGAATGCTGACGGATCAGTTGCAGGGATATCGACGGCTTTGGCGCTGCCATTGGCATTGTAGGTGACTGTAATGCCCGCACCATTAAATACCCCAGCACCTTCCTTTACAAATGTAAATCCAGTGGGAGCAGGTAATTGTTCAATGTTTGTATGATTGAAGACCGGTGGGTTGTCAGCGGTATTGAATTTTGCTGTTCTGACCATACCACTGCTGTTTTGGTAAACAGTCATCGCGTAACGATCACCAAAACTGGTGGCCAAAGGTTCTCTGATTGCACCATCAAAAGGCCCGCTTGACATGTACCTACCGTAAAAGGTATACGAGTTTCCAGAGTTGTTGGATTTAAAAAATTCTGTTTCCCCATCAGATAAGTCATGGGTGGAAATGAAGATTCCATCAGTAGTGGTGGCGCAGTCGGCGTTGTCGAAGTTGTTGGTCTTGGTGCCAGGCAGGGTGGATTTGGACCAACTCAAGCCATTGAATCTTGCTATTTCGACATTGAAGTTTTTGATGTATGGAACCACAACGTTGATTCCATCGGTACAAATGTCTCCCAAAGCAAAGAGGTTGTTGGTGTTTTCGAGAAAGGTGGTGGTTATGCCAGTTCCGTCATAGGGTGGTGGAACTTTAATGGCATCAAGGCGGTTATTATTACCATCATTCCACAACACCACAATTGCCAAGTCTGGATTTATGTCGTCTGAAAATATGCCTATTTTGGCTTCTAAGGGCGCTTGATTGAAGATGGGAACATTGATCCAGTTACCTGGTGCGCCGGTACCTTCTGCTCTAATAAGTCCAGACGTTAGTAACGACAGCAAAAATATGAATGCAAATTTACACATGATGAATACCTCTTTTTAAACGTGCAATATAGGTATATGCGAGAAAATGATCAGTTCTGCGCCATTTATTTTGTTTGATGGCTGAAGCCGATTAAATATCATTGTTGTCATCTTTGGGCTGTGCATTAGGAAAACAGTATGAACTGGGGTGTTTTAAGGGTTTATATCATTTCAAAACTTTCCTTAAATGCATCAATTCGAACAACTGAATAAGTCAGTCCATTCTCATGTATTGCGAATCCTGCCTCCTAAGATTTAAAACATCCAACTATTCATTTTAAATATAACCTAGGAGAACCACATGATTGCAGATTTTAATTGCATTCCCAATGAACCAGAGACCACCGTGGTCTTTGAACAACATGGCACTTTCGATGACATCCCAGCTTGTTATCAGTCTTGGCAATCGCATGACATCATCGGTGAGCGCATTGTCTTTCTTGAAAAAGACCTTGATGAGCGAAAGGACACTGAGTTGATTGACAAAGTCAAAGCCTCTCAACTGGTCCAATCAAACAGCCCAATTACGCTGAGCCGAAACCCTCCCGAATATTTGTTCATCAATTTTAATTGTGCTGAAGTCAATAAAAGGTAATCAAATAGCCCGACTGGCTGTCGATCGAAGCGTAAATCGTTTACCGGAAGCAAGGGGCTTAAAATTGTCGTGTCAAAATGCTTCCAAGTACATCATTAACAAGCGATTGTCTTTGACATGGTATTATGTATGGTGTGATGTAGCGATGTGGCATGACAGCAAGCAGCGTTTTTGCTTGAACGATTCAAGCAACAGTCGTTAAAAACTTTTAACTATTAAATGGTGTTCATTATGAAATCGATCAAAAATGCAGGCATTTTATCCATGCTCATGCTGTGTTTGTTTGGCAATACAGCTGAGGCGGGTGAAAAATGGTGGCAGAAAGTATTCAGTAAAGAAGGTTTTGAAACCAATGAGTTGAGTGTGACTGATTTGAGTGGAGCGTTTAAACAAGCCTTGACCATAGGTGCTGAAAAAGTCATCAGTCAGTTGGGTACAGAAGGTGGCTTCAGTGCCGATGAAGCCATTCGAATTCCATTGCCAAAGAACCTCAAAAAAGTTGCCAAAGTATTGAAGAAAATTGGCATGACTGAGCAAATAGATGATTTGAAATTAAAGATGAACCAAGCCGCTGAAACTGCGGTACCTATTGCCAAGGATTTATTTATCAAATCCATCACAGACATGACCTTTGAAGATGTGAAAACCATATACCAAGGTGCTGATGATTCTGCCACGCAATATTTCAAACAAAAAATGACCGCAAGGTTAACTGAGAACATGAATCCCATCGTAGAAAGCAGTTTGGCAGAAGTAGGGGCGCTACAATCATTGAATAAAGTGATGGATAAATACCAAGACATCCCTTTTGTGTCCTCGGTCAACCCCAATCTGACCGAATATGTGGTGGAAAAAGGCATCGATGGTGTGTTTTATTATTTGGCAAAACAAGAGGCTGCCATTCGCCAAGATCCTGCCAAACAAACCACTGAATTACTGAAGAAAGTCTTTGGTCAGTGATTTGGTTAAATCATTTGTCATGTGACCATTGAGCCACTGGCCTTGTCATTTTCGGTTGTTTGTAACGAATATGCGGTCTTGCATTCAGTTGGATTTTTGTTTTAATTTCACTGCCATGGCACTTGTTAGTAAACCGATACCAGGTGATCCGCCAATAATTGCAGAACTGAATAGTATGCCTGTGATGTACTGGCCGATGCCAAGCTGATTGGAAGGCTCCGGATATAAAACAATGCCAAGAACCAAGACAATCGCAAAAGCCAAGGTTCCGAAAAAGCCAAATACCAGCCAGGAAACATCTTGGCCAGATTGACTGTTTTTATGCCATTGTTTGCTTGTCATTACGCCAAAAGTTAAAAAGACCACAAAGCCGACCATCCCCGAGATTCCTGATATCAACCAATCTATCCCCATACCCAATCATCAACATGTTTGAATTGATATCAAGTGTATAGCACCAAAGAATTAATTCAAACTAAGTATTCTCATTTCATGATTTGAGAGGATAATGGGATTTGAAACCCATAAGATAACGTTTTTTTATCTAAGTACAACGTATGACAAACAAAGACAGTTCCTATAATTCAAGTCAATTTAAAAACTCAAAACTTCGTAAATGGTCGTTTCGCAGCCTGATCCTGATGACCCTGATTGCTGTGATTGCTGTGCTGTGGGTAGAATACCAAATGCGCCGAGTCAAAGGCCAGTTGACCGAAGTCGTTGAAACGGCTGACATTCAACCCATCAGTGGTGAATTTATCCTTAAAAATGTACATATATTGAACCCGCAAGGTGATGCCATGTTACCAGCACAAGACATCCTTGTCAGTGCAGGAAAAATCAAACAATTGGGCCAACATCTTACTCAATCAACAAATTTGACCGTTGTTGACGGTCAAGGAAAATTCCTGATTCCAGGATTGATGGATGGTCACGTCCACTTGTCTGAAAATGTCAATAATTTGTTGTTATACCTGGTTAATGGGGTGACCCATGTCAGGGATATGGGAGCCACAGATTACCAGTTGAAAGTTCGCGATGATCGTTCTGACCAAGCATTGTGGCCGGATGTGTTCGTTGCCTCTGAAAAAGTCTACACCACGCCATGGTGGAAAACCTGGTTTATGAACTGGACTTATAGTCGCATTACCATGAGTGACGCGTCACAAGGTGAGGCCATAGTTAATGACCTGAAACAGCGTGGATTTGATGCTCTGAAAATCAGCAATGGACTAGAACCTGCGCATTATCGCAGTTTAGTCAAAGCCGCTCATGAAGCTGATTTATTGGTTACTGGGCATATTCCTGAAGGGGTCAGTATTGAAGAAGTGCTGGATCTGGGACAGCAAGAAATTGCACATGTAGAGGAAATCACCAAGGTTTTTGAGCGGGAGTTTGCATTGTATATCAATGAAATCAATGATCAAACCATCGCTGAATACCTTGAATATGTTGAAAAACGAGGCCATGAGGTGGCTAAAACCATCAAAGCCAAAGGCGTGCATGTGACGTCTGTTATCTGGTTGATTGAAAGCTTGCTTGAACAAAAGTTTGAATTGGAAGTGTTCCTTAAAACTGTTGAATTGGAATACGTCGATCCGGCTATGGTGGAAGGCTCACCTTTGGTAAGTGGCTGGTTACCAGGTCATCACAGTTATGCCAGTCATCCATACTGGTTTGAGTCAGAAGAAAACAGGAATCAATTGTGGTTGTATTGGAACACCTATGTTGATGCCATCCACCTGATGACCCAAATTTTGGTCGAGCATGAAGTCGAATTCACTGCGGGTACCGATTCAGTGGTTTCCGGTGGCGTACCAGGCTTCTCGATTCACGATGAGCTACAATCCATGGTTAGCCTTGGTATGAGTACAGCCCAAGCACTTCAAACTGCCACCAGAATTCCCGGACAATGGCTTGATAAAGTCAATAAAAATCCAGCCAATGGTCAGGTTGGCGCCATCAAACCCGGCTTTGTGGCCAATTTGGTTTTACTCGAGAAAAATCCCTTGGATGACATCAAGAACACCACCACCATAAATGCTGTCATCATGAATGGCCGTTTATATAATCGAAGTCAATTGGATACCATCTTGGCAAGAATAAAATCCATCAACGCCGCAAACAGAACCCAAGACATCAGTGATTACCAGTAGGTTGATATTGAAAACACACCCCCTCTCATCAGCAATAGGGTGAGAGGGAGCTTGTGTGAGTTTTTTACAGTTTCAGAAAGGTGATTGCAGGTGTCGATTAAAAAATTCTACCATCTTTTTGAATGAGAACAACCTGACGTCATTGCCTTCATTGTCCCAACCATGGCTGGTGCCAGGAAGGGTCACTAACTCAAACATTTTTTGTTCGGCGATAAGTTTTTCTACCACAGCGATGGTGTCTGAATAAAGTACTACGGGATCTTTGGTGCCGTGAATAATCATCAAGGGGTCTTCAAGACCACTGGTGTGGTACAACGCGGATTGTTGTTGGTAGCGTTCGGGCTGGTCGTCGCCACTGGGCTCACCCATTACCCACATTTGTCCTGGGTAAGCATGGGCTACATTGGTGGCTGGTGCGCCAGCGATGCCAGCAGCGTATACACCTGGTTTTTTGAATAAAGACATCATGGTCATCAGGCCGCCATAGCTCGAGCCCCAGATGCCCACACGTTCAGGATCTACATAGCCTGTTTGAACCAAGTGTTTGACACCACTGTGTAAATCTTCGATGTCAATCACTCCATAACTGTATCGCAGGCCTTGATTGTGTTTTCTGCCTTGGCCCCAACTACCACGAACATTCACATTGAGTACAATATAACCTTGCGCAGTTAAATATTGGTCAAAACCCCAGGTGGGGTGAGAAGTCCTGCCACCGTATTGGTTTTGCACGCTGTCAGAATAAACCGATCCAACAATCAATGGATACCGTTGATTTGGTGTGTAATTAGCCGGCAAGCTCAAACGTCCCAGCAGTTTGGTATCATCTAAGTGACTGTTGAATTCAATGTAACTGATATTGGCCCATGGCAGTTGATGAAATAATGGTTGCGGCGAGTCGGTGATTTGAGTTGTCTGCATACTGTTAAGATTGATCACATACAATTCCAATGGTTTGTTGTCACTGGAAAACAGGGTGGTGATATATTGTTTGTCTGTTGAAAAAGACATTTGATGGCTGCCGGGTTCAGCAGCACTGATTCTTTTGATGTCATTGCCAGTCATTGATACGCTGTAAATCTGTCTTTCAGCCAGGTGTGATTTATTACCGATGAAATAGATTTTTTCATTGTTGTGATCGACTTCAAATGATGCAATTTCCCAATTGCCATGAGTCAGTGCCTCAGCTTTTGAATCAGCAGATCTTTGGTGGTAAAGGTGTAAATAGCCATCTCGGTCGGTCATGATGATTAACCCATCATCATTGGGAGCCCATGCCACTTGCCAATCGGGTCTTAAATGCTTGGGATCATGTTCATGGTAATAAAGTGTGTGTTCAGCAGTGTGCACATCATAGACAAAAACACTGTGGTCTTTGACCAGTAAGTCCGATGAATTGATCATCAGTGATTGGCCATCGGTTGACAGTGCATAATCCCAAATATAATCAGTTGTATTGGGTCGATCAAAATAGCGACTGTCCTGACCATTTATGTTGACGATTCCAATCTTGAATTCGGCGGTTTTTTCTCCAGGAAAAGCCCGTTGTACTTGGTACTTTTGTAAGGCAGCGTCTGCATAATAAAAAATATCTCGTTCCGGCAGTGGACTGTTGTTGGTGAGTTTAAACACCAGTTGTTGACTGTCCTTAGACCATGCATAACTTTCTATGTAGGCCTTGGGTTGGCCTCGATCAATCAGTAATTGAGATTCGTTTGTAGCATTCATGTCAGTTGATCTCAGCCAAAGTGAACCCTCGGCAGTAAAAGCCAGGTATTGTCCATTGGGCGAAACGGTTAAATTTCTGAGGCGGCTTTTATCGCTTTCCATTTGTTGTGGTTCGTTGTCAGCCTGTTGAAAATAAAGTTTGCCATCCAATACATAAGCGATTTTAGCCGCATCAAGCCAGACCACTTCGCTGATTCCTGGGTGCCAGCCTTGTTTGTTTTTATGTTCGGCAAGATGGGTCAGTCGATGCTTTTCACCAGTGGTGACCGAGTAACTCCAGACATCCCGAAATGTATACCCGGCATCATTCCAAAGAAACGCCACTTGCTGGCCATCAGTTGACCAGGATGGCTGTTGTGGGGTGGTGCCGATAAGGCTTTGTTCGGCATACAATGTGTCCAAATCAAAAGCCGATGCTGGCTGTGGTTTACGTTCGATGGGAACCGTTTGACAAGCGGTGAGAAAAATCAGTACGTAAATGGTTGCAATAAATTTCCACAGTTGAATTGGGCTCATGGTTTTTCACATTAAAGTTAAAAATAAACGCAGCAAGCGTACTATAAAAACCAGGTATTAATCAAGGCTGGGTATTTCATGGGTTGAGTTGATGTCGACTGGACATTCAGGACACTGAGCCGGTCGAGGTGTTTTATGCAAAGCGCTGATCATTCAGGCTTAAAAGCGGCTTCGACAAGCTCAGCCAGCTTTTGATTCTATGCAGCTCACTGAGCCTGTCGAAGTGTTTTATGCAAAGCACTGATCATTCAGGCTTGAAAGCGGCTTCGACAAGCTCAGCCAACTTGAAGTTAAGCTCAGCCAGCTTTTGATTCTATGCAGCTCACTGAGCCTGTCGAAGTGTTTTATGCAAAGCACTGATCATTCAGGCTTGAAAGAGGCTTCGACAAGCTCAGCCAGCTTTTGATTCTATGCAGCTCACTGAGCCTGTCGAAGTGTTTTATGCAAAGCACTGATCATTCAGGCTAGAAAGAGGCTTCGACAAGCTCAGCCAACTTGAAGTTAAGCTCAGCCAGTTGCGGTACTTATACTGCGTTTTTACTTCATATTGAATTGAAAGCCTGAATCAATTTGTTGTACCGGTGCCATTAAACTTTGATTTTTTAAATTCAATTGAGTCACCAAAAATGGCGCTGATAATCCAGATTTATTGATCAGTAGTTTAGGCAGTTTAAAACTTAAAGTGGCTTCACCTTGTGACAACCAATCAGCCGTCATCAACATGGCAATGGGTTGTGCGTTACCGGTTTTGTCATGCCCCATCAACAGGCCACTGGCTTCATACCTGGAACTCATGTGATTATCGATGCCTAATTTGATTTCAGCATGGGTCATCTTTAACTGACCATTGAATTGGGCTGTTGGCACAGTCACAGCGAAAGCAGAAGAAACATCTCTGAGGATGGTTTGGTCAGCATTTTCACTTTTGGCTATGGTGTGAACTTCCCAAAGGCCATCATTCAATGATGCCAATGGCAACTGAGCTAAGTTGGCGACCATTTGGCCATCACCATCAGTGGTGAATTTAAGGTCTGCATACTTTTCACCATTTGGACGACTGATATAGCCTTGCATGGCTATGGGTAGCTTGCTGTCTGCAGCCAATAATTCAGCTTTTACCGTTAAAGTATCACCTGCTTGATACAACTGTTTGCTGGTAGTCATGGCCAAGCGGTAAGGGCTTTCGGGCTCTAAAACATGAATCACAAATCGATCATTATTAGCTGTTTTTAAGCCATTCAGTTTCAACCTTAAAGCACCAGGCTGGTGATTAATTTTCATTGCAACGGTGTGTTCTGGCACGGCCATACCAATGCTGTTAAGTTCTTCACCGGTGGCCATTACCTGTTTAGAAATTTGTGTTGGTCCTTGGCTTAACTCAATTTGACTGCCGTCGATCTGAATATTTTCTCCCATTGAACTGATTCTGATGACCGCTGAATGCGATGCCACTGGGATGTCTATGCCTTTGGTCAAATCAGCCCCATTCACATCCATATAAAATGATTTGGATTCAGCCACATAGCCTTGGTTTTCTGCGGCTGTGATGACTTTGTCTATGGCATCGATGTTGTACTGAACAGGTTGTTGTTGCCACTGGGTGGCTGTTGCTGCTTTGGTTTGTTGTAAACTGGGCAAAGTTTTCATTTGTGGCGCTTTAACCCAGGTGATGCTTGATTCAGCCAAGCTGGTTTGACTTGCCGCCAACAGGCTGGCTAAGATGATTGTTTTATGTATGTTGTGGTTTTTCATTTTGACTCTCCTGGGCTCAAAGATCATTTCTTAAAATAACATCCAGATTGAAGCATTTTCTGCGACTCTGGTTATGACTTAATGGCTCTCGACCTGATGTGCGAGCGGTGTCGCGAAACCAAGTGGTGCCGGCACCTTCTTGAGAGCTGCATTCTAAGAAACCATCAGAACAGGAATTCAACCAAGCTTGGGTGATTTCTAATCCTAGATTTAAACTGTAACCACCACAATAAGAGTCACCATCAAAAATGGATGTCTCTACATCAGTTCCCACTACATTGTAAAAGGTCTTGGGTAAACTGGGGCGCCCAGCAGTGCCGAGTAGGTAGTTGTTGTTGTAATAATCCATCCATGAAGTTTGTTGCATTCTGACGGCATTGCTTTTATAGCCCAGCAACCAACCCAATGCTGATTCAAATACATTGCCTTGCATCACGGCATTGGCCAATGGGGTTCCCTTTGATGAGGGTGCCAATGCATTGACCCAGCGGATTTTACTGATGATGTTTGGGTAACGACTGTCATAAGTGGGATTGGACATGATCCAACGGATGACATTTCCACCATTTGAGTGAGTGATCACCACCAGGTCGGTGATGTTCTTGCTGCTGATGAAACTGCTTAGCTGGCCAGCCAAGCAACCCGATGCCCTTGAGTCCCACATGTATTGTTCAAAATCACAGTTGATGACTACATAGTTATTTTGGTTGGCAAGCCCTTGGCGGATGGAATTGATGTTGTTCCATTGCCAATAATCACTGGCTGCGTTGGTTTGGTGTCCGGTACCGTGGACGAAGGCGACGCCTGTATTGGCCAAGGTGCTGAATGACAGCACAGCCAAAGACATCAATAGCATGATGCGATGTTTCATATTCTCTCCTCTTTTTTATTATTTATAATTAATCAGCCCTAATTAGTTGGGCTGTGTTATTTTTTTATCATAAAATCAAAATAATTTCAAACGTTTGTTTGAATGTTGGCTGTAATTAAAGAATTTTGCTCAGCAGAGAAAAGATTTTGGTATGAACCATATTGGCTTTATTCGTTGTATGGTGTTTGCTTGAATTGTATATTCAATGTTCTTTTAAAAAATTCATTAAATTAGTTTTATTCAATGGTTTCGAGAAATAATATCCTTGAATGAATTGGCATTTTAGATTTTTCAATATCATGAGTTCCTCATTAGTTTCTACACCTTCTGCCAAAACTTTAATCCCCAGACTGTTACCCAAATTGATGATGCTTTTGACCAAGGTCAAGTTGGTCTTTTTGGTGGTTAGACCATGGATGAAACTTTGATCGATTTTTAGTTCATTGATGGGTAATTTGGTTAAATAGGAAAGTGATGAATAACCCGTACCAAAATCATCAAGTGACACTTCTATACCAGATTGCCTGATTTTTTCTAAAATGGTGCCAATTTTTCTTGGGTTTTCTATGATCAGTGTTTCGGTGATTTCCAGCATCAGTTTGGCGTTTTCACAATCGTATTTATTGATGAGATCGAACAAATTGCTCAAGAAATTTTCGTTTGATAATTGTAATATTGACACATTGATTGACAGTCGAAATGGATTGGCTTGTGTGTATTTTTTGTTATTTTTTACAATTTCATTGCAAATGTCTTCAAATTCTTCGAAGGCTTTTTCAAAGACAAAATTGCCAATGTCTAAAATTGCACCAGTGGATTCTGCAATGGGTATAAACTCATAAGGTGAGACTTGATGCAAAATTTCATTGTGCCATCGCAACAAAACCTCAACGCCAATAACGTTTTTACTCACTACATCTATTTGCGGTTGATAAACAAGGCTGAACTCGCCTTTTTCTAATGCATGATTTAACTCTTTGCCTATCATTGCACTCCGTGCATTTTTTTTATCTAATTGTTGATTAAAAACATAGACACCACACTTCAAACGTTTCGCTTCATACATCGCTATGTCGGCTTTTCTTAACAAGGTTTCGTCGGCTTCTCCATCAACAGGTGAATGTGCTATCCCTATACTGGCCCTGATTGAAAACTCCAACTCTTCCACTTTGATGGGTTGTTTTAATGTCAAAAGGAAATCATTACATAGTTCAATGGTGCTGTCTTTATTAGAATAAGGTGTGATTACGATAAATTCATCCCCGCCTTGGCGCACGCATAAGCCCATTTTGAAAAATAATTTCAACCTACGGGCCACTTCAATTAAAATTTGATCACCTACGGGGTGGCCATGAATGTCGTTACTGTTTTTGAAATTATCTAAATCAATGAATATGACTGAATACTGCTCACCATTTTGTTTTTTCCATTGTGCAAAATGCCTAGATAAATACCGCAAGTTGGGCAAGCTGGTTAATTGATCTTGTTGAGACTGGAATTCTAAATCAGCTTTGGAATTTCTTTGTAATCGACTGAAATTCCTGAATAAGTAAAACAAGACTATGTTGAATGCAAGTATCAATGATGATAGCCAAACAAAGGGGATCATCAGTTTGTAAGTTAATGCTGATTTTTTATGGGTGGTAAAAATAAAATGGCCGTATTTCAAATCATAGCTGAATGCGCCTATCAATAATTCTCCGGTGTGGTTTAAATATTCCATAACAACCGTGCCATGGTTTTTGGTCATAAATTCCTTTAAGGTGTAGCCTGTCTGTTGGAACAAAGAATCAGAAAACATAGTTAAATAGATGTCTTTAACTGGTTGGCTGTAGAGTGCTTCTAGACCATCGGCCTCAACAAATGAAGCAAATTGAAAATAATAATTTGAATCCATGACTGAAACACGCAGCGCACTATCTTCATTGTTGTTTTGCCAAGGTGAATGATTGCCTTTTACTTTGATGCCATTGGAAAGCACAGCAACCACTTCTTTGTTTTTATTCAATATACGGTAATTGATGGGGACAATCCAATCATTGTATTCTGTTGAAAAATACGTGCGCCCCATTACCAAGGCGTCTGAATTCATTGCTTGAATAAAGGATAGTTGAGTTTCTTCTTGTTCTAATAAATTGGAAAATTCTTCTTTATCGATGTTTGACGATGAAAGGATTATATCACCTTGAGGGTTGGCCACGGTCATACCGACCAACGCTTGGTTGTGGTCCAATAGATTGTCTAGTAAAGTGATTGACTCTGGATTATTGGAAAAAAGTCCTAATTCTAATAAACGTTCACCCGTTAAGCGGAACAAGGCTTCGTCTTTGTTTAACATTGTGAACAGAGATCTTGATACTATTTTATTGGAATAAATTAACTCTGTTTTGACTTCCTTTACAATTGAATCCCATAAAAATTTAGTACCTAAGGCCAGCAAACTTGCAGAGACGATGATAATAAAAACATACAACCTCCAAAGTACTTTGCTGAATACTTCAGACATAGACACTCCAGCAATAATGGCACCATTTAAATGAAAGAGATTCTATCGTAGCCATTATTTTATAAAATTTTTAGCAAGAAGATTACAATTCATAATATCACTGTTAATTGACTTGTGCAAACAACTGAAAAAGCAAAATAAATATCAATGTATCTATTGGTTCTTAAATAAATAAATCCGTGAAAGAATCAGTCACAAGAATAGGCCAATTAAAAGCGAGCATATTTTCACACGTGGCAATCAGCAGTGATCTATAATGGACGGTTGTTGCTTATTTTAGAGTGTTTAATTCCATGCTTAAAACGCCCATCAGTTTCAAAGGCCCATTGGGTCAACTTGAGAAAATATTTGATGAAAAAGATGTATTCAAAGCGTTTAAGTTATTGGAGGATGATTCGATTTCTCACTGGCGTTTCAATGAAGAGTCACAAATCAGTTATGCGACTTTTTTAACCACGACGGGAGAAGCTCTCCCAATGGTGATGGCTTGGCCAATCCAAGCCGATCAAATAGGAACCTGTCAATGTCCAGTACAGGGGGTCTGCGATCATTTGATTGCTTTGGCCATGTACAACAAATCAAGGTTGGATCTGTTACCGCCTTTCACCCAACAAGTCAGGGCACTGAAGAACATCACTCAAACATTTGCGCATTGGCTGAACCAACAAACCCATGATCCTTTTCCAGCGATGGCAAGGCACCGTGTGATTTATGTTTTTAATGAGAATGAGGACGGTCAGTTTACAGTGGATCTGTTTAAGGGCTACTTGTCACAAGAAGATCAATACTCGGTCAAAAGCAAAATTGACAGCAGCCTTATATTCAAAAAAAGTTTGCCCAAATTCGTCAGCTTATTGGATCAACATGTGTTTCATCAAATGAACCAATTTGCTTTACTGAAAACCCATCGTTTTGCGATTACTGCTGAGCATGAAGCCTTGTTGTTGTCCATGCTCAAAACCAATCGTTGTTTTTGGCGGGCTTGTTACCGTCCACCATTGTTATTAGATACCGTTTCAGTTAAACCCAAGCGGTATTATTCGCAGGTCACAAAAACTTTATTTTTTGTGCCCGCAGAAAACAAATTCATTCAGCAAATTAAAAGTGAGGTTAATCAGACAGTGACGCCTGTGACGGCCAATCAATCGATAAGGCCCAAATTGTCATTAACCACGACTTGGCAAGAGTTGAATTGGCAGCCAGAGTTTGGTGAGCGCATTGACTGGGCAGCAATGACTTTTGTGACAGAAAACGTGGTTTTTAAACTGGCGGATGTGTCCAAAGGCAAAGTGGTATTGGATTCAGCTTCTTTGGAACAGGTGGCTGGCTTCTGTTATCAAGTTGAAAAGTTGGCATCGATTCATGCCAAATATGAACAACCCATCAGTCAAGGATTTGACATCAATGACCGTTACATTCCAGCTCCTTTTACTGCAGTGGCTCCCATGTTGTTGGCCTTGAAAAAAAGAAATTGGTTGATTGAAATTGATGACAGTTATCGCTTGAACAATGAAAGGGTTGATCGCTTATACATTCAAGTGGATCAGCAAACCAATAAAGCTTCAAATAACAACCGTCTGGGCTGGTTTGATGTTGAAGTTGGCGTTAAGTTGGGTGACCAATCAATCAATATATTGCCTTACTTGGTCAAAGCCATCAAAACGGGTCAGTTTGATTCAGTGAAAGAGGATTTGTTGATCAAGTTAGACACGGGTCAATTGATTGATATGCCGAAGTCAAAAATACTCCAAATTTTATCTACCTTGAACGAATTGTATGATGAAAAGCAATTGAATCAAGAAGATAAGTTATCACTGAATCAACATCAATTGATTCGATTGGCTGAAATTCAAAAGGATTCAGCTGAAACTGCAACCCATATTTTAAAAGACATTCAATGGCTAGGCAGTGATGCTTTAAAGCTGAAAACCCAACAGTTGAATACAATCAAGGCTTTGCCTGAAATCGAAGCACCTCAAGGGCTAAGAGCAACATTGAGGCCATACCAGCTCACTGGACTGGCTTGGTTGCGGTTTTTACATGACAATGATTTTCATGGTATTTTGGCCGATGACATGGGCTTGGGTAAGACCCTACAAGTTTTGGCTCATTTTTTGGCACTGAAAAATCAAAACTTATTGGACGCCCCTGTGATGGTGGTTGCTCCAACCAGTTTGTTGGGCAATTGGTTGGCTGAAATGAATAAATTCACACCTCAATTGAACGCAGTTATTTTAACTGGACAACACCGCAAGCAACATTATGAGGTGTTGGATGAATATGATGTAGTGATTACCAGTTACGGGGTGATGAGCAGGGATTATGCTGAAATAAGTCAGACGGTTTGGCACACTGTGGTTTTGGATGAAGCCCAAGCCATTAAAAACAGAAAAACCCAAGTAGCCAAAACCGTTAAATTGATATCCGCCAAGCACAGGCTTTGCCTCAGTGGGACGCCGATGGAAAATCATTTGGGTGAAATTTGGTCGTTGTTTGATTTTCTGATGCCTGGTTTTTTGTCATCCGAAAAAATATTCCAAAAACTCTATCAGTGGCCTGTTGAAAAGGAGCAAAACAGAGAACAGTTGATGGCCTTGCAAAGTCGGTTGGCCCCATTTATTTTGCGCAGAACCAAATCAGCAGTGGCCAAAGAGCTGCCTGATAAAACTGAAATAGTCAAATTGATTGAATTAACTGATGCACAAGCAGATGTATATGAAAGCATTCGCATTACCATGAATGATGAAATATTGAAGGCTGTTAAAAACCAACAAAACAATCAAATTTTAATTGGTAATGCCTTGTTGCGCTTGCGTCAAGTGTGTTGTCACCCTTCATTATTGAAATTGAATTCTGTGGTCGATAAGGCCGATTCTGCCAAGTTAAATTGGTTGACCATGGTTTTGCCTAATTTGATTGAAGAGGGTCGAAGGGTTTTAATTTTCTCAAGCTTTACCAGTATGTTAAAAATCATTGCTGATAATTTAGATGAGCTGAATATTGAATATTTTAAGCTTACAGGAAAGACCCCGAGCCACAAAAGAACAGCGCGCATTGATGCCTTTCAGCAAGGTGATAAACCGGTCTTTCTGATCAGTCTGAAAGCCGGCGGCGCGGGAATCAACTTGACAGCGGCTGATACAGTGATTCATTTTGATCCTTGGTGGAATCCTGCCGCTGAGTTACAGGCCAGCGATCGGGCCCATCGTATAGGACAGGACAAACAAGTGTTTGTATATAAGTTGATTACCCATGGAACGGTTGAGGAAAAAATCCATAATCTGCAGAAACACAAACAGGAGTTGGCCGATAATCTATTGAGTCAAACCAGTCACATCAATGAAATCTTAGGCAAGCACCAATGGCAAGAACTGCTCTCACCCATTAAAGATTGATGCCGAGAGATTGGCTTGTTGATGAACCTTTGGGTAGCAAGGGAGTGCTTAATCGTCAATTGTTTCAATTAACGGTATAAATTATTCGGCTCAATAGGTAAAATAATCTGCTGATTTATAACAAGAAGGACAGGGCACACATGAATATAAATAACATCAAACCTTTAATTTTGGCACTGGGCATTGCATCATTGACTGCAATACCAACAGCATCTGAAGCCGGAGGTATTTCCTCTAAAATTGTCGTTAATGAATTTTACCGAGGTGGTGATTTAGCCAACGGTGATGAATGGGCGGAAATTGTTTTGTTGGAAGATTTAACCGCTGCCGAATTGAATGGATTTTTTGTCGGTGATTCAACCGGTTCAACAGCCTCCAAGTTTGCAAGTTATCAATTTACCACCATGGAAACAATCGCAGCTAATTTCTGTGCAGGGACTATAATCTCTGTCGGAGGAACTGCTGGTGTGGCGACTGAAGATACAGCCTATGACCCAGCAAACGGTGATTGGTCAATCGCTTTACAGACGGCAGGTTCGTTTTTAACTGGTAATGGAAGCACCGGAAACTTTGCCGGTACGGATGTGGTCTACGTCGATACGGATGGGACCCAAGGTAACACCACCATCAGTGCAGATGGGTTTGCAGTAAACTGGGATTCTACCCCAGGTACATTTGGTGCCAATGCAAATGTAACCATTTCAGGCCCTGCCAATAACACAGGCATTTTCAATACCGACTCTGTATTTTCTGCAGATGTTGCGGGAAGCTGGTCTGGTGGTACATTGACCCAAAGTGCTGCCAACGGTGGTCAAAATACAAGCAGTATCATGGTACTTCAAGATCCATTTGGTACGGTAACGATAACAGGAACACCTTCATTAGATGAAGGTGATGTTGGTAATACAGCATTTAATTTTACTGTAACACGTTCAAACAGCTGTCTTGCGGGTTCAATGTTTTATAATGTTAGTGGGTTTAGTGCTAATCAAGCAGATGCAGCAGATTTTGGAGGTACGTTCCCTTCAGGTGTGGTTAATTTTGCTGCAGGTGAATCGTCCATGACTTTAACAATCAATGTGTCAGGTGACACAGATGTTGAATCGGATGAAGGTTTTATAGTTGAGTTAAGCGATGCACCCAATCGAGGTATTAATATATATGATACAGACACCGGAACAATACAGAATGACGATGTGTTGGTGGTGCCTAATATCAGCATCGATGATGTGACGCTGGCTGAAGGCGATGCTGGAATCACTGCTTTTGATTTCACGGTAAGTATTGATGCTTCTGCAGATGTATCGGTACAAGTTGATACCAGCGATGGATCAGCGACCACAACAAACAGCGATTATGCAGCAATCACTGCACTCATGGTTAATTTCACATCAGGTGGCGCAACCACTCAAACAGTGACTGTTGATGTAAACGGCGACACCACGGTTGAGCCGAATGAAACTTTTAATGTGAACTTGTCCAATGCCACAGGTGGTGTCATTACTGACGGGCTTGGGGTAGGTACCATCAACAATGATGATGCGGCCACCCTTTCTATAGATGATGTGACATTGGCTGAAGGTGACTCAGGTACAACCTCGTTCAATTTCACGGTCAGCCTGGATCAATCTGTCAATGCCAGTGTTGATGTCTCTACCAGTGACGGCAGTGCCACCACGGCTAACAATGATTATGTGGCGGTCAACAACCAAACGGTTAACTTCACCGCAGGTGGTGCAACCACCCAAGTGGTTACGGTCAATGTCAATGGCGACACCTTTATTGAAGGCAATGAAACATTCAGTGTGAACTTGTCAAATGAGTCCGGTGCTGTATTGGGCGCCAACTCTACAGGTACGGGCACGATCAACAACGATGACTCCACCCATGCCGTGTTGTCTGTGGTTAAGTCAGTGGTGGGTAATTTCAGTCCTGGAGAGATTGTCACTTATACTTTGGAAATCAGTAACGCTGGTCCGAATGATCAACTGGATAACCCTGGTGATGAAATGACTGATGTGTTACCAGGTCAACTGACCTATGTATCGGCAATGGCGTCCTCAGGTATTGTTTCGAATGTGGGTAATACAGTCTCATGGAATGGCGCCGTCAGCGCTGGTGGTACTGTTACGGTCACAATAGATGCCATGATCAATGATGGTGTGGGTGGTGACATTCCTAATCAAGCCGAAGTGTTTTATGACAACGATGGTGATAACTTGAATGAAGGCAGTGCCTTGAGTAACCCGCCAACGGGCAATGGTCCAACGGTCTTTTATGTTGGCTTCTCAATCCCTGTGCCAAGTTTGAGTTTTTATGGTTTGTTGATTATGATGGGCATGATGTTGTTTTTGCTTTACAGAAAACAAAGCATAAAATCATAAGCTGACCATATAGTTTAAAAAACGAACCCAAGTAGCGGTAGTTACTTGGGTTTTTTTGTATCCGTAATAGGTGCTTAACTCGAAGCGATGAGAAACTTATAAGGGTAATTCTGTGGTGCTTTTCTTTTGTCTTAAAATGAGGTTGGTGTTGGTGGATTGCACCACACCGACACTGAGCAAGTCTCGCATTAAAAAACTTTCCAATTGTTCGGTGTCTTTGGCGATCACCTTCATCACATAATCAAAGTTTCCAGCAGTCGAATTACAATCAAGGATGTAAGGACTCTGTTCTACAAAAGCATCAAAGGTTCGCAAAGTATTTAAGTCATGATTCAGCATGGATACCTGAACATAGGCCATCACCGAAAGTGCTAACTTTTTGTGGTCAAGCAGCGCTACATACTTTTTGATGTAGCCCAGTTCTTCCAGTTTTCTGACTCGCCGCCAACAAGGGGTTTTTGATAAGTTGACCTGATCTGCCAGATCTTGGGTGCTTATATTGGAGTTTTTCTGTAAGGCTTGTAAAATCTTAAAATCATGGATGTCTAAGTCGTTCATGGAATTTAATGCTATAAATATTGAGTAAATAGGAACTATATTTCAATGTGTCGAGAATATAAAGAATTTAAAGAATTATATTTCAATGTTTGTACTTAAAATAGACACACGCTTACATTTTAAATAAACATGTCCAGATACACATCAAATCAATATCAAGCCAAACAAGCCAATGCTTATGGCTTGATACATTACACAGATAATGAACACCGCATGTGGTCTGAACTTTACCAAGCGCAAATCAGTCTGGTACACCGGCACATGGTCAACGAGTATATAGAGGGATTGCATCATATCGACCTGCCAAGTCATCGAATACCTCAATGTTCTGAAGTATCAGAAAAATTACAAAAATTGAATGGCTGGCAAGTTGAGCCGGTCCCAGCACTGATTGCCTATGATCGATTTTTTAATATGTTAGCGAATAAGCGATTTCCAGCGGCCTCTTTTATCAGACGCCAGGAAGATTTTGCCTATGTCAAAGAGCCTGATATTTTCCATGAAATATTTGGTCATATCCCTTTACTGACTCATCCACAGGTGGCCGCCTTTTCTCAGTTTATTGGAGAATTGGGTAGCAATGTCACTGCAGACAACCATGCCTGGCTGGCTCGATTGTATTGGTTTACCATTGAGTTTGGCCTGATAAAAAACAAAAACAACATCAATGGCGTGGTACCGATGGGTTCAGGGTTAGCGTCTTCTCCCACAGAGTTGATATATGCCGCAAGCAGTGAAGCACCTCAAAGGAGACCGTTCGATGTGATGGATGTTTTGACCACACCTTATCGCATTGATATCAAACAACCCATTTATTATGTGTTGGAATCCTTTGATCAATTGGCTGAAATTTCAGCCAGAAATTTAGTGATTGATATCCTGCAAGCCCGTAAAATGGGTTTGCAGGATCCACATCATTTATTGGCCAAAGCTTGTTAGGCAAAACATCATGAACAATTCAGACACCCTAGAAACACAATGCCAACCCTGTCAGGGCGGGATGAATGCTTTGTCCCAGGATCAAATCAAATCCTATATGCAAACGATAAACCCAGCATGGCAATATCTGCCGGAAGCAGTGTCTATCAAGCGTTCATTCAACTTTAAAAATTTCAGCAAAACCATGTTTTTTGTCAATGCGGTGGCTGCTATGGCAGATCAACAAGGGCACCATCCAGATGTTGAATTTGGATATAATTATTGTAGGGTAAGATTGACCACACATGAGGCCAAAGGATTGACCACCAATGATTTTATTTGTGCCAAGAAGGTTGATGGTTTGGTTTGATAGATTTATTTTTTTATCTTTTTCAACAACATGTTTGAGTAAACAGTATGACCTAATGCGTTATCTATTGCATAAGTATTAAAACTAATGAGTTCATATCCATTTTCAGTCATATAATTCAATAGCTGAGCGACTGAATTGAACTGTATCATTTTGCCATCGCGTCCTCTCAACTGGGTGTCTTTTGATTTCCAAATACTATTGAATTGTCCGAAGTCCAAATGAACTTTTAGCTTATTACTCATAAACTTGTTATAAGCTGAAACTTGAATGTAATTACTGTCAATGTCGGCCATTGGCACATCATTTACTGTTTGAGAATTTGAATTGAATGAAAGTAATATAAATGTTATCAAGGTAAGAGTTGTAATTTTCATAATTAAAAATTATTGATTCAAAAGCTTAGTATAACTATTATTGTTTTATTATTTAAAATAATAATGTAATTAAATATGAAAAAAATATTAATTTTGTTCTTGAGTATTTTAAGCTTTAGCTTATTGGGAAAAGGTAAGTATGAAGTAAGAGAAGAGTATAGTCCTACATTTGAAAATGAAGGTTTTAATTTGCATTTTACGAATTTGAAAGTTAAATCTAATGGCAAAATGAGCGGTTATTTAAAAAACGATTCTGAATATGCAATTATTTGGACTTGGTTAGACTTTGATCGTTTTGATAAAAATGGATTACATTCAAAAGTTTCTTACTCATACCCACAATTGCTGTTTCAAAACATAGGAGCCAAGGAAGAAAAAAAAATAAAAGGAATTTCTATGGTTGGAGTTAAGTGGTTTAAAAGATATGATTTTGGCCCAATAATATCTATGGAATTTGAAAATGATTACTATTTGAATTTTGCTCATAAATTAGCGAAGCCTTTTATTATTAAAAGAATTGAAGTTGATAGAAATAAGTCTCTTGATATTAATGAAGGCTTTGTAGAAATATTGAACGCTTCTGATAAAGTGATAAAGTCAATTAATATGTCATTTTATCCACTAAATTCAATAGTGGAAAAATCTACACCGTTTGTTCCAATTGAAATTGAAGTTTTAGACCGAACGCCTCCCGGTGCAATATCGAGTAAGAGATTTGAAATTTGGGACATTGAAAACATTTGCGTATTTCCTGATTTGATTAGTATTGTATATGAAGATGAAACAATTCTAGACTTAACTGAAGAGCAGATAATTGAAACTGTATATTTGCCTTCAAATAAGCTATACCCTACACAAAATTATGATTCAATAAGATGTTTAAATTTAATTAACCCTAATTAAACTTAAAGAGGTTTAAAGTTTTTGATATTTAATTTTCCGGCTAAATATTGATCATCAACTGACTCCAGTGCTTCACACTGGTGTAAGGTATCCAAACAACGCTGTGCCAAATGCTGGTATACAGCAGTGCCTTCGGTTTTCCAAATCATTTGCTGGTCTGTGACTTGTTTTTTGATTTCTGCCGGCGACCCAGCAATGATTGAGCGGGCAGGGGCTGCAAAATTGGGTTTGATGTAGCTCAGGGCAGCAATCATGCATTCCTTGCCTATTTTGGCATTGTCCATCACCACCGTTTGAATGCCTACCATCGAGTTTTCTCCAATGTCGCAGCCATGTAATACGGCACCATGACTGATGTGACCATTTTTACGCACTCGTGTCTCGCCACCGGGAAAACAATGCGCAATACAACCATCTTGGAAATTAACGCCATCTTCTAAAACAATCTTACCAAAATCACCACGCAAACTGGCATGCGGTCCAACGTAGCAGTTTTTTCCAATCACCACATGGCCAATGACCGATGCGGTTGGGTGGACAAAACTTGAGGGATTAACGACGGGTCGAACCCCATCTATTTCATAAAAACTCATGTGGCATCACCTGTTGTTAATGTTGTTTCTAATGGCATTGGCATATTATAAAACACTTAGACAGGCTCAGTGTGCTTAAGTCATTTGGATTTGATTCAACATCATCATTTTATTTATAACCCATGATTGGTAGACTTGATCGCATGTCAGTTCTGACGCACTTAAAAGTGTAGAAATTCAAATCAGTCATTTTTAAATTTTGATTGACTCGGTTATATTTTTATTGCTAGAACATGTAATATAATCATAAGTTTGCAAAAAGTGGAGAGTAACAAATGTCACTAGATATCAATGTTTTTATTGAAGGTAATAAAATGCTTTCACGAAATGATTGGCAAGAGAAAATTGAATTGGCAGGGTTTTCGGTTGACCTGTACCCGAGCTTTGATACCAAAATTATGTCGGGGATGCTACCGTGCAAGTTAGATGGTCAGGAAGCAGGTTTTGAATATTACTATGATGTACTCGAGGATACCATGTTTGATCCGACCACCGATTACGCATTAGCCAATCGTCTTCAAAAACGTGATATTTGTGTAGGCTTTTCAATTGCTGCAGGACTTCCCGAAGAATCTGTGGTAGCAGCAATGATGGCGGCTGCAACATTGGCAAACGAAGCTGATGGTTTGCTCTGGGTTGATCCAGATTTTATTGAGACTGATGACCCTGTTTCATGGGCTAAGCAAGCAATTCAATAATCAATCTTCTAAATTTGGTCTCAGCGCTTTTTGGGCTGCTTTAACAGATACATTTTTTCGTTGCGCGTAATCTTCAACTTGTTCATTTTTGATCTTGCCAACCACGAAATACTGCGAATCGGGGTGGGCATAGTAAAAGCCACTGACAGATGAAGCTGGGTACATGGTTAAACCAGAAGTTAACTCAATGCCGGTATTTTTCGTCACATCGAGCAAATCAAACAGCAGTTCTTTCTGGGTGTGGTCTGGGCAAGCTGGGTAGCCTGGAGCCGGTCGGATGCCTTGGTATTTTTCTTTGATCAGTTCTTCGTTAGTCAATGTTTCGTTTTGGTCATGACCCCAATAATTGATTCTGACTTGTTGATGGAGGTATTCGGCATAAGCTTCGGCCAATCGGTCTGCCAGGGCTTTGAGTAATATGCTGTTGTAATCGTCGTTGTTGGCTTCAAACCGTTCAACATGTTGTTCAATGCCGATGCCTGTGGTGACTGCAAAAGCACCGATGTGGTCATTGAGCTTGGCTGCTTCAGGTGCAATAAAATCACTGAGGCACAGGTTGGCTTTTGGCTTGTTGGCCTGTTGTCTGAGGTTCACTAACCTGTGTTGAGTTCCGTCTTTTTTGATGATCACGTCATCACCCTCAGAATGGGCTGGAAAGAAGCCAAACACGGCTTTGCATTGTAACCATTCCTCGCGGATGATTTGATCCAGCATGGCCACTGCATCTTGGTACAGTTCAGAGGCACTTTCACCGACCACTTCATCACTCAAAATATCAGGGTATTTACCATGTAATTCCCAAGTTTGGAAAAATGGTGTCCAATCGATGTAGTCACGTAAGGTGGCTAAAGAGGTGTTATCAAGCACTTTGGTGCCAGTGAACTGAGGTTGTGCGGGTTTAAATTCAGACCAATTCAATTTAAGAGCATTGTTTCTGGCTTGTGCTAAACTGATTAAATTTTTAATGCCACTGCGATTTTTTCGGCGTTCGCGAATTTGGTGGTATTCCGTTTTGATGCTGGCACTGAATTCATCTTGTTCTATTTCTGAGAGAAGTTTGGCCACCACACCCACTGCACGTGACGCATCTTTGACCCAAACGGTGGCTTGGTCGTATTCGGGTTCAATTTTCAATGCCGTGTGGGTTCTGGAAGTGGTCGCACCACCAATCAGCAGTGGTAAATTCATGCCTTTGGTTTTCATCAGTTCAGCGACATAGCACATTTCATCCAATGAAGGTGTGATCAGCCCTGAAAGGCCTATGATGTCAGCCTGGTGGTCGACTGCGGCTTTGAGAATTTTCTCAGCGGGCACCATCACGCCTAAATCGATGATTTCATAATTATTGCAGCCCAACACCACGCCAACGATGTTTTTACCAATGTCGTGCACATCGCCTTTAACAGTGGCCATGATGATTTTACCTTTGGCTTGTTGTCGGCCTTTCTGTGCTTCAATGTGCGGGGTTAACCAAGCCACTGCTTTTTTCATTACCCGCGCCGATTTAACCACTTGCGGTAAAAACATTTTACCTTCACCAAACAAATCACCCACCACATTCATGCCATCCATCAATGGGCCTTCAATTACTGACAGTGGATCATTGTGTATGTCCATGGCTGCTTCGGCATCGGTTTCAATGAAATCAATGATGCCATGCACTAAAGAATGATTGATGCGCTGTTTGACCGGTAACTCCCGCCACGCTAACTTATCAGAGTCGTCTTGTTGGCTGCCTTGCATGCCTTGGGCCAAAGTCAGTAATTCTTCAGTGGCATTGGCATCTCGATTGAACAACAAATCTTCGATTTTGTCTTTAATCTCAGTCGGAATGTCATCATAAACTGTCAATTGTCCGGCATTGACAATACCCATGTCCATACCCGCTTGGATGGCATGGTATAAAAACACCGAATGAATCGCTTCACGCAACGGGTTGTTACCCCGAAAAGAAAAAGAGATGTTTGATACCCCGCCTGATACCATGGCATGGGGTAAATTGGCTTTGATCCAACGAGTGGCATCGATAAAATCTTTACCGTAATTGTTGTGCTCTTCTATGCCGGTGCCTATGGCAAATATATTGGGGTCAAAAATAATGTCTTCAGGGGCAAACCCTATTTGTTTGGTCAGTACGTCATAAGAACGTTGGCAAATTTGAATCTTGCGTTCATAACTGTCAGCTTGACCGGTTTCATCAAATGCCATGACAATAACAGCAGCACCATATTTTTGCGCCAATTGAGCCTGTTTAATGAATTCAGCTTCGCCTTCTTTGAGACTGATAGAATTAACCACGCCTTTGCCTTGGATGTGTTGTAAACCGGCTTCCAAGACTTCCCATTTGGAAGAGTCCAACATGATGGGTACACGACCAATATTGGGCTCTGAACCAATTAAATTCAAAAACGTAACCATCATTTCCTTGGAATCAATCAAACCTTCATCCATATTGATGTCAATGATTTGAGCGCCATTGTCCACTTGTTCTTGGGCCACCTCTAAGGCTGTTTGAAGGTCATTTTCTTTGATCAACCTTTTGAATTTGATTGAACCGGTGACATTGGTTCGTTCACCCACGTTGATGAAATTCATTTCAGGGGTGATGGTCAAGGGTTCTAAACCCGACAAGCGACAGTAAGTGGGCAATTCCGGAATTTGCCTGGGTGGGTGCTGGGTGGCCAGTTCAGACATGGCAGCAATGTGATCTGGCGTGGTACCACAGCAGCCGCCCATGATGTTGATGTGACCATAGGCCACCATTTGTTGCATGATATCTGCCATGTGTTCAGGGCTGTGGTCATATTCACCGAGTTCATTGGGTAAGCCCGCATTGGGATGGATACTGACATAACAGTCACAAATGTCAGACAATTCTTTGATGTATGGGATTAAATCGTCAGCGCCCAGGGCACAGTTTAAACCTATGGCCAATGGTTTAACATGACGAATTGAGTGGTAAAAGGCCGCCAAGGTTTGTCCCGATAAGGTTCTGCCACTGGCGTCAACTATGGTTCCTGAGATCATGATGGGAATGGCTGATTGTTGCGTTTCTAGTACACTTTGTAGCGCAAACAAGGCAGCCCTGGCATTCAAGGTATCAAATATGGTTTCCACCATCAACACATCTGCACCCCCTTCAATCAAGCCCAAGGTGGCTTCGGTGTAGGCTGTCACCAACTCATCGAAGGTGACATTGCGGTATTCTGGTCGATTGATGTCTGGTGATATGGATGCGGTGCGGTTGGTCGGTCCCAGCACACCAATCACCCAACGGGGTTTTTCAGTACTGTTGTATTTGTCGCAGGCTTGTTTTGCAAGTTGGGCAGATTGCTTGTTGATTTCAAAGGTCAAATGTTCGGTGGCATAATCCGCTTGAGCAATGCGGGTGGCATTGAAAGTATTGGTTTCAACAAAGTCAGATCCAGCTGCTAAGTTTTGTTCATGAATGTCTTGTATGATTTGTGGTTGGGTCAACGATAAAATATCATTATTGCCTTTCAAATCATCTGAGTGGTTTTGCAGTAATTCACCTCGATAATCATTTTCCTGTAATTTCAAGGTTTGAATCTTGGTGCCCATGGCAGAATCTAACAACAAAATCCTTTGTTGCAAATGAGCCATGATTTGATCTCGGGTGTTGGTTTTATTTGCATTCATTATTTATTGGCTTCTACAGTGACGATTTTAAAATGTGGTTTTCTTTGTTCTTGTGAACTGATCACGGCATCAATTTGGCTGAATCCAGCCGCTGTACACCATTGATTCAATTGATCAGCTTCAAAGCCCAGGTTTTTATGTCCATAATCGACTTTAACTGATTCATGGTTGTGTTTTTGTAAGGTTGAAATGATCAATTGACCGCCTGGTTTACATACTTGATAGGCTTGCTTAATCACTTCTTCGGGACGAGTAGAATAAGTCAGAACATGGAGCATCAACACACAATCGAATTGATTGTCTTTAAATGGCAGCTCATGGATATCGCATTGGCGAAAGTGGACGTTATCTAAATGCTTCAGTCTGAATTTTGCCGCTTCAATGGCTTTGGCGTTGTTGTCAACACAGGTGTATTGTTGAGAGTTTTTTGCCAATAATTCTGCCAGAACACCATCGCCTGAACCGAGGTCAAGGACATGACCCAATGAAACCAGTTTGGCCACCACCCGAGTGGTTGCTTCCCAAGTTCGCCCAGGGGAATAATGTCTTTCCATGTCCCCAGCCACAGAGTCTACCCATTGGTTAGAAGCGGCTTGACTGGACATCACCAATGACAATTGTTTGTTGTCCTGAGCAATCAATGGATGGCCGGCATAATGTTTGATCACCATATCCAAGATACCTGAGTAATCGGAATCAAATTGATTGCTGTTGAGGCGATAAAATGAACTGACCCCTTGTTTTCTGACTTGAACCAAGTGGTTTTTCTTTAAATGTGACAGGTGGGTTGAAACGCGTGGTTGTGCCAAACGTGTGATTTCTGCCAGTTCTGCAACCGTCAACTCCTGTTGTTGTAGTAACAGAATCAGGCGTATGCGAGATTCATCAGCCAGTGTTTTGAACAAGTCATTTAAATTCATTATATCTTTGTATCTTGATTAAGAGATATATTGAATTTTAGGCTATTATTGTGAATTTACAAGCATTAAATAGGGTGTATGTCTTATTGTTCTTGGAAACTTTGGTTGTGATTTTAATCCTTAATATGGTGTCAATAGACAAAAAAGTGATGGCGTTCTAACATCAGGGTCGAAAAATAGATAATAATCTGCCATTTAAAATCATTGAATTGAGTCATTGTGATTCAATCAAACTATTTCAGAGGTAAAGAATGAAAAATATAATTTGGCTGTTAAGCCTGACTCCTCATTTGGTATTTGCAGCCAACTCTAATTGGCAGGACATCTCGTCGAGTGAAATGTGGTCATCAGTACAAGAAATAAACGTTCATCCAGATAAATTCAGGGCCTTGGAATTAGATTTAGTTGCCTTTAAGGCACAAATAAATCAGGAAATGGCGATAAAAAAGCACAGCACAGTGGCATTACCTCTACCAGACGGCGGGGTGGCAGAATATCAAATAGCGGTGTATGAGATGATGGAGGAGGGGCTGAAAAACAAAATTCCAGAAATTCAAACATTTCATGGGTTTAACATCAACAATCCTGCGGAAACTATTTATATGGATATCACACCAAATGGCTTACATGCCATGAGTTTGGGTGGTGGGAAGTCTTATTGGATTGACCCAATCAGTCAACAAAGCAATGGCCTGTATGCAAGTTATTACAGAAACGATTATAGCAATAAGCACCAGGCATGGAATTGTGGTGTAGCAGATCATGATCATGAAATTAAATCGGGATCAACCAGAGGCACAGCACCCATCAATGAATTGACTTTGAAACGGTATCGCTTGGCTGTGGCGGCCACCGGCGAGTACACGGCCTTTCACGGTGGAACGGTTGACTCTGGTTTGGCTGCCATTGTGACGTCGATGGTTCGAGTAAACGGTATTTACGAAAATGAGCTGGGTATCCGCATGATTTTGGTGGCCAATAATGATGCCATTGTTTA
Organism: Marinicella litoralis; assembly: GCF_002591915.1. GTDB lineage: Bacteria > Pseudomonadota > Gammaproteobacteria > Xanthomonadales > Marinicellaceae > Marinicella > Marinicella litoralis. Next base: position 185,285 of record NZ_NIHB01000002.1, on the reverse strand, counting down.
TACCAACAGTTCAACCGATCCTTATTCCAATAACAGCGGTGGTGCCATGTTGGGTCAAAACCAAAACAACATAGACGCAGTGATTGGTGATGCGAATTATGACATTGGCCATGTATTCAGCACCGGCGGTGGTGGTGTTGCTTATTTAGGTGTTCCCTGTCAGTCAGGTTCTAAGGCAGGTGGTGTTACCGGGCTTGGCAGTCCAACTGGAGACGTGTTTTGGGTAGACTATGTGGCACATGAAATGGGACATCAATGGGGTGGCAGTCACACCTTTAATTCTGTCACTGGTGCCTGTGGAGGCGGAAATCGTTCAGCCAATTCAGCGTATGAACCAGGCAGTGCCTCTACCATTCAAGGATATGCCGGCATTTGTGGTTCGGATAACTTACAAAATAATTCTGACCCATATTTTCATGCCAGGTCATTGGATCAAATGAACACCTATGTTACTGCTAACGCCGGTGCTTCTTGTGCCAATTTATTGCTCACCAATAACGTGGCGCCAACCATAACAGTCGAGTCACCAACTGGTTTAACCATTCCCAGTGACACCCCCTTTGAACTGTGTGCAGATGCCACGGATATTGATACCAATGACAATAACTTAACTTACAGTTGGGAACAATATGATTTAGGCCCAGCAGGTTCTCCCAATTCACCGACAGGAAATGCCCCCATATTCAGAAGTTTTCTGGCCAGTCCGTCTGGCTGTAGAGCCTTTCCCCAATGGTCAGATATTCTAAATAATACCCAAACCAAAGGTGAAATTTTACCCTCTTATGAGCGGGATTTAAGCTTCAGAATGACGGCCAGAGACAATGAACTGAACGGTGGTGCATTCAATACCGTTGAATACGCGGTATCGGTGGCTGGTAACAGTGGGCCGTTTTTGGTGACTTATCCCAACTCAGCGCTCACATTCAATGCTTATGATTCGATGGACGTTACCTGGGATGTGGCCAATACAGATTCACCTCCTGTCAGTTGTTCAGCGGTTGATATCATGATGACGATCAATGGCGGCGGGCATTTTTTCAGTGTTGTTTCAGGCGCCGCCAATGACGGTATTCAGAATATTGAAGTTCCCAACGTAGACTCAGATCAAGTTCGCATAAGAGTTCAGTGCTCAGACCATGTGTTCTTTGATGTTTCAAACAGCAATTTCACTATTATTGGTAACGATTTGATCTTTGAAGACGGATTTGAAAGCCCACTTTAAGTTGTGGAGTCGACCCAAACCAAAGGAGTGAAAAGGTTTCATTCCTTTGATAAAGCTTATAAAATAATGGGGTTAAACAGTTAATGGTGTGAGATTGATGTGATTGACTTTTACTCCTATGGAACCTTCAATGGTAAAGCCGTGGCCATTGCCCTCGAAGAGTTGGACATTGAATACAATGTGGTCGTGGTTGATTTAATGCAGGGTGCACAAAAGCAGCCAAAATTCTTGAGATTGAATCCTTCAGGCAGGATACCAGTGATAGTTGACCTATCAATCACCCCGCCGATTGTGGTTTCGCAAACGGGTACCATATTGATATATTTGGCTGAAAAATCCCGACAATTGTTACCTGATGAACCGCGAATAAAAGCCCAAGTTTTAGAATGGTTGCTGTTTCAGTTAACAGACATTTCTACCAATGTTTTCAATCATTTTTTTCTGAAATGTTTGGTCTCACCCAAACACCCTGAAGCCGCAACAGTCTTGCAGCAAAGGGCCATCGATTTTTACCAGTTGTTTGAACGACAATTGGCTGACCAACAATACCTGGTAGGTGAGCAACTCAGTATTGCTGATATTGCGGCTTTTCCAGTTGTGGATGCGCTGAAAGTATATTTGCTTAATGAGCGATTTCCCAATGTGAAACAATGGTTTGATATGCTGAGTGAGAGGGAATCTTTCAAAGTGGGAATGAATCATGCACAATAAGAATGAGTCTTTGGTTTGGTCCAATGACAAGCTGTTTCAGGCCTTATAAATTGGCGCGGTGCTTGAAAGCAATTTTATTCTGTCGCAGCGACTTAAAATGACAGAAAAAATCTGCGATTAAATTTTATATTCCCTATATTTCAGCTGATTAAAAAGTTAAAATCCAGTTTGCACTTGGCTCTTAGTGTACAAGATGTACATGGGCCTATTTTTTGATAAAGCGGGACAATATGCAATGAGTTGATTCCAAGCTCTTGTAATCGTCTGCACGTTAAATAAACCTCATGGTAGTACCCATGAGTCACAGGACAAATTGATAAAGAGAAGCTGATGCAATCATTACTTACGGCAGAACACAAAAAGTTCATCAAAAAGTTTTCAAAGCATATCAATCAATGTAATGCCCCCTTTTCCGACAGCATAAAGCAGCTGGGTAAGCAATTGTTTACGCACATGTCGATGGATGAAATCAAAAGTCATGAATTAAATTACTGGTACCAAACCATTTCAGACATGATCAAGAGTATGTCAGTGCGGCGTTTAAAGAACCCGATCATTGAAGTCAATCAATCTGAAGTTGACAGTTCGGTTTCCCAAATATTTCTGGTCAATGACAACATCCCATTTTTGGTTGATTCTGCAACCATGGCCTGTGCTGAATTTGGGTTGACTGTCAAGTTGATTTCGCACCCGATCATTGAAATCAAAGGCGAAGACAATCAACGTGTGCTGATTGATAAATCGCAAAAAGGTGAGACCGAAGCAAAATCATTGATTTATATTGAAGTCAAGCGATTAGAAAGCAAAAAAGAAGCGCAAGCCTTACAAAACTATTTAGATCAAGTGTTCTCGCAAATCAGGCAAGCAGTGAATGATTGGCAACCCATGTTGGACGCCATCAACCAAGCCAAACAAGCCATCGGTGTGTTGGACAATGAAAAAGTCAGGTCTGAACAGCAAGCCTTTATTGATTGGTTGGTTGAAGACAATTTCACCTTCTTGGGTTATCGAAAATACAACAGAAAAAAAGATCAATTGATGGCAGATGCAAAGTCTGGTTTGGGATTGCTCAGTTCTCAGTTGGATGCGGATGGTAATGATGCCAGCCAATTATCGGTTGATTCTTACCAAATCAAAAAGCAATCAGATTTGGTGGTCATTACCAAAGTCAATGTGATCTCAAAAATTCACCGAAAAGGCAATTTAGATTACATTGGGTTGTTGGAAACCAACAACAAAGGGGAAGTCATCGCTGAACACCGCTTTATTGGTTTGTTTACATCAGTTGCATCCAATACCAACGCACTGAAAATTCCATATATCAACAGCAAAATAAAAGTATTGATCAGACAGTTTGGTTTCGATTCACAATCTCATTCTGGCAAAATGCTGATGCACATCATCAATACCATGCCACGCGATGAAGTTTTACAGTCCAATACCAAAGAGCTTTTCCACGCTGTCTACCAATCATTGGTGATTCAAGAGAAAATCACCACTCAAGTCACCGCCAGAAGAGATAAATTCAACCGCTTCTGTTCGTTCATGGTTTATGTACCAAGAGACTTATTTAATACCAATACGCGACATAAAATCCAAAGCCTGTTGGCTTCATCGGTGGGTGGTGTTGAAGTTGAATATGCCGTGGCCATTGATGATTCGCATTATGCCAGGTTATATGTTGTTATCAGAGACATCACGCAATTCAATGAGACTATTCTGGAAAACATCAAAACCGATGTGATTGATATTGTCACCACATGGGAAGATAAACTAGCGGCGGCACTGAAAGAACGGTTGGGTCAAGAAGAAAGCCTGCGGATGATGGATAAGTTCAAAGGTTCGTTTCCAGTGGCATACACCGAAGACGTGAGTCCATGGGTGGCATCTTATGATGTTGAAAACGCGGACAAAGTACAAAATGAAAACGACATTGAAATGAGCTTGTATGAACCGCGGATTAAACGCCAAGGTGATTTTCGTTTCAAAGTATTCAGGTTTCATAACACCATCCCACTCAGTGAAGTTTTGCCCGATTTAGAAAATTTAGGGCTACATGTGGTCAGTGAGCGGCCTTATGAATTAAAAATCAATTCTGGCCAGAGTATTTGGATCCAAGATTTTGATTTGAATTTAGCTTCAGGCAAAGGACTTGAGTTGGATTTGGTTAAAACCAGATTCCATGAAGCCTTTGGCCAAGTGGTGAATGGCGAATTAGAATCAGATCCATTGAATAAGTTGATTATATTAGGTGGTTTGACGTGGCGACAAATCAACTTTTTGCGTGGCGTGGTTAAATATTTGCTACAAACCGGTTTGCCTTACAGTAAGGATTACATAGAAAAAGCAATGATCCAACACCCACACATTTCACGGTGGTTGGTTGAATTGTTCACCATAAAATTCTCACCCAAACTGGATCATGTCGATACCAAAGAAGTGCGCGCTTATTTAGATAAATTCAGTGAGAAATTCAGCATACAATGTAATCATTTGAATGTTGAACTGACTCAGTATCAACAGGATTGCGTCGATAAGTACATCAGAAGTCGTAAATTTGCCCGTGACACCATGGCCGATAAAGTGGTCAAAGTCATTACAGCTTTATTGGATACCGTTAAATCACAAGACGAAGATCGAATCATTCGATATGTGGTTGATACCATCAATGCGATGTTGCGCACCAATTTTTATCAAACCGAAGCCAATGGTGATTTTAAACCGGCCATCAGCATGAAATTCAATTCATCTGAATTGTCCTTTTTACCTAAACCTGTGCCATTCAGAGAAATATTTGTTTATTCTCCAAGGGTTGAGGCGATTCATTTGAGAATGGGTAAGGTGGCTCGAGGTGGTTTGCGTTGGTCTGATCGTTATGAAGATTTCAGAACGGAAGTTTTGGGATTGATGAAAGCGCAGAATGTTAAAAATGCCATCATCGTACCCGTGGGTTCTAAAGGTGGTTTTGTGGTTAAAAACCTACCCAATGGTTCACGTGATGAAGTGATGGCTGAGGTGGTCAGTTGTTATAAAATTTTCATTGGTAGCATGCTGGATATCACCGACAACATCAAAGGAAAACGCATCGTTGCACCTAAAAATGTGGTGCGTCATGATGAGGATGATCCCTATTTGGTGGTGGCAGCGGATAAAGGAACCGCGACATTCTCAGACATTGCCAACGGCATTTCAGAGGCGCGTGGTTTTTGGTTGGGTGATGCTTTCGCATCAGGTGGTTCTGCAGGGTATGATCACAAAGGCATGGGAATCACTGCCAGGGGCGCCTGGGAATCCGTTAAACGCCATTTCAGAGAATTGGGCGTTGATTGTCAAACGGAAGATTTCTCAGTGGTCGGTATTGGTGACATGATGGGTGATGTGTTTGGTAATGGCATGTTGTTATCTAAGCACATCTGCCTAAAAGCGGCCTTCAATCACATGCACATATTCCTCGATCCAAAGCCTGACTCTGCCAGTTCTTGGAAAGAGCGAAACCGTTTATTTAAATTACCAAGGTCAAGTTGGGAAGATTATGACGCCTCTTTAATTTCAAAAGGAGGCGGTGTGTATGCTCGTTCTGATAAATCCATCCCCATTTCTCCTGAAGTAAAAGCTTGGCTAAAGGTCAAAGAAGACGAACTGGCTCCTCAAGAGTTAATCAATCGCTTGTTGTTATCTGAAGTTGATTTGATTTGGAATGGTGGTATTGGTACCTATGTAAAAGCATCCAATGAATCTCATTCCGATGCTGGAGACAGTGCCAATAATGCATTAAGAGTAGACGGTAAGCAGTTGAAATGTAAGGTCTTTGGAGAAGGTGGCAACTTGGGAATGACACAAGAAGGCCGAATTGAATTCGCCAACAATGGCGGTAAAGTCAATACCGATTTTATTGACAACTCTGCTGGTGTGGATTGTTCAGACCACGAAGTTAATATCAAAATTTTGTTAAAAGCGATGATGGAAGATGATTTGTACGACATGCAGTCACGCAACAAATTGTTGGCTTCAATGACTGATGATGTGAGTGAGTTGGTGTTGAAAAATAACTACATGCAAACCCAAACCCTCAGTTTCATGTCGCATTTAAGTGCTAATCGAGTGGGTGCCAAAGCGCATTTGATCAGGTCTTTGGAGGCCAAAGGTTTGTTGGATCGTGACATTGAGTTCTTACCGAATGATGCCGAACTGGAAAGAAGAAGAAAAAGCAAAGAAGGGCTGACTCGGCCAGAACTGTGTGTGTTGTTATCTTATTCAAAACTAGACTTGTATGATCAGGTGATTGGTTCAAATGTATTGGATGACCCTTGGTTACGTCGATTAATGATCAATTACTTCCCTGAAAAATTACAGCAAGTCGATGATAAATATTTAGACAATCACAGACTCAAACGTGAAATCATTGGCACCATTTTAACCAGTCAAATCATTGACCGCATGGGGGCCACGTTTGTGATGCGGATGCAAGAGGATACTGGTGCTGATGTCGGAGCGATTTGCCAGGCATTTTATATTGTTACCGAATTGTTTAATTTAAATGATTTGTGGCATGGCATCGAATCACAAGATGGCAAAGTCGAGTTTGAAAAACAAATTGAAGCCTTTGTTGCGATTTGGAAGTTTGTTAGACAAACCATTCGCTGGGTGCTGAATAACCTCGGTCATAATTTAGACATTGCAAAACATGTCAATGATTTAAGCAAGGGTGTTTCACAGTTCAGAAAAGATTTTGCCAAATACATCAGTGACACAGATCGCGTTTCTATGGAGCGGGTTATCAACGCTTTGAGTAAGCAAAAATTTGCCAAAAACTTAGCCCATGACATTGCTGCCTTGCCTTATTTAAGTGCCGCTTTGGATGTGGTTATGGTAGCCAATGAGCAGGGCGTTACCGTTAAAAAAGCAGCAGACATGTATTTCCCACTGGGTAAAATGTTGAATTTGATTTGGTTGCAGAACATGATTGAGAAACTTAAGGTAAGTAATCAGTGGCATGTTCATGCTCGTGGTGGCTTGCGTGATGATTTGAGTGATTACCATGCGCAGCTGACTTCGTCCTTGTTAAAGCGTTATGGTAAGAAACAGGACAGTGAAAAATCATTGACACAATGGAATCAAGAGTTTGGTCAAAAGGTGAAGAATGTTAAAGACATGATGTCTTCCATTAAAGTAGAAAAACAAATTGATTATCCTACCATCATGGTTGCCATCAACACACTGAGTCATTTGGTGGCAGCGACCAAATAAATGTTTTGGTCATTGACTGGGTACAATCATTAGGCAGTGGTTATACCCAGTTAATACTCAGGCTAAATTCACCGTTTTCTGAATTTAGCGACACTGCCTTGCATTAAAAACCTGACTAAACGATCGGGTAGTATTTTGACCAAAGTTGCGATGGCTTTGTTGCGCCAACCATTGATCAACACCACTTGGTTTTTTTCTACCGCAGCAATGCCTTGGCTGACAACATCATTGGCACTCATCCATAATTTTGATGACATTTTATTTACCATGTTTCTGGTGCCATTGACGTCATGAAATTCTGTATAGGTAAAGCCAGGGCACAACGCCGTTACATGAACGCCATGTTCCTTGGCTTCAAGGTGTAATGAGTGGCTGAATTTTATCACGAAGGATTTAACGGCTCCGTATAAAGTGTGGCCAGCTGTGGGTGGTGCAAAACCCGCCAATGAGGCCACGTTAATCACAAAACCATTTTGATTGTTTTTCATGTTGGGGTAGAACAGGTGAGTCAGTTCGACCACCGAAGTCAGCATCAACTGGAGCATGTCATGATGGGTTTTCCAATCAACTGAATCGAAATCACCAGGAACACCGTAGCCAGCATTGTTGACCAACATTGAAATTTGAATGCCTTGTTGTTGGCAGTAGTTATAGATCTCTTGGTTGGCCGAAGTTTGACTTAAGTCTTTAGGTAAAACGAGGCAGTTAATTGATTGATTTTCAATTAATTTTTTTTGTAACTCCAATAACTTTTCTTCACGCCTGGCAACCAACAATAAATGCCAGCCTTTGACTGCCAGTTGATGAGCAAATTCAGCACCTATGCCTGCTGAAGCTCCAGTGATCAATGCCCATTTATTTTTCATGATTTTGTTTTTTCTTTAAGGTGGCAGTTTAATGCCAAAAAAAAGACCAGTAAACTGGCCTTTGGAAGTTGTATTGGCTTACTTGATGGTTAGATCGGTTAAGCGACCTTCTTTCAGGGTTGAATAATACTTGGCAACATTTTCAATGTCTTCATCTGTCAATGTGGCGGCAAAGCCAGACATGATGGCATTTTTTCTGGCGCCAGATCTGTAATCTTTCAAAGCCTGAGCCATGTAATCAGCGTATTGGCCCGCTAACTTAGGGTAAGTGTCGTCTATTCCAGCACCATCCATACCATGACAAGTTTTACAAACTTGTTCTGCTTTGGCTTTTCCTAATTCAGCGTCACCAGCGTATGTAGCTGAAGCAAATACCAGTAGACTTAATAAAAATATGTTTTTCATGATGACTTCCTGTTATTTGTTAAAAGTATTGAAATAAGCGGCAATATCAGCGATGTCCTGATCCGTTAAGTTACCTGCCTGCGCTTGCATGGTTGGGTGACTTCTTTCACCTGAACGATACGCTTTCAATGCCAATTGAATATAAGCTTCGTTTTGGCCACCTAAACGTGGAACGTGGTAACGAGGATAGGTGTTTTGATAAAATGGAATGCCATGACAACCGGTACAAGTATAAGCTATTTTTTTACCGTTCTCTGCATCGCCTGCTGCCAATGCTTGGAAAGATAAAATCATCAATGCCAGTATCAATATTGTTTTCATTTTAATCCAAATTTAATAAAACGCCCATTATAGTCAGATAGGCATGATGACTCAATCGAATTCAAATTAATTCCGAAAAAAAAGGGTTGAAATACAACCCTTTAGTGAAACAGTTAATATATTAAGCTTTATTTTAAGCTGGCATAATAAGCGGCTAAATTTTCAATGTCCGCATCACTTAACCCAGCAACCATTGGGGCCATGCTTGGGTCTTTTCTTTCACCACTTTTGAATGCTTTGATTTGTTTGACCAAATAGGCTTCTTTTTGTCCGGCCAGGTTAGGCCAAATGGGTGTTGGGCTGATGCCATCGGCACCATGGCAAGCAGCACAAACGGCAGATTTGGCTTTGCCTGCTGCGACATCACCTGCCATAGCTGGAAGTGAAAACAGGACTGATATAAATACAAAGAGGGTGCGTTTTTTCATGATATATTCCAATTTTTAATCGTGAGGCAAGGTTATCATTTTACAGGTGAATTAAAAATCAATATGTAATAAAAAGAGGGACTCTTTTCTGCCTTTTTGACTTGGGTCAAACTTTTTCAAGGCTTCAGTTTAAAGCACCCTGACTTCATCTTCCAATTCAATACCAAATTTGGCTTTGACCGCTCTTTTGGCCAGTTTAGTCATGCGAAATAAATCTTGTCCAGTGGCATTGCCATGATTAACCAAAATCAAGGCATGTTTGTCATAAAAACCCGCGTCGCCTTCTTTGTGTCCTTTGAAACCACTTTGTTCTAATAACCAGGCTGCGCTGGTCTTGTATTCATGTTCTTGGGCCGTGTCAAACAAGGGAAGGTCTTTGAACCGCCTTTGAATTCGCTTGACTTGTTGTGCGTTGATGACAGGGTTTTTGAAAAAACTTCCTGCATTGGGCAAGGTTTTTGGGTCGGGTAACTTTTCAGCCCTTATTCGGGTGACTTCATCAGCCACTTGTCGGTAGCTTGGATTTTTGGTGGTGCCCATAATCCTTTGCTTGAGTGGTTCATATTCAATGTTGACGGGTGCATTTGATCTTAGATCCAACCCAATTCTACTGATTATCCATGGTTGATCATGGTATTTAAATATGCTGTGACGATAAGAAAATAAACATTCTTCATTACTTAATCGGTGATAAAGTCCGGTGTGCCAGTTGTATACTTCGACCCAAACCAGACAATCTTTGATTTCAACTCCATAAGCGCCAATGTTTTGAAAGGGTGCTGCCCCTACCAAACCAGGAATGGCGGCTAAATTTTCAATCCCCCCCAAATTCCTGTCTACTGCCCAGTCAACCAAATCATTCCAAACAGTACCGGCCCAGGCCACAACTAAATTGTCGACGATGGTGATGTGCTTTCTGGGTTTAATGTGTGCCACAAAACGATTGAGGTCTTGAGTGAACAGTAAATTGCTGCCTCCGCCCAATACCAGCATTTCAGTGATTTTAATGTCTTGAGGCAATGATTCTAGATCTGCCAGTGAATTGATTTCAACAAATTGATCACAGTGACAATCTACAGATAAGGTGTTTAATTGCTTAAGGTTATAATCGTTGTGTATTTTCACTGTTTATATGGTCATTGATTTGTTTAATAAGGTTATTGCCTTTGAGCACGAAGCCAGTATAAATTTGGATTAAATTGGCACCTAACTTTAATTTAGTCAGTGCGTCCTTTTTATCTATGATACCACCAACTGCAATAATTGGGAAATTTTCGCCTGCAAAAGTTCTTACCAAGCGCAAGGTTTCATTGGATTTTTTTAGTAATGGCTTACCACTTAATCCACCCATTTGATTGATGGTTTCTTTATCACTGTTTAGTGTCTTGGGTCTGTCAACAGTGGTGTTGGTGCAGATGATGCCATCGAAGCCCAATGCTATTATTTGCTGCACCATGAACTCCAGTTGTTGTTCATTTTGATCGGGCGAAATTTTTACCAATACAGGGGTGTATTTACCGTCTTTTTGTTCACATTCTAATTGTTTGGCTTTGATTCCAGTCAATAAATGGATCAGTGCTTGGTCGTTTTGTAACTCACGCAAATCAGGTGTGTTGGGTGACGATATATTGACCGTGATGTAATCGCATAAGGTGCGGGCTTTTTCAAAGCAATGGACATAGTCATCAACGGCTTTTTCATTGGCTGTGGTTTTGTTTTTACCAATGTTGATGCCTAATATGCCTTTATAACTTGATTGCTTAACTTGATTGACCAAGTAATCAATGCCTTTGTTGTTAAACCCCATTCGGTTGATGATGGCTTCGTCGGCCGCCAACCTAAATAATCGAGGTTTGTCATTTCCAGTTTGAGGCTTGGGTGTGATGGTGCCAATTTCCAAAAAACCAAAACCTTGTTTACTTAAGCCATGTAGTGCATCGCCATTTTTATCAAAGCCAGCCGCCAAACCTACAGGGTTTGGAAAAGTGATGCCCATCAATTCAACAGGGTTCTTCATTTGTTTGGCTTTAGAAAAAATCGACAATGGAGAACCCAGTGCCTTGATGGCCAAGTCATGAGCCAATTCAGCGGGTAGGGCTTGTAAAGTTTTGCGGGCAAAAAATTCAATCATGTTAACCATTGAGGTATTTCTAAGGAAGTTAGATTTTAAATCATTTTGTGATTTTTTGATCAGAATATTGCAGCTGTGATAAATTGATGAACATATTTATATTATTGACAGTCAAAACATGAAAATTGAAAGAATAGGAAACACAGAACAAGCCAAAGAGATTGAAGCATTGATGCAGGAGTGGTCGGAAGCACTGTATGAGAAAGATGCTGAGTTAATGGCACATTATTACAGTGATGATGCCAAAGTTTATGATTTGGGCACACAAACCGAAACCAAAGAGGGTTACAAAAACCTGTGGATCAAGTGCTTTCCTTATTTTGCTGGAAATATTTCAGTGGAAAGACAGCGTGTCACCATACATGCGGCAGATGGTATGGGTTTTTTGTATGGGTATTCAAGAGTCGGTGGGGCGCAAACTGATAACCCAGCTGCCGAAGCTTGGTTCAGACTCACTGTTTGCTTTCAAAAAATCAATGATCACTGGAAAGTGGTACATGAGCATGTTTCTATGCCCTTTGATTTTGAATTGGATAAGCCTGCCTTGTTGATGGAAGTACCTGAACAAGAAGCATAAGTGCTGACATAAAAATTTGTCATTCAAATATGTTAATTGTTTCAATGGGTTTCAATTAATCTTTATCTTCTGTGTGGTTCTAAGCATGATGGATAGTCAGCAGTCAAAGGTCCAGTGCGAATCAAGGGACTGGTAAAGTTTGCTAGATCATGAGTGAGTTCTGAGGCTTGATTATTGTCATCTAATGTAAACCTTATGGCCAATGAAAAAAAATGATCGCTGTAGGTAAATACTGCATCAGCATCCGCCTGCATCCACCAAGGTGCTGCATCACCCCATGTGGCTCCAACCACCAATTGTCCTTCACAGGATTTCGAAACCCATAATTGACGGTGTGCTGATGAATTGTTCGGCGCACCATACAAGCCGATAAATCGATCTAAATCAGAACGCAATGAACCTTTGCTTGTTGGCTTAAGTTGGGGTTTCTCCCCCTGTTCCATTTGTTCAATCAATTGTTGTTGCTGCAGATTGGCTAGGGCCAATGCCTGTTCATGTTGTGCCATCAATGCTGACATTTGAGGTTGCGCAGCAGCCAATTGTGTCTGAATCATTTCCTGGCTGAGGGTTGCATTGATTTCAGCCAAAACTTGCACCACTTCCATGTTACCTGAATTAACGTATTCTGTAATCAGTTGCATAAAGGCTGAGGCATCAAATGGGTATTTTGATTTTTGTGCGGGGTAAATTTCGGCGAATCTTTTTTTGGCTGCTGCCACGCCACCTTGATTAATGGCGGCTTTTAATTCATCAGCCATGGTTGTTTGGACATCACGGTCATTGCTGTTATTTGCCTGTGATTGCAAGCTGGTACAGGTACCAGTTATCAGCAATAAACCAATGAAAAAATATAGTTGAATTGATTTGATCATTAAATTGCTCCGTGTTCTGTTGTTTCAGTATAGACCACCTCGTTGATTGGAATCAAACAGTTGGTATGTCCTGTGAATAGGTTAATTACCTGCCACTTAACAGGTCATGAAAGGTAATAAATATACTTAGGTGGCTGAATTAAGGAAACACTTTACCCGTGAGTCAGTTAGAAATTATTTGAATCTATCAGAGACCCAACAATAAAAGCAAGTTACGAACCCCAATGAGATCCTTCGGCTTCGCTCAGGATGACAGAAAATAAGATATGCCCCTGCGTTCGGAGATTCTTCGACTCACGGCCTACGGTATTACAATATCGCTTCTTGACTGCGTCAAACCGCAATCATTTAATTGCCTGGCCTTCGCTCGCTCAGAATGACATGTGATTATTTGTTAAAACAACTAAAAAAGGGCCCGTCAGGCCCTTTTTAGTGCTGTAATCAAACTGACATTTAGATGTCAAATTTGATGCCTTGTGCCAATGGCAGTTCAGTTGAGTAGTTGATGGTATTGGTTTGTCTGCGCATGTAGGCTTTCCAAGCGTCAGAACCGGCTTCACGACCGCCACCCGTTTCTTTTTCACCACCGAATGCGCCACCAATCTCAGCACCTGATGTTCCGATGTTGACGTTGGCGATTCCACAGTCTGAACCAGCGGATGACAGGAATTGCTCAGCTTGACGCAAGTCGTTGGTAAATATGGCAGAAGACAAACCATGAGCCACGTCGTTTTGCGCCTCAATCACTGCATCCAAATCACTGAATGTCATCACATAAAGAATAGGGGCGAAGGTTTCAGTTTTAACCACATCCCAGTGTCCTTCTGCTTTGATCACACAAGGTTCTACAAAATGACCAGGGCCGTCAACACGCTTGCCACCGGTAAGTACTTCACCGCCAGCAGCTTTGGCTTTTTCGACCGCATCTAAGTACATTTGTACCGATGGCTCATCAATCAATGGACCCATCAATGTATCGGCATCCAAGGGATTGCCAATCGGGACTTGTTTGTAGGCTTTTACCACTGTCGCAATCAGCTCATCAGCGATGTCCTCATGTACGAACAAACGGCGCGTTGTTGTACAACGTTGTCCGGCAGTGCCAACAGCACCAAAGACAATCGCAGGAACGGCCAATTTTAAATCAGCCGTCTTGTCAACGATTAAGGCATTGTTGCCACCCAATTCTAACAATGAACGACCCATGCGTTTAGCCACTTGTACTCCGACTTGACGACCTACGTTGGTTGAACCGGTAAATGAAACCAAGTTAACGCGTTTGTCATCAACGAATTTTTTCGCCAGTTCATTGCTGTTGTCATTGAATAACAAGAAGATTGGTGGGAATCCGGCCTCTTTCAGGGCTTCGTTACAGATGTTTTGTACTGCAATTGAACACAATGGCACTTTTTGTGAAGGTTTCCAAATGGAAACATTGCCACAAATGGCTGCCACAAAAGCATTCCATGACCATACGGCCACAGGAAAGTTAAAGGCAGAGATGATACCAACCACGCCGATTGGATGCCATTGATCATACATTCTGTGACCAGGGCGTTCTGAGTGCATGGTGTTACCGTACATCATGCGAGATTGACCCACAGCGAAATCTGCCATGTCAATCATCTCTTGTACCTCACCATCGCCTTCTGATTTGATTTTACCCATTTCAGCAGCCACCAATGAACCCAAGGCATCTTTGTGTTTACGTAAGGCTTCACCAACCAAACGCACGGCTTCACCTCGCAAGGGTCCAGGTACTTTACGCCATTCCTTGAACACTTCTTGCGCTTTGTTTACCACGTTTTCGTAATCGGCATCTGATGATGACATCACTTTGCCCATCAACTCGCCGGTGGCAGGGTTGTGAGACTCAATCAAACCAGCAGAGTCATCTGTTGACCATTCATTCGGACCTGTACACGTTCCAGAGTTAACGTCTTTAAGGCCTAATTCTTTCATAAAATCCATCATAATATCCTCAGAGTTTTTCCATCATTTCAGGAATAATTTTAAATAAGTCACCAACCAATCCTACATCGGCCACTTCAAATATGGGGGCATCGCCGTCTTTATTGATGGCAACAATGGTGCCAGCATCTTTGATCCCAGTTAAATGTTGTATCGCACCCGAAATGCCAAAACACATGTACAAGTCAGGTGCAATGATTTTACCGGTTTGACCGACTTGCATGTCATTGGGTACATAGCCCGCATCGACAGCAGCACGAGATGCGCCGGTGGCTGCACCCATTTTATCGGCCAAGTTATAGACGATTTCAAAATTTTCTTTCGAACCCACGCCGCGCCCGCCAGAGATTACCTTGCTGGCAGTTTGTAAGTCAGGTCTGTCAGAATTGCCGCTGGCCAATGTCACGAATTTTGTGTGTGTGGCTGCAGTCGATAATGATGACTCTGCAACAGAGGCTTGGCCATCGCTTGATTTATCAGCTGGAAATGAGGCGGTGCGAATGGTGGCCACAATTTGCGTTGTATCTGTCTTGACGGTGATGATTGCATTACCGGCATAGATCGGACGTTTGAATGTATTGGCGTCGATGATTTCCATCACATCACTGAGCTGATTTACTTCTAATAATGCGGCAACACGTGGCATCACGTCTTTACCGAAGGTGGTGGATGGGCCAAAAATATGGCTGTAGTTTTTAGCCATGTCAGCAATGGTGGGCGCAATAGAAGCTGCCAATTGGTCATGGTTGTCATCACATTGAACATAATGCACTTGATTGACGCCGTTCAATACCGCAACCTGTGTGGCCAGTCCGGAGTCATTTCCAAAAACCAACACATCGATGTTGTCTGCATTCAATTGTTTGGCAGCAGTCAAAACTTTGGCTGTTGATTGGTTAATTGTTGAGCCGTTGTGTTCGGCCAATATCAATACTTTACTCATGATGCCAACCCCTTGTCTTTTAAGATTTCAATCAATTCATCGACTGTTTCTACCATCACCCCTTTTTGTCGGGGTTGTGGTGATTCATGTTTCAGCACTTCAATGGCTGTGCCTTTGGGTGCTGGTACCAATTCATCAATGCTTTGTACATCCAGTGGTTTACGCTTGGCTTTCATGATGTCTGGTAATTTAACGAAGCGTGGTTCATTCAAGCGTAAATCGGTTGATACCACTGCCGGTAATTCAACTTGAATGGTTTCCAATCCGGCGTCCACTTCACGAGTGACGTTGATTTTGTTGTCCTCAACGAATTCTACCTTGGAGGCAAATGTAGCTTGTGGTCGGTTCCATAAGGTCGCCAGCATTTGTGGCGTTTGGTTGTTGTCATCATCAATGGCTTGTTTACCAGTAATGACCAGACCAGGTTGTTCATGTTCAATCACTTTCAATAAGACTTGAGCGGCATGTAATGGTTGTACTGCAGCAGTGGTTTCAACCAATATGGCACGATCGGCACCCATGGCCATGGCAGTTCTGAGTTGTTGCTGAGAATCATTGCTGCCTATGGTTACAACGATGACTTCATCTGCTTTGCCTTGTTCTTTGATTCGCAGTGCTTCTTCAATGGCAATTTCGTCAAATGGGTTGATACTCATTTTGACGCCATCGGTGGCCACACCTGAGCCGTCAGGCTTAACCTGAACCCTTACGTTGTAGTCAACAACGCGTTTGATTGCTACAAGAATTTTCATGTGAGTTTTACGGTCTGTTAAAAGGCGAGGGATTATATCACTTTGTCAATTGAATATCATCCTTGCGAGGGGCAAACTTTTATTGTTTAATGGCTGTTTTTACCAAATATTCAATCTATGTTGATTTCCGACAGCCATCAGTTCGTATTTGTACACATCAGGAAGGCTGCTGGAACCAGTTTGCGTCAAATATTGGAGCAGGTTTCTTTGCCCAAAAACAACAACCTTTGGTATAAGTTTTTAAGCCGCAATGGCTTTGTGGTTGATTACCATAAACATTCATTCCGCAAGCATTCTGCTCTACTTGAAGCAGAAAGGTCGATGCCAAATGCGCTGTTTGAAAAATATTTCAAGTTTGCCATTGTCAGGAATCCTTGGGATCGTTTGGTGTCTGAGTATGAGTACATCAAAACCCAACCCACACATTCAAGGTTCAATAAGCTTGCCAAGTTGTCATTCAGTGAATATGTTATTTACCAAAGCCAAAGACCGGCTGCTCATCAGGTCAATGTTTTGAAATTAAAGGATGGTAACTTAGGTTGTGACTATATTGGCAAGCTTGAATCTCTGAATGAATCGCTGGGTGTGATTGCAGAAAACATAGGAGTCAGTTTTGCTGATTTACCGCACATCAATCAAGTGAAAAGACGAGACTATCGCAGTTATTATGACAAACCGTTAAGAGAACAAGTCAGAACCTTGTGGCAAGAGGACGTCAATGCTTTTGAGTATGACTTTGAAGACGCTTGATGAGATGACACTGCAGTGCCTGTTATTAGCCATTCAGTCTGCTATAATGTGCGCCTTTTTTACAACTTTGATTTATGACAGATAAGTGGTTAGTGACGGGTGGAGCTGGATTCATTGGTGGCAATTTTGTGCTGCGCCAAATATTAAAAAATAATAGAAATATCATTAACTTAGATAAATTAAGTTATGCCGGTAATTTAGATACATTGCAGCAAGTGGCCAACCACCCCAATCACCAATTTGTACAAGGCGATATTGTTGATGCTGAATTGGTGGCCGATTTGTTACAAAAACACCAGCCTGATGCGATAGTGCATTTCGCAGCTGAGTCACATGTGGATCGCTCCATTGAGGGACCACAAGTTTTTATTGAAACCAATGTCATGGGTACTTTCAATATGTTGCAACAGGCATTGAAGTATTACCAATCATTGTCTGTTGAGCGGCAATCAAAGTTCAGATTTTTACATGTTTCAACCGATGAAGTTTACGGTTCATTGGGTGAAACAGGTGCATTCAGCGAAACCACACCCTATGCCCCCAATTCTCCCTATTCAGCTTCAAAAGCAAGTTCGGATCACTTGGTCAGGGCTTATTACCACACTTATGGTTTGCCGGTCTTGACCACCAATTGTTCAAACAATTATGGACCGTATCAATTCCCTGAAAAACTCATTCCACTGATGATTGAGAAGGCGTTGAACGGCGACGCTTTACCGGTCTATGGTGATGGTAAAAATGTCAGGGACTGGTTGTACGTTGAAGACCACTGTCGAGCGATAGAAACAGTGATCTCGGCAGGGAGCTTGGGCGAGGTTTATAATGTGGGTGGTAACGAAGAAAGGCAAAACATTGATATTGTCCATGTGCTGTGTGACTTGTTGGATGCGATTAAGCCATTAAAACAATCCAGACGCGAGTTGATCACTTATGTCAAGGATCGACCGGGTCATGATCGAAGGTATGCCATTGATTCAAGTAAATTACAAAACGAATTGAATTGGCAACCTAAAGAGACTTTTGAATCTGGCATCAAAAAAACCATACAATGGTATTTAGACAATCAAACATGGTCAGACCGAGTCAAGGACGGCAGCTATCAAGGCCAACGTCTGGGCGAAAATGCTTAAGGAGCAATGAATACATGAGTAGAAAAGGCATCATATTGGCAGGTGGATCGGGGACACGTTTGTATCCACTTACACACTCAATCAGTAAACAGCTGTTACCGGTTTATGACAAACCAATGATTTATTACCCTTTAAGCACTTTGATGGAAGCGGGAATCAAAGATGTTTTAATCATCAACACCCCTCATGAACAAGCCTTGTTTCAACAACTTTTGGGCGATGGTTCACAATGGGGTATGAATTTACAGTATGCGGTTCAACCAGATCCAGGTGGTCTGGCTCAAGCTTATTTGATTGGTGAACAGTTTGTGGCAGGTGACGAATCTTGTTTGATCTTAGGCGACAATATTTTTCATGGTGCAGGTATGGGGGCATTGATGCTCAATGCCAGTGTACGTGAGCACGGTGCAACTGTATTCGGTTATCGGGTACATGATCCAGAACGGTATGGCGTGGCTGCTTTTGATGACAATGGCGTGGTGGTTGATCTAGAAGAAAAGCCTGCCAAACCCAAATCAAATTATGCCGTCACTGGTCTGTATTTCTATGATGGGCAAGCCACGGAAATTGCCAAGTCATTAAAACCTTCACATCGAGGTGAATTAGAAATTACTGATTTAAATAAAGTGTATTTAGAGCAAAAATCTTTGAATGTCGAACTGATGGGCAGGGGTTATGCTTGGTTAGATACTGGCACGCATGATTCGTTGGCAGAGGCCACCAATTTTATTTCAACCATCGAAAAACGTCAGGGCATTAAAATCGCCTGCCCGGAAGAAATTGCTTATAACAATGGTTGGATAGATGCTGAAAAAGTCATGCAATTGGCCCAACCCATCGCTAAAAATGGTTATGGTCAGTATTTAATTTCATTGGTTAAGGGACATTGATGAAAATAATTGAATCAAAATTATCGGGTGTTTTAACCATAGAACCTCAAGTGTTTGGCGATGAGCGAGGATATTTTATGGAATCGTGGCAAAGTCAAAGGTACCAAGAGGCCGGCATCAAACAGCCATTTGTTCAAAGCAATGTGTCTAAATCTGAATGTGGTGTTTTGCGTGGATTACATTTTCAAAACCCAAAGCCTCAAGGGAAATTGGTTTATGTGCTCGAAGGTGAGGTTTTTGATGTGGCCGTTGATATCCGAGTCGGTTCACCCACCTTTGGACAGCACGAATCTGTTGTGCTGAGTGAAAAGAATCACAAACAATTTTATGTGCCTGAAGGCTTCGCACATGGTTTTTGTGTGCTTTCAGCAACAGCAACCTTCTGTTATATGTGTACCAATTATTACGATGCCAGTGCAGAAGCTTCCTTGTCATGGGATGATCCAGAATTGAATATTGATTGGCCGATCAAGCAAGCTAAATTGTCAGATAAAGACAGTAATGCATTGAAGTTAAAAGACTTTAATATAAATAAATTGCCCAGGTTTGAACCATGAGGAACCGCTCATGAAAGTTTTGTTGGTTGGTGCAGATGGGCAAGTGGGGTATGAGTTGTGGCGTACTTTACAGTTTAACCGGGAAGTGATTCCGACCACCTCGAATGGCAGAGAAGTTGATGGCATGACAACGATTAAGTTGGACTTGTCTGATGAGTCTGATATCGATAAAAAAATTGATAACATCAAACCAGATGTGATTTGTAATGCAGCGGCCTTTACTCAAGTAGATGATGCTGAATCACAGCAAAGTGCTGCCGAATCAATCAATCGTGATGCCGTTTCAATGATGGCCCAAGCAGCCAAAAGAAATAAATGTTTATTGGTGCATTACTCTACAGATTATGTATTTTCAGGTGACCATAAATTTCCCTGGAAAGAAAATGACATCACCAACCCGAAATCCGTCTATGGTCAGACTAAATTTGAAGGCGAGCAAGCGATCATAAACAGTGGTTGTGAATACATGATTTTTCGCACAGCTTGGGTATTTTCAACGCGACGAAATAACTTCCTGAAAACCATGTTGAGGTTGGCTGAAAACAACCAGCAATTGCGTATTGTCAATGACCAGCAAGGATCGCCCACTTGGGCAGCCACCATTGCATTGGCAACGATGTTGGCCTTAAACATTCCAGAAACTGGTTTGTATCACTTAACCTCCAATGGCTCAACCACATGGTTTGGTTTTGCCCAACGAATATTTTCACAAGCCCACCGAATTGGCTTGATTGACCGCGTGCCAGAATTGATTCCCATTTCTACCAAAGACTTTCCTACAGCAGCCGAAAGACCCAAATATTCGGTGCTCAATAACCAAAAATTTGAAGGTACTTTTAATGTTAAACTACCTCATTGGCAAACCACTCTACAACTATGTATGCAAAGGATGAAACCATGAAAATTATCCCTGTCATTTTGTCAGGTGGTGCTGGAACACGACTGTGGCCAGTATCCAGAAAAGCTTACCCGAAACCATTTATGCAACTGGCCGATGGCAAAACATTGGCTGAGTTAACATTTGACCGCGCTTTGGATATCGCCACCGAAGGTGAGGTCGTCACGGTTACCTCAAGAGATTATTATTTTTTGTGTAAAGACATCTATAAAAAGAACAAAAAATGTGACATCGACAAACAAAGTTTTTTATTGGAACCCATAGGACGTAATACAGCCCCAGCCATAGCTCTGGCTGCCTTACAAGTACAGAAAGCCCATGGTGATGATGCGATTATGATTGTCATGCCTTCTGATCACCTGATTAAAAACATTGAAACATTCAATAAAACGGTTTATCAAGCTGCTGAATTGGCTGCAAAAGGCTATTTAACCACCTTTGGTATTTTCCCGACGGCGCCAGAAACTGGTTATGGTTACATCAAAGCCGGACAGCGTTTAAATGACCATGCTTCGGTGATTGAGCAATTTGTTGAAAAACCCAGTCTTGAAGTGGCCGAAGCCTATGTTTCATCTGGAGAATACAGCTGGAATTCAGGGATGTTCGCATTTCAAGTGGGCAGCTTGATTGAGGCGATGCAAAAAACAGCCAATGAAGTAATGACCCAAGCCAAAGCCTGTTTTGATTCAACCGATACCAACAACAGCCAAGTTGAATTTGAATTAAAACAATTCATGCAATTACCTGATATTTCAATCGATTATGCGGTGATGGAAAAAGCCGATAAACGGGCAGTGGTTGATTCTCGATTTGATTGGAATGACATTGGATCATGGAATGCAATGGCCAATTTGTCTGACTCAGATGAAGCTGGCAATCGAATTGAGGGTAAGGCCATAACCGTGGATTCAAAAAACTGTTACATCAGAGCAGGGGATCGCTTGGTGGCTGTGGTGGGGGTTAATGATTTGATGGTGGTAGATACCACTGATGCCGTATTGATTGCTCACAAAGACAAGTCGCAAGGCGTTAAAGATGTGGTTCAATTTCTTAAGGCCAAAGACCATGAAGCGGCGGTATTTCATAAAACCGTACACAGGCCGTGGGGCAGTTATACCATCTTGGAAGACGAAGATGATTGTAAAGTGAAACGATTGATCGTCAAACCAGGTCAAGTGTTGTCTTTACAATTACACCACAAACGCAGCGAACATTGGACGGTGGTTTCAGGCACGGCTAAAGTGCGGGTGGGAGACGATGAATTCTTGCTCGAAGCCAACAAGTCTGTTTATATTCCCGTTGAGACATTGCACCGTCTTGAGAATCCAACAGACACTGATATTGCTTTGATTGAAGTTCAATGCGGCAGTTATTTTGGTGAAGATGATATTGAAAGGTTCGAAGATATTTATGGAAGAATAGATGACAAACAAGCCAACACTTAATCAGGTTATTGAACAAGCGTTACTGGTGGCTCAACAAGCAGCCAGAAAGGCTGAAACAGTTATCAAACAATATTATCAAGGCAGTGATTTATCAACTGAAGTAAAAAGTGACCAAACCCCGGTCACCATTGCAGACAAAGAGTGTGAACAGGTGATCAGGGCTGAAATTGCTAAAACATTCCCTGACCACGGGATTTACGGTGAAGAATTCGGGCGGTCAGACAATGAGGACAGTGATTTTTTGTGGCTGATTGATCCCATTGATGGTACCAAAAGTTTTGTGCGACAGTATCCATTCTTTTCTACTCAAATTGCACTGATGTATCAAGACCAGTTGGTCATGGGGGTGTCAAATGCACCGATGTTTGACGAAATGGCTTGGGCCAGCTTGGGTGAGGGCGCTTTTCTCAATGGTCAGTCAATTCATGTGAGTGAAAAATTTGAACATCACAGCTCTTGTGTTTCAACAGGCAACATCCAAACATTGGTACATAATAATTGGCAAAGATTAGGGCAACTGTTAACAAAATTCAGTAAAATACGAGGTTACGGTGATTTTTACCATTATCATTTATTGGCATCTGGGAAAATCGACTTGGTGGTCGAATCTGATGTGAATATTTTGGATATAGCGGCTTTGACCGTTATTGTTCGGGAAGCGGGTGGAAAAATAACTGACCTCAAAGGGAAGCCAATTGGATTGGAAACAAGCAGTATATTGGCAGGAACAGAATCAACTCATGGGATAGGAATAAGAGAATTGAATGAATAAATTACTTAAGGATATAGAGTTACTGGCCATTGAAGCTGGTGATGCAATCCTGAAAATCTACGAATCTGGGGACTTTGGCGTCGATCATAAGTCCGATGATTCACCGTTAACCAAGGCCGATTTGGCCGCCCACAATGTCATTGTTGCAGGACTGGATAAATTAACACCTGAAATTCCTGTGTTATCAGAAGAGTCAGCTTCCATACCTTTTGAAGAGCGACAGGCTTGGACCAAGTATTGGTTGGTTGACCCATTGGATGGCACCAAAGAATTCATCAAAAAAAATGGCGAGTTCACAGTCAATATTGCATTGATTGAACAGGGTAAATCTATATTGTCAGTGGTTTATGTGCCCGTTTCTGGCGTAAACTATTCAGCGGCTGTAGGCGTGGGTGTGTTTAAAAAAGCAGAGGGTAAAAGAAGTTCGATCATGGTTAAAAAGAACAGTCGATTTAAACCGACTGTGGTTGGCAGTCGTTCACACATGAGTGATGAAGTGAAAGATTACTTGGGTCGACTGGGTCAACATGAACTGGTCAGTATGGGCAGTTCATTGAAGTTTTGTTTGGTGGCTGAAGGTAAAGCTGATTTATATCCAAGATTAGGTTTAACGTCTGAATGGGACACAGCGGCAGCACAATGCATCGTTGAACAAGCTGGAGGTCATGTGGTAACAATGGACGGTAAACCACTGATATATAATACAAAAGAATCTTTATTGAACCCACATTTTATGGTGTTTGGTGATAAAAGTCGTCATTGGGTCGATATATAAAATATAGACTAAGGGTTTAATGTTTAAGCAAGGAAAGGGGTAAAAACCTTTCCTTTTTTTATCCTTGTGATTTAAAACTCTTGATGTCCCTTCTTTGCTTTTTGGTGGGTCTTTTGTCAGGTTTGGGTGTGGAGTGGTATTCCATCTTACTTAACAGGATGGCTGATTCTCTGTTTTTAATACTTTCTGCTGTTTCTTCATACAACGTTTGTGCAATGGTGGCTGAACCTCTTTTTTCGGCCATTTGTAACACCTTAACTTCCCATAATTGATCATTTTTTTTGATGCTGATGTGGTTTCCAATCGCAATATTCCTAGAAGGCTTACATTTTTGACCATCCACTTTGATTTTCCCTTGTTCAACCATTTTTTTGGCCAAAGTCCTTGTTTTAAAAAATCGTGCGGCCCAGAGCCATTTATCTATTCTTTCCATTGATTCATGTTTTTTATTCAATTGACTTTATAGTCTATCATTGTCAATGTGATTACTCGCTGGATTGTTTCTGTATTTATCCCTGGTTTTTTTAATTGCCTTTAATGTATATGGGCTCAAAGGTCCTTTTTCGGAGGCACAATTAAATTTCCTACCAATAAGCCCACAGAAATGGCCACAGCGATGATGATGGCATTGAATGCAGCTTGAACGCCAGTCATGGTGTCGTTGGTGTACATGGCCGATAATGAATTAAAACCAATACTGCCTGGAACCAATAATATGATACCAGGAATGTGCATCACCGATGCAGGGTTCGAACTGATGCGTGAATAAATGTTGCCAGCTATCGACACCAACAATACGGCTCCCAAAGATTTAAAGGGTTGTTCCATCCATAATCCAATCAAGCTGGAACCCGCGAAGGCCAAGCCGATGGACAGGAAAATCCAAAAAGTATCGGCAAATCTGGCTTTGAATAAAACAGAAAAACACAAGGCTGTGACCACCAACGCCAAATAATTAAACCAAGCAGGTACATTGGCCATTTTATGAACGGCTGTTTCACCGTAAATACTTTGAGCAATCAAATAACCCAAGGCCAAGCCAAAAGACAATAAGAACAAGGTGGTTACGGCTCCTGCCATGCGACTGCTGCCAGAAACCAAGTGGCCGGTTGACAGTTCTCGCATGGCAATGGTGATTCCCAGGCCGGGTACCAAGATGATTAATCCAGCCAATGACACCAGAAAATGATCAATGGTTTGCCAGTAATGACTGATGGTGATGGCGGAAAATCCAACAATCATGGCTGCCAATGGGGTCAACAACTGTGACAAATATTTATATGGTTTGCTGTAGATGGTAATTAAACCTGTTAACAGTCCCAGAAATGAGGCCGCCAGTACGTCATTCCAACTGCCGGAAAACAAGGTGGTGAAGCCGCCCGCCACCAGACCAAAACACAAGGCAAATAACCAGTCTGGATATTCAGCAGGTTTACTGGTGATGTCTTTGATGGCTTTAAGTGCCGTGTCTAAATCAATTACATCGCTTTCCAATTCATTGATCACCTCATTGATGGTGTGCAAAGTGGCTAAATTGATGTCATTGGGGTCTGTTTTGATCATGTAAGATCGTTGGCTGTATTCATCTTCACCTATGCTGGCCAAAACGGCAGTTGGCATGGCAAAGAAGCTGGCTTCAAGTTTGAATTTTTCAGAAATAACCAGCATATAAGATTCCAAACGATGTGCAGGCGCACCTGCTTCAGAAATCGCACGACAAATATGAAGTAAAATATTGGCCTGTTTTCTTCTGGTTTGTCGGTCTCTGGTCTGCCTATCCTGTGTTTGTCGACCCTTTATGCTTTGATCTTTTACCATGGTAATGATGTGCGACTCTAAAAAGCAGCAATGATAACCCGATTCCAGTATATATCAAGGGTTCAGTGATGTCTGATTTAACTAGCCAGATAAAATGTAAACTGGCCAAACAGATGACCAGATAGATAGCTTGGTGAATTCGCTTCCAAGTTTTACCTAATTTACGCATCATGCGTTTATTAGAGGTTATGGCCATTGGTAACATAAGTAACCATGCCAACATCCCTACAGTGATGAACGTGCGCTCAATGATGTCTTCAAGCAAGTGTGCCCAGTCCAAGCCCAGATCTAACCACACATAAATAAGCAAATGTAAGCTGGCATAAAAGAAGGCAAACAATCCAATCATGCGCCTGACCCTGATGAACACAAATGAACCCGTGATGACTTTCATAGGCGTCATCAACATTGTCAGCAACAATAGGCGCAATGACCAAATACCAGTTCGATGCAATAGTTCTTCAATTGGGTCGGCAGTTAAATTGTTTTGAAAGCCATCAAATACAATTATTCCCAATGGAATCATTAAAGCAATGAATAACAGAACTTTGATAGGAGATAAAAAACGTGTCATTAAAAGTTTTTGCGTAAATCCATGCCATTGTACATATCAGCCACATAATCGCCATACCCATTAAACATTTGTGTATCGATGCGACTGTTGAATAATGAAAACCCACCAGTAATTCGTCGTTCAGTGGCCTGTGACCATCGTGGGTGGTCGACTTGCGGATTGACATTGGCATAAAAACCATACTCATTGGGAGCAATGGCTTGCCAAGAATTGATCGGTTGTTTATCCATGAATTGAATTTTTACTATCGACTTGATGCCTTTGAATCCATACTTCCATGGGGTTACCAAGCGCAGCGGGGCTCCATTCTGATTAGGCAAGTTTTTACCATACATGCCAACAGCCATGAGGGTCAAATCATTCATGGCTTCGTCCATACGTAAGCCTTCTCGATAAGGCCAAGGGATTGAACGGCCATTTTGTCCAGGCATTTGTTTGGGGTCATACAAAGTTTCGAAATAGAGGTATTTAGCCGAATTTAAAGGCTTACAGTATTTGATTAAGTCAGACAATTTGAAACCGTTCCAAGGAATAACCATAGACCAAGCTTCGACACACCGCATGCGATAGATGCGTTCTTCTAATTGAAACTGATTGATTAATTTTTCTAAATCAAAAGTGCCTTGCTTTTCACACAAACCACCAACCTCAACGGACCATGGATCGGTTTTCAAGCCACCGGCCTTTTCTGAAGGTCCCGATTTACTGAGGCTGAATTCATAAAAATTGTTGTAGGTGGTGGCATCTTGTTCTCTGGTGAGCTCATCGATAACAAATTTTGAGTTAGGTTCAGATTTAGGTAAGGTCAAAGCAAAGTTGGGTGATGAAAGCATGCCAGCTGTTCCAATCAATCCTGCTTTTAACAATTTTCTGCGACTTTGATAAATGGATTCATCGGTAATTTGATGGTCTTTGTGGGTGTTTTTAAATTTCATAGTCAGTTTAGCTTGGCATTTCGCATAAATATACTACAATTCAAGACACTCAAACGTGAAAATACCTTACAAATAAAATGACCGTCTTTAATTTTTCGGCTGGACCGGCCGCTTTACCTTTGTCTGTTAAACAACAAATAGCCAATGATCTTTATGATTGGAATGGCACTGGTTGTTCAGTCATGGAAGTTTCACATCGCAGTAAAGAGTTCACTGACATGGCAGATGAAAATGAAGCTTTGGCTCGTGAGTTGTTAAATATTTCAGATGAATATGCCGTGATGTTGATTCCGGGTGGTGCACGATTACAATATTCGATGTTGCCCACCAATATTTCATCTACAGACGGTCAGGCCGTTTATGCCATCAATGGACACTGGGGCAAACAAGCCATCAAGGAAGCTGCCAGGTTCACCCAAGCCAGTAGCACGGCACCCATCAGTGATGAGGTTTATGCCAGTATTCCGCCATACGATGCCAGTCAATTGAATCCATCTGCCGATTATTTCCACTACACCAGCAATGAAACTTTAGAAGGTGTTCAATGGCATCAATTGCCAGAGACGCATGGCATCCCATTGTGTTGTGACATGACTTCAGATTTATTAACCCGGGTTTTTGATGTCAATGACTACTCAATGATTTATGCCAGTGCACAAAAAAACATGGGTATAGCAGGCATCACTTTTGTCATCATGAAACGTGACATGATTGGCCAATCAAAAAATTTGTTACCCACCATGACCGATTACAAAACTTATGCCGATACGCGGTCTTTTTACAACACGCCACCGACCTTTCCTTGGTATGTGATGTTGTTGGTTCTGCGTTGGGTCAAAGCACAAGGTGGGGTCGCAGCAATAGAAGCCACTAACCAAATCAAGTCCAGTAAACTGTATGATTTTGTAGATCACAGTGATTTTTATTTGAACAAGGTGGATCCCGTTTGTCGATCAGCTGTCAATGTGCCATTTTGGTTGCAGGATGAGAGGCTGAATGACTTGTTTTTAAAAACCAGTAGTGATGCCGGTTTAAAAGCGTTGAAAGGCCATATGGCCGTCGGTGGCATGCGTGCCAGTATTTATAATGCAGTCCCAGAAGCAGGCATCGATGCTTTGATTGCTTTCATGAAAGAATTTGAGCGTACCAATGGTTAAACTAGGAAAACTGAACAAACTGAAGGTCAAACACCTGTTAACAATGGGAGCCACTTTGGATGGTGGCGCGCTGGGTGATATCCTGTTGCCTCGCAGGCACATGCCTGATTCAATTCAAGAGGGCAGTGTAATTGAAGTATTTGTCTATTTAGACACCGATGACCAACCGATTGCAACCACAGAAACACCCAAGGTGATGGTCGGCCAATGCGCTTATTTAAAAGTGATTGATGTCAATAAAGTCGGCGCATTTATGGATTGGGGTTTGCCCAAAGACCTGTTGTTACCCTTTGCTGAACAACCCAAACCTCTGAGGCCAGGCATGTTTAAAGTGGTCTATGCCTACATCGACAAGGCTTCAAAAAGAATCAGCGCTTCAGCGCGTTTAGACAAGCATCTACACGAGGAAAACAACCTGGGTGAAGGTATTGAAGTCGATGGCGGTTTTTTTAAACCAGGTGATGAAGTGGATGCCTTGTTTTGTGGTCGCAGTGATTTGGGTTATAAAGCGGTATTGAACAACACCCATTTGGGGTTGTTACACCACAGTGATGCATTCCAAAACATCATGATTGGTTTGGCCAAAAAGGCCTACATCAAATCCATCAGTCCAGAAGGTAAAATCAATTTAACGCTACACATACCCAACAAAGAACAATTGGGTGAGTTGGCTGAAAAAATCTTGGCTGATTTACAAGCTGGTAGCGGAGTTTCATTCTTGACCGACAAAAGCAGCCCAGAAGACATCAAACAAAAGTGGCGAGTCAGCAAAGGCAGCTACAAGAAAGCCATTGGTGCTTTGTACAAACAAAAGAAAATTGAAATACTTAAAGATAAAATTCGATTGGTTGATTAACCTCTTTGTGCCTGAATTCATCACAAGAGTCCATTGAGCTAATGAGTAAAGACCAAGCAAACAACCCCTTACATGGTGTCACTTTGGAAATGATGGTAACCCAATTAGTGGCTCATTTTGGTTGGGCTGGGCTGGCACAAAAAATAAACGTCAATTGTTTTAAAAGTAACCCTTCAATCAAATCATCCTTGAAATTTTTACGCAAAACCCAGTGGGCCAGAACAGCGGTTGAAGATTTGTACCTATCAATCACCCAGTAGAAATATTAAGACTACAGGTAATTTGACCAAAAATGGATGGCTTTTATTCTACAATAGTCTGTTCAGTCAAACATAAAAAGCAAGCATGCCACATATCTATAACCGACGCGATTTAAGTTTTCAATTGTATGAAGTTTTGCACGCAGAGCAACTTTGCCAAGCGCCCAGGTATCAAGATCATTCCAAAGAAGTTATTGAGCAGTTGTTCGATCTGGCCGAACGCATGGCGGAAGAATTATTCCAACCCCATGCAGCCTTGGTTGATGAACATGAGCCGGTGTTTAAAGAAGGCAAAGTTGTCATTAATCCTGAAGTTAAACGAGCTTTAGATGCCTATAATGAATCTGGTCTGACAGCTGCATCTTTTGATTTTGAGATGGGTGGAATGCAATTACCCTATCTGGTTTCCCAATCTATGACATTCATCTTCGCTGCAGCCAATGTGTCCACTGCAGCCTATCCAATGTTGTCAGTGGGGGTGGCTAATTTACTCAGTGTTTATGGCAATAAAGAACAACAAAGCAAATACCTCAAGCCGCTGATTGAAGGCCGGTTTTTTGGCACCATGTGTTTATCAGAAACCCAAGCAGGCTCATCATTGGCTGACATCAAAACCCAAGCCGTGTTGCAGCAAGATGGTGGCTTTTTACTGCAAGGCAATAAAATGTGGATATCTGGAGGAGAGCATGACTTGAGTGAAAACATCATTCATTTGGTGTTGGCTAAAATACCAGGTGGTCAAGCGGGTGTGAAAGGAATCTCATTGTTCATTGTACCTAAATATTTGGTCAATGATGATGGCAGTTTAGGTGACAGGAATGATGTGGTTTTGGCTGGGCTTAATCACAAAATGGGTTATCGTGGCACGGTCAATACCGTGCTGAATTTTGGTGAAAATGACGGAGCGAAAGGTTTTTTGGTGGGTGAGGAGGGCAAAGGCCTGAATTACATGTTTCATATGATGAATGAAGCCAGAATTGGTGTTGGTATGGGGGCAACTTCTTTGGCGTATACCGGTTATCTACATGCTTTGTCCTATGCCAAAGAACGCCGACAAGGCAGGTATTTATCGCAGAAAGATCCCGCATCGCCAATGATACCCATCATCGAGCACAGTGATGTAAAACGCATGTTGATACAGCAAAAAAGTTATGCCGAAGGTGGATTGGCACTGGGGCTTTATTGTGCTCAATTGGTTGATTTACAACGCATTGCAAAGCAAGCAGGCGATGCTGATGGATTGAAGCAGTATACTTTATTGCTGGATATCCTCACGCCGATAGCCAAATCATGGCCATCTGAATATGGTTTACGAGCCAATGAACAAGCGATTCAAGTACATGGTGGCTATGGATACACCAGAGATTATCCAGTAGAAAGGTTTTATCGTGACAACCGGTTGAATCACATTCATGAAGGCACCAAAGGCATTCAAGGTTTGGATTTACTGGGACGCAAAGTCACGCAGTATGAGGGCGCTTCGGCTAAATTGTTGTTTACAGAAATCATGCACAGTGTTGAACAGGCAAAGGCCATTGATGACTTGTCGACTTATGCCACCGCTTTACAAAAACACCTTGATTTGTTGATGCAGACCACACAAACCATGCAACAAAAAATTCCCAGTAAGGGGATGTCGGCCTATTTAGCCAATGCCACATTATACTTAGATGCATTTGGCCATGTGGTGGTGGCTTGGATGTGGTTGAATCAGGCCATCTGTGCTACTGACAGAATACAAGCTGTTGTGAATGATGATGATCGGGCATTTTACCAAGGTAAAATTAAAACCTGCATGTATTTCATGACCTATGAATTGCCCGCTATCGAAACAACTTTGGCTTTATTAAGTCAATCTGATACACAATGTATGGATTTTGATGCCAGCGGGTTTTGATTATTAATATGGATGCTTTGTGCTTGGTGCTTGTTCAGAAAATAACGATAGTTTCCAGGGTATTGACGTGGGTTCCTTTTTCATCAATACTCCAGTCACTTGACTGCCAAACAATTCGTGCAACCAGATAAACACAGCCAATTTTGTCAAAGGCTGTACTTCAATGGATTAATAACAAAAAGCACCCAGCAAACATAAAGTAAGCTGGGTGCATTGGATAGCTATTTAGAGGTTGTTTGAGTTAATTCCTAAAGAAGGCAGTCTACCGGGTGTCCATGGTGCGCCATTGGCTTCGGCTTCGGCCTCGAATGCGGATAAGTCCGCCTCAATCATGTGTAGCTCTTTCAAAGCTGACGAGTAACTTGATAAGGCCACTTTCATTGACTCTTGGTAATTGCCTGGGATGTCAGCTTGGGATTCAATTAAACCGCCATATAAGTTACCCACACGTTGTGAAATGGACCAAGGCACCGCTTCTTGTCTGGAAGCAATGGTTGAATCACCCCTGAACTTAACATTCAGCGCAATTAATCGTGTTGATAATTCACGAATTTCTTGTGCTGCAGCTTCATTCTCCATAGGTGTTAAATCAATGGCTTTGATCAAGTGTTTGATGCGGTTATTCATTTCGCTCAATTTTTTGTTGGCACCATTCACTGATCGTTGTAATTCGGCCAGTTGTTGTTTGAATGCCAGCACGGCTTCAGGGTTTTTACTGATTTCTGGACTGTTGGCCATCGATTTCAAGTTGAAAGCATGGGCATCACTCAAAGCCACCAATTCGCCTCCTTGGCGTTTCATCAATGTGGCTTGGTAGGTGCCTGGTTTTGCCAAAGGCCCCATCGGTTCACTGGCCCAATAAGGAATCCACTTGGCTTTCTTTAAGCTGACTGGATCAGGTGCTGGATAACGCATGTCCCACTGAACTTGGTGGAAACCTTTACTGTTTTTGGCTGGAACCCGACTGACCACGTTGCCTTTGTCATCTTCAACCAAGAAGAACACCGAGGGTGCCTCTTCATTGTCTTCGGCACGCAATGCCTCCCAACTTGGGTAGGGCGTGTCTCCGCCTTCTTTTTCAATCTTAATTTCAGCAGCACGGCGTTGTTTTTGTAATGATTTGAACCCATCTTTTAGGTAATAGGCAAAGGTGGCACCCAGGGCAGGGTTGTTGGCGGTATAAAACTCACTGCCTGAGGAACCTTTTTCGCGGTCATCAAACAAATCGCCTTCTATATATAACCAACTGTCTTTGATGGGAAATACCGTTGCGGTGTTGTTATTCAGCTGTTTGACTGAGCTTCTCAGCGGAGTGTAGTCATCAAGGATGTATACCCCACGACCAAAAGTACCTATGACTAAATCATTCTCACGTTGTTGAATTTCCAAGTCGCGCACTGCGGTGGTTGGTAATTGTGTCAACTCATGCCAGGTTCCGCCACCATTTTGGGTGAAAAACACACCAAACTCTGTACCGACGAATAACAAATTAGCATCAACGTGATCTTCAACTATGGTGTGAACAGACCCACGATCAGGTAAGTTACTAGAGATTTGTTTCCATGACTTGCCTTGATCTGTTGACTTCAAAACATAAGGTTTATAGTCACCTCGTTTGTGGTTGTCAATGGTGGCATAGGCGACATTGGCATCATGATTGGAAAATAACACGTCCGAAATGTATGACATATTGGGTACTTGAGGAAATTTTTTCACCGAATACCAGTTTTCACCACCATTGGTTGAAACACTGATGACGCCATCATCTGATCCCACCATCAATAAATCAGCTTGAACCGGACTTTCAGTGATGCCAATTAAGCTGCCGTATTTGGAAGTGGATACATTTTTAGCGATGGCATCTACACTCCAAATGCGGTCCATGACTTTCAATTGATTGCGATCAATTTGTTGGGTTAAATCTGGACTGATGATTTCCCATGAATCACCGCGATCATCTGATCTGAATAATTTTTCAGCTCCGTAATACAAACGTGTACTCATATGAGGGCTGACCAACAAAGGTGTGTTCCAATTCCATTTATAAGCAGGTTCTCCTTCTTTAGGGTGAGGTGTGATGTAAATCCTTTCCATGGTGCGTTTGTCATAACGAGCCAAACCACCATATTGGTATTGGGGGTAGATGATGTTAGGGTCATTGGGATCAAACTGCGGTTCATAGCCGTCTCCTCCCAGTATGATGCGCCAGTCAGAGTTGGTCACACCGTGAATCACTGTGGTCCTCGAAGGTGCACACAGGGTGTTATTGTCTTGGGTGCCGCCACAGATGTTGTAAAAAGGTTCATCATTGTCTGGTTGTATGCGGTAAAACTGGCCCAAGGGTAAATTTCTGACATGTCGCCAAGTTTGCCCCCGATCATAGGTTTCATATACCCCACCGTCGCCGCCGATGTATAGGTGATCAGTGTTATCTGGGTCAATCCACAAGGCATGGTCATCGACATGTCTGAATTTATCCGATAGTTTGGTCCAGGATTTACCTGCATCCTCTGAAACTTGGGTGAATGTATCCATTGAATAGATCCGGTTTTCATTGTGCGGATCAACAATCAACTCATTGTAGTATTGAGGGCTGCCTGCCACATAGCTGGATTGTTTGTGCCAGGTTTGACCAAAATCTATAGATTGGTAGGTGCCTTTTTCTTTGTCATTGGCTTCGATGATGGCATAGACAGTATGGGGTGAAGAGGGGGCATTGGCCAGGCCAATTCTGCCCATGTGGTCTTTTGGTAATCCGTTGGTGACTTTATTCCAGGTTTTACCACCATCAGTGGTTCTGTGGATGCCACTGCCTGGACCGCCGTTAATCAAGGTCCATACATGCCTGCGTCTTTGATAGCTGCTGGCTACAATGTGGTCGGTATTGTCTGGATCAATCACAAATTCATTGATACCGGTGTATTTATCGATGTGTAATATGCGATCCCATGATTGACCGCCATCTGTTGTTTTGTACAGGCCACGATCACCACCATCACTCCACAAAGGACCTTGAGAAGCCACCAATACAGTGTCTGAATCATTTGGGTCGATCCAAATTTGAGAAATGTGTTCAGAATTTTTCAAGCCCATGTTGTGCCAATTTTTGCCACCATCAGTGGTTTTATAAACACCATCGCCATAGGACACGGAACGTTGTGAGTTATTTTCTCCTGAACCCACCCACAAAACATTCGGGTTATTTGGATCCATTTCAATCACGCCAATTGAATAAGAACCTTCTCCATCAAAAATGGGTTCCCAAGTGATGGTGTTGTTGGTGGTTTTCCACAAGTTTCCAGCGGCTGTGGCGACATAAAATTGGTGTTTTTTGGTGGGGTGAAATGCAAAATCAGAAATACGACCCGAAATCATGGCAGGACCTATGTTTCTCAGTGGCATATTAGCCAATGGATGAGGGACGGCTTTTTCTTTGGCTTTGGCATCCAAAGGTTGACTGAACCCACAAGAAAATACCAAGACGGCACTGATGGCCATCAGTTTGATAGAATAACGCATTGAATTTCCTCTTTTAAATTATTGACAATGAATCTATCATATCAAAGTAATTCATCAATCCGTCAAAAGTCATGATTGATTGTTTTAAGCGGCCTACTGAATCATGTATTTCTCAGCAAAACGGTCTGACAGAACCATGCAGGCATTTTGTATGCAGTGCATTGGATTCAAGCGAGTTAAGTCATTGCTAATCGCATCGATACTGTCTTTTTAAATTACACAGGAATATCAAAAAATAACAGCCAACAAAATAATCTACAACATCGACTGCGAATAAACGATAAAATAATGACTGTAGTAACCACCCACTTGAGATTATTAATACATAACAATGATTAAATTCGGTTCGTATCAACTTGATCCTGCTTCAGTTCGATTGTTTAAAAATAATCAAGAGATTGAAATAGAACCTCAGGTTTTCAACACTTTATTGTTGTTGATTGAAAACCGTGAGCGGGTGGTTACCAAAGATGAGTTGTTAATTGAAATTTGGCATGGGAGACCAGTCACTGACCATGTCATTACCCGTATTATTTATGAATTGCGTAAGCTTTTGGATGATAAAAATCATCAAAACTCTCACATTCGAACGGTTCGTGGCAAAGGCTACCAATTCATTGAGCCCATTGAAAAAATGGCAAAAAGCCACGAGGATCATCCAGTTTTTACTGAACGACCATCTGTTAAAAACATTCTAAAAGTTTTATTGACTGCGGTCTTGCTTACCATGGTGTTATTCTTCGGCAATGTGTTTTTTTTCCAAGCTAATCCAAACTTAAATACTTCTGGGAATGGTGCGCCGCAATCAAAACCAAATTTATATCCAATAGTTTCGGTGTTACCCATCGATGTGGAGTCAGGTAATGAAGAATTGTCGATGTTGGTACAGTCATTGATTGATTATTTAACCCATCAATTGGCATTGAACTTGAATATGAAAGTGATTCACCCTGACAGTTTGGTCAGCATGAGTGATCAGCTGGATGATGTCTGGGCCATACAAAGAGCCACCCGATCAAACTTTATGATCCAAGGCTTTGTTGAATCGGTCTCTGAGCAACAAATTAAATTACATCTAAATTTATTTAAGAAAGACATCAGTGGACAATTAACCCCAATTTCACTGGGTGCATTTTCATTTTCATTTCCCAAAAACGCTCAAGAACTCAGCGAATTATATAAACAACGGAAGGTCACAGTAAGAAGCATCATTCAAATCATTAAACCAGGCGTGGTTGTTAAAGACAATGGTGACAATGAAACGAGTGATTTTGAAGCTTATCGGTTGGTTATTGCGGCACATCACATGTCTCGAGCTGATCAATGCGAGGACTTGCAACGAGCTGAAAAATTGTTACTCAAAGCCGTCGAACGTGATGATGAATTTGCTTACGCTTATTATCAATTGTTCGCTAATTATTTTAAACGGGTCTGGGTTTGTGGAGACTCCATCGATTACCACCAAAAAGCCTTAGCGATGGCTGAAAAGGTTGAGCGCTTGGCACCCAATTCATACAGTCCAATGGCCATCGGAATAAATACCATTTTGGTTGAGTCAAATCAAGTTGAAAAGGCTTATCAGATAGCCCGAGAAGGCAGTTGGGATGACCCTCATGCAATTAACCGTATTGTTTATGGGCTAAGGTTCGCTGGTTTTCTTAAGCTTGCCAGTGAGTACATAGACAGGATTTTACAGCTGGATCCATTCTTCTTCAGTCAAAAACCCATCAACCAAGCTCCCAATACATTGCTGTACCAAAATCGGTATAAAGAGCACCTGGCCTTACTTGCCGTAACTGGAAATGCCTACCATGATTACTATCGAAGCTTGAATCTGTATTTATCAGGCCATGTTGAAGAGGCCAAAGCCATATTGAATGAGGTCGTAGGTAGAAAATCACCTGATTTATTCAGTCAACTGTCACAGGCCTTGTTATTTGTTATTGAGCAAGGTTATTCAAATGCCATAAATCTTGTCAATAAAATAGTTGATCAACGCATTGAAAAAAATCACAGCGATGGTGAAATGACCTATAAATTGGTGCAACTTTATGCTTTGGCTGGCGCCGATGAAATGGCCCTTAAATATTTACAAACTTCAGTGAATCAAGGATTCTTTCCAGCGAATTATTTTTTACAAGATCCCGCCCTACATGGCATCAAAAATACCCAACAGTTTTCTGACATTGTTAAACAAGCCAGTCAAAGGCACATTGCTTTTGCCAAACAATTTAACCTAGAACCTGAAATAGCTACCATTACTGAATTAACAACACCTGATTGACATAAAAGCCAAATTGGCATTGCACGCCATCATCAGCCAATCATCATGAATTCATCATGTAATTATTTGCTGATTTACTATGATGAAGTATTGAATAAATATTTAATCAGGAGAGGGCATGAAAACGAATGTGTTGGCAGCAGTATGTTTCAGCGGATTGTGTAAATCAGTATCAAAGCCTTGGGTTATGTTTTTTTGTTTATGTGGTCCTCATGTTTTACTTGCATCATCTGGAAAAGTTCAAAGCAGAATCAGTCATGATCTGGCTTTGTACCAAGCATTTGAATCAGTTTCCCAATCAATCAACTCAACTGAGCAAGGTGGATTTGTCACCATCGGGGCGGATGCTGCCTGTGATTTTGATTCAACTGTGGTCGGGATTCAAGCAGCCATTCAATCGGGTGCTTCAGAAGTCAGGATTGCATCGAATGGTAGCTATCAAGAAAATATAATTCTGGACAATCAATCCATTGCCCTTCGGGGTGGTTTTGCCGACTGTGCAGATGCCGATATTAACCTTCAAGTCTTTAGTCACTTCGCATTGATTGATGGCAGTGCTTTGATGGAGCCAGTAATTTACATCAGTGGTGCTGATGCCGTACAACAAATTCGCCTAGAAAATTTAAGTTTAGAAGGAGGCACTTCTGTTTTCCCCAAATTTGGTGGCGGCCTCTCAGTTGACCTAGCGGCGGTTGATTTACAAATGCTGCGTGTGGTTATTCGTAACAACAACGGACCATCCGGTGCTGGTGTCAATATAAATGCGGGCGCTGGAGCCATCACCGTGACGGGACGGGAAGTGGTTATTCAAGACAATGATTCTCCCAGTATTGGCGGTGGATTAAGCTGTGAAGGCCCAGCAAGTATTGTACTGGCTGGCATGAGCCTGATTAATAACAACGACGGAAATCTGGGCGGTGGTGTTTACCTGCGCAATGGTTGTGTGGTTTCCATGTATTCGGAGCTGTTCTATGACGCATTGACATTCGTTTCCGGTATTTTCAATAACAACAGTGCTTCAAATGGAGGTGGTGCGTACTTATTCAATGGTAGTGAGTTGTTTTTGTTTGGTCAAAGGATGTGTGATGGTTCAAGTTGTTTGGGTTCGAATCAAGTACCGATACATTTATCTGGCAACCAATCAGGCAACTCTGCTGGTTTAGCAGGCAATGGTGGTGGTTTTTTTATGGCACAGTCTGCAAATCCCAACCATTTTTATGCCAACGGTTTGTACATGACCAGTAATTCAGCCAGGGAAGACGGCGGTGGTGGATTCATTGATGCCAGCAGTGTAGTGGTGATTGAACGGAGGGTGGGTACATGTTGGACACCGGATCGGTGTAATTTGATTATAGATAATTCTTCAGGAACAGACACTGGTTTGGGCGGTGCTTTTTATGTTGATGGCGGACAATTAACCGTCAGTCAAGTTTACTTTGAGGAAAATCGCGCAGACGTTGGTACGGCGATAAATGCCACTGGTGAAACGGCCCAGGTGACAGTGGAGGGGTCAATTTTCGATGACAATGGTGATGATGGTAATGATGGTTTTTCAGATTTCAGTGTGGTCAGGGCTTCATTGGGTGCAGAAATAACAATCAGACATTCAACCCTGGCAGATAATAGTTTGCAAGGCTCGGTGTTTGATATTGGAGTGGCTTCCGATTCTTCATTGAATTTACTCAATTCAATTGTTCATGACCCAGGGTCAGGTGACTTATTTGGTCCAGTCAGCGGCACTTTGCTCGTCAACTGTATTTTGGCTCATGAAAGCAGTTCATTCAGTGGTTCAGGTGTTTTGGTGGCAGATCCACAATTTTTTGATCGATTGGGTGGGAATTTTCACCTCAATCCCATTTCACCAGCCATTGATCTGTGTGATGACATTGCGATGTTGAATGCCTTGGATATTGATACAGAAAATAGGGGGTGGGATGACCCACAAAATGCCCATGGTATAGGTGCTTTTCATGATGCGGGTGCCGATGAAAGCTATGTTAACGACATCATCTTCATAGATGGTTTTGAAAATATTTTGGCCAGGTGAATGACATGAAGCTGAGCGTATTTATTTTTTGTTTGATTTTAGGCAAACAGGCCACGGCTTTGGAATTCACCGTTGATACCACTGAGGATACCATTGATGTGGATGTCATTGACGGTCTTTGCGAAGACATCAATGGCCACTGTTCATTGCGTGCAGCCATTATGCAAACCAATCGTTTTGCCACCGATGATGTTATTTACTTGCCGAGAAATGAAATATTCACATTGAACTTGGTTGATGCAGGTGTCGACAGTGAACAGGTGAATGATTTGGATATCAGGGACACTTTAACCTTGTCAATTGTTGATCCTGAAACCCCTGTGACCTCATTTGCAGAAATACCACAAATAACCGCGGGTCTTGCTTTCAATGACCGCATATTTGAATTACAAAATGGTGGCAACATTACATTTTATGGAATCGGAATTACCCATGGAAATGCCCAAAACAGTGCAGTCAACGAAAGACGTGGTGGTGGTGTTTATGTGGCGGAGCTGGTAACTGAGTTTCATTTAATCCATTCTTATGTTGCCTTCAATCAAGCGGCTTTTGGCGCTGGCATTTATAGTGCGGCTCAGTCAACTTGGATAGAATCATCGGATGTGAGTTACAACACGGCCATCATTCCAGCAGCGATTGTGTTGGGAGCCGGGGGAGCGGGCATTTATCACGTGGGTGATAGTTTTACCCTATCAAAAAGTTCAGTACATCATAACTACACCAATGAAGACAATGGGTTTTTGCTGTCTGCATTAAGCCTCAACGGGGTCGATTCTACCGTCAATGTATTGAACTCTTTGGTGGCTGACAACGGTCAGTTGACCGGCTCAACATCATCAGTCATCGATGGAATAAGCGCCAATCAAGCCAATGTATTTATCAATAATTCAAATATAAGCACAAACACCAGATATGGCATGCGGTTCAGTAGTAACAACAACCATGTTTTAACGATGCGTAATTCAGTCTTGTCGCATAACGAAAATGCCAATTGTGGTGTGATGCAAGGCATTCAAGACTTTGGTGAGGAATTGGACCCGGCGCATATTGTCAGCAGTGATTTAAGTTGTGATTTATCTGAGTTGGCTATGAATATAGAAGGAGTTGACCCTGAATTGAGTGACGTGTATGGTTCATTCAACATACTTGAGTTTTCATTTTTTATGCTGCAATATCCATTGGATGGCAGTGTTTTGATTGACAGTGGGCATGTGGCTGATGTTAATTCTGGTTCAGCTTCGGCTTGTGAACCGAAGGATATCAGGGGCGTGTCAAGACCACAACATGGTGGTATCAATACCCAATGTGACATTGGTGCCTTTGAAGTCGCAGACCTGATATTTAAAAGTGATTTTTCTGCCCTGGAATCCAACGAGCTTTAAACTGTTTCAATCGGTCTTTGGTATCCGAATTGATTCAACCAAGGCTTGAATTTCAGCCGGTGGCGGGGCCGTCAATTTACTGACCACTGAAGCGACGAGGAAATTCAACAACATCCCCAAAGTGCCGATGCCTTCAGGTGAAATGCCGAACCACCAATGGTCAGCATTATTGAATTCGACATGCAGCGTTTTGAAATATATGATGTAGCCTAAGGTAAATACTATACCGACAATCATGCCAGCAATGGCTCCTGCTTTGTTGGCTCTTTTGCTGAATATACCCATCAGGATGGCTGGGAACAATGAAGACGCTGCTAAGCCAAAGGCCAAGGCCACCACTTGGGCGACAAACCCAGGCGGGTTGGCACCTAAATAGCCTGCCACCATTATGGCAAAAGCTGCTGCCACACGACCAACCATTAACTCTTTCTTTTCAGAAATGTTTGGTACCATTATCCCTTTGACTAAATCATGAGATATGGCGGCTGAAATGACCAACAACAAACCGGCGGCGGTGGATAAAGCCGCAGCAATACCTCCCGCAGCAATCAACGCAATGACCCAATCAGGTAGTTGGGCAATTTCTGGATTGGCCAAAACCATGATGTCACGATCGACGGTTAATTCATTGCCTTGCCATCCATAACTGTCGGCTGTCGGTTTGAAGTTTGGATTCTTGTCATTATAGTATTGAATGCGGCCATCGCCATTTTTGTCTTCAAATGCCAGTAAGCCAGTTTTTTCCCATGTAGTGAACCAATTGGGTTTGTTGGCATATTCTAAGTTACCTGAAGCGGTGCCCACTTCACCTGGTTGAATCGTTTCAATCAAATTCATTCGACCCAATGCGCCGACCACTGGGGCTGTGGTGTATAAAATGGTGATGAAAAACAAAGCCCAGAAAGCTGATTTTCTGGCATCAGATACTTTGGGAACGGTAAAAAACCGAACAATCACATGAGGTAAGCCAGCAGTCCCAACCATCAGTGCTGCAGTGATAAAAAACACATCAATGCTGCTTTTTGATCCTTCGGTGTAAGCAGTGAAACCGAGGTCTTGGACGATTTGATCAAGTTTGGTTAACAAGTGTACGCTTTCTCCAACCACCTCACTACCAAATGCCAACTGGGGAATGGGGTTGCCAGTGGCTTGAATCGCAATAAAAACAGCCGGAACCATATAGGCAAATATCAAAACACAATATTGGGCCACTTGGGTATAAGTTATGCCCTTCATGCCACCCAATACCGCATAAAAGAATACAATTCCCATGCCTATAAGCAAGCCAGTGATGATTTCAACTTCCAAGAATCTGGAAAATACAATCCCAACACCGCGCATTTGTCCTGCCACATAAGTGAATGAAATGATGATTAAACACACCACGGCGACAATCCTGGCGGTTTTAGAATAATAGCGGTCACCAATGAATTCAGGTACAGTGAACTTTCCAAATTTACGCAAATAAGGTGCCAATAATAAGGCGAGTAAGACGTAACCGCCGGTCCATCCCATCAAATAGACTGAGGCGTCATACCCGGCAAAGGCAATGATACCAGCCATTGAAATGAATGAAGCCGCTGACATCCAGTCTGCTGCAGTAGCCATGCCATTGGCAATGGGATGTACACCTTTGCCAGCGACATAAAAATCACCTGTGTTTTTGGCTTTTGACCAAATTGCAATGCCAATATACAAAGCAAATGAAGAACCGACAAATAATTTAGTTAACAAGGCTAAATCCATAATCATTCATCCATGCCAAATTTTTTATCGAGGACTTGCATGCGCTTGGTGTAAATCCAGATCAGCAATAAAAATACATACAACGAGCCTTGTTGAGCCATCCAAAAGCCCAGTTTAAAACCGGCGAATTGAATTTGGTTGAGTTGATCCACCAACAAGATGCCACAAACAAATGAAACCAGAAACCAAATACTTAACAAGAGGCCCATAAGTTTAAGGTTGGCATGCCAATAGGCGGAGTTGTTTGATTTTGATGACATGTTTTTTCTCGTTAAGTTAAATGGGATTTATTTATTGAGTCTGTTGTTGATTAAATTGACCACCACTTCGGGTTCTGCCAGAGTGGATGTGTCGCCCAAGTTTTTATGTTCATTGGCGGCTATTTTACGCAATATACGTCGCATGATTTTTCCCGAACGCGTCTTAGGCAGTCCAGGTGCCCATTGAATTTTATCAGGAGTGGCAATGGGACCGATCTCACTTCTGACCCAGTTAACCAACTCTGAAAGGAGCGTTTCACTTTCCGCCATGCCATTGACCAATGTCACATAAGCATAAATGCCTTGGCCTTTGATGTCATGCGGGTATCCAACAACGGCAGCCTCCGCCACGGCCGGATGGGCAACCAAGGCGCTTTCAACCTCAGCGGTTCCCATGCGGTGTCCTGAAACATTAAGCACATCATCGGTACGGCCAGTGATCCAGTAGTAACCATCTTCATCACGTTTGGCCCCATCACCTGTGGTATAGACATTTTTAAAAGCTGCAAAATAGGTGGTATAGAATCTTGCATGGTCACCATAAACTGTGCGCATTTGACCCGGCCAAGAATCGGTAATGACCAGATTGCCGGAAGCCACGCCATTGAGTTCATTGCCTTCGTTATCCAGCAGGGCCGGTTTGATGCCAAAAAATGGCCTGGTCGCAGAACCGGGTTTTAATGCTGTGGCGCCAGGTAATGGACTGATCATGATGCCGCCAGTTTCAGTTTGCCACCATGTGTCTACAATGGGTGAACGCGCTTCGCCAACCACTTCGTAATACCATTTCCATGCTTCGGGATTGATCGGTTCACCAACTGAACCTAAAACCCGCAATGATTTTCTTGATGTGGATTTTACCGGTTCATCGCCTTCTTTCATCAGGGCTCGAATGGCGGTGGGTGCGGTGTAACAAATATTCACTTGGTGCTTGTCACAAATTTGCCAAAATCGACTGTGATCTGGGTAATTAGGAACCCCTTCAAACATCAATGTGGTGCCGCCATTGGCCAATGGTCCATAAACCACATAACTGTGTCCGGTGATCCAGCCCACATCAGCAGTGCACCAATAGACATCGCCCGGTTGGATATCAAATACATATTCATGGGTCATTGATGCATACAACAGGTAGCCGCCGGATGTATGTAGCACGCCTTTGGGCTGTCCCGTTGAACCTGAAGTGTAAAGGATGAACAAAGGGTCTTCGGCATTCATGATCGCTGGCTCACAGAATGTGTCAACAGATTGGCTGACTTCATGGTACCAGTGGTCATGGTCATACCAATCCACTTCGTGATCAGCCGTCTTAATGACTAAAACTGACTCCAGATAATCTTTGACGCCTGCTTTTTTTGTCGCTTTATCCACATTGGCCTTTAAGCCAATCGATTTGGCACCACGAACGCCTCGATCAGCTGTTATCACCAGTTTAGATTTACAATTAATGATTCTGTCACCCAAAGCTTCAGGTGAGAAGCCACCGAACACCACAGAATGAATGGCCCCAATACGTGCGCAAGCCAACATCGCATA
The DNA here is from genome assembly GCF_002591915.1 of Marinicella litoralis. GTDB lineage: Bacteria > Pseudomonadota > Gammaproteobacteria > Xanthomonadales > Marinicellaceae > Marinicella > Marinicella litoralis. The sequence goes on along the minus strand of NZ_NIHB01000002.1, from coordinate 141,351 downwards.
AGCCGCTTCGGGAATCATAGGCATGTATAAAGTCACCCGATCACCTTTGATGACACCAAGCTTCTTCAATGTATTGGCAAAGCGACCAACTTCTTGATGCAATTCGGCATAACTGATGTTTTTTGATTCGGCTGGGTTGTCACCTTCCCAAATGATGGCAGTTTGATCTGCTTTGGTGGGTAAATGTCGATCTATACAGTTATAACTGACATTCAATTGACCGTCGGCAAACCATTTGATGTGCAAATCTTGCTGATCAAATGACACATCCTTAATCTGGATATAAGGTTTGATCCAATCCAAACGTTTACCATGAAGCCCCCAAAAAGCTTCATTGTTTTCGATACTTTGCTGGTACATAGATAAATATTTATCATTATCACATAGTGTATGAGTGGCAAATTCTGGATGGACAGGATAACGCGTTTTCATGAGTGGTTCTCAGGCTGTGTTGAATGAAAAGAATGTCTTGTCATTTTCAATGTGGTTTTACATTATTGATAGGTTCTGGATTAATTCATCCCAGGAAAAGAAGATACTTTTTTGACTTCAATGTCTGGAAATGAATCCACCACTTGTACGGTAAAATCTGGAAATGAACTCACAACTTGCCATTGGCCGCAATTACTTGGGAACGAAGAAACAAATTCCACATCAATATCGGCAAATGAACTGACGTATTTGATTTTTAAGTCGGGGAATGAATCTACAAATTGAACCGAACCTTTTAATTCGATGCCATTGTGATGGCATGATTTTTCGGAACGGCTGCTTTTCACATCGGTGGTGGTTTTTGTGGCAGCTGAAGTGTTGCCAGACATCATTGCATCTAGGCTCGTTGATGGTTGTGAAGGTGAGCTTTCTATAATGGCCACCAGTAAAATAATGGCAATGACGACAATGGCAATTTTTAAATCTTGGTTCATGTTTACTCCCAGTTTTTATGTTGACTGTTATTGAATTGATGTCAGTTCAATTTAGTTTGTCCTATGATTTTAACTGTTATGCTTAACGCTGTCGATGGCTGTTTATTGCTTAAAGCATGGATGTTTATCTCTATTTGGTTTAGCTTAAGTTGTGAGCATGATTACAGTCAGGTGTTTATTTTTTTGATGCCATAACCAATATGGCCACTAAATAGGCCGCTAAAATTTTTTCATCAAATAACAAGGATTTTCCATCCAGCGCTTTGATTGAATTTGACACAATCTGAATCACCAGTCCCATTAATCCCAACATGACAGCTGTATGCACTTTCTGTCTGGAATAATTTTTTCCTGCTATTTCATAGGTTTTATCGCTTTGACTTTCTAAAGCCAATTTAACTGCAACACCAACAATGATCAAAGCCATAAATACGCTGAGAAAATCTGTATAGTTTGAGACGACGTCCATTGCTAGAATTATTTTATTTTTGGATTGATTCATTATAATGTATTTGACAATGTGATATTTAGATGATAATCTAAATATATGCACGAAACGATAAAACACGAATCCATGTTCACTGCAATCGCAGACATTCAACGGCGGAAAATATTAAACATATTGAAACGCAGTGAAATGTCAGTGGCTGAAATCAAAAGTCATTTTGAATTTTCTGGTGCGACTTTGTCACACCACTTGAATATTTTAAAAAATGCAGAGTTGGTACGAGTCAGAAGGCAGGGACAACAACGAATATATACATTGAACCTCAGTGTAGTAGAAGAGTTGTTATTAATATTTAATCAAATTTTTGTGAGCAAAGAAGATGAAAAATAACACGAACAAAAAGTTCTTGATTGCTTTGGGATTATTACTGATAGTCACTTGGATAGTTGCATTCTGGTACGAGGCAAAACTGCCTGAAAAAATTCCCAGTCATTGGAACATTGAAGGTGAAGTTGATGGATATATGAATAAACCATGGGGCGTTTATATGCTGCCCATTATTTCAACCATCACTTCTGTGGTGTTGATGTTATTACCAAAAATAGCTCCCAAAGGGTTTAAACTGGAATCAGCCAAATCCGTGTATGAAACTATCGTGTTGATTATGGCAGTTTTTATGCTGGGTGTGATGATTTTAATTTTTGAAGCTGGAATGAATAAAAACATAGATATGAATCAATGGATGATGGTTGGCATTGGGAGTCTGTTTATCATTGTTGGCAACTATTTAAGTAAAGTCCCCAAGAATTTTTTTCTGGGTATTCGCACACCTTGGACATTGGCCTCTGATGTGGTTTGGTATAAAACGCATCGACTGGGTTCTTGGACTTTTGTACTTGCTGGAATTGTGGCCTTGTTGGGTGGGTTTTTACAGTGGCCGGTTGAATGGTTAATAGGTGGTTTTGTTGCTGCTGCATTGGTTCCATTTGTCTATTCGTTGGTGATTTATAAGCAGATAGAAGGCTTCGAGGAATAGGGGGAAACGTTTGCTGCATTGAATTGTTAAAATGATAGAATGCACCTTGATTCGATTTGTCACGACAATTTCTTGATAAATTTATTGCATGGGTTACAGATGAAGTGTCTACCCATCACAACAATACAACACCAACACTGAAAACCATATATGGCCACGATTAAATTACTTTTTGCTTTTTTAGGAACTGGAGCCATCAGTTTCATATTGTTTTACTTCATGTTGAAACAAAGTAACAAAGAATCTGTTGCTATCATTGAAACCAAAGACAAGGCAGGCATGAAGCGCCTGAAAAAGGAGTTCAAACAAGAACGATGGACCGTACAAAATGTGTTGATGAGTAAATGGGTGGCTTTTGGTGGTGGTTTTTATGGTGTTATGGCTGTCTTAACTTATGTGATTGTGGAGTTCTTTGAAATTGTAGATTTTCTCAGCAGTGAATCAAGTTTTGTGGACACAATCAGTTCATTGGGGTTCAGTGATTTGATCAGCTTTTTTATTAATTCTTTGATGAATTTCGTTACAGCAATCACTTGGCCTATTTACTGGATGAAAAACACCGACGGCTATGCAATTTGGGTGTGGTTTGTGACTGTATATTTGGGCTATACCTGTGGTCAGTACCTTGCCAAAAACAGCGTAAATCCATATGAAGGGTAACTTCTGTTGTTGTTCTTGTTGTATTTAATGCGATGAATTTTTAATTGAGCCCATTTCAAATTATCGTTACTGATGTCAGTGATTCATTTCTTTTTACTTGGTATTTTCCAAACGCTGGCTGCAGATTTGGGCTTGTCAGATTTTTCAGTTGTTGACGGCACATTTTTATGACTGGACTCTTTCGCTTGGGTTTTTGTTGGTTTTCTGGTTAATGTTTTTTTCTCTACAGGTGCTTCTACTGTATCAACATCGGCCGTTGGAACATTTTCATTGTGCTTTGGCATACCGCGGTATTTGATTTGTAATCCTTTCATGAATTTCCGCAACATTTGATTTTTACAAACTCGGTAATGTTTGTGGTCTTTTTTTCTGAACAGCGCACTGAATTCATGCTTGCTGATTTTGAATTCTGCCAATTCCATGATGGCCAAGGCATCTTCTGCTTTTAGGTGAAAAGCAATTTTTAGCTTCATTAAAATTAAATTGTTATCTAAAGTTTGTTTAAAGCGTACGCTGGGGCCGTCTTTTTTGCCTCTTTTTTCAATGATCAGGGCATCTAAAAAGTCGATCAATAACTCATCAGGTAATTCAACAAAGCCTTCGTCTTCTTCTCTTTTCAGCCAATGGTTGACCTGTTGCTCATTGACCACTGTATCGACATGCTTAAATATTTTGGTAATTTGATTGTCTTTGAGATCTAAAATATAGCGAACTCTGCGAATGATGTCGTTGTTGTTCATAATGTATAACCTGACTAAATTGGGTGTTTTTAAGAATGTGGCACAGTTTAACTGATTTCTATATTCCGTGTTAACCATTGTGCAATAGATTTGGCTATATTCAGTGAATGGATGGTTGATTCACCTGCACTTGATGTTGTCAATGATACTTTAAGCGGGTTTTGATGATGCCTGAGTTTTAACGTATACTCATGACTCTGTATTAAGCGTGAGCATTTATCATGAGAAAATTTCCCTTCATTCTGGCATTGATCTTTTTTGCCGACATATCATTCAGTCAAGAATCTAATCAATTAGAGTTATTGGATGTGTTTAATCTGGAATACATTGCTGACCCACAAATTTCGCCAGATGGTAAACAAATTATCTATACCCGAAATTTTAAAGATGTGATGACAGATAAAAATCATTCAAATTTATGGATAACTGATTTCGATGGGAAAAACCAAAGACCTTTAACGGTAGGCAACCAGAGTGATTATGCTGCCAGGTGGTCTCATGATGGAAAAAAAGTGGTCTACCTGTCTAATCAAGCTGATGATAAGGTCAAGCTGTATTTGATGTGGATGGATACCAAGCAATCTGTGGCGTTAACCAATACAGCCACCGCACCTAATCAGCTTGCCTGGTCGCATGATGATCAATATTTGGTGTTCACACAATTCGTAGCAAAGTCTAGACCTTCGATACTTAAAATGCCAGCAAAACCAGCTGGTGCAAAATGGAACCAACCACCTGTCTACATTGATGACATGAAATACCGCGCAGATGGACAGGGGTATTTAACAGCGGGCAACAATCAAATCTTTATCCTTTCCGTGGACGGAGGGACGCCCAGACAATTGACATTTTCTGAACACAACCACCAATCTCCCAGTTGGTCGATAGACAATAGGGCTATCTACTTTACGGCCAACATGCATGAGAATCATCTGTATGAACCCTTGAATGCCGAAATTTATCAGTTACAACTGGAAGATTTGTCTGTCAAAGCCTTGACCCATCGATTTGGCCCAGATACCAATGCGCAATTGTCACCCAATGGTCAATTAATCGCTTATGTTGGTTTTGATGATACATTTCAAGGCCACACGGTCCGTGATTTATATGTCATGGATCAAGATGGCACTCATCCCAGGGTGATCTCAGCTGGGTTGGATCGGTCAATTCAGTCAATGGCTTGGGCCAATGACTCCAAGGGCTTGTACATTCAATACACAGATCAGGGTGATGGAAAATTGGCATTGATAAAATTAAACGGGAAAATCAAATCCATTGCCAGTCAACTGGGTGGATTGTCTTTGGGCAGGCCTTATAACGCGGCGGCATTTTCAGTATCTAACAATGGTAGGGTGGCTTATACCTTAGGCGGACCTGAGCACCCAGCAGATTTGGCCGTGACTGAGAACAACAAGAGTCATCGGTTGACCCACGTCAATGCTGATTTGTTTAATTACAAATCACTGGGTCAAACAACAGAATTGAGGTGGTTGTCTTCTGTCGATCAACGTGAAGTTCAAGGTTGGTTGGTGACACCACCTGACTTTGATCCAAACAAAAAATACCCAATGATTTTAGAAATTCATGGTGGCCCTTTTGCCAGTTACGGTTCGGTATTTTCTACTGAAGTGCAATTGTTTGCCGCCGCCGGTTATGTGGTTTTGTATACCAACCCACGTGGTAGTACCGGATATGGACAAGAATTTGCCAACCTCATTCATCATGATTACCCAAACAATGATTACCATGATTTGATGTCTGGGGTCGATGCAGCCATTGAAAAAGGCTTCATTGATGACGAGCAGTTGTTTGTCACGGGTGGCAGTGGTGGTGGTGTGCTAACCGCTTGGATCATCGGTAAAACCGATCGATTCAAAGCCGCCGTGGTGGCCAAGCCAGTGATCAACTGGATCAGTTTTGTGTTGTATGCGGATAATCCGGGCTTTTTCTACAAGTATTGGTTTCCAACCAAGCCTTGGGAAGACCCAGAAAATTACTTAAAAAGATCGCCGCTTTCTTATGTTGGCAATGTAAAAACACCGACCATGTTGTTGACAGGAGAGGAAGATTATCGAACGCCGATTGCTGAATCTGAACAGTTTTATTCGGCATTGAAGTTACAGAAAGTTGACAGTGCTATGGTCAGAATTCCTGGTTCAGGACATGGCATAGCCAACCGCCCCAGTAACTTAGTGGCTAAAGTGGTCAGCATTTTGGCTTGGTTTGAAAAGTATCGAACAGCAGAGTCACCATGATTTTTAAGACGGGTTGAAAACTTAAGAAGCGAGCAACAGTGCTCGCTTCTTTGATTGATAATCACAGCTTACAAACCATTGACGATGTGTTCACTCCAATTTTCCATTTGATTGGACATGGTTTTTAAAGTCTTTAGGTCAAACAAGCCAAGGACTTTGATTTCAGCTTCATTGCTGTTGATTGACTCAGAAGACAGCTCCCAGCGTTCAACCACGCCAATGTGCACACGACCAACAGGATTACTGTTATCTAATATATAGCCTAATTTGGTTTTGTTTACGATGCGATCAATTTTCAATTCTTCCTCTATTTCACGTTGACCAGAAGTTTCTATGGTTTGATCCAAATCAATGGTTCCATCTGTCTGATAGGCAAGATCGAATGCATCTATGTGCCCTCCAAAACCAATCGAGTTAAGGTTATGAAGTCGAGACTCTCCACCTTGCTTGGTTCGTTGGTAAACGGCAATTTGGTCTTGATAGGAGAGAATGATATATGGAATGATTTGTTTGAAATTTTCATCTTGTTCCAAATGAGGTCTTGGACCAATCCAGATTTGGTTCAAATCAAAAATGTTTTTATGGGTCTTGATAAATCCTTCGCCGGTGAGGTTTTGTTTAACCACCTCACTGCTGCTACATATGATGTGTTGCATACACTCAGTTAATTAAAAACCCGTTATTGTAGCAGGATTATGGCGGCAGTGAAGCTGACTAGTTGGTGTTTTGTAACGACTTCATGTAATCATATTTGGCCTGGTATATTGAGGTGGTTTGAAACCTGTGAGAGTTTTCAATGGCCATTTGCATGGCTTTTATGGCGCGATTATTTCGCCCCAATTGAAAATTCGCTTTGGCAATACCAGCGTAGGGTTGGTGTAAGTAACTGGCTAATTCTTGGGCTTTTTCATAAAATTTAATGGCATTGTGGTAATTGCCCTCCCTGAATTCTGCATCCGCCAAATCAATCCATTTGAATGGGTCAGGATCGTCATAGTTTTCCAGTGTCTGCGCAATGATCAATGCTTCCTCATTCCTGCCTGCTTGGAGCAAAAATTTATGGTAATTATTGAGCAATTCAAGTTGGTCACCTCCATGTGACAGTCCGTATCGATATGTGTTTTCAGCATACACTTCTTCACCTATGCGGTGATATAACACCCCCAACATATTGATGGCGATCAAGTTATCGGGTTTGATCTTTAAGGCTTCTTTAATTAACCAGTAGGCACGATTGCTTTCATTCCTGATCATGGCTTCAGCCGCACGATTGCTGTAAAACAAAGAATGGAATTCTTCTTTTTTGACGGATCGCAAGGTGCGAGAACCTGCGGTAGAGAAATAATCAATTTTTACTTTGTCGTTGGGTCTGACAAACTGTTTTGTGGTTTTAGTGGTTTTGTTAAATATGACTGTTCTGATGTGCTGCGAATTGAGTTCTAGATTGCCTTCACGTTGAAAGACGGGTGGCGTGCGAGCCAATTCATAACTGATCCCAACATGAGTCAGTTTTGACAAGGCCCTGGTTAAAATGGCTAATGACATGCAATTACCTGAATTCAAGGCCATGGCATCTGTGGCGATCAAAGTTTCTGAATGAAAGTTAAAATACTCCAGTTTGTTTTTTAAGTATTTGAATATGCGTTGACTGTCAGACAAGTCACGGTATTCTTTGCTATGGAAGTGTTTCAAAAAATCTTGTTTTTGGTCTTCAGTCAAGGCAAATACCTCATCCATAGACAGAATAGAAGCGGGTGGACCAAACAAACCGTCTTGAAAAATGTCTTGTTCAGAGAAGTTGTTTTTAACTTGGTATTGGGAAACAGGGCCACAGGCAGTGATCAGTAAGCACATCATCAGAACCGGTAGCATGGATACTAAATTGGTCTTTTTTCTACGCATACCATTAGTATAAAACAGCTTTTAGACTTTCGGAAAAATTATTTTAAATAATTGATGGTGCTTAAATTGCGAACATTACCCATTGGATTTCACGGGCAACTCCGTGAAATCATTGGTCCTTTGCTTGCCCCAGTCGAGCCATGAATGGGTTTAAATTAAATCATGCGTTTGGCAAAACACTTTAAAAGATTGCGACAATTTAGCCACATCAACTTCCGGAGAAATAGAGGCCCTTACCACATAATCTTTGTCACCTTCTTTGGTGGTGCCCTGGGTTGAAGTGGCAGGTATGGTCCAATAGCTGCCTTTCAGCTGGCCATAGCTGACACAGTTTTTGCAATCTTCGGGATGCCTAGTAATCATGAATTCGATCAATTTTTTGTTCAATTGTTTTTGTAAGTCTTGGCGTTCTTTGAGGCTGTCAGCTGAGACAGGCAAATCGAGTGAAAAAACCGAGGGCTTAAAACCTCTGAGCGCCATGTCATCAGAGACATAAAATATTTTAGCGGTTGGTATCAAGGCATGAATTTGTTGAACAAAATCTCGGGTTTTTGCATAGGCTTGAACGATGCGTTCCGGCATCGAAGGCATGGTTTCAGCCAGTATATTCATTTGATTGGCGTCGGCATGGTTGTCTGACAATGACAGATGGGCTGCCACCAAAGGCATCAACTCTTCAGCTTTTTGGTTGGCTGCACAATAGCCCGCGATACAGCGACCACCACTTGGAAATTTTGAACCGCTTGAAAATGAAATGGTACTGACACTGCTAAGTTCACTGTCTTGGTTCAATAAATTGACGTTGGGGCAGAAAGTTTGGTCCACCATAAATGTGGCTTGTACAGCTGTTTCAGCTTTGGGTGTCAGTCTTGTTTTGCTGAGAACTTCGCTTAATGCGGGTAAATCAGGCACTTCAACCCTGGGATTGGTTGGAATCTCAGCCAAAACAATTGGCACCCCATCGACTTCAGCAGCCGCAGATAAAACGGACTCTAAGCTGTTGACTATATCCGCACCACCATCGACCAGTAAATCCAACACTTCTGCTTGTGGAATTAAATCGGCCACACGACGGGATTGGTCGTTGGTTCCACCGTAACAATTAGGTGGTAAAATAATTTTAATCGGCTTGTCTGGGTGTGCTGTAATGGCATTTTCTACCAAGCCCATCAAAATAGCATATTGAATTGACAACCCACTGGAGGCGATTAATGGTGAGGACTGACTGCCTGTATTTTGACGTATACATGTTGCCACAGTTTGTTTGTTCTCACTGGTTTTGTTGATGTGTTCAACACTCGAAAAAGGTCCCTCGTTACCAACCAATTCATGCAAAATACTCAAACAGTTCTGTGGCGACATGGCGATGGTTTCTCGTCTCCTCACGTGCTGAATGGCTTGGACCATTTGTTTGGCATTGGGTTGGTGTATAAGTATGTAAGAGCCCAAGTCATGATGTAAGTTGACGGTAAGGTCTATGACCGGGTTGTTATTTAAATTTTTATTGAAGTCTTGTTGAGTTACAAAAACGACCGTGCCGTCTGGATGTTGCGGAATTTCTTTACTGTGATTGACTTGGGTCAGTTGGTACTGATAACCATAAATATTTTTCAATCTTGGCTCATCTATCAGTGGCGCAGTATCAACATCGTAATAAATATAAGTGGCTGTGTGCTTGATGGCATTCTGACGCAAAACAGCCAAAATAGGCATGGTTTTAGAAGCAAAAGTGATGACTTGTTCGTCAACCACTTGATTAATCTCTGCCAACACCCATTCAAGTAAACTTGATAATTGGTGCCCCAAGCGGATGTAATCATATGCTGTAGGTAGTTGATTCAAGGTGGTGGTATTGACATTGTTTGTTTTTATGAGTTTTTTTAACTCATCCAAGAATTCTGTTTTGGCTGCGTCTTCATGGTATATGTCGAGACGATGGGTGGTGAGTTTAAGCCAGTCTTGCGGCATGTTTTTCAACAGATCTTTGATGGATTTCAGTACAGCAGTGCTTGAGTTCAATGATTTCTCCAGATACCAATTTATTTTATTTGATTGAGAGTGCCCATATGTCAGAAGCAGCTCTTTAAGGACTTAATTGTATGGGCGATTGTCGTCAGTTCAACAATTCTGTTAAATTATTCATTGGTTGACGAGACTGACTTTGCATAAATGGAATGTTTTTGAATATATTTAAATACCCTTTCAGACAGGTAGCTGTCATCAGGTTTTTCATGCTTTATTAATTCAGCCCTCAATAGAGTGGATGAAATCTCAATTGTAGGTAAATCTTTAACCACAAAAACATCAGAATTGATGTCTCTTAGCCGGTTTATAAAACCATGATTGATGCCATGGCCGGGTCGTTGGTGAATCATTAAGCCATTGGCTTCTACCAGCTGTTTCCAGTTTAACCATTTTCTGAATTTTGGCCAACGCCCGGCGAAGTGGTCAGCACTTAACACAAACAGTTTGTGCGGCGCACTGATGGCCTGTAATGTTTCAAAACTAAAACTTTTGTTATTGAATTTTAAAAATAATTGTTTTTCTATATCAGACACATAGACAGGATATTTATACCTCTTTATAATTTCATTTGCCACCAGTTCACACATTTCCAGCCGGTGATTAAATGCCGTTCTGGGTCGTTGCTTGTCGGCTATCAAATTGGGTTGGTAGGTGGGAACCAACAGGAATTTTTCTAGGGATAAGTTTTGTTGTTTGGCAAAAGTGAAACTGTTGAGTATGACTTGTTTATGTCCCTGATGGATGGGATCTGCGGTCAAGCCGAAAACCAAGGTATGGGATTTTTGTTGATTTTTTTTACACACAGACTTTTTGGCCACTTTGCATCAAGATAGGTTCGGCTCGTGCGGTAAAATGTTGACTGATGTGGAGGCGTTCAGCAAAGTCACACTCATTTCAATGAACAAAACCATTGGTAATGGGCATCCTGCGGTCTTTACCGAATGCCATCTGGGTGACCCTGGGACCAGGAGCAGCTTGTTGTCGTTTGTACTCGTTTCGATCGACCATTTTAAGTACTTTGATCACCAGTGCCAGTTCTTGATCTAAAGACTTGGCAATTTGTGCTGCATCTTTGTGATGGTGTAAATAAGCTTTTAAGATGGCATCCAAAATTTCATATTCAGGCAAAGAGTCAGAATCTTTTTGATCGGGTCTCAGTTCAGCAGAGGGTGGTTTGGTGATGGTGTTTACGGGAATAACCGGACCTGCAGGGTCGATGCTGTTGCGGTATTCACTCAAGGCATATACTTGCAGTTTGAATAAATCCTTGATGGGTGCAAACCCTCCGGCCATGTCACCATACAGTGTGGTGTAACCAACAGCGGTTTCACTTTTGTTACTGGTGCACAATAATATGGCATTGTTGTTATTGGAGAAAGCCATCAACAACACACCTCGAATTCTGGCTTGGATGTTTTCATCGGTTTGGCCTTGAAAATAATCACCATATAATTCATTGAAGACAGGTGCCAGGAAACCATGAAATGAATCGTGCATGGTTTTTATTGGCACCAATTGACTGTTCATACCAAGGGTATCAGCCAACACCTGAGCATCGGCTATGGAATGGTCAGATGAAAATTTAGATGGCATTAAAATGCCAGTAACATTTTCTGCGCCAATGGCATCGGCAGCAATCACCGCAGTTAAGGCAGAATCAATGCCGCCTGACAAGCCCAGTACGGCTTGGCTGAAACCATTTTTTTGAAAATAATCGCGGGTACATGATACCAAGGCATCATAAAGTTCTGCCAGTGGTGGTTCTGTAACGGTGATGAATTTTTGATCTTTGGCAAAATTGACTTGGGTAAACGCCGCTTCAAAGGAAGGTGCTAATGCCATTAATTCACCTTCGGCATCAATGGCGCAACTGGTTCCATCAAATATCAACTCATCCTGGCCACCGACCAGGTTACAATAAACCAAGGGTGTGGCAAACCTCTTGGCCCTTCTTTGTAACATCGCAATTCGACTGTTGATTTTATCAGTGGCATAAGGAGACGCAGAAATATTAATCAATAAGTCCACATTTTCACTGGCTTGGTAAACCACAGGTTCAGCCTCGTACCAAATGTCTTCACAAATGGTGACTCCAATTTTCAGCAGCTGATTTTGAATGGTTATTTCAGCAATGCCGTCATGCTTACCGGCACTGAAATATCTTTTTTCATCAAACACCAAATAATTAGGTAGCTTGTGTTTGTCATAGACCATTTTGATTTCACCGTCTTGGATCAAGGCCGCCGAATTGTGCAGCAATTCCGGTTCATTCGGGTGGTTTCTTGGAAAACCCAGAATGACGGTGATGTTATCTGTGTGGTCAGCAATGAACTTGACTGAGTCCAAACAATCATCTAGAAACTGTTGGTGAAATAACAAATCTTCAGGTGGATAGCCACACACCACCAACTCTGTAAAAACCAAGATATCGATGTGTTCATTGCGTGCTTCTTGAATGGCATCTAAAATTAATTGTTGGTTGCCAGCCAGGTCACCGACTTTGACGTTGAGTTGAGCCATGGCAATGTTGATATTGGGTTTTTTCATGAGAGTTTTTGATTTTGTTTTATTCATCGGTTGGGTTAAACCACCAATAAACTGTAATCCATTGCTTTGACTGAATGGGTGAGGGCGCCAATTGATACATAATCAACACCCGTTAATGAAATACCTTCTATGGTTTTTAATGAGACATTGCCAGAAGCTTCTAAATCAATTTTATCAGCGGTGATTTTAACTGCTTCAGCCATGGTTTCATTGTCCATGTTATCCAACATGATTCTATCAACTGGGCAGGTCAAGGCTTCGCGCAATTCAGTTAAGTTGGTGACTTCTACTTCGATCGGTCTTTGGTGATTGTCATACTTCAATAATTTATCAACAGCCTGAGTGATGCCACCTGCTGCTTTGATGTGGTTCTCTTTCAACATTGCCATGTCATACAAACCATGTCGGTGGTTCACTCCGCCACCCAAAGTCACGGCCCATTTATCCAGCACACGTAGGTTGGGCGCAGTTTTTCGGGTGTCTAAAATACGACACTTTCCTTTTGCCAGTTGGACGAATCGATTGGTCAGTGTTGCGATTCCACTCATTCGTTGTAGCAGGTTCAAAGCCACCCTTTCAGCACCCAACACAGACAACACAGGTCCGTGTATTCTGGCGATGACATCACGGTCAAGGCATCGATCGCCGTCGTTAAACAACAGTTCCACTTTTACCGATGAATCAAACAATAGGAAGGTTTCCTTAAAAACTTGCAGGCCAGCGATGACACCGTCTTGTTTGGCTATGAGTTTGGCTTCGCAATCTTGTTCTGCTGGGAATATGGCTTCGCTGGTTAAATCACCCGTTTGGATGTCTTCTAACAATGCACTGGCTATGATGTGTCGATAATTTACTGGGTTCATAAGTTTTTCTGTCGCAGGCCTGTCTTCAGGCTGTTAAAATGCCGATCATTGATTTAATAATATGACATTATCTTTGACCACAGAATGAAGCACAAGAGCACGCACAAAAAATACATGAAAAAAGCACTGAAGTTAGCAGCCAAGGGCGTGTTCACTACAGGAGCGAATCCACGGGTCGGTTGTGTTATTGTTAAAAATGATCAAATCATCGCTCAGGGTTACCACAAAAGAGTGGGTGGCAAACACGCTGAGGTCAATGCTTTGTCAAGAATCAAAGGCAACGATGCTGAAGGTTCTACCGTATACGTTACCCTGGAACCTTGCAGTCATTATGGTAAAAATCCACCCTGTGCTGAAGCCTTGGTAAAAGCCAAGGTCAAAACAGTGGTGGTTTGTAATGACGACCCCAATCCATTGGTCGCAGGGAAAGGCTATCATTTGTTAAAGCAAGCGGGCATCAAAGTCATTACAGGCGTACTGAGTAAACAAGGGATTGACCTCAATCGTGGTTTTTTCCATCGGATGAAAACCGATTTACCATGGGTGCGTTGTAAAATGGCCCAATCTTTAGATGGTCGGACTGCCATGTCCAGTGGAGAGAGTTATTGGATCACTGGGGATAAATCTCGGGCTGATGTACAATTTTGGCGTGGCCGCAGTGGTGCCATCATCACAGGCATCGATACCGTTTTGCTGGATGACTGTCGAATGTCAGTCAGACCTGAATCATTTTCAAAAAGCAACAGAAAAATACCTCATGATTTTGATAAAAAACAGCCATTAAAAGTGATTGTAGACAGTCATTTGAGGATTCCATTGAATGCAAAAATTTTGCATAAGCCCAACCAAGTACTGATGGTTAGCACTGTAGATAACAATGACAAAGCCAAAAAGCTCAAGTCGTTAGGTGTTCAAATCAAAGTCATGAAAGGCAAGTCAGGATCGGTTGATTTAGCCCAACTCATTGCCTACCTGGGTAAACAGCAAATCAATCAAGTTTTGGTTGAATCAGGAGCCACCTTGGCTGGGGGCTTATTGAATGAAGGATTGATTGATGAACTGTTGGTTTACACTGCACCAGTGATTATGGGTTCATCAGCAAGACCATTGTTAAAAATAAATATTGAAGAAATGTCACAACGGCTCCATATAAAGCCCATCTCTTTAAAAACCATAGGCAAAGATTGGCGACTGCGGGCGCTGATCATTAAATAGTTATGTTCACAGGTATCATTCAATCCATCGGCAAGGTCATTGAAAAGAAAGCGCTTTCCGGTGATTTGCGGTTCACCATTAAAACCCATTTCAATGCCCCAGAAAAAATTCAACTGGGTGATTCTATTGCCATGGATGGGGTTTGTTTAACGGTAACCCGAATCAACTCAGACCAAGTCGAAGTGGATGTTTCGATTGAAACAGTCAACAAGACAACGGTGGCACAGTGGCAGGTGGGCAGTCAACTCAATTTAGAGCCAGCGATGACCTTACAAGATCAACTGGGTGGACATCTGGTATCTGGGCATGTTGATGCCATAGGACATTGTTTAAGTCGTGTCGACAGTGGCAGGTCTGAAATTTTTGAGTTTGAAATTCCGCATGATCTGTGTCGATTTGTGGTGACCAAGGGATCGATCACAATCAATGGAGTTAGTTTGACGGTCAATACCATCGATGACAATAAATTGACTGTTAATTTGGTTCCACATACCATGGAACACACCAATTTAGGCCAGTTAATGCCCAATCAAGCCGTCAATATAGAAGTCGACACCATTGCTCGTTACGTTGAGAAAATGCTGAGACCTCATTTGAACCAATAACCTGAGAAAAACATGAGTTTAGAATTAAACAGCACTGAGGAACTGATCGCCGATATCAAAGATGGCAAAATGGTCATCTTAATGGATGATGAAGATCGAGAAAATGAAGGTGATTTGGTGATTGCTGCCAATGCGGTCACCCCTGAAGTGGTTAATTTTATGGCCAAATACGCCAGGGGATTGTTGTGTTTAACTTTGATGCCTGAACAGTGTAAAAGGTTGGAGTTACCATTGATGGTGG
Source organism: Marinicella litoralis (assembly GCF_002591915.1). Classification (GTDB taxonomy): domain Bacteria; phylum Pseudomonadota; class Gammaproteobacteria; order Xanthomonadales; family Marinicellaceae; genus Marinicella; species Marinicella litoralis. Next base: position 125,888 of record NZ_NIHB01000002.1, on the reverse strand, counting down.
ACAACAATACCGCACAGCTGGCAACAAACTTCACCGTATCTATCGATGCAGCTGAAGGCATTACCACCGGAATCTCTGCTTATGACAGGTACAAAACAGTGATTGATGCGGTACAGGTCAATGCCAAACCTGCCGACATTGTGGTACCAGGACACATTTTTCCATTGATGGCCCAGCAAGGCGGTGTGTTGGCAAGGGCTGGACACACAGAAGCAGGATGTGACATTGCTAAGTTGTCTGGAAGAACACCAGCAGCATTGATCGTTGAGATCATGAACGATGATGGTAGCATGGCGCGACGCGAAGACTTGATCAAGTTTTCACAAAAACATGATTTAAAGATTGGTACCATTGCGGATCTGATCGAATATCGCATGATGAATGAAACCACTGTTTCGGTTGAAGATGAATTTGTTTATGCCACCCAATGGGGTGAGTTTAAAGTTAAAAAGTTCAAAGATCGAATCACTGAAACTGAACATTTGGCATTCTTTAAGGGTGAACTCAACGCTGAGAAAGCGGTTCCTGTTAGGGTTCAGTATGGTCATTTTTTCAGAGAGCTTCGGGGGTTAGAATCCAATGATGATTATTGGACGGCACAAAGGGCGATGAAAACCATTGCTGACAATGGCAGTGGTGTGATGGTGGTGCTTAACTCGAACGAATCAGTACCCATTGAAATTGATGAAATAGGGGCCCGCAAAAGTAAGGACAATTATGCCTATCAAAATGTAGGCATAGGTTCTCAAATATTAAAAAACCTGGGTGTAGGTAAAATGAAATTAATGAGTCCGGAAATTCGTTTTCCAGCCTTGTCTGGATTTGGTTTGGAAATCACCGAATTTATTTCCTACAACAAATAATACTTTAGGAAACAACATGAAAATAGCTATCATAACAGCCCCTTTTTATCGCCACATCAGTGATGGTTTATTTGAAGGTGCCACCAACTACCTGAACCGTGAAAATGTCGAATACGAAAGGTTTGACGTACCTGGTGCCTTAGAGGTTCCATTGGCCTGTCAGTACATTGCAAAAACAGAAAGGTTTGATGGGATTGTGGCTTTGGGTGCTGTGATCAGAGGCGAAACGGCGCATTTTGATCATGTTTGTGAACAAAGTGCTCGTGGCATCATGAATGTGTCATTGGAAAATAACATGCCTATTGGTAATGGCATCATTACCGTAGAAGATGAAAAACAAGCCTTGGCTCGTTCCAGTGTGGATGAAAGCTTGGGCAAAGAAAACAAAGGCAAAGAAGCGGCACAAGCCACTGTGGCTTTACTGCGCATGCAGCATGAACTCAATAGACAATGAAGGCATCTGACAGTACACGATTTATCACCCAAGCCAAATTACCCACGGCTTTTGGTGAGTTTGTTATTCATGTGTTTGAACACCATGGACAAGAGCATTTGGTGTTGACCCAAGGTGATTTTATTGGTGGTGAACCCATACTTACGCGGGTCCATTCAGAGTGTTTAACCGGTGATGGTTTGTTCAGTTTAAGGTGTGATTGTGGCCCTCAATTGGCTTATGCAATGGAGCAAATCGCGCATGAAGGTGTGGGTATGGTTGTTTATTTACGTCAAGAAGGGCGTGGCATTGGGTTGACTGAAAAAATAAAAGCCTATCAATTACAAGACCAGGGACTAGATACATTCGATGCGAATGTTCAATTGGGACATTTGCCTGATGGTCGCAGTTATGACATGTTGGCTGATGTTTTTAAGCATTTGAACGTATCTAAGGTTAAGTTAATGACCAACAATCCAGATAAAATTCGATCCATCGAGTCGCAAGGTGTTCAAGTGGTCGATCGATTGCCCATCAAAGTGGGACACAACACCCACAACAAAGCCTACTTAAAAACCAAAAAGGATCGCTTCTTGCATTTAGATTGATTGGTTAAGCCAGCTTTATTCTCTGTTTACCCCATTGAATTCGCACATACAATAATGTTGTAATTAAATTAACAATTGTTTATCATAACTGTGTGTGTGAATAAATTATTTTAACTTGGTTAAAAAAACGGGGGATTCATGCCAACAATTTCAAGACTTCTGGCCTTCATGGCTATATTCATGTTAACAGGTGCAAGCCATGCACAATTACCTGACAACCCAAATGATTGGGTTTGTTCTACCGCTCACACAGCTGAAATAGAAAGAAAATCTGCAGCCTGGTGTGATGCCAATAAACCCAATTTGACTGATTTAAACTGGCGACTCAATGTGGGTTTTGTGCTTGAACCAGGACAAATGACTGACCTGGATAAAAAAAACGCATTTGACCGCCAATTAAGGAATTTTTTAAGGTCTCGCGTTTATGCCAGTGAGCTTAAATGGGCCAAGGATTTGAATTGGCGAATGACTGGGCCATATGTTGGGGAATTTGGCCAAGGCCAAAGTTACGGAGTTCATCCAGCAGTGAGGGTGTATTACTCTCCTGAAATGGTAGATTGGATGTGTAGTGATAGAAAGTCTGAGCTGGTAAAAGGCGCCATGATCATCAAAGAAATGGCCAGTATTGATCAAAAATTAGGCATTGTAAAAACCGATGATTGTATGCACATTCCAGATGACAAAGATCGGCTTCCTGATTCATGGACCGTGATGTATCGTACTGATGTGACACATGATCAATGGTATTGGGCCAATCCAACCAATACACCGAAAGTAATTGATGCAGTCAATGGAGACGGCAACCCGCCCATAATAGATAAATCAGCATTCACCTGGGCAAAAAATGTACCCAATAACCCTGTGACTAGAAACCAAGCATGGTACCCAACCGGTTATGCTGGATCAAGTAAAATCAATACAGTGGTGTATCCATATAGCCTGTACGGTGCTGCATGTATCAATTGTCATGCCACCGCAGAAAGTCAACTGACATTTTCATCTTTAGATAATGTGGTCAGTGAGGGCTTGCAATATAAATGGTATCCTGAAAAGCCAGAAAAAAGCACCAAACTTGATTTGAAACAAGGGCTTCATCGGCAGGTAGAAAATTCTTTATCAACTCAATCTAAGACCAAACAAAGCCCATTCTCACAACCGTTGTCGTCCATCAATAAAGCCTTTGTTGATTATTATGGCGAATTGGGTATCAATCAATTTAACCAAGCATGGAACCTGAGGTTACCTGCTGAATCATTTGATCATCATTTGTCTCGTTTAAATGATCTGGATCAGTATTTAACCTCAGACCAATGTATCAATTGTCATGATGCCACATATGCCAATTCAGCTGAAGCCAATATGTTGATTGATAAAGCCAACAGTGACAGTAAAATTAATGTGTCACCTTATGGTGAATGGCGGGTGTCACCAATGGGATTGGCCGGTCGAGACCCCATTTTCTTTTCACAGTTACAAAGTGAAACCAATAACCTGCCAGCGGCCAAAAAATGCATTGAAAATACCTGTTTGCATTGTCATGGTGTCATGGGTCAAAGACAATACGCCATTGATTCTGGACCATCGGATGAATGTAAAAGTATCTTTGCCGTTGCACCACCTGAAGGGGTGCCTTTTGGTAAGCCATTTGCTAAATCCACAGTCACTCGATGGCAAGACAATTTACCCAATAACCACGATGCACAATATGGCGCTTTAGCCAGAGATGGTATTTCTTGTATGGTTTGTCACCAAATCAACAACAACGGTTTGGGTACCGAAGCTGGGTATACAGGAAATTTTGTGACCAATGAACCAGGCACAGTTGTCGGTCCCTATGATTCTGCAGAAGTCATTCAAAAGCCCATGCAAAATGCTTTGGGAATCACCCCTGAATTTGGTCAACAGATTCAAAATTCTGATATCTGTGGGTCTTGTCATAATATATTGCTGCCTACCTACAATAATGATGGTACAGCACATTATTACACCGCACCTGATGGTCAAAAAGTCAATGCCACCTATGAACAAACCACACATTTAGAGTGGGTTAATTCAGATTTTTCGAAAAAGCAAGACTTCCAAAGTTGTCAGGACTGTCATATGCCAACTGAGTTCAAAGTAGGCGACACACACAATGATTTAAAAGGCATGAAAATTGCCAACATAGAAAGCAATGATTTTGCTCCAACCACCCATCGTTTACCAGACAAAGACATTACCTTAACCCCGCGGGATGAGTTTGCCAGGCATTCTTTACATGGTCTGAATGTGTTTATCAATGAGATGTTTCAACAATTCCCAATGATTCTTGGCTTGCGCCAAATGGATTACATGGTCAATTCAAATGTGCAACCAGCGTTAATCACTGGGCGTGATTCGATGATTGAAATGGCTGAAAAGCAAACTGCTGCAGTGAACATTGAACAAATCAAGCCCGTTAACAAAGACACACTGACAGTTGACGTTGAAGTTAAAAATCTAACAGGACATTTTTTACCATCAGGCGTTGGATTTCGTAGGGTATTTATAGAAACCATTGTTTATGACCAAGATGATCAGCCGCTGTGGGCTTCGGGTCGAACCAATGAATTGGGTGTTATTCTTGATGGCTTAACTGATAAACCATTGTTAACAGAGCAGGGTGGAAAAGATAAAAAATTGTATCAGCCTCATTATGAAGTCATTTCAGCGCCTGACCAAGTGCAAATTTACCAGGAAATCATCCAAGATTCAGCAGGACACAACACCACCTCATTCCTCAGAAGAGTCGCAGACAAGAAAGACAACAGAATCAGAGGTAAAGGTTTTGATCCTCAATTCTTTTTGGACAATCAATCTCCATACATTCAAATGTTGGGCGTGTTGATTGGCAATGCGGCCAATGATGCTGATTATTATGATAAAAGCAAAACCGGCAGTGATCACATATCCTATCAAATTAAATTGAGTGAAGCAGAAATGGAAAAAGTCAGTTATGTCACTGTTAATTTATTCAACCAGTCCATTCCACCCGCCTATTTACAAGACCGGTTCAGTGACGCTCACATCGGTCCTGGTGAAAAAGAAGACATTCAACGACTGTTTTACTTAACCAGTCATTTGAATACTGAAACCATCACCACTGAAGGCAAACAACCCATTAAAGATTGGAAGTTTTACCTTACGGGCCATTGCAAGCAGATTGATCAATCTGCATGTCAGTTTTGATTGTTGACTTAAGCGGCAATTGTTGATGATTGCCATTAATTTCTTTTTATTTGGTTTGGTATATCCAGCAATCAAATAACAGGTCGAAAGTCATGGTTAGGCCAAGAACCGTGACTATTGGCCTACGAAACAAGCTGTAATTGATGACCATTAGCCCATACTTTTTTAAAAATATCTGTGTTCAAATAATAGTAGAAGACGATTTGGGACCAGTTGTTTTTTACAAAAACAATTCATTTGTGGTCGGTATAGGCCATTAGTACTGAATGTTAAAAATAATGTAACTATCTAGTTAATCCCTCGTTAATCAAGCAAATAACCTATATTTCAAGAAGTGAGGATTGAATTGTGAAAAAGTTTATCAAGATTGTTGCGCCAATTTCTGTACTGATCATCAGTGTCTTTATCGTACAAGCACTGGCTGCCTCTAAACCTGTTCCTGAAAAGAAAGAACCTACACAGAGACTGATTTCACTTTATGTGGATGAAGTTAAATCCGAAGAGATCACACCAGGCATTAAATCACAAGGAGAAGTGAGACCAAAAACTGAAATTAATTTAACCTCAAGAGTGACCGGCCATGTCGTAAGCATTTCTGATTCTTTTGCTGAAGGTGCTGAATTCAATTCAGAAACCACATTAATTAAAATTGATGACACTGATTATAAGGTGGCAGTGATTAGGGCTGAAGCCAAAGTGGCTTCTGCCGAAGTGGGATTAGAAAGAGAATTGGCCAACGCCAAAATGAAAAAAGACACTTGGTTGCAAAAACGTGGTGATGTAACGCCATCTGCATTTGCCCTTAATAAACCTCAGGTTCTGGAAGCTGAAGCCAATTTAAGGGCTGCGAAAGCAGATTTGAAAGAAGCCAAATTGAATGTCACAAGAACTGAAATCAAAGTTCCATTCAACGGCAGGGTTGTCAGCAAATTGGTTGGCCTGGGTCAATACATAACTGCGGGCACTCAATTGGGTAAAGTATTTTCGGTTGATTCCGTTGAAGTGCGGTTGCCCTTGACTGATTTACAGTTGACCGAACTGGATTTGCCCATGGGTTATATGGCTGAACCTGGTAAAGGTCCTGTGGTTAATTTTTCTACCAGCATGGGGAGATCACAACATCAATGGCAAGGAAGGGTCATCAGAACCAATGCATCTGTAGATCAACAAACTCGATTGATTTATGTCACTGCTGAAGTCATTGACCCTTATGGTAAAGGAGCGGATTTTGGAGTTCCATTGGCAGTGGGTATGTTTGTCACTGCAGAAATACAAGGGGTTGAGTCAAAACAAGTTTTGGTTATTCCGAGAGATGCATTGAGGAATGCCGATAAAGTTTATGTGGTAGACAGCAACAACAAGCTGGACATCAGATCAGTTGAAGTGATTTCAACTTCAGAAGAGCAGGTGCTGCTGAGTGCCGGTGTCAGTGTTGGTGAAAAAGTGGCTATCTCAACAGTGCCCAATGCTTCACACGGTATGTTGGTGCAACCCATCAGCAAAGATGTGATCAATGCCGATTTAGTTTCTCAGCTTTAACTTCATAACAAACAGGTGAAATGATGAATAAATTAATTGCTTGGTGGGCAAATAATTCAGTGGCAGCCAACTTGGTTATGATTGGTATTTTTGTGGCTGGTTTTATTGGCTTTAACTCTTTAGAACGTGAAATGGACCCACAAGTCAGGTTCCCAGGGCTGCAAATCAATGTAGGGTGGCCGGGTGCATCTCCACAAGATGTAGAAGAACAATTGGTCGCACGCATCGAAGAGTCTGTCAGTGATATGGATGCGATTGAATGGGTGCGATCATCTTCCAGAGAGGGTGTCGGCCAAGTGTATATATTGGCTGAACAACAAGTCGACTTTAATCAATTTATGAATGATGTGAAAATTCGTGTTGATTCAATTTCCACCTTCCCATCAGACATGGAACAACCCATCGTTCAACAATGGGTTAATCGCGATGAATTCATCCGCATAGCCGTGCATGGCGACTTGTCAGAAAGAGACTTAAAACGATTGGCTGAAAAATTACGTCGTGAAGTGGCTCAATTACCTGCCATCACAGTGGTGCAATTATTTGGGACACGAGAAGAAGAAATTTCCATAGAGGTTGGTGAAGATGCATTGAAACGATATGGCATAACATTTTCCGAAGTCGCCGCTGCCATCAGAAATTCCTCCATGAACCAATCATCCGGCACAGTCAGGACCGAAGTCGGAACCTATCAACTTAAAGTCAGAAGCCAAGCAGACACCGAATCAGAATTTGCTGCGATTATTGTTAAAGAGACGGCAGATGGCGGGGTGATCCGAGTGGGTGATGTGGCGACTGTAATAGATGGTTTCGAAGACAACCCAATTTTAGCGACCCTTAACGGTGAACCCGGTGTTTTGATTCAAGTGATGACCACTGAGATCATGGACATCGTTAAAGCATCAGATTCCGTCAGAAAATGGATTGGTGAAAAACAAGGAACCTTGCCCAATGGAGCCAAGTTGACCTTGTGGAATGACCAAGCAGAAGATTTCAAAGGTCGGATGCAAACCATTGGTAGTTCGGCCATGCTGGGCTTGTTGTTGGTGTTGATTGTCTTGATGCTGACCTTGCGGCCTAAAGTGGCCTTTTGGGTGGCTGTGGGGATTGGTACGGCCTATGCAGGGGCTTTTGTCTTCTTGCCAACGGTGGGTGTTTCTCTGAACATGCTGTCTACCTTTGCCTTTTTACTGGTGCTAGGGATTGTGGTAGATGATGCCATTGTAGTCGGTGAGGGCATTCACAGTGAATCTAATCGATTAGGTGGCGGCACCAAATCGGCCATTTCAGGTGCTCAGTTGGTGGCAAAACCTGTTATATTTGGTGTCCTAACCACCATCATGGCATTCATGCCGTGGTTGTTTTTAGGTGGCTCTACCAGTGAGTTCACCCGTCACATCACATGGGTAGTGATTCTGGCATTGGCGTTTTCCTTGATTGAATCACTGTTGATTTTGCCATCGCACCTGTCCAACATGAAACCACGCAAAGATCAGAATCGTTTTGGACGCATGCAAAAAGCCATTTCGCAAAGCATCATTAATTTTGCTCATAAACATTACCGTAAAATTGGCCAGTTTTCATTGAATCATCGGTATTTAACCACCAGCGTCTTTATTGGCATCTTGATTATTGGCTTCGGTATGTTCAACAACGGCCTGGTTAAGAAAAGCTTTATGCCAGACATCGAATCTGATGAAATCATTGTTAATGTGGTTTTACCTGAAGGTGCGCCATACAGTCGTGCTTTGGAAATTTTGGCGCAATTACAAAACGCCGAAAAAGCCCTTGAAGAAGAAATCAATGAAAAAACCGATGGTCAGGGTGGTTTGATTGAGAATTGGTATACCCGTTCTCGCAGAGACAGCGTGATTGCCATTGTAAAATTGACTCCGCCAGAAGACCGTCCATTGGCAGTACAAAACATGTCAGCCAAAGACGCTTCGGTGCGCTTACGCGAACTGATGGGCGATGTCCCAGATGCCAAAGAAGTCTCTGTCCAGTACACCCAAGGCAACAACGATCCGGGATATGAGTTATCCATTCGTCACCCAGATCTGGATGTGCTCAGAGCTGCCACCAATGAATTAGAAGAACAATTGCGAACGTATGAAAACCTTTATGACGTGCGCAATAACTTAGAAGGTGCTTCTGAAGAAATCAGGCTAACCCTTAAGCCAGGTTCCACGAAACTGGGTTTGACCTTGGCTGATATCAACCGCCAAGTCAGACAAGCTTATTTTGGTGAAGAAGTTCAAAGGGTACCCAGAAACGGTCAAGATGTGCGGGTTAAAGTTCGCTATCCGGTTGAATCAAGAAGGTCGATTGAAAGTTTAAATAATTTCTATGTCAGAACTGCTGATGGTCGTGAGTTGCCTTTGTTGGCAGTGGCAGATCTTGAGTACGCCCCTGGCATCAAAAGCATTCAAAGGTGGAATGGCAACCGAGCGGCGCGCATCAGTGCAGACTTGAAAGAAGATGTTCGAGATGATATCAACAAAGATTTGGATGAAAATTTTTACCCAACGTGGGAAGCCAAATACCCTGGCATCATCCGCGGTTCAGTTGGGCAAGCTGAAGGTGAAGCGAGGTTCTTAAAAGAAGTGATGGGGCTGTATTTGATGGCTTTCTTTGCCATGTACACCTTGTTGGCCGTTGCCTTTAAGAGTTATTCACAACCTCTATTGATCTTGATTGCCATTCCATTCGCCTTTGTTGGCGCTGTGGTTGGACATGCTGCTATGGATATGACCATGGCAATTTTCAGTTATTTCGGCATTGCTGCTGCCGCTGGCGTGGTAGTCAATGACAACTTGGTATTGATGGACTATTGCAATAAGTTACGTGAAAAGGGCATGGCGGCCAAAGAAGCCATTGTTGAGGCTGGTGTGGCAAGGTTCAGGCCCATTTTGTTGACTTCGGTGACCACCATCGTTGGCCTGGTTCCAATGATGATGGAACGTTCAATTCAAGCGGCGTTCTTACAACCCATTGTAGTGTCATTGGCCTTTGGGGTATTTATGGCATTCTTTGTTACTTTGTTGATGGTGCCTTCCTTGTATGGCATTGGTTTGGACATCAAAGAAGGAGCCAGAAAGTTATTCAAAAGGAATAAGGCAACTTCCGGTGAAAGTGAGAATGAAAGAGTCTCTGTGGTCAGTTAATTGAAAAATTCACTGAGTATCAAAAAGCCGATAAGTCATATCTGACTTATCGGTTTTTGGTTGGATTGAAGTTTATTATTTCAAGTTATCAGCAACAAAGTCCCAATTGACGATGTTCCAGAAGTTTTTAACATAAGCACCTCGGTCATTTCTGGTGTCTACATAATAGGCATGTTCCCATACATCGCAGGTTAACAACGGATGATAACCTTCTGTCATTGGGTTGCCAGCATTGAAGGTGTTTACAATTTCTAAATCACCGGCTTTATTTTGTACCAGCCAAACCCAGCCAGAACCGAATGTACTGGCGGCTTTTTGATTGAACTGCTCAACAAAAGTTGCAAAGTCACCAAACGCGGCATTTATTTTGTCTGCCAATACTCCAGTGGGTTCACCTCCACCTTGTGGTGAAAAACCGTTGAAATAAAAACTGTGATTCCAAATTTGTGCGGCGTTATTGAAAATACCACCTTCTGAATTCAACACAATGTCTTCCAGAGAACTGCCTTCAAATTCAGTGCCTTTGATCATTTTGTTTAAATTATTTACATAAGCATTGTGGTGTTTACCATGATGATATTCCAAAGTTTCTTTAGAAATGTGAGGTTCCAAAGCTGAAATATCGTAAGGTAATTTGGGTAGTTCAAATGACATATAATAACTCCTTAATTTATTAATATTAATGTGATAGCTCAGTATTTAATATGTGGATTTATTGGCAAATTTAAAGTGTTCTCCATAAAATCTAATCTACACATTGGCTCAATATTAACTTCTATTATAGGATTGACGACGTGAAAGAAATGTATTCGGTATTAAGGTTTTGGTTTGAAGAAATTGAAACCAAACAATGGTGGATCAAGGATCCTGAATTTGATCAATTGATTAAAGACCGCTTCCTTGCTGTTTATCAACAAGCGATACAGTGCGAGTTATATTCATGGCGTGCCCTGCCAGAAGGCAGGCTGGCTGAAATCATTGTGCTGGATCAATTTTCAAGAAATATGTTCAGAGATGACAAGGCTGCTTTTGCTTATGATTCCTTGGCATTGGCATTGACCCAGTCGGCCATTGACGTGGGTGCTGATCAAGCTTTTATGGATGAGCCCAAAAAACTGGCATTCCTTTATATGCCATTGATGCACAGTGAATCTCCAGTGGTTCATCAATTGGCTGTGGAGATGTTTGCTAAACCAGGATTGGAATCAAACCTTGAATTTGAACACAAGCACAAAAGTATCATTGACCAATTTGGCAGGTACCCTCATAGAAATCAAGTATTGGGCAGGCAGTCGAGCGAAGCAGAGTTGGCATTTTTGCAACAACCAGGCTCCTCGTTTTGAAAAAAAGCTGCATTCGGTTGACAATTTTTGTGACCCTTGGCTGAATCAGTCTGGATACCTGATGAGTGATGATAACAATGGTTGCAGAGTGATGTTTAACTGAGTATCACCAGTGGTTTGGTGGATTTTTATGCAAACTGACCGCAAATACGCGTATAATTTCGGCTCGTTTTTAAACCGTCTAATTTTATGACTGAATATCGCATTGAGAAAGACAGCATGGGTGAGTTGAAAGTCCCAGCTGATGCTTTATATGGCGCACAAACGCAAAGAGCCATTAATAACTTCCCGATCAGTGATTTAACCATGCCGAGAGAATTTATAAAGGCATTGGGGTTAATTAAAGCAGCCGCCGCTGAAGCCAACTTGTCATTGGGACATATGGATCAAGCTGTCAGCGAAGCCGTGATTAAAGCAGCTGACACGGTACAATCAGGTGAGGTCGATCATCATTTTCCGATTGATGTATTTCAAACGGGTTCTGGAACCAGTTCTAACATGAACTGTAACGAAGTCATTTCTCACATTGCCAGTACGGAACAATTGTTTATCCACCCCAATGACCATGTCAATATGGGGCAAAGCTCTAATGATGTGATACCTACAGCAATAGCCGTCAGCTGTACATTAACCGTACAACAAGCATTGATTCCGGCATTAAAAGATTTTGTTACTGTTTGTCAAAATAAAGCCTCTGAACTAAACCAAGTGGTTAAAACAGGCCGAACTCATTTGATGGATGCCATGCCAGTTACATTTGGTCAGGAGTTGAATACTTGGGCCAGTATTATGGAAACCAATATTGCACGGTTGAATGACACCCTCGGACGTGTTTCGCAGTTACCCCAAGGAGGGACTGCTGTGGGTACGGGAATCAATGCTGATCCTCAATTTGGTTCGCTTTTTGCTGAAAAATTATCGAGTAAAACTGGAGTCAATTTCAGCTCGATGAACAACAAATTTGATGGAATCAGCGCACAAGACAATATTGTAGAGCTTTCAGGACAATTGAAAGTCATTGCATCAACATTCATGAAAGTGGCCAATGATTTGCGCTGGATGAATTCTGGTCCATTGGCTGGAATTGGTGAAATTGAACTGCCTTCTTTGCAGCCTGGTAGCAGTATCATGCCCGGTAAAGTAAACCCAGTCATACCAGAAGCCGTTGCCATGGTATGCGCGCAGGTTATGGGCAATGATGTTACGGTTTCTATTGCCGGTCAATCGGGAAATTTTCAACTTAACGTTATGTTACCGGTGATTGCTTATAATGTTTTGCAAAGTATTCATATACTGTCTACCAGCAGTCGCCAGTTGGCACACAAAGCCATCAAAGACTTCAAGGTAAATCATGAGGCAGTGAGTGAAAATGTAGGTAAAAATCCTATTTTAGTGACCGCATTGAATGCAGTTATTGGGTATGACTTAGGCGCTAAGATAGCGAAACAAGCCTACAAAGAAAAAAGATCAGTTTTAGATGTGACTTTAGAAAACACCGATTTATCGGAAGCAGAAATTAAGGCCATCTTAGACCCCATAAAATTGACCACAGGTGGTATTGAGGAAAAACAATGAAAAAATTAATAACAATTACGATGTTGGTGCTGAGCACCATTTGCTTAGCAGAATTGCCTTCTTGGGGTATGACTGAGAATCAATATAAATTGCCTAATTTCAGTTCTAAAATGAATGAAATTGGAGCCCAAGCAACCAAGAACAATTGGTTGCTAAAAATAACAGCACCTAAGGATTGGCACAAAACCATAAGAATGGGATTAACTGATGCGGGTTCGCGTGATGTACAAGTTAATTTCAAGGATTCGTTGTACCAAAGCATCGCTATATCAGCGGTTAAGGGCATTAAAGTGGCCAATGTTTCATCTTCAGGTACTGCGGCGACGGTTCAAAAACAAGTGATCATCGATAAACCTGATATGGATTTTAATGTTGAAGCACCAGCCTTTGAAAAGCTTGACATTAAAAGCAATCATGATGAATTACTGGAAAGCATCACCAACATGGAAATTGCTGTACCAAATCCTACTGCTGAATCACCACAAGCGTCCGAACAAGCAGCCAATCAAGCGGTTGTAGTTAAGCCTGTGGAAGCAACGCCGGTTAAAGAGGTTGTGGTTGCCGCGACTGATGTTCAATCTCAAAATAGACCATCAGCCACCGTCAATGCAGACGAAGCAACCATTGAAGAGAGCAAAGAAAGTCTCCGCAAGAAGCATGCCAGAACCAAACGGGTTAATAAAATCATTAACTACAGCAACATCAACAGTAAAGATGAATTGTTTATTCAAGACCAGGTGGTTTTAGTGAAACGTTTTATCAACCAAGGTGTGGTGTTGTTTTTCTGGATGAAAGAATCTTATGACCCTACCGTGCATAAGTTGGTTGAGAAGGGCAGTGGAAAATACCAGAAAGACCCCGATGCGATAGCAGGTGATACGCCGTCAAGCGAAACCGAACAAGAGGACGCTGAAGAGACGGTGGTTGTGCCGACAACCTTAGATTTTATTGCTGTGGATACCGAAATTGAAGATCAAGATGAGTTACGTAAAAACCATGCCAGAAACAAAGGTGTTGAAGTTAACATTGCAGCCAGCCAATTGAAAGAAGATGATGTTTTGTATGTATTGAACAAGACCGTTTTGGTTGAAAGGCCCATTACTTCATCACAAAGTGCCTATTTTTGGTTGGTGGGTGATACCACCATTACCCGTGAAGTTGAACGCAAAGATGACAATAGATTCATCATTCGTTAGTGGTTTATAGATATTCCCACATAAAATTAATCAGGTTGGCTGGGCTCATCATTTGGCTCAGCCTCAGTATTCCAGTTTTTTTACAGTTTGAAACTTTAAACAAAACTTTCAATCAAACGTTTAATATTTACTTGGCAGCTCATTTAGGGTTTGGCTTGGTATTTTGGTTTGTCACCAGCAAAATGGGCCAATTGAGCTTCAAATTAAAAGCCTGGTTGTCAATCACTTTATTGGTCTTCTTTGTTTTGGTGATCAATTACATCACTGACAGTGCCACTGGCATATTCTATGCACTGATTATTTCTGTGTTGTTGGCTTGGTTGTTTCCAGTTAAACACAGTTTGTTTATTCTATTGATTTACAACTTATTGATCGGCGTTCAATTCAATTACCTGGGCAGTGAATTTGTAAGTAAAACATCACAGTACGTGTTGTTTTTTATCTATTTAGGGGTGTCGGTTTTTTCATTCATCATATCTTTGGTTGCATACAGACAGCAAAATGCCAAAGAAGAATTAAGGATGCTCAACACCGAATTAAAAGCCACCCAAGTGTTGTTGGCTGACAGCTCAAGAATCAATGAAAGGCTGAGAATTTCAAGAGAATTACATGATTTAATTGGTCACCATTTAACTGCACTGACACTCAATTTAGAAGCCGCTTCACACATGACTGAAGGCAAACCACAAAGTTATGTTAAAAAAGCGCATTCAATTGCCAGGTTGTTGCTGTCAGATGTACGTGAAGTGGTTGGAAAATTCAGGCAGTCAGGCACCTTGGATTTGGGATTGGCGGTAACGGAATTGCTAGAAGGCTTGCCGGGTTTAAAAGTAGAAAAACACATTCCAGAAGAGTTTTTGGTTGAAGACCCTAAATTGGCACAGACCATTTTGAGGTGTGCACAAGAATTGATTACCAATACCATGAAACATGCCCAAGCAACCATCATCCATGTTTCATTAAACCGCACAGCCACATCGGTGACCTTGGTGGTTCAAGATAATGGCATTGGATTAGGACATGCTAAGGCTGGCAATGGCATGACAGGGATGGCGGAACGTGTTAAATTACTCGATGGCACTTATCAATGCGAATCAAACAAAGGTTTGAAGTCAATTTTGACTTTTCCAATTTAATTAGAGAATAAAATGATTAAGGTATTACTTGTAGATGATCAAAATTTAGTCAGACAAGGCGTTCAAGCTTTGTTAGACATTGCAGAGGATATAGAAGTTATCGGTGAAGCTCGGTCCGGACAAGAAGCCATGGAAATGGTACCTAAACTTAACCCGGATGTGGTTTTATTGGATATGAGGATGCCGGGAATGTCTGGTTTAGACGTATTGCATGAACTTTCACAAATCAATCAATTACCTCCTACCATCATTTTGACTACATTTGATGACGAAGAACTTATCTTGGCAGGTGTTAAAGCCGGTGCCAAAGGTTATTTACTCAAAGATGTGCCTTTAGAAGAATTGGTCAAAGGCATCAAACAAGTGGCAGCCGGTAAAACCATTGTCAGGCCACAAATCACCCAACGTATATTGGAGTCGGTTGAAGGTCTTAAAAATGATTTCATCAGTTTTGAGCGTCCTGATCCATTGACTAATCGTGAAACTGAAATTTTACGTTTGATGGCAGGTGGTTACAGCAACAAAGAAATTGCAAATTCAATTTTCGTGGCTGAAGGAACGGTCAAGAATCATGTTTCTAATATATTATCAAAGTTAGGCGTTCGAGATCGCACACGAGCCGTTTTGAAAGCTCTGGAATTAGGACTGATTTAAATGAGTGAATTGGAATACGAACTTCGGGTGAAGACTTCACCTGAATGGGCAGATGTGGCGATGGCTGATTTTAATTCATTTTTGCAGGACCATGCGGCTTGTGAGCGAAAAGCAGCGGCTTTGGCCATGTCAATGGTTCAACATTATCCAGATAAGCCGGATTTGATCAGAGGCATGATTGATTTAGCGATGGAAGAAATGGCTCATTTTCGAGAGGTCATGAAAATCATGTTGGATCGTGGGCTTCAACAAGAAGATGATATCAAGGACCCTTACATCAATCAGTTGTTAAAAAATATCAGAAAAGATGGTGAGGTTTACCTGTTAGACCGCTTACTGATATTTAGCATAGTTGAAAAGCGGGGGCATGAAAGGTTTTCAATGGTTGGTGATGCATTAGAGGACCCCAAAATGAAAGACTTTTACATTCGATTGGCCAAAGCTGAGAAACGCCATTACACCTTGTTTGTGGCATTGGCACATCAGTATTATGACTCGGCCACCGTGCTGCAACGGTTGGATGAATTATTGGATGCCGAAGCAGCGATTGTGGAAAAGCTGCCTTATCGTGCTGCAGTTCATTGAACTCAACCGCTCATCAATCCATACAAAAATACCTAAAGAGTTACAGTAACGACCTGTTGAATGACAGCATTGATGATCCAAGGCTGAAAAATTTAAAGTGGTGTTTTGTGCTTGTTGTTCCAGTTTGTGGTGAGTCGCCAAGCTTTCTAGATGATTTATTAATTCACCAAAGGATTGAATCAATTCTCACAGTAATGGTGGTCAATCGACCAACTGAACATGACAAATCAGCACAATGGTTTACAGAAAATCAGCTATTGATAGAGCGGTTAAATTTCGATGCTGAAAGCAAAGTTGAACTCTCAAAACAACACCATTTGCTGCTCAATGTAAACGGTCATGATGTGATGTTGTTGGACTTTAATGATCAACCCTTTGACCACAGAAAGGGCGTCGGTCTGGCACGGAAAATTGGTGCAGACACTGCATTAAAAATGATTCAGTTGAATTGGATTTCAAATCCATGGATTTTCAGCACAGATGCTGATGTAGAGTTGCCTATAGATTATTTTTCTGTGGTTAATAAAACAAATCATAATCAGTCGGCAATCTGCTTAGATTTTGTGCACTCAGGATCCGACCCTAAATTATGTGATTATCAAAATCAATACGATTTCAAATTACGCTATTATCAACAAGGAATGAAATACATAGGTTCAAAATATGATTACATTCCGCTTGGTAGTACACTGATCATCGAGGCCTCAGCCTATGCGAAAGTCAGGGGTTTTCCTAGTCGCAGTGGTGGTGAAGATTTTTATATTCTGAATAAATTAGCCAAGGTAGGTGGTATTTATCAGCCCAAAATGCCCAAAGTAAAAATTAAAATTCGTCTTTCTGACAGGGTGCCATTCGGCACGGGACCAGCCATTTCTCAAATAAAACAATTGGAACAGCAGGGAGGTGGGTATAAATTATACCACCCAGATTGCTTTTATATTATCAAGCAGTGGCGAGATGACTTATTGAATTATTTTGATCATCAAAAATTACCTCACTCCGACTGCGGATTGAATGACTGTTGGCATATCGGTCATGTTCTTGAAAATGGATTCAAACAAAGTAAGTCCCATCAAAGGTGGCAACAATTCATTCATGAATGGTTTGATGCCTTCAAAATATTAAAGTCTGTTCACTTTTTAAGTGAATCTTTGCCAGTTATCAGTCAACTTGAGTTACTTAGGATGCAACGGTACCAAGAAATCGCAGGCTGTTGAATTAACATTTTTTTAACTTGAAAGTTAAATCCCTAACTGTCATGATAATTGAGCTTATTCACCAGTGCACCTGCACTTGTACATAAGCCAATAAAATAAACATTAAAAAGAGGAATAAATTATGAATTTAAGTGCACCCAAACAAGTGGTCTTTCTGATAGCAGTGATTTTGGCAGTTTTATCAGTGGTGTCAGCAAAAGTAACAGCCATCCCAGTAGTAACCGGTCATGAGTATTGGTTCTTAGTGGGTGGTTTTGTATTATTGGCACTGGGAAATTTAGTCAAAGGCATCTAGTCACTGAATCAAGTGATGTCCTAATTAAACCTGCTTTGGCAGGTTTTTTTGTGGTTTTATCGGGTCAATATCTGATGGGGTTTGATCAAATAATTGGCGGTGAGATAGGGATTCGAACCCTAGATAGGCGTTAACCTATACCCGCTTTCCAGGCGAGCTCCTTCAACCACTCAGACACCTCACCGCAAGGGCTGTGAATTTTACCTGTTTTTATTGATAAATGAAATGACTGAATTGAATTTATGAGATAGGGATTGATGAAATACGTCCATGTATTTCCCACGATGTGCGCCTTTGGCGTCAAATTTTGTTCCAGACAAAATTTTCGAACCCTAGATAGGCGTTAACCTATACCCGCTTTCCAGGCGAGCTCCTTCAACCACTCAGACACCTCACCGCAAGGGCTGTGAATTTAACCTGTTTTTATTGATAAATGAAATGACTGAATTGAATTTATGAGGCAGGGATTGCTTGGAGTCATATATTCAAATTATGAAGACTGTAATCCACATCCATGTGGATAGCAGGAATTCATGTTTAAATTTCGTCTGATTCGTTTTCAAAGTCTTCAAACAAATAAGTACTGAGGTAGCGTTCACCAGTGTCAGGCAACATGGCCAATATAACCGATCCTGGCTCTGCTTTTTTAGCCGTTTCCAGCGCTGCTGCAAATGTGGCCCCAGCGGAAATACCACAAAATATGCCTTCTTGAGAAGCCAAAGCCAAAGCGGCACGCTTCGATTGATGTTCATCGACTGGTATTAAATCATCATAGATTTTTTTGTTCATGACCTCGGCAACAAAATCAGGTGTCCAACCTTGTAGTTTATGCGGGCTCCATTCTTTGCCTGCCAATAATTGAGCTTCTAAAGGTTCAGTGGCCACTATTTGTATGCCAGGTCTGGCAAGTTTCAAGACCTCACCAACACCTGTAATGGTTCCACCTGTGCCGTAGCCACTGACAAAATAATCCAATCTTTTGGCTGCAAAGTCTCTTAATATTTCAGGTCCTGTGGTCGACCGGTGATAGGCTGGATTGGCTTCGTTTTCAAATTGTCTGGCAAGAAACCAGCCTCGTTCATCAGCCAATTTCTTGGCTTTGGCCACCATGCCTGATCCGCGTTCTGCTGCAGGCGTCAAAACCACTTTGGCTCCCAATGCGCGCATCAGTTTACGTCGTTCAATAGAAAATGAGTCTGCCATAATGGCAACAAAGGGATAACCTTTCGCTGCACAAACCATAGCCAATGCAATGCCAGTGTTACCTGAAGTGGCCTCTATCACCGTTTGGCCTGGTTTCAATGCGCCTTTGGCTTCTGCATCAGCAATGATGGCATGCGCAAGTCGGTCTTTGACCGAAGCCATCGGATTAAAAAATTCAGCCTTTACATAAATGCTAACGTGATCTGGGGCCAGTTTATTGATTTTAATGATTGGTGTATCACCAATGGTTTCTAGTATATTGTTATAGATCATAAATTTCTCTTATGCTGATTTTAAATATGTATTAAATTTACTGTGTTTTGTATGTGGTTTATACCAGTCCAATTGATTGGCATATTGTGCCACTGAACCAATCACAATCAGTGCAGGTGATTTAATTTGCTGGCTTATTATCATAGCAGGTAATTGATTGAGTTGTCCTGTGACCGTTCTTTGATTTTCTCTGGTACCGTTTTCAATAATGGCGACCCATTCGTTCGGCTGCTTTCCATGTTTAGTTAATTGGCTGACCAACAAATCAGCTTTTATCAGGCCCATATACACTGCCAATGTTTGTTTGTTTTTGGCATAAAATTGCCAGTCTATGGTATCAATGGAGTCACTACAGTGGGCTGTGATAAATGCCAAGCTTTGAGCATGGTCACGATGGGTCAAAGGAATGCCTGCATAAGCCGCACAACCAACCGCTGCTGTGATTCCTGGCACAATTTCAAATTCAATGTTTTTTGCATTCAATGCCAGTACTTCTTCACCCCCTCGGCCAAAGACAAATGAATCGCCACCTTTTAAACGACAAACATGCAAACCGCTTTGGGCACCTTGAATCAATTGTTGGTTGATGTTTTCTTGTTTCGTCTTGTGATGTCCCGCTTGTTTCCCCACATTGATTAACTTTGCATCTTTTCTGACCAGCTTTAAAATTTCATTTGAAATTAATTGATCATGCAACACCACGTCTGCTGTTTGTAATACTTTAATGGCTTTCAATGTCAATAATTCAGGATTGCCTGGTCCAGCGCCCACCAGTGACACTTTTCCTTGGGTGTTGTTAACTGTGCTAATTATTTCAGTCACAGTTTGTCCATTGGGTGTTTTGAATTCTTGCGGGAGGATTGATTTTGATAGATGAGACCAATTGAAATACTGTTCCCAAAAACGCCTTCGATTATTGAAACTGGGAATCGAACTTTTAATTAATGCCCGCAAAGCCCTGGCTTTAATTGCCAGCCGACCTAAATCAAATGGCATTAAGAATTCTATCTTCTGTTTGATGATTCTGGCCAACACAGGTGAGGCGCCTTCCGTTGATATAGCGACAACAACAGGTGAGCGATCCACAATGGCTGGTGTTAAAAAATCACACAATTCTTGTTGGTCGACGGTATTAATCCAAATATGATTTAGCTGTGCATAATTGTATGCCGCAGCATTAATTTTAGGGTTGCTGGTGGCAGAAATTATCAGCCTTATATGGCTAAAATCATCCAATTTTTGTATGTCATTCAAATCATGTTTGATGAGGGTCAGTTGATTTGATTGTGCCAATTGCTTGATGTCATTATTGAAAGCGTCAGACAAGCAAACCACTTGTGCTGCTACATTCAAAACGCTTTTGATTTTTCTGGTAGCTACCGAGCCACCGCCCAGAACCACAACCAATTGATTTTTTAATTTGATGTTAATGGGTAAGTATTTCATTTATTCGCTAAGTCATGAGATGTAGCTGACAATATACAGAATATATCCATAATTCAAAATAGCATATATGTATGGCTATATAACAAAAAGGTATGAGACGTTTAGACGTCTATATTGCCAATGAGAAATAACACTGTTATGATTTGGCCTTAACGCTTAGATTAATGAATTATCGACCATGAAACTCCAACAACTCAGATTTTTTGTTTCAGTATGCCATTCAGGATTGAATGTAACAGCTGCTGCCAAACAACTCTATACCTCTCAACCAGGCGTTAGTCGCCAAGTCCGCTTGTTGGAAGATGAGTTAGGTTTTAGTTTGTTTGTTAGACAGGGTAAATCTTTGGTGGCTTTAACCCATGCTGGTAAAGAAGTTCTGCATAGGGCAGAGCGGGTATTAAAGGAAGTTGAAAACATCAAAGCTTTCAGTCACGAGCTAACCAATCAAAACAACGGTCATCTCAATATTGCGACCACACACACCCAAGCCAGGTACGTATTACCACCGGTGTTGAAACAATTACATGAAATTTATCCTTCAATCAAAGTTAATTTGTTGCAGGGTACCTCTCAACAAAATTTAAAATCTTTGCACGAAGGCGAAGTTGATTTTGTCATCAGCTCTGGTAACACCCAAGCCGCCAGTGATTTGGTTAAATTGGACTTGTTCAAATGGCAACGGAAGATTGTTGTTCCCAAGGGGCATACCTTGGCAAAAAAAACCACCATCAGTTTGCAAGAATTGGCTGAACATCCATTGATTGTTTATGTTGGTAATGACAAGGAAAGCTCTAGTTTGGTTCAGGCATTCAATGCAGAATCCTTGAATTATAAAATTGTATTTACTGCCAGAGATTCTGATGTGATTAAAACCTATGTTCGTTCAGGTTTGGGAGTAGGCATCATCGCCAGTATGGCAGTTGATGAAAAAGTTGATGACGATTTGCATGCCTTGGATACGGTCGGTATATTGCCTTTAAGCGCAACTTGGTTGGCATTCAATCCAAGTTTGTTTTTGCGTGGTTTTATGCATGAGTTCATTCAATTATTTGCACCCCATGTTAAAAGAGAACAAGTTCAATCAGCCATTGACAATAAATTGTTATTGTCTGACCCACAAAAAGTTAGCCGGCCAATTGATTCGGCTTGGCACAGTTGAAAATATTTTTGTTAAAATCAGAACCATTGCTTATTGAGTAATCAATCCAATCTATGCGGTTTTGTTTTGACTGAGTTAACTTAAACAATTGAACCTTGAAGAATCAGATTGCTGTACAATTCACAGCCTGTTTGCTTGCTGTCATACTGATGGCACAATATTCGATTTCTAAGGTTAACTCATGACTCAATCATTTTCCCAATTACCACTTTCAGCCACACTCATTGAAAACTTGCAATCTTTAGATTATGTGCAAATGACGGAAGTTCAAGCACAAGCTTTGCCAGAGGTTTTAAATAAAAAAGACGTGATTGTGCAAGCCAAAACCGGTTCAGGAAAAACCGCAGTTTTCGGTTTAGGAGTACTCAATCAATTGGATGTGGCTTCATTAAAAGTGCAAAGTATGGTGTTGTGTCCAACACGCGAATTGGCTGACCAAGTGGCCGCTGAAATCAGGCGATTGGCACGCAGTATGCCTAACGTGAAAATCGTCACCTTGTGTGGTGGGGTTCCAGCCAGGTCGCAAGTGAGTTCGCTTGAGCATGGCGCACATGTGGTGATTGGGACACCGGGGCGCATTCAAGATCACTTGGATCGTGGGTCTTTGTTGCTTGATGAGTTGAATCTCTTTGTTTTAGATGAAGCTGATCGCATGTTAGACATGGGTTTTCAACAAGCACTGGATGACATCATCGCTTTTGTTCCTAAGCAAAGACAAACCTTGTTGTTCAGTGCCACTTACCCAAAGAAAATCGCGTCTATTGCTGATCATGTGATGCAACAACCCATCATGATTAAAGTCAAAGGTAATAATGACTCTGATATTGCGCAAAGTTATTACCGGGTTAAAAACAACGAAGACCGTTTGGCCGGCATACAATTGTTGATGCTGGCCCACCGACCTGAACGGGTATTGATATTTTGTAATACCAAGGCTGATGTGAAAGAAGTGACTCAAGCCATCATGAATTATGGTTTCAATGTTTTGGCATTACATGGTGATTTGGAACAGAAAGACAGGGATCAGACTTTGATCAGATTTACCAACAAAAGCACCACAGTATTGGTGGCAACCGATGTGGCGGCCCGTGGCTTGGACATTGATGACTTGGATATGGTGATCAATTATCACATTGCCAGTGACACGGAAGTTCATTTACACCGCATTGGCAGAACGGGTCGGGCTGGTAAACAAGGCTCAGCACATTCTTTTTATGCTGAAAAAGAAAGTTATAAAATGAAAAGGTTGTCAGAATTTTTAGAAGTTGAAATAGTGCCTAGTCAGCTGCCCAGCCATTCTGTGCTGCATCAGAATACCTATAAGCCGCCGATGATGACTTTAAGAATATCTGGAGGTAAGAAACAAAAACTAAGGGCAGGTGACATCTTGGGCGCATTGACCAGTGAAAATGGAATCAGTGGTCAACAAGTTGGAAAAATAACCTTGTTTGATCATTGTGCCTATGTGGCGGTTAATCGTGATACAGCACAAATGGCTTTGAATAAACTGAGGAATGACAAGATGAAGGGTAAAACTTTTAAAATATGGTTGTTAAAAGATTAAAAACATTTGATGAGACTATTTGACTGATCTATTTGCCTTGGAGCATCTTGTCATAAGTGTGGTTGGATTTACTCAAGTCTTCATCAGTCGGTAAGGGTTGGCCAGTATACGCATGAAGAAAAGCTTCACACAAAAGTTCACTGTTGGTGGCGTGCTTTAAATTGCCCACTTGTCTTCTGGTTCGTTCATCGGTCAATATTTTCAATACGTCAAATGGTATTGATACTGTAATCTTTTTGACTTTCTCACTTTTTTTACCGTGAGGTACATAAGGGTTGATGTGTTTTCCATTCCAAGCCATATAAACGTCTAAACTGTTAAAACTTTATTTTAACACGTTAATGCTCGAAAGCAATTTTCACTTTTTCTTATAGGAAACAAAAAAACCTTCCAAGTCACCATTTTCAGTATAGGGACTGACACCAACCAATTCAAAACCATGTACCGCAAATTCATTGTGAGACTCGGTCATTTTCTTGGCCGCCAGATTTTTTCTTGTCAGCCGATTGACATCAATAAAAACGGTAACAGCAGACAATGATTTTTCGGCCGCTTCATCGGCTGGATTTTTAGCCAGGCCAGTGTTGGTGTTCATCATCAAGGTCAAAGTAAAAAATAATACAGTGGTTTTCATGTTGGCTCCGGAATGAATTGTGAATATTCCCATTGTATTTACTTCCAACGGTTGAATACAATAGTGTCATTTAAATAGTTCGGAAACTTTATGACCACAGTTTTGACAGGGATAACAACGACAGGAACACCACATTTAGGAAATTACGTTGGTGCCATTAAACCGGCCATCAAAAGAAGTCAGGATGACGCCGTAAAGAGTTACTTTTTTCTGGCAGATTTTCATGCCATGATTAAATGCTGGGAACCGGAACGGGTGGCTCAATCAACCAAAGAAATAGCTGCGACTTGGTTGGCATTGGGGCTGGACACTGATAAATCGTTTTTTTATCGCCAGTCAGACATTCCAGAAATACCTGAACTGACTTGGTTGTTGACTTGTATGACAGCCAAAGGTTTGATGAATCGCTCACACGCTTACAAAGCCCAAGTCGCTGAAAATACTGAGTTGGGAGAAGTTGATCCAGATAAAGGAATCACCATGGGTTTATTCAGTTATCCAGTGCTGATGGCCGCTGATATATTGATGTTCAATGCCACTGAAGTGCCTGTTGGAAAAGACCAAACTCAGCATTTAGAGATGGCCAGAGACATCGGAGCTCGCTTTAATCATCATTTTGGTGAGCATTTTGTTATGCCCAAAACCATTGTTGATGACAACGTCTCCGTGTTGCCAGGCTTGGATGGTCGAAAGATGAGTAAATCCTACAACAACACAATCCCGTTGTGGTTGCCTGAAAAACAACTCAGAAAACACATCATGAAGATCAAAACCAATTCATTGGAGCCAGGAGTGCCGAAAGATCCTGATGATTCTTTTGTGTTTGATATCTATAAGGCCTTTGCAAATGAACAGCAAGTTAATGAAATGAAACAAGAATTTGTGAACGGCATCGCATGGGGCACAGCCAAACAGATGCTTTTTGAGATGGTGAACACAGAATTGAAAGATGCCCGTGAAAAATACAATGGACTGATGAATAACCCAGATATAATAGAATCTGAATTGAAAAAGGGTGCGGTCAAAGCCCGAGAATATGCCACTCCATTTTTAGCTAAGTTAAAGGAGTCCGTGGGCATCAGACCGATAAAGTAAACGACGCATCATGCGTTTAAAATAAAAGAGGTGAAATATGGTTGATTTTAAATTTGGACAGGTGATGTCTATACTATGGAAAACCAAGGAATTTGTATTGTTCCGGTTCTTGATTTATATGGGCATTACATTGGCATACATCATTGGCACCGGAGGTGGTGGTGGAATCGGCTATATGTTAGGCAGTGTCGGAGACGGTAAGGAAGCCGGTTTATTTTACGGAATGGTGGGTGGTTTTACCTTGGTCAGTGGCGTGCTTTATTATGTCAGGGAATATATTTTGTATTTGGTTAAAGCAGGTCACATAGCAGTCATTGTTAAGCATTTGGATGGTGAGCCAATGCCTGAAGGCAAAGGTCAAATTAAATATGCCCAAGAAGTGGTGAAAGAACGATTTAAAGAATCATCGGTGTTGTTTGGTGTGGATCAACTGATTAAGGGCGTGTTGAAAACATTCAATCGAATTTTTTCCGGGGTGATGTCGTTTCTACCCATCATTCCGCAACCGGTGGTTAGTTTTATCAATGGTGTGGTAAATATGTCGCTGACTTATGTTGATGAAGTGATTTTGGCGTATTATATTCGCAATAATTCAAAAAATCCTTGGGAAGATTCCAGAAAAGCGTTGGTGTTGTATGCGCAAAACTACAAAACATTTTTAAAAAATGCCTTGTTCCTCACGGTCATCACTTGGATACTTTCATTGTTGGTTTTAATTATAGTGTTCGCCCCATTGGCTGCAATTCTCAGTGTGGTGGGTTATGAGGGAAATGTTTGGGTGCTGATTCTTGCCATCGTTACAGCATGGGGTATTAAATCTGCATTGATTGACCCAATTGCAATG
This sequence comes from Marinicella litoralis, assembly GCF_002591915.1. Taxonomy (GTDB): domain Bacteria; phylum Pseudomonadota; class Gammaproteobacteria; order Xanthomonadales; family Marinicellaceae; genus Marinicella; species Marinicella litoralis. The sequence goes on along the minus strand of NZ_NIHB01000002.1, from coordinate 99,855 downwards.
ACTGCTTTGATGCAAGCGTTTTTCAAGGTCACAGAAGGACAAGTGCCTAATCCTGAGTGGGAAGCCAAGTTAGAAAAAGGTTCTAAGAAATTTGTCGCTTTGAAAGACAAAGCCATGGCTTGGGGAAAATCTAAGTTTGGCGGTGACAAAGAAGACACGGCTCAATTAGAAGATAAATAATATATTTGGTATTAGGCAAGCACATACAAAAAAGTCATGTGCTTGCTGACTCCCTTTGCAAGATTTTACACTCAAAATCATTCAAAACATCGCTGCCATCCCTGTTGGTAAGGTGGCCACTTATGGCCAAATTGCAGCGATGGCTGGCAATCATCGAGCCGCACGACAAGTGTCCAGGGTGTTGCACACTTGCAGCAGTAAATACCAATTGCCTTGGCACCGTGTGATTGGGGCCAGTGGTAAAATTTCAATTCCCAAAGACCAATCTGCTTACCAAAGACAAAAGAAAAAATTAGAATCAGAAGGCATTGAATTTGGCTTGAGTGATACAATAGACCTCACTCAATTTCAATGGCCAGGTTAAAGCCTCAATGATCCAAACATCAGAATACCAAAAACGACGCAAGCAGTTAATGAAAATTGCTGGTCAAAATTCAATTACCATCCTCAGCAGCAGACCAGAATTTATTCGAAATGGGGATGTACATCATTATTATCGACAAGACAGCGACTTTTACTATTTATCAGGATTTAATGAACCTGATGCGATGTTGGTGTTAATACCCAGTCAAAAAGGTCAGCAACAGGTGTTATTTTGTCGAGAAGCCAATCCGAAGAAAATGATTTGGGATGGACCCATGTCAGGCACCCAAGGTGCCATTGATGATTATGGTTTTGATGCGGCTTATGACATCAAAGAAATAGACCGTCGATTACCTTTGTTGATTGAAGGCTGTGAAAAAGTTTGTTTTAAAATTGGTGATAATGATGAGTTTGACCAAAAAGTAGCTGCTTGGGTAAAATCGATTGCCACCCGAAAAGGCCAGAAATCAAAGGCTCCCGAAGAGTTCATGTCTATCAGTCATATTATCCATGACATGAGACTATATAAGAGCCCTGCTGAAATCAAGTGTATGAAAAAATCTGCAGACATAGCGGCAGATGCGCACATCAGGATGATGCAATCATGTCGTGCAGGGATGTATGAATATGATTTGCAAGCTGAATATCAATACCATTTGACTAAACACCAATCTCATTCAAGTTATCCTCCGATAATCGGCAGTGGTGAAAACGGCAATATATTGCACTATATCAATAACAACCAAATGATGAATGACGGTGACTTGGTGCTCATCGATGCGGGTGCAGAATATGATTTTTATGCATCAGACATCACCAGAACATTTCCCGTAAACGGCCGATATTCAGCACGTCAAAAAGACCTTTATGATGTGGTGTTACAGGCACAAACAGATGCCATTGCTGCAGTCCAAATTGGCAATCATTGGAATGAATTCCATGATGTTGCTGTGAGAACCATCAGTCAAGGCCTGCTTGATTTGAAAATCATTAAGGGCCAGTTGGAGCAGGTGCTTGAAGAAAAAACCTATGCCAATTTTTACATGCACATGACAGGTCATTGGTTGGGTTTGGATGTTCATGATTGTGGTGATTATCGAGTGGATGATTTGTGGGTAGAGTTGGAGGAAAATATGGTGTTAACTGTAGAGCCAGGTTTATATATCAGTGAGAACTCGAAAGCCCCTAAAAAGTGGCGGGGGATGGGAATTCGCATTGAAGATGACATTCAAGTAAGCAAAAAAGGGCCTGTGGTCTTAAGTAAAAATGTACCCAAAACCACTGAACAAATAGAACAAATAATGAAAGGATAAAACATGAAAAAACAGTTTTTAATAGTCAGCTTAATTTGCAGCCAAGTCGCCAGTGCAACCACCATCAAATGTGGTGGTTTGTTCGATGCCGCCTCTGGCAAGATGTTGACTGATCAAGTGGTGACCATTGAGGGCAACCAGTTTACTTCGATTGATGATTATGCGGCTCAAAACATAGATTTGGACTACAGCGGTCAATTTTGTTTACCAGGTTTAATGGATATGCATACGCACATTACGCATGAAAATGGTCCGAACAGGTACATTGAAAAATTCCAACACAATGAAGCTGATGTTGCATTCAATGCGGTGGTTTTTGCTGAGAGAACCTTGGTGGCTGGTTTCACCACAATTCGCGATCTGGGTGATGCCTTCAATGTTTCTGTGGCGCTGAAAAATGCCATAAACCAAGGCAAGATAGTCGGTCCAAGAATTTTTACAGCCGCAAAGTCATTGGCCACAACTGGCGGACATGCCGACCCCAGTAATGGTTATCGAGATGACTTGTTTCCCCACACTACACCAGATCACGGCGTGGTTAATGGACCCAGTGATGCCATGCGTGCAGTCAGACAACGTTACCAAGATGGTGCTGATTTAATCAAAATAACAGCCACTGGTGGTGTGTTAAGCCAAGCATCAAGTGGAGACAATGCTCAGTTCAATAAGGATGAATTGAATGCCTTGATTGCCACAGCCAATGATTATGGCTTTAAAGTGGCTGCGCACGCCCATGGTAAAGGAGGCATGTTGCGAGCCATTGAGGCGGGTGTGTCCAGTATTGAGCACGGAACTTATTTGGATGAGGAAGTGATCAAAGCCATGAAAAAACACGGCACTTATTTAGTGCCAACTTTAATCGCCGGTGATTGGGTGACTGAAAAATCAAAGATTGATGGTTTTTTCCCAGCAGTGGTTGCTAAAAAAGCGGCCACCATTGGTCCTTTGTTGGCGGGTTCATTCAATCGAGCCTATAAAGCAGGTGTCAATATTGCCTTTGGTACCGACAGTGGCGTATCGGAACATGGTCGCAATGGTGAAGAGTTTGGTTTGATGGTTAAAAACGGCATGACTCAAGCAGAGGCTTTACAAGCTGCTACGATTCATGCAGCCAGTTTACTCGGTCAAGAAAACAACTTGGGACAAATCAAGCTCGGGTATTTGGCTGATATGGTGGTTGTAGCTGACAACCCAATTGAGGAAATAAAAACCATGGAAAATATCCATGTTGTTATAAAGGATGGGAAAATAGTGAAACAGTGAGGGATGAAGATTCCTCCAAGCTAAGAAACTGATTTTATAGCTTGTTTCGCGTATTATTCATTGAATCTGATATGCTTGGTCGACACAGCTGCCGATGATCAGGTGCCACAAAATGTTTGATAATTCAAGTCAGCTCGGGCATCAATGCTTTGATATTGCTGTGTGTTTTTAGTCATTTTGTAAGGTGATTTTAAAGCGTCTAACATGTGTAAGACTGCTTTGTTATTCAATGTTTTTTCAGTTTCTGTCAGCACCGCCTCAACATGGTGATTCCTAGGGATGAGCAAAGGATTGCTTTGGGCCATTGTGAGCAGGGCGTGTCCAATTTTGATCTCATTTGATTTCAATGCATCAATCCATTGTTTATACCAAGGGGTCATTTGGGGGCTGAATTTTGCAATGTCATTAGTGTTAGCCAATGCATCATTTAAATGGGTAAATGTCTGGGTATAATCAAGTTGGTTTTTGTACATGGTATCTAACAATTGATCAAGCAGTGATTGAGGCAGTTGTTGGCTGTTTTGGAATCCGAGTTTTTTTGCCATCATGTTGTGATAACTGTGAGTAAATTTTTCTGGATACTGCTGCAACAGTGGCATCACCAAATTGACCGCTTTTTTCTCATCAGCATCAATCAATGGCAATAAACATTCAGCCAATCGTGCCATATTCCACTGTAGGATACTGGCTTGGTTGCCATAGGCGTATCGGCCATTGTGATCAATGGAGCTGAAAACTGTGGATGGATCATATGCACCCATCATTGCACAAGGGCCGTAATCAATGGTTTCTCCTGAAAGCAGCGTGTTGTCGGTATTTAGAACCCCATGTATAAAACCAATGCGCATCCATTCTGTAACCAAGAATATTTGATTATCAATAACTTGCGCCAATAAGTTAATGTACTTATTATGATTGTTGTTTGAAAGATTTATATCATGTCGACTGATACACAAGTCAGTCAATATCTTTATCTCATCGTACATTTTTCGTGCGGCAAAATATTCAAATGTACCAACCCTCAAATGAGATGTAGCCACCCTGGTTACCACGGCACCTGTTGTTGGGTGCTGTCGCATAAGAGATTCACCAGTAGTAACCACTGACAGTGAACGAGTGGTAGGCACACCCAAAGCATACAAAGCTTCAGACATCAGATACTCTCTGACTGCTGGCTTGATGCCACATTTTCCATCACCATTTCGTGAGAAGGGCGTTTGTCCTGAACCTTTTAAGTGTAATTCCTTTACAAAGCCATCACGGTCTATCAGTTCTCCGAGCAAATGTGCCCGGCCATCGCCCAGTTGTGGATTAAAATGACCAAATTGATGCCCGGAATAGGCCATTGAAGTGGGTTTTGAACCTTCAAACAGTAAACTACCAGAAAAATAGGCCGCCCGAGTGTCAACAGGAATGTCTAGGTTAAGTTGTTCAGCCAATTCATCGTTCCACAATAAGGAAACAGCAGAAGTTTGTTTTTTAGGCATACTCAAGCGGCTGAATTGAGGCCCTAAGTCGACATAATGGCTTTGTAGTTTAATGGTCATTTTGGTTTAATCATTTTTTGGTACATAGAGGGTACCACCAACAACGACAATGCAGTAGAGACTATTAAGCCAGAAATGATGGACCATGCCAATGGTGGCCATAAGGTTGATCGGGTCATTACCAGAGGCAGCAAGCCAGCGATGGTGGTCAATGTCGTTAATACAATCGGTCTGGTTCTTCTTGCTACGGCTTGTTCAATCGATTGTTTCATACTCATACCAGAGTCTTGGTTTCTTTGAATTAAATCCAGCAGAACAATGGCATTGTTAACCACAATGCCAACCAAGGCCAAAACGCCTAAAGTTGCAGTGAAACCAAATGGCGTACTGGTTAACAATAAGCCGAAAGGCACGCCTGCAAATGCCAATGGCACAGTGACCAAAATAATGAGCATTTTCTTGAATGAATTGAATTCAAACAACAAAAATATCAACAGCATGATGATACCTATAGGCAATGCTTTGCCCAGTGACTGATTGGCTTTTCCTGACTCTTTGACAGCACCAGCCACGTAGTATTCAACTCCCGCTGGGAAATCGATGGAATCTAATTTGGGCAAGAATTCGGCCAGCACGTCATCGTAAGTATAACCTTCTTTTGTCTCTGAATAAACCGATGCAGTACGTTGTAAATTAATGTGTTGAATCGAGGCCGGTAGCCAGTCAATACTTTTATCAGTCAGGGCATTGAGACTCAATTGGTAATCGCCATTGTGAATTGATATGTCATCCAAATTTTGAATGTTAAAGTTAACATGTTCTGGTGCTTGCATCACAATGTTGACTGGGTCTTCAGAGCCTCGATACTGACCTATCACTTGACCAGATGTCCTCAATGCCAGTCCACTGGCCAATTCATCGCGAGTGATGTCGTTTTTGTTCAATAGATCATCATGTGGCGATAAAGTCAGTTTGGCCATCCCCAATCCAATGGTGTTCCTTAAAGTGCGGGTTCCTTCAGTTTGGCTTAATAGGTCTTGTATTTTCCTGATAGATTCGGTTAATTCCCTGCGGTCTTCTGCGATCACTTTAATTTCAATCGGTGCATCTGCAGGTGGTCCTTGTCCCAGCCGCCTGGCCACAATTTCAGCCTGTGGATACGATGGTGACACTTCATTGGTCACCCACTGGATGATTTCATGGCTGTTGGCGACGTCATCAATGATGGCTACGATTCTGGCAATGTGTGGCGATCTGGGCTTCTCAACCAAATTATAATAAAACACTGGACCTGAGTTACCAACGAATGTCACAGTTCTGTCTACATGATCCCTTTCCGCCAGTTGAGTAGCTATGGCTTGGGTGTTTCTGGTGTTTTGAATGATGTGTGAGTTTTCTGGGTACTTGATGTCAATAATGACCTGATTTCTGTCGGTGTCTGGAAAAAAATCACGTTGCACGAATGTAAACATATAACCTGATAAAACCAGAAAAATAACGGCTCCAAGGATTATCACATTGGTTTTGCCCACTGCAATTTGACCCAATTTATGTCCAAGTTTTTGTAATGAGGATGATTGGTTTTCAGTGTGTTGTTTGAGAAAAATATGACTGAATGCAGGGGTGACCAAAATGGCATACACATAACTGACGGTTATGGACAATATGATCATGGTTGGGATGGCGCGGGTAAAATCGGCTGAATTACCATCTGATAACAACATGGGCATAAAGGCTGCAATGGTTGTACCAGTGGCAGATCCCAGAGACATGGCTAAGTTTCTTACTGATGTGACAGAAGCATCAGAACCACGCATGCCTTCATCAATGTGGTATTGGATGCTTTCCACCATGACGATGGCATTGTCAACCAACATACCCAATCCGATCACCATGCCTGCAATGGCCATTTGATGCAATACACCACCGCCCAAATTAAACAGAGCCAATGATGAAAATGTGACCAATGGAATAACGGTAGCCACTACCAAGCCAGGCCTTAGGCCTAAGAAAAAGGCCAGAATAATCGTCACCAAAATCATTCCAGTCAATAAGGAACCACCCAACTCTTGTAAACGTTCTACCACTTGGTCCGGCTGAAAAAACACTTCTTCAACTTTAACTTCGGGGTAAATTTTTCGGATTTGCTCCATATAAGTACGCAGTTCTTTACCAAAATCCACTACGTTTAACTGATTGATGGGTACATACAGCGCCAGTGCGATGGCTCGTTCTCGGTGATGCCAAAACCCTGAATTTGATACATTTTCAGCCTCCAATTTGACTTCAGCCAACATTGATAAAGGTAATTGTTCACCATTGGTGAGCTCAATGCTGGTGTTTTTGATCTCTTCGATGGATTTGAATTCTGTGTGTGCATCTAGATTGATTCTGTTGTTGCCTACATGTAAGGCATTGATTGGTTGCGCTTTGGTGCGCTCATTGATTTGTTTGGCTATCAATTCATGATTGATGATGCTGCTGTTATTAAACGCTTCCTTGAGGGTGATGGTGACTTGTTCATCTGGCATGCCATACAAGGCCACTTTGCCAATACCTGGCAGGTTGAACATGCGATTTTTAATCGATTTGGCTTGCTCACGCAATTGCATGATGTCATTGATACCAGACAAACTGTAAACGGCCACAGCAGTGTCCAGCAACCGATCCTCAACGCTGGGCTCCAATACACCATCTGGAAATTTAACCTTGGCTTTGTCTACCGCTCTCCTGACTCGGTCCCAAACAAGGTCAGTATCCGTTATATGATCCAACATTTTGACAATGACTTGGACAAAGCCAGAACGCACAGTGGCTCTTATTTCATCAATTTCTTCGATCTGCGCCAATTCCTCTTCCAGGGGTTTTAACACCTGTTTTTCGATTTTATTGACATCAGCACCGGGATATTGCACCAAAACAAAACCTTGTCTGTAAGGGAAAAATGGATCTTCTTGGCGGTTCATACTTGACCAAGAAAACAAACCGAACAGCGCCAGAAAAATTGAAGTGGTTAATATCAACCTTTTTTGGTCGACCAACAACCTTACAACGCTCATGGTTGACTCAGTTTTTGTTTAGGCGCTAAGCTGGCTTGACCAGCAGTGACCACTTCAATTTCGCCCTGTTGTGGCATTTGCACGATGACTTCATCACCTTCAATGTCAATCAAATTAATATTGGATTGTACGACGTGCATGTTATCTATCAAAAACACAAAGGGCTGGTTGATCCCATCATCAATGACACTTTCAATGGGTAATCTATAATAAACACCAATTTGTTCTTCTATATATACCTGTATTTTTTCACCGGATTTGATGTCATGCAGCATAGGAACTTCAATCAAAACTTTGAACAATTGTGATTTTGGGTTAGCCGTCATGCTGATTTCTTTGATTTTTGCAGTCATTTCATGATGTTGATAAGTGACAGATAACGGTTGCCCAAACAACATGTTCTTATGCATAAATGATGGTAAGTAAAGTGGTGCTTCTAAGGAAGTCACTCCGCCTAATACCATCACCAGCTCACCTGCACTGATTACTTCTCCGGGCTCTTTATATATTTCAGATACACTGCCTGCAAAAGGGGATTTAAGCCATGTTTCATTGAACAGCAGCTGGGCTTGTTCTAACTGTGCTTCCATACTTTTTTTGGTGGCTTTTAAGTTGTCTCGTTGATTGATTAAACGATCCAACTCGTTCTGACTTATGGCATTGGTTCTTATTAAATCCTTAACTCGGGTTACTTCGGCTTTGTTTTGTTCTAAGGTGGCTTCTATGGCGACTATTTGGCTGTTGAATTGGTCTATTTGTGGTTTTAGTGATGGGTTGGTGATTTTAAAAAGATTTTGACCGGCTTCAACGTAATCACCGATTTTTATCCATTGTTCAGTGATCACACCGCTGACTTGAAATGATAAGTTGGCTTGGTTGGTTGGTTCAACAAAAGCTGGGATTTTATGCGTTTTAAATTGTTCTTGCGGGGAAAATAATGCTGAGCTGTAACCAACATCAGTGGTTTGCATTGACTCTGTATCTATATCTGAGGAACAAGCCTGAATCATCAAGCATGAAAATATGCACGTCAATGTTGTATAGTTTCGCTTCATGGTTTTATTCCCTGGATGGTTATTTCTATAAAATCTTTGATGAATGATTCTGGTTCACCATACAAATTCTTGTCCCAATGTTTGAAATGACACTCGGCGATAAAATATTGGTTGATGACTGTGATAAAGTTCATTACTAAAACCACTGGATTGAAATCTTTTCGCATCAACCCATTTTGCTGCGCTTGTCTGATCAACTCACTTCCTCTTTCCATTAATGGCTTATCTAATTGGCCACATTTTTCATCATTTTCTAAATGTGCGTAAGCAAAAAATCGTGGAATCAATGGATTCTTTTTAACAAATTCAAAATAGAACTGCATGGATTTTCTGATCAATTCAATGGGGTCTTTTTCTGCCTCAAATAAATCCATTTGGTTCTCAGCATAGGTTTTAAAAAATTGTTCTTTGACTTCTTCCCACAACTTTTCTTTATTTTCAAAATGATGAAAAATTAAACTTTTTGTCACCTTGGCTTGTTTAGCAATCATTGAAATTGATACATGGGCAAAGCCATGGGTGGCAAATAATGCCAATGACTCATTCAAAATGCTTTGTTTTTTAGATATATCCATCAGCAAATTATAGAGCAGACTGACCGGTCGGTCAATATTTGATTGCTACCTATAAAAAAGTGAGTCCAATGAAGGATGTAAGTTTTTTTACTTTGTGAACTTATCAAAACAGTTCATACCATAAAGACAGGACTCGTGACAGATATGAATGTGAGCCTAAGAAACACTGAGACTGATACTTTTGGCCTGTGTACAGTAGATGCTTTGATGTTAAAATTCTTCATCATTTATTACATCATCATTTTGGGGACCACAATAATGAACCACGAATTACCAAGACAAAACCACAAAACCATCCTATTGCTATTAATTGCTGTCTTTATGTGTTTCGAAGTAGCAGCTGATACAAAGTTACTTAGGTTTGCTGACATTCATCGGGATCAAGTCACTTTTGTTTATGCCGGTGATATCTATACGGCTGCTGTTACTGATGGTGTGGCCAAGAGGTTAACAGCGCATGAAGGTTTTGAAGCTTTTCCTAAATTTTCTCGTGACGGCAAAAAAATTGCATTCACTGCTGAATATACGGGTTCAAGACAAGTCTATGTGATGAACGCAGATGGCAGTGACCTGACTCAATTGACTTGGTACAACGATGTGGGGCCGATGCCACCACGGGGCGGATTTGATTATCGAATTTTAGATTGGTCAGTGGACGATAAACACATTTTGGTCAGGGCCAATCGTTTGCCTTGGGGAATACGCATGGGCCAACCTTATTGGGTTCCAGTGGCTGGTGGTATGGAAAAACCTTTGGCCGTACCAGAGGCCGGTGGTGGTATGTTGTCCCCAGATGGTAAACATTTGGTATATACCCCCAAGGACAGAGAATTCAGAACTTGGAAAAGGTACCGTGGTGGTAGGGCTCAAGACATTTGGACTTATGACTTGGAAAACAATACCAGTAAACAATTAACCACCCATGAGGCTTCTGACCATCAACCTGTTTGGGTAGGCGATGAAATCTATTTTATCAGTGACCGTGATTACAACCTCAATTTATACCGTTATGTAGAAAATGGTTCACCAGAGAAAGTAACTAACCACAATCTTTATGATTCTTTGTGGGCATCTGCTGGGCCAGAAGCCATAGTCTATGAAAATGGTGGCCATTTGTGGCGTTTTGACCCTCAGTCCAAAACCAGCAAACAACTTAATATTACAGTAACAGCCAATCAAGAATCATTGATTGCAACACGCAAGAATGTCAAAGACATGATTGAATCAATGGCACTTTCACCAGATGCCGAATCATTGATGATTGCGGCACGCGGAGAGTTGTTCAAAGCGAGTACAAAAAACAATGAAATTCGTGAATTCAGTCGCACACCGGGAGCCAGAGAAATAGATGTCAGCTGGTCACCAGATGGCAAAAGTGTGGCTTATTTGAGTGATGAAACGGGGGAGTACGAACTGTACACCAAAAACATCAAATCAGGACGGGTTAAACAATTAACGGATGACGGTCACACTTGGCGTTATACACCTGTTTGGTCTCCGGATAGCCAAAAATTGGCATTTTCAGACACCAACCAAACCCTTTGGGTGGTTGATGTTAATGACAAGAAAATCAATAAAATAGATCGTTCCAAGCGCAATGACATCACCGATTACAGTTGGTCTCCAGACAGCGCTTGGTTGGTATATACCAAAACCGAAAACACAGGATTCAATTCAATTTTCGTCCATGACCTACAAGGTGGACAAACCAATCGATTGACCAGCGCGGATTTCAATGATTTTTCACCTGTATTTGATCCCAATGGGCACTATTTATTTTTCTTGTCTAACCGTGATTATAATTTAACTTTCAGCAGCTATGAGTTTAATTATTTATACAACAATGCCACCAGAGTCTATGCTGCACAATTGAATAACCAATCACCTGCTTTGTTTCCCTTTGAAGCCTCAAAAAATCAAATCGATGAAGAAAAAGACAAAAAAGAGACCGTTAAAGTTGACATTGATTTTGCAGGGTTTGATAACAGGGTAGTGGCCTTGCCTGGCGATGCAGGTAACTACAACAATGTACAAAGTAATGGCGATGCGGTTTTTGTGGTTGAAAATGGCAACAACGGTACTGCATTGAAAATCATAGATCTGACTGAGAATGAAATCAAAACAGTCATTGCTGGTGTAGGTAATTACAGTTTGTCGATTGATGGTAAGCACCTTTTGGTTCAAAAGGGCCGAGATTATGGGGTGGTGAAAGCCGCTGCAGAACAAAAACTTAAAGATAAAATTGATTTGAAACACTTGACCATGAAAGTGGATCCTCGCACTGAATGGCAACAAATGTACACCGATGCTTGGAGAATCTTGCGTGATTGGTTTTATGATCCAGGAATGCATGGTAATGATTGGCAAGCCATTCATGACAAATACCTGCCAATGGCTGCTGCAGCGACCCACCGAACAGATTTAGATTATGTGTTTGGTGAAATAGCAGGTGAAATGAATGCAGGTCATATCTATGTCAATTCGGGCGACCAACCTTCAGTTAAAAGGCAGTCCAATGGATTGTTAGGCGCTGAGTTTAAAAAGCATAAAAGTGGCTATTTTGAAATCACTAAAATATTTGCAGGAGAGAATTGGACTGAATCCAGAAGGTCACCTTTAACTGAAGCAGGCGTTGTAGCCAATGAAGGAGACTTTGTGATTGCTATTGATGGCATCAATACACAATCCGTAGCCAATATTTATCAATTATTGGAACACAAGGCGGACCGAACCATTGCCTTGGAGTTGAATCAAAAATCCGATAAAAAAGGAGCCAGAAAGGTTTTTGTTAAGCCGATCAGTTCTGAAAGCCAATTGCGTTATTTGGATTGGGTGAACTCACGCAAAGCCATGGTTAACCAATTGTCAGGTGGCAGAATTGGTTATGTACATCTACCCAACACGGCAGGTGATGGTAACCGAGAATTGTTTAAACAAATGTTGCCACAAATTGGTAAGGACGCACTGATTATCGATGACCGTTATAACGGTGGTGGTTTTATTCCAGACCGCATGATTGAATTACTCTCCAGAAAAACTGTGAATTACTGGAAGCGTCGTGGTTTAGACTTGGACAGCAATGCCACACCCTTGATTGCTCATGATGGCCCCAAAGTGATGTTAACCAATGGACAATCCAGTTCAGGTGGTGATGCCTTACCTTATTATTTCCGCAAAGCCGGTTTAGGAAAAATCATTGGAACCAGAACTTGGGGTGGTTTGATTGGCATCAGCGGCAATCCTGGATTGGCCGATGGCGGTTCAATTTTGGCATCAACATTCCGTTTTATGGACACAGACGGTAATTGGGCGGTAGAAAACGAAGGGGTAACTCCTGATATAGAAGTAATTGATCGACCTGAATTAATTGCCGCTGGTCATGACCCGTCAATTGAACGGGCCGTTGAAGAGTTAATGAAAGACCTGGCGACTAACCCAAGGTCAACCATCAAGTCTCCACCTGCACCGAAAGACTTTTAAGCTTTAAACATCATTGAGACCTGATTAAGGTCTCAATGATTGGATTTAATTCAGACCTTATTCATGTTATGGCTTTACAATTATAATGAATTTAACCGGAGCGCTGTATGCAAGAATTAAAGCGGCGGAACTGGACGGCCAAAGCCGCCATCATGAGAAAAGGTGGTGTGCATGGAAAATCCAATAAAGCCAAACGTCAAAAGGATAAACAATCCTTCAATAGAAAAATCAGAGCCGAGCAATTCGGCTCTTTTTATTGGCAGTCATTAATTCATTCTCTGATACAAACAACAGACGCCAAATCAAATCAATCTTGATATATTATGATATTGCAAAGTTTGAGAAAATTTGAAGTGCATCAAGAAAAATGACAATGAATTCAGCAGTTTCACTTTTTGTGGATAAGACTACCATTTCATTTGGTAAGATCATCATTTTGATGTCAGAATGTGCTGTTTCTGTAAAATGAGCAATGTCAACCGATGAAATATATCCTGAGCTTATGTGTTTTATTGTTTGCCACCACTGCTATTCAAGCCAGTATTTCATGCGCGGATGCCATCACAGGCGGCGACTACATTGAGGCGCTACCCATTTGCGAATCCGAAGTTGAAAAATCGGCTTCCACAGAGGGGCTAGGCCAAGCAGACATCATTGATAATTGGTTGCATTTAGTTGAAATTCACCACGAATTAGGTCACACAGAACAAGAGTCTTATTACTTGGCAAAAATAAAAAGTCACTCACTGTTCGTTGAACACATTGAATACCAATACCAATGGAACCGACGGGTGGGGCAGAAGTATTATTTTCTGGGTGACTATTTGAAAGCAGATAAATATTTGCAACACGGTTTATCCCTGGCGGAAAATGAGCACAATCCATTGTGGCTCAGTAAAAGCTTTAATGATGTGGGTTTAACGGCCTATAAACTCAATGATTACGTCAACTCACTGAACTACTTTAAAAAAAGTTTAACCCTTAAATTAACTTATGGTGATGCTTATCAAGTGGGTAAAACGTTGAATAACATTGCATTGGTTCATATGGATTTGGAAGACCATGCACTGGCCGTTGATTTCTATGAACAGGCTTTGAATCAATATTTAAACTATGCCCAACAACCAACTTTTGACGAACGGGTGTACCAACAAATTTCACACATTTATGAAGACCTGAGTAAGGCACACAGTAAAATTGGCAATGCTACAGAAGCACAAAAATATGCACAAAAAATTGTGGCTACTTTCAAATTGAAAAACTCACCCAGGGCGCAAGCTCGAGCAATGATCAATATTGGTAAATACCACTTGGGATTAAAGCAATATGCCTCAGCACAATTGTTTTTTGATGAGGCAGCTGCTATTCACCAAGACAATGACATTGAATTAGGGCTTGAATATTATTTAGATGCAGCATCAGTCAAGTTTCAAAATGGTTTGGTCAATCCGGCAATTGAATTGGCACAAAATGGACTGTCTCAGGCGATGACTTCAGCTGACAGCAACCAAGTCAGTCAATTTTATGGGCTGTTAAGTCGCTTCTTTCGTTCAACAGACTTGGCCAAGGCATACGAATATTTACAATTGCAACAAGCCAGTAGAGAGCAGTTTTTAAAAGAAAAATATGATGAAGATTTGAATAACATCAAGCATCAAATTGAAAAACAAAAAATCCAACATGACTTGATCAACGAGCAGCTGATTAATGCCAACAAATCAGCAAAATTACAACAATTAACCCATACCATTTTAATCGGTATCATTGGTTTTTTGATATTGGCCATTGTTTTGTTTGCTTATTTTCTCAATAAGCGAAAAGAAAGAAAGGTATTAATGCAATCGATCAAACACCACAAACAGCAGTTGTTTTTGATGCAAAACCAAAGTCCTCATTTAAATTATGAGAATACACCGGTTTCTGCAGCAGCGTTAAAACAAGAGTTTAAAGTAAACTTGGTTTCTACTTTATTGGATGCACTGGCCATTTGGGAAAAAACAACAGGTTCCGACCGGGTTGAACTGGCTGAGAAAAGTAAAGTTTGGACCATTTCAATCGACAACGGAACCTTGCGTACTCGGTCATTGGACAAGTACTTGGATGTTGATAAAATACCGGAAAATCCCAGGTGGAGGAACGTGGTAAAAACCTGTCATTTTATTTTGACTTGTGATGATTTAAGCCAAGAAGATCGCTGTTCATTGGAACAGCGATTAGATGCTTTACTTGATCAAATAAAACAGTTTTCTTTGGCCAGCAATAAAGAGTAAAGCATTTCCTACTTTACTCAGTGGCAAGATTTGATATCACTTCAACACAATTGAATGTCAAGCCATGACTGAAATGATACAAATCATGGTGATTGGCTGCAGCTGAGTCACCACTGATGAAAGTATTGGGGCCAATAAATTGTGGAATCAATCCATCAGGATAAAGCTCGGGATAATTGACCGCTACACCTGCACACAAATCAATGGCTAAAGACCGTGCTTCATTGAAATGATCGAATACGCCACAGGTTTTAAACACCCCGTCCCAATCATCACACACCACATGTTCCGCGTCTACATTGTCTTGCCTTGCTGCGACTATGCGCTTGATTTCCTGTTTAACCAGGTCTTTTTTGTAACCATTATTTAAATCTTGTTCGCTGAGGTTGAATGTTTCAATGACATGGTATGTGGTGCTGTTAACTGATATTTTGATGGTGTCCTCTGGATAAACCAATATTTGAGTTAAGAATTCATGCGCTTGGCTGGTCGTTATCATCATGCAAAGCATCAATTTAATTATATTTTTTTTCATCAGAAGTTCCTGCAAATAATTTCAGTGATGATAACCCGAGTTGCTTAATGTCTATACATTTGATTTGGTAAAAACTGGTAAAAATTGAAAAATGTGATGTATATCAATTAATTGAATCTATTTTAATTACCTCGCTGTCTTTATTTAGTGCTGAACCGTTGTCTGTTTTTACCAATGTTTTCCGTGATTTATGTGGCCAGTTTTCCGAACTTCTATACCATTGATTGGGTTCAAATTAAGAACATTTATTTAAATAACAATGAGGAAAATCATGAAACTAAAAAATAAATTTTTAATATTGTCTGGTTTGGTTAGTTTGTCGTTACAAGTCAATGCGGCTGGAACCATCAGCAGTCCAGGTTGGTATTACCCAGCATACCCAGTTGGATCAACACCCACGTATGCCACCATATTCTTAAAAGGGGCCTTTGCGGATGAAGTGGCTTGTCAACAAGCCAAATGGTTGGACTATGACCCCAGCAATGGAACGAAACCTTGGGATGGGGGTGCAGGTTGTCATTATATTCATGAAAGCAGCATAGATGCGATCAATGATATATACAGCTTGGCCTTTAACCCTGGTACTGATCCCATCATTGCTTTAGATGCAGAAATGCTTTTTGAGTATATCCAGCAGGCTGATGACATCAACCAAGCACATGACATCAAAAACTACAAAGTTAAAATGAATCGTTTGATTGATTCTTACAGTCAACCCAGAAGGTAAAAGCGAAAAGGACAAAACCCTGGGTTAATGAAATGATTCGGGGTTTTTATACGCCTATAAATCATTTTATGTCAGAATAGTTGCAGTTCAAATATTATTCAAAATAGGGCATGTGTTATGAAATGTGTGTTGTTAATGGTTTTAATAGTCACTGCAATAAATTGTAAAGCTGCAGAAATTGCCTTTGAACTTTCTGGGGTCCATGTGCGTGATTTTGCTTTGAGTTCTAAAGGTGATGATTTGTATGTGACCATGGAAAGTATCAGCAAAGACGCATCACAAATAATCAGTTTACAAAAAACAGGCAAACAGTGGTCAAAACCCATGATTGCTTCATTCTCTGGTCAATTTAAAGACCTTGAACCTTTTTTACATCCCAATGGTTTACAGTTGTATTTTGCTTCTAATAGAAATGCTGCTCAAAACGCCAGTACGGATCATTTTGACATTTGGATGACTGAAAGGGCCTCATTGAATCAACCTTGGGGAGATCCTGTTAAATTGAATACAATGATTAATACAGACGAAGGTGATGAGTTTTATCCCAGCGTGGCCAGTAATGGAAACCTATACTTTACTGCCACCAAAGCGGATGGCTTGGGTAAAGAGGATATATATGTCAGTCGATTGGTTGATGGGCAATACACCCAAGCTGAAATATTACCTGCTGCGATTAATTCTCCCACCTATGAATTCAATGCCTATATAGCTCCGGATGAATCGATGTTGATATTTTCTTCATATGGCAGGGCTGATGATATGGGAGGAGGTGATCTATACATCAGTCATAAAGTGGACGGCGTTTGGCAGCCAGCAAAAAATATGGGTGGCCAGGTCAACAGTAAACAATTGGACTACTGTCCATATTATGATGAAATCAATGGCATTTTATATTGGACCAGCAACCAATCTAAGCTTAAAAATTTACCATCAATTGAAAGAGATTTCTATCAATGGTTTAAATTGATGACCTCTGGTGAGAATGGTTTAAGCAAAGTGTATCAAATGCCGATTAAACTGAGTCTTTGACTCATAAGAATCAATTGAAAAATAAAAGGCTGGATTCCAATTCCAGCCCAAAATAATCCTTATTGAAGTTTTGCTTATTCGCCCACTTCGGTCATGGCCATGATGTTATAGCCTGCATCAACATAGGTGATTTCACCGGTGATGCCTGATGCCCAATCAGAACACAAAAAAGCCGCTGCCTTGGCAACTTCTTCTTGGCTGATGTTGCGTTTCAATGGTGCTGCTTTGGCCACATGATCCAGCATCGATTTAAAATTGCCAATACCTGAAGCTGCCAAAGTCTTGATGGGTCCAGCAGAAATGCCATTAACTCGAATGCCATCTTTGCCCAGGGCATGTGCCATATACCGCACATTGGCTTCAAGTGCAGCTTTGGCAACCCCCATTACATTGTAATTGGTCATGGCCCTGACTGCGCCTAAATAAGAAAGGGTCAGTAATGCAGCGTCTCTGCCTTGCATCATTTCTCTACCTGCCTTTCCTAGTGCCGCAAAACTGTATGAACTGGTATCCATGGCGATTTGATAACCTTCTCTGGTCAAGTTATCTAAGTAGGAACCTTGTAACAATTCTCGTGGCGCAAAACCAACAGAATGAACAATAATGTCCAGACCATCCCATTGTTTTTTTAATTCGGTGAAAACATCGTCAATTTGTTGGTCAGAATTGACATCACAGGGCAACACAATTTCTGAACCCGTTTGTTCGGCTATCTTATCAACTCGTTTTTTTAGTTTGTCATCCAGGTAGGTGAATGCCAACTCAGCACCTTGTTGGTGCATGAATTCGGCTGTACTCCATGCGATTGATCGGTTGCTGGCGACGCCCACTATAAGCGCTTTTTTACCTGTAAGAATACCCATGTTTGTTCCACTTATCAAAGGCTTATCATCTTACTGATTTTAATCTGCTAATGCCACTGATGTGATTGAAATCAATTATTTTTCAAACGTTAGTTTGAAATCCACCAATACACTGTAGTCGATACTTTGTAATCCTGCGATTTTAGTTAATTGGTTGATGCCTGAGTCTAAATCGAAGTCTTTGGCATGAACAAAAACAGGTTCAAAATTGGTTACCACCAATTTATTCCCCACGGATTGAAGCATAACAATGGCTGTCATGGGCTTCTTGGTTCCATGTAAATCAAGATCAAATTCAATGGTAAATGGTTCTACCAAAGGCAATTTTCTGTCTAACTGACTGGAAATGGTGGCCATCGGAAACTCATCCACCTGAAACAAAAGGTCTTTGAGTCGTTGATCACGAATTTCAATATTGGTATCAACTGAAGACAAATCAGCCTCGACAATCAGTTGTCGATTGTCATCAATATAACCACCATGGAATTGAATGGTGTGCTCTTCTGTGATCGTTTTGTTTTTTGTGGTGACAAAGCTTAGTTGACTTTCAGATGTCAATAGTTGCCAATTAATCGGGCTCATTGATGTTTCGGCTGGATCAACTTTTGGTTGATGACAAGCCACTAAAAGTAGGCAGCTGAAATACAATAATCCAATTTTTATAACATTCATTGCGAAACCTCATTTTTTACATTTTCTACGGGGGTTACTTTAGCCAATACACCAAATTGCTGGTGATCAAAGTATTGCCAGTGTCCCAGTTCAACCCTGGTTTTTTGATTGATGCTGTAAATCAATTGCTGGCCTTCTTCATCCAATCTATAGTAATTGATTTTGGCTTGAAAATGAGTGTACCTTTGTTTCGAAAATGACACCACACCCTCGAATGAAAAGTCAGGATGAACCACTGTTTCAACATTCAATGAGTTTCTGGGCTCATAATCTCCAATAGCTTGCGTGCTGGGCCGTTGAGGCACTTGAATCGCATCAGTGCTTGTAGCAGGTTTTGTTTTGATGTTACTCACTGCAACAAAAACAGGGGATAAAAAGTCAGTGGCCGGTTGGCGCCACTTTTGATGAAACAGGGGAGTGATGATTGGGTTGTTTTTTAACCGCTCAATAACAGGGTGTGACATATTTTGTGAAATGTATAACCAAACCAATGCCTCCATTTTTATGGCGTTGTCATTCAATGGCACTTGCCAATTTTCATCAACGTTTTCATTGTTAACGGTGGGCTCTTCTGTCGCTGTAGATATAAATAAGGGCAGGTCAGATGAGTTTTTATACAAGTCTTTGGTTACTACATCAAGATCGGTGATTTGTGGTTTGATGGTATTTGCATTGGGTTGGCTTAAATTTCTGGCAAAGACAATGACTTCAACATCATAGGCTTGATTTTGATCAGTTAGCTGTATGTACTCTTGGGCATCTACCCCACTGAATACACATATAAGTGAGACTAAGATTTTTTTCATGATTGGAGTATATCAAATAAATGATGAATTGCATCAATCCGTTGTTCTGCCAGTAGAAAATCACCCGTGTATCTCAATCCATTTTGCGGTAAAGGATTGAAGCTTTCTGGTTGTTTTTGTAACAGTTGAATCAGTTTAGTGAACAACTCATCACTTTGCTTGGCAAACTTAATGTCAGCATATTCTTCATTCATTACCATTGATTTGATATTTAGTTTCTGGGCTTTTTGTTTGAATTTCAAAACATAAAACAGGTTTTGTGCTTGGTCTGGCATGGGGCCAAATCGGTCAATCAACTCAACTTTTATTTCATCCAAGGCTTCTGGGGTTTTGGCATTGTTCATGCGCTTATAGAACGTCAATCTGGTATAAACATCGAATATATATTCATCAGGAATCAACGCAGGGATGTTCAGTTCAATATCAATGTGGTTGGTTTCGTCATTCAAAATGTCAATTTCTTCACCATTTTTCAATGCCGCTACTGCACGCTCGAGCATGTCACAATAAAGGCTGAAACCAATGGATTGAATTTGTCCGCTTTGCTCTTCCCCTAATAATTCACCACTGCCTCTGATTTCCATGTCATGTGTGGCCAGGGTGAATCCAGCCCCTAAATCTTCAAGAGATTCAATGGCTTCCAATCTTTTCTTCGCATCTTTGGTGATTGATTTCCAACTGGGTATGATCATGAATGCAAAGGCTTTGTGGTGAGATCGTCCCACGCGACCCCGCAGTTGATGTAATTGTGCCAAACCTAATTTGTCTGCTCGGTTGATGATGATGGTATTGGCGCTGGGAATATCAATGCCTGATTCGATGATGGTGGTACAAACCAGAATGTTGAATCGTTGTTTATAAAAATCAACCATCACGCTTTGCAGTTCTTTTTCATTCATTTGTCCGTGTGCTACCCTGACTCGAGCACTGGGATTGATTTTTTGAATGGATTCTGCCATTTGTTCAATGGTTTGTACTTCGTTATGTAGGAAGTAAACCTGACCGCCTCGTTGTATCTCACGGGTGCATGCTTCGTTGATGACACTGTTCTGCCATTCTATGACTTGGGTTTTGATGGTTAACCTGGCTTTTGGTGGAGTGGCAATGATGGATAAATCACGCAAGCCTGAAAGTGCGCTGTTCAGTGTCCTTGGAATGGGTGTTGCTGTCAGTGTTAAGAAATCAACATCGGCTTTCAGTTGTTTCAAACGGTCTTTTTGTTTCACGCCAAAGCGATGTTCTTCATCAATGATGACCAAGCCCAAATTTTTAAATTTGATGCCTTTTTGAATCAATTTGTGGGTTCCAATTACAATGTCAGCCTGGCCATTTTCGCAAGCGGCCAAAATACTTTTGGTGTCCTTGCCGCTGACAAAACGAGACAACAGTTCAACTTTAATGGGAAATGGCGCAAAACGATCGACAAAATTATCGTAGTGTTGTTGGGCCAATAGGGTGGTAGGAATCAATAACACAACTTGTTTTCCCTCATTGGCAGCGATGAAGGCGGCCCTTAAAGCGATTTCAGTTTTGCCAAAACCCACATCACCACAAATCACCCGGTCCATGTGTGTGGGTGCTTGCATGTCTTTAATGACTGCCGAAATGGCATTCAATTGGTCTTCAGTTTCATCAAAAGGAAAACCGTCACAAAATTGGCTGTATTCTTCAGGGTTCAGGCGCATGGCTTGTCCTCCTGCGGCTTCTCTTTGGGCATACAAAGAAAGCAATTCAGCCGCCACATCCTTTACTTTTTTAGCGGCTTTTTGTTTGGCTTTGGCCCATACTTCTGAACCCAGTTTATGCCAAGGGGCATTTTCTTCACTGGCTCCAGAATACCTGGACACCAAATGTAACGATGAAACCGGTACAAACAATTTGTCACCCCCAAAGTATTCAACTTCTAAATACTCAGCTTCGCCATCATAGTCCATCATTTTTAAGCCGCGGTATCGGCCCACACCATGGTCAATGTGCACGATGGGTGAGTCCAGATGAAGGTCTGTCAAATTGCTGATGATGTCTTCAGGATTGGCTTTGTATTTTTTGACTGTGTGGTTGCGGGTAACTCGTTGTCCAAACAAACAACCTTCATCTAAAATGACCAAGTTTTGTTGTTTTAAAAACACCCCATTTTCTATCGCTGCAATACAAACGCCCCGTTCAGAATTACTGTCAATAAATTCTTGTATGCTATTGAATATTTTGAATTTATTTTTTGCAGATTTGAGTTTGTTTAATATCAAATCCTGTCGTCCCAAAGAATCGGCTGTGATCAATAAACGGTGTTTTTGTTGGTCGCAAAATGTCACCAAATCAGGGTGCTTGTCTGTCTGGAATCGAGGCGGTAATTGACTCTCAAAATCATGTTCAACGCGGCTGTCATTGCTGGATTGTTTTTGGTTGATCCAAATGTTTTGAAAATTCAGAATGTCACTGTATGTGTTATCAGCTGCCAAGTAAATGTCATTGGGAGCTAATATGGGTCTTTGGATGTCGTGTCGGCGATCTTCATAACGGGCATGAATTTGTTTTTCCCAGGTTTTTAATATGGGTGCTGTTTGTTGGCAATGAATGAAGACTGCATCTTTGGGCAAATAATCAAAAATATCAGCCAACTCAGGGTGAAACATCGGTAGGTATTGCTCAATACCAGAGAATTTGATTGATTTTCTGACGTCTTGATAAAGTGTATTTTTTCTCGTATCAACATCGAACCACTCTCTGAAACGACTGAGGAATAATTCTCTGGCTTGATCATCAAAGGGGAATTCATTGGCCGGCATCACTTGGATGACATCGGTTTCTTTGATGGTTAATTGTGTGTCGGTATCAAATATGCGGATGCTTTCAATTTCATCATCAAATAACTCAATCCTGAAGGCATCTAAGCCGCCCATAGGGAATAAATCCAAAACCCCACCTCTGACCACGAACTCACCGGCTTCCCTGACTTCATTGACATGGATGTATCCATTTTTTTCAAACAAACTGCGCCATCGATGCAAATCAAATTGTTCACCCACTTTGATGTTCAGACTGCGACCAATAATGAAATCCTTATTTGGCAGTTTTTGCATCAGGTTTTGTGCTGGCATCACCACCACTGCGTTTTGTTTCACTGTGCTGATTTCCGCCAAAAACTTCATCCGCTCCGAAACAATGTCTGGGTTGGGTGAAAACACATCATAGGGCAGGGTGTCCCAGATAGGAAAGTGCAACACTTTGATGTCATCAGCTTCATTACACAAAGCGATTTCACTTTCCAATACCCGACTGTGGTGCACTGAATCGGTTAACACCACCAATAATCCAGGGTGACGCTCGTGAAACTCACTGATGGCCAGCGGTAAAGCCAGTCCTTTCAGTTGTTGCCAGTTTTGCGCTGCGGTTAGGTCAAATGATTTGGGAAAAAGCATGTAGCAAGGATTGGCTGAAACGGTCAGGCATTTTAACGCTTTTAAATGCAGTTTAGAATCAAAATGAAAATTTATCTTAGTGATCCTTCGGGAATGTCAAAGGAACCAACTAAAGTCGAATCCTTTTTGAAACAATGCGCACCTTGCTTGACATCAGTTGGCAACCAACCCATTCCTTAATTCCTAGGGTCATACCGGAGATAAAACTGAATGACTTATAATATCAACTTTTATCAATATGGGTTGTGGTTTTGAATCTAAAAATAGTGCATTTTATGGTGCTGCTGGCGGTGTTATTGACAGGCTTGTGTTCACTGGTTTACCAGACCATATGGCAGCGATATTTATCATTTTCAGTGGGTTCTGATGCCAGTGCTTCGGTCTTGATATTAACCACCTTCCTCACTGCCTTGAGTGTGGGTTATTGGTCTGCAGGAGCGCTGTCTCGTCGGGCAAAACACAAAGAACTGCTGTGTTATGGCTGGGTTGAAATCATCATAGGGCTATGGGCCATGATGTTTCCGTTGCTGTTTAAATTGGCTTCAAGTTTATTGTCTTTTCAGCTTTTACCTGTGTTTTGGATGGATTTATTGATTACCGTTTTATTGATTGGACCGCCTGCTGTATTGATGGGTGTGACGCTACCTTTCTTAACCCAAGGTTTGAGTCAGGGGTTTCAATCAGCGAGTTTGACCCATGCCAGAATTTATGCCATCAATACCATTGGCGCTTTTCTGGGTACGTTATTGGCTGGATTCTTCCTGATTGAACACCTGGGACTGGCTTTGAGCTCCTATCTATTAGGGGCATTGAATGTTTCTGTTGGTGTCTTGGTATTGATTTTTAGTCCACAATTGTCTCGGCATTTTAGAAATAGCCGTGAAACCATTGAAAATGAAGTGCAAACAGAATCGACAGTGGGGTTCAACCCACAATCCGCAGTCGATAAACGGTATGTGCTGTTGGTGGCTGCTTGTTCTGGTTTCTTGCTGATTGCTCTGGAAACGTATTTTATTCGTTTGTTTTCCATGGTAACGGAAGGGTCACACCTGGCTTACCCTACCGTGGTCGGTGCCTTCATTGCTGCGGTTGGTATCGGCGCTTATTTAGCCGGAAAGTGGCTGCCTTCAGCGGCACGATTATTTGTCGTTGTTCCAATCGTGATGTTGCTTGCTTGGATTGTCATTTATTACACCTTACCTGAATGGCCATATACTGACATGAGGCTGAAACAATTTGTTTTGACGGCTACCGATGCACCCATTTATTTGTTTGTTGCTCGTTTTGTGCTGTTTTTTGTTGTGATTGCTATCCCAGTGGTCACCGCCAGTATGTTGTTGCCCTGGGCTTTTCATTTCTTTAAAAACACCGATACAGCTTTAGGTAAAACCACGGGTGACTTGTATGCAGTGGCTACCTTGGCAACAGTAGTCGGTGGCTTGGTTGGTGGCTATTGGATGTTCCAATATTTTAACTTTGAACAAATATTTTTAAGTTTTCTTTGTGTATTGCTGTTGATGGTTTTTGCTGCCAATCAGGCCATCATCAAGACCCGAAAACAATATATCTGGGTTAAATCGGCGTTGCCTTTGTTGCTTGTAGGGGTTTATCTGTTTCCAGTTAAAGAGTTAGAACAACGATTGGCATTGGGGTTTTATTTTCAATCCACTGAAAAGCAGTTGACTGATTTGAACAGTGCTGCAGCTGCCCACGAATGGTTGTGGCAATGGTTTGGCCATGATCAGATCATTGCTTCGGACATGCAACCCGAGGGTCGGGTTGATGTTTTTCAAAGTGAACAGTCTGGTCAACGAATGATTGCCATCAATGGCCGCTCCAACAGTGACACTGCCATGTCGGACTTGGCTGGTAACGGACTATTGGGTTTATTTCCTTATTTGTTGACTGAGTCTCCCAAAAAGGTACTTATTGTTGGCTTAGGTACAGGAGTGACTGCCGGCATATTGGCTCATCAAGAATTGGTTGAAGTGGTTGATGTCAGTGAAATTAATGCTGCAGTCATTAAACAGTTTCACTGGTTTGATCCATTCACTTATCAAGGCAGTCAAAACCCCAAAATCAATATGATTCACAGTGATGTGATCAAACACCTGCATCAATCTGAGGAGGTTTATGACATGATCATTTCAATTCCTTCTAACTTTTGGGTGGCCGGTGTTGAAAACTTATTAACCCCGGAATTTTATCAGCTGATAGATAACAACCTGAACAGTGGTGGTATGTTCGTCCAATGGGTTCCAGAATATCGATTTTCTGCCCAGGGTTTGTTGATGATCGCCAAAACTTTTAGCAGCAGTTTCAGTACCAGCAGTTTGTGGCAATTGACAGACAATGATTTGGTCTTTTTATATAAGAAAAATGGCTCAGTGAATGCAGACCAGTCATGGTTGGAAAGCAGAAGTGGCAACCAATTATTCAGAGCCACTTTGCGGGAAATAGGAGTTTATAATGTCAGGAAATTACTCAATTCACAGCTGGCCACTCATGAAAATCTTTTACAAGTGTCATCGAACAGCGAAACCCACAGTTTAGATAAGCCTCAATTGGGTCAAGTCGCACTTATGGCCTTATACAAGAATGATGTTAATTACAATTCATCGGAAATCATCAAGGGAATGAGGGCACAAAAAAAGGCATCCCGATAAAGGATGCCTTTGTACTCAGATAATGTTATCTGCTTATAAGCTGATGATTCTGTCTGGGTTTCCATCAGGATCATTGCCAGCAGTACCATCTGTACCTGGGTTGCCATTATTTAACATAATTACGGCACAAGCATGAGGCGCTGCCATTGAGGTACCAGATATGGTGTTGGTTCCGCCACTTTTCCACAATGAGAAAATGCCGACTCCAGGCGCTGCATAATCAACAGGAGGGTTGCCATAGTTTGACCATGAAGGCATGTTGTCATTAGAATCAATGGCTGAAATGGTGTAAACACGATTGCCATTGGCTCTGGCTGGTGAATGGTTGTTGGCATCATCACCATCATTACCTGCCGCCAATACAAAGAATGCACCTGATTGACTTGCCGCCGCTTTAACGGCATCGTCTAAGACTTGGCTAACACCACCACCTAAGCTCATGTTGGCACAGTCACCAGCACTGGCATTGGCCGCCACATGTTCAACACCTGCAATGACACCAGAAGTTGATCCAGAACCTCGGCGATCCAATACGCGTACTGGTACGATTGTTGTGTTAGGGGCAACTCCTAAGGCACCTATGGTGTTATCTATGGCACCAATGGTACCAGCCACATGTGTGCCGTGACCATTGGAGTCATTCATCCCTCCATTGTTAATTGCAGTAAAACCACGACTGGCGTCAACATTCAAATCTGGATGGTCTAAGTCAACACCAGAATCGATGACCCAAGCAGTGTAACCAGTGCCGTCTAAAGGTCCGCCCACTCGTGCTGTGCCGTATGAGGCTTGCTGAGAGGCACCGCCACCGCCACCACCACCTGGTTTGCCACGAGAAATAGAAATCACGCTGTCTGGGGTGAATGATTTGATGGAACCCTCATTGGCGAAGGCTTTCTTGGCGGCGTCACATGGCATGTTGATCGTCATGCCTTTGATTGATTTTGAATAAACGTGTTTTAATGTAGCATTACTGCGCGCAGCCATGCTGTTGGCCAAGCCCTGTACGTCGGACGAACGGGTTTGGTTGTTAAACGCTATGATACAACGGTTGTGTACATTGTTCAGTTCACTGCTGGTGCCAAAAGGCTGAAGTTCTTGAGCAGAGACTTGACCTGTGATTGCTATGCCGATGGCCGACATCAATATTGATTTATTCATAATGCTTCCTCTATTTGTTTATAAAAATGCTTAATTTAAGATTAAGTCAGTAATTTTTTTAATGTGGCTGCTTTTATTGGTCATACCTAATTCAAGGTGCAAGTCATAAATAGGCAGCTTCCCACCAGAGGTAGGGCGATATTGTTATATCAAAATGTAAAATATATTGCAATAATAAATACAGGTGATAAATGAATGATTGATTTGTTACATTTATAATGAGGTGACAGGTTGAACTTAAACGTATGCTGTTGCAGCTTGGCAGTGACATTGCAAGTATCTGATGAGTGCTCCATGGAATGATTCAATAATGAGCATGGCTTGTAGCGACATGATTTGCAGCATGTCAATGATTACAACCTGCATTCACTGTACCAAGGTGATGATGTATTCTTTTCATTTTACCATTGCAATCAGCTTGTCAAACCGTTAAAATCCGCGAACTTTTCCTTGCTGCACTGGGCTTTTGGGGTTGACCTTGAAAGTGACAGGTGGCATTTTTTTAAACCGTAAGGAGTTTTTCATGAGACATTATGAAATTGTCATGTTGGTTCATCCGGACCAAAGCGAACAATTACCTGCCATGATCGAAAGATACAGTGGCATGGTAACTAAAAGTGGTGGCGTGGTTCACCGTTCTGAAGATTGGGGCCGTCGTCAATTGGCTTATTCAATTGAACGTTTACACAAAGCCCATTATTACTTGTTAAACATTGAATGTGGTCAAGAAGCCTTGGACGAGATGGTTGATGCCTTTCGTTTCAATGATGCGATCTTAAGACACATGGTATTGGCCAGAAAAGCAGCTGACACTGCCGCTTCACCTTTGAAGAAAGACGAAGATGAAAAAGCCAAAAAAGTGACTGAAGAACAAGTGAAAGCAGTTGAAGAGAAAGAAACTGCGGCCAAAGAAGAAGCCGCTAAAGTCGAAAGCTCTGCTGAAGAAACTGTCAAAGAAGAAACAGCTGCTGAAACAGCAACAGAGGAGTAAATACCATGGCAAAACCACAAAGAAGAAGACGCCCAGCGCAAAGAATCATCAGCCGCAACTGTAAATTTACAGCTGCTGGTATCGTAGAAGTTGATTACAAAGATTTAGACATGCTAAAGCAGTTTTTAACTGAAACAGGCAAAATCATTCCTAGTCGTATCACTGGAACAAAAGCAAAATACCAAAGACAATTGTCAACAGCGGTTAAACGTGCTCGTTACTTGGCTTTAGTTCCTTACTGTGACCAACACGGCAAATAACAGGAGATCATCATGCAAGTTATATTATTAGACAAAGTACAAAACTTAGGTGACTTAGGCGAAATCGTTAATGTTAAAAACGGCTTTGCTCGAAACTATTTGATTCCTCAGCAAAAGGCTTCTAGAGCCACTGAAGAGAACATCAAAGCGTTTGAATCACAAAAATCTGAGTTGATGGCTAAAGCCAAAGAGTCTGTTGCTGCTGCTGAAGCACGAGCAGAGTCAATCAATGGTTTGAACATAACCATTTCTGCCAATGCAAGTCCAGAAGGACATTTGTACGGTTCTGTTGGTCCTCGTGAGATTGCTGACAAATTAACAGAAAGTGGTTACCCAGTTGATACCAGTGAAGTGGTTCAATCAGAAGGTGCTTTCAAAGAAGTGGGTGAATTCCCAGTTAAATTGAAATTCCACGCTGATGTAGAAGCTGATTTGACATTGACTGTTGTTGCTGAGGCTGAAGAAGCTTAAGTCATTACAGCAGAATTGAAAAGCCGGTTATTTATGACCGGCTTTTTTTTGGAAAAATTTTAAAAACTGGGTGTCAAACAAGACTATAATCTATCGTTCGAAATTCCAAAGTATACGGCACCCGAAAAACCAAACTAAGAAATAATGTATGAATGAAATGCCTCAGTTCAGTGACAAAGATGACTTCAGTAACCTCAAGGTTCCGCCACATGCCATAGAAGCTGAAAAAGCGGTGATTGGGGGCTTGTTATTGGTTGCCAGTGCTTGGGACAAAATTGCCGGTAAGATTGCAGAAGAAGATTTTTACCAAAAAAACCACAAAAATATATTCAGGGCCATTGCTCATTTACATGAAAATCAATTGGCTTGTGACGTGGTCACTGTCAGTGATTGGCTGGAAGCCCATGGATTAACCCAACAATCCGGTGGTTTAGAGTATTTGGCTGATTTGGCAGCCAATACACCGGGTGCATCAAACGTTGAAGCCTATGCAGGCATCGTCAGAGAAAAATCGGTGTTGCGGCAATTGATTCAAATTGGCAATGAATTGGCTGAAAAAGCATTCAATCCAGAAACCCAAACAGCCGATGATTTGATTGAAGAAGCTGAAAAACTGGTGTTTCAAATCAGAGAACAAACCCTTAAATCACAGTCTGGCTTTCATGACATCAAAACCGTGTTGAAGGAAGCGATAGAAAACATAGAAGAGTTGGTAGAAAATGAAAGTGACATCACCGGACTGCCTTACGGTTGGATAGACTTGGATAAAAAGACTGCCGGCTTACAACGCTCAGATTTGGTGATTGTGGCAGGCAGGCCAGCCATGGGTAAAACTTCTTTTGCGATGAATATCGCTGAGCGTGCAGCAGTCAAGGGCTCAACAGTAGCCATATTCAGTATGGAGATGGCTGCGCATCAATTGGTGATGAGGATGTTTTCTTCTTTGTCACAAATCAACCAAGGTGACTTGAAAAGGGGTAAATTGACGGATACAGACTGGCCCAAGTTAGGGCAAAGCAGTGCCTTGTTAAGTCAGTCAAAATTGTTTATTGATGACCAACCCGCCTTAAGCCCCAATGAAATCATGTCGCGCTGTCGTCGGCTGAAAAACCGCGAAGGGTTGGATTTGATTGTGATTGATTACTTGCAATTGATGCAGGTGAAAGGAAAAGTTGAAAACAGGGCCAATGAAATTTCTGAAATTTCCAGGAACCTCAAAGCCATGGCCAAAGAATTGGATGTGCCGGTGATTGCACTTTCACAGCTGAATCGTTCTTTGGAACAACGCCCCAACAAAAGACCAGTGATGTCAGACCTCAGGGAATCGGGAGCGATCGAGCAAGATGCTGATTTAATCATCTTTATTTATCGGGATGAGGTGTATAACACCGACTCGCAAGACAAAGGCAAAGCTGAAATCATCATTGGCAAACATCGGAATGGTTCAATTGGCACGGTCAATTTAACCTTCAGAGGCCAGTTCACCCGTTTTGATAACTATGAAAATGACATTCTTTTTGATGAGCGTGGCAACGAGATTCATTGATTATGCAGCGTGAACGTGGAACCCAGGCTGAAATCAACACCGCTCATATCAGTCACAATTTAAATCAATTCAAGTCCTTACATCCTGGCAAAATCATTGCTGTGGTTAAAGCCGATGCTTATGGTCATGGATTGGCAACCGTTGTTCCTCATTTAAAAGCGGCGGATGCTTTTGCGGTGGCGACCATTGAAGAAGCCATCGAATTACGAGCCATCAACCCTGATAAAGCCATCATTTTATTGGAAGGGGTTTTCAATGCTGAAGAATTAACCACGGCCTTGAACCACAATTTCGATGTCGTGGTGCATCAAAAATATCAAATAGAATTGTTAAAAGAGGCGCAAAGTAAACAGCGGATTGATGTTTGGTTGAAAATTGATACGGGCATGAATCGTTTGGGGTTCAATCCTACAGAGGCTGAAGCGCATTTGAAATTGATTCACGATCTGCCATTGGTTAATCAACTCAGGGTAATGACTCATTATGCCAGTTCAGATGACGTGACAGCCAAACAAACGCAGCAGCAGCAAACATTGAACGACTGGGTCAAAACATTGGGTTATGAATGTTCTTTCAGCAACACCGCTGCCGTTTTGAATCAATTGTCAAAGCCCAATGAGTGGGTGAGGGTGGGAATTGGTTTATTTGGTATTTCACCGTTATCTGATCGCTGGGCTGCCTCATTTAAGTTAAAGCCGGTGATGCGAATGACAGCGAAAATCATAGCCACCAAAGACATTCAAAAAGGAGACCTGGTGGGTTACGGTGGCACTTTCCAAGCCAAGCATCCCATGCGCATTGGTATAGTCGGGATGGGTTATGCAGATGGCTACCCTTGGACGGAAAAACAAAGTCATGTTATGGTTCAAGGCCACAAAGCCAAAATCATTGGCCGTGTTTCTATGGACATGATGGCGATTGATTTGACTGATTTATCACATGTTTTGACTGGCTTTGATGTAGAAGCATGGGGCGAAAATTGGCCGATAGAAGCCGTGGCTGATGAACTTGGTTTGATTCCATACACCCTAACTTGCGGTATAACCAAAAGAGTTAAATTTAATGATATTCAATAACTTAGCTAGTTATTTTAAGAAACAAGTTGAGCCAAAAGAATGGCCCGTTTTGATTTGGTCCTTTCTTTATTTTGTGTTTTTATTAACTGGCTATTTCATCCTTCGGCCGATTCGAGAAGAGATGGGTGTGACGGCTGGTCCTGAAAATTATGGTTGGTTGTTTTTGTCGACATTCATTGTGATGCTGTTGTTACAACCCGTCTATGGTCGCATTGTTTCTCGATACTCAAGAAAACAATTCATTCCATTGGTGTATGGATTTTTTGGTGTGCTCATTTTCCTGCTTTGGCTGGCTTTTAATTTAATTGGTAAAGAAAGCGTGGTTTTGGCCAGGGTGTTTTTTGTGTTTGTCAGTGTTTATAACCTGTTTATTGTTTCTATATTTTGGAGCTTTATGGCAGATGTATATAACAAGGAGCAGGGCAAGAGGTTGTTCGGGGTAATCGCAGCAGGAGGCAGTACGGGCGGCATTATGGGCGGCTTAATCACCAGTCAATTGGTTTATCTGACAGGCACCATTAATTTACTCTTGATTTCATTGTTCTTTTTGATTTTGTGTATCTTTGCCGTCTTCAAAGTAAGGAAGTTTGCAATTGAATCTGAGGTTAACAAGGAAGCGCCTTTGGGCGGTAGTCCAGTAGAAGGCATGAAGTTAATGCTTGGCTCAAAGTTTTTACAGCAAATTGCCATTATGACAGTGATTTCAGTCATTATTGGGTCAATTTTCTATTACTTACAGGGGCAATATGTCAGTCAATTCTACCCGGAAAGAGATCAGCGAACCTTTGTATTTGCCAACATCAACACGGCGACCAATTTCCTCACTTTGTTTTTCCAACTGATTCTGACGCCATTTTTATTGCAAAAATTTAAAGTACATCAGATCCTGGGTATTTATCCAACCATGATGATTTTGGCTTTGTTACTGTTTGGATTTATGCCAGTCTTGTATGTGGTTTTGGGCGCAATTACGCTGCAACGAAGTGGTGCCTATGGCATCATGAAACCACCAGCCGATTGGTTGTTCACCGGATTGCCAGATAACATTAAATACAAATTCAAAAACTTTTTAGATACCGTGGTTTATCGTGGTGGTGATGTTTTTGCGCAGTTGGTATTTGTAAAAACAGTGGTTACTTTTTCCAAGGACCTGAGAATTTTGGCCATCATTGGGGCTTGTCTTTGCGTTATTTGGTTGTGGAATGCGATTACAGTTGGAAAATTGGCTGCCAAAGAATTTGAAAAGTATGCATCGGTAACTTAGTTTGGTTAAATTTCAAGTTAAAACACTGTTAATTCTCCTCCGTTTGTAGTATAAAAATTGATAGACAAAGTGATGTAAATCACGATTTGATTTATACATATAATTAAAACTGTCTAATCACATTTCACAGTAAAACCACTCATTTTCCCACCGGGGACATGTTTACAATTCGGAGACAATGAATGAAATACAAATCACTCAAGAGGCTGACCTCTTGTATCTTTATGGCCATGACTGTTCAAGCGGCTGCAGATGAAACCATCATGACCAATGATCGTCTCAGCGCACCCGCTCAGGTATATTATAATGACACTCAAATTCCAAGCATTTCAGCGGCGACAGAAGAAGACGCTTCTTTTGTGATGGGATATTTACACGCCAAAGACCGTTTGTTTCAAATGGACTATACCCGGAAAATTGCCCAAGGTAAGTTGGCTGAGTTGGTCGGTACAGCTGCCTTGTCCAATGACATTCAATTCAGAACCATAGGCTTTGAACGCGCTGCCAGAGTCTCATTGCCAGTGATGACAGCCAAAACCCAAGGCATGCTCAAAGCCTATGCTGATGGTGTCAATGCTTGGTTGGACAGCAATCCATTACCCATCGAATATTCAGGGCTAGAAATCACCCAAATTGATCGCTGGTTACCGATTCATTCGGTGGCGATTGCCAAAGTATTGGCTTTTCAGTTGTCAAATGACTTGAATGAAATTGATGATACCATCGCCATCAATACCTTCCAACAGGTGGGATCCGCTGCTGGTTTTGATGGGACGGCATTGTTTATAGAGGATTTATATCGGGCTGCACCGCCAGATGGGCGTGTCAGTGTGCCAAACTTCTTGGCTTCAATTGGTGGACAAGGAAAAAACCAACAATCATTGAAGCAGTCGATTGGTGATTTTGCGCTCGATTTGTCTGATTCAGAGTTAAACATGTTGCATGAAATAAAAGGCAATTGGTCTAATTCAGCAGTGATGAAAACCATGAAAAACGATGGCAATGCCGACAAAGGCTCTAATGTTTGGGTCATTGCTGGTGATAAGTCAGAAAATGGTTTTCCATTGATTGCCAACGACCCACACTTAAGTTTAGATTACCCATCAACTTTTTATTCAGCACACATGGCTGCAGATACGGGTTTGAATGTGGCAGGTGTGGGCTTTCCAGGCGCTCCTGTGATGGCACAAGGGTGTAATGTAAGTTTGTGTTGGGGCAGTACCGTTCATCCTGTTGATGAAATGGATTTTTATTTTGAATCAATCAAAACCAATACCTTTGGAATCCCAACTCACACGGTCTATCAAGGCGTAGATGAACCGATTGTTTGGGTTTTTCAAACGTACAATGCCAATGTCATTGGTGATGGGGTGATGAACAACACGGCGCGTCAAGAAGTGGGTTATACCCAAGGCGGTTTGACTTATTTGGTACCGAGAAGGAATTATGGTCCAATCCTCAGTGTTGACACAGCCAATGCACAAGCGGTTTCTGTGCAGTACACCATGTTTGGACCAACCAAAGAAATTGAATCCTTTTTTGATATGGCGCGGGCTTCAAACATGGATGAATTCAAAACGGCGTTGACCAAATTTGATGTGGGCTCACAAAACTTTGGTGTGGTTGATGTCGACGGAAACATCGCTTATTTTACTGGCGCAGAAGTGCCGATTCGTGAAGATTTACAAACCCTGATGCAGCCTGATGGTACACCGCCCATGTTTATTCGTGATGGGACCGGCGAGCACATGAATGAGTGGATGGCACTGACCAACCCAGATTTGAATCAAGCAATTAATTATGCAGTGATACCCTTTGATGAAATGCCTTTCAGTGTTAATCCCAGCAGTGGATATGTGGCCAACGCCAACAATGACCCTATCGGTGTTTCATTGGATAACAATGTGCTGAATCAAGTTCGGCCAGGTGGCGGTTTGTATTATATTTCTCAAGGTGGTTATTCTTCTTACAGAATGGGCCGCATTGATCGACTGATTCAAGACCACATGGATAAAGGCAATTTATTTACCAGCACAGACATGAAGGCTTATCAAGCCAATCATCAATTGATGGATGCTGAATTGATGATGCCACACATCATGAATGCAGTCAGTCGAGCATCGGCATCAGGTGCTTGGCCAGGGATTGCTCAATTTTTAGCTGACCCAAGGGTGGTCGAAGCAGCGGGTTATTTTGCTGCATGGGATTTCAGTACTCCGACGGGTTTAGCGGAAGGTTACGATCCCTTCGAAAATCCATTTGCATTGTCAGCCCCCACTGATGATGAGGTGACACACTCAGTGGCAGCCAGTATTTATAATGTTTGGCGTTCAATGGCCATCCAGAATACCGTCGATGTGACATTGGCTGGAATTGATGCTGCCATTGGTTCTGATGTGATGACAGCCAACCGTCCAGGCAGTAAATTTTCACTGAATGCCTTGGCTCACTTTTTAGACTCCTTTGAAACCAACCAAGGTTATGGTGCTTCTGGTATTAATTTCTTTACCAACCCTCAAGCACCAACAAGAAATGACGCCAGAGACTATGTGATTTTGGCCTCGTTGAAGCAAGCATTGGATATGATGGCAGGTGATGATTTTGCAGCGGCCTTTAACAACTCCAGCAACCTGGATGATTATCGATGGGGTAAGTTGCACAGAATTGAGTTCTCACATCCATTGGGAGCATCATTGACCATACCCAATGGGTCATTTGGGTTTTCAACCGTTGATGGTTTAGCCGGTGTGGCGCGCTCAGGAGGTTACCAAGTTTTGGATGCCTCATCACACAGTACGCGAGCTGACAGCAGCAATGAGTTCATGTTTGGTTCTGGACCAGCCAGAAGGTTTGTTGCAGAAGTGACATCTATGGGGATTCTGGCTGAACAAATCATCCCTGGTGGACAAAGTGGTGTCATTACCACAGGTGCAAATTATGTCAACCAATTGGTGCTGTGGTTGGTTAATGGTTATTTACCTTTGATCACCGATTTAGGTACAGTTGAAGCCATTGCTCATGAGGTTTATTATTTCGAACCTTGATTTGAATTGGGAGTAACTTAGAATTAAACGGCCTCAAGCATAGTTTGGGGCCTTTTTTAATTTTAAATTGAGCAACAACTTTAGCGGTGATTGGCTGTCTAATTCACCAGTTATCAAATTTCATTATGGGGTATTAATTAATATGCATATGGACCCAGCACTGCCAATGGTGGTGATGTTCGCTTTGATTACATTGAGTTTGGGTTTGTTGATGAAACTGCTGAAACAACCAACCATTGTGGCTTATATCCTGGCAGGTATATTACTTGGACCCCATGTATTGGGTTGGGTAACTGACCAAGTATTGATCACACGAATGGGCGAGTTTGGGGTGGTGATGCTGTTGTTTTTCATTGGGATGGAAGTGGTGCCAGAAAAGCTGATGGCTTCATGGAAAGTTTCAATATTGGGCACTTTGGCCCAAATCATCTTAAGTGTCATTCTGATTGCGGCAGTGGGTTATTATTACCAATGGAGTTTTTCACGCATTTTGTTGGTGGGTTTTATCATCAGTTTGAGTAGCACTGCGGTGGTATTGAACTTGTTTCAACAAAGTAAGGAAATCGAAACCCAAACAGGGCAAACTGTTTTGGGTATTTTGTTGACCCAAGATTTATTCGTGGTCTTAATGATCATTACCCTTGGATTTTTTTCAACTGAACCCAGTAGCACTTCCCAAATCATTGGTCAAATCATCGGCGCCATCGTTATGGTTGGATTTGCTGCCTTTATTATTGCGAAAAAATCATTGCACCTGCCATGGGCTAAATATTTAAAAACAGATCATGACTTACAAGTTTTTGCGGCATTGTTGAGTTGTTTTGGTTTCGCCTTGCTTTCTTCTTATTTCAATTTATCTACGGCCTTGGGTGCTTTTTTAGGCGGTATGCTGATAGGTAGGGCCAAAGAGACTCGATGGGTTCACAGCAGCTTAGAACCTTTTAGGGTGGTGTTTGTGGCATTGTTTTTCATGTCTTTGGGTTTGATGGTAAACATCGATTTCATTCAGCAAAATTTGTATGTGGTTTTGTTGGTAGCTTTATTGGTTTTGTTCAGTAATTTGTTGATCAATGCTGGCATAATTATGGCGGCTAATCGCAGTTGGAAACAAAGTTTGTATGCAGGTTCGGTATTGGCTCCTGTCGGTGAATTCAGTTTCGTTCTGGCAGCCATTGGATTTCAAATTCACGCCTTAACCGATTATGGCTATCAGTTAATCATTGCAGTTATTGTGTTAACGCTGTTAATTTCGCCGCTGTTAATCGGTTTTGCCAAAAAGTGGTTGATGGAACAGTCCAAGCATTAGTTTGACGGACAGGGCTGGTTTTACTGGTTTGCTGTACAGTTAATTCATCATTGAATGGATGTATTCACCCGCTTGTTTTAATGCCATTCTGGCGGGTTTAAATAAACTGGCTGAAAAGTGGAAAACATGCCACAATTCTTTGAAAGTGATTAAGGTTACGTGAACTCCTGCCTTGATTGCCTTTTGTTTCAGCAGCAAACTGTCATCCAATAATACTTCATCTGTACCCACATGTATGAGCATGGGCGCGATGCCACTTAAGTCTTTATCGACCAAACAGGCCTCAGCGGTGATTTGGGCTGAGTTTTGTAAATAATTGCCTGCCATTTGTAAACTCCATGATTCATTGATGACTGGATCCACCTCAAATTGGGTCACATGGCTGACCGCTTCCCTTGATTTGTTGATCCATGGCGAAATCAAAAACAAACAAGCCGGTTGGGGCAAATTTTGAGCCTTTATTTTGAGGGCCAATGTTAATGCCAAGCCACCTCCGGCTGAATCACCAGCTAAGGTGATTTTATCGGGCGAAAACCCTGAGTCCATCAGTGCTTTATAAGCGGCCATGCCATCATCTATGGCAGCAGGATAAGGGTGTTCTGGAGCCAATCTATATGCAATTGAGGCCACAGACGTATTGGCATATAGTGCCAAATAAGCACACAAGTCCCGGTGCGATCTAGGCGATCCAATGCCATACCCACCACCATGAAAATACAATATAACTTGTTCAGATCTGCGGTTATCGAGGTTGAACCACCAAACAGGTCGGGCTGCTATCATGGATTTTTCAATTTTGATGGGTTTGGGTAGGAAAGCATAGCCGCCTAATAGGTTTAAACCTTTGCGTTGTAACCACAAAGGACAACGACCATTTAAGAACCACTTGGAGGTGGTTCGAACCATTCGACGCATGGTCACCGATGATAAATTAATCATGATTTATGAAAATCGTTTTCATTGTTGATGCCAATTAAATTCACCTTAAATATTGAACTTTTGATTTGACTAGGTATCATAGTAGGTGATGTTAAAGCATGCCAACAAAAATAAACGATTTCAACGCACATCCTTTGCGTTGATTTTATTACTGATAATGAGTCAATCACTGTCAGCTGCTGTTGCATGCAAAATGGAAATGGCTGATCATGATATGCCTTCCAGTCAATCATTAATCGCAAATGACCTACATGCTGGTCATGACATGTCTACCATGGACATGAAACCAGACATGCAAAATGACTGTTGTGATACGGACTGCCAATGTGCTCAGAATACCTGTTCGGGTTCAAGTCCAATGATTAATAACAGCATGAACTCAGTGTTCAACCTGAATCACCATGCCTCATTTTCCAATGAGCATAAAATCATCTACTATCAAGCCACCTCAGCTTTATTTCGCCCCCCCATTATCTGCTAACACAGGATAATTGCGTCTGAAATTTGACGTTATTTTTTAATGTTGGCAGAGGCCTAAATACCTCTGAATCAGAATCATGGTTAATGCAAGATTATTGTATTGGTCATTACCCAAAAGGGTTGGTATGAAGAATAAAATTAAAAGTTGGTTGCTTACAATAGCAATGTGTACACCGTTTTCAGTGGTCATTGGTGAAGAGTTAGTGACTGAATTGTCATTGTATGATGCCATAAAGTTGGCGCAAGCCAATGACCCATGGTTAACAGGCAGTGAATATAAACAAAATAAATTAGATGCCATGTCAGTTGCTGCAGGCCAGTTGCCGGATCCTGTGGTGTCTTTGGGTGTGGCGAATATCGCCTCAGACACTTTCTCCTTCAATCAAGAGCCAATGACCCAATTGAAAGTGGGTGTCACTCAAATGATGTCTCGAGGAAAAACCCGTTCTTTAAAGACGGCACAGATGAGTTTGTTGGCCAACGAACAACCTTTTCTAAGAAGCACTCGATTGTCGATGATGGCTTCAGAGGTAGGGCAGTTGTGGCTCGATACCTATAAAGTTCAGGAAAGCATTCGATTGATTGAACAAGAACGTCCCTTGTTTGAACAGTTGGTGGATTTGGTGGAAGTCGGCTACGGTTCAGGCTTGGGTCAAAGAAGGCAGCATGACCTCATCAGAGCACAATTGGAATTAACACGTTTAACAGATCGGTTAACGCAATTAAATCAAGTAAGAGCACTTAAGAGCGCTCAGTTAAACGAATTCATCAGCGCAGATTATGACATGCTCTCACCTGTTCATAATCCATCTTTTGATGTCAGTACACAATTACCTGTAATTTCTTTACTTGATGAATCTCTTGTTTTTAGCCAACAAGAGGACAGTTCAAAAACTTTGATGTCATATTTATTGTTACATCCAGCCATACAAGCGGTAGATGTACAAATCGCAGCTGAGGAAAAAGGCGTTGAATTGGCCCAGCAACAATACAAACCAAAATGGGGAATCAATGCC
The DNA here is from genome assembly GCF_002591915.1 of Marinicella litoralis. Lineage (GTDB taxonomy): Bacteria > Pseudomonadota > Gammaproteobacteria > Xanthomonadales > Marinicellaceae > Marinicella > Marinicella litoralis. Next base: position 60,539 of record NZ_NIHB01000002.1, on the reverse strand, counting down.
AGCTATGGTTATCGCGGTGATGCGGAAAATCATATGAGTCGAGCTGATTTATTTTCAGTGGGAGTTACTTTCGATTTGCCCTTGTTTACTAAAAACAGGCAAGACCAAACCGTAAAAGCAGCCGTTTCTTCTGTGGCTGAAAAAGAAACACAGAAGACCCAGTTGTTGCGACAAATGATGTCGGCGTTCATTGCCGAGAAATCACAATTACTGAAGTTAATGGAAAGAAAAAAATTATATGTTGAAAGCATATTGCCACAAATGAGCCAACAAACTGAGGCTGTTATCAATGCCTATACCAATGATCAAGGTGATTTTGCTGAAGTGGTTAGAGCGAAAATAGCTGAGTTGAATGCACAAATTGATACCCTTGATATCACCGTCAACATGGTGAAAACGAAACTAAAATTGAATTATTTATTGGAAGGCAGGAAACAGACAGTTTCAAAAGCCGCTATCAACCTGGAGTTAAATCATGAATAACAGTCGTAATCAAATCATCATTGGCCTGTTTGCTGGACTGGTTATAGGTGTAGCCATGAGTTATTTTTATTTTTCATCTGTTGACCAGAAAAACAATGCCAGCGCTTCAACGAAGAATGAAAAAGTCCCCTTGTATTGGGTTGCTCCGATGGATCCAAATTATCGCAGAGATGAACCTGGTCAATCGCCCATGGGCATGGATTTGATTCCTTATTATGGAGACAGCAACTCAGCAGAGGACAATCCAGGTGCGATAAAAATTTCTCCCAATGTGGTTAATAACCTGGGGGTAAGAACTGCACGGGCTGAAATAAGGTCAGTTGGTTCAAACATCACAGCTATGGGCTTGGTTAAATACAATGAAGAACAGATGTTTCATATTCATCCGCGAGTAGAAGGGTGGATTGAAACTTTATACATCAAGTCCTCAGGGCAGACAGTTGAAAAAGACCAAGCTTTATATGAAATGTATTCTCCTGAGTTGGTTAATGCCCAAGAAGAATTTATATTGGCTTTAAAAAGAGGCAATGACCGTCTGATACAAGCGGCAGAGGATCGCTTGAAATCCTTACAGTTCACCAGCGAGCAAATAAAACAATTAAAACAGAGTCGAGTTACTAAGCAAAAAGTAACTTTCTATTCGCAACACCAAGGTGTGGTGACAGATTTGCCAATCAGGGCTGGTTTTTACGTCAAACCAGGCATGACTTTGATGTCAGTGGCTCAGTTGGAAAATATATGGGTTGAAGTGGATGTGTTAGAAAAACAAGCAACCATGATCCAGTTAACTCAATCAGTAGATATGACACTTGAATACTTACCGGGCAGAATTTGGCATGGACAAGTGGACTTTATATATCCGTCGATGGATCCAATGACCCGAACACTTAAAATCAGACTGAAATTTGAAAATGTTGATCAAGTTCTGCGCCCCAATATGTTTGCTCAAGTCAACATCCATACTATTGGCGATCATGACGTCCTGGTTGTGCCAGCAGAGGCTGTCATCAGAACAGGACAAGCAGACCGACTTGTATTGGCATTAGGTTCTGGTCAATTCAAATCAGTTAAAGTCACAATAGGCAGCGCATACGATGATTATATTGAAATTATTGATGGGATTGCTGTTGATGATCAAGTTGTGATTTCTGCTCAATTTCTTTTAGATTCAGAATCCAGTAAATCATCAGATTTTAAAAGAATGAGTGAGCCTGCCATGGACCATTCCAAGATGGACCATTCCAAAATGGACCATTCCAAAATGGACCATTCCAAAATGGATCATTCCAAAATGGATCATTCGCAAAAGAACCAATCCACGATAAACGAGCCCGAAACAGATCATTCAAAGATGGACCATTCACAAATGGACCATTCCAAGAAAAGTGAACCTGAAATTGACTATTCGAAAATGGATCATTCGAAGATGGACCATTCGAAAATGAATCATTCTAATGTGAATAGTTCTGAGATGAGTAAGGACGCGTCTGATCAGGAGTTTCAGCAATGATAGGTTCAGTCATTAGTTGGTCAGTAAACAATCGATTTTTTGTGGTATTGGCCACATTCGTGTTATTGGGTATGGGGCTGTTTGCTGTTAAAAATACACCAGTGGACGCGATTCCTGATTTGTCAGATGTCCAAGTCATTATTAAAACCAATTATCCGGGACAAGCACCGCAAGTGGTGCAAGATCAAGTGACGTACCCTTTAACCACGGCCATGCTTTCTGTGCCTGGGGCATTGACCGTCCGTGGTTATTCGTTTTTTGGTGATTCATTTGTCTATGTGATTTTTGATGAGGATACAGATCTTTATTGGGCACGCAGTCGCGTCTTAGAGTATTTGAGTCAAGTGGCACCTTCATTACCTGAAAATGCCAAGCCACAACTGGGACCGGATGCAACGGGTGTTGGTTGGGTCTACATTTATTCATTGATTGATCGGACCGGCCAGCATGATTTAAGTCAGCTTCGCAGTATCCAAGATTGGTTTTTAAAGTTTGAGTTGCAAACGGTGCCAGGGGTTTCAGAGGTGGCAGCCATCGGTGGTATGGTTAAACAATATCAAGTTAAAGTGGATCCACAAAAGCTACAGGCTTTCAACATTCCATTGTCACACCTATTGATGTCCATCAAACAAAGCAATCAAGAAGTCGGAGCCTCTGTGGTAGAAATGGCAGAAGCCGAGTATATGGTCAGGGCCACTGGATACATTGATGAAATCAAGGACCTTGAACAAGTGCCCTTGGGAGTGAATGACAATGGCAGCCCATTGTTGTTAAAAGACGTGGCTCAAATAGAATTAGGCCCACAAATGAGAAGAGGTATAGCAGAACTCAATGGTGAGGGTGAAGTGGTGGGTGGTATTGTTAGCATGCGTTTTGGAGAGAATGCCCAAGCCACGATTGATGGGGTAAAGGAAAAACTAGATTCATTGAAAAAAGGCTTGCCTGAGGGGGTAGAAATCATCACAGTTTATGACAGAAGTGCCTTGATTGAACGAGCCGTTGAGAATTTATGGTACAAACTGTTACAAGAATTTGCAGTGGTGGGTTTGGTTTGTTTTATTTTCTTATTTCACCTCAGGTCTTCATTGGTGGCCATCTTTTCATTACCTATAGGCATTTTAACGGCTTTTATTATCATGCACATGCAAGGTCTGAATGCCAATATCATGTCGTTGGGAGGGATAGCAATAGCCATTGGGGCCATGATAGATGGGGCCATTGTGATGATCGAAAACATGCATAAGCACATGGAAAAGACGGAGGTCAACGATACCAACCGATGGCAAATTGTCATCAAATCCGCTTCAGAAGTGGGCCCAGCCTTGTTCTTTAGTCTGTTGATCATTACAGTCAGTTTTATTCCGGTGTTTACCTTAGAGGCCCAAGAGGGTCGCATGTTTTCACCACTGGCCTTCACCAAAACATATGCAATGGCTGCATCAGCTGCATTGGCAGTGACGTTGGTTCCAGTATTGATGGGCTACTTTGTTCGAGGTAAGGTGCTGCCCGAACACAAAAATCCAGTCAACAAATTATTGACTGCCATGTATATGCCCGTTTTGAAAACTGCCTTGAAATTTCCCAAGCTTACTTTGTTGATGGCCTTGTTGGTGATGTTTGTAGGGTTCTGGCCAGTCAATAAAATTGGCAGCGAGTTTATGCCACCTTTGGATGAAGGTGATTTGATGTACATGCCTACCACTTATCCAGGTATCTCTATTGGTAAAGCACGTCAATTGTTGCAGCAAACTGATAAGTTGATTAAGTCTGTTCCTGAAGTAGCAACCGTATTTGGCAAAGTTGGTCGGGCTGAGACAGCCACTGACCCTGCGCCATTGACCATGATTGAAACATTTATTCAGTTCAAACCCAAAGATCAATGGCGAGCTGGTATAGACACCGAAGATTTGAAACAAGAACTCAACGCCTTGGTCAATATTCCAGGCGTTACCAATGCTTGGGTTATGCCCATCAAAACCAGAATTGATATGCTGGCCACAGGTATCAAAACACCTGTGGGCATCAAAATATCAGGCCCTGAATTGACTGAAATTGAATCCATAGGAAAGCAGTTGGAGGAAATCTTACAGGATGTCACAGGAACAGCTTCAGTGTATTCTGAGCGGGTAGCCGGTGGTAGGTACATCAAGATTGACATCAAACGTGAACAAGCGGCTCGGTACAACTTGACTGTGGCAGCCATTCAACAAGTCATCTCTTCCGCCATAGGTGGCATGAATGTAACCGAGACCGTTGAAGGTCAAGAAAGGTACCCCGTTAATGTCAGGTACCCACAAGAGGATCGAAATTCGCCAGAAAAGATAGCAATGCTACCCATCGTGACTCCAAACAAACAAATCATCGCTTTGGGTGATGTGGCAGATGTGTTCATTGAAGATGGCCCTCCAGGCATCAAAAGTGAAAATGCCCGGTTAACTGGCTGGTCCTTAATTGACATTGAAGGAACTGATGTGGGTACCTATGTAGAACGGGCACAAAAAATCGTCAATGAACAATTAAACTTGCCTGCTGGTTATTCAATTACCTGGTCTGGTCAGTATGAATATATGCTCAGAGCCAAAGAAAAATTAATGTATGTTGTGCCACTGACACTGGGCATTATTGTGTTGTTGTTGTTCATGAACTTCAGGAATTTTACAGAAGTGGCCATCATCATGGGTACTTTACCATTTGCCTTGGTTGGCAGTATTTGGTTGATTTATCTGGAAGGCTTTAATTATTCGATTGCAGTGGGTGTTGGTTTTATAGCTTTGGCAGGTGTGGCTGTTGAAATTGGGGTGATTATGTTGGTATACCTCAATCAGTCATATCAAGCATTGGTTTTAAAATACAATGAAAATGGCTCGCAACCCACAAAGGCAGCCATTTTAGAAGCTGTGACCTCAGGAGCTGGTTTAAGGGTCCGCCCAGTGATGATGACTTCACTTTCTATCATCATTGGTTTATTGCCCATATTATACGGTACTGGAACAGGTTCTGAATTGATGAGTCGGATAGCTGCTCCCATGGTAGGAGGCATGATCAGTGCGCTGGTTTTGACTTTGGTTGTTTTACCAGTGATTTATTTATTGTGGCGTTATAAATCCATTGAAAAACAATTCGGTTTAAAAAACTCAATAAACAATGAGGAGAATTTAATATGAAAAAGAAAGCAACTCTATACAGAATGGAAACGGCAGAACATATCTGTCCATATGGTTTAAAGGCCAAATATTTACTTAAAAAACACGGTTTTGAAGTTGCTGACCAAATTTTAGAATCAAGGGAACAAACAGATGTTTTTAAACAAGAACAGGGCGTTAAAAGTACACCACAGGTATTTGTAGAAGGAGAGCGGATTGGTGGACATGATGATTTGCGCAGTTATTTAGGCCTTGAAAACCCTGATAAAGATGTTGTCACCTATAAGCCCATCATTGCCATTTTTGCAGTGACATTTTTAATGGCATTGTCATTGACAATTAATACCTACCAAGACTTGGTATTTGAACCGGTGCTGATTTGGTTTTTTGGGATGAGTATGGCTGTATTGGCCATTCAAAAACTTCGTGATTTGAATGGTTTTATCAATCAATTCATCACTTATGATTTATTGGCAATGAAATACATTCCATATGCTCGTTTTTATGCCTTTGCTGAAGCTTATGCAGGCATTGGTATGTTATCGGGATTAAACCCTTGGTATTTTGCCCCAGTGGCATTACTGATAGGCACAATAGGTGCGGTTTCCGTCATTAAGGCTGTTTATATTGATAAAAGAGCGTTGAAGTGTGCCTGTGTTGGTGGTGACAGCAATGTACCATTAGGTTTTGTGTCCTTGACTGAAAATTTAATAATGATTTTACTTGCTGTTTATATGTTAATTAATTTTTTCTAAGGAGGAATGATGAGTTATAAAAAATTTGGGTTGATGATACTTACATCAACTTTCATTATGTACCTTGCTATGTATTTAAATAACTATGAGTTTGGTCATGTCTATTGGAGTGAAACCAGGTTTTACATGTCGATTCTTATGGGGTCAATCATGGCTGTGGTTATGCTCTTGTTTATGTTGAACAAATACCCCAATAAAAAAATCAACTCGATCATTATTTTGCTCAGCGTTGGTTTTTTTTCTGGCGCCTTGTACTTAGTCAGATCACAAGCCACGATTGAAGATGTTGCTTGGATGAAAGCCATGATTCCACATCATTCAATTGCAATTTTGACCAGTTCTAGGGCGAGTTTTTCAGATCCTAGGGTACAAAAATTAGCCAATGAGATCATTGCAGCACAGAACAAGGAAATCAAAGAAATGAAAGCTTTGATTGAAGATTTGGAGAATTAATCTTAGACCGGAAGGTGGTTTTGAAGCCGAGTACCAAATGTTTTCTGCATTGAAAGCAATACGTGGTATTTGTGAAATTATCCGTTATAATCATTACCATAAAATGAATTGGTGAACCAATTTCCATTAAGGATAATTTAGATTAAACATGGTCAAAAAAAGCAATCCAACTGACGATTTAGTTATTGGTGGGCACACCATAGCCAGGGGTGAAACAAAAAAAATTGAACTGCCCACAGTGCGCCTTTACACCGACACCGACATGAACATACCCATTTATGTCAAAAGAGGCAAAAAACCTGGCCCTACGATGTTTGTCAGTGGTGCGATTCATGGTGATGAGTTGAATGGCATTGAAATCATCAGCCGCCTGATTAAAAGCAAGTCGATCAATTCTTTGAGAGGAACTCTGATTGCTGTACCCATTGTGAATGGTTATGGTGTGTTGAATCAAAGTCGTTACTTACCTGACCGCAGGGATTTGAACCGATGTTTCCCTGGCTCAGCCAAAGGTTCCTTGGCAGGAAGAATCGCCCATTTATTCATGAAAGAAGTGGTGAGTAAATGTAATTACGGTATTGATCTACACACAGGCGCCATTCACCGCAGTAATTTACCGCAAATCAGAGCCAATATGGACGATGAAGTCACCTATGAAATGGCCAAAGCCTTTGGTGTTCCGGTTATGGTTAACTCAAACCTCAGAGACGGTTCATTGCGAGAATGCGCAGATGGTCATGGTATCCCGATGTTGTTGTATGAAGCAGGGCAAGCCCTGCGTTTTGATGAGTTGTCAATCAAAGTTGGCGTCAAAGGGATCACCAATGTTTTGAGGCATTTAGGCATGTTGCCAAAAGTCAAAGCCAAAAAATTTGTCATCGAGCCTTTTGTTGCTCGCAACAGTGGTTGGGTGCGGGCATCGGACAGTGGATTTGTGATTCACAAAAAAGAATTGGGTGATCGTGTGGCAGAAAATGAAGTGCTGGCAGAAATCAAAAAACCTTTGGGTGATGTTTCATCACAGATGTTAAGTCCGTCTGATGGCATTATCATTGGTAAACAAAACATTCCTTTGGTCCAGGAAGGTGAGGCGGTTTATCACATCGCTTATTTTAATAAGCCCAAAAACGTAGAAGCCAGTATCGAAAATATGCAAGACAACTTCGAATGAGTTGTCTGCAGTTAATCAATGGAGTCCATTCAGGTATTGTGCCGTCAAATTAAGTGATATAAGGAATTTACTTACACCAGAGACAATCATTGTTTTATTCCCAGCATCATTAAACATCAAACAACCGCTTGCCTTCATGTTGTAGCAACCATTGTTTTCTTGCTAAACCACCAGCATAGCCAGTTAACGTGCCATTACTGCCAATAACCCGGTGACAAGGAATGATGATTGATATGGGGTTTCTCCCATTGGCTGCACCTACAGCCCTGACTGCTTTGGGATTATCAATCTGCTCGGCCATATCTCGGTATGAAGCCAATTGACCAAATGGAATGGTTAACAAAGCTTGCCAAACTTGCTTTTGGAACTCCGTGCCTTGTTGATCAAACATCAAATCAAATTCTTTTCTGTCACCAGTGAAATATTCATTCAATTGATTTTTACAATCTCGAGTCCATTGGTTGGTTTGCAGATTGGGCTCAGTTTTAACTTTGTTCTCTCGCATAAAGTGAACACTACAAACACCCACATCTGAAGCAGTGATTTCAATTTGACCAATGGGTGTATCCATATATTCGATGTACATTACAAATGACTCCATAGTTGAAAAGTGAGGTAACTGCGCCAAGGAGCAGCTGCATCAGGATTGAATGTTGATGGGTTGATGCTCAAGGCTTTTAAAGCATTGTTGATTCCTGAGTCGCCAGCCAAAAACACATCTGGATCGCTTATGCCCCTGAGTTTGCTGTAATTAACGGTCCATGGGCCAATGCCTTTCAGAGCTAACCATGAGTCAAGGTCTGTTTGGTCATTGTCAGAAAGGCAGTGATGGGCCAAATTTTTCAGACTGTTTTTTCTGGATCCAGGCATTTTTAAAAAAGCCAAATCACTGTTTATAACAGCTTCAGGTGTAGGGAAATACCGTTGATTGTTTTTCAATACACCCAATTGATTGACTGTTTCAATCACTAAATTTCTTGCAGCTTTGACCGATATTTGTTGGCCTAAAATGGCACGAACGCCAGCTTCGAACGGACTCCAGATACCAGGAATTCTCAAGCCTTGTTTGACTTTGAAATCTGGTGGCATCATTTTTAACAGGTGATTTTCAATCATGTCGGTATTGGCAGCTAAATCAAACAGCCTGCGAATGTTGTTGGTTACCGTCCTTAAACAGGCCAAGTGATTAAGTTCATTGAACTTGATTGATACATTGAATGCATTTTGACCACATAAATGTTCGACTTCAAAGTAACCACTGTACACAGCGCCAGCCCATTCAGTTTCAAAGGTTCTGCCATAAGTGGAGTCTGTTACAGTTTCGATGCCCGGGATGAATCTGGCAGCCAAAAACGTTTGCATGCTTTTCCAATCAAAGGGTGGTCGATAGGACAGTTTTAGTTTTAAGTGTTGATGGTCAGTTGTCACCGATTTACGTCGGATGTCACTGGGGGTTATTTGTATCATCTTTATAAAACAATCATTAAACCGTCTAATGCTATTAAAACCACTGGCATAGGCTATTTGATTGATGGGCAATCTGGTTTGATGAATCAATTGTTTTGCAAACAAACATTGTTGGTACAAGGCATAAGCTTTTGGGGCTGTACCAAAATGTTTAACAAATAATTGTCGCAGGTAACGATCGCTGACACCTAAATAAGTGGCCAGTTCTTTGATTGATTGTCGCTCTAAAGTACCGTCGTCGATCAGTCTAACTGCACGTTTTAACAAAGCCTGACTACCTAACCAAGCTGCCGAATAAGGGGCGCTGTCTGGTCGACAACGCAAACAGGGTCTGAACCCTGCATTGGCGGCAAGCACGGCTGTAGCAAAGTAATCGACATTGCTTTCTTTGGGTGGTGTGGCTGGGCAGACACTGCGGCAATATATCCCTGTGGTTTTGACGGCGGTGAAAAACAAGCCATCAAACCTGGCATCACGTGAAAGTCGAGCATTTTGACAAACCTGGCGGTCTAAAACTGTTGATTTATTGGGATGGCTTAAATTTTGTTCGGATAAATTCATCAGACCATTTTATCTGGTTTTTAAAGTTTATATAGCCATAATCGGAATTAAAGCTTCTGTCACAGACCCAGTTCAATTCAATGCCTTTTTTTGCTATGATGTAGCCACACAATCTTCGACATTAGACCTAAACCATGATTAAAAAACTGTTCCCTTGGATGATGTTGATATTGTTCGCTTTGGTTCTTATTTGGTTTTGGCAAAAACAAATTGAATCTGCCCAGCAGACGGTCGATTTTGCTGAGGCTGATTATGTGGGTTCAGCAGAATGCAAAGATTGTCATAAAAATCGTCACCGCAGTTGGTATGACACCTATCACAGAACCATGACTCAAGAAGCCAGCGATCTTTCGGTGCTGGGTGATTTCAATGGCCAACCGCAAACCTATTGGGGTTATACCATCAGGCCCATCAACAAAGATGGAAGGTATTATTTTTCATATTACGATGCCAATAATCAAGAATTCCTCAATGAGATAGAAATTAAGCGCACTGTCGGTTCCAGAAGGTATCAACAATACTTGGCACAGACTGAAAACACCGATGGTAATTATTATCGTCTGGAATTACTTTGGCACATAGAAGATCAACGATGGATCCACCTCAATGGTGCTTTTCTGGATTCGGATGATCAATCCTTTTCACAGCACACTGGGATTTGGAATCAAAATTGTATTTTTTGTCACAACACCGGAATCAAACCAGGTATGAACAATTACAATGAATTGGTCGAACGCAGCAGAGCAGGGGAGCCAGTCAATGTATTTACCGATGCCAGATTTGATTCAGCCGTAACAGAACTTGGAATAAGCTGTGAATCGTGTCATGCACCAGCCAAAATTCACAGCCAATTGAGCCAGAACCCATTTCGAAAATACTACTTTCATTTCACCGAAAAACAAGACCCAAGTATCGTTCATCCCAATGAATTGGATCAACAAGCCGCATTGAGTGTTTGTGGTCAATGCCATGGACAACGCGTTCCTGAAAACCTTGATATGGCGAAAATTTGGATGGAATCAGGTCCCACATTCCGCCCCGGCCAGGATCTTGAAAAACATGTCAATCCAGTTTGGCAAGATACCCAGATTCAATCACAACAGCCAGACATTTTTGCCACTCGATTTTGGGCCGATGGTACACCACGCTTAACCGCCTATGAATACCAAGGTATTGTGCAGTCAGCTTGTCTACAAGACAACAGTTTTACCTGTAACAGCTGTCACAATATGCATGGAGGTGACCCGAAAGGAATGATTGAGCCAGAGAATCGCACCAATCAAGCTTGCCTCACTTGTCACCAGGACATGGTGGAATCACCTGAAGCACACACCGGCCACGATGTCGATGGTGCCGGTTCTTTGTGTTATGACTGCCACATGCCCAAAATGACCTATGGCATCATGACCTTCCATCGAAATCATCGCATTGAGTCACCCGTGAGTCATCAAGAACTGTCGATCGAAAAACCCAATGCTTGCGTGGCTTGTCACTTGAATGAGACCGATGAATGGTTGTATCAACAAAGCGCAAATTTGTGGCAACAACCGCTGCCCAGCGACAGTCATGGCATGATTCAAAGCTTGGTGGAGTTACATTCTGGAGATCCCGTTCAACGCGCCCTGTCGGCTTATCAAATGGGACAGCATTTTGAATCATTGCCAGCAAAGAGTCGTTTATTTCTGATACCACATTTATTATTGGCATTGGAAGACAGTTACCCAGCGATTCGCCGGTTCGCGCATAAATCACTTGTCGCCATCATCAATGAATCAGCAGCAGAAAATTTTGAGTTGGATGAATTGTCGCAATTGAAAGAAAGTTTAATGGGTTTTGATTTCATAGCTGATCAAAACATAAGAGCCAAGGTGATACTGAACACCAAGGCTTGGTATAAGCAAGTGGACTTTACAAAATGGCCGGAGCCGCCGGTTGGATCTTTACTTTATGCCAATTACAGTCTACAGATGGATGTCATTGATACCCTAAGGCAAGAAGCGGCATCAATCGAAAAAAGAATTCATGTGGGTGAGTGATTATCAAATATTGAATTCGTCGTTCTGAACTGTTCGAAAATCAATCGATGTTATCGGTAAGTACTGAACATATAAAAATCTACTTTAATTCCGCATAATATTATGCATTTAAATACTTTATTAACGATGTGGCTGGCTTGACATGAAGTCAGTTGAAAAATAACTTTCAGGCCTTCATAATGTTAATAATCTTCCAGCCATAACCTGCATGACACCAAATACCAATCATTATCTGTCTTGGATAGATGTTGACAATGAACTGCATTGTGAAGTGTTGTTACCTTCCAAAAAGAAAATCACCATTGGTCGTTCTGAACAGGCAGATGTTGAAGTTCTGAACACCAGTGTTTCCCGACAGCATTTAGAGCTTTCATGGCATGATGAGGGTTTACAGGTCAAAGACCTTAACTCAAGTTATGGCACTTGGATTGACAGCGTCAAATTACCTGCCAATGAATACAAGACCTTGGTGGCAGATTCAGAAATGAAACTGGGCAATTTAAGCATGTGGTATGAACTGCGGCGTGACAATGAATCACAAGAAATGTTTCAAACGTGCTTTCATCCCCCCACTGTTAATGATGAAATTGAATTATCCAGTGAATTCAATGATTTCAGGGTCAAGTTATTGTTTTTGTTGCAAGAAAATTTTGGTGACAATACGCTGAATGTACAATTGATACGAAGTATTGATGATGAACTGTATCAGTTAATTAACAGCCAAGAACTGCGGTTAAAAGAACAACGCATCCTGAATTCGATCAGCCACATACTGAATCGCAGTTTAACCCTGTCAGAATTGCTCAAAACAGCCCTGAATCTGGTCAGTAAGGTGTTAAATGCTGAGCGGGGATTTGTGGTAATAAAAGACACCAATGTAGATCAACATCGAATATTGGCTTTGCGGCACTTTGATCAATTGAATTGGAATTGTAACAATAAAACCACTCATGATTTCAGCCATGCTTTGGTTGAAAAGTGCTTTGATCAAAATAAAATTTTAATCATTGGTGATACCGAACTGAATGAGGCATTGGATGACATCAACCCAGTCAAACAAGGAGGTGGCCGCAGTGTGGTTGTTATCCCGTTGGTTCAGGAAAACCTTGTGATAGGCGTTATTTATTTAGATAACCAACAAAAGTCTCATAATTTTAATCAACAACAAATTCCTTTTTTAACCACTTTTGCCGCTCATACCAGTATTGCCTTGCACAATACTTTGCTTTACAAACGTGCCATTACTGATGATTTGACTCAATTATTTACCAGGCAACACGTAGACGAGGTTTTGGCACAAGAAATAATCAGGGCCCAACGATATCAACAACCGTTGTCTTTGTTGATTCTTGACCTTGATCATTTCAAGCGAATTAATGACAGTTATGGCCATACCACTGGAGACCAAGTGTTGCAAAAGTTTTCAGCCGTCATTAAACAACATGTTCGGGAATGTGATTTGGCAGGTCGTTTTGGTGGTGAAGAGTTTATCGTGATTTTACCTGATACCGATTTAGTTGGCGCCCATGCATTTGCTGAACGCATAAGAAAGGCGACAGCAAAAATGGTGATTGTGAAGGGAAATCAGAACATCAAAGTGACTGTCAGTATAGGTGCCGCTAGTTACCAAGCACAACATGAAGAGAACGCATTGCTGTTGTTAGAGGATGCTGATAAAGCACTGTATCAAGCCAAAGAACAAGGCAGAAACAGAACGGTAAGTTATTCAGGGCAGCATTTAAATTGATGTCCAAGCCAATATACTGAGGTGCTGATTTGACGTGTGTGATAGGGTATTCATATAATCATTTCCTTCAATTGCTATGAGACTTCCAAACAAGCTAAATGGGTAATCCAAATAAATTGACCTGTCCTCAATGTTTTCATCTGAATGAGCCAGATACAGCGCATTGTGAACTTTGCGAATGGCCACTTAAGCAGCAAACAGGCGATGAAACTGTGTTACCAGAAAAGACTGATGCTGCCAAAGACATGCCAAACAAGACTGGTCATGATTTGAATCAAACCATGGCCCCAGGTTTTGACGTCACCACTGAACATGATTTGGATTTAACCATTGCTCCCGCCAGACTGGCTGAACAAAAGCAGTCTGTTTTAGAAACACATACTTTTAACCTGGCAGGTGATTTGGCCCACTTTGAAATCAAAGAAATACTGGGGCAGGGAGGTATGGGGGCCGTTTACCATGCCATAGACCGCACTTTACATAGAGATGTGGCGATCAAAATGCTGCGACCTTTGGCAGCGGCATCACGCATGAACACCGAGACCTTGCTGGATGAAGCACGCATGGCCAGCAAACTGAACCACCCCAATGTGGTGACCATTTATGATGTGGCTCGAGCTGAGAACAGCAATTATATCGTGATGGAGTGGGTTGACGGTCAAGCGCTGAATGAGCTCATCCCCGAAACTGGGTTGGCGCTTGACAAAACAATGGAGTATGCCTGTCAAATTGCCGACGGACTGACTTCTGCGCACCAAAAGTACATGATTCATCGAGACATCAAACCGCAAAACATCATGCTCAGTTCAGAAGGTATAATTAAAATACTGGATTTTGGCATTGCGGGTTTGATTCATCAGCAAACTGAAGAAACCGCCGATAGCGCAGCAACACCCATGACCACCCCTGGCATTGGAACACCCAGTTACATGTCACCCGAACAAGTCCAAGGATTGAACTTGGATCAGCGCTCAGATATTTTTTCTTTCGGTATTGTGTTGTATCAAATGCTCAGTGGAAAAAAACCTTTTGTGGCTGAAAATTTGGAGGCGGTTAAACAATCCATTTGCGCAGGAAACTACGTTCCGATTCAAAAACATGTACCTGAACTGCCCGACAATGTGATTCATTTACTTGAAAAAATGTTGACAGTTCAACGGGATGACCGTTGGCAGAATTCGGCTGATTTGGCCGCAGAATTACATGCCATTCATGCTGAATTAACTCACAGCAAAAACTGGTGGCAACGACGACATTGGCTCAGTAAAATCGCAGTTTTATTGCCTTTTGTGTTGGCCTTGGGTTGGAGTGCCAAGGAAATCATGTTTCCTGCATCAACCCATCAGTTGATTGAACGACAATTGGCTGAGGCCACCAAAATTGCCATCTTACCGTTTGAAAACATCAGTGGTGACCCGTTGATCCAAATATTTGGTAACGGATTGGCAGTCAACCTGGGCAGTGATTTGGCAGCCATCGCTCGCCAGCAAGGTAATACATGGATTGTCCCTTCAACCGAAATCAGCCGCATGAAAGAGGTCAGTCCGAAAACAGTGGCTGATAAATACGGTGTGGAATTGATTTTAAGCGGCAGCATGCAACACATGGGTTCCACGCGTCTGGTGGTGCTGAATTTATTGGATGGAGAAACCGGCCAGCAACTCAAGACCACTGAATTAATCATCAAAGCCGATGAGCTGTTTGATGGTCATAATCAAATAAGGGCCGAAGCACTTAATTTACTGGGATGGTCTGTGCCTCTGGAATTAACTCAGAAGTTTCAGGCCGAACGACCTCAATTGGATGGCGCTTACAAAGAATATGTTCAGGGCAGGGGGTATTTATATCGATATGACCAGGCAGGAAACCTCAATAATGCCATGAATTCATTTCAAACAGCCATTACAATGGACGCTCAATATGAGAGTGCTTATGTGGGTTTGGCTGAAACCCATTTTAATTTATTCACCAAGACCAAAGACAGTCAATGGTTGGACGCCATGGTTGAAAGTATTGACCTACTTAAAGTGGTTAACCCTAAAAACACCTTTATTGATTACTTGTCTGCTGAAGCAGCGCTAAAAAAAGGCGATTATGAAAAAGCGGTTAAATTGTACTTAGCGAGTATCAGTCAAAACCCTTGGTTGATGGATGCTCAAATTGGATTGGCTTCTGCTTACCATAAATTAGGCGATATCAAAAATGCTGAACTGGTATACCTTGATGCCAGTAAAGCGGCACCAAACAACTGGAATGTTATCGTTAATTTGGGTGTTTTCTATGCACAAAATGGAGACTATCCCAAAGCGCTGAAAAACTTCCAAAAACTGATTGAAATCAGTCCAAATAATCACATTGGGTATCGAAACACTGCAGGCGTCTTTTTTATCATGGGTGACATTGATAAGGCCATTGCATTCAGCAAACAAGCCATAGCCATCAAACCATCAGACCGGGCGTATTCAAATTTAGGAACCATGCTGTTTTCGGTTGAAAAATATAATGAAGCCATCACTTATTACAAGCAAGCGATTGAATTGAATGAACAGTATTTTATTTATTGGGGTAACTTGGCAGATGCATATAAATTATCTAACAATAATAACCACTTAGAAGCTTATGAACAGGCGGTTATAAGAGCCCAGAACATGTTGCGTATAGACTCCAATGACACATCAGCTAAGGTCCATTTATCCTATTATTTGGCTAACCTGGGTAAAGTCGAAGAGTCTTTGTATTATGCCAATCAAGTCAATGATACTCATTCAGGCATTGAACACTTCATTACAGCCACTTCATTTGATCAGCTTGGAATGATTGAGGAATCTATCAAACATTTGAAATGGGCCATAGCGAAAAAGTATTCGGTGGAAGAAATTGAAAACACACCCTTATTGAAAAACAGCAGAAGTGATCCAAAATTCAAGCAACTATTGGAAAATTTATAACGGTCAATCAAACAAAAAGAAATTTTTTCTGGATGACTTATTTAGAAAAATAAGAGGGTATCGAGCCAAGAAATCAAGCCCGATACCCTTGAGGTAATACTGTTAATCTGGATCTATAATTATAGTGGGGTCGGTAGAGTAAGTTTGACCATTGATGGTTAAAGTTAAATCATAAACGTCACTGGTTACAGTGGCATCACTTTGTACAGTTAAAGTTTGAGTGGCCGACTGCGATGGAGGATTGCGCGTTAAGTCAAAAGTGGTGTCACCACCTTGATCATCATTGAACGGGTCTTGGTTGCCGCTTTGACTGAAATCTAAATCAACCGTAATGGTATTAACCGCATCACTGGGCCATGTGACATTGACATCGAGTTGTGCGCCTTCACTGACCTCTACGCTTTGGGTCACTGTCGGAACGGTTCCAGGTGCCAATGAGCTTAGATTTACATTTATGGTCGGGTTTGTCATAAGTAATTCCTCTATAATTATAATTAAAATATTTTTCTTAATGTGAAATTGTGAAAGAAATGGATGATTTATTCCCCCCTAAATATCCATGACTTTCACAAGTTTAAACTTTAAGTTCAAGACTTATCTTGCTGAACTTAAAGTAGATGATAACTGACTCAGACAAAAAAAGATATTACAAACTATTACAGATAATTGAATGATTCTGATTTATGGCCACTTTATTAAACACAGTAACTAAGCACATGACCCTGTTAAGAAGTCATCACATTTTTGGTCGACATTCTGGCAGTTCTCACACGGTTTTAGATAATCTAGAGTCTTCTCGACTGCACGCATCGATTTATTGGAATGGTTCTCATTGGTTGATTCAAGACAGCAGCAGTAATGGCACATTTGTCAATGGCAAAGCCTTAACAACTCAAGTTAAAACCAGGTTAAAAATCGGCGATTCAATTCAATTTGGGGCAATGAATGCCTGCAGTTGGGTGTTCTATGATGATCAGCCGCCGAAAAGTTTGTTGTTGTCATTGATTGATGGGGTTGATCCAATTGAATTAGAAGGTGTGGTTTTGTTGCCCGATGAAATTTCTCCTGATCTGACCTTATATCAGACCTCTGATGGTCAATGGGTTGCTGAAAACAACAACGGAGTCATGCAGTTGACTTCAGGATCTAAAATCACTACAGATGAAAAAAGTTGGGTATTTATCGATGCAGAAACTGCCGATAAAACCCAGCAAGCAGACCACATCAACAATCAAGAACTGGCTCCGGTTAGTTTGGAGTTTTCAGTCAGTAGAGATGAGGAACACGTATCCATGGTGTTTACCATCAATCGCATACAAATTGACTTAGGGGAGAGAACTCACCATTACCTGATGTTGTTTTTAGCCAGGAAACGCATCAGGGACTGTGAGCAAGGCATTGAAGACAGTGAGCAGGGCTGGATAGATAAAGACTTGCTATGTCAACAAACGGGTTTAGATGAAAAATACATCAACTTGCAAATTTACCGATTCAGACAACAAATAACCCAAGCCAATCCAGTCGCCGTGCATTTATTACAAATCATTGAACGCAGGCGTGGCCAAATCAGATTCGCTTTAAAATCTGTGGTGATTAATGGTGGCAGTGACCTGCCGAATCATCAATGATGTTTTCATGCCTTACTGCCCAATGACAAAAGGAAGCGTATTTTCTGAAAAAAGTTAAAAAACATCGATTGATTCTTAATCCATTCTTCTCTTACAAGCATGAATATTGTAAAAGACATCAATCGTGTAAGAAGAACACTTTTCACTGGTGCCACCAATCTCATCAGTAACCATGCTGAACGGATTGAAATCAATGACCAGTCAAAAATAAATAAAATATTGATTTGTCGACCTAATCACAGGTTAGGCAATTTGTTACTGATCACGCCATTGATTCAAGAAATAGAGTCAACCTTTCCGGCGGCAAAGATTGACTTGATTGTAAAGGGTGGGCTGGCTGTACCTTTGTTTGCTGAATACGCAAGTATCAATAACATCTATCAGTTGCCCAAAAGACCTTTTTTACATCCAATCAATTATTTAAAAAACTATTTTAAAGTAACAAGAAAGGCCTATGATTTGGTGATCAATACAGTCGAAGAATCATCTTCTGGGAGAATTTTTACCAAAAAATCCAAGGGGACTCACAAGCTATTTGGAAAACCTGCCAAAATATATTGGGGGGACAAAAGTGATTTAAAACACATTGCTAAAAAGCCAATTTTGGCATTGAAAGAACTGTCTGGAAGAAGTCGAGGTGATGCCATGCCTCAGCTTGACTTGAAATTAACCCTTGATGAGTTGACAAAGGGTCAACAGATTTTGCAAAACATCACAAACAATAACAAGCAGACAATTTGTATCTTTACTTTTGCTACTGGAAACAAAATGCATTCGAAGGCTTGGTGGAACAAGCTTTATCTTGAATTGCGCTTAAATTTCAGTGATTACAATATCGTTGAGATTCTGCCTATGGAAAATGTCTCTCAAATCGACTTTAAGGCCCCCACTTTTTATGGTCGTGAAATCAGGGAACTGGGTGCCGTCATGGCCGCCAGCGAATTATTTTTAGGCGCTGACAGCGGAATCATGCACCTGGCTTCAGCTGCTCATGTGCCGACCCTTGGTTTATTTAATGTGACAGATATAGATAAATACCGTCCTTATAATAATTGGAGTCATGCAATCGACACCAATGTAACAGACCATTTGGCAATCATCAGTCATTTGAAATCGACTTTAGCGACAAAAGAAAGCATTGATGCAAAGAAGCACTTTAAAGCCATCGCCTGAGTTGTCTATTTAGTCATTGATGTTTCTAAATCAGTTATCCTTTGCTGCAAACTGTTGATCTTTAACTCTAACAACCTGATCGTTTCAGACACAGAGACCTGTCCCTTGGGAAATTGAATGTTCCAACTCTGTAAGGTTGGCTCATCAATTTTAAGCTGTTTACAGGCCTTTTTAATAGGTTTGCCATCATTGATGTATTTGATTATTTCTGCCTTCTCAGACTCACTCAATTTATCTTTGGGGGTAAGCATGTTTAAAAAGTAATCCTCGTGATGCTGTGGATGTGGTTGTCTCTGACGCTGTGTTCAATGATGATTCGATCATTGTAAATTAAGTAGTAGAAGTTCTTGTTACTGATATCTAAATGCCCACTCCAAACAAAATACAATTCTTCGAACTTATGTTCTTTAACTTCATCAATGAATCGTTTGATCAATTGAATGTTAAACAAATCCAGGTATTGCATCACCCAATACTCAAAACTTGGCATTTGTTTCTTGCTTAAAGATTTAGAAGGTAACCCCCACTTTTCTTGAATTCTGTATGACTGTTTGGGGTTGGTTATGATGTCGTTGGGTGCATTCATTGATAGGTATGTTTTCCCCAGTTGTCGGGCACTTAAGCCATTCATTAAATCAGAGCCCATTTGAGCTTCCTGGTTATAAAGCGCTGAGGGTAAAAATTCAGTTTTATTAAGCATTTTAATATCTTGGCCAATAAAAAAATTGATGAATTTAAATTCATGATTCTCAAGTAAAAAAGTCAATGACAGGTGGTAACCTTCAAATTTAAACCCCCATGAACCGGTACTTGGTTTTCCATAAAATTTGATGGCATGCTTTGTGCTTCTATCAGATTGTTTGCTTAAATCATTATCTATAGATAAATTGGTTAATAACTTCAAATAACCTTTAGGACTCAATACTTGACTGATCAATAATTTGATTTGCTTCCGTTCGGTGGCTGATAAATTTTCAAATATCAGAGAATGGGGTCTTATTTGTAGATCAATTGGTAGGTATTCATTTTTATCAATATCAGAACCAATAACCTCAGAAAGTACAAACTCATCATGATCACGGCTTAAATGATCAACAATTTGTTGACTGAGCAGAGAAATTGATTTTTCAGTGACTTCTGCATGAATGTTGAAAGAAAATACAGTCATCGTGAAAACCAAGGCTGTGATATATTTATTTGTGCGTTCTTTTTTCATAATTTTATAATGATTTTTTTTGCGGATTTGTCATTGAACGGAACCTATTTCCTGTCTTGAATTTGCAAAAAGGATGAAATGGCTGTGTTCCTGTGTTTCACGATACGGTCACCGCAGATTTTCGATATGCCAAATGATATATGAACATACAGTTAGTCAGGCAGATCAGAAATGACCACAAGTCGTGTGAGATAAAATGAGCACCACGTAATTGTTGAGCACCACCAAAGATAAAACCCAAAAATACAACCATCCCCAGGACTCTGAACTTCAATTGATTATTGGTGACCTTCAAATAAAAGTACAAAGCCATCCAGCTAAAACCAACACTGGCATGACTGGCAGGAAAGCAATGAGCAGAAGGTAGGTATTTAGAGTCGTAGCCAAACATTGGGAAGTAAGGCTTGTCGCCACCATATCGAATTAAATCCCAAGGGCAATCAACGTTGAGCAATCGTTTTGATAGGGTAACAATCAATACACTTGATCCAATGGCCAGAACAAGAATAAGCAAGTGGTAAACCATGGATGGGTCTGAAGCAGATAAGATGGTTTTAATTAATTGATAAATGAGGCCAAGGTAAATGGTGATCAGTAGCATGCGTGCAAATTTATGTAACAAGCCTTCAAAAACAAAGGATTGTTTTAAACTCCATTGAAATTGACCATAGATTAAATCTGCAATTTTAAAATCGAGTTCAAACCAGTAAACGGTAATCAACACGTATATGCCGATGATCAATAAAAGCAATTCAGCTTTGTGGTTTTGGTATGGATTAGACCATTCAGTCGTCATCATTGACTGATAAGATGTTACACAACACTTTAATGGTTAAGATCAACAACCCAGTCAGAACCGTCATCACAACGACAGATAAGAAAGGTAAATTCACAGGGTTTTCTCCGAATTGAACTCAGCTGCGAGTTTGTGGATTTCTTTTGATTTGCATGATGAAAACAAATCAAGTCTTTCATCATAATGCGGTGTCTCAATGTCCATATAGCCAATCATGCTATGAAAAATATGGTCATGTGAGACTGGATGGTCTTGTTTGTTGATGAGACACTTGGTTCTTAATTCAACCAAATGGTTGCTTGCATCAGGCGTCCAATAAAAAAAGGGTACATGGGTTTGAGCTTCAGGGGCAATTAAATAAGGTGTACCATGTAAATACAGGTTGTTTTCACCCAAGGACTCACCATGGTCAGAAATATAAATCAAAGACGCTGAAATTTCTGCGGGCAGGGCATCCAAAATATTCATGGTTTCATTGATGAAATGATCGGTGTATAAAATCGTATTGTCATAGCTGTTATTCAGTTCAGCAGCGCTGCATTTTTGTAGTTGCACACTTTGGCAGGTGGGTTTGAATTTTTCGAATTCAGGTGGGTAGCGCAAATGATAAGCAGGGCCATGACTGCCTTTTTGATGCAAGATAATGACTTGATCATTTGTGTTGGCCAGGATCTGATGGCTTAAACCTTTGAGTAAAATTTCATCGTAACATTCGCCTGAAGAGCACAGTGCCTGATCAGTTTCTTGCGACAAATCGACATACTCTGTTCGATCACAAATTCCTTTGCATCCTGTGTTGTTGTCTCTCCATTGAACATCAATACCCACTTGTTTAAAAAAATCCAATAGGTTGGCACTGTTTTTACCAGTTTTGTGGTTGTAAGTTTTTCGTTCTAGGTGCGAGAAGATACACGGTAATGAAATCGCTGTACTGGTGCCACAGGAACTGGTGTGTTTGAAATTGGCTATGTGCCTGCTTTTGAGTTTGGGATTGGTTTCTTTGGAATAACCATTGATGGAAAAGCGATCTGCGCGTGCCGTCTCACCTATGATCATAATGGTCACCTTTTTAGGCGAAGTGGCTGAGTGACTTTGAATGGCATCTTTACTGATGTCATCGAACGGCAACTGGATGCTTTTGAATTGTTCGTTTATATATGAAAGACTGGCAAAAATAAAGTTGGTAGGCACAATCAGGTGTGACAAGTGTCGGTTACCTCTGGCCAAAGAAGCATACGATGGGTAGCTGATGTATAAAACAACCCCCATAACAACCAACGAGGCTGTAATTACTTTTAATTTACTTAATAATTGACGCAAAAATCCAATTGGGGCCATTTTGGTTTTTAAAATAAACACCATAGGTAAAAGGCCCAAAATGGTTAAGTACAAAAACAAATTAAGACCAATTAAGTCCTTGGCTTCAGAAGCGTTGGTCTCCATGATGTTTCTGATCATTTCTTTATCTATAACGATGCTGTATTGGGATATGTAGTAAAATGATATGGCGGAAAGTGTGAAAATCACCACGTAAGTAATTTTGTATGTTTTTGCGCTGGTCAATAAATTTAAAACCAAATTGATCATTAACACCAAAAGTACAAAGATTGATAAAATAAATAACAAATCACTGGGTGAAGTAGGTTTGACAATCGAATACAATTCTTGCCAAAAATACACATTGAATGCGGTAACAAATAACAGGCTCATCAATAAGTTGAGCTGCCATAAACCAATTTGTAGTTTGTTTTTTGTCTTATTTTTAACTGTTTGATTCATTCACTTTTAGAGACAAGGAATGATTAAATCAATCGAAATTTAAATAATTAAAAAAAGTGCGATTGATTTTTGTGGAATTAATCTCTCTATGTATGAGAAGCTGGTTTCAAAAAACCAATGACCCACTACGATGCTCAGCCGATTGACTGGTGAACACCTGTCAAGTTGAGTGGTGTTTTACCTTAATCATGCGAACAGTAATTTGATTCACTTTGAAGACAAGAAACTTGCTAAGGGCATAGCAAATCGAAATGAAAAAATGTTTAACCATTTTTTTGACTTCTATTTTCCCAGACTCTATCGGTTCTCTCTGGTCAGGGTTGATGGTGACAAGGAGTTGACCAAAGACCTGGTGCAAGAGACATTGTTTTTGGCGATCAAAAACATCAAACAATACCGAGGAGAAGCCTCACTGATGTCATGGCTTTGTCAAATCAACCGCAGTCAAATCAGTTTGTATTTCAAGAAAAATAACATCAAGCAAACCGTCAGAGTCAGTGATTTGCCAGAAGTTCAAGAAATTTTTGATAACATCAAAAGCGAAATCAAAGACCACCCAGACAAACAGTATGAAACGTCCAAACTGCATGAAATCATTTCAAGTACTCTGGACAACCTACCCAATGGATATGGCGATTTACTTGAAATGAAATATTTAGATAAATTGTCAGTCAATGAAATAGCTGCAGATTTGAGTTTGTCTGTAACATCGGTACAATCAAAATTAGCCCGAGCCAGAGAATCATTTAAAATTGTAATAACGAGAATATTGGGTGACCAAACACGCTTCTTTCTCAACCCCGAGGAGTCATCCCAGTGAGTGACATAAACAAACAAGACATCGAAAAGATATTGGATCAAGCAGGCCCGAGAATAAAGCCTGACCAATCCATTCGCGATGAAGTTTATCAAGAAGTACATGCATTGTGGCAACAAACGCATAAGCCGCCGTTTTATCAGGCCCATGCGATGAAAATTGCAGCATCGTTGTTTTTATTTATTTCATTGTTTAGTTTCACCCTTTTGTATCAGGGTAATCAGCCTGTATACAACATCGCTGCCAGCATAGAAATTCAGGGACAGATTCAAATCAGTCAAAACAACAGTGATTGGAAAAACCTCGATAATGACAAAACAATCAGCCCTGGTGATTACTTGAAAACCCAAAGAAACAATCGTTTAATGGTTAATCTTTTTAATGGCAATCAATTCAGGGTGGATGAAAACACCCATTTAAAGGTTGAAGCCAACAATCACTTGACTCTGATTTCAGGACGTGTTTATGTGAATTCAGACAGTACGGCAGGACATCATAAACTGACGATCGATACCCCTTTGGCAACAGTCAATCATATTGGAACACAATACAGCGTGGAATTTAATTCAGATCAATTGAACGTGGGTGTCAGAGAAGGTTTGGTTTTGGTCGCAAGTGATCACATCCCACAAGCTGAGTTAACCCAAGGTCGGGTTTTAAATCTTAATGACAAAGGTGAGGCCGAGTACAGTGAAGTCATGACTTATGACCCCATTTGGCAATGGACGCAAAAGATTTCCGGTGGGTTTGCCATACAAGACCAAACATTGACAGCGTATTTGTCATGGGTCAGTGAAGAAACAGGTTATCCCATTAAATGGCAGTCTGACCAAGTAAGAAACAAAGCGGCTTCGATTAAGCTGTCAGGATCCATCAATGGCATTTTACCTGTGGATTCTTTAGAAGTGATACTTCCAACCACTCGGTTTAAATATTCCATAGACGACAATCAAATTTACATCCATAATGAGCATGGTTAGAAACGTTCATCGAGTTTAATCGTTCAATTATGTTTGGAAAACTATTTACTGCCACAGTATTGCTTGGTATTTCATGGGTATTATGTGCTCAACAGAGCGGTGATTCTCTTGAAAAGGTTATTGATTCATTGTCAACGACCCAAACTCAAATTGTCTACAGCGATGATTTTTTAAAAGCCAATTCAATCATCGTTGACAGACCCATTCGTTCCATTCGAGCTTTAAAACAATTTTTATACAATCTCGATTATGAATTAACTGAAGTCAAAGACCATGTTTATTTAATCAGGCCTGTTGAAAATAGCCAACAATTGATGCAATCACCAATCATGGCCATCGGTAATGTAATAGACACAGAGACCGGTTATCAAATCGTCGGTGCAAAAATTCATTTTAATACGGGTACTGATGTTGAAGTTGTTAATAACAAATCGGGTTATTACTTGACTATAGACGATAGAAGCAAACTCAAAGTTACCATCACAGCTCCAGGCTACAATCCACAGCATGATGAAATTGATTTTCAATCCCAAGCCATTGTCTCAAGAAATTTTGAGTTACAAAAGTCTCCTGAAGCCTTAGAAAATCTTTATGTAACCACCAGTCACTTTGATTTTAAATCAGTCAATCAAGCCAACCAAAGTATCCTTACACGTGATGAGCTAACAGCGACGCCACACATTGGTAACGACCCAGCCAGGGCGGTTAATAAGTTGCCAGGCATCACCAGCAATGGCATCACGGCAAGGTCACATGTCAGAGGTGGTAAACAAAATGAATCGCAAGTGGTGTTGAATGGGTTGGCTCTGAGAAACCCTTATCATTTCAAAGACTTTTTTGGGGTTTTTTCATCCATCAATTTAAGTTATGTTGATGAGTTGTCTATTTATGCAGGGGTATTTCCTGCAAAATATGGCAGCTACATCAGTTCAGTGATGGAAATCCAAAGCAGTGAACCAAGCGATGATTTGTTTGTCGACCTTTCGCTGGGAATATTGAGTTCGCATATCACTTTGGGTGAATCATTCAATACCGAGTCACAGTACCTGGTTTCCTATCGATCAGGGGGGGATTTGCTGAGAACAGAATTGTTCAATATTGAAGCTGGAGATCCAAGTTTCGATGATCTTTTTATACACTTGCAGCAAGAGTTTGATGACGGTACAGTCATCAAAGGCAATTTATTGCATGCCAAAGACACCATCAAATTAAACCTGGTCAATGAAGATGAAACTGCACGAGCCAAATACATTGATAATAATTATTGGATGTCGATAGAAAAACCCATTAACGAAAATCTCAACCTAAAAGGTTTGGTTTTTTTTCAATCAAACAACACCAACAGAAATGGTGATTTATTTGATGACGAATTGCAAGGCAGTATTTTTGAATCCAGAAAAACCAACACCTCTGGTTTTTCCGCAGGCATCAATTACAGTGCTACAAAATCGTTGGCTTTTTCATTAGGTATGATGCTAAAAAGTGAAACCACAGATATTAAATACACTTCAGATTTCAGTGGCAGTGACTTTTTAACTGAAATTTTAAACCCAAATCAAATCAACAGATCAAGAAATCATCGATTTAAAAACTCGGGTATAAGAAAATCACTCTATGGAAATGTCAGGTATAAATTCAATAATAGTTTTTATGGTGATTTTGGATTGCGCTTAGATCATCAAGATTGGAATAATGAGACTCAAATCAGCCCCAGAATGAATCTGAGTTTCTTTTATGACGACACATTAACTTTTAGGTTAGGACTGGGTCGACATTTTCAAGACCAGCATATAGATGGGGTCTTACTCGAAGATGAGGAATTGATGTATTTTGAACCAGAGTCTGCTGACATTGCCATTTTTGAGGTGCAAAAAGAACTGAACAATCATTACAACCTAAGAACAGAGTTCTACTACAAAAAATACAATGATGTTCAACCTTACTATGAAAACCTTTTTATTGACCTACATTTGCATCCAGAATTGTTTTCTGATCGTATCAGGGTAGAACCAGAGTCTGCATTTTCTAAGGGCGTAGATGTGACTGTTTCAGGGTATTATGATCAATTCAATTGGTCTGCCAGTTACAGCTTCTCTGAAGTCAAAGATGTCATTGGTGGTGATGAGTTTTTAAGGGGATGGGACCAGCAAAATGCAGTTAAATTAAACTTAGAATGGTTTTGGCGCAAGTGGCAGTTTAACTCACTGATGCAATACCATACAGGATGGCCAAGAACTTTAATCAATGATTCAGAAGGTGAGTTGATCATAGGCAATCGGAATGGTTCAAGAAATAAAGACTTCCTTAATCTGGATTTAAGACTGTCTTATGATGGCATGATTAAAGGCCATAAAGCCAAATACTGGCTGCAATTAAACAATGCACTGAATCGCAAAAACCAATGCTGTTCTGAATACTCCTATGAAGAAAATGATGAAGGTGATTTTGTCTTGATCAATGAACAAAAGGATTGGTTGCCATTGATACCTTCCATTGGATTTGACTTGTCATTTTAGAAAAAACAATGAATTAATTAAACAGTCTGATTGTTTACTTCCCAAACACCTCTCTCACTTAGCCAGTTATATAACAAACAAAGGAATGGCGGTTTTGCGACCAGAAAAAAAGTGGCTTCTTATCAATTGGTTGATGGTGTACTGGATTAAATTATTGATTCACTTAACAATCACCTCACATTGATTTCCGTGTAATGTTCTTTATAGGCTTACAAAAATCACCAGTTTATATTGTTTTAAACTTCTAATTTTTCCATTTTACACAAACATAGTTAAGTGTCTGAATTTACTCGATTATTTATGTATATATGTAATATTCAAAATGTATATTCACGCACATTTTTATTTACAAATTGATGACTGCGTATTAATATAATAAATACAACTTACAGTTTTATGGAGACATGTTATGAGATATTCAGGTAGTTTTGTAAAACGATTAAGCATTGTATTAACTGTAGCGGGTCTTATGCTTGGATCCAGTGTCAGTTTGGCCACTAGAAATATTGCTGTCAATTTGGTTGGCGACAAGTCCATCGATTTAATCAGCATATTATCAACCAATCAAATAGAAATCAGTGAAGCCGACGGTTTAGGTGGTTTCAATCCCCCACAAGTGGTTGCGTTGAACGTTAATCCAATTTTAGTAAAAAGTGATGACATCAATTCAGATGGTCTCAGGGATCTTATTATGATAGATACCAATGGAGACGTGTCAATATCAATCAATGATCAAATCAATGGGTTCCAAACAGCAACCCAATTGGCAGTGGGTTTACAAAACCTAGAATTGGTTAAATTCTTGGATGTAGGAGATATGAACAATGATGGTTTGGTAGACATCATTGTCAGTATTGATGGTGTGCTCAATGGCCGTGTCACCATACTTTTTGGTGATGGTTTGGGTGGGTTCTCCATTGGTCAAACCCTAGAAATACCGTCCATGTTGGTGACGGCCACCTCTTTAAATTTAGCAGACATCAATCATGACAATTCTTTGGATGTATCCGTCAAAGACATCGCGGGTACCGTGCATATGATACTTTCTGATGGTGTAGGCGGCTACAATTTACCTCAAGCATTGGTTGGCACGCTCCCTCTGGGTGGTATTTACTTTTTTGATTATAACAATGACCAAATACCAGATTTAATTGCCTTGGATCAAACTTTAGGATTACTGACACTCAGATTGGGAGTCGGTGATGGCAGCTTTTTAAGTGGCTTGACAGTTTCAGTTGGTTTATCACCGGTTGATGTGGCTGCATTTGACATTAATTATGATGGAAACAAAGACGTTGTGGTGGTGAACTCAGGAGACAGTTCGCTCAATGTACTGTTAGGAGATGGGCTTGGTGGACTTGTTGATTTGGTTGGCTCTGCCTTGGATGATTTAATTGGTACAGTTCCTGGTTTGACTTTACCAGTAGCAATTGTATCCTTTGATATCAATCTAGATTGTCGCAAAGATGTGGCACTTTGGGATGAAATAACGGAACAGTATACAGTCGTTGAAAACCAGACTGGGGCTGAACCTGCAGATTTGATTTACTGCTCACAGTTTGCATTTGAATAATAGTATTTAATATTTAAGTGATCAAAATACCGCAGCTCAACTATTGATTTGAGCTGCGGTTTTTTTATTTAAAAGCTTAAAACCTCAAACATGTATTTCTGGTACTTACTGGCATATCAGTAAAACATAAGTGCTCGCATCGAAGAAATAATCAGTAAAATACAACATTCAAACAACGAATGTATGCTGGAATTAAATGGATTATCAGATCAATGAATAAACTGCGTATTTCACTTGTCAGCCTGGTGCTTATTTTCTTGGGCTTGTTGATTTCTTTAACAGCCATGGCACATGGTGTAGATTCTGCGACCAAGAACTTTTTGTTGAATAACAGTGGCATGGCGATCATGCCCTTTATTTATATAGGTGCCAAACACATGATCACAGGGTACGATCATTTGTTGTTTTTAGTGGGTGTGGTGTTTTTTCTTTTCAAAACCAAAGATGTACTGATTTATGTTAGTTTATTTACTTTGGGTCACAGTGCCACATTGTTGTTTGGTGCTTTTTATGATATTCAAGTCAACCCATTTTTGATCGATGCCATTATTGGCTTTTCTATTATTTACAAAGGATTTGATAACTTAGGTGGCTTCAAAAAGCTGGTAGGTGTTCAACCCAACACCAAAATAGCAGTGCTGATTTTTGGCTTATTTCATGGCTTTGGATTGGCCACTAAACTCCAAGAATTTGAGTTGAACAGTGATGGATTATTGACCAATTTATTGGCCTTCAATTTAGGGGTTGAATTGGGTCAAATCATGGCTTTGGGATTGGTTTTGATTGTCTTGAGTTTTTGGAGAAGGTATGACAGTTATCTTAAGTTTTCAGGACTCACCAACACATTATTAATGACAGCAGGTATGATGTTGGTGATGTATCAACTGACTGGCTACTTCCTTAACAGTTAAATCAATAATTAAGAGAAAAACATGAAACAAGACGATGACATTCCAGTGACATCAAACAAAGCATTAATAATCGCCACAATCAGTGCATTGGTGCTTTCAGTGGTGGTTTATTTTACAATCATCATGCCCGCCGAGTACAACATAGATCCAACAGGTTTGGGGAAGAAGCTTGGTTTAACTGTATTGGCAGAACAGGTCACAGAACCCATTGTTAGCCAGACTGAAGTGAACCCTGTTCCCGATGAAGCCAATGCAGCAGAGTTTGAATTTCGTGAAGACATTGTCATGATAACGGTTCCTGCCAACAAAGGCATTGAATATAAATTCACTTTACAAGCGTTTTCAAAGTTAAATTATGAATGGAAAACCATTGATGCATCGAATATTTATTTCGACTTTCATGGCGAGCCAGCAGGGGATACTACCGGCTATTTTGAAAGCTTCACCATTGCAACAACCAATCAAATGCAAGGCTCGGCAACAGTGCCATTTACCGGTTCGCATGGCTGGTATTGGAAAAACAGCACCAATCAAGATGTGAGCATAGAATTAAAAACTTCAGGCAAGTATCAAGTGAAAGGTCTTAATCAGTAATTTAAGCTAATGCTAGCTGTCATCTACTGAACCCAAAATACTCATGATTCATTTGCAGCGCTTAGAATAAATATTGTCTTTAAAAATTATTTCACACCTAACGACGCAGTACCAATTTAGAATGTATGTATTTTTTGCATTAAAATAATAATATAACTGACTGAAACTGAAGTAATTTATATGCATATGGTTAAAATGTTATCAGTCAACTTAGATATCATTGACGAGAATTTAATAACCATTAATCATCAATAATATAGGCTAGGTATACAGTCAGGTTATTGTGTTTTTAGCAACCAGACAAATACGACAATAATGAGAAAACGCAGATATGGGATGTTTTATGATTTCATGTCATTGCAAAAGACCCAAAATCAGATACAAAAAGACGCTCAAACCACCTGCGGTTAGGGCATAGGGTAGTTGCGTTTTGACGTGATCTAACAAATCACAGCCGGCAGCCAAGGACGCAATCACTGTGGTGTCCGAAATAGGGGAGGCATGGTCTCCGAATACAGAACCACCTAACACCGCTCCTAACACCAAACCTGGTGAAATACCTAAACCTAAGGCCAAAGGAATAGCAATAGGGATTAAAATGCCAAAAGTACCCCAAGAGGTTCCGGTGGTGAACGACACAAACCCAGCAATCACAAAAATCAAGGCCGGTACCAAAATCACCGGCACTGAATCACTGACCACAGAAGTAACAAATTTTGCGGTTCCAATGTCGCCCATGGCAGAAGAAAGCGCAAAAGCCAGCAGTACCAATGTAACTAATGGCAACAATTCACCCATGCCTTTGAAGCATTGCTCCATCAAGTATTTACTTGGTTTTTTGGCATCAAAGCGCAACAAAGCAAAGGTCAACATCACCGACAATACCACTGACCACAACACCGATTCTGAGCCTGAGCCTTGGCGCAAGTCACCATCACCAGTGATGAACATAAACACCAATATACTCAGTACCATAAAAATCAAAGGTAACAACATATAGCGTTTCTTGGTCGGTTGGGTTAAATCTTCACTTTCCATACCAATCTGCTTACTGTTTTCCAAGTTGTCGCTGATTTGTTTTTGCTGAATTTGATGTTCAAGCTGCTTCATCGGACCAAATATGCGGGTACTCAATACCGTGTAATAAACGATAATTAATGTGATGATGGCATAAAAATTGTAAGCAATGCTGCTGAGCATCACGCCCACTGGATCAGTAACACCTGTTTCTTGCACATAGCCTAAAATGGCGGCACCCCAACCATTCAAAAGCACCAGCACACTGATGGGTGCACAGGTCGAATCGATGATATAAGCCAACCGTTGACGACTCATTTTTTGATGGTCAAAAATGGCTTGTGAAGAAATGCCTGCGGTCAAAACACTCATGTTGGTGTCGATGAATATACTGCTGCCTAGCAAGGCAGGTAATAGACCCGCTTTGCGCTGACTGTTGGTTAATTTGCGCCAGGTCAACCAATTGACCAAAGCCGCGACACCACCAGATATTCGTATCAATTGAATCAAGGCACCAATCAACAAGCTGAACATCAAAACGCGGGTGTTGTAGTTGCTGGCAAACACCTGCACGATGCGATCTACCACATCAACAAAAGCCAAAACAGGGTTGCCACCACTCAAAATCAAGGCGGCGGTAAAAATACCCAGCAGCAGTGCCAAAGTCACTTCACGTTTCCATATCGCAAAAGCAATCGCCACCAAAGGCGGTAAAATACTCAACCAACTCATAGACAATTCCCATCATTTTCAATCAATCACATGATAACGCATGGTGTAGGTTTGACATCATGAAAATTAAAAATATATTCAGAACAAAAAATCATGTCATCTCATCATGACTCAACCGCTGCAATCAATGTTTGCATAAAGGCAAAGCATTTCTACTGTAAATATACACTTGTTATACATAAATCCTCTGGTATATTGTTAATCCACTACTCACACACAATCGAGAAAACCATGTCATCTTCTACCGCTAAAATCTTAAGTTTATTGTTATTGATCTTTGCATTTGGAGCAGATTCTAAGCAAGTTGTCCTAAACAATGGTAATTTGGTCATGAAAAACATGCCTGAAATTCCAGCACAAATCAAAGCCGAGCTGAATCGTTATCAAAATATACGGTCTGCCAGTTTCGTTGAGTGGGCTGAGGACGATGAAAGCATTTATATCCGCACTCGTTTTGGTGATGTTTCTCAACTGCATCGGGTCAGCCAAGCTGGAGGAACCAGGTACCAAATGACTTTTTTCAAGGAGCCCATTGGTTCGGTCAATAAAAAACCTGGCAGTGCAGCGTTGAGCTTTACCATGGATGCTGGTGGCAGTGAATTTTCACAAATATTTGTGCTGGATCCCATGACTGGGGAAAGCCGCATGATCAGTGATGGTGAATCACGGAACGGACAAATTGTTTGGAATAATTCTGGTTCTGCCTTGGCATTTCAAAGCACCCGAAGAAATGGAGCTTCAAACGATTTGTGGATCATCCAACCTGACAACCCAGAAACGGCTGACATGATATTACCCTCACCAGATGGCAGTTGGTGGGGCGTGGCAGATTTCAATGCCGATGACAGCCAGGTTTTGGTCATGAATTATGTCAGTGCCAATCAATCCAGTACCTATCTTTTGAACTTGGCAGATAAAAAGTTAACACCGCTGGTTCACACCAAGGATTCAAAAAGTACCAATTTACCGATAGCCTTTGATGACATCAACCATGGTTTTTTCTATATCACTGACCAGTACAGTGAGTTCTCACAACTGGCTTGGCAATCATTGGATCAGACTGCGCAAAAACCAACCATAGTCACTGCTGACATTCCTTGGGATATCAACGACATGGTGATCAGTAAAGACGGACTCAGAGGCGCCTTTAGCAGCAATGAAAATGGCCGCTCTGAATTGTATCTGATGGACATCAAACAACTGAAGTACCAGAAAGTAGCTGGTATCCCATTGGGCGTATTAGGCGGCTTTGATTTTAACCAAAAAGTCGATAAATTGGCAATTACCATCAATACGGCACAAACGCCCAGTGATGTGTATGTACTTGATTTAAAGAAAAATTTATTAAAAAGCGGCGATTTAACACGATGGACTTTCAGTGAAGTTGGGGGCTTGAATACCAATGAATTTGTTGTTCCAGAAATGATTTCATACCCGACTTTTGATCAAGTGAATGACCAAGCCAGACAAATCCCCGCGATTGTCTACAAACCAAAATCACCTGGTCCTCACCCAGTGGTGATTGCCATCCATGGAGGACCCGAAGGTCAGTCCAAACCATGGTTCAGCAGCACCTATCAAATGTGGATCAAGGAATTGGGTGTCGCCGTAGTGATTCCCAATGTGCGAGGATCAGATGGTTATGGCAAGAGTTACTTGCAAATGGATAATGGCTTTAACCGTGAAGACTCAGTTAAAGACATTGGTGCCTTGTTAGAATGGATTGAGAAGCAAAACGATCTGGATCAAAGTCGGGTTGCCGTCTATGGTGGTAGCTATGGTGGCTATATGGTCTTGGCCTCAGCAGTGTATTACAGCGACCAATTAAAAGCCGCTGTTGATATTGTTGGTATTTCAAACTTTGTCACTTTTTTGGAAAACACCCAGGATTACAGAAGAGACCTCAGAAGGGCTGAATATGGTGATGAGCGCATACCTGCCATGCGCGAACATTTGAATAAAATCAGCCCATTGAATAATGTGGATAAAATCAACATCCCGATGTTCGTGGTTCAAGGCCAAAATGACCCCAGGGTGCCAGTCACTGAAGCCGATCAAATCGTGGCAGCCTTAGAAGCCAAACAACAAACAGTTTGGTATATGAATGCCTTGAATGAAGGCCATGGCTACAGAAAAAAGGAAAATCAAGACGTCTACCAACAAGCCGTCATCTTGTTTTTTCAACAGTACCTGATTCCAACAGCAGAGTGAATCAAGTCTGATTGATACCTCAGGCTGCTCACTTCACCTGAGCAGCCTGACCCACCGCCACAGGTTTAAAATACTGGCCAAAGAAGCTGCGACATAGGTGAGGGCACAGGCTTTTAAAATTTGTCTGACCACCGGTAATTGTTCTTCTGTAATGTACCCTTCAGACAATATCGGCAGGGCTTTGTTGAAACTGGCATCAAATTCTTCAGGCAAAATGGCCACATACATCAACACCGAAACAAGCATGGTTATCACCCCAATCACTAAGGTAAGAATTGCTAAGTGAGGTATTCTGAATAACAGGCCTATCAACGGCGAGGCCATTAAGAACATGATGCCGAATTGGCGAATCGCATGGGCTTTGCTTAAGTACTTCTCGCGCAACAAACTCACGGGTTCTTTGTTATAAAATTGTATGGCATGGCCTACTTCATGGGCCGCTACTGCCACCGCAGTCAAGGATTGGCCATCATAGACTTCCGGACTTAAACACACCACTTGATTTTGCGGGTCATAATGATCTTCATTCACCTTACCTTTGATGACTTGAACTCCAGTTAACTTAAACCGTTCAATCAAATGCAGCGCCAATTCGCTGCCAGTTCCATCCAAAGATTCGATGTGTTTTTGATGTTTGCGCAAGACATACTTCACCCAAAGGCTGGGACCAAACACCATCAAAAGTATCAACAGAATGATAAAGGGCATGTTTCACTGAAGCTAAAAGATGAACTTGATTATAAACACAGGATTAATAACAAACAATTGAATTAAGGGGCCGGTATGAGATATCGTATTGACTTTAGAAAAACGATAAGTGTCTGATGAATCCAATAACCCCCACACCTGACTTCACTCTTCATAATATAAAATGGATTCAAATGCCCTTGGTTTTTTTACTGTTGTGGTTCAGTCCGATGTTATTTGCCGCTGATGTACCTTATGTGAACTGGGAAAACCATCCGGTGCATGCATTGGACATCTCTCCGGACAAGACGCGTTTGGCAGTCGCTCATACCGCTGATAATCGGGTTCAATTATTTGATGTTTCGCAGGGTTACCCAGTGCGGTTGGGTCATGTTAACGTGGGTATTGACCCCGTTTCGGTGCGCTTTAAAGACAACAATGAATTGTGGGTGGTTAATCACATTTCTGACTCCGTTTCGGTGGTGGATTTCAACCAAAGGATGGTCAAGCTCACCTTACAGACCGAAGACGAGCCTTTCGATGTGGTTTTTGCCAACAACCAAGCCTTTGTCAGTTGTTCACAAGTCAACAAGGTCATGGTCTTCAATACCCTGGCATTATCAGCTGAGCCAACGGTCATTGCCTTGATGGCCGAGGAACCGCGCGCCATGACAGTCAATGCTGATGGCAGCCAAGTTTATGTGGCCAGCTTTGAGTCAGGCAACAAGACCACTATTTTGGCTGGTGGTATTGATGAAACTGAAAACACCTTAACCTTTCCGTTCAATCCAGTTAACCGAACCACTTCTCCGTATCAAGGTGAAAATCCACCACCCAATGAGGGTGATCAATTTTTTCCAGCCATCAATCCAGATTTACCCACAGCTCCGAAAGTTTCATTGATCGTTAAACAGGCCAGTGACGGTCGATGGTTGGACGACAATGATCGAGACTGGACGGAATTCATCTCAGGGTCCCAAGCGGCCTCTTCAGGGCGCATTGAAGGTTGGGAACTGCTGGATCATGACATTGCTGTGATAGACACCCAGACCCATGAGGTCAGTTATGTTTCAGGATTGATGAATATAGGTATGGCCATTGGATTCAACCAAGCCAGCAATGAAGTCACCCTGGTGGGAACCGATGCCACCAATGAAGTTAGATTTGAACCGGTGCTCAATGGAAAATTCTTACAAGTCAAAATGGGTAAAGTAACGACCAACGATTTGCAGCAAACTGAGGTGATTGACCTCAACCCTCATCTGGACTATGTAGCTGAGACAGAACCACAGTCGATTCGTGACCAGTCAATTGGTGATCCGCGTGGGGTGGTTTGGAACCAAGCAGGTGACCGCGGTTATGTGGCTGGTATGGGCTCTGACAATGTGGTTGTGATCAATCAATCCGGTGATCGTTTGGCACAGATTGCAGTGGGTGAGGGCGCCACTGGATTGGCATTGGACGACGACAAGGCGCGTTTGTATGTGTGGAATCACTTTGCCGCCAGCTTGTCAGTGGTCGATGTTTCAAACAACACCGAAATCAGTCAAATGACTGTATTTAACCCTTTACCTGAGGCGATTAAACAAGGCCGACCGTTTTTATACAATACCCAAGAAACCTCAGGGCTTGGGCAAATTGCCTGCGCTTCCTGTCATGTGGATGGTAGGATGGATCGTTTGGCATGGGATTTAGGTGATCCAGCAGGGGAAATGAAAATATTCAATCAAAACTGTCAGACCACCGTAAGTTTACTCAACACCCCAGGTTGTTCCGATTTTCATCCAATGAAAGGCCCCATGATGACCCAGACATTCCAAGACATCATAGGTAATGAACCTTTTCATTGGCGTGGTGATCGCGATGGACTGGAAGAATTCAATGGTGCATTCATGAGTTTGAACGGAGATGACCAACGATTGAATCCGGAACAAATGCAACAATTTAAATTGATGTTAGCCACCATCACATTTCCACCCAACCCCTTTCGCAATATCGACAACAGCCTGCCTGAAAGCATTGATTTAAGCAACCATTACACCTCAGGCAGGTTTGCCCCTGCAGGCAGTCCTTTGGGCTCAGGTAACCCACAAAATGGCTTGAGTCTTTACAACAGCCGCGTATTGGATACGGTGTTTCAATGTGCCAGTTGCCACAGTTTACCGACCGGTATGGCAGTCAATGGCCCCTTGCGACCTGCCTTGATCAACCTGGATGTTGGTGGTCAAATCATGCCCACTGGCCCCATGGGTGAAAATCACTTGGGTATCGTCAGTGTTGATGGCTCAACCCAAAAGTCTATCAAGACACCCCAGTTAAGAAATTTGTACGAAAAAGTGGGTTTTGAGACCTCGCGCAGTCAATCACTGGCGGGCTTTGGCTTTTTACACGATGGGGCGATAGACTCGGTGTCTCGGTTTTTAAGTGCTGGTGCATTCAGTGTTCGCTCAGACCAAGAGGTGGCTGATTTGGTGGCTTTGATGATGGCCTTTTCTGGCTCAGAATTGGACCCAGGCTTTGTCCCCTTGGGAAACACCCCGCCAGAATCTCAGGACACCCATGCAGGTGTTGGTAAACAATATACCTTGCAACAAGCCAGTCAAATCAATGCCGGAGTAGAACAATTGATCCAAGTGGCTGATACTGGTAAAGTGGAATTGATCGCACGCTTGGGTTCATCAAGCAGTTATTTGTATGATGCTGACAATGGCGAATTCTTGTCATCCAAGCAACAAGTAATATCATCACTGGGATTGATGTCCTTAGCCGCTAATGAGCAGCCTTTGACTTTCAGTTTGGTGCCATTGGGCTTGGGCGAAAGACTGGCCTTTGATCGAGACGGTGATGGGATTTATGACGAACAAGAAATCATCAATGGTTCAGACCTCACTGATCAAAATTCAACCGAAATTAAGCCGCGTGCAGGCTTGTGGTACAACCCAGACAGAAATGGTCATGGTTTTGACCTGCAAAGGGCCGGGGATAATATATTCATCATTTGGTATACCTATAATGACGACGGGTCACCGACTTGGTACATCGCTTCTGGTGTCTACACCCCAAATTGGCAAGCCAACTTAATTCGCGTCACGTGGGATGCAAACAGCAGAACACCAACCTCTGAAGATGTGGGTATCGCCACTCTTGATTTCACCGATGCCAAGCATGCCAATTTTTCATGGGAGATCAATGGTCGTGCCAGCGCTGAACCCTTTCAATATTTAGATTTCGCGGCAGGTAACACCATCAACCAACAAACCGGTTCATATTATGACCCCAACGACAGCGGGTGGGGCGTATCTGTCATCACCCAAGGCCCTGTTGCTGTAGCCATCATGTTTTATTACGATGAAAATGGTCAGCCGATTTGGGCCTTAGGTACTGGTGCAAATCTAGCCAATACCCGCATTGATATGTCAGCCAACACCGGCTTTTGCCCCGACTGTGATTTTGCTCCCACCAACGACCAAGTATTTGTAGGAACCATTGAACTTAACTACTCAAGTTCAAGAAACATTGATTTCGATGTCAACTTACAATACCCGTTGAATTCAATCAATTGGAACTTGAATGGGGTTAATTTAACGCCCTTGTCCAATGAACTTTTCGACCCCAAAATACAATAACAAGTAAACTCATGGGCTTATATATTTATGCTTAAGCCCATTCAGTTGCGCTCCTTTACAATGCCGAACAACCCTTTGTAACAAAATTCAATACAAAATACAGCCACAAACATAACTTGACATTATGAATAAATAGTCTGTTTATAAATACCATTAAACATTAAAAATACTGGTATATTGAACGTGGAATAAAATGTATAATTATGCGGCGAATTCAATTTAAAATTGCAATCCGTTGACTACAAATAATTTAAATTTTAAACAGAGAGGGTTAACTAATATGAATAAATTTTTACTATCGTCAGCAGCAGCCATAACATTGATTACTGGCACTGTGTTCAGTACCACGGCAGATGCCAGGGCACAATGGACAGTCACTTGTACCGGCATAGACAATGATCACACGGTATGGAGCTGGCAAGGTCAAACTGATTCTTATTCAGTGGCTTATGACATGGCCAGACATTGCACCTCACAGGGTGGTAACTTTTTACAGTCAACCTACGATCCCCACCAATAACTGATCGTTAAATTAAACCCATTAACATTAAACAAATTTGAGGAAATACCATGAAATCATTAAATCGAAGAGTATGGTTCGCCACATTGTTATGTGCTTCACTGTTCTTTGCAACTTCCGCTATGGCCAGAACACAATGGACCGTCAACTGTTTCTATAACGACGGTACTTATTGGAGTGGTCAAACCACTGACTACAGCGTCATGCAAGGCATGTTACAACATTGTAAGGACGATGGAGGCAGGGGAGCCAACATCACTTACGTGAACAGATAAAATCGACTGTTTTAAAGGAGCCAGCTGACTATAGACAGCTGGCTTTTTTATATGTGATGTTCAATGACGGAAAGATGACAGTTAAATGTAAATAAGAGCATAAATCCCAGTCTGTGGTATTTCCCATATAATTGTTTAAATGGACTTGATTTTTTAATAAATGAGATTATAAATAGATTGAGAAGAATGAAAGTACATATCGAAAACATCGACATGGCTTTGTCCCAACATAGTAATGCATCGCGTTGGGTTTTGCTTTAATAAAAAGTTGGAACATTTTAAAAATTTTTAATTCATGTCACACTTAATACCCTGTAAATCCAGTTTGGCCAATCTATGATGATTTCAAAGAAATTGAATGTCTTTTTGTGCCTGACTGTTTTTGCATTGACGGGATTACCTGAAGATAAACCTTATTTATCTGATCACCTTACTGGTTTTCAGACAGTCATTACTATGAGTTATGAAAATGACGGTGATGATCCAGAACTTTGTTTGTCAAAACCAGTAAAGGAAGTCTCAGGTGTATATGGCCATCATGATTATTTATTCCACGTTTCCAACCTTAAGTATAACAACCACCTCCCCAAGTCAGCTCGAGCACCACCCCTGGTGTAAAGAAGCCCTTCAAAACGATTCTTAGACGCAACATTGATATGTCCACCTCGGCATGGTCGTATCAGCTGGTAGCAGACCTCAGTAAATTTTGGTGATTAATTAAGCACAATCGCTTGCTGGCTCTGTTAATCCACATTGATATAAAGAGTCGTTTTTTGAATCAGCACCAACCAAAATCAGCCATATGATTATTTTCAGCACACATGGCTATATTCCAATTGATCACTTATCAAGCACATTGGGTCATGCTGAAAATGACTCAATATTTAAAATGACACAGGAGATTATTATGCTCAGCCAACTCAATACATTGACCCCCACAAACGCCTTTGTGGTTTTTATATATGCTTTGCTGTTTACCGTACACATCAGTTTAATTTTTGATCTTTCCAAGTTTCAAAAATACCCCCTCAGTAAACTGAATTTTACAAATGCCGGGATTTTATCGGCTTTAATTACCACTGGATCTTTTTATTCCATCAGGCTTTCATCCATGACCCATAAATTCATCTTGATAGCAGTTATCGGATTCATATCCGCTTCAGCCATAACTTTAACGCTGCAAAAGTTTATCAATCAATTGTTTCCACGTGAACAAACCGCTGATTAAACACGTGAACGCTTTGGTTCCGAACTGAAAGTATAGGATCTGCCTGACCCACCGATATTGTGATTGAATAAAAATAAATCGGCGGGCGGGCACTTAGCAACACGAGATAAACGCTAATCATTACTGGTATGGCACCTTGTGGGTTGTAGTTCATGTCAATATAGCTAAACAGCCCTTGGCGTGCATCTGCTCGAATTATTGATTTAATTCAACTGGATTTTCATGGCATGGTTCGCATCGTTTCATACTGCTGGCCTATTTAACCATCAAGCAGATGCTTTCAATGCCATTCATGTGTTGATATAAAGCCGTTATTGTCGTATAACAATTGATTAAACTGCTTTCATTCAATGGAGTTTTACAGAATATGAATACACTTGATCTGGATCCTTTCAAAGCCAAAAAAATCTTACAAATAGGGGCTGAAGAACATGAGTATTTCAGTTTAAAGGCATTGCAAAAACAAGGTTATGCAATTGAAAAGTTGCCATTTTCGATCCGCATTTTATTAGAAAATGCAGTGCGCAATTTTGATGGTTTTGGGGTGACCAAAGCACACATAGAAACCTTGTTAAATTGGCAACCCAAAGGTGGTACAGACGACATTCCATTTAAACCTGCCAGGGTTTTGATGCAGGATTTTACCGGCGTACCAGCCGTGGTTGACTTGGCCGCTATTCGCGCAGAAGTGGCACGAAAAGGCAAACAAGTTGATTTAATCAATCCATTGATTCCAGTGGACTTGGTGATTGATCATTCTGTGCAAATTGATTATTTTGGGACTGAGGACTCTTATCAGCGTAACATTGAGCTTGAATATTCGCGTAACCGAGAACGTTATCAGTTGTTGAAATGGGCACAAAACGCTTTCACTAATTTCAGTGTAGTCCCTCCAGGTATGGGTATTTGTCACCAAGTTAACCTGGAATATTTATCTCAGGGTGTGATTGCTCGAGATGGTCAGCTGTTTCCTGATACCTTGGTCGGTACTGACAGCCACACACCCATGGTTAATGGCATTGGCGTGGTGGGGTGGGGAGTCGGTGGCATCGAGGCTGAGGCCGCTATTTTAGGTCAACCCATTTATTTTATCATGCCTGAAGTGATTGGTTTGAAATTATCTGGCACATTGCCTGTGGGTTCAACAGCCACAGATCTGGTGCTTACTGTGGCAGAGTTGTTGCGAACTCATGGTGTGGTAGGCAAGTTTGTTGAAGTTTTTGGCCAGGGATTAGATACATTGTCTGTGCCTGATCGAGCAACCTTAGGCAACATGTCACCAGAGTTTGGTTGTACCATCACCTATTTTCCCATTGATGACAAGACCCTCGAATACATGCGCAACAGCAACCGATCTGATGAACAGATTGAGCGGGTTGAACGCTATTGTAAAGAAAACATGCTGTGGCGTGAAAATGAAGAAGCCATTAATTACACCACCGTATTGGAATTGGATGTCAGTGGCATCAAGCCCACCATAGCGGGTCCTAAATTACCGCAACAAAAAATCCTGTTAGAAAATGCCAAAGCCAAGTTTGGCGAATTACTTCACGGTGGCTTTGGACGATCTTATGTTGAAGAAAAAGACAGAGAAACCGAAGAGGAACTAGAAAAACGTTTTGTTGATGAGGGTGGTGACCAAATTGAAAAATCGAATGAAGACAAAACCATCAAACAAATTCACCGAGGAAAAACCATCAATGGTTTAAAAAGTGTTTGGGTTGATGAGGAGCGTTTAAAATATAAACTCGCAGATGGTTCGATCGCCATCGCGGCTATTACCTCGTGTACCAATACTTCAAATCCTTTTGTGATGATTGGTGCGGGACTGGTGGCGCGTAATGCGATTAAAAAAGGTATAGATGTCAAGCCATGGGTTAAAACGTCATTGGCGCCAGGTTCAAAAGTGGTCACAGATTACTTGAATAAAGCGGGTTTAATGACTGATTTTGAAGCCTTACAGTTTCATTTAGTCGGTTATGGGTGTACCTCATGTATCGGCAACTCCGGTCCTTTACTGCCGGCTGTTGAACAAGCGGTAAAAGATTATGATTTGGTGGTCACATCGGTACTTTCAGGGAACCGTAATTTTGAGGCGCGGATTCATCCATTGGTAAAAATGAATTTTTTGATGTCACCGATGCTGGTAGTGGCCTTTGCTTTGGCGGGTCGTGTTGACATAGATATGGAAAACGAAGCATTGGGCCATACCCGCAATGGCGATCCGGTATACCTTCGAGACATTTGGCCCAGTGATGATGAAATCAATGCCATCATGGCAGAGGTGTTGACGCCCAAATATTTCGCAAAAAATTACGGTGAAATTTTTGCAGGGAATCAAATTTGGCAAGACATGCCAGTGGCCAAAGGTAATTTGTATCAATGGGAAGAGTCATCAACATATATTCAAGAAATTCCATTTTTTAAAGACCTACCAGAACAGCCTGCCGCCATGCAAAATATCATTGATGCACGCGCTTTGCTCAAGCTGGGTGACAACACCTCTACCGACCACATATCACCGGCCGGATCATTCAATGAAACCTCAGCAGCTGGTCAGTACTTAATCAGTAAAGGGGTTAAACGCGCAGATTTCAATTCCTACGGCTCCAGAAGAGGCAATGATGAAGTGATGCTGCGTGGTACCTTTGCCAATGTGCGCATCAAAAATCAATTGGTTGAAACTGAAGGTGGTGTGACCCTTTACTTACCAACTCAAGAAGAGATGTCAGTGTATGAAGCGGCGAAAAAATACAGAGAAAATAACATCCCATTGGTGGTATTGGGTGGCAAAGAATATGGCAGTGGCTCATCTCGTGACTGGGCAGCAAAAGGCACCTCATTGTTAGGCGTAAAAGCTGTGTTGGTTGACAGTTACGAGCGAATTCACCGCAGTAATTTGGTTTATATGGGCGTGTTACCTTTACAGTATTTACCAGGACAAAATGCCGACAGTCTGAGTTTGGACGGTACAGAAACTTTTAACATCACAGGAATTGCTGAGGGTCTTGAACCGAGAAAGAAAGTCTCAGTCAAGGCCATAAAAGCTGATGGCGAGGTGGTGTCATTTGAGGCAGAAGCACGACTTGAT
This sequence comes from Marinicella litoralis, assembly GCF_002591915.1. Taxonomy (GTDB): domain Bacteria; phylum Pseudomonadota; class Gammaproteobacteria; order Xanthomonadales; family Marinicellaceae; genus Marinicella; species Marinicella litoralis. The sequence continues at coordinate 16,895 of NZ_NIHB01000002.1, read as the reverse complement.
TCTGCTATTGAAGTGGCATATTATCAGCACGGCGGCATTTTGCAGTATGTTTTGCGTGATTTTTTAAAGCAAGCTTAAATGAATCGCAACGAAAGTATAGGTTTGTAAGTTAAACCGAGCCAAAATTATTTGGCCAAAACATACATAACTAACCAAAGGCACACATCGCACAAGGGTTACAAATTAAGTTTTTAACTGTGTATTAGTTAAAAAACTTACTGATTTGACCGGCGATTTCACCAGTAAAGTGATCAAGGAAGTGGCGAGGGCGGTTGTTGGTTGATGTTGTCGAATTTCATCCAAGTGTATCGATTGCAGGCATGATCTGCCGAGTGGTTTTTGGCAATGTGCGCTTTTGAAGCATTAAAGGTGTTGAGGATTATTGAGTTTCGTTTAAGCTCTTCTGAAATTGTTCAGAGAGAACGACCAAGGTGATTAGAAATTTCTCTGCCTGTTTTGCCTGACTCTGATGCAAGTAAGCCGTAGGCTCGTTCTTGACAATCTAAATGATGACACTTGTATATTGAGGATCAGCTGAATCCTTTATTCCGCAACATTCAGCCAGTTCAATGGCAGCGTAATTTTCAATTGGGTTTCAATCAATTCAACTCAAACCGTTCCGGGTTGAGTTATTGTTGACTTATTCGCACCCCTCAATCGATGCCTATAAATGGCAACCTTGGGGGAGTTCTTACGCATTTTATTTACATTATGACCATTTATTTTCTGATTTTTTGTGTTGTTTATGCTTTTACAGTCATTTAGTTACTGATTAGATAGAAAAAGGAAAATATACAATGATTATAAAATACACAAGTAAAATGATACTGCTGGGTTTTTTGGGCTTGCTGTTTTTAAAGCCAGTTCATGCGGCCTCATTTTGCGTCTCAAATGGTGCAGAATTACAAAATGCCTTGGCGATTGCAGACAGTAACAACCAAACAGACCACATCAAGTTGCGGTTTGGCGTCTTTACTGCCCCAACGGGAGGTTTTACATATTCTGGCTTCACAGAAGACCATGATTTAGAAATCAGCGGTAATTGGTTCACCTTCAATAACAACAGTTGTGGCAGCAGAATATTGGCCAATGATCCTTTGTCACACAGTACCTTAAGTGGAAATAACACAGCCAGTGCATTGAACATCATCCCAGGTGCCCTCGGTGACATCAGTATTTCCTATCTGGTGTTAACTGAAGGAAATGCGGGTGATTTTGGGGGTGGTTTGAGGCTGTTCCCATTGGCAGAATACCTGGGTAACGTGCTGATCGAAAACAATGTTTTTATTGATAATACGGCCGATGAAGCAGGGGCATTGTATGTGGTTGGCGGAAACAGGTTGGTGATCAGAAATAATTTATTCACTGAAAATCAGTCTGATTCAAGCACGGGTTCAGTCATCATCAGTCAGCAAAACAGTGTGGGTACAGGTGATTCCCCGGGCGTGTACTTCACCAACAACACCGTGATGAATAACTTCGCCAGTGTTGGTCACACAAATTTATTTGCTGGCACATCAATCAAAGTGTATGAATCATCCAGTGCCTTCATGGCCAACAACATCTTTTGGGCTAACACAGCAGGGGATTTGAGTTTAACTGGTGATGGATACAAGTACCTCTTCAACAATGACCTGGGTGTCGTTATAGGCGCTGCCGATGAAACATCCGGTAATTTTTCTGTGACACCAGAGTTTGAAACTGGGCTATTGAATTTCAAACCTGCGCTCAATTCAGCCTTATCCAACCGTGGCAAACGGCCACCTACTTTCACCCACATTCCGCCTCACTTTGATGAACTATGGAGCCTGGGAGATTTGGATTTATCCGGAGCAGGGCGAATTTATGGCACCACCGTTGATGTGGGAGCCATTGAGTCAGAATCATTGTCTGACCTGATTTTTGAAGACGGCTTTGAGTAACCATGCCTGATTGAAGCTGTGGTTATTGGACGGCTTTGAATTAAAGGAGGTCTGCTTGGGTTCATGAGACCAAGCCACAAAAGCTGATGGTGAGGTGGTGTTGTCACGACTTGATTCTGCTATTGAAGTGGCATATTATCAGCACAGTGGCAAAATTATTTGTCCACTACAGTCCCTGATTATTTATCGTGAATTACCAATAAATGCCTATGAGAAATCAATTGCCAACACTTACTAAATCAAAGGTTTTTAGTTTTTTTTATGGCAATAAGTTCTTAATAGCAGTTCTTTCTGTATTTGTTGCTCTGATACTTCTTGGTGTGTTCCAAGATTATCTTGAGTCGAAAAGAAATAACACCTCATTCTACTTTTCTGAGTCGCTTTTATTTAAAAGTTTTTGGTTGATATTTCCGCCGATTTTATGGCTGCTCAAATACCTACATCAAAGCAAAAAAATCGACACATACAGCAGAATGGGAGTCACGCTGATTGTTGCTACTTTGGCACATGTGGTAATGACATCCCTGACTGTTTGGTGCTTGTCTGTGATTTTTCGAGACCAATCCTATGGTGTCATCAAAGTGCTGACTTTTACGCTGGCCAATGATTTGCTCAAAATCACCTTAGTCTATGGTGTCTATATTTACGCATTAAAATATTTAGCAAGTCACAATCATAAAATGAAGTTTGATGCTCAATCATTAGATGATCAACCGACAGAAACATTGGCTGTGCATGCCAAATCCATTGAAAAGCAATCACCTGATGACATAAGTTCAACCAACTACCTGGTGGTTAATTCAGGTAAGAACAACACTCGAATAAACCTGAGCGACATCCTGTTTATACAATCAGCAACGCCCTATGTATCTATTCAGATGGAAGCTCAAGAATACCTGCATTCAACAACGTTGAAATCAATGGCTGAAAAGCTAGACTATCGATTCATTCGCATCCATCGCTCCATTATAGTCAACACAGAAAAGGTGCTTTCCTACCAATCTCGACTTAATGGTGACTATGATTTAACCCTAGACAACGGCAGTAAAGTTCGACTCAGCCGTAACTATGCCAAGGCGTTTATCAGCCGCTTCAAAGCAACTCCACAGCTTAAAACAGAAACTCATCGTTTTAAATGATTCTGACTTGAGTCACGCTAATTGCTTGTGTGACTATACACATTTGATGTTTTGGATGTGTAAAGGGTATCAATGGAGCATAAAAACAATTCTTTGGTCTATGGTGCGGTTGCCAAGTGGTTTCATTGGCTAACGGCAGTACTTATTTTAATTACTTATTGCGCCATTTATTATCGCGAATGGCTTGCGGATAGCGACTTTGAAAATTGGTTGTCTATACAACTGCACTTGTCGATTGGATTGACGCTGGCGGTGATCATTGTTCTCAGGTTAGTTTGGAGGTTGATGCACCCTGTGCCCGTTTCTAAAACAGGTTCTCATTGGCAACAGCTTGCATCACGTGTGGTGCACATCGCCTTGTACCTTCTCTTGATCATAATGCCGTTAAGCGGATATTTATCTATCGCAGACTATTTATCAAGGAGAGGCGAAATTGATTATTTCTTCTTTTACGACATGACCTGGTTCCGGGGGATTGAGGTAGAAAGCCTCTTTGGCCTGTCACTGGAACAACTAGAAAAGCCTGCCGCTGTTATTCATGGCATTGTTGGTGAATGGATCATGCTGGCGGTGATTGTTTGCCATGTATTGGCTGCTTTGTATCACCAGTTCATAATAAAAGACGGTACTTTATCAAAAATGACATTTTTTAAAACAAGAAATACCCAAAGGAAAAGATCATGAACAGAAGTCACTTTATCATCATTCTCCATTCACTGTTGTTTTTGGCATACATGCAAAATGCCACAGCTCAAGAACCAGTTATTGGAGGCCCTTGCCAAGGTTGTGAATTGGTGTTTATTGATATGCCAAAAGAATTGAAATCACATTCCAGAATCACACCTGCAGGTGAAGAGGGCGAACCGCTCATACTTGAAGGTATTGTATACAATGAAAGTGGTAAGCCAGCTTCCGGTATGATTATTTACGCCTATCAAACGGATGCTGAAGGGCTATACCCCACGGGTAAGACCAATCACGGCCAGCTTCGCGGTTGGGCCATCACCGATACCAATGGCTTGTATCGATTTGATTCCGTTAGACCCGGTGCTTACCCAAGGCGAGATATACCACAGCATATACATTTACATGTGATTGAACCCAACAAAGGCACTTATTACATTGACGATGTCACTTTTGATGATGACCCCTTGCTGTTACAAGAAAACCGCAATAATAAGGCTTGTCGTGCCGGATGCGGTGTCAGTTTACCCAAACGCAACCAACAAGGAATCTGGCATGTGAAACGCGATATATATTTGGGAAAAAATATCACTGATTATTGAAGGTAAACAGTTGGACCATATCCTGTGAAAATAAAGATCTGACGAATATTCACAACCAATCATCTCCTAATCGGCCAGGGAAATTTCTGTGGCAAATCACTGATGAGCGTGTAAGAATTTATTGATTGGAGTGCCTGTCCTTGGTTGGTTCTTGGTTGGTTTTTTTGATTGGTTACTATCAACCCTCCCATGTAAAATAAAGCAATTGGCTCAGAACAATGTCATTTAAAATTTATTCCTTTAATTGGCTCTAATATATTAAATTTTAGAGCAGGCACCATGATCACAGGTTTGTTTTTCCAAATCCAATGACTCGATGGTTGTGCTGGTCTCCAAGGATTACTTCAATTTTTCGTTGTCTTTAATGGATTAATTACGAAGTGGTTTTCTTTATCTGTTTTTTGAATTCTGATATGCTAATATAAATTTATAACTCAATGGTGTGTGGGTCTGTTGGCCTGATATTTCTTTGATTAAAGGGTTTAATGGCAGAAAAAAACAGTACAGATGTAATACCGGAATTATCAAATGTCGAAGATTTGTCTGCGGACGATTTGATCAATGCTGCTTACCCAGATCTTAAACGCATGGCACGACGCCAATTACGCAAAGAGTCAGGTCAAGCTTTTCAAACCACAGAATTGGTCAATGAAGCAGTGATTCGCTGGTTAAATGGTCGTCAATCAGCCCATTCTGCCCTGGCTTGGATGGCCATTATGGCCAAAGTCATGCGCAACGTGTTGGTGGATGAAGCCCGTTCACGACATGCTCAAAAACGTGGGAATAACCCACAGAAAATCACCATTAACATCAATACTGAGTTTGCAGATGAGGCAAGCAGTGCCTTCGAGATATTGGATTTGGAGTCCGCACTGGTGCAATTACATGCCTTGGATGCAAGAAAAGCAGAGGTCATAGAGTGTCATTATTTTGGTGGAATGAAGGTTAAGGAAATGGCCACGCATTTCGCTGTTGGGGAAGCCACTATAAAACGAGACCTTATCACCGCCAGGGCTTGGATAGGAAGTCAAATCAATCCATGAACAATCAATCCTTTGTAATTTTAGATGAACATTTTCAGGCCATCATTCGGTTGCCCCAATCACAACAGGCAAAAGCAATTTCTGAATTTGGAAACAAGCACCCAGAGTTATTAAAAACATTGCAAGACATGTTGATGGTACACCAATCTAAAAATGATTCTTTGGAAACTGCAGTTGTTTCAGCGAGTCAAATGTTTAAAGAAAAATCACCAGTTCGCATTGGTTCTTGGCGCGTGTTGAATCTTTTAGGTCGTGGTGGCATGGGTGACGTGTATTTGGCTCAAAGAGATGATGGTGAATATGAACGACAAGTGGCGATAAAGCTCATGCGATCAGGTGAGAAAAATTTACGTAATCGCTTTGCTGAAGAGCGGCAAGTATTGGCCAGTTTGCAGCATCCGAATATTGCTACTTTGTTAGATGGAGGGCAATGGCAAAGGGATGACGAAACGATCCAGCCTTATCTGGTAATGGAATATGTTCAGGGTGAAGATATTTTAAGTTATGCGAATAAACATGACTTGGATCAACGCCAGCGCTTGGGTTTGTTTCTCGATTTGTGTGCAGCTGTACAGTTTGCTCATCAACGACTGATCGTGCACAGAGACATCAAACCGGCGAATGTATTGATTGATGATTCCGGGCAAGTGAAATTACTGGATTTTGGCATTGCCAAATGGATTGATGAAGACCAAGGTCACGCCAACACGGGCTCAATGACCAGCATCATGACGCCACAGTTCGCCTCTCCGGAACAATTAAACGGCGGCTTGTTAACAACTGCCACAGATGTATATGCTTTGGGTGTACTGCTTTATCATTTGCTCAGTGGACAAGGGCCCCATGAACTGCAAGACAAGTCAATTGGTGAAATAGCCAATTTATTGCAACTAGAGCAGCCAACCCCTCTCAGTCGTTTAAATAAAAAAAATGACCCTGCCATCGACCCTATTTTATTTGCATGTTGTCAGCCTGATCCAGCCAATAGATACCAAAGTGTCAGCATGTTGGCAGAGGACATTAAACGGTTTATCAACCATGAACCGATTTTGATGAGGCCTCCTGGTTTTTGGCAATCTGTCAGGTTATTTTGTAAGCGAAATACCACTGTGGTTACAGTCGTTGGTATTTTCTCTGTTGCGCTGTCACTGTTATTAGGTTTTCATTTGTATCGTTTAGATGTTGAAAAAGGCCGTGTGTTGGCTCAAGTTGAGCGGTCTGATCGTGTTTCTGGGTTTATGGTGAATTTATTTGATCGGGCCAACCCCATGGTTGCTCAAGGAGAAGCCATAGATCCGAAGGCTTTGTTGGACAGAGGATTACACGAGATTGATTCAGAACTGGCTGATGAACCTCTGTTACAAACACAGCTCTATCAAACCATTGGACGAGCATACCTGAAGTTGGGCAAATACCCTGATGCCAAATTGGCCATAGAAAAAGCACTTTCGCAAATGGGTGGTACAGAACATGAAGATGTGGAAAGGCTTACCAGCTTACATTTGTTGATGGCAGACATTACATTTAATTTGGGCAATAAAGAAGAGAGTAAAAAACATTCAACCTTGGCCAAAGATACGGCCATTCAAAGATTTGGGGGAAACCACAGAATGGTGGCAACGGCATTAACCAACCTGGGTGTTTTGGCATGTAACGAAAGCCAATTTGATGTTTGTTTATCAAATCATCAACAAGCGCTGGGAATTCTTTCCGCTTTGCATGGACCTGACCATGATCGCGTGGGTACTGCACACAATTATATTGCCATGGCCTATGATCACCAAGGGTTATTTGATGAAGCCATTGTCCATTACCGCAAATCGCTGCGCATACTCAAATTAAGCTTCGGTGAATTACATCCAAAAGTGATTGATGGTCATGCCAATTTAGCGGGTGGTTTGACACAAGCAGGCCAAACAGCTGAGGCGAAAACACTTTTGGATTTGGCGATCAAAGCAGCTCGACAAGTGCATGCATCTGACAGTCCAGAGTTGGCTGGCATACTATTGATGAAAGCCTTTCTTCACAATCAATTAGAGGAATATGAACAAGCCTTGCCATTTTCTGAGGAAGTTTTGACCATTGAACGCAAGGCACGTGGTAATTCTCATCCTTATGTGGCTTATGACTTGAATCTGGTTGGTCGTGGTCAGTTAGGCATTGGACGCCTTGATGAAGCTGAAAAAAGTTTCAATGAAGCTGTGCAAATCATGCAGGCAGCCAATGAAAAACCTGACTATATCCTGATGACAGCGAAACAAGGTTTAGGTCGAGTATATAACGCCAAAGGCATGTTTGAGAAAGCCCAAAAAATACTGAATGAAACATGGGAAACACGAAAAACATTAGATGGTCCTGATAGCTGGGTTACAGTTTGGACACGCTATGATTTGGGTGTTGCGGCAGATGGGTTGGGTGATAAAGAAAGTGCCAAAACACACTGGCAAGCCGTTTTAGACCATGCCACCAAGGCATTCCCACCAGGAGACACCAGAACAGTTAAGACACAAGAAGCTTTGAATAATTTGTAATTTAATGATCCTAAAAGATGATGGCTTACGCCTCTATAGATAATCAAGTAAAAAAAGAGACCGCTATGCCTATTTTTAACAAGTTGTTCCATTGTGTTCTGATCTTATTTTTGTTTACCAGTTCATTACTGGCCAGCCCCAAGCCTTTAGTCGAACCAATCTTTGATGTGCCGAATCAGGCTAAATTTGTTGATTTGATTGGAAAGGGTGCAAAAAGCGGTCGATCTGATAAAGGTGAAACAATTTTCAAACCTGCTTCGTTAGAGGCTTTGTTAACTCACAAAGGTCAATTCATAATTGGTTCAGAAACTGGAAACCTTTCTTTGAATGAACCAATAAACGCTTTATTGTTTCATATTAAGACTGTGCAATCTGATGTAGTGGTCGAGATGACAGCCTATCGTGGTGAGCATGGATTGGGGTCGCATCTTTTCGCCATGGATGACAAAGCGCGATCTGGTTCAATAGTGTCGTCTGATGGTGTGATAGGTCTTCGATCACGTGAACCATTTGATCGTATTGCGCTGCGTGTTGCACATGCACCTGACGGGGAATCGAAAGTAGCACTTGATGTGGCATGGGTTGAGGTTGCCACAAAATCTGAACAACGAGGCGGCACTGGCAACGACTTTGCAACACTATGTCAGATACCACTAGGGATTTCACATAACATAGCCTTCGGTGCTTCTCTGGTGCCAGGCCCACAACAACCTATAGCCCAAGGGACAGTTTATGCTACTAATTTAGCCTTGAAGTGGTGTCTTACCTATATTGAAGCACCAGACAGCAGAACCAAACGTGTACCTAATGGGGTTTGTGAAGCAAGATTCGAACAACCTCATATGGCATCGAAATATGGAAACGCCTTGGGGGTTAGTCTTGGCTATAACAGTAACTGGGGGGAATTGGGTTCACCAACAGTTTACCACCACAACACCGAGGTCGATGTGGTGATGCTTTATAATCAGCCAACCCCTGAAATTTCACCAAGCCTTGATCTGGAATATTGGGCAAATACAGGCTCTCTCGAAGCCACAGATCGCATCTATGAAGACTGCCGAGCTGATGGATCAGTAAGGTTCAGTCAATTGGATGGATCGGGACCAAGGTACGAATGCCCTTATGCGGAAGATCGTGAATTAATTTTTCCAATTGGCGATCGTGTCATACGTTGGCGTGTTAATGCAAGGATGTCAGCACTGGATTTATTCGCACCATTAATCCCAGGAATCCCTTCAGGTGCTAAACTACAACCTTGGAAAGGGTTGCTGATAAATACCATTCGTGAAGCAATTCTCATTGCAAATGATGCAGCGTTTTTCTCAGGCTGGCGAATAGATAATTACAGAGATGCTTTTCAATTTGTTCGTGTTTATGATGAAGTACCACCAACCATAGATCCACAACCATTTAATGCCAGTCGCATTGAAGCCACATTGATTGGAAATAATATTCATGTACAAATAGAGGCGGACGAACCTGGAGGCGTGTCAGCAAACAATTACCTACGTATTTTGGAAAGCATGTACCAAGTCAGTGATGCATGCGGTCGTGATACGACTTTTTTCCCAAGTTTTCCAGAAGAAAATTTACGTATTTTTTGGCCAGTCAGTACTTCTGAACAAAATCAAACTTTTGAGATTATTTGGACAGCCAAAGACCCAGGGCCAAACTTGCTGAATGAACGCAATGAAACCATCACGACAATGACTGTAGAAGTCGTTGACATTCGTCCTCCTGCTATTGTTCCACCACCTGATATAATTGAAGTAGGTACTGGCCAAGTCAGTGAACTGGGTCAGCCATTGGTATTTGATTTTGTTGATTTAGACCCAATCATCACCAACGATGCCAATTTGCCTTTGAACACCGGTTTACACCAAGTCACATGGACTGCAACTGATTCTTCAGGTAACACTGACACAGCCATTCAAATCGTCAACATCAAGAACAATAATAATGACCCAGTACCGATAGCACAAACCGGTCAAAACCGACAAGATGCAGTCACTTTTGAACCCCAAATAATACGTCTTGAAGGCAACGATCCTGATAATGACCCTTTGCGGTTCTACGTCGAACAATATCCTGAAAACGGCTTTTTTGTAGCTCCTTTGTATCCGTATTTTGTAGAAGATTTTAGATTACAGGCAGCGCCTGGAGAAGCTGAAGAAGAGAACATTGAGGAAGCATGTCAGAATCAACCAAATGCTGATGATGACTTTGACCTTGAATTTCCAATGATGGCAGAAAAGTTCGCAGTAGATGACAATGGTCGCAGTTACATGGTAGACAGAGGTCTGGTCAACTGCCTGGCAGGTAACCCAAGTAATATTTACGATTTGGAACAACGGATTGTACGTTTTGGAGCCTCAGGGGAACTTGAAGTATCTGAGAGTACCAATGATGATAACTTTTCTGATCTTATAGTAGACGAATTCAACAACCGTGTTATCAGCACAACCACCAACAGTCCTAACGGATTGGGACAATCAACAGTAACTGTTTATGATCTTGACCTTAATGAAATAGACAGCTATAACTTGAGAAATCTCAAAGAACGTGGTCCCAATGGGTCAATTGAAAATTGCACAATAAACCTACCACATAATACCTGCGAAATACCAAATGCAATCAGCGCAATAGTGGATGCCAATGGTTTGGTATATGTGATGCAGAAAAATGGTCGTATTTATGCGATTGAGGAATCTAATGACCCCACCAATCCAATTTTGGTGGTTGGTGTGGTCAGTGATGATGTGACCAATGATGCAAACACTGATGTTGATGCAAGCTCATTGGCATTGGATGCTGATGGCAATTTATATGCATCACGTAATAATCGAATATATAAATATGCTGCTTCATTTATAGATGATATTGGCTATGCACAAATAGGTTCATTTGTCGGCTGGTTGGGACGTTGTGATACCGATCTGGCACCAGGTGATGAGGCTGTCTGTGATACCTTTAACAAACGCAGCGTTGGATATTCTTGTACTGATGCTGTCTGTGGAGTTGACCCAATCATTACCCAAGATGAACGTGATTTCTGTAATTACAACTTCACCAATAATGGTAATTTTGGTTGTCGACCTGGGCAGTTCTACGTAGCGCAAGGCATTGATATCGACCCACGTGGCACACTGTATGTAGCTGATGTGGGTAATCTTCGTATCCAACGATTCACCACCGACGGCTTCTTCGCCGGTGAGGCTGAAAGTGAATGTGATGGCAGCTGTTTTGTTTTGGGGGATTTTGGTACGCCGGAGGATGTTTCTGCTAATGCTGATCGATTCTACATCTTTGATCCAGACACGGATTTGCTTCACATTTCGTTGTTGACACCCTTCACAGACCAAGGTGCTGATTGGGCTGAGCTGGTCTATCAGTCCAACAATGATTTCGCCTGTCAGAACAGCGCTAATTGTATCGATCAATTTGCCTTTAGTGTCAGTGATGGAGTCAGAGACATTCAATCGGGTCAGCCTGTCAGAAGCACCACTGCAGATGTCGAAGTAGAGGTGATGCGTAACTTCCGTCCTCCTGTTGCCACACCTGGGATCGCCATCATGCTTGAAGAAGACACGCCAACAGACATTTTTCTGGATGGGTCGGATCTGGACACACTTGACAGTTTAAATTTTGTGGTATCAACAGCACCTAGATTTGGTACGGTTCAAGTTGTTGATAACCTAGCCACCTACATACCAGATCCGGATTTTTACACCACAGCAGAAATCACCGACTCATTCGCATTCTCGGTAGGAGATGGCGTCTATGTGTCAGCTTCTGAAGAAGTGATATTGACCGTGGCAGAAATCAATGATGCTCCCATGGTGATACCCCCAGATGATGCCACAGTGGGCGTTGGTTTTGTGTATAGACTGAATGCGGAATTCTACGACCCAGATCCCAATGAACAACATAGACTCATCATTAATTGGGGTGATGGCAGCATTGAAAATGAGACAGAGATTGATGGTGGTGGGCCTGAAGTAGGGCAGTCAGGTACTGGTGTCGGTCTCATTACTGGAGATCATATCTATTCGGCACCAGGAACTTATACTGTCGAATTGTGCTTGGCAGATCGCGTAACAGGAGATGATGGCAGTGAAACCCTTACCTCTGAATCGTTGATAGGCTGCAATGATTTTGAGATTAATGCAATCGACGGACTGGATATAGAAATGTCCTCCCAAGCAACTAGTGAACGGGCCTTACCCAATCAGCTCATCAATGTGCAGTTCTCTGCACTCAACAAACCACCATCAGCTGGGCCAGCCACCATTGCCACAGGTGTTGTGTTAACTGTTGATTTACCTGAAGGTTTGACTCCTGGTTCAATTTTTGTCAGTGGGACTGGCTGCAGTTTTGTTGATCTGCAGGTTACTTGTAATATCGGCAACTTAAACCCCAGTTTTTCAAGTGGTGCCGAAATCACCGCACAGGTTGATGCGAATGCCAGTCCCGGCACCGTATTGACCTTTTTGGCAAATGCAACTCAGGATCAAGTTGATGTCAACCCTAACAACGAAATTGCCCAGGTCTTCAATATCGTACCTCCTGCCGATATATATGTTGATGCAATAGAAGATGGATTACTGGATAAATCCGATGTCAACCCCGGCGACGGTATTTGTGAGTCAGAAGACGGTGTTTGCACGCTGCGTGCAGCCATAGAAGAAGCCAACGCACTACCTGGCCAACGGGTTATCGCGCTGGGAAGTGGCGTGTTTACACAGGAGCAGGGGACATTGTTCACTGTTGCAGAAGACCTTATTCTTCTTGGCAACGGAGCAGGCAAAACCACCATCGATGGCAGCGATGGTAGCACAGTTTTGAGTACCACTTCCGAAAGCGTAACACTGCGTATTGAAGATTTGACCATTGCACGAGGTGGTATTCAAGCCTGGCCAGGTGACCTGGTCATACGCCGATCTCGAATCACTGGTGGCATGTCAGATGGTTTTGTCGGCGGTGCGATTATAGCCAACAACCTGATCGATATTCGAGACACATTAATTGATGGCAACCGCGCGGTCAGCGGTGGTGCTGTTTGGGCACAAGCATCCAGTAATGGTGTTTTCGAAAATGTGACCATCACCGGTAATCAAGGCGGCGGCTTATACCTGGGTGGTGGAAACTATGAACTGAACCACGTTACGATCACTGGGAACTTCGGCGATACCGGAGGCGCCAGTGGTATCAGCGGGGGCGCACTGACATTGGCCAACAACGCCATTGTCTCCATCACTGGTTCGGTGCTGGGCGGCAACTACCAACCTCCGGGACTGCTTAGTTTCCCGTTGAATTGTGCGATAGGCGGATCGGCGGCATTGACCTCCAACGGCAACAATATCTTCGGAGACCTTACCGGATGTAACATGACTACATTGGGTAGTGATATAGAAATTGCCGACAACAGCATCAAGTTAGGGCCACTCAAATTTTTGGGCGATAGCATACCCTATTTAGAACCTCGCCCTGACAGTCCCGCCATAGACGCTATGTCAGGTCCAAGCTGCCCTGCGACAGACGCCAGAGGCCTGATTCGTCCTCAAGACGGCGACGGAAACGGTATCGCCATATGCGACATAGGCGCGGTAGAATACCTGCCTCCACAAATCCAGGCATCACAAGCCAACATAGATTTCGGTGACATACCGGTGAACACCATTTCCATGCCCGCCACCATAACCATCACCAACACAGGTAATCAGAACATCACCATAGATACCATCACCTTAATTGGTCCAGATGTAGATGCGTTTGAATTACCAACCTTCAACAATCAATGCATTGGCACAACCCTGACAATTGGACAACAATGCCAATTCGAAATAGAGTTTAGTCCAGCCCAAGAAGGAGTCTTTCAAGCTGCAGCCAAGATTAGCGTAGATTCACAATCCCCAGATGTGATTATTGAATTAGCCGGCAGTAGTGGATTGATATTTAAGGATGGATTTGAAGGTGATTAAACTTGATGACATTGTTTATTTACGCGTAAACTAACCAAGAACTAATCAAGGTCAGCCTGTCCTTGATTAGTTTATTGAAAGTGGTGCCTGACCCTGATTCTTTGATTCTTCGGAGCAAAAACAAAAAAATGAAATTGACTAAAACTAAATTAAAAAAAATATCAGATAAATTGTTTTTAAAAGAATTAAGTGGTGAATCGTTTTTAGCTACTAAGAAAGAAATTGTTTACTATCAAATAACTGGTGATTTTCTTAAAGTGATATCTGTTTCATCAGGGAGATCAATAGGAACTTTGTATTTGAATATATATACAAATCTAATTACAGATCCGTGGTGTAAAATTTTTAGTGATTATACAATTGGTAATAGGTTTGAATATAATCCAATTACAAAAAATAAATGGATTAGTGAAAATGCGGAAGTTAATGAGGTTGAAGACATTTTAAAAGATATGCTTAGTTATATTAAGGTTCAAGGTTTGAATAAATTAAATGAAATCCATGATTACCAAGCCTATTTTGTTGAGTCTTATTCAGTAGTTAACCCTAAATTATTTCAATTAGATCTTGCAATTTCAATGTGTAAGTTAGGTAAGTTTGATAAAGCATTTTGGATTTGTGATGATTTATTAAATTATTTAAAATCAGATACTTTTTTGGATTCATCAAAGAAAGAAGGAATGATAAAGAATGTTTTGGGCTTGCAAAATGCTGCTGACAAAAATGATGTTGATAAATTACTTAATGAATGGAAAAATCAATCACTGGAATATATATCTAAATTTTAACAACAAACTAATCAAGGACATGCATTACTTAGAAACCACAAACTAATTTTTAAGTGAAGTTTTTGATTAAAATTAAACTAATCAAGGACATGCATTACTTAGAAACCACAAACTAATTTTTAAGTGAAGTTTTTGATTAAAAAATCACTGACTTGACCCATGTGTTCAGCAGGAAAGTGATTAAGTTAGAGGTTAGGGTGGATTAGAGTTGGTTTTAGTCGATTTGAGCTGAGCGGGACGGTTGCAGACATGTTCTGCTGGATAGATTTTGAGGGTTAAAGTGTTATTCAAGAGCTGATGTTGGCTTAATTCCAAGGATTGGGGTGCCTGTCCTAAATTGGTTATGGTGAAATTTTCTGTAGCAAATCTCTGATGGGCGTGAATTGAAAGGGATGCCTGTCCTTGATTAGTTAATATATTTACAGGCCAGCTGCGGCCTCAAAAGCCACTAAAACAATGGATGACATAATAACAGTGATTATTAAATGAAAATAACCAAATATAGAATAATTGGACTGATATTTGTTGTTTTGATTCCAGTCCACCTTGTATTTAATTTTGATGAGGATTTAAATGGACCTGATATAATGTCGTTTGGCCTGATTTTTGTTTTATTTTTTACATCTTTGTACTCACTGATTCTTGATCATTTGCCAATTGAGTTAACCGATGAAGAAAAACAGAAGGCAATTAATCAAAAAGTAAATTCACCAGTATTGCTAACAGCAAAGTTTATTTTGAATTTAATGATTATTGTTGGCCTTTTAATAATGATGTTGGGCTTAGTCCAAAAAGTGTTAGTTTAACAAAAAGCTAAAAACTAATTGAAACTATAAGGGACAGTCACTTTTTAAAGAAACTAATCAAGGACATGCATCGCTTAAGGACTGCAAACCGAACATTGATCGAAGTTTTAGTCATAAAAAAGTACTGATTTGACCTCCGAACTCACAAAGGAAATGGTCAATTAAAGGTTTGGACTGTTTTTAAGTTGGTGACCTTTTGACCTTTCCCCCAAAAACAGAACCATGACAAGGATGAGATTTCCAATTAAACTAAGATTGAGGAGATCTCATTATGAAGAAGAAACGTTATACAGAAGAACAAATCATTGGCGCCATCAAACAGCACGAGTCTGGAGTCAAAGTCGATGATATTTGCCGCCAGCTAAACATCTCACAAGGCACTTTCTACAATTGGCGAAGCAAGTACGCTGGACTTGAGGTTTCAGAAGCCAAAAGGCTTAAGGAACTTGAAAGTGAAAATGCCAAACTAAAGAAACTTTTGGCAGAAAAGCTGCTTGAAAACGAGGCCATGAAGGATGTGCTATCAAAAAAGTGGTAAAGCCTGCCAATAAAAAGAAAGTTGTACGTCACTTCAAGTTGTCATACAAACTCAGTGAACGAACCTCTTGTGATTTGGTAGGCATCAGTAGAACAGGCTTCAGATATGAGCCAAAGCCTAAAGATGACAAACATGTCAGGACGAGATTGTTGGAGTTGGCGACCAAGCACCCAAGTTATGGTTATCTGTTCTTACACGGCTTATTGAAATCTGAAGGCTTGGTCTGCAATAAGAAACGCACCTATCGAATCTACACTGAATTAGGGCTTCAGGTACGCACCAAGAAGCGTAAGAAACTGATTAGACCAAGGATGCCCATGTTCGTGCCTAATCGCACTGATGTGCGTTGGTCAATGGATTTTGTCAGTGACCAGCTAGCCAATGGTAGAAGGTTCAGAGTGCTTAATGTCATCGATGACTACTCAAGAGAAATGGTTGGTCAGTTAACATCCTTTTCAATCAGTGGCAGGCAAGTGGCTAGGTTCTTAGATCAGCTGATAGATCAGAGGGGTAAACCCTCCCAAGTTGTTTGTGATAACGGCACAGAATTTACATCAAAAGCGATGTTCTTTTGGCAACAAAAAAGTGGAGTTAAGCTGGGTTTCATTCAACCTGGTAAGCCAACTCAGAATGCATTCATTGAAAGTTTGAATGGTAAATTTAGAAATGAATGTTTAAACCAAAACTGGTTCAAATCAATTGAACAAGCAACAGACAAAATAGAAAAATGGAGGAAACATTACAACACTGTCAGACCACATAGTTCTCTGGATTATTTAACACCAGTAGCATTTGCTGAGCAGGCAGCTTAAAATGAATTATCTCATCCAAGCAGTGGTGTTAAGTTTGGGGAAAGGTCAA
>NZ_NIHB01000019.1 GCF_002591915.1 Marinicella litoralis | reverse complement strand
CAACAAGTTTAAATCAGCAGAGAACTGGTGGTCAGTTCGACAAGGCGCTGTCATTCTGAGTGCAGCGAAGCCAAAAGCAGGCCCTTTAAGGGCGGAATCGAAGAATCTCCAACAGCCCACGCAATGGTAAACAATTAGCCCATACCAACTTCATGAGATCCTTCGGCTACACGGCCTACGGCACTCCCTTCACGCTTCTTAACCTTCGGCTAAATCGCATGAACTTCATTACCTGACCTCAGGATGACAACTTCCACTTCATTCAGAACGAGACAGCGGTAAATGTAAGTATTGTAGGAAA
>NZ_NIHB01000018.1:280-589 GCF_002591915.1 Marinicella litoralis | reverse complement strand
TCGGATTAAACAAGTGACTTCTGTCTTCGCCATTGACGTGTGTTCATACGCTATTATGAGCAATCATTTCCACATCGTGTTAAAAGTTAATTCAATCAACTAACCGGGGACAGGCACCCCATTCAACAAATTCTTACACGCTCATCAGACATTTGCCACAGATAATTTCCAACAAGCCATTCAAAATGTAGTTTTACATGGAGTTTTGTATGACTATAGCTAGAGAACAGCAAATTTGTATTGAAGAGACACCCTATTATCATGTTGTTAGCAGATGTGTTCGCAGGGCCTTTCTTTGTGGTGAAGATA
>NZ_NIHB01000018.1:0-198 GCF_002591915.1 Marinicella litoralis | reverse complement strand
TCGGATTAAACAAGTGACTTCTGTCTTCGCCATTGACGTGTGTTCATACGCTATTATGAGCAATCATTTCCACATCGTGTTAAAAGTTAATTCAATAGCTGAATGGAATGCTACTCAAGTGCTGATGACTTGGTGTTCATTGTACTCACTGCCAGTTCTTTGCGACCGTTATCTGAAAGGCGAAATAGAAACAGAAGC
>NZ_NIHB01000017.1 GCF_002591915.1 Marinicella litoralis | reverse complement strand
TGGGTGCTGTGATTACAGGGACGGCTGGCGCGCTCTGATCAACAGTCACTTGAGTTGGTGATGATGAGTTACCGTTTTCATCGGTCACAATCACACTGATCACATCGCCATCGGCTGGCAATGGATTAACCGGAGAACAAGAGAAGTTACCTGAACCATCGGCAGTGGTTGAACAAATCAAATTGCCCATGTCATCATAGACCGTGATGTCACCATTAGGAATGGTTGTACCTTCAACCGGATCACCATCGGTTGGATCCACGTTTGGCGCTGCAGGTGCAGTGACATTGGGATCAAACACAGTGGTTGAAGCTGGCGGTGAAGGTTGTAAGGCACCTTGGGTGGCCGTTACATTGATCACATCACCAGTGGTTGGAGTCGGTGTTGGGTTGATACAAATCCAGTCACCAGCTGCATCGGCTGAGATGGGGTCGTTGTCACAAGTGATACCCACTACGTTGATGATTGAGCCTGCAATGGCAGTACCGGTGATTTCAACATCGCCATTGGCCACAGAGTTGATGTGTGGTGCAACAGATTGTGTATTTGAATCACCCACAGTGGCTGTACCAGGACCTGACTCATTACCAGCAGGGTCGGTGGCCGTTGCACTGATGACATCACCAGGAGTTAGGGGAGCCGTTGAGGTTACATCACAACTCCAAACGCCATTCACATCAGCAAAGACTGGGTCATTGTCACAAACCACACCGGTTAAGGTGATCAGTGCACCTGGCTCAGATAAGCCAGTGACTGGGTTGGTGTTTTCATTGACCGGATCAATAGATGGTGCAGTCGGTGCAGTGGTATCAAGCACCAATTCACCTGAAGTTAGATCAGGCGCAGAGGTGTTACCAGCAGCATCAGTTGCCGTTGCTGTGACATCATTGGCACCGTTGGTGTCCAAACTCAATACGCCAGAATCAGGTGCTTGGGTATCAAGATCAATACTCCAAACGCCCGTTGGGCTGGCTGTGGTTGTATAAGTGGCACCGCCGACTTGAACGGTCACTGTACTGTTGGCCTCAGCCGTACCTGAAATCAC
>NZ_NIHB01000016.1 GCF_002591915.1 Marinicella litoralis | reverse complement strand
ATATTAAAATATTAAGTTTGAGAAACGATAATGTCAAAAGAAAAATTTGAACGCAATAAGCCGCATGTAAATGTGGGCACCATCGGTCACGTTGACCATGGTAAAACAACCTTGACTGCAGCGATCACTAAAGTTGCTGCTGAAAAGATGGGTGGGGAATTTAAAGATTATTCACAAATCGATAATGCACCAGAAGAAAGAGAACGTGGTATCACGATTTCTACCGCTCACGTAGAGTATGAGACAGAGTCACGCCATTATGCGCATGTAGATTGTCCAGGCCATGCCGATTATGTGAAAAACATGATTACAGGTGCTGCACAAATGGATGGCGCTATCTTGGTTGTTTCTGCAGCCGATGGCCCAATGCCACAAACTCGTGAGCACATTTTGTTGGCACGTCAGGTTGGCGTACCTTATATTATGGTGTTCTTGAACAAATGTGACCAAGTTGATGACGAAGAGTTGTTGGAGTTGGTTGAGATGGAAGTTCGTGAGTTATTGAGTGACTATGAGTTTCCTGGTGATGACACACCTTTGGTTATGGGTTCTGCATTGAAAGCATTGGAAGGCGATACGTCTGACATTGGTGTTCCAGCGGTACAAAAACTATTGGATGAGATGGATGCTTACATCCCAACACCAAAACGTGAAACTGAAAAACCTTTCATTATGCCGATCGAAGACATTTTCTCGATTTCAGGTCGTGGTACTGTTGTAACAGGCCGAATTGAAGCGGGTATTGTTAACGTGGGTGATGAATTGGAAATCGTTGGAATCCGTGATACCAGCAAAACCATTTGTACCGGTGTAGAAATGTTCCGTAAGTTGCTAGATTCAGGTGAAGCTGGCGATAATGTGGGTGTTTTGTTGCGTGGAACGAAAAGAGATGAAGTTGAGCGTGGACAAGTACTAGCAAAACCGGGTACAATCACGCCCCACACAAAATTCGAAGCTGAAATTTATGTGTTGAGTAAAGATGAAGGTGGTCGTCACACACCATTCTTCAAAGGTTACAGACCACAGTTTTATTTCAGAACAACAGACGTGACTGGCGCATGTGAGTTACCAGAAGGTGTAGAGATGGTTATGCCTGGTGACAACGTCAAGATGGTTGTTGAATTGATTGCACCGATTGCGATGGATGAAGGTTTACGCTTCGCCATTCGTGAAGGTGGCCGTACAGTAGGTGCGGGTGTAGTAGCAAAAATTATCGATTGATAATTTAACTCGTGACTTGAA
>NZ_NIHB01000015.1 GCF_002591915.1 Marinicella litoralis | reverse complement strand
TCTCTGGATTATTTAACACCAGTAGCATTTGCTGAGCAGGCAGCTTAAAATGAATTATCTCATCCAAGCAGTGGTGTTAAGTTTGGGGAAAGGTCAAGAGTCATAAAAGTGTCTAGTAAACTCGGGTTTTAGCAATCTTTTTTAATTGGAAAACTCATCCTTGTCTTGTGTAGTGGTCAAGTAATTTTGGCCACGGTTTTAGATTCAAGCCAGTACTTTCGTTCCGACTCGTTAGGTGTCAGACCATCATTGTTGGTATGAGGTATGAGGCCTGACGTTGCAATAGTATCCAACAATATAGTTGATTACTGATTGTTTTGCTGCCATCAAAGTAGCATAACCTATTGATGACATCCATTCTGATTTAAAACTCCTGAAGAAACGCTCCATTGGACTATTGTCCCAACAGTTTCCTCGTCTGCTCATCCGTGTGTAACTGAAATGCGAATACGGAATGAACTCTTAGCAATATCGGTTGATGGTAAATGGAAATACCCAGTATTTCAGTTTCAAGGCAACGTGATAATTCCTGGGATTAATCGTATTATTAAAATTCTATGTTCTAGGGATGGCATGTTTTGGGATGCTTGTTTATTTTTACTTAATAAACATGATGCTCTCGTTATGGATGATGGAACCTGTATTACTCCAATTGAAGGTATCAAGTCTGGTAAAAATATAGACCTAATTGCTTCACTCGCATATGGCCGCTTTGATCAAACAGCTAATTAGGAATAAATTACTTAAAATTAAAAAGTTTTCAATGAATTTTTTTTTTAATAACTGCCCTACTATTTTACTTCCTATAATGTATTTTATGTGAGCCTAAATTACACTTTTAGTTTTTGTAATTTAAAATCTAGTTTTTCAATTTCTAAAACCACATCTATTGGTTCATATGCAAGCAGAACCTTATCAAATGGGGCTTCATTTGTTGCATAACTATTTTGTTTCTTCATTGATATTAGTTCTTTAAACTCTAGGCCACTTTTTGGGAAATCAACTTTATTACCGGAAAAAAAGCAAGAGATTGGGCCTGAGTTTGAAAAACACATTATTTTATGAGTAGGTTGTAAAGAAGGGAAACTAACTCTTTCAAAGTACTCTTGCCCCTTCAAAAGAGAATAGTGAGTTTCATCCGCCCCTTCACCATATTTTCTTAACAATATTAACTCTCTTTTATTTTGACTTATTAATCGCTCCACAATTAGTTCCCAATTACCTTGAAGCCAGTTTTGAAGAAAAACATCATCAAAATCTGTTTTAACCATTCGGTTTATGGTTGAAATAGACACGTTTAAAAAGCTAGAAAATTCTATTATTATTTTTTTTAAATCTTCACTCATAATTATCACCTGCTTTAATTTCTTCCTTCATTTTTATCTAACAAATCTCTTTCTTCTATTGTTGGCTTCCTTTTAGTAGGTACGCTTTTACGGTTGTCAGGTCTATCCTCTTAACTAATCTGGGACAGGCACCCCAATCAACAAATTCTTACACGCTCTTCAGTAATTTGCCACAGATAATTACCCACCAATTGCTCAAAATATAGTTTTTAAACGGA
>NZ_NIHB01000014.1 GCF_002591915.1 Marinicella litoralis | reverse complement strand
CAACCACTGCCGATGGTTCAGGTAACTTCTCTTGTTCTCCGGTTAATCCATTGCCAGCCGATGGCGATGTGATCAGTGTGATTGTGACCGATGAAAACGGTAACTCATCATCACCAACTCAAGTGACTGTTGATCAGAGCGCGCCAGCCGTCCCTGTAATCACAGCACCCATTACCAACACCACCATCAATGATAATTCACCATTGATCGTTGGTACCGGTGAAGTGGGCTCATTGATTACTGTCACAGGTCCTGACGGACAAACTTGTACGGACACAGTCGATCTTAATGGAGATTGGTCTTGTACTTTGGACGCACCATTGGCCGATGGTAGCAACACCATCACTGCAGTGGCTGAAGATGACCTAGGCAATGTTTCACAGCCTGACAGCATCACCATCGATGTAATCGATGGACAGCCTTATGAGCTTACTGTCAATGCACCAGCTGAATTGGTAACCACTGAAATGGGAGACACAGATACTTTTGAAGTTTCCTTACCATTAACTCCAACAGCAGATGTTACAGTTAACTTCTCCAGTAGCAATACCGATGAAGGCACTGTTTCACCAAGCACCGTAGTGTTCAATGCCAGCAACTGGAATGTTCCTGTGACAATCACTGTTACTGGTGTGGATGACGTCGTTTATGATCTTGATCAAAACTATCAAGTCATCATATCTGCACTCTCCTCTGGCGATGCGGATTACGATGGAATCAACCCTGATGATATTAATGCAGTAAACATTGATGATGATGAAAGTCCAGATTTGACGGCCTTCATCACCAACTGTGTTGCTGGAGTGCTGCCAACAGACAGTATGATCTATCGTTTATACATCAGCAATACGGGTAACAAAGACATCAATGGCGCCACGGTGGCAACTGTATTCAGTGACAAAATGTCAGTACCTTCTTGGATTTGCCAAGGCGCAGACTGTAATGGCTTGAGTGGAACTGGTAATTTAAATGAAATCGTCAACTTACCCGTTGGGTCGCAAATAACATACTTGTTTGATGCGGATGTAACTGGGGCATTGATGGAGTTCATTGATGTTGAAGGATCCGTCACCATGCCAATCAGTGAAACTGATGTAAACCCTGATGATAACGTGGCCTTTGACAGCGACTTGATTTATCAATTCTTATTCAAAGATGGCTTCGATTGTGCCTTACCAGGTACCGTTGGATCGACCAATAAATTATTTGAATCATTGAATAAATAAGCTCAATCATCAGAAAACAAAAAAGCCGGAATGAATCATCTTCCGGCTTTTTTTATTTTAGAATCAAAATTTAATTAAGGAGCCAATCGGTTAATCAACCAATGATCCTTATCCTTGGTATATTTAAATCGATCATGCAAACGACTGGCTCTGCCCTGCCAAAACTCATAGGACTCTGGGATAATTCTATACCCACCCCAAGCATCAGGTAATGGGACTTCACCCTCTTTGAACTTATCTTTGATTTGGTTCAACAAAGTGGTTAATACCTTGCGGCTTGAAATCACCTGGCTTTGTTCTGAAATCCATGCACCCAATTGGGATCCCCTGGGACGCGAGGCAAAGTATTTCAGTGATTCAACTTTAGATACCTTTTCAACGGCACCGCTGATTCTGACTTGTCGTTCCAAATCGAGCCAAGGAAAAAGGATGGATGCTTTTGGGTTCGACTGAATTTCTTGGGATTTCGCACTGTTGTAATTGGTAAAAAAAACAAACCCACGTTCATCAAATATTTTCAACAACACCGTTCTGACCTGTGGCATACCATCGGCTCTAACCGTGGCTATACTCATGGCATTGACTTCTTTTAGTTCAGCGGTTCTGGCCTGTTGGAACCATTTTTCAAACTGCTGCAATGGATTTGATAATAAATCAGCACGGTTTAA
>NZ_NIHB01000013.1 GCF_002591915.1 Marinicella litoralis | reverse complement strand
CGTTGCTGTGACATCATTGGCACCGTTGGTGTCCAAACTCAATACGCCAGAATCAGGTGCTTGGGTATCAAGATCAATACTCCAAACGCCCGTTGGGCTGGCTGTGGTTGTATAAGTGGCACCGCCGACTTGAACGGTCACTGTACTGTTGGCCTCAGCCGTACCTGAAATCACAGGAGTCACGTCATTGGTTAACAATGGAGTGACAGTTGGAACATCAGGAGCCGATGTATCAATACCACCTAATTCGGTGGTTTGTGGAGAGGTGTTGCCGGCAGGATCATCTTGGGTGGCCATGATGTCATCGCCATCAACCACTGGACCTGACAAGGTACAAGACCAAGTGNGAACGGTCACTGTGCTGTTGGCCTCAGCCGTACCTGAAATCACAGGAGTCACGTCATTGGTTAACAATGGAGTAACAGTTGGAACATCAGGAGCCGATGTATCAATACCACCTAATTCAGTGGTTTGTGGAGAGGTGTTGCCGGCAGGATCATCTTGGGTGGCCATGATGTCATCGCCATCAACCACTGGACCTGACAAGGTACAAGACCAAGTGCCATCCAGTTGCACAACGGCGGTACAAGTACCTGACCCACCTGTGGTTACAGTCACTGTGGCACCAGGTTCGCCAGTACCTGTGACTGGTGCACCATTGGTTGGTACATTAATAACAGGAGCCGCTGGTGCTGTGGTATCTACATTGAGCACTATGGAATCATTACCAGAGGAATTGCTGCCGTATGTAGCAATTGCGGTCAGTGTATTATTGCCTTCATTAAGTGCTGGTGAGATATTACATGACCAAGCACCTGTATTGAAATCTGCAGTGGTTGTACAAGATTCACCATTAGGTCCAGTTACTGTAATTGTAACGCCTGGTTCAGCTGTGCCTGAGACAGTCGGTGTGTTATCTGTAGTGGTTGCACCATCGGAGGGTGCTGTTATTACAGGGTCAGATGGGGTGTAATTGTTTTCATTATACTGGGCAGCTGCATGCGCAAACATATTAAGTGCGACATGATCTTGATCGGTATTGTTACCATTGCCATTTGAGACCTGTGACCCAACAGTGTCAACATCGGCCACAAAAAGTGCATAGCCGTTACCTGTGGGACGATCTAAAACGGTTGCATTTGAGTTACTTGATTCAGTTGCAAGAACTGTGGCGCCAGAAGTATTGCTGTAATATGCTTGCTGTAAATTGGTTAACAGTCCATTTGCTGTACCGAATGGGCCGTTAAATATTGGATGTACCAAGCCGGCAGCAGTGGCATCCCATGGAGTTGAACCTGAGTTGACAGTTGGGTGTCCAAAACTCGCACTTTCTGCAAAAGCATTCACTGCTGAGTTGTCATCAAAAGACATCAATGTTCCACCAGTGGTATTGACCCAAGTGTACATGGCAGTAATTTCTGCAGCCGTTATACCGCTATCATACACATATCCTTTGAAAAAGATTTCACAACCATTGGCCGCTAAACTGGCAGCAGTAATAGATCCGGAAGGTCCGAAGGCATCCACGATTGTGAATGTAATCGGCTCTATACCTGTTGGGCTAAAATTGTCAGGGTTCAGAAGTTTAGCTCTGAGGTTAACTGCTTCTGCACCATTAAGTGTCCCCGTTCCCCAATTAGAGAATTCAGGTACTCTCGCAGCGTCCGAATCAACACTACATATGGTAATATTTGGCCCCGCAGCATGGCTGGGGAAAGAAAAAGAAAATGCTAATAACAGCAATGCCATTAATGGCACAGATTTAAATTTATTCATTTAACTCTCACACATGGTTATAATTGAGCTGATTCTACAACAATTGTGCTTCTTATATTTTGGCTGAGTTAAGAAAAGTGTAGAACAGTTCACGTATTTGGCTCTAATATGGGGTTATGTAACAATTGTTTACTTTAGTTGTACTCAAAAAACGCTTTGTTGACAAATGATGCCACAGGTTTTGTTTTTTTAATCCTTGGCATTGGGAATCGACTCGTCATCTTTGTCTAATAAAGTGGTTTCTGAGCTGTCAGAGACGCGGTGGATAATTAAAATAGAATTGTACAGTTTCATTGTGACATCAATCAAATCAATGATGTCTTCATCTGCAAACTTAATCATTTGCGCGGATTGTTTGGTGTTACCTAGATTGGTGTAAAAATTATCAAATTCATTGCAGCAGTTTGAAAAATGGTTCCAACAGGCCAGAACCGCTGAACTAAAAGAAGTCAATGCCATGAGTATAGCCACGGTTAGAGCCGATGGTATGCCACAGGTCAGAACGGTGTTGTTGAAAATATTTGATGA
>NZ_NIHB01000012.1 GCF_002591915.1 Marinicella litoralis | reverse complement strand
GTGTAAAATTCATCGGCAGATAAATCAAGGGTGGGACACAAGGACATACATCAGATGAAGATAATAAACTTAACTTATTGACTAAATATTTGTTTGATCGTTGAAATAATGGCAACCAATATGAAGCAATATGTCGCGGATTTGTGTTGTAACTTGAAGTATTGGTTGTTTGGCTTGAATTAGACCGAGTTGGAAGGTTGCAGACAGAATCTGCTGAATACATTATTGATGTTTTAAGCTATTCTAGAGCTGGTGTTAGCTTGATTCCAAGCGTCCATTTGCGCTTGGTTTTAACAGAGAAATGCTTGAGTTGTTCAACCGTTCCAACCGCTGAATAACCAATGGATTTAAAACCCTTGAGTTCATCTAGCCAGCTATTAGGATCGATACCAATTTCATCAATTGCTTTGGCTGTTTTTTCAGAAATAAAGCCGTGTTTGTCTTGTCGAATGCACCGTCCAGTATCATCTACTAAACTGATATAGCTAGTAAGGAAAAAGGGTAGGTCATTATCACCTTTGCCAAAACCTGATAGCCAAGTATTTTGATTCTCAATTCGTTCCTTAATTGAAGTGAAATTAGAATCTTTTAAATTCTTAGCAATTGCCGCTCTAATTGGATTTAAATCGACGTACGCCATACATGTTATTAACGCTCTTTCATCAAGCAAGGCTTGACTCTTGAAGCGTGATTCCCAGAAATGTCCCGTGCATTTGTCTTCTTCATTGGCCATGCGAGCAATGTACTCATTAATGGCCTTCATATACCACGATACAGACATTAATCTAGCACGGTATTCAGTGACGTATTCTTTCACTTTGCGAAGCTCGGCTTCTGTTTCTATTTCGCCTTTCAGATAACGGTCGCAAAGAACTGGCAGTGAGTACAATGAACACCAAGTCATCAGCACTTGAGTAGCATTCCATNCAAGTATTTTGATTCTCAATTCGTTCCTTAATTGAAGTGAAATTAGAATCTTTTAAATTCTTAGCAATTGCCGCTCTAATTGGATTTAAATCGACGTACGCCATACATGTTATTAACGCTCTTTCATCAAGCAAGGCCTGACTCTTGAAGCGTGATTCCCAGAAATGTCCCGTGCATTTGTCTTCTTCATTGGCCATGCGAGCAATGTACTCATTAATAGCCTTCATGTACCACGATACAGACATTAATCTAGCACGGTATTCAGTGACGTATTCTTTCACTTTGCGAAGCTCAGCTTCTGTTTCTATTTCGCCTTTCAGATAACGGTCGCAAAGAACTGGCAGTGAGTACAATGAACACCAAGTCATCAGCACTTGAGTAGCATTCCATTCAGCTATTGAATTAACTTTTAACACGATGTGGAAATGATTGCTCATAATAGCGTATGAACACACGTCAATGGCGAAGACAGAAGTCACTTGTTTAATCCGATCAATCAGCCACTTTCGTCGATGCTCAAACGACTTTCCTGTGAGCNGGGGTGCCTGTCCCCGGTTAGTTGATTGAATTAACTTTTAACACGATGTGGAAATGATTGCTCATAATAGCGTATGAACACACGTCAATGGCGAAGACAGAAGTCACTTGTTTAATCCGATCAATCAGCCACTTTCGTCGATGCTCAAACGACTTTCCTGTGAGCATATCTTCACCACAAAGAAAGGCCCTGCGAACACATCTGCTAACAACATGATAATAGGGTGTCTCTTCAATACAAATTTGCTGTTCTCTAGCTATAGTCATACAAAACTCCATGTAAAACTACATTTTGAATGGCTTGTTGGAAATTATCTGNTATCTTCACCACAAAGAAAGGCCCTGCGAACACATCTGCTAACAACATGATAATAGGGTGTCTCTTCAATACAAATTTGCTGTTCTCTAGCTATAGTCATACAAAACTCCATGTAAAACTACATTTTGCTTAAATTAGCACCAATAAGCTGTAGTAATTGTCTGATAGTCGTGTAAGAGTCTATTGATTGGGAAGCCTGTCCTATGATTGGTAGCTATGATTGGGATATATTTAAACTAATGTTTGTTTGAAATTAAAGATTTTCAGATTGTGATTTTTTGTTTCCATCACATTTTGGACAATAGTTGAAAAGTGTGAAAATCTTTTCAAACCTAATAAGTCTGCCACAAAATGAGCAGTAACGTGACTTTTGAATAACTATAAAAAGAACTGTCAATACTATGATTGCTGTTACAAAGAAATACAGCCCATTAAATCCAAAGTTATAAATAACAGTCAAAGCGTATAATCCACAAAACACAATTCGAGTTTTGATTGCCTTTCTCAAGTGGTTAGCATTATTTGTAAATATGTTAGTAACAATTGTTGCAAAGATGACTAGTAAAGAGAAACCATATATAAATTTAAAAGCCATTGGGGTAATCATTCGTAATCATTCATTTTGTTTTAAATAATTAATATATCAAACACGCACCATTTTTGTAAGTGATGGAAGCAATTAGAGAATTTTATTATGTGGAAATTAAAAAGCGATTAAGCAATCGAATCAATCATTGAATTGTTCAGATTTCAGAAAGATAGGGGTCAGTCCCCTTTTAGTTTTTTTAACCACCATGATAGGATGGTGGTTGTGAGTCAGTTGAATCATTAAATATATTTTAGATTAGGAGTTTAAAAGTGAATTTACTTAAGTTGATTTGTATGTTGGTTTCATTATTTGTTATTAATTTGTGTATGGCTGAAACCACCAAAAATATGACATTAACTCTAGAAGAGTTATTTCAAAAAGACAAATCATATCAGTTAGCCTATATCCAAGGTGTTATTGATGTGGAGTTAATTGTAATGAAAGAAGATGGATCATTTGCTAGAGATTCAATCTGTCTATTGAAATGGGCTGAAGAGACTGCACATTCAGAAATGTCCAAACTATCTAAAGAAAATGGGAAGCTATGGAGCGCGGCAGCATCTATAATTATTGCATCACATAATTCATGTAATTGATTTGATTGCCCTTAAAGCTTGATTTGATAAATCTAAACTTTGAGGATCACACTAGGGTTTTAACTTATAAAAAAACAAAGTGTTGCATATGTCTATTGAGAATAAGTAGTGCCCTTTATGAGTAAATAGGATGATTTAATAAGACTGGTATATCTGCATGTAGGTTGGTGTTAAGTTCAGCGAAGCTCAAAATCAGATGTTTTGGTTTGAAAGGATTTGTGAGGATTTTTGGAACCAAAGAATGGTGCCCGGGAATGGAAT
>NZ_NIHB01000011.1 GCF_002591915.1 Marinicella litoralis | reverse complement strand
ATTGAGAATAAGTAGTGCCCTTTATGAGTAAATAGGATGATTTAATAAGACTGGTATATCTGCATGTAGGTTGGTGTTAAGTTCAGCGAAGCTCAAAATCAGATGTTTTGGTTTGAAAGGATTTGTGAGGATTTTTTGGAACCAAAAAGAATGGTGCCGGGAATGGACGCTAACTGGTTGTTAAGTGATTGAATGTAAAGAATATTAAACTAGATAGTTAAAATGTAACATCATTTGTAACAACAAAAATACAAAGTAATGCTCTTTTTTTATGGGTTCAATTAACTTAGATTGGTGATAGGTAAAAGCGATTGACAAATTTTGTTCGCAACATAATTGGCTTCATGAAGGTGTATATTATTTGTTAAGTGTATGACTTACAATCAAGGGCTAAACTCAATTCTCTTACAATTTGATTCAAAGGTATTAGATTTCCACGATAATATTATTTTTCTATCTTCAAATAAACTGCAAGATACACCTGTTGATAACTCGCCATCTTTATTTGTAACTATTCTTTGCGACTCATAATTCCAAAGCATGGGAAATTTCTTGTCTGGTTTAAGTGTAGAAATATTCATGATTCCACATTCCGTTGATGGTGTCGGGTTTGAAACCCAGTACCCTTCTATATCAGAGTTGTTTTTATAAACAAATGTTTCAGTCCATTTGTAACCAGTATTAACAACACATGTTTCAGAGTCAGCAGACTTAATAATTCTGAAAAGTTCTTTTATCTTTTTTTCAGCTTCATCGTTTGAAGAGACATTGCACATTGCTTTGGTTTTTTCATGAATTTCTTTCTTTGTTTCAGTAACTATTAACTCTAAATCTGCTGCATTTACTTCATTACAAAGTTGTTCTGCATAATTGGTAAATGGGTTGTTTAATTGTGAAAATATTTCATTTAAGTCGTTTTCAATTTCATCTCTGTCTTGTTTGTAACTGATAGAGGTTTGATGAAAATTACAATCAATGGAATATTGTGGCGTCGTCGCTTTTTGTTCACAAGATACCATCATTGATTGAATCTCATCATTTGTAGAATGAAGTTTATTATTTGATGGGTGATTAGGAAAATTACTTTGTTGTGAAAAGCCATCTGCCGAAATTAAACAAATCATAATTAATAATACTGGTTTCATAATTCTGCTTAGCAAACAATCTGATTGTGCATTTTTTCTTACGTCCACATCAGAAAATTACTATTACTTTTAAAGAAAAGGAAATTTATAATACCATCATGGTCACTGGCTTACTACTGGTAAACCGACAAGATACCGTCAGGTGTTTCGTTTGATCAGTGGCCTATTATAATCAAACACGGAAAAGGGTAATGAGGTCAGAATGAAAATCATCACGATATACAACATGCATGGATGACATCATTCGAGTTAACTAATCCATATGAACATAACTACAGTCTTGTAGAGTTCCGGAGTTGCTTGATTTCAAATTCATTTATGCCTTCAATTTGAAGCAGTTGTTCAAGTGATAGAATTTTAGCTCCTTCTTCTCTTAATGAAATAATTTTTTCACAAATTGGATCTCTTAATCCTAAGACCTTAAAAAGCTCATCACTAGATGCTTCGTTGATAGATAGTGATGTTACTTTTAATTGATTACCAATCAAGTCTTCCCTCTTCCAAGTTAACGGCAACTGTTTTAAATGTAGTGCTGCTGCCCACCTCACTGGATTGTGAGTTATTATTTTTAATGATTTAAATAATACTTTAATCATTGAGCTGGTTTTTGTCTCGACTGTTTGCCTATCTTCTCTAAGGAATTCAGTTACATACTCATAAGAACAATCCTCTTGAAATGATTCGAAAACACTTTTCATTTCATTGTCTGTTACGAATAAAAGAGTATGAAGGCTAGTGTCATTATCAAAATACACCATAGTTGATTCATTAAATACGTTTTTTAACCAAACTCCATCAAGATATTCCTTAGCAATGAAATAATCATCTGCTGAATCTTCATAAAGAGGTGGAATTGACTCATTTTCCCACTTCAATATTTGATTGGACACAAACGAATAACAAAATTGAGCATCATTCAAACTCCATTTTCGTTGTAAAACTTGATTTCCCGATTTGTCTGCTGTTAACTCATGAGGTATGTGCAAAAGTATTTCTTGAAAATGATCATACTTCACAGAATCAACACCAAATTTCAATAGGTTAATACTCTTTTCTGTTGATTCGAAATAATGTTTTAATAAACCTGAGGATTTTGCTAACTCAACCACAGCTGGAACCGCATCAATTCTATGCCTATTGTATTTATTTCTTTGAAACAATGCATTATCAAATGCGTCCCTACAACTTACTATGGCCTCTAAGTATTCTGAATTTTCTATCTGGTTTTCTGCATCATGTAGAAATTCACCAACAACTTTATCATTGATCAATGATGAAATAGCTAGTTTATCTGCTGTCATTCCAAAAAACTTTTTTAACATTTTATCAAAAAAAGTTTTTGTAACTTTAGAGAATCGATCTAAATCATTGCCTGGGTCTAGACCTCCATGTTGAATTAAATTTCTTACTTTTCTTAATAGTTTGATGTTCGCAAGTTGAGGCAAATTACCTAAATCATTGTCCTTCAGTAGTCTATTAATATCACCAGCCATTTGACCTAATTCAGTTTCTGCGAAAATTTTTCCTGTGACTGTTTCATATTCAACATGATCAGAGATTATTCTCAAAGAAAACTCGATCACATTATCAAAACCCAGCATAGCAATTAAAGAATCAACTCCAGATGGGTTGGAGGCTTTAGCTAGGGCATTCTCTAATAATAGTTTTGCTCTAACAAGCAAATTGAGTGTGTTGTGAGAGGGTGTAATTGGAAGTCTTAAATTTTCTTTTTTAGAATTCATTAGCTCATTTATTATGCTAGTCATTGAAATATCTTACTTATCCAACAATCATAATAGTCTAAACTATTTAATTCCATTTCTTTTTTATAGTGTAAGTATATTCGCTATTATAGGTAGCGGATATAAATGCTAAAATAAGTAATTAAGCATTTTTCTTATCAAACTCTCTTTCCTTTCGATCTAGCTCTTTATTGCCATTGACTGCCATTTCAGCCCATTGCTCATAATCAACAACTGCCGGGACTACTAAAACTCCAGTGCCTTCAGGTAGCTTACTAATGGTCATTTCTGATTCTACAGCCTTTCTGGTTGCCCATTCTTTGCGTTTTCTGTTGTTAAGCCAGTATATACAAGCCGTTACATCAGGAGGGTGGTGCTTGACTGTTTCAACCCTTAGGATTTCTCCACCATGATTGAATATCTTCTCCTCAGGGTGAGAGTAACCAATTGCCCTTTCGGCCAAAGCAATTTCAACTTTATTATCAAAATAATCCTTACCCTTTTTTAAGGACATGCAAAACTCTGGATATTTCTGCTTCCACCTTGTTATGGTTGATTCATCAACTCCAAATATTTCAGCTAAGTCTTTATCAGTTGCCCCAAATTTACTGATTTTTTCCGCTTGATTAGCGAATTCCACTTTATACTTTGTTGGTCTTGCCATATTAGATTCTTTGGTTGGTTTTAGTAAATTGATTCAGCCATGTTTATCCATTAATTCATCACAAAATATTTCACTAGTAAACATCAAAGCAGTTTCTAAAATATGTTTGTAAGGCTCTTTGATTAAATACACCTCAAATTCATCTTTAGTTAGTTCAATGCCATCAGTTAATGTGGTTTTGATATGTGTGTAAAATTCATCGGCAGATAAATCAAGGGTGGGACACAAGGACATACATCAGATGAAGATAATAAACTTAACTTATTGACTAAATATTTGTTTGATCGTTGAAATAATGGCAACCAATATGAAGCAATATGTCGCGGATTTGTGTTGTAACTTGAAGTATT
>NZ_NIHB01000010.1 GCF_002591915.1 Marinicella litoralis | reverse complement strand
TGTATTAAAAAGGCAGTTTGGATTAATTTGAAAGAATTAAAAAAAAGGCTTGCAAAGGGAATTTTTTAAGCGATAATACGCAGCCCTCACAGTTGAGGGACAGGGAAGAAAAAGCGGGCTTGGTAGGCTAAATAAAATTAGTCATAAAAAAGCTTGCAAAAGGAATTAAAACGGCGATAATATCGCACCCTTCCGTACGAAATGTCGGAAGTAGATTTTTAAGTAAATTAAAAAGTAAATAGATAACTTTTGTGGGCACTTGGAGAAGATGTATTAAGGTACAAAACGACAAGTGACCATAATTAATAATCACGTAATTTTTTTGATATATAGTTAGTGGTCAAACTGGTGGTTCTGTAACAGGAACTGCCCGCAAGTAATTAGGGTTTGCATTTATGTAGGCCCGAACAATTAATTGAAGAGTTTGATCCTGGCTCAGATTGAACGCTGGCGGTATGCCTAACACATGCAAGTCGAACGGTAACAGAGGAAAGCTTGCTTTCTTGCTGACGAGTGGCGGACGGGTGAGTAACGCGTGGGAATCTACCCAGTAGTTGGGGATAGCCCGGAGAAATCCGGATTAATACCGAATAATGTCTACGGACGAAAAGGTGCCTCTTCTTGAAAGCACTTGCTATTGGATGAGCCCGCGTTAGATTAGTTTGTTGGTGGGGTAACGGCCTACCAAGACTACGATCTATAGCTGGTTTGAGAGGATGATCAGCCACATTGGGACTGAGACACGGCCCAGACTCCTACGGGAGGCAGCAGTGGGGAATATTGGACAATGGGCGCAAGCCTGATCCAGCAATACCGCGTGTGTGAAGAAGGCCTTAGGGTTGTAAAGCACTTTTATGTAGGAAGAAGGTTTGTTTGTTAATAGCAGATGAATTTGACGGTACTACAAGAATAAGCACCGGCTAACTCCGTGCCAGCAGCCGCGGTAATACGGAGGGTGCGAGCGTTAATCGGAATTACTGGGCGTAAAGGGTACGTAGGCGGCTTGATAAGTCAGATGTGAAATCCCCGGGCTTAACCTGGGAACTGCATTTGAAACTGTCTGGCTAGAGTGAGTGAGAGGTTAGTGGAATTCAAGGCGTAGCGGTGAAATGCGTAGAGGTCTTGAGGAACATCAGTGGCGAAGGCGACTAACTGGCACTACACTGACGCTGAGGTACGAAAGCGTGGGGAGCGAACAGGATTAGATACCCTGGTAGTCCACGCCCTAAACGATGAGGACTGGCTGTTGGCGCTATAGACGCGTCGGTAGCGAAGCTAACGCGTTAAGTTCTCCGCCTGGGGAGTACGACCGCAAGGTTGAAACTCAAAGGAATTGACGGGGGCCCGCACAAGCGGTGGAGCATGTGGTTTAATTCGATGCAACGCGAAGAACCTTACCATCCCTTGACATCCTCAGAACGGTCTGTAATGGACCCGTGCCTTCGGGAACTGAGTGACAGGTGCTGCACGGCTGTCGTCAGCTCGTGTCGTGAGATGTTGGGTTAAGTCCCGCAACGAGCGCAACCCCTATCTATAGTTGCCAGCACGTAATGGTGGGAACTCTATAGAGACTGCCGGTGATAAGCCGGAGGAAGGTGGGGACGACGTCAAGTCATCATGGCCCTTACGGGATGGGCTACACACGTGCTACAATGGTGCATACAGAGGGTTGCCAAGCCGCGAGGTGGAGCTAATCCCAGAAAGTGCATCTTAGTCCGGATTGCAGTCTGCAACTCGACTGCATGAAGTCGGAATCGCTAGTAATCGCGAATCAGCAATGTCGCGGTGAATACGTTCCCGGGCCTTGTACACACCGCCCGTCACACCATGGGAGTGGGTTGCTCCAGAAGTGGCTAGTCTAACCTTCGGGAAGACGGTCACCACGGAGTGATTCATGACTGGGGTGAAGTCGTAACAAGGTAGCCGTTGGGGAACCAGTGGCTGGATCACCTCCTAAAAGAAGACCTTGGTATATCATTACCCGGGTGCCCACAAAAGTTATCTATAAAAGTATGAAAAACAAACCTATCTGGGGCTATAGCTCAGCTGGGAGAGCGCTTGCCTTGCACGCAGGAGGTCTGCGGTTCGATCCCGCATAGCTCCACCAGTATAGATTGTTTTGATTGACGAGTTTATCTACATTTGGGTCTGTAGCTCAGTTGGTTAGAGCGCACCCCTGATAAGGGTGAGGTCGGAGGTTCAAATCCTCCCAGACCCACCATGTCTTGATTAACTTGTCATAAAAGAGTTTTTATTAAATGAGTGATTATTTAATAAGGACTTTTGATGGAGACGAAATGTTTTCATTCGCAGGAAGCGACATACTTGTAACTTAACAATTTGGAATATGAGTCAGAAGATATTAGTGATGAGCTAATATTTTCTACAAATCAATCAATTTGATTTGAGTCAATGGCGTCTTAATTAAAGAATTTTTGTAGTGTATATAAAAAATCGTTATTTAAAATAGAGACCAGCGGAACAGTTAGCACTGTTCCAATTATCAATCATATTATGAACAAGAGAGTGTAGCTTCAGATTTTTTGGGGTTATATGATCAAGTGAATAAGCGTATGTGGTGGATGCCTTGGCGGTAGGAGGCGATGAAGGACGTGTAAATCTGCGATAAGCTGTGGTTAGCTGATACAAAAGCGCTTAACCCACAGATTTCCGAATGGGGAAACCCGATCTTTAAAGATCATCATTTGGCTGTAAGGCCTTGTGAAGCGAACCCGGAGAACTGAAATATCTAAGTACCCGGAGGAAAAGAAATCAACCGAGATTCCGCAAGTAGCGACGAGCGAACGCGGACTAGCCCAAAAGTCTCATAGTTTTTAGTCAAATGGCGTGGGAAAGCCAACCGAAGAAGGTGATAGTCCTGTAGACGAAAGAAATTATGAGATGAATGTGAGTAGGGCGGGGCACGAGAAACCCTGTCTGAATATAGGTGGACCATCATCTAAGGCTAAATACTCCCTACCGACCGATAGTGAACCAGTACCGTGAGGGAAAGGCGAAAAGAACCCCTGTGAGGGGAGTGAAATAGACCCTGAAACCGCATACGTACAAGCAGTCAGAGCCTCTTATGGGGTGATGGCGTACCTTTTGTATAATGGGTCAGCGACTTAATTTCAGTAGCAAGCTTAAGCGAGTAGTGTAGGCGAAGGGAAACCGAGTCTTAATAGGGCGCATAGTTGCTGGGATTAGACCCGAAACCGAGCGATCTATCCATGGCCAGGTTGAAGGTCGGGTAAAACCGACTGGAGGACCGAACCCACGTATGTTGAAAAATGCGGGGATGAGCTGTGGATTGGAGTGAAAGGCTAAACAAGCTCGGAGATAGCTGGTTCTCCCCGAAAACTATTTAGGTAGTGCCTCATGTATCACTTGCGGGGGTAGAGCACTGTTATGGCTAGGGGGTCACACCGACCTACCGTCCCATGGCAAACTCCGAATACCGCAAAGTGCAATCATGGGAGACAGACTATGGGTGCTAACGTCCATAGTCAAGAGGGCAACAACCCAGACCGCCAGCTAAGGTCCCAAAATCACCACTCAGTGGGAAACGAAGTGGAAAGGCCCAGACAGCCAGGAGGTTGGCTTAGAAGCAGCCATCCTTTAAAGAAAGCGTAATAGCTCACTGGTCGAGTCGGTCTGCGCGGAAGATTTACCGGGGCTAAGTGGTGTACCGAAGCTGCGGATGCTAATTTATTAGCATGGTAGGGGAGCGTTCTGTAAGCCTGTGAAGGTGAACTGAGAAGTTTGCTGGAGGTATCAGAAGTGCGAATGCTGACATGAGTAACGATAAAGGGGGTGAAAAACCCCCTCGCCGGAAGTCCAAGGTTTCCTCGTGCAACGTTAATCGGCACAGGGTGAGTCGGCCCCTAAGGCGAGGCAGAAATGCGTAGTCGATGGGAAACAGGTTAATATTCCTGTACTTTTATATACTGCGATGGAGTGACGGAGAAGGCTAGGTCATCCGGGTGATGGTTATCCCGGTCCAAGCGT
The DNA here is from genome assembly GCF_002591915.1 of Marinicella litoralis. Lineage (GTDB taxonomy): Bacteria > Pseudomonadota > Gammaproteobacteria > Xanthomonadales > Marinicellaceae > Marinicella > Marinicella litoralis. The sequence continues at coordinate 1,811 of NZ_NIHB01000010.1, read as the reverse complement.
TTAGGCAGTGAACTTAGGTAAATCCGGGTTCATAATGCTGAGGCGTGATGGGGAGTTCAATTGCGAACGAAGTGATCGATGCCATGCTTCCAGGAAAACCTTCTAAGCATAGGTATATGAGAACCGTACTGTAAACCAACACAGGTGGACAAGATGAGAATTCTAAGGCGCTTGAGAGAACTCGGGTGAAGGAACTAGGCAAAATGGTACCGTAACTTCGGGAGAAGGTACGCCCCTACAGGTTCAGAGCTAGTGGGGGCCGCAGAGACCAGGTGGCTGCGACTGTTTATCAAAAACATAGCACTATGCAAACACGAAAGTGGACGTATATGGTGTGACGCCTGCCCGGTGCCGGAAGGTTAATTGATGGGGTTATCTTCGGAGAAGCTCTTGATCGAAGCCCCGGTAAACGGCGGCCGTAACTATAACGGTCCTAAGGTAGCGAAATTCCTTGTCGGGTAAGTTCCGACCTGCACGAATGGCGTAACGACGGCCACACTGTCTCCACCCGAGACTCAGTGAAATTGAAATAGCTGTTAAGATGCAGTTTACCCGCGGCTAGACGGAAAGACCCCGTGAACCTTTACTATAGCTTCACAGTGGACTTTGATTAGATATGTGTAGGATAGGTGGGAGACTTTGAAGCGTGTGCGCTAGCATGCGTGGAGTCGTCCTTGAAATACCACCCTTGTGTAATTGGAGTTCTAACCTAGATCAGTCAACCTGATCAGGGACATTGTGTGGTGGGTAGTTTGACTGGGGCGGTCTCCTCCTAAAGAGTAACGGAGGAGCACGAAGGTGCGCTAAGTACGGTCGGACATCGTACGGTTAGTGTAAAGGCAAAAGCGCGCTTGACTGCGAGACTGACAAGTCGAGCAGGTACGAAAGTAGGTCTTAGTGATCCGGTGGTTCTGTATGGAAGGGCCATCGCTCAACGGATAAAAGGTACTCCGGGGATAACAGGCTGATACCGCCCAAGAGTTCATATCGACGGCGGTGTTTGGCACCTCGATGTCGGCTCATCTCATCCTGGGGCTGAAGCCGGTCCCAAGGGTATGGCTGTTCGCCATTTAAAGAGGTACGCGAGCTGGGTTCAGAACGTCGTGAGACAGTTCGGTCCCTATCTGCCGTGGGCGTTTGAGATTTGAGGAAAGCTGCTCCTAGTACGAGAGGACCGGAGTGGACGAACCTCTGGTGTTCGGGTTGTCATGCCAATGGCATTGCCCGGTAGCTATGTTCGGACGAGATAACCGCTGAAAGCATCTAAGCGGGAAGCTTCTTCCAAGATGAGATCTCACTTTGTTCTTGAAACAACTGAAGGGCCCTTGAAGACTACAAGGTTGATAGGCTGGGTGTGGAAGTGCAGTAATGTATGAAGCTAACCAGTACTAATTGCCCGTGAGGCTTGATCATATAACACCCAAGAGATTTGGATGGTTATAGCAAGTTCAAATGATTAATAATAAATTTCTCTATGAAATTAAGCGATTTTGAGTATATCTACAAAATCAAGACCCATTTACCAATCAATAGATTGATGATTCATATTCCCAAATGTTAGTCTTAAAGGCAGCAATGTCTCTAAGCAACCAGTTTTCTGGTGACAATAGAGCTATAGAACCACCTGAACCCATCTCGAACTCAGAAGTGAAATGTAGCATCGCCGATGGTAGTGTGGGAGTTCCCATGTGAGAGTAGGACATCGCCAGGATCTTATACCAAAAAAGCCTCAACCAAAGTTGGGGCTTTTTTTTGCCTGAAATTTGTGCGAAACATTGAAAATAGCATTTTTTATTTTAGAATCAGCAAAT
>NZ_NIHB01000001.1:1245589-1487865 GCF_002591915.1 Marinicella litoralis | reverse complement strand
TTTAGCCTACCAAGCCCGCTTTTTCTTCCCTGTCCCTCAACTGTGAGGGCTGCGTATTATCGCTTAAAAAATTCCCTTTGCAAGCCTTTTTTTTAATTCTTTCAAATTAATCCAAACTGCCTTTTTAATACAACCAATTTCCGTCTCGGCCTTCCCTTGAGTGTCTCAAGAGGATGCGAATTATAGCCTCACTTTCCTGGATGTAAACCCCTTTGTGACAATTTAATGAAATTAATTGATGCCGCTTAAATATCCACCAAGCAGGAATCACATCATACCTAGATTTGCTCTGATTTGGGTCGTGTCATGGACTGAATTTTTCTGTAAGCATTTGGCTTGGCATATTGCATGCCTGACATATTATGTATGAATCGACCGGCTAACAGTTCACCCCTGGCCTCTAAGGTTTGCAGTTCAAATGAAACCGTCCTCCATTTGACCGGCAGGTCTTCCTTGTTCCATATGTCATAACTGAGCACGCCATAACGCTGCAACATAATGTGGATGTAAGCACTGACATCAACTTGCTTGGTTTTAATCACACTCCACCTACCCATCATCTCTAGGTATCCATAATTATTGGCATGCTTTTTGGCTTTAAGTAATTGTCGCCTCCTCTCTGCAGGAGATTGTGAAAACACGCGCAATGCCTGAAATCCATCCGCTACAATCAGCCCGTGTTTAATTAATTGAATCAATACTTGCTCCAATTCAACTGGCATCAAATCAGTTAAATCCAAAACCTCCCTAAAGAACATCGCGCCACGCTTGTTTAACAATTCTAGCACCATCAGTGACTTGCTGTTCATCGGAAGGATGTTGTCTTGTGCTGGAAACAAATGGGACAACTTGCTTTCCAAGAATGTAAATTGAGTTTTTTTAATACTCATTTGATTCAAGTCATCAGAAACCAATTTAGCTTTGGCTCTCTTCCATATATATTGACCACTTTGGCACAACATATCTAACATCATGCCATGATAATCCTCAACTCGGGGTTTCAACACATCGTTTTCCCAGTCCTGAACATTGGCTGCGTAACCTTGCCATTGGTTCAACACTTGACTTAAGCCCTCTACACCCACAGCAGGTTTATTGATGAACTGCCAGTCGGATAAAAAGTCGTTGTAAGCATCCGCAGATAAAGTAACAACCGCTCTTCTGAACCGATTCAGTTGTGATTTACGCAGCTTGGCCAAATGATTGCGTTCTATCCATTGGTCTTGTTTAAATTGAAAGGCCACCCCATTAATCTCCAATTGAATCAATACTTGCTGCAAAACACTGGCAGCCACGGGTATTCTTTTGTGTATCTGTTCAAAGGCAATCAAGCCACTTAGTGTCAACCGGTTACCTACCATATTCAACAAATCTGCACGTTCAAGTTCGGCTGGTTGCTCGGTCAATAGCACTAACAGGTTCTTGTATTTTGGGCTGATATACACATCAATTCCTTTTATGTCATGCCGTAAAACCTTACCTTGGTCCATCAGCGACTGCAGACCCGCTGAAAATTGAACCGCTTCATCCGGCCACAAGATGCCCATAAAAAACACGTATTCCTGCAACTCATCTAAATCCCTGACTTTGGGTCTTATGTGTGAATTGAATTCAGTGATGTCCTGAGGATTTAAGCCTATGGTAGCAAATGACTGGTCCAAAGATTGTGACTGTACGGCCAAAGTTCGCCGCTCCTCTGCTGGGGCTTCATCCAAGAAAGCATAGTTTCTGGCATTGATAATCGCCAGTGAGGTCGGCGAAGGAGTGTGGCTGTCAATATAATGTATGTTGATCTTACCCACATCAATTTGATGCAAAATATCGGCGAGCTTATCAACATCCATAATACCTAAAGTGCAGTCATTTATGGTCTGTTCAACCAAAGGATGGTCAGGGACTGTGCGACTACCGGCGATGTTTTCTGCACAAGCAATTTGTTCTGGGAATATCTCTGCCACCAAATCTTCCGCCTCATTGCGCTGAAACTGAGGTAAGACCCTTTTTCCTCCCCTGCGCCTTTTAACAGCCAAAGCAACAGAAGCATTCCAACGCCATTGGGTAACAAAAAAGGGAGTGTCCAACAAAGCCTGAATCAATACCTCTTTGACGGAGTCCGCTTTGAGGTATCCTTTTATGGTTGCTAATTCAAAACTGTGGGTCGAGCTTAAGGACAATATCAAAGCATCTTCCAATGCAGCGGCTTGCAACTCAAAATTGAATTGACGACAAAACTTCTTCCTTAAAGCCAAACCCCATGCACGATTAACTCTTGAGCCAAAAACTGAATGAATCACCAAATGCATGTCATTATTTCCATCAAAAAACCTTTCTACCACCACATCTTGTTGTGACGGAAACACTTGCAGTACGTCTTTGGTTTTTTGTGTGTAGTTAATCAACTGATCCAACCCCAGTTGATTAACGGGAAGTTCTGAAGGTGGCTCCTTCATCCCTGTCTCAATATAACGATCTAAATCATGACGCAAATCAGAAACCGCTCGGCTGAGTTCATCTGAACGCCACATTTGAACACCAAACCAAAACGGAATATTTGGTGGTTGTCCGGCGGCATCTTCAACAAATACCACTCCGGTTTGGACTTTTAAAATGCGGTAAGAGTGGTTGCCTAATTGAAAAATATCTCCTGGAATACTTTCAAATGAAAAATCTTCATTGAGCGAACCAATTTTCAAATCATCGGGTAGTAACCTGACATCATAATCAAATTGATCAGGAATGGTGCCTCCGTTCAACAAGGCTGTTAATGATGCCGCCTTTCTTGGTCTGATTTCACCAGTGATTTCATCATAAAAAACCAATGCCTTTTGAAAAGTCGACCGTCCTGAATATCCATCCGCCAACATTTGTACCACTTGAGTAAACTGTTGTTCGGTAAGGCTGTTATATAATGAAGCAGTTTTATATAAATGATACAGTTGCGAAAGCTGCCAGTTTTTTTGCGAAACCTCAGCCACAATCTGCTGAGCCAATACATCCAATGGCTGAATCGGAAATTGAGTTAGTTCCAATTGGTCGCTGTCAATGGCTCTGAACAGCGCAGTCGCTTCCAACAAGTCATCAATGGTTAACGGAAAGATCATGCCTTTGGGGGTTCTGTTCACTCCATGACCTGAACGACCAACCCTTTGTAAGAAGGCCTGAATACTGCCTGGTGAACCCAGTTGACAAACCAGGTCTACGTCTCCAATATCAATACCAAGTTCCAAGGAAGCCGTGGCTACAATGGCTTTTAACTTGCCAGCTTTAAGCGCCTGTTCGGCCAGTAAACGATGCTCTTTTGCCAAAGAGCCATGATGTGCAGTCACCCAATCTTGACCTACCCGCTCCGCCAAATGTTTAGCAACCCGCTCTGCCAACCGCCTGTTATTAACAAAAACCAAAGTGGTTCTGTGTTGTTTGATGGCCGTAGCCAGCAACTCATATATTTCACCCCACTGTTCATTTGAAATCACCGCAGACAGCGGGCTCGCTACAATTTCAATGGATAAATCCATGGTCCTGCGGTGTCCTAAATTCACCACTTCGGAAAACTCAGGATGCAAAATGTAATTTTGCATTTTCTCAATCGGCCTTTGGGTGGCAGAAATGGCAATTCTTTGTGGCCTTCGTAATGCCAATGCCTCTAACCTCATTAAAGTCAACAACAGATGTGCGCCTCTTTTATTGGATGCCAAAGCGTGGACTTCATCGACTATAACCGTCTCAACCCCATTCATCATGGCACGACCGGCCTTCGAAGTCAGGATGTTGTATAAGGATTCTGGTGTGGTAACTAAAATATGCGGTGGTTGACGTTTTATCTTTTCACGTTCATAGCTGACCGTATCTCCAGTCCAAACAGCCGATGTCAATTGAAACTGTTCCTTATGTAATGCATTCAAATCGCACAATGGTGTCTGTAAATTCAAGTTAATGTCATTTGACAAGGCCTTCAAGGGAGAAACATAAATCACTTTTAATCCCGTTGATTCATCAGCCTGAGATTCGAAAAGTTGATTGATGGCACTTAAAAAGGCAGCCAATGTCTTACCCGAACCAGTAGGCGCAGAAACCAAAACATCCTTGCCTGTTTTGATTTTTTGCCAGGCCGCTTGTTGCACAGGTGTAGGCTTTTTAAACTTTTTAGCGAACCATTGGTTGATGACTTGATTAAACATTTGGCAAAGTGGACCTTAACAATTATAATGCGGCGGTTAAATTAATTTAGAAAACACAGGATAATTCATGAGTGACCAAGATTCGATATTTTTTAGAAATTTTTCTCTATTGCTGGGCGCATTGGTTTTACTGACCATTATTTTGGCCTTGGTAGGCATTTCAATGCAAAACAAATTGGTTGCGAATGTCCAAGGAGAGGCCGATCGAACTTCGATTCAGGAATCCATTAAACCTATCGCAGCTGTTAATACCGATCCCAATGCTGTCACTGAAGCAGCCCCAGTAGTATTGGCCGCAGCCTTTGACGGTTCTTTGGATGGTGAAATGATTTATAACAATGTATGTTCAGCCTGTCACACAACGGGTGCAGGTGGAGCACCTAAATTGATTGCCACTGAATGGGATGACCGCATTGCACAAGGCGAAGAAACATTGCTGCTTCACGCCATCGAAGGCTACATGGGTGAAAACGGTTTGATGCCAGCCAAAGGTGGAAGAATGGACTTAACAGACGAACAAGTTCAAGTGACTGTCTTATACATGACTGACAACTTAGAATAACAATTCCTTCTGGAACAAATCAAAAAAGCGGCTAATGAGGCCGCTTTTTTTATGCCATCAAATTATTTTTCAAGCAAGCAACCAATCTATTTTGCATCTTTTGCCAACTCATCATCTTCACTTTGTTTGTCAAATATTTTGCTTTCAGCATAATGAATAACCCGTTGCGGGAATGGCACTTCAATCTTGTATTTATTGAAAGCCGTATCCAGCTCCCATAAAAAAGAAGCTTTGATTCGATTAGGTCTCCTCACACCATATTTAGAAACCCAAACCAATAACACGAAATCAATTGAATTATCACCAAATCCAGTCATCCAAACTTCCGGTTCTTTGCCTTTCATATTGGTCAATGTATAACTGACATTTTCAGCGGCTTCAATCGCTGCTGCACGCACCTTTTCCTTGTCTGTTCCATAAGCCACACCAAAAGGTATTTTGACCCGTTTGATCGAATCTCTTAAAGTCCAGTTGATGATTTTATTGGTCACTAAATCGGAATTAGGAATAACCACATCAATGTTGTCATTGGTGTTTATCCGGGTACTTCTTGCATTGATTTCCATCACAGAACCAGTGAATCCATCTTCCATTTCTATGTAATCACCCACCTTCAAACTGCGTTCAAACATGATGGTCAAACCTGATACAAAATTACTCACAATATTTTGCAGACCAAAACCAATACCAACTGACAAGGCACCAGCAATCAAAGTTAAGTTGGTAAAATCTATCCCCAATGTGGTGAAACCAGCAATGGTGGCAACGAAGATAATCAAATAATGAATCAATTTATCAAGAATGAAAAACACCGATGATTTATCAACTTGTCGCCGTTCCTCAACCCGGCGAATAATAAAGCGAACAAACTTAGACACCACGTAACCAATCAGCACAATGATAATTAGCCGCAACAAAGGCATCAGTGTGATCGGTGTTTCGTTGATTTTAAACAAGGTCTTATTGGCCATCTTTTCAAAGCCGCTCCATGCGAATTGCCCATAAGATTTAACCTGAGCCCAGACTCGATTTAAGCCACTTTTGCTGTCAATAACTTGTTCTGTTAACAAACCCTCGATGAAGGTCACTTGCTCTAAATGCCAACCCAAATCTTCCAAATCCAATAACAATTCTTGAGCCAAGCGGGTTCGTTTTAAGGCAGCGTCTCTGATCTTTTTGATTTTCTTGAAATCAGGCCCCAGCGCTGGAGAAATCAGAATGTCTTGCGCCAAAGCCTTCCATTTGACTTGATTGGCTTCGGTTTTTGTTTTAATCAAATTGGCAATGTTGACATGTTTCAACACTTCATCATCATCAAGTTCCATTTCAGGCTGGGTGCTTCTGATCCAATCAAATTGTGCCTTGGCTTTGACCTGTTGTAATTCAAGCTTATTTAAAGCAAGCATATGACTGGCTAACTCAAGTTTTTTGATGTCAGTCAAAAAACCTCCAATGATGCTGTCTTCTTCTGGACTGGCAATTTTTAAATTGGCGGCCTGAACTTTGACACTGACCACGTCAATCTGCTCAGCCACGTTGGTTAACAACTCATCCAGTTCCTCAATTCGTTCTACATCGGGCTGAATTAACTGCACTGCATCTGCCAAATGATTCTGTAAATCCAGCAGTTGTTTATCGACCAAAGCTTGTTTATTGACCAGAACCTCTACTTGCCTTTCATACAAAGCGACCCAGGACCTTGCTTCAATCCACAACAAGCCAGTTTCCAATCGGGTCAATGACTCTGATGGCAAATTTCGATGCTTAACAATTAAATCATCCATGGCTTGATTCTGAGCCTTTGCATCATTTCGCAACAAATCAATGTCTTCTTGCCGTTGATTTTGAGTGTTTTTAATGTCTCGAATCCGCTGCTTATAAGCATAAATTTCAGCCAATGAATAAGCGGCCTTTTTCTCATAGACAATGGGGTCGATCGTCACTTCTGACGATGCTGTTTTTGTCAGTTGATTTAAATTGTTTTTAAATTGTGATATGGCTTGGATTGCCGCATTGTTTAGATTGTATTTTTCAACATCGGTGTAAACTTGCAACTCATCAGCCATCTGATTCAGTTGAAAATAAGGATCTTCTGGTGGTGAATTTTTTATGGCTTCCTGCCACCATTTAACCTTCAATGAATTAGGTGATGGCGTGGTATAACCCTGTGCCTTGTCCCCACCAGTTAATAAATCAAGGGGGTTCTGAGCGATGGCGGCGTTGTTGGCCAAAAAACCAAAGAATGTGAAAACAACCCAGACCATGAGAAAGTTCTGGTTGCTTCGATAGCTTGGTTTGCTTTTAATATTCCACATGCTCATCCGGTCAATTTTAATCAGTCTTTATCTGACTATATTAACATGATTCGCAGAAAGTCGCGTGTGGGTATAATCTAAATTATAATTGAAAAATCCTTTTCTTACCTGCCAAACAAATACAATTATTCAACCACAGTGGTCCAACGGTATGTGTCATTGTTTTTCCCTGTCTGAATGCCTGTTAACTTGGCTTTCAACTGCACCGACTTTTCACCTATTTTGCCATCGCCCAGCAGATATTCTTTTCCATGATAAATCAGCGAACCCACAGGTGATAACACCGCAGCCGTTCCAGACAAGAAAGCTTCGGATTCAGGCAGCCAAGCCAACAATTCATCCACTGTATAGTCTATTTCCTTGATTTGATAGCCTTGTTCAGCGGCCAATTTAAGAATCGAATCACGTGTAATGCCAGGTAAAATGGAACCATCCAACTTCTTGGTGATGACCTCATTTCCTTTAAGCAATATAAAATTGGCAGCACCCGTCTCCTGTACTTGACCTCCAGGGCAGAACAGCACTTGATCGGCGCCAAATTCCGCACGCGCTTGAGTCACAGAACCCAAGGATGCCGCATAATTTCCGCCGGTTTTGACTTGGCCAAACTTAGGTGTTGAACGCATATTCTCATCGTCAATTAAAAGTTTTAAGGGCCTGATGCCGCCAGCAAAGTAATCACCCACCGGTGAAGTAATGACATACAACAAAGCCTCTTTTGAACCACGACCGGCAGCACCAATGTTTAGCTCTGTACCAATCAAAGTCGGCCGAATGTACAATGCGCCCGGCAAGTCTGGAATTTCAGAAACCACTGCTTTGACGGCAGCAAAGATAGATGCCTCCAACAACTCATCACTAGGGACTGGCAAACACAATGCAGCGGCACTGTTGCGCAATCGACGAATGTTGTCTTGATAACGAAATAGATGAATGCTGCCATCAGTCCATCGATAGGCTTTCAATCCTTCAAAACAAGTACTTGAATAATGTAAAACATGGGTGCCAGGATGAAAACTGAACGGTCCAATGGGTTTAACCTCAGGAGCTGTCCAATGATTGTCTTGAAAGTTTGAAACCACCATTTGCGTGGTGAATGCTTGTCCAAATTCGGCCATGTTTGCTTGAATATATTGAAAGGCTGCCTATTCTAACTGATGGAACAAAATGATGATACTTTGTGCTTTGAATAATTCTTAAGATGAATTCGAGCAGGCTAAATCATTATAAATAGCTCACAAAACTTTACACCCAATCAGAGGCCAGCAATTCGCCGGCCATAATCGCCAAACCATCAGCAAAATTTGACTTTAAGCTGCATGCTCAAAGTTTTCCTTTTGATGGGTTTCTTTGGTTTTTAAGCTGCTGATTTTATTTTCACTGTCCACAAACACCAAATTCGGCTGATGACTTTTGGCCTCTTGTGAATCGAGTGAGCAATAGGCGGCAAGAATCACCAAGTCGCCTGGTTGGTTGTGTCGCGCAGCGGCGCCATTCAAGCAAATCTCACCCGGCCCACCTTCAATGACATAGGTGGTTAATCGTGAACCCGAATTACAGTTAAGCACATCGATTTGTTGATTGATTAACAAACCCGCCGCTTGAATCAAATTTGGGCAAATAGAAATGGAGCCCTCATAGTTTAAGTTGGCATCAGTGACTGTGGCTCGGTGAATCTTACTGTGTAGCATGGTTAAATTCATGGACATGATTATTTCCTTGGTTCTTCATTAATTTTATACGCCAGATACAAGCCTTTAAGTACCAGATCTGGAATGATTTCGCTGAATATATTTGAGTCTCGGAACACTGAGGTGAATCCACCTGTACCAATGATGATGGGCTTTTTGCCATCAAATGACCTTTCAGTTAAGCCGTTAATGATTTCTTTCATGGCCCCTTGAGCACCAAAAAACAAGCCTGATTGAATGCTTTCATTGGTTGATTTACCCAGTACATCATCACGTTCTACAATCTCAACTGAACCTAACTTAGAGGCACCTGATTCCAGTGCCTTCATCGACATCTTCATTCCTGCCATGATCACACCACCCATATATAATTTCTGTGCTGAAATGGCACAAAATGTGGTGGCAGTGCCTAAATCGATGATGATGACATTTTGTTTGGGATATAAATGGGTAACGGCTATGGCATTGGCTATTCGATCTGCACCCACTTCCAATGGATTGCGATAGGCAATTTGCAGCCCAGTTTTAACCCCTGCTTGTAAAACAAATGGCTCAAGGTTGAAATATTTTTGACAACAGGCATTGATTGGATACAGCACTTCAGGAACCACTGAACATAAGGATATCGCTTCAATGTCGCGCGGATCAATGTCATTTTCTCTGAGTACACTGCGCAAAAACACACCATATTCATCTGAGGATGCACCGGTTTTTGACGCCATTCGAAATTGAACTTGGAGCTGATCATTATCAAACACCCCACCATGCATGTGGCTGTTACCAATATCTAAACACAAAATCATGCTGCACCTCCAATGAATCCAAGCACCGTATCTGCCATCGCTTGGACATTGTCACAACTGACTGAATCTTCCAAATGACTGTACAAGCAAAAACCATGGGTACTGTCTGAAATTTCGTTCAGGTCATTGTGTGCAACAAAATCCACTGCACTTTGTTTCAACAGCTTGGCAATAGCCGCTTTTTTGACCGCATCATCACTTGAATTGGTTAATTTAAAAGCCACCACTTTCACCGCTGAGTTGTTCGACCATGATTTAACCGATGAAACCAACTTGGGTTGTTTGGTTAACTGTAACTGAACCTCATCTGCTGTGGGTAATTTCACACCTCTTCCGGCTGTAAAATGGATCCCATCTAACCGCACAGAAGAAACCTTGAAGTCACTGACTGCTGCGGCTTGAAAAACCACATCAAAATGACTGTTGGCGAGTGATTTTTGCATGGCTGAAGACAGTTCATCAAATGTCTCGTATATCAGTTGTGTTACGTTTTTATTGGGCCTGACTGCAGTTTTAGCACCCAACCAAGTCACTTCATGACCTAAACTCGCCAAATGATCTACCAATTCAGCTCCGGTTTGACCACTGCTACAATTTCCGATGTATCTGACGCCATCGATATACTCTTTGGTTCCACCTGCAGTCACCAAAATTTTCATAAACACACCCCCATCAAAGCTGCTCTACTTGTTTCATAATGTCTGCCACTTCTGGCATCCTACCTTCACCACTTTCACCACAAGCCAGGCTGCCTGCATTTGGCATCATTACTTTGATGCCCCAAGCACTTAATTTGTTGATGGCACTTTGCGTGGCTGGGTATTGCCACATCATGGTGTTCATCGCTGGCACCAACCACATTGGTTTTCCTGTTTCTTGGGCATGACTGTATGCCGCAATCCAAACCGTGGTCACCACATCATCAGCGATTCCAGCAGCTAATTTATTGATTACATTGGCTGTGGCTGGACATAAAATAATTTGATCGGCCCATCGACTGACACGGATGTGATCCATCATGGCACCCACTTCATAGGTTGTACTCATGACTTTTTGTTGACTTAAACCTTCCAGAGTAGCCAAGCCAACAAAATTTAAAGCACCTGGTGAACACACCACTTTGACTTCATCACCTTGTTTTACCCATTCTGATATTAAACTGGTGGCTTTGGCGCAGGCAATGGAACCAGTCATCAAGATCAATCGTTTCATGCTTTATCCCCTGGCATGTCATAAGGTACATTATCGATCAATCTTATTTCTCCCAAAGTAGCAGCGACCAATAACCTATCGCCCATAACAGCTAAATAGTCCACATCAAATCCTATGGTATTTAAGTGTTCAGTTTTTTCTTTCAAAGTACTGTCTGAATTCAATGTGGCATACAACTGAGGAGCCACTTTTCGTTCAATCGCTGACAACCTCAAATTTCGTGAACTCATGGCCAAGCCATCGGCTTCACGGACAATGGGACAAGATACAATTTGAGTGTTAATAAAAAACGCTTTAACCATACCTTTGATCAGCGCCAACTGTTGAAAATCTTTTTCCCCAAAAAATGCTTGGTTTGGTTGGACTAAATTCAACAATTTCATCACCACCGTCAAAACACCATCAAAATGGCCCGGCCTGTGTGCACCGCAAAATTGAGTACTCAAGTCTTTTTCAGTTAATTGGTATATGTAATTGTCAGGGTACATCAATTCAAAAGTAGGCATAAATACCGCGTCTACACCTGACTGGGCCAATTGGCTTAAATCCTCATCCAGGGTATTTGGATATTTTTCAAAATCATTGGCTTGATTGAACTGAGTGGGATTGACAAAGATACTGACCACCACATGTTCATTGCTGCTTTTGGCTGCATTGACCAAAGACAGGTGCCCAGCATGCAATGCACCCATGGTAGGTACCAAGCCTATATCACCATCCACGTTTTTACGGTAAGCTTGCCATGCATCAATGGAATCGATTCTGAGCATCAATATTGCTCCGATTGATCTGGGTATTGTTTATTTTTGACGTCTTTGGCATAGGCATTGAACGCCTCCAAAAATAATTTTTCTGTGTTTAAATATCGGCGCAAAAATTTTGGACTAAAACTGGATGAAAATCCCAGCATGTCTTGTAAAACAAGCACTTGGCCATCGACCGCTGCTCCAGCACCAATACCAATGGTTATCATATTTGTGTATTTTACCAATTCCTTGGTTAGTTCATCAGGTACACACTCCAGAACCACGGAAAAACAGCCCAAAGATTCTAAGGTTTTCGCATCTTCAATGATTTTTTTCTGAGCATCTACCGATTTACCCTGTACCTTAAAACCACCTAATTGATTAACCGATTGCGGGGTCAAGCCCAAATGACCCATTACTGGAATACCCGATTCAACTATGTGTTTGATTAAAGTTTCATTCCCTGTAACCCCTTCTAACTTAATCGCGTGTGCACCTGCTTTCATCAATGTTTCAACTGCCTGCATGTTCTCATCCAAAGATTTTCGATAAGACAAAAAAGGCATGTCTCCAATAATGAATTTATTGGGTGCACCTTTGGCCACCGCCCGAACATGTTGCGCCATGGTGTGGTAATCGATGGGTAATGTCGAGCTTTCACCATGCATGACCATAGCCGCGGAGTCTCCAACTAAAATCATTTCCACATCAGACTGACTCATGATCAGCGCTGATGAATAATCATAACAAGTCAACATGGCCAGTTTTTCGCCGGCTAACTTTTTAGCAACCAATTGATTGATGTTGCTCATACTTGACTCCTTTTAAGTGTCTTAATTTCATTGTCATACACATCACAGAAAGCTTGGTAAAGATTTCCCAATGGGTGGTTAATCAAAGCTTTTTGATGTTTTTTGATTGCATTGGAGTCACCTCTTACCAAGGGTCCTGTGGCTGATGATGCGGGGTCTTTAATAAAATTAGCTGTGTTCTGTTGCAGATACTCGGACATTAAATCTGCAGGAAGTCCCATCTGATGTAATTCTTTACCAGTTGCTTGCCACATCAATTGAGCAAAGTTACCTGCCATCACACACATGGCATGGTACATGCACTTTTGTTCAGGTTTGATGGCGTGTACTGGGTTGCTGAATAATGGAAACAGTTGATTGAATTCAACATGTTCATCAATGACAAATGGAATCGATTGATACCTTGGCAAATCATACAAGCCCTCACCAAAAGTCATTAATGGATGACACCCAGCCGCTTTATCGGTAAACAAGGATCCGGAGAAATGCACCAAGTTTTTGCCTTGTAGTGAAGGCTGCTTAGTGATGAATTCTTCAATCTGATCATCAGGAATCAATAACAAAACCGTTGAAACATCTGTTATGGATGCAGCCAATGAATCATTTGAATGATTGAGAATTTTATTTAATTTTTGCTTAAACAATCCCAACCTGGAACGATTGGATTGTGCGGATGCATTGAATGTATTCGATGGCCGAAACCATTGAACATAAGGCTGACTCACTAATTCAAAATAACGAATCATGTGTTTTGCCATTTTACCATTACCCACAATGGCTATTTTTTCAGGTACCTGTCGATTCACAGATCAAGTCCTCATATATTGTCGATTGATTCAAGAAAACAATCAAATTGATAAGTCACTGTTCACAATGAATCAGTGCTGGTTGAATTATAAGTTTGTTTTTATGAATTTCAAGTGAATGAAAGACAATCAGTCATAAATCCAGTCACACAGAGTCCAAAAACGCTCTGATGCCATCCAAGAACATTTGAACCGCTATGGCAATTAAGATCATTCCCATCAAGCGTTCAATCGCTATCATGCCATTTTTTCCGAGGTATTTTTGCATGGCTGTGGCGGAAAACAAGATGATGGCAGACAGCAACCAGGCAATGAATAAAGCAATGGCTAAAATATCAAATTGCTCCGGGTGTTTGCTGGCCAATAAAATCAGTGTGGCTAAGATTGATGGGCCGGCCACCAATGGAATGGCCAAGGGAACCAAGAACGGCGCTTCATCAGCTTCTTCTTCGTCACCATATTGTCGACTGGCTGGGAATATCATGCGCAGGGCAATGATGAACAATATAATCGCACCGGCCAGTGATACTGATACCTGTTCTAGATGAAGGAAATCCAACATCTGTTTACCAAAAAATAAAAATAAAAACAAAATGGCCAAAGCCAACAACAATTCTCTGGCAAGTACTTGGAACCGGTTTTCAACCTTCTCTAACTGTGTCAGAAATATGGGGATGTTTCCTAAAGGGTCAAGAATTAAAAACAGCAGTATGGTTGCAGATAAAATATCCATAAATTAATCCTAAAAAAAAAAGCCAGTGACTTAATGAAAATCACTGGCCTTGTTGACTCTATGATTTAATGAATCAAAAGGGCCAGATGTCTTTCCATTGAAGAACATCTGTTGATAAATCCAAATCACCCTCAGATAAGTATTGGTGATTGGGATAATTGGCAGCCAACATTTGCTTACTTTGTTCGGCAAGCTCTGGCTCATCAAGTGTTTCATACGACTCAACCATCAAAGCCAAGGCATTGGCTACAGATGGGGTGTCTTGAAATGACTCCAAAACAAATTTAGCTCGATTAACCGCAGCAATTGGAGCCCCACGGCGCAAATAATAGGTTGCCACTTGGACCTCATAAGCTGCCAATTGATTCTTTAAGTAAACCATGCGTTTTTTGGCATCTGGTGCATATGAGCTGTCAGGGTATCTTTCAATGAAATTCTTAAATGCAGTGAAGGCATTGCGTATATTATCCTGATTTCTATCAGCTGATTTATCTGGGTTCATTCTTTGCATGAATCCCCGATCGCTGTCGAAATATATCAAGCCTTTAAGGTAATAAGCATAATCAAGATTTTTATGAGCTGGATAATTTTTGATGAAACGATCGACAGATGTTACCGCTTGCTCCATACGGAACAACTTATACTGCGCATAAGCCAACTCCAATGAACCTTGTTCGGTATAATGCCCGAATGGGTAATGAGAACGCAATGCTTTGTATTTGTCAGCTGCTGTTGACCATACGCCAGCATCCAAAGCCCTTTTTGCGGCCAAATACATTTCTAACGATGTTAATTTAGTGACTTCTACTTCTTTAACTTCGTCTTTTTTTCCACAGCCTTGTAAAAGCAATGTAGCCACTATCAAAAGCAGTAGCCATTTTGTTAAATTTGTTCTGTTGTTTTGCAACATTTATAAACCTCAATTCAAAACCGAACCATCCAGTTTGATAAAAATGTGTCACATTAACCTCATCGCACGTAAATTTAAGTTAAAACTCACAGCTTTTCATAAGCAATATGAAATTTGGCAATGTAAAATACGGCCATGAATGAAAACGATCACAAGATTCAACAACGAATTAATGTCACTACTGAATCAACCGGTTCACGCATTGACCAATTTTTGACCAGCCTCTTTCCGGATCACTCCAGAGCCACTATCCAGCAATGGATTAAAAAGGGTGATGTCAAAATCAACGGCCATAATACCAAAAGCAAAACCCTTTTAAAAGGATTTGAAGTGATTGACATCGATATCTTGTTAGAACAAGTGGTTGATGACCAACCTGAGCAGATGGATTTGGACATTTTATTCGAGGATGAATACTTATTGGTGTTGAATAAACCTGCCGGATTGGTGGTTCATCCGGGTAATGGCAACCCAACTGGAACCTTGTTAAATGGCTTATTAGGCATGAGTCAAGAGCAAGCCATGTTACCCAGGGCTGGCATCGTTCATCGACTGGATAAAGACACATCAGGTTTAATGGTGGTGGCAAAAACTTCACTGTGCCAACTCAAATTAGTTGAACTGTTAAAAACCCATGACATCAAGAGACAATACTTTTGTGTGGTACGGGGTCAACTTAAAACCGCAGGCACTGTCAGCAATCAAATTGGCCGGCACAAAACCCAAAGGGTACGAATGGCTGTCGTGATGAATGGGAAAGAAGCCATTACGCATTATGAACCGATAGAACACTTTGATCATTACACCAGTGTGAGGGTAAATTTAGAAACCGGACGTACACACCAAATCAGGGTTCACATGCATCACATGGGCCATCCATTGGTCGGCGACCCTTTATATGGCAATCCAAACAGAGTTGACGCTCAAGTTGACAGTGAATTGAAAGAAGTATTGAGGTCATTCCCTAGACAAGCATTACACGCGGAAAAACTTGAATTTGTACATCCAATCACAAATGAACTGATAACAGTCAATGCTAATTTGCCTGACGATTTGTGTCAATTACTCGAAGATTTGGAGTTTTTAGACATAAAACAAGATGATTTTGATGATTTTGAGGTGGAATACGTCGAATAAATCAATAAATATGAGCATTTGCTCGCATTTTTAGTTAATATTAGTTTATTGGAATATTATCTAAGGGGTCAATTATTCAATTCCTAGATACTTGTGGCTTTACTCCCTCTTCCACATATTTACTTAAATTGACCCTTCTTTTTTTATGACGCACCTCATTAATCAATGGCAAAGACCTGCTCGTGTCAAGGTATTACAAACCAGCCGCTCACTGATCAACCCACTTTCGAACCCCACAAATGGCTTTGATGTCCACCCAAACCACGCTGATCCTGACCATATGCATGCTTTGATAACAGCCTTTGAATTGCCTCATGAGCCGATCTTTATGCAACAAGTCCATGGTAACCAGGTCATTGAATACCTTGAACCACCCAAAGCGCACTTTGATGTACAAGCAGATGCCTGTTTCACTCGATTGCCTGATGTTATTTGTGCCGTGATGACAGCCGATTGTTTACCCGTCATTATGACCGACACGGAGGGTTCATTTGTTGCCGCAGTCCATTGCGGTTGGAGGAGTTTGTATGCCAATATTTTAAGTCAGACCCTGGAAGCCATCAATCCCCAACATGAAGTACTAGTTTGGTTTGGTCCCTGCATATTGCAGGATCAATATGAAGTGGACGAATCATTTGTTGTTAATTATTTAAAACGCCATCCTGATGCCAACAACGCCTTTACAGAAATCATTGATCACAACAGCCTGGCCAGTCTGTATACAATGGCTGAAATTCAATTGCAAAACCTTGGCATCAAGCAAATCCAGCAATCGATGGAATGTACTTACCTCAATAAGCAGTATTATTCGTGGCGTGAAAATTCCACACCCCATCGAATGGGCACCATGGCTTGGATTAAACCATGCCAGCCGTGACTTTCGGCACGGACATAATGTCAAAGCAGTTGATAAAATCAATGATTCATTTAACTGTACTCAACTCACGTGAAACTTACTGAAGCCTCATTATCAAACCGAGTAGCAGTGATGGTTGCCATCATACTGGTAGCTATTTTTGGTTATATCAGCCTCAATAGGCTCCCCATACAAATGGCACCCAATGTTGAAAGACCAACCATCAACATATCGACCAGTTGGCCTGGGGCAGCTCCTGAAGAAGTTGAATCTGAAATTTTAGAGCTACAGGAAAATGTTTTTCGTGGAATGCCTGGGGTAGAAAGGATGTCAGCCACTGCCAGTTATGCTTCTGCCAGTATTGACATGGAATTTGATGCCGATGTCGATATGCAACGGTCTTTGATTGAAGTCATCAATCGATTGAACCAAGTACCAGGTTACCCAGTGGATGCCAATGAACCCACTTTACGCATTGGTGGACGCACATTTGGTAATGCCATTGCTTGGTTTGCCATCCTTCCTACCGAAAATAATGACCGTCCAATCGTTACCTATTTGGACTTTATCAGCGACAGTGTACTGCCTAAATTAGAGCAAATTAATGGCGTCTCTTCAGCCAATGCCGTGGGTGGTAGGGCCTATGAAGTTCGGATCAGTTATGACCCATACCAAGCGGCAGCACTGGGAGTGGACTTAACTCGATTAAGCGCAGTCGGTGGTAATTTCAGCAACACTTCAATGGGAACCAAAGATGTCGGTAAACGAAAATACACCATGCGTTTTGAGAGTAAATATGACTACCAAGCACTGTCAGATTATGTGATTGAATGGCGCGACGGTTTACCCATTTACCTGAAAGACATTGCTTCAATAGATGTGGTCATGCAAGACCCAAGCGGTCTGATTTTACAAAACGGTGGCCCATCAATAGCTGCCAACATCATCCCAGAAGCAGGGGTTAATCTACTTGAGTTGATGGACGACATCAAAGCCAAAGTCATTGAATTGCAAGAAACCACTTTAACCCCAGCCGGTTTAACCATCACCCAAGTTTATGACGAATCCCTATACACCAATGGATCTGTTGATATGGTGCGGAATAATTTAATCTTAGGCATGTTGCTGGCCATTTTTATTCTGTGGGCATTTTTACGCAAAAAAACGCCAGCATTGATTGTGGCAGTCGCCATCCCCATTTGTTTGATGGGTGCATTCATCATGCTGGATGTATTTGGCCGCACCCTGAATATCATATCGTTGGCCGGCTTGGCTTTTGCCACTGGCATGGTTTTGGATGCCGCCATTGTGGTGTTGGAAAACATCATCAGGCACAGGGAAATGGGTAAATCAGCTGAAGAAGCAGCCATGATTGGGTCACAACAAGTTTGGGGTGCCTTATTGGCTTCAACCGCAACCACCGTTGCCATATTTTTACCGGTGGTTTTCCTTAAGGATGAAGCCGGTCAAATATTTACTGATTTGGCATTAACCATTTCTATTTCTGTGATATTTTCTTTGGTTGTGGCCGTCACCGTGCTGCCTGCAGCCACTGTTAAATTTATTCATCGTGGTGATTTCAGTGACAAACACTCTGGTATGTGGCGTAAAATCACTGATTTTTTGGATGGATTAACTCGCAGCCGCACCCAGCAAATCAGTTGGATAGCCGGATTGTTATTGATACCGCTTGCCTTGGCTTACATGCTCAGACCACCTGCAGATTATTTGCCAGAGGGTAAACGAAACTTCAGTTTTGGCGGAATATCAACCCCACCCGGCATGTCATTTTCCGTTGCCAAAGAAGAAATTGCAGATGTGGTTTCAACACGTTTAAAACCTTACCTGGATGGCAGCAAGCAACCTAAATTACAAAACTATTTCTTTGGCGTATTTGGTTCCAGGGCCTTTGTTGGTTTCCGAGTTAAAAATCCTGAAGAAATGGACAGCATGCTGCAAATCATGAATACAGAAATCCTTACGGGAATACCAGATGCCCGAGGATTCGCTGGTAGGCGTGGTGTTTTTGGTGGCGGATCAAGAGCCGGCCGCAGCATCAGTGTAGACATACAGACTGAAGATTTTAATGAGTTACTGCGAGTCGGTCAGTTGGCCTATGATAAAGTTTCACAACTGATACCTCAAGTCAGACTAGACACCACCCCTGGACTTGAACTGGGCGCTCCTGAGATTAACATCAAACCGAATGATCGTGCGATTGCCGAGGCTGGCTGGTCAAGACGGGATTTAAACGGTGTGTTGCGTTCCTTAGGCACTGGGGCTTTTGTCGGCGAGTATTTTGACGGCAATAAACGAATGAATGTCGTGCTCCGTGCCAATCATTGGGAAACACCTGAAGAGTTAGCGGCCACACCACTTTATACTGCCAATGGTGATGTGGTTCCATTGGATGAGCTCACTTTCATCCAACGTACAGCAGGTCCAACACAAATACTGCGTGTGGACAGATCAAGGACTTTGACCCTACAAGTGACACCACCTTCGGACATGCCTCTGGAAACTGCCATTGCGCTGCTGAAACAGGAACTGACGCCTTTTATTACTGAGCGACTGCCCGAGGGCAGCAGTGTGTCTTACCGTGGTACAGCAGAAGCACTGGACGCTGCTTTATCCAGTTTGTCTGGCTCATTTTTATTGGCCATTATTATTCTCTATTTATTAATCAGTGCGATGTTCCAGTCATTCAAAGATGCCTTGTTGGTGGTTACCACTTTACCCATGGCAACTGTAGGCGGCATCATGGGATTGCGCTTATTGGATTGGGTACTGAGAACATTTGGCGAATCCAGCCAGTCAATGGATTTATTAACCATGATTGGGTTTGTCATTTTATTGGGCTTGGTGGTCAACAATGCGATACTCTTGGTACTGCGAGCACGCGATGCCGAAAAAATGGGCATGAGCACTCAAGAAGCAGTCTCCAATGCCGTTCGCTTAAGATTGCGTCCGATCTTTATGAGCACCTTTACCAGTATCTTTGGCATGTTACCCTTGTTATTGATGCCAGGCTCTGGAACAGAGCTGTATCGAGGGCTGGCTGCTGTTATAGTTGGGGGCATGTTAATCAGCACATTATTTACCTTGGTTTTGTTGCCAAGTTTATTGAAACTCACTGGAAAGAATCAAAAGGAGCAAAACATTGCAACCATTTAAATTATCACCCATAGCATGTTTGATTGGCTGTCTATTATTAATCAATAGCGCAGGGGCACAACAGCCCGCCCCTGTGGTTAAAACAGCAGCAGCAGTTACTCTGGAAATGGCTCCCATTCGAGTCGTTGCAGCCTATTCCAAAGCAAAATACATCACCACCATAAAAGCAGAATCCAGTGGACGTGTGATTGAACTGGCATCAGTAGGTCAGTCACTCACCGCCGGAGAATCCCTGGGACTGATTGCTGATGAGGAATATGCGTTGCGGTTGAACGAATTAAAAAGTGAAGTTGCCAGTCAACAGGCGCAATTAGAGTTTTTAAAATCAGAATCAATCCGTTTGAAGTCATTAGAGTCTCAAAACCTAACTTCAGGCACAGCATTAGATAAAAACAAAGCAGAACTCGCTGCTGCTCAGGCAGACATTGCCCAAGCCAGATCAAGGTTGCAACAACTTGAAAACAACATTTCAAAATTGACCCCCAAAGCCCCCTTCAATTCTTTTGTAACCAAACAACTGTCACAGCCGGGACAATACTTAAACCAGGGTCAAGACTTGCTCGAAATCATGTCATCTGACGACATTGAAATCATTGCACAGGTGCCATTTAGATTAAAAGAAGTCATTTCCAAAGGACAACAGTGGCAATACAAAGACCATGCTGGCAATACTTCAACGGCTTTGGTTGAAAGATTTATACCAGCCGCCACTTCAAACAGTCGAATGATACAAGTACACTTAAAAGACATGTCAGGCAACCTTCTACCTGGAGAGCCTGTTCAGCTGATGATGCCATCTACCTTGCCAAAAACGGTCACTGCGGTTCATCGTGATGCCTTGGTTTTGCGACGACAGGGTGCACATGTATTTGTGGTGCGAGAAGGCGTGGCTCATAAACTTGATGTAACAACAGGACTGGCACAGGGTGAGATGATAGCCATCAATGCTGAAATTAAAGCTGGTGAACAAGTGGTGATCAGAGGCAATGAAAGGTTGCGTGACCAACAATTGGTGCAAATAAAAGCAGATTAAATAAGTCCATAAAAAAACGCCGGTATCAATTAAAATACCGGCGTTCATTGTTGTAATTATGGATTGATCAGCTATTCAGATTTTCTTTCCATTCTTCAGCTGCTTCTTCCGCTTTTTCACGAGTGTATCCATATTTTTCTTGAATTTTTCCTGCCAGTTTTGTTTTGTTTCCAGCAATTACATCCAACTCGTCATCGGTTAACTTACCCCATTGGATGCGAGCATTGCCCTTAAACTGGTCCCATTTTCCTTCGATAATATCCCAATTCATAGTTTTTCTCCAAAGTTATTAAGTGCTTATAAGTATACCGATGGACAGTGAAATTCACGTCTAAACCATGTTAAATCCAAGGTATGTATATTAAAACACACTTGCAAAGCCCTTATGAGTTGAAATCAGTCAGGAAACTCAGGTGGAAACAGGGTGGGTATTTTTTTATGGCATCAAGATAATTTGAGCTTGTCTTCAACTGCAGTGATGATACTGTCACCCAACATATGAAATTCCTTTGATCGGGTGCTCCCTTTTCGCCAAGCCAATCCAATTTCTCGAAAGGCATCAAACTCAAGGGCATCAACTTTAACTTCATTGTTGTTGAAGAAAGGCAGCGAAAGTGCCATTTCTGGAATAAAGCTGACTCCCAGATCTTGTTTTACCATTTCTACCAAAGTCAATAAACTACTGGCTGTGAATTGACTCACTTTGTCCACATTTTTAATGTGGCAGGCACTGATGGCATGGTCACGTAAACAGTGACCATCATCCAATAACAAGATAGAGCCCTCACCCACATCATTAATATTGAATTTACGGCCTTTCAACCACTTATTGTTGACTGAACTGATCAAGCGAAAACGATCTTTAAATAAAGCCAAGGTTTCGACACTTCTCATTTCGTATGGCAATGCCAGTAAAATCACATCCAACTGACCTTGCATCAATTGCGCATAAATATCGGCCGATTTGCCTTCATGAATTTCCAAGTCAATGTCTGGGTATTGTTGATTCAGGAATGGCAGCAATTGTGGCATAACGAATGGACCAATGGTTGGAATCATGCCCACTGACAGTTTACCGGAAAGTGGTGACAAGTTTCCATGAGCCAGATCCAACATCTTTTTCATCTCAGTCATGATGGTCAATGATTGTTGGTATATCTCACGCCCTAGATTGGTAACGGTCACACTTTTATTGGTTCGATCAACCAATTGGCCACCCAATGCGTTTTCCAATTCTTTGATGGCTACGCTGAATGCAGACTGGGAAACAAAACAACTGTCAGCCGCTTTACCAAAGTGGTTAAATTCCACCAAGGCATTAAAGTACCTGAGTTGTTTGATTGTTGGAAAGTGCATTGTTTAATCTAATAAATGAGTTAATGTTCACATTTTATCCCTAAAATTAGGATATACAAGCAATCAATTTATGGAGCCAACTGCCCTATCTATAATTTCAAATACATTGGGCGACAAACCATCTGTAGTGTGAATTCGTTTGATTTGTTCATTCATGCGATGTTGTATCTCATCATTGTATTGATGATAATCATTGAACAATCCTGCCAACCTTGCCGCAATTTGGGGGTTGATTCTATCCAACTCAATAATTTGGTCTGCCAAAAACTGATAGCCTGAAGAGTCTTCTGCGTGGAATTGGGTGATGTTTGCACCACAAAAAGCACCAATTAAACTGCGAACAGCATTGGGGTTTTTCATCGAAAAAACCGGCAATTCCATCAATTGTTTCACCCTAATTAATGTATCGGATGCTGGGATGGTGGCTTGAATTGACAACCATTTGTTTATGACCAATGGATTGTCCTGCCATTCAGTAAAATAGGCACCCAACAAATCTTCGAAACCATCAACCTGTTGGTGGGTCAACAAACTCAGTGCAGTCATTTTGTCGGTATAATTTCCCGCATGAATGAACTGATCTTTGGCAAGGCCAGCAAACTCTTTTTTATTGCTCTGCAGCAAAAAAGACAGACATCGGTTTTTCAAACTGCGTTTTGCAACTTGTTCGGAGTTAACTCGATAGTCTGAACTGTCATAATTTTGGTTGTATACGGACAACAATTCAACTTCCAATTGGTAGGCGATTTCTTTGATCAACCATTCTTTGGCATCAAATAATTTCAACACATCAACTTTTGCCAGCTTCAAAGTCAAAGATTTTACAGAAGGCAAGGTAATGGCCTCAGCAATCAAGGCTGAATCTATGCCGTCATCCAGCAAGATGTGTCTGAACGATTCAATAAAGTACTTCGGACAGTTGTAATTCTTATTGTCTAAAAGGGCTTGGTATTTACCAATGATGATTTGACTTTGCATTTCTTGTGTCGCATCCCATCGATTGAACGAATCGGTGTCATGTTTCATTAGAAATGCCAGTTCTTTGTGGCCAATTTGACGATGTAATTTAATGGGTGCTGAAAACCCTTGAAAGAGTGATGCAATGGGCTGATGTTCAACACCATTGACAGTCAAGGTTTGGCTGATTTCTTTCAATTCATAAGTAAGCTGTAAATCGCCTGCATCATTCAATGGCAAAGGATTACCTTCGTTATCGTACAATGCCAATTTCACCGGCACATGCATCGGCTGCCATGCCACGTCCCCTTTGTAATTATCTGGTGCAGCCTGCATAAAATCTATAGAATATGCTTTTTTGCCAGCGTCATAGTTTTCTCTGATGTAAACCTGGGGTGTTCCATTCTGTGAATACCACAATTCAAATTGCGTGAGATCCACACTGTTGGCATCAGCCATCGCCAACCTGAAGTCATTACAACTGACTGCAGATCCATCATGACGTTTAAAATACAGCTGCATGCCTTTTTGAAAGCCTTCCTCACCTAATAATGTGTGGTACATTCGAACCACTTCTGAACCTTTCTCATACACCGTTAATGTATAAAAGTTATTGATTTCAATGAATGAGTCTGGTCTGACCGAATGCGACATAGGAGAAGCATCTTCAGCAAACTGTGCAGACCTTAAATACCTGACGTCTTCGATTCTTTTGACAGATCTGGATTGTAGGTCAGCCGTGAATTCTTGGTCTCTGAAAACAGTCAACCCCTCTTTCAAAGACAATTGAAACCAATCTTTACATGTCACCCGATTACCGGTCCAATTATGAAAGTACTCGTGGCCGATAACCGCTTCTATATTGATAAAATCCTGATCCGTAGCGGTTTCAGGTTTTGCCAAAACATATTTTGAATTGAATATATTGAGCCCCTTATTCTCCATCGCCCCCATATTGAAATCATCAGTGGCAACAATGTTGTATTCATCCAGGTCATATACCAAGTTAAACCTTTCTTCATCCCATTGCATTGAATTTATCAATGATTGCATAGCAAAATCACAGGCATCAATATTTTTTGATTCGGTGTATATTCTTAATTGAACTTTATTGTTATTTTTTGTGATGAAGTGGTCTTCTATATAATCAAGATCACCTGCGACCAATGCAAACAAGTAACTGGGTTTGGGGTGGGGATCTAACCATTTACAATAATGCCGTCCATCATTCAAATCACCACTGCTTATTTTGTTACCATTAGAAAGCAAGACTGGGTATTTCTCCTTATCCGCTACAATGGTAACAGTGAATTTTGCCAATACATCAGGTCTGTCAGGATAAAATGTGATCTTCCTGAACCCTTCCGCTTCACACTGAGTTAAAAAGAAATTTCCTGATTGGTACAACCCCTCTAAGGCCGTATTTTGCGACGGGTATATTTTGACCACAGTTTTAAGTTCAAATGCATCAGGTAAATCATGTAGTGAAAGCCCTCTTTCGTTGAGGTCATATTTATTGGCATTTAATTGCTGTTGATTCAATTCAATTGAAACCAACTCTAGATCGACACCATTTAAAAACAATTCATTTTTATCTTGTTTAGGATTTACTTCAAATTGGATTCTTGCGGTAACTAAGGTACTTTCGGCTTCAACCACAAAAGCCAAGTCGACTGATTTAACGACATAATTTGGTTCTTGATAGTCTTTTCTATATATAACTTCTTTAGAAGAACTCATTATGAAATAGTCTGTTGTTTGAACGAATGGTACATTGTAATGAACTCCCTTTTAAATTGGTGTTAACTTTTGTTAGATTTTTTTCTTAAAAATTGACCCATCATGATACCAAACTCAAACAAAACCAGCATGGGTATTGCCAACAAAATTTGTGAACTGGGATCTGGCGGAGTTAACAGCATGGCAACAACAAATATACCTACAATGACATACGGTCTGGATTTGGCCAACTTTTCCGCTGTTGTTACCCCTAGCATGATCAAAATAATAACCGCCACTGGAATTTCAAATGCCAGTCCAAAAGCAAAGAACAGCCTGACCACGATGTCCAAGTATGAATTAATGTCTGGCATATAAGTCACGCCTTCAGGCGCAATCCCAGGTAAAAACACAAAAATGATTGGAAAAACAATGAAATAAGCAAAGGCACAACCTGTATAAAACAACACGATGCTTGAAATCAAAATCGGGGTCGCAATTCGTTTTTCACTTTTGTACAAACCAGGGGCTACAAATGCCCATATCTGGTAGATGATCACTGGCATACTGATGATGACAGCCAAAATAATAACCATTTTAAAAGGTGTAAGAAAAGGTGAAAAAACCCCGGTGGCTATCATCTCAGTGCCTTGACTCAGATTGCTGAGTACGGGTTGAGCTATGATGGTATAGATTTCACCTGCAAATGGAAACATAATCAAAATCAATATCAAAATAGTAAAAACCGCCTTGATAAGGCGACTTCTGAGCTCAACCAAGTGAGATACCAATGATTGTTCTTGATCAGTCATTTATGGTTTTGAATTCGTATTTTTAGAGGGAGTTTCTGAGGTTAATGACATGGTGTCATCATCGGCTTGTTTGACTTGTTCAACTGTTTTTGACAAAGCTTCTTTGACTTCCTTGGCCTCAGCCAACATCGCATTTTCTTTGAGTTGTGCTTTGACGGCTTCTATTTCCAACTCTTGTTCCACTTCATTTTTGATCGATTGAAATGACCGTTTCATCTTGCCAATGTACAATCCAACTTTTCTGGCCACCGAGGGTAACCTTTCTGGACCCACCACCAACAGTGCCACAACAAAAATAATCAGCAACTCAGAAAATCCAATATCAAACATAATAGATTATTTTTCTACAGGATCTTTTTTACCTTGTGTGACTTCTTCAGACACATCTTCATCTTGGTGATTCAATTCCTGCTTATCTTCATCTGCAATGCCTTTCTTGAAACCTTTTATGGCTCCACCTAAATCACTGCCGATGTTTTTCAGCTTCTTTGTGCCAAATAACAACGCAACAATGATCAGAATAACCACCAGTTCTTTCAATCCGAATCCACCCATAAAAGCCTCATTAATTAGTTTAAAAAAACAGTCATTATAACTGCATTCGAGTTAACAAAATATTCAGCAGTTCAAGAATTTACATATTAATGTTAGATTAATTCATTCCATGAATGTTGAAAGTTCGCGATTAGGCGAGGAGAAAATTACTTGAATGATGATCGCAATGAAACAAAACCGATCGAAAGCACAGAAAATAACATCAACAGCAATGCATTAAAACCCAGTGTTGGAATCGATACAGGATCAGTCCCAAGGGTACAACCGACCGGGCCGGTTATAGCCAAAGATTCAATGCCAACCAGTGTTTCAGCAATAAACTCAGCTTCACCTGTGGTCGCATCCACTTTAAAAATCCGTGAAGGAAATGGGTTCAATGGATCCGAAAGTCTTAGGTTTATGACCAACCAAAGGTTACCATTTTCATCAAATGACATACCTGACCCATTCAATTCAATGTCACCACCAAGGTCGCCCAAAGGACCCACCAATGAGGCTTCAGCTGTTACCGGGTCAATTTTATATAAATTGAAATCGCCCGAAGCTACGGCAAACAAGTCATCACCCCATGCTGCCAGCGAAGTAAAATTATGTCCAGTGTTGCCAATCAATTCAGCCACCCCACTGGATTCACTGACTTCAAACAAATCACCTGTGTGTTTAACCACCATATTCAATCGATTTGAACAGGTGAAAGTCATTCCAAAATCGTAACTTTCAGGGACTGAACCAAAACCCAAGTTTTGATTCACATTTGAAACGGGGAAAGCCAAGCCTTCAGTAACCGAAATTTGTACCAAAGTTTTGGTGTTATCGTCTGCTCCATAGAGTGTGCCATTTGCAGACATGGCCAATCCTTCTAAAGCAATGTACGGATCGGCAATTCTTCCCAAACTGGTGAATTCACCGGTTTCAAGGTCGATTTGTACCAAGTGATCAGGATATTCAAAATTATCATCAGCCACAGAATAAGCCATAACCGCAGCGAAAGACTGCGTTGCAAACACGGAAAATAAAATTGTTAAGCAAAGGCGATTCATGTTTATTTAATGATTTTTATAAGTTTTAATATCGTATTGGTCAGATGTTAGCAAATAATACCGGTTTAAACAACAAACTTTTGCCCACAATTCAATCGACACGACCAAATGAATTTTATTCAGTTTATGCGGGGATCAATTGTTTGGCTACATATTTTGCGTAGTTTTCTATGTTGTTGCTGTCTTTGAACTTACCGTGCAAGGTTTTCGCCATATGTAAATACCCAACATAGACAGAATATGACATCAAAGCCTGTTGTTTAGCTTGCCCTTCTACATAACCAATTTCTTGAAAAGATTTTTGTAAATAAGCCAGTCTTTCAAGGGTCACTTCTTTCAACACTTTTGCCACAAAATCATGTTGTCGGTCGGCCAATAAAGTGGCATAGATTAAATGACTTTGCAAAGGTTGAGCACTCAGCAAGAACCAAGCATTCAGCCTTTCATGAGGATCAGGAATCGACCATATTTCTTGCTTAATGACTTCTTTGTCGTCACTTTGCCAACGCTTCAACGCAGCCACAATCAAATCCTTTCTGTTTGCAAAATGCCAATAAAAACTGCCCTTTGTGACGCCCAAATCTTTGGCAATGTTTTCAACAGCTACGGCACTGACGCCTTGGTGGGCAATCACATCTAATGTGGCTTTTTCCCAATCTGATGGATTCAAAGATTTCTTTTTTGCAGTCGTTTTCATATACACCTGAAAAATTTTATAACAATATCATAGTGGTCAAACTGATTGGGTCAATAAAAATTTAGCATTTTCCATACGCTTGCGTATTGACAATTTCAGTGGTTAGCACCATACTATACCGTATGTTACAATAAAACAGGAATTAATCATGACTTTTTTAACCCTATTAGGCTATTTACTCGCAGCCACTTTGCTTGCGGGGTACTTCAGAAGTTCAGTCAAACAATGGACCATTCTGGCTGCAGTAATGCTGGTTTTTGGAATTTGGGTCACCGAAGCCAACTTCTTTCCCGCCTTTTTTGCGGTGTTGTTATTTGCTGCACCCGCAGTCTTTTTAAACCTCAAGCCATTAAGGCAAGAGCATTTTACCAAACCTTTTTTGAAATTTTACCGCAAAGCGCTGCCTGAATTGTCAGAAACTGAAAAAGTGGCATTGGAAGCAGGTACGGTCTATTGGGATGCCGAACTTTTTACCGGCCAACCTGATTTTAAAAAATTACATGACATCAAAAAACCTGAGTTATCAGCTGACGAAAAAGAATTTTTAGCGGGACCTGTGAAAGAATTGTGTGCCATGCTTAATGAGCATGAGTACAACCATGACAAAGGCGACATGCCCCCTGAGGTCTGGGACTTTATCATGAAAAGTAAATTTTTCGCCATGATCATACCCAAACAGTATGGCGGACTAGGATTCAGCGCACTTGGACACTCAGCGGTGTTGCAAAAAGTTTCTTCACGCAGCGGAGTGGCAGCAGCCACCATAGCCGTGCCCAATTCCCTGGGGCCTGCCGAGTTATTATTAGAATATGGCACAGAAGAACAAAAGGACCATTACTTACCCCGATTGTCTCAAGGACTTGAAATACCCTGTTTTGGACTCACTGGACCTTCTGCAGGTTCTGATGCCACATCAATTCCAGACACTGGCGTTGTGGTTAAAAAGAAAATCAAGGGCAAAGAAGTCTTGGGTATCAATCTTAACTTTGACAAGCGTTATATCACGCTGGCTCCGGTCGCGACAGTGGTTGGTTTGGCCTTTCAGATGCTGGATCCCGACAAGCTGATTGGTGATAAAGAAAAGTTAGGTATCACATTGGCTTTGATTCCTAGAGACACCAAAGGCATGGAAATTGGCCGCAGGCATTTGCCCTTGGATGTGATGTTCATGAATGGCCCCATTCGCGGTAAAGATGTGTTCATTCCTATGGACTACATCATTGGAGGACAAGACATGATCGGACATGGGTGGCGCATGTTGGTAGAATGTTTATCCGTTGGTCGTGCCATCTCATTGCCTTCTTGTTCAACAGGTGGCGCCAAAATGGTTGCTTTTGCAACCGGTGCTTATGCCAGAATTCGCAAACAATTTAATCTACCGATAGGGCGATTTGAGGGCATTGAAGAAGCTTTGTGCAGGATTGCTGGCAAGACTTATTCTTGTGCTGCCGTATCTACCATGACAGCATTGGCCGTAGACCGTGGTGAAAAACCTGCCGTTCCTTCAGCCATTGCTAAAATGCATACAACCGACATGACACGCAGCATCATTTCTGATGCCATGGACATACATGGCGGCAAAGCCATCATTATGGGTCCTGGAAACTACCTGGGTCGTGCTTGGATGGGGGCACCGATTTGGATCACCGTAGAGGGTGCCAATATCTTGACCCGCAGCATGATCATATTTGGGCAAGGCGCCATCAGGTGTCATCCCTACGTATTGAAAGAAATGGAGGCGGCGCATTTACCTGATGCTGAGGAGTCGTTACAAAAATTTGACAAACTACTGTTCCAGCACATGGGCTACTCATTTCAAAACGGTGTCAGGTCATTTTTCCAAGGCTTGGGTACCTGGCGTTTAGAACGCAGCCCCGGTGATAAATTCACCAAACAGTTTTATTCTAAAATCACCCGATACAGCGCAGCCTTTGGCTTCGCCGCCGATGTGTCAATGCTGACCCTTGGTGGTTCATTGAAAAAACGAGAAAAAACTTCTGCCCGTTTAGGCGATGTGTTGAGCCATTTGTATATGGCATCTGCCGTACTCAAACGCTATTTAGATCAAGGCAAACAAAGTGCTGACCAACCCATAGTGGCTTGGGCCATGCACCATCATTTTTATGAGATTGAACAAGCTTTAAAAATGCTGTCTTACAACTTTCCAAGCAAAGGAGTGGGTCTGTTCTTACGTCGAGTTATCTTCCCGTTGGGGACCCATGAATTACCCCCAGGCGATCGTTTAGGCCACAAAGCAGCCAGTTTATTGCTTTCTGCCAATGAAACCAGGCAGCGGTTAACTGATGGCATAGACAAAGATGAATCAGAACATCACTTTGTTGCAAAAATGAACCATGTTTTAGCCAAGGTGATAGACACAGAACCATTGGAACGTCGCATTCTTAAAGCCATCAAGAGTAATGACATCACGGAAATCGATCCGGTCAAACAATTGGCTCAAGCATTGAAAAAAGACCTGATCAGCAAGAGTGAATTCAATTCATTGACCAAAGTACGACAACAAGTCGCTGAAGTCATTGCCGTTGATGACTTCCCGTTTGATGCTTTTGATCGCACTGTGGCGCAAGCCGAAGGCGACCAAACCAAGGTCGCTTAAATAACAAGTTCATGACATTGAGTCTGGTTGTGTTGCAAAACCAGACTCAATGAAATGAAAACACAAAAAGTCCACTCATCATTAATATTCTGAGTGCCTACATTTCATATTTCAACAAGAGATCAGGGTTCCAACAAACCCAACTCACCCAGTCTGTTGTTTAATTCTTGCATGTCATCAATCATCACCAGCTCTGGGTATTGATGCGCATGAATCAACACCGCAGCCAGTACAGCAAAATCCTTGTGATGGGCGCCATCCCCTTTTAACAACTGTAACTTTCCAGACATTTCCTTTAAATCACTGCTTACTTTTAAAGGGTCTCTTTTTTGTATCAATACATTTTGTCGCAGGATTTGGTGCCATTGTTTTTGGGCGTCACACCCTGACACCAGCCGTGATTTAACCATGGCTGCATGTTCCCATGTCCAAGCTTGGGTTCTTTGGTATTTTTCAAATTCTGACTTGGTTGTCACCAGTGAACCAGACCGTCCATTTGGCCGCAGTTGCAAATCAATTTCATACAGCAAGCCATGGTACATTTGGCTGCCCAAGTGATGCAAAATTCGCTTCACCCATTTGTGCACAAAAACCCGTTCCTCGGCATCGTAATTGGGTTGATCAATGATAAAAACCAAATCAAGGTCAGATGTAATCGACATGTCATACACTGCCATGGAACCGTATGCCAAAACCATTAAATCTTCGGCTACGATCTTCACATCTGAATGCTTGGTATGTAACTCATTCCAGCATTGGTCACAAACCTTAAAAATAATAAATTCTGCCAATAGGGTTAATTGAACCCCCAACTGTTTAGGTGTAATTTCACCGACTGAAATTGATCGCATTAAATTAAACTGGTTGACTAATTTGAAGTAACGCAGTTGTTCCATCCAGTTTTCAACATCATCTAATGTTTGTGCACCAAGTTGACGCGCAGACCACATACCGGACAACTTGTCATGATTCAATGGTTCAAAAGGTTGATGTTCAAACAGCTGTTCAAACAAAACAGGATAATCAAGCAATACCTTCTTAAAATAAGTGTGTGCTGCCAGAAGTTTCAAAACATTGTTGTGAACGTTGTGTTCTCGCAGCAGCATCAACAAATAACTGGGGCGTTTTAAAAGAACTTTAATGATTTGCACAAAATCATGACACACCTCAGGCGCCGCTTTAACCACAGTGAGCTCCAGTAATTTTTTGGCTTTTTGTACAGTGTCTTTGGGTACCCGCTGAAAATTAATTTGATCGAGCAGTTGTTGCATCAGTTGTTCATCAGCTTGGGTAAGCGATTCATCTTGATTTGAATCGTTGAACAATTGTATGAAAAGATCATCAACTGCACCACGCTGAGCCCCCATCATGGCTTCAAGCGATTCCCAGCTTGCATGGTTATTGATGGTGGCAAATGCAATTTGAGCCTCCTCATTCTCTGGTAACTCATGGATTGATTCGTCGTTGATGATTTGGCTCATGTTTTCCAACTTCCTTAGCCACACCCAGGTGCTCTTTAACAACTCACCATCGCCGACTGGCATTTTTTTTTCATTCACCAAATGTTCAAACATGGGGTAAATAGAAACACCTTGAAGCTTCGCATCCCTACCACCAAAGACCAATTGCAAACTTTGGATGATGAACTCGATGGTTCTGATGCCACCTAAACCATGTTTTAAATTACGGGTGTTGCTTGGATAGACCGAAGCAATGTTTTTTTTAATTTTTGCCAATGATGAAAACACTTGGTAATCAAGGTGTTTGCGGTAAATAAACGACTTCAACTCACTCAACAATGACTGTGCTGATGCCGAATTTCCACAAATTAAACGCGCCCTCATCCAAGCAAACCGTTCCCAATCCCTGCCTTCATTCACCAAGTATTGAACCAAAGACTTTTCAGAACAGACCAAAGACCCTGCCGATCCAAAGGGACGCAATCGCATGTCCACCCTGTAGACAAGGCCATCAGGACTGAAATAATCAAGTAATTTAATGATCTTTTGCCCCAGCCGGGTGAAATAGGATTCAGCATCCAATGTTCTTTTACCATTTGATTCGCCGTATTCAGGGTAGACAAACACCAAGTCGACATCGGATGAATAATTCAATTCTTGGGTGCCCAATTTACCCAATGCAAATATTTGCAAATCAACCACATTTTTCTGTGCATCTAAAACCTTACCAAACCGTTGCTGCATATCGCTAACAGCCATCAAATAGGCTTGGCTAATTAAATGCTCAGCCAGCACAGTCACTCGATGCATGGTTTTGATGTGCTCGCTGAGCGGCAGTTGAAAATCAACATATGCCAAAAATGCCAACCGGGACTTTCTGAATTGACGCAGCAATGCAAATTGATCTGACTGTTGATTCGCTCGAACAAAGTGATCCCAGTCATTATTGATATCATAAACATCAATCTCTGGGTATCGATCCAACAACTGAACAATGCATTCCCATTGAGTTTCGATAAAGGGAAATACTTTCAGCCACTTAGGGGCTGTTTTCATCTGGCCTTAAGGTATGCCATTTCCGACACTGCCAACCATTTTTTAGTCTGCTCAGCAAAACCAGTGTATGAGTTAAATATTTTTTGCGACAGCTCACTTTGTTGTCCCAATTCAATCAACACCTGGTTGGCATATTTTTTGAATTCCTGCAAAACATCTTCAGGAAACGCTCGCAGCTGAACATGGTGATCTTGTTGCAATGTTTCCAGAGCCCTTTGATTATTGGCTGTATATTCTGACAACATATTTTGGTTAGCAGCCATGGCAGCCATATCCACCACCTTTTGCAAGTCCACCGGCAACGCGTCATAGGCCTGTTGATTGATGATCGCTTCAATACAGGCGGTGGGTTCGTGCCACCCAGGATAATAATAAAATTGCGCGGCTTGATAGAGACCAAAAGCCAAATCATTGTAAGGACCTACCCATTCTGTGGCATCGATGGTTCCTGTTTGTAAAGCAGTGAACAATTCTGCACCGGGTAAGGCCTGCGGCGTACCACCTGCTCGCGACAACACATCTCCACCCATACCGGGAATTCGCATCACCAATCCCTTGATGTCTTCCTTGGTTTTAATTTCTTTATTAAACCACCCACCCATTTGCACGCCAGACTGACCAGCAGGCATGGGTTTTAGGCCAAAGGGTCGGTAAGCCTCTTCCCATAACTTTAAACCACCGCCATGGTAGAGCCATGCATTCATTTCATTGGCATTCATTCCAAATGGTACAGCACCAAAAAATTGAGCTTCTGGAATTTTACCTTTCCAATAATAAGCCGCTGAATGTCCCATTTGAGCGGTGCCTGCTGATACCGCATCAAACACCTCAAAAGCGGGCACCAATTCACCACTGCCAAATACTTTGACCGTTAAACGTCCTCCAGACATTTGGGTGATGGCATCCGCCAAAAACGCCGCCCCTGTACCCAGTCCAGGAAAGTTTTTGGGCCAAGCGGTAACCATTTTCCATTCGAAGTTTTCTGTTGACTGCTGCTTTTTGGCTTGTTGTTGCTCTTTACAACCTGACACCGCCAAAGAAGCTGCCAAAGCACCACCTGCAATAACCTGTCTTCTTTTCATGGGTTTATTTACAATACTCGCGAATACCTTGCTGGGCAGTTTTCATGGCTTGTAACCTCTGGTCATCATTCATTCTGACTGTTTGACCTGTTTTTTCATCAACTTGAACCACCCTTACAGTGGCATTCAAAGCTGCCAAATTCTTTCTTGATTGTTCACACAACCTAACCATGCTTGCGGCATCGGCTTTAGCCAATTGTGCTTTGGCTGCGGCATCGGCATCAGTTTCAGTCGATTCTGCTGCTTCTGTTGATTCAACAGCGCTTTCATTGGTCTGAGCATTAACTTTGGGTTGGTTCCGAACTTTCATCGTTTCGGCTTTTTGGCCAACTGGCTTCTGAGAGGAATAGTGAATCTGTCCATTTTCGTCTACCCATTTATATATTTTTTCGGCCAAAACCAAGCCACTAACAACCAACAATAGTAATGTAACAGCTGTTCTTTTCATGTCATTCTCCACTCATAAAACTTTTTAAACCGGATTTCATTCCTATGAACCAATCCTGTACTCGCACTGTATTTACATACATCATACAATGACTCGTCGAACATTAATCAATAAAGCAAGCATCTGAGCCACTTTACTGGTTTAATCATCATAGAAATATTAAGGGCAAATATCAAGCGGTCTGTGCCCCAAATCAGTTACAATATTGCTAAAGAAACAATTGAATATTTTATGTCAAAATTAGATAACGCAAAACAAAAAGGTATTTACCTGCTACCAAACTTATTCACAACTGGCGCCATGTTTGCCGGTTACTATTCCATCATTGCTGGCATTCAAGGCAAATTTGAAATGGCATGTTTAAGTATTTTTATTGCTGCATTATTGGATGCTTTAGACGGTCGAGTTGCCAGATTAACCAACACCCAGTCTGAATTTGGGGAACAGTATGATTCATTGTCTGATTTGGTTTCTTTTGGTGTAGCGCCTTCATTACTGGTGTTCAATTGGTCATTGTTTCACTTAAGCGCCGTTCATCCAGTGATGGGGAAAATTGGTTGGTTAGCCGCCTTCATCTTTGCTGTATCAGGCGCCTTAAGACTGGCCAGATTCAACACCCAAATTGGTGTGGTCGATAAAGCCTATTTCCAAGGTTTACCTTCGCCAGCTGCGGCTGGTTTGATCAGTTCATTTGTCTGGATTTGTGTGGATTTAGATTTGGTAGGAGCTGACCTTAAATACATCACCTTGCCATTGACCATTGTCGTTGGATTACTCATGGTCTCAAGATTCCGTTATTATTCATTCAAGACCATCCCATTCAAAGAAAATGTGTCTTTCATTTGGATTTTACTGTTGGTATTGGTGTTTGTATTATTGACCATCAAAACCGCTTGGGTCTTATTTGTCGTTTTTTGCGGGTATGGTGTTTCTGGAATCCTGTTCACTGTTCATTCTGTCAAGAAAAAAAGGGCGAGCAAGAAAAACAACAAACCCACAGAGCCCGATGAAAGTAAGTAACCCAATATTCAGCGAGGACCCTGCACAGCAGTCCGCAGGAACTTTGGAACAATTGACCCTGTTGGCTGATTTAAGCCAAGACTTTGTCAAATCCATGAACATCAACGACATTTTGCGCCGTGCTGTCACCAGAATTAAGACCTACATGGATGCAGAAGCCGCCAGTGTGTTTTTAGTGGACCGTGAACAGCAGAATTTAGTTTGTAGAGCCAGCGCTGGACCAGTTGATGTGACTTCCATGGCAATCAAAACCGATGCTGGCATCATAGGCAGGACCTTCACCACTGGCACCAGCCAAATGATCAAAGATGCTGAAAAAGACAAAGATTTCATCTGTCACGTTGACACCCTTACAGGCTTTCGAACCCGCTCGGTATTGTGCGCACCATTGATCAGTCAAGACAAAACCATTGGGGTCATTCAAGTATTGAATAAATTGGATGAAAAATTATTTCAACCCCGTGACAATGACATCCTCAGGTTACTGGCAACACCCATTGCCTTGGCCGTTCAAAACGCACGATTCACCCTAAACTTTGTTGAACAGAAGCGCATCAAAAAAGAGCTTACATTGGCCAGAAAACTACAACGATCTTTGTTACCTGGCAGGCTTAAGCCGCCCTTCCCGGTCGTTGGCACCAACATTTCAGCCAATGAAGTTTCTGGTGATTTTTATGACTATTTCACCCTCAATGATGGCACCGTTGGGTTCATCATTGGCGACGTCTCAGGTAAAGGCATCGATGCATCCATGCTGATGGTCAGGGCCAGTAGTCTGTTGCGCTGGATTGGTAAAGACAAACTGCCACCAGGCCAATGGCTGGCCAAAGCCAACAAAGAATTGTGTGAAAAAGCTTCACGTGGCTTATTCGTTTGTGCAGCGGTGGGTTATTACAACCCCATTACAGACGAAGCCATATGGTCCAATGCAGGTTTACCCCCAGTGATTTATAAATGCCCGAAAGGCAACATCAAAACCTGGACGGCTGATGCACCACCATTGGGTATCAAAACCAGTGATTTATCATTTGACCAGCAAGCCACCAAACTCAATTCAGGCGGCCTGTATTTTTTGACTGATGGTTTGACCGATGCCAGAAATGAGCACAACCAAAGACGTGAACTTGAAGGCATCATTGAAGACATCAAAAACATCCAGTCTGAATCGCCAGAAGTGCGTATTGGCAAACTAATTACCTCAGCCAGAAGACACAAGCTCAATGATGATGCCACCGTTTTGTTGATCGAAAAACGCGATCACCTGTTGGAAGAAACACTGGTCGCCGAACAGTTCAAAGCCAGTGCATGCCAGCTTAAACACATCAGACACAAAATCATGGAAGTGGCTAAAAAAGTTGGCTTTGATGATCAATGCTGCCAACAAATCATTTTGAGCATAGATGAGGCCATCACCAACATCATCCGCCATGCATACAAAGATGTTAAAGACGGTGAAATTGAATTAGAAATCAAAAAACAAAATCAAACCTTGGTGTTTTACCTTCGAGATTTCGCACCCGAGGTTTATGACAGTTCTATCAGACCGAGGGACCTTTCCAATCCATTGCCAGGGCAAATGGGCATTAATTTTATTGACTGTGTCATGGATTCTTGGGAATTTGCCACCCCCAAAGATGGTTATGGCAACCTTTTGATAATGAAAAAAGAGATTGCTTAAGGTACTTCTGTTGCTTAAAATCCCTGCTTCACCCCTGCCCCCAAAGCGTTAGGGACGGGCCAGATTCAACCAAATACTCAGGAGTCAACATGAAACTCATCATCACATGGCTGTGTCTGATGACAGCAGTCACTACACAAGCTGAACTCATTCCCGTAGATCATTTCGCATCAAATCCCAAATTCCTTTCCATGAAAATTTCACCTGATGGGAAACACTTGGCTTTCACCTATGAAGATGAAGGACAGTTTAAGCTTGGCATCATGAACATGAAAAGCAAAAAAGGCACGTATTCCTTCTCAATGGGACCAAACAGAGAAGCCGCTCAATACTGGTGGTTGAATAAAAACAGAGTCTTGATTATCAGTCAAAGAATAACAGGTTGGTTAGACGGCAAAAGGGCCTACCCAGAAATGTTTTCAGTCAACATCGATGGGAAAAAACGTGAGTTGATGTGGGACTATCAAAACAGCTCTGTATCACCCATTTCTTTACTGGAAAAAGATGATGATCATGTACTGATCACCAAACACCATTGGTCAGATAACTTTTCTGCAAAGGTACAAAAACTCAATATCAACAATGGCAAGATGAAATTTGTTGATGACACTCCTGAGAAGCATGGTGGTTTGAAGTCAAGGATCAGGTACGTAGTGGTTGACAACAATGATGTCCCAAGGGCGGCTTTAGAGTGGGACCCTGTAGATGAGAGTGACTTTGATGATGACATCACCTACTTACACATCAAAGGACTCGATGGTGAATGGGGCCTTTTTAAATTACCTAAGTTGAGACAAAGCATACCAACTGTCTATCCAATAGGGTTTTCACTTGATAATAAAAAATTCTTTTTTGGCTCGAATCACGACCTTGATCACGAAGGCACCACAGGTTTGTTCGAGTTCGATTTGAATACATCGAAAATAAACTTGATATTCAGAAATGAAGATGTAGACATTGGTAATTCCATCAGAGGTAAAGATGGCGAAGTCATCGGCGTAGAATATGAAGCTGGCTACCCTGCGTATCATTACATTGAAGATGAAGTGGCTCAGGATGAAGTTAATTTGCACAAGCAGCTAAGATCAAGTTTTAAAGGACAGGAAGTCAGAATCAGCAGTTACACCAAAGACAGAAAACTATCAACCTTATACGTATACAGTGACAAAAACCCTGGCACCTATTATTTGTTTGATAGAAAAAGCATGAAAATTGATTTGATCTCAAGTTCCAGGCCTAACATCAACCCAGCAGACATGGCAGCTGTGGAGCCCTTCACCATGAATGCCAGAGATGGGTTAAAAATGTATGGTCAATTGACCATTCCACCACAAAAGGAGCTAAAGAATTTACCTTTGGTCATCTTCCCACATGGCGGACCTTATGGCGTCGCCGATGGGTATGGTTGGGATGACCGACCCCAGTTATTTGCCAGTCGCGGCTATTTGGTGTTGCAGTTGAATTACAGGGGTTCTGGCGGCTATGGAAAAGATTTCGAAGATGCAGGTGAAACTGAGTGGGGTGAAAAAATGCAAAACGACCTAACCGATGCCACTTTGTGGGCCATTGAAAAAGGTTATGCCGATAAAGATCGGGTTTGTATCCACGGTGTCAGTTATGGCGGCTACGCTTCCATGCAAGCTGTGGTTAAAGAGCCAGATTTATATAAATGTAGCATCCCAGATGCTGGTGTTTACGAAATCAAACTGCAATGGGACAAAGCCGACTCTTTCAAGGGTGACCCTAAAGCCAAGAAAAACTATTTGGACAAAGCATTTGGTACACATGAAGATTGGTCAATCATTAATGCCAGATCTCCTGCATTAAATGTTGAAAATGTAAAAGCAGCCATCCTTCTGGTACATGGTACTGAAGATGTCAGGGTTCCCATCGAAAATGCATATTTTCTTGAAAAAAAATTGGAAGAAGCTGGCAAACCTTATGAGACTATTTATCGAAAGGATGGTCATGGATTCCAAAACACTTCATTCAGGAAAGAATTGTACGAAAAAATGCTTGAGTTTCTAGACAAACACATCGGCAAATAAGCATTCAATCAAAGCCCTGGCATCTCCGCCAGGGCTTTTTTTCATCATGGAATTTATACTATCAATATTGACTGGGGCTGTTATTCTGAAGTACTCATTCAAATATTTCTTTCAGGATTCGCAGGACTTCATAGATTGTGTCAAATATTGGTTAACTCCTGACATCATTGCCTTTTTAAGGGGTGAGTGGGATCGTCAGTATTGGTCTGAAATGAGGTTATTCTTCTGGTTATTACTGGGAAGCTTGTCGGCTTACGGGGCCTATCGTTTTTTAATCAGCTAATCAGCCCCGAAAAGCAGCTACCAGGCCTGACAAATATAGACCTTTACATGGTCGCATGAGATAATACCGAGCTTTATTTTATTTTGTGTCAAACCATGGACAAGACCAATCAACCCGTCAGAAAAATTTTGATCACATCGGCTTTACCCTATGCCAGCGGCTCGCTGCATTTAGGTCATTTTGTTGAACACAGCCAATCAGATATTTGGGCCAGACTGATGCGTTCGATGGGGCATGAGGTTAAATTCCTGTGTGCTGATGACGCGCATGGCACACCCATCATGTTAAATGCCGAAAAACAAGGCATGACACCGGAAGCCATGGTTGATGAAATCAAACAAGAGCACTGGCGTGATCTCCAGGCTTTTGGCGTTTCTTACGACCACTACCATTCAACCCACTCGGCTGAAAATAAACAGTTGGTTCAGGAAATTTACCTTAAACTGAAAGCGGCAGGACACATCGACTCCAAGATTGTTGAACAATATTTTGATCCTGAAAAAGAAATGTTTTTACCTGATCGTTTTGTTAAAGGCACTTGTCCAAAATGTGGAGCTGAAGACCAATACAGTGATGGCTGTGAATCATGCGGTTCTACTTATGATGCCACCGAGATCAAAAACCCGGTGTCAGTGGTCAGTGGTGCCACACCAGTGATGAAAGAGTCGAAACATTTGTTTGTGAACCTGAAAAATTTCGAGCCCATGCTTAAACAGTGGGTTTCATCAGGCAGCTTGCAAGAAGAAGTCACCAATAAACTGGCGGAATGGTTTGAAGCGGGACTGCAATCATGGGACATCTCACGTGATGCACCTTATTTTGGATTTGAAATTCCAGAGGAAGAAGGCAAGTACTTTTACGTATGGATGGATGCACCTGTGGGTTACCTGGCTTGCCTGAAATATGTCTGTGACCAAAATGGTGAAGATTTTGCACCATGGGTAGACCCCAAGACAGAACATGAAATGTATCATTTTATTGGTAAGGACATCCTGTATTTCCATTCATTGTTTTGGCCAGCCATGTTACAAGGGGCCAACATGAAACTACCCAATGCCGTTTATGTCCATGGTTTTTTGACCGTCAATGGCACCAAAATGAGTAAATCTAGGGGTACTTTCATCAAAGCATCCACTTATTTAACTCACTTGAATCCAGATTATTTACGCTATTATTTTGCCGCCAAACTATCAGATGGTCTGGTTGATATCGACTTAAACATGGATGACTTCAGACAAAGGGTTAATTCCGACTTGGTCGGTAAAGTGGTCAATATTGCTTCCCGTTGTGCCGGATTTATCAAAAAGAAATTTGATTCCAAGTTGTCGATGGAACTACACAACCCTGCACTTTATACGGAATTTTTAAGCCACTCTGATGAAATTGCCAGCTTATTTGAAAATCGCAAATACAATGCCGCCATCAGGCAGATCATGGCATTGGCTGACAAAGCCAACCAATACATCGCTGACATGGCTCCGTGGGTGGCAGTTAAAGATGAGGCCAAACTTGAAGAAGTTCATCAGGTGTGTTCAACCGGTATAAATTTGTTCCGTATATTAATGACTTGGTTGGCTCCAGTGATTCCATTCACCGCACGTAAATCTGAAGCGTTTTTGAATGTTGATTTGAATGACTGGTTTGCCATCGAACAACCGATGTTGGGCCACAGCATCAATAAATTCAAACCTTTGATCAGTCGCATTGAACCCGAAACCTTGGAAAAGATCATTGAACAAAGCAAACAAGACTTGGCTGCTGCAACGCAACCAATCAATAAAACTGAATCCAATGGCCAATTAGCAGCCGACCCCATCAGTGCTGAAATCGATTTCAATACATTCGCCCAAACGGATTTAAGGGTGGTGAAAATTATTGATGCCCAGCATGTTGAAAAAGCCGACAAGTTATTACAACTGACTTTGGATTTGGGTGGAGAAACTCGCAACGTCTTTGCTGGAATCAAATCTGCATACCAACCCGAGGATTTGATTGGTAAGCACACAGTGATGGTGGCGAATTTGGCCCCAAGAAAAATGCGTTTTGGTGTTTCGGAAGGCATGGTTTTAGCGGCCGGCCCTGGCGGCGATGAATTGTTCATCTTAGAACCACATGAAGGCGCCAAACCCGGCATGCGTGTAAAATAAAAGCCAATGCCTGAAACCAAATGACAACCCTGTTCCTCATATTCATCAGCGCTGCCTTTGTGAACAACTTTGTGTTGGTTCGCTTTTTGGGCTTGTGCCCATTTATGGGAGTTTCTACCCAATACAAGTCAGCTTTAGGAATGAGTTTTGCCACTGCGTTTGTTTTGACCATGTCATCGATTGCCAGTTATTTGGTCAATGAATACTTGTTGGTTCCATTGGGCTTGGAATATTTAAAAACCTTGAGCTTTATTTTAGTGATTGCCGTAACCGTTCAAATCACGGAAATGATTTTGCATAAATCATCGCCATTGTTGTATCAGGTTTTGGGATTGTTTTTACCATTAATCACCACCAATTGCGCTGTTTTGGGCGTGGCCTTATTGAACGTACAACAACAAAACAGTTTGATTGAATCGGCTTTCTTTGGCTTCGGTGCTGCAGTGGGGTTTGGCGTTGTGTTGGTGCTGTTTTCAGCCATCAGAGAACGGCTAGAAATGGCTGATGTTCCGGCCTCATTCAGAGGCCTTCCAATTGCCTTGATGACGGCTGGACTGATGTCTCTGGCTTTTATGGGCTTTTCAGGGATGGCACAATGATTGCTTGGATCAATCAATGGGCCTTGGCATTGGTGAGCATGGTTGCTTTGTCTGGTCTGTTTGGGCTGTTGATTATCTGGGTCTCTAAAAAATTCAAAGTAGAAGGCAACCCAATTGTTGAGCAAGTCAATGCCATCTTGCCACAAACCCAGTGCGGACAATGTAATTACCCAGGATGTAAACCTTATGCTGAAGCCATTGTCAGTGGTGAAGCACCCATCAACCAATGTCCTCCTGGTGGACAAGAAGGCATCAAAAAATTGGCTGAACTGTTAGACCTTGAAGTCCTTGAACTGAACCCTGAAAATGGTGCTGAAGAAGCCGATCAAGTGGTTGAAATCGTAGAACCTGATTGCATTGGCTGTACCAAATGTATTCAAGTGTGTCCTGTCGATGCCATCGTTGGAGCCGCAAAGCAAATGCATACAGTGATTCTTGATGAATGTACTGGTTGTGACTTGTGTATTCCAGCCTGTCCCGTAGATTGCATCATCAAAATTCCAGCACCCATTACCACTCAGGTGCGCCGAAATGACAAACCCGCTTTGCTAACGACGATTCAAGAGGCACAATCATGGTAATCGAGCCATTGTCTCACTTTCATGGTGGATTG
Organism: Marinicella litoralis; assembly: GCF_002591915.1. GTDB lineage: Bacteria > Pseudomonadota > Gammaproteobacteria > Xanthomonadales > Marinicellaceae > Marinicella > Marinicella litoralis. Next base: position 1,444,710 of record NZ_NIHB01000001.1, on the reverse strand, counting down.
GTCTTGCGTCACCACAAAAAGAAATCTTGTGAAAAGGAAACCCGTTCTGCCGGCTTACCTGAAAGCTTAGTGATAGCGATAAAATCCAATCGTGGTGCTGCGCCCAGATTGTTGGTTGAAATTGGCGACCGCGTATTGAAAGGACAAATCATTGCCAAACCTGAGCACATCATGGGCTCCTATTCACATGCGCCCACATCAGGGGAAGTGATTGATATATCAAACTTACCATCTGCCAGTCCTGATGCCATACCAGCATTGTGTGTCACCCTCAAACCTGATGGTAAAGACCAATGGTCTGAACCAACACGCTTAAAAAAACCTGAATCTCGCCAAGAGATCATTGACCAAATCAGAGCAGCAGGCATCGTCGGCTTAGGTGGCGCGGGGTTTCCAACCCACATCAAATATTATCAAGCGCCATTTTCCGATTCTGCAGGCAACAAAAACTCCACAATCATAATCAACGGTGCTGAATGCGAACCCTACATTTCATGTGATGAAAGGTTGATGCTAGACCATCCCCATGAAATCATCATAGGTACCCAATGGCTGATCAAAGCCGCAGATGCCGCAGATGCCATTATTGCCATTGAAGACAACATTGGCGGTGTTAAGAAACGCTTGATGGCAGAAATCAAAAAACAAGAAATCACCAACATGACCGTGGTTAAAGTACCCACCATTTATCCAACAGGTGGTGAAAAACAGTTGGTTAAAGTATTGACCGGCAAAGAAGTGCCCAGTGACCAAACACCCTATTCATTAGGCGTCATCATGCAAAATGTGGCTACCGCAAAAGCGGTTTACGATGCCATTGAATTACACAAACCCTTAATAGAACGAGTGGTTACAGTCACTGGAGACAGCGTCCAAGATCCACAAAATTACTTGACCTTGATTGGCACCCCATTCAGCCATTTACTGGCATTGGCTCATTGCAGCGACTCAGTAGATAAATTAATTATTGGTGGGCCGATGATGGGTTATGCCATGCCAAATGCAGAAATTGGTATTGAAAAAACCACCAACTGTTTACTGGCCCTGCCAGAGGACTGTACCAAACCAGAAATAGCGCCCATGCCATGTATTCGCTGCGGTGATTGCGTTAAAGTGTGTCCACAAGAATTATTACCTCAACAGTTGTTGTGGTACATCAATGGCAACGACCAAACCAATGACTTGGAAAAAGCCCGAGACCATCATGTGTTTGACTGTATTGAATGTGGTGCCTGTTCATGGGTTTGCCCCAGTCACATCAATTTAGTGGATTTTTATCGCTTCGCTAAATCAGAATTGGTATATTTGGATACCAAAAAAGCCAAATCAGAACAAGCGCAAAAAAGGTTTGAAGACCGTGAGGCCAGGCTCGAACGCATCAAAGCTGAAAGGCAGGCCAAGAGACGCAGCAAAACGTCCAAGCTGACCGATAAATCTTCAGCAAAAGTTGAAATTTCAGCGGTCCTGGCTCGAATCAAAAAACAAACTGAGGAATCGGCTGATGAATAAAACTTTAAATACCAGCAGCGCCCCTCACATTCCGTCCCGAATCAAAGTTCAAACTGTCATGTTGTGGGTTTGCCTGGCTCTGGTGCCAGCCACTTTTGCACACCTGTACTATTTTGGCCCGGGCATCCTGATTCAATTGGTTTTAGCTGCTGTCAGTGCCTATTTATTCGAATGGTGGTGCTTGAAATGGCGCAAGCAACCCATCAAGCCTTTCATCACTGACCTCAGCGCATTGGTCACTGCATGGTTATTCGTGCTTTGTATTTCGCCCATCGCACCTTGGTATGTAGCAGTGGTTGGCATGTTCTTTGCCATCGTGGTGGCTAAACATTTATACGGTGGATTAGGTAACAATATTTTCAATCCAGCCATGGTCGCTTTTGCAGTGATCTTAATCGCATTCCCACAATCCATGTCACTTTGGCTTCCACCTGGTGGTTTTATGGATGTGGGTGCAATCGGCAACCAACAGGGTTTGACCTTCATAGAGCAACTCAATTGGATTTTTACCGGCCACACCACATCACACATAGATGCGATTACAACCGCTACACCATTGTCCGCGATCCAAACTGGCCTGCAACAAAGTTTCAGTTTAAGTGAAATCATTGAAAATCCTATTTTTGGTGATTTTGGTGGTTTAGGCTGGGAATGGATAGCCAACTGGTTATTTTTGGGAGGAGCCTTTTTACTGTATAAACGCATCATCACCTGGCACATTCCAGCAGCCGTTTTGTTAACCACCATAGCGGCGGCAACCCCTTTTTATCTTTTCAACAATGATGTTTTTATGTCACCACAACAACATGTGTTTTCAGGTGGCATCATGTTGGCGGCATTCTTTATTGCCACCGACCCGACCTCAGGATGTTCATCATTCAAAGGTAAAATCATATTCGGTGCCGGTGTGGCCATCTTAACGGTACTGATCAGAAACTTTGGCGCCTTTCCTGATGGCGTAGCATTTGCCGTATTGTTAATGAACATGTCAGCCCCGTTAATTGACCGAGTAACGGTTCCCACACCTTATGGCAAAAAAACCAAGGGTGATTGATATGAAGGCAATACTTAACAACAAATGGATGTTGCCGGTGATACTGGCATTGATGACTTTATTAACCAGTGCCTTATTGATGTTCAGTCACGAAATGACTGTTGATAAAATTGCTGCAATTAAATCAGAAAATAAACTCGCTTCGTTAAAGAAATTACTACCAGCCAATTTAATAGACAATGATTTAATAGCAGATGCGATTGATATTGAAGAGCCGGTTTTACTTGGCCACAGACACTCAGAAAAACTTTATTTGGGTAAAAAGAACGGTCAAATAACAGTTATGGGTATCCCTGTCACCGCTCAAAATGGTTACTCTGGTGACATAGATTTATTGGTTGGTGTATTGAGCAATGGTCAAATCACAGCTGTTGAAATCATTAACCACAAAGAAACACCTGGCCTCGGCGATTTGATAGAATCGAGAAAAAGTGATTGGTTGCTGCAATTTCCAAATAAATCCTTGAATGAACCCACAACAAACCAATGGCTGGTAAAAAAAGACCGAGGTCATTTTGACCAAATCACTGCAGCCACCATCACACCAAGGGCTGTGGTTGGGGCCATCAAAAAAGCCCTGCTGTATCACCAAACGTGGCTGTCAGCCAACGCGGAGGCATTCAAACCATGAGTGAATTCATCAGAACCCGGTTGTTAGACAACAATGCAGCATTGGTCCAGATGCTTGGCTTATGTCCCTTGTTGGCAGTTTCCAACACGGCCATCAATGCCTTGGGCATGGGCATCGCAACCATCAGTGTGGTGGTTGTCACCAATTTTTTGGTCTCCTTAATTCGACCCATCACCAAAAAAGAAATTCGCATTCCTTTGTTTGTGTTGCTGATTGCCAGCGTGGTGACTGCGTTAGAAATGATGATGAATGCCTATTTTCATGAACTGTATTTGGTTCTGGGAATCTTTATTCCATTGATTGTGACCAATTGCTTAATCATGGCTCGTGCGGAAGCATATGCATCTAAAAATGCATGGTGGCTTTCAATCAAAGATGGTTTTTTTGTTGGCCTTGGATTTGCATTGGTGATGTTCGCCATTGGACTGATGCGCGAACTCATTGGTCAAGGCACCTTATTCACTCAAGCTCACTTGTTATTTGGTGAATGGGGACATCACATTGAATTAACCCTGCTAAAAAATTATTCTGGATTTTTAATTGCTGTTTTACCACCCGGTGCTTTTTTTGCCTTAGCCATCCTGGTGGCGATTAAAAACAAGCGAGACATTAAAAAATCTCAGGACCGGTGAATCAGTGACCCATGTGCCACCGCAATATTATTTATATATCCTGCTTTGCGACCATGAATTTTTATACACTGGTATAGCCCTGGATCCATCAGAACGCGTCCAGCAACACCGAAAAGGCAAGCCCCATGGTGCCAAATACACCCGCAGATTCAGTCATTTGGATTTGGTCTATCAAGTCAAAATAGGCAGTCGAAGTGCCGCGCAAAAATTCGAGTACCATTTAAAAAAATGCGCCAAATCAAAAAAACTCAACATCATCAACAACCAACCAACAAAGCATGAACTCTGTGAATTGTTGCCATCAATCAACCTTGATTAAAAGGAATTAATAGACTCTTAAGCTCAATGACTGACTGTACGGCAAACCCAACAAGCCGACTTGAATTGTCACTTTGATAATTTACCCATTGGCTATTTTTTTTCTGATGTGAGCCAAAGGGGCTTGGTCATCTAAAACAATTTGTCCGTAATGATTTTTTTTAACTCCCAATGATTTCAACAAATACTGGTAATCTGGGTAGGGTTCTTTCTGCACCACCTGTTCATACAAAGTCATGAACACATCCGTTGCAGTGATTCGATCCAACTCTGTGAACAATTGTCTGGCAGACCAAGCCCTACCGGTATCTAAACAACAATTTTGCAACTCGCCCAAGGCCGTTGAAAGGTTCATGCGTCCATGACTTTGTTGTTGCAAAGCGACATCTGCCTTCAGCGCAATCACCGCCCCTCCCCAATACATTTGCATGGTGTTTTTACGCCCAGCTAATTTCAAATTAGGTGCAGCATGTTCATTTGCTGATTTATGACCTCGTTCAAAGCCTGCCCATAATTTACTCCACGCTGTGGCTTCATCTAACAAGCCCACACGCAGGCGCGTGATGTTTTGGTGGTAACTGGCAAACCCTTCAGACAACCAACGATCATTGGGCGTATATGGAGTCAACAGATGACTGAATTCATGGGCAGCTGTCCAATCAGCAAACAGCCTATGTTTTCCATGCTGAGGATTCACTACCAACAAAACACCTTGGCCACCTCCACGATTCACTTGTCCCCAAGGAACCACACCTCCACTCCCTTCGGTAACAATCACCAAAATTTGTAACTCAGTTAAAGGAAACGCTTGACCCACAGAAACTATGGAACCAGCCATTGTTTGTACCCAATCTTCAATCAAGTCATTATTTTTGGAATGATCACCATTCATAATGTCCAATCGTAAACGAGACTTACCCATTTGAATATTTCGTTGATCCAATGGTGCAAATGCCAAATACCCTTCCGAATACCGAGGACTGGGTTTAATTTGAAACTGTGTAACTGTCGCTGATTGCTTGATTAGCCGCCAAGGGGCTGAAACTTGAATTTGCTGGTCATGATGTATGGTAATTTGCGGCAATGATCGGTATTTCTGATCGCTGGGCGACAACAACAACTCATCTGTTGTGATGACTAAACTGTCGGCATGAACCTGATTCAATTGTTTGCTGCCGCGGGGTTGACTTAATTTTTTTACATCAACTTGATAGTTTAAGCACCCTTTTTGACCTTTGGGTAATCGAACCGATCGATATCTGAATTTTAAATTTTGGGTGGTTTGAAAATTTGACCAGGTGACATGGCTTAATGCATCTGCCAATGAATTTGATTCTATTCTCAAGTAATTGGGGGCATGATTAAAGCAGTATTTTGCTGAAATCTTTGATTCCTTAGTCAAATATTCTGCTTCAATATAGTCATTATTTTGGGCCAACACTGATTGGCTGAATAGCATCAAAAGGAGTGAACATATGCTCATTGTATACATGGTTTAAATCCGAACTAAGTAAGCCCCTACGCTTACTGATGTTCAGACAATGTTAACGGCAATTAATTCAGATTATTTATGAATTCAATCACACGAATAAGCATTGAGGTACCAGACATTGATAATCAACTGATGTCTGATCTCATAGACAGATAAGCTACATTGTGATTGTGGTTGATTTTGTGAGTCTACCCAGAGTGCTTGTTCAACTTGCTGTATAAATGGTCCATGTTGTAATGAAGTCAAAACCACTGATTTTGCATTGGGTTTTTGGGCAAAAAATGGCACCAAATAGGTCGCCAATGCAGCTTTATCCTTGGTTTCAGTGTAGACCTGAGCAGAATCAACAAACATGTATTTGATGTCATCATGAACCAATGACAGCATCAACTCGATATTGTGCTCATTGTAAGCCGCAACGAATTTTTCAGCGGGGTTTTTCTGCTCATTGTATTGATTTCCATCAATAATAGACTGGTTGGTATGACAACCTAACAGCATGCAACAAAACAGCCATAACCCAACCGATTTCATACTTCAGTCTGTGTATTCAAAAATTTTAACAACTCGATCGACACCACGTAAATGCCTGATTCTCTCAACCACTGCATCGGCTTCATTGCGGCTGACAATTCCCATCAAATACACTTCTTTATTTGCAGTGGTGATTTTGACTCGTGTAGGATCGAATCCATCAATATCAATTTTTAACAAGGACGCTTTGGCTTTTGAACTGATGTAACCATCCTTAGATCGCCTTCCTACTTTGGAAATTTCATTGACCAATTTCAATTCATTGACCACTTTAATCACACCGTCTTTTATCGCCGCTGAATCTTCAGCTTGTATGCGGTCATCATCCGATTTAACTTCACCTGCTAACAACACCACGCCATTGTAGGACTCAATTTTAATTCTGCTGTCATCATCCAATGATTTACGCAATTCATTTTTAACACTGGCGGTGATAATCTTATCGTCCAGCACTTGTCCTGCAGAACGTCGATCATGTGCAACATTAACGCCTGTTACAATGGCACTGCCAATCAATACTGGCGCGCAAGCAGATAATATAAGAAGCGCGATGAGTATAAATAATATTTTTTTCATGGGTTGTTTTTCCTCAAATCAGTTTTTTTTCAGACCACGCAACCCTTTATTGATTCAATAAAAAGCATGTTGTAGCCAATTAATTTTGGGTGATTCCAGCTCACCGCTCATGGCAATGACATCAAAACGACAGGCTTTGCGGCCTGTTGGATCATGTTTTAACAAATAGTGTTTTGCTGCCTTAATTATTTTTCGTTGTTTCTGTACCGTTACTGACTCAGCAGGGTGAGCCCATTCAGTGTTACTTTTATACCTCACCTCAACAAACACCAATGCCTGCTGATGACTCATGATTAAATCAATTTCACCTGCTTTGGTCTGGTAATTTCTTACCAAAAGCGTCAGCCCCTGTTTCAACAGAAAATGCTCCGCTTTGTGCTCAGCAATTTGCCCCCTATTGGTAACACGAGGGATCAGTGACTGATAGATCTGATTGAACCATTGTGATATTGTGCCCACAACAACTCCCTTCTGAAATGACCGTTAATGTCTAAACTCACCTTTCCAGTCAAACCGTCTACCAACCCGGTATTGACACGGCTCATCCAAACCAACCTTGATATCAACTGATACGCATCATAGCCAAATGCAAACAGCTTCCTGTCTTGTTTGATTTTTTTTAAATCAAATGGCAAACTTTCAAACAATTCTGAACTTTGAAGCTCCACTGGGCTGATGGCAAATTTAACGCCTTCCAAGTCTTTATTGTGCTGCTCATTATTCAATCCATCAAATACATGCGAAGAACTGTATACCGGAATATCAGCCGCTCGATGAAATTTTAATTGGGGTATCATCAACCTGGCAAATGATGGTTTAGCAGCCAAAAATATGGCATCAACATCTGACCTCACCACTTCTTCGGAATGTAGGTTTAGCTTAAGAAATTGTTGTAAATTTTTAGCCCGTAACTGGCTTTCAACCAAACCAAGAATTTGCCTTAATTGCGCAGAATAATCATTCTGCTCAGGTTGAAAATAACTGTTATTTTGAATTTGACCCCCCAAATCTACAAATTTTTGGGCAAAGGCTTGGGTCATGCGCTCTCCCCAAGTATCATTCGGAGCCATTATCAATACCCTGGAAACACCGTCTGCAATCATTTTGGCCGCCACAGTTTCAGCTTCACCTTCTGGAGACAAAGTAAACTGGTGATAATTAGATTCAGATTGATTCAACAAAACCACTGGAATGGTGGGTTCGGGCATGATTTCAAGCGTTTCAATCGAAGACTTATCCAATGGCCCAATGATCATGTCTGCCTGGTACTCTTGAGCTGAGTAAAATGCAGTTGCGAAATTTTCCCCTGCACTACCGGTATCAAAAAACATCAATTCATTGCCGGTATTTTGATCTGATAATGCGGCGGTTAACAAGCCTTTTTGCACCGCTTTGGCAACCTGTTCAAACCGCCCTGAAAATGGCAATAAAACGGCTACTTTTTGATTTAAACTGATTTGATTAAGGTCCAAAAAATAAAAGGATGCTGGGTGATTTGGCCATTGTTGTAACCAACCGGCTCCAGACACACCGTCCGCGCCAAACTTAACATAAGCGGCTTCAATCCAACCTTGTGTCAACTCATCTTCTATGTCACCAATGGCCAAGATTAATTCACTTTCGTCTACCATAATCAAACTTTGAACAATCAAGTCATGATTCTGTTGCTGCTCAATGGGATCATCGATCCATTGATTCAACTGAATTAAGGCCATAGCACTCGATAAGTATGCTGCATTTTTATAATGGCAATGACTTTTAAGTCGCCAATACCTTACTAGCCACACATCATCCAATGATTCTGTTGAAATTTCTGAAACCTTGCTGATGGCACCCATACAGGCATTTTGTTGTTGTTGCAGCTCGGCCTCAATCAATTGGGTTTCGGCCGTGCTGATGGTGGATTCATTCAACAACTGCCAAACCCGAACCGTTTCACCCAACTGAAACCACGAATCCAATAGTGCCACATAGACGTCTTGGTCATTCACCAATTGTTGATGGGCTTCGGTCAAGTAATCGACTGCTAAAAAATATTGTTGTTGCTGATACAGTTCCATGCCTTTGGTTTTGGCCTTGTTATTGCTGGGTTTGGTATTTGGCCCACTACCCGTTCCACAGGCAGTAAGAAACAACCCGAAAAGCAAACACAGCAAAATATTTTTATTTAATTTAACCATAGTTAGGATTTTACCTCAGAAATCATTAAAATGCGCAGTCATGAATCACTCTTCTGATATAAATACAGGAACACTGTTTGTTGTTGCTACACCCATAGGTAACTTGAAAGACATCACACTTCGTGCCATTGAAACACTCAAAGCGTGTCAATGGGTGGCTTGTGAAGACACACGCCACAGTCAACGCTTGTTTCAAGAATATGGCATCAAGACCAAAACTTTGGCCTTACATCAACACAATGAAAACCACTCCTCTCAACAAATCATATCCTTGTTACAGAATGGTGAAAATGTTGCTTTGGTTTCAGATGCTGGAACGCCATTAATCAGTGATCCCGGTTATCCATTGGTCCAACTGGCGCATGAAAACAACATCACCGTATCTCCCATTCCTGGCCCTTCTGCGTTGATCGCCTTGCTATCTGCAGCGGCCATCAATACACAACCGTTTGTTTTTCATGGTTTTCTGCCACCCAAGAAACAGCAACGATTGCATTTTTACCAATCACTGCTGCCACTCAATTCAACCCATGTATTTTATGAATCATCTCACAGGATTGCAGATTCGATCCAACAATTAGCTCATGTTTTAGGTGAAAACACCACCTTGGTCATGGGTCGAGAATTAACCAAACGCTTTGAACACATATTCAGAGGAACGGCAGCAGAGTTGGTTACTTTGATAGAGAATGACCCCAATCAGCAAAAAGGCGAATTTGTGATTGCGCTACAAGGTATCAAACAAGCAAACTCAGATCAGTTGTCCTTGCCTCAGCAAAAATTGGCCGTTGAATTGAATCAACATTTACCACCAAAAGTAGCTGCAAAGCTGGTTGCTGAACACTACGACATCAATAAAAAACAAGTGTATGAATTTATTTTAAGTGAGTCATCCAAGTAATTATTTTGGCTTCCCAGCTTGGTCTGTGTTTTTGGAAATAACGCTGTAAACCTTGCTTCTTCCATTGCTTGATTTGTCTTGAACTTTGTTCTGCATTGCCTTGTATGTGTTTGGCTTCGATGTTTGCTTGATAAATCAATTTTTTGCCAGTTTTAAGTAAACGGGTAAATAAATCTAAATCTTCGAAATGCAAAGGGTATAACTCATCATAACCTCCTACACTGGCAAAATCTGTCCTGTTAACCATCAGACAGGCACCATTGACCGCTTCAACTTCAACCACCTGATCAAATAGGCCCTCATCTTTGATATTAATGCCTTTGATAAATGGCAGCACAGACAACCTTGAAACATGGGTGAAAACACGCCACAGTGTAGGCAAACGCCTGCGTGTAGCCGCTTGTAATGTATGGTCTTGATTCAACACCCGACAACCAATCAAGCTGGCTTGTGGGTATGCATTCAAATCTTGTGCAAGCTGTAACAATTGATTGGCAGCTATAAAGCAATCAGGGTTAATGAATGCAATTTGATCGGCTTTGCCATGCTCGGCACCTTGGTTACAGGCTGTGGCAAAACCGACATTGCTGTCATTTTTAATCCATTCAATGTCATCAGACTGATCAAGCACCGCAGTCAAAGAGTCGTCTGTGGAATTGTTATCAACCACGGTGATATTAATAACATCAGATCCCTTGAGGGAATCAATACATGTTTGCAGGGCCTGACCGGAATTGTAATTGACTATAACGACATCTATGCATTGACTCAGTTTCATTGACCCAAACAAAAATTCCACAATTTGGGCCACACCTTCATGGCATCAACGATTTCTTTGAGGTCATACCTTGCCTTGGCAACACAGGATTCCACATCCATAGATTCATCCCAATCACTGAGTACCGGTGGTTGGTTTGATTTAATGGCTTTGCCATTGGCTTGAATGATTTCCCGCACATCTGCTTGCCAATATATGGGTGCATCGGGGACTTCGTCTAAAATATTCTGTAATGAATAAATCAAATCGGAGCGGGTTTTGGTCATGTATTCTCTTAACCTTTGCTCTATGGCTTGATTTGAACTGGTTCTCAGGTCATCTATGGCTGCTCTGATGTTGTCATACCTGACAGCTTCATCATGGGTGAAGATATTAGGGATGATTGAAAGGACATAATCAGCCACAAAATTATTGAAATTGGGCCGCCTTGCAACATGATTAAAACTGCTGCGATCACGTTTACTGGTTTGTATGTGCCCCATCATATAGGGGAAGTGTAATGACACTTGATTGGGATAACAACCCATCATCATACAATTAAAAAAATGGTCCTCATTTTTATTGATGGGCATTACGAAGGGTGTGAATGTACTGTTATCAATCGCTGAAGGCGCAAAGTTTGAACATGACAATGCTTGGTAATTAGGAGAATAATGTAACAAATGAGAAGCCTCAATGTTATCTAAATAGGTTTCCCTGTCTTGCCAAAAGGATTCTCGCTCTTCTCCTTTGAGTAGATACAACCAATAATTGCTTTCCGCTCGAGGACTGCCCCAGGTGCCATTGCCAGTGGTTTTGATAATTGATTGGCTATTGAACCGATCTAAGTCCATCAACCGCCATCCATACAATGAAGAATGTGATTTATCATCATTGCTATTCATCCATTGGCCAAAATAGCTTCCACAGGCTTCTGTCATTTGTTTAATTACATCTTCATCAACTTGCTCACTGAGCGCTTTGATTGATCTGATGTTTAAACCAAAACCGACATTCAAATCAACATAGTCAGCTAAATTCACATCAACCTCAGCTTGATGTTTCGGCTTTCTTGGTTGCATCAAATAATCATCATCAAAGAAAGTGAATTTCTTGCCCGCCAAGGCCAATAAGGCCAAATTCCATACACGACCTCCGGTAAAGCCGTTGCTTTCACTTAACAGCCAATCGATTTTAGCAGCATCATCAGAAAACTCTTGCTTCAGCATTGATATGAATTGGTGCTGCCAAGATTGTCCATGGTAAGTCACATTTATTTTTGCAGATTGGCACACTTTCTGATTGGCTTCTTGTGACTTATTGTCACTGGAATCATCAAAAACATACACCACATCGTGACCACCATGGTGCTGATGGTATTGAGCCAAAGATTCCAATAACCTTTGTAAATTATCTGGCCGTTGACACGTTCTGATAACCATTCCAGCATAAGGAACATGTCTGTCCTCTGCATGTTTTGTTTTTACGCGTTCTAGCCACTGCTGTTCGCTGATGATCAATTGTTTACTTTTTAAGAAGCCAAGCACTTTTTCAATGGCTGCCGTCTGACCATTCAATTCAGGTATGTTTTGTTCAATGACACTGATGTGTTCGTGCATTGGTTTAAACTGCTGCGTTAATCCCATGGCTTGTAAGACCTGTAAAGTCATTACATGGTTAATGCCTTCTTGCTTGTCCATGAAAACCAATTCGTCTTTTGACAATTGTTGAACCATGCCTGCAACTGAGGCATACAAAGTTGAATCGAGTTTAGGTGCTGTTACTATTTTTTGTTCACCAAAATTAAATTCAAATTCCATAATTACTCCTTTCCAAACCATTTAATACAGCGCCCAATGATGGGATGATTTTTCCATTGACTGTGCTGTGCTTGCAATTTTTGACAATCTTTTTCGGCTTTGATGTGTGCCCTTATGACCGCGTTATAATGCCCGTAAACACTTTCAGCTTGCTCACTGAAACTGTAAAAATTACTGACGTTTTTAGCATCTAATTTTTCATGACTTGCGACCAAAATAAAATAGACAGGTGCAAATAACGGTTGGTTTACCACTTGATTGTTTTTATCCATACAATCATATTGAATGGTTTTTAAGTCATTGTTTAAATCCCATATTGTTGATGAAAACAACAATTTCTGACCAAACCATTGACAGTGATTGAACTCAGGTTCAACCAAGTTTGCAAAGTCCTCTCGGTACAATTCTTTTACATGGAACTCATTGTCAAAACCGGTCTTGTCAGAATACTCTTTTTTATCTGGCGTAGAAATGATTAATACACCGTCAGGCTTCAAAACCCTTTTGAATTCTTGAATCAATTCCTTGTGTTCTGCTAAATGTTCTAATGTTTCAAATGAAACAACCACATCAAAACTTCCATCCTTGAAACCCATATTCAGAACGTTCGACTTGATGTATGTTAAGTTGTCTGCTGTATAAGTCTTTTGTGCATGATTAATCGCTGAATCAGAAATATCAACTCCCGTCACTGATTTGGCATTTGAAGCCAACAAGTGACTGCCATAACCTTCGCCACAAGCAGCATCAAGCACATCAAGGCCTTTTGTCCAATTCAAAGCCATGGTGTATCGATGGTAATGCTCATACCATATTTCTCTTTCACAAGTTGGTATGAACCGTTCACCAGTAAAAGGTAAGTCACTAACTGACATTAATTTCTCAACAGTTCAAAAAGCGCTTATTTTACCAATGATTGATTCTCTTAATTCACTTAATGGGTCATTTTCTATGAATTTTTGAATGAGATTTAAATATTCAGGGTGTTTATCTAACAGCCGTTGCATGGTTCCTTGGTCTGGTTTTGATGACTTTTCTTTAAAAGACTGATTGCCGACATGTGCAACATAACAATTGTCGACCAATACATTTCTCAACCCATGCTTTGCTACCCGCAAAGAATAATCATTTTCTTCCCCATATCCCATGCCAAAAGTGGTTTCATCAAAATAACCAACTTGCTCTTTGGCTTGTTGTGTTACCAGCATACAAAAACCAACGGCTGTTGGTAGTTCAGGGTATTGAGGAAGGTGATTCATGAGTTCTGATGACAATTGGTCAATGTCAGTAGGAATTGGGTTTTGTGACAAAGTCTTTGGCAACGAACATATTTCAGCATTGTTAGACCACGGTGTGGCTGTCCCTAAACGTTCTATGGTATTGATGGCTAGTTTGAATCGATCGAGCCAATGCGATGAAACCACAGTATCAGAATTTAACAACACACTGTGCCCTACTGAATGTTTCAATCCAATATTCGCTGTTTTGACAAATCCTATATTATCGGCATTGTGTAAAACCTCCCAATGTGCTGGTAAGTTTTCCAACAGATTGACAATTCTTTGGTCTGTCGATCCATCATTGATGAATAAAATATCATCATCATAATTATGTTTTATCAATGATTGAAGGTTTTTATGAGTCACTTCAAAAGCATTGAAGATTGGGACAACAATTTGAATCATACTTGATTCCAATCAAAATCAATCCGACAGACACCATTTTCATCAGAATCGCCTGTTACAGTAATTTCAGACTCCCATGTATCCACCAATTGCAGTTGATCTGGTGTCATGGTGTGGGTCTTGATTCGATATTGCCCTGGCAACAATGGTAAATTGGGTATATCTACAGTGAATTGATAAGTGTTGTTGCCAATGTGTTTAGGTTGTGCTTTGGTAAAATCAGAATAGGTGCCATATATAGGACGATTGTCATAACCTACAATCCCCATACATAACCCTGGAGGCTTGCCATCTGGCGAATTGAGTATAACCCTGGTTCTCAATGTCTCGCCCATACGGATGGTTTTAATGGCCTCGCCATTTAGATTCATTAATGTCACATCTTTGATCCCTAACAGGGTGTCATCGACCTTATGACATTGAATTTCTTCTAATTTATTGTTGATACTGCTTTTATACGCATTGGCAACATCCCATGATGAACCTGACATTTTGATTTGTCCGTGTTCCAACCAAATGGCTTGCTTACAAATCTGAGTTACATGGTATGTACTGTGAGAGACAAGCAGTATGGTTCCACCACTGGTGACATAATTTTTAACCCATTCTAAACACTTTAATTGAAAGTTCTCATCACCCACAGCCAAAATTTCATCAGTAATCAACAATTGTGGTTTGGTTTGTGTGATCACTGCAAAACCCAACCTAACCACCATTCCAGAAGAGTAGGTGCTGACTGGTTGATTGATGTAATCACCAATATCAGCAAATTCAATCATTTTTTGAATTTTAAAATCAAAGTCATCTTTAATACCGGCCAGAGTTGCGGACATTTTTAGGTTTTCCAGGCCTGTATATTCAGGGTCAAAACCAGAACCTAATTCCAACAAGGCACCAATAGAACAATTGACTTCTAATGTCCCAGAGCTTGCTTTTGCCACCCCTGATATGATTTTCAGCAATGTACTTTTACCGGCTCCATTTTCACCTATGATTGCCAATGATTGACCTTCATCAATTTTTAAATTAATGTTTTTTAATACTTCTACAGCAGCCACATTTTTATGACTCAACAGTATCCGCATCATATTCTTTAGGTGGGACTTACTTGAAGATGATGTTGGATATGACTTAGAAATATCAGTTAATTTAACCAGTTCATTCATATGTAATCATCAAATTCTGGTGCCAATTTTTTATAGAACCAATTGGTAAAAAAGTAGATAGGAACAATCACCATACAGTACTTAAGTAATGACAGTGCACTGAATTTATCAAAATAAAAGAAAATATGATGAAATGAATTAATTATTTCGAAAAGTGGATTGAATGACATGATGTTGTGGTATTCAACCGGAATTATATTAATCGAATATATAATTGGCACGGTAAAAAACATCAAGGGTAACAGCGCATTAATTATCTGTAAGATGTCCTTATAAAATACATGAACAGATGCCACCAATAAGCCGATTGAATATGACACGAAATAGAGTATCAAAAACGGAATGATAAAAAGGAAGTAATGAGCTGAAAATTGAATTTCAGAAAAAATCATTAATACAGTTACGACAATCAGAAAACCAATCAAATGAAAGATGTAAATCGCTGAGATGTTGGCTAAAAGAACAACCCTCAGGTCAATTTTAACTTTACCGATTAAATCTTTTCTTTCAGAAACAGAAGTAACTGATCGGGCGAGTGCTTCAGAAAACGCCATCCAAGGCCATAGTCCGATGGCTAAATAGGCAATAAAACTGATGTGTTCATCATCACCCAGTCGAGCATTGAAAATATGGGTAAATACAAAATAATAAACAGACAAGGTCAACATGGGTTGAATCACCAACCAAAACAATGTTGACCATGTACTGTTGTATTTGTTTTTTACTTCGCGCTGTAAGAAATATAAAAACATAAACTATATCAAGTCCAATATTAGTTTCAACAACAAACTTCTGACAGTTTATTGGGTGTCATTGATTGTATTGTCTAAATATCTTTCTGTTATAGTTGCTAATTGTTCAATATTGACTTCAATTTCTTTGTTAGAAATTGAAGACATTATATTATTAAACTTTTTATCCGCCATGTTTTGCTTTATCGAGTCTCTTAACTCCACCTTCACATCATCAAATGGTATGGTATCTTGTGGGTTAATGCCATTGATATAAACTAAATAGTAATTTTCTTTATCCTGTAATATGTGGCTGTGCATGCCAAGTTCATCAATCATAAAAATTTCTTTACCAACATGGCCTTTATATAAGTTTTCTTTGTAAGTTCCAAGCTCACCTTTGTTTGACTTAACCGAAGGATCTGATGAATGGGCTACTGCCATTTCAGTAAAACGCTCTTTAGAATCTGTACCTATATAATTCAATATTTCAGTCACCTTTTCTTTGCTAAATTTTTCTTTAGAAAAAGAAATTTGTGATAAATCCATTGATTTTGGTTTGATGTATTTCACTCTATTTACTTTGTAATACTCTTCAGCCAATTCATCGGCTGCAGCATCATCTATTTGATTGTAAATATAATGTTGGAATCCCACCACATATTGCTTCTTGCGATCAAACGCCTTCAATATCTGATTGAACTCATCAACCGTATAACCTAATTTATCTATAAAATTTTGATCAATTTTATCCTTAAAATCATTTTCAACGATTGACTGATCAGCAGCAACCTGTGTTAATAAATCAGATTTTTCTAAATAGTCAAAAACCAGATTAACGTTCAAGACGGTATAAATGTCTTTTTCAAATTGTGAAGCTTTTGCGATATACCCTTCACGAAACTCGCTGGGAATGCTGTGCACAAAAGCATCAACCTCAGACAGCTCTATGGTCGTGGTGTCTTGCTTTAATAGAAAACCATCAAAGCCAGACACCAACATCATTGTTATTAATTTAAATATCATAATTACTTATTTTAATTATCAATTAATTCAGTAAATAAAACACCACATTTGGTACTGTCAGAACATACCGTTTGACTGTAAGGAGGTGTAGTAGCATGAATGATATTCAAGTAGTAAGTATCACCTGGATCTAACACACATTTCAATGCCAAATCGGTTGAAGTAGGATTGGTTTTAGTGGTCCAACGCAATACTGGTGTAGTAGAACCACCCGCTTGCTGTCCACCAACAACACATCGACCTCGACCAACATCATTAGAGCTCACATTAAAATCACCAGGACATTTACTCAAAGAAACTGTGTAAGATGCTGGAGTAAAGTTGGCTGTGGGTTGCTCAAATGAATTCTTTCTCAAATACAAAGATGTTGGTGCGGTTACTTGCAGTGCAACATATTTATTTTTATCAATACTGAAATTAGCAGATGAACTGGTTGCATCACCGAACTGTTGTCCTGTTACGCCAACATAGGTTTGGCCAAATTGTTCTGAAGTACCAGCTGGTGGTGGGTGACTTTGACAAGCCGCACTGCTGGTAATTGATATTATTCTGCTATCACTGTCCGTTAAACCATCAGAATTGGTACAACTGATACCAAATGTACTGCTGGTACTAATGACCGTATTAAAGTTAACAGTAGAACTGCTGCTTGAATTTAATGCATTCCAAGATGAATTAACTGGTGTACTTGTGAATGTACAAGGCAAATCATTGTTGGTGATGGAATAAGTCAATGCCACAGATGACCCTGCTGTTACAGATGTGTTGCTGGCACTGCCATTAACTCTTAATGTAACAGATGGTGCCACCGCTGGAGAGCCTGATGTCTCGACAATTCTTGCCGTGTCAGTTACCGTTCCCGCACCTAGTTTGTTGTCACAAGTGACCGTAAAATCAATTGGAAATGTAGATCCCACATTGACACTGTTGGAATGAGTTCCATCGCTACTATTGAGTGGCATGGTCCAATTTGACACCGAACCACGGTTGGTTGTACCTACACAGTTTTCACCGTGAGCAACGGTATAACTCATAGATATAATTTGGTTATCATTGGCTTGATAAGTATTTGGAAACACAGAAAGAATGGCATTACCACCTACAATCAATTTGGGAGCAGAAGTCTCTACCAACACATCACCTGTTTGAATGTCAATTGAAGCATTACCGGTAATATCGGCCTCTTCATTATTGTTGGTAAAAATTACTTTTGCTGAATAGGCATTTAGACTGAAAGCCAGCAGTAATAAGGTTGTTTTTTTCATAATCATTTCACATCTTAAAGATGGGGCTATTATAACAACTGTGTTGTTAAATTTTCCTTATAAAAATCCCACAAACGAAAAAAGGGCAAGTAATAAATACTTGCCCTTCTATACTTTGTATTACAGCTAACTATTAGTTAGAAGTAATGCGGCCTTTATGCTTGAACAAACCAGCATATTGAGCCAATAAACCTTCAGCTGCGAAAGCGTTGGTCAATTTTTGTACTGAGAAACCAGTAGCTGGTAAGCCGTCAAAACCTGCACCAATCAACGGACTAGCTGATTGTGCGAAGTTCATACGAGCCCAACCATCAGTAAATGCTGGGATTGAAGCCAAGTTAGTTGAACCCAATACAGCAGATGAACCTGAAGATGCACCACCGTTTAAGAATTCAACAACGTTTGCTTCCCAACACAACAATGGAATTGTTGGGTCATTAGGAGAAACTGGAGAAATACCACCACCTTGACAGATTGGATCTGCAGGGTTAACAGTACAGAAGTTATCGTTCTCTTCACGATCCCATACTAAGATACCGTATGGCTCACATGCTTCTTCACCATCCCAAACTTGAGTGAATGGAGGAACAGCAACAGCTGCGTTTACGTGGAAACGTTTAGTTGGGAAAGTAATAACCCACTCAGTTTTACCAGCAACGTTAGCATCCAATGAATACTCATTGTATAACTGATCTTGCATGAAAACTGCAGTTACTGCTTCAGCACCAGTTGCCCAAGTTGAAGTAGCCAAACCACCGTTTGCGAAAACAGTAGAAGTCACGTCACCAGCAGCCAATGAAGGCAATAAACTACCTGGAGCTGTATGCTGGATAGTACCAGCAACCCAGAAGTTTTCTAAAGCTTCAGCATTGTAAGTTACGTCAGTACCTTCAGCAACGTCAATGATAGAAGCAGAACCGAATAAACCACCTGTAACAGGCATTAATTCAACAGTTGGATCGCCGCCACTAGGCACGTCCCAAGCTCCGCCGCCGTCCCAGTTAGCTTGTAACTGGCCACAATCAGAAGGAACACCAGCAACGTGAACTGCGTCAGCACCGTAACCGAAAGAAGGGTCTAATGTACCCATTTCAATCATTTCGAAGTGACCGTCTCTAGAACGCTCTAAGTTTTGGTTGATTCCACCGAAAGGTGCTTGCGATGCGTCGATAGCAAATGGCAAGAATTGTTGACCAGAGTTCAAGAATGGAACACAAGAAGTGTCACCAAAAACGATGGCACCAGTAGGCTCACCTACGTGACCAGCACTTGAAGAATCTGTAGGTACTAAACCTGCTACCCATACGTCGTATGGAGATAAGTACAAGTTGAAATCGAGAACCTCAATTGAGTTGTCGCCTTCCATAAAACGTACTTTAACAGCTTTTGTGTATTCAGTAGTGTTAACTACTGAAAATGTAGTGTTCAAACCATTGTTAACCGTGTAGTAAGGATAGATCAAAGTTTGACCAAGTCCTTCAGGGTTAAGATGTACTGCATTAGATACACCGGCAATGCCAGCAACGCCAGCTAAACCAGCAACAACAGCAGTAGTTAGTTTATTTTTTTTCATTTCTAACTCCAAATTTTTTAAAATTAATATCAGGGCTATTTAAAACATCCCCGCTCATATGAACGAAGCTATACTTGATAGCGTATGCAATGATATTATAAGAGCCATAAAACCACAAGTATTAATTACCAAAATATTCAATCCATGGCTCATTTTTGTGACATTGCTCTAAACACCATAATCTAACTTAGGCAGAAAACTCCACTTTCCATCTTTAAGCATCCATTTTTCAGTAATGACTGATGGCAATTCAATTTCGCCCATTGCTTTCCTTGGAAATTTGTACTTATATGTTAATTCTAACTTAACGTCACAGATCTCTTCTGACTCACAAGATTTTTCAACGAATTTAACTGCTTTCCACTCAACCCTCAGTTTGGCATTGGTTAATTTGTTGGCAAATGACTCAACAGTTTCGGTTTTCTTATAACCAGGTGTGAAATACGAGTAAGCTTCATCATAGTCAGAGGCTATGATCGCTTCCCATCGTTTGACTGATTTGGTATCGATGTCCTCAATACTGTCTTTACATCCAGTCAGCATCAATATTCCAATCATTATATATAAATTCAATTTCATTCTTTGTTCTCCGTATCTTCTAGGGTTGTTTTAATTGGCTTCAAGCCTTTAAATTTCTTCGCATATTCTTTCGTTACCAAACGTGCTTGTTCAGGATTTTCTATGACTGTTGGAGTAATCAGCAACATCAGCTCTGTGCGATTGGCTGATTTACTTTTTGAACCAAAGGCATTACCAATCAATGGTATTTTGCTTAACAATGGAAAGCCTGATCTTGACACCGTATCACTCTCACTGATCAACCCACCCATTACAATGGTGTTGCCACTTTGTACCGCAATTTCTGTATTTAACTGTCGGGTTGAAATCGGCGGCGTGCCACCGGCAACATCTGGTGTGCCAGGTGCACTGACGTCTTGACTGACTTCCATATAAACCAGCCCGCCTGGATTAACCCGAGGGGTGATGTCAACTTGGACACCTGTTTGAATAAATCGAGTCGACGATATGGTGCCATTGTTAACACTGCCGCCGGTGCCAATTGAACCTACATTGGTAATAGGAATCTGATCACCTACATTGATGGTGGCATTTTTATTGTTCAACACCATCATCGATGGAGAAGACAGCAGTGCCACACGCCCTTCTTTTTCCAGAGCAGTCAAACGTGCTTGGGCATCGGTTCCCAAAAAGTTGTATGCCACTCCTGAACCAGAAATGCTGGCACCCGTGGTGCTGAAATTATAGGGGCGGATGGTTGATTTTCCATCTCCAGTATCGACTGAAGTGGTTTCATCACCAAACAACAATTCCATGCCATGGGCTATCGAGTCAGTCAATGTCACTTCAATGATCTTAAGCTCGACCAAAACTTGTAAAGGCTCTATATCCAACCTTTCAATGGCAGACAAAATTTTCTCGTAATCACTGACGCCTGCTTTGATCAACAATTGATTGGAGTCTTCAATGGCAGAAATATGAATGTCATTGATGCCAGAACCACCACTGTTGCTTGTCTTTCTCCTGCTTGTATTGGTTTTCTTGGCGTTGGTTGAACTGACTTCACGACCACTTTGCCCTGGTACCACGCTACCGCCACTGGACTTAGCAGATGAGCCTGACCCACCCGTTCCACCAAACACGTCATTCAAATAACCGGCCAAGTCATCTGCTTTGATGTTCTTAACGCTATAAACATATAAATTTGAAGCACCATCAGAATCGGCACGATCAAGTCGATCGACCCATTCTTTGGCTTTATGCAAATAATCTTCTTGTGGCGTAATTACCATCACCGCATTCAACCTTTCCAAAGGTAAAAATCTGAACATACCTGCCAATGGGTTATCTGCACCTTCACCAAATAAGGCTTCGAGTTCAGTGATGATGTCATTGGACTCCACTCGTTTCAAGTAGAAGATACCGGTAGACATACCTGCCAACCAATCGACATCAAATATTTCTATGGTTTGCAAATAATTGCTTAACTCACTTGGGTTACCCGATAAAAACAAGATGTTCCTTGCATTGTCAGCCTTTACGATGGCCCCATCTTTGGCATAGGGTTCAAGAATTTTTTCCATTTCTGTTGGCGACACATAAGACAAAGGAACAGCCAAAACCTGAAACCCATTGCCTTCATTGTCAGGATTGAATTTGGGTGTTAACAATCCTTTGATGGCTTGTTTTTCTGGTAAAACATGATAACGATCATCGACCATCACCAATGCTGCATTGTTCCAACCCAACATCATTTCTAATATTGGCACCAATTGGGCTTTGGATATTGGCTTGGCTGTGGCAAAGGTCACTTTACCGCTGACCCCAGGAGCCAACACATAGTTTTCTTTCAACACCTGACCCAAAATAAAGTGCACCACAGCTTGTAAGGATTCACCTTCAAAATTAAATGTGATTTCACCTTGTTCAGATACCGGTTTATCTTCTTTGGCAGCCGCTTCATAATTAATGAATTCTCCAGTGCCTGGATAGTACTCGGCATCATCTCTGTCAGTGGGCTTGATGCCGCCACTGTTGTAAACCTCACCTGAATAAATGGTAGACTCAACATCTTTCAAGTAATTTGAGTTATTCAATTCATCACTTAAGTCTTTTGGCTGAGAAACACAACCAGCTAAGCTCAGTATTCCGAGACTCAAAAGTAAATTCTTACTAATCTTATTTATCATTCTTTTTTTCCTTTAGCAGCATTGGCCCTCATTTGAGCTCTTCTTTCGGCAATTTTTTTACGGATTTCCTCAGCACTGTTTTTCTTAGCAACTGACGCATCAACTTTTTCAATCTGTTCGGTGTTTGTTTTGTTCCTGTTATTCTTGGTATTGGTTGTTGACCTGGACTTGCCATTCAAGGTGCCATCAAACACTTCAAGCTCCAAGCTCACTGGCTCTTCACCTTCTGCAACAAAAGTCACTTGTCTGGCTTCTATTTGGTCAACCACCCACAAACCCTGTTCACCAGGCAATGGCATGCCTTGTTCCAATGTTATTTTCTCATTGGTCACCTGGTCAACCATCATGGCATATCTGTCATCACCTATCATGATGATACTGGTCACTTTGGCTTTTAAGGGTTTTGATTCAATCACAACAGGTGGCGGCTCGTCATCCTCACCCCCCATAACGCCTTCATAGCGCTTTCGATCTAAATTAAACAAAGGCATCGTGTTAATTTGTGACACAAGCTCTGGACCGACTTTTTTATTGAGATCCTCTGACAGCACTTCCAGTTGAGTCAACGCCGAAGCATCGAAACCTTCGGGTTCTAATGACGATGTGCCTTTCCCCCAACCGAACAATTGCAAGGCAGCCAGTAACATCAGCACCCCAATCACTACAATCAATCCATTAGCAAATAAACTATTTTTCATCATCTTTTTCTACTGGGATTTTTAAGTAAGCATACAAATCAAAACGCACCTCTAAATTTTCCGGGGCAGGTGTTTCATTCACGTTCTTCCTGTATCGGTTTTGATTTCTGGACTCTATTCGTAAATCATTGACAAACAAAGAAGGGGTGTTGGCCTCAATTAAATCTAAAACATTAATCAATACTTCATATTGGCAACGCATTCTAACACGCAAGATTATTTTTTCAAATTGCTCAGGCTCTCTGTCTTGCGTGGGTGATTGACTGATAATCTGACAGTCAGAGGCAGTTTCTGATTGTTGATTGACAATGTTTTTAAAAATTGAAGTGATTTCAGCGTTGCCCAAGTTCTTTGAATCAGCCTGTAGAAACTCGTTGTTAGACCCCACCTTTGATTTTACATCCTGTAGCATCTCAGTTAACTTGGGTGTTTTTGCTGCTTCGTTGATGAATTTTTGACGAGATTCATTCAATGAATCAACTTCTTCATTCAAACTTGCATGCGCCACAAAGAACCAATGAAAGAACAAGAAATAAACTATAACCAACAGAAACAGCAGCACCATAATGGCCGACCACTTACTGACTCTAGAATCAAGATCCATTTGCATTCTCCTCAATGTCTACATCCATCGGCTTCAAATCAGATTTGATGGTGAATTTTTCCTTTCCTGTTCTGCCTTGGGTCACATTACCAATGATCTGCGGTTCATACCACAAATCAGATTGATTCAGGATTGGCACCAATGCATTGGCGTTGTCCGATTCACCCACAATTTCTAATTTCTCGTCATCAATCACAATGCGTGTTAAGTAGGTATTAACTGGAATTTTTTTGGTAAGTTCCCCAATCATCACAACTCGACTGGGTATGTTTTGTTTCAGGTTGCCTAAAAAGTTGGCTGCCTGAATAGATTCATTTAATTGTGTTTCAATCATTTTGGCGCGCCTGGCATCTTTCTTCAACTCATCCACTTGAACCTCCAGTGATTGAATTTTGGCTCGCTTGTTGTTTAAGGAAGTGTACATCACAAAACTTAACATCAACAATGTCACAGCGGCCAATCCAGCATGCCATTTTAAACTGGTCCAATCCTTTTTCATGCGCAATGATTTTGGCATCAAATTAACACCCATGGCCTCTGGCTGCTCACCAACACCCACATTGACATCGATGGCTGATAGTTTCAATCCTTTGCTTTCTGTTTGCTCAACGATTTCTTTTAATTTTTCTTTTTTAACCGCTGTCAATAAAACTGGAAATTTTTCACTGCCTTCTTCGACCTGACCTTTGCGAAAATCATAAGCCACATCAGCAGCAGTGAAAGGCAAATACTTATCCAATTCAAAACTCAAAACCGAATCTATGTCATTGATGACCACTATGGGCATAGCAACTTCACGGCTCAACACATCTGACTCCTTGAGCAGAAAAGTCACTTTGGTCTCTTGATCTGAGCCAGCCACATAATGATTCAGTTGATGCCACCACTCCTTTCCTTTGACCGAATCATCAAACTCAACCAAATCTATTTCATTGTTATGTTGTTGCCAAATTTGGACCTCATCATCACCGTCAACTTGCTTAATCAATATTTGCTTTGAATCTGGGAATAAATTTTCTCTGTAACTTTTCGGAATCAAAGATTTAAGCTCTGAGGTCCACCATTCAAAAAACGCATGAATACTCGACGTCTGATACCATTGATTCACTGGTTCAATTACTTTTTCTAAATAATTTGTCATTTGTGCTCGTTGTCTCTCCAGCGCACCACCCTAAATGGTCGCCCTTGTAATGTACCACCCATCCTAATGGTGGCATCAATTTCTGTAAATTGCTTGTTTGGCAATGTGGCTTTACTGATGATACTGAACGCAGTGCCACCGCCACGCAATTGTCCAGAATAACCTTCTGCCAAAATAGGTAATGGCAAATTCACATCATCTATTTCATGGCGTTGAACAATAAACTCATCAGCCATTTCCCCAGTGATGCCATCAATAGCCAGCAACACTTCTCTTGGCGCAAATGCCAAATTAACATTTCTTCTTCCCGAATAGACGGTGAGTGCGGGTTCGATCTTGCGGTACATGTCATAGCTTACACCCATCACCTGTATCAACTCAGGAACTGTATCAAACGGTGCATCTTTGGCTCCATGTCTGTATCCAGCAGCAAAATAATCACCATCTTCTGCTCCAGACAACCTGACTTCTTCATCAGCATCCTTCCAATCCAATACTTTATCAACCAATTCAATGGCCTCATCTAAATCCATGCCTACTGAGGCAAATAAGCCAATCAAAAGTTCCTCACTGGCTTGATTCAAATCAATTTTTCCAGATTCATCAGTAATTTTTATTTCAATCTCAACCCCATCAAGCTCCATTTTATAAGGACGACCATCGGCAATCCACCTGGATTCAGGGTCTGGGTTTCTTAATTCAAAGACCGCTCTGTTCAAACCCGCTTCCGCCATAAACCTGGCTTGGGTCTCATTGAACAAAATTTTAGATTGTATGCTTTCAGTTCTCGCCGATAAGGCGAAGCTGCCTGCAATGACACTCATCAACAAAGTCACCCATAACACCAAAACCAAAGCAATGCCTTTTTGCCGCTTCATTCTTTGGTCTCCGTATTGCTGCGGTTTTGCAATAAATTCATGGTGCTGGTCCTTCTGGAAGATGACGCCCCATCCACTTGTAATGCAATTTGCAATAAAGGCCAATGTTCCTTGGCTTGTCGATTCATCTCTAAGTCCAGTTGTACCATCAACGGCATCGCAGCTGGGTTTTCCAGTTCAGCAATCCAGTCTGTAGGCAAACCCTCCTCATCAAGTTCGATAAATGCAAATGAACCGTTCCTGATGTTCTCTAATAACACCATGGGTTCTGCATCATCAAACTCAGACATTTCATCTTCGTCGTCATAATTACTGATCAAACCATGTGTATAGAGCAATTCCTTACCATTTCGTCCATTGATCAGTTCAAGCTTTTGAATGTGCGGTCCACCTTTGCCCAAATAACCTGGCATTTGTGAAACAAAAGTGATTGATTGCTCTTCACCTATAAATTTTAACAACTCGCCTTCATCAGATTCAGCCACTCCAAGCGCCATGGCTTTGGAAACTTGGCTCCTGATGATGTTTTGAATCACCCTGATTTCATTGATGGCAGTGATTCTTTTCTCGCCCTTCTCCGCGGTCCTTCTTCCTGAATCAATCCCAGAAAATATCATCGCCATGATCATGGCCAACAAGGTGAAAACCACAATCACTTCAATCAAAGTGAATCCTTGTTGTTTTCGCATCAGCCCAAACCTCCTGCTTCAAAATCAGGCGTCATGGCTTTCAATGTTGTAAAAACAGCAGACCTATGTTCACCCCGATTATCAAACCAAACGATATTCAAGCTCACTTTAAATAATTCGACGGGCGCAAAACTCATCTCCACATTTCCCTCATAAGGGACCTCAAAGGGTTCAATAGAGATGTACCACGAATGTTTGTCGTCAAAATCACCTGAAACCGTTCCCTCTTCTACCGGAATGATGATACCCACTTCATCCATCTTACTTTGTGCCATCAATGATATCTGAGTGCGTTCGGATGATTTGATGGTGTTGGCAGAAGAGTTGGACAATATTTCCAGCACCACCATAAAGGTCATGGCAAGTATGGTGAATGAAGCAATCACTTCAATCAAGGTAAAGCCCGAAGACTGCCTTAAACTTTGAGGGTTGCGCCTTTGCATCAAACTTCAGTGTCCTTAAACAGCCTGATCTCTCCAGTCAGCCAAGCAATGTTGATGCGCCAAAAACGGTCTTCATATATCAAAGTAACCCGGCCACCGGTTGAACTGCCATCAGAAAAAAAGCGAAAACCTGCTTTGTCCTCAGAAGGTATTTCCGATTCCGCAGCAAACACTTTTAACTCCATGCCCTCAGGCAAAATCACTTTGGGTTTACCTGGCGGTTGGTATGATTTTTCAGTGACATCAAGCGTTAAACTTTGTTCACTGTGTTTAATCACAGCTTGAGAACGGGTGTAACGCAATGCCGCAACCAAATCTTTGCTGGCCCCCCTGATCTTTGCTGATTTCATTGATCCTGACATGTTGAATGCCACTGTACCCGCAAGCACGGCCAGCATAACCAATACCACGAGCACTTCAATCAATGTAAAACCAGAGGGTTTCTTCATTGGATTACTGCCAATTACCTATGTCTGCAGCCAATTTATCGCCACCAGGACTTTTATCTGCACCATATGAATAAATATCAAAACTTTGGCCATGTTGGCTGCTGGGTGAAAAATGGTAAGGTTCACCCCAAGGATCAATCAAATCTTTTTCCTTAGCGTATTTACCCATCCACATCGAGTCACCATTGTCATTAACCAATTCAGACAGGTTGTCTGGGTAATTGCCAGTGTCTAAATTAAATTCAGCCACTGCTTGTGACAATTTTTGCACCATAATTTGCGCTTCTTTGTATTTGGCTTTGTCTTGACCACCGGTCACATTAGAAACCACCAATCCAAAAATAACGGCCAAAATGGTCATCACCACCAGCACCTCAATCAAACTAAAACCTTGTTGTTTTCTTCTCATATTCATATTCATTATCCTACTAATTCACTCATGTTCATCATCGGCATCAGGATGGCAAACACAATGGTAAAAATAAAACCTGCCAAAATCAGTACCAAAACCGGCACCAATACTGACAGCATGCGTTCAATGGTGTTTTTCACTTCACCATCATAAGTATCTGATGCCCTGACCAGCATCTCATCTAAACTGCCTGTCTCCTCACCTACACTTAACAGCTGTTGCGCCAACTTTGGGAAAGCCGGCTCTTTTGACAGCGCATCTGACAAAGGCGCCCCATGCTTGACTTTTTCTGTGGCGTCTCCAATCGCTTTTGATATAACTGTATTGTTAATCACTTTTTTCGCCACGGCTAAGCCTGAAAGTAGCGGCACGCCACTGTCTGCCAATGTACCAAGCGTGCGGGTGAATTTGGCGGTTTCTACACGGGTGATTAATTGACCAAACAAAGGTAAATTCAACATCCGCTGATCCCAATTGTATTTAAACTCGGGGTCTTTTAATTTTTGTTTGAATAACACCACGACCACAATAACCAACAACATCAATACCCACCAAAAACTTTGCACCAGAGCGGCCGCCGCAAAAACCACTTGGGTGATCAAAGGCAGC
Organism: Marinicella litoralis; assembly: GCF_002591915.1. Taxonomy (GTDB): domain Bacteria; phylum Pseudomonadota; class Gammaproteobacteria; order Xanthomonadales; family Marinicellaceae; genus Marinicella; species Marinicella litoralis. Next base: position 1,416,229 of record NZ_NIHB01000001.1, on the reverse strand, counting down.
TCTATATTCGCATCCTCAAACAATGGCTTGAATTTTGGCACCACTTTGGCCAACAAAATAAACAAAGAGCCTACTGCCAAAACCATCAAGATGGCAGGATAAATCATGGCTGATACCACCGAGTCTTTCAGTTCTTTGGAACTTTTCAAATAATCACTCAATCGTTGCAATGACAATTCCAATGTACCGCCCATCTCACCGGCCCTGACCATGTTGGTATACATGGTAGAAAACACACCATGCTGCTCTTCTAAAGCATCTGACAATGTTCCACCACCTCGCACTTTATCGCGCACTTGTTCAACCATGATTTTGATACGCTCATCATCACTCAAATCAATCATGACCGATAAAGACCGATCCAAAGGCATGCCTGAATTTAACAACGTTGATAACTGCTCGGTAAAAAAGCCCACTTGTTTTTGGGAAATCTTACTTCGCTTGGCCATCAGGTTTTCGAAAGAAAACCCAGGCTTCAATTCTTTTGCCGAAACCGGCATATTGCCAGCTTCTTGAATTTTGGCAATGACTTCGGCTTGAGAGGTCGCTTCAAGTTGACCTTCAAGTTGTTCACCAGTTGGCGTGATGGCCTTGTATATAAACTGTGCCATTATTCGTGTGACACCCTTATAACTTCTTCGAAGCTGGTTTCGCCAGCTATACATTTCATTAAGCCATCTTGATACATGTTCAACATGCCTTCAGCCTCTGCTTGTTTCTGTAGGTCACCTGCCGTGGCCCCTTTCATCACCATGCGTCTGAGTTCTTCTGTCATGGTCAAGCATTCTAAGATCGACATCCGTCCTTTGTAGCCAGTTGGATTCTCTTCAGAAGGCCGTGGTCGGTAGAAATGAAATTCCTTGGCATCTGACAGTTTATTTAATTTTAGTTCTTCGATCATTTCTGGCATCACCTGGTATTTTTCCATGCTGGTTTGATCCAGCTTCCTGACCAACCTTTGAGCCAACAACCCATTGACTGTCGATGTCAGCAAGTAGTCTTCCACGCCCATGTCTATCATCCGAGTGATACCGCCAGCCGCTGAATTGGTGTGAATGGTGGACAACACCAAGTGACCCGTCAATGCCGATTGGATGGCAATTTTTGCAGTTTCCAAATCACGCATTTCTCCAATCATAATGATGTCTGGATCTTGACGAACAATGGCACGCAATGCCGATGAAAAATCCAATCCAATGGATGCTTTGGCTTGGATTTGATTGATACCCGTTAATTGATACTCAACCGGATCTTCGACTGTAATGATCTTCCTGTCTTCGGTGTTTAGTCGCTGCAATGCCGTATACAAAGTGGTGGTTTTACCACTACCGGTTGGACCAGTTACCAATAAAATACCGTGCGGCATTTCCAGCACTTTTAAAAATGGATCCAAAGTGTGCTTTCTGAAGCCAAGTTGATTGAAGTCAAACACAATGCTTTCGCGATCCAAAATCCGCATCACCACACTCTCGCCATAAGAGGTTGGCACGGTTGAAACCCGTAAATCCAATTCTTTACCTTGAACTCGCAGTTGAATGCGTCCATCTTGCGGCAATCGCCTTTCTGCAATGTTCAGTTTCGACATAATTTTGATCCGACTGATCACAGCAGCTGTTGACCTTGCCGGTGGAGATTCCACTTCATGTAAGACACCGTCTAGACGATACCTTACTTTCAAGCGGTTCTCAAAAGGTTCAATGTGTATATCAGAGGCTCGAGATTCAACCGCCCGTTGCATGATCATGTTGACCAACCTGATGACTGGTGCTTCACTGGCCAAATCCTTCAGATGTTCCACATCTTCAATCTCACCACCTTCATTGGACAATCCTTCAACCAATTGACCCATGGCGGACTTTCCGCCGCCATAATATCTTTCAATGGCATTTTCTACATCTGATGGCAAGCCAATGTGGATCTTCAATTCTTTTTGAGCCACCATCTTGATGGCTTTAATTAAATAATCTTCATATGGATAAACCATCACAACCGTCAGCGCTTCATCACTTTCACTGATTGGAACAAACTGGCTTTCTCTCATGTATCTGATAGGGAATTCGACATCGACAGATGATGTTTCCGGAAAATCCTTGTCATTAATAAGCGGATACCCTAACAGCTCATGCAATGATTGAGCCACATCCCTCTCTGATGCCAGGCCCAACCTAACTAAAAGAGGAACCAAGGAAACACCAAAGCTTTCTTTGTTCAACCTTAAGCCACGCTGTAAATCCTCGTCTTTTATTCGCGCTTGATCAACCAAATATTGACACAGCTTTTGTTCAAAATTCAGTTCAGGTGCTGTAAGTACACCTTCATTTTCAGTGGTTACTTTTTCTTTGGCAGGATTTTCTGACATATTACTCTATAACATCTTATTGTATGACTCAGACAGTGCTGATCAAACAAAGTTTCTTAGGAATCATTACCAGCTTCATTTGTAGTGAAATGAGTAATGTCTTCAACAAATTTTCTATTCAACAGCACCCAAACCATAATGGGCAATACTGCCGGCAATATCAAATACGACAATTGATACATACCAGCCACTAGATTATGGCTGATGCCAGTTTGATTTATCGCATTGAATGCATCTGGTCCAGCGTTCATCAACAATGATTTACAAGTTTCCCAGAACACGCCATTGGCCTGGATAAAGCTGATCAGTACATAACCAATTAAGATCTGTATAAATTTAAATTTAACAGATGTGTTCGGCAATGAAATGACCAAACCAGAAAACACCGCTAAACCATAACCGTATTTCATGGGATTTACCACAACATCCAAAACAGCCAACTGAGAACCCACAGCCCCCATTTGATCTTTAGGGAAAATCAAAGTTTCAACAGTAAACAAATAATACTGTTGATTGATGCCATTAAATAAATCATTCTGCCACATCATCAGTGCCTGTTCCGCAATCCATTTAGCTGGAACCACTAACAAAGCAGCCGAATAAAACCAAACAAAAAAGCAAAGCGGTAAATACAGAACCGCGCTCACTAACAATTCTTTAATAGGTGATTTCATCTTAATTCAATTTACAAACAATCTGGCATTATAAAACATTCTCATCCAAGGCGAATTTTCACCCCATTGATCTGGAGCCCAAGACATTTGAACCGTTCGAAACACCCGCTCAGGGTGAGGCATCATCACCAGCACATTTCCTTGGGTGTTACTGACAGCAGCAACGGCTTCAGCGGAACCATTCGGGTTGAATGGATAAGTCATCGATTGCTGCCCAAAATTATCAATATAATTGGCCGCAACCACTTCCTGGTTGAATGTATTTTCTGCAAAGTCAGCACGCCCTTCTCCATGCGCAATGGCAACCGGAATGTGAGCGCCTTGCATACCTTTGAAGAACAAATTATTGGTTTCTTTAATTTCTAGCTGAGAATACCTGGCCTCAAATTGCTCGCTTTTATTTCTTAAAAAATCAGGCCAATTTTCAGTTCCTGGAATGATGCTTCTGACACCTGAAAGCATTTGGCATCCATTGCAAACACCCAATGTGAACTTGCTTTCATCGGCGAAGAACCCCTCGAATTGAGACCTTAAACCTTCATTATGTAAAATGGTTTTGGCCCATCCGAGACCAGCACCCAACACGTCTCCATATGAAAAACCACCACAAACAGCCATACCACTGAAAGAATCCAGCTTAATTTGACCGCTGATTAAGTCATGCATGTGGACATCAACACAATCAAAGCCTGCTCGCATAAAAGCCGCCGCCATTTCATTCTGGCCATTAACCCCTTGCTCTCTGAGAATCGCCACCTTTGGTTTTACTGAATTTATATACGGTGCCATAATGGCCTCAGAAAAATCAAAATCAACACGAGGCTTGATCCCTGGATTTTCTTTAGTCACCGATTGAAATTCTTGTTTGACTTCCTCAGGGTTGTCTCGATTTAAAGCCATCAGATAACTTGGCTTCGACCAAATGGCCTCAAGCTCAGACCGGTCCCAAATCACTTGGTTGTCTTTAGTCTGAATCTCAAAACAATCGGCGGCAGTAATCACACCGACACCATGTACCAAATCGTTCAGGCCATATTTTTTCAACATGGCTTGTAACTGCGTTGAATCAGAGTCCACGACTTCAATCACCAAACCGGGCTCTTCATTAAAAATAAAGTACTCTACATCAACACCTGTTTCTTCAACCGTTAATTGAACCCCACAATGTCCGGCAAATGACATCTCAGCCATCGTTGTCAACAAACCACCATCAGACCTGTCATGACAAGCTTGAATTAATTGAGCCTCAATGGCTTCATGCATAAAGTCAAACAAATTAAGCAGTTGTTTTGCCTCATCTAAATCAGGTGATTCAACACCCATTTGATTTTGTACTTGATAAAGAATCGAACCTCCCATGCGCCTTTTTCCATTTCCCAGGTCAATTAACAGCAACTCATTGCCAACTTGACCCGATAACTGAGGTGTCAGATGCTTTCTTACATCTTTTACAGCAGTAAATGCAGAGATGATCAAAGACATCGGTGAGGTGACTTGCTTATTGACTTGTCCTTCATTCCATTGGGTTTGCATGGACATGGAGTCTTTCCCAACAGGTATGCCGATCGATAACTCAGGACATAACTCCATACCGATGGCTTTCACGGCTTCATACAAGGCTTGGTACTCACCTTTATGAGAACTGGCTGCCATCCAGTTGGCCGACAATTTAATTTCATTCATTGATGACAAGCCCAAGCCCATCAGGTTAGTAATGGCTTCGGTCACTGCGATTCTGGCAGAAGCTGCAGGATTCAACAAAGCCAGTGGCGTGCGCTCACCCACAGCCATGGCTTCTCCTGCATATGACTGGTAATCCCTTAAAGTAATGGCACAATCAGCTACTGGTACTTGCCAAGGACCAACCATTTGATCACGATGAATTAATCCAGATACAGTGCGATCGCCAATGGTGATTAAATATTTTTTACTGGCAACTGCTGGAAAAGAAAGTACCTGCTCCACTTGCTCCTTGAGTGATTCTATTTCAGCTTTAAAAGGTTGTGTTGTCGGTACATTGGATTGAATGTTGATTTCAGTCTTTGGTGTGTTACCAAACAATAAGTCCATTGGAATATCCACCGGTTTATTGTTGAACAACTCATCATTCAATATTAATTTTTGGTCCTTGGTCGCCGTACCCATAAGCGCAAATGGACATCGTTCGCGAGCACAGATTAATTCAAATTCAGCCAACTTTTCTGGTTTGATAGAAAGTACATAGCGTTCCTGTGATTCATTACACCAAATTTCCATGGGTGTCATTGACACATGGTCTATCTGTAGGCGTCTCAATTCTATTTCACCACCCAAGCCTGCGTCATCTAAAATCTCTGGTATGGCATTGGACAAACCACCCGCGCCCACATCATGTATTGACCTGATTGGACTTTCTTGTTCTCTGAACCAGCAACGGTCTATGACCTCCTGACAACGTCTTTGCATTTCAGGGTTTCCACGTTGCACAGAAGCAAAGTCTAAATCTTCTTGTCCGTCTGCACTGCTGATGGAACTGGCAGCGCCACCTCCCAAACCAATCAACATCGCTGGCCCACCGAGCACCACCACATAATCCCCAGGCAGTGTGTCTTGTTTGGTTGTATGTATGTGGTTAACATGCCCCATTCCCCCTGCCAGCATGATGGGTTTGTGGTATCCTCGCCACTGGTTCAACTCAGTGGTTTTATATTCAAAATTCCTGAAATAACCACAAATATTTGGGCGACCAAATTCATTATTAAAAGCGGCCGCTCCAATCGGGCCTTTTTGCATGATCTCAAATGAAGTGGCCATCCTACCAGGCGTACCAGGCGATTGTGTTTCCCAACGTTGCTGGTGGTTAGGTATGTGTAAATGACTCACTGAAAATCCACACAAGCCTGCTTTTGGCTTAGCACCTTGACCAGTAGCGGCCTCATCTCTGATCTCACCTCCAGATCCGGTGGCTGCACCAGCAAATGGTTCAATGCCAGTTGGGTGATTATGTGTTTCAACTTTAATCAATACATCAATTTCTTGCGCAACTTCTTGGTATTGATGGGCTTTATTTGTGGTCATACGTTTACCACTTCCGCCGCTGAACACAGCGGCATTGTCCTTATAAGCTGATAAGGCAGGTGCGGTTGTTACCTTTTCAGTATTTTTAATCATTTTAAATAAGGACAAGTCTTGTTTTACATCATCAATACGCCAATCAGCATTGAATATTTTATGGCGACAATGTTCAGAATTGGCTTGTGCAAACATCATCAGTTCAACATCAGTTGGTGATTTGCCTAATTTTTGGTAACTTGTATACAAGTAATCAATTTCTTCTTCGGACAATGCCAAGCCCATTGATAAATTCAATGCTTGTAACTTTGCTTTTCCTTCTTTATTGATTGCAACATGGGTAAGCGAGCCCGGATTCTGGTGATCGAACAGTTGATTCAATTCATCGGTGCTTCCATACAATGATTCCGTCATCCTGTCCAACAAAAGATTGTGTTCAAAAGCATCTGTATTGTTCATTGAAAGCAATCGACCAGTTTCAACCCTGTTAACTGCAGTCAGACCAGAGTGATGAAAAATATCTGTGGCCTTGGTTGACCAAGGAGAAATGGTTCCAGGTCTCGGCATGATTAAATGTTCGACCTGTGACAAGCTGCTATTATAATTTGCAGCAGACAATAACTTTTCGATTTGAATAATTTGCAAATCATTCAGTTGTTCAGCAGCTTCTACCACATAAAAGTGCTTGGCCTTAATAATTTGTGTGGTACCACCGCCAAGGGTTAATGAATGGTTTAGTTTTTCAACCCTAAAGGCAGAGTAGACATCGGAACCGATGAATGTGTGCAAGTGAAACGTCATGATTTCAGTTGATAAAAAAAAGGGTATTTTACATGAAGTTAGGCATGTGCGCTCAACTGGGATACAAAAAGCTTTGGTTTAAAAACAAAAAAAGCCGATTAAATAATCGGCTTTTTATGATCAGAACTTCATTTAATTGATCTTGATAGAATCAAGCCTTTGTTTTAATTGAAGTGGTGGTAAATAACCTGGCATCAACATACCATTTTCTAACACCAATGCTGGAGTCCCTGAAACACCTGCAGTAACTCCCGCTTTGTAGTGTTCCGCAATTGGATTGTCGCATTTTTTAGGATCAACCGGCTCACCGGCTTTAGCCAAAGTCATGGCTTGTTGTTGATCTGCTGCACACCAAACATTAACGGCTTTATCAAATGAACCTGATTGCAGGCCAGCACGAGGGAAGAACAGGTAAGAGATGCCGATACCTAATTCATTGTATTGAGCCATTTCAGCATGCAACTTACGACAATAGCCACAATCGATGTCAGTGAATACAGTCACGTGATATTCCATTTTCTCCGGTAGAAAATCAATTCGCTGAGAGGCACCAAAAGAAGACATCAAGTCTTTACGAATCACTGATTTTTTTTGATCTGTGATATCTACTTTATTTTCAATGTCAAAAATGGAACCATTGATGATGTATTTACCATCATCACTGATATAAAGGATTTCACTGCCTCTACCACCATCAACCAAAACTTCTTTGACACTGGCAATAGGTGTGGGATTCACTTCAAGGACTTTGATATTAGCTGAAGCAATTTTCTTCAATGCTGTTTCATACATGGCCTTTTCATCTGATGCATTTGCAAATTGAAAAAATGCCAATAACATAACTGCTGTTTTAAATTTCATGGGTTTTCCTTTGTAATTATATTGAATATAGCTATATATTTAATATTGGTTCTTAAAATTTACACCACATTCTATCCAACAAATAATAATTATCCATTGAAATTTGTGATAATTCCTGATTTCAACACCTTAACCACCCTTTTCGGGAAACTCATAACAACAATCTTTGAAGCATTATTGGCACGATAAAAACACAGCAAACACCAGTTATTTAGCTTGAGATCAATGTCTAAGAATTAAAATAGGCTTTGAATGGCTAATAGACCAATCACAGACCAAATGATTCAAAATATTATTAATATATGGAAAGGTGATTTTAACAACTAGGATTTGTTAACTGCCCTGGAATCACGATTGATCAACTGGAAAATCCTTTTCCCAGCTGCAAATTTGATTGATGTCTCAATCAACTCATCAATGTAATCAACTTAAGGCGAAGAAGTTTCTTGAGCCACTTCAGCTTTTTTCTCAAGTGTGGTCAAGTGAGAAAGCCATTGTTGTGCATTGTTTCTGGACTTTTCATACTTAATCGCATTTTGAAAAGCAGTTCTTGCCCTTGCATAATTTTTCAAACTGGCTTGACTCATCCCGAGCATCAACCATGCATTGCCTGTTTTGGTGTCATCTAAACCGCCTTTTTGCAAAGCATTGTTCAGAGAGTCTACAGCATTGTTCCATTCTTCTAAATCAAGATACAGATAAGAACGTGTTAGGTCCATATCACCATCAGATGCAAATGAACTGGCTTTTTCGTATGCCGCCAAAGCTTTTCTTAATTCTCTGGCCTCATACCAAACAGCACCCACTTGCTTCCAATGTTTAAAGTTTGATTCAACTTTTTTGTCATCCAAAGCTTTTTGTAAGGTCTCAGCTGCTTTATAGGGAACGTCATTGTATGAGTACAACTTAAATAACTGTAAATAATCGCTTTCTTTGTCAAAAAGATTTTTGCGATATGCCAATTCCCAAACTGCCAAAGACTGCTTATCTTCTTTTAATGTAAACAAAACTGAATGCAGTTGCATCCAATAGACTTTCTTATTTGGAGACAAGGAAATCAAAATTCGCAAAACATCAGCCATATCCGTGTATTCAGACAATTCTGAGTGAATGGCCAATAACAACTGATACCAAGTTTCCTTGGGCTTATCTGACAATTGAATCGCTTGTTTGATGGCATCCTTAGCTTCTCTGTATTGTTCCAACTGAACATGTGCATTGGCCTTAATCGCAAATGCTGAATCAGGAATCTCATCAACAATATTCATATAAGCTTGTAAGGACTTCAATCCACCGCGATGATCATCATTCAACATCAATAATTGAGCATGCTGCAACATCATTTGAAAATGAGTGGTGTTCGGCAATGAATCAAAATCAATGGCTTTTTTGAAGTTAGATGCTGCACCAGCATAGTTACCTGACAAAGAATCAATATGACCGAGTAATTGGTAAATAATACCTTGGACATATGCATCTCGTTCATTCAGTTTAGCCAACATGGCAGTTAATCCTGACTTGGCTTCAGCATATTTTTCATCCGCCAGCATTTCGCTGTAACGAGTGATCTTTTTACTCTGAGGCTCACTCATCAGTCCAACTTGACCAGCAGGTTTACGAACCGGATTGTCAGTTTTCAATGCACCCGCAGATAAAACGCCAGCGAATAAACACAACAATAAAACATTTATTATTTTCATCATAATTTCACTCCGTTAATCATCTGGCAAATCAAACTCAATCGTTTGAGTGGCAACTTGCTCAACACCAACACCATTGACAACCTTAGGCTTGAACTTAAATTTCAAAATCGCGCGTATGGCTTCCCGATCAAAAATTCTGCGAGGTTTTGCATCAACCACTTCAGGATTTGAAACCGTACCAGTTGCCGTAATGGTAAACTTAACTTTCACCCAACCTTCAATTTTTGCCATCAATGCTTTTCTTGGATATTGAGGGGCAATCCTAACAATAGGAATCACACCACCTTCTTCAGACATGTTGACTTGGCCAATAGCGCCTAAAAATGGACCGTTTCCACCAACACCCAAATCCAAATTAGGAATGTTTGGAGTAGGCATGTTGTTGACTACTTGTTGGTTTTGTTGCACATTCATTTTTGGCGGAGGTGGTGGCTCTTTTGGTGGAGGAGGCTTTTTCGGAATGCGTCTAGAACGCTCCCTGACCTCATCTTCCAACTTGACTTTGGTAAAATCAATGTTAGAGAGGGCACCATCATTCCCTGGGTTGTCAGCAGCTTGACTGACCATTGCATGCATCACCAAATACAACACCACAGTAATGACAGCAGCAATAAAACTAACAACTAAATAACGTGGCAAACTCATGATTTATGACCCCTGGCCTTTTTCTGCTGCTATAGAAATGCTTGTAACGCCAGCAGATTTAATCTGATCCATAACTTCCACCAAGTCACCTGTCCTTGAGCCGCGATCAGCAATAATGACTGCGCTGGCCTCTGGATTTTCTGCGTGCATTTTTTCAACCCTAGAACGAACCGCTCTTAAGTCAACTTCTTGCTTGTTAATCCAAATCATGCCGTCTTCTTTGATGGCTACCAAGATATTACCTTTCTTGACTTGTTTGGCTTGTGAACTTGAAGGTCTGGATATTTCGACACCAGTCTCTTTTACGAATGAAGTTGTTACGATGAAGAAAATCAACATAATAAATACCACATCCAGCATGGGTGTGATGTTGATTTCAGCTTCGTCTTCATGAAAATGTCTTTTTTTCATAACTATTTTCTCTCAATTAATAAATCTGACCCATTGAAATTCAAATGGTTCAAATTAATGTGATTGCATGCGGTCTTCTAACTTATCAGATTCCACCACGGCTTTGTGCTTGAAGTAGGTCGTAAAAAATACACCTGACAATGCTGCCACCATGCCTGCCATCGTAGGAATGGTTGCTTTAGAAACACCACCTGCCATGGCTCTGGCATTACTGGTTCCAGCAATGGCCATAATGTCAAACACTTGCAACATACCGTAAACGGTACCAAACAATCCAAACAATGGACTGATAGCCACCAGTGCTTCTAAAAAGCCTAAGCCAGAACGTAACTCAATAGAAGCCTCAGAAACTTTGGCCTCTTTGATGCGTTTTGCATACCACGTTGTCGTGTCATCCCTTGCATCCCACTCAGAAATAATTTTATTTCTCAACTTTGGATAAGTAATGAAGTAAAACCAAGAACGCTCAAGAATCATTAACCACATAACAAACAGCAACAACAAGATGGCCCAAAGCACTGGGCCACCCATGTCGATAAATGCCAAAATGTCATACCATCGCTCTCTGAGCCAATACATCTTTATTTCTCCGCCATCTTGGCAACAATACCAGCACTCTGCTCTTCAAGAACTTGAGTCTGTTTACGTGCCATAGATTGCAATAGAGAGTGAAGCACTGTTAATGGAATGGCGACAACCAGACCCAATACAGTGGTTACCAAGGCCATTGAAATACCGCCAGCCATTGTACTTGGATCACCAGTACCCATTAATGTAATCATTTGGAACGTTTGAATCATACCAACAACCGTACCCAAAAGACCCATCAAAGGTGCAATTACATACAAGACTTTAATGAATGACAAACCTGACTCCAAAGGACCGGTTTCACGCAAAATGGCTTCATCCATCTTCAACTCCATGGTCTCAATGTCTGAATCTGGGTTTTCAGTATAAACTGACATAATTCGGCCCAAAGCATTGTTTTGGTTAGGCTGTTTTTTCTTCAATTGAGCTTTCATTTTGCTGCCTGAAGCAAATAACATGAAGAATTTAATCAATGCAATGATTAAACCAAAGGCACCCAGACCGATAATCACGTAACCCACTGGGCCACCTTGTTTGACTTTATCTTGGATACTTGGCGTTTGTACAACCAATTGTAGAATGGTGCCGCGGGTATAATCGACTGGCACCTGAGCCAATTCGCCAGGGGCTGAATTAACAAAGCTTTTTGACATACCGGTAAACTGAGCAGAAGGCTGCTTTTGTAGTCTTTGTAACTCGCCTTTTCCAGCACCAGCATCAGCTGCTGATTTCCAAATCAAGAAATTACCGTCAGAATCAAATGCATTGAAAGTACCAATTCTGGTGACCTCTACATTGTTTTCAATTTCACCACGCTCATCACGGATGCTGGTAGTGAATCGAGAAATTTTACCTTCTTCAATGATTTCACGCTGGACTTCAACCCACAACTGTCTGAGCTCTTGGATGTTTGGAAGTTTAGACTGAGAGGCCAACTGGGTCAAAAACTCAATTCTGCCATCGATTTCAGCTGATGTCATTGATTCCTCAATGGCACTTCTTAAATCGCCAGAAAGAATCTTAACAGTACCAGCCATTTCGCCTAAGTTACCAGACCTTTCAGCCAGCGTAGTTTCTAAGTCCGCTAACATGACTTCATTGTCATCAAAAGCAGTTTTTAACTCTTCAGTTCTTCTTTCCAAAGCAGCCAATTGATTTCTGGCATTAGATAACAAAGTGCTTTGTTGATCTCTTTGACGCTTGAACTCAGCTTCACGCTGTTGATTGGCTTGTGAACTTTCTGTCGCTGCTTTACGTACAACATTCAGCAGTTCATCCAATGACATGTCTTGAGCTTGTACAGAAACTGTTAACAAGCCCAGAGCCAATAAAGTGATGATTTGTTTTTTCATTATTTATTCCCCTGAAACTTGAAACAAGATTGGCAAACCAACTAAGTTAGGCGCTGCTTGTTTAGCTGCAATTCTGATGCCTTCTTTAATTGATGAATTGTATTGATCGGGTAATTCCTCAAATCTTTTCGCTTGGGCATTCCACCAACCAGATTTTTTCTCATCCAATGTTTGGTACAACAAAGCCGTACGCCCAATTTGCAAGAAATTAACTTTTACACCACCATCAATATCGGCTTGGTAAGTCGAAACTGAACGACCATGATCAAGCTCAATTTGGTAAGCTTCAGTCACTTTTCTGTATTTCTCAGAAGTGGTTACATTTGAAGCATCCAACATATTTTCCAGTTGTGTCACTCGTTGAATTCTGTCATTCAATCTGAAAGGAATATCAGCTTCTATAATTTTCCTCAACATATCAACCATTTCAATGACCATAGGAACAATCGCACGATTGGTTGACTCCAACTCAGTCATTTGCTCATTGTATGAAACAATGGCTGCATTTTGATCATTCACGACAGCCTCTAACTGTTGGTTGTATACAGTTAAACTTTCGATTTCTGATAACACGGTTCTATATTGGACCAATAATTCTTCAGTTTGATCACTTAAACGATCAATACTGTTTTGTGAATTAGCCGCTGAACTATTGGTGTTAGACACCACTTGTACTGCTGTTTGTAACTGAGCAAAACTTGCTGCTGAAGTTACCAATAAAGACAAAATAACCAAACCTTTGATTAAACCACCTTTAGAAATTTGAGATATCAACATACCTTCCCTTCCATAATTATTAATTAAGAAAATGTGAGAACCGAGATGCCATCAGACCCGTAAGGCCCAATAAAAACATCAAAATTAAGTCCGCACTCGACTTAGTGGGGAACAAGAATAACTGCCTTTTTTGAAAAATTAAAGTAATAATTACATAAATTTATCTTTTTTTTTGTTACCAATCGTCAACTAATTTCTTTAAAATCCAACCACCTCAATGCTTTAGAGATCAAATGACAAATATCCACAAAAGTAAACTTTGGAAACACGTGGCCGCTTTAATCTACGACATTTTTCCTATTTTGGGAATTTTCTTGGTTACGTCACTCATTTTCGTTTTACTTCGGACTGGAAAAGAAGTCGAACCCGAAACACTTTGGTTTCAACTATTGTTGTTCTTTGAAGTCTATTTATATTTTACATACTCATGGAAAAAAGGTGGACAGACCATTGGCATGAAGGCTTGGAAGATTGGTATATTAAATCACCACAAACTGACATGGCAAGCAGTGACACTGAGGTTTATTACGGGCATCTTTTCCACCTTGTTGTTGGGAGCAGGCTTGTGGCTTAGAATTTCAAACAGTAAAAATTTAACTTGGATGGATATGGCATGTGGTCAACCTGTCATTGATTTGACGAAATCTACCGATGACTCAAGCCCTGAACCTGCCAGCAAGCCACAAAATTAAAAACACAAACAACAACAAGGCAGGTAACATGGCGACCCAAAATGGATGGACATGATAGACCTCTCCAAAATTCAGCAGGGTTTTATTCAATAAATAGACCACCACACCTATAACAATGCCCACCACCAGTCTTTGTGCAAATCCACCTGACCTGACTTGACCAAACAACATAATCACACCACACAATGCAGTGGCAAATACCAGCAATGGGAATGAGAGTTTTGACCACCATGCTATATGGTAAGCAGATTGCAGGGCCCCAGTGCTGGCATTGAAATTTTGAAACTTGTTAATGTCTCTGATACTGAGGTACTTAGGCCTGGTTGTACTGATGTTTAAAATTTCAGGCTGTATTCGCGAGTCCCAGCTTTGTTCAGCATGTTGATTGGTACTTACTCCATCGTCAGTAAAAGTTGAAACCTTCAAGTCTTTAAGAGTCCACTGTTGATTTTCAAACACCGCACTCTTGGCCTCAGAAACCTGTTTCAATTTTTTATTTTCCAATTCGAACACAGTAACTTCATGCAACTCATAAACACCTTTTTGTTCTTGTTCAGTCATGCGGTTGGTACGGAATATCACATCGCCGTCGCGCAACCATATGGCATGTGCTGCGGAGGTGGCCTTTCCCTTAGAGACTTGTTCATTGCGGAATTGTTGTGCCATTTGATCACCGGTCGATGCTATGTATTCACCCATCAGCACAACCAGCACCAACCAAAAGCCAACACTGAATAGCACTGTCACAGCAATCCTAAGCTTACTGACGCCCGATGCCAGCATTACCACCAGCTCGGACCCGTTGGCCAAAGCGCCCAAACTCACTACCACAGCCACCACCACGCTGACTGGAAACATTTCATAAATCTTACTGGGAATGGTTAACATCACAAAGAAGAATACATCGCCTAAGGTGTACACACTGTTGATGTCATTCAACTCTTTGATCAAATTGAACAACACATCAATTGATAACAACAAAAAAACAGCGACCATTAAACCAAATGACAACGTTTTAAAAATGTATTTGCTTAATATAGACATTAGGTCGAAAGCACCTGTGGCGTTTGCTCATATTTGGGACCATCTAACTTCCGAATGCGTAATAGGGCATAGGTGGCGATGATCACATAAACCCACCACAAACCTAACACATTGGGAATTTCGCCTTGTTCCAACAATGAATGACCGATGGTTAATAAATTAATCATCACCACATAGGCCATTATGCCAACGACCAAATTAATGAACTTGGCTTCTCGATGTGAAGTTTTGGCTAATGACATCGCCAATAAAAACAAGGCCAAAACGGAAAAAGCAGGAGACAAGCGCCAATGCAACTGCGCCTTTTCTACTTGATCTGTTGATTGTATCAACTCCCAAGTGGGTTTCGAACTTTCATCCAACTGAGCTATTTGTTGATCCAAATCAGGCAGCTTAATGTCATTACGATCAAACTGCATCATTTGGTACGCATTGGTCCCTGGTTTACCTTCATTGCGGAATCCATTGAACAACGCAATGTACTTTTGATTTTTTTCTTCGAATTGATAGCCGTATTCAGCAGTCACGGTGTCAATGCGATCGGGATGATAAATATTGGCAAAAACATTTTCAACTCGTTTGCTTTCAGGATCAATTTTCTCGACAAAGATCACCCCTTCATTGGAAAAAAACTTTTGGAACTTCCCTTCGGTTAAGCCCATCAAAGAAATCTTTTCATTGGCTTGTGTGGTCAACTCTTTTGACAGCTTCGCAGCATGAGGAGAAACCACCAATGAAATAAACAACATCAAAACAAAAACCACAACCACCAATGGTGCCATGGCCCTGACAATGTCCTTGGTTGACCAACCAAAGGCATGTAACATGATCGCTTCTTGGTTGCGATACAGCTGACTCAATGATGTCAACAAACCCAAATAAAACGAAAGCGGAATCAAGATGGCCAATACATCAACCGATCGCAAACTGAGTTCAATAAACAACAACTCAGGCGGCAACACACCCCGCGCGATGGCCCTGAGCGTCGAGGTGAATAAAGTACCAACCATCAACAAAAACAACAACATCAATACAACCAAAGTGGTCTTGATGGCTTGTTTTCTGAGGTAATTGGATAATATATTCATTCAGTTTAGTATGGGTTATTGGGCCTGCATTTTAACAGATGAAATGAACTAAGTTGTTCAGTATATTTAACAACTCAATCAATCAGTCCATGAATGCCACTGTTTTTCCCAACACTAATTCATTTATCACTGGTTAATAGCCATCAGGTTGATTAAAATGCCCAGTTCGTTCAATTTCGGAGTTCCCACCCATGAAAATAAAAGCAACCTCACAAGCAGTGAATGAGTCACAAGCCGATCAAATTATCATTGGTCATTTTGCAGACCAAAAAGACAATGCACTGATCAAACAACTGGACTCTGACGTACAACAACAATTTCAATCACGTGTTGACCATGAAGATTTCACAGGAAAATCTGGCCAAATGCTGAACCTCTACAATGAAAAAGGTCAAGTAATAACACTTGTAGGCTTGGGCGAGTGTGACAAATTAACCGCCACAGCATTGTATGAAGCCACTCACAATGTCATTCAAGCTGCCGCCAAAACCAGGACCCAATCCATCAGCAACCATTTGTCAGTTGTTGAAACCAAAAACTTTGACTCACAATTGGCGGTAAAATTGGTTACCTTGGCATCCTCACATGCCGAATACCGCTACGAAGACACCAAATCTTTCAAAAAAGACAACAAGCATAAAATCAAATCTTTAGAAGTGGCTACCCAAGAGTCACAATTAGACGCATTCAATCAGGCCAAAGCCATGGCATCAGGTGTTGCTGCTGCACGCCACCTGGGCAACAATCCGCCCAATATTTGTAATCCAAAATATATTGCCAGCTATGCCACCAAGATTGCCGAAAAAAACAAAAATTGTGAAATCACGGTTTTAAACCACAAACAAATGAAAAAAATGGGCATGGGTGCATTGATGGCAGTAGGCCAAGGCAGTGCCAATAAGCCTAAAATGGTGGTGTTAAAATACAATGGCGCAGACAAAGACCAAGCGCCCATCGCCTTGGTTGGTAAAGGCATTACATTTGACACCGGTGGTATTTCATTGAAACCAGGTCCTAACATGGATGAAATGAAGTACGACATGTGCGGCGCAGCGACAGTCATTGGTGGTTTTGTTGCCGCTGTTGAACTTGGGCTTCCCATCAACCTACTGACATTTGTACCTGCAGTGGAAAACATGCCTGATGGCAAAGCATACCGACCAGGTGATGTCATCACTTCATACTCGGGCAAAACCATTGAAGTGCTTAACACCGACGCAGAAGGTCGCATGATTTTGTGTGACACCCTGACTTATGCCCAAGAGTTCAAGCCCTCAGTGATTCTTGATTTTGCCACTTTAACCGGCGCATGTGTGGTTGCTTTGGGTCACCAAGCCTCGGCAGTGATGACCAAGACAGATGGTTTATTTGATGAATTAAAAACAGCTGGCCTACAATCACACGATCGAGTTTGGGAATTACCGTTGTGGGATGAATACCAAAAGCAAATTGACACCTCTTTTGCTGACATGCAAAACATTGGCGGCTTCCCAGCTGGAACAATCACAGCTGGTTGTTTCTTATCGCGTTTTACCGAAGGCCAAAAATGGGCACATGTTGACATCGCAGGAACTGCTTGGAACAATAAAAAAGAAGGTGCCACCGGCCGCCCAGTTGCCATGTTGGTACAATATTTAATCAACGAAAGTCAAAAATAAAGCAACACAGACAAGTCATTGCTGCATTGTCAGGAGTGACTTGATTTTTGAATAACCACACAGTCTTGAATTACAAACAGCAACCATGATAGAAAAATACGACCCAACCCAAATTGAAACCAAATGGTACCAAAACTGGGAAAAGAACGGATACTTTAAAGCTGGGGCCACCGGCAATACGGACAGTGATGAAACTTATTGCATCATGATTCCACCACCCAATGTTACTGGCACCCTGCATATGGGTCATGCATTTCAAGACACCATTATGGACACCTTAATCCGATACCACCGCATGCAAGGGAAGAACACCTTGTGGCAGCCAGGTACTGATCATGCTGGCATTGCCACCCAAATGGTGGTTGAACGACAATTGAATGCACAAGGCAGCTCTCGAGTAGAATTGGGACGTGAAGCCTTTGTGGACCAAGTGTGGCAATGGAAAGAGCAATCTGGCAACACCATTACCAATCAATTGCGTCGCATGGGTGCATCACCAGACTGGTCGAGACAGCGATTCACCATGGATGATGGCATGTCGGCAGCCGTGATGAAGGTATTTGTTGACTTACATGAAGAAGGATTGATTTATCGTGGCCAACGCCTGGTGAATTGGGACCCCACCCTCAACACCGCTTTGAGTGATTTAGAAGTTGAGTCGGTTGAAGAAAATGGCTTTATGTGGCATTTCAATTACCCAGTGGCAGACGACAATGGCGACGCCTCAGACGTGTTTTTAACCATTGCCACCACTCGGCCTGAAACCCTGTTAGGCGATACTGCCGTTGCAGTTAACCCTGATGATGATCGGTTCAAACATTTAATTGGCCAACAAGTGTTGTTGCCGATTTGTAATCGCCTGATACCCATTGTTGGCGATCAACATGCGGATCCAGAAAAAGGCACTGGATGTGTCAAAATCACTCCAGCCCATGACTTTAATGATTATCAGGTGGGCCAACGCCATGACCTGCCTTTATTGAACGTACTGAACTTCGATGCCACCATCAATAAAAACGCACCTGAAGCCTACCAAGGACTTCCACGATACGATGCCCGCAAAGCTGTGGTGGCCGAGATGGATCGTTTGGGTTTATTGGTTGAAACCAAACCCCATACTTTGATGGTGCCACGCGGTGACCGCTCTGGGGATGTGATTGAACCCATGCTAACCAACCAATGGTATGTTGATGCCAAGACTTTGGCCAAACCAGCCATCGAAGCCGTGGACAATGGTGACATCAAATTTGTTCCTGACAACTGGAAGAACACCTATTACGCATGGATGAATGACATTCAAGACTGGTGTATTTCTCGGCAATTGTGGTGGGGTCACCGCATTCCTGCATGGTATGACGAACAAGACAATATATACGTCGGTATGGATGAAGCCGATGCTCGCGCCCGCCACAATTTAACTGATGAGGTGAAATTACGCCAAGACAATGATGTTTTGGATACATGGTTCTCCTCGGCCTTGTGGCCTTTTGCTACACTGGATTGGCCAGAAAATTCAAAAGAACTACA
Source organism: Marinicella litoralis (assembly GCF_002591915.1). Taxonomy (GTDB): domain Bacteria; phylum Pseudomonadota; class Gammaproteobacteria; order Xanthomonadales; family Marinicellaceae; genus Marinicella; species Marinicella litoralis. The sequence continues at coordinate 1,396,998 of NZ_NIHB01000001.1, read as the reverse complement.
AACTTATTACCCCACCAATGTCTTGGTTACCGGTTTCGACATCATCTTTTTCTGGGTCGCCAGAATGATCATGATGGGAATGAAGTTCATGGATAACATTCCCTTTAAAGAAGTTTATATCCATGGCTTGGTACGCGATTCAAATGGCCAAAAAATGTCAAAATCAAAAGGCAATGTGTTGGATCCAATCGATTTGATAGATGGCATCAGTTTAGAAGCCTTGTTACAAAAGAGAACCCAAGGTTTGATGCAAGACCAACCGAAAAAAATTGAGCAGATTAAACAAGCCACCATGGCCGAATTCCCTGAAGGAATTAAGCCTTATGGTTGCGATGCCATGCGATTCACCTTCGCCTCTTTAGCCAGTACCGGTCGAGACATCAACTTTGACATGGGTCGAGTTGAAGGGTATCGAAATTTTTGTAACAAAATCTTCAACGCCTCGCGCTTTGTGTTCATGAATACAGAAGACCATGTCGCAGGTGAATTCAATCTTGAAAATGCCTCAACCGTTGAAAAGTGGATTGTTTCCAGACTGCAAAATTGCATCATTGAATACCGCAGACACATGGACAGATATCGCTTAGACCTGGCCAGCCAAGCCATTTATGATTTCTTCTGGAATGAATACTGTGATTGGTTTTTAGAGCTTTCAAAACCCTTGTTAAAAACCGAACAAAAAGCCCAGGTGCAAGGCACTTTATTGTATGTTTTGGATCAGGCATTGAGGCTGTTACACCCAATCATGCCATACGTAACAGAGGAAATATGGCAAGAAGTAAAAGCCAAGTTTCAGCTTAAGCCAGATTCAATCATGATCAGTTCTTTTCCAATCGTCAATAAGTCATTGATTGATGACCAAGCAGAAGCTGAAATCAAATGGATCAAAACATTGACTCTGGCCGTCAGACAAATTCGTGGTGAAATGAATATTCCGCCATCAAAGAAATTGACTGTACTGTTGTCTCAAGCCAGTGAACAAGATCAAAGCTTCATGCAATCAAACCTGCCACTGCTGAAAACCATGGCCCGTTTAGAAGCTTTGTCATTGATTCAAAATGACCAAGAAGAACCACCAGCTGCAACGGCATTAATGGGTGAAATGAAAATCTTAATACCCTTGGCTGGGTTGATTGATAAAACAGAAGAAAGTAAACGAATCAATAAACAAATTGATAAAATCAACCAGGAAATCAAACGTGCTGAAGGCAAGTTGAATAACGAAAAATTTGTCAATAAAGCGCCCGATCATTTGGTTGCGGCTGAAAAAGCAAAATTAGAAAGCAACCAAGTGGCTTTACAAGAATTGAATGAACAACTGGAAAAACTAGACAAACTGTGAAACCAAAGCGGTCATAAGTCATTTGACCGCTTTTGATATTGATTTCATAAATAAGGTTCTTTTCAGCACATATAATTCACCCGTAGCTATATCAAAATCTTATCGCCTTGGGTAGAATAATTGCAAGCGTCAATAAATAACATCAAATGAAAATCAAATCATTCACAATTCTTTGTTTGGTCACACAACTGTGTTTATCAGCTTGTCCTGAAGAAACAGTATTTCCAAACTCCACATTTCCTGAGTTAACAATCACCACCAGCTTGGGTGAAGTGGTCATTGAATTAGACAGAAACCGGGCACCCAAAACCGTTAACCATTTTCTACACCATGTAGCATCCAAAACATACGATAACAATCTGGTTCACCGGGTGGTCAAAGACTATGTGGTCCAAACAGGTGCCTTTCTCAGTGAGTTAACTGAAATAAACGCTTGTGGCAAGGTGATCAATGAGTCTGGCAATGGATTGCTGAACAAACGAGGCACCATTGCCATGGCCAGGTACGATGACCCACATTCTGCCAGCAGCAGCTACTATTTTAATGTAGCGGATAACACCAACCTAAACCCCAATGAAAAATCATGGGGTTATACTGTTTTTGGTCACGTGGTTTCCGGCATGGAGGTGATTGATAAAATGGCCCAAACAAAAACCAGTTACAATAAAGAATTGGACGCACAAGATGTGCCGGTCAATCCCATACTAATTATTTCAGTGAGGTTAAATTAATGACTGAAGATTTCATTCACTTCGATAAAAACGATGAGCTGTGTATTATTTATGTATCAGGCGAGGTCGATTTATCTAATTCTGCAGAAGTCAGAAAAACCATATTGAGTGCATTGAAAACAACGCCTGAAGTTGTGGTTAATTTAGCCCATGTTGAATACATAGACTCTTCTGGCATTGCAGCCATGGTCGAGGGCCTACAATTTGCTAACAGCCATGGAAAAACCTTTGGCCTGAGCAAACCCAGTAAACAAGTACGATCCATTCTGGAACTGGCTCGCTTGGACCAGGTGTTCCGCATTGATTAATGTGCTGATTAAAAAAGTAGAAAGCATTGGCATTTCTACATTCCAAGCCGTTGAACGCTTGGGGTTTGCCATGCGATTATTTTGGGACAGCTTCTATTGGCTGATTATTGGTCGCAGGTACAAACAAAAAGTGCGATTGCGACAAGTGGTCGAGCAGATCAGGGTTAATGGGTTTGATGCCCTGCCCATCGTTATGGCTTTGTGTTTTGTGGTTGGGATGATGCTTTCAATTCAATTACTGTATGCACTGTCAGACTTTGGTGCAGAATCTCAAGTACTACTTGCCATTGCTAAATCTGTGACCCGTGAGTTTTCACCCTTAATCACCGGCGTGATTGTGGCAGGCCGATCTGGGGCAGCAATTGCAGCAAGGATTGGATCACAAGTGGTGTCACAAGAAATCGATGCACTCAAAGTCATTGGTATAGTGCCAGTGCGGTATTTGGTGTTACCTCCCTTGTTGGGCTTGATGGTATCGATGCCGCTGTTGGTCATCTGCGCTGATTTTATGGCCATTTTTGGTGGCGCAATTTTCAGCGCACATGAATTAAACATGAGTATCAATGCCTATATGCTTGAATCATTCAATGTACTCATTGTGGGTGATGTGTTACAAGGCTTGATAAAAAGCGTGGTCTTTGGAATCATCATTGTATTGGTTGGAGCCACCACAGGATTTTATGTGACTGGTGGTGCCGAAGGTGTTGGTAAAGCCACCACCAGTGCTGTGGTTATTTCAATTTCATTCATTGTTCTGGCTGACATGATAGCCAGTTATTTTCTAACCCAATAATCAACTGATATGGAAACAAACAACAACGAAACCGTCATAGAAGTTAAAGATTTGGTTACCCATTATGGGCAACGAAAAATTCTTGACGGCGTTGATTTGGATGTTAAAAAAGGTGAGATTCGAGTCATTATGGGTGGCAGTGGCTCAGGCAAATCCACCCTGCTTTGGCATATTTTGGGTTTGTACCAACCCACCGAAGGACAGATTAAATTACTGGGCAAAGACATTCACCGCATCAGTTTCAATGAACAGCTACAATTGAAACAGGACATTGGCGTTTCATTCCAAAGTGGCGCCCTATTTTCTTCAATGACTGTTGGCGAGAATGTGGCATTACCACTCAGAGAATTCACTGAGTTGGATGAGAACACCATTCGAATCATTTCTCGAATGAAGCTGGAGGTGGTTAACCTTGGTGGGTTTCACAAATTGATGCCCTCTCAATTATCTGGTGGCATGGTCAAACGAGCGGCCCTGGCACGTTCGATTGTGATGGACCCTAAACTATTGTTTTTTGACGAGCCCTCAGCCGGTCTAGATCCAGTGGTTGCTTCTGAAATTGATGATTTGATTCTGTCTTTACGAGACACCATGGGCATGAGCATGGTGGTTGTGACCCATGAATTAGACAGTGCTTTCAAAATTGCCGATAAAATCACGGTTTTAGACAATGGTAAAAACCTCATCACAGGAACCGTTGAAGAAATCAAAAAATCAGAAAACAAAAGAGTCATGGATTTATTACAACGCCGCTCAAGACATGATAAATTAAATCCAAAAGATTACCTGAAAAGGCTTACACAGGAAAACTATACACTAACATGAAAAGACACATCAGCAATTATTTCTGGGTTGGGTTGTTCACTTTGACAATCTCCATACTCACCCTTTGGTTGTTAATTAAAATGACAGGGAAGGAATCCGACGCCGTTGAATACAACAGCTATTATCACAACGTCACGGGCTTAGGTTATGGTACCCCAGTTTTTTTTGAAGGGTATCGCATTGGACAAATCGAATCCATCAAACCAGAGTTCAAACAAACCAAATTAGATTTCAAAGTGACATACTCGGTACTCAAAGAGTGGAAAATCCCCACCGACTCAAAAGCTCAAATCAATTCAGCGGGCCTGTTGGCCGATATGTCAATCAACATCAAAGGTGGAGAGGCCAAAGACTTTTTCTCTGAAAATGACACCATCCCAGGCTTACCACCGGCAGATCTATTTGCCCAATTGGGTGGGGTGTCCGACAACATCACTGACATCACTGAAGAAAAAATCAAACCCATGCTAGACATGTTGTATGACAGGCTGGACAGCATCACATTACAGATTGACAACGGCTTGCCTGAAATCATGAACAACATCAACAACTCAACAGCACAATTAGACCAATTAATGAATTCGGCCAATCAAGTATTGAGTGATGAAAACACCAAAAACCTGGAAGCTTTTGTGGCTAATTTGGCCAAGTTAAGCAACCAAATGCAACTATCGGTCAAGGCGTTGGATGACGGGCTTGAAAACATCAATGGCTTGGTCACTGATGCAAGGGGACTGATCTCCTCGGATGATTCAGACATGGCTCAACTGCTAAAAACCGCATCCAAGAGCATGCTGTCTTTGTCCAATAAACTGGATTCAATTTCCAATGAAATCGAAAGCGCATCAATGAATTTAAATGAAGCCACCAATTTAATCCGAAAAAACCCTTCTTCTTTGATATTTTCTTCAAATCCAGAAATAGCGGATGACGACCTATGAAAAGTAACCTCAAAGTAAGCCTGTTGATTCTGCTCATAATTAGCGTATATGCCTGCTCAAGCAAGCAATCACAAACCAAAAAGTATTTCAGGATAACGTCAAATATCACCACCAATACGGAACTGCGAAAACCAAATACATTGGTGGTAAAAAAACCGACCGCTTTAAGTATTTTGGGAGGTCGTCCCATGGTTGCTACCAAAGACGATCAATCATTGATTCAACTGAATAACAATTATTGGCTGGAATCACCCAAGGTGCTGTTACATTACATCATTAAAAACTGGGCAGGTGAGCATTGGGAATCAGTCAGCATTCAAACCCCACATCGACAAGACCATCAAGTTTTATACACTCGGATTTTGGCCTTTGAAAAAAATCAAAATAGTACCAATGTCGCTTTAGAGTTTTCACTGTATGACCAAGAAAACGCATTGATTTTTAATCAAAATTACGAACACGCTGAACCAATAGATGGTGAAGGATACAGGGCATTTGCCAAGGCCGTAGGTCGTTCAGTTGATTCCATACTTAACCAACTTGCATCAGACCTTTGATATGTTCAGTAATCAATTGATAGAAGAGTTGGGATTACTCAAGCTCGTTGTTAAAAATAACCAGCATGAAGTTAGCCAACAAACCATTGATGTGGTGGTTGAAGTTGAAACCGGTTCTGCAGAAAAAGCAAGCCACACTGATAAAGTTGAACTGGAAACACACCATGAACCCATTCATGAAAAACTTGATAAAAATGAGTTTCGATTGTTGGTGAACATGTTGAAAGCCATAGAACATGACTGTCAATATGATTTCATTGAATACGATGGTCAGTCAGTCAAATACAAACTACCCTCAATGACCTTGGTGTTTGCTGACATCAACCAAGCTGATGACCACAGCACCATGAATCTGAGCAGTTTAAAAGACATCCTGTCCCAACCTGAACTTAAAAGACCGGTCTGGGAAAAACTCAAAACATTGAAAGCTGAACCAGACCATTCATGAAAACCCTGTCAGCGGTCTTGATGCTAACCACTATGGCCACCCTGGCATTTTGCCAGGAAGATGAGCACATTTATGATGGCGTTGATTATCGTTGGTACTGGAACAGCAACCTAGGCATAGTGGTTCCTGATGACGACATTCGATTGAACGAAGCCAACGTAATAGACCTCAGAGTAGGCAAACATTTCAATGAGAATTGGGGCATGGAATTTGAGGTGATGCGGGATGAATATGATTTTGACATCGACTTTGACCTCAAACATTATTCCGCGGCATTCAACGTCATGTATACCAACCACGACCCCTTATGGAAGCCTTACTTTTTGGCTGGCGTCGGTGGTATCTACGCTGATTCCAGGTTTCCAGAAACTCAAGACACCGACTTAATTGTGAATTTTGCCGTTGGCGGTTCTTGGTATTTTACGGGTAATGGCGTCAGGATAAGGGCTGAAGCGCGCTTGCGCTTGGACACCAACAATTCAGACCTGCCTGGGCAGGATGGTTTTGGTGATGGTCAATTCACCATTGGTATTTTGGTGCCAATTGGCGATTAATGCTTTATAAAAATGGCAACAGCCAACCACTCCTTTGCCGATAACTTTTCCATTCTGGGTAACGAGCAAGGCTGCGTTCTTTGGCCATCATATTGGGTAAAAACACCAACAGCCAAACCGACAATAAGATAACAGCGGCTGCCCAATGCCAAGCCATTAATCCAAAAGCAGCATAAATCATGATTTCTCCCAAATAATTAGGGTGCCTGATGTATTTATGGATGCCGTCATCAATCAAGCCATTATGGAATTTTAAAGTGTAGTGTTTTTGTGCATCTGCCGCAATCATGATCACACAGCCTAAAAGGCACAAAGCAATACAACCAGCAAACCAGATGTTATCTGCCAATGGATAATCCGGGGTTTGTGGCTGACTGATCAACAACCAGGCAATCACCCAATACCATAACAACACACCAAAAAAAGCCACTAAACCGCCAACAATGGTGACTTTTTTCTGCCAACCCTTGTCAGGAAAATTAAAGTCTTTTATCAACCAAACGAAACCATAACTGCCATGTAAAGCCAGGTAGATATAGGCTGCCACACTGGTGTTTTGGTAAAACCACATCAACCAGGCCACAAAGAAAAAGGTCCCTGCTTTTTGAAAGTTAATGACCCAAGACAACTTCCAGGGTTTGGGTCCTCCTAAAAAGTCAGAAGTCAAATAGTCAGCCAGCCGTTTTAATCGAGTCATCATGTAATCATTCTAGCGGTACATACAAGTGGCTTCAATACAAGTTTTTCAATGATTCAGCAGTATAAGGCTTCATTTCAGTATATTGACCCGCCTTCAACTTGTGCACCCAAGCAGGATCTTGTAGCAAACACCTGCCAACCGCAACCAAGTCATATTCATTGGCGATCAGTGACTTTTCAATCAACTCAAATTGTTCAGTCGAAACTTCTGATTGTGCGCTCATGCCTTTTTTGTCTTCATCAACAAAGCCACCAGCCAAGCCAACACTGCCCACGGTAATACAGGGTTTGCCAGTGAGTTTTTTCGTCCAACCAGCCAAATTCAAATCAGAACCGGTAAATTCAGGCTCCCAAAATCGTCGTGTAGAGCAGTGAAACATATCAACACCTGCTGCCACCAAAGGATCCAAAAATGCTTTCAAGTCTTCAGGAGTCTCTGCCAACTTCAAAGCATAATTTTGTAATTTCCATTGTGAAAATCGCAGCACTATGGGGAATTCTGGTCCAACGGCTTGGCGCATTTGGCTGATCATCTCTGTGGCAAACCGTGTTCTTTGCGCTAAATTGCCTCCATATTCATCGTTTCTAAGATTGGTCTTTTCCCAAAAGAATTGATCCAATAAATAACCATGAGCACCATGTATTTCAACACCATCAAATCCCAGCTTCTGTGCTTGAACAGCTGCCTCAATAAAGGCCGCTATGACCTCGTCGATGTCATCCTGTGTCATAGCAACGCCATTCGGTTTATTCGGTGACAACAAGCCAGATGGACTGAAAGCGGGCACACTTTCATCGGGTTGCAAACAATCTTTTCGAACACCACCGACATGCCAAAGTTGCGGCATGATTTTTCCACCTGCTTCATGCACGGCATCAACCACTTTTCTCCAACCAGCTAGCGCCTCATCACCAAAAAAGAAAGGGACATCAGGGTAACCATTGGCGGCCTTATGCCCAACACAAGTTCCTTCGGTAACGATCAAACCGACCCCGTTGGCCGCACGCCTTTGATAATACGCTACATTCTGTTGATTGGGTACATGACCTGGTGAAAAGCTTCGAGTCATTGGTGCCAAAACAATGCGATTTTTCAACTGCAACGCTCCATATTCAAATGGTTCAAAAATGGCTTGATTCATTTTTTTAATTGATCCGCTAGCTTAATCAGTGACGTGAGGGCTTTACCAATAAATGCTATGGTCCCCTCATCGGTTAAATCACCTGAATCATCGAATTTTCCACCAGCTTGGGCGATCATCACTTCGGGTTTATTGACCACAAAAGCATTCAGAAAAACTAAAATTTGCCGCAAATGGTATTGACTGCGGGCTGTGCCCATACCTGGACTGGCACCCATGATTGAAACTGCTTTACCATTGAATGCTTGATTTTCGACTCGTGAAAACCAGTCTAGGGCATTTTTTAACACCCCAGTCACCGAATAATTATATTCTGGTGATGCCAATACAATCGCATCGGCTTGGGCCAAATGTTCATGAGCTTGTTGAACATTTACTGGTAAACCTTGGTCATTGATGTCTTGGTCATACAGTGGAAAACCACCAATATCAACGACTGTGAATTCTATCCCTTTTTCCTTCAAATGAGCTGCCACTGTTCGCAAAATGCCTGCATGGGTTGAATTTTTTCTGAGGCTTCCGGATATTCCGACTATTTTCATGATAACTCCTTTGACTAAAACTGAATTATAGACAATTCATGTGAATTTATTGCCAAAATATGACAGCCATTTATATTTGCTTCTGAACATTTGATGCCTCAATCATTACGGTTTCGTTAATCCAATCAGACTTAACTGACATTTAACTTTGTTTGCTCACTTACTCCTTATTTCATCCACAATTCCCTTCTAAATTGAAAGGGTGAAAACACAAAGCAGATTCAAAACATAAAGTTTTCACTTACTTTCACTATACACAGGAGTCTTTATATGACATTAATTAAAATGGCTTGTTACCTTTCTATTTTTACCAGCAGTCACAACGTCTTGGCACAAAACCCACCACAAAATGGAGATGGGCAAAACGACGGAGGACTGAGTGGCAATTCCAATGGTAATGGCCCGATTCAACAAACGCAGAATAGCATTTCACCGGCTCGACGCATTATTCGAGGACCCAAGCCGCCACAAAACAATCCACCAAGCAGCGAACGATACCGATCAATCGACGGCAGTGGAAATCACCATGTTATTGATGACATGGGCCAAGCCCACACCCAACTAATCAGATTGGTTGACAACGATTACACCGATGGCATTTCCCAGTTGTCTGGCACATTACGAGCCAACGCACGAACAATCAGCAACGCCATCAGCGCTCAAGCAGAACTCATGCCTAACAACCGAAACGCCACAGATTTCGTATGGCAATGGGGTCAATTTTTAGATCATGACATTGATTTAACAGATGGCGTCGATCCCGCTGAGCCCATTGACATTCAAATCCCCACAGGCGATGCCTATTTCGATCCATCAAGTTCTGGTCATGCAATCATGTCGGTAAATCGATCCATTTATGACCCTGCATCCGGCACAGATATCAGCAACCCTCGTCAACAAATCAATGAAATATCAGCTTGGATTGATGCATCCAACGTATATGGCTCTGACTCGGCACGCGCCAATGAATTGCGAACCCTCGATGGGTCAGGTCAATTAAAAACCTCTGCAGGCGGCTTCCTGCCATTCAATGTCAATGGCTTTCCCAATGCCGGTGGTGACAGTGAAGCCCTATTCTTGGCTGGTGATGTCCGCGTCAATGAACAAATTGGTTTAACCACTTTACATACTTTGTTTATGCGTGAACACAACTGGCAGGCCAGAAGAATTAAAAACCAAAGTCCCAATCTATCAGGAGATCAAGTGTATGAAGAAGCCAGAGCCATAGTCGGCGCTGAAATGCAAGCCATTACCTATTTCGAATACTTACCTGCCCTGCTGGGTCGCAATGCTTTACCACCCTATCGTGGCTATGACGACCGGGTGCATGCAGGCATTTCCAACCTATTTTCAGGCGCAGTGTTTCGATATGGTCACAGCGCCTTGAGTCCACAATTGTTAAGACTTAATGCCAATGGGAAATCCATAGAACAAGGCAGCTTACCGTTACGCAATGCCTTCTTCTCGCCTTATCGATTGGCCACTGAAGGTGGTATTGAGCCTTTGCTTCGTGGTTTAGCGACCCAAGTTTGTCAGTCGGTCGATAATTTTATTATTGATGATGTACGGAATTTTCTATTTGGCGCTCCAGGTGCCGGTGGATTCGACCTGGCTTCAATCAATATCCAGCGAGGCAGAGACCATGGCTTACCTAGCTACAATGAAGTTCGAGCCGCATATGGCTTACCCCTTAAAAAGTCCTTTGCTGAAATCACCTCCGATGTCGATAAACAAAATGCCCTGGCCAGCGTTTATCCATCAGTAGATGATATAGATTTGTGGGTTGGTGGACTATCAGAAAACATTGAGCCTGGTGCACTGGTCGGCCAATTAATCAGAACGGTCTTGATTGAACAGTTCTCCGCATTGAGAGATGGAGACAGGTTTTATTTTGAAAATCAAATGACTCGTCAACAAGTTGATCAAATCCGCAGGACACGATTGTCCGACATCATTAGGCGCAATACTGACATTGGCTTCGAAATTCAAGACAACGTTTTCTTTGCCGTTCAAGCACTGTAATTTTACTCAAAATAAAAAAAACCAACCACATGATCAACATGTGCTTGGTTTTTTTTGATGAGCAATCTCTTATTGATTTAAAATCATCATCTTCTGGTTAACCAAAACACTCGGCGTAATACTGCTGCCAACAAGTCAGGCAGCTCGTTGGCATCAATGGTTTCATCATTGACCGAGACGGTTCCAACCAATGAGACCTCTCCTTCACTGATTGAAACCACCAGATTCTCAAAAGACACCCTCAAAGTGGATTCAGCCCTTTGTAAATTGAATTCACCATCAGAAATGGTTGTTAACAGACCTTCGCTGCGAGTCACCGACGTGGCAATGACACCCGTTAATGTAGGATCACTGTCAGCTATACCAGGATGAAATTGATTGAATTCAGTCAACGAGGTGCCCGTAAATACACCATCATCTATGCGGCCACTTTTGGTCACAGTGTATGAACCGCTGAAATCATCAACAACAGTAGTCATCCGAGTGATATCAAAACCAGCCATGGCTGACGAAGCGATAAAGAATGTGACCAATAAGCCAATGTTTGACACGTAGGGTGGAATTTTAAATTTCATAAGTATCTCCAATAATTGTTGTTTCTGTAAATTAATTTGACTGCAAACAGTGCAGATACCCATTCCAACGAACAATCAGCCATTCGGTTGACATAAAAAAAATATGGGTGACTGTCAACCATCTGTTTATTAAACCGTTGTATGATTAAAGCAACAGAAAGAAAACCAATGGATATCGCATTAAACATCAATTTCAACCAAAGCTATCATCGTGAGGGGCTCGATAAACAAGCAGCTGAAATGACGACTCAATCCCTTAACAACCAATTAGATGCCTTTCTGCGTACGCAACAAAATCAAGCTTATACCATTGCATTGATGAGCGTGCGGCAAGAATCTGATGCCATGGATGTTATTCAAGAAACCATGATGTCTTTTGTTAATGCTTACAAACACAAACCACAAAACAATTGGAAACCCTTGTTTTATCGCATTTTGCAAAACAAAATCAATGACCACCACCGCAAACAAAAAAGTTGGCTGCGCCACTTCTTTTCGAGCAAGGACAGCGAAGCGCTGACAGCACAACATGCCAGTCAACAACCTTCGCCTTTATCGGTAATCAAGACACAAGAAACAGGCCATGAAATGATTGCACTCATAAAAAAATTACCCGAAAAACAGCAACAAGTGGTGTTGTACCGCCACTGGCAACAAATGACCGTCGAAGAAACGGCGTCGATCATGCAAATCAGTGCAGGCAGTGTCAAAACCCATTTGTTTCGTGCCACCAAAAAACTCAAGCAAGCCCTAGGAAATCCTGATGACTGAAGACCCCATCAACAAACAAATCAAACAATCTTTGGATGCTCAGGCCGATTCTATCGACCGACAAACCCAAGTCAAACTCAATGAGCTGCGGCATGCTGCCATCAAGCATCCACAGACCAATCAATTCAACAGATTTCAATGGTCATTGGTTGGCATCGCAGCCACCACGGTGATGGTTATCAGCCTCATGCTGATACTGCCGAAACAACAAACCGACCACATAGACGATTCGTTTATGTTTGAAGACTTGGAATTACTGGCCAATGAAGCCGACACAGATTTTTATCAAGACATTGACTTTTTGAGTTGGCTCGATGAAAACCAATGGTTGGAATCAGACATATGAATTGGCTCATAGGATTGTTGCTGGTGGTTGACACAAAAGAACAATTAGATTTACCTGAAACCACTGCAACACCAAACAATATTGAGCACAGTATTGAGACGGAGGTGACTCCACCCGACATCGAACTATTGATGTTTCTGGCTGAATGGGAAGCTGAGGATGGTGAACAATGGCTCGACCCTGACCTGTTTTCTCATGACGATGAGTTCAATCAACAACTGGATAAAATAAAGGCAACTGACAATGAAAAAGATCCTGATAATCATTAATCTATTATGCACCTGGCATGTTCACGCCATTGAATGGGATGCATTGGATCCTCAACAACAACAGACCTTGGCCCCTTTCAAGGCAGAATGGCCTCAGCTATCCGTACAACAGAAAGAAAAATTGGCCAAAGGGGCCTCACGATGGCAAAACCTTAACAAGCAACAGCGGGCCTTGGCTCTCAACCGTTTAAATCAATGGAAGGCATTGAGCCCAGCTGAACGAAAAAAAGTTCGCAAAAGGTACCAGTCTTTTCAAAAAATGGATCCACAGCAAAGAAAAAAATTGTGGCAACTACACCAAAGATTTAAGCAGCTGTCACCTGAACAAAAGCAAAAGCTGCGCAAAAAATACAAGCAACTGACTCCTGCACAAAAACGGAAATTTAAGCAACGTCAACTCAATCGAAATAAAAATCGGCAAAGATGACTTTGGATTCATCAATCAGGTGTATTTTTACTTCAGAATGTGGCAGGTTCATTGAAGGACATCACACTACCGATTCCAGGATGGGTAAACTGAAGTGTTTGGCTGTGTAAATGCAACCTGTCATAGTCAAACAATGCATGGCCACTGGCATAAAGTTGATCACCCACTATCGCATGTCCTATGTGTAACATGTGAACCCGCAATTGGTGAGACCTGCCAGTCACTGGTTTCAATGAAACCAAAGTGGTTTGAGCTTCTCTGCTGATCACTGTCCATTGGGTTAAAGCCTGCTTACCATGCTCAAAGTCAACGATTTGCTTGGGACGATTGGGCCAATCACAGATCAGCGGTGCTGCAATTTCACCACTGTCATCAACTAAATGACCAGAAACCCTGGCAATGTATTGCTTGCCGATTTGGCGTTGTTCAAATTGTCGGCTGATGGCCACATGGCTGGGCTTATTCAAGGCCATCACAATCAAACCTGATGTTTCCATGTCTAATCGATGAACCGTGGTGGCCGTTGGAAATTGTTGCTGCGCTCGACTTTGCAATGAATCCTTATGCATGGCTTGGCGACCTGGCACCGATAGCAATCCAGAGGGTTTATTCAATACCAACACATCTTCATCTTGATGCACCACATCTAAATAGGGATCCATCGGCGGCTGGTAGTTCATCTTTTTCCTTTGAACTGGGCCTTTCTTTCAGCATCTTTGGCGGCTTTAATTGCCAATAAACGATCGACTTCCTTAAGTTCACTTCGCATCATTTCTGGTGTTTCTAAAGTGATTCGGCCCAGCACACCGGTTCTGAACTCATTCAAAAACAAACTGGAAATTCGCGTTAAATCAACACGACCTCCAGACTTAAGGGCACCACGCTGTTGACCAATTTTAACCAGCAAGTCATAAGGCTCCTGAGGCATTTCATCAATCTCATACCTTGCTGCAATGGTTTGCTGGTAGGCCGCAAGTACATATTCGGCCAAAAAGAAGGCTTTGTCTTCAGCTTCAACAATATTGTCTTTGATACCACCGGTGACGGCCAGTCGGTAAGCACTGTTTTGATTATCAAATCTTGGCCACAAAACGCCAGGCGTGTCATGCAAAATCACATTCCCAGGCAATTTAATTCTTTGCTGCCTTTTGGTAACGGCCGCTTCGTTGCCAGTTTTGGCAATGGTGCGATCAGCCATGATATTGATGATCGTTGACTTACCCACATTGGGGATGCCCATGATCATCACTTGTATGGGCTTCTTGTTGACTTCACGTTGCGGAAACCAGTTCAAGCACCATTGAGGTATTTGTTTAATCAAAGAATGATCTGAGGTGTTAACCGCATAAGCTTTTACTGTTTGGTCTTGTTGTAATTCATCCACCCAATCTTGGTTTAACTTTTCATCGGCTAAATCAGATTTATTCAACAGTTTAATACAGGGTGTTTGACCCCTTAATTTTTGTAACAAGGGATTTTGCGAACTGTAAGGTAAACGCGCATCGAGTACTTCAATCACCAAATCGACTTCGGGCAACAGTTGTTTAATTTCTTTTTGGGCTTTGTGCATGTGCCCAGGGAACCAGTTGATGCTCATTTAATTAGCTTTGACATAAAACCGACCTATTTTAACTGACATTGGCCTTAATAACTTGAATTCTCTGTTAACACCCCTATTTTGCTGTCATCTTAATTATCACTATTTATTCATTATGACAAATACAGCTGAAAAATTTGAATTTCAAGCAGAAGTGAATCAGGTTTTGGACCTGGTGATTCACTCGCTTTACTCCAACAAAGAGATTTTTCTGAGAGAATTGATCTCTAATGCCTCGGACGCTTGTGATAAATTGCGTTTCGAAGCGATTAAAAATCCTGCCTTATTGGCCGAAGACCTCAACATAAAAGTTGATTTTGACAGTGAAGCCAAAACCGTTACCATCACCGACAACGGCATTGGGATGACCCGTGATGAAGTGATTGCTAACATTGGTACCATCGCCAACTCAGGCACCAAAAAGTACCTTGAATCAATTGCCAAGAAAGACCGTGATGACGCCAACCTCATTGGTCAATTCGGCGTTGGCTTTTATGCCTCTTTCATTGTGGCTGACGAAGTTGAAATCAGAACCCTAAAAGCGGGTGAGCCGGCTGATCAAGCCATCTCCTGGAAATCCGATGGCAAAAGTGCATACACGCTTGAAAGCATTGGCAAAACCACCCAAGGCACTGAAATCATTTTGCACTTGCGTGACGAAGAAAGCGAATTTGCAGACAACTTCAGGCTACGCAGCTTAATCAAAAAATATTCAGAACATGTGGCTTTCCCCATCAAAATGTTGGAAGTCACCTACCCTGAAAAAGACGACGATGGCAATGAAATACCAGCCAAAACACCAGAATACGAAGTGGTCAATGATGCCACAGCCTTGTGGAAAAAAGCCCCCTCTGACATCAAAGACGAAGATTACCAAGCTTTCTACAAACAAATTTCAAATGACTTCAGTGACGCGGCTTTTTGGACGCACAATCACATAGAAGGTACACAAAGTTACAGCAACTTATTGTATGTACCCAGCAAATCACCTTTTGCCATGTATCAAAACCCAGAAGATCGTGAAGGGTTAAAATTGTTCATCAAGCGAGTATTCATTATGGATGCCGCCAAAGAATTATTACCTAATTACTTGCGATTTGTAAAAGGTGTGGTTGATTCAAATGATTTGCCATTGAACGTATCGCGTGAAATCTTACAAGACAACCCATTGTTACAAAAAATCAAATCTGGGTTGGTCAAACGTGTTTTGGGCTTATTGAAAAAGAAAGCCTTAGACACCGATGTTTATGCGACATTCTGGAAGGAATTTGGCGACACTTTGAAAGAAGGTGTGGTTGAAGATTTCGCTAACCGCGAGGCGGTTTTGAAATTATTGCGGTTCGCTTCCACAGAAAACAAGGATGCCACAGAAAATGTCACTTTAGAAGATTACATCAGTCGCATGAAAGATGGCCAGGACAAGATTTACTACATCACAGGTGAGTCTTATGAAGCCGTTAAAAATTCTCCGCACTTAGAGCTGTTTAAAAAAGAAGGTGTAGAAGTTTTATTGATGCACAGTCGAATTGATGAATGGATGATGGGACATGTGCAAGAATTTGAAGGCAAAAAATTCCAATCAGTGGCCAAAGGTAAATTGGATTTGGGCCAAGAAGATAAAAAAGAAAAAGAGCCTTCTGAAGCCGACAAATCATTTTTAGAAAAAATCCAAACTCACTTAAAAGACCATGTCAGTGAAGTCACCGCTTCAACTCGTTTGGTTGATTCGGCCAGTTGTTTGGTCATGGACGAACATGCCATGGCAATCCACATGCAAAAATTGATGGAACAGGCTGGCCAAGCGATGCCCGGTCAATTACCCGCATTGGAGATCAACCTGGATCACCCATTGGTGCAACACATTGAACACATTGACAATGAAGCGCACTTTAAACAATGGTCAGAGTTGTTGTTCGAACAAGCCTTGTTGGCAGAGGGTGGACAATTGAAAAATCCTGCAGATTACGTGCAAAAGATGAATAAACTGATGCTCGATATCTTGAAATGATTTTTCACCACAACTGGTATGAAAAAGGCACATCTGATGTGCCTTTTTTGCTTTTCAGCTGAAAACAGTGTCAATTGTTTCCTGCAATTGCTGAAGCAATGTATTTCCTATCAGTCATCTTCAAGTTCTTTGCAGCTGGTAGTGACGGCACAAAAAAACCCTGTTTGTCAGACAAACAGGGCCTTATACTCAATGAAACGATCGGTCTATTTTTTTAATAGCATCACCAGACCCAATACCGCTGCTATACCACCACCTATTAAATAATACATGGTTTCATCACTGTATTTTCCAGTGACAGACTCAGCCAGTTGCTCCATCGGTGCTTCTGTCGCATTGATTCCAAAATAAACCAAAACGCCACCCAAAACCAACAATGCAATACCAATAATTTTATTCGTTTTCATAAACACTTCTCCTCTTTCAATTATCAAAAATTTTCAGTTAAAAATACTGAGCCCATTAAAGGCTCATCGTTCAAGATCGTCTTTGTTATCCGTCACTACTTTCTTTGCCTCATAACCTATTCTGAGGATCAAAAAATTCAGTGCCGCTATCAACAAAGCAATTTCAAATCTTTGCCAGGCCACGGCCATGCCAATGGCACCTGTGTTCCAAATACTGGCGGCATTAGCCAAACCAGTTACTTTTGATTCATCTTTGGCCTTAATAATGGCGCCACCACCTATGAAACCTATGCCAGTCACAATACCTGCCATAAACTTTCCCATTCCCTCAGTTCCACCCAAAACATCCAATGCCAATAAGGTGTATGAACAAGTGGCCACAGCCACCAAGGGATAAGTCCTGATACCTGCACTGTTGGATTTGGTCTCTCTGTTGTAAGCTATAGGCAATGTTAATGACAAGGCCACCAAAATCAAACTGAAATGCTTAAACACCAAAGATAGATTGATGTATTCAGTAAGATCAATTCCAAAAATATCAGTCATAAAAGTTCAGCAAATCAATAAAGTATACATACATTATATGTGAATTCGTCAATATTTACCCTGTTCTGGCCTGCAACATGGCTGATAAGTATTCATCACCCAATTGTTGTGCGCGGTCATCACTTAATATTTTTTGCGCCACGGGGAAATAGTCCTGTTCTTCTTCAGCCAAATGATGATTGACTTTATGTCCCAAATCTTTGGCATATTTCAACCATGTTGGAGAACTGTATTCGGTTTGTTCCAATTGCTTGACCAACTCATCTATTTCATGGTGTTCTGCAATTGCATGCCTGGCTGATTCTTGGGTGCTGTCCAACTTAATCAGTGGCACATAAAAATACCTTTCCTCTGCATCGGCATGTGCGCTCAACTCTTTTTTTAGATCTGCAAAAATTTGTTTCCGTTCGTCCGATTCACCACTGGTTGCCAGCAACTGATCGACCAATTGTCGCTGGATGTGATGATCTTGTTCAATCGATTTAAAAATTTTCATACATTAACTCCTGTTAATTAATCTAATAATGGCCGCATATTAGATGATGGGCAATCAATCTTCCGTGAAAATCCTGTGATATAATTTATTGACAATAATAAAAAATAAGTTGTATCAATTGGGGGGGGGATCACCATGTTATTTAATTCTTTGACGTTCATCGTCTTCTTTGCCATTGTGTTGTTTTTACACCATTTACCTTTTTCTTGGCGCGTCAAAAAGTCCAACTTACTGATTGCCAGTTATTTATTCTACGCTGCATGGAATCCGCCTTTCATTGTATTGGTTTGGATTTCAACCATCATAGATTGGAAAGTGGCTCATAAAATCCATCAAACTGAACATAAAACCACTCGAAAAATGCTGTTACTGATCAGTATTTTAGTCAACCTGGGTATTTTGGCTTACTTTAAATACGGTGATTTTTTACTGCAAAATTGGCAGTCTTTGATGGCCAGTTTTGGGGTGGATTACCAAGTTCCAGAATGGAGCATCATCTTACCAGTTGGTATCTCCTTTTATACCTTCCAAACCATGGCTTATTCATTGGATGTCTATTTCAAGCGCGCGAAACCCAGTAAAAGCTTTCTGGATTTCGCCCTGTTTGTCACCTTCTTCCCACAACTGGTGGCCGGGCCAATTGTCCGTCCCACTCATTTATTGCCTCAATTTGAAAAAGAGCGCAAAGCCTCTCGAAACATGTTGATATGGGGCTTGGGCCTAATCACCTTGGGCTTGTTTCAAAAGGTTGTCATTGCCGATGGTATTCTTGCAAGTATTTCCGATGATGTTTATGGAGCCAGAGGCGCTGTTTCTTTCATCGATGCTTGGTTAGGCACTTTCGCTTTTGCGGGACAAATATTTTCTGATTTTGCGGGTTATTCAACCACAGCCATTGGGGTGGCATTAACCCTTGGGTTTTCTTTACCC
The DNA here is from genome assembly GCF_002591915.1 of Marinicella litoralis. Taxonomy (GTDB): domain Bacteria; phylum Pseudomonadota; class Gammaproteobacteria; order Xanthomonadales; family Marinicellaceae; genus Marinicella; species Marinicella litoralis. The sequence continues at coordinate 1,377,722 of NZ_NIHB01000001.1, read as the reverse complement.
AGTAACTTTAATTACCCATATGCTGCCATTGGGTTTTCTGACTTCTGGCGCAGGTGGCATATCTCTTTATCAACCTGGTTGCGAGACTATTTATATATACCTTTGGGCGGTAACCAAAAAGGCGCCATCAGAACATATATCAACTTGATGCTGACCATGTTGATAGGTGGCCTTTGGCATGGAGCCAGTTGGACTTTTGTGGTTTGGGGTGGTTTACATGGTTTGTATTTGTCGATTGAAAGGCTGATGAAAAGGACTTGGGGCAATGTCAACTGGGTTAAAAGGCGACTGGTACAAATTCTGCTGGCACTGTTGACTTATCTTTTGATTAACATCACTTGGGTGTTCTTTCGCGCGCAATCATTCCCACAAGCCTTTGGTATGGTTAAATCCATGCTGGGTTTTAACCCCGAAGGCAAGGCTGTCTTGGCCACCATCAACATCATTTTAGTCAGTGTGGTCACCTTGGGCATGGTCATTGTCCATTGGCGAATGCGAAGCACTTCATTAGAAGCCGTGGTAGAAAAAACGCCATGGCCAGTATTAGGTACCCTATGGGGACTGATGCTGTTTTTAATCATCATTACACAGGGGAGCGGCGATGCCTTCATCTATTTCCAATTCTGAGATTGAATCAAAAGACTATTATTACCACGAGAACAGACCCATTCCTGATATTCATTGGAAGCCGGCCATGTTTTTGGCATTTTTATTGATGACCCTCGGATTGATTGCCTGGGAGTACAATGCCCGGGTTATTTGGGGTTATGAGCCTGAAGCCTATATAGATAACAACGGATTGTGGGCCATCCAAAGAAGACTCATTGATCAAGGCAATGAAAATACGGTGGCCATCATCGGTGCCAGTCGCATCTTGTTTGATTTTGACCTAGACACCTATGAGTCAATGACCGGAACCAGGCCCATTCAACTGGCATTGGCAGGAACCAATCCGCGGCCCATATTGGCAGATTTGGCCAAGGATGAAGACTTCAAAGGTTTACTCTATGTGGGTATCACACCAGGCAGTTTTTTCAGGAATGGTGGCGGCATATCAGCTGAAGCGCCTGAGTATTATGCTAAAGAAAGCCCAACACAGTGGATGAGCCAACAAATCAGTATGTTAATTGAGCCCCATTTGGCTTTTTATGACTTGGCAAACTGGCCACTGTTCACCTTAATCGAACGCATTGAATTACCCAATCGAGAGGGGGTGTTTGATCCGAGGATGGGCGTTTGGGAGTTATCTCAAACTTCCAAAGATCGCAACACCAAAATGTTTTGGAAAGTAGAAGATGATATGGAATATCAACACAAAGCACAAATGACATGGCGCGGATTTATGGAAATGGGAGACAAAAGAGGGCCAAGTGAATTTGACTTGGATCAATACTTGGCTGGCGTAATCAAGGACGTGGATTCGATCAGAGCGAGGGGCGGCGATGTCATATTCATTCGCCTACCATCCAGTGGTGATTACCGCCCTCGTGAAAATCGCTTGCAGCCACGAGCAGAATACTGGGAGCGTTTACTTAAAGACACACAATCCATCGGAGTTCATTTTGAAGACCATGAAACATTACAAGGATTCCGCATCCCTGAATGGTCACATCTACACTCTGAGGATGCCCCCAAATTCACCGCTGCATTGATTCCTCTCATCAATGAAAAATTAATCGAAGCCGGCAAACCTGGTATTCTGCAACCATGAATCAATGATACATTTATTAGACATTTGAGCCTAATTAACCGATGGATAAATACCAACAAACCATTGAAACATTCGATGCTGTGGCCGAACAGTACTGGCAGAACTTTAAAGACTTTAAACTTTATCAACCTAGCTATGATTGGTTTTGTGATTATTTGCCACAACACCCACCCCAAAACCAGGTTGATTTATTGGAAATTGCTTGTGGACCTGGAAATGTCAGTCACTATTTATTGAAAAAAAATCCAAGCATAAAACTTTGTGGCATTGATTTAGCGCCTAAGATGGTCGCTCTGGCAAAGAAACACAATCCTCAAGCCCAATACAGCCTATTGGATTGCCGGCAGATTCTGTCATTGAATCAGACTTTCGATGCCATCATGTGTGGATTTTGTATTCCGTATATTTCAGAACATGATTACCAAACATTGATCCAAGACATGGCGGCAATGCTCAACCCATCAGGTGTACTCTATCTAAGCACCACCATAGGTTCGCAATCTGAAGAAGGGTTCAAAGGATCAAGTTCAGCAAATGGTGCTGTCTACGTCCATTATCATGCCCTTGATGACATCTTAAACTGCTTAACCCATCATGGCTTGCAGATAATAGGCCACAAAAACTTAATTCACCGACACAATGAGCAAAGCACAGAGGATGTTTTTATTTTGGCAAAAAAGCTGCAAGACTCCACAATCTCAACAGAGCAAGTAAGGTCATAAAATAGGTGAAATCAACCTGGCTACTTTTTCAGTGAATATCTTGAATGCCGACCTTTTTTTCCATGTTTTGTAGTCAAGCTGAGTCGAATCATTCATGTCTTGAGTAAATGATTTCCTCAGTTGTTCAGCAAAGTCATTGTCATAAATAAGCACATTGACTTCAAAATTCAATTCAAAACTGCGCTCATCGAAATTGGCCGTTCCCATGATGCTTAAAAATCCATCGACAACCATGGTCTTCACATGAACAAAGCCTTTGGTGTATTGGTAAAATTCGATGCCTGTTTGCAACAATTCAAAATAATACGATTGTGAGGCTTTATTCACCACCCAGGAATCAGACTGACGGGGGACCAAAATTTTGACCGACACGCCACTGATCACAGCAATCTTTAACGCTTTGATCAATGAAGGGTTGGGAATAAAATATGGGGTTGTAATAAGTATTTCAGATTTTGCTGAATGTATGGCCTGTAAAATAGAAAATAAAATGGTGGGCTGGGGAGAGTCAGGGCCACTGGAAACCACTTGCAACATTTTATTGTCTGCTGCTGGCAAATCTTTATAATGTGGCAGCAATGCTTCCTCAATTTCGATGTCTTGCCCGGTACAAAAATTCCAATCATTAAGGAATATATTTTGTAAGTATGAAACACCCTGACCTTCAATCTTTAAATGCGAGTCTCGCCAAAACAAGCCATTGGGTTCTACATCTTCCTTATTGACATACTCATCCCCGACATTGATCCCTCCCAAATAAGCAATTTCACCATCAATGATGACGATTTTTCGATGATTCCTATAGTTCAGTCTTTCGGTGAATGCAAATAAGTTAATTTCAGCAAACGGCCACGCTTCAATGCCATATGACCTCATCCGTTGTAACACCGAATTATTTAAACCCAAGCAGCCGTAATCATCATAAATAAACCGCACTTCAACACCGGCTTTGGCACGTTCGATGAGCAAACTCACCAATTGACCTCCGATGTCATCAAATTTAAAAATATAATACTCTAAATGAATGGTTTGCTTGGCTTGGCTGATGTCTTTAAATAACTGAGGGAATTTTTGTTCACCATTTTCTAGCAAGGTTAATTTATTTTTTATGGTTAATCGACTGCTGGCATCTCGGTAAACCATTTTTGTAAGGCCATGAAATTGTTTCAATTGATCCTTGTGCTGCTGAATGACCTCCCGTGATTCGGTGGCAAACTTGGCTTGGTAGGCTTCTAATGACTTTTGGTTGGCCGACAACTTTTGTTCGAACATTTTTCGTTTGCGGCGTTTAACGCCAAAGATAAAATACAAAATCACACCCACTACTGGAAAAATATAGACCGTGAACAACCAAGCCGAAGCCCTGGAGCTGATGGTGTATTGGTGGATGATTTGTAAGGTGACGTAAATCAATATGACCCAATAGGCATAATAGACAATAGACAACCAAGTAATAGACATGCCGTTTTAACTCAATAAATATAAATCTTAATTATTATAGATTAAGAATGAATTTCTCGTGGACAGTATTCAAAATTACCGAGACATTACATTAGGCTCGAATAGTTGATGTTGCTTTGACATACTTTGATACAATGCGAAAATGGACCAACCCAGCCCCCACCCTTTTGACACCCTCAGACCTGAAAAGATATTAGACGCTCTTGAATCACAGGGTTATTTAATTGATGGCAGGGTCAGCCCTTTGAACAGTTTTGAAAACCGAGTTTATCAATTGGGCATTGAAGACAGCCAACCGATCATTGCAAAATTTTATCGACCCGAAAGATGGACTGAAGCACAAATCCAAGAAGAACATGACTTTTGTTTTGAAATCGAAGACCATGACATTCCGGTGGTCACACCCTTAAAAAATGACAATGGCAACAGTTTGTTTGATTATGAAGGATTCAAATTTGCATTGTTCCCGCGCAAAGGCGGTTATGCACCCGAATTAGACCACGAAAACAATTTAGCCATCATGGGCAGAACACTGGCCAGGTTGCACAACGTAGGTGCTCAGCGCCCATTTAAATTTCGACCCGCGCTGAATGTGCAAACTTTTGGGCAAGATTCCATAGATTTTGTGGCCGAGCACTTTATTCCTTTTGAGCACAAGTCCGCCTATTTAACCGTCACGAAAAACATCATACAAATCGCTACCGATAAATTACATGATGCAACCCATATACGAGTTCATGGCGACTTACACATTGGCAACATCTTGTTACGTGATGACATTCCTAATCTGGTTGATTTTGATGATTCAAGGTCAGCCCCAGCAATCCAAGATATTTGGATGCTGTTATCAGGCGATCTTCATGAACAACACATTCAATTGCAGAAAATCATTCAAGCCTACAGTCAATTCAGAGATTTTCCACACAAGGAATTATCGATGATTGAATCATTGCGCACATTGCGCATGATTCACCACACAGCCTGGCTAGCCAGGCGTTGGGAAGATCCCGCATTTGCACCTGCTTTCCCTTGGTTTGATACCCATCAATTTTGGGCACAACATGTGGCAGACCTCAATCAACAATTATTGGCATTACAAAGTTAACAACTTATAAAACATCTGCGGGGGTATTGACTCGGAACCAACCCGTTAAGCTGTACCTTGAACGCTTGGCGGGCAAAACTTCATGCGGAAAATCTTCACTGAGAAAAACAACCAAAGTACCATACTTGGGCGAAACCTTCATAAACGGCGCTTCATCACCCTCATGGTACAACAACAATTCACCACCGTCTCCATTTTGCCAATCCTTGTTTAAATAAAGTACGCTGCTTATTTTGCGATTACTGCCCGTTTTAAAAGCATCCACGTGTTTCTGATAAAAGGCGCCTTCAGGGTAATGAGCAAACATACACTCATATTCAAACAAACCCAAAAAAAAGCGTTTATTTAAAGCCAAGCGCAACTGTTCAACCCAAGTAAAATACTGCTGAGTTTCAAGTAAGTCTTCATCCAACCACAGGATGCGATCACTGCGAATGGACTTGTCAGTCTGAAAATCATTTTCACGACCAATGCCTGCCAATTTAAAACCATCTGGGTCTAGCGCCATCAGTTGATTCAATAAAGCTTCAGTCAAATCAGCAGGAAATGTATCAGCAATCACTGCAAAACCATTGAGTGCAATTTCATCACCAATGGCATCAATCAACAATTCATTATTCAGCACAGTCATCACAAGACATCCAGTAAACAAAGATCACTTATCCAAACGTCCCTGACGCAGAATTCAGCTATTTAATCGTATAAAAACAACATCAATCCAATACTGGCTTAATTGACAACCACCTACTCGCCTATGATATGCTTTTAAGCATGAATACACCATTAAATTGTGATGCCCAAGACATGTTAGAAGCGGCCATTGTGCAACGTCGACGCTTGAACATTACACATCAAGAAATTGCAGGCGAATTGGCAACCTATAAAAAGGTATTGCCTATCGATATAACCACAAGTAACGGGGAAGAAAAACTGACCATTTTAACCACGGATAATCAGGGAGGCATCTTAAAACTGGCACTCCTGACCAATGGCATTCTCTCCTTTGAAGCCAAGGACTTCAAAGACCCAAGAATTCATTACAACAAGCGTACTGCTGCTTCATGTGACCTTAAATAAAGCGTTACACTATAGCTGCGCTTGCTTGTATTTAGAATAATTTGTACACCAGCTAAAAGCCGAAAACGCTATTCAAACCAAGGTTCATTGGTTAGAATCAGTTTTTTTTAATCCTTTCATCACATGCGATTTTTACTTTTATGGCTGTTATTATTAGCAACCAACCTTTCCATAGCTTCAACCACGACACCCATACAATACCATTTCACTCCCACCGATGCTGCACACCACTTGGCCCATGTGTCGATAACTTTTCCAAACGTAACCAGTAAAACTTTTCAAGTTAAGTTGCCTGTTTGGCGCTCTGGTCGTTATGAGATTTTAGATTTAAGTAAAGCCGTCAGCTCTTTCTACGCGCAAGACCTGCATGGCCAAGCCATTCAATGGGAAAAATCAGACAAAAACAGCTGGAAATTGTTTTTGAATCACCCAGGGCCTGTCACCATTGGTTATCAAATCTATGCGAATACATTAAAACAGCGGGTGATACACATCGACTCGACCCATGCCTTTTTAGATGCCAGTGGTGTATTTATGTTCTCACCAGCCTTCCGTGACCATCCTTTGACAGTGTCATTAGATGTACCCAATCATTGGCAATCAAGATCCGGTATGGAAAAATCCTCAAGTCACCAGTTTGTTGCTGACAACTATGACCAATTGGTGGATTCTCCGATTGAAACTGGGGTTCATGAATTTTTGTCATTTCAACTTGATCAGCAAAACTATGAAATCGTAATCTGGGGAGAAGGCAATCACGACATTGCCGATATCAAAACAAAGGTATCATTGTTACATCACGAAGCCAAAAAGATATGGGAAACTTTTCCATATAAACGTTATGTCTATATCTTTCATGCAGGTGATCAATTAAGGGGGGCTACTGAACACGTCAATTCAACCATCATCCAACAAAATCGGTTCAACTTTAAACCTCGAAAGCCCTATTTAAAAGTATTGTCAACGACTGCACATGAATTGATTCATACTTGGAATGTTAAAGCCTACAGACCAGCTGGCATAGCACCCTATGATTATTCAAAAGAAAACTATTCTGACTTGTTTTGGATGGCTGAAGGCATCACCAGTTACTACGATGACTTGTTTTTGTTGCGTGCCGGTATTTTCAAACCCAAAGAATACTTCGCTCAAATGGCAGAACACATGAAAAATCACTTAGACAATCCTGGTCGAAAAGTGGAATCATTGGCCCAATCCAGCTTCGATACCTGGCTGAAAGACGATGCCCAACAAAGCCACAATGCAGCAGTCAGTATATACCTCGAAGGCAACATGGTTGCGTGGCGACTGGATCAAGAAATTCGCTCACTCACTGACAATCAATATGGCCTTGATCAATTACAAAAATTACTTTATCAACGCCATCACAATACCAACCAAGGTTATCACAAACAAGATGTACTGAATTTGCTGGAAGAAATAACTGGTCACAATATGAACGCATTCTGGCAGGCCTATGTTGAAGGGACTCAAGCCATAGATTTTGATCAGCTGCTGTTTTTTTATGGCTTACAAAAAACACCCAAGGAGCCGTCAGCAGACGCTGCTTGGATAGGCGCGAATTTAAATATTGAAGGTGAATTTGTTGGCATCAAAACTGTAGATTCTGACAGCCCTGCTTGGCATGCAGGTTTAACCATGGGAGACCAATTGTTATCGATCAATGGCATTAAATTAAGTCCAGACAATGTCAAAATTCGTCTGAAACAATTAACCATTGGCACCTCGTATGAAATTCATTATTTCAGTGCCGGACGCTTGCGCACCACCACCATTACACCTGTTGACACCCCCAATCCTGATTTTTTCATTGAGCCGGTAGACAAACCAGATCGCCAACAAAAAGCCAGGTTCAAGTCATGGGCAGGACAGGATTTAGTGCCGCGTAAAAAATGAGCCTCAATAGATGAATCTAATCAGTAGATAATCATTCTTCAGTTGACATCTTTTGATACTTTTCAGGCAACACTTTTTGTTCTATATATGGCGATTGATTGAGCATCTCTCGCATGTTTTTCAAGGTGCGGAAAGTGACATCTCGGTTGTATTTATTGACCCCTGATTTTAATTTAATCCCTGGGTCCATATACAATTCATAAGTCACCAACAACTGATTCTGATCAATTGGCGTTAACAACCAACTGGCATTGAAATCATCAATCCGGACATAATCATCATTGGGTTTAAACTGTGGTTGTCCTGTCAGTTGAATCAGCCATTGTTGTTGCTCTGATAAAAACGTCACTTCAATGTCAAAAACCACATCACGATCACTGAACCACAAGGGGCCCTTAAAAACCATGTGTACCCATTCATTTTCTCGTTTGGCCTCCAAACAACCATATATCCATTGTTGACAAACTGTTAAATCACGTAACAGAGCAAACACTGTGGCAGGCTGAGCAGTCACCTGAAATTCTCCCTTGGTGTGAAGTAAATGATATTGATCATGCTTTTGTTGTTGGAAAACTTGAATCCCTTCGTCATCTATTTTCAACTGCCAATTTTCTGCCAACAAGGCATTGCTGAGCAGAATACAGCCACCCAATACCATTGTTTTAATAAGTTGTTTCATTTGACTTCATCTTAGCCTACTTTTAAGCATAAAATACCCTCATGGGCGAACAAAAAATCATAGGCATAGCTGGCAATATAGGCGCAGGAAAAACTTCACTGGTTGAGTTTTTAACCAGTACTTACCAAATAACTCCCTTTTATGAACCGAATGACAACAACCCATATTTGGCAGATTTTTATCAGGACATGAAACGGTGGGCTTTCCATTCACAGCTGTACTTCCTGAGTTCCAAATTCAAAATCCACCAACAAGTCGAACAAACTCCTGGTGTGGTGATTCAAGATCGCACCATTTTTGAAGACGTTGAAATATTTGCCACCGCCTTACACCAAATCCGCAAAATCAACAAGCGTGATTGGCTTACCTATTTGAGCTTTTATGAAAGCATCCAACAAGCCATCAAACCACCTGACTTGATGATATACCTTAAATGCTCCATCCGCACCACCCGCAAACGAATCAGGTTGCGCGGGCGCAAGATGGAACAAGACATGCCTTTAAGTTATTTGAAGCGATTGGAAAAACTGTATCAAAGCTGGATTGCCAATTACAACAAAAGTAAGGTGCTGGTGATAGAAACCGATCGTTTGGATTATGTGAATGATTTGATTGATCAAATTGAATTGATGCAAAGTATTGAAGCATTGTTACCCAAAGGATTGGAAAGAAATTGATTATCCCAACCAAAACAGGAATAGATTGAAATGAATTATTTGATGATTTATCTAAAAGGCATGCTGATGGGCTTTGCTGATTTGGTGCCTGGCGTATCAGGTGGCACCATGGCTTTGATTACCGGTATTTATCAACGATTAATCAATGCCATCGCAGCGATCAACATCAAGGCTTTCAAGTTGGTTTTAATAGGTCAAATCAACCATGCATGGCGACAAATTGATGGCTGGTTCTTATTGGCCGTTTTCCTCGGCATGATCAGCTCAATCTTCTTATTTGCCAGTCTCATTAAATACTTATTGACCAACCACTCGATACTGACATGGTCATTTTTCTTTGGCCTGATCGTCAGTTCTGCAGTGTTGCTGATCGGCAACAACCTCACCAAAAATGGCTTGAATTGGCTGCTTTTGGTTTTGGGCGTTGTTGTTGGTTATATCCTCAGCACCCAAAGCATCGGTGGCATGCCTGAAGGTTTATTGGGCATTTTAATTGCCGGTATGATCGCCATCAGCGCCATGATTTTACCAGGCATTTCTGGTTCATTGATCTTAATTCTGCTGGGTAAATACCAAAGCATACTCGGTGCGGTTGAAAACAGAGAATGGACGATTTTATTGGTTTTTGCTGCAGGATGTCTGATTGGTTTGATGGTTTTTTCAAGACTACTTAAATGGCTATTGGCTCATTTCTACCAAGCAACCATTTATGCCTTGGCCGGCTTGATGCTGGGAACCTTGTTTAAAGTTTGGCCGTGGAAATCAGCCACTGGCAATGTATCACCCTTTGACCATGCACAACCTCAGTTGATTTATGCCATGTGTTTGATGATTATGGCGACTGTGTTTGTCTATATCATTTCACGGGTAAAAAAGTAAATGTTTCAAACAAAAAAAGCCTGAATCAATTCAGGCTTTTAAATTCGACTTTAATGTTCTTAATGTTCTGTTTATGACTTTCTGAAATACCAAAACCCAACCAACATGCTTGATAACAACAGCAGCAAAACAGATAAATTTGATGTGGCTGGAACAGCAGGCACTACAGAAGGTGTACCTCTCATAGAAACCAATATCATGTTGTCTCCAGGAGTACACAGTTCAAAAAAGAAACAACCGCTAGGAACCACACTTCCACCTTGAACGGCATCAGAGTAATTGTTGCTTTGTGGTGGGCCAATCACGTCATTGGCAAACAAATTAAAATCACCAGCACTGCCACCTTGTACCGTACCCCAAGGATCATCATCTGTCGGTTGGCCGACCAGTTCGCCATTGAAATTAAGGGTGCCACCATTGGTGAATAAAATGATTTCTTCATAATCAGCCAATCCATAAACGCCATTAGACGTTTGCGAGCCCGTTACCGTGAACTCCAGATCCAAAACAGCTGGCCCAGGAATTTGGTAACTGCCGTCTGGAACACCTTCGGGTGTAGTTGCACCAGCACCACCGTCTGCTGGCGTGGGATTGACCAGCAAGTTTTCTTCAAAAACCACATAACCTTCCGCTCTGGCTCCATTACCGGAATCTTCAAAAATAAAATCAAAGCGAATCGGCGCAGCATGGACAGCTGAAGCTCCGATCATCAATATACACAAAGCAAAATTTTTCATAGCTAATCTCAATTTTAATAATCTAGAACACATTATACACATAAATAACTGATATCGAAGATAATTTCAGCATTAACATCCTGCCACACTTATCAACATCACATTTTATTTAATTCTACTGCAATTCTTTCCACGTTTAAAGCGAATACCTCATCAACTCACAACTTATTAATGGAGGATAAAAGCCAACCAAGCCCAATGCGATGATTTATAATGAGCTTTTAACCAGCTGTTTTATATTGTGAAAACATTTTATTGGTACGACTTAGAAACGTTTGGCATCAATACCCGTTATGACCGCATTGCTCAGTTTGCTGGTATCCGTACTGATGAGCACCTGAATCCTGTGGGTGAACCTGACATGTTTTACTGCCAGCCCACTTATGATTATTTACCAGACCCATCCAGTTGTATGGTGACTGGCATCACACCACAATTGTGTGCCAGCAAAGGCATGGCTGAAAATGATTTTGCTGCTAAAATCCACAGTATATTGAGCCAGGATGGCACCTGTGGCGTCGGATACAACAGCATCCGATTTGATGATGAATGTGTGCGATCTTTATTTTACCGCAATTTATATGATCCTTACCAACGTGAATACCTGAATGGCAATTCACGTTGGGATTTGATTGATATTGTGCGGGCAACTTATGCCTTGCGTCCTGAAAACATTGAATGGCCAATGCATGAACCCGGCAAGCCCAGCTTCAGATTAGAAGACTTGGCCAAAGCCAACGGGCTGATCCATGAAGCCGCGCATGATGCACTTTCAGATGTAGAAGCCACCATACAGATGGCTAAACTGGTGCAGAAAAACCAACCAAAACTGTTCGAATTTGCGCTAAATCTAAGAAGCAAAGACAGTGTCAGAAGTTTATTGAATTGGCAATTGTTAAAACCTGTCGTACATGTTTCTAACAAGATACCTGCTGAGCGTGGATGCTTGGCCTTGATGCTGCCATTGGCCATTCACCCCAGCAACAAAAATGGCATCATTTGTTATGATTTACATCATGATCCAACAGACTTACTTGAACTGGATATCCAAGACATTCAGGACCGTTTGTACACACCCAAAGCAGACTTACCGGAGGGTGTTGAAAGGGTTCACTTAAAAACCATACATTTAAATAAAGCACCCTTCGTTTCACCCATATCAGTATTGAAAGGTGTGGATTTGGAACGGATTGGTTTGGATTATGCCCGCTGCCAAACTCATTTGGCAAAAATCAAAAATTTTGCTGGCATTGAGAAAAAAGCGGCTGCTGTGTTCGATCAGCCGTTTGAGACCAATGTCGATGATGTGGATGAAATGATTTACTCAGGTTTCTTCAGTTTCAAAGAAAAGGCTCGTTTAGAATCAATCAGACAATTACCCGCAGAGCAAATCCCTTTCGAAGTCAGCGATTTTTCCGATCCAAGAGCGGCGACATTGATCCAAAGGTATAAAGCCAGAAACTTTCCCGAATCACTCAGCGAAGAACAGCAAATCTTGTGGAAGATTGATGCGCTTCAGCGTTTAGAACAACGTTATGGCGATGAATTCTCAGAATGGTTTGATCACCTCAATAGTTTGCGTGAACAAACTGAAGCTGAAAAAGATCACGAGATTCTAGATCAAGTGGAACAATTTGTATTGAGTAAAAACTTCTAGTACACAGCGTCTAAAAAAACCGTAATTCCCTTCAATCGGGCTCAATAAACCGCAAGCCACAGTTTCTTGGGTCAACCAAGCCTTCCCGGCCTGAATCTTTCAATTGCTGGTATAAGTACCAAGCCGCTGACTCCATTTGCCTGCCTTCATGTGCACCCTGAAGCATAATAGCCATAAACCCTTCTTCAAATTGATACATGGGATCATCCATCAATGAATGATTTTTCAGTAGGCAAGACTGATAATCAACAAATTCCTGGTATCTCCTTTCACTTTCCATCTGAGATTGGGCATCACCAAATATTTGACTCATCTTCTGATTCAAATCATAGCCAATTGTGGTCATAATCATGGAGTCACTGTGATCCATTAAAATACTGGCAATGGATTGACAATGCGTAGCGGTGGCTTGAAATTGTTCACAAGCAGTCATCAGCGGTCTCAATACCGGCACATTGGAAATATTCATGATGTAATAGTATTGTAAGATTGATTGTTTTACCAATGTGGCCACAGCTGATTCACTCAGGTCCCTGAACTCGGCTTCTATAAAATCCTTTGAAAACGCATCCACCCATGGATGATCATTCATATACTCATCAATCTCTGTTTCAAATTCTACAGTAATGGGAACCATGAATTGACTGTATTCTGCCTGACTCATCTGCCTTAATATGAGGTCAATCATGGCAGTATCTGAGTGTTGCACTGCATGGCTTAATTCAGTGAAATAGACATTGATGTTTTCAGGAGCCTGTTTGAATAGTTGCTGATTGAAGTTTTCAACGTCACACCGGCCTGCCATGTCGGCTTGTTGACACATCATTCTCGCCGCCAAAAGTGCTGAAGTGGTGATTGATTGACTTTCCAAGACTCGGTTCAAAATTGATAACTTCAGTTCAGCGTTGAAATTTTCATTATCATTTTCATGTTTTGCTTGGTGTAAAATACTATGGTTCAAGTGATTTAAGCCCATCACATTGAAGTTGATGTCTTGGTGCTGTAACAAATGCATCGATAATTCAATCATCCAACGCCTTTCGGCATTGGCATCATATGCTTCAATACTCAATTCATCAGTTATAGAGTTTTGACTTATAGGGTTGTGATCTTTTGATTCAACCGAGGAGATGCTCAAAAGTAGGATTAACACAATGGCTGTCATGGCTTTCATCAATTTATCCATAAATTAAACAGAATAGCACATTAAAACTCATTTGCATTGTGCCATTACTCACATATTTACAACAGCATTGTATGGCAGCCTTTATTCAACCGGTAAGTTAGCCCGGTAACTCTTTCTGATCATCAGCATAAAAATGCGAATCACCAAATACATAAAGAAACCCACTGCAATCACATAAACACCCCAATGATTCAGCAGAATAACAGTCTCGCCATTTTCCAGTCCTTGAATATAATCCCACAACATAGGCAGAGCACCCACCATGGTGATGGTCATGGCCACATAACTGAACATACGCAATTTATACATGCGATCACGGAATAAGCGTTTTTGAAACAACCTCACCTGTTCAGGATCAATTTCAGCATCAGCATCTCTGCTGAATCCACATTGAGGGCAAACTTTTGCCACTGAGGACATTTTGGTTCTACAAGCTGGACAATTGACCAATGCCATAACGACTCCTGAAAGCTTAAAAAACAAGATTATAACAATTCTGACATGAAAGATTAATCAAAAACGTCTATCATAAGCAGATTCAAATGCCACTTGTATCAAACCATTCAGTATGAAAAGAAAAACCAAAATTGTTGCCACTTTAGGGCCAGCCAGCCAAGCACCTGAACAAATCGAAGCTTTAATCAAAGCTGGGGTCAACGTGTTTCGCTTGAACTTTTCTCATGGTACTGCCGATAATCACAAAACCAATGTGGCCAACATCCGAGCTGTGGCTGCAAAACTGAATGTACTGGTTGGTATTTTACAAGATTTACAAGGACCCAAAATTCGCGTTGGTGCATTCATCAATCAATCAATTTTGCTGGCTGAAGGACAGCCTTTTGCACTCTACCCCGATAACAACAAAATGGGTGACGATGCTGGTGTTGGCATCAGTTATAAAGACCTATATAAAGATTTGGCCATTGGCGACTCCTTGTTATTAGACGATGGCAAATTGGAGTTAAAGGTGACCAAAATTGCTGATGACATCATTCATACCCAAGTGTATCGTGGCGGTCTGCTCAGCAACATGAAAGGCATCAATGTACCCGGTGCGGATTTAAGCATAGCGGCGGTCACAGAAAAGGACATTGAAGACATCGCTGTGGGTGCCCAACTGGATGTTGATTGGGTCGCATTGAGTTTTGTGCGTAACCGCGACGACTTGTTATTGGCTAAAAAATATTTAAATCAAAATAAGTCGAACGCCAAATTGATGGCAAAAATTGAAAAACCAGGCGCGATAAAAAATTACAAAGAAATCCTGAATACGGCTGACGGCATCATGGTTGCTCGTGGTGATTTAGGGGTTGAGTTATCACCTGAAAAAGTGCCCATGTTACAAAAACGACTGATCAGGAAAGCACGAGAGAAAGGCAAACCCGTGGTGACCGCCACTCAAATGCTAGAAACCATGACTGAAAATGCCATACCAACCAGGGCAGAAGCCAATGACGTGGCCAATGCCATATTTGATGGCACTGATGCTGTGATGTTGTCGGCTGAAACAGCAACGGGTAAATACCCAGTCATCGCCGTTGAAACCATGGATCGTATAGCCAGAACAGTTGAAGCAGATTCAGATTACAAAAAAAGGATGCAAGATCGAAAATTCAAAGCCGAAAAAAACACCCCAGATGCCGTTTCCTATGCAGCCTGTCACATAGCAACCACGCTGGCAGCAGAAGTGATGTGTTGTTTTTCCAGTTCAGGAGCAACTGCCTTGAGGGTGGCCAGAAATCGAATTCATACTGATGTGATTGCCATATCACCATCTAGCAAATCTTGTCATCAATTAACCGTTTCATGGGGCATCAATCCCGTACTCAGTGATGATGCCACCAGCACCGATGAGATGGTGGATATTGCCAATCAAGTCATTATTGACAATAAAATGGCACAGTCTGGTGATCAATTTGTGATCACTGCTGGCGTGCCATTCGGTTATTCAGGCACCACCAATTTAATCAGGGTCGAGACACTGAAGTAAAAACAGACCTTTTGACCATTCATTTGTTTTTGATCGTCAGTTCAATTAAATTGAACCAATTGCTGTTGATGCTTTCAGAAGACTCAAGTAAATGACCATACAGCTCAGTTGCTTGTTGCCACAATTCACTATTCATCGGCTATTTTCACATTCATCCACAGGTTAACAATGATAATATAGACCTTACGAAAATAAACCATCATAACTTGCAGTTAATTCATGTTAAACAATCAAACCGACAAAAAAACAAATCACCCACTCAGTGACACAGCAATGATCCAGAATATCATTGATCACATTGGTCACAAAATTTTAGACAAAGAACAACAGATAACCATTATTTTGGCGGCACTGATTGCTGGCGGCCATGTGTTGGTTGAGGATTTGCCGGGCCTGGGTAAAACCACATTGGCCACTGCCATTGCCCAAACCTTCGGTATGGACTACAACCGCATCCAATTGACATCAGACATGATGCCCAGTGATGTCTTGGGTGTAAGCATCTATGATGCACCCAGTCAAACCTTCAGCTACCACAAAGGTCCCATATTCACTCAGTTTCTGTTGGCGGATGAATTGAATCGTGCCACCCCAAAAACCCAAAGTGCCCTGCTTGAAGCCATGGCTGAGAACCAAATCAGCATGGACGGAGAGACCTATCCCTTGGATGCAATTTTCTTTGTAATGGCCACTCAAAATCCAATCGATGAAGCTGGGACATATTCTTTGCCCCAGTCGCAATTGGATCGATTTTTAGTCAGCTTATCATTGGGCTATCCCGACCATGCCAGTGAACGAAAATTGTATGGATCGGAGTACCTACAAACTTTCAACAAACCCTTGCAGGCATTGGCCTCACCGGAACAACTGTCACAATGGCAAAGTAAGGCCAAATTGATTCATGCCAATGACGAGGTATTGGATTATTTACAATTACTCATTCAAAAGACCAGAAACCACAGTCAAATCCAACACGGATTGTCGCCACGAGCTGGCTTATCATTGTTTAAGTTGGCGCAAGGTTTGGCCTTCATTGCTGACAGAACGTTCATCACACCGGCTGATATACAGAGGGCTTTCTTCCCTGTATCTCGTCACCGATTAACAACCGTTGATGGCAGTTCAGCTGGTGACATCATTGAATCAATCATTCATGATACGCCAATTATTTAAACGTAAATTCAATCAATTCATCAATCGGCGTGGCCGAGAGACCGTGCCCATAAGCTTCGATTGGCGACGCATTTATGTGTTACCCAGCAAACCAGGCATATTTTTCTCAATCATCTGGTTTTTGATGATGATGGCAGGACTCAATTTCAACAACAACATGAGTCTGATGTTGGTGTTCCTGTTATTTGGTTTGGCACAAGTGGTATTGCACCGAACGTTTTTCAATCTCAAAAACTTGCGTCTTGAACAGGTCAAAGCCAAACCGGTGTTTTTGGGCGAACCCGTCACTTTAAACATTCAAATCGGTGCTGATGATGAGAAATGGCAAATCCGCACTGACAACGAACTCAGCAGCGATGTGAATAACATTACCCAACAAACAGCACAGCTCAAGTTGTTGGTACCCAGTCATAAACGGGGGTGGCAGCCGGTAGAAAGAATCAAGTTTTATACCCGATACCCCTTAGGTTTGTTCACAGTTTGGGTTTACTGTACTCCTGATGAATTCATTTTAATCTACCCAAAACCGGAGTCTCCATGTCCTGACTTTCCACATCATGGCGGGCGCGAGGGTGAAAAACCAAACCTCAAAAGAGGCGATGAAATCAGTGGCGTCAGGGATTATCGCCAAGGTGACCCTATCCGTGACATTGCATGGAAAAAGTCGGCACAAGGCAACCAAATATGGGTCAAAGAATTCAATCAATCTCAAGGCAAAAACTTGTTGTTTGATTACTCGCAACTCAGCCATGGAAGCACTGAGTTTAAAGTTTCTCGTATGACCGCATGGGTATTGGCTGCTGAACAACAACAAAATGAGTACCAAATCTTGTTGCCGGAATTTGATTCTGGCATGGCTGCGGGTGAGGCCCATAAACACCACTGTTTAACAGCCTTGGCCGAGTACCAATCAGGCGATAAACCATGACTCGCATTAAATCACAATTGAGTTTAAAACAATTGTTTTGGATTACCTTTGCGGTGTTGCTGGCGGTGTTGCCACAAGCTTACAGGTTGCCCATGTGGTTTTTACCGATGACAGCACTGGTGGTGGGCTACCGTTTTTATGCCCAAATCAATCAACTTAAAAGAGCCTACAACAGAATTTTAATTATGGTCGCCATTGTGGCTTTGATCATGATCATTTACAGCCAAGGTTTCGGTCTGTCCAGAGAAATCAGTGTGACTATTTTAATCACCATGACAGTGCTTAAATTATTAGAAACATACGCCATGCGAGATGCCTTGCTGGTGGTGATGCTTTGCTACTTTGTCACCATGACCCGCTTTTTATATTCTCAAGACTTATTGTTGGTACTGTATTTGTTTGGCTCAGCTTTTGTCACCACCCATGCCCTGGCCGTTTTGAACTTTCAAAGAAATGAAAAATGGTTTGATCGAAAACAAATCAATTCTACGGCAGGCTCCTTGGCTTTGGCGATCCCTTTTGCTGTGCTGTTTTTTCTGGTCTTTCCTCGACTTGGCTCTCCCATTTGGGGCTCACCAGATATTTTCGGCGAAGGCAAGACAGGCATCAGCGACAGCATGAGCCCTGGCTCTATCATTGAACTCTTTATGGATGACTCGCCAGCGTTCCGGGTCACTTTCAAAAATGACAAAAAACCCACCAACAACCAACTCTATTGGCGCGGGCCGGTTTTGTGGAATTTTGATGGTCGCACTTGGAGTCGGGAAAAACAAAATTCCACCAGGAAAACCATCAGACAGTACCAACCAGAACAGGTGATTGACTATCAAATTGAGCTGGAAAGTACTGGCCAAAACTACATGTTTGGCTTGGACTATATTGTTGATGCGCCCAAAGGAGCCTTTTTACTACCGGATTCAATGTTGTACGCACCGGTTAAAATCAACCAACTGCGACATTATGAACTGCAATCCTTATTGCTGGACAGATTTTACAGCCCATTGAGTGATAAAAACGAAACCCTCCTATTGAACTTTCCGGAACAACAAAACCTCAAAACCCAAGCATTGATCGAAACTTGGCAACAAGATTCAGCCGACCCGATTGATATCGTGAATCGAGCATTGAACCATTTTAACCAAGAGCCATTTTTCTATTCCTACACCCCTCCTGCCTTAGAAGGTGATGTGATTGATGCCTTTTTATTCGAATCAAAACGCGGGTTTTGCGAACACTATGCTTCGACATTCACCATCATGATGCGAATGGCTGGCATACCTGCCAGGGTGGTTACAGGCTATCAAGGTGGCGTAGACAATGGTGATTATTTATTGGTCAAACAATCAGACGCACATGCTTGGTCTGAAGTATACATCCAAGAAGAAGACAGTGGCTATTGGCTGCGGGTTGATCCCACTTCAATGGTTGCACCTGAAAGGGTTGAAATGGGTTCTCGGCAAATCATGGACCAAAAACGCAACATCATTGATTATGAGTGGTTGATTAATTTCAAAGAATCTATGGATAAATACCGCTATCAGTGGAATCAGTGGGTCAGGGATTTCAATGTCAGCAAACAAGAGGCGCTGTTCCGAGCCATTGGTATCGATCACCGTGACGGCAAAACTTTGGCGTTGATGTTGGCTGGTATTTTGATGATGACTATTTTGCTCAGCTTAATTCCAATATGGTGGATTAAACGCAAAAAATACCATGATTTACAGAAAATCTATCTGCAATTGATTCACTTGTTTAGAAAACAAGAAGTGTTGTATGGCTACAGAACTCAAGGCATTGAAAAATTTGTGCACAAATTAATCACGCTGTACCCCAATATTGAGGTTCAGGCCAATCATTTTCTTAAACTTTACTTGAATGCCCGTTACAGTGTCAATCCGAGTCACAATCAACAGACTTTGGCACAACTCAACAACAGCCTGCAAAAAATCAAAAGCCTTTTGAAAGAACAACATGCACTTTGAAAGTCACAGCCACTACCTCAACAAATTCATTTTTTCTGGTGTTAATGACTGACCCAAATCAATTCATCCACGGCAAATCCTTTTTCCGCAGCCAACTGTAAAAATTGGTTTTTAATGGCGACATTGACTGTGGGTGTTCTGGACAACAACCACAAATAAGACAGGTCATTGCCAACCACGAAAGCTGTTTGGTAATCTGGGTCGAGATAGAAAATCACATAGGAACCATAAAAGGGACCAAAAAAAGAAACTTTCAGATGGGCCGTCTTTTCATCTTGCACAAAATAAGCTTTACCCGTTGCTTCGCTCCACGCCTCCTCATCGGTATTAAATCCTCTGTTGATAACTTTAATGCCACCATCTTCACGCATTGAATAGGTGGCAGACACTTGTTGTAAACCCCGTTCAAAAGAATGGTCTAGCCGAGCAACCTCATACCAAGTGCCTAAGTAATTGTCCAATTGAAAATTTTCTACAGGTTTGATGTTTTCCGGGTAGCCAGTGCAAGCATTCAAAACAATAAAACCACAAATAATTAATAAATTTTTCATCTTTGCAATCATACCATTCATACCAAGGCCTTGTGATTGAAAAATTCAACATCGACATTGGACCAATTTAACTTGAGTTTTGATTTCAGTATCGCCTTCTGGCTTGTAATAACCACCCAAACTGCTTTCAATTCATTTGATTTTAAGGTTACTCAAGCGAGATTGATCAAGCGAAAGTTGTAACACATCAGGTCTCGAGTAATGACCCACAGGATCAAAGTTTTGCCGTTCTTCAAACACCCTGGTATGGTCAATGGTTGCGGTATAAATCCCTTCTTCACCCACCTGCGGTTCTATCATAAAAGAGCCATCAGGCGCGCACAAACAGGATCCGCCATCGGTCAAAAAGTCTGGGGGACAATCTTTCATTAAAGCATCAAAATGTGGGCTGTTTTTTGGGAAATCTTCTGGTCTCATCAAACCACCAACCGAGATCACAAATGACCGGCCTTCTTTGGCCATCATCGGCGTGATGTCATGGGTATTGCGAACACTACCAGGCCAATTGGCCACATGCAAGTCTTCACCTTGTGCATACAAAGCAGTACGGGCCAAGGGCATCCAATTTTCCCAACAATTCAAACCACCCACCGTAAATGCACCCAATGAATGAGTCACCAAACCATGCCCATCGCCTGGTGACCAAGTCAGTCGTTCTTCATAGGTGGGTTGCAGTTTACGGTGTACCGATTTAATGACACCCTGTTCGCTGATGTATACAATCGAACAATACAAACTGTGCCCACCTCGATCCAGCGGCCTCTCAATGATACCCAGATAACAGGCCATGTTGTGTTGTTTAAGGACTTTACAAATACCATCCAAATCACCGCGCTCAATTTGTACCGCTTGCTGGCAGTAATGGGCATGGAATTCTTTTTGGTCCTGAGCATTGAACCGCGCGCCATGGGTCAGTTCAATCCAGAAGGGATAACCTGGTAACAAACCCTCGCCCATAGCAACCAACTGACAACCCTGCTTGCCCGCCTGATGTAGGTAGTCGATGATTTTATCTGTGGTTTTTACCCGGTCAAGCCACACCGGTGCGATTTGGATTAATCCGACTTTTAAAGTGTTATTCATGTACTTTGCTTAGAATAATAAAACAACATTCATCTTATCACTGACCAGCCAAATTTTTATCATTTTCAACGCTTAGTCCGATGATTCTGCTATGATAATTGCTCCTTGAACATGACATACAAACAATGAAATCACTGAAAATCCATTTCTTGGCCATGCTTTTTGCGGCCACATTTCATAGCCAAGCTGAAACCACCATCATCTATGCAGGCGAACTGTTAGCGGTTCCCGGCCAGGCACCATTAAAAAACCAAACCATCACCATTGAAGATGGCATCATCACCCAAGTTGAAGATGGGTTCAAAGACATTGAACCAAGCGAAGGTGTGCGATTGTTGCAATTGAAGGACTCTTTCGTGTTGCCTGGGTTGATGGACATGCATGTGCACTTACAAGGTGAATTAGGACCACAGAATGACCGTGAAGCCTTGAAAATGTCTGATCAAATGGTTGGTATGCGCACCGTGCATCATGGCATGAAAACATTGATGGCTGGGTTCACTACGGTTCGTGATGTGGGTTCTAACGCTCAATACATGTATGCCTACCGAGATGCGGTTGAAAAAGGTTGGATTGATGGTCCACGAGTGATCGCTGCCGGCGGTGTGGGCATCACCGGTGGCCATGCCGATGTCAGTGGCATGAAGCCTGATCTGATGGAGTTTTATACCGACAAATCGATTTGTGATGGCCCTTATGATTGTCGTCGTGCGGCGCGTGATGCCATTAAATATGGTGCTGATTTAATCAAAATCACTTCTACCGGTGGTGTAATGACCGATCGGGCCACAGGGACCGGTCAACAAATGGAAATGGATGAATTGAAAGAAGTGGTGTTGGCAGCCAAACGCATGGGCAAGAAAGTGGCTTCACATGCCCACCATGAGGACGGCATCATTGCGGCTTTGCAAGCAGGCGTTCACAGCATCGAGCATGGTACTTACACTGGGCCGGAAGCGATTAAATTATTCAAAAAAACCGGTGCCTATTTGGTTCCCACCTTATTGGCAGGCGCTACGGTGAAAAACATGGCAGAAAATACCGATATATTACCTCCAGCCGTTGCCGCCAAAGCCATCAAAGTCGGTACCGACATGCAAGGAAATTTTATTAAATCCTTTCGCGGCGGGGTAAAAATTGCCTATGGGACTGACAGCGCGATATCCAAACACGGCACCAACGCCGATGAAGCCGTGTTAATGAGTGAAGCTGGCATGCCCAATGCAGACGTCTTGGTCAGTGCCACTGTCAATGCCGCTGATTTAATCGGCATGAATGATCAAATTGGTACCATCGAAGTGGGCAAACAGGCCGACATCATAGCCACAGCCACCTCACCGATTGAAGACATCAAAGCCTTGTTAAACGTCGAATTTGTGATGAAAGGCGGCAAAGTTTATAAAAACACCAGTGAAAAATGAAACTGCCTGCCTTATTGACAATGTTACTTTTTGGGCTGATTGCTTGTCAGCCCAAAGGCAGTTTGATGTATCAGTTTCCAGAACCTCAAAATTATGCCGTCGATCAGGTCATGGTGGTCATTGATTATTTAAATTTAAAAGATGACATTGGCAAACTTTGGGATTTTGACAGTTATTACCACCAACAAATTTTGAATAAACTATTGGCGGATGTAGATCGACAATTGCATCAATCGGGATACCCAAAAATCAATAAATACCTGCTTTCAAGTGGACTGTTGATCAAGGATACATTTGCGGTGGAACACTATATTGAAGATCAAATACAGGATGAACTGCTTTACCCTCCTTTCATCTTGGCGGCCGAAAATATTGCCACAGAACAAATCGATAAACACCAAGAAATCTTAACCATAATGGTGAAGTACATTGCCCCAAGAAGGCACCAGCTGAATGATGAATTGACACACCGGGGGATGCAAATGGGTTATCATTTTGAAGCCATGCAGATGCCGGCCAATACAGCCATCCTCTATATTCATATTGATCAATCTGCTCCTGGCATATTGAAACAAATGGGCACTTTTCTCATCTCAGGCGCCCTCGCCTCCCAAGCCGATTACGGTCATGTGAGTTTAGGTCTCAACACACAAAGGCATGCCAGTGCTTTCTTTATCCACAGCAGTGGACAAATTTTATGGAAAAATCATTCCAATACATGGTCAACTGATCAACCCATCAATCAGTTATTAAACCGCTTTCCTGAACAGTTTTAAAATCCACAACTGCCATCAAAATCAGCATAAAAGAGGGTTTCACTCATGCCCTGTGGTGTGATGCTCTTGTTCGGTATTTGTTGATACCAAGCATCAATTTCCGGAGGAATTACCGGGTTATCAAAGTCATTGCCATTGAGGAAAAACTGATTCATCAGACTCATTTCACCAAAACCAATGGGTACCAAGCCGGTTAAACGGTTGTTGTTCAAGTAAAACCCTTGTAGCAAAGTCATTTGACTCCAAGACGCTGGGATTGAACCTGACAATTGGTTGTCATTTAAGCTGATAAAATTAAAATTGGTTAAAAAGCCCAATGATTCAGGCAACTGTCCTGTGAGTTGGTTGCCACTCAAATCAACTTGTCGCAGCGAAGACATCAAGCCCATACATTCTGGTAATTTACCACTGATTTCATTTCCCAGTAGAAACAAATACTCCAATTGGTCCAGTGTGGTCAGGGCATTGGGCAATTGCCCATAAAAACCAACGTTCCAAGCTGAAAAATAGGCCAAAGATGACATTTGTCCAATCGCAGCAGGAATGGTTTCTATGAATTCATTGTTATCAATCCACAGCGTCGCCAGCGCACTTAACCCAACCACTTGTGGCATGATCTGTCCTGTCAATTGGTTGTTTTGGAGTTGTAAAATACGCAGCTGAGACAAAGCAGATAAACTGGCTGGAACCACCCCATCAAGGTGGTTATCCCCTAAAAGTAAAACTTCAAGATTAAGCAATTGACCAAATTCACTGGGGATGAAACTGTACAAGTCGTTCTGACCCAAATCCATCCGCCGCAACTCGGTCAAAGCGCTCAAATTCGATGGAATGATTCCATTTAAATTATTACCGGCCAACTCCAAAAACCATACGTTCAACTCAACAGGGCCAAATGCACTGACCCCATACCAACTGTTAACATCGGCGCTGCCCCAATTGCTGTTGTTGAACCAATGATCACCACCTGTGATGTTGTATAAATTGACCAATGCATTACATTCCAATGTAGGCGCATTCATCCCTGGTTGAAAGCACACAGTATTGAAATCCAAATCAGCTCGAGCCACATTCATCGTCAAATACCAACAAAGTACCAACAATATACATCGAGAAAGTAAAACGTTCATGCCAAACATTATCAATGAAACAGGTTCAACAATAAAGCTTCTCGGCTGTTTTCATCAGTAAAAACCGCCTCTGAACAGCGGCGGCTGTAAAGCTAAAACCAGCAGTTAATTACCAATCAAATTTATCGATAAAAATCACATCACTGGCTTCAATGACTTCATAAGCACCCAAATCCCAGCTGCCATATAAGTCAATGTAATTCAGATTATCATGTGGTCGATACTTGTTTTCAAGGTCTCTGGTCGGCTCACCCATAGGTAATAAACTGTCATCACAAAAATCTTCAGTAGCCGCGGCTTGTTTTATACGATAGTCGTAATTTCTTGACACAAAACCTGGAAAGCTAGAATCCATTCGAGTCCGAGTGGTATAGGCACTGTCTAATGAACTTGAATTGTTGGTGTTGACACAATCAAAGTCATAGTCACTGGCAATACTAAAGAAGTCGCCTATTTTCGGTGTGTCATGATCGCTCAAAATACTGCTGAACACCCCTAAATTGATATGTACACCATTGGTTACAATGACACCTTGGGTGTTGTGGTTATCAGCTATGGTATTGTGACTCATGGTTATATTGGTTTGAATTTGTTCAATGACAGCCGAATTGTTGTATAAATTAAAGCTGCTTAAATCACTGTATTCACCAACACCATCTCGTCCATTGTGAACGATTAAATTTTGACTTAAGCTGGCATTGATTTCACCAAGCGTACCATCCAATGAAATCACAGAACCATAATCTGCCCTGTTATCTGAAAGGTGGCTTTGTCTGATTGATAAGCTGCTGCCACCTTCGGCATGAATAACACCGCCTGAATTGGTGGCTGTGTTGTTTTTGATCACACTGCATTCCTCACTCCAACAGGGGTTATTATCAGTGACGTTGACGAAATTCCATATCTTTGCGATTGAATTAAAACCTTGGTAAATCACGCCCCCGTTATAGGCTCGGTTGTTCTCAATCAAGCCGTTCTCAATGATGACACTGGCCGGTGACAGCATTTGGCCCAACAAGTAAATCCCACCACCAGAACCGTTCAAGTCATTGTCAGCATCCGCTACATTGTCTTGTATATTCATCGGTGTGCTGTTCGTACCATAAATGCCCAATTGTCCAAAGTCATGTTCAGCGCCAAATAAATTAACCAGGGAAGAAACCGCGAAAATACCACCACCATTGCGGTTGGCTGAATTTTGTTTGATGCCATTGTAACTGCTCCAGTCAGATGGGAACGCAGCTTTGGTGGTACCACCATAAAAATCGATGTCACAAAAAGACAAAAACATGCCGCCACCGTCCCCATTGACTCCGCTGGCTTGGTTGGCAGAAATGCCGGAGTTTTCATCAATCAAACCACGACCATTGCTGCAATAGACCCCACCTCCGGCAAATACAGCGTTGTTGCCGGCCACCACAGAATCTCTGACTTCAAATGTTGACCCAGCACTTGGGATGTTGTCATGATGAACATAAATGCCACCACCATAACCGCCCGAATTGCTGTGAACTTCTGAGCGCAAGACTCTGATGATTGAATTGATGGATTCAATTCCACCACCCAAAGAACCATTACCTCCGGTGATTTCAAAATTATACAAGTCTACCCGAGCATCATTGAATAGCTTGAAGGTAGGGCCATTGCCACCACCATCAACATAAGTATTTGGATCACCTTGAATATATAGATCGTTCTGCGCATTTGTACAACTGGCATACCCACCTCTGATTACCAAAGCTTTGCCATCAATCACTATGTTTTCATTGTATGAAGCGGCGCCATTCTCAGAAGAAACTAAAATCGAGCCTTGTGTTTGGGCAATGCCATTGATGGCAGCTTGAATCGTACTGAAATCGCAATCAGGATCACTGGCAGGCCCCACGACCACATAATTATTGCCAGCATAACTGACTTCAGACAAGCCCAACAGTAAACAAATAAATACAATTAAATTCCTCATCACTTTTTCCTAAATAATTGAACGTTACTTGGCTTTACGAGGTTTTCAGGGTAGAGAGGACATTATTTTTTGATTAATTGGTTCAGGCAATGACCTGTTGGTCAATAAGCCTGGATTTGCTGGTAATAAGCCACAATGTGTTCTGCGGTTTGCTTGACATCAGAACGGGCTGAACTGTGAGGTGTTATGGTGATTTTGGGGTGGGTCCAAAATGGATGCTTGGGTGGCAGTGGTTCTTGTTGAAAAACATCCAACACAGCATGATTGATCAGGCCTTTATCCAAGGCTGTTATCAATTCAGGCTCAATAACATGACCACCGCGAGCCACATTGATTAAACGGGCCGTTGGTTTGCACCAAGACAATGTTTTTAAATTTATGATGCCATGGGTTGCTGTGGTTAACGGCAACAAAACCACCAAAAAATCACTGGCACTACAAACTTGTTGTAACCCCAAATCACCATGAAAACATCGGTGGTTTCGGTTATTTTGAGAACGGGTCCAGGCCATCGTTGCAAACCCCAATGCTGCACATTGGTCAGCCAAAAACTGACCCAATTCACCCAAACCCAAAAAACCGATGAGCGGGGTTTTTTCTGCAGTTTCTAAAACCTGCCATTGTTGCTTAGCCTGTTGGACCTGGTAGGCTTTGTGCTGCCTGTGTACTGCCAATATGGGTTGTAACACATATTGAGCCATATTTTGCTTCAAGGCCAAGGTCACAATCCTTTGGCGAATGACATCAGCAGCCAAGAATGGATCGGCATCAATGTGGTCCATCCCAGCTCCCATTGAAACCACCATTTTTAAGTGACGCATGGGTTGGGTAATGCCTTCAGGGTGATTCCACAGCACCGCCAATTGAACCGACTCTGGATCGGGAATATCAGGCCACTGTTGGATTTTTACATGTGGTAACTGTGCAGCCAATTGTGTACACAATTCATCGGTATTGCGGTCAGTGATGATGACCGCAATACTCATATTTGTTTGGTCAGGAATTCCAAATGTTTCAGGGCACGTTTATAGACCCCTTTTTTGAAGTGGATGACATTTTCAGCCGGATACCAGAAATTAACCCAGCGATAATCTTCAAATTCTGGCTTTTGAGTTGTGTTGAAGTCCACTTTGGATTCGTCTTCTAGCAACTTAAGCAAGTAATACACTTGTTTTTGCCCTACAAATGACGGGTCAGAGTCGCGTTTGTGGAATTTTTTAGGTAACTGGTATTTTAACCAACCGGGGGTCGATCCCAAAACATCCACATGGTGAGGTTTCAACCCCACTTCTTCATATAACTCTCTAAACATGGCCTCTTCCGGGGATTCATCGGTATTGATACCCCCTTGTGGAAACTGCCAACCATTGCCTCTGGTTCGCTTGGCCCAAAACACTTGACCTGCATTGTCGAGCAAGATGATGCCCACATTGGGCCTAAAACCATCTCGATCAATCATGATGATATAAAATTTTTAAACTGCCACCATTGTTTCAAAAAAATGAAATTTGAGCAAGATATTTAGCTATCTTGATTCCTATGTTCCATCAAAATACCGCTAACGCCAAAAAATTTTACTTTTCGAACCGTTCAAGTCATTGATATAATTCCAGCATGAAATCAAAAGATTCCAAACAAGCAGAAATCCCATTCAAGCCCACTGAGTTTCAGTTGGATTTATTGGTGGGTCAAACATCAGATGAGGCCGATGACCTGCAGTTCTTCCCATCGAAAAATTGCCTGATCAAAGCCAAAACAAAAAGCAAGACAAGCCTCAAGCCCAAGCCATAAAAAAAGCCCTGACCACAACAGTGCCAAGGCTTTGAATCTGAATGATAAACTCAGTCAGAAATTATAACCAAACTCTTCGTTGAATCTTTGACGGAAATCCTTTTTTGAAATGTAGTGATTCTGCGTACCTGCGCTGGCAATTTTGATGCTGCCCAACAAACTGGCAATGCGCCCTGTGGTTTGGTAATCCAACTCATTGGTCAAACCATACAACAAGCCGGCGCGATAAGCATCGCCACAACCCGTTGGATCGACCACTTTATTGGCTTTAACCACTGGGATGTGGTACATGGTGCCATCGGCATAAATTTCGGATCCTTTCTCACCACGGGTCACAATCAAAGCATCCAATTGAGCCGCAATGGCTCGAGCATCCATACCTGTTCGATCATGAACCAGTTCATATTCATAATCATTCACAGCCATCCACGTGGCCTGTTCTATAAATTGTTTCAGGTCGTCTCCATCAAACAAAGGCATGGCTTGACCTGGGTCAAAAATAAATGGAATGCCTGAATCGGCAAACTCTTGCGCATGTTGAATCATGCCATCACGGCCATCTGGACCCACAATACCGATGTCTATGTTCTCATAATCTTTGACATGGTTTTCATGTGAAAAATTCATTGCTCCAGGATGGAATGCCGTGATTTGATTGTTTTTTAAATCAGTGGTGATGTAAGCCTGAGGCGTAAAATGCCCTTCTTTGGTTTTCACCGCTTCCAATGAAATACCCAAGCTTTTCAATCGCTGACCGTAAACATCAAAATCACTACCAACCACACCCATGGGTACGGGTTTACCACCAATCATTTTGAGGTTATATGCAATGTTCCCTGCCACGCCACCAAAAACTCGACTCAAGGTAGGAACCATAAAAGAAATGTTCAGTTTATGTATTTGATCTGGCAATATGTGATTGGCAAATTCATCTTCAAATACCATGATGTTATCAAAGGCCAAAGACCCACAGATTAGTGCTCTACTCATTGTTTAATTTATCCTCTAAAATTTGTTTGGTTTGCACAGGGTTGGCCTGTCCTTTGGTTTGTTTCATGATTTGCCCAACAAAAAAGTTGAACATTTTTTCATTGCCACTGCGGTAGCTGGCAACTTGTTCTGGGTGATCTTTAATCAATTGGTCAATCAACACTGTCAACTCAGATGAATCTGATATTTGACCCAAGCCTTGATCGGCAATGATTCCCTTGGCATCTTGGCCACTTTCCCACATGTCATCCAAGATTTGTTTGGCCACTTTACGCGAGACGGTGCCTGCATGCAACTCATCGAGTAAACCGGCGTAATGATCAGCACTGATTCGACTCTCTGCTATGGCAGTGCCATGTGTGTTTAACAATGCATTGAATTCGCCCAGCAGAAATTTTGCATTGAAATCTGCTGCGGCTGTTGATTGTGCCAAGCTTTGTTCATAAAAGCGAGACAGGTTCAGATCATTGGCAATGGTGTCGGCGTCTTCCAATTTCAAACCCAAATCGGCCACATAACGTTTGATTTTTGCTTCAGGAAACTCTGGTAAATGAGCCCGTTGGGCGTCAATCATCGCTGTGGTGATCTGAATGGGCAATTGGTCTGGGTCTGGGAAATAACGGTAATCGTTGGCATTCTCTTTGCTGCGCATTGATCTTGTTTGGTCATTTTCCGCATCATAAAGTCGAGTCTCTTGAACGATTCTGCCGCCAGACTCCAATATTTTGATTTGGCGTTTGGCTTCATGATTAATGGCTTTTTCAATAAACCTGAACGAATTCAAATTTTTAATCTCAGCCCGCGTACCTAATGTGGTTTGTCCTTTGGGCCGCACGGACACATTGGCATCACACCTGAATGAGCCTTCTTGCAGGTTGCCATCACAAATACCTAAATGCGTCACTCGAGTATATATCGCTCGCATATAAGCAACTGCCTCTTTGGCATTTGACATTTGTGGTTCGGAAACCACTTCTATCAAAGGGGTACCGGCACGGTTCAAATCAATGGCTGAATACTGGTCGTATTTATCATGAATCGATTTACCCGCATCTTCTTCTAAGTGGGCACGGGTGATTTCTACCGTTTTTTCACCGTCATCGGTGTTAATCACAATATGTCCTTTGCCAACTATCGGATCGTCCATTTGACTGATTTGGTAACCTTTGGGTAAATCCGGATAGAAATAATTTTTTCTGGCAAACACAGTAACCGATGGAATTTCTGCATCAACAGAAAGACCGAAACGCAACGCATATTCGATGGCTTTGTGATTAATCACAGGTAAAGTGCCAGGCAAGCCGGCATCCAAAAAACTGACCTGACTGTTGGGTGATGCACCATAGCTGGCTTTCATGCCGGAAAACAGTTTGCTCATGGTATCCAAGCGAACATGGATTTCTAGACCTATCACCATTTCCCAGTCGATACTGTTTGTGCTTTGGCTCATGCGAAAGCCTCCGGAAACTGTAGGTGGAAATTGGTTTGTTGTTGGTATTGATCGGCCAAACTCAAAATGGATTGTTCGGCAAAATAATTACCAATCAACTGTAAACCCACTGGCAACCCTTGGGTAAAGCCAATCGGCATCGACAAGCAAGGCAATCCGGCCAACGAAGCCGGAATGGTGAATTTATCAGCCTGGTACATGCTGACACCTTCTGACTTATCACCGTGCTTAAAGGCCACTTCGGGTGACACTGGACAAGCAATCACATCAACTTGTGAAAATGCCTGCTTGAAGTCATCACTGATCAGTCGCCTGACTTTCTGAGCTTTTAAATAATAAGCATCGTAATAACCTGAAGACAAGGCCCAAGCTCCAATCATGATGCGTTTTTGAACTTCTTGGCCAAAACCTTCACTGCGACTTTGTCGATACAATGATTCTAAATCTGTGACATGTTCAGTTTGGTGACCAAAACGCACACCATCAAATCGAGACAAATTCGAAGAACATTCTGCCGGCGCCAAAACATAATAGGCCGATATCGCCAAATCAGCATGAGGCAAGTCAATCTCCACCAGCTCTGCCCCATTGGCCTGCAACTGAGCAATGGCTTCCAAAGTCCTTTGTTTGATGCCTTCATCTTGCAAATCTTCAATCCAAGCACTGACCACACCAACTTTTAAACCCTTTGAGTCCGGTGTCTTGGGTTTCTGCCAATCAAATTGAGGTTGTTGCGCTGAAGTCGAATCCAATGGATCATGCCCAGACATGGCTGACAACACCAAACCACAATCATCTGCACTGGGCGCCATGACGCCACCTTGGTCTAGTGACGAAGCAAAAGCCACCATGCCATAGCGAGACACCCGACCATAACTGGGTTTGATCCCGGTGATACCACAAAAGGCAGCGGGCTGTCTGATTGAACCACCGGTGTCAGTTCCTGTGGCTATCGGCACCATCCTCGCTGCCACTGCCGCCGCTGAACCACCCGATGAGCCACCAGGCACTCGACTTAAATCCCATGGATTAGAAACCAAACCAAAAGCAGAATGTTCATTGGATGATCCCATGGCAAATTCATCCATATTGGCTTTACCTATTGAAACCATGCCCTGATCAGATAATTTTTGCACCACAGTGGCATTGTAGGGTGGTACAAACTCAGCCAACATGTTGGAGCCACAGGTGGTTTTTACGCCATGGGTACAAAACAAATCCTTGTGTACCAAAGGAATACCAGCCAATGGATGCCCACCTTGCTTCAATAAAGCTTGGGCTTGTAAAAGCTCTGCCGCATTCAATTCAGCATGGATGGTGATCAAAGCATTGGTATCGGCATTAAAAGCTTGGGTGCGGTCACTGTAAACCCCACACAATTCTTGCACACTGATTTGTTTGCTTTCCAGCATGGCTGACATGGCTCTGACACTTAAGTTAATCATTCGATCACCTTTGGCACCAAATAATGATCTTCATCGGCATGCGCTGCCAATGCCAACAGTTCATTTTTGTGTGATGAATCTGTGACCTCATCTTGGCGCACCAATTGCCAAGCATCATTGGGGTGAGCCATCGGTGTAACCTCAAGTGTGTTGGCATCATTGATGTGCTCAATCATGGCCATTACCTGGTTCAACGACTCAGTTATGTGGCTGACTTGCGTCTCAGGTATATTTAACTGAGCCAAGGCAGCAATTTCTTCTAATTCTTTACGATTAATTGACATTTAACTAGTAGGATTCATATATAATTCGCAGATTGGCCTGCAACATAGCAAAGCCGCGGGATATTATGCCATTTTTTACCAATCAGATGTAACTACAATTATCACATGTTTAAAAAATTCAGAAGCCTGTTTTCAAACGACTTATCAATAGATCTGGGAACCGCTAACACCCTCATTTACATGCGCGATCATGGTATCGTGTTGAATGAGCCTTCGGTGGTGGCAGTCAGAATGGACCAAAACAGAGGTGGCCATGCCAATATAGCTTCGGTCGGATCAGATGCAAAAATGATGCTGGGTCGTACACCTGGAAACATCAAAACCATCAGACCTTTGAAAGACGGTGTGATTGCTGATTTTGATATGACCTCTGCGATGCTGCAACATTTTATCCGCAAAGTCCATTCGAACCGTTGGTTAAAACCTTCATGTAGGGTGCTCATTTGTGTCCCTTGTGGTTCAACCCAAGTAGAAAGACGTGCGATTGAAGAGTCGGCATCCGGTGCGGGTGCGGCAGAAGTGTTTTTGATTGAAGAACCGATGGCCGCTGCCATTGGTGCAGGCATTCCCATCCATGAAGCTCGTGGCAGCATGGTGCTGGACATTGGTGGTGGTACTTCAGAAGTGGCGGTATTGTCATTGAATGGCATTGTCTATTCGGCTTCGGTGAAAATTGGTGGTGATAAATTTGATGATTCATTGATTTCGTACGTGCGTCGAAGTTATGGCACCTTGATTGGCGAATCAACGGCTGAACGCATCAAACATGAAATTGGATGTGCCTACCCAGCAGCTGAAGAAATTTCACTTGAAGTCTCAGGCCGAAACTTGGCTGAAGGTGTGCCGCGTAAATTCACCATGACCAACAATGAAGCCCTGGAAGCTTTACATGAACCTTTATCGGGTATTGTCGCTGCAGTTAAAACGGCCTTGGAACAAACACCCCCAGAGTTGTGTGCGGATGTTGCCGAACAAGGGATTGTATTGACCGGTGGTGGTGCTTTACTTAAAGATTTGGATAAGTTATTGATGGAAGAAACTGGTTTGCCAGTCTTTGTGGCTGAAGACCCACTCACCTGTGTTGCCAGAGGTGGTGGTAAAGCTTTGGAAATCATTGACGAAGAAGGCAGTGACTTTTTTGCACCATTTAGATAAAGCCATTGAGTTAACAATTAATTTTTGATGGAATCACTTACCAGCAATCAAAAAGTAACCAAGTCACCACTGTTTAAATTTTTGATACTGGAGTTTATCTGCCTGTCCTTAATGATTGCAGATAAAAACCATCAACTGGCACAACCTGTCAGAAACACCCTGTCCTTGGCGGCCATTCCACTGATAAAAATCATTGAATGGCCACAAGACATGTACCAAATCATTCAAGTGGCCTTGTCCCGACAAGCACAGTTGATTGAAGAAAACACCCAACTCAAAGAGCAGTTGATTGATACCCAGCTTAAAGTCCAACAAAACGTGTCGCTGGCGGCGGAAAATGAACGTTTAAGAAACATGTTGAATGCCACCACGGTCAGCCCATTGACCACCAGTGTTGCCTTTGTTTCCAATATCAACCAACATCAAAAGAAACAACACATCATCATCGATCAAGGCACGGCTCAAGGAATTCACGTCGGACAAGCGGTACTGAATTTAGAAGGCGTCATTGGTCAAGTGGATGTCCTGGGACAACATTTTTCACATGTCATCCTGATCACTGACACGGCCCATGCCCTGCCTGTTGAAATTTTAAGAACTGGAATGAGAACCATAGCTTATGGCAATGGCGAGTCCATATCTTTGAATGAAGTGCCTACCAGTGCCGACATCCAAATCGGTGACGTGGTGGTAACCTCAGGGTTTGGCAACCGATTTCCACGTGGCTTGAAAGTGGCTGAAATTGAATCAATCACCGTCAGTCCAGATCGAACCTTTCAAACGTCAGTGGCCAAACCTTATGCACATTTTGAACGACTGACTGAAGTCTTCATGGTCTGGCCATTCAACACCAATACGCCCAATGAATAAAAAGCATAAACAAGGCGTACCTTACATCATGCACTTATCGATCTTGTGCGCCTTGTTGTTAATGTTGATTCCGTGGCCAGATGCAATCATCAAATACCAACCACATTGGGTGGCTTTACTGGTTGCTTATTGGTCTTTCAATACCGCAAGCAATCGAGTCATGCTGGTCGCTTTTTGTTATGGCTTGTTGCTAGACATCTTGATGGGCAGCTTATTAGGCAAGCATGGCATGTCATTGGTGGCTTTGTCATTTCTGGTGACCAAATCAGCCAAACAACTGCGCATGACATCTATGGGTCAACTCATGGCCATGGTGATCGTCTTGTTATTCAATGACATCATCATCAGAGCCATCATAGATTGGCTGAGCTTTGGCTACAAACCCGCTGTTGTCGACATGTTACCGCTGATCACCGCCGCATTAACTTGGCCGTGGATCAAATACTTGTTAGACCGGATTCAAGTTTCATACCGAAATTCATCCTAACCATGGGTCAACAACTCAAACAACCATTTTTAGAACGTCGCTTGTTTACCGAGCGAGTCATCATTGCAGTCATCATTGTGATGATTGCCTTTTTGTTGTTATTGAGTCGCTATTTTTATTTACAGGTTATCAGCCACCAGGATTATCAAATTCAAGCCGACCAAAATCGCATCAAATACAGTCGTATTAATCCAACCAGGGGCCTTATATATGACAGAAATGGCGTGTTATTGGCAGACAACATAACGGCTTATCGATTGAACATCATTCAAGAAAAAACCCGAAACCTCGAACAAAACTTAATCGATATTCAAAGCACCATTCAATTTTCAGCTGAAG
Organism: Marinicella litoralis; assembly: GCF_002591915.1. Taxonomy (GTDB): domain Bacteria; phylum Pseudomonadota; class Gammaproteobacteria; order Xanthomonadales; family Marinicellaceae; genus Marinicella; species Marinicella litoralis. The sequence continues at coordinate 1,342,106 of NZ_NIHB01000001.1, read as the reverse complement.
AAATTGCTGACATCAAAGAAAAACTCAAGTTCAATCCTGTGTTTAAACCGTTGACCATCAAAGAAAAACTGACAGAATCCGAAGTGGCCATGTTTGCCGTAAAAAGACACCGGATGGCTGGCTTTGAAATAGAACCCTACTTAATTCGGAAATACATATACCCTAATGAGTTGTCTCATTTGATTGGCTATGTAGGCAAGATCAGCCCCAAAGAATTCAAAGCACAAGACGTCAATGTCTATTCAGCCAACGATTATTTTGGTAAAACCGGCTTGGAAAAATACCATGAGAACGACCTGCATGGTTACCCAGGCCAATTGGTGACAGAAATCAATGCCCAAGGCAAACAGCTTTCACAAAAAGTCAAAAAACCGCCGGTCAATGGCAACAACCTCGAACTGACCATCGACATCGCTCTACAGCAATCCAGTTACCAAGCATTTGGTGAGGAAACTGGATCTGCCATCACTGTTGACATTGCCACTGGTGAAGTATTGGCCATGGTTTCAAAACCCGGATACGACACCAATGACTTCATCAATGGCATCTCACATTTAAAATTCAAAGCACTGGCTGAATCAGCAGACAAGCCACTTTTTGATCGCAGTCTAAAAGGCGGCTATGAACCCGGATCTACCATTAAACCTTACATCGCTTTGGCCGGCTTATACCACGACATCATTGACAAAGATGACACCATGTTTTCCTCCGGGGTGTATCAAATCCCCAATCAAGAGCGTAAATACCATGACTGGAAACAAGGCGGACATGGCAAAGTCGATGTCATTGACTCATTGACCGAATCAGTCAACGTGTTTTTTTATGATTTGGCTTACCGCCTGGGTATAGACAAAATTCATGACTTTTTAAAGCCATTCAAATTTGGACAATTAACCGGCATTGACACCGCGGGTGAAAAACAAGGCATTCTACCCTCTCGTGAATGGAAAGAAAAAAATCGCGACATGATTTGGTTCCCTGGCGAAACTGTCATTACTGGAATCGGACAAGGTTATTTCGTTTTGACTCCGGTACAAATGGCTCAAGCCTTGTCAATACTGGCCTCAAAAGGTCGAGTGGCTGCCATCCATTTGATTAAAAATGACATCACTGTCAGTCAACTACCTATGAACATCAGCGACAGCGATTGGAATACGGTTCATCAAGGCATGACCAATGTCATCAATGCCCCCAATGGAACCGCCAGAGCAATCAAATCAGACCAGTACTTAATCGCGGGTAAAAGTGGCACCTCACAAGTTTATGGCAAGAGTGAAGAAGACATTTACAAAAAGGTTGAAGAACTACCTAAACACCTCAGAAATCATGCCCTGTTCATAGCATTTGCACCTGCTGACGATCCACAAATTGCCGTAGTGGTGGTGGCGGAACATGGTGCCAGTGGCACCAAAGCAGCCGCGCCCATCGCTAAAAAAATCATTGATGCCTACATGAGTCAAGCCGATGAATAAAAGATTGTTCACTTATATGCCTGATCCCATCTTGCTGTTTCTGATTGGGTTGTTGTTGGCATATGGCTTGGTGGTTTTGTACAGTGCAGGTGGCATGGTTTTGGTTGAAAGACAGGCCGTGCGGATTGCACTCGGCTTAATCGGGCTTTACCTCATCACTCAGATCAGACCAGAACGTTTCGAACAATTCACCCCATTGATTTTCGTCGGTTCGATCATTCTATTGGTCGCCGTGCTATTGATTGGTGTCAAAGTCAAAGGCGCACAGCGTTGGCTCGATCTCGGCATCACCATCCAACCCTCTGAATTATGTAAAATAACTTTGCCCATGATGGTCGCTTGGATTTTCAGACATGCCAGTTTGCCTCCCAGTTGGAAACACATCTTCGCAGCATTGATTGTCATTGGGCTGTGTACCGGATTGATATACAAGCAGCCTGACCTGGGCACTTCCATATTGATCGCCACCAGTGGTTTGTTTGTGATTTATTTTGCCGGCATTTCATGGAAGTTGATTGGCGGAGCCACGCTGCTGGGCTTGTTAAGTACACCGGTCATTTGGCACTTTATGCATGAATACCAAAAGCAACGGGTATTGATGTTTTTGAACCCTGAAGCCGACCCCTTAAATTATGGTTGGAACATCATCCAATCAAAAATTGCCATTGGTTCTGGCGGCTTTTGGGGCAAGGGCTGGACCCAAGGAACCCAGACACAACTGGACTTTTTACCTGAACATTCAACCGACTTTATCTTATCAGTGATGTCTGAAGAATTTGGTTTCTTTGGCGTGCTGATGCTGTTCACTTTGTACCTTTCAATCATCCTGCGTTGTCTGTTCATCGCCCAACAAGCAAAAAATACCTACAATCGACTGCTTTGTGGGGCACTAACCCTGATATTTTTTGTCTACATAATCATCAATGCTGGCATGATTTCAGGTGTTTTGCCTGTTGTGGGCGTTCCATTACCCCTCGTCAGCTATGGCGGTACTTCTGTGCTTACTTTATTAGCATCATTTGGTATCATTACAGCTGTTCACTCACATAAAAAATTAATTCAACAATGAAAAAAACCATATTCTTACTTATTATTTTCTTCAATCCTTTGGCGTGGGCTAAAGTTGACCTCAAAAAAGTGGATCAATTTATTCAATCTGTTGCGGCAGAAATAGAAGTTGAGCCACAATGGATCAGAAACATCTTGGCTCAAGCCAATCACCAACAAAGCATCATCGATGCCATGAATCGACCGGCTGAAAAAACGTTGAAATGGTTTGAATATCGCAAAATATTCATCACCGACAAAAGGGCTCAAGAAGGGGTTGAATTTTGGGAACAACATGAAGCAGTACTCAATGAAGTCTCTGCCCAATCAGGCGTACCGGCAGAGATCATTGTCGCCATCATTGGTGTTGAAACTTTTTATGGCCGCATCAAAGGCAACCACAAAGTATTAGATGCCTTATATACCCTGGCCTTTGATTACCCAAAAAGGTCGCCATTTTTCACCAGCGAATTAAAGCACTTTTTACAATTGGCACAAGAAAACCACATTGACCCATTGAGTGCCAAGGGTTCCTATGCCGGGGCAATGGGATTCGGCCAATTTATGCCATCGAGCTATCGAGCCTATGCAGTCGATTATGAATCCGATCAAGTCATCGATTTAATCAACAACCCACAAGATGCCATTGCCAGCGTGGCCAATTACTTGAACAAACACAAATGGCAACCCGGTGGTCAAGTCCTTTCGACCACAGAAAAACCATCCGTCGCCATGAAGTTCAATCAATTGAAACCGCACATGAAAGACCACAAGACCCAAGAACATTATACGGTGCTTGAACTTGACTTGGAAAATGGTGAAAAACAATACTGGCAAGGTTTTCAAAACTTTTATGTCATCTCCAGATACAACCATTCTCATATGTACGTCAGTGCCGTCTATGAATTATCACAAAACATCAAAGCACTGCGCGCTGAAGGATCGGCGCAATGAAAGCAACAACGGTACTGCTATTGATATTGAGCCTGGCCATCAGTGGCTGTGGGCGCAAGGACAATTACAAGGACATCGACACCGACAAGATCAAACCGTGGAAGCCTAAAGCTGAAGCGCTCAGCAGGTATGGAAATCACAGCCCTTACCGAGTCCATGGCAAGGTTTATCAAGTCAACAACAACCCCGCTGGCTATACAGAAACTGGCAAAGCATCTTGGTATGGTAAGAAATTTCATGGTCGACAAACTTCAAACCAAGAAGTCTACGACATGTATAAATTAACAGCGGCCCACAAAACTTTACCCTTACCCAGTTATGTAGAAGTCACCAATTTGAAAAACAACAAAAAAGTGGTGGTGCGAGTCAATGACCGCGGTCCATTCATTGGTGATCGCATCATCGACCTGTCCTATGCAGCGGCCAAAGCATTGGATTATATCAACGATGGCATTGCCGATGTCCATATCAGGGTGGTCAACTCACCAAAAGACTTGGTCAAAAACCCCATCAAACAAGGATTGACCTACCTACAATTGGGTGCCTATTCAGACAAAAATGCGGCTTATAACTTGGCAAAAAAAACCAGCGAATTACTTGGAATTGAAACTTTTGTCACCATATTATCGACTCACAACGGAGCGCTACATCGAGTGCGTATTGGCCCGATAGACTCTGAAAACAAAGTAAACAGCTTGTTAAATAAAATCATGGCCAGTGGTATACCCGATGCCAAAGTCATTACAGAATAAAACTCATTATGATAAAAAACACCCAATTAATAACCTTAATGGCATCCTTGATGCTGTCTTTTACCACATGGGCACAACTTGATTCCACACCAGAACCACCTAAGATCAATGCCAGCAGCTACCTGCTGATTGACTATCACAGTGGCCGCGTTTTGGCTGCTGATAACCCACATTTACAAGTGGAACCAGCCAGTATCACTAAAATGATGACCGCCTATGTGGTGTTCTCAGAAATCAAATCTGGCAACTTGGCCTTGGATGACATGATCACCATCAGTGAAAAAGCATGGCGCACCGGCGGTTCTAAAATGTTTATTGAAGTCGACAAACAGGTGCGAGTCGAAGACCTGATTCGTGGCATGATCATTCAGTCAGGCAATGACGCTTGTGTGGCCTTGGCAGAACACATCGCTGGCAGTGAAGAGGTTTTTGCCAACATGATGAATCAGCATGCCAATAAATTGGGCATGAAGGATTCCTCTTTCAGAAATGCCACCGGTTTACCGGCAGAGGGCCATTTGGTCAGTGCCCATGATGTGGCCACTCTGGGCAAAGCATTGATAGCTGAATTTCCTGATTTATATCATTTCTATGCAGAGAAGGAATTTACCTTCAATAAAATCAAACAACACAATCGCAACACCCTGCTTTATCGTGACCCAACCGTGGATGGATTCAAAACTGGACACACCGAAGCCGCCGGCTATTGTTTGGCCACATCAGCCATGCGCAATGGCATGAGGTTGATTAATGTGGTCATGGGAACGGAATCTGAAAAAGCCCGAGCCGATGAATCACAAAAACTGTTGAACTATGGTTTCAGGTTTTATGAAACCCATAAGTTATACAATGCGGGTGATGAACGCATCCAGTCTGAAATTTGGAAAGGCGAAGAAGAAACGCTGTCGATTGGTTTGGCAGAAGATTTATTCATCACCATCCCCAAAGGCAGCTATGAACAATTAGAGGCCAATGTAGATTTACCCAACATCATGACGGCACCGATTCAACAAGGCACGCAATTGGGCACTTTGAACATCCAATTGAATGGCCAAGTCTTGGTACAAAAACCATTGGTTGCTTTAGCAACGGCTGAACAAGCTGGTTGGTGGAGTCGCAGCATGGACGGTATTGGTTTGTGGTTTAAATCGTTTGGAGACGACGAATGATTGAAATGACCGATGACATCAAAGAACCCAATGGTTTTGAGTTTCCTTGTGAATACCCGGTCAAAGCCATGGGACCCAATACCGACGAATTTGTCAAAAAAATCACCGAATTGGTCAGACAACATGCACCAGAAGTATCCAGTAACTCAGTTCACAGTAGAGTCAGCTCAACCGGTAAATACATTTCGGTGACAGTATTGGTTTATGCCCATTCAAGAAACCATTTAATCAATATTTACCAAGACCTCAGGGCTGATAAAGAAGTGGTATGGACGCTGTAAATCAGCCACTGGTCGTCAAACACCTGGGGCATCAAACCTATGAGCCTGTTTGGCATGCCATGCAAAAATTCACCGATGAACGCGATGACCAAACCCCAGATGAATTGTGGTTGGTGGAACATCCGCCGGTTTTTACCCAGGGGTTGGCAGGCAAAGCAGAACACATATTGGCTGCTGGTGACATCCCGGTGATACAAGTCGATCGCGGCGGCCAAGTCACCTACCATGGTCCCGGTCAAATTGTCGCTTACCCACTGATAAATTTGCGCAGACATGGCATCGGTGTCAAGTCATTGGTTTATGGCATAGAACAAGCCATCATCGATACCATTGGTCTTTATGGCATCACGGCCAAGCGCTTAGATAACGCACCTGGGGTCTACGTCAATGGTGCTAAAATGGCATCATTGGGCTTAAGAATTCGCAAAGCCTGCTCATTCCATGGGCTGGCATTTAACATCAACATGGACTTAGAACCTTTTCAAAGAATCAATCCTTGTGGCTTTTCTGGTTTGGAAGTCATACAATTGGCCGACATGGCCAGCGATGTCAATCTAGCCACCGTTGAACAACAACTGATTGCTGCTTTTTGTCAGCAATTGAACTTTACTGCAGCGAATTAATTTGCTGCTGAAAACAGTCGAAACACCATGAATAATAAGATTCCACTGAACATTGAACCCATCAAAACTGACGCAGGTAAAAATCAACTGGCTCGCAAAGTTGAAGGTGCCAAAGAATTGGGCGCCAATAAAACCAATCGCAACCGCGCTGGTTTTGATCCCAATGCGCCGCGTTTAAGAAAACCTGATTGGATCAGGGTTCGCATCCCAACTGGCAATGCGGTACAGAAATTAAAAAGCAAGTTGCGTTCAAATTCCTTGGTTACTGTTTGTGAGGAAGCCTCATGCCCGAACATTCATGAATGTTTTGGCAAAGGCACCGCCACCTTTATGATTCTGGGCGAAGTATGTACTCGCCGTTGTTCATTTTGTGATGTGGCTCATGGTCGACCCTTACCTCCAGACAACAAAGAAGCTGAAAATTTGGCTCAAACCATCTCTGACATGGGCTTGAAATATGTGGTCATCACATCGGTTGATCGCGATGATTTGAAAGACGGTGGCGCACAACATTTTGTTGACTGTATTGCTGCCATCAGGGCTCGATGCCCCGACATCAAAATTGAAATTTTAACCCCAGATTTCCGCGGCAAAGGCCGCATGGACAAAGCACTGGACATCTTGGCCATCAGCCCACCGGATGTGTTCAACCACAATCTGGAAACCGCCTATGCCTTGTACAAAGACGTGCGACCCGGTGCTGATTATCAATGGTCATTGGATTTACTTAAAAAATTCAAAGCACAACACCCGAACATCCCAACCAAATCAGGTATCATGGTTGGCTTGGGCGAAACCTTTGAGCAAGTCCAAGAAACCTTACGACATTTGGCAGACCATGATGTAGAAATGATCACCATTGGTCAATACCTACAACCCACTCAAGGACACCACCCGGTCTTGAACTACTGGACACCCGATGAGTTTAAGGCAATTGAAACATACGGCTACACCCTGGGTTTCAAACACATTGCTGCCGGTCCATTGGTCCGATCATCCTATCATGCGGATGTCCAAGCACACGAAGCTGGGATTTGATCAAGCAACCTCATCCACTGACTCAGTCTGATCCTCAAATGGCTTAATTTTTGATTAAGCCATTTTTTTGTGTTTAAAAAAGATTTGTCCTGTGCGTGTCAGGAATATATCATTAATGACGTATCTCTATATATCTGACAATACCAGGAGTTAACCATGAATATCAAAAAACTGCTTATGATCGCTTTGATTTTCTTTTTTGGACAGGCTCATGCATTGACTTTCCAAGTCATTGCATTGGGAGATGACATTGATAATAACCCAGGTGATGGTGTATGTGAAATTCCAATTGGTTTTGGTTTTTGTAGTCTGCGCGCTGCCATTATAGAAGCCAATGCCCTGGGAGGTAGCCACACCATTGAATTGGCCGCGGGCGTGCATGAATTAACCATCATGGGTGAAGAAAACGATGCCTTTGCTGGAGATTTAAACGTCAACAATGCTGACATCACTGTCATTGGCCAAGGGGTGGATGCCACGGTGATTGACGGCAATCAAAACTTTCGAATTTTCAATGTGGCCAACAATGGCATGTTCAATATCTTAAACCTGACATTGACAGCTGGCAGGGCGGGCACTGTCAGTGCAAACGTGGGTGGTGCCATGCTCATTTCTGGTAACATGACCCAGGTCAATATCGACAACGTCAAAGTGGTTTCTAACAGTGCCAACATTGGCGGGGGCTTATTCATCAGTTTGGCAGAAGTCTTTATAACAAACGCCCAATTTGTTGACAATTTCACCGAAAATCTGGGGTTTACCAATATTTTTGGCCCTGCGATTTATTGTTCATCTTGTGACTTAGGCATTGACAGTTCAACTTTCCAGCGCAACAACTTGGGTGGCAAAGCCATAGAACTCGATGGCGGCAGTTTATTCATGACCAACAGCACCATGACCGACAACAGTGGAGGAGGCATCAGAACCACTAACTCCGATGCCGTCATCAGATTCAGTACCTTCGTTTCAGATACGGCACAAAACCTCTCACACTTCAGTTTTGATGACAGCCAATTCATGAACATAGGTCATTCGATTTTATACACAGACCCTGCTGCCTTTATCGATAATTGTCAAAGCGGTGATAAACCCACCTCAGCAGGATATAACATTGTCAATGACGTCAGTTGTGAATTCAGTGCAGTTGGAGATGCTGAGAATACCGATGCCATGCTGTCAGGTTTATCCAACCATGGCGGTCCCACCGACACATTTTTACCATTAACAGGCAGCCCTGCCATTGACCTGGTACCCAATGCCGCTTGCCTGAATGCTTACGGTAATCTCTTGTTAATCGATCAACGTGGCGACTCTAGGCCCAATGGCATTTCCTGTGACGCAGGTTCGGTGGAAGTGAACCAGGATGTCATCTTTGGCAGTGGGTTTGATTGAATCATTAAGCACTGACAAAGCTGATATACCCATTAACTGCTTGCTTTTTTATCGGTAAGCTTATACCTTTATTTATCCATCAAGATAAATACCTCATCACCTTATGATAAATTCAATTCAAACTGCAAAGTCCATTAAATGGTTCATTCAATGCCTGTTATTAAGCTTTATATGCATTGGCCTACTGGCGTGTACAACTTACAAAAAAGCGACTGCGACCTCCCATGATACGATCAAAGAATTTTACAGTGTCATAGTAGGCGGGACAAAAGTCGGTCATTTGAATGTGACACGTACTGGTGACCAGTTGGTCACCGATTATGATTATAAAAACAATGGCCGTGGGCCGACCATCAACGAATCTATCCGCCTCAATTCAGCGGGCTATCCCATTCAATGGGAAATCAATGGCAACACCACTTTTGGTAACAAAATTGATGAGTACTTTCAACTTGAAGGCCAGCAGGCCACTTGGCAAGACGCCACGGGGAATGGCGCCACAACAATCAGCGACGATGCTTTTTATATTGACCAATCAGGCACACCATATTCAATCTTTCTGGCAGCCCAGGTTTTACTCAAAGCTGAAGACCACACCGTTCCAGCCCTGCCAGCGGGTCATTTACAACTGACTGAAATGGAATCCCTTGAATCCAGTGCTGCCAATGAAACCATTACATTGAAATCCTATGCATTGTCTGGCGCCGGACTTAACCCCACTTATTTTATTTTGGACGAAGCCAATGCGTTCTTTGCTTTTATGACTCCGCGGTTTATTGTGATCCGCTCTGGACATGAGGACGAAGAAGCCAGGTTGCGCCAATTGGCAGAGACCTATTCCGCCCAAAGATTCGAAAACTTACAAGCCAAATTTGCCCATAAATACTCGCAGGATTGGCGCATTCGCAATGTGAAAATTTTTGACCCCAAAAGCTTGGCATTAACTGAATTGGTTTCTGTACTGGTGGCTGATGGCAAAATCAAAAGCATTGATTCACCCGATGTGGTTTCAGCAAACAATGAAATTGAGATTGATGGTGATGGTGGCACCTTGGTCGCGGGACTGTATGAAATGCATGGGCATATGGGCGTCAATTCAGCCTTGCTGAATGTCATTGCTGGAGTCACCTCAGTGCGTGACATGGGCAACAGCAATGATGTCTTGGCAAACCTGATTGATGACATTGAGTCAGGTGTGTTGGCTGGACCCCGAATTACTCGATTAGGCATGATTGAAGGCAAAAGCCCATTCAATAACAACAACGGCTATTTGGTGGAAAATGAAGCACAAGCACTTGAAGCCGTTCAAGCGTATGCTGACCAAGGCTTTTATGGCGTTAAACTGTATAACAGCATGAATGGTGACTGGGCACCAGCCATTGTGAAAAAAGCCCATGAGCTCAACTTACATGTGGCAGGCCACGTGCCTGCATTCTCCAATGCAAACGCCATGATCAAAGCCGGTTATGATGAAATGACCCACATCAATCAAGTGATGTTGGGTTGGGTATTGGAACCTGAAGAAGACACCCGCACCCTTTTAAGATTAACGGCTTTACAACGATTGCCTGAGTTAGACTTAAACAGTACAGCAGTTCAAGAAACCTTGGATTTAATGGTAAAAAACAACACCGCAATTGACCCAACCCTCGCCATCCATGAAGCCTTGTTACTGTCTCGCAATGGATCTACCAGCGAAGGGGTTTTGGACTATATTGAGCACATGCCAGCCAATGTTCAACGTAACGCCAAAGTGGCATGGGCCAGCATCGCCAACGATCAAGAAGACCTGGCCTATCGACTGGCTTATGACAAAATCATTGCCACTTTAAAATTAATGAAAGAACGCGGCATCTTTTTGGTGGCCGGCACAGACTTGGGTGGCGCATTTACCATGCACAGAGAATTGGAACTGTATCAACAATTGGGGTACACACCTGCTGAATTGTTGAAATTGGCGAGTTATGACATGGCTCAATACTTGGGGCATAAAGACCGTGGTGCCATCGAGCCTGGCCATTTGGCTGATTTCTTTTTGATTCCCAATGACCCAACCAAAGACTTGAAAGCCATTAAAACCATATCAATGGTGTCTCGTGGCGGTGTGCTGTATTTTCCCAGTGAAATATACCCAGAGTTTGGTATCAAACCCTTTGTAGAATCGCCCAAAATCAAACAATAAACAACCACTCATAGACAGAATTTAAAGAGGCATGAGGTGCTTAATTTTGCTTTTGGCACAAATAGCCTCTTTACAATTCTGCCATTGGATTTTGCTTCCGTCATTGTTATATAAATTGAACGATTATGACCAGTACATTTGACGGCTTCACCTTTATGAGAACAGTCTACTCAATATCCCTCAATGCGATTAAGCTGCCACTACCTGTTTCCTTAACCTTTAACCATGAATAAATTGTTCATCATTGGCCTTCCAAGGACCGGCACCACCAGTGTCAGCTTGGCACTGCTGGATCACCATTTCAAAGTGGCACACACCGCATTCACCAAGCGCACCTTTGAATTGGCTGACGTGTTCTCAGATACGCCATGTTATTGCGACTATCAACAATTGGATACCTTGTTTCCAAATTCAAAATTTATCTATTTAGATCGTGCAGTTGAGTCATGGATACCTTCCATTCAAATGTTGTTGGGTAAAATGCAAAAAAACCTCAGTGACAAGGGCCACTTCAACCCGATCATGAAACGTTGTTTCAATCAGACTTTTGAATTACTGACCACCGATCAGCCTTTGCATGGTGCGCATCTGAAGCATTGTTATCAAGGACACCAACAACAGGTGTTTAATTATTTTTCAGCACGCGATGATTTTTTGAACCTAGATGTCAGCTGCCAAGGAAGCCTAAGTACCTTGTTGCAATTCCTTGGTATTGACTGCCATGAAGGCTTGGACTTTCCCCATGTCAATGCCGGCAGGATGGTGACCACTTGGAAGGACATCAAACACCCCAACAAAGTCAATTCCAACGCAGTGGGTTCAGAACGCAGGAAGTTTTTTGATTATGCCGATTGAGATTTTATCCATTCAACTACCTAGCTATCAGGGTGGCTGATTGGCGTTGAGACCGATGCTTTTGATTGTTGCAGTATGATGAATGAAAAGATAATTTCCGTGATGCCACCGATGAATGCACCCAGCATAAAATCAGCGTCCAATAGAATGCATAACATCCCAGAAACCATAAGAATCACACCCAGAAGCCAATAAGTTTTGAGCTGATAAAGCGTGTTAAAAACCAAATACCGCACACCGATGGTTAATAACATGATGGGATAAAACCATTCTATTTTTAATCTGGCCACACAATAAGCCAAGAACAAACCAACGAATAAAATAAGGGTGCTTTCTATGGCCAGTTTACCCAATGGATTTTGCGGAAGGTGCTTGCCCGGGCGCTTGAGCATTTTTGCAATCAACATGCCCGCAGGAAAGATAAACATACCACCAATGAACAGCGTTAACATGCTGGCAACTTCGGTGTGCAGCAGCGCAACAAGCCCCGCCAGAGACCAAACTATTCCAGAAACCAAAACCCCGGTTCCACCACCATAGTACGAAAAATTCATGTCTTTTTGTGCGTCTTCAAATTTCATTGATGTTCCTCAATCTTGAACTGCTTAACAGTTGTATTTGTTGTTAATAAAATGAGAGCCTTCATTATTCTCAAGCTGGAGTCTGTGTAACAGTCTTTGCCTCAGACCAATTGCCATATCAACGTTTCACCAGCCCTGTAAGGAGAAACCGCCATAGCATTTTGCCCAATGGTCATTGGCACTTGTTGATTGCTTTTCACCAAACTGACTTTTCCTTGGTTAACGGGCAAATCATAAAAGGCCGGCCCATTCAAGGCTGCAAAAGCTTCCAATTGATCCAAGGCCATTTCTTCCTCAAACACCTGCGTATAAACTTCAAGTGCATGTGGTGCACTGAAAATACCGGCACAACCACAAGCGCTTTCTTTGTCGCCGATGGCATGAGGCGCGGTATCGGTCCCCAGAAAGAATTTGTTACTGCCTGACGTGGCTGCTTTGCGCAGTGCCATTCGGTGCAATTCGCGTTTGGCTACGGGCAAACAATACAAATGAGGCTTGATACCACCAACCAACATGTCATTGCGATTGATTTGTAAATGATGGGCTGTGATGGTGGCAGCCATGTTGTCACCTTGAGACTCAACAAAATCAGCAGCATCTTTGGTGGTGATGTGTTCAAACACCACTTTTAATTCCGGCATGTCATTCAGCAGTGGTTGCATCACTTGCTCAATGAACACCGCTTCCCGGTCGAAAATATCAATCTCAGAGCTGACCACTTCACCATGAACCAATAAAGGCATACCAATTCTTTGCATGGCTTCCAATACCGGATAGATTTTTTTGATGTCGCTGACCCCAAAGGTCGAATTGGTGGTGGCATTGGCTGGATACAATTTCGCCGCAGTGAACACCCCAATGTCATGCCCAGTCACCAATTCCTGCGGGTCAATGGTGTCAGTCAGGTAAGCAGTCATCAGCGGTTTAAAGTCTGGATGGTCTTGGGTCGCTTCCAAGATTCGATTTTGATAGGCCGCAGCCAAGGCCACAGTGGTTACCGGTGTGGGGAGGTTGGGCATGATGATGGCACGGCCAAACTGTCGTGCGGTGTAAGCGGCGACTTGCTTTAACATCTCACCATCTCTTAGGTGAACATGCCAATCGTCTGGTTGCCTGATGGTTATTGATTCCACAGCCATGGTTTTGTTTGATACTTATAAAGTGGGCTAATTATACCGAATCAAGTGGCCAGGTAAACCAAACACAGCCAAAGAATGTGACTTATCTATTGAGCTAAACAAGTTCTTTAATCAGCAACTCACAATCACCCGTTTCAGTTGCAAGGTAAACCGTGTCACCGCTGATGCTCAATGACCAATCCATGTTGCGCTGAGCATAGGTCGCCAGGTTTTTGATTTGTTGCCAATCGAATTGGTAGAACTTCACATGGGTGAACGGTTGCACTTTGACTTTACTTTGTTCCCACCAGGTGTCTGATTTGCTGTTAAAACTGTACACTTTAACCTCTGGGGCCAAGCGACTGGATTTTTTCACCCGATCTGGTGCCGGTTCTCCCATGTCAATCCACAAGCTGATCTGATCATCCAGCGTCTTTACCCATATATCGGGCTCATCGACCTGTGACAAGCCTTTGGTGAATGAGATGTTCTCCTGAACATTGAGACAATAAGCCACAATACGTGCCATCATCCGCTCCAAGTTTTCTGAGGGATGCAAAGCAACAGTGAGTTGAACCGAATCATAGAATTCTCGGTTTAAGTCAGAAATCGCAATGCGCAATTTATAAATGGTCGGCTTGATCGCCATAAAATATCCTCATTAAGCTGGCCTTGCATCATATCAACAAGACAACAAAAAGACGTCATCGTCTTGTAATAAAACTCAAGTTTTAAAGATTATTTGGGGTTTATTTCTGTTCGATATCACAGGCGTAGAAACGTGTATTTTTTCCATAAATCACCGCTTCAAATTCAGCGTCAGACTGCCATTTAAACCTTGGATCATCGCGGTAATTGAGCTGATGTGAGGTTTTCCCAAACTCTGGTACTGCGATTCTACAACCATATTTAACACAGGCAGCCACTTTAAAGGTTCCGGCATAATTTTCTATCGCAATGATCAAAGCACCCGCTTCCATACAGTCTTTTTTATCGGACCACAAGGTTGATACGCTTTGGGGATGGCTCATCGTTGATTGATTTGATTCTGCCGCACTTGTCGGCTTGGCCCATGCGAAACCCATCAAAATCAATAAGAGGTACTTCAGGGTGGTCATGTATCGAATCGGCATGGCGCATCATTGTTTAGGCTGGTCTATCAGTTTAAACCATTAAGAACTGGCTGATGACTTTAATCTTTCTTCTCTTGCTGCCGATGCTGCTGCCATTCAGTGGTCAATTTGTACCGGTGTGGCTTGACACATTTTGTCGATGTCTTGTCTTACTTCGGTATATTTTTCAGCACTGAAAATACAATAGCCGACGTCCTCTCCCACTCCTTGGCGCGGTTCTATGTGATCGCCTTGCTTGACTTTGATGGTGACTTTGGCCAAGGTGGGAAAATCTTCAGTGGTCGGCAGGCTCACTTTACTTACAATGCCTGCTCCAGGGTGTAACAACACCGTGCCACACACCCGTTTTGCCACAGCCGGAAGCTCGGCTACAGGCAAGCCCAATTCAACTTTGACAAAAACCGCCCATGGATCGAAATCATAAGCACGCTTGATTAACTCCATGATGTAACCACCCGGCGGTCTAAGGGCCACCTCACCAAACAAATCGCCCTTGGCTTGAAGTTGTCCTTTGTTGCGGTAGTATTCGAGGTGAGTCAAACCCCATTTGATGTTCAATGCTTTGATGACTTGGACATTCAAAGCCTCAATCCGTGCTTTTTCTGTGGACGTGTATCCAGCCGGAACAATGTTAGACACCTTGTTGGTGTGGTATTCAGTGAGGTTGCTGAAGATAATTTCACCGCCGACAACAAAGGATTCAATGCTGCCTTCAGCGGCATCCACAAATTGTTCATACAAACGTTGCGGTGCCAACAGTGTTTGTAATTCATCGACAGTTTTTGCGATCACCACATTCCGCCCGCCAGAATTTTTGCGGTCTTTGACCACCACTGGCAAACCCAGTTCTATGACCAATTCGTCTGCTGTCAGCTCCTTACTGTGGGTGACGAAACCAGCCATCGGAATCTGGTGGCTGCGCAAGTATTTTTTCATTGCCATTTTATCGGTACATCGAATCAGCAACGATTTCGTCGAACGCCTTGCAAGATAAATACGCCTGAGTACTGCAGCCGGAAACACCCCAGCCTCAGTGCCTGCAATCACATGTGTGGGTGTTTGCTTCAAACTCACACCCATGGCCTTCAAACCAGCCTCGTCCTGAGCTTTGCTGATCTCGGAAAAGGGTGCAACAATGACTTCATCAACACCAGTCGGTGTGTTTTTTAGGGGCTTTTCAGTAACCACAGCATATGGGATGCCCAATTCACAGATCGCCTTGGCCAATTGTTGGCGATAGCCAGTAATCAAAATATAGTGTGACACAGACGGCCTCCCGATAAGTGTTGTCATATATGAGGACCACAATTATGGTCTGCTTGAAGACCTATTTAATCCTAAGATTCAAAAAAAGAAAATAAAAAGATTTAACTGGTGACAATTATTCCGGACAGCTGCGGCCTGATCACTGTTGTTGGTCAAGTCTATGTCTAATGAATTATTTATATGCTGATTTGTTGTATTAACAAAGCGGGTTCATTCTCTTACTACATTATCCTTTTTGGTGCCAACTTATGGGCTTAATTTTGCTCCCAAGGTACGCAGTTTGACGCATTGATATGCGTCATATAGTGACCTTATTTTAAACATTTAATTGCCACCCATATCATTCAATGATATATTAGCTTTACTTATATCGTTAAATGATATATTATTGAATGATACTTTTTACTTAATATCAAGAAGGAAAATTTATGGCCAGAAAAAGTGCATTAGAAACCGGTATTTTGAATGATTCGGCATTTTATATTTTATCCACTTTGCTTGAAGAAATGCATGGGTATCTTATTATGAAAACCATAGAGGAGGCGACTGATGGATCTGCAATAATTGGACCTGCTTCGCTTTATACAACACTGAAAAAATTGCTCGATTCAGGGTTAATTCAAAGAAGCAAAACCGATGATGAAACCACCAAAATCTATCTAATTACAAAAAAAGGTAAAAACATCCTTCAACAAGACATCAACAGAAAACAACGAATGATTGCATTTGCAGAAAATCAAATAAAACAATCCACAGGAGATAAGCATGAAAACTAAATACATAATGAACGGCGGACTGGCTTTTTCAGAAAAAAAAGACATCAAGAAACTGGAAAAACTGGCTGCAGAAGGATGGTTGCTGGAAGGGTTGGCTTGGGGCGGATTTTGTTACAAATTGGTACAAGGCCCTGCTCAAGACCTCATCTATACCATTGACTTTCAAGCCACTCCAGACAGTGATTATTTTGACATTTTTAAATCAGCAGGTTGGCGACACATTACTTCCTCAGGCCAACAAATTCATATTTTTGCTGCGCCCAAAGGAACGCCTCCAATATATTCGGGTAATGAAATTGAAGAAGGTAAGTACCAAGACTTCACAGTCAATTTAGGCAAAGGCGCCTTGTATTCATTCTTGATTATGCTTGTTTTTATGTTACTGATGTACCTGAGCAAATCATATTATGCCTTTATGTATTACCCATTGTTTGCATTGACATTGATCAGTTCAATGGCCTTTATTTTTTGCTTTATGCCTTATTTGTCATATAAATTCAAAGCGCAAGCAAAACAGTAAAAAATACAATGGGGGCCATAGATCTATGGCCCTTATTTGCTGCTTATTTATTGTAAAGTAAGCAACGCACATCAATAAATCCAATGAATCACCTGCTTTTGTCTAAACCCACAGCTGGGTTGTTCTGAATAAAGAATAAAAAAACCTATTGACTATATGTTTCTTAATCTTTGGCTTAATTGCTTGTACTTTGTGAGACGCCTGCAGTTAATGCAAAGCGCATGGCTTCCTCAAAGGTCATCTCAACTTCGATTAATTTACTTTTTTCAATCACTATGGTGAACCCCCCAACCATGTAGCTCATTGGTAAATAAACAGCCATCAAATGATCATCATTTGATTGAATGGATTGATCAAAGGCCTGCATTTTTTGATTGGTAATAATGCCAATTACATTGCCCAACCCCATTGATTCTAGATTCACCAAGACCACTTGTTTATCTTGGTCATTCTTGTTTTCAAACATGTTTGCCAGGTCTTTGATGCTGCTGTATAAAGTGTTGACCAACGGAAATTTAAGAAAATTTTTCTCCACCTGGGTAAAAAATAATTTAAAAATACTGAATTGAAACAGCAATCCGATTAAAAACAAAATAAGAAAAACGATGATTAAACCACTTCCTGGAAATATCAAATGATCCAATAAAAAGGGTTTCAATGTTTTGCGTCCTAAATCATCAATCCATATAACCAAGGTCCAAACCAACCAAACAGTAATGATGATTGGAAACAGCAAAAGCGCTCCTTTGATAACTGGTTTTAATATTTCATTTTTCATCATTGAATCCGTTGCTTAAAAAATTTACACCGCATGAAATTCAGCCACATCTGAGACAAGTGGTATCTGTGACCGTTTTCAACATTCACATTTTGTTTTAAATTTTTCGTAAAATGACGTGATCATCATGTGAAATTCACATGATGATCACGTCAAATCATTAAATTAAATGGCTCTTAATCAACAGGAGTCGTTTATGAAAAAGTCTATTTTATCAAGCATCACTCTATTGTCTTTAAGCTTTGGAGTGGCCTCACAAGATCTGGTGGTCAGCGACCATTTATTTGATGCCAACTTTTTTCCAACGGTCATTGCAGGTGTTATTTTATCCCTGGCTTTTCAATTTGTATTGACCGCTTTATCGGTTGCACTTGGTGTCAGCACATTAGGAAATCTCAAACAGAAATATGCAGAAACCACGCAAAGCCTATCTATGTCAGGTGAACCAAATAGCACAGAAACACATTTAACAGAAGTTGATACACCTGTTGGCGTTAAAGTAACTGGCGGCTTTGGCATCTGGAGTGTCCTGACCACATCTATTGCATTGTTCCTGGCCACGATGATTGCCCTCAACTTAAATGGCATTATGACAAAAGATGCTGTGATTGCTAATTCATTGGTGATATGGGCCTTGTTCTTTATCATTTTGTTTTATTTTGAAACTAAAATTGCTGGCACATTATTGGGAGGCTTGATCAGCACCGCAACAGCAGGGTTTAAAGCTTCAGGTTCTGCTGTAAAAACGCTATTCACACCTTCCAAGCAAAAGCAGTTAGACAAAGTAATTAAAACGACAATGGACCGCATTCGCACAGAAGTCAATGGAATGGATACAACAGCCATTGAAGATACCATCAATGCCTTTGTAAAAAAAGTGGACCAAAAAATACCTGATTATTCAGATCTAAAAGCAGATCTTGAAAACATATCAAAATCCTCAAACGCTAAGCCCAATCCAGTTAAATGGATGGCCATAGAAAAGGTGTTATCAAAAGCCATTGAGAAAAACTCAAAATTAAACTCTGCCCAGGCCAAGGAAAAAGTCAAACAAGCTAAATTGGTGTTGGCTCAGATGAAAGAGGCTTATAACAAGGGTGATGATTCGGTGGATGGTGTAAAAAATATTGTCAGCAATTTTTCTGCATTGGACAAAGCAGACATTGACAATAGGATGACTGAATTCAAAACCCAACTAGGCAAAATGTTGCCTGAAGATTTTGACAAAAAAGACCTCAAGCAGAAACTAGCAACAGTCATCAATGACCCAAAAGTCCTTGTCGATGCAGCCAATAATCAATTCAAAAAATTGAATCGTCAATCCATTGTTTCCTATCTGAATGACAACACTTCAATAGATCAAGCTAAAATCAATGAATATGCGGATAAAATTGAAAATGTGGTTAATCAGATTGCTGCGGAATTTGACAAAGAAAATGAAGACAGAATGCTGGCTAAGGTGGAATCAAGTGTGCAAAACTTTTTCAACAACACAGGGCGTCCTGAACTCAGGTATGAAGCTTTGAAAAATGATTTTGTAAAAATGATGGATCAGCCCAAAGACAGTTTGGAAATCATTAAATCCAGAATCAATCAAATGGACAACCAATCGTTTAGAGCACTGATAACAAACAACCCATACATAGACGAAACACATATTGATAAAGTGACTCAAAGCTTTGAAGATGCCAAACAGTTTGTAAGCAACAAGATTGCTCGAATTGAAAAGAAGTCTGCACAACAATACAAAATCATTCAGCGCAAAGCCGTTATAAAAGCAGAACATGCGCGCAAAACGGCTTCATCTGCAGCTTGGTGGTTGGTAATTACAGCTGTTGCTTCAGCAGGCGCTGCTGTAGCAGGTGGATTATTTTAACTGTGTATCCAGTAATTAAATTATAGAAAAGAGTACTTTTAACGTGCTCTTTTTTTATATCACATTTTGTTCATTTCTTTTCTACATTTATTTCACCGCCTGTCATTATGATTTATAGAGCCTGTTGTTTCAGGCAAGACCCTATTAAACTTTAATTAACATGGAGCCAATAATGAACAACCAAAAAAACATTGAAATATTAAACGACGTAACTGCAAAATTAATCGACAGCTGCAAAGGATATCAAATGTGTGCTGAGGTTTCAGAAGATAATTTACTGTTAAAAAATCAATTTTTACAACGTCACAATGACCGAAAAATCATAGTCAATGAATTTCAAAATAAAATAAAATCATTGGGTGGTGAAGTGGAAGATACTGGTACGATGGGCGGTTCATTGCACCGAGGATTTACCAAGTTCATCAGTGTATTTAAAGATGACTCGGCAGCGGCAATTGATGCACTTGATACCGGCGAAGAACACTTGGCCAATTACATTGCTGATAAAATCAAAGAAGAAGAAATAAGCACAGATGCCGCTTTATTATTAAACAGAGCCCATGCTTCTGCAGTCTCCGGTGAACGATTTGCAGACTTGCTAGATGGTTGATTGATTGAACAATAAATCACAAGTTTAATAACCAGATGTGTATTCATCTGGTTTTTTTATGTCTAAATTTACAATTTTGGTTTATCATTTAATACCCTTTAACGCAGTGTGAAATGAAAAAAAATATTGTGTCGCCATCCATTCAAATTGGTTTGATCACAGCCTTGATCACATTGCTCCTTATTGCCTTATTAACTGACTATTCTTATGCCAATAATGACGCCTTAATCAAACATGTTTTTGATGAGATTTATCTTTTGAATTACATGCTAATTATGGCAACTTCTGCTCTGGTTTTGACACTGCTGGCATTTGTATTGACGGCTCAATTGGATGGGTCAAAAACCAACATTCCTTTGGTTCAACGCGCCAAAAGAGTGCTGTTTGTTGGACTTTTTATATTAATTGTATTGAGCTTATTGTACTTTTCAATGCATCAACCAATCAATATACTAGAAACTTGGGTCAAAACCATTTACTGGACCCAGTCCGTATTTTTAAGCAGTTTGATTGGTGGTTTGGCGGTATTGATTTACATTTTAACTTTATCCAATGATCAAGCCAAAAAGTAAGCCCCATTAAATAATTCTGATACCTTTCATACTTCAAACTGCCCCTACTGGCTCACTATTTAGCCAGTGATTTAGACTTTTCCAGCAGTTGCTTTCGAATCAATTGATTCTCAGCGCTCCAAGTCGTTGCATAATTGTAAAACTCCTGAACGACCAATGTATCTGGCGGTAACAATACCCAGGACTGTTTGCTTTCAGTAAATATATGAACATCAGGTGGTAATAAATCAGGGTTATCCAAGCTGCCAACCCGAATAAAGCTGATCAATTTATCGATCCCACCCATAAAGTAATGACTCCAAAGGGCCACGTGACACTCAGCACATCGTGCAATGGTTTGTCCCTTGCCACTTGGCGAAGGGGTGACAATTTTATCAACCACCCCACTCAACAATTTGACCTGGCTGGTTTCATACAGGGCATTGATCGCAAATGCAGAGCCTGTCTGCCGTTGGCAATAGCGACAATGACAACAATGAACTATCAATGGTGCTGTATTCAATTGATACCGCACCTTGCCACATGCACATCCCCCCTCGCAACCATCGACTGTACTGTTCATCGCTTTCTCCTATTAATGATTTGTAACTTTAAAATTTTGATGTGCCTACTGAATTCAATGGGCGAAAATATCATTCTATCACCATTATTTTATTGGATATGACCAAAATTTATACGACTCTTCTGAATTCCCAAAGGACTATAGATAAGGAAAACATCTTGTGGCTTGTACACTTTAATCAACCCAAAACCTGACGCATTACATTGCGGTAGGCTGAAGTCAACAATCCAATAATTGCTTTGAACAACACCCTTCCATTGCATTTCCATGGCCCTGTTTATGCTTGCTATTTGTGTTTAGATTAATTAAGTTATATTCACAACCAACTAACGAGATTTTATTATGTTGAAAAATCGCTTTGCCTTTGCTCTTTTAATCACCCTCCTTTTTTTACCCGCATCCCATGTTTTGGCAAAAACGATCAACCATGAAGCCATAAGCAAAGCGGTTTCTGGCCTTCACATGCGCAGCATTGGTCCAGCATTGATGGGCGGACGCATTGCTGACATAGCGGTGAGTCATACCGATAAAAGCACTTGGTACGTGGCTGTTGGATCAGGTGGCCTGTGGAAAACCACCAACCGAGGCACCACTTGGCATCCCATCTTTGACAGCCAAAAATCATATTCCATTGGCACCGTCACCATTGATCCCAACAACGCAGAAGTCATTTGGCTGGGCACTGGGGAAAATGTCAGTGGTCGCCATGTGGCTTGGGGCGATGGTGTTTATAAAAGTAAGGATGGTGGTAAAACTTGGCAGCACATGGGGCTTGAGACCTCTGAACACATTGGAAAAATTTTAATCGATCCACGCAACAGCGATGTGGTGTTGGTGGCAGCTGAAGGTCCACTGTGGTCTTCAGGCGGTGAACGTGGCTTGTTCAAATCCACCGATGGTGGCACCACCTGGCAAGGGGTGCTCGTCATTGATAAAAACACCGGTGTGACTGACATTGAATTTGACCCATCCAACCCGGACGTCATCTACGCCGCCGCTTACCAAAGACAAAGAAAAACCTGGTCATTTTTAGCCGGCGGTCCCAACTCAGGCATTTACAAATCCACCAACAATGGAGACACATGGCACCCAGTCAAAACCGGCCTGCCCAAAGGCGATGTGGGTAAAATTGGACTGGCTGTGACGCCGGCCAATCCTGACATCGTGTATGCCACCATTGAGGCCACTGATCAGGAAAAAGGCTTTTATCGATCACTGAACAAAGGAGAAAGTTGGGAGAAACGAAACAGTTACATCTCTGGAGGCACCGGTCCACATTACTACCAAGAGATTGAAGCCTCAGCACAAAATCCCGAGCTGATTTATCAAATGGATGTGTTCTATCACGTCTCACGCGATGGCGGTAAAACCTTTGATTATCTGGGAACAGGTCGTGAAAAGCACAGTGATAACCACGCCCTTTGGATTGACCCCGATGATGGGAAACATCTGATTTCTGGCACCGACGGGGGCTTGTATGAAAGTTATGATGAGGGCACCACTTGGCGGCATTTCCCCAATATGCCGATTGCCCAATTCTACAAAATCAGTCTGGATAACGCCGAACCATTCTATAACATCGTTGGCGGCACCCAAGATTTAGGCACCTTAATTGGCCCTTCCAGAACCCTGAATACCGAAGGTGTGCGTAACCAAGATTGGTATGTGGCGCTGGGTGCCGATGGCTCTGATGCTGTTTTTGATCCACAAGATGCCAACATGGCTTATGTAGAAATCCAACAAGGCACCTTACACCGGCTGGATCGACGCACCGATGAAGTCATCAACATTCAGCCCCAACCGGAACCCAATGACCCACCTGAACGCTGGAATTGGGACAGTCCCATTCAAGTCAGTCCACACAACCACAAACGCCTTTATTTTGCTTCACAACGGGTCTGGCAGAGTGATGACCAAGGCCATTCATGGCAACCCATCAGTGGGGACTTAACCACCAACACCAATCGATATGAACTGACAACCATGGACCAACGTGTGTGGTCTGTCGATGACCTTTATGACAATGGCGCCATGTCAAAATATGCCACCATTTCTGCTTTGTCAGAATCGCCCAAGATCGAAGGCTTGTTGTATACCGGTTCCGATGATGGACTGATTCATGTCAGTCCGGATGGTGGTGAAAACTGGCGACAAAGTACCCTGCCCAAAGTGCCAGCCCGCGCCTTTATCAACGACGTTGAAGCATCCAGTCACGCTGCCGACACGGTGTTTGCAGTGGCAGACGCGCATAAATTGGGTGATTACCAACCCTACTTGTTTATCAGTAAAAATCAGGGCCGCAGCTGGCAATCCATAGCCGGTGACTTACCCAAAGACACCCTTGTGTGGGTGATCAAACAAGACCCTGTGGATGAGAACTTGTTGTTCATTGGCACTGAATTTGGCATTTACTTTTCACCCAATCAAGGCACCCATTGGATCAAGTTAAGCGCCGGCGTACCCACCATTGCCTTTCGTGATTTAGAATTGCACCCAAGAGCAGCCGATTTGGTTGGCGCCACCTTTGGTCGTGGTATTTATGTGCTGGATGATTATTCTCCGCTGAGGCACATCAGCAGCGCCCTCAGCGCCAAAACCAACACCCTTTTTCCGGTCAGGGATGCCTGGTGGTATGTCCCCAGTGTACCCATGCAAGCCAAAGGTATGCCGGGTCAGGGAACCACCAGTTTCGCGTCAGAAAACCCACCTTTTGGCGCCGTATTTACCTACTACCTGCACGATGTGCCAAAAACGGCCAAACAACACCGCGAGGATGCTGAAAAAGCCCTCACAGAAAAACAAGCCAACATCCCCTTTCCTGGCTGGGATCAATTGTTACAAGAAAGCAACCAAGCCGAGCCTCAGGTGTTGTTGTTGGTCAACCATGAAAACGGCCAGCCTGTGCGTTGGATCAAAGGCTCAGCCAAGGCAGGCTTACACCGCGCCAGTTGGGATTTGAAATTACCGGCACCCGATCCCATCAGTTTAACCCAACCCGCCTTCAAACCACCCTGGGCTGGCGATCCAGAAGGACCCATGGCTGCACCTGGTAACTACCGTGTCGCGCTGTATGTGGCACACAACGGCACGCTGCAAGCTCAAGGCACGACGCAAGCGTTCAAAGTGAAACCAGTGGCCAACTCAACCCCCGTTGCTGATTTTCAGACCGCCACGGCCTTTCAAGCCAAAACCAGTGAACTGTCGCGCCAAATCTCAAGTGCGGGCAGAAAATTGAGCGAAGCGGGTGAACGGTTAAAACACCTGCAAGCAGCGCTGTTAGAAACCCCCAAAGCCACCCCAAAAATGTTTGCTGATTTGAACCAATTGCAACAAGACCTGGCTGCCTTACAAAGCCGACTATACGGCGATGCTGTACGCCAAAGTTTGGATGAAAGTGCCCCGCCATCCATCAGATCAAGGGTTGGTCTGGTTGAGTATGGACATTGGCGCACCACACAACCACCGACCCAAACCCAACAGCGAAACATTGAAATCGCCACATCAGATTTCAGTCAATTTCGCACAGATTTGCAGGCTTATTTCAAAAATTTAGCCAACTATGAAGCCGCGTTGACAGCAGCCGGCGCACCCTATACCACAGGGCGGGATTTTGAGTGATTGGTGAGGTACTGATTGGATGAATCCAATATAAGCATGATGACTTAAAACGACTGTTGTTATTAGGCAGGATTGACCCCCTGCCTTAAGGGACCTACTGTAGGCTGGAGAGGGGTGTGTTATCAGGCCATCAATTTATAGTTGACATTGAATTTGGCGCACCTTGTTACACAAGCTAAGGATACAGACCTTATTGAACTTAGTTAATATTTAGCATGATTCACTTTGAAATTGGGAAGTGAATGTTGAAACCAAACTCAAAGACCTTTTCATTGTTGACTTTGCAAATGGTATGACTTTCAAGCAGCGCTTCATCTTTGCTTCGAGTGTTTAAAATAATATATTGGGGGTTATAAAAGTGACCGCTTGCTTCTTTTAAATCAAATGAATATGAACCTGAATCAGCGTCTTTAATAGTGACTTCACTGGGGTTACCCATGCTGCCCGAATAGGATTGTTGATAAGTACATTCAATGGTAGTGCCATTTTTATTGTCACTGTAATCAAATTCAAAGCCATACCAAGTACATGGTTTTGACTCACCATTCCATTTGCATTTGCTTTGACCTGTGACGTAGATGTCTTTGCTGTTATGGCAAATCCAACCAAATGTCTGATTATCTGTACAAGCCGAACCCGATTTAAAATTTTCTATTTCAAACGCAGAAATGCCATGGCTAGAAAGTAAAAATACACCGCATAGAAATAATCGCATAACAAATCCTGTAATGAAAAATTGATAATTATAACGGAACGATTGTCTATTAGCAGCTGACTTAATTTTACAAAAGGGTTTGACCTCATTATTGTAGAAATGATAGTTTGTTTGGGTTGTAGACTTCAGTCTACCTATGTGAATCAATCACAGCTTTTGATGACCATACAGGTCTCCGCTAAACAAGAAGTGGTTGAGCTTTCTTTCAGTGAGTAAAACAGTGTTGATGAGCTGGGTATTTACTATGTGGTTAAATTTATGACGTAAAGGATCCTGAGTTTCTCCAGTAAACCCCTTAATCCTTAAGTCTGTCAATGATTCGATGTCTAATTAATTTCCTGGATTAATTACACTATTGGTTCATATATGTTCTTGATTTGTACTGGTAAGTTTGACATAATTTATTGGTAAACTTACGGTCTTATCGACTCAGGAGTGTGATTATGCGAGCCAGAATTTCAGCGATTGTTTTTGGATGCGTGTTAGCAAATACTTCAATCCTCGCTCAAGAATTAATTGTTCTTGAACAGTTAACGTCCTCTGAAGGCGGGTCGATAGAAACCACCAATGAAATTTACTCGATGGGTGGTATTGGGGATTTCAACGGTGACAACATTGCCGATTTCGCACTCGGTGGCCGAATTTCCTGTGCAGAGGTTTCAATTTTTTACGGCAGTGCTGCTTTGTTGACTGTGCCTCTCAGCGTGTCGGACCTTGATGGCAACAATGGTCGACGAATACAAGCCACCCCGAATCATTCCACTCCACAACAATGTGCTGACGGACCTTTCGGCCAAGATATTTCGGCAATTGGCGATTTTGATTTAGATGGCTTTGACGACTTCTCTAGCGGCACAAACTTCCTGTTTCTGGGCAATACAAACACAGACCCCATTTCAGACCCTCTCACTTGTAACCTACCAGGAAATGTCTCACCTCCATGCGCCGAGCATTTTCAAATATACGATTGGCTGGTCGGCGCCTCAATCGGTGACTTCAATCATGACGGTTTCGGGGACTTGTTGGTCGCGGACCCTTGGTTTGGGAATGGGTTTGAAGGCAGGGCATCAGTGGTATTCGGCCCTCCCAACAGCACCGATGATTGGTCATCCGGGTTCGCTCTGAGCCAAATTGATGGCATGAATGGACTACACCTCAATGGCAATGCGGATGATAATCTGGGTATTCAGATGTCGACTGCAGGCGATCTTAACAATGATGATTTTGATGATATTATCGTGGTCAATCCACGAAGTGGGGATGGTGCGACGCCTGGTCAGGCTGCCGTATTACTGGGTAACAATATCGGCTTTGCAAACCTCAATGTATCGGCGCTGAATGGCACCGTTGCCGGATTCACCATTGTTGGAGCGACCAGTGATGAAGGCATAAACACTGCGTCCGGTGGCGGAGATATGAATGGCGATGGAATTTCTGATGTCAGCGTAGCACGCCGACTAGACAACCAGCTCAATGGTGTTGTCGATGTGATTTTTGGCCGCCAGAACGGGTTTTCTGCCAATGTTGATGTGACTACTTTGAACGGCTCGGATGGATTTTCAATCACTGGAGGCAATGTTGTGGCGTTGGGTGAGGACTTGGCTATGGTAGGAGATATCAATGGAGACGGTTTGGCGGATTTGGCCTTTGGCTCTTTCCCGGGACTCGCTCAGGAACAAGCAGGCGTTTACGTTGTTTTCGGCAGTAACAGCGGCTTTACGGCTACCAAGGATGTGGCTGATTTAGATGGCAGCGATGGGTTTCTCATTCAATCTACTCGAGTTGACAGCTTATATAACATCGTAGCCAAGGCCGGTGATATCAACAACGATGGTGTCGACGACCTGTTGTTGGGAGAGAATAACAGCGCAGGTGATAAGCCTTGGGTGGTTTTCGGCAATGCTGCACCCAAAGCAACAGTCAGTATGCTTGAATTACCCGCATCCAATCTTGGTGGGCCACAACCGCAAGGTCAATCAGTCAATGAGCTGTTTGGCTCAGTTTATGACGATGTGGATGCCTTTGCCGGAGTGGCTGTACGTGGTGCAGCAGCAGACAGTGGAACCTGGCAGGCCCAAATTGGCGGCGGTAGCTGGCAGGATGTGGCCTCATCCAGTGACCTGAACGCATTGGTTTTGCAACCTGACGATCTGCTGCGATTTTTACCAGATCCTGACAGTGTTGCTGGTGACACAGGCACCTTGTCAGTTCGATTGTGGGATGGCCGTTGGCGTGATGCAGGCGCGGCTGTAGATATCAGCTCTGCCATCAACGCCCTGGGTGGCTTTGCCAATGACGACAATCTAATCACCCTTCAGGTCACAATCGTCGATATCATCTTTAAAGATGGCTTTGAAAACCAGTTTTGAACAGCTTAGTTTATGCAAGGAACTAAAAGGGAGCTTTTGATTAAAGGGTATTGAGGTTCCCCCTTTAAGCTTTCAAAAAAACTATATATACCTCAAATTAAGACAGAAACAGCCAATTGGCAAGCCACAGATTCACAATTCATTCAAAACACATTATCAATTGACCTGAGAGATAGATCGCAAAATTAAATGCCACTGCCTTTTATGAACGCGCCACTGAAATTAATCCCTTGGATGCATTTCAATTAATGGATGTGGATTTTACTCAGCCGCAGTTGTAAGATTGATATCAAAATAAATACTTATGGACCTCCTTAAGCCACTCTAAAAATAATAGAAATTCTGTCAAAAATGAAAGCCTTAAAAAAAATACTCTTTGCACTGCTCTTTTTTCTGAACACCACAACGTGGTCGCATGGCCTTGATGAGACATACATCACTGAATGGAAGAAGTTCTATCCATCAAAATCACTGTCAAGAGGAATTCATGCTTCCATATTTCAATTTGAAAATTTTTCCAAAAACAACATTGAAAAATGGCTCAGCTTTAATGAACAAGTGTTATTAGACCTTTCAAAAAAAGACGTTGATATTGATGCCATTGATGCACGATTATTGCGTGTTCAAGTGCTATCAGAAATAGATCAATGGAAAAAGTTGTCATTGCACAAAAGTTCTCTGCTGATGTACACAAGACTTATTGCCGGTGCCATCGATCCAATATTAAAAGCAGATTATTTAATTACACCTGAAAAAATCAATTTGATTTGTCAACGGCTTCAGCAAGTAACAGCACTCAGTCAAGCTGCAAAAAACAACCTCACAATGGTTGCCGAAGATGATTTATCCAGAGGTATCGAAAGTCTCAATGCGACTTTGGCGTTTTACAAAAATGACTTGAGTCAATCTCTTCAAGCAGAATTCTCAACAAATAGTTGTCAAGGCTTCGACTCAAAACTACAAAGTAGCATAAAAAACTTGGATGGGTTACATTCATTTGCCAAAGATACACTCAGCACAAATACCTCAAAACCAAACAAAATCATTGGTTACGATGAGTATGCCAGAAGGTTAAGATTATACACAGACAGCGACTTGACTCCTGAAGCACTTGCTCAAATGGCATTGGAAGAAATAGAAATTGTCAGGGCGTTGATGGGCGACGTTGCAAAATCGTATTTAAATGCGACCTACCCTGATGAAACCATTCCAGATAATTACCACGAGCTGACTGCAAAAGCACTTGCTGATATGGAAAAGGATGCGCCTTTGAACGCTGAAGACTATCTTCAATTCTGGAATCAACTCTCGGAAGCGGCTGTTCAATTCATCAAAAAAAATGAAATAGCCACATTACCCAAAAACAACACCTTACGCATCATCACGGCTCCAGAAAGTGCAGGTCCTGCAGCCAGAATTGGATGGGTAGCCAGTGCGCCACCTTTTGACCCCAATCCAATCACCACTTTGAATTTACCTTCCATTCCTGAAACGCTTCCAAAGCAAGAGCAGCTGGATTTTTGGGCATCATTCAATAAACCATTCAATCGCATGATCGTCATCCACGAATTATTTCCGGGTCATTACATGCAGCTTAAAATAAGCAGGGAAACTGCACACCCAATACGCTTGTTATTCCCTTATGGCATCTACACCGAAGGTTGGGCGACATTCACCGAAAAAGTTCTGCTTGATGCTGGCTGGGAAAAAGAGAATCACTTGACCTATTTGGCACATTTACGCAAACGCCTTGAAAATGCAAACCGGGCATATACCTCAGTTCAAGTTCATTGCAATGGATGGAGTCAAGATCAGGTCATGAAATTTTCAACCGAGACCTCATTACTGGCACCACAATTTGCCAAAAGCCTGTGGGGAAGAATCATGAGTTCGCCCATGCAATTAACATCCTACTTTTTAGGAGGAAGCCAATTCACAACATTATTACAGGCTGAAAAAGAGCGCCTTGGAAGTCAATTCAATCTAAAGCTTTTCATGGATACGATTATGAAAGCTGGCCCTATTCCCATTGATGAATTTTACAAAATCTTTGCTTTAACTACACCCAATTAAACCATGAAACGCATCGAAATAAGACCAGGATACTCCATTTCACAAGTCATTAAGGGTGGTTGGCACCTTGCTGGAGGCCATGGAAAAATTGACGAAACCAAGGCCCTTGAAGATATGCGCGAATTCGTCAAGGCTGGGATCACCACATTTGATTGTGCAGATATTTATACTGGAGTAGAGGAACTCATTGGCAAGTTCAGACATAAGTATCAAGACGAATTTCGAGCAGGCGATTTACCGCCTATTCAAATTCACACGAAATATGTTCCTGACTATGCTGCCTTGGCAACCTTAAAAAAAGAAGACACCGAAAAAATCATCAATCGATCACTCAAACGACTTAAGGTTGAACAATTGGATCTGGTACAGTTTGCCTGGTGGGATTATCAATTTCCAGGGTATATAGATACAGCGTTACATTTGTCTGAGCTACAGAAAAGTGGAAAAATAAGGTATATTGGTATCACCAATTTTGATACACAAAGAATTCAAGAACTGATTGATGCAGGCGTAAAAATCACCACCAATCAAGTGCAGTACTCACTGCTAGATAGACGCGTTGAAAGTGACATGACTGCTTTGGCTGAAAAATATAACATACCGTATTTATGCTATGGCTCTGTTGCTGGCGGGTTTCTGAGTGACCGTTATTTAGGGGCACCAGACCCAACACAACCTCATGAAAATCGCTCCTTAACAAAATACAGGCTGATAATTGATGAATTTGGCGGTTACGACTTATTTCAAGAGTTGCTTCAAACACTGAGAATCATAGCGGACAAATACCATGTTGATATTGCAGAAATTGCTTGCCAATATATACTGCAAAAACCAATGGTTGCAGCTGCCATTGTTGGCGCCCGAAACAGCAAACACCTAAACAGTCTAAAAAAACTGGATGGCTTCTCTTTGGATGACAACGACCTAAAAGCCATTGCCAATATAACAAGTCAAAGTAAAGGGCCTCACGGACCTTTTTACGAATTGGAGCGCGACAAAACTGGCAAGCATGGCGCCATCATGAAATACAACCTAAACGAAACATAAACACATGAAATTAGACCTGCAAGATGACAATACAATAGCGCTTAAATTTTATGGCGGATTATTAGGCGCACTGATTCCTTTTATCGTTTTTATTATTGGCGTTGTTGCTATCGCATTATCAGGTGCTCCAGACGAAAAGGGATTTTGGCCTGTGCTGATATTAGCCATGAGTTTAGGGCTCATCCTGGCCAAAGACCGAACGGCTTTCTCAGAAGTTTTTATTGCTGGCATGTCACAAAAAATAGTCATGATTATGATTATGGCCTGGATGTTGGCTTCCATTATTGGAATCCTGATGACGCTTACTGGTTTTGTTGAAGCACTTATTTGGATTTCTAACCAACTCAGTCTTAATGGCGTTGGCTTTGTGGTGGCAACTTTCATTATTTGTTGTATCGTATCTTTATCTACAGGATCCAGCTTTGCAACCATACTCATTTGTAGCCCATTACTCTATCCAACCGGTGGCGTGTTAGGCGCTCATTTACCATCGCTTGCGGGGGCAATCATTGGAGGCGCAGCCTTTGGCGATTTTATAGCACCTATTTCAGACACCACCATTGCCAGTGCACTCAGCCAAAAAGCAAAAATTGGAGCAACCGTAAAAAGCCGAATTAAATACGTGGTACCTGCTGCAATGCTCGCATTGGTTGGCTATACAATAACCGCAACATGGCTCAATGTGGAGTCAAGTACCAATCAAGTGATGTTAACGGGCAAACCTGCAGGTTTAATTATGCTAACCGTTCCTGCACTTATCATATTCCTGTTTTTAAAAGGCAAGCACCTATTACATGGCTTACTCTTTGGATTAATATTCGGCACAATTGTCGGCTTGGGCTCCGGACTATTGAGTTTTGAGCAAGTGATTTCATTAGACCTCGAAAATTATGTGGCCAAAAGCTTTATCATTGATGGCATCAATCGTGCTGTTGGCTTAAGTATATTTACCCTATTACTCATGGGGCTTGTTGCCACCTTAAAGGCAAGTGGCCTTATGACGAATTTGGTGGATTTTGCGGCCTTACATGCAAAGACAAAAAAGCAAGCCGAAAGTTGGATTGCGGGTGTGATGAGTACCGCTGTACTTTTAACCACGCACAGCATTGTAGCCATACTCATGGTTGCGGATTTTTCAAACAAGACCGGAGAAAAATTGGGCGTTCCTAAAATAAGGCGAGCCAATTTGCTGAGCTTAATGGCTTGTGTATTTCCTTTTATTTTACCCTATTTTATTCCTGTGATATTAATGTCAAATATGACCGCTACCGGCAAAGAATTCGGCATACCGCAAGTAGGCCCATTGGAAGTGGGATTGTATAATTTTATGTCATGGGGCTTATTAGTGATGGCTCTGATGACCCTATTCTTCAGATTTGGAAAAAATAGTAACAATGACAAATAAAACCAATGAAAAAAATAAGACTCTACGTGAAGATCAATTTGAATTGTATGACCTCGAGGTTGTGGTAGAACAAATTAACGGCAATTGCACCTGTGATATGACTGTTGGAGATGCCTTTTATTTACAAGGAGGGAAAATTTCACTGCCTAACAATAACAATTTTTGTCTTTATGCCTTGCAATCTACCATCCCTTTACTGCCAATGAAACAAAGACAAAACAACCCTGCTGATTGGATAGAAACTGATTCCCATGTCACTTGTCCAGATCCTGAATGTGGTCTTATTATGAAAATCAAGCGAAGCAAATCACGTGTTTTAAATCATGATGATGTCAGCCCAATTCAATGGAAAAAGAATCCAGAGTGACCCATTGGTTTAAGGGACCTTGAGTAACAGGGGACTGAGGCCTTAACTTTAAATTGATTGTCCGTTTGCATGAATCACTGTGGTTTTTATCGGTGCAAACGAACCAATGCTTGGCCCAGACCCGTCACATAAACCGGTCCATCATCGGGTGACAGCATCATGCCGGTGATGAATCCAGGACCCG
Source organism: Marinicella litoralis (assembly GCF_002591915.1). Classification (GTDB taxonomy): domain Bacteria; phylum Pseudomonadota; class Gammaproteobacteria; order Xanthomonadales; family Marinicellaceae; genus Marinicella; species Marinicella litoralis. The sequence continues at coordinate 1,308,771 of NZ_NIHB01000001.1, read as the reverse complement.
GTTCCCACAATGTGGGGGTGAGCAGGTCCAACCATGACACACCTGCCTCCATACGGGCATCAATCATTTCAGCCAAGCCCCTGCTTTCATTTGTCTTGATTTCGAACACCGTCTCAGCGACCAGGGTATCCAGATTGAAAACGGTGATCTCATTCCTGACCGGTGAAGCTACCCAAAGCCTGTTGTGGCGATCCAGTTCAATGTTGTCGGGGCCATTGACCTCCAGCAGCACTGTTTGGTTTGACACCTTTCCAGCTGCCACATCCAGGTTAAACCGCAACACCCGGCTTTTCAAAGTTTCGGCCAGGTACAAATATCCCGCTTTTTCATCCAAGGCCAAACCATTGGCGAAGTTCAATCCATCAACCAATTTAATGGCTGCTGTCAAGTGCCCTGTCGCTGTTCTTGGTAAGTAGAACAGTGCACCGTCCGGAATGGCAACCCCCACCGCTCGAAACAGTTCTTGTTGTCCGTGTTCGGCTCGGTTCTGGGTGGATTGCGTGAACCAGATACCATCTTGGCGATCTGCCCGGGCCATGTTGACACCGTAGTTGTGTTGATAAATTTTCGTCGTGACCTCAGAAGCAACATCAACCCGATAGATACCACCCCGGTAAACATCACTGACCAGGATGTGCTTTCCCGAAGGATCGAGTGTTACCCCATTAGCGCCACCCGCCAACTGCAGTGGCTTGTGCACATATCCAGCCGCTGCAAAAGCACCAAAAGGTCGGCTGGTGCCATCGATTTGCACCAACCGCAAGCCAGCGACTTGGTCAGCGACCACCAAGCGACCATCAGACAACACCACCCCGTCTTCGGGTCTGTTCAGTGATTGGTCGGCTGGAAAGATCATATCTGGACTGAATGACCATTCTGGTATTTCTGGGGCTGAACGTTTTGTGGTGGCACAACCGGCCAACAGAACAACCCCAACCAACAGCATAATCCAACTTAAGTTGTGCTTAATCAATTTATTTGTGACACCTTGCAATTCGAAACAATTATTTTTAACTGACACCGCTCCCCTCCCCGTTATTTAATCAACCACGATGTTACCACAAGTGGTTTCTTCTCCAGCCACATGGATCTCTTTTGATTTCTTAATCAGTGACTGTCCTTGATTAGTTTAATTACTCATGGTACACCTCATGGGACATTATAGTCCCTTAGTTGAGTGTCCGTTTTATCGGGTATACCTCAGTCTGTCCTTGTTATTTTATCTGTCCTTGTTATTTTATTTTATTGAATTTGATAAAAACAATTTACAACTAAAGTACGCAACTTTTTCAAATTTCATCCAACAAGCGGGGCTGGACTGGCTTGACAACTAAAGTGCAGAATTTTTTGTCCATTATTCCTGTAAATTGACAATAATAGAATATTATTTTTACGTAAAGCTATGAAATCTTCACACCTATTTTGAAACTCTGGATGCCATCCTGACAAGCAATTCAACACTTTTTCCATTTGGGTGATACTTTGGAAAGGAAACCATTCCAGCTCTTTTGATAGAGCAACGCATATTTTGAATATATCATCCTCTTCTCGGTTCTTTTTACTCTGGTTCGACTTCGGGCTCAGACATAAACTTCATACAACCACTTTGAGGTACTCCATAATCTCGTAAATCAAAAAGGCTATAGGCCGCCAAAGGATTATTCATTTCCTGTGCCATAGAATAAACTTCTTCTGCATCCTTGGCATTACCGCTACACAACAAATAATCACCCAATACCAGCATGGCATCGGTGTCACCCAATTCAGCCAGCTGTACGATAACATTCAGGTATTTTTGAACATCTTTCAACTCATTTTGATACAGTCTCTCCAAATGGCTCAAAGCTTCAGTGTGGTTGGCTTTGGCAGCTTGTTCAAAATACTTGGCAGAATCTGTAAATTGAGCATACTTATAAGCTTCATAGCCCAGCAAAAACTGCGACTCTGGATCTTCTTGCGCTGCTTTTTTAATCCAATTGGCCCTGATATCATGCCATCGATTGACCGCATCAACGAAATACTGTGCCCTGTTGTGACCCAGTTTCAAGGCCTTGAGCAAATGGGCATAGGTCGCTTCTTCTTTAACGGCGAAAATGGGTTTTCTGGTGGGCCTCATCATGACCGGAATTTTGGGTGGTTCCAGGCTTTCTACTCCTAGCAGGAACAAAGCTTCAAGGTGGTCTGGGTAGGTTTTCAAATAAATTGCCAATCTGTCATTGTAATGGGCTTGTTTCTTTGCCTGAAAGTCATTCCATGGTACTTTGGGCCATTTATCATCAATTTTGTCGATGATTAATTCATTGAGGTAATACAGTTTGGCTGCCAGTAAATTAGCCTCAGCATGCTGGTCTTCAGCCAAGTCGATGAAGGTGTTTTTGTGTTGCTGAAGTTTCAGCTTCTCATTGATTGAGTATAAGTCGTTGAATTGATCAACATTAAACACATCGATCTCATACTTGCCTTGGTAAAAAATTTCATCCAACCTGTCAGGTGACACAACAGCAAACAAATCAGCAGCCAACCTGACAAACCGATCTTCAATGGATGAGCTTTCATTTATCATGCATGTTTTCAATACTTGCTCATAAAATTCGTTATTGAATGCCTCTTTACATTCGTCAGTTTCTGCACTGACTTGACTCAATAAGGCAATGAATATAAAACTCAAGGTCATGGTTTTCATATCAGTTCTTTATCAATCCTTTTTGGGAGATCTGTGTTTTTGTGTGAACCAATTATAAGATAATTGTCAATGGGATGGGGCAGTGTGGCCTGATTTTTGTTGGGAATGAGGTTGCTACAGTTTAACGGACAGCATAATTAATGGGCAGATGCCCGTTCAAATTCATCAGGGCTTACATAACCTAGATATGAATGCCTTCACTGTCGATTGTAAAACACTTCTATGTATTGAAACAGGCTTTGTTTGGCTTGTGCTTTAGTTCGATAATCTTCATGGTCAACCAGCTCATTTTTCAATGTACCAAAGAAGCTTTAAGCCACTGCATTGTCATGGCATTCACCTTTTCTACTCATGCTCGAAAGTAATTTATTTTCACTCAGCAATTTCTGGTAATCTCCTGATGCATAAGTACTGCCTTGATCAGAATGCACTATGGCATCTCTAACACCGTTTCTTCGCCATGTGGCCATCATCAGCGTATCGATGACCAATTTAGTGTCATTGCGGTCTGACATCGACCAGCCAATTACTTGCCTTGAGTACAGATCGATCATTACGGCAAGATAAAGCCACCCCTGACGTGTTCTAATGAATGTCGTGTCAGATACCCATGCTTGGTTTTTGGCAACCGTCTGAAAGTTCCTTTTTAGGCGATCAGGGGATGGGGCTTTGGTGTTTCTGGAATTTGTAGTGATAACAAATTTCTTGGCTACTTTTGACTGGATTCGTGCAGTTTTCATCAACCGAGCTACACGTTGCCGACTAACGTGTTCTCCATCATCAATTAAGTCTTTTTGTATGCGCGGTGAGCCATAAATGCTATGACTGGCTTTGTGGAAGCATCGTATCTTAGTCAGCAGTCTTTGGTTGTCTGTTTCACGTTGACTGATAGGCCTGTCAAACCAATCATAATAGCCGCTGGTCGAAACTCCCATTACATGGCAAAGTGTTTTAATTTTATGGTTCTTGCTTTCTGCTCGAATGAACGTGTACTTCACTTGAGCTCTTTGGCAAAGTACACTGCGGCCTTTTTTAAGATTTCAACCTCCTCACGCAATCGTTTATTTTCCTCGCGTAACTTGGATGTTTCAGATTGATTTTCTTTAAGTGGCCTACCTTTTTTTCCTGATAAAGCTTCATCACCTTTAGCTTCTAATTGTTCTTTCCACTTGTAGAGCTGATTAAGTCTGATACCCAACTGTGTGGCTATTTCTGATGATGGTCGATCTGATTCATCCATCAATCTAACTGCTTCGAGTTTAAACTCGCGTGTGTATGTTTTATAAGGTTTTCTTTTACTTGTCATTTGGATACTCCTGGTAGACTATTGTCTACTAATAAATGTATCCGTCAAACTATGGCAGGTTCACTCTGACCCCATTGATTATGACCTCATTGATTACAATGAAAAGGCTTATTTTTAGGGCATATAACAAAACTCTTTGGAGCATGCCCAATCTACCATCACTTCATAAAAGCCTTCAACCTGAGGATATTTTCTGTATTCCTTCTGCTGCGACTCAAGAAAACCACCTGTTTTACTTAGCCTGAGGGCATGGTCTGCGTTTTCGAAAACTTTAACAGTTAAATCAGACCCCAAAGTTCTTTCATAAAGTGCTTTTGTTTTTCTCCAGTCGACATTTTTGTCCTTGTCACCAAAGATGGCTAAAACTGGAATTGAAAAAGAATCAAGCATACTTTCAAAGTCCTTAATCACAACAGTCAAACCAACCTCTTTATCAAAAACGCTTCCACTTGAGACCCATTTTTTTTGATTTTCATAGTATAGTTTCTTATCATCTTCATATTCTTTGCTGCCGGCTTCATGATCAATATATGTCTTTCCTGATATTTTTTGAACAATCTTATCCTGCCTATAAGCCTTACTGGCTTTCAAATAATCATCATAAGTCGCACCACTTGAAAACAACCAATTTCCATTGGCTAAAGATTTAACTACAGTATCAACCTCTGAGGATGAGTAGCCCGCTATTTCGAGGCTTGAGCGAATGAGATAATCCCAGTTTTCATAGGGATCGGTGCCACTGATCGAAATCCAGAATTTGATATTTGATCCTTCTTGGTTGATGACAAGAGGAGCTATCCAGCCCGCTCGACTCCCCCCATACAAACCAATCTGGTCAGATCCAGGCTCATTCGTCTCTCTGAGAACTTTAATAGCCGCTGATATCTCATCGGCACTGCTTTCAACTGGTTGATTGATATTAAACTCCCCTTCACTTTCTCCACAACCAGGTTTATCCCACACCACAACTGAAATCCCTCTGGATGTAAACTCAGATCTGAATTTTTTAAACTGATTACCTGCAACGACATCAGTCGGACCATAGCTGTGAGTTATTATAATAATGGATTGCGCTTTTCCACCTGATGGGCGGCTGATTATACCGTTGAGTTTTTCATTTTTTTCACTGTTAAATGAAAACTCTTCAGTAACAAAATGACTGAAATTCTTTGAATCAACAGATAAAGAAAAAAGCAGGAGTGTAAAAAATAATTTCATTTCAGTGTTTCCTCATGTTGTGTCAGTAAATGATTAAAACTCATTGGATAAACCCTAAAGAAATTTCAGCTTTAAGAAATAAATACAATTGAATTCAATACATATAACTACTTTCATGCATGGAAGTTACAAAACAGTGCTATTTTTCTTTATTTTGGCCACTTGCTACCATAAAACCAGCGAATATAATAAAGGGGTCAGCAATAAAGGGTACAACATAAAGGGTACTGACCCCTTAAGTTATGTTTGCAACGAATATTAACAGAAAACGTTTGAACTCAGGCGTGGCTTGGTTATGCCTTTATTTCAGGAGTCTGTACCTCTCTAGCTTTTTCTTAATTTAAAGGGGTCTGCTTGGATTCAACCTGGTGGTTTTTGTCCGAGATAAGGACCTTCGAGTGCTGGGAATTCATCTTTAATAAAAGCTGGCAAGATCCTTTCTGCCGTTAACTGCAAGGTTGAGGGGTGCCTTTCATGGGAAGTAACCACAACCATAAGGTCAAGCTTTTCAATCAGAATGATAAACTGGCCGCCACCGCCTTGTGCCGATGCGCTAAGATAGCTTTTATCGCCAACTTTCATATCTGCAGTCCACCACAAATAACCATATCCCTGATTAGAGATATCTTTGCCGCCGCCGTAGACTTTGTAATCTCCAGTGGTGATGATCCTGTTGGTTGATTTGGTGATAAAAGCTTCTGGAATCAGTTGTTCGCCATCCCATTTGCCTTTGTTTATGGCCAATGTACCCAATTTGACCATAGCGCGCGATGTTAGGCTCGATTTCCATCCTGCAGCTGGCAGACCACTAGGTCCAGGCAACCAGCGATAAGTCGTTATGCCCATTTTACCCAAGAGTTCATTTTTGATGAAATCTTCGGCGCTGCCTGGCACAACGGCGTCAATGACCTGCATCACCAATTCTGTACTGTAGGCTCCATATGAAAAGGAATTCAGATTTTCTGAGGTAATTGGTTCGCTTTGCCCAAGAATGGTTAGAACCAGGCGTTGACCTTTTACCTGGTCAGGATTTTTTTCGAATTCTTCTCTCTGTTCTTCACTGATGCGAATACCAGTGCGCCTAGTCAATGCGTTATGCAGGGTGATCTTTTCTGCACCGGCAACAAGTTTTGTTGGATCCAGCTCCTTAAGAAAGCTGACCACAGGTTTGTCCAGGTCGGCCATGGTAAGATAACCCAGTTGGATTGCACGGCCCAGCGCTAGACCAGTGTAGGTTTTCGTCGCTGATGCTTGCGGATGGGTTAAGTTGGCACGACCCCATGAATAATAGGATTCAAATACAAGCTTGCCTTTATGGGTAATTAACAAGCTGTCGATTTCATCGTGCTGGCCGTCGGCGATCTCCTGAGCGAGCTTGACAATCATGTCTTTATCGCCGCCATCGACGCCTAATTTGCCAATGACAAGCCCGTCATTTCTGTCCGTTAGCGCTGTATCTATAAAGGCTTTTTCGAGTTTCGGAACATCCCAAAATTTAAGATCGTCATCATCGACCGGCCACTCTGTTGCGGTATATTTCAAATTGGGATTTTTCCAGAACCCATGCTGGACTTGGTCAGCTGTAGCCTCCGTTGCAGGGTTATTACTTTGTTGAGCAAAACTGCTGAGGCTGCTCAGTAACGCAATCGCGACAATAGGTTTATGATTTATATTTAATATCATAGGTATTTCCATTGTTTGGTTAAATATAAGCACTGTTTACAACTGTGCTGATGTCTTTTTTGGTTTACATTTTAGGTCTGAAGTTCTCTATAACACTCGTGCTCATCCAATAAATATTTGCTTTCCCTTCTTCTTGGACTGTGACTAAAAAGGGGGTTTAACTTTTTCCTGCTGGCGTTGTTGACGCCTGTCTGCGCAGCTCAGTGACTTGGTCAAAGCCAATACCCCAATTATCAGTGTTCACTTCGTCGATAACCACAAAGGTGGTTTGGGGGCTTTTATTGAGCACATCGACCACTAATTCTGTGGCTCCTTTGATCAGGGCTTGCTTTTGTTCATTGGTAACACCTTCATCAGTTACTTTAATATTGATATAGGGCATGGTTGGTTCCTTAATGGTAATGGTGATTTAATTAGTATGGCTATTACTCTATAGATCGTAAAACCTGTTCGAAATAGTTAACCGAATTTGATCCAGAAATCAGTGTGCCTTCATTAACAATAAAGGCAGGAATACTCTGTAATGCTAACTCCTGCACACGCTGTTTTTTAAGCAGTAACTGTTTATCAACAGCACCCGAATACAGCACTTGTTTTGCCTTCGAACTATCAAGACCAAGTTGCTCAACAAGATCTAAAAGAATCAACGGGTTACCGATATCCAAGCCGTGTTTGAAATTCGTGTCTATCAACAGTTCATTCAGTTCTTGCTGGCGATTATAGCTTTCAGCCCAGTGCATTAATTGATGCGCCTTGGCACTGTTGTAGTAATGGGTGCGCTTGGTGAAATCGATAGTTACACCAGCCGCAGAGGCCACCGCTGTAAGATTTTCTTGGTAGTTGAGTAACTGACTCTGATCCCACTGATGCCGACGCTCAAAAAAGCGATCGATTGCCTCGCCTGTTTCACTCAAATCTGGGTTGAGTTCATAGGGTAAGAAATGAAAGTCAGCTGTGATATTTAACCGTTGAAGTGCATTTATCATATGGCTATAGCCTAGCGGGCACCAAGAACAAACGATGTCGTGAATCATTTCGATCTTGAGCGTTTTCATGGTTGCTTCTCTTGTAAATCAGTGTACATTTTTGTGACGATTTTCCAGTGTCCATCTTCTTTGAGCAGGCCTAAAAAGTCGATGTAATGATGTTCAAATAATGGACACTCCAGTTTCACCATGGCCTGGTTTTTGATGACCTCTATCGATAACAACTTGAAATCATAAGACCTCCCCTGCTGTGAAGGGACTGGGCGACTGGCAACCGCCGACAGCCATTGTTCGAGGCTCCGACGAGAGCCTGGTGCCTTTAAGAATACATCGGGGTGAAATATAGTGCGTAGTTTTGCTACATCACCATGGTGCAGGCCGTCAAAATAAGCCTGCACTATGTCGTTAACTAACTCGAATTCATTGACAGAAGTCATGCGTTTACTCATACCTCAAGCGGCTGACTTTGATTGTTCGGCTGCAAGAGAACGCTGAAAACTGGGCATGTCCAGTACTGCTTCTAACATTCGTGATGTGTTGCTACCGTGCGTAATCGTGAGCGGGTATTTTGCACCCCAGCGAGAATAGACTGTGAGCATGATATCGGCAGCTGAAGCTCGCTCACCGCCAAGAAAGACTTGTCCTGCCAGCTGTTTATCAACAACCTGCCACAAGGCATTAATCGCTTTGGCCGCGGCATTAAGCGCCGTTTGTTTGGCGTGCGCATCAGTAATGTGCTGGTCGATAAAAAACAAGCGGCCATAGGCGGGATGCATTGTGGCATTGGCAAATAAAATATCTTGGACGGCTTGTGTGCGGCTGGCGCCACCAGTGGGCATCATGGGGCTTTCATGTTTATTAAACAGGTGCAGTAAAATGGCGGCGCCTTCTCGTAAAGTACTGTCACCATCAATAAGTACTGGGACGCTACCGACTGGGTTGATGTCAGTGAAATTACTCAGTTGTTGTATGTCGACAAGCTCTACAGGCTGATCCAGCTCACGCAAGACCACTTGTGTTGCTAGCGAACAGGAGCCTGGTAGGTTGTAAAGTGTGTACATGTTTTTCTCCTAGGGTTTCATAGTGTTTAGTAAATAGACGCTGCTGCTGTTCTTACTGGCAGCGATGGGGTGTACTTTATATCCTTTTATTGTCTACATATATAGCTATAATAAAAACTAACTGTTCTATTATTGGAAACATTATGATTATCTCACCCACCCATCACTCAGCGTGTTTTTCCGACAAAGGCGTCATTGATGGATAAGCTGCGAGCGATTCGCTTGTTTGTCAGGCTGGCAGACCTGGGAAGCTTTACCCGAGTGGCCAAGCAAATCAATGCATTCAAATCCATGGTAAGTAAAGAGATCAGCCGTCTTGAGGACGAACTGGGCGCGGCGCGCTTACTGCATCGCTCAACTCGCAATGTCCAGCTGACTCATGTTGGCGAAGGTTATTTACAACGGGCCAGGGAGATATTGGCAAAGCTTGATGATGCTGACAATTTTGTAGAAAGTATCCAGCAGCACCCTCGTGGCAAACTAAAGATCAGCGCACCCATGGCGCTTGGTATTACTCACCTATCATCATTCTTTGCAGATTTCATGCAGGTTTATCCCGCTCGACATTGAATTGGATATTCACCTCAGTTTTGAAAGTGATCATCTGGTGCAAGAAGGTTTTGATATAGGCTTTCGCGCATCGAGCCGTCTGATTGATTCGATCTATGTTAGCAGACCACTGGTCGATTTCTACTACCGAGTTTTGACTTCCTCTGTCTGTAAAAAAAGAATTTTTACCAAAATTATCAGTTTAATATTCCAAACTTGGATTTTCTTTTAAGAAGATGGCTTGGATATCATCATAGCCAGAGAAATACCTTAACAGACCCGCACCTGATTTATCAAAAATATCAACTGAAGCACCGTGTTTTATAAAAAGATTAAGGATCTCTATAATTTTTTCATGATGATCGTTAAGTTTATCTTCAATTGCATTAAACATTGATATTATAGGTGTTTTCCCTTCCCAGTTTTTAGCGTTGAAATCAGCTCTGTACTTAGCAAGAATATTTATAAGCTCTATTATATCGAAGCCAAGCTTATCACTAAAAGCATACCTGTAGTGGTACAGTATTTACCTAAAATATATTTACCTAGTAATGCAGTGTCTGCGTACTCGCTAGTGTAGAAATACAGATTGATAATGTTATCAGACTTAACATCGCATACTTGATATTCGTCACCATTCAGCTCAAGAATTTTATCTTTCTTAAACTAACTAACCATATCTTCAAATGTTTTCTCATTCTTTGAATGAGCTAAAACATACCCTTCAATCTCTGACATATTTCCCTCTCTCGAATTTGGTTTTAACACCCCATTAAGAGGCAAATAATAGTTTGGCAAAAATATGCGACTAAGGAGCAAATAGTCAACTGTTGTTTGTCCTTTTTAAAAAGCTTGTTATGCGCTGTGTCGACTATTACTCAAACTTTTTTATACCTAGAGTCTGATATAGGTACTTATATTTTGATTTATTACGTGTATTGAATTTATAACTCCAAAGTGCATCACTCAAATGTAAATAATTGGAAATAGGTATTGTTTGCACCCCAGTCACATATTTATCTAAAAATTCAGAGAAATTAACGCCAGTAGCTTTTTTTATGCTCTTTAATATATCGTCAATTTCATAGAGCTTTTTATCTCTAGGATAAAACTTATGCATATACGCCATTATATCATCGAGACTCTTTTTACCATCCGTTTTAGAACGAATCTCTTGATCTAAGATCATAGCCACAACCCATCCGCCATGATAAATAAGAAAGTAATTATCAAATTTAGTTTTGTTATTTTTTCCAGCGTCACGCATTGAAATTTGGCCTAATCCTTGTGAGGCTGAGTAATACCCAATAGGAAAAGCAGCTATTGAGAGCGCATTTTCAGCAGAGATCAATCCAATTTGAACAGCTGTTTTAAATGCATAATACTCTGCAAAGCCTTCATTAAACCAGTGTTCACGTCCATCTTTGTACCTTATAGATTCTGCACTCCACAAATGATAAACTTCGTGAAGCAAAGTAGTTTTCCAGTCAGCATAGCCAAACATATCTTCATTTGCCCAGGTTAAAATAATTAATTGGGGATCTGCTTCACCTCCTAAATACTTGCCCTGTTTAACTTTGATAGAAATCTCAGAATACTCGTTTCCAGACAGGTCTCTTGGCAAGCCACCAAATAATTGCGTATATGCCGTAAAAGCCTTAAATACTAGCTCAGTTATCTCAGGCTCTTTTTTTATTGAGATCTGGTCTAAAAAGTGATATTTAATTTTTATGTTCTCAACCTCAACTGTTTTTTCATTGACCTCATCTGCATTAGCAGGTGAAATAAAAACTAAAAAAACAATTAGTATTAAAAAAGCTTGGTTTAATTTAGATGGCATAAACTTCCTTGTTGCGGGTGTGGCGCATAACAACTATTTAAGGGTGTATTTATGTACGTTTTATTCTTCATATAAATCATTATTCTGCCTAATTGGTAAGGCCTTGCCATTTTGGAGCTACGCGACTTATACAAAGCGAGCGTAGCAATGTATGTCAGGTGTCTAATTGTTAAGCAAACCAGCCTCATAAAGCTGACTTTAGAATTAATTCTTCAACTGACTTTGTGAATTTTTTACTGAGAACTGCTGCATTATTGCTGTCATGGTCCGCACCCTCTATGACAACTAAAGTCACACTGGGTGATGGCAAGCTAAACCGGTATTTTTGGGATTTGAACATGTCATTCTGTTCTTGGCTCCCAAATATGGCCTGCATAGGAAGATTAACTTTCGCTACTTGTTCATCCGTAACGGCATCATACTTCCAGCCACGTGCTACAGCTGCCAATGCATAGATACTTTCTTTATCTTCGCTGCCTTCGACACCAGCTTCCGCTTCCATATGGCGAGCAGTTTGCTCTGAATATTCATCCTCATCAGTGTCTGAGAATGGAAAAAAGCCAGAGACCAGTGTGGCCGATAAAATACGCTCTGGATGAGTTACAGCAAGTCTTCCTACAACATACGCCCCCATTGAATAACCTACCAGATGTGCTTTCTTTATTTTCAGATGCTCCATTAACTTAATGACGTCCTCACCAACTTTAGGGCCGTATTCTCTTGGCTTCAATGGCTTATCACTCAATCCGTGACCTCGGAGATCTAAAGTGATAATCCTATGTTTCTTTGATAGCGTTTTATACAGAATGGTATCATTCCACATACCACTATTCATGGTATATCCATGAATCAAAATAACGGGTACGCCATCACCTACTTCATTGTAATGAATGTTGACACCATCAGAGTTAAAAGAAAAACTTCCTGCCAGTACATTTGAAGTACTAAATAGCATGTAAACCAATACATACTTCACTATATTATTCATTATTATACTCCTTAATTTAAAATTGGCCTCAGACCTCTATCCAATGGGTAACTCGCTAATTTTAGAGACCCCATACTATGATACCTGTACTAACCTCTGACTTTCAAAACCTAACGCTCCATTATGTAGCTTTTAATTGTTGGTTAAAATATGTAGCGAAGCGGAACCTAACCAACTGTTAAAAGTCCTGCTTGAATGGCTTGTTATGCCTTAATTGCGACTAACGCCCCAGTTGAAACCATAATAGTGCCTGCTGTTTTATTTATTAACGATGATGCATCAGGATTGTTTAACATTTTCTTAGCCCTTAAAGCTAACAGAGCGTAGCAAATATTAACACTACCAAAAGCGATTGTAGCAATACCCATTATTGTCATTACATCGACTGTAACGACTTGGTTAACATCTATAAAAGCAGGAAACAAACCTATATAAAAGACAATTGCTTTAGGATTACCTAAATTAATCATTAACCCTGTGATTAGGTTTGCAAGCAAAGAAGACTCTTTTGATACTTTAATATCTTCAGCGCTTGATTTAGATTTGAATAAACTAATACCCAACCAAATGAGGTACGCTGCACTGGCGTATTTAATTATAAGAAAAGTCGTTCCCAAAATTTCAGAAATTATAGACAAGCCAAACAAAGCAAGAAGTATAAATATAAAATCACCTAAAGTTATGCCTATAATCATCATTAACCCTCGGCTAAATCCAGATGAAAACGTACGAGCTATCACAGCAAGAACAGCAGGGCCAGGTACAAGTGCGACGATTAACATAGCTCCAAAAAGCGCTAACAAACTTCCAGATGACAAATCAACTCTCCTTGAGGCATAACGGTCTATTAAGTGGCTTTTAAATGTTGGTTAATAACTAAAAGGGGTCTGACCCCTTATATATTACCCCTTATATATTACCCCTTATATATTACCCCTTATATATTACCCCTTATATATTACCCCTTATATTTTTAATTATTAAATTGCTGTATGTCGACAAGTTTGACGTGCTGATCCAACTCACGCAGGACCACTTGTCTTGCTGGCAGCGATAGAGTGTACTTTAGGCCTTTTTATTGTCTACATATATAGTTATAATGAAAACTAACCGTTCTATTTTTGGAAACATTATGTTTGTCTCACACACCCTTCACTCAGCGTGTCATTCCGGCAAAGGCACTATTGATGGATAAGCTGCGAGCGATTCGCTTGTTTGTCAGGCTGGCAGACCTGGGAAGCTTTACCCGAGTGGCCGAGCAAATCAATGCATCCAAATCCATGGTAAGCAAAGAGATCAGCCGTCTTGAGGACGAACTGGGCGCGCGCTTACTGCATCGCTCAACTCGCAATGTCCAGCTGACCCATGTTGGCGAAGGTTATTTACAACGGGCCAGGGAAATATTGGCAAAGCTTGATGATGCTGACAATTTTGTAGAAAGTATCCAACAGCACCCTCGCGGCAAACTAAAGATCAACGCACCCATGGCGCTAGGTATTACTCACCTGTCATCTTTATTTGCTGATTTCATGCAGGTTTATCCCGACATTGAATTGGATATTCACCTCAGTGATGAAAACGTTGATCTGGTGAAAGAGGGTTTCGATTTAGGCTTCCGCGCTTCGAGTCGTTTGATTGATTCAATCTATGTTGGCAGACCACTGGTCGATTTCAACTACCGAGTTTTGGCTTCACCCCAGTATCTTGAAACGCACCCCGCCATTAACCTACCGCGAGATTTGAAGGATCATAATTGCTTTGTGTATAGTTATTTTCAGGGTAAAAACGTTTGGCCGATAGAAGATGGCATACCTATTCAAGGGACACTGCGTGTTAATAGCACGATTTTTATGATGGAGGCAATTAAAAAAGGCCTGGGTATTGGCTTTATCCCGGACTTTGTCTGTCGAGAAGCGCTGTTGAACGGCGAAGTGATTGAAGTGCTACCGGATTCGAAAAAAACCAGCTTAACACTCTATGCTTTATATCCTGCTCGACATCTGGTACCGGCAAAACTTGTTCAGTGCATAGAGTTTCTTGAAAACTGGTTTGCAGATAATCAGCGCACTGAAATCAATGAGATCAAAGGGGTCAGTACCCTTTAATCTCTATTCACGGGGTTAAACGTTTAATGTTAATAAAGGGTACCGACACCTTTAAGTTTGCCTTTAAGTTTCATGGTGGTAGGTTGTTAGAGCAACGCAGGAGCCGAGAGATGATTGCAGCAATCTCTTAAAGCCTGTGTATTCCAAACCACCACTGCAGATTTATGAGATTGCCACGTCGCTGTGGCTCCTCGCTATGACGATCTGTTTGTTTAAACTGTAAAAGTCCTGTTCATCACGAGATTTTTGAAGGACCGAGAAATCTATTTCAAATGTAGAGAGTTATAGAAAGTGCAAAATTATTGACTTTAGTTTGCATATTCGCATAAACGTATATACAATTACAGCCATGATGAGTCCTACCGAATTCTTTAAAACCTTGAGTGATGCGACGCGTTTGCGCTGTTTGTTCTTGTTGTCGCAGTGTAAGAGCTTGTGTGTTTGTGATTTTATGGAAATTTTGGATGCGCCACAGTCGCGGATTTCGCGGCACTTTAAGTATTTGCGTGATGCGGGGTTGGTGACCGATGAGCGTAAGGATCAGTGGGTGCATTATCGGATTAACCCTGAGTTGGCGCCCCAGTGGCGAGATATGTTGAAGCAGAACATGAATCACATTCGGGGGCAGCAGCCGTTTGTTGATGATTTGGCAAGGTTGAAGGTTTATTTGGAGCGGGGGTGTTGTTGATGGTTTCTAGTTCACTGAGCCTGTCGAAGTGTGATCGGATTACTGTTAGATCATTCAGGTTTGAGAGAGACTTCGACAGGTGGCATGCTGAGCTTGTCGAAGTGCTCAGTCGGCTGGAGTCGGACAGGTGGCATGCTGAGCTTGTCGAAGTGCTCAACCGGCTTGACTCTGATAGATTACGTGCCTGGTTTCCTGCTCTCGCCTACGGTCTTGGCTCGAATGACGGATGGGATGGGTGTTGTTGATGGACAATGCGTTTATGGGCTGTGTACCAGAAATTAAGAAGATTCCCGCCTACGCGGGAATGACGGAACTGGGTAATATTAGAATATGAAAAAGAACATTCTGTTTTTATGTACGGGTAACTCTTGTCGGTCACAGATGGCCGAGGGTTGGCTCAGGCATTTGAAGGGTGATTTGTTTCATGTGTTTTCTGCGGGGATTGAGACCCATGGTTTGAATCCTAATGCGGTCAAGGTAATGGCGGAAGCTGGCGTGGATATCTCAGGGCAGCGGTCACAGTTGTTGAGTGAATTTGATAATCAGTCATTGAATTTTGTGATTACGGTGTGTGGTCATGCGCATGAGCGTTGTCCGGTGTTTATGGGTGGTAACAATGGCCAAGCTCCGAAAGTTATTCATGTGGGTTTTGCTGATCCGCCGAAGATGGCTTTGGCTTTCGATGATGAGCAACAACAGTTGGATTGTTACCGCCAGGTGCGGGATGAGATTCGGGATTTTGTGCTTGGGATTGAAGGCGTGTTGGGTTTTGAATAGTTTACTGACATTTATGGGTTGGCTGAAGGATTTTACACACCCCTTAATCCCCTCTCGAGGCAACGGTAGGTCCCTTATGGCAGGGGAAGTACGAGGTCTGCCGACTTGTGATTTTAATTTAGGTTATGGCGAATACTCATGAATAAGTTTAGGTTGAAAGCCAAACAGTTCTGGTGGTTAAGTGGTATCAGTTTTCTTATGGCACTGCTGCTGGCGACTTTTGCTGCGTGGTTGGACTTGTGGAAAAATTTCAGTGGTTTATTCAGATCGGATGCTGGTACCAATTGGTTGATGCTTTGGGAAACCTTCAGTAGTTGGATGTGGCCTTTGTGGGCGCTGTTTGCGGCTTTGGGTTACGTGGGGATTTTGCTTGTTAGGTTGCTTAGGCGCTGAGTTGTTTAAGCCAACTGCTGAGGCGGCTTGAGATTAAAGGGTCGACTGAAGTCGACAACCCAATAAATGGTTTTCGGACTGTATTCAGTGCATTGAAGTTTAAGGTCACTGTGATGTGTTGAGCTGGTCGCCAGAAGTAGGCGCCTTAAGCGAAATGTCTTCGGTTTACTGAAAGTGCATTCCGTACTGATAGAGACTTCGACGAGCTCAGTCAGCTGAAGTCTTAGGTCGCTGAGCTTGTCGAAGTGCTCAGTCAGCATTTTTATATTAGATTGCGTGATATTTAAGAAGATTCCCGCCTGCGCGGGAATGACGAGATGTAGGGATTACTGGTTATTTAAGAAGATTTCCGCCTGCGCGGGAATGACGAGATGTAGGGATTACTGGTTATTTAAGAAGATTTTCGCCTGCGCGGGAATGACGGGAAATTGAGTTATGGGATTATTTGAAAGGTATTTATCGGTTTGGGTGGGCTTGTGTATTCTAGCTGGTGTGGTGTTGGGCAACTTCTTTCCGGGGGTGTTTCAGCAGATTGCGGCTTTGGAATATGCGCATGTGAATCTGGTGGTGGCGGTGCTGATTTGGGTGATGATTTATCCGATGATGGTACAGGTGGATTTCACTGCGGTTAAGGATTCGGGTAAGAATCCCAAGGGACTGATTTTGACCCTGGTGATCAATTGGTTGATCAAGCCTTTTACCATGGCTGGTTTGGGGTATTTGTTTTTTAAAGTCTTCTTTGCAGCTTGGGTCGATCCACAAACGGCCAATGAGTATATTGCAGGCATGATTCTGTTGGGCGTAGCGCCGTGTACGGCGATGGTATTTGTGTGGTCACAATTGACCAAGGGCAACCCCAATTACACGCTGGTACAAGTGTCGGTCAATGATGTGATCATGATCTTCGCTTTCGCGCCAATTGCGGCCTTTTTACTGGGTATCAATGACATCGAAATCCCTTGGCAGACTTTGGTGCTGTCGGTGGTGCTGTATGTGCTGTTGCCACTGGTGGCTGGCGCCATCACACGCAAGGTGATGCTCAATCGAATCGATGGTTTGTTGGCCACTTTAAAGCCTTGGTCGATCATCGGTTTATTGGCAACCGTGGTTTTGTTGTTTGGTTTTCAAGCGGAGAAGATCATTGATCAACCCACAGCGATTGTGTTGATTGCGATTCCGTTGATGATCCAAACTTATGGCATTTTCTTTATTGCCTATTTCATCGCCAAGCGCATGCGCCTGACCCATGACATCGCGGCACCGGCTTGTATGATTGGGACCTCTAACTTTTTTGAGTTGGCGGTGGCGGTGGCGATTTCTTTGTTTGGTTTGAATTCAGGCGCGGCTTTGGCTACGGTGGTTGGTGTGTTGGTTGAAGTGCCGGTGATGTTGTCGTTGGTGGCTTTTGCCAATCGGACCAGGCATTGGTTTGATGCTAAGTGAACTCATATTTTGTAGGTCACTGAGCTTGTCGAAGTGTGTTCAGATTACTGAGTTTGTTTCAGTTCGGATGGGAGCTTCGACAGGCTCAGCCGGCTTGAGTCTGACAGGTTACGTAACTTTTTAGGATTTTTCCATGAATACAGAATTACCTAACATCGATGTGGAAAGCATCAAGCCAATTGATCAAGATACTTTGTTCAATAACCAGCAATCCACTCATGCACCGCGAATTTTATTGCTGTATGGTTCATTGCGTGAACGGTCTTTCAGTCGGCTGGCGACGGAAGAAGCGGCAAGGATTTTGCGCTATTTTGGGGCTGAGACCAAGACTTTTAATCCCACTGGTTTACCGCAACCAGATACCAATGATGGTTCGCATCCGAAGGTGCAAGAATTACATGAATTGGTTAATTGGTCTGAAGGTATGGTCTGGTGTTCGCCAGAGCGACATGGCTCGATGACCGGCATCATGAAATCGCAGATCGATTGGGTGCCTTTGTCCATCGGTGCAGTCAGGCCGACCCAAGGTAAGACCTTGGCGGTGATGCAGGTCAATGGCGGATCACAGTCATTCAATACAGTGAATCAACTGCGGGTACTGGGTCGTTGGATGCGTTTATTGACCATTCCGAATCAATCTTCAATGCCCAAAGCTTGGTTGGAGTTCGATGATGATGACCGCATGAAACCCTCTTCTTTGTATGATCGCATTGTCGATGTGATGGAAGAATTGGTGAAGTTCACTCTGTTGACCCGTGACATCAAGGACCACTTGGTCGATCGTTATTCCGAAAGGAAGGAAGATCTGGTCGCCTTCAAAAAAAGAATTGAAACCAGGTCAACTGATGCAGATAAGTAATGATTAGTTCGAGTTTTAATCACCACCAAACTATGGCTGGCTTTAAATGGCAACAGGATGCCCTCGAATCTGTTTTCAGCAGTTTGACTTTATGGTCATTAAGTCCTGAACAAAAGCCTGCATGACAGGCTTTTGTATATTCCAGACTGACTTTATTTGGACATCAATCCCAGTATGGCACCAAAGACCAAATGGCCTAACAAACTGCCCACGATGGTTGGCATGTGGCCACCGGCAAAGACGCCTGCACCCATCATTGGCATAACCAGCAATTGTGCCAATACAAACAGCAACATACCGAACACCAAGCCCCGGATCAGGTAACTGCCTTTCAATACTGGCGCCACCACTTTGACAAATACGATGGCAAAGATGATGCCCATCATGAAATGAATGGCCCAGCCGGCCCAATATGGCATGGCCATCATCGGGTTATTGCTGCCCAACATTTGTCCAAAATCCATTTTTGGTAGACCCATCATTGGTGCCAAATAGAAGCCAATCAATGACATGACTGCAGTGGCTACCACCCCAGCCGAAACTGTTTTTGCTAAATTCATTGTTCTCTCCTTCTTGTATAAAACACAATGATTTTAGCACAACTACGTTGTCACTTGTTTGTATAGATAAATCGAAGGATATAGACAAGCATACCGCACTTTGATGTAGCGAGCTTAACAGTGATTAAGGGAGTCCACTGCCACCCTGATAATGCAGTTGACGACTCCCTTGGGTACAACAATTTTTCTGATTTTTATTGCGCTGGCGGGTCGACCCGAGTTTTGTAAAACACCTCATGCACCCCACCATATTGGGCCATCAAACCGGGGGCAGCATTGGCGTTGGTGTATTTTGTGAAAGTTGAGGCCAACACTGGAAGTCCATGGTATTGTTCGCCGCTGGGTGATGTGACCATTTGACCCAAGTCCAGGCGCAATTTACCTGCTTGAAAACTGTAAACGTCTCGATAATCAAAGTAAGGTGAACCCAAAACTTGTGTGCCCTCAAAACCAGGGACGCTGTCTTCGCCAAGTAATTGCAACACACTGACGTCATAACACAAATGCATTTCAACCGGCGGTGGAATCGGCGTTAATTTAACTGTGGAAATTTCAGGGTTGTTATAACAGCCTGGACCATAGGGACCGGTGCTGCAATGACTATTGGTAGCATCGCGATCGCTAACAATGGTGTCATACCTTGCGCATGAATAGTATTGTTCGGTCTGCAGATGGGTAAACGGCTGTTCTACCATTAGATTTGAACCCAGATAAAATCTTTTGGTGGGCATGGTCAGCACCACTTCGGTTTTGGCTGCTATATTGGGTTCAACATCATAAAAACTTTCAAGCTGGTATTTCATCAACACCGCACTGACGGCTTGGTAGCCATGTTCCCATTGAGTACTGATCGGTTCACCATCATCGTTGATGACCACACTGGTGGTGTCTGCATGGTTCAGTGAGGGAATGCGTGTTTCGCCTGTGGTGGTGTGGAACAGGCTGTCAGCTGGGAAAAAGTTTTCTAAGGCCACACCATCAACCGAAAACATCACCCCTTCGGCCACATCAATGATGCCAAGATTGGCCGTTATGCCCCCATTAACTGGTAGCAGCTGTGCCGTTAAATCTCCGCCATTGTCTTCATCCCAAATCCCACCCGCAAGGGCTGCTTCGAGATTGGCACAATTGTTGTCGCCATTGGCAGTGGGTCTTGCATCAAAACCCAATCCGCTGACCGGATCCAACTCACCCATCTCTATCACTTCAATAAATCCTTCTCTGCTGCGCAACATGTCGGTATCATCTGATTCAGCATCAACCTCAAAAGGTAAAAACTCCTGCCCCGAAAAAAGAAATGGGGCACAGGAATTATCAACAAAAAACAAGCGGACGGAATCCTCCCCTTCGTGACCAAAAACGGTTGAAACGGCCGGAACCAATGCGGCGGCCCAAATGTCATTGGGGCCCAAGTACACATTAAATGTCAGTACCGCTTTGCCTTCCCTGCCTTCACGGAAATGCACTTTAATGGCTTTGGTCATTTCAGTCGAGTTGTTGATGGTCATGACTGTATTGAGGTTGTTGTTGACTGTATAGTAAGGCAGTATCACTGCTTCGCCATACCCACCTGGGTTGGTATTTACTGCTGAGGCACCATTAAAAACAGCCATTAAAATGATGATGATTAGAATTTTTTTCATGGTAGCGTCCCTGTTAAGTGGTTTTTAAATGAACATATTCGTACTTCAGTATAGTTAACGAAGGCTTAAAATATTGTTAAAAATCTGAGGGTTCTGTATTTTAAAACCAAAGACTGAAGGACACCTGACAATCGACCCTGTTGTTCAATTTAAACAAGTATATATCCCCCCAAAAAAAACTGTGGCCTTGATTGAAACCAACCAAAGCCACCGTCATTAAGATCATTGAATGATCTATTGATTCACCTGGATTTAAGGTAAAACCAACTCGAAATTATTTTCAAAAATCAAATCAGGACACGTCAAAGCACCTGGGTCAGACAAACCTTCAAACTCGAGTCCCCATGAATTCAACGATCCACCATCGGCATTGAAACCATCGGTAACGGTCAACACCCAAATCCCATCGGCATTTTCGCCGTCAAATGCTGACAATGGGCTGGATGGAATGTAGCTTCCACCGTCCACTGGAGGACATGGGAAGTTGGCTGAAGCGGCTTCATCATCAAAATTGATGTCAAAATCCTCATCCGTACCACAGGCACCACCCATTAAAGTGACTGTTGTTCCTTCTGGCGAAGTTAAGCTGAAGGTCAAATCTCCCATGTAAGTATGGGTACCGATTAAATCAACCACGTTAACATCAGATATGTCACCGACGCCCGTAATTTCTAAGTCAGATGTGACCACATTAGGGACTGTGGTGATGGTTTTCGGCACATCTGTACTCAATTCGGGAGCAAAGGTTACCATGTTACCAGTGTAAAATTGACGAACCGTTGAACTGTCACCAATGCCACAAAGGTTTGATGATGCCACTCGCCAAAAATAGCAGGTCGCATTGTTCAAGCCAGTGGCAGTAAAACTGTTGCCTGACACAGTACCTGACACATCGATAGAACCAAACGCCGGGTCATCATCCAACTCAACATAATACTCTTGCGCTTGACCTGCATTGGCCCACTCCAAGAGCACCGAAGTCAATGTCATTTGATTGGTCGTTGGCGAAACCAAACCAGGTGCTCCAGGTGTCGCGTCGAATAAGTTTAAATTGAAAAACACATCGTTGCTGATTGATGAATCAACACTGTCCGCTGCAGTTACCACCAAGGTTGAATCCCCAGACCCTGCATTGTTCAAGCCACTCAAATCCAAGGTACTGGTGTTGTTTGGATTGACAATCGGGTTTGAACTGAATCCACAGGTGGCACCGGTTGGACAACCGCTGACTGATAAATTGGTTGTTCCTGTAAAACCTTCAGACAAAGTCAGGTCAAATGAAGTTGTGGTGTTGTTCAAGGTACATACTTCAGCAGACGGTGTGCTGGTAAATACAGAAGCACATTCGGGCAAACTGAACGAGCCAATTTGTGTGGCCCAAGGTGCACCACCTGTGCTGGGAATGTGTTCGGAGGTCATCCAAAAAGTACATCCATCAACCGGGTCCACATCCATGGATGCGTAATCACCCCATCGATTGCTGCTACTGGTTTGAGTACCGGCTCCAGCGATCAATAATTTTTCATCACGCATCACACCTGGTGGGTCATTTTTACCTCTTGAGGTGTAATACATGGAAGCAAATGTGCTTGAAGACACTTTCGAAAACACCATGCCTATACCGCCTGAAGCATCCATTGAGATACTCGGCAAGAACCGATGTTCAGTATCCGGTGAGAAGGTGCCTTGTTGTGCGATGACCCAAGAGTTTGCTGGTTTGTTTAACTCAAACCAACGCGGCGCGGCGCGATCACCGGCAGCTTCTACATCAACCACCCAGGTACCAACCAAGGTCTCATGGGTAGCAAATCTTCGGTATTGCAACCTTTGCAATGGCCACCATGAGCCACTGTCAAGGTTGACTCCACCGGGTTGTGGCAAACAATCGCTGTTAAAAAAGCCACAGACCGTCCAGTTAAAATCAGCCAAACCATCATTGGTGGTAATCTCTTGAACACGCGTTAAAGTGGAGTTTGCAGGGTTATTCCAGTCTACATCAAACTCAAATATATCCAATGAATCAACATTTGTTGGGTCGGTGAAATAACTCTCACCACCGGCACGAAAAGTATACAAATAACCAGGAGTGGTATCATCAGGCAAAGTGCCGTCCACATCAGCTGGCATCAATAAATTGTAATAACTCTGAAAAAACTGTGCGGTACGTGGTGTGGTGCCATTCAACAATGACTCACGATCAATGGCATAAACATCATAGGCACCCGCTTGGCCAGAGTTGGTAGTCATGAAATAAGCGTTGTTATCAGCGGCCGGCCAAACACCCAATTTATAATAATCAGGGAAGCGTTGTGCTGGTAATTCATACAAATAATAATTGCCAGTAGGATCGCTGGTCACAGAAACCGCAAAACATACCGAGGTGGCCGTTGTCACTGCAAATTGCGTCAACACCCATCTTTTGGCAGGCTCATCATACAAGGCAATCGCATCACCGCTGTTGTCTGATTGACAAGAACCGCCAAAGCCAGACCACAATTGATTGGTATTGAAAGGCCCAGCCACCAGAGCGCCCGTGTCTTTGCTGTAAACGGCGGTAGACAGGTTTACTTGTTGAACATAATACGTTTCTCCAACTGCACCTTCAATGTCTGGAGGTAAAACCCCATTGATGTTATCCATGCCAGCAAAATTCATGATGGGATCAGGAGTAGGTAATGATGGCCCTGTGGTGGCCGCATCATTCACCAGTGGATCAAACTGTTTGCTTTCAACGGTGCCGTAACGATTGCCGTCTTTATCAAACAGGGTTTCATGCCTGATGGAATTCACTTCTTTATCAACAAAAGGCGTGCTTTCTATGACCGGCAAACTTCTCAAAGGCTGGCTTAATACAGGACCATTCATAGCAACTGTGAAAGGATTGGTTTTACGGGCAAAGGTATCTACCGGCACCGTTTTTTCCATCGACGCACTCAATACCGTTGCTTGGTATGCACTGGTTTTACCGGCTTTCTTATAGCCTTTGGAATGCAATTTGTTGTTATTTTGCACCCCAGAGAGGGCCATTGAAGATGCCATCGAATGACCTGCAGGCTTCAGGCTCACCATTGGGTATTGCACCACGTCGCCTACTTTAAAAGACAGGTCAATCACGTCATTTTTTAAAAACACTTCATGCATCGATTTATAGGGAGCAAACCAACCATTTTTGGCTTGGCCTTGACCCAAAGTGATGTTAAATACACCTTGATCAATACTGGTGTTTTTATGTATTTCAGTGAATAATTTTTTTTGGGTTTTCGGCTGGTAATAGGTCACTGTGATGTCTTGTCTGACTTTGACATCATTGGCAACATCAAGTTGGCCTTGGTACAAAATATGAAAAGGTGTTATTTGTGCCACTTTCTCAACGGTGTCGTTCGTTTCAGCAGCAAAGCATGTTGCGGCAAAAAATAAACAAATGATTATTAATGGGGTCTTCTTCATACGTCCTCTTTTTTTGGTTTGATTGGAATGCATTGGCCACATGATAATGTTGCAAATCAATACCCTGTGTCAACGACAACATCCTACAGGATTCATCAAATACTTGCATTTAAAATCTAATACCATGACCCCTATTTCTCAAATTTTTATAACAAGGCATGTACTTAGGCTCTTAAAGAATGTTTAATTTGATGTGTTATTCACCCAATCAATACAGTCAATCAGCACAAACCAAGCATTCATGGCCGTTGACTGTATTTACTTATAAGGCAGAAAACACGCCGGCACTTAATGGACCTTGAAAACCTGGGAAAACTGTACTGATGTCTTGGGCTGATAGTCGGTTGATCAAAGCATCAGCCAATACCGTTCGATAGTCGGTGGTGATGGCCAAATCACCCTGAAACAAATTTTGCTCTGCCAAGCCGGGCCAATCAGTAATCACTTGGCCACCATGGGTGCCTGCTCCCATGGCAAACATCACTGAACCATGGCCATGGTCAGTACCTAAGGATGCATTTTCGGCCACCCGTCGACCGAACTCTGTCATGGTGACCACTGTAACCCCGGACATATTCGCACCCAAGTCAGTATAAAAAGCCGCCAGGGTATCGGCAAAATCGGCCGCCAAAGGACTCATCGCCGCAACCAACTGATCATGATGATCCCAGCCTCCAACATCAACACAAGCCACTTGCAAACCAATCCCTGACTTGATTAACTGTGCCACTTGCTTCATGTCATTTCCAAATGGTGAGGGCGGGTAAACTGCATTATTTTCAACTTCAATCGAACCAGGGTCAGCCATTTTGAGCTCATCCACTGAGGCCAGAATGTTGTGAGAAGCATCATCAATCTCTGCCGATTGGTTGAACAATTCAGTGATGGCTGTGCGCAATGGATCCTCATCATCGGCATGGGTATTCAAGTCATAACCATCAATTGAGTTCATTCCAACCACCGGCTGCTGACCTTGCAAAGCCAGTTGCACATGACCAAAACCCACACCTTGAAAAGTTGAGGCAGGTGAGGCCAAAGTTGACAAGTACCGATTCAACCAACCATCTGCAGTGGTGTTAATCCCAGGTGTACCAAATTCCATATAATCCTGCGCTTCAAAATGGGAGCGCGAAGGATCTGGGGAACCCACGGCATGTACCACCGCCAAATCTCCTGCATCATAAATTGGTTTCAGTGAAGCCATATTCGGATTCAAGCCAAAATAACCATCCAAATCAATGGCCCCATTGCTCTGATTAGGCTTGGCTATACCAATATTGGGCCGCTTCAAATAATAATCAGCATCACCATGGGGGACCACTAAATTCAAACCATCAGCCGCACCGCGTTGGTAAACACATACCAAAACATCACTGGCAGATGAGCCTTGCTGCTGAGCAAACACCAACCGGGGACTGATTAAAGGCACAGCAGCCAAACCAGATATCTTTAAGAATTCTCTTCTTTTCATTTTCAATTCCCCATTATCTTTGTTGGAAATAGCGTGAGGCCAATAAAACAGCCAACACAGCACGAGCACTGGCCATGGCCTGATCTAATGACAATGGTACCGTCACTGGTTCACCATCAGCGGCTAATTTGATCAAAGCATCGCGATCATTTTGGTTGATCGAATGGTGCAATACTTGTTCAACCATGCGATCAGTGATGGCTGCTGCCGTGCGAGCCGAACCCAGCATGGTAAGCACTGGAATGGATAAAAAATCTGCGGCCAGAGGACCTGAACCTGCGGTATTGTCGTCATCGACATTGCGCCCCAAACCCAAATCGCCAAAGCCAATCGCAAAACCTAAATTCCAGCGATCCAATAAGGCATTGGTATTGAGCCAGCTACTGGACTCATCACTGTAACCAGTAGGCGCTGGATAAGAAAAAGGAGTTTGCCCAAGATTGCGCACTTGTCGATAGATAAATTCAAATGAACGCCCTGTACTTAAGGGACTCAATGATCTAAATATCGACAACACATACTCAATCGGGCGTTTAAATTTTTGTCCTGCTGATGTAGCAAACTCTGCATGGGTAAACAAGGTCCTCAAAATGGCTTTGATGTCTCCATCGGTTTGTACAAAAGTGGCAGCCACCGCATCAATAACCGCTTGAGGTGGCGTATCACTGATAAATCTTTGACACAATTTCTTAGCAATGAAAGCCGCTGTCGAAGGATGACTGGCCAAGATGTCTAACACCGCTTCACCATCTTCGATGCCACCACCAGCTGGGATGAATTGTCCCAACACCGTTTTACTGCCAGTGTCATGGTTTGGTGCATAAAAAACAAACAACTCATCGGCTTGTTCAGAGAGGGTCCATCCTGTAAAGCAACGAGCCACCTCTTTAACGTCATCTTCTGAATAGCCTCCATTGACACCCAATGTATGTAATTCCATTAACTCGCGGGCATAATTTTCATTGGGACCATCGGCAGTGTTTGAAAATCCATCCAAGTAATACAACATGGCCGGGCTTTTGGCATTGGCATGCAACAAATCCCTAAAATTGCCTAATGCATTGGGCCTGACATTGTCTCTGTCATCTACTCCTTTAAACACCTGAATCGGTCCATCGAATATGTTGACATTGAAATGATTCGACCAAAATTCAACCATGATTTCAAACAATTGCGAAGGGTTATACGCGGCGCGAATTAAAGTGGCAGCAATCAACTCAAAGGCCGGGTTGAAATCATTGTCAGTTCTTGAACGTGCAATGATTTCTGCATAAGACATTTGCAATGAAGAAAAGACTTGGTTCAATAAATTTTCAAGTGCATCGGTGTTCATCTCTTCAGGTGCCAATTGATATTCTAAATAAGCATCTAAGCCAATGCTTTGAGCAAATGTCAATTCAGCTGTTGAAAACCCATAACTGCAGCGGCGTAAAAAATGAACCATAAGGTCTGGCTGTTCATCTAACTTAACGGGTTGCCCGTTGGTTTTTGTCATGGCTGGCAGCTTGCCCATGCCACTGTTCAGCAACACCTGAGAAATGTTCTTCAGTTGTTGGTGGTATTGATTGGCTTGTATCATGGTAAATGCTCCGGTTCACAAGATTGGGCCAGATACAACCTTTCCAGCGAAAATTCACCGGCATGTTTCTCAGCTGATGCGTTGTAATAGGCAGTGGCTTGATAACAATTGTCAAACACCAGGGTCAACTCGCCCCAAGTTGCCACATGGATGGTTTGAGGGTCATTGAGCTTACCGCCCATCGGTTCTGCAACTGTCAGTGTGGCTCGGTTGCCCATTGGATTTCCAGTGGCGATAAACCACTGTTGTGAATCTCCAGCTTGGTTGTAAGTGAACCAATATGCAATGAGCAGTTGGCTGCTGGGCACATACTCAAACAGCATGCCTTGCCCAGGCGTGTCAGGATTGAAGTAATTGGCGTTAATCCGTTCGTCTATTACAAAATCATTCGCCTCAGCAGCTACCACAATGGCACCTTGCATGTTTGGATCGGCAGTACTTTGGTAGTAAATTTCACCGCCACTGCCTTCCACAATGAAAGAAAATTGAGAATTCGGCGTTAACATGGGTGATGTAAAAGCCACCGCTTGATTATTTGCATTGGCACTGATTTGGTGGTTGCCAGCAGTCACCACCCATTGAACCGTATCACCTGATTGCACATTCACAACCTCCGGTGAAAATCGATTTTCATGGACGATCACTTGATGGTTGGCAGCCAAGGTTACATGCGACAACAGTAAATAAAACATAAAACTCACATATTTCATGGTGATGCCTCACTGCAACTGATTGGCGCCGTGATTCTGCTCAAAGCCATGCTCCCTTGAACCTCACCTTGGTAATTAAATTCAGCAGCCGAACAACTGCTAAAATCAATACTTCCTGTACCCCACAGTATTTGTTCCGGTAACTGTTGATTGCTGTTTAAACGACCATTGATTGATTGATAAATGGTTAATTGAATCGGGTTGTTATCCAAACTACCATGGGCTGTCAACCACATTTGTTCACCCCCGTTGGCTGAGTAGGTGAACCAAGCAATGAAGATTTGATTGTTTTCCGGTATGAGGTGCAAGACCAATCCTTGGCCAGGGTTTTCAGCTTGATGCCAAGGACCATTCAAACCAGGGTGCAACTCTACCGCGGCAGCAGATTGCAGCCAAATCAAGTTGCACATTAAGAGGACTGTTTTCATACAAATCTCCACTTGTTTAATCTACCAACGCTTCACCTGAGTATCAGGTTGACACAAACATGAAAATTAACTTACATTCCATATTGGCTGCCTACTGCTGTTGTTACAGTCAGCTTAACAACAGATCTTCCGAATCTTGCCTTTCCCTTTATAGAGTCACTTTGCTGTTGTTTTGGATGCATACCACTGGCGTTTAACCCATAATCAACGACTCTGGGGTAAAATTCAAACAAAACAGTCCTTATTTTTACTTTACTGCAGTGCTTGATTGGGTTACGTGATGTATCGATAGTTGCTGGTCTGCCTGTATACAAAAATCTTTACACTCTTTATAATTAATCCCTTACTTACAAAAAAGGACAGTTTGAATTGGAAGCTCATATCATCGAATGGCTTAATTTATCAGTGCGCTGGATTCACATCATCACTGGCATCGCATGGATAGGCGCGTCCTTTTATTTTGTCTTTCTTGAGAACAACCTCAATCGAACTGAAAATTTACGCGATGAATTGGCTGGCAACTTATGGGCCATCCATGGTGGTGGATTTTATTATTTAGAAAAATACAAACACGCACCAAAAACCATTCCAGCCCATTTACATTGGTTCAAATGGGAAGCCTATTTTACCTGGTTGTCTGGCTTTACTTTGTTGGCCATTGTGTATTATTACAACGCCAAAATTTACATGCTCAATCCCAGTGTCTCCAGCATCAGTGCAGGACAATCTATCGGTTTGGGTATCGGTACTTTGTTGGTTTCATGGCTGGTTTATGACTTGTTGTGCAAATCGGCTTTGGTCAACAAAAAGAAATTATTTGCCTTGCTGGGGTTTGTTTTGATTGTGGCCATGGCTTATGGACTGACCCAATTGATCAGTGCCCGGGCTGCCTACATTCATGTGGGTGCGGTGATTGGAACTTTGATGGTGGCCAATGTGTTTTTTGTCATCATTCCTTCGCAAAAAACCATGGTCAATGCCGCCATCAATGGCGAAACCAGCGACCCCAGTTTGGGCGAAAAGGCCCTGATGCGATCCATCCACAACAATTACCTGACCTTGCCTGTGCTGTTCATCATGATCAGCAATCATTTTCCAAGCACTTTTGGTCATGCCAACAGCTGGCTGGTATTGGCAGCATTAATCTTGATCGGTGTGGCAGTCAGGCATTGGTTTAATTTAAAGGGCAAAGGCATCAAAAACCATTGGTTATTGCCACTGTCATTGATGGGAATGGTGGCATTGGTATACCTGACCAAACCTGTAAGCCTGGATGACAATGCTGGGGTCATCAGCGATGCTGCCGTGATGAAGATGATGGAGATCCATTGTCAAAGCTGTCATGCGCAACAACCCAGCAGTGAACTGTTTGCTACTGCACCGAAAGATTTGATGCTGGAAGACTTGCCATCGGTGATTAAGCATGCCGACATCATCAAAGCGCAGGCCGTACAAAGTCAAATCATGCCTTTGGGCAACAGCAGTCAAATGACGCCTGAAGAACGAATACAACTGGGCCAATGGCTTAATGCCAACAGTGAACCCATGTTCAAGGGTGAACAATAAATGAAAGCCTTTTCATCCACCCAAGTGTTTTACCAAGGCACATTACAAGCGGCCACTGTATTGATTGATCAAGGGCTGATCTCCGCAGTGGTTGGTCACTTGAATGTGCCCAGTGACTGTGAACACCAAGACTGTGGTGATCACATCATTATGCCAGGTCTGGTAGACAGCCATGTCCACATCAACGAACCCGGTAGAACTGACTGGGAAGGTTTCAACACCGCCACCCAAGCCGCCGCCGCAGGCGGTATAACCACCGTCATAGACATGCCATTGAATTGTATTCCAGTGACCACCGACATGGCTGCATTGCAGGCTAAACTGGACAGTTTAAAAGACCAACTGTGGGTTGACGTGGGTTTTCATGGTGGAGTGATTCCTGGCAACTCGAATGAACTGTCTGCCATGATGCAAGCCGGTATCAAAAGCTTCAAAGCGTTTATGATTGATTCCGGTGTCGATGAATTTCCAGCCAGTGACATCGCCACTTTGGACCAAGCCATGCCAATTTTGGCAGCTGGTGGCGCCACCTTATTGGTCCATGCAGAAATGGATCCCCATGCTTTGTCTCCTGACACTGAAACCCCAGACAACTTGAGCAGTTACCAAAGCTTTTTGGCTTCCAGACCTGACAGCTGGGAAACCGATGCCATCGCTGCCATCATCAAGCTCTCATCCAAACACAACTGTAAAGTCCATGTGGTTCATTTGAGTTCCTGCCAAGCATTGGATATGATCGCCGACGCCAAACACCAGGGCATCCCAATCACCGCTGAAACCTGCCCCCATTACCTCACCTTGGCGGCTGAAACCATTCCAGATGGCGATGCTCGATTTAAATGTTGTCCACCGATCAGACCCCAACACAACCAAGAACAACTGTGGAAGGGGCTGGAAGTGGGTACCATTGATTTCATTGTATCTGACCATTCACCCTGCACCCCTCATCTGAAATTATTGGAAGAACATAATTTATGGGAGGCATGGGGCGGCATCTCATCCTTGCAGTTTGGCTTGGGTTTGATTTGGACTGCGATAAAAAAGCGGGGATATACTGTGGCTGATTTGGTTAAATGGATGTGTGAAAAACCCGCGGAATTGGTGCAATTGGCGAATCAAAAGGGTCGCATCGAAACCGGTTATGATGCCGACTTGGTGATTTGGAATCCTGAGCAATCACAAATCATTGATGCCAAACAAACCTTCCACAAACACAAAGCGTCTGCCTATGAAGAGGTTGAAGTATTCGGCACCGTACAACAAACCATCTTGCGTGGCCAAACCATCTACGACATCAATGACCAGCAACATTTTGATGCACTTATTGATAACCAACCACAGGGACAAACCTTGTTATGAAAGACTTTACCCAGTTAATTGATTTGGCCGCTGAACGTGTCGGCGGTTTTGTGCTTGATACCAGCGATGATTTTTTTGCCGAAAAAGAAAACTTGATCAAACCAGGTCGCGGCATTTTCATTGAAGACAAGTACACCGACCGTGGTAAGTGGATGGACGGCTGGGAAAGTCGCCGCAAAAGAACCGCTGGCCATGATTGGTGCACTCTGAAACTGGGGCTTAGGGGTGTGATTCATGGCGTAGATATTGACACCAACCATTTCTTAGGCAACCACCCTCCTCACGCTTCGCTGGAAGCGGCTTGCGTTCAACACTCTCCGCTAGAAACAGACTGGCACGAAATATTGCCCAAATCCCCATTGGCACCTGGGTCACAAAATTTATACCCCATTGAATCAGACCAGGAATGGACCCACTTGCGTTTACACATTTATCCAGATGGCGGTGTGGCACGGTTGAAAGTTTACGGAGAAGTCAAACCCGATTGGACCTTGGTGGCAGACAACCAAATCATCGATTTGGTGGCTGTTGAAAACGGTGGTCGCGTCATCTGCTGTAATGACATGTTTTTCAGCTCAAAGGACAACCTCATAATGCCTGGACGAGGCATCAATATGGGTGATGGCTGGGAAACCAAACGACGTCGTGGACCGGGCCATGATTGGTCAATCTTGAAGTTGGGCCATGCTGGGTTTATCGAACAAGTTGAAGTCGACACCCATCATTTCAAAGGCAACTTCCCCGATCGTTTTTCTCTGGAATCGGTTTTTGCACCGGATGCCAAAGACGATGATTTGGAACATTTGAAATGGCAATTGCTGATACCAGAAACCAAACTCACAGCACACCAACAACACCATTTTGATCAACAATTGAGGCATCATGATCGAGTCAGCCATGTGCGCTTTAACATTTTCCCTGATGGTGGTGTATCCAGGTTGCGCTTAAATGGCACGATCAAAGCCAAAAAAACCAAATAAGCTGACCATCACGATGACTTTGCAAGAACTGAATCAACTGCCTCGGAAAGACCTAGAAACTGCTTTGGCCAAATGTTGTGGCGCTGAAGCTTGGTATCACACTTTGGCACAATTTCAACCTTTCCCTTCCGTCGAATGGTTGCATCAAATAAGCGATCTTGTGTGGGAAGCATTGGCGGATACAGATTATTTAGAAGCCTTTACCCATCACCCCATGATTGGTGACATGGCGGCCTTAAAAGCCAAGTTTGCCAGCACCGCACATTGGGCTGGCAATGAACAGCAAGGCAGCCAACAAGCCAATGAAGCCACTTTATTGGCGCTTAAACAGGGCAATGAAGCTTACTTGAAAAAATTTGGCTTTATTTTCATTGTTTGCGCCACGGGGAAAAGTGCGGATGAAATGCTTGCCTTGTTGAACCAGAGGATGCCCAATGATGCAGCAACAGAATTGAAAATAGCCGCAGCAGAACAAAACAAAATCACCCACTTGCGTTTAGATAAACTATTAAGTGACTGAACCGCTGGGTTGAATCAGATATAATTATTAATCAGTAGCGACAGAGAAAGCATTAAATGAGCCCAATAACCACACATGTACTTGACACCGCCAAAGGTCAACCAGCCGCAGGAATCAAGGTTAAACTAGAGAAATCAACAGCCACAGGCTGGTTAATTATGGCCGAAGGCACCACCGATGAAGACGGTCGAATCATGCAATGGGCCGCTGATTCATTAGAAAGCAACTTTTCTACAGGCACCTACCAAATGACCTTTGACACCGATTCATACCATCAAGGCAACGGCTTTTTTCCGCAGGTTTGTATCCCCTTTCGTGTTAACAACACCGAGCAACATTATCACGTTCCTTTGTTGTTAAGTCCTTTCAGTTATTCAACTTATCGAGGTAGCTGATGTCAGCTTCAATTGACCCCATCATTTTAGAAAAAATATTTGAACCTTTGGCGGCCGCCAATCACCGGTATGCAGAACACTATCCAGGTGATCGTGAAGCTTTGCAACCCACACATACATTGTATGGTGGTGCACAACTGTATAAATCGACCACCACACAAAAAATTGGTGAGCTATCGCGTCAATCTTTGGCGCAATACGCACCGGATGCCAGCGCATTTGCTCAGGCTTTGGGATTACCAGGTGATAAAAAATTATGGCAACAAATTTATGACCGCGTGAATCAACGATTGGCCCGTTGCGCAGTGGAAGATTTCAGAATTGATTTTGAAGACGGTTATGGCAACCGACCGGATGCTGAAGAAGATGCCACTGCCGAATTTGCAGCCAAAGAATTGGCCAAAGCCATCCAACAAGGCATGGCTGCACCCTTTATGGGCATCAGAATAAAACCCTTTAATGAAGAGTTGAAGCATCGCAGTGCGCGCACACTGGATATTTTTATCAGCACCTTGGTCAATGCCAATGGCGGTAAGCTACCTGAAAACTTCATTGTTACTTTACCCAAAGTACTGATTCCACAACAAGTCACTGCTTTTATTCGTGTATTGGATCATTTAGAAATTCAGTTGGGTTTAAACAATGGTTCCATTCAGATTGAAATCATGGTCGAAAACACCCAGGCTTTGCTGTCACAAGATGGTGTTTGTCATTTACCGTTGATTTACCAAGCAACTGCCGGACGTTGTCGCGGTGCCCATTTTGGTACTTATGATTACACCGCCAGCTTTGACATCACGGCAGCGTTACAAACCATGGACCATCCCAGCTGTGATTTTGCCTTACAAATGATGAAATTGGCATTTGCGGGAACGGGTGTCTGGTTGTCCAATGGTGCCACCAGCATCATGCCTGTTGGTGATGAAGCAACCGTTCATGCAGCCTGGAAACTCAGTTTCGACCACATCACCCATTCATTGGAAATGGGGTACTACCAAGGTTGGGATTTACATCCGGCACAAATCCCCATCCGCTATGCAGCCAATTATGCATTTTTCTTGGCCAGTTTAGAGCAGGCCTCCATCCGCTTAAAAAACTTCATTGATAAAGCCGCACAAGCCACTTTGGTTGGTGATGTTTTTGATGATGCCGCCACCGGTCAAGGCTTGTTGAATTACTTCCTTCGCGCCCTGAATTGTGGGGCCATCACTGAAGATGAAATTGAAATAACCGGCTTATCATTGGCCGAAGTGCGCTGTAAATCATTTGTGAAAATCGTTAAAAACAGAACCGAACAACAAGCATGACCAGCGACCTGAATCCAAAATGGTATAACAACAGTGATCAACTTCGTGATTACTTGGTCATTTATATCAATGGCGAGCGCCATGAAATTCGTGGCGAACAAGCCTTCATGACGTTGTCTGACTACTTGCGACATGAAAAACAACTGACTGGAACCAAAGTGGTGTGTGCCGAGGGTGATTGTGGGGCATGTACTGTTTTGATGGCTGCTGTCAAACCGGGATCAACAACCACCGAAATTCAATACCAATCCATCAATGCCTGTATACAATTCATGCATGGTTTGGATTGTTGTCATGTCATCACCATAGAAGGCCTGCCTGAACAATCCCCTGATAAACAAGGCAATCAATTGCATCCTGTTCAACAAGCCATGGTGCAAGCCCAAGCCACCCAATGTGGTTTTTGTACCCCTGGCTTTGTGATGGCAGCGGCCGGCATGATGGAAGTCAAAAACAAAATCAAAAAACAACACGCCCGAAATTTTTTAACCGGTAATTTATGCCGATGTACTGGCTATCAGTCGATCATCAATGCCATGCTTGACATCAAGCATGAAAACCATTCAAGCATCAAAGACTGTTACCACAACCCACAGTTGCACCAAGATTTACTGACTCACAGCCAAACCGCCGTGCGGATACAACATCAGAACAACAGTTTTGACGCTCCTCTGGACAGCATTTCAGCCGCTCAAGCTTTGACGTCAACTGAACATAAAATTTTCGCTGCGTCGACTGATTTAGGTGTGCAATTCAACAAAGGTCATTGGCAAAAACAACGCGTGGTCAGTTTGAATTTGATTGAAGAATTACATCATTGTGAACTCAAAGATGATTGCGCCCGCATAGGTGCCAGAGTCACCTTGTCTCAGTTGGAAAAAGCACTGTGTGATGTGCATCCTGAATGGGTAGCATTCATGCACATTTTTGCCTCGCCGCAAATTAAGAACAATGGCACCTTGATTGGCAACATCGCCAATGGCTCACCGATCGGTGATAACCTGCCATTTTTGTTGGCAATGGATGCCCGTCTCAACATCCAAGGTCCCACCACTGGCCGAACGGTTAACCTCAATGATTTTTACCAAGCATATCGACAAATGGACTTGGCTGCAGATGAATTGATTACCCATGTAGAAATTCCAAACAAGGCCGATGACTGTTTTTTAAAACTGTATAAAGTCTCGCAACGCAGAGACCTTGATATCAGCTGTGTCTCTTCGGCTTTGATGATGCGGTTTGATCAACACAATCAATTGCAAGCTGTCGCCATTGCATTGGGTGGTGTTGCGGCCACAGCCGTTCGCCTTAAAACCGCAGAACAAAGTCTGCTTGGTCAACATATGGGAGATTTACTACAACCCGAACACATTAAAGCCACGGCTGAGATGATTGCCAATCAAGTGACACCGATGTCAGATGTGCGGGGCAGCGAAGCCTATCGCAAATTATTGGTCGCCAATCTGTATAAAAAATTCATGGCTGAGCTACAAGCCTCACACGAGGTCAAAGCATGAAGTTCAAGGACTTGCCTCATGATTCAGCGGTCAGCCATGTCAGCGGTACATCTGAATTCATTGATGACCGCCCTAAACAAGCTGGAGAGCTCTGGGTTGAAGTGGTTTATTCAACTGTCGCTCACGGTGACATAACCCATATTGATACCAAAGCAGCGATTGCCATTGAGGGTGTGAAGAGCATTTATTCATATCTAGACTTGGCCAGCAACCGTTGGGGCTCTATCGTCAAAGACCAACCTTTACTGGCCGAAAAAACAGTTCATTATATCGGCGAGCCGATATTGGTGATTGCGGCTGTTGACAAACCAACGGCCTTGGCGGCCAAAGCCGTGGTAAAAATTGACATCACAGCCAAGCAGCCGGTGTTGAATTTAAAACAAGCCCGCGCTCAAAGGCGATTCATGGGCGAAACATATTGCATTGAAACCGGTGACTCTGCCGCTGAATTTGCCCAAGCCGAGCACCTTCTCACTGGACAATTCATCAATGGAGGACAAGAACAATTTTACTTGGAATCCCAGGCCTCGATTGTCTATCCAGAAGAGAACAATTGTTTACATGTACATGTTTCAGCGCAACACCCCACCGAAGTACAACATGTGGTGGCCAGTGCCTTGGGCTTGAAACAACACCAAGTGGTCGCCACAGTCAAACGCATGGGTGGTGGTTTTGGAGGTAAAGAATCTCAATCAGCACACTATGCAGCCTTGGCAGCCTTGGTGGCTCACAAAACCAAAAAGCCAGCGCGTTTGGTACTCAGCAAAGACGATGACATGATCGTGACCGGCAAGCGCCACCCTTTCTGTAATGACTACCAAGTGGCTTTTGATCACCAAGGTAAGCTCCAAGCCTTGAATGTTGATTTTTACACCGATGGTGGCGCCTACATTGATTTAACCCCAGCCATCTTGCAGCGGGCCATGTTCCATGTCGACAATGCCTATTATTTACCGCACGCTAGGATCACCGGCACCATTTGTCAAACCCACACCCACCCGCACACTGCCTTCAGGGGATTTGGTGGGCCGCAAGGCGCAGCGGTGATTGAACACATCATGGAAGAGATTGCGCTACACCTTGATATCGATGCTTTGGATGTCCGAAAAATTAATTGTTACCAAGGGAATGAACAACAAACACATTATGGACAAACCGTCGATCACAATGTACTGCCCGAATTGTTTGAACAAATTGAACGCACAGCCGATTACCGCGCTCGTAGGAAGTCCATCAAGCAATTCAACCAACAATCAACTGGTCTGATAAAAGGCCTGGCCCTAAGTGCTGTTAAATTTGGCATTTCGTTCACCACTCGCTTTTTGAATCAGGGCAATGCCCTGGTCAACGTGCATGTCGATGGAACCGTGCAAGTTTCTACCGGCGCCACCGAAATGGGTCAAGGGGTTAACAGCAAAATTCGCAAAGTGGTCAGTGAGGCTTTGGGGGTGGCTGAAACCGATGTGCGCTTGATGCCTACCTCGACTGAAAAAAATGCCAACACCTCAGCCACAGCCGCTTCCAGTGGTTCCGACATCAATTGTGCGGCGGCGGCCAATGCCTGTCATAAAATCACCGCCAGGTTGGCCAATATAGCCTCACAGTTGTGGGCTGGTTTTGTGCCCAGCGATGAACATGAACTGTGTTTACTTGATGGCAGAGCAACCGATCACATTGAATTCAAAGGCGGCCAAGTCATCAACCTAAAACAACCCTCACAAACCTTTAAATTCAATGAATTGGTCGGTATCGCTTATTTGAATCGCATCAGTCTCAGTGATTATGGCCACTACAAAACGCCCGAAATCTATTACGACAAAGCCAAAGGCAAAGGGCGCCCCTTTTTGTATTTCACCAACGGGGTGGCTGCCTCAGAAGTCAGCATCGACAGTTACACCGGGGAAGTCAAAATTTTGCGCACAGACCTATTAATGGATTTGGGCCGAATGATTAATGATGGCATTGATCATGGCCAAGTGGCAGGCGGGTTCGTCCAAGGTGCTGGCTGGGTGACCACTGAAAATTTATATTACAGTGACCAAGGGAAGTTACTGTCACACTCTCCCACCACCTATAAAATTCCCAGCATTCATGACACACCACGTATTTTTAACATCGATTTTATTGAAAACCACAGCAATGTGATGAACATTCGTGGCAGCAAAGCAGTCGGTGAACCACCTTTACTGCTGGGCTTAAGCGTTTGGTGTGCCATCAAAGATGCTTTACGCAATGCCGGTTTGAGTGACACGGCAGGTTTGTGTATTCCTGCCACCAGTGAAACCATTCTAATGAATCTATCCGGCCAAATGCCTGAACAGGTCTTATGAGCCGGTATTTACTGCACCACCAAAGCATCCAACAATTGATATCTCAACATGTTAATTTTGTTTCGGTGGTCATCACCCAAATGCAAGGCAGTGCACCGCAAGAACCAGGGGCCAAAATGTTGGTCATTGCTGACAGTACAGACAGCCCCTATGAAGGAACCATTGGTGGTGGGAGACTCGAGTTGTTTGCCATCACACATGCCAAAAAATTGTTGGCTGAAAACCATGCCAGCAACACACAAACCCTTGATTTAAATTTACAATCTGATATCGGCATGACCTGCGGTGGAGTGGTTCAACTGTTTTTCGAAGTGTACCGCCACGACCAGTGGAACATTGCCGTGTTCGGCGCTGGGCATGTGGCCCAAGCACTGATTCCCTTGTTGCTGACCTTAAGCTGTCAAGTCCAATGTATAGACAACCGCGAAGCATGGACCAACAAACTTCCCAAGCACCCGGCATTGACCACCATTACTCACAATGACATGACACAGGTCGTCAAACGATTACCCAAAAACAGTTACATCATTTCTGTGACCCAAGGGCATTGTGAAGATGTCAAAATCATCCAGCATATTTTGGCTGACCGAACACCGCCATATATCGGTATCATTGGCAGTGATTCCAAATCAGTTCTATTGAAAAAAGAGTTACTTGCCGCAGGTGTGTCCAGTCAAATGACCGCCAAAATCCACTGCCCCATTGGCTTGCCATTGGGACAAGACATCCCGGCTGAAATTGCCATCAGCATAGCGGCTCAACTGATTCAATTTCGTGACAACAATCAGCCATCCTAGTTTTAAAAATTGACTGTCCATAAAAAAGGCCGCTGAACAGCGGCCTTTTTTGATTCTAAGGGTTAATCGATCATTCCAAGCCGGCCCGGAAAATGTAATCAGGACGCAACTCAAAATCAGCACCAACTACCGATTGATCGCCAACTATCACAATGGGACTGGCATCCAGTGGGTTACAATTTTGATTAATACAATAGCCACCACCATACATGCCATCTAACAAGGCACCATTGTTCGCAGTGGTTAGGTAGTAAGTCCCTTCTGGGAATCCCACTGTTAAAAAGTAACCATTGGAATCAGACACATAACTGCCATAAGAATCACCACTGGAATTATACACATTCACTTCAACACCACTGGCTGGTAACTGACTGTCAAAATTACGCACTTGACCGGCGATGGTACCACCTGCCACCATGGTAAAATCAAATACAGGCACCGTTGTTCCTCTGTTGGCTGCCCCCAATACGATGGCATCGCCGGTGGTGACATCACAAGCCGAACCTGGACAAGGAATGCCATTGAATAAAATATCAATCCATCCACCAGCAGCCGTTTGGTTCAAGCCCATGAAAGGCAAATTTGATCCGTTGTTCGTCAAGGCATAATAAGTGCCAGCAGGTAATCCATGAACAGTGAATGCCCCAGCGGCATCGGTGGTTGCCCAATTGGCAAATTGACCCATGTCGTTGTACACCAACACATGCACATCAGCAATCGGATCGGCTGAACCCAGTTCAGTGATGGTTCCGGAGAAACTGAATCCAGTCGACAAAGCAAAATCAATGCCCGTCACCGTGGCTGAATCTTCAGGAGTTGGATCCAAGGGATCGTAAGCTGTCACAGTAACGTTTCCTGCTGTTAAATCACAGCTCACACCGGGACAATCAATGTTGCCGGCTGGATCGTATTTTTCCATCACATAAGGTGAAATAAACACCCCATTGAACATGCTGCCGGTTCTCACTGAATAATCGCCAGGAGGCAAGGCACGGGCAGAAATGTAACTACCATCTTCTTCAATGACGCCGCCGCCAGCGACCGCTCCATTGCTGTCATAAAATTGAACATATTCAGAATAGGTGTCATCAGCCGGTAATCCGGTCAAAGCATCTGTTACCGTTCCAGTGATTTTTCCACCATAATTCAATAAGAAATTAACGCCGAGTCTTTGTTCACCATCGCCCAATACCACTGGGTCACCGCCGCCGCCACGGTCACAACCGCTCCATGGACATGCAATGTTTTCGAACAGTTCTCGTTGATAGAATTGTCTACCAACATCGCCGCCTTGCACAAAATACATCCCTGGAATCAATCCACCTACTTTATATTCTCCAGTGGCAGCCGGATCAAAATCTGTACCGTAGACAATTTCACTGGCTAAAAATCGATTGGAATCATTGAATAACATGATTCTGCCATATTGTGTCAATGGCAGAAATATATTGTTGTTATCAACTATAAAACCAGAAATACTGGCACCCACTTCAAGGGCAAAATCAATGTTCGGCATAGTTGCACCATTGACTAAATTCAATGTATCTCCTGCGCCGTTGTAGACTAAGGTGGTACAAGCATTACATTGGATGTTGTTATAAACTTCAGGAATGTACACATTACCCGAATCATACTGAGGTTCTAAATATGCTTTGTAGCTGCCGGTTGGAATGCCGCTGACGGTATAATTACCCGAACCATCAAACTGAGTATAAAAATACCAATAAGAAGGAAGCTCTGCGGTGTCATATAACTGAACTGACAGCGTCTCCACCCCAGCCAAAGTGTCTTGATCGGTTAATTGACCTGTAAGGGTGGCACCAATGGTCAAATTAAAATCCACACCTGACCTGATCTCAGCCGGCGCCAAACTGATGGTGCTGTCGACATCTGGATTACAGTCATAACATTGAACGGTGCCGGTACTGGACCACATGGCATCAATGTAAATATCATCTGGACTTTGAAGCAGCAAATAGTAATCATCATCAGGTATTCCTTTGAAGCTGTAGTTACCTGATGCATCGGTGTAGGCGTTTCCTAAATATTGTTGGCCCGGCGTGTTTCTTAAGGAAACATAATTGCCTTCAACTGGTGTGGCACCTGAAAGCACTGTTCCTGAAATAGATGCACCCACGGTTAAGTCTAAATCTACCCCTACCCTGGCTTCACCATCCGCCAAAACAATTTGATTGTCTGCATCGGTTGGACAATTGTTAAAACAAGGCTCCGTTCCTGTTATGGCCCAAATGGCATTGAGGTAATCATCGTAATTATCGTTCGCTACCACCAAATAGCTGTTCACCGCCAGATTGGTAAAAGTGTAAGCACCAAATTGGTCGGTGGTTGTACCCACACAGTTGTACACATTTCCCGTACAAAGGCTGATTAATATGTTTTCTGGATCAACTGCATTCACTGTACCACTTATTGAAGCGGTACCGCCTCCATTGATGACAGCAGTATTGTTTTGATTTTGAACCAGCATTTCTTTTTGTCGTTGCTGGTATTTAACCCTGGCTTCTTGCTGGTTGTATTCCAATTGCGTTATTCTGTTTTCTGCCAGTAGATCCTTCCAAGTTTCTAATTCTAGCGTGTCGTTGGTTCTTTGTTGAGCATAGCCAGTGCTAAAAATTAACAGCAACAGCCAAATTTGTTTGTATTTCATTTTAATCCCCATTCACCTCTTCTGAGTCCGCTTAAAACACAGGTCATTTTCACTGACAACCAACTGCCAAAAACAGACGTTAAATCTAACAATCTCACCATTCAATCACTCCAGGATTGAATAAAGGCAAGATGCCCTTTCCCTCTATATAATACTTTGCACTGCCATTTGCTGCCTTATATTTTTTTATTTTTTGTAACACCATTCAGTTTAAGTGAACTGATTCACAAAATCTGGAAAATCGAAACCAAAGCTGTTGATTCAATGAGAATAATCTAAGCATCCATTTTTCATCCTGGTATTTGACCCATTCATGCAATGTGATAGAATGCGCGGCATCCGAGGGGTGGTTGTATTTTAAACCTGAGATGTCACCATCATGACAAACCCTTTGAACCTGATCCGGTTAATACCGGCGTAGGAATGGGTATTTGACTTCAACACGCCAAAACCGGGTCTCAATTTATTAATTATTTAATGAGAGATCCAATGAAATTTACTAAACACCGTTCTGCCACATCGTTGATGAAGATGTTGGCGCTGTTATTGGCTGCCTTGCCATACACAACAATTGCGCAAAAATCAGATGACAGCAACAAGCCTGAACAACTTTCAGACTTGACTGTTTCGGCTGATCTGCGAGAAGACACCACCACGCGAGAGGTTGCCACCAGCGTCTCGGTTTTAGACCAGGACACCTTGTCACAAGCAGGCACCCAACATTTTCAAGATGTTATGGGCTTGGTGCCTAATTTAAACTGGTCAGGCTCTACCAGCCGACCACGATACTTTCAAATTCGTGGCATTGGCGAACGCTCACAATATGAAGGCGCTCCCAATCCCTCGGTCGGTTTCATCATTGATGACATCGATTTCACGGGTATCGGTGGCGCAGCCACTTTGTTTGATTTACAACAGGTTGATGTTTTGCGTGGTCCACAAGGAACACGTTATGGTGCCAATGCCTTGGCAGGCCTGATCTATGTACAAAGCCAAGACCCCAGCTTTGATGAGGGCTTTACCCTTGAAACAACCGTGGGTGATTATGGTCGGTATGCGGCAGGGTTTAGCGCCACTGGTAGCCTAGGAACTTCTGATCGTGCGGCCTACCGCTTGGCTGCCCACCAATTCAACAGCGATGGATTTCGTCGCAATGACTTTTTCCATGCTGACGACACCGATTCCTTGGATGAAATGATGCTGCGTGGCAAAGTCAATTGGACCGTCAACCCTGACTGGCAGGCTGATTTAACCTTGTTGTTGGTTGATATCAACAATGGCTTTGATAAATGGAATCCAGAAAACACCTTGACCACCCACTCCGATGACTTGGGCATAGATGACCAGCGCTCGATGGGTTTCAGTGTCCGAAACACCCTTGCTGCTGCCAACAACTTTGATTTCATCAGCATCACCAGTTACACCGACTCTGACATACAATATTTCTTCGATGGTGACTGGGGCAATGATGAATATTGGGGTGAATTTGCACCCTATGATTTCACCT
The DNA here is from genome assembly GCF_002591915.1 of Marinicella litoralis. Classification (GTDB taxonomy): domain Bacteria; phylum Pseudomonadota; class Gammaproteobacteria; order Xanthomonadales; family Marinicellaceae; genus Marinicella; species Marinicella litoralis. Next base: position 1,265,408 of record NZ_NIHB01000001.1, on the reverse strand, counting down.
CAAACAATGACCGAGAACGAAAAAACTTCACGCAGGAGTTTCGACTGGTTTCCAAACCAGATGCCCGAGTCTTCAATTCGTCTACTGATTGGTTGACTGGTTTGTATTTGGCACAACTCGATGAAGACAATGTCATCAATGACTTCTACAATGGTGATGTCAGCCGTGCTTTTGACAGTCGATTTTCGGCCATGAACATCGCCTTATTTGGTCAATTTGATACCCACATAAATGAAACAACTGTGTTGACCACAGGACTGCGGTTTGAACGCAGAACTGCTGACTACAATGACAACAGTGGCTTGGATTTATCTCCTGATGATGACATGTTCGGCGGTCAAATTTCCATCAACCATGAATGGCAACCAGGGAAAAATATTTATGCCACCTTGTCTCGTGGCTATAAAGCCGGTGGCTTTAACTTAAGCGCTACTTTGACTGAAGACCGTCGTGCCTATGATCCTGAGTTTTTATTGAACTTGGAAGTCGGTATCAAGGCCTTGCTGCTGGATTACCGTTTGAGTTTAAACCTCAGTGCTTTCTATGCCAAACGCCAAGACATGCAAGTCAGTACCTCAACCCAAGATGACCCGACCGATCCACTGACTTACACCTTCTTTACCGGCAATGCGGCCACCGGCAAAAACTACGGCTTAGAAGCGGATTGGCTGTATCAAATCAACCGCAACTTAAGTTTCCATGGCTCCTTGGGCTTATTGAACGCCACCTTCGATGATTATGTGACAGTGGATGATAATTTCAATGGCAGAAAACAAGCCCATGCGCCCGATTATACCTTCAATCTGGGGATGAATTATTCAGCTGACAGTGGATGGTTTGCACGTGCTGATTTGAATGGGTCAGATGGGTTCTATTTTTCAGATTCACATCAACAACGAGCCGAAGCCCGAGAAATTTTGCATTTAAAAGTGGGCTACCAATCCGACAGCTGGTCTGTTTATGCTTGGGGACGCAATGTACTGGATGAGACTTATGCAGTAAGGGGTTTCTATTTTGGTGTTGAACCGCCTGATTATGCTGATACACTGTATAAGCATTTGGGCGATCCCAAACATTTTGGCCTCACAGCACAGTTTCAATTTTAGGAGTCAACATGCAAGTATCTGTAGAAATCAGTTTGTATCCACTGGATCAAAACTACATACCGCCGATTCAAGAATTCATTGATCGCCTGAATACTTACACCGAACTTAAAGTGGTTGAAAACACCATGAGTACTCAGGTGTATGGTGAATATGCCAAGGTATTAGAAATTTTGAACAGCGAAATGCAACGCACGCACCATCACACGCCAAAAGCGGCATTTGTGATGAAGGTACTTAATGGCGACTTGTCACCCAATATGGCATGATGTTTGACATCTGGCAACAAATCGTTACAGCCTGGCAAGCACAGTCAACACTTGAAGTGGTGGCTGTGTTGGCAGCGATCATGTATTTGATCTTAGCCATCAAGGAAAATATTTGGTGTTGGTTGTTTGCCTTCATCAGTACCAGTCTATACATCTACTTATTCCACAGCGTATCCTTGCTTTCTGAATCGCTGTTAAACGTTTATTATTTATTGATGGCCGTTTACGGTTGGTACCAGTGGCGACACGGTAAAGACCAACAAAATCGCCAGATCACCAGCTGGTCTGTAAAAAAACACATCAGCCTGATCATTCCCACCGCCTTGGCAGTTCCCTTGTTGGGTTATGCCGCCAGCCAGTACGGCGCATCCATGCCCTATTTAGATGCATTCACCACCTGTTTTGCGGTGCTGGCTACTGTCATGGTTGCCCACAAAGTGTTGGAAAATTGGCATTACTGGTTGGTTATTAACATCATTTCAGTTTATCTTTTTGCCAGCAAATCCTTATTTTTAACCGCTGCCATGTTTGCCCTTTACGTGGTGTTAACCGTGGTCGGTTATTTTAACTGGCGCAGGCATTATGCAGCCCAATTGGCTTAGACAAATCACTCAAATACCCACCATTCAACAAGCTGGGTTGTTGGGTTGTGAAAGAATCACCGGTGGCATCAGTAATTTGAATTTCAAAGTCACCACCCATCAAGGCATTTGGGTGGTGCGATTGAATCAGGCCCAATTGGGCGTCAATCGCAAATTGGAACAAGACATTCTGAACTTGATTGCCCCATTGAAACTATCGCCCGAAGTGATAGATGCCAACCCGGCTGCTGGCTACTTGATCACCGCTTATTGTGACCTCGCCACATGGCGACAAAGTAATACCACCGATGTAGGGGCTTTTACAAAACTGGCAGACAGCCTCAACGCCCTGCATCAAATTCCCTGCCATCACTCAGCCAGCCGGCTGGACCAGCGAATCACCCACTACCTCAAACAAATAAATCACATACCTGATGACTTGGCCGCTGAAACCATGCATCAAATCGATCAGTTGGAACAATTAGGTTTCTGGTCTGCATGTCAATCACTCTATCATTCGGATTTAAACCCAAACAATCTTCTGGGCAATGACCAAGCTGTGATCATTGACTGGGAATTTGCAGGGCAAGGCCACGCCTTATTGGACTGGTTGATCATGGAACAAGAACACCAACAGGATTTGTCTCAGTTTTACCCTACTGACATCCGTGAGAGCTGGCTTCCACCCAGCAAAGCCTTGATTGCTAACTTGATGAAATTATGGGACTTTAATCTTCAACAAACCAATAAAAATCGCTGATTTTAAGCAAAGCAAAAAACTGTTTTTTTCACACCAGCTATCAAGTAGAATACGCAAACTGATTGCAATATCATTGCAACATGCCCAGGTGGTGAAATTGGTAGACACGCCAGCTTCAGGTGCTGGTGATCGCAAGGTCGTGGAGGTTCAAGTCCTCTCCTGGGCACCACATTTACAACTAAGTTCACTGAGCCCGTCGAAGTGCCGCCGGGTATTTTGATCAGCCAATTTAATTCCTATTGTGCCTTTTCATGGCTGTCTTTTGCTTCACGACAAAAAATTAATGTGCCTGCAATAATGTCTAAATCAAACAAATATGAGAAGTACCGATGAAAATGTATTAAGCTGTATAACTTGCACAAAGAATTGAATTTTGATTGTTAAATAAATAGTAAAAATGGAAGACTGTGACCCTAATCGACCCCATATTTTAAAAAATAAAACTTGTGTTTACTGTGGCTTATATTTAAGTAGAAAAAGCTCCTCAAAAGAACATGTAATTGGCCGAAAATTTCTACCAAAAGGAAAATTAGAAAATTGCTGGAACTTGATAGCTAACGCTTGCTCAAGTTGCAACAACGAAAAATCAATACTCGAGAACGATATTTCAGCAATTACAATGCAACCAACTGTATCAGGGCAGTTTGCAGTTAATGATGAAATACTTGTGGCAGAGTCTCTGAGGAAAGCAGAGAACTGCAAGAGTCAACTTACAAACAAACTTGTAAAATATAGCCAAGAATCTTTGGATATAAATTGCACCCCCTTCTCTGGCATGACAATGAACTTCAAACTAACCTCATCTCCTCAGATTGAAACTGACAGGCTATATAAACTTGCTAGGTATCATATCAAAGCTTTTTATTATTTATTAACTTTTACTAAAAAAGATAAAAAGGGTATGCAGTGTGCAGGAGCTTTTATGCCATTGATTGAAGGAATCAAAACTGATTGGGGCAATCCCGTGTTCATAGATTTTATGAATGAAACTTCCAAATGGCTTCCAAGGCTATTAACTGTTACAGCAGATGGTTTTTTTAAAGCTTCTATCAAGGAATATAAAACTAAAAATTTATGGTCTTGGGCATTAGAATGGAATCATAAGTATAGGTTAGTCGGTTTTTTTGGTTCACCAGATCCAGTGAGTATTATTTGTGATAATTTCGCAAAATTGGACAGGAAATACTTTAAAGATAATGAGGGCAATTTGATATGTATGAGAAAAGATACTCCATTAGATGAAAAAAGTGATAGTTTATTTACATAATATATTGTATTGGGTTTAACTCAAAAATATATAGTTTTATAAATTAAATCTCAGAAAGAAACTAGGAATTTGAATATTAATCTCAATGAAGGCTGGCCCCTTTAAGCTAATCCACAACTAATTTTCACCTAGCTTCTAACTTGTACTTAACTGGCAAATCAGCAATAGATTCAGTACAAATCTTCAATATCTCTAATGCAGATTTATCTACATCATCTAAAACTTGAGAAAACCAATTGTTGAAACTATCAGGCTTTTCTTCAATCATTTTCAACTGTGTTTCAAAATTCTCAACACTACCATTTTTCAGTATTTCATTATTCCAATTTGGGTTTTTCATTAGCAAATATATAATTCTCCATTTTATTTCTGAAAAGTCTGTGAAGATTGACAAACTTGAGTTTGAAGCATGATAATTTGTAAATGGATTTGATTTATTCAAAGCATATACATTAAAAGCAATAGCAAACAACTTGTCATTTTTCTCCTCGTATGGATAGTGATATCCAATACAATTCCTAATATTTTGGTAAACTTTATCAACTTTGTTAGTTTTTCCTTTTACCTTCAGTTTAGATTTATCAAAAAATATTATTGCTTCATGAATTATGCTAAGCAAATCTAAAAAACTTCTTTGAAAGAAATATCTTTTGTATTCATTCTGAGGTGAACTGTCATTATGTCTAGGTTTGTTGTTCAAAAATTCAACATGTTTGTTAATCAACTCAATATGAATCGACGCTAATACAATAAACTTTCTTTTATCACTATCATCTAGTAACTTTAATGTCTCTTTAATAATTGTTGTTCGTTTAAACTCAACATCTTCATATAGATTTATCACATTTTCACCTTCAAACAGTCTAATACTATAATTATGTTTGCCATCTTAATATTTAATTACTTTAGTTTTAAAAAATTTCGAATTGATAACAAAAAACAAAACCATAGCACCAAATTTATCGAAACTAAAAATAGGCGAACGTATTGGTAAGACATAGGCGGATACTCATTTTCAAATATAACCTGATTCGAAGCCTTTATAGAATCTTTATTAAACGCAAGTGGAAATGGTAAACTGTCATTTACAGAAACAAAAAAAGCATGGCCAACGTATTTACCTTTTGGCTGTTTAGTTGATAGTGCTGTTCCACAATTAATCACAAGAAGTAGTCCAAATATAATTAAAATACCAATCAAAGGTTTTGAAATACTCCTTCCATAATCTGAAAATAAACTGTATAAATCAGAAACAAATTTGTAATAGCCTTTTTTTAAAACCGCTCTTGTTCGTGACTCTATTGCAAAAAAATCGAGCTCTCTATCATGATCATTGGATTGAGCACACCTTAGTTTCAAATCTCTAGCCAACTCTGGCGTATCGTAATCAGGCGATTCCAAAAATTTATTTATTATTGTCTTTTCATCACAATAGAAGCTGTTTAAATTCAAGTTCCTTGAAAATCTAGAGTACCTAAAATCCGGCAACTTTTGGTAAAATTTTGAATTTTCTAAAATAATGAATCCATCATACTCACCGTCACCAAATATTATACCTGCATGAAATTTTGAATCTTTGAGCAAAATATCATTAAGATTTCTATCACCTGTGGATGAAAGCGAATGAATGCTTAACTTTTTAAAAAATTCACAATCTTGGATACTTATGCCAGCTTGATTTCTAGTAAGAATTGCGACCTCATCTTTAAAAGTGCAACCATTATCAAATATAAGATTTAATGTTTTATTCTCTGTTGAATTCACTGTTGATTTAAAGTGACAGTCACTAAACCTAACATTGATCTGTTTCCCAGTTAGCAACTTTCCATTTATTCTCAGGGGATCACCTAACTTAACACCTTTAATTAATATTTCATTATAGCCAATATATTGATCTTTAATTTCACCAAAAAAATCATCCCATGAATCACTTTTCATAAAATTTTCTGTTAAATCAATCTGATTTGTTTCATTCATCATTTCACTAGTTATAGTATTAGTATTAGTATTTTTTTAATTTAACACAATTTTTTTTAAATCTAGAAATGACAATGTTGGAATATTTGATGGCACATATCCTAAAATCTTCACCATTACCCTTACATATCAGTATCTTACCAATATTCAAAAGTCCTCTCCTGGGCACCATATTTCTGATGCTTTCAATACAAGCGCATCCAGTTGTCTCAGTTTGGCTTATTTCACTTTTTTTAATATACCCCTTAATCGGCTGATTTCATCAACAATCAAATTGATGTCGTCTTTGCGACCATTTTGAAAGGACAGTTTGACCATTTCTCGTTGCAACAACTTGATTCTTTCGGTCAATTCTGTATTGGGGTGTAGTTTCAGTTTATCGTTGCGGATGCTGTCTATGGATTGCTTAGCGATAGAATGTTCAAACATGGTACTTAGTGCCTCATCAAAAAAGTCTAATATCAAGCAGTAGTCAAATACCTACTGTCACTGTTATCACTACGCACACATTAAATACATATTATTACAAATTTATAAAACCGCCAAGTATTTTTAAGCTGCCTTGCTAATTATTGTGGTTTTTGCTAAATTCCTGTGATGAAGTTAACATTTTTAACCGGTTTGATTTTAACCATCCTGCTCATCAGCAGTGATCCAGTCATTGCTAAAAAGTACTACAAGCATGTCGATGAAAATGGCATCACCCACTATTCAGACAAGCCACCCAAAGATGATGTGTCGTTTGACACCTGGCAAGTCAGACCAGAAGACACAGAATACGAAGTCAAGGTCATCAATCGGGGCACCAAACAAGCGCCCATCTATTATGCAGTGAACCCATACCATGGCCCAGTCGAACTTGTCATCAAGTTCACCCAACAATCAAACATAGTTGCCACCCCGCCCTGGCCTGCCAGGTATGTGGTACCCGCCAACAGCGATCTCTACCTCAGCACCATCACCCCCCTGGACAAATACCAGGCCTGGTCATTCCAATACAGCCTGTCATCTACTTTGGGAGATCCAATGGCCATCCATGATGATGGTCACAGTTATAAGTTGCCTTTTGTTGGCAGTAAAAACTATTACATCAGCCAAGCTTTTAATGGCGAATTCAGCCACCATGGCGAACAAAACCAACATGCCATTGATATTGTGATGCCAGTAGGCAGTGATGTTTTGGCAGCCAGAGGTGGTGTGGTGATGGACATTGCTGAAGATTTTTATGACGGCGGTGTCGATGCCAATAAATTACAAAGAGGCAATTACATTCGAATCCTGCATGACGATGGTTCCATGGCAGTCTATGCCCACCTAAAACTCGAATCTGTGGTTGTGGCAAGGGGACAAGCCGTTGAAGCAATGCAAAAAATTGCCCAATCTGGCAACACCGGATTCACCAGTGGCCCACACTTGCATTTTGTGGTTCAGGTCAACGATGGTTTGAAGCTTAAATCCGTACCCTTTAAGTTAAAACATAAATCAGGTGAAATCAAAACTCCTGCGATGGGACCCATTTGATATCGTTGCCTCTTGCTCCTAAATGTCGCATGACAATAACTAAACGCATTCAGTATTTGCCTGCATAAGACCCAATGATTCAAAGTGACCAAGCAAAACCACTGACCTTACAGATTTGGCAAATAAATGACTGGTTCAACCAGCATATCAATCAATCACCGATGGGTAATTGCGAAGTTCTTTTCTTTTGTTGCATGGAAAAACTGGTATTCACCGATCGAATGGAAGGCAGTCGCAATATTTTTTCATAGATCAACTGGTTGTATGAGTTCATGTCCTGAGTCACAATTTTCAGCAAGTAATCATATTCACCACTGGTGGCGTGACATTCTAGAATTTCAGGCCATTGCTGGATACCATGATCAAATTTTTCTACCGTACTCTGGTGGTGGTTGTCTAGAGTGATTTGGGCAAATGCAGTCAAACTTAAACCCAACATTTCCTGATCAACAATGGCTGTATAACCCTTGATTAAACCCTGTTTTTCCAAAGCATCGACCCGCCGCCAACAAGGTGCTTGAGACAAGGACACCCGTTCGGCCAAATCTTTGTTGGTGATGCGTCCATCTGATTGCAACGCTTTAAGAATCTTCTTATCAAATATATCCATATACAGCAACATATACCACTTATTATAACTTTTCAAGAAATATACATTCTCTAAGAGGCTAATAACCGCAAATATCGAAAACACCTTTCATGCAGAATAGTCGATAATAATTGACCCCAATTAATGAGCTTTGTCATGCAATTAATAAAGAATCCAGAAAAACAGCGCCACACGTTCGATTGGCAACACATTGCCAAAACCATTTTGACCTCTCGTGCATTGGATGATTTAGAAGAGTTTGACTTGGTCAAACAGAAAAAAGTGTTGTATCAGTTCTCGGCACGAGGACATGACATGGCACAAATCATGTTGGGACAAATATTGAACAAACAAAAAGATGCGGTTTCTGGCTATTACCGTTCACGGCCTTTGTTGTTGTCAATGGGGATTGAGTTGGAACAATTTTTACAAGCCACCATGATGAAACAGGGTGGCTTTTCAGATGGCAGAGACATTGGCGTGGTGTTCAACCAACCGAATCATGACGGCGCCTGTGTGTTACCCATGTCAGGTGGGGTGGGTGCACAATACACACCAGTTGCAGGATGGGCCCAAGCGATTGAATACCACCGCACCCATTTAAAAGATTCTGCCTGGGATGAATCCATGGGCTTGGTTTTGGGTGGCGATGGCTCTGTGGCCACCAATGGTTTTTGGTCTTCATTGACCATGGCAACCACCTTACAACTGCCGATGTTGTTCTACATTGAAGACAATGGTTACGGTATTTCTGTGCCCTCTCATTTCCAAACACCCGGTGGTAACATTGTTAAAAACCTGGCTTCATTCAAAGGCATTAAACTGCTCTCAGGTGATGGTACCAACCCAGAAGAATCGGCTGAGTTGATCAGTCAAGCCAATGAACATGTGCGCAACGAAAGAAGCCCCGTGTTGTTGCGCCTGACTGTGCCTCGCCTGAATGGTCATTCTGCGCAAGACACACAGAGTTATAAAAGTGAAGAACGCATTCAATTTGAAAAACAACACGACCCTTTACCCAAATTAAAAAAATTCATGCTGAGTCAAGGCTTGATCAAAGCCAGTCAATGGGATGAATTGGAAGCCCAAACCAAGGATGACGCCTACCAGGCATATTTAAAGGTAGACCAACAACCATTCGCTGATCCCGCACAAGTGGAAACCCATGCCTTTGAAGAATTTGATGAAACGGGTTCACCGATTCTACAGCAACAAGGTGGTATTCATTTAGCTCACCCCACTTTTCCACCGGCTTCACAAGAAGTGATTGCAGAACCCGGTCGCATCAATATGGTCACCGCCATTCGTAAAACCTTAGATTATGAATTAAGCCACAACAACAAAATGTTGGTATTTGGTGAAGACGTTGGTGCCAAGGGAGGCGTACATGCCGTCACATTGGGCTTACAAGAAAAACATGGTGAAGCCCAAGTATTCGATACCAGTTTGTCCGAAGAAGGCATCATTGGTCGATCGATTGGCTTGGCTTTGGCAGGTTTATTACCGGTTCCTGAAATACAGTTTCGCAAGTATGCTGATCCGGCAGAAGAACAACTGAATGAAACGGGTTCGATGCGTTGGCGCACCAACAACCGATTTGCTGCACCGATGGTGGTGCGCATGGCCGGTGGTTATTTTGGTTGTGGTGACCCATGGCATTCACAATGTGCTGAAGTTAAATGGGTCCATGCCATTGGTTGGCAGGTGGCGATGCCATCGAATGCCGAAGACGCCGTCGGTTTGTTGCGTTATGCCTTAAGAAACAACAACCCCACTATATTTTTCGAACACCGCAAAATGCTCGACCATGCCTGGTCCAGGCGCCCCTATCCTGGTGATCAATACATCATTCCTTTCGGCCAAGGCAATAAAATACTCTCCGGTGATCGAGTCACTGTGGTCAGCTGGGGCGGCATGGTACATATGTGCCAAACAGCCATAGAACAAACGGGCATTCAAGCCGATTTGATCGATTTGCGAACCTTAAGACCTTGGGACAAGGCCATGGTTTTACAGTCAGTGAAGAAAACAGGTCGCTGCCTGATTGTCCACGAAGACAACATGTCAGCTGGCTTCGGCGCAGAGATTGCGGCGATACTGGCCAAAGAGGCTTTCTTTTATTTAGATGCCCCGATTGAACGCTTGGCCACTGCCGATATTGGTAACCCGCATGATCCTAAATTAATGGAACATGCGCTACCCAACCCTGACAGCATCGCCCAACGATTGATGGAGCTGGATCAAATATGAGCTCAATTGTAGAAATCAAACTCTCCGCAGACCAAACCGAAGGCACCAAAGCCACAGTGGCACAATGGTTAAAAAGAAAAGGAGAACATGTGACCATCAACGAACCCATCATTGAGTTAGAAACCGATAAGGTGATGATGGAAGTGATTGCGCCGGTCAGTGGTGTTTTAGAGGATATTTTTGTCCGCGAAGGTGAACCTGCAGAAGAAAATATTATTTTGGGAACTATTTTAGAAACCGCAATGTCCAACCCCTCGAACGAACAAAAAAATGATCGAGAAATAAGGGCAGAAGAAACTCCAAAAAATGTTTCAAATGATTTACCTCGTAAAAACCCGGCTGCTGGGCAACCCGATCCTCCTTCTACCTTCATAAGCCCAGCAGTTCGGCGTTTACGCCAACAACACCAATTCGACCTCAGTCAAATCACCGGTACCGGCAAAAACAATCGCATCACTACGCGTGACGTGAATGCTTATTTATCTGGCAGCATGGATCAATCTGCGGCACAAAATGCCACATACGATGCTGCAGCCATCAGCCCGACAGCCGCTGGCAGCGAAATCATTCCTCACAGCCAAATGCGTAAAATCATTGCCGATCACATGCAGCACAGTGTACAAACTGCGCCGCATGTAACCTCAATCTTTGATTTAGACTTGAGCGCCATCATCAAACACCGCAAATCCAACAAGCAAGCATTTGCCCAGCAAGGTGCCAAACTGACCTTCACTGCCTATTTTATGGCCGCTGCAATTCAAGCCATCAAGCACCAACCAAAAATCAACAGCCAATTCCATGAACATGGTTTAGAAGTGTTTAAGCACGTCAACCTGGGATTTGGTACTGCATTGGGTGATGAAGGCCTGATTGTACCGGTGATTCAACAATGCCAAAACCTCAACTTGATACAAATTGCCCAAGAGCTCACACGATTAACCGACAAAGCCCGCAACAATCAACTGACACAAAAAGAAGTCCAAGGCGGTACTTTCACCCTTTCTAATCATGGTGTTTCAGGTTCCTTGGTGGCCACGCCCATCATCATCAATCAACCACAATCAGCCATCTTGGGATTGGGTAAAATGGAAAAACGGGTGGTGGTTGAAGAACACAATGGCCAAGACATGATGGTGATTAAACCGATGTGTTATGTCAGCCTAACCATAGACCACAGGGCATTAGACGCTTACCAAACCAATGATTTTTTAAGCCACTTTAAGGCGGTGATTGAAAATTGGCAGTGAATGACCATTGATTATTAGCTCGCACCTAAGCGCTCATTTAGGTGCGAGACAACTGAATTAAACTGATGACAAAAGGCCCAATTTTTTGCGTGGTCAAATCACCATTTCCAAATCAACAGCAACACCAGCACCACAAACAAGACCGGCCATAACAAGACAATTTCAACACCTTGCTGTGAAGCATCAGCCAACTGAACCGAAGGGACTTCATCTTCCAAAATCACTTCAGCGCCTAATAATTTTGCCAAAACTTCACACTTTAAAAACAGTTCATCGCTGGGTGAGGTGACTGTCAAATGACCATTCGAGAACGTCAGCAAACTATTTGAATCAAATGAACAATCGATGGTGATGCCCCAACTATACTCTTCACCCAAAGACAGACCCTCAACTTGTTGCAATGCCTTGCTGAGTTCTGCTGCTGTGATGTGCCGTTCAATGGTGACAATTTGACTCATTTTGCTGGTTCAATTTCATAGGCCTTTCAGCTTACCACATTATTTTAGCGCCTGATATTGGATGTTATAATCAACAAATATTTGAAATTTGTGTTTGGCTCCATGCCAACCAGCCCTTGGGTTCCATACCCTGTAATTAACTTTCACACACAAAAAAACCCGCCAGAAGTTGAAACCTCTGGCGGGTTGAAAATTGAACATATTCAGTGGTTAATCAGATCATTTTTCCCAAATAAATCAAGGCCAAGATCAAAGCAGTTATGCCCAAAATCTCTTTTTTCGGCTCTAACATGGCGTGGATTTTATTCAAGTGACCACTGACAGCTTCATTGGATTTAGTCCATTCTTGCAGTTGTGCATTGGCAAAAACCAAGCCCAATGCCAACATAACCAAGGCACCCAACACAGCAATAAACCAAGTCAAAAAGGCGTATTTAATTAACTTGATGTACCACAACATTCTGACCAACCAGTACAGACCCAAAAAGATAGAAACCAAACCGACCCAACCTTCCGATTGTTTAAGAAAATCAGTTAATTGTTTACTGGCTGGAATCAATTCGCCCATTTTTTGTGCAGCGGCAATCAAGCCCAAAGTAATCAGCGTAATTAAAAATATCCAAGACATGACGAACCCTCTTATATTGATAAAGTAATTATCTTAACAAATGCCGCAGGCAATTGCATCGAAACAAATCACAATAGAATCAAATTATGTAAGGGTTCGCAAAAATACCAAGGCATTTGTTCAGACTTGGTTTGGGAATTGATATCCGCCAAATGAACCCATGGCATTTTTAACAGACAACGACTCGGCCTTGGTTACAGCAAAGCGCACAATGCCCTCTAATCTGATAAATAAAATACTTTGTTAAACTGGCCGCTGAGCACAAATGGTAAAATACGCTTTTTTAAACAACCAATCACCTCATGAGACCATCGAAAAGAAACAACGACCAATTAAGAACAGTCAGTATAGAAAGGAATTACACCATGCACGCAGAGGGCTCGGTGCTGATCAGTTGTGGTAACACCAAGGTTTTGTGTAATGCCAGTATTGAGGAAAAAGTCCCTGCGTGGTTGCGAGGCAAAGGCCAAGGCTGGGTCACGGCTGAGTATGGCATGCTGCCCCGTTCAACCAATTCCCGCATGGGACGCGAAGCTTCCAGAGGCAAGCAAGGTGGTCGCACGCTTGAAATCCAGCGTTTAATCGCTCGCTCTTTGCGCGCAGTGGTCGACTTAAAAGCATTGGGAGAGCGCATCATCACAGTTGATTGTGATGTGATTCAAGCCGATGGCGGCACCCGAACGGCTTCCATCACTGGTGCCTATGTGGCGATGTGTGATGCAGTCAACACACTGTTGAAAGCCGGTAAAATCAAAAACAACCCGATTCATGGCACCGTGGCTGCTGTCTCAGTAGGCATCTATAAAAATGAACCTGTGCTTGATTTGGATTATCCTGAAGATTCCAATGCCGAAACCGACATGAATGTGGTGATGAATGACGGCGGTCATTTTATTGAAGTCCAAGGCACTGCTGAAGGCCATGCATTCCGTAGAGATGAGTTGAACAGTTTATTGGATCTGGCGCAAAAAGGGATCAATGAATTGATTGAAGCTCAGAACAATGCCCTGGCTGAATAACACAACATGAGCAGCAAAAAGATCATCTTGGCCAGCGGTAATGCAGGGAAACTGCATGAATTCAATGCGGCTTTTAGCACATTGAACATTGAGTTAATCCCACAACCCAACACTGCTGAGTACGCAGTGGCTGAAACAGGCACCACTTTTGTGGAAAATGCCATCATCAAAGCCCGTCATGCCAGTTACTTGAGTGGCATGCCTGCTTTGGCTGATGACTCCGGTTTGATTGTTCCTGCCTTGAATGGACAACCTGGGGTTCGCTCAGCTCGATATGCGGGTGAACAAGCGGACTCACTGGACAATTTGAATTTATTGCTCAAAAACATGCTTGAGACCGATGACAAATCAGCTCATTTCTATTGTTGTTTGGTGTTTATGCGACACCACCAAGACCCTGACCCAATCATTGCCAAAGGCTTGTGGCAAGGTCACATTGCCAGCGAATCTTCGGGTAAAAATGGTTTTGGGTACGACCCCATTTTCTATGTGCCGACACATCATTGCACAGCCGCTGAGCTGTCACAAGATGTCAAAAAAGCCATCTCTCACCGTGGCAAAGCGATTGAATCCATGCGCCCCTTATTGGCTGATGAATACAACATTGATCGACAAGCATGATCATTCCTCCCAAACTCAGTTTATACATTCATTTTCCCTGGTGTGTCAGTAAATGCCCCTACTGTGATTTCAATTCACATGAATTAAAGAACCCGCTCAATGAACAGCAATACATAGCGGCCCTGCGAGCAGATTTGGAGCAAGACTTACCACAAGTTTGGGGCCGAACTGTCAACACCATTTTTATGGGCGGCGGCACCCCCAGTTTATTTTCCGCCAAAGCCATGCAGGATCTGATGCAACAAGTTCGCGCCTTGTTACCACTCAGACCCGATGCTGAAGTCACCATGGAAGTGAATCCAGGCAGTCAGGAATTTGATCATTTCTCTGGTTATTTAGCGGCTGGGATCAACCGCCTTTCATTTGGCATTCAATCATTGGATGACCATCAACTGAACAGCCTCAAGCGCATCCACAACAGTCAACAAGCCATAAAAGCGGTACAACTGGCAAAAAAATCAGGATACAACAACTTCAATCTAGACATGATGTTTGGTCTACCCAATCAAAGCCTACAAGCGGCCAAAGAAGACTTGTTGCGCTTGATTGAACTGGAACCCACTCACCTTTCATACTACCAACTGACCATTGAAGCCAATACCTTGTTCGCGGTCAAAACACCGAAAAATTTACCTGACATGGAGTTACAGCATGACATGTACTTGCAAGGTCAAGAGATTTTACAACAACATGGTTATACCCAATATGAAGTCTCTGCTTATGCCAAAGCAGGCAAACAAAGCGAGCACAACCTCAACTATTGGCAGTTCGGCGATTATTTGGGTATTGGTGCAGGCGCACACAGCAAAATCACCATGGGTCACAATGGACAAATCCAAAGACAGGTCAAACAAAAGCACCCACAAATTTACCTCAACACGGCCGCCTCAGAAAAACGATTGCTGGAAACCAGGGTACTGGATGAACAAACCATTCCGTTTGAATTCTTACTCAATCACTTGCGCATCAAACAACCGCTCACTTGGCAACGTTATCAAGCCACAACTGGCATGTCGATCGATGCACTGAAACAAAAATTCATTGATCAGGTCCCTGCTGAATGGTATCAAATGTCTGATGATGCATTGATCCTGACAGACCAAGGGTTTTTAATGAGTGATGAAATATTACAAAATTTTATTTAATTGTGACCAATGAGCGATGTAACAACCCCACATTTACATTAAAATACTGCCAACATCACAACCCGCAGAAAGCCATGTCAGACCGCAGAAAATTTGTTACCAAGTTGCTTAAAATTTCAGCCTTGTCAGCCACTTTGCCTGGCCTGGCCAAAGCGTATGGACAAACACAATCCAAAGCAGCCTCAATCATGCACTTGATGCCAGCCGATCAACAAGGCATCAGATTACCCTATGGCTTTAAATCCAGAGTGGTGGCAGTCGCTGGGGTCGCACCGACAGACAAAAGTAAATACCGATGGCATGAAAAGCCCGACGGTGGAGCTGTTTACCAAGATTTCAGCCGAGACAACCTGGGTGGTTGGATTTATGCTTGTAATGAAGAAAGTAAAACCGGCGGTGTGGGAGCCTTGAAGTTCAACGCCGAGGGTGAGGTGATTGATGCTTATCGCATATTGGACAATACTTTATACAACTGTGCCGGAGGTAAAACCCCTTGGAACACTTGGATTTCTGGTGAAGAAATTCCTTATGGCCTGATGTGGGAATGTGACCCTTATGGTAACAACTTGGCACAAGCGATTCATTGCCTTGGCTCATTTGAACATGAAGCTTGTGCCGTTGACCCGGTCAACCGCGCCATTTATCTGACTGAAGATGAAAAAAATGGGCGTTTTTATCGCACAGTTTTGCCGAAATACCCCAGCTATGAAAAAGGACAATTACAAGTGGCCGAGGTTAAAGGTGACGTTTTTTCTGGTACAGCCAAACTGGTTTGGCACGACGTGCCGCAGCCCAACCCCAAAAAACCAGAATTAGAAACCCGTTATCAAGTCAAACAATCCACCATTTTTAATGGCGGTGAAGGCATTTGGTATTATGCAGGTTTTGTTTATTTTTCCACCAAGGGCGATAACCGCATCTGGTCATTGGATTTAGACCAACAAATCATAAAAGTCATTTATGATTTCAAGACCAGTCAATTCCCCGTGCTATCAGGTGTTGATAACATCACGGTTGATAACAATGGCATCATTTATGTTTGTGAAGATGGTGGCAACATGCAAATCGTGATGCTGAGTGAAAACGGTCAGGCCGTGCCATTGCTACAAATTGAAAACCAAGACAAATCTGAAATCACTGGTGTCAGTTTCACCGATGATGGTAATCGCATGTATTTCAACTCACAACGTGGACCCGGCCATTATGGAAAAAAAGGAATCACTTATGAAATCACCGGCCCTTTCGAACATTTGCACCAATTTTTCAATCAGTCGTAAAAATCAACCACACCCGTTTTTAGGTCATAACAGGCACCGATGACGTTCAGTTGACCATCAGCCACTTTGGATTCAATAATTTCAGAAGAGCTGGTTAATTGCGCCACAGATTTGAGGACATTGGCTTTGACGGCATCTTCAGTTCGCACCTGGTCCAATGTATGGTTTAACAACAATGGTTCAATCGCAGGTTTGATTCTTTTTACGATTGATTGGATGTTGATTGATGTTGATTCGTCTGGATTTTTCATCGCATCAATCGTGGCTTCTATGGCGCCGCAATTGGAATGCCCCAAAACAACCACCAATGGCGAGCCAAACATTGAAACCGCAAATTCCACACTGCCTATTTGAGAAGGTGCCACCACATTACCGGCCACCCGGATAACAAACAAATCACCCAAACCTTGATCAAACACCAATTCTGCCGGCACCCTAGAATCTGAACAACCCAAAATGACTGCAAAAGGTTCCTGTGCTTTTACCACTGAAATGCGTTGTGAACTGATTGAGTCAATATCATGTATGGTGGTCCCAGAGACAAACCGTTGGTTGCCATCTTTGAGTCGTTTCAATTGGTTTTTCATGGTTTCTGATCCTTTTATTCAATGGGTATTGGGCAAAAAATAATGTTGGGTACTGGTTTGTAACTGGTAACCTAATTTGTTATACAAATTTTGTGCGGCAAGATTATCAAGGTCAGTTTCAAGAATCAAGCCTTTGCTGTTGGTTTCCACCGCAAATTTTTTGGCCGCCGCCATCAACATGCCGGCAACGCCCTGCTTTCTTGCATGGCCGGCCACAAACAAATCATTCAACACCCAAAGCCGTTGCATGCTGACCGAAGAAAAACTCGGAAACAATTGAGTAAAACCCAATAGCTGAGCTTTGGCTTCAACCACAAATATCACCGACTCATTTTTCGCCAAGCGGTCAGATATAAATTTTCGGGCAGCGACAAGGTCCCCAGGCTGATGATAAAATTGACGGTATCCGTCAAACAATTCACTCAACTGTGACAGGTCTTTTGACTGGGCTTTTCTGACATTCATGATTGAACTTCATCTGGTAACGACATATGATGATTATAGTATTAATTTTATTACAAGAGGACACATCGATGAAAATAAAGCAGATCAAAAGCACCTTGTTAACGGCTGCCATTTTAGTCAGTGGCATCAGCCACGCCAAAGATGAACCCAAAGTCAGCTATAAAAGCACAGAAGTCGCTAAGGGTATTTATATGCTTGCTGGTGAAGGTGGATTTACTGGTGGCAACATCGGTTTGTTGATTGGTGTTGAGGGTGTGGTGTTGATTGACGATTCGATGCCGCCCTTTCTGGATATATTGAATCAAGCCATCAAAGGCCTGACAGACCAACCCATCGATTTTCTTATCAATACCCACGTTCACGGCGACCACACTGGCAACAACGAACCCTTTGGCCAAGCTGGAACGCACATAGTGGCTCATGACAACTTAAGAAAACATTTGATCAACAAGGGTGTACAAACGTCAGATGGAATGGCTCCGGCTCCTAAAGCCGCTTTGCCTGTGTTGACATTTTCAAATGAAATGAGTTTTCATTTCAACGACCAACCAGCCACTGCAATTCATGTACCCAATGCTCACACCGATGGTGATGCCATCATTCATTTCAGCCAAGCCAATGTGATTCATGCCGGTGATACTTTTTTTAATGGCTTGTTTCCATATATAGATATTGACTCTGGAGGGTCTGTCGATGGTTTTATTCATGCTCAATTGAAAATGATCAGCCTGTCCAATGATGAAACCACCATCATCCCTGGTCACGGTCCGTTGTCTAATAAACAAGAGTTACAAGCGGCCGTTGATATGTTGATTGATGCCAAAGCGATCATCAACAAGCACATCAAAGAAGGCATGACCTTAGAAGCTGTGCTTGAAGCCAATCCATTGGCGAAATACCACGATGACTGGAACTGGGGCTTTATCACCACTGAACGCATGACCACCCAATTATTCAATGATTTGTCACAAGCCCACAGCCACCAGGGACAACACAATCATGCCCATTGAATAAAATCCATCCACAGATTTAAAAGCCAGTCCAAAGTGACTGGCTTTTTTGATTTTAAAGACCATTTTTGGCTTGTAATGGAGACCAAAGCCCCAATAAATGTAGCCTTTAAATCTTAGCTTTTGACCATGAAACTGACCTTGAAAAAAATCCACGACAACAAAATATTTGAATGGTCAGTGGTCACTGTCATTATTCTATCAGCCTTGTTGATTGGCGCCAAAACTTATCACTTACCTGCAACCGTAATTTCCATCCTGACATATATGGACATTGCAGTGACTGTATTTTTTCTACTGGAAATCTCAATCCGATTCATTGCATCTGATGACAAAAAGAATTTTTTCAAAAGTGGTTGGAACATTTTTGATACCTTAATCGTAGTGGTCAGTTTGATACCCATTGAAGATTCAGAAATGGCGTTGGTGGGTCGTTTGGTCAGGGTCTTTCGGGTCATGCGCATGATTTCAATCGTGCCTGAGTTACGTATTTTGATAAACTCCCTACTCAAAGCCATGCCTCAGCTGTCTTATGTGATGTTGTTGATGTTCATCATCTTTTACATATATGGTGCTGTCGGCAGTTTCTTTTTCACTGACATCAACCCTGTATTATGGGGTGATATTGCCACCAGTATGTTGACTTTATTCAGGGTCATGACTTTTGAAGACTGGACTGATGTGATGTATGAAACCATGGAAACATACCCCTTGAGTTGGTCATTTTATCTTTCCTTTATTTTCTTCACTGCTTTTGCTTTCTTGAACATGGTGATTGGCATTGTGGTCAGTGTATTGGAAAAAGAAAACGCGGCCCATGACAGGCAAATGTTATTGGAACAAAGTGAAGAAAAAATGACGCAACTGGATGAAATCCAACAAGAACTGGATGAAATCAAAGCCTTGCTCAAAGCTCAACAAGTTTAAATCAGCAGAGAACTGGTGGTCAGTTCGACAAGGCGCTGTCATTCTGAGTGCAGCGAAGCCAAAAGCAGGCCCTTTAAGGGCGGAATCGAAGAATCTCCAACAGCCCACGCAATGGTAA
>NZ_NIHB01000001.1:1044336-1245570 GCF_002591915.1 Marinicella litoralis | reverse complement strand
TACGGCACTCCCTTCACGCTTCTTAACCTTCGGCTAAATCGCATGAACTTCATTACCTGACCTCAGGATGACAACTTCCACTTCATTCAGAACGAGACAGCGGTAAATGTAAGTATTGTAGGAAATGTAATAATTGTAGGATGGGCTATGCCCATCTATAACGGGTTAAATTTGATGACTTCAGATAATAAACCATCGCATTAATAACATACCTATTTAAAAAAACTATTCAATAGTTTGGCATATATTCAGCGTGATATAGCTTTGGTGTTTGATAAATTTTTGATGGGCAGAGCCCATCCTACCTGACTGTTCGACAAGGCGCTGTCATTCTGAGTGCAGCGAAGCCAAAAGCAGGCCCTTTAAGGGCGGAATCGAAGAATCTCCAACAGCCCACGCAATGGTAAACAATTAGCCCATACCAACTTCATGAGATCCTTCGGCTACACGGCCTACGGCACTCCCTTCACGCTTCTTAACCTTCGGCTAAATCGCATGAACTTCATTACCTGACCTCAGGATGACAACTTCCACTTCATTCAGAACGAGCACAGCAGCAAATGTAAGTATTGTAGGATGGGCTCTTGAGATGGCTTTTAATGGTTATAGGATTTTTATGTACTTATAAACTCAGTGCTTTAAAAAACAATTGGCGTTGTTCTAGGCTCTTTATCGCATGTATATATAAGTTACAAAACACTTATTAAGGAGACATTACAAGTTAGACAGGTGATTAATATGCCAAATACTGAAATGAATACAGCGAACCAACTTTCGCAATATCATGACCATTTATTCCACCAAAGCAGGTTGTTATTGACAAGCCCCATAGCATTGAGTATTAAAAATTCAGCCAAGTTTTTAATAAAATGTACTGGGATTCAATTACTCAGCATATTCCTTATGCTGTTGCTTACCTTGTTTTTTCAAATCAACGCCCATGCACAACCAGGCCCTGAACAGCGTATTGAAGCTTCCGACGGCCACATCAGAGACCGCTTTGGCCATGCCATTGACATTGAGGGTGATTTTGCAGTGATCGGTGCACCAGGATTTGATGTTCCTCATGACCCGGCACCTGGTACACATTTGCGTGCAGGGGCTGCCTATGTCTTTCGTTATGTTGGCGGCCAATGGATTGAATTTCAAAAGTTAACAGCCCAAACGCCCTCACAAGATGACTTCTTTGGTATGGATGTGGCCATCAAAAGAAATTTTATTGTCATTGGCGCCCCTGGTGATGATGAAGCCACTGGTGGCGCTACTTGGACAGATTCTGGTGCAGCGTATATCTTTGAGTGGAATGGTACGGATTGGCAACAGATTGAAAAATTATTGCCTGATGACTCAGCAACCAGCGCAGCCATTCAAATGGGGACATCTGTAGATATAGATATATCAATACCTGACGTTGGAAACTTACCTGAACAAACCATTGTGGTGGTGGGCGCACCGCTGTTTGGTGGCAGTCATGGCGTGATTTTCCTCTACCGTCAAGCCAACGATTTGCTTTGGGAACGTCTGGGAGATTTGCAAGACGATGACACAGCGACTGATGAAAGAGGACACTTGGGGACATCCATCGCCTTATTCGGTGATTTGTTATTAGGAGGTGCTCCAAATCATCAATTTGGCCAAGGGGCCGCTTACCCTTTTAATCGTGATCAGATCATCAGCAGCTGGGTTCAATCCACACCAATTGAGCCTGCAAGTTTATTAAGCAGTGACCAATTCGGAATTTCCAGCGCAGTAGGACGCATTGGAGACGAATACATCGCTGGGGTTGGCGCCTCCGGAGTCAGTGCGAATCATATTGGCAGGGTCTTTATCTATGATTTAATGGGAGAACATGAATTCACCGAGTTGGGAACACAGAAATATGGTCACTCAGTGGCCATTCACCAAAACCACTTGGCCATTGGTGCCTTTGGTGACGACAGCACAGCGACCAATGCGGGCGCAGTTTTTTTGAAAATACGTGATGGTTCTGGTGTCTGGCAAGACAATGGCATGATGACGGCGACAGATGCTGATGTCGATAAGCAATTTGGATTGTCGGTTGCCCTCGATGATGGCGTGTTGGCCATTGGCGCTCCATCTTTTAATACCATTCCAAGATCAGGAGCCGCGTATTTTTACACGTCATTGATTTTCAGCAATGGATTTGATGCCAACAGCAACACGACTGCTGACAGCACAATCCCTTGTTGTGATTGATTCAACCGCAGAAGCGCTTGTTTAAGCAGAGTCATACCAAAGGAAGTAAATTCATCCAACAGCGCGTGTTTTTACCGCAACAAATCAACAAAATTACAAGGTTTGTGGCGGCTGTCCAGTTGTTCACTCAATATGGCCGTCCAAGCCGTATGACAGGCACCGGTTGAACCCGGAATGGTTGCGACGAATGTGCGATTGGAAATGCCAGCCAAAACCCTTGATTGAACGGTGGAGGAACCTATTTCATCATATGAAACCTGTCTGAATAACTCACCAAAACCAGGAATAACTTGTTCCAACAGGGGTTCTACAGCATCCGGTGTCACGTCTCTGGCTGAAAATCCAGTGCCGCCAGTAATCAGCACCACTTGAATGTCAGACTGATAAATCCATGCCGAAACCACTGCCCTGATGTGAAACAAGTCATCTTTGACGATTTTTTGTGCGACCACTTTATGACCATCGGCTTCGGCACATGATTTAAGTTTTAATCCTGAAGTGTCTGTTTCAGCTGTGCGGGTGTCACTGACGGTCAGTACAGCTATGTTTAAAGTGATTTTTGACATGATATTTATCTGTATAGATTTTTATTTGTTTGGATAATTATAACCAATGATGGACACAACTCAGCTTTATTTAGCCAATGAATCAATCGCATCCTGTAAACCATTGAGGTTCAATGGAAACATCTGCTGGTTGACCAGTTTACGCATGATTTGAGTTGAATGGGTGTATGACCAATATTCCTCAGGTACTGGATTCAACCAAACCATTTTCTTCCATTGATTGGTGAGCCTTTGCATCCAAAGCAAGCCCGATTCTTCATTCATGTGCTCAACACTGCCAAAATTCTCAGTGATTTCATAAGGTGACATGGCCGCATCACCCACAATCATCACATGGTAATCACTGCCAAATGTATGCATCACATCCCAAGTGCTGATGTTTTCTTGCCAACGACGGTTGTTGTCTTTCCATAGTTTTTCATAGACACAATTGTGAAAATAAAAATATTCCAAATGCTTGAATTCTGATTTAACCGCTGTGAACAATTCCTCACATTGTTGAATGTGATAATCCATCGAACCACCCACATCAAAAAACACCAACAATTTAACGGCATTGTGCCGTTCAGGACGCATTTTTAAATCCAATAAACCGGCATTCTCCGCGGTTGATTTGATGGTGCTGGCCAAATCCAATTCATCTGCAGCACCGGTGCGAGCAAACTTTCGCAGCTTACGTAAAGCCATTTTCATTGACCGGGTATTCAACTCTGCCCGGCCATCTAAGTTTTTAAATTGACGCTTTTCCCACACTTTGGTGGCACGATTGTGCCGACTTTCCCCGCCAATTCTGACTCCTTCTGGATTATAACCGCTGTGACCAAATGGCGAAGTGCCACCGGTACCAATCCATTTGTTCCCACCCTGGTGTTTTTTTTGTTGTTCTTCTAACCGCTTTTGCAAAGTCTCCATCAATTTTTCAAAGCCACCCAATGCTTCTATCTGGGCTTTTTCTTCGTCTGACAACTGTTTAATCCAGTCCGGCTTAAGCCAATCATGGGGTATCAAAAATGATTCAAAATCTTCAATCATTGCCAAATCATGAAAATAATGACCAAAAGCCAAATCAAACCGATCAAAATGCTTTTCATCTTTGATCATGCAGAGTCTAGACAACTGATAAAACTCATCAATGGAGGCAAACACCACCTGTTTTTCCAATGCTTCCAACAACACCAATAACTCTTTGACGGTCACAGGTAATTGGGCTTTTTTTAAGGTATAGAAAAAATCAATGAGCATAGGATCTCACCATCAACCTTGACGGCGCATCATGAATGCCAATTTTTGTAACATGTGTACATCCTGTTCATTTTTTAGCAAGGCACCATACAAAGGCGGAATGGCTTCTTTGATGCTTTTGTTTTGTAAGGCTTCAATAGGAATGTCATCTGCCACCAACAATTTAATCCAATCAATCAACTCAGAAGTGGATGGTTTCTTTTTCAAACCTGGCACTTCCCTGACTTCAAAAAACACTTCCAAGGCGGCATTGAGCATGTTTTTCTTAAGCTCTGGATGATGCACCTTGATGATCGCTTCCATGGTTTTTTTATCAGGGAATGTGATGTAATGAAAGAAACAGCGACGTAAGAACGCATCAGGCAACTCTTTTTCATTGTTACTGGTTATGATGATGATTGGCCGGTGTATGGCTTTGATGGTTTCTCCAGTCTCATAAACTGAAAATTCCATTTTATCCAATTCCACCAATAAATCATTGGGGAACTCAATGTCGGCTTTGTCAATTTCATCAATCAACAACACCACTTGTTCTTCGGCATTGAAGGCCTGCCACAACATGCCCTGTTTGATGTAATTTTTGATGTCATGAACCTTGGCATCACCCAATTGAGAATCGCGCAAGCGTGAAACCGCATCATATTCGTACAAACCTTGTTGTGCTTTGGTGGTTGATTTGATGTGCCAACTGAGCAGTTTCTTGCCCATGGCAGCCGCCACTTCTTCAGCCAGCATGGTCTTGCCAGTACCTGGCTCACCTTTAATTAGCAAGGGCCTTTGTAAAGTCACAGAAGCATTCACCGCCAATTGCAGGTCATCAGTGGCTACATACTTTTCAGATCCAGTAAATTTTGTCATGGGATAATGGCGTTTTGGGTGACCGACTATTTTAACAACAGAGTGGGTACAGTGCCATCAAGTCTTTTAAATAGCTGGTTGAATTTCAGGACTCAATCAAAACCATGGGAAAACAGCACATCACTGATGACTTTCAACACCCCTGTTTGCGCGGAGTGATTCGGATTGGCACAATGGTATCTAATGAGTCGTGGCGTATCAAACCTTCGATACAACTCCCATTGAAACCCAGTGGGATCGCTGTCAACAGATTGGCCATCCCCTTCACAGCCATCAGCACATATGATTGAATCATCATCTGCTTGAAAATTATGTTCCCCTCCTTGGTTATTGATGTAAACCACATCACCCGCCATGATATGTAAATGATCAGGGGTAAATGTATTATCAGGATTGGCCGTGATTTGATGGGTGGTGGTTGAACTTGGGTTTTGCACCACGACGGTACCAACCATACCGAATTGAACATGTGGCTGACATTCATAGGGCACAGTTTCTGGAATTCTGAAGGTCACTTCTGCCACCCAAAGATCACTTGATGGCGACCCATCACCGGCATTGGCATCACAGCCATTGGCACAACGAAAACGACCCATTGAATACACATTGTGAGCACCGGGTCCTGCATTAACCCATCGCACAGTATCTCCTGCTTCAATGACAACCGTGGCAGGGTTGAATGAATTGTCTCTAACGGTAACCACATGAGTTTTGCTCAACACTGAAAAACTCAACAATGTTAATAGGATTGACGGAATTTTAAATTGACAATTATTTTTCATGCCGATTATTTTTAACTTCAAGCCCTCGAAGCATACCTAATTTCCGGCTTTTAACGTTAATTAATTAGAAATTTTCGTTTATTTTTAGATTATTAAAATGATTATGTGAACTGATTCTCACTAATCTCAGGGCTTTAATCCTATGTTATAATCAATAAATAAAGGCAGCAGCAATGAATATATACCAAAAAAAATACCCTGATCCTTCTCATGTTAAGAAGGCACCAAAGTCGATTTCGGCCAATGAGAAATACAAAAAACCGAACATTTTTTCAAAATCACCCATTGCTTTAAGCCGCCCACCATTACTGAAAGGTGGCTCCATAACCCCTGCCAATTTAACCCATCGCATCATGTGCAAAATGGCTTTTGGACCCAATAATGCCGATTTAAACCACATTCAAGGCTTGCCAGGTGCAACAGAAATGGATCGCGTTCTGGCTTATATTGATGAACAATTGGAGCCTCAAAACATCGATGACAGTGTCGTTGATACCATGCTCACCCAGGGATTTGAGACATTCAATAAAACCCAACAACAGTTTTTTCAAGAACACGTGCATATTCCTGGGGGTGAAGACATTCCTTGGGATGTCCACATTCAGCCGGGAAGAGAAACCATTTATGCAGCCTTCATCCGCGGCATTAACAGCAAAAGACAATTGCTGGAAATGATGGCAGATTTTTGGCACAACCACTTTAACGTTTACATGGATGGCGACAACATCCAACCGATGTTTGTCCATTATGATCGAGATGTCATCAGACCTCAGGCCTT
Source organism: Marinicella litoralis (assembly GCF_002591915.1). Classification (GTDB taxonomy): domain Bacteria; phylum Pseudomonadota; class Gammaproteobacteria; order Xanthomonadales; family Marinicellaceae; genus Marinicella; species Marinicella litoralis. The sequence goes on along the minus strand of NZ_NIHB01000001.1, from coordinate 1,239,127 downwards.
GGGCAATTTTCGCACCATGCTTTATGAAGTCACTCGCTCGAATTGTATGTTGTCTTATTTGGGCAATGGCGTCAACGAACAATCTGCTCCCAATGAAAACTATGCCAGGGAATTGTTAGAACTGCACACCATCAGTGCACAAAACTACTATGGACACATGGCTTGGCAAGATGTCCCCACCGATGGACAAGGCCGAAGGTTGGGCTATGTAGAAGCCGATGTATTGGAACTGGCCAGGGCACTGACTGGGTGGTCTTTTTCCGGCGCCAGCTGGCAAGACTATCAATACCTTTATGATGACCCACCGATAGATCTGACTTTGGCACCGACTGGGCTATTTATGTTTCGTCCTGATTGGCATGACCAAGGTGTGAAACGAGTGATGGGTACTGATTTTTTCTACGATGCCAATGACCCTGAAAAAGATGTCAATGACATTCTTGACATGTTAGCAGAGCACCCAGCAACCGCTCAGTTTTTAGCCTTTAAATTGTGTCGCAGATTCATCGCCGATGAACCGTCGCAAAGCACGGTTGATTTGGTCGCTAACAGCTTACATCAAAACTGGCAATCACCTGATCAAATCAAACTGGCGATGGAAGTGTTGTTAAAATCTGCAGATTTTCTCAACAGCTGGGGTGACAAGATCAAACGACCCTTTGAAAAAACCATCTCGGCCTTAAGACAAATTGAATACACTTTCAGTTTTAGCCCAACTGAAGAATATTCGGGCTGGCACCATTGGGGCTTTCAAGACTCAGGTCAACCACCCTTTGGTTGGACTTCACCCAATGGCTATCCAGACATTAAGTCTCATTGGCTGGGAGCATCAAGTACCATGTCAACTTGGAAGTTCATTCAATGGACCAGTCGTTTCCGTGATGGCAACAACAATGACACTCCCTTCAATCAAATATTACAAATAACCAATGATGCACTGACAGTCAATGAAAGAACAGCCAATGGTATAGTTAATTATTGGTATGAAAAAGCTTGTGGCATTGTCCCTGACGCCAACAGCCAAGATAAATTGGCTGAATTCATGTCGTATGACGACTTCGAAAACCCTGTCGGCAACGACAGGAACACGCCCATAGACATCAACACCAACAATTGGCCAGCCTACAACCAAGAACGATTGTATGCCGTGGTGTCGACCCTATTTCTCACCGCTGAATTCAGCTACAGATAAGGAAACAAGCATGAAAAATATCAACAGAAGAAAATTCCTTAAAGGTTCAGGTCTGGTAACAGTGGCTGGAATGGGTGGATTACAATTGGGCTTTGCCAACACCATGTTAAAAGGTGGATCAGGCGGTTCTGGTAGAGACTTATTGGTTTATGTGTTTTTAAACGGTGGTATGGATGGTCTCAATATGGTGCCTCCTCGCTCTGGCAATGATTACACCCATTACACTTTATTAAGACCCAATTTACATATTCCAAATTCAATTTCTTTGGCGCTGAATGGACAAAGTGAATTTGGCATGCATCCTTCTGCCACAGGAATGGCTGATCTTTTTAATAATGACAAGATGGCAATCGTTCATGCCACTGGATTGGTTGAATCCAATCGTTCACATTTTGAAGCCACCAGGTACATGGAACTTGGCACACAAGGCGTCAGTTCCTTAGGTACAGGCTGGCTGACTCGCTACTTTAATTCTTCACTACACACGCCTGATGATGCTGTGATGCCTTCAGTTGTGCCATCTTACAACAACACCGATGCGGTATTGGGTGATCCAACGGCCTTGGTGATGGCCAACCCACAAGAATTCAGTTTGTCTGACGGACATTGGGCTTGGGGCGATTACATGCAAGACATTTTGGCAGAAATTTATGCCAGTCCAACATCGTTAGAACAGCTGGTTGGTCACCAAACTTTGAACGCCTCCACCATCATTCAAGGCATCGATTGGGACAACTATACCCCAGGTAACAATGCGGTCTATCCGGCTGGTTTTTTTGGCGAGCAAATGCGTACCGTTGCTCAATTGTATAAAAACGACGTTGATTTGGAAGTGGCCTATGTACCGACAGGTGGCTGGGATACTCATGTGGGTCAAGGTACCGGAACCACTGGTCAATTTGCGGATTTAGCCACAGAATTATCTGCAGGATTGTATGCACTGTATCAAGACTTGACCGCCACACACAATGGTAAATTCACCATCATTGTGCAATCTGAGTTTGGTCGCCGTGCTTATGAGAACAGTGATCATAGTACCGACCATGGATATGGCAACCCCATGTTTGTTATTGGCGATCATGTCAATGCTGGGTTTTATGGTCAATTTCCAGGACTGGCTCCAGAACAGTTGTTTGAAGACGGCGATGTAGAAGCCACAGTGGATTACCGTGATGTGGTCAGTGAAGTCTTAATCAAACGGCAGCAAAACAGATTTTTGGGCTACATCTTTCCTGATTACTCAGATTACACACCATTGGGTTTGATCAACGGTACAGACATGTCTCCAATTTACGAAGTGGACTTTGATCCTATTTTTGCCAGTGGATTTGATTGATTAAATCAGCCTGTTATTTTAATTTCCAGGCATCCAGCCACTGGGTTGAAACGGGTACCATATCAAAATCCCTGACCAGCCGTTGATGAAAATCAGACAAGTGTGCTGCACCATAAAATATGGCGAAAGATTGATTGTTTTTCGCCATTTCTCGTTTCAACACATGCAATGCTTTTTGGTTCCTCGCGGCCACCAGTGTTGACCCTTCCGGACCTTCTAAAACTTTCAATACACCGTCTGAATTGACCAATTCTTTGGCCATCAATGATTTAAGTGCATTTTGTCGGTCTGATGACATCAACGCCATCATCAAATCCATATCACTTGAACTGGATTGACCGGACAGTTGTTGTGATATGCCCGCTCGCCACATTTTGAAAACCATACCGAAGATTGATTCGCCTTTGTCTTTCATGCTTTGGCTGAATTCTTCAGGTGTAAAGTCAGCATGAACAAAATGGTTTTGTGTGTAATCAATTTCTTCCATTTGAAAAGACAACCCCAAAAGGTCTTTCATCCCTAACTGGATGCTTGATAACCAACTTGTGTCTTTTTTGTCGCCACCGCCTTTGGGAATATAAGTCCCTTCAGGTGCCACCAACTCATACAGCACCGCATCATAACCTTTAAACAATTCGTTCAAGCCTTGATAATATTGTTTGTCACCAACATGAACAGCACCAACCAAATCAACATATTGATCACCACCCATTCGCGGTTTGTACCTAACCACTGACACCTGTAAGGCTTTGTTGCCAGGCTGTTCATTGAGTTGAATAAATGCAGGTTCCTCAATGTTAGCTTGCAAGGCATCAGCCACCATGGGTAGGCATAATACGATGAGAATTAAAGCAGTGGTTTGATTAAACAGGGTATTTTTCATAAGTGGTCTTTATCGGTACAAGTGGAACTTAAGACAAGATATGTGGCTGAACGTTCAAGCATCAATGTCAGGGATCAACATATTCTCATAAAAAACCACCATGTCTTTGATTCTGAGTTTGCGTTTTTTTAATCGTTTGATTTTCAATTCATCTATTTCGCCTGAATTGATTAACAATTCAATGATCTCATCCAGTTCTCGGTGCTCGTTTTCTAGTTCAACAAGTCTTTGAACGATTTCACTTTGGCTTAATGACATGTATAAATGGAAAAAATGATTGAATGTTTTAAAATTTTACCCTATCGTTGCCCACATTTCTTGCCTAATTAACCCAATGGGTCGATATCCACACCATGCAAACAGATAACACTGAATTTTATAAACTGGAAAATAAACTCAGACGCCAAATGGCCAAAGCTTCTGGAGATTTTGGCTTGATTGAAGCCGGTGATCGCATCATGGTTTGTTTGTCTGGCGGCAAAGATTCATACGCCATGCTGTCATTGTTGCAATTGATTCAAAACAAAGCACCTTTTGAGTTTGATTTGGTGGCAGTCAATTTGGATCAAAAGCAACCCGGTTTTCCAGAACATGTGCTGCCAGAATATTTACAACAACAAAACATCGAATTTCAAATCATAGAAGAAGACACTTATTCGATAGTGACAGAGATTATTCCTGCGGGTAAAACCACTTGTGGCTTGTGTTCTCGCCTGCGTCGAGGCATTTTATATCGCGTGGCGGAAGAGTTGAATTGTAACAAAATAGCCTTAGGTCATCACCAAGATGACATGGTAGAGACCCTGTTTTTGAATATGTTTTTCGGTGCCAAACTGAAAACCATGCCTCCCAAACTACGCAGTGATGATGGTAAAAATGTGGTGATACGACCCTTGGCTTATGTGCGTGAAAAGGACCTGATTAACTATGCCAAGCACAAAGATTATCCAATCATCCCATGTAACTTATGTGGCTCACAAGAAAATTTACAACGCCAAGCAATTAAACACATGTTACATGATTGGGATCGCATTCAACCTGGTCGGGTTGATAACATTGCCAAGGCCATGACCAGCATAACCCCATCGCACCTGTGCGATCCCAAACTATTTGACTTCAAAGGTTTACAGCCTTCTCAACCTTTTAAAGTGGTAAAAACCAGCTAACAACATAATCATTAACAACAGCCAAGTGTACTGATTCACTGGCACCACCACTGGCTCGCCCAAAACGCTCAAGCTTGCATTACCAGCTGTATTCGGCTCATCGATGACAGGATTGCCATTGATGGTGTAACTGATTGGGCTGGTTTGATTGATAAACGAGCCATCGGCATTGAATGGAATTTGTACTGACACCGTAATCAAACAACTTTCACCAGCCGCCAATTGACCGGCTGATAAACTGATGATGCTGGTACCTGTTATGGTTGAACCCAAGCCACAAACATCGTTTTGCGGTAATCCGACGGCTGCCGCTCCTGAAATAAAGGCATCCAAATCATCGGTGAAGCTGATGTCGGTTACTGCCACGGTGTTGGTGTTTTGGATTTCAAAATTAACATCAACCAAATCACCGGCAAACACTTCAACATCGGTAAAATACTTGTTGATGTTCAGTGCCCCAAATATTTCCACATCAGCTGAGGCTGTACCACTGTTACCTGCACTTGAAGTTAAATCACCTGTTACATTGTTTTTGACACCTGAAGTGGTCCCAAGCACATCAACAGAGATGGTACATGACGCATTCGCGGCTACACCACCACCTGTATAAGTCACACTGCCGGAGCCATTCGCCGCGGTTAAAGTTCCACCAGCACAGCTTACCACTGAATTGGACGGGGTGGCCACGACCAAACCTGCAGGGAAGTTATCGGTAAAATCAATGGCGGTTGCTGCCAAAGCCGATGCTGTATTGTCTATATCAAAAGTCAAATTAAACACTTGATTCAAACTGGCTTGGGCCAATGAAAAAGTTTTGCTGAATAAAGGCGTACCCACAATTTCAACACTGGCGCTGGCTGGGCCACTGTTGCCTCCAGTAGAAGTCAAGTCGCCAGTTACATTGTTTTTTACCCCTGAACTTGTGGCCACCACATCAACTGAAAGTTGACATGATGCACCTACCGCAACACTGCCTCCAGAATAACTGATACTGGTTGATCCCACTGTCGCCGAAAAGGTTCCACCGGTACAGGTGTTAATCGCATTTGCTGGTGCCGCAACTTCCAAACCTGAAGGCAAACTGTCGACAAACGACAGGTTACTGGCAGTCAACGATGAGGCTGTATTGTCAATAGAAAAACTCAAGTTAAATATTTGATTCAAATTGGCTTGAGCGACCGAAAAGTCTTTACTGAACAACGGCGGTGGTACCACGGTTAAATCATCCGTTGCAGGCTCGCCACCTTGGTTGTTTCTGGCCAAGACATCTGATGTTGTGTTCACATACAATCCAGCTGTGGTACCTGCGGGAATCGAGACCGAGACCGTAAACATACATGAACCTGAAGCTGGCAAAGTACCGCCTGACAATGAAATGGTACCAGTGCCTGAAAGCAATGAACCGGCGCCACACACATTATTGACTGGTAAACCAACCGCAACCGCACCTGGAATCATGGCATTGAGGTCATCGCTAAAGTTAATGTCTTGCTGAATCAGTCCAACATCCTGGTTAATTAAATTAAACGTCAAGTCTACGCTTGAGCCTGCCGCGACATCGCCAGCAAATGATTTGCTTAAATTCAATGCCCTGATTTGTAATGCATCGGTGGCTGCATTGCCGGTAATCGCATTACCCAACATGCTACCAGTGAGTACACTGGTGGTGTTGGTATAAGAACCGCCTGTTGCGCTGACGGGCACTTGTAAAGTGACATTGAATTGACATGAACCACTGGCTGGTAAGTTACCACCAGATAAGGTGAGTACGCTGGATCCCGAAATTTGTGAACCCAAACCGCAAACATCATTAATCGGCAATCCCACTGCAACCAAGCCACTCAAGGTGGCATCTAAATCATCGGTGAATGCAATGGCTGTTGCTGCATCGACTGATGAATTGTTGCTGATATCGAATGACAAAGTCACTGTATCACCAGCTCCTACGGGGTCATTGGTAAATGCCTTGTCAAACAACAGGGCTTCGATCACAGAAAAATCATCAGTTGCTGGATCAGCCGTATTGGATGAACCACCAGCGGTCCAGCTCAAAACTGAAGTGATGTACGAATAATCACCCAATGGTGCCGCTGTTGGCATCAGTAATTGTATGTCAAAAGTACAACTGGTGCCCGCCAGTAAATTTCCGCCCACCATAATCAAAAAGGTATCGCCTGAAGCACCAGTGACGGTTGAACCCGTTCCACAAACATCATTCATCGGTAAACCAACTGCACTGATATCAGGCGTACCAGGCAAAGCATCTGCCAGATTCAAGGAAAAGGTCATATTTGTCGCATTATCAGCAGGGCTCAAATTTTCAATATAGACCCGCAAATCGTACAAGCCTCCTACACCTTCAATGAAGGTATCTGTTAAGTTATCTATGGTGAAAGTCATGCCTGCTATATTTAATTCATCACTGGCCGCTAAGCTGACTACGGACAATCCACTGACCACCGCAGTCACATCTGAAGTGGTGTTGAGGTACTTGCCAAATGCCGCGCCAGCAGGCACTTGCAAACTCACAGAAAAAGTACATGATTCACCTGGATTCAAAGCACCGCCGGTAAAAGTCAACACGCTGGTGCCACTGATGGAAGAACCCACACCACAGACATCATTAATCGGCAAACCCACCGCGGCCAAGCCACTTAAGGTGGCATCTAAATCATCAGTAAAACCAATGCTTGTGGCAGCAGCAGTTTCTTCCAAACCATGAGACAAGGTGAACTCCAAGGTGACCAAGTCACCAGGTAACACAGGATCATCGGTGAATGATTTGGTTAACCTGGGTGCCGCAACCACCACCAAGTCATCAACGGCTTGGTTGCCAGTAACTACAGCACCATCAACGGTGGCTGAAACGGCTTCTGTGGTATTCACATATGCACCAGATGGCATGCCCACTGGAATGTCAATTGTCACGGCAAAGGTACAAGAAGCACCAGCTGCCAGAGTACCACCCGTCATGCTTAAACTTTGACGATCAGTGCCCGGATTAACCATTGTCATGTTTGAGCCCGCACCACAAAATCCATCTGCCGGCAAAGTAACTGACACTGGATAAGGTAAAAAGGTAGTCAATTCATCAAGAAAATTGATGTCTGTAGACACACTGCTCTGACTGGTACTGGTGATGGTGAATTCTAAATCAACCGATCCACCTGCCGTGACTGGATCATTCAAAAATGATTTCTCGATGATCGGTGCTGCGGCCACAAAAAGAGTGTCTGTGGCGTCATTGCCAGTACTGGCTGAACCGTCCCTGTCATAGCTGATGACATCAGAGGTCGAGGTATAAGCACCAGCTGTAGCACTCAAGGGTACTTGCAAGGTCACTGAAAAATTACATACACCCTCACTGGGTAATTGTCCACCGGTCAGGCTTAAAACACCGCCAGCAAAATCTAAATTGGACCCGGTTCCACAAACATTGCTGACAGGAAGTCCGGTTGCAAGCAAGCCTGTCAAGGCTGCACCCAGGTCGTCATCAAAGGCCAACTGGGTAACCGCTGTGTTGCGGTCAAAATTATTGATGGTGTATGCCAAATTCACCACACTACCAGGAGGTACTGGATCATTGGTAAAATCTTTTTGTAACAGAACATCACCAGAAACTGATTCAATACTGGCTTCAGAAAAACCAGAATCCAAGGTGATAAACCCAGGGAAAGTCAGCGCAGTTAAATTTCCTGACTGATTTGTGATGGTCCCGACACCCGTAGCTTTAAGGTCGACACGCACGGTACAAGATGTACCTGCTGCCAGGATAAAGCTCTTTGGGATCATGGTGAATTTTTGTTGATTGGAATCTACAGAGAACTCTGAATCACCACAGGTGCTGTTTGTATTGTGCGGAGAAGCAAAAACCAATCCTGTAGGCAGATCATTGACAAAGGCTAAATTAAAGACATCTGAAGCATTCGAAGTATTATCAATCAAATAGGTAAGGGTTGTTCGTTCGCCCCTGTTGACCGTGCTCGGACTGAAAGATTGCGTGAAGCCGGGTCGATCAATAAGGACTTCCAAATCCTCTGTATTACTGATGGCTGATCCTGCTGAAGAGGTCAATGTGGTGGCCGAGAATGTATGCACACCCGCAGTGTTGGCGGTGATTGAAACTTCAATTTGGCAGCTCGAAGATCCTGAAAGCTCCCCATCAACCAAGCTAATGGTGGTGCCACCTGCTGGCGCAGTCAGTATACCGTCGCATCCATTGATAGCCACTTCTCCGATATTAACCGGTCCCGGGGTAGCCGGTAAACTCAGGTTGAAAGCCATGGTATCAACCACTGCAGCTGTGTTGTTGTTGATATCGAATACCAATTTAGCTGTACTGCCAGGTCCAATGGTGTCTGGTTGAGTCGATAGACTGAAACTCAAACTGGATTGTGCCAGTGCCCAAGTAGATACCAACAACAGTAAGGTGGCGGTTAATGTTTTTCTCAATAATTGTTTAGATGCCTTGTGACTCATCCTGCTTCCCCATTAAATTCAATTCTAAAATATTAATTATTCTAACCGGTTGATACAATTTCTACCACCCTTAATCTTTGCTTCACTGATAAATTTAGACCCCTTAAATCGCTGAGTTGGTGTCAATTTATTTTCTGCTATAGTCCACAGATCTGGCTCAAGTGATTGTATTGACTGAATCAACCTTGCAGACCTTTACAACCACATCAGGCCAGATGAGTTGAATTAAGTTTTTTAATCATGCTGTGAGCAAAAGATCAATCATGCAAATCGTTCAATGCTGTTTTGGCGTGGTTAAAGTATCAGGTCTTAAACCCAAGTTACCGTTGGTCACTTTGGGGGAATGATCAGTTGCGGATCCAAACGCAATGATGTGCCGATGTTCAAGCGCCAATCCAAGTGCGGGCCGGTGGCACGACCCGTGGCCCCGATTTCACCAATTTTCTGCCCTTGTTCTAGCACTTGGCCTTCACTGACATTGACTTGACTGAGGTGTAAATAAGTGGTGTTTAAACCATAACCATGATCGATGATAATGGTACCTCCGGTGTAGTAATGGTCATTGACTGCCATGGTCACCACACCACTGGCAGGAGCAATGACTGTTGATCCAGTGACATTCGCTATGTCCATACCATAATGGGGCCGCTTGGGTTCTCCATTGAGGATCCGCCGAGAACCATAGACCCCACTGACCCGGCCTTCAGCTGGCCACACAAAGGATTCGAGAAAAGCTTTTTGTTCAGACCACACCGCTCGAGCTTGTTTGACTTGAGCCGATTCTTTGGCGATACGTGCCAACCTTTCAGCCGGTGGATTGACTTTATTGGCTGGCAGCCCATCAATTCTCTCAGTTGGAAATTCTCGAGCCATGACTGGCACTGTGGTTTTATAGGTTTGCCCTTGGTGTTTGATTGCAAGCACTTTGTCCTTATCATCAAAGCGTCCAAAGCCAAAAATAAAATACCCGTCTTCTGTCATCGCCATTCTGTTGTCATCCAGATAGACTTCAGCTTGTGGATTGGTTTGACCAATGATCAAAGCACCTTGTACTGGCTCACCCTTAAGTTTTAAGAAATATTCACTGGCATTCGCAGCAAAGGCAAAAAAAACCGAGAGGACAAAAATTACATATTTCATGGCATTAACATATAATAAAAACTTCATTCTATCATTGATATTTTGTCAGCAAAACCATGAATCTGATTGCCATTGAAACTTCAACTGAAAACTGTTCCGTCGCTTTGTTACATCAAGGCTTGATCACTCATCGCACCTTGCTTGCACCACAAAAGCATGCTGAATTGGTTTTGGGCTATTTACAGGAGCTGTTGGATGAACAACAACTTAAAAAGTCTGACTTGGATGGCATTGTATTTGGCCAAGGCCCTGGTGCCTTCACAGGTGTAAGGATTGCCATGTCTGTGGTACAAGGTTTGGCCCTGGCCCTAGACCTTCCTGTTTTGGGCATATCAACCCTATATAATATGGCTTACCAAGTCATGAAGACACATCCAAACAGCAGAATCATGATCGCCAATGATGCAAGGATGGGTGAAGTGTATTGGGCCACCTTTGGCAGTCACCATAATGAACAAGAACCAACAGAATTGGTCAGATTATCAGATGATGCCTTGAGTTTACCGGAAGATTTGAACTGTGGAGGGTTCGACGTTTGTGCAGGCAGTGCATTCAAACAAATGGTGAAAGTGCACGATGGCACAACGGTAGCCGATCAAATGCTACCTGATGCCATGACTTTATTGGAAATCGCACCCAAACGATTTACCAGCGAGGCGCAAAACATCATCGACATCAAACCTTCTTATATTCGTGAAAAAGTGGTGTTTAACTGAACGCCTAAACTTATTTGATTATTTAAGCAATCAACAACCAAGTGGCCACACCCAAGAATGACACATAGCCAACGATATCAGTCACCGTAGTCAGGATCACACCACCTGCTATGGCAGGATCAATGCTCATGCGTCTGAGGACCACTGGAATCAACACACCTGCCAGTGCACCAGTCACCAAGTTTATGCCCAGTGCCAGGCCAAGTACAACACTCATGTCCCAATTTTTGAACCAAAATGCGCACAACACAGCCAAAACGGCGGCCCACAAGAAACTGTTGATTACACCAATCATAAATTCTCGTGACAACAAATCTTTGATGTTGCCGCTACCCACTTGACCGGTGGCCATACCTCTGATCATCAAAGTCAAGGTTTGAGAGCCTGCGATTCCACCCATGGATGCCACCACCGGCATCAATGCAGCTAACACCGCGATCTCCTTGATGGTGTCTTCAAATATGCCAATGACAAATGCCGCCAACAACACCGTCAATAAATTAATGCCCAGCCAGACTGCTCGGCGTTTGGATGAGGTCAAAATGGGGGCAAACATATCACCCTCTTCATTCAAACCCGCCATCCGCATCACAGAGCGTTCAGCCTCTTCCCGAATCACATCCACCACATCATCAATGGTGATTCGTCCAATCAAGATGTTTTTGTCATCCACCACGGGGGCGGAAATCCAATCATTGTGCTCAAAATCCTGTGCCACTTCGCTGGCTGGGGTTTTGTCTAAAATGGCTGGTGCATCTTCATCTATGATGTCTTTAATTGGGGTTTTGGGATCACTGGTCAGGAAAGTGCCTAACGGTATCCGTCCAATATAATGTCCTTTTCGGCCAACGGCAAATAAGTCACCCACAGGCGTCGGCAAACTGCCACGAAATTGAAAATATCGTTTAACCACTTCAACTGTCACATCGGTTCTGACCGTGACCACATCTGGATTCATCAAACCACCGGCTGAATCCTCGTCATACGATAATACCTGATTCAGTAAATCCCTCGATGCTTTGTCCATGGAAAGCACCAATTGATTGGACACTTCCTCCGGTAAATCAACAATGATGTCCGCCATGTCATCCAGATCCAAGTCTCTGGTGGCTTCAACCAATTGATCGGTGTCCATGCCTTCTATCAGGTTATCCCGGACCTCGTCATGCAACGACACCAACACTTCGCCTTGCGAAGCTTCATCAACCACTTCCCACACCGCTTGTCTTTTATCGACAGGCAATGACTCCAAGAACAAAGCCACCTCAGCACCCGGAATGCCGTTAACAATCCGCGTGACCGCACCCATTCGTTCTTCTTTGAGCGCGTCGTTTAATGCAGAGATGTCTTTTTCTGTGGCCTCATTAGGTACCGATTCAACCATGTGTAGTCCTGTTAGTCACTGAGTGTATTCAGTATATGATTTTATTGTAAATGAATGGTGAGTTTTAGTTTGTTATGTTATTTATTTTTTTCCAATAATTCAATCACTTCATCACGTTGGGTCAATGACAACAGCAACAACACGTCATCTTTCTGGGCCCATTCCAATGCTTTTTCAGCACCGGCCAAGGATGAGCTGGCATGGATGATTTGATTTTTTTTCATGCCCAATTGCAGCGCATATTGTTCAATCAAGGCTGGAATTTCTCCCAACTTTCGACCACGCAAATAATGCTCGAGTTCACACACCACCAAGCAATCAGGCGCTGCCAACAAAGCCGACTTAACCAAGCCTTTGATTAATTCATCGTCTCGATCTCCGGCTTGACCCAATAACACCAAGCGCCTGGCAGCTGGCATGTGTTTGATGGTGTTGGCCATGGCAGCCAAACCATGTTCATTGTGTGCAAAATCCACCAAGACTTGAAAATCTTTAACCGCAAACAAATTTCCCCGGCCTGGGTTGTTTTGAGGACTGCTGTCAAAGGTTGTTAAACCCTTCTGTATGGCTTTGAGTTCAATCTTCATGGCAAACATGAGTGCAACCACAACCATTGCATTGTGGGTGTTGTGCTTGGCTGCACCCAGCATGGTTATGGGCACTTCATTCACCGGCACAATGGCCGATTCGTCTGCGCCATCGTGAAAACAGATGATGCCTTTATCGACATACACAGCTTGACCACCAGTTTGTAGATGTTTATGAATCACTGGATTGTTTTTAAACCAACTGAACCAAACAATTTTATGTTCGATATTTTGGGCGAAAGCAACCACGCCGGCATCATCGGCATTCAAAATCAAATCTTGATCTTTATCCAATGCTTGGCGCACCACAAATTTTGCAGCCACCATATCATCCACCGTGTCCATTCCATAATCACCCAAGTGGTCAGCCGCGACATTGGTGATGGCTGCACACATGGCTTGGTTCACCCCAAGTCCTCTGCGCAACATCCCACCACGAGCCACTTCTAATATGGCCACTTCAGTATCAGGGTGGCGCAGCAAGGTTCTCGCGCCTCCAGGCCCTGAATAATCACCCGTGTCTAAGATTTGCTCATCAATTCGGATGTAATCAGTTGAGGTAATGCCACATTTTTTACCAGCCGTTTTAATCACATGTGAAGCCAGCCTCACCGTGGTGGATTTACCGTTGGTTCCAGTAACCAACGCCAAAGGTATGGAATGAATCGCAGCCCAATCGATGCTTTCGGCTGGCGGAATTTGTCTGATTGGGAAAACCTGACAGCTGGCCCCATAACCCAATGAAACAAAATCATCATCACTGAGAAATTTTACCTGATGTGCCTGCGCACTTTGTTGTAAAGCAATCAATGCTGGATTCGCTTCTTTGGCTATTTCTTGCTGTAACCATTCAATGACCTGTTTCAAAGGTTTTTGCGGCTTTTCAGTAAAATGGTTAACCACTCGCTGCCAAGCGGCTTCATTGATTTCAGTGGCTGCATACAACACATCTATCGGCGCCGTAAAACCCAAGCTGGCTCCACCGTGGAAGATGCGATTGAAACTGGTTTCAGTGGTCCAAGCCAGCTGTTTCAAAATTAAGTTCAATTCTGAATGCCAATAATCAATCACCGCTTGGTGCTGATACCCTGAAATCAACACATCGATGACGGCACCGGCCTTAGATCCATAAAGGTTCGGCCCAGTTAAGCGGCGTGAATCATCCAGCTTTAAATATTTCTCAGTCATTGTCTTCTTGTCGAGCAATCCTTACACCACGATCGTCTTTGATTAATTCATATTCACCGATGTCCAATCCGTCGTCCATTGATTTGATGACATTGGAAATAACCGGCTGAATGGTTTCCGTGTTGTTATCTTCTAAGCCTGAATTGAAATTAATGATCTGTTTCCAACAACGGGTGATGTCGTCACCAAAAATCAACAATAAATCCCCTTCTCTGGCCATGGACAAAGCCCCATCAACAGCCTCTGTTTCATCGGCAATGATGGTGATCTGCTCTTCTGGAATACCTTGTGTAATCAGTTGTTTTCTGAGCATTTGTGGCACTTCTTGCAAGTCCCTGCCACGTCTGTTGTCATCTGCTTTTAACACATAATGATTGAAGTGGCCCGCCGCTTCATCCGCAATCGCCAATATGTCTTCATCGCGTCGGTCACCTGGGGCTGACAAGACACAAATTTTTCGACCACTGATTTCAAACCGATCAATGGTTTGACAAACCATATTGATGGCTGCTGGATTGTGTCCATAGTCCAATATTACTTTGAATGGGTGTTCATCGTATTGATTCATGCGACCTGGGGCTTGGAAGAAAGAGGTATCAAAAGTTCTTAAGCCATGACGAATTTGTTCCAACTCAACATCCATGGCAAATGCCATGGCACTGGCAAACATCGCATTTTGTACATTGTGTACGGCCTTGCCCTCAATGGTGGCCGGAATTAAATGTGTCCACAACAAGGGGATGTGACTACCCGTGTCATATATAGTTATCATGTCTCCGTTGATGCCTTGTTCCAAAACCACTGCCGTACCACCCTGTTTGATGTGCTCTTTAACCAATGCATGGGATGGATTCATGGTCACATAACAGAGTTTTTTGGCACGAGTATAATCAGCCATTTGCAGACAATGCGGGTCATCTGCATTCAATACAGCCGTGTCCTCTGCCACTTCGACCACCACCCGTTTAATCTCTGCCAGCTGCTCTAAAGTATCAATGCCACGTAAACCCAAATGATCCGAGGCAATGTTTAAACAAGCCGAAACATTGGCATAGTTGTAACCCAAACCAGCACGCAAGATACCACCCCTGGCGGTTTCCATCACAGCCACATCAACGGTAGGATCACGCAGCACAATATTGGCCGCCATCGGCCCAGTCATGTCGCCTTTAACCGTTAAATGACCATCGATATAAACACCATCAGTTGAGGTAGACCCCACATGGTGTCCGGCTATCTTCAACACATGCGATAACATCCTTGAAGTGGTGGTTTTACCGTTGGTACCCGTGATGGCAGCAATCGGAATCCTGCTGGGTGTCGCTGGTGGGAACAACATGTCCATCACCTTGCCTGCTACATCACGAGGCTGTCCTGCTGAAGGTGCAACATGCATCCTAAAACCAGGTGCAGCATTGACTTCTACTATGGCCCCACCTATTTCTTTGTATGATTGGCTGATGTCTTGAGTCAAAAAGTCTACGCCACCAACATCTAAACCAACTGCCATCACTGCCCGAATGGCCATGGCGCGATTATCCGGATGTACTTCATCGGTTAAATCAATCGCCGTGCCACCGGTTGATAAATTGGCAGTAGAACGCAAGAAAAACACTTCACCCGCTGGCAACACTGAATCGGCGGTGTGACCAGCTGCACTCATCAGTTTTTCTGCCTGGCGATCCAGCTCTAACATGGTCAATACTTTTTCATGACCCACGCCGCGCCTGGGGTCTTGATTGACCACTTCAACCAACTCAGCAATACTGCTTTTACCATCACCGATGACGTGTCCTGGCACCCGTTTAGCCACTGCCACCAATTCACCGTTCACCACCAGCATGCGGTGGTCATAGCCTAAAATCAAAGACTCGACCAACACCGATCTTGAGGTGCCTTTTTCGCGGGCAAATTGAAACGCCGCAGCCACTTCCTCATCAGTACTGATGTCAATGGTGATGCCTCGGCCATGATTGGCATTCAAGGGTTTGACCACCACTGGATATCCCATACGGCGAGCCGCTCTGATCGCACCCTCCTCGGAATAAACCAATTCTTGGGTCGGCAAGGGCAAACCCAAATCACGCAATAAATTATGGGTGTCTTCTTTGTCACAGGATATTTCCACTGCGATGTTGGTGGTTTTACTGGTGATGGTGGCTTGAATCCTTTGCTGGTATTTGCCATGACCAAATTGTACCAAAGAATACTCATTGAGCCGCAACCAGGGGATGTTGCGCTCTTCAGCTGCTTTCACTATAGAAGCCGTACTGGGGCCCAACTCTTTGCGCTGTGCAAACCGGATAAAATCAGTCAGCTGTTGTTGAAAATCAAAATCATCTTCAATGAATGGTTGCAATTCAGCTTTCAAATCAGCGGGCATCAAACTGAAGAGCAATTGTCTGCCCAGTTTTGCAGCTGCCAAACCCACATCTTTTTGTTTGTATTCAAAAACCATGTCATAGCAACCTGGCTGTCCATCAATTGAACGGGTTTTACCAAAAGTCACATCCGATCCGGCCATGGCTTGTAATTCAATCACGGTGTGCTCCAGTACATGACCTAACCATGTGCCTTCGTTTTCCCGCAAACGGCGAATGAAACCACCAGGTTCGCCATAAGAACAACCGTGTTCTACCAAACCTGGCAATGCTTCTAAATAGGCATCGATGTATTTTGCACCTAATTTAGCGGTTGGCCACTGTTCTAAAACACCCAGATCAAGTTGCTGTCTGATGACCGGAAAGTGGGCGTATAAATTAGGACCTACGTATACATTGGTGGTTAATATTTTCATCGCTGCCTCTTGGTTTTTTTTAATTAATGTTGTTGGTTTTTGCCCTTCCTTGTGCCGTCGTTATTTTTTTAATTCTTATGAATTTATATCACATTCCATCATTGAACTAACGATTATCTCTCTGGTGGATAAGCAATCCGTTCATTGATGTCAAATTTAGCCCCTTTGGCCAGTACGTGAAGTTTCATACCAATTAAGGTAATGGCATCGCGGTGCCTGGCATCTGACATCGAGGAATGTGACAAATCAGCAGGGTCAACCACTGTGATGGCGCCAGAACCAACCACTTCTAATACCCCATCGGGTGAAATAAAGGCAGCCGTGTCTTCATCAATGCCCAATCCCGAAACGAAAGGGTTATAAGACAGTGCTGCCATCAAACGACCAATTCTGCCACGTTGTCGGAAATGTTGATCAATAATCACTTTATTGGTTAAGCCAAGTCCAGGTGCCATCACCGCACCATTTTCATGCGGTGTTGGGCCAGATTGGCCACCAGCGATCATGTGTTCAGACATGATCGCGGCTCCCGCTGAGGTTCCCGCCACATGAACACCTGACGCATTCAAGGAACGAATCAATTTAGCCACCGGTGTGCCACCCAGTATGGTAGATAAGCGCAATTGATTGCCGCCAGTGATGAAAATACCAGTGGCATTCGACAATGAATCTTGAATCTCTTGGTTGAAACAATCTTCTCGTTCATTGACCGGTATGTACTTGGATGAAGCTCCCATTGATTCAAATATATCTACATACCTCGGTCCAGTGTCCTCAAGTTCTGAGGCCGTTGGAATGACCAATATTTTGGCTGATTCTTGGCCTGAGAGTTCACAAAATCTTTTTAAGATCACCCGGTCTCTTAATTTCTTTTCTGCACCGCCGATGGGAATAACCCATCCTCTTTTGCCTTTGTTTGGGGTTTGATTCATATGCTTATAATTCCATGTTTTTACTTTATTTGTTGGTTTCAAAACCACCGTAAATCAGGGTTTGGTGGTTTTTCCTGTGCCATTGGCCCATGGCCATAACATCTTGAATTTGGTGTTCAGTATCCAAAATCACCAAATCAGCATCCAGGCCAACTTTGACCTGTCCTTTTGTATTTAAGCGCAGCAATTTCGCCACGTTACTGGTGAATGCAGGCAAAACTTGATCTGTAGCCAAGCCTGCATCCAATAATTCTTTCAGTGTTTCACTCAAGGCCAAATTGCGCCCAAAATCCATATGCAACAACTCACCTTGTGCATCAAAATGAGGCAAACAACCACCACCATCTGAAGAAATGGTGAATTTGTCTGGTGGAAACCCATTGGCTTTGAATTGCTTGAAGGCATCGGCCGCAGTCAATCCATCTTCATCTTCAGCCACAGGAAAAGCGGTGACATCGATGTAACAACCTAAACGAGTTAATTGACAGGCTTGATCAAACAAAACTTTTTTCCTGTTGCAATGAGTTGGGTTCAAAACCCTGGCGGGTATTTCAGTTTGTTGCAACAAGTCATTGATTAAGTCCATGCCTCGATCGCCATCACCCAAGTGAAAATGCACGATGCCCGCTTTACCAGTCATCAACCCAGCCACATGTGCATCACCGGCAATGCGTGCCACTTCATCAAAAGTCGGCTGACTGGAGCGGTGATCTGAAATCGCCAATTCACCCACTCCCAAAATGGGTTCAATATGAACAATGTCACTTTTGACCGAACCGGTTAATGTCGTCAAAGGAATGTGATAACCGCCGGTATAACAATAAGCACTTAATCCAGATTCGCGCAAAGCATAAACTTGTGCCACCAATGAAGATGTGCTGCGGGTTAAATCATCGGTGCCTAACAAGCCCACCACAGTGGTTACACCGGCTTGGGTGTATTCACTTAAATGTACAGCAGGTACTTTACTGCTGAATCCTGTTTCACCACCACCACCGGTGATATGTGCATGTCCATCAATGAGTCCAGGAATTAATTTTTTACCTGCATAATCTTGATCAGTTGTTAACAAGCTCGGTTCGATGTGCGGCACTTCATGGCTGATGGCAACCACTTTGCCTGCGGCCACCAAAACATGGCAATTACCCAAATCTTCTGGTGCATAAACATGCACATTTCTTAATAGATGTATCATTGGCCCTTGATTAAATTTATGGCTTAAACATGACAACAACATGCAGCGTTGAAATGACCTGGTTGTTTATTCATCAAATTATAAAAACTTGAAGTCAAAGTGGCCTATTCTCAATGAGAATGCCAGACAATGTATGGTACATCATTGTTTTTTTGATGACCACAGCTTGACCCATTTAATCCGTAAATCAGTTCAATAAATCACCAGCTTTCAACAAAACCACTCCAGTGTATAATTTAACCCATTTTAATAATTTGCCGTTCATTGAAAAACACCCTTATTTACAGCAAAATCACAGCCATAGATTGGCCACAAATCATTGAGATTGAACAACAGGTCTACCCCAATCCATGGCCATTGAAAATCATGCAAGATTGTGTGGCCGCAGGTTACCAATGCATCAAAGGTACGTTGGCAACAAATCCTGATGAAATCGTTTGTTATGCCTTTATGATGGTGGGCTTTGAAGAAACCAATCTATTAAACATCAGCGTCAATCCACAATACCAAAGACAGTCTCTGGCCAGCCAAATGCTGCACCGATTGATGTTGGTCAGTCGCATCAACCAAGCCAAACAAATGTGGTTAGAGGTGAGGGAAAGTAATCTGGCTGCCATCCGCCTGTATGAAAAACATGGATTTAATTCAATTGGTAAGCGCAGGAACTACTACATTTACACCACCGTTGAAGGTCGAAAGGTCAAGGAACACGCCATCGTGATGGCCGCCAAGATTCAATAAAAAAGCCCGTGAAATCACCCGGGCTTTTTTGCATCAAAATGTTACTTGTTGTTATTCAAAACCATGGCTGAAAATCAAATCATTGTCTTCTTGAACAAATATAACAAAGCCATCGTGGTCACTGGACCTGACGGAAGTGTTGTTGGACTCAAGGTCAATATTGGCATCGGCCTGACCACGTACAAACTGGAAACCCGTCATATTCATCAAACCGATGTCATTCATGATGGCATTATCCAAAATTTGTGCAATACCACTGAATACAAAGGAATACTGGTCTTCAGCCACCAAGGTTTGAACCGCTTGTGTCAATGGCGCATTGACAAATAAGGGCTCGTCCCACAGCAAATTGTCCGCAGCGATGGCTTGTCCGGTAATTTGACCCACCACGTCAACATAACCATCAGTGAATTGAAAGGCATTGAAATCACCAATCACATACAAACCAACCAACGGATCTTCGGTCAGAATAACATCGATCATGGCGGCCACTGAATTGGCTTGTTGCAGCCTTTTACTGCGAACCCGTTCACCGTCTGACGCACTGTCTATGCTACCTCTGGATCGCATATGAACCACCAAAACATTCAAATCCAGCGTTCCACCATTGCTTAAGTCAGCCGTGGCTTTTAATCGCAATGGCGGACGATCATGTAACAAAGAACTGTCAAATGTGTTTATTTCAGCGGCGCCATATTGAGTAATCACTACATTGCTTAACAGCGCAGCTTGATACAAATAAGCCACATCAATGCCACCACGGTCATTGCCATCAATTAAACTCGCCGTATAAGTCGGGCCACCTTCTGCGGATATGGCGGTAATCAACTCATTCAATACATTCAAATTTTCAACTTCTTGTAAACCAATCAGCGTCGGCGATTTAAGGTCATTGACTACATATTTGGCTAACTTAACCAAGCGATTGGCATACACGGCCGGATCTTCAATTTGGTCATCGTCCTCTTCACCTGGATCGTCTATCGGGTCAAAGAACCGGTATAAATTGGCTGAACCAATGGTCACCTCATCGGCCACAGCATCGCGTACCGGTTTTGGTATGACATTTTCTTCAATCACAATCAATTCCGAAGGTTGTAATTCATAATCACCAAAACCATAACTGATGACTCCCTTGGCTGATATTTTTGTGCCTGCTGCCAGGGTTTGGAAAGGCAGTGTCAAGGCCTCAACACTCATTTCAATCAACTCAGGGTTGCCATCAAACTCAGGTAAACCTGGATAGGCCAAAGAATCAGGGTATTCAATTCCTGGTTCACGCATCGCACGCTGACTGCCTGCATTGACCACTATATCATTGATATCACTGCCGAAAAATCCTGCGGATGCAGCACTGACCACACCTGCTGGCATGTCAAATAACATGCCTTCAAAACACTCATAACCCAATGATTCAATGCCGCAAGGAAACACCGTTGGATCAGTGTATGGGAAATTGGCATCCAAAATGATGGCGGCCGGTAAGGGTTGGTTCGAAGCATCTACGGTCAACACATAGCTACCTGGGTTGGTGAATTCGGTTAAATCAAAAAACTCCTCAATGTCACCGGTTAAGTCAACCTGGTCACCTACAGATACCGCAGGCGCGCCGCCGGTAAATACATAAATACCACTGGATGTCAGTGGGTTACTGTCATTGCGAGCATCAGGTGTTTGCATATAAAACCCATTGCTGTCCAATGCAGTCACAATGTTGTCTAAGGTGGTTACTGTGCTTAAATGGTAAGGGGAAGCCAAGCCATCACCTTGAATGTCAAAAATTTCTACCACGGGATAACCGACCATAAAGGATATCACCACATCAGCAACCATGTTGTCTTGGGTCAAGTCATTGTCAAAAATTTCAGCCGCCAGCAACGTCAAGTCACAAGTTTCAAGGTCAATCAGGTTGCTGTCAGGATCGATGGTCATCACAGCCACATCATCCACTTGAACACCTGACAATGACACTGCGCCAGATTGACTACAAACCAAAGTTGCTGCATTGGCCGTGGCATCAATGGATTCTG
Organism: Marinicella litoralis; assembly: GCF_002591915.1. GTDB lineage: Bacteria > Pseudomonadota > Gammaproteobacteria > Xanthomonadales > Marinicellaceae > Marinicella > Marinicella litoralis. The sequence continues at coordinate 1,217,361 of NZ_NIHB01000001.1, read as the reverse complement.
AAAAATTAACGATTAAATTATCATCAATTTGTAAACCCACTGAACCGTCAGTTGGATCAGTTGAACTGACCTCAGGTGCCGTATCAGGAACAGCAGTAAAGCTGAATACATAGTCACCGCCTGCATTGCCATCTCTGTCACCATCCAATTGATTGAAAGTGCCATCACGGTCATTGATGACTGATGCATCTAAGGTCACTGTACAAACATCAGTTGAAATGAAATCACTGGTGGCTAAATCTATCGATGACACATCAAACATTTCACCAAAAATTTGGATGCCGCTTTGGGTGCAGTCTACCGTCACTGCGTTGACGCCTACATCCACGGCTTCACTGAAAGTAATTTGTATGTTTGAGTTCAATTCAACATCAATTGCTTGGTCAGCTGGGTTGGTTGCTAGCACCACTGGCAACGTATCGACGCCAGTGTCGTCACCAGTTAAGAGCAGTTGATCAAACCCAAATTCTTCTGAACCAGCATCGACACTGACCGAAACCAACAAATCTATGGTGTAACCCGTCGTTGGAATGGTGAAACCATAACTGGCCATGGCTGGTATCATTTCAAGCAAAGGCTCATCCGCTACCCCATTACAATCGGCATCCAAACCAAATGGTTCATTGAAATCGTCACCATTGTCCTGGTAAGCAAAACAAACACCATCGGTATAGGTGTCATTGCCAGATCCGTCAATACGGTATTGAATTTTCACAAAATCTGCGGCGTCATAGTTGGTAGCACCGGGTCCATTGCCTGCTCCAAACAACCCACTGAAAGCCAAGTTGTTATAAGCATTGATGTTGATGTCTTCAAACAAAAGGGTCTGCGGCGTCATGCCATTGCCGCCATTGTCATTGACATCTTCAGCGGCCCAAAAGTAACTGCCTTGGTAATTACTGTAGGGGGCGGTGGTGTTGCTGATATCACTGCCATCAGTTCGATTCCAGTGGTCACTGCCGCCATCATTAAACGGGGTTGAAGCGATGTATCGACTGCCATTGCCATCGGTCTCAAACCCTTCGAGTAATAAATCAACTGCCTGAGCCGAGCTGATCATGCCTGTTAGCAACAATGCCGTTAAGTGTTTGTTTGTTGTTTTCATAATATGTGCCTAAATTGCCTCTTTTTTTCATCAGTAAAGACGTTCGAAACTCCAGGCCCATTTGACCATGTCATAAGGAATCAGTGATTGAATGTCTAGGTGTGCTTATATTTAAGCAATAATTTTATCATTGCTTTGTGACAGAATGGTTGTATTTGTCACAATAAAGCGCCCAATGACATGAATTATTGAAAAAATACCAGCGGCCACAAAAAAAGCCCTGAATATCAGGGCTTTTTAAATTTGAAAGTTGTTGGTGTCGATCAACTTAACTGATCATCAATCTCTTTCAACTCTCGGAACAACTCGCCAGGAACACGGCTGCCATAATTCCTTAAAAACCCTTCCACAGAAGTGACTTCGTCTTTCCAAGCGCTTTTATCCACTTTTAACAACTCATCCAAAACCGATAAATCCATACCTAAGTCTTTGGTATTGATGTCTTGACTGGATGGCAATAAACCAATGGCTGTTTCATTGGCGCCTAATTGATTATCACAACGACCAATGATCCACTCTAAAACACGCATGTTTTCACCAAAACCAGGCCACATGAATTGACCTTTTTCATCTTTTCTGAACCAATTGACGGTGAATACTTTAGGTAATTTATTGGCTTGGTTTTTCATCCCAACCCAATGTCCCCAGTAATCGCCAAAGTGATAACCACAAAATGGTTTCATTGCCATTGGGTCGCGTCTGACCACACCCACAGCGCCGGTCGCTGCTGCAGTGGTTTCAGAAGCCACAGTGGCACCCATCAAAACACCGTGATCCCAACTTCTGGCTTCGGTCACCAATGGCACCAAACTGGCTCTGCGGCCACCAAATATAATGGCATCAATCGGCACGCCAGTGGCGGATTCAGATTCTGCTGAATAACTTGGACATCGTTTGGCTGATACAGTAAATCTAGAATTAGGGTGTGCTGCTGGACCATTGGCTGGATCATATGGTCTGCCTTGCCAATCCGTTTGGGGCGTGCGGTCATCCAAACCTTCCCACCAAGGTTGACCGTCTGCTGTTTCTGCAACATTGGTGAATATAGTGTCTTGGTATAACATCGCCAAAGCATTGGGATTGGTTTCTTTGGCAGTTCCAGGTGCCACGCCGAAAAATCCGGCTTCAGGGTTAATCGCCCACAAGCGACCATCTTCACCCGGTCTCATCCAACAAATGTCATCACCGACGGTGCTGATTTCCCAACCATCTTTCAGGTAACCTTCTGGTGGAATCAACATCGCCAAATTGGTTTTACCGCAAGCTGATGGGAAGGCAGCGGCCACATAATGTTGTTTACCTGCGGGTGTCTTGATACCCAAAATCAACATATGCTCAGCCAACCAACCTTCGGTTTTGGCTTGATAGGAAGCAATCCTTAAAGCATGGCATTTCTTACCCAATAAAGCATTGCCACCATAACCTGAACCAAAGCTTTTGATGCTCAGCTCTTCTGGAAAATGCATGATAAAACGGCGATTGGGATCCAATTCACCGGTTGAGTGCAATCCTTTGACAAAGCCACCCTCTTGTTCAATCCGCGACAATGCAGCCTGACCCATTCTGGTCATCAAGCGCATATTTTGCACCACATAAGCACTGTCAGTGATCTCAACACCACATCGAGCAATCGGTGAATCAATAGGTCCCATGCAATAAGGAATGACATACATGGTTCTGCCTTTCATACAGCCAGCAAATAAAGCATCAATCTTATCGTGCGCTGCCGCTGGATCCATCCAATGGTTGTTAGGCCCTGCATCCACTTCTTTTTGGGTGCAGATAAACGTCAAGTGTTCAACCCGTGCAACATCTTGTGAATCAGATAAATGCAAGTAGCAATTGGGATGGGTTTCAGAATTGAGCTGTTTATAACTGCCATCATCTAACAGCATTTGATTGAATTTCTGATCTTCAGCTTCACTGCCATCACACCAATAGATTTGATCGGGTTGGGTGAGTTCAGCAACTTGTTTAACCCAGTCGGCTAAGGCTTGGTTCGTTGTGCTCATGCGAATTTTATCCAAGAGAAAAATTGGTGGCAAACCTTAACCTTTCAACCCGATAAAATCAAGCAAAACAGCCAATCAAAAGGTATTTTTTAGTAAAAAATTAAACGCTCGTTTAAATTCACTTGATGCGATTTAAAATACCGTCCAATTCATCAGATCCGTGGTAATGAATGACCAACTTTCCATTGCCTTTGCTGCTGTGCTGAATTTCAACTTGAGCACATAATTTTTCAGTCAATTGCTGCTCCAAATGTCGAATGTCTGCAGACTTGGCTTCGGTTTTGGGTTTTTGTTTTACAGGATTCTTCAGAGACTTCACCAATGCCTCTGCTTGTCTAACTGACATCTTTTTGGCAATGATTTCATTGGCCGCCACCAATTGTTGCTGTGCTTCTAAAGACAACAGACAACGTGCGTGACCCATTTCCAACAAGCCATCATTCAACATGGCTTTGACTTGTTTGGTCAACTCCAGCAATCGCAATAAATTACTGACAGCCACCCTTGAACGACCAACCGCTTCAGCCGCTTCAGCATGGGTGATACTGAATTCATCAATCAACCTTTGTAAAGCCATCGCCTCTTCCAGTGGGTTGAGGTCTTCTCTTTGAATGTTTTCAATCAACGCCATGGCAATGGTTTGTCGGTCATCAACCTGCTTAACCAATACAGGCACTTCAGACAACCGTGCCAACTGGGCAGCACGCCAACGCCTCTCGCCGGCGATGATTTCATATTGATTGTTGGTTAATTTCCTGACCACAATCGGTTGCACAATGCCTTGTGCTTTGATTGAATCCGCCAATTCTTGTAATTTGGCTTGGTCCATAATACTTCTGGGCTGATATTGACCGGGTTGTAGTTGCTCAATACCTAAGTTTTGTAACTCACTGGTTTCAGCTGATCCAGCCTCAGTAGCTTGGCTGGAATTGCGGCTGCCAAGCAATGCATCCAAGCCTCGCCCTAAACCACTTTTTCGTGCCATTTTTTTGCTGACTTTTTTCTTACTGAGTTTTTTCTTGGTCATCTTTTCAGGCATGATTCCTCCTTAGTAATTCACTGGCCAAACCTTTGTATGCAACCGCACCTCTGGACAACTGATCGTATTCAATGGCTGATTGACCAAAACTGGGCGCTTCGGCCACTTTCACATTTCGTGGGACCACAGTCATGAATACTTTTGAACCAAAATGCTCGCTGATTTGGGCGGCCACATCATTGGCCAAATTATTCCGTCCATCAAACATGGTTCGCAACAAGCCTTCAATCTCCAATTCTGGATTGACTGTTTGCTTGACCCGTTCAATGGTGTCCAACAATGAAGTCAAACCCTCCAGGGCATAATATTCACATTGCATAGGTATCAAAACACTGTGAGCAGCCGTTAATGCATTGATGGTTAATATACTGAGTGATGGTGGACAATCAATTAAGATGAAGTCGTAATTTTCAACCACCGGCAACAATTGCTGTTTCAGAATTGTTTGTGGGTCTTCATATTCCATCATTTGAAGCTCTGCGGCAGTCAGGTTGGTGTTTGAACCAATCACATCCAACAATTCCGTTTTGATGATGGCGTCTTTTGCTTCACACTCATCCATCAATAACTCACAGGCAGAAACCGTTAAATTTCTAGAGTCGGTGCCACATGCCATGGTCGCATTGCCTTGCGGATCAAGGTCTATCAACAAAACTTTTTTTCCTAATTGAGCCAATCCCACCGCCAAATTAACTGTGGTTGTGGTTTTGCCCACTCCGCCTTTTTGGTTAGCAACTGCAATGATTTTGTTTTTAATTTTCATGGGTTTTTTCAAATTGGTATAACTTTCTTTCAACGTCTAAAAAAGGCACTTTGATTTCCCACAAAGCGGTCTGCTTGAAAGGCAATCCTGATTTCAGAGTCTCTGTTTTTGGCCCCTTCATGGCCAAATACTGGCATTTGATGCCACCTAAATGGGCTGTCACCTGCAAAAACTGATTCAACTCTGAAAAAGCACGTGATGTTACCACATCAAATTTTTCTTCTGGAAAATAATTTTCCACCCGTTGATGAACTATTTCGGTGTTTACCAAGCCCAACTCACGTTTAACTTGTCGCATGAAACGTGCCTTTTTACCTACGGCATCTAACAACACCAAATGTTTTTCAGGGAACATGATGGCTAAAATAAACCCAGGTATGCCGCCACCAGTACCTACATCAATGATACGCTGGCCTTGATAATGGTTCGCCACTGCCAGTGCATCCAAGGCATGGTGGGTAACCATTTGACCCAGTTCATCTATAGAAGTCATGTTGTATGCTTTGTTCCATTTTTGTAACAACAACAGGTACGCCATAATAATCGGTGCATTTTCAGTGGGCAAAGCGAGTTGTTCCATACCTGAAATCAGTCTATTTGTTTGTAACTTTATTAATTTGGCTTCGTTCATTGATGAAAGTATCATAAAATGTGACTTTTAACCCATGATATGAAGTTTTATATCCGTAAGCTAATATTAAGATAACCTTCGGGTTGTTCATTCAAGGATATGATCATCACATCATAACAAAAAAGGCGAATTAAAAAACATGAATTTTGATAAAGCAAGACACAATATGGTAACGCAACAAGTGCGTTCTTGGGACGTGATCAACAAAGACATTTTGAATGCCATGCTATTGGTTCAAAGAGAAGAATTTGTGCAAGTTCCTCAACGTAAACTGGCTTTCGCAGATTTGGCCCTACCCATTGGTCACAATCAAAGCATGATGAAACCTGTGGTAGAAGGTCGCATGTTACAAGCGTTGGATTTAAACCCTTCACAACTGGTGTTGGAAGTAGGTACTGGCAGTGCCTATGTGACGGCACTGATCAGCCGACTGGTGAACTATGTCCATTCAATTGACATCATTGAAGACTTCACCCAAACCGCAAAACAAAAACTCAAAGAAAATCAAATCGAAAATGTGACTTGCGAAACCGCAGATTTTTATCAATTTAACCCACAACAAAAATACGATCGGGTCATCATCACCGGTGCATTAGATGAAGTACCAGCAGCCGTCTTTGATTGGTTAAATCCTGATGGCCAAGTATTTGCCATCATTGGTGACGAACCCATCATGGAAGCCAGAATGTATCAATCGGCTGCAGTCTATACATCACATTTCGACACAATGGTTGGCAAACTTATAAAAGCCGATCAACAACCTACATTTAAACTCTAAAAATTATGAAAAAATTATTCCTATTAAGCACCTTAGTTGCTGGAACCGCAGTGGCAGAAGACTTGGTTGACGTTCTCAATGTAGCACTTGAAAGAGATCCCCAACTGAAAGCGGCTCAATACAATCAGCAAGCTTCACTTGAAAGCAAAAAACAAGCCATGGCAAATTTCTTGCCGCAAGTATCAGGCTCTTGGTCAAAGTCTGAGTCTGACTCCAAAACCACTTACAGTGACGGTACCGTCAGCAACCCTGATAAATCTGAATCTGATGGATGGACCTTGTCGTTAAATCAATCCGTTTACGACCATGCCAACTTCATTGGTTTACGTCAAGCTGATTTACGAAAAGCCAGAGGCATGGCGCAATACGATGTGGCTCAACAAGAATTTTTAATCAGGTTGGCGCAAAGTTATTTTGATGTCTTAACCAATATTGATGCTGTTAAATTTGCTGAGTCTGAAGAAAAGGCCATTCAACGCCAATTAGATCAAGCAGAACAACGCTATGAAGTTGGTTTGGCTGCCATCACCGATGTACATGAAGCTCGTGCACAATACGATGGTTCTAGAGCCAGCGTGATCAATGCGAAAAACTTGTTAGATGACACCAAAGAAGCCCTGTATGAAATAACCCAGACCTATTATGCCAGCTTAAATTCATTGCCTGATAACATTGAACAAGTCAACTTATCAGAAAATGACATCAAAGCATGGGAAATCTTGGCTTTATCAAACAACCCAGATTTGGGTGTGGCTAAAATCGATGCCGAATTGGCTGAATATACGGTTAAACAACAACAATCTGGCCACTTTCCAACCGTGGATTTGTCAGCCAACTTATCGACCAATAATTCCAAAGGCAGTTCATTTCTGCAGCCGCAAGCTGATGGTACAGTGGTCTTAAGAGAATTTCCTGACAGTGAAAGAGATTCAAATTCCATTTCCTTGAATGTCAGCGTGCCTATTTTCTCTGGTGGCAGAACCTCTTCATTGACACGCCAAGCCAGACTTGAATACAAAGCCGCCATGGAAAACTTAGACCAAACCACGTTTTCGACTGTGAGGAATGTCAGAAATGCAGTGCACAATGTTGAAGCAGGCTGGAGCTCTGTTCAAGCCAGGCAACTGGCAGTTGTCTCAGCAAAAAGCGCCGAGGAAGCCACAGCAGCAGGGTTTGAAGTAGGCACCAGAAACATCGTTGAAGTACTCAATTCACAAAGAAGCTTATACCAAGCGCAAAGAGATTATTCACGAGCCAAACACGATTACCTGTTAAATATATTGAGACTGAAAAGAGCCGCAGGCGTTTTACAACAAGAAGACATTGTAAACGTCAATGCCATGTTAACAGTTCAGTGATCTATTTGATCAATGATGTCATTGAGGGTTTGATTGTCTTGCCCTGATATATCAATGATTTGAAAGCCCCCAAATGTCAGACCACTGGTTTGGGGGTCAGACCATATACATTCTGCACCCACTGACAAAGACACTTGCGGATTGACTTCCAAGATCAAGTTCAGCTGAAAGATCATACCAGCACTGTACTTTTCCCTTCCGGCCAACAAAAAACCTCCCGCAGACACATCAATAATTTTACCCAATACCTTGCCATTGATTTGGTTAACTACGATAGAACCATCTGGTGGATTGACTCTTTTATTTATTCTTTTTTCGGTCATTTATTTTTCCATATCTCTGATTAAGCTGCCATACTCTTTAGCCTTCCGATGATTTTATTCAATGCATTTTTGAAATAACCACCTTCTGGCAATTCTACACGAATGATGTTTTTTCTGCACAAATCAATCGCCAATCTTTGTAGTTTCATTTTATGCGGATGTCGGCCAACCAGGTCGACGAACAACACACTTTCACTCATCGTACTGACCCAACTGAGTTTTCGCCTTAAAACATCGTTTTGTTGATTGATAATGAAATCGAACATGGTGCCATACGGTAAGTTAACCACCCGTTCTTTCATGGCGTTTTCTTCGTCATTCAATTCACGAATTTCTTCAATTTTTTTATTGGCCGTTTCTATTTTTTCACTTTTAACGGCTTCATCAATAGACAGTACTTTTTTAAGCTTCGGTGCTTCTTTTTTCGCTTCGTCCTCCCCAATTTCTTGCCACCCCAAACAAGTGTGGATGTTGTCTTTGGTAGAAATGCGGTCTCTTTTTGAAAAACCGAGCTCATCCATGGTTTGGTCTAAATGATGCATGGCGCTGAGTTTCTCAGGCCCGGTTAGGTTCATAAATTGATTTTTATTGCCAATTTGTGCAATGGTTTTTGCCGACTGTATTTTCTTCGCCCATTGTTCGGAGTCCTTACCCTCTCTCAACAGGGTCAAGGTCAATGAATCTCGCCAGACATGATGAATGATGTCTTTGACAAACTTAATATCACAGCCTTCCAAGATTTCATTTAAATGCGACTCAACCTCGGCCTTGGTCACATCCATTTTTTCTTTGCCTTGAGCAGCACTGACCCATTTTTGTTCAGCCCTTTCTGCTCGGGTATTGGTTACCTTTAAATAATCAGACAATTCATCCAAGGCTTTGACAAATGAAGATGTGGTGCCATCAAAGGATTTGGCCGCTGTGTCACTGTATTGGTGGATTTGTTTGATGACATTGGTGCCATGCCACTTTTGCGATGACTCAACCAACAGCTCCATGAATTTTCTGGCTGGATGCCCTGAATCAATAAAAAAGCTCTCATCATTGATCGCCGTCCTTAACAAGGGAACATTGATGGCATTAAAAGACGATCTGATGTGCGTGTCTATGGTTTCATCGTTTTCAATTTCGTCATAGACTAGGCCCATCAGGTCTAAGGTTTTGTTTTGTTTCGGAGACAACTCAGGGTAAAAGTTTCCGGTGTTGTTCCTGACTTGATCCGCCAACATCTCCTTCAAATTATGGATGTTTTTACTGGTGGCTACAATGCCAGATTCTTTGGCAATTTGAGCCAATGCTTGGTCAAAGTCATTGTCAGGGATGTTTTGTACGGGTGCACCACTGGGGGTGTTATTGAATGACCCACCGCCTGATTGACCACCACCTGATTGACCACCACCTGATTGGCCTCCACCTTGTTGATGCCCAACAGCTGAACCATGACTTGGTGACAATAAATTAAAAATAGACTCCACCAACCTTTTGCTTTCAGGGTCATACTGCCGTTGTTGGTAACCTGAGTTATCTTCTATACCATAACTTTCTTGAGGTGTGTTCTGGCCTGCATTGGCATGACTGCCACTTTGTTGGTGGTGATTTCTATTGGATTGGCTGCCCGTATTGCCGTTTCTTTGACCAGAATCACTGCCGTCATTTTGTTGTTCATCATCTGACTCTGATTGCTCGACTTGGTTGTCATGATCAACCGCCTCACTTTTTTTATTTCTAGGCTTGATCACTTCAGGCTGAATGTTCGGTAAAATACCAGCAGCTATGAATACTTCATTGATGTCGTGGTAAGCATCATTGATGTTTTTACCAAATTCTTTGATGATGAAATCGATAATCAGGGTTTTTACTTTGACATCGAAACCAATCGACTTAAAGGCATGACTGAACAACCACACAATTGATGCCGGAGAAAATGGCATGTTGGTTTTATCAATTTTCTCGTTACCAAAAAGTACATTCATTCGCTTTTCAAGCGTGTACAACTCAGCGTGGCTCATGACCTCTAAAGTAGAATCTAATTGGGTCAGTGCCAATGAAATTGACAGCTCTTCATCTTCAACCAGTGACAAAGACATTTTAGAGTCTGATTTATTCACTTCAGCCGAAATGAATTCCGGCATGGCTTTGATTTTTTCTCTCAACTGTATTGAAAAATCTTTGGCCCCTATTTTTAATTGACGGTACAGATTGAATAACTCTTGTTCTTCTTGGTTAGAACCAGCCACTTCTGCCTTACTGAACAAATCCTGCAAAGTCAGTTTCATTGACTCCTTAAGACTCACTTGAAGGTATTTATCAAATATAACTATACATTCATTTAAAATTTGTTGTTTGTTCATCGCATCACTAAATATTTTTAAGTCATTTTATTCCCAAAAGGGGAATCGAATACTACGCTTACATCAGAGGGTGTAACACATATTAATGACACTCCTCACACACCTTTTAAATTACATGATAAATCACTGATTGGCAAGGAAAACCACAATCTGTACAGTTGCAGATTGTGGTCATATTGAAATCTAACTGCTGCTTATTTAAAGAATCCCTTGAGTAATCCTGATCCGTGCTTGAGCACATCAGACAAATCAACTTCTCCATCACCATCACCGTCCAATGCTTTTTCTAAAAATCCCAGGTTGGGTTGTTGTTTCTTGATGGTCTTTCGTTCTTTTTTCAACATGTCTTGCAAACCGGAAACACCTAAATTGTTTTCACGCTTGGCTTTACCCACAGCACCTAAAACAACGGGGGCCAAGTTGGCTAAAATGGTATTCACATCGGCAGCACCTAATCCAGTGGCTTTGCCCAATTGATTGGAAACATTGTTTTGACGACTGCCCAAAACATGACCCAATATTTTTTCACCCGTGGATTCATGACCAGACCGGCCCAATAAGCCGTCTAAATTGCCCAAGATACCACCGTCATGACCTTTTTCCAGTGCATGGGCTAAAGACTCAGCACCACTCCGCGACTTGGTGTTTTTTTGTAACGCCGACAACAACATTGGAATGGCTGCTGCAATGGCTCTTTGTGTGGCTTCCTTGTTGCCGCCTACCTTTTGCGCCACTTGTTCGACAGCTTGTTGGCCCACACTGTTTTTAATTAAATCGAAAATTCCTGACATCTGTTGTTCCTGTATAAGTTGATAATGCATTTAAAATAAATGTACTGGTACCGGATTACAACAAAGGATTTGTCAACAATCATTAAATGGCAGCCGTTGAAATTGAGTTCACAAAACTGAATTCACTTCAATCCTATCGCCAACAAACTTGAAAAAATCAAAATCTCAACCAATGGTTTTACCAACACGCCATTGCTAGAAAGTGTCAAAAAATGTCACTCTATTGACGCCCACAAAAAAGGCAGCACTTGGCCGCCTTTTGAATCCTTATGAGAAATTTAAGCTCAGTTACTTGGATAGGCTGGCCAATTCACTCCAGCAAATTTTTCCAAACAACGAACCACTTGGCATGAATAACCATACTCATTGTCATACCAACAATACAACACCACATGATTGTCTTCCACAATGGTGGCTTGTGAATCGATCACACAAGCCTGTCTTGAGCCAACAAAATCAGTCGATACAGCCTCTGAAGAAACTGTATAACCAATTTGTTGTTGCAACCTGGAATGCAATGATTTCTTGCGCAAAAATTCGTTCAATTGAGTTAAGTCTGTTCCTTTGCCTAATTGGATATTAAGTATAGCCATCGAAACATTGGGGGTGGGAACACGAATCGCATTACCAGTTAACTTACCAGCCAGTTCAGGCAATACTTTGGCCACTGCTTTGGCAGCACCCGTTGAGGTCAACACCATATTCAGCGCCGCACTTCTGCCACGGCGATCTTTGTTGTGATAATTATCAATCAGGTTTTGGTCATTGGTATAAGCATGAACGGTTTCAATGTGTCCATGTTGAATACCATATTCTTCATTCAAACATTTCAGCACTGGCACAATGGCATTGGTGGTGCATGAAGCCGCACAAATAACTTCTTTGTCAGGGGTAATCAAATCATGATTGATGCCATACACAATGTTCGGAATATCACCCTGAGCTGGAGCAGTCAACAAGACCTTGGCAGCGCCTGGTCTTAAGTGACCACGCAAACCGGCTTCATCTTTCCAAACACCGGTGTTGTCTACAATCAAAGCATTGTTGATTCCGTAGCTTGTATAATCAATGTCAGCGGGTGAATTGGCATAGATGACTTGCACCTCATTGCCGTTGATGACCAATTTATTTTGTTCATGTAAAACGCGAATGGTGCCATTGAATTTTCCATGGACTGAATCTTTGCGCAACAACGCGGCCCGTTTTTCCAAATCATTATCTGCACTGCTTTTTCGAATCACTATGGCTTTAAGCACAAGCACATCACCGCCGCCAGTTTTATCAACCAACAGGCGTGCCACCAATCGGCCAATTCGGCCAAAACCATACAAAACCACATCCTGAGGTTTTTCGAGTGGTTTGGCATCTGAATCAATTAAATGTGCCAACTCTTGTTTGACATAAGAATCGACATCAGATTGTTCAATTTCATCATAACTGTTGTGCTTGAAATAACGATAAACCATTTTACCCACATCGATGTGCGCAGGACCTAATGGCAATTCCGAAATGGCTTTGATAAAAGGAAATGTTTCGTATTCACTCAATTCACTGGCTTCAACTTGACGCACAAAACGATGGGCTTTCATCAAATCAGTGACTGACTGATTAATCATGCGTTTACCGTACATATACAATGACACATTGCGTCGACGGTATAACCTGCCGATCAATGGGATCATGCCTTCTGCCAGCGCTTCTCTTTCTTTCCAATCGGCGAAAAACTCGGTTGGTAACGGTCTATTTTCTTCAGTCATTGCATCTCCAGCCAATTGGCCAATTAAGTCGAATAAAGGTGCTTAAGAAGATCCTGTAAGTTTCGCTTCAATCCACTCTAAATGACTGAACATTGATGAGCAAACAGAGGAATCAGAACAGGACAGAATCTCCTCAATAATTGGGCGCATATTCTACCACCGAATACAACAGGTTGTCAGCGGGTGCTGCTTTTAATTTGTTGAGAAAAAAACTACACATAATTTTTAATATATATTAGAATGCGCGCTCTCAATTTGATTGAGATGAATCACCACTGCGGAGCGGTAGTTCAGTTGGTTAGAATACCGGCCTGTCACGCCGGGGGTCGCGGGTTCGAGTCCCGTCCGCTCCGCCATTCATATATTCCTTACTTTATCGATCTTCTCTGGTTGTAATTCATACTGATTGCGTTAACATAATCATTTTTTGATGATGTGATGAAAATTATGCGCCTGATTATTTTGACCTGTTTCTTCCTGTGCGGCTGCCAAAGCCCAATCAAACCCAGTCAACCAGAAGCAACACTTGAAACAGCAGAAACCATGGATACCCTGCCACAACGACCTGATGTTTTTTCATTTTCTCGCCATGACCAAGTCAAAATCACTCATTTAGATTTAAATTTAAAAGTTAAATTTAAACAGCAGATCATGGATGGTTTTGTCACGATCAATTACAAAGTCATCAAACCACAAGCGAATCAATTGATTTTGGATACCCGTGATTTAAAAATTAAACGGGTAGAGTCCATAGAAGCAAAAAAAACCCACAAATTGGTTTGGCGCATGGGCCAATCCATAGAAGGCTTGGGCTCAGAATTGATAATCAACTTACCTGACAACCACGCACCCATCAAAATCAGCTATGAAACCATGCCCCAGGCCTCTGGTTTACAATGGTTAGGAGCGGAAAAAACCAGCGGTAAAAAGCACCCATTTCTATTTTCTCAATCCCAAGCTGTACATGCCAGAAGCTGGATCCCGGTACAAGACACACCCTCTGTTAGAGTCACCTACAACGCCAACATTCAGGTTAAGGCTGGGCTGAAAGTTGTCATGAGTGCAGATAACAACAACCAACAAGCCATTGACGGCATCCATACTTTTTCCATGCAACAGCCCATACCTGCCTATTTGATCGCCATTGCCATCGGCGACCTGCAGTTACAAACAATCAGTGAGCACGTCACCATCTATGCAGAAAAGGAAATACTACAGGCCGCAGCCTATGAATTTGCCTCGACCGAAAACATGATCACAGCCACTGAAGCCATGTACGGAAAATACCGATGGGGACAATATGATTTGTTGATTCTTCCTCCCAGTTTCCCTTTTGGTGGAATGGAAAACCCTAAATTGTCTCACATCACACCCACTGTCATCGCTGGTGACCGCTCATTGGATTCATTGATTGCCCATGAATTGGCCCATTCATGGTCAGGTAATTTGGTGACCAATGCTTTGTGGCAGGATGCTTGGCTCAATGAAGGATTTACTTCATACATTGAAGCCAGAATCATAGAGGCTATATATGGAACCGATCGTATGCTGATGGAATCAACCTTGATCTATCAGTCCTTGGTGGAAGAAATGAGTGAATTAAGTGAAGATGCACAAAAACTCATTAACCCCAGCAAAACCAGTGATCCTGATGACTACTTCAGTGGAGTGGCATATGACAAAGGACGTTTCTTTTTAGAATGGATGGAACAACAAGTTGGCAGACCTGATTTCGATCAATTTTTAAATGGCTATTTTGAACAATATGCTTTCAAGAGCATAACCAGCCAAGATTTTGTTGCATACCTCGAGCATAATTTATTGCGTCAATTCCCCCATAAAATCACCGAAAAACAAGTTGATGTTTGGTTGAATCAACCTGGTTTACCTGAATTTTTCACCCCACCTGCGACTCAAATATTTACCGTGATTGATCAACAGGTTGAAACTTGGTTGGCCGGTGATGTTGAGGCCAAGCAAATCAATACGGCATCGTGGACCACCCAAGAATGGTTGCATTTTTTACGCGCCCTACCACCACAATTAAACACCGAGCAATTGCATGAATTAGACCATGCCTTTCAACTGACTCAACGAAAAAACAGTGAAATAGCCCATGACTGGCTGAAAATCAGCATCAACAACCAATACCAAGCAGCCTATGCCAGGTTGATTGATTACTTGTCCAGTATCGGTCGAGTTAAATTAATTAAACCCTTGTATGAAGCCTTGATGGAACACCCCGACTTGCATAATTTAGCGATGAATATTTACATCAAATCCAGACCTGGTTACCACAACATTGCCATCAAGCAAATTGATGCCATAGTGGGATTTAAACAACCTGAGTAAACATCAAAATCAAAATGATGATTAAGCATCATGAATAAACCACCTGTTTTTGAAATTGACAGAAAACTAACATAGGACGCAGTAACATGTGATTTTTCATCCGGCAAAAGTCACATGTTAATCACCCAAGACAAATTGCAAGCGTTTGATCGCATCAAGCGACTGAATCTCATCAATTCAATCACTGGGATTAAACCCGCGAATTTGATTGGCACCCAGAATCTTAAGCAGCAATCCAATTTGGCCCTTTTCAGCTCGGTGGTTCATTTAGGAAGTGACCCAGCCATCTTGGGTTTTATCACCCGACCCAGCGAAGAAGTACCCAGACACACCTTAGAAAACATCTTAACCACAAAACACTACACCATTAACCATGTTCCGACTTCAATGGTGCAACAGGCTCACCAAACGGCTGCAAAATACCCAGCAGCACAATCAGAATTTTCCGCCTGCGGATTCAGCGAACAAATCATCAATCATTTCCCTGCGCCATTCGTAGAACAAGCCCAGATTAAAATTGGATTGAAGTTGGCAGAAATCTTACCCATAGCCATCAACCAAACCCAAATGGTGATAGGCGTTATAGAAATTATGGAGTTGGCCGATGAACTGTTAAGCACTGAAGGCTACATTGATTTGCAGCGAGCCCAAAGTGCAGGCGTTTCAGGCCTCAACAACTATTACGGACTGCAATCTATCCAATCTTTTCCTTATCCTCGCGTTTAAGCTTTGGTTTGACTTTTCATTGCCACCTGCAACTGATCCTTGATTGGCAAACGCCTGATTCTGATGCCTGTGGCTGCATAAATCGCATTGGTTAATGCGGGGGCCACAGGAGGCAAAGGTATTTCACCCACTCCAGCAGGCTCATTGCCATGATTGACCACATGAACCTCCATCATTTCTGGGGCTTGATTTTGTTTCATCAAAGGATAGTCATGGAAATTACTTTGCACCACTTGTCCATCTTTGACTGTAATTTCCAAGTTTAAGGCTGTACTCAAAGCATCGATGGTTCCACCTTGCATTTGTGCCTCTACCCCACGAGGGTTAACCGCAAAACCACAATCAATTGCCCCAATCACTCGATGAATGGTCAGGTCGCCTTCTGGTGAAACACTGACTTCAATGGCATGCGCTGCATAACCACCAAAAGTAAAATGTGTGGCAATGCCCACACCTCTGCCCTTGGGTCTTGGTTGCTTGAACGCAATCTTGGTCGCAACCCATTGCAACAATGCAGCCAATCTTCCTGGATTAAAAGTCGGTCCACCATGATTTTCATATGGAATCTCTCTGGAATCTCCAAGCAATTTCAGTTGAAAATCCAACGGGCTTTGCTGACTTTCATGCGCCAATTCATCAATAAAGCTTTGAATCACAAACCCATTGGCTGTGTGTGCTGGGGCCCGCCATGAACCACGCGGCATACCTGATTGCGCCGAATGGTACTCCACTTGATAATCAGCAATGAGGTTTGCTGGATAGTCATCGGTATACAGTTCTGCCTTCCAATATTCGGTTTCTGACAAATTGGGGCGGCGGTAATACTTACTGGCCGATGCCAAACGATGTTGCCACGCGATCAATTCACCTTGCTTATTCAACCCTGCATTCATTTCATGAATCCCAGCAGGTCGATAAAAATCGTGTTTTATATCGTCTTCTCGCGACCACATCAATTTAATCGGTAAGCCAGTTGCTTTGGATATGATACAGGCTTCTGAAACATAATCATTGCTCAATCGACGCCCAAAGCCACCACCCACTCGGGTCATCTCAATGCTGATATCCAAACGATCAATGTCCGTTTCTGCTGCAGCTGCCCGCGATGCACCACTGGGCATTTGAGTGGGCACAATGATGCGCACTTTATCTCCTTGCACATGTGCAAAGCAATTTTGTGGCTCCAATGGCGCGTGTGAAACAAATGGAATGTCATACCGCCTGGTCAATTGTTTATCAGCAGCAGCAAATTTGGCTTTGAAATCACCATCATCTCTGACCACCTGTCCTTTGCTTTGTAATAATTCATTCAGCTGTGCTTTGAATGAGGCCGTTGATTCTTTGTGATGCGGCCCTTTGTCCCAGTCTATTTTTAAAGCGGCCACACCCTGCATTGCCGCCCATGTGTTGTCAGCAATCACCGCCACACCACTGGCCAAAATATTGTAGGGCTTACCCAACTGTGGCCCTTTGATTGCTGTGGTTTTGACCACCCCAAGGATTTTCAATGCTTCACTGTCATCATATGACCGCACGGTGCCATCTAAATATGGGGACCGCTTAATCATCGCGATTTTCATGCCATCTACATAGGTATCAATCCCATACTTTGCCTTTCCAGTGACCAAATCCTCAACGGCCACGGCATTGTGAGGTTTGCCTAAAATCTTGAAGTTCGCAGGATCTTTTAATTTGGGCTTGGTTGTTGCAAGGGGTATTTGTGATGCCACTGTAATCAATGAGGCATAGGATGCTTTTTGATTTTTTTGGGGTCCAATGACATGGCCTTCATTGCTGTGACAGCTGGCTGGGTCGACTTTCCAAACTTTGGCTGCAGCTGAAATGAACTGTTGTCTGGCCGAGGCACCCACTTCACGCATAAAATTCCAGTTGCCACTGGTGCCCGTGCTGCCGCCTACACCTTGGCCACCGTATTTCCAAGTGAAGCCATCCGCTGTTTTTACAATGCCTAATGGCATTTGCACCACTTCGACTTGCGACCAATTCAAATCCAACTCTTCAGCAACCATCATCGGTAAAACGGTTCTGATACCCTGTCCAATTTCAGGTTGATTACTGCCAATAACCACGGTGTTATCTGGTTTGACTTCAATGAAAAAACCCAGCTTGTTTTCTGCAGTATCAGATTGGTAGTTGGCCCATGTTGGCAAGCCAAAAACCAAGCCACCAGAGACCGTCATTCCGGTTATTAAAAACTTTCTGCGATTTACTTTGACTTCATTGGAATTCATGACTGTGCCCCTTTGCTCATCATTTCTGCGGCATCATGAATGGCTTTCTTGATTCTGACATAGGTACCACAACGACAAATATTACTCATGGCTTGTATGATGTCAGCATCACTGGGGTTAGGGTTTTTATGCAGTAAATCAGTGGCTGCCATGATTTGACCGGACTGACAATAACCGCATTGCGGTACATCATGTTTTATCCAAGCTTGCTGAACCGGAGTCAATTGCTTGTCTTCAGCCAAACCTTCTATGGTCGTAATGCTCTGACCAGCAACTGATTCAATTGGCGTGACACAGGATCTGATGACTTGGCCATTTAAATGAATGGAACAGGCACCACACTGCCCTATGCCACATCCAAATTTGGTACCCGTTAATTTTAATTCATCGCGAATAACCCACAAAGCAGGGGTTTGGGGATCTCCATCAAAGTTAACTTCCTGAGCATTAATTTTAAAAGTAATCATGACATGTCCTGAATGAGTGCCTTATGATTATAAATTCCAATCTACGAAATGTAATGTATCAATAGTCACGGATTCAATTGTCTATATTGGCACATCACTCACCAAGCAAGACGTCTTATAATGGGAGCAATCGACATGCAAAATCATTATGTTGGAACAAATCAATCCATTGTGGGGTATCTACCTTAAACACAAAGAACAAGGTCAGCCATTGGTGCTTGCCACATTGGTTAAAACTGTGGGTTCAAGTTATAAAAAAGCCGGTGCCATGATGTTGATTGAACAGGATAGAACCACCCATGGCTTGATCAGTGGTGGTTGTTTAGAAGCCGATGTGGCAGAGCATGCCATGACCGTATTTGAAACCAAACAAGCCTGTCAATTGACGTATGATTTAAGCGATGAATCCATTTTCGGCTTAGGCGCCGGCTGTGATGGCACCATACACCTGGTGCTACAACTATTAAAAGATGATTACTTGCCTTTCAGTGCACTCAATCCATTGCCCGGAAAGTCAATTTCGCTACAGTTGTATATAGAATCTGAAAATAACAGCCAATACCCAGTCGGTAGTTATTATTTATTGAAGAACCAGCAAATGCTTGAATCAACTGCCGGTTTTTACCAAGCGGTCTCAGACTCAACAAGCCCTTTACATTACCATCCACCGCCTAAAATTGCGATTTGTGGTGCCGGCATTGATGTGATACCCGTTTTACATGTTTTACATTTATTACAATGGCATGTGACTTTGATTGATCATGCAGCCGGTCGCTTGACACAAACCACACAACATTTAAATACCCAAACCATTCAAGTCAACCCAGATGACTTGAATGCCACGTTATCTGGCCACGATTTTGCTGCAGTGATTATCATGAGCCACCATTTGGAAAGAGATGCCGAATATTTGAAATACTTTGCTGCCACCAAAACTCAATGGATGGGATTATTGGGCCCATTAAAAAGAAGGGACAAAGTGCTACAAAAAGCCCAGTTAACATTAAGCCAGCTCCAGCAAAGGCTGAAATCACCAGTGGGTCTAGACATTGGCGGGCAGATGCCAGAAAACATCGCGATTTCAGTGGCAGCCCAACTTCAGCAACATTTCTATCAAACATGAAAATCAACGGATTAATCCTCGCAGCAGGTAACTCCAGCCGATTGGGGAAAAACAAACAAACCATAAAATTCAAAAACGCAACCTTGTTGCAGATGATTGAGCACAGTCTACTGAAATGTTGTGACCATGTTGTCGTGGTATTAGGGCATGACCATCAAGCCATCCCAACACAGGCTAAAAGCCAGGTAGTAATCAATTCAAAATGGCAGTCTGGCATGGGGTCTTCAATCAAAGTCGGTGTTGACTGTCTTAAAAACCAATCTGACGCCCTATTAATTGCCCTGTGCGATCAACCGATGATTCCACCAAGCCATTATCAGAATTTGGTGGCAGCTGCCATCCACTCGCCACATCAAATCATCAGCTCACACTACCAAAATATAAACGGTGTTCCAGCTATTTTTCCTCAAGAATATTTCAATAAGTTACTGTCTTTGCCTGACAAACATGGTGCCAGAAAATTAATTTCTGACCATCAAAACAATGTATTTTCTATAGCATGTCCAAGCGCAAAGCTTGATATAGATACGTTTGATGACTTAACAAAATTAATGACCCTGGATTGAACTCTTAATTTCAGGCATTGACAGCCTCAACCTGATTAGGCTTTAATACCTCCTCAATAAACAGGACGCAAACAGGTGGGTGATTTTTACAACATAACGCTAATAGCACAAGCAATCAGTTCTGTATTGATTGGTTGGTTATTGCTGCATTTTGCTAAAATTTATCAAAGAAACTACCTGTTCTACTGGTCATACAGCTTTTTCAGCTTAACCCTATACCTGATTGCTGTATATTTTTGTTTCACCATGATTGCGCTGAACTACAGCGTTTCTTCGGTACCAAGACTGATTAATTTATTTTGTATGTCTACTGCAGGCTACCTACAAATTTCATTTTTAGTTGTCGGCACCGTCTCACTGGTTAATGGCACCAGTATCAGTAAAAAGAACATCATCAGACTTTTGGTTTTGTGTTTATTGATTGCTTGTTTCATCACCTTATTTAAAAATTCAGAATCAGATCCCAAAGAATTGCGGTATTTAATGCGGGTGGGTGCAAGGTATCTGGTAGCTGGGATGGCTTGTTTGGGCACTGCCATTTACATTTTGCGTAATGACCCCAATCCACTGTTAGGAAAAAAATTAGTCACCATTGGATTTTTTGTTTACGGCTTTGAGATGGCATTCCTTGGTTGGTTGGCTATTGAAAATTATATTTTTGATGGCAGTCAATTGCTGTTATTACTGGTTCCATACCATGGAATTTTCGAACTGATCTTTTATCCTTTTATTGGTGTCAGTTTAGTGATGTGGTTGCTAGACGTTGAACGGATCAGTAGCCAGCGATCCTCAGAAAAACTAAAAAACCTTAACCAAACCGATGGTCTAACAGGGCTACCCAATCAACAAGCCATCCATAAGCATTTGATGAACTGGAAACAAATAGCCAGCTCACATGAACGATTAACCCTGACTTTAATTGGGGTCGATCAAATGCAAAGAATCAATGATGCAGAAGGCATCAAAAGGGGTGATGAACTCATCATTTTATTGGCCAAAAGATTGGAATTTCTATGCACCGGCGCCCACCGATTTTTTGGGCGATTACATGGTGATGTATTTGTTGTGGTCACTGGTGGGTATGGAAAAGAACAATTAACCCGAGCTGAAAAATTACGCAAATCATTTTCCAGACCGTTGAAATCAGAAAGCAAGACTTACTACTTAGAAATGAGTGCGGGATCAACCCAACTAAAACCTGAGTTAAGCATAGAAACCATGTTGCATCAAGCCAACCAAGCATTGCAATATGCCAAACAGTCAGGTGGCAAACAACTCCAAACTTTTCACCCTGAATTAAAATTATCACTTTATGCAGATTTGTCATTTGAAAATGACTTGAGAACGGCTTTTAAACTTCAACAATTTGAGATTTATTATCAACCCATTTGGTCAGCAGAAAATAAAATCATTTGTTTTGAGGCATTGATTCGATGGAAACACCCCAAACGCGGATTACTGACGCCGGATGCTTTTTTGAATTTAATTCATGATTTGGGCTTGGCCATTGAGTTGGATTATTGGGTGATTGATCGTGCCATTCAACAAGTCAGAAAATGGAAATTCATCAACAACGAAGCGGCTAAAATATCCATCAATGTAACGGCTGAAACCATTCAAAACGGTCAAATAGTAGACCACATTAAAGCTGCCTTGCAAAGAGA
The DNA here is from genome assembly GCF_002591915.1 of Marinicella litoralis. Taxonomy (GTDB): domain Bacteria; phylum Pseudomonadota; class Gammaproteobacteria; order Xanthomonadales; family Marinicellaceae; genus Marinicella; species Marinicella litoralis. The sequence goes on along the minus strand of NZ_NIHB01000001.1, from coordinate 1,195,303 downwards.
ACAAATTCCGGCCAATGATGTGACCATTGAAATCACAGAAAACACAGCCATGCACAACATTGAAAGTGGCAAAAACACGCTGAATGAACTCAAAAAGATGGGGATCCAAGTCGCCATTGATGACTTTGGAACGGGTTACTCATCGCTCAATTATTTAAGGGCCTTCCCCTCGGATGTGATTAAATTTGATCGCTCTTTTGTTTCAGACCTCAACAACCAAGACATCAATGAAGAAATCCTTAAATCACTGATTCCTTTGTGCCACCGATTGAACAAAAAAGTGGTGGTAGAAGGGGTTGAAAATCGGTATCAATTTGATTTATTGAAAAAGCTTTCTATCAATGGATTTCAAGGTTTTTATTTAAGTTATCCGGTGACGGTTAAAGAAGCCAATAAACTCTTACTGATGAGCAAAAGATCTAAAAACAAAGCTGTTTTCAGCGGTTAATCCATCTCAATGTCTTTGCCATAAACACGGATCAACAACAGGGCTGTTAATGAAGTTAAAAAGAAGCCAATCACTATGGGATAGATGGTTTGATCCAGTTGTTGTGAAATCATGATCCCAAGCCCAGCGGCCAATAAAGCAGAGACCATACCAATCACTGAAGCCCCCATGCCTGCATGAGCCCCCAAGGGATACATAGCGATGGCCATGACATTGCCATAAACCAAGCCGATACACATATTGATGACAATCAACATCACAACAAGAGTCCACAGCGGCGGAACACCTTGGTACAAAAAGGTGATGACTAAATACAGCAAAGTACTCGCCACCATCAACCCCATCGACCCATTGGTGACAGTTAAAGCACCAAACTTCATAACAATCTTGGCATTGATGAATGCCGCCACCCCAAAAAACAAAGCAATGACACCAAATAAGTATGGGAATAAATGTTTGGCTTGATAGATGTTCGAATAGATTTGTTCAGCCCCATTGAGGTAGGCCATGAATCCGCTGAAAATGACCCCACTGACCACCGCAAAGACCATAGAAATGGGTTCCTTGATCACTGTCATGAAGGCAGATTTAATCAGTACAAAATTAAATGGCCTCTGGTTATTTGGCTGAATGGATTCTGGCAGACGTATGAGGGTCCAAACCAAGGCCAACACACCAAACCCCACAAAAACATACAAAATATTTTGCCAAGGGCCTGCCCAAAGAATCAATGAGCCCAAAGTAGGTGCCAGCACCGGTACCATGATAAAAATAATCATCACCAAGGAGGTGATTTTTGCCATTTCATTGCCAGCATAAAAATCTCTGGTGATGGCATTGACCATGATTCTTGCGGCAGCAGCACCCACACCTTGTAATGCCCTGGCGGCCAGAAACCAATAGTATGAATCGACCACAATACACATGACTGACGCGACGATATAAACCAACAAACCAAATATCAGCACAGTCTTTCTGCCGATGCTGTCAGAAACGGGGCCATAGAAAATTTGTGCCACAGCAAAACCCAACATATAGGCTGTGATGATCCATTGTTGTTGATTAGACTCAGTAAACCCAAATGATTGCAAAATCAGCGGCATCGCCGGTAACTGGAGATCGATAGTCAATGCACCCAATGATGTATACACAGCCAACAACAACACCAATTCAATTGGGTTTTGTTTGGCAGAAATCAAAGTGTTTTTCATCGCTGTAAGCTCATTTCAGATTATCAGTGGTCATATTCCATGCTTTCGCACAGGCAATCGGTTCATGCTCGTTGATTGACCCTTGATTCATGACATGGGTCAATTAGGCCATCTAGACACATCGCTGATTGGCTATCAATCACAACAACTGGATTGGTCCTTCTTGATTGCTTTGTTAAACAAGGGCATCAACGCCACCCAGACCAAAAGCAACAGACTCAATAATTGTAAAATATATGGCATAAACTCATGCGAATGATTGATCTGCGAATTGATTTCAAATTGTGATGCAAACACATTCACCAACACACCCATGAACAGCGCACTGCCAATGATGCCGAGTAAATACAGCCACATGGTTTTGTTACCCATTTGTTCACGAACCACTCCCAAGGTGGCTATATTGGTGGCGGGGCCTGCCAATAAATAAACCAGCACAGCACCAGGTGAGATCCCAGCCATCAAAAATCCAGCAGCTATCGGTGTTGAACCGGTAGCGCAAACATACATTGGAATACCAATCAATAACATCATGAACATGACCAACCAACTGTCGCCCCACTGCAACAACCAATCCTCAGCGACAAAGGCCTGTACCGCTGCAGCAAACAACAAACCGATGACCAACCATTTTAAAATACTTGGATACAAATCCGAAAATGCATAGTAAATGCCGTCCCAAGCTGATTTTAAGATTCCCTGAGGCGGTGCTTCTTGTTGGCTTTTTTCAGCTGAACTGGCACAACAAGATGGACTGGCAGATTGTTTTTGTTTCGCTTGTTGCGGGCTTTCCTCGCCAGCAAATAACATAACCAGCAAACCCGTGAACAACGCTGAAAACAAGGCCGCAACAGGTCTTATTATGGTCATAAATGGACCCATCATGGCATAGCTGATGCTGATTGAATCAACGCCAGTCTCAGGAGTAGACACCAAAAATGAGGTGGTAGCTGGTTTTGAAGCGCCGGCTTGACGCAATCCTATGGCAGCAGGAATCACGCCACATGAACACAATGGCAGTGGAATACCCAGTATCGCTGCTTTGATGATCGATGCCAAACCAGGTTGTGTCAAATGCTTGTGCAGGAATGCCGTGGGTATCAAACTCTTGAACAGGCCACCAATAACCAGTCCCAAGACCAACCAAGGCGCTGCCTCCATAGACATTTGCCACAATGCCTCTGAATAAGAAGATACAAGAGTCATTTCATAATAGGATGTTGCAAAATGGCATTATATCAATAAAACCAGGCATTGGAATATTTGCTTTCGCTGTTATGAAAGGATTCAAATAAAGAACAGGGCTCTGAAAAAACCAGTATACAAAAGCCATACATTTTTAATGTGTCAGACGCCGGGATTGATCATCATCCACAACCAAATCAACAGAGGAACCATCACCCCTAATAAGGCCGAAACATAAGCCATGCGCAACAAGATGTATTTACGCCTTAATATCAACCCAATTTGGTAAATGTCTTTGATCAACAATGCCCTTGCACTCTCATCATCTTGCAATATGCTGTTTAAGTATGTGGTGTAGGTTTGTTCTGAATAGCGGGTAAAGAATCCAAAAAACAAGGGGTTGGCAATGTTTGATATGTCTTGATGTTTTGGCCCATTGATGTTTTTTGGAATCAGCACCAGCACCGTCAACACCAATGGAATCAATTGCATCAGGACAAGCACCAACAAGGGCAGTAACAGTTGTTGATTACCCTCCATAAACTGTAACAAACGAGTCAATACCACCGTAAACATCAACACCAATGTTCCGATTAAAATATTGGCCTTTTGGTCAGCCATTAAATTCAGCTGCGTTTGATTTTGATGTGCGGTTCTGAGGGTTTGTATCACATCATGCTTAGGCTTGTTAACGATCGATTCATTGTTATTCATTTTCCCACCTGCGTTTGTTTGATCATGCCAACATCAGTATATCACCCTTTGAGCCTTGAACCAGATTGCTGAAAAAGTCCTGAAAACAAAGTCTTCGCTAGTCATTCTCTCCTCCGCACTGGTTTATAGAAGTTGGGTGATTACAATCGCAGATGCCACCACGATCACCAACAGTGCCATGACCAGGGTGAAGCGCAAGGCATTCATTTTGCGTTTTGGCGTTGTCACTTTTAGGTCGGCATCGGCCACCACATAAATAGTGAGGAAGGTATCCCACAGACTTGCCTTGACTGTATTGGATGTTTGTAATTGGCTGAACCTGACTTGCTTTTTTCTTAAGCCACCTTTGGCATGAACTTCTACTCGACCCAACAACTCAAATCCTTGTTTGGCCATGGCGGTGAATTCATACGTCATCGGCACACTGCTGAAGCTGCGGCTGAATAACTCGACTTTTTCACCGGCTTTGATTTCAACGATTTCCTGTTTATTTTGCATAACGGCTTCCACGGTTTAATCCAGCTTATGTTGCCAGCCATGGGGTTTTTATACCTGAAAAACAGTTAAAATTTACTTGAAATCAATCCACCTCTTGCACAATCACCACCTCTTCATAAAAAGTGATGTTGTGCTGAGCACACAGGGCCTTCATTTGTTCTACAGCAACATCCTTGACTTTAACCGGTTCGCCGGTTTTCATCACCAACACCGCAAAAGTGTCATTATCTTCGGCCCAAACCTCAACCTTTTCAATGTCATGCCATGGGTAATTAACCACACTGCGGTTGACTTGAGAATAGGCCGCAAATCCAAATGGGGTGATGAATGTTTTGGGGTTTTTATTGGGAAAAAACCGCAATTTAAGCATGTTAATAATCAAAATGATGGGTATCAGGATGATCATTAAAATCAGGACAGGAATCATCACAATCAATAACAAAATAAATGGAATCCAACTCAGTGGATTCCGGCCGTTGGGCATGTTACTGAGGATGACTTGAACCAATTTCATTCACCTGCTCCCAGCAGCGCCTTGGTTTCTAAAAATTCATCAAACCCTTGTGGTCCCCTTTCCCGACCGTTGCCAGAATGTTTGTAACCACCAAAAGGTGCTGTGCGATCCATTTGAGCGCCATTGATGTGAATCATGCCAGCGCGCAGTTGATTGGCCACATGCATGACTCGTTTTATATCGGCCCCTGAAACATATCCAGATAAACCATAGTCATTGTCATTGGCCATTTGTATCGCCAGCTCGTCTGAAGCATATGGCAACAAACACAACACTGGACCAAAGATTTCATTTCTGGCCACCGTCATGTCATTGCGGACTCGAGTAAAAGCGGTGGGCTTGACATAAAACCCCTGATTCACTCCAACTGGCTTCCCCAAACCACCAACCAAAATTTCAGAACCTTCATCAATGCCTTGTTTTAACAAAGCTTGAATGCGATCCCATTGCAATTTTGATACCACTGGTCCAACAAAAGTCAGTTCATCATTGGGTTCACCCACTTTAATTTTTTCCATGGTCTTTTTGACCACTGCTTCAGCTTCGTTCAACCGACTCTCGGGCACAAACATGCGCGAGGGTGCATTGCAGTTTTGTCCTGAATTGACACACATGGTTTTAACCCCTCCAGCCACTGCTTTGGCAAAGGCTTCTTTTGATAAATCATCTAATATGATGTTGGCAGATTTACCACCCAATTCCTGGGTCACCCGTTTTATCGAAGGTGCCGCATCTTGCGCCACTGCCACACCAGCACGGGTGGATCCAGTGAATGAAACCATTTGGATATCAGGATGGGAAGAAATGGCCGATCCGACAATCGGCCCATCACCATTGATCATATTGACCACACCTTTGGGCACACCGGCATCATGCAATACTTGCATCAATAAATAAGCTGAAAATGGAGCCACCTCAGAAGGCTTCCATACCACTGTACAACCGGTGGCTAAGGCTGGTGCCAACTTGCACCCAATCTGATTAACCGGCCAATTCCAAGGAGTGATGAACCCACAAACCCCAATCGGTTCTTTGCGTATCAATGAAGTTTCTTGTTTGAATTCAAATTCATAATCTTCCAATATTTGAATGGCCGATTTAAAGTGCAAATACCCAGATGCCGCTTGGTTTGATTCACTCAACCACTTAGGCGCACCCATTTCTTCGGTTATGGCCTGAGCAATCTCAACAGATTTTTTCTTGTATTCGGCTGCAATGGCGTTCAGTAAATCCAATCGCTCCTGTTTACTGGTTTGTGAAAACGAAGCGAATGCTGCTCCAGCGGCTTTAACCGCCTCATTCACATCAGCAGCTGTTCCCATTGAAATGTGGCCGGCCACTTGTTCAGTGGCTGGATTAATGACTTCAAGTGTTTCACGGCTTTCTGGCTTGACCCATTGGCCATTCAAATAAAAATTGAGGTAATCTCTCATCTATCAATCTCTTGTTATATTTAAGTTTAAAGTTTAAGTGCTGTCATGCAATGCGTCCATATTTTGCATGCGCTGTCGAATGAGACAGTTATAACATCACAGCATACTTATTTCATGTGAAGGAATACATGATTATAATTAAAAAGCCATGAAATTCAGCAAATCCAATCCAACCGGTGACCCCAAAGCCTTGATCAAAGAAGCGGATGCCTTGAGGTGTTTACAAAATAAACTAAGCATCAACCACCTTCCAATCAAAATCCCTCAAATCTATTCGGTAAACGAACGGTGCTTGCAGCTTGAACACATCAATCAAATGGCTGGCTCAAAATCACTGTGGCAGCTTTTCGGTCGAGCCTTGGCCCAAATGCATCTGGTGCCAGAACCCAGCTTTGGTTGGCATGAAGATAATTTTATCGGTTTGAATCCGCAAGTAAACCGCACCACCGATAACTGGGGTGAATTCTATGTGCACAATCGCTTGGCACATCAAATCAGCTTAATCAAATCACCCAGCCTGCAACAGCAATTCAAACAATCGCTGTCGAAGCTTGAAAACCAACTGATAGCCTTGCTGAATGAAAATGACCCCTTCCCCAGTTTATTGCATGGTGATTTGTGGTCAGGGAATGTGTTGTTTGATGAACACCATGTTTGGTTGGTTGACCCAGCCATCTACTGTGGTGACAGTGAAGCAGATTTGGCCATGACTGAATTATTTGGCGGTTTTCCAGCGGTTTTTTATCAGGCTTATGCTGAGGCTAAACCCTTATCCAAGCACTACCCATTGAAGAAAACCATCTACAACCTGTATCACCAGTTGAACCATTATAATTTGTTTGGTTCGGGATATTTAACAGGGTGCGAACGAGGATTCAATACCATCACCCAAACAATGAATCTGTAGTCATTTCGAGTGAGCTCCGGTTGTGAAATCATGCCCTATATGCACATAATCACTTTAATCATCAAAGCATGTTTGATTTTTCCTTGCCACAATTAACTAGGGAGCATTCTACTGTTATACACCTTGACTTAGCCTGAACATTCGAATCAAACCACATGGTTGTTGGTTCAAATTGCATGCATTGACCTTCAACCTGTTTGGTGTCTTGTTGATGAGCTCACTCAATCCATAACAATCATTACGCAACCCCATGGTTTTACCAAGACTGACTTTAATCATTTTTGCTTATTACCGTGGTAGGTGATCATTTCTTACCAATCACATAGTAAAGAATCAATCCAAGCAATGGTAACAACAGAATAATCAAAACCCACAACAGTTTTTGTTCAACTGGTCTGGAAGAATTAACCACTTCAATGATGGCAATGATGTCCAATATCAAAATAATAAGACCAATGATTCCGCCACCCCATCCATAGCCGAAGAACGGTGCTGCCATGGCCATGCTGCTGAAACCAAGTAATAACAAAGTACTGATAATAATGGCTGCTTTCATGATGTCTCCCAAATGTTTAGTGACTATTGAGTGTAACAAACACGGCGTGAAAATCAGCTGAAAGCGGCCAGATAAGATTGGTCGACAGGTGGAAATCTGCGTCTTTGGTATGATGTAACTATTTGGTTTTAAACCACAAAATCATGAAAGTTTAGGCCTGAATACACCAAAGACTGGCTTTCGCCGGCACGACAGACCTGTTCATTTAGCAAGCTTGTAAACCGAATCAACCTGCTCGTTTCAAATACACCAACAACAAAGAAACCGCAGCTGGCGTCATGCCTTGGATGCGAGAAGCTTGGCCGATGGTTTCGGGTTTGATGTTGTTGAGTTTTTCGGTCAATTCGCCACTTAAACCGTTGATGCCACTGTAATCCAAATCCAAGGGCAGTGCTTTGTCGGCATGGGTTTTGGCCTTGTCGATTTCTTGTTGTTGGCGTTCCAAATAACCGGCATACTGACTGTGAATTTCGATTTGTTCCAGTACTTTTTCAGCTTTCGACGGCAATGAAATTTCTTCCAACTCATTGAGCATACTGATGTTCACATCAGGTCGGCGCAACAGATCATAAGCACTGTTCTCCTTGCTCAATTCAATCCCTGTTTGGGTGATGAATTTTTTACCCAAAGCATTGTGCGGACTGAGCCACACAGACTTCAAATGCTCTAAAGAACCTTCGACATGGCGACGTTTTTCAGTAAAAGCTGCCATCCTTTTTTCACCAACCAAACCCAGTTCATGGCCTTTCTCGGTCAAACGGAAATCCGCATTGTCTTCCCGCAACATCAAACGGTACTCAGCTCTGGAAGTGAACATGCGATACGGCTCATTGGTGCCTTGGGTGATTAAATCATCAATCAGCACACCCATATAGGCTTCGTTCCGCGCTGGTGTCCATGATGGCTTGCCAGCCACCTGCAAAGCAGCGTTCATGCCTGCGATCAAACCTTGAGCGCCTGCTTCTTCATAGCCAGTAGTGCCGTTGATTTGCCCCGCGAAGAACAAACCTTCAACATACTTGGTTTCCAACGACGCCTTCAAGCCACGTGGATCGAAGAAATCATATTCAATGGCATAGCCTGGTCGAGTGATGTGCGCGTTCTCAAAACCTTTGATCGAACGCACCAACTTCATTTGGATGTCAAATGGCAGGGATGTTGAGATGCCATTGGGATACAACTCATGGGTATTCAAACCTTCCGGTTCGACAAATATTTGGTGTGAATCCTTATCTGCAAAACGCATGATTTTGTCTTCAATCGAAGGACAATAACGCGGCCCTTTGCCTTCAATTTCACCCGAATACATCGGCGATCGGTCTAAACCAGATCGAATGAAATCATGGGTTTGTAAATTGGTGTGGGTGATGTAACAACTGACTTGTTCTGGGTGTTGGTCCAGTGAACCCATGTATGAAAATACCGGTCTGGGTGAATCACCCGGCTGTTCTTCCATCACTGAAAAGTCGACTGTTTTGCCATCGATTCTTGGTGGCGTACCGGTTTTCAACCGCGCCACATCAAACGGCAAGGCCCGCAATTTTTGGGCCAACACAGTGGCTGGTGGATCACCAGCTCGGCCGCCCGAATAATTAGACATGCCAATGTGAATTTTTCCGGCCAAGAATGTACCGACTGTAAGTACCACGGTTTTGGCCATATACACCAAGCCCATTTGAGTCACACAGCCTTTGACTTGATCGTTTTCAATGATCAGATCTTCCACACCTTGTTGAAACATGTAGAGGTTTTGTTGATTTTCTACCACGGTTCGGATGTGGTTGCGATACAAGGTTCGGTCACATTGAGCACGGGTGGCACGTACGGCGGCACCTTTGCGTGAATTCAATGTTCGCCATTGGATGCCTGCATGGTCTGTGGCTTCGGCCATCACTCCACCCAAAGCATCAATTTCTTTGACCAAATGACCTTTGCCGATGCCACCAATGGCTGGGTTACAACTCATCTGTCCGATGGTCTCGATGTTGTGTGTCAACAACAGGGTTTTTGCTCCCATGCGCGCTGACGCCAAAGCGGCCTCAGTACCGGCATGGCCGCCACCCACAACAATCACATCAAAAACTTGGTCGTATTTCATTGCATTTATCAACATTAAACTCAACCCCCTATTATACCAAAGTTTAACCAGATGCCAGCATTATCCAGCCTTGTTACGGTCTAAAAACCCCTAAATAGAAGCTATTATTAACTTGAGCAGTGGCGAAACCCGATTTTTGAACTCAAATAGCAGAAATTGCTCGCAGGCATACCAACGAACTTGTTGTTCAAAAAACTGAAGAAAAAGCTGCGTCTGAGACTGAAATATTGACTAAAACCAGCATGACAGTTTTCATTGAAGTCCCTTATAAGCCAGCCAATTCTTTCAGTGCTTCGATGGCTTTGTCTGCAAAATCAATTGGTACAAACAAATGATCATGGTAGTAACCAGCAACGACATTGGCGCTGATTCCATGATCGGTGAGTTTTTTAGCAAACGCCGCTGTCAGCCCAACGGCATCAAGACTGGAATGAACCCGCAAGGTAATGCCTTTAAAAACTGATTCATAATGTAAATTATTTTCATCGGCTTTGTTTTTAGGGACGACCAATGTCAGCCCCTCTGATTCTTGAATCGAAACCATCGGCTCTAAGGTCTGGTGATCTCCATATTGAGCTTCCTTGAAGCTACAAAATACATATTCACCGTTCATCAGAACTGGGGACATTGATGCCACTAATTTATCTAAGTCTCGTTCGCCTGTCATCATTGATCCTGCTGGCTGGTGCCTGAATTACAGGCAAAAACAGTTGGCTAAAAGGCTGATAAACGGACGCCTGCCAACCTGACGACTTCCGTTTAAAACACGGGTCAGTTATTTGAGTTTTTATATGGGTATTTAATTATAAACCACTGGACGATCAAGAGGTTCGGCACCCAACAAATCCACGATAAAATCGGATAAAAATCCACAAATTTAACCCCAATCAACGCACTTATACCCAAGTAAACTCGTAACGTCACACCTGCCAAAGTTAACGCATAACTTCTCAACATCCAATCTCGATGTGCGCGCACGTTTCCCTGGCGTATATGCCAATAAGCCATCAACGTCGTCGCAAGCCAACAAACTGCCATCAAGCCAAACCCCAGGTGTGTGGTCATCCCGCCAAAGGAGTTTAGTGCCAGAATGAAACCAGCGACCCCGCCTATGGCAACGGCCAGCACATACACTCGGCCGAGCCAGCGATGCATGACAATATAACGAGCTCTTAATTTTGAATTGAGTTGAAACGCCCCAACAATCATCGCAACACTGCCACCAAAAAGGTGTAATGAAATGGCTGAAGGAGACAGGGCAAAAATTTGCTGCACAAATGGATTTCTAAATGACGGTAGAAGCAGGTTCATCATCGCATACCCTGCTACACCCAATGCCAAAAGGGTCATTAATACCCATGATATTCGTGAACTCATTTGATCTCCTGTTGTTGTCTTATGTTTTTCATCAGCATTTTCACCATGGTAAGGAGTGAATACATCCAATCACTTGTACTTGATATTCAGCACGGACCCTGCTGACTACACCAAAGAGCGAAACCCACCATACACCATTTTTTTGGCATCAAAAATCGGTCGCGCGGTCGAAACCAGCGGACTGACCAAGTCTGTCATTCTGGGATCAGCAGCCACTTTTTCATTGGCAAGATCACGTGCTTCACGAGAAGTAAAAACCACCCAGCCAAAAATAACGGCTTCATCTTCCTTGCTATTGACCACCTCTGTGAAGCTTCGCGTGCCCTCCATGGCAGCGTCATCACTGATGTACTCAAAGTACTCAAGTGCGCCATATTCCTTCCATATCTTGGCGACTTTTTCAGCCACTTCCCCATACCTCTGAAGTTGATCACGCGGAACTGGCAGAACGAATCCATCAATATAGTTTGCCATACTATCCTCCAGTATTAATTAAGTGACACTGAACTCAACGACCATCAACAGGTCCCACAACGAGTGCAGCCATTACTCAAACGACCCTTTGAGTTTGTATTTAATTTTAAACCAATTTCAAAACTGAAGTTTTTTTAATTAAAGGTGGGATGATATTGAGACAGGGTTTTGGGGGTTTAACGCCTTGCTCATTTGCAGGCAGAAGTGGCGTGGCTTTTGGAACAAAAGGCATGACGCTTTTGACTGTCAAATGCAGCAACTTGTTAGCTCTAGTGCTTATAAGTGTCGACATCAATAAACGCCCCGACTTCAGATAAAAACTTTATTGTATTTGGCTCAAAACCTATTGCTGGAGTTGAGTGCTCTTCATTCATGGAAATCCAAAGAACCACTTCTAATCGAGCTACCAAGTTAAATTTATCAATGGCTTCGATGATACGAGTCTTTTTTGGTTCTAGTTGCTCGGTAATTGATTCAGCCATAGCAAACACATCAATAAAATTATTAACTATATTTTCAGTAGAGAATTCCCAAGAACTTTTGGCTGGAGACTTCTCTGGGATTCTTGTTCCTTTTCGCATAATCGATGTTGGCTCGACACCCAAAAACTCAGTTAATGAATCCGGGTCAAAGTCATCACCATCCAAAGCAAAATATACACGGCCTTCATTAGTTTCCATTCAATCCCTCAAGAGAGCTAACAATTTATTAAAAGTGCATCAGTGCCATCTAACAAGATATTGGTTTAAATTCGTGCACGCTTTTTTTAAAGGGTTCATTGTAAGTCATTGATTTCTTACTTTGAAGGGATTTTTTGATTGCATGATTATCTGGAAATGGGCGGATAGTTGTGCATCAATACGTTAATTTACGCTTATTACTGGGTAAACGTGCACATTTTCCTGATTATCACTTTGGCTGTCCGCGTAAATAACTCAATAATGCATATTCACTACACCGCATTTCTTGATGCATTGATGTTGCCGTACAAAGAGCGGATGACCAACTTTTCATCAGTATTTTAATCAGTGACTGTCCCTGATTAGTTCATTATCCGAAAACCACAATTTCGGTGAATAATTTAAAGAAATGTAGGTTGGCGCTGAGGCACGAAGCCCAACATGAGATGGTTGATTTAATGTAATTGTTTTTTAGGGATGATGGTTGGTTCTATGAATCATTGCATTATGGTGTGATTGAAGCTTGTGGTGTTGGGCTTCGCGGAGCTCAGCCTAACCTACCTTGCTGATTATGCGCATGAACTAACGCGCCTAAAAATCTAGTTTCTTGGACAGAACAACGTTTGTTTGAATATTTCACATGACCTTAAACGATTTAGCCTATTAAAAAATAGATTCTTCAAAGTTGATTAGCTAGAAGTAGAATATAAATATAAAAACCACCAGTATCCATACCGCCAGACCAGTAAAGACGCATGCAATACTATCAACATTTACTTTAGTGAACGGCCTAAGGATTAAATATCCTAGTCCGCGAATAGCTAGCTCGAACAGGATGTCAACGAAGATCCAGCCAATCAAACGAAGTAGACCACCGAAAAAACCTTCGGCGAGTATTTCTAGAGGCATATGATTCCTTGGTGTCGCATAACGTCAGAGGTCAAGCGCGCCTTTAGGCGTCGATTGGACCGACTTGTTATCTGCAATAACTTTGTGAATTGCATAAATTGCCAATACTGTTAATAAAACGCGCACTGATAATGAAACATAAAATTGATTCATGAGGTAATTGAATACGCCAAAACCATGCGAAGACCAATGAGGCATTGTTGCACCTAGAATATAAAAAATCACCGAACCGATTAAAAGCCACCTTGATACAAGGTTATTTTTAATAAGCATATAGCCACCAGCAAGTAACAGCACCGCACTAATATACCCCCAAAATTCAGTACTAAAATTGCGCCCCATCGGTATTTGATAACCCCCAATATCTATTGAGAAAATACCCAACAGATATAAGACTATTGTAAATAGCCCGAAAATCAAAAAAAGCGTACCTAGTATGTTCTTTAGTATGTTCATATTATTTTTCCAGATAACAACTTATTAAACATGCATTTTAACCCTTTGTAAAAGAAAAAATGGGCGCTTTTGTCTAAAAATACAGCCTATTGGGTCAAAATATTGATGTTTTTATGCCCAAATTGCGTTTATTAGAGGAATATAGGAGTTTAAAATGCATAAATGCATTATTATCTGATTATATTGAGATTAAAATGCATTTATGAAATTACTTGATCAAGTTAACGTTAAAATAAAATTCCTGCATTACAGTGAAGAAACCGCCAAGATATATATTTACTGGATCAAACAATACATCCTATTTCACCACAAGCGACATCCCAAGCAAATGGGTAAAACTGAAATCGAACAGTTTTTGACTCATTTGACTTCAAGCAGAAAGGTCGCTGCTGCAACTCAAAACCAAGCATTCAATGCCATATTATTCCTCTATCACAAAGTGCTCGATATTTCTTTTGAAGGCGACAACATCAATGACCTCAGAGCCAAACAAAGTGTTCACCTACCAACCGTATTAAGTGCCCAAGAGACCAAACACCTGATTGATCAATTTAAAGACTCCATCTATAAACTCATCACTCAGACGATTTATGGTTGTGGTTTAAGAATATCAGAAGCCATAAATTTAAGGATAAAAGACTTGGATTTTGCTTACAACCGTATCACCATTTGGGACAACAAGTCATTGGATGACAGGTCATTACCGATGCCCCAGTGTCTGGTGAAACCATTTCATGCATTGATCGCTGAAAATAAGCAGTCTCATACATTAGATCTATCCATGGGTTATGGATCAGCCGAACTACCTAAGGCACTGAAAAGAAAAGACCCAAACGCAGACAAAGCATTCAAGTGGCAGTATCTTTTTCAAATGAATAAAGTGTCCAAAGACCCAGCAACAGGTCAAATCAGCAGGCACCATGTGTCAGCAAGTACGTACAACAGAAACCTTAAAAAAGCGGTGATTAAATCGGCCATTAACAAGAAAATCACTGCCCACACACTCCGCCATTCTTATGCGACACATTTATTGCAAGCCGGCATCGACATCAGAACCATCCAGGAACTGTTGGGACATAAAAACTTAGAGACCACCATGATTTATACCCATGTGGTCAAGGCACTCAGCGAAAAAAACCTATTCAGCCCTCTTGATTATTTGTAAACATCACGGTTTGTTTGATGGCCTATCATCGCCGTGAAGCCGTCACTTGATTGGATACAGTAGGCAGTGCTTGCTGTTATTCTTTTCTGACTTTAACAGGTGCATATATGCCCTCTTTACTGCACAGGCAATGAGAAATGGCTCCGATGATTTCTTTGCCATCTTTGCCTACACCACACAGGCTTTTTTTGTAATCTGGAAAGTTCCAGCCAGGTCTACCATTGTCTTTTTGCGTACAAATAAACCCATCGCCATGTTGATCTCTTTCCCAAATGGTAGCCACTACAGCATACTGATAACCGGGCGATTTCTTGCATGCTTCTGGACAACTCAAATAACTGTCTGCTGGAAACCACATCAATGAACTTTCTGCTTCCGCATCACTCGCAGACCAGTAAAGGCCAAATGGGATCAACAGTATCAATAGCGCGTGTTTTTTCATTTTTTTCCTCTTTTTTGTTATTAAATTTCAGTCAAACTTGATTGTTTATTTGAATTAGGTTTTGAGAATAATCGTGCAAAAGTAGCCCAGCTCAAACAATCAATTCGGTAATTTATGGTTGTTTATTGATTTTACTTTTTATGTTTGAAATCAAACCTTGGTAATAAGTATATACATATATATAAAGATTGTCGCTTTAAATATATACATATACACACTAAATAATTCAACAAATATTAAACAACAAGGAGGCGATGGGTTCTCGCATTGATGCCGATCATCGCCGTGATGCCGTCACTTGATAGCGCATTTTGCCACCAGTTTGTAGTGCATTGAATGGGTAACAGGTGGTTAAGATCAACTCATCTTGTGGGTTGATGTTGATCTGTTGTTGGCTGGAGTCGATTACCCGAAGATCTGTCACTTGATAGTTGAATTGGCCTTTGAGCGTTTCAATTTGTATCACATCATTGAGTTTAACTTGTCCCAAAAAACTGAAATGTGAGTCATTGTGTGCGCTGATAACGGTGGACAGTGAATCACCAGGCATTCCTGAAGTAAGGGTTCGGGCTGGACCAAAAGCCATGTTTCTGCCATTGGCCCCCTCTAACACATAAGCACTTTGTTGTAAGTCAGGGAAACTCATCTTGGCCACTGGATGGGTGTCTGCCCAGTCCCATGGTTTGTGCACTTGACCCTCTTGTAACGTCGCTTGCCACGCATCGGCGATAAAATAATGTGCCAACTGGGCTTTGGCCAGCAAGTAGACGGAGGAACCTACTTGCCAGCTGCCCACGGATAATAATGTGGCGATGATGATTTTGACCCACATTTTTTTGGATTGACGGCCGGCCTTAAAAGAACTTTTATGCCTGGCTGCTAAAGTGTAGGATTGAGGTTTGGTGTTGATCATCATTGACTCCATTATTTGCGTTCTATTAAACCCGTCTCTGTAACATCAGTGCCCCTGACAGCAACAACATGCCAAACAACAGGTTCCAGCGCCAGCCCAGTGATCCCTGAGGAAAAGGGGCTTGATGAGCAGCCGCATTCGCCTGCGCTGCAGCCCTCGCTCGAGCCAATCGGCTGGCATCCGGATTTCTGTCAACCGCCACCATGGCAGTAAACTCAGTGATTAAACGGTGTTTCAAGGCCAGTTCGATGATCTCCTCTTTCAGCACTGTATAATCGCCGCCCAGCATCAAATCATCGGTCATTTCTTCGACTTGATTGCGTGCCCATAATCGAGCGATACCGGTGGTTTGGCCATCATGGTTTAAGGTGATTTGTTCTGACCAACTTTTTTGTTGGTTGTTTTCACCGATCAAACCACTGACGACAAATGACGGTGCCGCTTTGGCTTGGCTGACGGGTACTTTACTGGTGATTACTAAAGGTTGGTCCATGTACAAATCAGGAATCACGCTTGGGCTTTGAATCACTCCAGAGGTATTCCATGCCACAGCCACATCGGTCAGAGCCGGCCTGGCCAATTGGGCAAATAAATGACTCATTGAATCATTCACTTGATCTAAACTGGCGATATGGGTATAAGTTCCTTTACCAAACATGGCCGCCTTACTCATGAAATAATTATTGGGTGCGGGTCCAATGGCGATGGTAAACAACCTGGCATCTGCGATGTCTTGGGCGATTTGATCAAAAATCATCGATTCATTGCCCACCGATCCATCGGTCATAAAAATGATTTGATTCAAGTAACCGGACTTGATGTTTTCCCTTTGCATGGCAATTTGTAAAGCCGGTGCCATATTGGTTCCGCCATCGGAACTGAACCCATCGACAAAATCCAATGCCAAACTGATGTTATCCGGTGACGCTTTGCGCGATGCTGGAAACAATACTTTGGCTGTTGAGTCAAAATCAATCACATTGAAATAGGTGCTGTCATCCATTTCGGACAAGGCAAACAACAAGGCATCTTTAGATTGATCCAGGGCCTGTCCATGCATGGAGCCCGATGTGTCCATAATGAATGTCATGTTGCGTGGCTTGCTGGATTTTTCCGTGGTGTTAGGTGGTAACACCATCAACAATGAATATTCAAAGCCGTCTTTGATTTCTGAAAAATACGCCGCCTTTGGGGTTTGTGCTGTCTTTGGAAACCAGCGCAAAACAAAATCTTGGGTATCATACAGCTGTTGATCTGTCAGGTTGATTTGGTGTTTGCCAAAGTCTTGTGCGATTTCAATGTTGTGATGTAAAGAACGGATTTCATCCAGCGCAAATCCTGCATCTAAATTGATATCGATGCGGCGGTAATTCAAATCGTTAACACCTTGTGTGGAGGGCAGATTGGGTGCCACATCGGCTGGGGTATACCGTGCCTTGATGGCCATCGGTAAGCGCAACTCATAAAACAACTGGTCATAGCGCAAGTTCATTTGATATGTGATTTCCACACTGATGACTTCATTGGGCCCAATGTTGGCGATATCGGTAGTGAAAATATTCGGTCTGTATTGTTTAACCATGGTGGCTGTTAAGCCTTCAGATTTGGCTTGATGGTATATTTGTTCGGCTTGTTTCTTTTCATGAATTTCAGCCTCAATGACCCGATCGCCAATGGTCATTTTCATTTGATAGACCGCAGATTTATCTGCCATGGGAAAGGCGTAAACGCCTTCGGTGATCCAGTGATCTTGCGGGTTTAAAAATGTTTGTTTTAACTTGATGGTTGCCAATAAACCGAAAACATCCACGTCGTAATCTGTTTGGATCAATTGCAAACTGTGGTATTCCCCAGTGGTTTTATTGAATGACATCATCATGCCACTTGAGATGTCGTCAAAATTGACCGGTTGGGTACTTTGTGCATGGGCATTGACGTGATACAGGGTGGTGTAAAACATGGCCATAGAAAAGATCACCACATCTTTCCAATTCAAGCCCAATTTTTGGTACTTGCGTGGTGGCTTGTTTTTGTGGTTTGCTGGTTGGTTGGACTTTTGTGCCAACTGTTCCAGTTCCCAGCGGATGGAGTTGCGTTTTGTTGATTTCATAAATGCCTCAAATGATTGACTTGGGCTTTATTTAATCAATCATATGTGGAGCTACCAAGACGCTGTTGTGATGAATTGTGGCTAATTATGGCCATAATATGGCAGCCTATTGAATCCCAGTTTTTTAGGGCAAAAAAAAGCCGATCTACAAATCGGCTTTTTACCTTCTTATGATATATACCCTGTTAAAAAGCAGGACATGTCGGTGCTGGCAAGGTGGCATCAAAGCCATGGGCGAAAATCAAATCTTCAAATCCATTTTTGAAAATCAAATCCACCAAGCCTGCCACTGATCTATTGACTCCGCGTGGAATTGCAAAAGGCAAGCTGCTGCCATCACCAAATGGGAACGGGATGATGCTGTCTGTCAAAGTAGTTAAGGTGCCGGTCGTCACATCAATCCAACGACCTGTGGTTTCATCAGCAAAAACTGCCACCAATTTATTTTGTTGGCTGAACATCAAGCTGGATAGTACGCCGGTCGAATTGCCGACATCTGGATAATCGGTACAAGTGGTCTGCATGGTGTTCGCATCCACTTCAATCAATACATCCGTGCCATCTATGGTCATGGTGTCAAAGGCATAGTAATTACCATTCAGCGGACTGACCGCAAAATCATGGATGCCAAAGTCCAATACCGATGTGCTGGCCAAACAAGCGGCCACCGCGGAATTTTCATTGCCGTTGGCGATGTAATCAGCCACCACACATTCTGAAAAGGTATTGGTTCTGACCGCAAACTGATTCATCACTGCAGCACAACTGCCACTGGTGTCTGCTTCAGCCCAAATCGCCGGTATGGTACCGCCTGCGGCAGCAGTTAAGTTCGCACTGCTGACTTGTCCAATCATGATTTTAGGGGCTTTGTACAGCACCTCACCGGTGCCTGCCATCACATCGGCACTGGATTCATAGTTGGTTTTGTAACCCAAGACAAATAAATTACCCGCCACATCAAATGAAGACGCTGTATGAATGATTGGAATCACTTGCTCTTCACCTGCTGGCAAACCGGGTGGGCCCAAATCTTCTGTTGCTGGGGCTATAGAGCCGATTCGTTCATATCCGCCATCATTACCGATGCGATAGACATCGACTGGATCGGCTTTCATCATGTCACCAGGCTCTCCTGGTGAAGGAAAAGGAAATACATCAAAACTGACATGGGTACCAATGCCCATGGTGTCAGTTGGCATCAGACCATACAAAAATTGATCGACTGGATTCATACCCAATCCATTGATAGGATGGGTCAAGGGACCACAGCCATTCAACACACTGATGGCTTGTTGATCAGACATGTTGCTGCATTGTTCAAACAAGGTGTTGGTACCAAGTGCATCATTGTTGATGGTGTAGGCTTTGTTCAGGTAATCGGTAAAAGCGGTTCCTGCATTAGGACTACAGACTGGCCCCCCTGCATTGGCACCCATCGAAAAACCTAAAGCCACCATTAAAAATTTTTTCATTTAAATCCCCTGCGACGGTTTACACATAATTGAATCATTATCGTCAAAATGACCTCTTACTGTCAAATGATGACTGTCATGAACTGTTGATCTGATTGTTATTAGCCAGAATAACAAAAAATACATTCTACACCAAACCAGCCATGACAATTTTTGTTGCTTGTGACAAATTGTAAAATGACATTGGATTGAATTGACCTGGTCTATATTCGTTGATATGCTAATTACAATCATTCATTATAAGAGGAATATTATGGGATTTTTTGATTTTTTAGCCGATGCGGGATCTAAAGTTTTTGGCAAGGACGAAAAAGAAGCTGAAGTCACATTACCAATCATCAAACACATTGAAAACAGTGGTGTTGATGTCAGTAGTTTGAAAACCAAATTCGCCAATGGCACAGTGACCTTATCTGGTTATGTACCCAATCAAGAACAAAAAGAAAAAGCCGTTTTAACGGCGGGCAATGTCGCAGGTGTATCGAGGGTACAGGACAACCTGATTTTAGGCCAAGCGCCTAGTGATGTGGTTGAGGCAGAGAAAGCCGAAGCCGAAGCCGCTGCTGCAGAAGAAGGCAAAGCCGGTGAAGAAGCCTGGGAATCAAGAACCTATACGGTAAAATCTGGTGACACTTTGGGTAAGATTGCCAAAGAGTTTTATGGTAACGCCAGTCAATACCCAAAAATATTTGAAGCCAATAGACCGATGTTATCTGATCCCAATAAGATTTACCCAGGTCAGGTTTTAAGAATTCCTGAATAACATCATTCAAATAGGGACGCCGCTTTATAAGGGTGTGGGATGGCCACTTGGTTTGTTATGAATCGAGTGGCTATTTTTTTGCCTTTCTGATGACTACAATCAATCACTTCAGTAGTTGAGAAATCACCACATCTGCTGCCCTGATACCCATGCTGCTGATGACCATAGGACTGGTGCCATAACCAGAATCACAGTCTAATTTACGGCTGGTTGGTTGATTATCATCACTGCCTGGTAACAGCATTTCTTGATCCAAAAACACCGCTTGAATTTTAAATTTCTTGGTTTTTTTCATGCCATGGTTGTTGCGCATTTCTTTGCGAACTTTCCTTAACAGCCGGTCTCCCCTGGTTTTGGTTAAATCAGCTGTTTGAATGCGTGAGAGGTTGGTTTTACCACCGGCCCCACCACAAGTCACCACTGGAATTTTTCTTCTGCGACACTCAACCAATAACAAAACTTTATGGTTGATTGAATCAATGGCATCAATCAAATAATCATACTCCAGCAACAATTCATCGGCATTTTTAGCCATAAAAAATGTTTCATGACAGGTCACTTGGCAATCTGGATTGATGTCTTTGATGCGATCGGCCATGACTTGAACTTTGGATTGACCAACAGTACTGTCCAAAGCATGAATTTGTCGATTGATGTTGGTCACACACAATTCATCGGCATCGATCAAGGTGATTTTACCCACACCCGCTCGGGCCAACATTTCTGCCGACCAACAACCCACACCACCCACCCCAACGATGGCCACATGGCTGTTTTGTAATCGACTTAATTGTGCCACACCATACAACCTTTCTATGCCGCCAAATCTTGCTTTCATAGCTTAAATAACTGTTGGGTATTGAAGGTGGTTTGTTTGGCTAAATCAGCAGCATCGATGTGCTTTATTTTGGCGATTTCTTCATTGACTCGCCATAAATCAATGGGCAAGTTACGTTGATTAAAACAGTCATAAAAAGGCTGGTCTGGTGCATCGGTTTCTAACAAAATATGTTCTACCGGCACAAAGGCAACCAACTGTTTCAGCTTGTGTGCATTTGGGTTACAAGCCGCTGGACCAAAACCCAAATAAATGCCTTGATCAATGATTTGTCTGGCTTGTTCAATTGAACCATTGAAACTGTGCATCACGGCGTTAAAGTAAGCATGCTTCTTTAATATTTTAAACACCTCGTCTATGGCGCCACGAACATGTAAAACCAAGGGCAGAGCAAAGTGTTTCGCCAACACCACCTGTGCTTCAAATATCAACTTTTGTCTGTCACGATCCAATTCCTTCAGCTGAAAATCCAACCCGCATTCACCCACACCCACTGCACCGGAATCATGTAAGGACTGTGCCAAAAACTCCAGATCAGTGGCACTGTGTTCATTGATGTAATAAGGGTGCAAGCCCAAAGTATACGAAACGGCTGCATGCTCTTTGGCCACTTTTAATACGGCTGGAAACCTGTTAACCGTGACTGCTGGAACAATGAAACGACCAACACCAACCTTCTGTGCTGATTTGATCAATTGATTTCTGTCTTCATCAAATCGCACATCATCCAGATGAATATGTGAATCAATCAGTCCAGTCAAATGATGGGCTCCTGAAACATACGCGGCATCACATCACCCATATGAACATAATGATCAAGCAATAAAAATGCAAATAACAACATCAAATACCAGATTGAATATTTAAAGGTTTGCCATGCCAACAAGGGTGATTGGGTTCTTCTCAATTCCAGTGTCATCCACAAAAATTTACCTCCCAACAACAAAGCACCGGTTAAATAAATCAAACCACTCATACCGGTTAAAAATGGAAAGACAGTGACAATGATCAATATCACCGTATATAAAATGATGTGTAACTGCGTGAATTTAACCCCGTGGGTAACCGGTAACATCGGAATATCCGCTTTGGCATAATCTTCTTTGCGGTAAATCGCCAATGCCCAAAAGTGAGGCGGGGTCCAAGCAAAGATGATACCAAACAGTATCAGTGCATCTGCCGTGACATGACCGGTCATGGTGGTCCAACCCAAAACCGGTGGCGTGGCTCCTGCTGCTCCGCCTATGACAATGTTCTGTGGCGTGGCCCTTTTTAAGTAAAAGGTGTATACAAAGGCATAGCCAATCAAAGACAAGAAAGTAAGCACCGCAGTCAATACATTGACAAAATAAATCAGTACGCCCATCCCTATTAAGGTGAGGACGCTGGCAAATAACAACACTTTCCCTGCACTTAACTCACCGCTAGGCAATGGCCGATGTTGGGTTCTGAGCATGATGGCATCGGCTTTCTGATCAGCCCAATGGTTGACTGCCGCTGCCGCTCCGGAAGACAATCCAATACCTAACAGTCCCCAAAAAACCAAAATCCATTCTGATTGCGGAAAATTACGCATCGACAAAAGCATACCAACCAAGGCAGTGAACAAAATCAACAACACCACTTTGGGCTTGGTTAATTCTAAATATTGTTTGAATTGACTCATAATTTATCTACTGTGACGGGCGGGTTTTGTACAACAACACCACCATATTGACCAACAACAAAGCAGCGACACCATTATGCATGGAGGCCACCACCAATGGCAAAGAATAAGTCACATTGATGATTCCCAAAACAATTTGTATCAGCAATAAGGCCAACAAGCTTATACCCAATGGCATCAATTCACGGTTTCTGGTCAACTTATAAATCAACCAAGAAAAATACAGCGTGACAACCACAAAGCCCATGCGATGCATCATTTGTATTGCCATTCTGGCGGGGCCGTCTTTCACTCCAAATTCATAATTAGGTCCATACTGTTTAAATAAATCCATGGCTTGTACAAAATCCATTTCAGGCCACCAAACACCATTACATTGCGGAAAACCAACACAGGCCAATGCAGCGTAGTTGGCACTGGTCCAGCCACCAAGGGCAATCTGCATCAACAACAATACCAACCCAACCACCACCATCCATCGTTTCACATGCCCAGCATAACGATAAGGCGTGATACTCGGTGTGCGTGAACAAGCCAACCACACCAATAAGGACAGGGTGGTCAAACCACCCAAAAGGTGACTCATCACAATGCTTGGATGTAATTTAAGGGTCACAGTCCACATCCCAAGTGCCGCTTGAAACAAAATCACAAAACAGGTGATCAGTGGCAAGGTGTATGACTCCAAATGCCGTTTCCTGAAAGACCAAATAAACAAAGCCAATACCGTCAATGACAAAATACCAGCCAAATAACGATGAACCATTTCTTTCCATGCCTTGTGGACTTCCACAGCACGTTCGGTGAATGATTCGTTGGCTTTTTCGATTTCATGAACCTCATTGGGCCAAGCCAAGTGACCATAACAACCTGGCCAATCCGGACAACCCAGACCAGCATCAGACAAACGCACAAAAGCGCCCAAGACAACCACACAAAGGGTTAACCCAACTGCAAACCATGCCAAATGTCTATATTTCATCTTAATCGCCTTTTCTTTTTACTAACAATGATAAATCCCTGATAATTTCAGTGGAAGTGTTTTCTGGTGCAAATGACATCATCAAATACCCTTCTGGAGCCACCACATACAAACCGTGACCTGCTTTTAAGGAGTCTTCAGACAAGCGATCAAACACTGATTTTAATTGGCTGTTTTTGGCTATATTGACTTTTTTGATGTTTGGAAACAAATCGGGGCTTTCCGCAAGATAACCATCAGACAACAACATCAAGTTCAATTTATTGGACCTGTGCCCTAAACTCAATTTATACCGATTAAGTTCATCTTCCATCACTTGACATTGGTTGGCACACGGCTCAGGCACGCGCCTGATCAAAGTCCAATGTCCAATCAATGAATCCACCCATGGTTGATCTGAATAGTCTGCCAATTTAACCAATGGCGAAACAAAATGTCCGTTGTTCTTTTTCGCATCGGGTTGGTATTTAATTAAGCCAGAACTGAGTAAATAAGCCACCACTACTGGCGCGGTGAATAACAACACAGTCAATACGATGGTTAACCTGTTTTTAGTCTTTGCTTGCATATAATTTCAACTTGAATAAATTTTTCTCAAAAAAACCACATAAATGAGGCACAACACCAGCGACATGGTGAACCACTGAACTGCATAGGCCTGATGTTTATCAGCCGTCATTCTGGGCAGTTGCCATTTTCGGTGGTAACCCTGTTCCATGGCTGGATCTAATTTCAAAACCACGGGTAAAATAGCACACTCACGGCCAACGTCTACTGAGCACAAGCGTTGCTTTAACAAGCCATGCACCTGTGCTTGTGGTAGGTAAGTCACATGTTGAATCGACTGATTTTCCAGGACTTGTTCACCCAATTGAACACCTGGTCGCGGCCAATCAGCCACCAAGCCTCTGAGCGCAACCTGAGCGCCCGTTGCATTAAAATCTTGTTGATCATCAGCGACCCATCCACGATTGATCAACAACCAAATACCTCGGGTGGTTTTGAAGGCCGAGTAGACAAAATGACCCACTTGACCATCCATGATTTGATTGTCCAACAAAAAATGGGTGTTGGCGTAATGACCTGTAACAGCAACTGAATCAAAAGCAGACAACTGTTCCCAGTCATCTGTATTGACTGGCTGCTTGAAAATCGCCTCAGCCATCTTGACATTGATTGCACTTTTTTCCTCAGCCCGCCCCAATTGCCAGAAGCCAGCCCAGAGCATGATCAACAAGATACAAAGCCACAATAAACTGAAAAACCAAGGGAATTTTTTCACAGTTGTTTAGGGTTGTAAAAAACTGGGTGACTGGGTTTCGATCCAACCCATCTTGGCTGCCAAAATGATGAACAAAAACAGCAAAACACTTAAAACAACTCGAACCGTAAGAAACTTCACTGTGTTTTTGCTTTGCCCTTGTCCTTTAACCAAATAAAACATGGCAGAGCCCAAACTAAACAGAATAAACAACAACAGTACTATGATGACGTATTTCATATGCAGGTGGGTATGTGTGTAATGCGCGCTATTTTAATTGATTTGATGTAAAAAACCCATCAAAGTGATGGGTTTTAAATGCAATGAATTGTGTGGTATCTGCTTACAGTATATAAACAAATATAAACAAGCCCAACCACACCACATCAACGAAATGCCAATACCAAGCCACGGCTTCAAAGCCAAAATGACTTTCAGGTCGGAAATGGCCTTTGATGACTCGGATGGTTATGATCGCTATCATGATGGTACCCAAGGTTACATGCATACCATGAAAACCAGTCAACATGAAAAAGGTTGAGCCATAGATTCCAGATGACAATTTCAAATTGAGTTGTTGATAGGCTTCGATATACTCTTCAGCTTGATAGTATAAGAAAATCGCACCCAAAATCACCGTAGCAATCAACCATATAATGGTTTGTGCTCGGTTGTTGGCTCTCAATGCATGATGTGCAATGGTGATGGTGATCGATGAGGTTAACAACAGCAGGGTGTTGACCAAAGGCAAATGGTAAGGATCGATGATGTCATAATGACCATTCAAATCGCCAGGGCCATTGGTCGGCCATACACCTTCATAACCTGGGTACAACACTTCATTGGTCGCCAAACCAGTGCCTTCACCGCCCAACCATGGCACCGAGAACGTTCTGGCATAAAACAAGGCTCCAAAGAATCCAGCAAAAAACATCACTTCAGAAAAGATGAACCACACCATACCCATACGGAATGAAGTGTCTACTTGGGTGTTGTATAAATTATTTTCGCTTTCTTTGATGACGTCACCAAACCAGCCAAACATCATAAATAAAATGATGGCAAAACCCAAATACATCACCCATGGTGTGCCAGGGTTTTCGCTGTTCAGCATATTAATGGCACCCAAAACAGTGGTTGTTAATCCAATCGAACCAACGATAGGCCATTTAGCCAAATGCGGTACATAATATTGATCTTTACTTAATTCTGACATTCTCATTGCCCCTAAAAACTAAATTTTTTCATGTTTAGCATTGCCCTCAGCTTGTTGCGCTGTGGTCATGCGATTTTTGTTAAAAAATGTGTATGACAAAGTCAACACTTCAATGTCCTTTGGTAAATCTGAACTGACGATAAAGGTCACTGGCATTTGTTTTTCTTCACCTGAAGTCAACAACTGCTCAGTAAAACAAAAACATTCCGTTTTACTGAAATAAATAGATGCTTCATTCGGTGCTACACTGGGCACTGCTTGTCCAGTGACGTCTTCCTCAGAAATGTTTTTGGCAATGTATTCAGTTGAATACAATTTACCCGGAATCACTTCCATCGAAAACTGCTTGGGCCGAAAGGACCAGGGTAAATTACTGTTAACCGTGCCATCAAATTGAACCGTCACAGTATGACCTACATCCTGTTCTTTGACATCACTTGCAGCCATCACGCCAGTTTTTCCATTCAAGCCAGTGATGTCACATATGATGTCATACAAGGGCACCAATGCGAAACCAAAACCCACCATCAAAACCGCGACCACCAAACTGATGTTCAGGACTTTTTTGTTGTCCTTGGTTCTGTTGGAATTATCCTTTTGCATGAGTGATCACAATATAAACCGACCAAGCAAAAAATCCCAAAGCAACAGCCCCCAGAATCAATGCTGTTTTTCTGGCGGCCTTGCGTTGGTCTGTCGTTTTTTTATCGTCTTGATTCATGATTCAATAGCAATCAATGGTCTTTACCATGGGCCATTTTATCCAAATCAACCGGTCCAAACTCTTCAAATGTGTGGTGCGGAGCTGGTGAAGGCACTGTCCACTCCAAACCTTTGGCGCCATCCCAAACTTGGGCTGTGGCTTTTTCGCCACCACGCACGGTTTTCCAAACCACGTAGATGAAGAACACTTGTGCCAAACCAAAGGCAAATCCACCAATAGATGACCACATATTGAACTCAGCAAATTGAGTCGAGTAATCTGGAATTCGTCTAGGCATACCAGCCAGACCTAAAAAGTGTTGTGGGAAGAACAATACATTCACTGAGATGGTTGACCACCAAAAGTGAATTTTACCCAAACGTTCGTTGTACATATGACCTGACCATTTAGGAATCCAATAATACACCCCAGCGATGATGCCGAATACCGCACCGGTAACCAGAACATAATGGAAATGCGCCACAATGAAATAAGTGTCATGGTACTGTAAATCCACAGGAGCCAAAGCCATCATCACCCCTGAAAAACCACCAATGGTGAACAGGATCACAAAGGCCAAGGAGAACAACATCGGTGTTTCAAAGGTCATAGACCCTCGCCACATGGTTGCCACCCAATTGAAAATTTTCACCCCTGTCGGCACCGCAATCATCATGGTTGCGTACATAAAGTACAACTCACCACCCAATGGCATACCCACTGAGAACATGTGATGGGCCCAAACAATGAAAGACAAGAAAGCAATGGCAGCCGTCGCATAAACCATAGACACGTAACCAAACAATGGTTTGCGTGCAAAGGTTGGTATGATTTCTGAAACCACACCAAAGGCAGGAAGAATCATGATATAGACTTCAGGGTGTCCAAAGAACCAGAAAATATGTTGGAACAACACCGGATCACCACCACCGGCGGCATTAAAGAAACTGGTGTCGAAGTAACGATCGGTCAATAACATGGTTACCGCGCCGGCCAATACTGGCATCACTGCAATCAATAAGAATGCCGTAATCAACCATGTCCAAACGAACAATGGCATGTTCAAATAACCCACATTAGGGGCTCGCATGTTCATGATGGTCGCAATCACGTTAATCGCACCCATGATGGATGAAATACCCATCAAATGCACAGCAAATACCAAGTAAGCCACATTGTGCCCACCTTGCAATACCAAGGGTGGGTACATGGTCCAACCACCGGCTGGTGCACCGCCTTCCATAAATAAAGTAGATGCCAATAATGTAAAGGCAAAAGGCAGAATCCAGAATGACCAATTATTCATTCTCGGTAAGGCCATGTCTGGCGCACCAATCATCAATGGGATCATCCAGTTGGCCAAACCAACAAAGGCTGGCATCACTGCACCAAAAACCATGATCAATGCATGCATCGTGGTCATTTGGTTAAAGAAATCAGGTTCTACAAACTGCAAGCCAGGTTGAAACAATTCCAATCGAATGATCATGGCCATGGCGCCACCCAAAATAAACATGGCAAAGGCAAAAATCAAATACAAAGTACCAATGTCTTTGTGATTGGTTGTCATCAACCATCTTTTTACAAAACCTTTTGGCTTGTGATCGTGGTCGTGACCGTGGGATGCTTCATCATGTGTGATATCGTGACTCATAATAAATCCTCTTAATTATTGTTTCATGCTTTTGACTTGAGCAGGCTGAACGACATCGCCGGCTGTGTTGCCAAAAGAATTACGGGTATAAGTAATGGCAGCTGCAATGTCAGTTTCTGACAACAGCTTACCGAAGGCTTGCATGGCGGTTCCAGGTTTTCCATTCAACACCAAATCAATTTGTGCTTCGGCCGGGCCATTAACGAATTCGCTGCCAGCCAAGGCAGGAAATGCAGGAGGCATACCGGCGCCAGTCGGCAAATGACAAGTGGCACACTGGGTGTTATAAACTTCTTCACCTTTGGCCATAAGTTGCTCTTTGCTCCATTCGGTTTGTACCATCTCAGCTTCTTCTTGCTGGACGCCTTTTTGTTCAGCGACCCAATTGGCATAATCAGCTTTGCTCAGTACTTCTACCACAATTGGCATGAATCCATGGTCTTTACCACATAACTCAGCACATTGACCGCGGTAAGTTCCAGGGGTTTTGACATTGGTCCAACCTTCATTGATATAACCAGGAATCGCATCACGTTTCCAACCAAAGTCAGGCACCCACCATGCATGAATCACGTCATCAGCAGTCAATAAAAAACGGATGTTGGTATTCGCTGGAATAACCAATGGGTTATCAACGTCCAACAGGTAATTTTCAACTGTGTTTGGGTCAATACCAGATCCTTTTTGTCTTGCCACATTGCTTTCCTTGGCTAAAGTACTCAAGATACTGATACCTTCTTCCATGTAATCATATTTCCACTTCCATTGGTAACCCGTGACTTTGATGGTCATGTCCATAGACATTCTTTTACCATCGTCATCCATTGGGTTTTCCATTTGAATCAGGGCTTTGGTCGCTGGAATCGCAATGACCACCAAGATCAATATAGGAATGATGGTCCAAATCACTTCTGCTGTGGTGCTGTGTGTAAAGGTATCAGGCTTGAAACCCTTGGATTTTCGGTGCGCGAAAATGGAATATATCATCGCCCCAAAAACCACAATACCAATCACAATACATATCCACAAAGTGAATGTATGCATGCCATAAGCCGTTTCACTGAATTCAGTGACCCCTTTTCTTAAATTCAATCCATATTCAGCTAAAGACATGGATGAAGCCAACAACCCTGTAATCAGCATCATGAATTTCATTTGCGCTTTTTTCATAAATTAATACCCTAATGAATTTTTGAAAACCACGGCCTACAAACGTGTGGTGATGATTGCTTGTTTCAAAAAATGCCACACGCATTTTTTCAATTCAAGAACTGTCAAATTAATGACATGGATCAATCATAAACCCAAGTTTTAACTGATCCTTTGTTGAATCAATTAATGCGAACAAATATCGCACAGGCCAAACGCGGCAATTCTACCATGTGACATGTCAAATATCTGCAACTTGTGTTATTTTTTTGTTAGCAATTAACACAATTATGGTGATTCTTGTGCGCTTCGTGGCGGCCAACAGATTTTTACATCCACTTCAACCCCTGTCTGCTTCAACAAGATTCATCGCTGCCGTGGTTTCTCTTGGCAGTTCTGCCAAATTTTTGATAGGCAAGATTTTTGTTTTAACAAATAAATAAACAAATGTTGTGTTGTTTGGCCCTCATTAATCATCTCTCTACCAAAGCGTCTGAATAAATTGCACGCATTGATACCAACTTAATGAGGATTAAAACCATGAAAAAACATACATTTTTAATTAGTTTATTGTTGTTTGTAACACCCCATATCCAAGCCGCTGAGTTTTGTGCCACCACCAGTGGCCAATTACAATCGGCATTGAGCAGTGCGCAAAGTAACAACCAACACGATGTGATCAAAGTGGCCGAAGGCAGTTACCCAACCACAGGCAGTGAATTCAGTTACACCGAAAGTGCTGGCTGGGATTTGGAAATATCTGGAGGGTGGACTGATTTTTTTGGCAACCCATGCGGCCAACAGCTTTCAGGCAATCCATTTAACACGGTTTTAGATGGCAACAACAGCGCCCGGATCATGCACATCAGGTCCTCTGGCAATTCAGACATCACCATCAGTAACCTGTCGTTCATCAATGGGGGCACCGCTAATTTATCAACCGCTGGCGGTTTGCGTTTTTATCCCACCAACACCGCCAGTCATACTGGGCAAGTCATTATTGAAAGGAATGCATTTATCAACAACCACGCACAAACGGCCAGTGCCTTGAGCTTTTTCAGTTCTGGAATAAACAGCCACATCAGAAACAATGTATTCACTTTAAACACCGCTCACAATGGCAGTTACAGCATCACCATCGACCAAGACTTGAATTCAGGCATCTACTTCACCAACAACACCTTGGTACAAAACAGTGGCGATTCTACCAACGACATTGGTGGCTTTGTTTTATTCACCAGATCCAGTTCTTCGGCATACATTGGAAACAATGTGCTGTATGACAATGGCAACCGAGATTTACACCTCAGCGGCACTGGAGATGTTTGGCTGCACTACAATGATGTGGGCATCCGAACTGGTGTGGCCCCATTCAGCAACCTAGGTAATTTTTCTGCCGATCCTGAATTCAATACCGGCATTTTAGAATTCACCCCTTCTTATGGATCGCCACTGGTCAATGCCGGCTATGATCCACCCAGTTTTGTGCCGATCCCCACCCCTTTTGAATTGGCTTGGTTTGAAGGCACGCTCGATTTGTTAGGCAACACCCGAAAACAACAAGGTAAAGTAGACTTAGGTGCCATCGAAACCTCTGCTGAACCACCCATTTTTATGGATGGTTTTGATTGAATTTGACCAAAAACACATCCCATTAAACTGTATTGATTGCTCACTGATTTTGTAAATCCGTGAGCAAGCCTTTTAATTTAACTTCAGCTTGCAGTACCTGCTCATGAGTCTCTCCCAAAACACGCCTTTGCACTTCGATCAATTGTTGTTGCATCCCTGCGGCTTGCTCAATCTCACCCGCCTGAATCAAACCATCCACTTGGTGCCCCTTGACCAATAGGTAATATGGGTTGTCTTGACCAAAACCAGATTCCAACCCCTGCAACACCGTTTTGAAGTAAGCCAAGGCCTGTTGGTGTTGTTGAATGCCGGTAAAGCTGACAGCCATGTTGTCTTGGGTTAACAATGTCACCAGATGGGCATCACCCAAGGTGGTTTGCATCTGTGGCAATGATTGTTGACTCAAAGACAGTGATTCGTTGAACCGGCCGGTATTGTTCAACAATTCGCCCAAATTGTATTGCAACATAAAAGTTTCCATGCGATCTGGCCCCAGCACATTCGTTGAAACTTTCAATACATCACGCATCAGCTGTTCACCTTCCTCCAAGCGGTTCAATGAAACATAAGTGTTGGCCAAATTCATTTGGCTAGACAAGGTCATTCGATCACTGCTGCCTTTCAATGATTCAATCAGCGAAACGGATTGTTCCTGAATCTTTACAGCTGCTGTTAACTTCCCTTGGCTCTGTAAATTGGCCCCCAGGTTAATCAACATTTGCAAATAACCCATGTTGTTGACGCCATAATACTGCTCTGACAATTCCAACTGTTCAACCATGATGGGTTCGGCCTCTGCGTATTTACCTTGTGAACTCAATGCCACCGCCAATTGGTTGTTGGCGGCCAATAGATTGGTCGCTTTGAAATTTTTAACTTGGCGTATTGTTTCAATGGCTTTTTGTGCTGCATCCACGGCTGCTGCAAAGTCAGACCTATTAAAATGGTTCTGTGATTGTGCCATCAATGCCAGGTAGAGGTGATTGGTCGGCTTGGCTGCTTGTTCGGCTTCGGCAATCAATCGACTCAACACTGCCTCAGCTTCGGCATATTCAGCCAGACTGGTTTTGACTATGGCACAAAGGACTTCAGCAGATTGTAGGGTTTTTTTCAACTGAGGTTTGGATTGACTTTGTGTTATCACTGACTGGCACAAGTCACCGCTGGCTTGATAATTGCCCATAGACTCTTCGGTTCTGGACAACAGCAATTTGACCTGCAGCGTATCAGGGTGGTCATCACCATACAAAGTTTGATGTAAGCTTAAACTTTTCAGTAATTGATCTTGGCTCTGCTCCATCATTTGTAAATTTTGAAATGATTGTCCCAAGGTGGTGGTTAGATTGGCCAGAATTTTGGGTTGGTCTTTAAAATCATTCTTGGCATTGGTAGCCGCCAATGCCAACATGTCTGCCACCCGCACTTCCCGACCGGTGCCTAAGTTGAACGATGAGCCCAGAATTTCATGTAAAAAGTCATTCACTGTTTGCGCTTTTTGCTGCTCCAAAACTGCTTTTTGTCGTTCGACGTTGGCAAAATACAAACCGGTACTGGCCAACAACATTCCCACCAACAAAGACCCCATGATACCCAGCAGCAAACGTCTTTTTTTTAATCTGGCAGGTTCATTGATGATGTCTTCCACCCTCTTATTCACTTCAAACGCAGTCGGTCGATCCGCTGCTTGTGGTGCTATTAACTGTTGAATCAGCTGACTCATTGAAGCTGGCAGGTCAGGCCTTAATGTTAGTAATTTAAGGTATTTTTGCTGTTGGTGTGCGGCCACAATATCAAGGATATTTTCTCCTTTAACCGGGTATTGCCCACTGGCCAAGTAAAACAATAAACATCCCAGGGCATACATATCAGTGGCTGGGCTTTTCGGCTGTTGTTGAAACAATTCTGGCGCCATCAACATGGGCGAGCCAATTGAATGGTTGCTGGCATGTTCAGTACCTGACTCCAAACCTGCACCAAAATCCATCAACACCAACTGATCATTTTGATCCTTCATCACATTGGCCGCTTTGACATCACCATGGACCAAACCAGCCTGATGAACCGCCCCCAATGCATGTGACATGGATGATGCCACTTGTAACAAGTCACCCAAAGTCATACTGACTTGTCCAGCCAAGGTGTTACCGACAATCAAATCTGACCAGAATCCTGCCCTGGCCTGATTCACTCCGGCACCATGTATCGCCAAAACATGGCGGTTTCGCACCCGAGCAATGCGCTGGGCTTCCTCTATGAATAACTTACTGTGGAAGGTGGCCAACTGATCTGGCTTCAACAATTTCAAAGCCACATCACGGTTCAAAATAGGATCGAATGCACGGTAAACTTCGCCATATGCACCCTCACCCAATTTTTCGACCACATGCAAATGACCCCATTCAAATAACTTGGCTTCTGTCCGCTGTTTGACGGTAGTAGGTTCGGCCTTTTGGGTGGCAAAAACCCGTTGAATGGCTTCAATACTTTTCAACTGCTCTACAATGGATGCTTCTGCCTGACTATTGATGTCTTGGGTATCCCAATCTACAACCTCCCCCATCGCCAGTCGGTGTAATAAATCATGCCATTTATCAGTCGGCTCGGTCACTTCATGTTCTCTGCCAACTTATACAATGATCGAGCCACTATCATGCGTGCTGCATTGGCGGAGGCACATTCAATGGCGGTGGCAATTTCGGGGTAAGAATAGCCCAGCTCCACCCTTAAAATCACCGCTTCTCGGGCTTGATCAGGTATTTTCATCAGTGCATTTTCATATTTTTCAACCACCTCATTACCAATGGCTTGATCCAGGGCTGAAGCGCCAGTGACGTTTTCATCACCCTCATGATGGGACTGCAATAAATCCCTTTGATTACTGAATCGGCGGATTTCCATGCGAATGTTGTTCAACAGAATTTTTCTCAAATAGGCCAAGAATGCCCCTTCTCTGAGCGAGCTGAATGAATCCAATTTATTCATGGCTTTGATTAAGGTGTTTTGCACCATGTCATCTGTTTCAGCCAAATCTCGAGCATAGGCCGGTAGGCGACCATGAGCCCATCTTTTAAGCATCGGCAGGTATGTTGAACACAATTGATCACGGGCCATTTTGTCGCCGTCTTTGACTTTGGCCAATAAAGTTGCTGTTGATTCTAACTTCGCCCGCATACTGTCTAGGAATGTTGATCACTTAACATTATAACCCAAACCCAATGATCCGCTCACTATTCCAAGCACACAATTAATGCTTATCTACATGTTCAATGCTTTCTTATAGGTCTTTATTTCATTATAATCCACGCTGTTTATCTACAGACATCGGATACCATCATGACAATCAGCGCCTTACCGTTTTCCTCACATTATTTAATTGACGAAGAAACTTGGGTCAACCAACTGCTGGATTACGCCAACCCAGGGGCCACCAAACGCCAAGAAATCAAACAATTAGCCACTGAATTAGTGAACAACGTCCGTGCAAAAATTGACGACATGGATGGGGTTGATGCTTTCATGAAAGAATACGATCTGTCATCAAAAGAAGGTATCTTGTTGATGTGCTTGGCTGAAGCCTTGTTGCGTATACCTGATAAATCCACTGCTGATAAATTGATTAAAGACAAAATCCTCGAAGCCGATTGGAAATCTCACTTAGGCAAAAGTGACTCATTGTTTGTTAACGCCTCTACTTGGGGATTGATGCTCACCGGAAAAATCATTGATGTGGATGAAAGCCAAGGCGGAATGAAACGAGCCTTAGATAAATTCATCAACAAAACCGGCGAACCTGTCATCAGAAAAGGCATTCATCGTGCCATGCAAGTGATGGGCAAGCAATTTGTGATGGGCCGCAACATCAAAGAAGCCATCAAACGCTCAGGTAAAAAAGGATTTAAAGACTACCGTTATTCCTATGACATGCTGGGTGAAGCCGCATTAACCCAAGAAGACGCCGATCGGTATTTTGCGGCTTACATGTCATCCATTGCCAGCATTGCTGATGCCAATAAAAAAAGACACATCAACGATGCCTCCAGTATCTCGATAAAATTATCGGCACTGCATCCACGTTATGAGGTGGCCAACGTCAATCGAGTGGTCAGTGAGCTGGCACCCAAAGTGTTGGAAATTGCCAACCACGCCAAAAAGTTAAATGTAGCTGTCACCATTGATGCCGAGGAAGCCGATCGCTTGGAAATTTCATTGTTAATTTTTCAAGCCGTTTATGCACAATTGAACGACTACCAAGGCTTCGGCATAGTGGTCCAAGCCTATCAAAAACGCGCACTCAAAGTTTTGGAGTGGCTGGCTGATTTATATGACCAAAACCAACGTTTGATTCCCATTCGATTAGTCAAAGGGGCATACTGGGACACGGAAATCAAAAGGGCTCAAGAACAAGGTTTAGAAAATTATCCCGTGTTTACCCGCAAAGTAAATACCGATGTATCCTATTTAGCCTGTGCACAATTCTTGTTAACCAACAGGAAGCGTTTCTACCCACAATTTGCCACCCACAACGCCAATACAGTGGCAGCCGTCAAAATTTTGGCGGGCGAGACTGGCGGTTATGAATTTCAACGTTTGCATGGCATGGGTCAAGCTTTACACGCCCAAACGATCAGTGAACAAGGTCTTAACCGACCTTGTCGAATCTATGCGCCAGTGGGTTCGCATGAAGACTTGTTGCCATACCTGGTCAGAAGACTGCTGGAAAATGGTGCCAACACTTCTTTTGTCAATCGATTAACTGATTTGACTTTAGACATCGATGACATCACTCAAGACCCCATTGAAAAAGTGCGTAAACACAAAAGCCATAAACATCCCATGTTGCCACTGCCTCTGGATATTTATGGTGAGCAAAGAATCAATTCAAAAGGCTTTAACTTGGGCGACATGCAAACGGTGGATGAGTTACTTAATCAAGTCAAAGCTGAAAACACTTTAAAACACCACGCCACCAGTTTGATTCCGGGTACCGAAGCCATGGGTGACTTGATTGAAGTCCATTCACCTGCCAACCTTGATCATGCCGTGGGTAGTTACCACCGAGCACAGGCGGCCGATGTTGAACTGGCCTTGTCAAATGCGCAAGCAGCTTTCCCAAATTGGCGCGATACTCATGTTGGTGCCAAAGCTGAAAGCCTGTTAAAACTGGCTGATTTGATGGAACAAAACAGCCACACTTTGATTTACTTACTACAAAATGAAGCCGGCAAAACCTTGGGTGATTGTGTGGCTGAGTTACGAGAAGCCGTGGATTTTTGTCGCTATTACGCCGATCAAGCCCAAGCATTGTGTGGTCACGGTGAAAAAATGCCTGGGCCCACTGGCGAAAGTAACTTTTTATACCATCAAGGCAAAGGGGTATTTGTCTGTATCAGCCCATGGAATTTCCCATTGGCCATTTACGCAGGACAAATTGTCGCTGCATTGGTAACCGGTAATTGCGTGATTGCCAAACCCGCAGAACAAACCAGTTTAATTGCACATTTCACCGCACAATTAATTCACCAAGCTGGCATACCTAAAGCCGTGTTTCAGTTGGTATTGGGCTCGGGCAGTCAAATAGGTACCCAACTGTGCCAAAACAATGCCATTGCGGGCGTGGTATTTACCGGCTCAACCCAGACAGCTCAGATCATTAACTTAAATTTAGCCAACCGCAAAAACGCATCGATTGCCACTTTGATTGCAGAAACCGGTGGGCAAAATTGTATGATTGCAGACTCATCTTGTTTGCCTGAACAATTGGTCAAAGACGTGATCAACTCAGCCTTTTTCAGTGCCGGCCAACGCTGTTCTGCTTTGCGTGTGTTGTTTATCCAAGATGATGTGGCCGACAAAGTCATCCACATGCTCAAGGGCGCCATGGATGAATTAATCACCGGCAATCCCCAATTATTTTCAACCGATTTGGGACCAGTGATTGATGAAAAAGCTTTGGCTATTTTAAACAACCATAAAGCACATATGGAACAAACAGCCAAACCCATCAAATCACTTGCTAAGCCAGAGCTCAAAGGCCATTATTTTGCCCCTCAAGCGGTTGAAATCAATGGCATCGAGGTCTTGCAACAAGAAATATTTGGTCCGTTTTTACATGTGATCAGATTCAAAGCCAATGAGCTCGATAAAGTCATTGATGCCATCAATGCCACCGGTTATGGCTTAACCACGGGCATTCACTCTAGGATTGACGACACCATTGAACATGTGGTCTCAAAAATTCAAGCAGGCAATTGTTACATCAATCGCAACATGACGGGGGCCGTGGTGGGCGTCCAGCCCTTTGGCGGCATGGGCTTATCAGGCACTGGCCCCAAAGCAGGCGGACCTGGTTATTTGAGACAATTTCTGACCGAAAAAACCATCACCAATAACATCTCTGCCGTTGGCGGCAATGCCGATTTATTGGAATTGTCGGATGATGACTGAGTTTATCTGGTATTAGACAAACGACTACATAGCAATGTGAAGCTTGGGCAAGGCACAACGGCCAAGCCCAAGCTCTTAAGACCCAAAATTAAACCAATTAAATCGGTCTTGGGTGTCGTCTTTTGATCAGCGAATTGTTAAATCACCACTGGTGATCTTGGTCGGCACAACGCCATCGGGTAAATCTTGTGACAAAGTTTGAGCAAATCTTCCCCCCATGCCGAAAGGTTCTGCAGTCAATGAAACATTTTTTCCATTCTTTTTGGCTTCTTGTAACAAGGCTTGTCCGATTTCATTGCAGATTTTTACCCATTGCTCAGGCATATTTTCAATTTTTTGTTTGGGCTCACAAGTCAGGATTGTCTGTCCATTGGCTTCATCATGGTTTATCTTCACATCCACATAATCGTTCTTTTCTGAGGCATGAATTGCCATCGAAAAGACCAAACCAAACAATACACTCAAATTTTTCATACAACATTCCTTACAAATCAATTTAATAAGCCGAACATTTTTACATGATTACTGCGTGTTTACAATTCAATTGCCTGGACACCTTCAAGCCAATCAGATTTTATTCGATGTCGACACATCAATTTTGCTTCACCAGCGAAAGGCGATTACAATTGAACCTTTGTTGCCTCCACATGCCAGATAGCCCATGTATTTAGAGTTTTTTGATTTACAACAAGCACCGTTCTCGATCACCCCTGATCCGGAGTTTGTGTATTTAAGTGAAAAACACCAAGAATCTTTGGCCCATTTGATTTATGGTGTGACGCGTGGTGGCGGCGCTGGCTTTGTTCAATTAACCGGTGAGGTGGGCACTGGAAAAACCACCATCAGCCGATTATTTTTACAAAAGTTGCCAACCGACACCCACGCCGCATTGATCCTCAATCCCAACATCACGCCCACAGAATTGTTGGAAAATATATTCAAAGAGTTCAAAATCTCTACCCGTGGAATTAAGGGCAAACTCAATGCCATGGTTGAAAAACTGAATGAAAAGCTGTTGCTGTGGTGGGCCGATGGTAAAAACACTTTAATCCTTATTGATGAAGCACAAAATATTCCCAGAGACACTTTAGAACAACTGCGCTTGTTGACTAATTTAGAAACTGACCAACAAAAATTATTGCAAATAATCTTGATTGGCCAACCTGAGTTAAAACAATTGATGCAACGCAAAGATTTACGTCAATTGGCGCAAAGAATCACTTCCCGTTTCCACTTACAACCTTTGTCAAATGCCGAAACCATTCAATACATCAAACACAGAGTGGCCGTTTCGGGTGGGCCAAAAGAATTGTTTTCAAACGCCGCCATTAAAAAAATATTTAAGCAAACACAAGGCATTCCTCGATTGATCAATGTGCTTTGCGACCGCGCTTTGTTGGTGGCCTTTGCCAAAGAATCGCCTTCGGTGGGTTCAACCCATGTTCGACAAGCCATCCAAGAAGTGTATCCTGATCAAAAACAAGGCCCAGAACCAAAACTGCTGTTGACCCTGGTGGTATTGGCCATCCTCTTTGTCAGTTATTGGCTGTGGCCAACAACCAAGCCACAGCCTCAACAAGAAGTAACACACCCGCAACAGCTGCAACAAGCAGAGGTTAAAATTGACCTGCCCATTCAATCCATCAGTTGGCAAAAATACCTGTCCTTATGGCAAGCGGACCAAAGCTTGATTTGGAATGAAAACCGTTGCCCTGATGTCTCAACCATTGGCATGGGCTGTTTGCGAAAACAAGGCAACCTCACTCAAATCCAACAACAAAACACCCCGGTCTTGCTTGAGCTCAATCAAGGTCAGTTGGCGTTGCTGATTCGCATTGATTCCAATACCGCGACCCTGGTCACAACCACAGGAGAACAAGCCTTTGACCACAGCTTAATCAACCAACGCTGGTTTGGTCATTATTTTGTTTTGTGGCCAATGGCGAGTGAACTGATTGATGATACAATAAGCTCGACAGTCAATGGGTGGGCATTGAACGTGGCTAAAGTCATTGACAACAACCCCAATTTACCAGCCACTGAATTGAATGATTGGATCATCGACTTCCAATCCAGTAACGGCTTATTGGCAGATGGAATCATCGGCAAAGAAACCCAGATGGCACTGTCACTGAAAGCTTATAAAGGACCTAATTTAACAGAGTAAACCATGTCTTCAATCATCGATGCGTTAAAAAAGTCAGACCAAAACAGAAACAACGAAAATAACTCTGATGTGAATCACATCAATTTCAGCGAAGCAACCAGCCAGAAAAGTCGGCGTGGTTTTTGGCTATTGGTAGCGGTTTTATTATTAATTGCTTTGGCAGTTTTCGCCTGGCAACAAGGCTGGCACTCAACCATAATCAACCGTTTCCAAGCAAGCCCCGAACCCAA
This sequence comes from Marinicella litoralis, assembly GCF_002591915.1. Lineage (GTDB taxonomy): Bacteria > Pseudomonadota > Gammaproteobacteria > Xanthomonadales > Marinicellaceae > Marinicella > Marinicella litoralis. The sequence goes on along the minus strand of NZ_NIHB01000001.1, from coordinate 1,155,036 downwards.
TGGACAGCCACTTGTGGCCAATGAGGTCCAAGCGAACAAGCAGGCCAAAAACACCTCTGACCAAAAGGCCAAAGTGAACCAATTGGTGCCACCAAAACAAAGCGAAATCAAAGCAAAAAGTAAGCAATTGACACAAGCAGCGACTCAACCTGTGACCGATTCCGAAAACAGCACAGCGGCCATCATACCAATCAAACAAAACACCGTTTTGACTGAACGTAAAACCAAGGAAAATGAAGTTGACACCTTATTGCCTGTCAACAAAGGCCCGACCATCAAGCCAATAACCACAGCAGATGAATCTGAGACCAAAGTTGCTATACACAGTGACAAAGAGGGCTCCAGAGATCAAAGCCTAGAACCCAGTTTAAAACAAGACTATTTGTTGATTCACCAAATTGAATATGCCATCCGCAAAGACATCCCAAACATCAAAATCAATATACATATATATGATCCAGAAGCTGAAAACAGGATGGTTCTGATCAATGGCGAAAGGTTCAACATTGGCGACACCATCGATGACGCTGTCACCATACAAGACATTGTTCCTGAGGGTATTGTGGTTGCATTTGCGGGCATTGAATTTTTAATTCCTAAGTGATTAATTTTTCCAACCAAAAACCCATTTATTTCCCCTACGTGTCGATGTTACTGACATTGGCCTTTTTGTTTTTTTTGATCATTACAGAATTCACGGCTTATCAACCTAAATTGATGGAACTGTATGCCATTCACACCAACACTTATTGGAGCCTGATACAACAGCAGCCACTGGAGTTGTTGCGCTTAATCACTGCCACTTTTTTGCATGGAAACTGGCTGCATTGGATCATCAACAATTCAATCTTTTTATTGCTGGCATTTTCCATCGAGAAGGTGATTGGTGGTCAGAAGTTTATTTTCCTCTTTTTGACCTGTGGTTTGGTTGGCAATTTAGCCGCCAGTTTATTTCTGCAAGGCCAAGATAATTTATTGATTGGTGCCAGCGGCGCCGTTTCGGGCCTGATAGGTGTGTGGCTGGTCATGTTTCCACGTAAGAAAATTGACTTCATCCTTCCCATAGGTCTGTATTTGCAGAAAACCTCCATGCCTTTGGCTGTGGTGATTATGTTGTGGTTGGTGGTACAGATTATTTTACAGTTTCAACCCCACCCTTCCTATGACATTGCGTGGATCAGTCACATCATGGGTTTTACAACTGGTTTTTTGTTGGCTTGGTTTGTAAAATAATCAATTACGATCAATACCCATTATCACGAGAAAATGAAAATCAAACCAAACCTGTACCGCATCAATTACATCAATCAAAATCAGGTCTATGAACTGTACGCCAAACAGATTGTCACCGATTCATTGTTGGGTTTCATGAGTATTTCTGGCATTTTATTTGATTTGTCAGAGGGCGTGGTGATAGACCCTATAGAGGAACAGTTAAAACATGAATTCAAAGATGTTGAGGTTTTACACATCCCTTTGGCACATGTTTTGAAAGTTGAAGAGGTTAAACACAAAAAATCATGTAAAATCAAACCACTGAAACCCAATGCTGTTGTTACACCATTGAGCAACCAACCAGGACCACAACAATGAGCCAATCGCATATATTGATCGTAGATGACGAACCAGACATCAGGAATTTAATTTCTGAAATTTTGGCGGATGAAGGATACCAAGTCTCAATTGCTGAAGGTGGCGAGGACGCCAAAATTCAATTGAATTCAATTTCACCTGATTTGGTGCTGTTGGATATTTGGATGCCTGACATTGATGGAATCAGTTTATTGAAAGAATGGAACCATGATCAAAACATGCCCTTTTCAGTGGTCATGATGTCTGGCCATGGAACCATTGAAACAGCCATAGAAGCGACTAAAATGGGGGCCAAAGACTTTGTAGAAAAACCCATTTCATTGGCCAAACTGTTACAAACCATTGAAACCACTTTGGCGCAAAATCAAAAACAACAAGACAATCAAAATACCGATGCCAAATGGCAAATTTTTGAACCCATTGGCGGCTCAATGGCAGCCAATGAATTGCGCGCCAATATCAAAAAACTGAGCAAAACCAAAACCAACACCTTGTTTGTTGGAGACAGTGGCACCGGCAAGCTGACCCTCGCCTTACTGTTGCACAACCAAAGACAACTGGAAAACCAATCAGCGGTTATCATTGACAGCCTCAGTTTAACCGATGCCAACATCGAGCAAACTTTAGAACAAAAAACACAGAAAATCATCAATGATTTCAAATCGGGCTCGCTGATACTGACCAACATCGACTGCCTGACGGAAGTACAACAAGCAAAATTGCTCATTCATTTAAAGAAATGGCAAAAACCACACCAAAGTAATCCAATACAAGTCCTGTCAACCTCTCAGCAAGACATCAAAGCTTTGTTGGCCGGCGGTGATTTCAATCGAGAGTTGTATGATTTCATTACTGAATTCACTGTGCAAGTTTGCACCCTTGCCGAACGGGCGGAAGACGTCCCAGAATTATTAAATTTTTACGTTAACTTTTTACCCGACCAAGAACAAACCCCTTACCGGAAAATGTCATTCGCTGCTCAGAATCACCTGAGAAATTATGATTGGCCAGGTAATTTAAGAGAATTGAAAAATTTGGTGAGACAGCTGCAACTGCATGAAGGTGAGGCAGAAATTCAATTACAAGAAGTGATTGATATCCTAGAGCAAACAAGCTTAGACAGAACCAACACATCACAGAACACCCGATATGACTTGGAACTCAGAGAAGCTCGGGAAGAATTTGAACGTGATTATTTTTTATATCATTTAAAATCTGTCGAAGGCAAGGTGGGTGATTTGGCCAAAATATCAGGCATGGAAAGAACCAATTTGTACCGCAAACTCAGGTCCTTAGACATCAACCCCAAGAACATGGATAAATCATGAAAATCATCATCCTAGGTGCCGGTCAAGTGGGTTCTTCGATAGCCGAACATTTATCGCATGAAAACAACGACGTTACTGTGGTAGACACGGACCTGGAACGATTGGCAGACATGCAAAACAAATTGGACATCAGAACCGTACACGGACATGCTTCACATCCGTCGGTGTTGATACGCGCCGGTGCCAATGATGCCGATATGGTGGTTGCATTAACCAATTCGGACGAAGTCAATATGGTGGCTTGCCAAGTTTGTTACAGTATTTTCAATACACCAACAAAAATCGCCAGGATTCGTGAAGCAGAATATGCATCTCACCCAGAAATGTTTGAGCATGAGCATGTACCCATTGACTTTCACATTTCACCAGAACAATTGGTTACCAGACACATCAAAGGCTTGATTGAGTATGCCGGTGCATTACAGGTAATGGATTTTGCCGGTGGTTTGGCTCAATTGGTCACCATCAAAGTGAAAAAGAATGGTCCATTGATTGATCAACAACTGAGGGAATTCAGCAGCTTATTGCCGGAAAATGTGGATGCGCGGGTGGCAGCCATATTCCGCAAGAATAAATCAGTGTTCCCAGACGGCGATACCGTGCTCAAAGCCAATGATGTGGTGTTTTTTCTGGCGGCCAGAAAACACATCAGTAAAATCATGGAATCATGGCAAAAAACGGAGAAAAGCAGTTACAAAATCATCTTGGCAGGGGGCGGAAACATCGGTTTTAACTTAGCCAAAGCTTTAGAACGAGAACATTCTGTTAAAATCATTGAATACAACAAAGCCAGATCAAGGTTCATCGCAGAAGAGTTGACCAAAGCCTTGGTCATCCGTGGAGACTGTACTTCAGAAGAATTGTTGAATGAAGAAAACATCAGTCACACCGACATATTCTGTGCGCTGACCAATGACGACCAAGCGAATTTATTATCGGCACTGATGGCGAAAAAAATGGGCGCAAAAAAAGTGCTGACCCTGATCAACAAACAAAACTATGCACAGTTGATTGAAAAAGACACCATTGACATCGCCATTTCTCCACAACACATCACCATGGGTGGTATTTTGGCTCATGTCCGCGGCGACTACACGGCCCGGGTTCACTCATTGCGTTCTGGTGCTGCTGAAGCCATTGAAGTAGAAGTCACCGGCGACAGCTCTTCATCTAAAGTGGTGGGTAAAATGATACAAGACATCAACCTGCCACCGGGCTGTAACATCGGCGGCATCATCCGCGCCAATCAAGTCATCATGGCACACCGCAATGTAGTGATTGAAAACAAAGACCATTTAATCATGTTTGTCACCGATAAACGCAACATCAACGATTTGAAACGTCTGTTCGAAGTAGACGCTTCCTTCTTGTAAAGCTATGAATCCACGCCTGATCGCAAAAATAATCGGCCTGCTGCTTCTGGTAGCCAGCTCCATGATGTTGCCTCCGGCCTTGGTTGGTTACATTTATCAAGACGGTGATGTCTGGCCATTTATCGAAGGCTTTGGTACCTTGGCACTGATTGGCGCCGTGCCCTTTTTCATGTACCGAAACATCCATGCAGAACTCAAGATTCGCAGTGGTTTTCTGGTCGTGGGCGCCTCTTGGTTGATTGTAGGTTTGGCCGGTGCTTTACCCTTGTATTTGTCTGACTACATGAATTTGTCGGTCACCGACGCCATTTTTGAATCGATATCTGGATTGACCACCACCGGTGCAACCATCCTGACCAACATCGATGAATTACCCCATTCCATCAAATACTATCGCCAACAGCTGCAGTGGTTTGGTGGCATGGGTATCATCGTCTTGGCAGTGGCCGTGTTGCCCATGTTGCGCATTGGGGGCATGCAAATATTTAGGGCTGAAACACCCGGTCCGATGAAAGATCAAAAACTGACCCCACGAATCACTGAAACTGCCAAAGCATTGTGGTACATTTACTTAGGCATCACTGTCATGTGTACTTTGAGTTATTACATGGCTGGTATGAATATGTTTGATGCGATTTGCCATGCATTTTCTACCATTTCAATCGGTGGGTTCTCTACTTATAACGCGTCAATGGGTCACTTCAATAATTCGTTGATTGAGATGATTGCAGTGATTTTCATGATCATTGCTGGGATTAATTTTGCTTCACATTTTTTGGCATGGAAATCGGCCTCTATTCGCACTTATTTATTAGACACTGAGGTTAAAGTATTTATCGGCTTTTTGGCCTTGGCCTCATTAGCCACCTCATTCCAACTCTACCTCACCGACACTTCTGGTTCACTCTATGAGTCCCTTCGTCAGGGCACTTTCCAAGCCGTTTCGATAGGTTCTACTGCTGGATTCACCACCGAGTCATTTCATTTATGGCCGGGGGCTTTGCCTTTGTTATTGATTCTATTCAGTACCATTGGTGGCTGTGCAGGCTCTACCGGAGGTGGCTTCAAGGTCATTCGCATGATTCTATTGTTTAAAATGAGCATGCGCGAATTGTATCGATTGATTCATCCACACGGCAAATACCTGGTAAAAATCAATGGCAAGACAGTTAATTACCGGGTGCTGGATTCTGTGTCCGCGTTCTTTGTACAATTTTTGTTTCTGCTCTGTGTATTTGGCATCATCCTGGCTGGCTTGGGCGAAAATTTAACCACGGCTTTTTCCGCCTCACTGGCCTGCCTGACTAACCTTGGCCCTGCCCTTGGTGATGCTGGCTCGAATTATGCCAGCCTGTCTGATGGCAGTAAATCAATCTTGACCATAGCCATGATATTTGGTCGGCTTGAATTGTTCACCTTATTTATTCTGCTGATACCTGCCTATTGGGAGTTTTGATTTGATGCTCTAAATAGGGCATGGATGAATGAACGGGTGATGGGGCAGGTTTGTGTTAAACTGAATGGAAGTACAGCTTAAAAACCCATGACACCTGAACGGTTCAAACAAATAAAAACCATCCTGGCAAACACCTTAGATCAACCGCTGCCAGATCAACCAGCCTACTTACAAATGGCTTGCGGTGAAGACCAAGATCTGCTTTCAGAAGTTAAGTCTTTATTGGCGACTGAAATGAATGAAAATTTTCTGCACATATTACCAATAGCAACAACAACTGAAGACGAAGTCATTCCAAAGCAAATTGGTCGCATCAAAATTCAACGGCTATTGGCATCCGGTGGCATGGGGCATGTTTACGTTGGTTTGGATGAGCTGCTGAAGCGCAAAGTGGCAGTCAAAGTCATGAACAGCGACCTACATCTATCGACTGAACAACGCGCCATCTTATTGAATGAAGCACAAGTCTTGTCCAGTTTGCAGCACCCCAATATTTGTCAAATTCATGATTTTTTTACTGAACAAAATAATGACATATTGGTGTTGGAGTACCTTGACGGCTGTACCTTAAGTAAAGCCATCACAGACCAATCTATTGCGCAGCCACTGTTGGTGGCACAAAGTATTTTAATGGCTTTAACCACGGCGCATGAACGAGGCATAGCCCACCGTGACTTGAAACCTGACAACATCATGATCACCGAACAAGGTGAAGTTAAAATTTTAGACTTTGGTTTGGCCAAAATTCAACCCATTTCTCATTCAGCAACCGATGTTCCATTGCATGAAGAAATGGATGTTCAAGCCTCGGTTGAACAGACTCAAATAGCAGGCACTCCGGGTTACATGTCACCGGAACAAGCCCAAGGGGTGCGCGCCACTACGGCCACAGATATATGGAGTTTTGGCTTAATCTTGATTGAATTACTGAGTGGCACAAAGCCTTATCCACAACATGCCACCACCAAGGACTTGCTTAAACGTGCGAGTGAAGCCTCCGTTCAAATTCCCGAAACATTCTCTAAAGATAAAAAACAACTGATCACACAGTTATTGGATCCCGTTCCTGCCAACCGACCTTCTGCCAGGATGACATTGGAAGTCATTAACCGGATGATAGATAAACCCAAACGCAGACTAAAAACATTGGCAGTTACCCTGGTTGCGTTGTTGGTGGTGCTCAGTGGTTGGAAATACACGGCGGATTTGAGTCATGAACGCAACATGGCCATTCAAGCCACCAATCGGGCCGTTGAAGCGAGGAATCAAGCTGAGTCACTGGTAGATTACATGCTCAATGATTTATACACCGGATTGCGTGCAGTGGGTCGCACCGAACTGTTGCAATCAACAGCCAACAAAGCCTTACAATATTATGACAATTTAAGTGATGAACAAATCAAACTGAAGAAGGGCATGCCAGCCATTGCCTTGATTCAAATAGCAGAAGTTTTTGGTGACAAAGGGGATCAAGCCCAAGCCTTGTCTACCCTCAGCACGGCCATCACAAAATTACAAAGGTTGTACCAAAGCCAACCTGATGATGAATTAATCATGTACCGAATGGCCGATTCATACATCAAAGCGGCGAATATTTTGAAAATCGCCGGCGAATTAGAACTGACCAAACAATATGCATATAAAGCCACCCAAATTGGCCAACAATTAACCGCAGACTTAACCCCAGGTAAGGGGCCAACAACAACACCTGATGGCACGGATCGATGGCGTATATTATTGCGTTCCATCTATTTAAATGCCGATGGTCACATGCGGTTGGGAGAAAGAACCCAAGCCATAAAATTGTTGGAACAAGGCTTGGTAGATGCCATGCCAGCTGCGCGTAATAATGCCAAACTAAAAGTCAACTTGGCTGACATCCAATTTAAATTGTGTAATACCTTTTATGATGCCAATTTAACGGAAAAACTATTGGCACCCTGTTTAGCCACTTTTGCCATGGACCGTGAAATGTATGAGTCCAATCCGAAAGATTTTCAGGTGCTGCAATATTTTGTTGGTGACCACGGTGTGATTGCCAATGTCTACCGAAAATTAAACCGACTGGATGAAAGTTTGGCTTATGCCAAAGCAGGGATTGCATTGGGCGAACAGTTGATCCAGCTTGACCCGGAAAATGAAGGTGCCTTGAATGAATATGTCACTGTCATATTGGCCTTGGGAAGGGCACAAAAACAATTGGGGTTAATTCAAGAAAGTCAACAAACGTTTACCAAAGCATTGAATGTGATAGGCCCCATTGCTGCAGATCAAGAAGAAATTTCTTACATGAACAGCCATTTCACAGCGTTGGTGATGTTGGGCAAAACAGCACAGGCCAAAGCCGTGGCCAAAAAGCTGAGTGCCCTGAGTTTCATGCGTCGAGATTACCAAGACTTGTGTGTAGAATATAACATCAAAGAATGTCGCATTGACTCACTTAAGGAGCAGCCTTTATGACAGACAAACAACAATTGACCCTGATGCTCAAAAAATGGCAAGCAGGCGACCAAAATGCTTTGGATCAATTGATTCCACAAGTCTATCAAGAGTTGCGGCGACTGGCTAAAATCCAACTCAATCAAGGGAAAAACAGTATCCAGTGCACTGAACTGATATCAGAGGCCTATCTTAAGTTGGTTGACATCACTGCCATGGACTGGCAAGACAGGACTCACTTCTACTCGATGGCAGCCCGCACCATGCGGCGCGTGTTGGTAGACCGTTATCGCAAAAGAAACACCAACAAACGCGGCAATGATTTAACCTTACATACTTTGGTTGAAGAAGACACCCAGCAGTCCAATGCGGTTGAGCTGGATGCTTTGGAGGATGCACTGTTAAAACTGGAGCAGTTTGATCCCGAATTGGCTGAAATAGTGACCCTTAAGTTCTACGGTGGACTCAGTCACCAAGAAATTGCGAGTGTCGTTGACTCATCAGAACGCACCATCCGCCGGGATTGGTCAGTGGCCCGCTTGTGGCTTAATCGCGAACTCAGCTCCTGAAATTAATACTGTCGCAAATTGAATCATCTTTAATAAATTTTTTGGCCGCTTTGATGCCAAAAGCCCGCCTACCTAGTTAAGGGGGGTGCAAAGTCAGAACACAAGCACCTCATTATTTACTTAATAGGAGGTCAATATGTTTCGATCCAAAGCATTTCTCATCACTGTACTGTTGTTGATAAGTCACTTATCAATGGCCAAACCAATCTTCAGTCCATTTCAAATTTTCCAAACCAACTTAACTGTTCAAGCAAAGACTGTTTCTTCACCCCAAAAGACCCACCAAGCGCGTGGTGCTTTTCCTTACAGTATTCCAGACGACGACCCTGCTGGGATAGACATCCCCATCGACATGACCGGGGCTTTTCAAGGAGATATCACAGATTTACAAATTGTGCTGGACATTGAACACAGCTATGCCCAGGACCTCAACGTCACTTTAACTTCACCTGATGGGCTGGCGCAGTTGGTCTTGTTTTCTCGCATTGATTCAAGTGCTGACTTGAACGGTGAATACATCTTTCATGACCAAGCCAACAACGACATTTGGACATCGAGCCAGTCAGGCGTGATACCGGCAGGGGAATACCGCACCAGCACCGCTGGCATCATCATTCCCAGCGTTTTTGGTTATGCCAATGGGCATGGTGGCTGCACCACCCGCATGAACGGCGCATTTGGCGGATTAACCCCAGCGCAAAGCAACGGTGTTTGGACGCTTCATATCGCTGATTTGGCTCCTGCCGATGTCGGTCAAGTCAATAATGTTTACTTTACTGGGACTGTGAATGGTGATTATTTATTCAGTACGGGTTTTGAAGACGTCACCAGTGTACCTTATCAGTCGCTATCGTTGGCTGCTTCCAATGTTATGGGCCAATGTCAAAAAGCTCAATATGACTTTACTGGCACGGGTTTTAGTGATTATGTGACCTCTTGGGATAATTTTCCTGATTTAAATGTTCAAATAATCACCAACGATGGTACCAACTCACCTTCAGAGGACAATACAATCTTTACGGGGTTGCCTTTTTCCTCCACGGAAATGACCAGTGGCGGTGATTTCGATGGCGATGGCATCAAGGACATGGTATTTAAAACACCCTATAATGATGAAACTTTTCAATTCCTGATTAGGCGGTCGTCTCGCCCTGATGACTTGCCTGTTTCTTTCCTGAATAATATCCCACCGGCTGGTTACACCCTTGATTTGCAACTTGGTGATTATGATGGTGATGGCCTGGATGATATTGCTCTTTTTGTCAGCAGAGATGTCAGTACAGGATCTACATTACAATGGATAAACTCATCTACATATACATTAGGGTTCTTTGAAACTCCGGATGGCACCACTGGTGACTTTAAACCAGGTGGTGGGTTTGATCACAATGGTGACGGTGTGGCTGATTTCGCCCTATTTATTGATGATGGTGGCACAGCAGGTAATCAAAATGTTCAAGTTTATAACGGCACAGATGGCAGTCTGTTATTTGACAGTGCCAGTGCTGAATTTATTCCAGAAGCGGGCATGGTTCCCGGCACTTTCCTGCCCAACAATTTAGCCGGCATCGCCATAGCTTTTGGAACTGATTTCGATGAAATCAGCTGGTTTGTCAATGACGACACTCAAAACTACAATTCACTCACTCCCGTCGGAGGCAGTTTATTTGGAATCCATTCAACCGACATTCCTGTCACCGGTGATTATGATGGAGATGGCATCGATGACTTTGCTGTGTGGCGACCGAATACTGATGGTTTCGGCAGCCGCTTTATCATCAGACCCAGCGGCAGTCCTGATCCGGATAACAACCTGATTGAGGTCTCGCCAAATAATGCGTTTAGTTTAGATAGGCCATTGGCAAACATTCGTTTTAGATAAAATCAATTGATCACAGGAAAACCCGCCCATTTATTGGGGCGGGTTTTTTTCGTTTAAGCGCCTGATCGAGCAAACACAGCGACAATCACCTCATCAACACCCGCTTGATTCAGGCACTTGGCAACCGAACGCAGGGTTTGACCGGTGGTCATCACATCGTCCAACACAATCACTGTATCGGACTCAATGGGTTGATTCACGGCAAAAGCCGCTCGGACGTTGTTGGCACGTTGTTTTTCGTGTAATTCGGCCTGCATGGCAGTGTTTTTGGTTCTGATCAGGGCATCGCTGAGTAGTGGCCGGTTTTGCCGTTTGGCGATGATTTTGGCGATTTCATGTGCCTGGTTGTAGCCCCTATGGCGCAACCGCTTGGGGTGTAAAGGCACCGGTATAATGGGTATGTTGTTATCAATGGCTTGCAACGGTTTCAGCAACGCTTCAGCCATGATGCGGGCCCGATCCATGCGATTGCCAAATTTCAATTGTTGCACCCAGGTACTGACTGGAGGTTCATAGATGGCCGCACAAATGGTTTGAGAAAACGCAGGCGGGTCACTGCGGCATTCACCACAGATACCACCGGGTTGATTCAATGGCTTGGCACAAATTTGACAGGGATTTGTTGGTGCTTGGATTAACGACTGACAACCATGACACAAAATACCCTCGGATAAAACCAAACAAACCGCACATCGTTTCACAGCTGTTTTGGGCTTGAATCAGTCACCGATCAACTGAGCCGCTTCTGCCAGATCAACAGTCACCAAACGAGAAACACCGGCTTCACGCATGGTTACACCCATCAATTGATTGGCAATTTCCATGGTTACCTTGTTGTGCGAAACAAACAAAAACTGTACCTTCTCAGACATTTCTGCGACCATGGCAGAAAAACGACTGACATTGGCATCATCCAAGGGAGCGTCCACTTCGTCCAACATACAAAAAGGGGCTGGATTCAAATTAAATATAGCAAACACCAATGAAACTGCGGTCAATGCCTTTTCTCCACCTGAAAGCAATTGAATGCTAGATACTCGCTTACCTGGCGGGCTGGCCATGATGGCCACACCGGTGGTTAATAAATCATTACCAGTCAACTCAAGGTAGGCATGTCCGCCACCAAAAAGTCGTGGAAATAATTGTTTGATGTTGCTGTTAACCGCTTCAAAAGTTTCTTTGAATAATGTCCGGGTGTCTTTGTCGATGCGGGCAATGGCATCTTCCAGCGTTTCCAAAGCTTTAACCAAATCTTCATTTTGATCATCCAAGTATTGTTTACGCTTAGACTCTTCATCGAATTCTTCGATGGCAGCTAAATTGACTGGCTCCAGCCTGACTATATTCCTTTGCAAACGCTCTATTTGTGCTTCTTTTTGCTCAACCAACTGATCCAATGACTGTTCTTCAGTCAGGTTCATGTCTTGGATGATGCTTTCGGCATCTTGGTCTTGATCCTTTAACTGATCGACAAACGCATTGGCTTTTAACTGATGTGATTGCCACTCCAGTTTGGCCGCTTCCAATGCACTTCGGGCATCATCAATGCGTTTTTGATGGTCGTGACGTTCTCGCTCTAAAGCATCTAACTTCAATTGCGAGGCCGATACTTGTTGTCGCATTTGATCACGCTGTTTCTCGGTTTCTAAACGCTGACTGACCAATTTATCCAGTGTTTGTTTTTGCCCTTCTATGGGGTTCAAATCCTGACTCAATTGTTTTAACAAGTCATCCTTTCTGGCCACCAAAACCGTTAAATTGTCTTCTGTTCGTCGAATGCTCTGGGTCAATGAATCAATTTTATTTTGGGTGGCGGAAAGGCCCATTTTCAATTGGTAGTAGCGGTTTGAAATGTCATTCAATTGCGCTTTGGTTTGTTGGTACTGGCTTTGGTTTTGTTGTTGAAGTGCCAACAGTTGTTGTTTGGTTGTTTCACCTTCAGCCAACTCATTCATCGCTTGCTCTAAAAGGGCTCGAGCGGCCTTGACTTGATTTTCATCCGCTGCCAACTGTTGAGCAATTTGTGCAGATTCAGCGGTTTTTTCTTGGTTCTGTTGTAGCTCACGTTCTATCAACTGGCTTTTGTTCATCACCAAGCTCTGTAGCTCAGATAATTTTCGGTGTGACATATTGACATCAAGCTGTAATTGTTCCACTTGTTGGTCTTTGGTGGCTTTGTCTGCTTTCACTTGTTCTGCTTGGGCTGCCAGTTCCGCTAACTTGGTTTCATTCTCTGCTATGCTGTCATTCAAGGCTTCCAGTTCTTTTTTACGTAACAAAAAGTTTTCTTGTTGCTGGCCTCGGTTGACATGAACCCAGTTGGCACCCAGCCATTCCCCTGAACGGGTTACGATGGATTCACCTTCAGCCAGTTGTTGGGTTAATTTTTGCGCATCTTGGGGGTCATCACAAATCCTGATTTGGTTGAACCATGCGGTCATGGCATCGGGGCCTTTGACACATTCAGCCAAAGTACCAGGTTTGGGGCTTATTTTTCCTTGATTGGCCAACAGGGTGGTCACTTCTCCGTATTGCCAGCCAGACATCACCGCCAACAGGTCATGGTGTGAGGTAACCAAGGCTTGTAACTTGTCTTGTAACACCGTTTCAACAGCGACTTCCCAACCTGCATCCACTTCGATCAATTCTGCCAATCGCTTATTTTGAATTTGACTGTTTTGTGCCAACCATTGTTTCAATTCTGTGTTGTCATGGGCTTGAGCGGCTTGTTGTAATGCCAACAAAGACCCTCTTCTGCCTTTGGCTTGGTGCAATTGTTCTTGTAGTTGATCAATCGCCTGCCTGATTTGTTGACGTTTTTCAATCAACAAATTGGCCTGGTCCTTGAGTTCAATCAAACTTGACTCAAAAGTCTCATGTTTAGTGGTTTGTGTTTCCTGTTGTTCTTGTAACACCACGAGCTCATCTTTGAGGCTTTTGACATGGGCATCATTGTCTTGGGGTTGTACTGATTTCAATCGATCTTGTTGTCTCATCATGTGAGACTCTAAGGATGCTATTTTTGTTTTTTCAACTTCAATGATTCTGTTTTTATCAGCCACTTTGTGGTTGTTCTCATCCCACTTTAAGCGCCAAGCCTCTTGTGCTGACTCACTTTCTTGATTCAGGATTTGTGACTCTTCAAGTTGTGCTGACAACATTTCAAGTTGTGGGCTGGACTCATTCAACAAGGCATTTTGCTGTTGCAGTTCTGCTTGATCTGATTGTAACTGTTGCTGCGCCACTTTGAGACTGGCTTCGGTACTGGCCAAATCATTTTTATGCCTTTCTGACAAGGATTTTGAGTGCGCAATCGATTGTTCAATCTTGCCGATTTCACCATTAACTTGATACAGCTGTTCTTGAACTTTATTGTTCTCATCGACCAAAGTTTGGTGGGCATAGCGATGCTCTTCAATCAGTTTTTCGCCATCAGTCCGTGAAGATTTGACTTTTTCCACCGCGGTTTTGAGTTGATTCACTTTGACCTGGCTGCTTTCGGCTTTTTGATGCCATTGTTGCCAACGCAATGCCAATACTTCATCTTTGAATTGTTTGAACTGATTTTTCAACCCAGTATACCTTTCGGCATTTTTCGCTTGGCGTTGTAAATGCTGAATGTGCTTACCCACTTCCGTCCGTAAATCATCCAATCTTTCCAAATTTTCTTTGGTGCGAATGATGCGTCGCTCAGTTTCCCTGCGCCGTTCTCGGTATTTTGATACCCCTGCAGCTTCTTCTATATAACCACGCAAATCTTCAGGCTTTGATTCGACGATGTTTGAAATCATGCCTTGTTCAATGATCGAGTAACTTCTGGGCCCTAAGCCGGTGCCTAAAAACAAATCAACAATGTCTTTTTTGCGACATTTACTGCCGTTTAAATAATAGAATGATTGTGAATCTCGATTGACTTGTCGCTTGACTGAAATTTCGTTGTAGCTGGCATATTCACCTTGAATTTGTCCATCAGAATTATCAAAGATCAATTCTACAGTGGCCAAACTGACTGGTTTTCTCGACGCAGATCCCGAAAAAATAACATCTGTCATTGAAGCGCCGCGCAACATTTTGGCAGAAGTTTCCCCCATCACCCAACGAACGGCATCTATGATATTGGATTTTCCACAACCATTTGGACCAACCACCCCAATCAGGTTACTTGGCATTAAAACTTCAGTTGGATCAACAAATGATTTGAATCCTGCTAATTTTATCTTTGATAGTTTCATCTATTGTGCATTTTGCTTGAAAATTCTTCCCTTTTTGGGTATTGTTCCGCCCTTGATTGTCATTGGCCTATTATATAACTGAGAATAACATGTCTACACACCCTACAAAAGACCTCGAAACATTTGTTAATCCTAATCAGGAAAGGGATTATACCATCATTATCGACATTCCTGAATTCACTTGTTTGTGCCCTAAAACAGGCCAACCTGATTTCGCTACCATCAAAATCGAATACCAACCCGATGAAAAATGTGTTGAGTTAAAAGCATTGAAATTATACATGTGGACCTTCCGTGAGCGTGGCGCATTTCATGAAGCAGTCACCAATGAGATTTTAGATGATTTGATTGCAGCGACTGATCCGAAGTGGATGAAAATCACCATGAAATTCAATGTCCGTGGTGGCATTTATACTGACGTGGTCATTGAACACAAAAAATAAAAAATCCCTTCAGCTCGTTGTTTCAATACTTGCGAGCTCAAATAAACATTAAAAGGCTCCTGGTGGAGCCTTTTATCGTTCGGTAGATGGGCTCACATATGGCCCGTTAAATCTCCCGCTGCTGCAGTTTTCACATTGACATTAGTTTTATTTTTCTGGCGCAATCTTTGATTGCTTGACCAACTGTTTTGCCACAGCAATTTCTGCTGGATAGCGATGACGCACATGGGGTAAATCCAATACCTTTAACGCTTTGGCAGCTTGTACAGCCGCTTGTTGTTGATGACCCAGCGCTGCATTCAACTGTGCCCACCTGATGTCAGCCAAGGCGGTGCGTTTTCCATCCACCCCATAGACATCAACTATTTTTTGATGGGCGTTGGGTAAAATCAATTCTGCTTCAGTCAACTTGCCCTGTGCCAACAACAAGGCAACATACTTAACTTGAAACCAAGCGTATCGATGGTGATCAACGCCATTCTCTTCAGCCAGTGTTGTCAATCCCTTGTCGAAATACAGTTCTGCCAAGTCCAATTGGTTTAATGTTAAAAAAGTTCTGGCCATACTGACGTAGGTCAAAGCATCGTAATACAAATACCTGGGCGTCAGGGTTGGCCACATGGCTTCGGCCAGTTTCAAATTATCCAGTGCTTTTTGGTATTCACCCAAAATATCATAAGCAATTCCCAAGTTCAAATAAGAGGCGGCTTCTTGGTGATCTGTAATACCTGCCAGTTGTAGGCTCGCGATGATTTCTAAATTAACGGCAATGCTTTCTTTGATTTTACCCAGCGTCAGCAGTGAAACCGCCAAGTTGCTCAAACTGTCAATGGTTTCTGGATGAGTCGCACCAAACTTGTCTTTGAAATAAGCCACCAACTGACGATCAATTACTTCTGCTTTTGTACTTTCTCCTCTTTCAAAATAGACATCAGATTCAATGCCCAAAACTTCTGGGTACAACATTGCATTGTCAGTAACTTTTATGGCAAAAGATTTGGCAACCGTGATGTCTGACAATGCCTGATCATAGGCAAAATAAGCCTTGGCCAACTTGGCTTTAAGCATGTATAGGGTGGCCATCAAAAGATCCTTGTTGTTCAGCATTGATATGGTTGCTTCATTGTCCACCAGATCTTCCACAATCTTTTCGGCCGCTTTTTCTTGGTCAAAACGAATTAAACTGTCAGCCATACCCATGGCAGCATTGACTGATTGTTGGTTGACTGCTTGCTCCAATGGGACCAAATCCATGGCCAGTTTAAAATGTTTGGTGGATTGTTCGAAATCATTGAGCGTCACCATGATTTGACCGGCATTGATGTGTGCCTCTGCCAGTTGTTGTTGATTGTCAGGAAATTTTTCCAACAATTTAATTTGTTCTGTATTCAACAATCCTGCTGATTCAACTTCTCCCAATCGGTGTTGAATTTGACTCAATAATTCCAAAGAATCGGCTTTTAAGTGAATGTCGCTGTCATCTTCAAGGATTTTATTGGCCGCCATACCTGTCAATTCATTGACACTGATTGGCGTTTTTTGGTTTTTTACTGGATCAGCAGCCGCAAAAATACTGAGTAAAAATTGATTGGCCCATTGGGCTTTTGCGGTTTCATCGCGAGCCAATTTGGCTTGTTGCATGGCCACCACAGCGAAGCCTACAATACCCAACAAGGCCATGCCAGAAATGAATACTGGCCACTTGTGATTGGCCACCGCTTTGCGCCAGCGATACAAGCTTTGTTGACTGTAGGTTGCAACCGGATCACCGGCAACAAATGACTGTAAGTCACGCCTTAACTCTGTGGTGTTTCTATACCGTTGTGCCGTTTCAATCTTTAATCCTTTGTCAATAATGGCACCCAATTCCCGAGACAGGGCCCGGTCTAATTTACCTGGTTTTTCACCAATGATATGATTGATTTGCTGATTTTGGTTGTTTTTGAAACGTTGGTAAGCCGCTGCTATGGGCGCTGTGGTTTGTTCAATGTAATCAATTTCAGTGGTGGTTGTCGCTTGTGACCTGGGCGCACAACCGGTACACAACTCAAACAGGACTGCAGATAATCCAAATACATCACTGGCAGTACTTAAGGGTTTGCCCTGTGCTTGTTCAGGTGAAGCATAACTTGGGGTGAATTGCGGTAAAAAATCAGTCGAATCCTGTGCTTCTAACGGACGGGCAATCCCAAAATCCACCAACTTGACTTGGCCTGCATCATTGACCAGTATATTTGCGGGCTTGATGTCACCATGGATGATCAAACTTTGATGTGCGAACTCAACGGCTTCAATGGCTTGAATCACCAAGGAAATTCGATCATTTAAATTGAGGGCATTGAGATTGGCGTATTCACATATGGGGGCACCATGCACCAATTCCATAACAAAATAAGCAATGTTTTCATCGCTGTTTCCCCCATCAATCAATCTGGCAATGTGCGGGTGTTCTAATTGAGCCAAAGTCCTCATTTCTTCCAAAAAACGCTGTTGGCTTAAGGTTGAAAATTGTCCAGATTTGATGATTTTGAGTGCCACCTGCTTTTCAAATTGTCCATCGGCCCGTTCAGCCAAAAAGACCTGACCCATACCACCACTGGCCAACACATCTATTACCTTCCAAGCGCCAAAAGTCCGACCCACAATGTGTGCTGGAATGGCATGTGGATGAAGGGCATCATGGCCCAATAAATCTTCTATCAGTGGATCTATGGTTTTATCCAAAATGCTGTTTGTGTGACTGTTAGCCAACATTTGTTGCAACATGTGTTTGGCTTCAGGAGTCAAATCAACTGAAGCCATTTTTTCATGACAGACTGATTCCGTCAGTTCGAACAATTCATCGTACCAACGCAATACCATCGCCCAATCTTCCGGGCTTAACTTATTCACCTCGATTTTATTCATTCATCCAAGTCTGCAAAATACTTTTGGCTTTGTGCCATTCTCGGTCCAGGGTCCTTTTAGAAACGCCTAATATTTCGGCCGTTTCGGCCACCGTTAAACCAACAAAATACCGCAAGTTAACCACTTCCACCAAATCAGCATCGACTGCTTTCAAATGTTCCAATGCCTCGTTCAATGTCACCACCTGTTGGCAGTCACTGTTGTCTGCCATGGACTGTTCTGAATAAGTCAATTGCTGTTCCATGTCACCTCGTTTTTCTGCCAGTCTGCGCCGAGCTGCATCAACCAAAATATGCCGCATGGCCAAAGCAGCAGTGGCATAAAAATGCCGTCGGTTACTCCATTCCTTTTGTGCAGAATTAGGATTTAATTTCAGGAATGCTTCATGCACCAATGCCGTGGTGTTAAGGTCGTTCAAACCATTCTGAGCATGCAGCTTGGCATGGGCAATGATCCTTAATTCTTGATACAACAAGGCTTGCAGCTTTTGATCTTGTAAAGCGGCCTGTAATGATGCGTTGTTAAGAATTCCTGTGACAGAACCCATCACCAATCTCAGCAGTTGAATACCATTTATATTAACACAACTGCTGAGTACGCTTTAAACTTCCATCACAGTTCTTGACTGAAGGCTGGTTTAAAATTCATCATTCAAAACCATCAAAATATATCAAATCATCAGGTTGAAATACCGCCCTGATGGTGTGACTTGACTCTACGCTGGTTAAACACTCGCCGTCCTGATTGACCAAAGGGCAGTTCAACCAACCCGCAAAATCATTCCCGGCAGTCGGACTGGCAAATAAAGTCACAATGGTGCCATTGAAATACACTTCCGAACAATCAACGCCACAGGAAATACCAGAAGGGTTGCTGATCACCACGCCTTCGCCCCTGCCTTCTTTCTGCACTGTCAATAGAAATTCATCTTCTCCGATGTTGTCATAAACTTCATCAAACCCTGCGTCATATAGACCGCCACTTTGACCAGGCATGCCTTGAGGATTGGTGTTCTCATTCACCGGTGCAGCTTGGTTTTCAATGTCAATTTCAGATGACCACACAAAATTATCTTGTAAACACATGTCGACACCTGGTGATGCAGCCAGTTGACGGGCATCACCAGCGGCTGGGTTGATCAGTTGCGCTGCACCCAAGTGATAAAATCCTGAAGGCCAGTCAAAATCATTGTCAATCAAGTTACAGCCACCTGCAAAACTGGCACCCGCACTCCGGTTATCGATGCCTGAAGAACCTGTGATTAAACTGTTTTGAATATTGATAGCGCCAGCCAAAACCACTGCTACACGGGAATTTGATCCATCAAAAGTCCAGCTGTTGTCTGCCATGGTCAAATGACTCACTTCAAACAAGTCATTGGTGGTGAACCGAAGCATCGCGTAGGCTTCATTTCTGATCATGCCCACTCGGTTTAACCTGACTCTTGAGTTGGTATATGAGGTAATTAAACCTGCCGCCAAATTGGTTCCCAAATAGTCACTTTGCTCAATGACTGTTCGTTGTAGTTGTATCATCGAGTCATCCACTGCCACCACCGAGTTCAAGTAACGCGAATTTTGAATTTCTGAACAGCGGAACAATAAATTACAATCTGTGGTTTGATCCATGATCAACTGTGGGGTGCCATTACCACCACCATTGGCATAGATGGCTGAACCATCTTCGGCTTCACTGCCATTGATGTGGGTATTCTGTAATAACACAAAACTGCTGGTTCCATTGATGTAGATGGCACCGCCATTTTCGGCTTTGTTGCCATCAAAAATCACCCTGTTAGCGCGACCATCGGCAAACACTTCACCACCATTGTCTACGTACAAACCTGCACCCTCAACCGCATCCAATCCGGCCAGCGTGCCGCGCCCTTCTATCCTGACACCGTCTTTAATTTCTAAATAACAGCCTGTTCGAATGTGCAGATTACCACCTCTGAGTCCTTGGTTGCGATGGACTCGACCGCGCAACAACACTGTTGAGTTTTGACCTGTACAATAAATACCGCCTCCCAAAATGTTACTGGTGTTGCCGTTGAATTCGATCAAGGAATTGGCCAATACATCCAAGAATGCCCCTCCGGAAACCACAATGCCAGATTGATTGCTGCTGACCAAGACATTGTCTAAAGTCACCACTGCACCACCACTGAGTACCATGGCCCTTGTTGCACTGGTTAAAGACATTTGAATATTTCTGAATGTCACCTCTGAACTGCTCTCGTTATTGGTGTTGACCTCAAATATTGCATTGGCAGTATCACCAACAAAGGTTCTGCCGGAGACTGCACCAAAACAGTCGGTGTATCCGCCAACCAAGGTCAGTACCCCTGCTCCGGTTGATGACCAATCAGTTAAGGTGTAACTGCCATTGCCATTACCGGTATAAGCAACGGTGTTGGTCAGTCGAATTTCATCCTGAGGATCCCCATTCAATGCAGCCACAAACAAGGCTTGATCTAAAGTGCCATAGACATTGCTGCCAGTACATGTTGCTGAATTGCCAACCCAGTAGAGACCAGACCATGCGGCGGAACTGAGCATCAACATCAAGACGATGAAATTAAATTGCAGTGTTTTCATGAGTATACCTTTCGCTGTTAATTACCCAGGCATACGCATCCCACTACAAAAGTGCGCCATTTAATTATGAATTATTTTAGAAAGCCATAAAAAAAGGGTTCAAATGAACCCTTTTTATTGACTATTTATACAGCTCTATTCCTTGATAACGCCTGCTTGTGGGTCATCGAAAATGGCTTGATCAAATTGTCCTTGTGACTTGGCCACAATACAGGTCACCGCCGCATCACCAGTGATGTTGACCGCCGTTCGGGTCATGTCTAACAAACGATCTATACCCAAGATAATACCAATACCCTCTATCGGCAGACCCACTTGTAACAAGACACCCTGCAGCATCACCAAACCAGCACTGGGAACACCAGCAGATCCTATCGAGGCCATGGTGGCCATCAACACCACCATCATCAACTGTGTGGTGGTTAGGTCAACACCATAGGCATTGGCTATAAATACCGTCGCCACTCCTTGCATGATGGCCGTGCCATCCATATTGATGGTGGCGCCAAAAGGAATGGTGAATGAAGCCACTGACTTATTCACACCCAATCGTTCTGTGACTGTTCTCAAAGTCACTGGTATCGTCGCATTTGAACTCGATGTTCCAAAAGCAAAGGTCACTGCACTTTCCATTTTTTTCAGAAATGTCAATGGACTCAGTCCAGAGAATAGTTTCAGTAACAATGGATAAACCACCAAAGCATGAAAGATCAACAAGCCTAAAACTGTAAAGAAATAACCAGACAAGGTCTTGATTGCATCAACCCCCAATTCTGCAAACACTTTGGCCAAAATGGCAAAAACTGCATAGGGTGCAAAATGCATGATCAACATCACCAGCTTCATGATTACTTCATTGAATGATTTAAAGAAATCTATCACCTGCTCACCGGCTTTACCTGCCATGGTGGCAGACAGACCCAGCAGAATAGAAAACATGATCACTGCCAACAAATTACCTTCGGCCATGGCTTTGACCGGGTTATCAATGATGCTCAAAATAACTGCCACAAAGGATTTACTTTCTTTAGGCACGTAATTAATGTCCGTAGGAATTTCGGCACCAAGACCGACCCCAATCAGCAGCGCAAAACTGATCGCAATTCCCAAAGCAATGGCTGTGGTCATTAAATAAAACGCCAAGGTTCTGCCACCAATGGATCCCAACATGGCTGGATCCCGCAATGCCGTAGTTCCACAAAACAATGACACAAATACCAATGGGACAACCATCATTTTCAATGACAAAATAAACAGTTGTCCGATTACATAGAACAAGCCATTGACCACGTATTGATCAACCAGTTCATGGTTATTCAATCCAGTCAAATTTAACGCCAGGCCCAATAAGGCGCCTACCACCATAAATACAATGATCTTTTTTGTTAATGTCATAAGTTTTTCAATATAAGAATGGTTTCAATAATAGCTTATTAAGCCAAAGATTGCACATCACCATCGACTGGTCTGTGCCGCCTGCCAATCGGCAGCCCATGATTCCGGTCTGGAAGCTTCATCCAACAAAACACCTTCGGCCAATGTAGGGAACATTTCTTCGTAAGATTTCACCAAGGTCCCTTTGACTCGATGCATGATGTGACTGGGTCGGAGATCTGCCATAGACTCTAGTCCAGCCGCACCCAACAATTCAGCCATGTTTTTCATCATCTGACCATGGTACCGAGCCACACGCTGACCTTTGTCACTGACCACCAAACCAACCACCCGTGCGGGGTCTTGGGTCGCAATGCCAGTTGGACAATGATCGGTGTTACACGCCCGTGATTGAATACAACCCAAAGCAAACATCATGCCACGAGCTGAATTAACAGAATCAGCGCCCAAAGCCAAGGCTTTGATTAAATGAAATGCAGAGATCACTTTACCGGCAGCAATGATTTTAATATCACCTCGCAAGCCGGTTCCAATCAAAGCATTGTTGACAATGATCAAAGCGTCCTTTAAGGGCGTACCAACGGAATTGGTGAATTCAATCGGTGCCGCACCGGTGCCACCTTCACTGCCATCTAAGGTAATGAAATCAGGTTTAATACCGGTTTCAATCATGGCTTTACAGATGGCCAAAAATTCACTGCGTTTGCCTAAACACATTTTAAATCCAACCGGCTTGCCGGCAGACAACTGGCGCAATTCTTGCACAAACAACATCAATTCTCTGGGTGAATTAAACGCGGTGTGATTGGGCGGTGACAACACATCTTGACCCATGCTGACATGACGAATTTCAGCGATTTCTTCAGTCAACTTAACTGCAGGTAAAATACCACCATGTCCAGGCTTGGCACCTTGCGATAATTTAATTTCGATCATCTTGACTTGGTCAAGTGCCGCCTTACTTTTGAATAATTGTGCATCAAAATCACCTTGGGCATTGCGACATCCAAAATACCCGGTACCAAACTGAAAGATCAAATCGCCACCATGTTTCAAGTGATAGGGGCTGATACCACCTTCGCCTGTGTTGTGAGCAAACCCGCCTTTTCTGGCCCCTAAATTCAATGCTTCAATGGCATTCTTACTCAAAGATCCATAACTCATGGCAGAAATGTTCAATGGCTTGGCGTCATAAGGTTGTTTACAATCAGCACCACCAATTGTTATGTGCAGTGCTTGCTCATCGATGTGAGTCGGCGCCACAGAATGGTTGATCCATTCATAACCGTCTTTATTGACGTCCATAATGGTACCAAATGGCCGCGTGTCTTTTTGGCCCTTGGCGCGTTGATACACCAACGACCGGAATTCTCTGGGTATGGGTTTACCGTTCAAGTCAGACTCGATGAAATACTGTTGAATTTCAACCCGAAATGACTCCAACACATAGCGAAAATGTCCAATCACAGGATACAAGCGGAGGATGGCTTTTTTCGGCTGGAACATGTCATACAGTCCCAAAATGGCCAATGGAGCAATGATCAAAAAAGACCACCATGCAGCTGGCCAATATTGAGCCCACACCACAACCAATGCAGGCACCACGATGAGCAACACCATAAACTTTTGTCTAACAGTCATTCAGTCAAAACTCCTTCAACACCCAACGCACAGGCTTAACACCTGAATTAATTAAATCACGACTCGACCCTTGCAGGTTTTCTCGCTCCAACGGATCAATAAAATAAGGGACACCGTCCACAGGAATCACTTTAACTAAAACCAGCTCACCCCGTTGTCTGTATTCTTCAATGGTTTGTTTTTTTTGTACAATAACCCTGATGCTGGTGGATTCATCAGCCGACTGTGTCATCTGCCCCAACAATTCCGGTTTACGTTCGTCAATAACAGAGGCATTTTCATTGCCATTGTTATTCGTTTGTGCAGTTAACAGCATAGGCAACGAAAACAGGCCCAGGCCAAAAGTAAGTTTGCATTTCATTTCACGGCTCCTCTTTTTTACCCGAAAACCGAATCACTTGTTCGGCACCACTTAATTGACCCCTACTCAACCACATTGATTGCAAAAACCAGGTCTCCCATTTTGCACCCATACAGACATGATACAATGTGAGCTGTTAATTTAAAATCTGTTTTTGGCTATTCTGATCATGAAAAAATCATTGTTAATTTTACTGGGTTGCTGCGTTTTCTTTTTATTGGCAGCATGTTCTGGCGATGCCCCTGTCGATAAAGAAACGAAACTATTGAACACCATAAATGACTTGGAAATTGCCATAGAGGAAAAACGACTGGATGATTTTCTCGAATCCATTGATGATGACTTCAAAAGTGCCGAACGTGGCTGGAATAAAAAAGACATTGAACGCCTGATGCGCATCCGCTTGCTCAGAAACAAATCCATTTACATTCACAAGAATGTCAAACGCGCTGACTGGTTGGATGAGGGCGAAGATCAAGTGGAAGTGGAAGTGGTGGCCGCCATGGCAGGGGCCGATATCAGTTTGACGGATTTACCGACCTTCAATGGCGACATGATAAAATTCACAGTGACCTTTAAACTGATTGACGGCGAATACATCATTACCCAAACAGAATACCACCGAGCCAGTCCGGCTGATTTTGTGTTCTAAGATTACTTGATAAGTGGTTGAAACAAGCACAACTTTTCAACCGGCAAACGTTCACCGACGCAGCGAATTGAATTTGTTAGGGGTCGCTTGACCGACTTTAAATGAAAATCAATTGGCTGCTGTCTCTTCTGACACCATCCTTTCCACCACTTCACACATGGCTTCATCACTGGGGTTGGCGGCGACTGAAATGTTGTTAAACCCCAGGTCTTTGGCCAAATCAGCTATGCGCTGTGCTCCCACCACCAACGGGTTGTTGAGTACTTTGGTGGTTAATTCAACTGGCAATTGCGACATGAAATGAACCAAGATACCACTGCTGGTGGCGGTTAGGATTACTTTGTTCTCAGAAGCATTCAGTATTTTTTGCTGTAAACCTGCTGCATCAATAGTCAACTCAATTCGGTGGTAGGTGTTGATCTGGTTGTAGCTGATTTGTTGCTCCATACAATGCGTTTTGATCAGATTACGGCCTCCTGCTGTGGTCAGTATTTTGACCGACTTGGCTTGGTACTTTTGCAACAATTCAATCACCCCCTCCGAATTCATCAATGGGTGGAACTCGATGGGGTGTTCAAATTGCCGCTGCCATGCATTGGCCACCGCTGGTCCAACCGCAATGACTCGAGTCTTGTTCAAGGGTCTCCATTGTGGGGCAATTTTTAAAGCATGCTGCAAGGCATGAACACTGAGCACTATCCACACAGCGGCCTCAGCGGCCAACCATTGTGGTAGCACAGCTGTGTTGGTTTTTATTGCATAACAAGGGGCTTTAAAAACTTCGAAGCCGGCCTTTTGATAAACCTCTGTGGCCTTTGCAATGGCAATTTCAGGGCGTGTGATAACGACAGTGGTCATGCTGTTTTACTCAGCCAAGGCCAAAATTTCTGTGGCACCTTGGTCCAACAATTTATTGGCAACATACTCACCCAATTTCACTGGGTCATAGCCTTGTTGTCTGGCTGTAATGGATTGGCTGCCATCGGGACTGTAGACCCCGGCTTTGAGAGAAATGGTGTCATCCAAATGATAACTGGCCAAAGCACCTATGGCCACTGAACAAGACCCATTGAGTTTTAAATTCAATGACCGCTCAGCGCGAACACATTGCCAGGTTTTTTCGTCAGCCAAAGCACTTAACACCGCTGCCAGTTCATCGTTTTGTTTTAGACATTCGATACCGACTGCGCCTTGTGAAACGGCAGGCAGCCACTTGGGGGCAGTCAATCGGCTTTTGATGCGATCATCAAAACCCAACCGCTTTAAACCGGCAGAGGCTAATATAATGGCATCATATAAACCATCATCCAATTTTTGTAAGCGACTGTTCACATTACCGCGCAGTGGATTTATAATCAAATCAGGGCGCAACGACAACAATTGTGCCTGACGCCGCAAACTGGAAGTTCCTACCACCGCGCCTTGTGGTAAATCTGTCAATTTTTCATATCGATTTGAAACAAAGGCATCACTTTCATCAGCACGCGGAAACACTGCACATATTTGAAATTCAGCCGGCAGATCTGCGGGCACGTCTTTCATTGAATGAACCGCTATGTCTGATTCCCCAGCCAACATTGATTGTTCCAATTCTTTCAAGAATAATCCTTTGCCACCAATTTTATTCAAGGTGACTTCCAACCGTTGGTCGCCTTCAGTGGTCATGGGTAATAGTTGGGTTTTGTAGTCAGTTTTGGCTTCAATGATTGCTGCTACATATTTGCTTTGCCACATGGCCAGGGCAGATTCTCTGGTAGCAATTGTGATGGTTTTTTTCATAATTGTTTGATCAGCTTTTTGACAGCAGCCATTTGTCTTCGAGAAATGACTGGTTTAATGTCAGTTTTATCTAAAATCACGCTGGGTTTATGGTCTTGGTTCATGTGAATGCCTTTCAAGTAATTGACATTAACCAAGCAGCTCCGATGTACCCTGAGGTACTGATTACTGAGCTTCTCCAAATCAGCTAAACTTTGATCTAATATCAAGGTTTGGTCACTTAAATATGCGGTAACATATTTATCTTCCGCCATCATACATATGATGTCATCAACTGCAACCATTATGACGTCATTGCCTTTTTTTACCGTTATTTTTTCGCCCGATGGTTTAAGCCCAACTTTATTCAATGCTTGTTTTAAGCGATCAATTGATAACGGCTTTAACAGATAATCAATGGCCGCCAGGTCAAATGCTTTCAGTGCAAAATCGTCATGCGCGGTTGAAAATATAATGGGCATATTGGGGTGAGATTGTTTGATTTGCTGGGCCGCTTCCATGCCGTTCAATTCTGGCATTTCAATGTCCATAAAAATCAAATCCGGCATGTTTTTGCTTGCCATGGATACCGCTTCGATGCCGTTGTTCGCTTCAAAAACATGTTCAACATGTAAATGATTCAACATGTGCTTAAGTCTGATTCTGGCCAATGGTTCATCATCCACAATCAACACCTTCATTTAATCACCTCCCAACGAACCTGAAAATCATCACCTTCATCGATGCTTAAACTGACGTCCTTGCCATAGGTTAATGTCAGCCGTTCTTTGATGTTGGCCAAACCCGTTCCATTACCTTGTTGTCTTTTTTCAGGCTTATATGGATTATTCACTTGAACATAAAACCCACCCGCATTTGATTGAATGGTTAATTCGATCAAACCACCTTTCGATAGATTTTGAATGCCGTGAATAACGGCGTTTTCTATCAGCGGTTGAATAGAAAGCAAAGGGATTGTTCTATCCAATAAATCCTCATCAACCTGGGCACTGAACTGTAAACGATCCATCAACCTCAACTTTTCCATCGCAATATACTCTTCAACCCATTCCAACTCTTTGGCAATGGTGCTCATGCTTTTTTTATTGTCAGTGAACGCTTTGCGAAACAAGCCGGAAAGGTTAATGACTGCGCGTTCAGCCGCCACCGGGTCAAACGAAATCAAGGATGCAATCGAATTCAAGGAATTGTATAGAAAATGCGGTTTGATTCTGGCTTGTAACGCATTCATTTGAGCCTTCGACAAGGCTTCAATTTGATTTTCCCATTGTGCTTGCACATAAAAATAACGCAACAATGTGAGCAAGGTAAAGTTGGTAGCCAAACTGATTTTAACCGTAGTTAAGACGGGTTTTTCTATCAATCCAAAATTCAATGTTTGGTCCATCCATGTGATGAGTTGGGTATAAACCACCGACAATACCAAGGTCATTAACACCACCAATACGAGACCAATTAACACACTGAATCGATTGAAAAACTGCCTTAAACTTGATAACAAAACAATGACATTGATGGCAATTAACTGCGCCAACAAACTTAAAACAGCCAAACGATTTAAGTAGGCAAAATCAAAACTTAAGAAGCTCAATGAATAGACAATCACCATGATCTCAGCCACCACAATCACTGAAAATATTCGCACTGGATCCGAAAAATCAGGCATCCAAGGTAACTTTATTCGGCTTGCTTTGTCAGTCTTATTCATTATAATGTCGTATTTAGGGCCAAGGTGGCTAATTAATCATCGTTTTAGTTGATTTATTGACCATTTTATAGAAAAATCTTAAAGGTTTAGTAGTCAATTTATCATACTTGCATGAAAACATTGTTCAGTTTAATCACAATTTTATGGGTATTGAGTTCCGCTCAAGCCAGCGATGTGTCGTGCCAAGTGAATGTGCTTAAACCTAAACTGAGTGCAACTGTGATTCAACAAGAGTCTGAGAAACCAGCCAACATCACTGTTGCTGAAGCCAGATTGCGTCTTAAGCATAGTGCTGAGCAAAGGGTCCAAGAAACCGCACAAACTGAGCCAGCCGAAGAAGAGACAGAATTGTCAGAAGAACCAGCTGAAAAAGAGTCTGGCTTAGGCAGTATGTTTGATATCTTGATTCCGTCTAAACTCAGAAACCCCGTTCAATAATCCCTTCATCTGAATGAATACTCAACTACCTGCATTCCAGGACTTTTTGTATGCGCACATTCCGATGGTCAAGGCGATGCAAATGAACCTAACTTCCCTGTCAGAACAAACTTTATCAGCAACCGCCCCCCTGTCACCTAATATCAATGATAAAAGCACCGTGTTCGGCGGCAGCAGCGCGGCATTGATGACCATTTGTGGTTGGTCATTAATTAAATTAAATTTAGAGTGCCATGGGGTGATGAATGATGTGGTCATCCAACAGGCAGAAACCCAGTGGCTGAAGGCACAATCCGATGATTTAACCATCGAAGTTCAAAGCCAAGAACCATTGCATTGGCAGGAAATATGCCAACAAGTCACATCGGATAACCGCACCAAAAAGATACTCGTTCAGTGCCAAGTTTTGAATACTCAAAACGAAATTTGCTGCACCATGATTGGCAGCTACGTCATCTTAAAACCTAAATAAACCAAGCATTACCACACTACTTCAACAGCACTGCCAAATTTTAATTTTTTTTTAATGGTCAATATGGCATACTCAGGGTTTAAGTCAAACGGGTCAAATCCATGAAAAAATTCATTGTAGCCGTCATCATTTGTTCACTACTTGTTGCCTGTGGTGGGCGCATGACCAAGAAAAAATCTTTGGATCACAGCTTGTACCAGTACGCCAAAGTCATGAGGTGGGCCGATTACAATACCGCACTGACCTTTTTCAGCCCAAACATTGACAAAGAACATAAACCCACCGTTTTAGAAATTGAACGGCTCAAACAATTCAATGTCAGTTCCTATGTAGCAGCCCCCATCATGCCAGGCGCGTCTGAAAATGAAATCATTCAAGATGTTCAAATTAAACTATATAACCTTCACACCAAAAGAGAAAGGGTGGTGGTTGATCGACAAGTCTGGGAATATGACAGTGATGCAAAAACTTGGTGGCTGACTTCTGGCTTGCCACAATTAGTGACTGATCGATAAAACTGCATGGACAAAATACTGATTCGCCAGTTGAAAGTTGATGCCATCATCGGTATTCATGAATGGGAGAAACAGAACAAACAAGCCCTGATTCTGGACCTTGATTTGTCATTTGATTGTAAACCAGCCGCAAAATCTGATGACATCAATGACACTTTAGATTACTTTAAAGTTTGTCAACAGCTCACTGATTTTATCAGCGCCAGTCGTTTCGAACTGATAGAAACTTTGGCAGAAAAATCCGCCCAAATGATTCTTGATTACTACCCATGCAAAAAAGTTAAACTCAGCTTATTTAAGCCCGAAGCCATTAACAACACCGACGCAGTGGGCGTCCGAATCACCCGTTCTCAGTGAACCCACTGAAAACGGGTGAACAGCCTGTATCAAGGATTGTAATAGGTGGCAGCACCAGGACCGACAGGCATTCCTAAGACGAACACCCACAGGTAAAACAACAAAGTCCACCCCAATAAAAACACCATACTGTAAGGCAACATGGTTGCTATCAAGGTACCAATTCCCAAATCCTTTTTGTAACGCGCAGCCACTGCCAAAATCAATCCAAAATAGCTCATCATTGGGGTAATCACATTGGTCACTGAGTCACCAATTCGATAAGCCGCTTGGATGGTTTCTGGCGCGAACCCAACCAACATCAACATCGGCACAAATATTGGTGCAGTCACTGCCCATTGAGCAGAGGCACTGCCTAAAGTCAAATTGACCATGCCACACAACAAGATAAAAAACACAAAAACTTCAGGACCATCTAAGCCTAGGGTTTGTAACATCACGGCGCCTTTAACCGCCATCACTGTCCCCAGATTGGTCCATTTAAAGAAAGCGACAAATTGAGCGGCAAAAAACACCAACACAATATACATGCCCATGGTGCCCATACTTTTACTCATGGCATCAATCACATCTCGGTCCGTTTTCATGGTCCCAGCCACTCGACCATAGACGTAACCTGGAATCGCAAAAGTAATGAATATATAGGCCACAATGCCTTTCAAAAACGGTGAATTTTTAACGCCACCGGTGTCTTGGTTGCGCAGTACGCCCCAATCTGGGACCACCGTCAATGCCAACAAAGCACATAAAATTAAAAAAGTGAGGCCAGCCATGCGTAAGGCTTTTTTCTCTTGAGCCGTCACCTCATCGACTTTTTGTT
This sequence comes from Marinicella litoralis, assembly GCF_002591915.1. GTDB lineage: Bacteria > Pseudomonadota > Gammaproteobacteria > Xanthomonadales > Marinicellaceae > Marinicella > Marinicella litoralis. Next base: position 1,124,079 of record NZ_NIHB01000001.1, on the reverse strand, counting down.
CGCCCAAATCAATACTCGCTTCAGCCTCGTTGTAAGGTCCCAATCGCGGTTCGACAATTTTTTCAGTGACAAAAGTACCCATCACTGCTATCAAAAAGGTACTGATAATCATGAAATACCAATTGACTTCAGCACCCACTAAATAATCTGGGTCTAATAATTGTGCGGCTTCTTGCGTGATGCCCGACAACAAGGGGTCAACCGTTCCAATAAATAAATTGGCACTGTAGCCTGCCGATACCCCAGCAAAAGCGGCCGCCAAGCCAGCCAATGGATGACGTCCTAAAGAATGAAAAATCATGGCTGCCATCGGAATCAAAACCACATAGCCCAGCTCGGAAGCAGTGTTTGAAACCACTCCAGCAAAAACAATCATCACTGTAACCATGCGTTTTGAAGCACCCATCACCAGTGAGCGCATGGCCGCTGACAACATACCAGAATGTTCCGCCACCGCAACGCCCAATAAAGCCACCAACACGGTGCCTAATGGCGCAAACCCGGTGAAATTAGTCACCAGTCCAGCCACAATGCGGCGCAATCCTTCACCAGAAAACAGGGAAATTACCTCAATCACACCATCGGCTTCTCGACCCGAAGAACCCACTGGGCGAGGATCAGGAACGCTCATACCAAAGTATTGAGCGATGCCGCTGAAGACAATAATGAATACACAGAACAATGCAAATAAAGTGATGGGATGCGGCAATAAATTTCCCAGCCATTCAACGGTGGCTAAAAACTTAGAGAACCAACCGGTTTTTTGATCTTGTGGTTTTTCAGTCGTGGTGGTCAAAATGAATTCCTCAGTTGCGTTAAAAAAGCATACATTGTTCATTAAATGAGAATGATTTTCAACTGATAGCCACCTTCAGGCATAAGAAAACTTCATCATTATTTTTGAACATTAATAGCAGACTGGGGTCAGAGTTCAGTAAGCATGCTGTGTTCAACACAGTTTCAATCACCTATAGAATACAAAGAGGATCCAATGAAATTCATTACAACAGTCAGTTTGCTGGCATCTGTCCTGGTCGCCAATGCCGACACCAACACCGACCAATCACATTTTCAACAAGTCATTCAAAACCTGTCAAAGCAACAGGTCAAAGTTGAATCGGTCAATGAAACACCGATCAATGGTATCAAAGAAATTGTCGTCAAAAGTGGTGCAGCCAATGAAATAATTTACATGAGTGACGACGGTCAATTCATGTTTGATGGTCAGTTAACCAACCTGAAAAGCCAAAAAAACCTCACCTTAGAGACTGAAAAGAATTTGCGTCATGAATTGTTGGTGGATTTCAAAAAGACCCACAAAAGCATTGATTTCCTGCCGGCAAACATGACCGACCACATCACCGTTTTTACTGACATTGATTGCGGGTATTGTCGAAAGTTACACCAAGAAGTGGACCAATACAACGACCTGGGCATTGGTGTATCCTACCTGTTCTTTCCACGTGCTGGCTTAAACACGGCATCCCACCAGAAAGCCGTCAATGTATGGTGTGCCACAGATCAACAACAAGCCATGACATCAGCCAAGAATGGGGAAACATTAGAGCCATTGATGTGTCCTAATCCAATTGAATCGCAATTTAATTTAGGCTTGGGTGCGGGTGTACATAAAGTAGGCACGCCAGCTGTGGTTTTTGCCGATGGCACCATGATGCCTGGTTACTTACCTGCTGGCGCCATGAAACAAAGAATTGAGTCCATCAAAAAACAAAAGTAAATGACAGGAATTATCCTCCAAGGTTCATCACGCAGTGATGGAGACACCGCAGCTGTGGTCAAGCAATTGGCGCAGCTGTTGGATTATGAAATCATCGACCTGCGGTTGCTTAACTTCAGCGATTACGACTACCTTGCAGAAAACAGTCATGATGAATTTTTACCGACAGTACGCCATATTGTCGCTCATTATGATCACATTGTATGGGCCACCCCTGTATATTGGTATTCCATGAGTGCTTTGATGAAGCGATTTCTGGATCGCATCTCCGATTGTTTAAGAATAGAAAAAGAAACGGGTCGCCAATTTCGCGGGATGAGCATGTCACTCATCAGTGTCAGCAATGATGAAAGGAATGAAGCTTTTGAAACACCATTCATTTTAACGGCTGACTATTTAGGCATGAGTTATTTGGGCGATCAACATGTGATTGTCGGAAATGACCACGACATCAAAAGTCAATTAACGGCCATCGTACGTAAATTAAAAAGCTGTTAATCAACAGCTAATTTTCTGTAAATGATTCATTTTTACAGATTTTCGACACCATTTCATATAGGATAGCGCTTTTTTTGTAAGCGCTTTTTCTCATGCCAGACACTCCAAACTTGCAAACGAGTACTGACCCCAATATAAAATTCTTACAACAAACCATTCATAACATGGAAAATGAACTGTCTGCAGCTTCTTTTGGTGGTGACAGGAAACAAATTCCCTTGTTAATGAAACAACTCAAAGAAGCCCGAAAAATCTTGTCTAAAATGACCGGTGAAGATTGAAACATCAACGCTGCAAATCGTCATGCCGAAAAAAACATGACTACTGACGCAACAACCCGCATCAACAAATTCATTTGTGCAAGTGGCCTCTGTTCCAGAAAGGCAGCAGATGTTTATGTTGAACAGGGTGTGGTGTTGATTAATGGCAAACAAGCCATATTGGGTGATCAAGTGTCTGATGATGACATGGTCACTGTCAATGGCTTGGAAGTTAAACCATTGACCGCCGATCAAGTTATTTTTATTGCTTTGAACAAGCCAGTCGGTGTGGTGTGTACGGCGGCCAATGAGGTAAAAAATAACATCATTGATTTTGTCGATCACAAACGCAGAATATTTCCGGTAGGAAGACTCGACAAAGATTCTCAGGGTTTGATATTTTTAACCAACCGAAGCGACCTGGTAGACAAAATATTGGGTGCAGGTAATAAGCATGAAAAAGAATACCTGGTGACTGTAAACAAGGAAATCACTGATGATTTTATCATTGGCATGAGCAATGGCGTTCCTATGCTCGGCGAGGTCACCAAGGCTTGTCAGGTGGTTAAAGAGTCCAAATATGTATTCAGGATCACCTTGGTTCAAGGGCTGAACCGCCAAATCCGACGCATGTGTAGACACCATGGCTATTCAGTAAATAAACTGGAACGCGTGCGCATTATGCACATCAATTTAGATGGCTTGGCAAACGGTCAGTGGCGTGATTTGTCTGTAACAGAAATGTCATCACTGTATCAAGCATTGAAATGATCACCAGCAGACCTTTTATAGTTATTAAGTTAATGACTGAAGCCCAGTTCTGAAAGGCCCCTTTCAATACACCTAACCAACGCCAAGTCACTTCATACCAAAACTCACTTCGACAGGCTCAGTGAACTGATCTGTTTGTATCAACCAGCCCACCCTTTATTAATAACAAATCAGCAAAATGGATTGGATAAATACATAACCCAGTCTCTGAGTTTTTGATTTTATCCAACCGGAAAGAGTTTCAAGCTGAATAGAATTTTGGTCGGTTGAAGCCGACAAGCCAATAACTCAACGCCACATCAAAATCAGATCAAATTGACTGGGCGTATAGATGCTGGGTTGTTGACTTCAGTCAACCGGGCAGCATTTCAAGCTGAATAGGATTTAGGTCGGCTGAAGCCGACAACCCAATAACTCAACGCCACTTCGAAATCAGATCAAATTGACTGGGCGTATAGATGCTGGGTTGTTGACTTCAGTCAACCGAGCAGCGTTTCAAGCTGAATAGGATTTAAGTCGGCTGAAGCNCGGCTGAAGCCGACAACCCAATAACTCAACGCCACTTCGAAATCAGATCAAATTGACTGGGCGTATAGATGCTGGGTTGTTGACTTCAGTCAACCGGGCAGCGTTTCAAGCTGAATAGGATTTAGGTCGGCTGAAGCCGACAAACCAATAACTCAACGCCACTTCGAAATCAGATCAAATTGACTGGGCGTATAGATGCTGGGTTGTTGACTTCAGTCAACCGGGCAGCGTTTCAAGTTGAATAGGATTTAGGTCGGTTGAAGCCGACAACCCAATAACTCAACGCCACTTCGAAATCAGATCAAATTGACTGGGCGTATAGATGCTGGGTTGTTGACTTCAGTCAACCGAGCAGCGTTTCAAGTTGAATAGGATTTAGGTCGGTTGAAGCCGACAACCCAATAACTCAACGCCACATCAAAATCAGATCAAATTGACTCGACGTATAGATGCTGGGTTGTTGACTTTAGTCAACCGGGCAGCGTTTCAAGCTGAATATCGTTTAGGTCGGCTGAAGCCGACAACCCAATAACTCAACGCCACTTCGAAATCAGATCAAATTGACTGGGCGTATAGATGCTGGGTTGTTGACTTCAGTCAACCGAGCAGCGTTTCAAGCTGAATAGGATTTAAGTCGGCTGAAGCCGACAAGCCTATAACTCACAGCAACATCGAAAACAATTCAGGTTGGTTGTTCAGGTAATCATTGAAGAAGCCACCGGTTTTCATGCGCTGTAACAAAGGCTCGAAATCTCCTGCTTGTTTCAACTCAATGCCAACCACGGCTGGACCATGTTCACGGTTGTGTTTCTTTTGGTATTGGAAATAGGTGATGTCGTCAGCCGGTCCTAAAATGTCTGCAACGAACTCTTTCAAGGCCCCGGCTCGCTGAGGAAAACGCACCAAAAAGTAATGCTTTAAACCATTGAACAACATTGCGCGTTCACGAATTTCTTCGATTCTTGTGATGTCATTGTTGCTGCCACTGAGTACACAAACCACTCTTTTGCCTTTGATACGCTCTTGGTATTGGTGTAACCCAGCCAACGACAAAGCACCGGCCGGTTCCACCACAATCGCATCTTTGTTGTACAGGTTCAATATGGTTTGGCAAATTAAACCATCAGGCACATGAATGACATCATCCAGCAGTGAACGACAGATTTCAAAGGTGTGGCTGCCGACTTGCTGCACGGCAGCACCATCGACGAATCGACTGATGTGTTTTAATTTGGTGTTGTGACCCAATTGCAAAGCAGCAGCCATTGATGTCGCGCCTTCGGGTTCGACGCCGATAACTTGAGTATGTGGGGACAAAGCTTTAATCACGGTCAATATTCCAGCGGCCAAACCGCCACCGCCAATCGGCACAAAAATATAATCAATTGGGCTGTGGCATTGTTGTAATACCTCGCTTGCAATGGTCGCTTGACCCGCTATGATGTCTGGATCATCAAAGGGATGAATGAAGGGGTGTTGATTTATTTCACTGAAGGCATAAGCCTGTTGTTGGGCTGCATCAAAAGTGTCTCCCACCAATACCAATTCAACCTGATCACCACCAAACATTTTTACCTGCTCTACTTTTTGTTGTGGAGTGGTTACGGGCATATAGACCGAGGCTTTGACGCCCAATTTTCGACAAGTAAAAGCCACGCCTTGGGCATGGTTACCCGCACTGGCACAAACCACATGTTTAAGATTGGGGTCTTGTTCCAGTAAGGCTGCCATTTTATTGTAAGCACCACGAATTTTATAGGAACGCACGGTTTGTAAATCCTCACGTTTCAATAAAATTTCAGCACCCATGTCATTACTGTAAGTTAAATTAGGCAACAAGGGTGTTGGGTTTACCACGCCTTTGAGTCGCTTGATGGCAGCCGCCACATCGATGAATGGCGTTTGATTTTTTATTGGTGAGGCCACTGCAGTCATTGCATTCAACCATTCTCAGGTCTGAGTTTTCTGACTTGTTGACCGGTTTGCCAAATTTCTGAATTGCGCAAGGCTTCCAGTTCTTGGTCCAGCTTTTCGCGGTAATCGGCTTTTTGGTTGGCTTCAATCACCACCCTTGCCTCTTCACCACTGGCCACCGATGCATACAATTCTTCAAACAAGGGGGTGTTGGTTTCCCTGAATCTGTGGCGCCAGTCCAAGGCACCTCGTTGTGCGGTGGTTGAGGTGTTGGCATACATCCAATCCATGCCGTTATCAGCCACCAAAGGCATCAAACTTTGGGTCAATTCTTCAACTGTTTCGTTGAACGCCTCCGAGGGCGAATGACCATTATTTCTCAAAACGTTGTACTGGGCTTCAAACAAACCTGCAATCGCACCCATCAAAATACCTCGCTCACCGGTTAAATCAGAATACACTTCTTTTTTGAAATCGGTTTCGAACAAGTAACCAGAACCCACCCCGATGCCTAACGCAGTGGCGGTTTCTTTGGCCTTACCAGTGACGTCTTGAAAAATAGCATAACTGGAATTCAATCCCTTGCCTTGCTGAAACAACGTGCGCAACGAACGGCCGGAACCCTTGGGTGCCACCAAAACAACATCCACATCGTCCGGTGGCACAATGCCAGTTTGTTCATTAAAAGTCACTGCAAAACCATGTGAAAAATACAAAGTATCACCGGGGTTTAAGTTTTCTTTAACCACCGGCCAAGCAGAAATTTGACCAGCATCAGACAACAGATACATCACCACATCGGCTCGTTGCGTGGCTTCGGCCAATTCAAACAATGTTTCGCCTGCCACCCACCCATCAGCAACGGCTTTGTCCCAAGAAGCACCGCCTGGTCGTTGGCCGACAATGACATTAAAGCCATTGTCCTTCAGGTTCAGTGCTTGACCTGGGCCTTGTACCCCATAACCCAGCACCGCAATGGTCTTGTTTGCCAAGTATTGTTGTGCTTGTGGCAGTGGATATTCATCACGAGTGACCACTTCTTCCCATGTTCCGCCGAAATTTAATTGCGCCATAATTATTCCTATATTTTAAGTTTTAATTCATATTGTTCATACATCCACTTGATGATCCGCATCACAAGTGGCATTTTGTTTAAAAACAGACATGTCATGCGACATCGCCTCTGCATTCATTGGCTTGCTGATACTGACTGGTCCAGAACGGACAAATTCAAGCACACCTACCACCGATAAATCATCAAACAAGGCTTGGCTTTCATGCCTTTGACCGGTTTTTTCAATCACCGTAAACTGGCTATTCATGCTTAAAACTCGGGCATGGTGACGGTGTATGATTTGCTCAGTTAAGGTTTGTTCAAGCATTGACTTGGACGCTATTTTGTACAAAGCCACTTCTTGTTGAATCATCTCATCATCGGCTTGGAACGCGGCCCTGATTACCTCGATTTGCCGTTCCAGTTGTTTGCTTAATCGAAATGCAGTGGCATGATCGCAATGAACTTGAACGCTGTGCCTGAACACACCATTTTGCTCAGATTCACAGACTGATAAAGCCTCAATATTTAAATTGACTCGCGAAAAAACAGCGGTGATGCGATTCAAAATACCGGCTTGATCATTCGAATAAATGGCAAAGTTGTAATTTTTATTCATCTGTTTTGGCCTCCTGCTGATTGCTGTTTGACGCTTCTAAGCACATGTCAGCCACTGATGCACCTGGGGTAATGATGGGAAAAACATTGTCTTGTTGAGCCACCACCACCTCTAACACATATGCCCCAGGGTGGTCCATCATGGTTTTCAGAGCAGGCGCCAAATCTTCACGGGCCGTCACTTGCTGGTTGGCAATGCCATAACCATCAGCAATCATGCCAAAATTTGGATTACACATTTCAGTGGAGGCGTATCTTTTGTCAAAGTACAATTCTTGCCATTGTCTGACCATGCCCAAAAATTGGTTGTTGAGGATAATCACTTTGACTGCCAATTGCTGTTGCATCAACACCCCCAATTCTTGTATGGTCATTTGTACACCGCCGTCACCCACTATGCCAACCACAGGCCTGTCGGGACAAGCCAACTTGGCACCTATGGCAGCGGGTAAACAAAAACCCATGGTACCTAATCCACCTGAAGTGATTAAACTGCGACTTTGTTCAAACGCCGCATATCGGCACGCCACCATTTGGTGTTGTCCCACGTCTGTCACAACAATCGGGTTCTCATGCAATGCATTCAGTCCATCAATCACCTCCGCCATGTTAATGGCTGCTGTGCTGGGATTCAGATCGTGTTGTATGATTTTTTGTTGTTCAATTTGGTGCAGTTCATGGAATTGCGCCCTCCATAGTGGGTGTGCATTCTGCTTCAACTGCTTGATTAATTCAGGCAATGTTTGTTTTACATCTCCCACCACAGCCACATCAGCATGAACATTTTTATTGATTTCACTGGGATCAATTTCAAAATGTATCACTTGGGCCTGCTTGGCATAAAATTCTAAATTACTGGTGACTCGGTCATCAAAACGCATGCCGATGGCAATCAATACATCACATTCATTGGTTAAACGGTTTGGTGCATAGTTGCCATGCATGCCCAGCATGCCGACATACTGGGGGTGGTTGGTCGGGATGGCTGAAAGACCTAAAACAGTGGATGCCAATGGAATTCCTGTGCGTTCTGCAAAGGCTAAAAATTCGGCTTCGGCCCCACCCAATAGAATCCCTTGGCCAAACACCACCATGGGTTTTTTGGCTGCATTGATTAAACTGGCCGCCTGGGCCAAGGCCAATTGATTGGGTCTGGGACTCGGTTCATAGCTGCTGAGGAACTGACAGGCTTGATAAACAAAATCCAATGATTCCACCTGAGCGTTTTTGGTGATGTCAATCAACACCGGGCCAGGCCGACCACTTTTAGCGATGTAGAACGCTTTGGCTAAAGCCGCTGGAATTTCATCGGCTTGGGTGACTTTGAAGTTCCATTTGGTCACTGGAATTGAGATGTCCAATATATCAATTTCTTGGAAGGCATCAGAACCCAATAAGTGGGCAAAAACCTGACCTGTGATACAAACCAAAGGGGTTGAATCCAAATAGGCATCAGCAATTCCGGTGATCAGATTGGTGGCGCCTGGACCTGATGTGGCAATGCATACGCCCACCTCACCAGATGCCCTGGCATAACCCTGTGCCGCATGAACCGCGCCTTGTTCATGACGCACCAAGATGTGTTTCAATTGCTTTTCATAATCCATCAAAGCATCATAGGTTGGCATGATGGCACCACCTGGATAACCAAAAATTGTACTCACCCCTTCTGCCAACAGGCATTTGATGATGGCATGTGATCCGGTGAGGTTTTCCACGGCTGGCATGGCCTTTTTTTCATGCATTGTCATGTTGTCTGAAATCATCGAAGCTGTTTTCATCTCATCACTCCTTTGCTGTGACGATGTATGTTCGAACAATTGGCTGCCACATCCTCTGCAATTAAATTCGTTTCAATGGGCTTGGTTTTTTGCATTGCTTGGTCATTGACCAGATCGGTCAAACAACCCATTGACGCCGATGAAACGGTGCGCGCATATTTACCTAAAACACCCCGTTCATGTTTGATTGCTGGCGCTTGCCATTGCTGCTTTCTTTGTTGAAGTTCTGAATCACTGACATGTAATTGTAATTGGTTTTGTTTGGCATCAATGGTGATTAAATCCCCATCCTGCACCATAGCAATAACACCACCCACCTGTGCTTCAGGGGTTACATGACCCACCACAAATCCATGGGTGCCACCAGAGAATCGACCGTCGGTTATCAAGGCCACTGAATCACCCAAACCCGCACCAATGATGGCAGCAGTGGGTTTCAGCATTTCAGGCATGCCCGGGCCACCTTTGGGTCCAACGTAACGAATGACCACCACATCGCCGGCTTTGACTTGACCTTGAGCAATGCCAAGATTGACTGCATGTTCACTGTCAAATGTCACCGCAGGACCATGAAAAAACTCACCTTCTTTTCCGGTGATTTTGGCCACTGACCCTTCACTGGCTAAATTGCCTTTGAGGATTTGGATGTGTCCTGAATCCTTGATGGGCTGATTTTGCATGCGCAGTACATCTTGACTGTCATCTAAGGCATGGATGGATGCTAAATTAGCGGCCAAACTTTGGCCAGTGACAGTCATACAACTGCCATCCAACCAACCCAAGTCCAACATGTACTTCATCACAGCTGGTACACCTCCAACTTGATGCAGGTCTTCCATCAAGTATTTACCACTGGGTTTTAGGTCTGCCAAAAATGGGGTTTTATCACTGATGGCTTGCAAATCATCCAACGTCAAATCAATGCCTGCCGCATCCGCAATGGCCAAAAAGTGTAGCACTGCATTGGTTGAACCACCCAGCACCGTTACCAGTTTGAACGCATTGATCATGGCGGCTTTGCTTACAATGTCCCTGGGTTTTAAATCCTGTTGTATCAAGCCATTGATGGCATCGGCCACTTGTGACATTTCATCTAATTTGTCTTGACTGATGGCTGGATTGGAAGAGGAATAAGGCAAGCTCATGCCCATCGCTTCTATCGCTGATGCCATGGTGTTGGCTGTGTACATGCCACCACAGGCTCCAGCACCTGGGCAAGCCTTTTGGATCACTTGTTGGTAATCACTTTCGTTGATTTGGCCACTGACCTTTTCACCCCAAGCCTCAAAGGCAGACACCACATCTAATTTTTTTCCTGCATGACAACCGGCTGCAATGGTGCCACCATATACCAACAAAGCCGGTCGATTTAAACGCAGCATGGCCATCATCGCACCAGGCATGTTTTTATCACAACCCACCACCGTCACCACCGCATCATAGTGCATGCCGGCCACCACCATTTCCATGGAATCAGCTATCAAGTCGCGCGATGGCAGTGAATAATGCATGCCATTGGTACCCATAGAAATGCCATCTGAAATGCCAATGGTGTTAAAGATCAAGCCATTTAATGGGTGTTTGCTCACCGCATTTTTGATGTTTTTGGCCAAGTCATTCAAATGCATATTGCATGGATTGCCTTCATAACCAGTTGATGCAATACCAACAAAAGGCTGGTTCAATTGTTCAGTGCTCAATCCAATGGCATGTAACATGGCCTTGGCAGCGGGTTGTGAATCGTCTTGGGTAACTGACCTGGAATATGGATTTAATGGGTGTTTCATTAGGCGGCCCTGACTTTTTTATATTCAACTTTTTGATTCCTGACTTTTCGTTGAAACTGTTGTTGTAAAGTGGCACCAAATGTGTCTTCCCAATGCCGACTGAAAGGCTTGTTATCCACCGTGCCTATGGCTTTGATTTCCACTGCGGTACCTGTTAAGAAAGCCCCTTGTGCACCATAGATTTCATCAGGTTTGAATAATTTTTCTTTAACCGCTATGCCATTAGCAGCAGCCATTTCCATCACGATGGAGCGGGTGATGCCCGGTAGAATATGACCCTTGGGTGGGGTATACAGTACGCCGTCTTTTTGTAGAAAGAAATTGGCGCCGCTGGCTTCTGCCACATGACCCTGTTGGTCCAACAACAAGGCATCATCAAATCCTGAATCATGGGCATCTTTGGTGGCCAAAATGGAGTTGACGTAATGTCCTGAGACTTTGGCATCGACATGGCAGGAATTGGGGTCAGGCCGACAATAGGGCGACACTTTCAATTTTAAATCACCAGCATCAAAATATTGACTCCAATCCCAAGCGCACAGGAATAAGTTTGACTGACTTTCCGCTTGTAGGCCCAACCTTTCATCGGTATAAACCAATGGACGGATGTAAGCGTCTTTTAAATTGTTTTTTTCCAACAATTGGTAAGTCAACTCAATCATTTCATCCACGCTGTGGTGCAAGTCAATGTACATGGTTTTGGCTGAATACAACAGCCGTTCAAAATGAGCTTTGGCCCTGAGAATTTTTGTACCTTGGTCGGTGGCGTAAGATCGAATGCCTTCGAAGACGCCATTGCCATAATGAAATGATTGTTGGTATAAACCTGTTTTGGCTGATTTCGCTGACAGCCATTTGCCGTTCAAATAAATCACTGTGTTGTCATCGTAGTACATCTTTTTTGCTCTGTTTTCTGCTGGTTAAAAAAATTTCCAAAAAAAAAGCCCTTCTTGGTGAGAAGGGCTTTTTTTGGGGTTACCAATTGTTTGCCGAACTCACCACACACGTGGGCCGATAATCACGAGAATGACTGCGACGACGTTAATGAGTTTGTTGTTGGCAAATAAATTCATGTTTGGATTTTCAGTATTATTTATATTTTCAATCGGTTGGTTTTTGCGCTTTTCGTTAAAAAAGCTTGTTTCGTTTGAGCCCATGATGTTGCAACTAAAATTGAATGTCAACCCTTAATTTTAAAATTTCTCTTATGCCATTTAGTTCTATAAAAAAAGCTTTCTTTTTTTGTTACGAGTATGTTAGCTTAGAAAAAGGCGTTGATTTTTAAGCAATCTCAACATGATTTTTCTGACTATTTTTACATTCAGGAGCACTGCCATGAAACGGCAACACACAAGCTACCATTGTCATCATAATGACCAAAGCACCTACCAACACGCCCATAAAAACAACACCATTACTGCCCTCCTCAACCTCCTCCTCTTGATTAGAATCTAACTTCGAATCAATCACTTAGACTTGTTTTGAATTTCACTGACTGAATTCAAAACAAACACCAAAAACAAATTTAAGACGTGATGCATTCGAAGACTTGCTCTTTGGGTACAGCCGTTCTGTACCTGTCATTTACGTCAAAACGAGTACAGCATAATGAAACACATAAAAATTTTTGATACCACATTAAGAGACGGTCAACAATGTCCAGGTGCCGGCATGAGCTACACCAAAAACATTGAGTATGCACAATTGGCCAGCAAGATAAACATCGATATTTTAGAAGCTGGTTTTCCCAGCGCCAGTGCAGAAGATTATAAAATCGTAAACCATATAGCAAAAATGTATGGACAACAAATACACAGTCCCAAGGTGGCTGCCTTGAGTCAATTGCGAGCTGATCAAGTCAAACAAACCATCAAAGCATTGGAACCTTTGATTCCATCTGGTCGTGCTATTTTGCACCTGTATTTACCGGTGGCACCGGAATTGATGAAAGCTTCATTGGGTAGTTACGCCAATGACCAGACACAAATTCTGCTAGACATTGCGAACATGATTCACATGGCTGTAAGTGCTGGCCTAGCCGTTGAGTTCAGTCCAGAAGCCTATTCACAGATGGGTGAAAATTTTGATTTCACCACTGAGGTCATCAGCACAGCCATTGCTGCTGGTGCTGCCACCATCAACTGTCCTGACACCATTGGCAGGTCCTGTTATTTAGAAGGCGATGATTATTTTGTTAATCACATGAATGAACATGCCGCTATCATGAAAAGACGCTTCCCCAACAAAGAAATCACTTGGTCCGTTCACTGTCACAATGACTTTGGATTGGCATTAGACAACAGCATGCGAGCCGTTTTCCAAGGACCCGCCACGCAAGTTGAAGGCTGTTTTAACGGCATAGGGGAACGTGCTGGTAATGTTGCACTAGAACAATGCATCATGTACTTAAAAACTTTTGGTGAACAGCACAAGTCCCAAGCTTTTACCAGTCAATGTCGAACACAACACATACGGCAAATTTCAGATTTTGTTGATGCTCACATGTTGCCCCGCCAACCTCATTGGCCGATCAGTGGTGACAATGCAGCCAAACATTCATCGGGCGGTCACACCAATGCCATTTTGAAAAATGCCCATGTCTATCAACCCTTTAAGCCCAGTGATGTGGGCAAACAAATTTCATTTGTTTTTGGGCCCTTGAGTGGCAGTAACCACGCCCAATCCATCATTCAAAAGCATGGCTATATATGTGACCACAATGAACGGCAACCAATCATGCAATTCATCAAAGATTTCCACTGCAACCGCAGAAAAGGTTTAACCGATGAAGAGTTCATGCAAGCCTATTTTGCCTACCGTGCCCCCATTAGAGTCTCAGCCATTGATTTTGAAAAAATCAATAATGAAAGACATTTCACCATGCAGGCCAGTGTGTTTGATGACCACCAACAAATTGACTTTATTTGTCAGGACAGTGACACCGCAACCACTGCTTTACACCGTTATTTAACAGAAAACTTTGTCCCTTTTAACATTCAATCCTACCGCAGTGAGTCCAAAGAACCTGGGCGTCACGCCGAAGCCCATGCCACCATCAGCATTGCGTCCAACAATGAATTTTTTCAAGGCAAGGCACATGACAGGGACATCGAATCTGCGGCCTTAAAAGCTTTGGTTGATGCCTGTAACCAATTATTGATTGAGCAACATTACGCTGTACAAATTGATCAACCGTCATTTGCCGCTGTTGGGCTGAGAGATTGATATGAATAAAAACATCGCAGAAAAAATATGGCAACAACACCTGGTACATGAAAATCATGGCTTCCCGGATGTCTTGGCGATTGACTTTGCTTTATTGCATGAAGTGACTTCTGCCCAAGCTTTTAAAATGATCGAAGATCACGGCTTGTCGGTGCATGACCCCACAGCCTTTATTGCCACCATAGACCACAGCATTCCTACCAGGAAAAACCGCCATGAAATTTTTGATTCAACGGCAAAAAGTCAGATTGAATTGTTACGCAGTAATTGCGAAAAGCACGGCATACCCATCTGTGACGTTGACAGCCAACACCAAGGCATCGTCCACGTGATTGGTCCAGAACTGGGCATCACTCAACCTGGCATGACCTTGGTCTGCGGTGATTCGCATACCGCCACCCACGGTGCTTTTGGCGCATTGGCTTTCGGCATAGGCACCTCTACTTTGGCTCATGTTTTTGCTGCAGGGGCGATTTTAATGACCCGGCCCAAAGTGATGAAAGTCGACTTCTCTGGCGTCTTGCCCGAAGGTGTATTTGCCAAGGACATGATCATGTATTTGATAGCTGAAATAGGCATTGGAGGTGCGACGGGTCATGTGATTGAATACACAGGTGCTGCCGTCACTGAACTTTCTATGGAACAGCGCATGACCTTATGTAACATGAGTATAGAGTGTGGCGCCATAGCCGGTTTGGTTGCACCCGACCAGGTCACTTTTGACTACATCAAAGGACGGTCATACGCGCCCAAAGATGAACAGTGGCAACTAGCTGAGCGTTATTGGAAGTCATTATGCAGCGATGACAACTGCAGCTATGACCAAACCATACATTTGGACATCAACCAATTAAAACCGATGGTCAGCTGGGGAACCAATCCTGAACAAGCGGTGCAAATCAATCAAACCCTTCCAAAACGTACCAATCAAAACACCGATTCCTTGGATTATGTCGAATTGCAAGCTGAGCAGAACCTCACTGGCACACCAATCGACTGGGCATTTGTCGGATCATGTACCAATGGCAGGATAGAGGATTTGCGGGTGGTTGCTGACATTTTGCAACACAATCACATTGCACCGCATGTCACCATGTACATCGTGCCTGGTTCTGAACAAGTGATGCAACAAGCCAAGGAAGAAGGACTGGAAACCACATTCAAACAAGCCGGCGCTGAATTCAGGATGCCTGGTTGTTCCATGTGCCTGGGCATGAATGATGACAAAGTACCACCCGGTGCCAGGTGCATCAGTACCACCAATCGAAACTTTATTGGTCGTCAGGGCACTGGTAGCATCACTCATTTGGCATCGCCTGCTACTGTTGCATACAGTGCATTGGCAGGTCATATCACCACATCATTTGATCAACAAAAAAGACAACAGGAGGCCTCATGAAACCCAACATAAAACCAGCCATTACCACCATCAAGGGCTTGTGTGCGCCAATGATGATCAATGACATTGATACCGACATCATCATTCCAGCACAACACTTGACCCAAACATCCAAAACAGGTTATGGCCAACATGCTTTTGCCCGCTTAAAACAAGCCGATGTTGACTTTGTGCTTAACCAGCCTCAATATCAGAATGCCAAAGTATTAATCACTGGCGATAATTTTGGCTGTGGTTCATCGCGTGAGCATGCCGTGTGGGCGATTCAAGAATTGGGTTTTGCAGCCATCATAGCGCCATCATTTGCCGATATTTTCAGCAACAATGCACGTAAAAATGGGTTGGTGTTAATTGAACAATCAATCGACATCTGCCAACAATTGGCCGAATTGAACAAATTCACACCACAAACCATAGAAATTGACTTGCTGTATTCTCATGCGAAGACTGCACAACTGCATTTTGATTTTATGCTCAACCCCTTCTTTCAATACTGCATCACCCAAGGGCACAGTGAGCTGGATTATTTGATGAGCCACCAAGCAGCCACAGTGCAGCATAAAAAGCAGTCGATTAATCGACAATTGTTCATAAATTATCCACAACAATTAGGCACATCGTCATGATGAATCCATCAATCGCAGTATTGGCAGGTGATGGCATTGGTCCCGAAGTGATGGCACAAACATTAAGGGTACTGCAACAGGTGGCCCCACAAATTACCACCAAACATGGCCTGATTGGCGGAGCCGCCTACTGCCAATATAAAAGTCATTTTCCAACAGCCACCAAGCAATTAATTGATGTTTGTGATGCCGTATTATTTGGGTCCGTCGGAGGTCCGATCGAAGCGGCCGAACAGCCCCAATGGAAAAACTGCGAAGTCAATTCGATCTTGGCACTAAGGAATCATTTAAAGCTGGCCATTAACAGTCGACCTGCCAAATTTTATCCTGCCCTCAAAGACATCTCTCCATTGAAAAATGAACGCTTGGAAGCTTGTGATGAAATCCTTATATTGCGTGAATTACTGGGCGATGTATATTTTGGAGAAAAACGCACATACACAGCAAATGGCTACAAAATTGCAGAAGATACAGCCAAATACGATGAAAATCAAATTGCTCAAGTGGCGCACCACGCATTCAAAATCGCCGCCACCAGAAAACAACAAGTGGTGTCTGTCGATAAAGCCAATGTGTTAGATACTTCAAAACTTTGGCGGCAAGTTTTTCAACAAGTGGCCAAACAATATCCTGAGATCACCTTGACTCACATGTTGGTAGACAACTGCGCCATGCAATTGATTTTAAATCCTGCGCAGTTCGATGTGATTGCCACCAGTAATTTATTTGGAGACATCCTATCCGATGCCGCCAGTGCCCTGCCCGGTAGTTTAGGCATGATGCCATCTGCCAGCTTCAGTTCTAAGGGCTTTGGTTTGTATGAACCGTCGGGAGGATCTGCACCAGACATTGCTGGCCAAAATAAGGCCAACCCAATGGCACAAATCTTGTCACTGGCCATGATGTTAAGACATTCTTTTGATCTTCATACTGAAGCCAATGCCATAGAAAAGGCCATTGAAAATACCTTAGATGCTGGTTTTAGAACTCAGGACATCATGCAAGTGGGTAGGCGCGCAGTAGGCACCCAAGCATTTACCGATGAGATATTGCATCATTTGTGAGCATCATGTCTGATCAGGCTGATGGCGGTTGTTTAAATATTCGTTCCGGACGATTTCAACCGCTTCATCAAAACGCTCATTCAAATAATGCATGATTTTTTCAGACAAAACAGTATTACAATCATAATGTCCGCTCCACTTGACCAGTTGTAAAATGGATGGAATCAGGTCCAAACCCTTTTCAGTCAAATGATACAGCTTTTGACGGCCATTTTCAGGGTCTTTACATTGAGTGATCAGTCCATGTTTGGTGAGCTTTTTTAATCGATCGGCCAGGATATTGGTGGCCACCCCTTCATCACTGTCAATAAATTGTTTATAGCGACAACAACCCTTGAACAACATGTCACGAATAATCAAAAAACTCCATTTATCGCCCAGTATTTCCAATACATAGGTCATGGGGCAAACCGTTAATTTGTAGGTGTTGTTTTTAGTCATGAGCAAATAATAAACAAAATGCTTGCAAATTGCAAGCTATTAAGTAAACTGGGAATTACTTTCATTTTGCAAGCTATCGAGGTTACCATGAAAAAGTATGCTGTCTTCTCAACACTCTCATTTGTATCAGTGTTTATAATGATTGAGTTAATCATGTCAAACAAAGCAGGATTTACCATTTATGCCGGTTTTAACTGGTTGATTCATGTAGAGCTATTCAGCTGGACACATTTACTTACATGGATGCTCCAAGGTGCAGCACTGAGCTTTGCAGCTTTTTTATACATGAAGCCCAACGAAAGTTTAGCCGATGGTTTTCGCTTTGGCTTGATAACAGGTTTGTTATTTTCAATCGTGGTTTTATTTAATATGATGGGAAAAGTCGATCACAATACCTACCAGTTTTTCGCAGATTCACTGCTTCCATTGACTGGCTTGTACATCCTAGGTTTTACCATTTCCGGTTGGCTGTTTGGGCTGATGTTTGAATTATTTGCACCTGAATTCCCAACCATCAAAAATTTGTGGTCAATGGTATAAATGCGATTGAGGTAAAACCCAATATATATAACTGGTTTTACCTCTTTTCCTTTTAGATCTATTCGAAACCAGCTATTGATTGTTTGCGGCTGTGATCATTGGCAGCCCTTACAGCATTTAACATGACCTCCAATTGTTGATGCTCATACAATCGACCATTATTGATCACAGCCTTAATTTTCTGGGTATTTTCAATATCAAGCAGTGGGTTGGCATCAAGCAGCAACAAATCTGCTTGATAGCCTGATTGTACACTGCCTATTTTAAGGTTCATCCACTTCGCTGGTTCGCTGGTGGCAGATCGTAACGCCTGTGCTTGATTCATGCCCGCTTGGGTCAACGACAACAATTCATTGTGCAATGAAAAACCCGGCACCATGACAGGTACATTGGCATCGGTTCCTGCCAACACCCGAACGCCTTTGGCGGCCATGGCATACAATAATATTTTGTGTGCATGTGCATAAGCTTTCCAATACACTTGATTTCCCTCCTTGCGAACAGCAGGATAATCTGCAGGTAAACGATATATATTGACTTCAGGTAACCAACCCATTACGCGAATTGCAGGAACTGTTGCTTCGATGATTCCGGGATTAACAAAGCCCAAATCAACCCCATGGAGCGCGTTTGAAATATCTGCTTTTTGGCCCGCAAAACTTTCCACTAAATTCAAAGTAGATACCACCGCCATGTCATTTTTAAGTAACTGCGACACCACTTCGTCACTGCGTTGTTCAACAAAAGCTAAAAATGATTCGGCCGAATGACTGTCATAACCGCCAAATTCACGATCCAAAGCTTTCACCAGTTCTTCAATGTGCGCCAATTCTTTCAAGTTCGAACCCCAAACCTTTGACAGTTCCATTGAGATTGGTATGTGGCCTAGTAACTTCATTCCTATTCTGGGAGCAGCCCGATTGAAGGCCTGGAAAAATTTTTTATCAAGAAATGTATAAATTTTAATCGCATCATAGCCTTTATTCTTCAAGATTAATGTATCTGATTCAATTTCATCCACATCATGTGCGTTGTTCATTTTTGCAGTCCAACGGTTGAACCAGCCTTTGATTAAACCACTGTTGTTGTGCCGTCTGGAAGCCACAAACAAATCGGGACCAGGGCGACCTGCAGTCACTTCAGATTTCCAATTTAAATGTTCTTCGCTGCCGTTCATTTCCCTGACATGGGTAACACCGTTGGCCAAGTACAATAATAAATCATTAGGACTTTGCCACAAATGAACGTGAGAATCGATTAAGCCAGGGATTAAGAATTGGCCGTTTGCATCGATCATTTCAATTCCAGCAGTAACATTGAAATCAGCACCCACTGACTCGATGAGACCTTGGTTGATCACTACAGTTTGATTGGGAATCATTCGTTCACCATCCACAGATAACACATTGACATTGGTGAGGGCCATATGCACTTGCGGATTTATAAACAGGTCAGGATTGACTACTTCTGTGTGTGCACCCCAAAATTTATTGACCTCATTGTTGAGCCAAAACAATGTAAAACCTATAGCAACCAATAACATGATTAGCAACCACATTAGCACTGTTTTGAATAATTTAATAGACATGTTAATACACCTAAATGAAAACCAACATGATATGTTTTTATGCCTTGTTCGTCTGATCGAAAATATATAAAGTCTGATCGAATCTGTTATTTTGCTAGATTTTTTCGGTATACAGAAGGTGTAAGGCCCACTTGTTGCTTAAATGCACGGTTGAATGGCGCCAAAGAATTGAAACCATGATTCAAAGCCAGTGTCAAAATCGGAATGTGCTCTTTGTTATTGTCTTGCAAAGCTGTTTTTATCGCTTCAATTCGATAACTGTTGATGTAACTACTGAAATTACTAAACCCCAATTGATGATTAATAAAAACCCTCAATCTGGGTGCACTCACAGCCAATCGACTGGCCAATGTATCAATCGTAATATTCGGTTCTAAATAACACCGATGCCGTTCAATGACCTCATCCAATTTAAGTTGCAATGCATGATCCCTTGCCGAAAATTTGACTTTATCCAACTGGTTATTAGGTTTAAAAGAAAAGGTATTCGGCTCAATTTGCAACATCCAAACAGCCATACCGAAAATGGCAGGTGATAAACTGATTACATTTACCGTTGCTTGGTATTCTTGTAACAACATTGAACCTAATACCAAAGTCAACAATGTTGAAGTGGCGATCACCAAAACCATGTACAAACGAGATTTTCTTCGTTTTTCCAATAAATCATCATTGCGACCTAACAGGGTCACTGCCAGCATATGCATGACCAATATGAAAGCCATGCTGTTAACCATACTGGGCCACCAGCCAGGTAAGTCATCAAGCCAACCAAAATAAACGAACCGTTCCATCAACATGACCCAACCCATCAGTACAGCGGTTAAAACATGAAAAAAATTGACTCTGAAATTTTTTTGGAACAAAGACAAGACAAACAACCAGACTGTACTTAATAAAAATACATCTATCAGCCTAAAACTCACTCTTATACCATATGGCAGATTAAAATGATTGGGGGTAAACCCCAGAAAGTGACAAAGCATACAAAGCTGAACCAACAACAACAAAACCAATGAAGATGATTTGGATAAATCCCGCAGTGCCATAAAGACAGTGAACAACAACATGCCCACCCCAGAAAAACGAAAAAATGCATCAAGCCAAATCATCATGGCATATTAATTCCTTTGAGAGTTAAATTGCAAATCGAAGTCTAAGCGGTTGGCAACCTTCGTCAGGTCTGTATTCATTAATTTGAATACAAAAACGCCAAGGAGTTCAGCGCATTTTTGGCTTCTTTACATTTTCTTACTAGTTCCGATTCACTGGCCTTTTGATGTTCCAAATCTAAGCCCTTTGTCATTTCATACAAGGCTGCAGTGAGTTGCTGACCTGATTGGCTGAAATCATTACCATCCAAATTGGCATCAATACCTTGACTGTAATAATAAGCACCCAAAGCAATCACTTCAGAAGCTTGGTTTTGATAATTCAAAAGAGCGGATTCAACATCCCTGCCACAATACTTGGTTGACACCGCATAAACTTGCGTGAATGCATAACTTTTGGCAGCATCAGTCATCGCCAGCACCTCCATCGCTTTCATTTTGGTTGAATCATTGTACGCTGTGGCTTTTTTCTGGGTTAGCTTGGCCAGTACTTGAACCATCGCCTGGGTAAACATGGCTTTGTGTTTTTCTTCACCATCATCGATCACTTTCAATGTTTCACCCTTGCAGGCTTGGTCCTGATATACATGGCTGCCATCCAAACTTTCACATTGATAAACCGGTCCTGCAAAAACAAACACCGGAACGCTTAAAAATAACAGCAAAGCCTTGCTCATTGGTCCACCAACAAGTCTTGAAATTCAGGGTGTTTTTGAATGTATGCCGCCACAAAAGAACAGCTTGGAATCACCGCTAAGTGATTGACTCGCGCATATGCCAGGCCATATTTAACCAATTCTGAACCAATCCCCCTACCCCCCAAAGCTTTGGGTACTATGGTGTGGTTGTATTCGATGACGTCCTCGGTTAAGACATAGCTCATATAAGCGTTGAGACCTTCTAGATGAACTTCAAACCGGTGTGATTCTGGATTGTGTTGAATACTTTTCAGCATAAATTGTCCTGTCAATGTATTAATTAAACCCTGGTTTCAAGGTCCTCAATGTATCTGTTGTTGGTGTGACAAGCCATTTATCACGCCAAATTTCGCTGTCTCACGACCTCAAACAAGGCCACTCCCGTGGCCACTGAAACATTCAATGATTGTACTTCGCCGGCCATTGGAATGTGTATCAAATGGTCACAGGATTGCTTCACCAAATGTCGCAGGCCTTTGCCCTCATTGCCTAAAATGATGGCTACTGGGCCGGTTAAATCCGCTTGATAAATATCCATGCTTGCTTCATCCAATGCCGTTCCATAAACCCAAACCCCTGCTTCTTTTATGGCTTCAATGGCGCGCACCAGATTGGTCACTTGAAATAACTCTAAATGTTCAACGGCACCGGCCGCTGTTTTGTGAGTGATCGGTGTGATGGAGGCAGATTTGTCCTTACCAAAAACCACTGCCGTAACCCCAGCCGCATCGGCACTGCGCAAACAGGCACCCAAATTCCTCGGGTCCTCTATACAGTCTAAAATCAGAATCAACGGCTTGTCCCATTGCTTTAAAGCCACTTTGAGGTCTTTCTCAGATTTCAAATGCACGGCATGAATACTCGCCACCACACCTTGGTGGCGTTCATTACATAAGCGATCAAGATCTTGAAGGCTCACCCGATTGATTCGCAGCCCAGACTTTTCTACTGCCATCAATAAGTTTAATAAGCGTTTGTTCTGTGCATCTTTTTGCAACCAAATTTCTGTGACTTGATCACCAGCCTTAAGTGCCATCTCAACGGCGTGGATGCCAAAAATCAGGTTGTTTTTTTCTGTACTCATAAACTCCGTTGCAACCATCAAGTTGCACCTCTTCATGCTAAAAAGTAATGACCACCAGCAGTGGTCATATGACACCTTATGAAAAGCTGATTACATTCAGCTTTCAACCAAGCACAAATTATAGAACAAAACCATGGCATCGGCACCAGTCAAATCAGCATTGCATGGTTCACTTTAATGGATTGACTCACCGACGAGGTTTGAATGCCTTGTTTAGTCAAAGCCATGTTGGAAAATCAAGTCATTATTGTGTTTACTATGAAACCCACCTTTAAAGACATAGAAACCACCTGAGGCAAGGTGGTTGCCATCAAATTGGCCCATGGTACCAGTGAGCTTAAACTGACCAGCTGCTGATTGACCGCCCCCAGCATCTATGGTGTGTTTCTTGATGGCATACTGAATCGCTCCCTGGGAAGTTTCTGAGTTTGAATCTTTTGCCTTGCCATGAAAAGCCACAGAAAGCATCAACAGACTGAGCAGCAACACCTTAAAATTAATCATGCGAATGCTCCTATTTTTGGTTTTGAACTGAAATCAGACCTTCTACCAAAGCCTGTAATTTTTCAATTTTATGGTTTTGTTGGTCAATGATGATTTGCTGTTCTTGGGTGGCTTTAATCAACACTGGCACCAGCTCTGTATAGCGCATGGATCGCATGGCAGCTTGATCTGCGGTCTTACTGACGATTTCAGGCACTATGTTTTCTACTTCCTGTGCAATCAATCCCAGGTGCAACTGTTCAGTGTCTCCATTTTTCCAGTAATAACTGACGGGGCGCATGGCCAAAACTTCAGCCAAACCATAATCCAAATTTTCAATCTGCGACTTCAATCGTTTATCAGAACTGACATCGACAGGGTTAACTGTATAGATGTTTTTCCAACGAAATAAGGCACTACCAAAATTGAAAGTGTTACCGCTTTGCGGCTCAAGATTGCCATTGATATCAACTCGATTGGGGACGCCCGTGGTGGCTATCAATCGCATGATCAAAGTGGCTATACTTGAACTGTCATAACTATTGAACTCAATACCCGAAGCGGCTGTTTCCCGCATGTCATAGGCGATTTGACCATTTTCTGAAAATACCAAGCTTGCATGAGAATTTTCTGAGTTTTTATCCAGTACGAGGGCCACATCACCATTGGCAGAATTTGACTCTAACAGCAACATCACTTCATCTGACCCGGGGATCGAACTGTTTGATGTGCCAGAACCCACCAAATGAATGGGTGATTTTGGTTCATTGGTACCAATACCGACACCGCCGTCGGCTTGAATCAAAAATTGTTCAGGCCCAGTAGAGGTAAAGTAAGAGTCTCTTGATGACCAGATAAATGTGCCTTCATCACCATCGGTGTCGCCGCCGCCAACAGCAGCCGCATCTCTGACCACTGCCGTTCTACCTGCAGCAAAACTGTGTTTTCCGCCCGCTGTATTGCTTTCGCCTCCTGGCACTGTGGATGCTTCGGCAGTGGCTTTGTTGGAGAGGCCACCTGACACCGTTGAAAATAATTGTATGGCTTGGTTTCTTTTACCACCACCAATGGTCGCGGCTTCTCTGGCTGCTACATTATCCCTACCTCCAGCTATGGTTACATTGGATGAGTTGCCGCCTGCTGCGGCTGTGGTGATTGCGTTATCACTTCCACCACCGATGGTCATGTGGCTACTCAACGAGTTTACATTGATGGTATTACCACTGCCACCCGCTATACTTGAGTCTTTGCCTTCAAATCCAATGGTGTTGGTGTCTGTGCCAAAAATAATATTTCGGCTGGAAGCATCAAAAAAAGCAACTTGCGACCCATCCACTTTCATCACAAAGTCTGCATCATCCGAGGTGCCCAGAAATTGGGTTGCCGGGTTGGTTCCTGCATTACCGCTGAGACCCCATCCACTGCTGCCACCGGTGTCATCGGTTTCACAAGCGACCGATCCATCACTGTTGATTTGTCGGATGCTGCTTCCTGCGTTGCATGCAGCACTGACCCGTTGCTGGATTGAATTTGAATCAACATCTGCTGCCACGATGGTGCCGTTCAAAATCTCATCCGTTCGCACCGCACCCAATGCTATTTTTCCTGTGGTGATCGCACCGCTGGCAATTTTTGCGTTGGTAACCGCCAAATCAATTAACTCTGCGGTATCAACAATACCATTGCTTAAGTGACTGTTCAGAATACTGTTGTCTTTGATTGACGCGGCGTCAACACCGTCTTCGCCAACGAACTGTGATTGGATGGCGTAAGGCGAATTGGTAATCAACTGACGAGGTGTTAATGTAGTAAACGTCCCAGTACTGGCGGGTCGAACTTTTAACTCAATCCAGTTTTCATTGCCCATAAATGGCACGTCTCCAACATCTACTTGAATTGAAAATATACCATCAACAACGGCAACGGATGTCAATGCTTGACTGCTGACCATCAAGCCGCCAGTCATTGCATCATACAATTCTACCGTGATGTCATAAGCACCGTTGGCTGCCACGCTGTTGGCCATCAATTCACCTTGGTAGGTAAAATAGGAACCTTGTTGAGTGGCTGCTTTTACATTCCCAAAAGTGCTGATGATGATTAAGACCGCCGCGATAAAAATATTCAGTTTTTGTTTCATTTTAATGATTCCAATAAGTTTGACTTATTGAACTTCACGACACATCAATGAAACACAGGACAACAGAAACGCAATTTGTTTTTACATTGAATAAAACCCTCATGGTGAAAACCAATCCACACTGTTGAATAATCAAACCAGTCAAGGGTCCATACTTTTCACCGTTGTGATTATAAATTCTAAAAAACCAGTGTTTGATGAGGCAAGACCCATGAGTTTACGAGCCCATTGAGTGAATTATTCTGTGATGCACATATTATCTGTGATTAATGTATAATAAATAAAAAACACAACAATTAAAAAATTAATCAGCAAAGCAGTCATCACTCCATTTCACTGGTATTTGCTGAAACATTCGTTTAAGGGGGAATTATGCAAAAAGTATCTGCTGATAAAAAAGGATTGGCAACCTTTGATCATGTGGTCGTGTTGATGTTGGAAAATCGTTCATTCGATAATCTGCTGGGTTACTTATACACCGACGAGGAAGTGCCTGCTGGTAAAAAATTCGCAGGTTTAAATCAATTTGATGGCGCCTTGCCCGTACCCTCATGGGTCAAAGATTTTACCCAACACCCATCAATAAAACCCTTTAAAGCCACAAATTATCACCAACCATTCCCTGACCCAGGTGAGGTTTATCAACATGTCAACAGCCAAATCTATAACTACATCAACCCGGATAATTGCCGTGTTTCGGCTGCCAACATGGTTGCGCCCTACAACATGCCGAGCTCAGTACCCAACCCACCGCCAATGGATGGCTTTATCAAAGATTATGTCAATACACTCAATGCCTTGAACAGCAAGAAGGGCAAGCACTACAACGACCCAGGTTATGATATGTACAGTGCAATCATGCAATGCTTCAAGCCTTGTCAGGTCAATGTATTGAGCACCTTGGCCAAAGAATTTGCTGTTTTTGACCATTGGTTTTGTTCAGTACCGAGTCAAACATGGTGTAACCGGTCTTTTTGGCATGCCGGCACTTCAGCAGGCAAAGTGGTCAATCCATTGGACTCAGGTGGTGCTTGGAGGGACGTCAAAGCAATGGCTTCTTGGGCGAAAAATGTATGGAAACAAAAAACCCTGTTTGACCGCATGAAAGCAAATAAAATTTCCCATGCCGTCTATATCGAAGACTCATTTTCACTGACTGAATTGGTCAACAATTTTAAACACAAAAATGTGATCCGCGCTGGTGATAAACTCACTGCTTTTAAAAATGACCTGAAAACAGGCCAGTTACCGCAATACGCATTCATTGAACCCAAATTCCTGGGACAACACAATGACCAGCACCCTTCTTCAGTCGATGTGGGCCTGATTGATGATGATGGACCGACCCGAGAGGGCTCAGTGCTATTGGGTGAAAAGTTAATTTGGGATGTCTACACCTCATTGATGTCCAGTCAATACAAAGACAACACTTTATTAATCATTACATATGATGAGCACGGTGGGTGCTTTGACCACATCGCTCCGCCCCAGCTGCCTACAGCATTGAGTCAGGCACCTGGACAAAAAGGGTTCAGATTCGATCGCCTTGGCATCAGGGTACCCATGGTGATGGTTTCCGCTTACTTGCCTGAAAACACCATCATCAATGACCCATATGAACATTGCTCTTTTATCAAAACCATGTGTGAAAAATGGGACCTGGAAGGGTTGACGGACAGAGACAAGCAGGCGCCTTCTTTTGGTTCGGTATTTTCGGATACAAAACGAACCAATTTTCCAGTCATTGATGAACCATGTATACCTCAAACCAGTGATAAAGATTATGCCGACGATCCGTTGAATGATTTACAAAAATCCATTCTGGTGGGAGCGCATTACATCTCACAAATGAATCAAAAAAGTCCATTCAACCCCAATTTACTGGATGACATTGAAACCGTTGGTCAAGCCATAGAACATTTGCAAAGCTTAAAACAAAATTTATCCGAACCGTTGGGTACTTGAATCAAAGGGTACCATTCATTTTAATATGAATTTCTTATCTTATAGAGACAACAACGCCATCGGGTTGATGGCCTGGGCTTTATCCATTAATTGTTGATGACTGAGATGGATGGCTGTGTGTTTAATTTGATGCTCAAGTGCAAATTCAAGCAGCTTGGCTTTTAACAGCCAGGCTTCTGCGATGTTTTCATCGATCGCCAGCGCTTGGTTGATGGCTGCAACGGCTTGATCAAATGCCGATTGTTGTTGCTTATGGTTGACGGCTTGCATTTCAAGATAATACAGTTCAGCATGAAATACATGGGTGGGCGCATATTTTGGATTGATGCCAATCGAATGTTTAAAGTATTCATGACCTGTATTGATGTATGGAATGGGGTCAAGTTCTTTGTTGATTGCATCACGGGCTTTGAGTTTTTCGATGTTGCCTTGAGTCAATATCGGCCAATAAAACCCTTGGCTGATCGCCAATGATTGCTTAACCCGTTTGGTGGCCTCTTCAATAATTGGACCCGTGTCTTGACCACTTGCAAGTGCCATTTCTGCCAGTAAAACCTGGTTGTCTGCCATGCCTGCAAAAGCGAATGGGTTGGACTTACTCGCATCAATGGAATGTTGATAGGCACTCAGGCTTTGGTTGACCCAGGGCTCGACAGGCTGATTGTGTTGTCGATGTGAATAAGCAGCCAACAAATAGACATATCCCAAGTTGCCATAAAGGCTTGAATAATGGGTGTCCTTTTTATAAGGGGATGCTTGTTCACGCTGCAGTAATTCATCAATCATAGCAAGGTCATCAAACATGGGCTGTCCATGTGCCAACAAATGCTGAAATTTGACCACCATGGCATAGCAAATATTCCCAGTGGTTTTTGAAATTCTACTGGGGTCTAACGCCAGCACCTTGTCATAGGCTTTCAATGCCAGCGCAATATCAGCCAAGGGATTTTGTCCTGACTCCTGTTTTTTAAGTGCCATGATGTCATGTATGATGGCTTTGGTTTCATAAGCAATGGCATCGGGGTTAAGTTCCATCGATTGTTGATTCCACATCAAGGCTTCAGCCAACATGTCTGTTGCATCTATACCATTGCGATTCATCCATTCGGCCAACCTATATGCATTGGTGGCCATGCTGTTAAAGGCATAACTGTCACGAGGATTGATATCCATCAACTGTTTACAATCTGCTGCAGCCTGATGATAAAACGCAGTGGGGTCCTCACCCGTCCGATAAATGGCATTCTCAATATACAATTGTTGAACATGGCATAAGCTGGCATAAGGTTGTGGGTAGCTGCGACCATAGCTGATTGCTTGTTTAAAGGCATTTTCTGCCAAGCGAAGATGTTGCATGGCTTTGTCAGTTTCACCATCACTGATCAGTTGGTTGTACAAGGTTCGGTAAATTCTGCCTTCAAATTCAAACACCAAATAATCACCCTCCTTGGCCGCTGTTGCTTTATCCAAAGCATCAAGTGCTTGCTGGTATTCACCAGAAAAGAAAAGTGAATGTGCTTTGATCAAAGAAGATTGAGGCTCTTTATTTTCTCCATCAAACTGATAATACCACCGCGCTTTTTCCAAATGCGCTTTATTGATATCCAGCAGCCTTTGTTGCTCGAATTCCGACAATCCTTCGACGGTTAGGTGGTAGGCATATTGCCAATACAGCAAATCATGTGCCCTGGCTAAATCAAGTGCCATTTCGCTGGTTTGATCGCCCAAATCCCATGCCGCTTGGAAATATTTAACCGCATCAGCGTATTCAGCAATGGCAAAATAAGATTCTCCCAACAATTTGTTTTTTTCATGTTCAGCCAGTGCTGGGTTGGCATGAATCCGCTCTGAAATCAGTTTTTGTCGTTGGCTTATTTTGAGTTTACTGTTTGTGATGTCATGTTTGGGCAGGCTATACACTTGAGTCAGTTGCTTTTGGTTGATGTCTATCTGTTCCTTGGTTTCGGTGATCCAATTGATTTTGCTTTCTTTCTGTTTGAAACGATCCCACTGCCACCAAACAAAAACCAGCAACAAAACAATCAATGAAACAAAGGCTGCATTGCGTTTTTTCAATTTCAATTCTTCAGGTTTGTTTTTTATCTGCTGCAGTCGATGTAACACCTGTTGAGCCGTTGGCCTACTTGTTGGGAGCTTTTGGGTCAATGCCAAAATCAACTCTTGAAAATCCTTGCTCAATGATTCCGCCGCAATCGGCGTGGCATTGATTACTTGATTCCTCAGGTCTTCGGTATTTTCGAGCCTGTAAGCCGCCGTCCCGGTAAGCAACTCCTGCATGATGATACCGAATGAATACAGGTCACTGGCTTCAGTAATGGGCAGTGTGGATGCCTGTTCAGGACTCATATAAACCAAGGTCCCCATCAAAGAACCGAGCTTGGTGATGTTCTGCGAAATAGGCTCATCAATCAAACCGATGTTATTCTCTGCTTCATGAGACCTTTTGTGACCTTGAGATTTAGCAATTCCAAAATCAAGCACTTTGATTTTTCCGTCAGCGGTCAGCATGATGTTGTCTGGTTTCAAATCACGGTGAATCACACCTTTTTCGTGTGCAGCACACAATGCCGATGCAATCTGAATCAGTGCATCCAATAACTGATCATAGGGTAAATCATGGTGTTTTAAAGTCTTTCCTTGGACCAATTCAAGCACCAACAAATCACCATGGTCGGCTTCAATATAATCATAAATTTGGCAAATTGAAGGGTGGTTAATTTGCGATAAAATTTGTGCTTCTTGTTCAAACCTTTGCCGGCTAGAAGCATTTTGGGTTAATTCAGCGCGGATGGTCTTGACGGCCACATTCCTTTTCAATCGTTCATCGTATGCCAAATAAACGGATCCCATGCCTCCCTTGGCAATCAACTTGATGATTAAAATCCTTTGAATTTTATCACCGGGTTTTAAGTCTTGTATGTTGGGTTGTTTTAACGAGTTTGAACCTGCTGCAGTGCCAATCATAAAGGCAGTGAGCTCGGTGTCATCTTGTAACAAATATTCTATTTTTTGTTTAAGTTTGGGATCACTGATGGCATCAAGAAACAAGGTCCTTTCTTTGATGTCCAACATCAATGCTTGCTTCAGTAAGGCTTGTTCTGTGGCATCATTCATTCGACAACTCCAACAACAACCATCGCTTTGATCTGGACCAATACCGCCTGACTGTCCGAACATTCACATTCAATGCTTCGGCGGTTTCCTGTTCTGTATACCCAGCAAAATAACGACATTCCACGGTTTGCGCTAATTTGGGGTCAATTGCTCTTAATTTACTGAGGGCCTCATTGACAGATATAATTTCCAGTGCATTGTCATTCAATGGCATTTTTTTATCAGACAATGTGGTGGCATATAAATCGCCGCCTCTTTTTTGTCTTTTTTTGGCTTTGAGTTGATCAATGATTAATTGCCGCATGGCAGTGGCTGCAATGGCCATAAAATGCATTCGACTGTTGGCATTGAAAGATTGGTTGGCGGAAAATTTCAAATACACTTCATGAACCAAGTCGTTGGCTGAAATAGATTCTGGATTGAGTTTGTTCAGTTGCTTGGCTGCGGCCAGTTTAAGTTGATCATACAAAGCTTCAATGATCACATCCAAAGCAACAGAATCTCCGTCAGAGTATGCCAGGATGTATTCAGTTAAATTGGTATCTAATGTCATTACTGTATTCGTAGTAGGTAACGTATCATTGCATAAAAAGCATAATCCATTGGACTTCAAAAAGCCATCAATGCCTTCATGATTGTTTCTTTTTGACAGATCGTTCTGGGGCGATGTCAAAGGGTACATTGCGAAATAATTTACGAATCATGAAATTCACCACTGGTACCCGGTGTCTGGCCCAGACAAACTCTTCCACCGGCTCGGCGCCCAAACTGGCCTTTGGCTCTAAGGCCGTGCGCCCGAACAGTACTTTTTCACAACCCCAGTCTATGGCGGTCTCAACCACCAACTGTAATAACCTAAAATATATCGGCAACTTTTGATTGACCTGGTAATCCAGGCCAACATAATAGGCAACGGCCTCTTTGCCGTCCTTAACCACCGAGACAAAACCAACCAAGCCCTCCGATGAGGTGATGCCATAACAACAAAAATCTTCGCCCAAGGCTTGTTGTAAAGCCAAGAAATAACCTTTGGGTAAGGTGGCCATACGGGTGGCAGACTTGGCTTCAACCTGTAAATACAAGCCATGTACTTTGTCGTCACTGCTTTCATCAAGCATTAACTTTTCACAACGCAGTTCAGCTTGCTCCAAAGTTTTGATGATTTTTTTGATGCGCCCCCGGTATTTGGTGGTCAACAAGGCCAAATAATCATCAAATGTTGACACGGCGTCACCCAATTCCAGCACCATATCTGGGTCAGTTTGGATGCGCCTGTATGAATAACGTTCCAACACTTCCGACGGTTTTAACAGGGGCTTTTTGATGTCCTTGATCATGACAAAATCAATTTTCCCAGAAAGTTTTTCGGCACGTCTGATTTTGTATAATATTTCAGCGGCAATGCGCCAAGCCTTTTCAGGATCAAAGTTCAAGGCGAAGCCCACGCCATGTAATCCACTGGAGACCAAATTACCACAAACCAACACCCGTTCTTGATAACTTTTTCTGATTTTTTCTGTCAACTTGCCTGATTCTTGAGTCAGCTGCTCACCACCAATTTGGGCCACTTGGCAGGCCACAATGACCACTGGTTGATTTTGCTGATTATAGGCCATGGCATACCTTTGTTCGGTGTTCTCAGGTGAACACCCTTCAATCGCTGCTAAATACCGACGACTCAAAAACACAGAATGGTGTTTGGCCACCCAATCCCAATCATTGGCATTGATAAACGCAATGCTGTCTGCAAAGACAAATCGATATCCTGATTCACTGTGCCTTTCTTGGTGCCTATGAAGTTTGTCCTTAACTTGATCAATGATGTTCATGGCCGTCCTTTGATGTGTTGCAAATTGAATAAAAGATTATACCATAGGGCAAATTTTTTCATTCCGCAGCAATGCAGACTCCTTACCGTCACTTAAAACCATTGATAACAAAGCACAATCGCATGCAGTAAGCCATTGGGCTTGGCTTCTTCAACTCATGATGGTTTTTTGCGACTCCTGCGACGCTTACTTTTGCCTTTTTTACCGGCAGGTTCATCTTGTTTGTTTTTGCCTTTTTGGGGTTTTTTATTGGATTTTTTATTGCTTTTTACGTCACTCTTTTTAGATTTTTGAATCTCACCTTTGGCATTGATTTTACCAACAAATTCGAAATCTATTTTACGGTCATCCAAATCAACTGCCGCAATTTTAATCGCCACTTGGTCAGTTAACATGAATTGATTGCCACCACGTTCACCGGTCAATTGATGCTTGATGGGGTCATGGTGGTAATAATCATTGGGCAATGAGGTGACATGAATCAAACCGTCTACTTGGTATTGAACCAACTGCACGAACAAACCAAATCGAGTCACACCAGATACAGTGCCGATCATTTCATCGCCAATGAACTGTTGCATAAACAAACATTTCAAACGTGCATCCACTTCTCGTGAAGCCGTTTCAGCCCGACGTTCAGTCATCGAACATTGTTTGTTCATTTCAGCCGCCTGCGCTTCACTGTAATGATATTGCTCACCTTTGTGATAAACAATGTGATCTATCGCTCGATGCACCATCAAATCAGGGTACCGCCTGATTGGTGAAGTGAAATGAGCATAATGGGTTAAGGCCAAGCCGAAATGTCCAGCATTGGTGGATTCATAAGATGCCAATGATTGTGAACGCAAAACCACTTGTTCAATCAAATTTTTATCTTCTCTGTGTTGAATCTGATCCAATAATTGGGTCAAATCTTTAGGGCTTGGGTCTTCCCGAAAATGAGGCGTTACACCCAAACCTTTCAAAAATGTGACCAAGTCTTTGACTTTGCTTTCCGGCGGCGGGTTGTGACAACGGAACGAAGCCGGGACTTCATGCTTCTCAATGAATTTTGCGGCACAAACATTGGCTGATATCATGAAATTTTCAATCAATTTATGGGCATCATTGCGGGTGTATTGCTGGATGTCAGAAACCATGCCATCTTCACCGATGGAAATGAACACATCGGATGAATTGAATTCAATGCCGCCGCGTGCTTGTTTTTCAACTTGCAAGGCTTTGAACAACTGGTATTGATGGTCCAAGGACTCAGTCACCTTGCGTGACCAGCCTTTGCTGTTTTCACCCGATTCAAGATACGCCCAGGCTTCATCATAAGTAATGCGTGCATGAGAATGCATCAAACCACGGTAGAATTCATAAGACTGAATTTCTCCTACCTCATTGATGTGCATTTCACAGACCATGCTCAAGCGATCGACATTCGGATTCAATGAACAAATGCCATTGGATAATTCCAAGGGCAGCATGGGAATCACTTTTCCTGGAAAATAAACCGAAGTGCCTCGGTTATAGGCTTCCTTGTCTAAAGGGTAATCAGGTCGCACATAAGTAGAAACATCGGCAATCGCGACCAACAGTTTATAACCTTTGGCTGTGGGCTCGACATACACCGCATCATCAAAATCTCTGGCATCGGCGCCATCAATGGTAACCAATGGAATGTGGCGGATGTCTTTGTGTGGCCCAATATGCGCCTCAACCACTTCTTTGGGAATCTGTGCCCTGAAGTTTTCAACACCAGCAGGCCACTCATGTGGCAAACCTTCACTGACAATGGTTAACTGCATGGAAAGTTCATGATTCAGCTGTTGTCCCAGAATGGCAATCACCTCACCAAAAGCGGGGCGATTTTTATCGGGGTATTTTTTGATGCTGACAGTGACATAGTCATTGTGTTTGGCCGAGCCTTTGCCTTCTTGTGGAATCATGATGTCACTGATGCGAGAATTGTCGGCTTTGACATAGGCCAATCCTTCTTCATCAATCAAACGTCCTGCCACAGTGGCATGAGCCCGTTGTAACACTTCAACGATAAAGGCATCGTGCTTGCCATTGCCTTTGTAGGCAGGTTGGACATCGGCCAATACCATGTCGCCATCCATCACCATACGCATTTGTTTGGGGGTGATGAAAGCATCTTCTTCCAGTTCATCTGAAATCAGGAAGCCAAAGCCGTCACTGTGTGCGCTGACGCGACCTTGGGTTAGTTCTAGTTTTTTTCTGACCCCATAACCGCCTCGACGATTGACCAATAATTGGCCATCACGGACCATGGTTCTTAAACGAATTCTTAAACCTTCAAACTGTTCATCATTCTGTACGCCAATTTTGACTGCGATGGTTTCGAGTTTGAGTAGTTTTTTTTCTGTTTCAAGAAATTGAATCAGGGCGTTTCTGCTGGGGATGGGGTTTTTATATTTTTTGACTTGATCTGCAAATTCCGGATCAGGGATATTAAATGGATTTTTCATGGCGCCATTATACATTAAGAAACTGGTTTGCTTGCAAATTCTACTTTTAAACTTAAGCAGCGTTTATGTTAAAATTGAATGCCATTGACCCTATGAACCCACATGATTAAAGCAGAAGTAGTTGAAGACATAGTTAACAAAGTTGAAAAATTCATTCCTGATGATTTGAAAACCATGCGCCAAGATTTCAGCCAAAACATGAAATCAATCCTTACCGCCACCTTACAAAAGGCCGATTTGGTCACCCGCGAAGAGTTCGAAGTACAAAAAGCGGTATTGGCCAAGACCCGGGCCAAACTGGACGCCCTGGAAAAACTGCTGAACGACATCAATTCATAAACCCACAAACTGAGTATACCCATGAAACCTTTTTTTCTTTTATCCCTGCTTTGGTGCCAATTTTCATGGGCCATAGACACACAACCATTAAATAAAAACCAAAGCATTGATTACCCTTCAATCGCCAGGATTCATTTTCAACACCAAAAACAATTACAATCATTAGACGCATTGAGTGATGTTTGGGCAGTTAATCAACAACAACAATTTGCCATTGTATACATCCAAGACCCCAGCACCTTGCAAAAACTTCATGACTTAGACTTGCCGATGTACCTGGACCACAAGTTGATGGCGCAGCACGCCTTGGACCAACAGAACATCAAAGCAAACAGCCACCTTAGCAATAAAATGGGTACAGGTATTCCTGGTTTTGCTTGTTATTCAACGGTGGAAGAAACCTTCCAAAGAATGGATCAAATGGAGTTGAATCACCCCAATTTGGCCGAAGTATTGGACATTGGAGACAGTTGGGAAAAAACCGTTAACGGCCTGGCTGGCCATGACATTCGAATACTCAAACTCACCAATCAAAGCACCATAGGCGACAAGCCCATTTTATTTTTGGCCTCTGCCATCCATGCCAGAGAGTACGCAACGGCTGAATTGAACACCCGATTTGCCGAATATTTGTTGTCTCAATACGGCCTCAATGCCGATGTCACCTGGATATTAGATCACCATGAAATCCACTTCTCATTACAAACCAACCCCGATGGCAGAAAACAAGCTGAAACCGGCTTGTTGTGGCGCAAGAACACCAATCAGGATTATTGCTCACCAAGCAGCAATGATCGCGGCGCTGACTTGAATCGAAATTATCAATTCGAATGGGCTACCGGAAATGATCAATGCGGGCCCACCTATGGCGGCAGTTCAGCTGAATCA
Organism: Marinicella litoralis; assembly: GCF_002591915.1. Classification (GTDB taxonomy): domain Bacteria; phylum Pseudomonadota; class Gammaproteobacteria; order Xanthomonadales; family Marinicellaceae; genus Marinicella; species Marinicella litoralis. The sequence continues at coordinate 1,088,094 of NZ_NIHB01000001.1, read as the reverse complement.
GAACCTGAGCTGATGGCACAAATGGCCTATATCCGTGAGATTTTCGATGACCACCGAGGCCCTGGCATCAATGACCCAGTGGCTGATGACACCAGTGGTGTTTTTGTTGACATACACAGCTACAGTCAATTGGTACTTTATCCATGGGGTTTTACCGGCAGTCTTTCACCCAATGACAATCAATTCCAAGCCTTAAGTAAAAGAACCGCTTGGTTCAATGACTATTTACCGGAGTCGGCCAGCGATTTGTATCCAGTCAACGGCGCCTCCATAGACACCACCTATGGCGAATTGGGTATTGCGTCATTGGTGTTTGAGTTAGGCACTTCGTTTTTTCAAGACTGTAATTCCTTTGAAAGCACGGTTTTACCTGACAACCTGGATGCCTTGATGTATTTGGCCAGGGTGGCGCAAGCACCTTATAAACAACCCTTGGGGCCTGACATTGAAAACTTATTATTGATACCAAATGTGGTTCTTGCAGACAGCAACATCCAGGTTTCAGGCACCGCCAATGATGATCGTTACAGCCAGGCCAATGGTCCACAGAGCACCGAATCGATCCAATCAGTGACCGCGTACATCAATCAATTACCCACCCAAGCCACCTCCGGCACCGCTTTGGCTGCCACTGACGGTAACTACGATGAAGTCCAAGAAGACTTTAACAGCACGATCAGTACAACTGGCTTAACAACTGGCAAGAACTTGGTCTATGTTCATGCTTCCGATGGCCTGCGAGCCGGTGCTACCTTTGCCAAATTTGTCGATGTGGTGCTTGAAAATGAAGTGGCTCATTTAACCGGCACAGTGACTGATGCTTTGACCGGCAATGCCATCCCTGGCGGTTTGTTACAAATCAACCAATCCAATGCCCTCACTGTCAGCGATGGTTCCTACTCACAGTGGGTACAACCGGGCCAAGCCGACCTGGTGGTATCAGCAGCCAATTACTCCAGTCAGACCCTCAGCAACCTCAACCTGGTTGCAGGCACACAGTTGGTACAAGACATCCAATTGCATCCTTTTTGTGATATTTTCAGCGATGACATGGAAAGTGGCTCACCCAATTGGAACAACCAAAACCCTTGGGCCATCAGCAATGAATTGAGTGTCAGCCCCAACAATGCCTGGAGTGACAGCCCTGGTGGTAACTACAGCGACAACCTCAACCTGTCCTTAACCACACCTGCCATTTCAATCACTGATGCCCAGTCACTTGAAGTCAGCTACATGAGTCATTGTGACACCGAAGCCGGTTATGATTATGGTCATTTCGAAGTACAGTTTGATGGTGGCAGCTGGCAAGAAATCTCAACCTGTAACAATCAAGACCAATGGCAACAAGAAATTGAACCCTTGAACCCACCCAATGGCTCTAACGAATTAAAACTTCGGTTTCGACTGACTACCGACAGCTCAGTCACCCGCGATGGCTGGCACATCGATGACATCAAGGTCAAAGCGTCTGGCAGCCTCTGTACTGCACTGCTTGTTGACACCATTTTTGTTCATGGTTTTGACAACTGAAGCCGTTCATTTCGATTAAACAGGATTATAGGTGGTAATTACCCGTCACTTCAGGTAAAGTACGCCTCCCGCTGAAAAAGACGGGCAAAGATTGAGTCAACAGGCTCATAAGCGTGCGCAAAACAGCAATTCTACTTTTCTGATATTTGTCGCACAACCCAAAGTGCAAACAGCCTCAAGTGCTGTGCAAACAGCCCAATGTGCTGTTACTAAATACAGAGAAAAATAAATGAAATTTACCGAACTCGGTCTTTCAAAGCCGCTGCTGCGCGCAGTGTCTGAAGAAGGCTACGATACACCCTCACCCATTCAAGCCCAAGCCATACCTGCCGTTTTAGCTGGTAGAGACGTGATGGCAGCCGCCCAAACAGGTACCGGAAAAACTGCTGGTTTTACCCTTCCCATATTAGAATTGCTCAGCAGAGGCAAGCCAGTTAAATCCAACTGTGCCCGCACCCTGATTCTGACACCCACAAGAGAGTTGGCCGCACAGGTTGAAGCCAGTGTGATGACCTATGGCAAATACATGAACTTGCGTTCAGCCGTGGTTTTTGGTGGGGTGAAAATCAACCCACAAATGCAAAAACTCAGACGTGGTGTCGATATATTGGTGGCCACTCCTGGACGATTGTTGGATCTATACAGCCAAAATGCAGTTCGATTTGATGATCTGGAAGTGTTGGTACTTGATGAAGCCGACCGCATGTTGGACATGGGTTTTATCCATGACATCAAACGCATCATGCATGTGTTACCAAATAAAAGACAAAACCTGATGTTTTCAGCCACGTTTTCCAAAGAAATCAGACAATTAGCCAAAGGCATCACCAAAAACCCAGTTGAAATATCAATTGACCCACAAACCACAACCGCAGAAAGGGTGGCGCAAGTCATGCATCCGGTTGATAAGAAACGTAAAAAAGAATTGCTGTTGCACCTTGTGGCACAAGGCCAATGGCAACAAGTTTTGGTGTTCTGTCGCACCAAACATGGATCAAATAAACTGTCAGAATATTTAGAAAAATTCGGTGTCACTTCTTTGGCCATTCATGGCAACAAGAGTCAAGCTGCAAGAACCAAAGCACTGGCCGCTTTCAAAGATGGCAAAGTGCGAGTATTGGTGGCTACAGACATCGCTGCCCGTGGTATTGATATTGACCTGTTACCCCATGTGGTTAACTTTGACTTACCCAATGTACCTGAGGATTATGTGCATCGGATTGGTCGTACGGGCCGAGCCGGTGCCGAAGGTGAAGCCGTGTCATTGGTCAGTGCCGATGAATTTGTCCAGTTGTTTGATGTGGAAAAATTGATTGGCAACAAACTCAAGCGAGTCATTGTTGACGATTTTGAACCAACCCATGATGTGCCTGAGTCCAAAGAAGCCATGCGTGGCAGTTATGCCAACAAACCAAAAAGACCAGCACCTTACAAACAACAGGCGAAAGAAAAAGCCAAACAATACCAAAAGGACAGCAACAAATTCAGGGCCAAACTTGAAACCGAAGCACGCAACAAGAAAAAACCCAAGAAGCCCAAAACCAGACCTTTTGTCAAAGCTTCAATCAAAGAAAAATGGGCCAACCGTTCTGAAAAAGAAAATCAAGAAGCACGTGAACGCAGCCTGCAAGCCAAAGAAGGTCAACGCCGGTCTGGGCAAAGTCCTTGGAACAAAGACAGCGACAATGAAGGCGGCAACAAACGTTCTAACTACAAAGGAAAAAACAACAACTTCAAAAAGCCGTTCAAGTCGGATGACCGACGATCAGCTGATGAAAGCGCTCCTTTTAAGAAGTCACCCTACAAAAAACCATCAGGCAACCCAGGACAAAGAAACCGTTCTGCTGATGGCAGATCAGGCTCAAGTGCTGAAGGCCGTCATTCTACTGGCGGTTACAAAGGTCAAAATAAAAGCAGACCCAGTGGCAACCGAGCCGGTGGCAATCAAGCCAGTGGTAACCGGGCTGGTGCCAACCGCTCTGGTAGTGGCCGATCTGCTGGCCAAAGATCTGCAGGACCTCGTTCAAGCGGATCAAGAAGCTAAATGAAAATCGGCGTTTTTGTTGATGTACAAAATATTTACTACACCACCAGAGACGCCTTTGGTCGCTCATTTGATTACCGCGGTTTCTGGCAGCACCTCAGTGAACAAGGTGAAATCATCACCGCCAATGCCTATGCCATCAGCCGCAATGTGGATGATCAAAAAAAGTTTCAAAGCGCCCTCAGACACATTGGTTTTGAGGTCAAGCTAAAACCATTCATTCAACGCAGTGATGGTTCGGCCAAAGGCGATTGGGACGTGGGTATCACCATCGACATCTTAGAAGCCGCCAAAGACTTGGATCAAATCGTGTTACTTTCCGGTGATGGCGATTTTGCCATGCTGCTCAAGCATGTGATGGAAAAATACGCGGTAAAAACCCATGTATACGGTGTCACCCAATTAACCGCTGATGCCCTGATCAACACCGCCTCTAAATTCATACCAATCAATGCCAACTGGCTACAAGCGCATTGATCCATCGGCTCAAGCAACAAACAATCTATTTATATCATATCAAGTGTATGTAGTGATCCATTCATGCAAACAGCAAACTTAACTTCAATGAACCTCATTATCCCAACACACTGATTCAACTGCCCATAAATAGGCCTGTAAAAGCCAGTCAAAACCATCCTCAGAACTGTGTTCAGTCAGCAATTACCATTCAGTCACCATTAAATTTATTTTTAAAATTTATTTTTTTGGGAAACTTTTGTAATTTTTAAATTAAAAAGTTAACACTTTTGAATGGATTTGCAGTGCCCTAGTATGATATATTCTCCTACCGAAGAAACAGCCAGTGTGATTGCGTGTAAACCAGATAAGTCATTGAAAATAAAGAATATAATTAATTTTGCTTTTATTTCAGAATACAGGACATTCGAACTAAACAATTGAAATTATTGATAATTTATTTTTCTGCTAATTTTACAAAATCACCTTTTAATTGAAAAAAATAATATTTTCCAATTAAAAAAGTATTTCAAATTTTAAACATCAGAACAAACAAGTTGGGACAAAAAATATGCAAGCATCATTATTAACTGAGCTGCCATCTTATACACAAGATGAAGCTTATCAAGCCGCTTTAGAATATTTCAAAGGCGATGATTTGGCGGCTCGAGTCTGGGTCAATAAATACGCTTTGAAAGACTCGGAAGGTCATGTGTATGAGAAAACTCCAGATGACATGCACCACAGGTTGGCTGCAGAAATTGCGCGGGTTGAAAAAAAATACCCCAACCCATTGTCTCAATCAGATGTCTTCGCCTTAATTCAAGACTTTAAATACTTGGTACCACAAGGTGGTCCCATGACCGGTATTGGTAACCCACACCAAATCGCCTCGCTGTCAAATTGTTTTGTGATTGGTAACGATGGCGAATCCGACTCTTATGGCGGAATCATGAAAATTGACCAAGAACAGGTACAACTGATGAAACGCCGTGGCGGAGTGGGTCATGACTTGTCACACATCAGACCCAGTGGCTCTGCTGTCAAAAACTCAGCATTGACATCCACCGGCATCGTTCCTTTTATGGAACGTTATTCAAACTCTACGCGTGAAGTGGCACAAGATGGTCGTCGTGGTGCTTTGATGTTATCGGTTTCCATCAACCACCCAGATGCAGAAAATTTCATTGATGCAAAAATGGAACAAGGCAAAGTCACCGGCGCCAACGTCTCTGTGCGGATTGACGATGAATTCATGAAAGCCGTCAGCGACAACAGCGATTACCACCAAAAATACCCCATCTACAGTGACAAACCACAATTCACCAAAGACATCAAAGCCCGTAAGTTGTGGAAAAAAATCATCCACAATGCATGGAAATCAGCTGAGCCTGGTATTTTATTTTGGGACACCATCACCCGCGAATCGGTACCTGATTGTTATGCTGACTTGGGTTATAAAACAGTCTCCACCAACCCATGTGGTGAAATTCCATTGTGTCCTTATGATTCATGTCGTTTGTTGGCCATCAACTTATTTTCATACGTTGACCATCCATTTACTGACAAAGCCGAATTCAACCAAAGCCTGTTCATTGACCATGTCGGCAAAGCACAACGCTTGATGGATGACATCATTGATTTGGAATTGGAAAAAATTGATTCAATCATCGACAAAATTGAAGCTGATCCGGAAACCGATGAAGTCAAACGCATCGAGAAAAACCTGTGGCTGAACATCAAAACCAAAGCCAATGAAGGACGCCGAACAGGCATTGGCATCACTGCGGAAGGTGACATGCTGGCCGCTTTGGGCATTCGCTATGGCAGCGAAGAAGGTAACTTATTGACCGAGCAGGTGCATAAAACCATCGCCATTGAAACTTACCGAGCTTCGGTCGAAATGGCCAAAGAACGTGGTGCTTTTGGTATCTATGACAGCAGCCGTGAACAAGACAACCCATTCATCCAGCGTCTTAAGGAAGCCGATCCCTCGTTGTACGATGAAATGGTCAAGCACGGTCGTCGCAACATTGCGCTATTGACCATTGCACCGACGGGAACCACCAGTTTAATGACCCAGACATCGTCTGGTATTGAGCCGGTGTTTATGCCCGTTTACAAACGCCGCCGCAAAGTCAATCCCAATGACAAAGACGCCAGGGTGGACTTTGTTGATGAAGTGGGTGATTCATGGGAAGAATACATTGTGTTCCACCACCGTTTCAAACAATGGATGGAAGTGAATGGTTATGACACCAGTAAAAACTATGCACAGAAAGAACTGAATGCCTTGATCAAGAAATCACCCTATCACAAAGCCACTTCAAACGATGTGGATTGGTTGAGTAAAGTGCGGATGCAAGGTGCGGTTCAAAAATGGGTTGATCACAGCATCAGCGTGACCATCAATCTGCCAGAAGACGTCAATGAAAAACTGGTGGGTAAATTATATATGGAAGCTTGGAAAGTGGGTTGTAAAGGCGTTACAGTTTACCGCGATGGCTCCCGTTCAGGTGTACTGATCTCCAACGAGGAAAAAACCGATGAGTTGGTTGACTTCCCCACCAAGCGTCCTGAAGTATTGGATGCTGAAGTGGTTAGGTTCCATAACAACAAAGAAAAATGGATTGCTTTTGTCGGCACCATCAATGGTAAACCCTATGAAATTTTCACTGGTTTGGCCGATGATGAAGATGGCATCTTCCTGCCCAGATCGATTGAAACTGGCTTGATCATAAAAAGCTTTATGGATGATGGTTCCTCACGTTATGATTTCCAATTCTGTAACAAACGTGGCTACAAAACCACAGTTGAAGGTTTGTCACATAAATTCAATCCAGAATTTTGGAATTATGCCAAACTGATTTCCAGCACCTTAAGACACGGCATGCCAATTGAAAAAGTGGTGGAGTTGATCAACAGTTTACAATTGGACAGCGAATCAATCAACACTTGGAAAAACGGCGTTACCCGTGCATTGAAAAAGTACATCGAAGATGGCACCAAAGTGGGCAAAGGTACCTGTGAAAACTGCCAATCTACCGAACTGATTTACCAAGAAGGCTGCCTGACTTGTAAGAGTTGTGGTTCCTCTAAATGTGGCTAATATTCAGCCAATAACAGTCAGAACTAAGCACCCATCTGGGTGCTTTTTTTTGTTTTGTGGAAGCCACTTTAGCTGTTTGACTGAAAACTTCATTGTGTGACCCAGCCCTGCAAATTCTGACTTGCTGCCTTGAGCTTGCTGACTACACCGTTTATACTGATTCAATTGATGCCAAAACATCGGGCCATTGACCTGCCGTTTTGACTCAAGCTGATCTGGTAAAATATGACTGGTGGCTGAATTTAAAAACAGGGCAAAAACATGAAATTGTTAACACTGATCTTTTTATTAACACCGATGTCTTCACAAGCACTGTGGACATTCAATGTAATCAATGATGGCTCACCTGTCTTGTATTCTGATTTGTTGTTTCCGATTTCATACACACACAGCACCTGCCAATTCCAAGCCGCTGTGATCAACAACGGATCGGCCGACGATGTCATTATCATCAACACGGCCGGCTGCACAAGCAACAACCACTTCATTGTCATTGATGGCTATCGCTACCCTTTGAGTGATACCGTTGAAGTCAACTTTTATTCGGATTTACACCTGTTTACTGAGACCAGTAACCTCAACAACTGTACCTCAGCGAGCGGAATCATTCCAACTGACCCACCTCGAATCTTACTGAACGGCCTGTCTATTGAATTCAAAGCAGATTCAGATGCACTGGTGTTTACCGACGGCAACAACCTTTATTTTAAATACGACTCCATCAACGGCGACATCGTCTGTGACAATGGGGTTGAGTTTATTGACCCAAGAGAAATCATTTTTCTCGGAGGATTCGAATGAAACAATTGCTTCTTTTGCTGTTTGCTTTTGACTCTATGGCTGCCCAATATTTCTACGACTTGGATGAAACGGCTGAATTAAAGATCAATGTAGATGCTGAGAATGCTTCATTGGTTTCCGGTGCTTTGATCGGACCCGAGACAGATTGCACCCTGCACCAACCACCTGTAGGAACAACGCCACAAACCATGTCTTACGAGGCTTTTTCTGGCAACCCTTTTGGCGACTCCACCTCATCGTCATTTTCGTTTGCCATACCGATCAATAAATACGCCACTTTCCCTGTTACCACTCCGCTTACACTGTATCTACGGAAAAATTCATTTGAACAACCGACAGCCAATTACACCCCAGCCTCTTATACCGTATCACTCAGCAAATGCCCAGGTGATTTCAATGTCAGCTCACCTGATGTCGGGCGCGGTCGCTGTGTGGTTGGTGGCCAATATGCCGGTGGATCCACCGCCCCCGTTCTGCGCTGGACCACCAAGGACAATCCATCACCAACTGATTTGGTTGTAAAATGTATCTTGGAAAAGAACACGCTGTATTACCTGAATATCATTCACTCTACTGTGCCACCTTACACCGACAGCGTTTGTACCGATGCCAGTGGTTGTGGCGTGCTGTTTACCGAATTAATCGATAACTGATACCCTGTGGCTTCTTGGCTGTGCTGTCATTTTTTCAGCTTCCGCAGCACCCAATAAAAAACCCACCAGAAAGTGGGTTTTTTTGTATCGGTTTCGTTAAGGGTGTTTAAAATGACTGGCCTGTATTGACCAGGCCGTAAGTTTCAGATTGCGGCGCGGTAAATACAAAGTCGCTGGCCGCTATGCCAGATCCCGCCCTTTGCAATGAATAGCCCGCTGGGGTAGAACCGGTTTCGCTGACGCCTATGTTGACTGAAGTCATGCCTGCAGCCGCACCATCGACCGCTGTCAGCGTGCCTTCATAACTGAGAAACTCAATCACCACACCAGCAGCATCCACCAAGGCCAAGCCATCAGGCGCACCGTTTTGAATGCCACTGATGTCAAATGGAATGGTACCAAATGAATTTTGCTGATTGGGTATCACCCCAGACAGGTTCACTGTTTTATAAACAGCACCTCCACTGCCATTGTACAGAAGGATTTGCCAACCGCTTATATCAATACCCGCACCACCGGCAATCTCTACAAATTCACCCACATCGGTGGAATCGTTGTCATAATGTATTTCGTTGATCCAAACATCACTGCTGACAACAGGTGCTGTCGGTGTGGCGCTGACTTCACTGCTGTTGGTTGACACATTGCCGGTTGAATCAACAGCATTGAGCACATAATAATAAGTGGTTCCATTGTTCACCGAGGTATCAAAATACAGGGTATCAACAATGATCGAACCGTTAACTTGGGTATACGAGCCACCTGGTGAAGTACTGCGCAATAAATGATAGCCAGCCAAATCATTTTCAGTGTTGGCTTGCCATGTCAGTGCCACTTGAGCATCACTGGCATTGGCGGACAGATTCAACGGCGCCGATGGTGCCGTGGTGTCTGCACCACAACCATCAAACACTTGGTTGCTGTTGACATTGCCGTTGGTGGCACTTTGTGCAGATTGCCAAGTAAAGTCAGCCGCTGATGATCCTGTTCCACCCAATTGCAGCGAATGATTTCTGCTGGTTGAAGCAGTTTCTGACACATTGATGTCATGCGACACCAGGCCATTGGCCGCACCGTCGTTGGCGGTAAAACTGCCTTCATAGCTTATAAAATCTAAGACTTGGCCCACGGAATCAACCAAAGCCACGCCGTCCGGTGATCCATTTTGCAGACCGGCATAATCGAAGGCCAAGGTGCCCATACAATTTTCTTCCATCGCAATGGTTCCAGACAAACTGATTGAATCATAGACCAAACCGGTGCTGCCATTGTAAGCATCCAAAGTCCATCCTGAAACATCGGTGCCAGCCGGACCCGCAATTTCTACCGATTCATTGCGGTCTTTGCCCTTGTTGTCATAGTGAATTTCATTGATCCAGGCCGTTGAGGTACCACCGCCTGATGATTGTGCCGTTACCGTCACTTGGTTGCTGTTGATTGATTCATTGCCAGTGATGTCACTGGCTGTCACCACATAATAATAAGTGGTGCCACCTGTGATGCTGCTGTCTGCATACGCTGACAGCGACAATTGATTGCTGTTGATTTTCACATAACCACTGCCTGAAGTTTGGCTGCGATAAACATCGTAACCTGCCAAATCAGCCTCGGTGTTATCGAACCAATCTAAATCGATAGTGCTGGTATTGGCAACAGCCGATAAACCACTGACCTGGCTGGGTGCTGTGGTGTCAGTACCACCACCATTACAAACCAACTCAAAGACACATTCCACCCATTCAGGGTGGTCTACAAAGGGGTTGCGGTTGCCTTGAAAACTGTAAACAGCTTCGGCATGTTGTAATTCAATGAGATCGACAGGGTCATCGTTGTGCCAAGTAATCAGCACCGATAACAAACCCATATACGCAGTTGATAAATTACTGCCGGCATTTGAGTTTTCGATCAGTGTCAGATCATCAGTTAAAATTAAATCTGGTTCTGCTACGCCGGTCACCCCATGGGTGCCACCTTCATAACGCACATCCATATACATCAAAGCCCTGGCGACATCGCCTTTGCGTCCTTGCCAGACTTCCCACATGCCCTGGGTGAATGAGCCTGCCGTCCAATTTGAAATGCCCGGACCACCGCGTGAGTTATTGACCAGTGTGACTTTTTCAGCACAACCCGAAATACAATAGTCATACGGCTTGTTGCTGCGTGAAGAATTGTAACCACTGTCGGCGATGAATAAATGGTGCATGTCCGTATAAGGGTAGTTGGTGCTGCCATCATTCGGGAAGCCGTATGATTTGGGCCAAGAATGTTCGCGGTTATAAAAGGTGTTACCACCACCCTCTTTGGCATTGGTGTCATTCTGATAAATGGTGATGACATTGCCCGCATTGTCTTGATCTTCATCAGCAATTTCCAATACATCCCAAGTGTCCACGGCTGACGACGTATAAGGATAGCGCGTGTGATCATCAATGATGTTATGTATGGAGTTTCTGAGTGTGGTTGGATTGGTTTCGTCAATGGTGCTGTAATACCCCACAGGGGCTTGACCTAAGACCAGAGTTGGATTGATTATAAAAATCAGAATGGTGCACACAAAAAAGCGCACGTTAAGCGTACTTATTGACTTCATGTTTTACTCCCAGGTTTTTAGTTCAGAGCTTTTGCAGCTTCTTATTTTTATTTCACATTAGCACAGAAATTCCAGCAGTTCAATCAATACGGTATCCCAGCCAGGTTAAACCATACCTACCACAGTAATATACAGGCAGAGAAAATATGAAATCCGTAAAAATATGATTTGAGGGTGTTTGCTTGAAGAAGGTGCATAGGTTTTAAACGGCATATTCAGTGACAGGCAATAAGACGAATTAACAGCCAAACTTACGCAGCAACCACGGTCATGGTGTTGGCATCACGAATGATTTGCCAACGACCAGCGCGCTTTTCTAACACCGAAAGTGAGTGACCCGCCATGGTTGTGCTTGGATCGCCGTTTTTCGGCTTACACAGCAATTTCGATTCAATCCAAAGACAGGCTTGGTCACCAAACACCTTCAGCTCACGGATTTGGCTGTCCAGCTCAAAATCAATTGGGGACTCCTCAGGCGAACCGCCCGCAGCGCCTTGCGCAAAAGTTTCCTTGTCCATCTCTCCTGCACCGGGCACTAAAAATACCGCATCGTCAGCGATGCATTGTCGCGCCAATTCCAAATTGCCTTCGGTGGTTGCTTTGATCCAATTATTGAATAATTCTCGTATTGCTTGTTCATCACTCACTGTCTAGTCTCCTGAAATCTGAGCACAACTCATGCCGCCAATCGGCAGCAGATCGAATACTGGCGCCTCAAGCCATAAATTTTTACATGCCAATGAAGTAATTTCCACAGGTATTCAAAGTTATTTATGTCAATTGCTTGGCGGTCATTTGGCCGATGTAGATGGGTTTGTATTCAATGATTTCGAATTCGCGGATGTTGGCCATGTCTTGCCACATCAGGGCATGGCCTTTGCTGTGCTTGAAAAGGCTCACCCGGCGCTTGAATTTTTGTGCTTCGGCTTCTGTCGCGGGTCTTAAGTCGCCCAGTTTCACCAATAAACGCATGGCTGGAGGCTGTTTGAATTGACCTTTTATCAAGGATTTGAGCCAGAACCATTTACCATCGTTGACTGCCATCAGGGTGGCGTATTCACAATGCTCAGCGTTTTGCGGTATGTTTTTGGTGAACTTTTGAAAGAACCAACCCCTGTTTTTGTCTTTCAGCACCACGCTGCCGATGGGCGTTACATGCGGCATGCCTGCTTGGTTGACGGTGGCCACAGCAACGAAAACCGCCTGAGAGAACAATGGTTTGATTTTGGTTTTAAACAACTGATCATTGATTTGCATGGGTTTCTCCTCAAATAAACATACCTTGAGGTATGCTGACAATCAATGTAACATACCACAAGGTATGCTGCAATGGGTATTTAAATTTTCAGTCTTGCCTGAATTGTTTATCCCTGATGTCACAGGGTTAATCCACATGCTGAATTAATCAACGATTTTTAATCAGTATGTGGCAAGAAGCGCCATCCCAAAACAACGCTAAAACCATGAACAACAAATGAGTGTAACGAACAACGACAACAACAGCCAATTGGCGTGGTTAAAAAAAGGTATCCAGACCTTGGATACCATCGGCTGGCGTGCACTAAAAATCAAAGCACTCTGTGCTCAACTCAATGTCACCAAAGGCAGTTTTTACCATTGGTTTAAATCCAAACGCGATTACGAAATGCAGGTTCTGGCTTACTGGAAACAGCGCTTCACCCAAGGCTTTATCGAACAGGCTGAACAGGGCAAAACCAGTCGAGAAAAATTATCTATTTTAGGCCGCCAATGCATCGATGGCGCCATCAACGGCAACCGCTTGGAATTTGAAATCAATGCCTGGTCCTTTCAGGATGAGGCAGTCAAAAAATTTGTCACATCAGTTTATCAACAAAGACACCAGTATTTGCTAAAACTGCTCGGCGATTTGTATGACGACCCAATCGATGTCAAAAAACATGGGTTGATTTTGTATGCTTTGGTGGTGGGTGTGGATTTTTTCTACCGTCCATTGAGCCCAGAAGAACTGGAATTGATCTTTGCTGATTACATGATTTGAAACCACTTTCAGCCGGTCATTTTTTCTTGATCGCCCTAAGAATACCTTGTTTGATAAAATCAAAGCGGTCTTTGTGAATCGCCCAGCCCAAGGTTCGTAACATTTTTCTTCTGGTTCTTAATTTACTGGCTTTGTGCGCTTTGGCATGCAGTGTGGCGTATTGCTTAGCGCACAGTAAAACCGTCGCATTCAAGTCTTCTTTGGCCACCACTTGATCAAGAAAACCGGCGCCAATGGCCGTTTGTGGATGGAAACATTCTGACAACAAAACCGCCCGATCATAATGCGAGGGATTCAAACGCTGGCGACAAATTTCCATCGCTGAAAAAGGCATGGTCAGCCCAATTTGCACTTCATTGGCAACGATTTTAAAATCACCCTCAACGCCAATGCGATAATCGCCTGATAACAACAAAAATGAACCCATGGCAATGGCGTGGCCATTACAGGCAATGATGACTGGTGTCGGAAACGCCAACAAGCGTCTGGATAAAGTAAACCCACCCATCAACATTTTCAAGGTTTCACTGGCGCTGGACTTAAATACCTTTAAATCAAATCCCGCACTGAAAACATCTTGTCGACCGGTTAAAACCACCACGGCGCCAGCTTTTTCAGCCTTATCCAAAGCCTGGTTTAACTGGGCAATCATGGCCGGTGAGATGACGTTTTTTTGTCCATCATCCATCATGATCCAAGCGATGTTATTGTCGATTTGAAAGTTAACCAATTTTTCCATTTAAATTCCCAACTGTTGTCATTATTAAGCTCATATATTCACCCTTCAAAGCTTACCATAAGGTGCGTATAATCTCGTTATTTGAAACAAAAACTGACTCAAATCCATCACTGAAAATCACATCAGAAGCGTAGTATATTTGTCGTAAATTGGGCTCAGCCACCACCAGCAATTGCGTAAAGTCTGCGTTGAACGTAAAACCCTCCACTTGGGCCTGAGGCAACTCAATTTGGCCATGTAAAACTCCGGATAGATCAATGTCACTGAGCTTATGCCCGATGTGCGACAGCAACAACAATCGACCCGTCAGCTGATCATAGTAACAACTGGACAAATCCGCCCCTCCACCCAATAAGCCGCTCAATTGAGCAAATGACAAGGCTTCAGTCACCACCAAAGAGCCATCTGAGAAAGTGGCATCACTAGAGTCCGTGGGTCTTTGAAAACTGAGGACTTGCATTTGTGGGTCTTCTATACAAACATAAAATATTTGGTTCAAGGCATCATAAGCCACGCCTTCACCGGCATCACCACCTGCAGTATTGGCATAGGTCAACCACTGCACATCAACTTGATCAAGCCTGAGGTTGTGGGTGCTGATGGGTGATTGCACTATGGCCACCGAACCTTCTGCGCCACCCTCCTCAACCAAGGCATATTCATAGAATTCGCCATTGGTTCCTAGGAAACTGATGTCTTCACAATCCCCACAAGCCAATGAACCGCAGCCCAATTCATTCAGTTGGGCATCAAATCGACAGTATTGGTTTTGGTGTACGGTAACATACTCATCTGCCACCCAGTTATGGGTGATGCCCGACAAATTAGCCACTGATGACCAAGCCACCATGTCATTGGGATTTTGATAGTTTTCTATCGGAAATGGCGAGGCATTCGTTGCGGAATGGTGTATTGGGGCGCCCAACAAAACCAACAAAATTAATACAGGTTTCATTGGACTGGTACCTCACTGTAAGCAATCCCACTTTCACCTGCGAAGTACATAGTTTTGACAGCATAGGACGTACATGAACCTGCAGGGTGTTCATAACTGAGTTGATTTTCATCAAGGATGACCAAAGTGGTGTTGCCACTGGATGTACAAACCACTTTCCAACCAATGACTGATGTCCGTCGATGACTGCTTAAGTGTTCCCATGCTATCCGATGCGTAGCTCCCAGATCCTTGACCCTGACCACCAATGGGGGGATCAAAGGATCCATATAGGCCCAAAAGTATTCTGACATGGTTTCACCTTCTGCCACAGCGCCACGATTGCCATCTACTGCCACAGTTCCTCCACCAACTTTAAATGCTGCCGAGTTGAAATATGATTGCATACTGGCAGCCATGATGTCCTCACCAGAAATGGGCCAACGCCTGACTGTGGTCATCTCTTGAAAACCAGGGTCTCCATGAAAGGTGTCTGATTTACCGCTGAAATACAACAAGGATTCAGGTAAATAACGCGGTGGTGACCCTTGATCAGTTTCATCAAATACATCAAACAAGGTGACATTCTCCTGTAAGATAATTTCTTCTCCAAAGGCCGGTGGACCGCTGATGTTGTTATTAAATGCCCTGGCCTGACCGAAGAATGATTCACGCACATTCAAAATTTTATCAGACTGTAATAATGGTGCCGCACAACGATTTCCTTGTGGTGTACAAGTGGCTTCAGAATCATATGATACGATGTTTACCCATTCGTTATCCACGCCAGCCTGTGAATCCATCAAAGACAATGACAACTTATTATTGACTGCCATTAAGCCTTTAACTTTTAATTCAGAGACCATATTTTCACAACCAGTGGCAGGAAATGCCGACAAGCCCGCATAATTTTTATAATGTGGTGCCGCAATTGCCAAGGAATCAAACACCACATTGTCTTGGCTTAAATGGGCCTGATCGCAATAATCACTGAATCCACCATAAGGTTGATCACCGCGATGCTCATCTAAGCGTACAAATGAACGACGGGTAATGGAGGCAGTGGTAGATCGAGTCATGATGCCATAGCGGTTATGGCCCCAATCGTAATTAGCTTGAAACAAAGGGGTTCCATTGTTGGCTCGCATACCAGCCTTTGAACACCAACCTTCTCTGGCTTCAATAAAATTTGAACAAGGTAAGTTGTTGGTACCAGCTCCGGCAGTACCGATGAACTCGACCAATAAATGGTTGCCATTTGATGAAGTGAAAGATTCTCTGAGTACATCAGCGATTTTAAATCCTACCAATGCGACATAGTTACTGGAAGCCATTTGTATGGCGTTTTTTTGTTTTGGAATACCATCATGTGCCGCTCCTGAAATCAATACACCACCGGGTGATGCTGCCATGATGGTACTGAATTGATCAGCACTGCCATTACTGGGTACATCCGTGGTGGTCTTGAGCGCGTTCTCAAAACTTTCATCCTGGCTGACCGAAACTGGATAAAGTCCATCTGGAAACACCACAGTATCGCCACCTTGCATTTCACTGGCAGCCACAGCAATAAAGGGTGACACTCCATTTTCACCTGCCACCCGCAATTGACTGCTGCCAGATTTATCAACATGAACCACCATCGATGCCCAGGCAGAACCATGGTAATTGCTGCATTTAATGCGAATGTAAAACCCACGGCCAAACAACAATTCGGAAGTATCCCAAGTGATTAATCCAGAAACTGAGTCAACATTGACCTCATCATGACCCATGTCTTTTCGGCAAAGCACCACTTCGCCTGAAATCTGTGGCTGGTATACAAAGGTATCACCATGGCTCACTGTGTGCATACCCATGTCAGCAATGATTGGGGCTTCACAGACTTCTGTGGTTGGCCCACCTGACTCAAATCCATGGACATAAATCACATCACAGTTCGGTGACCCTTGAACAAAACCAGAAACCAAAGTAAGCATTAAAAAAAACATTTTACCCTGCCAAATATAAATAAAGATAGCTGAAGATACATGCCTATACTTTTACTGAACACGAGCTATTTTACTGTGATTGAGTTGGCACTATACAATCGTCTAAGACCGAAAAACTAATCCAATTGTTGGTATTGTTTTGGCGTCATACCATATTTTTTCTTGAAACATGTGCCAAAATAAGAAATGGACCCAAAGCCACAATCCACACTGACTTGGCCCACTTGGTAGCCATCTTTTAACCTCAGCTTTGCCTGCTCTAATCGATAATCACGCAACATTTCCAAGGGGCCTGTACCGATCAAAGCTTTTACTTTTCTGAGTAATTGGCGTTCACTGACGGCCATTTTGTCAGCCAAATCGGCTTTCTGAAAATATTCATTGGAATGGTATTGAGCAATCACGTCTTGCAGTTTTTCTATGAACTTAAGGTCTTGTTTAGACAGATCAAGTGAATCAATCGGATCGTGGTTATTGATCACATGATTGGTCTTTTCTTGTAACAATTTCCTGATACTTAACATGCTGTCCAATTGCACATTCAGTTCTGTCCCATCAAACGGTTTAGTCATATAGCGATCAATTTTTTCTCGCCATCCTTTGATCCGACTTTCTTTGGTGTTCAAGGCAGTTAACAAAATGATGGGGATGTGAGAAGTGCGCTCATCATGACGCAAAATTCGAGTCACTTGATAACCATCCATGCCAGGCATCATCACATCACAGATGATGATGTCAGGCACTTCTTTTAATGCCAGAGCGATGCCCAATTCACCCCGGTCTGCAAACATGCAATTAAAACGGTCGCTTAACACATCACCGGTGTGTTTTTGCATGTCCAAGTTGTCTTCGATGATCAACACAGACACAGCATTACTTTGTTTGCTGGTGTTGGCAGGTTTTGTTGATTCATGCATTTCCATTGTCACGTTGTTAACCATTTGGTCGGTCATCACTCGGCTCATGGTACCCTCAACATTCAACTGTGTGATTGGAAAGGTCACACTGAACTGGGTCCCCTTACCCCACTCGCTGGTTACTTTGACATAACCGTTGTTGGCTTCAACCACTTCTTTAACCACGGCCAAACCTATGCCAGTACCTTGGATGTTTTTGTGGTTGTCCAAACGCACAAAACGATTAAAAATTTTCCCCAAATCTTGTTCTCTGATGCCAGGTCCATTGTCACTGACCGTGATGCAGATATGCCCATCATGCAACGCAGAAGTCACATCGATGTGCCCCCCTTTGGGTGCATATTTCAATGCATTTGAAATGAGGTTACCTATCACTGTTTCGACACATTCAGCTGTTGCATAAACGTTAACATCAATCTCATTGGTCAACTTCAAGCTCATCTCTTTTTCTTTTGCCAAGGGTAAAAATGATTCATACAACATCAATAAAGTGGGTCTGACTGCTTGGGTTTCCCTGAGAACTTCTTTGTTTTGTTCGGCTTGCGACAGCTTTAAAATTTGTCCCACCATCAACAACAATCGCTTGGCATTTCTCTGAATCATTGACAATTGACTGCGGTATGCCGCCAACTCAGGTTCATCTGCCAATTGATCTGTTGGTCCCAAAATCAAGGACAAAGGCGTTTTGAATTCATGAGTAACATTGGCAAAAACTTCATTTTTATGATCAAGTAAAGACTCCACCATTCTTTTTTGTAACACCACTTCCTGGGTTCGCTCCGCCACCGTTACTTCCAGTTGTTTGGCGCGTTTACGACTGGCGATGGTTTTGTATCGAATAAAAGCCCAAATTGAAAAAACCAAAACCAATATATAAGCTGAATAGGCCCAAGCCGAAAGCCATGGTGCTGGATAAACTTTGATCGACAAGGATTTAGGCGTTTCATTCCAAACACCGTCTTTGTTAGAAGCTTTGACCTGAAAAGTGTAATTGCCAGGGTTCAAGTTGGTGTAATGGGCTTGGCGGTTATCAGCACCAACATAGCTCCACTCATCATTGAATCCCAACAGTCGGTAAGCATATTGATTGCGCATGGAATCGGCAAAATCCAAGGCTGCAAATTCAAAACCAATGGACAAATCTTTATGACCTAAATCCAAGCTTTCCATTTGGTTAATGGGCTTATTTAAAACAAATCCGCCTTGAGTTTGCTGTCCCACGTTGATGGTTTTATTCAGCTGCGACACTTCAGTAATCACCACTTTTGGCGGCACTGTATTGATCGATATCTCTTCAGGATAAAAAGCATTGAACCCTTGCCTGCCACCGAAATAAATTTTTCCTGATTGGCCTCTGTGGCTGGCTATTTTCAAGAAGTCATTGCTTTGTAGTCCATCTGTCTCTTTGAAATGATGTCTGGACCTGTTTTTAAGGTTAATTTTAAAAATTCCATTGTCGCTGGACATCCAAAAGTCACCATTTTCATCAGGAATCATTTCATAAACTGATGCTTGTAATTCACCGTCTGCAATCAATTCACTGTAATCCGTGACATTCATAGCACCATCAACAGTGAACAAATATTTCTCATCAGCAGCCAATAACAAGCCCCCATGTAAATCGGCAGTCATACCTGTGATATCCACAACTTCATGACCATCACTTAACTCAATGGAAATTTTTTGTAATGAATCATCCCTCAATTGGTACAAGCCGCCCGTGGTACCAAAAACATAAGACTGATCTGGCATGACATGATACAGGTAAAACTGGTGCATCACTTCATCACCATTTTCGGCCAGAATGGTTTTTGATTCATTTAAGTCCAAGTCATATGAATACAAGCCAGCACTGGTACCTATCAAAAATTTTGAATTTGTTAGAGCAACCATAAAATAGCTGCTTTTAACCGGTAATCCGCTGCTTGTCGGTTCAATTTTTTTGTGACTTAAATTGATATAGTCAATACCATTTGAACCAGTAATCCAAAGCCCATTGTCTTGTGAGTAAAACGAATAAACCAGTTGGCTTGAAATGGCATTGGGGTCATTTTTATCGGGTTGGAAAGTTACACAGCGTTGCTGACCCATGTCTACAAGAACCACCCCTTGGCTGGTTGCCAACCAAAGTTCTGATACCTCTTCTTCATAGATGTCATAGATAACTTGACTGTCCAGGCATTCATTGAATAAATCAGTTCTGGAAAGCGCACCAAAAGTGAGTGCTTTTTTATCGATATATTGAAGTCCATTATTGAATGTTCCCAGCCACAGCATATCGTCAGAGCTGTATAGTGAAATAATGCTGTTGTCTTTCAGTCCTGTTGGATTGAGCTTGTTATATTCATAATGAAGTCTATTTTTGGTTGCCCAGTTGTATTGAAACAGACCATCCTTAGTTGTGCCAATCCAAAGCGCTTTATCGTCTGAGGCCAATGCATATATCTCAACTCCACTTAATATGTCATTGCGATCAGTGAAACATTGACACTCATCATCGTATTGATACAAGCCATCTGAGCGGCCTAACCATATAAGGCCAGATACATCACGGTGAATCACCAACTTTTTACGGTTTTCCGTCGTTGTTTCGGTCAGTAAATAGGAATATTCTGCCGTCATCTTATTGAATTTAATCACTTCAAATTGAGTGCCCAAAAACAGGTTGTTAGTATCAAAATCAATGGCTGAATAGGTGGTATTGTTCAACCGGTTTTCATGTTCAACTTGCAAAGTCATTTCATTCAAGCGCATGATTTTTTTACTGTATATAATCCACAAACCATCACTGGCTAAAATCATGTGATTAAATTCGCCATGAATTTCTGGACTTATTTGTGGATATTGAACGATGACGCCATCGCTATAATAAAAAATACCATCAGATAATGTAGCGATCCATACATGACCGTCATTGTCTTCGACCACTGACCTGACTTCATTGAACGGTTCACCATCAGGCATCATGAATTGAGTCAACTGGTAACCATCAAATTGATACAAGCCCTTATAAGTCCCTATCCAGACAAATCCGTCATGACTTTTGGTGATGTTTCTTATGATTGAGCTTTTTAAGCCATCAGAAGTTGATAGGTGATTGAATTGAACTGCAGCGGATTGGATGGAAAAAACCAGGAATAAACAAAGAATAATCAACTGCGATGTGCGTCCAAGCAAAAAAAATGGATGCGCCAAAAGATGGGAAGGCAGGTTTCTTCGCACAAATACAGATTAAAATGAAATTGACCTGATTGTAGGTATTTCAATCTGATATGTACAGCCAATTTTAAATTAGTCTTTTTTCCAAATCATTGGACGGTTGGCTAAACCGCCCAATTCAAGTCATGTTGATATCAATTATTGGGCTCAACCACAATGCAATCTCTGGGATTGTGAGTGGCTGTATCTGGATCACTGCCAGCTGAACCACCGACGGACTGATCTCCTCCCGTTTCTGCTATGTGATTTTTTCTGTGTCTGAATGGCATGGCTGCATCACAGGCATCTACACTGCCTACATCAACAGTGGCAAATGGTGCTTCTTCATGTAACCTACAATTAAAAGCACCCTCCATCCCAACTCCACCAGCCAGAACGTATGGGGTGAAACTAAAAGCCAATACCAAAGATAAACTGGCTGTTCTCAATATGTTGTTTTTATTCATTACTTATATACCTGCCTCTGTTAATTTATCACTTCAGAAGCGGGTATAGTAACCGAATCAATTGACTGTGGTCAATCAACTGAATGGCTCTGTGACTACACAATGTTCTGGATTGTGAGACTTTAACTGACCATTGACAACTTCTTCTGTGTCTTTTATGTGTTGATTATAAGCGCTTCCCCAATTAGGTGAGCCCTTACAGGCCTCTAATGTCCCCTCTGGAACCAATCCCCATGGCGCTTCATAATGAAAGCTACATTTATGCATTCCTGCGGCACCTGGGCCATTTGAACCTGGCTCAGAAAGTACTGAAAAACTTAGAACCAAAGAGGTGGTCACAAACAAAACTTTCAATATAATATTTTTTTTCATCATTTACTCACTCATCTAATTAAAATAAAATTCAACGTTTTCTTCTCTAATTTACTGCCAATTGAAAGAAAAATTCACCATAACTGTTTTTGCATTCAACCAATTTTTGCTTTTTAAAGTCATAATAACCATTAAACAATTAACCTTATCCATGACAGATATTGCGTCGCATTATAAGTGCACAAAGATGAGTAAAAAACCATAAGTACCTTTTTTATGAATATTTGGCTGGTTTTTGAGAAAAAAATGAAAATTTACACACAGCCAACTAAAACAGGCATGGCAATTACTGTCATCACTTGCTATTTATCACAACCAATGACGTGACAGTTTTTATAATGACCCACTTATTTCATAACACCATAAATTTTTGTCAATACCAAATAAGTCAATCAAATCCATCGGAAAAAATGATGTCTGGGTTGGTGGTGTAAAACCTGACATCCACCCGTTTGATGTTGCCTTGGTTGTCTGCCACTTCGGCCCTGAGGTGCCGTTCTGTCTGGTCAGCTGGCAACGCTTGATCGAGGTTGATTTGATACACCCCTGCGCTGGTTTGACTGGCCAAGTCACTCAATTCAGTGTCAGCCGGTCGTCCATTGACTATAAAATCGGCGGTGATGGATAAAGATGAAAAGTCGATCCCTGAGTTGGCATCGGCGATACCCAGAATGATTTGGTTGATTGGCTCTGGGTTGTCATTCAGTCGTGGTGAACTGATGGTCAAGGTGGGTTTTAGGTCATCTAAAAACCACCCCAAACCAGGGTTGCCTCTGATCACCGACAAATCAATTGGCGCGCCCAAATCAATCCAACGTGCCACTGCCATTTTCTCAGCCATACTTAAAGCCGTCATGCCGCCAGCGGGATGTGCCGTGCTGGCAATGAAATCCAAATCGGCCTGATCTGGATTGGCGCCATTGGGCAAGGTGTTGGCATCGCCTGGAACTGATGCTGTGGGGTGGTCTGCATTGTCCCAGCCATCCAAGCGTTCACCAAAAATTTTCCATACCAACAAACTGCGACGACTTTGGAACTTTCGAACATAACGGCTGGCGTTGGTTTGGCGCCAGACGCCATTTTGAATCACCGGTGGGTGGCCAAACTCAGCCGATTCATCTTTCGCCAAACGTCGATAATCACCCGGTAAATCCTCCACCAATGTAAGGTCTGACAAGTCCAATTGACCAGCCAGTTGGCTGTCATTGTGACAACTGATACAGTGGTTTTGGAGTACCGGTCTGATGTCCTGGAAAAACTCCACATCGACCATGTTTTGTGGCACGTTTTCCACCTCATTTTCTCCGCTTTCATTCAAAGTAACCATGGGTGTGACCGTGGATAAATCTTGGATGCTGTAATTGGGTAAATTAGCTGCAGTGGTGGCAAAATCCAAAGACTGTTGGCTGTGAGCATGACAGCCACCACAATCAGCCCGCATTTCACCTGGACGAACTTGGTGCCATGTTTGTGACATGTTCAAAACCATGCCTTTGCGATCAATGGTTTGGAATGTAAACGGGGTGTCGGCAGGGATCTTAACCAAAAAACTGGTGTCAGGATTGCCGTCATTATCCATCACTGGGCTGCTGTCTGGATTGGATTTTCTGACCGGTATTTCTCCCATGATGCGCAGGCGCTCATTGGCAAAATTATAGTAATCTGTGGCGGTTCCATAATGGGCCGCATTCGGTCCATAACGGCGATCAGTATTCGGTTCCATTGCCAGAATTCGAATCGCCCAGATGTCACTGTCCTGGTATTTGCCGGCATCTGCCCCTTGCCAATCCCAATTACTGCTGGTTCGATTTTGTGAAGTGTTGAATGGATCCAAACCATCAAATTCAGCTCGGCCCCGGCCCGGAAAGGTATCGCGTTTATACAAGCTGCTGGTTCCCACCAAGCCATAAGGCGTGCCCGCTTCAAGTGCTGGGTGTTCAGTGCCATCATTCGGCAACCAATCTCGAGTGGCCGGTTCCGGGTTGCCATGAATGGCTTGCCAAGTGACCACCGCACGCGGCCAAGCTTCGTTATAATCTGGGTCATTTTTTAGCAACAACAAATCTTCTGGTTGCCAAACTTGAGCACTGTCATTGATCACATACAAGCCACCATCGTAATAAGGAATGGTGGTGGGTCGGTTCAAATCATTGGCCGGCCCTGGCGTCCAAACCACCAACAAATCATTGTCAGGTGCCGCCGAAGGTTGGGTGAATTTTCCCACCCGATCCACATTGTTATTGCCAACCGGCGCGGCGCTGTCACCTGGGTGGGTCATCGGTGTAAGCGCCTCATAACCCCATGGAGTGAAAGGCATTTGAAAAGGTTGTACACCAATATTCTGACTGACAGTTTGATCTATCTGTGGGTTAAGGTTTGGAAATGGGCTGCCAAACTTGGCTTGTCCTTGTGGCACATCCAAAGGCAAATTAAACAAGGCACCAAAGCCATTGTTGTTCAAGTTGTAGTATTGTTCCACGATCACTTCACCGGCTGAATTTTGGGTCATGAAGTGAAAAGCATTGGGTGAAGTCATGGCACTGACCAACGGTTCCCATTTACGCCCGTCTGGTTCTATGGTCCAAATACCCCACAGTCGACGATCACGAATTCCCTGGGCTTCATAGCTGGAGAACATCAAACGCCCGTCGTTCAAGACTGTGGGGTGCAGCGCACTGCCAATGGTCATCGGTGCAATGGCTTCCACATTGGAACCATCAACATCCATGACATACAATTGCATGGTGGGGTTGGTAAAACCTTTGGTCGGAACAAATCCATTGCGATTACTGGTAAAAGCCAAACGACCGCCGGGTAAGGGCATCGGTCCTAAATTTAAAATGCCATAGCCCAATCGATTGAATTCGGAACTGGGATTCAAGGGGTTGCTTTCATCCCAATGACCTGCGCCAGTATTTGGTGTGAATTCGCCAAATGTCAGTTGTTCAATCACCCGTGAATTTAAATGAATGCGATAAATGTCAGCACCTTGGTGCGGCAAATCACCGCGTTGGGTATTCAGACTGCCTTGGCTTAAATCATAAAAATAGCTGTAATAGACCCATTGTGCATCGAATGACACCACCGGATCGGTGACGCCACAAGTTTCACAATCCACTAAAATTTCTTCCGAACCATCAGGGTGTAACAGCATCAAATCAGCACCTGCATCCATCCGCCCCGGATGAAAAATTTCCGGCCATGTGGTGTTGACCATGTCGCCAAACCTGACTTGTCTGACGTAAACGATGTCATAATCAACCTGTGCTTTTAATTCTTGCAGACCCTGCAGTAAAACCAAAAGCGACCAAACAACCACTGACTTTTTCATACCGAAACCTCGCTTTAAGCGCTCTGTTAAGCCATGAATGATAGTACGTATGTACGCAGACTAAAGAGACGTTACTCACAAATCCTTCGTTTTAATTCACATTTTATTATAATATGCCTTTTAAACAGCCCTTGGCATTGCATACATGTCCTATTTCCTGACCAACAAACACTCTTGGAACCAAAGGGTAGAAACCCATTTCAATTCTGATTTTTATGACGTACCCGGCTTCCTCGCTGGTAAAACGGCTTTGAATGAAATTGAATTGGCGGCCTTGCCTGATGTGGCTGGATTGTCATTGTTGCATTTACAATGTCATTTTGGTTTGGACAGTTTGTCTTGGGCGCGACTGGGTGCTGAGGTGACTGGGGTTGATATTTCAGATGCCGCCATCCAAAAAGCCAATGAATTAAAAGCAAAAACACAGCTAAAGGCTGACTTCATAGCTGCCGATGTTTATTCCTTTGGTGAGTCCAATCAACAACAATTTGACCTGGTTTATACCTCATACGGCGCGATTTGTTGGTTACCGGATTTAGTTCGCTGGGCACAAGTGATCAGTCGTTGTTTAAAAACCGGTGGGACTTTTTACATGGCTGAATTTCATCCGATCATTGATTTGATGGCAGGCTATGAGTACTTCCATCGGGACGATCCAGATATCAGCCTGGAAGACACTTACACTGAAAACTGCGATGGCAGCCAGCATGAGTTTGCGGTTTGGGCTCATCCAATGGGCGATGTGATCAATGCTTTGATCAAGGCTGGCCTGGTCATTGAGTCGGTCGAAGAATTTGATTACAGTCCTTACAATTGTTTTGCCGGCATGCAAGAAAAACAAAAGGGCCGGTTTTACTTAACACACAAAGACCATCATGTACCGATGGTCTATGCCATCAAAGCCAAAAAATCCTCACCCACTGCATAAGCTGGCCCTGAAATAAAAAAGCACCATTGACTGGATCATGCAGCCAATGGTGCAGTGTGCTGCGGTTACTGCCTGTTTTTAAATTTGGGTGATAACACCATGATTAAAAACACCAAACCGCCGGCCAATGCGGTACTCAAAGGTGCCACCGGATTGGATTTTAAATAGGCCAATGACAAGATCAAACCCACCAAGCCCAGCATAAAGACTGGAACCAAAATACGTGGCGACAGCTGACTTGATTTGATGGCGAAAATGACCAGCCAGATCATCAACACACTGATGATACTGACCAACAGGCCCACCTGATTTCCAGTCGCTGAGGCATACCTGATTTGAAAGCCCGCTTGAGAATCAGATTGGTTGGCGTATAACTTTTCAAAACTGTATTGAATGCCTTGTTGTGGCACCGTCATGCGCAAAGGTTTACCCACCTGCGATGCGCCCTGTTTGGCGCCTAAAGTGGCATGCCTGGCTGGGTCAACCCATTGCTTGGCTGTCACCAGATTCATGTTGCTTTCTACCGCCTGATAATTTGGGCCCACCGGCAAATAAACATCCCAGTAACTGTGTGTCACCACCATGTCCGGTTGTGGCAATTGCGATGAAATGGTACCAAACAAGCCCATTTGCTTAATCGGTGTGGCATACACCACTTCAACTGGAAACCCAGTGGCCGAATTCAGCATTTTAATCAAAATGTCTTTTTGGCCACTGTGGGTGTCGTTGTTATTGGCATTGGCTGGTTTCTCGGCTTTGCCATTAACAAATACCGACCAGACTTCAGACTCAAGCGGTAGGCTCAAGCGCAAAAATTGTAAACGGCTGTTACGCACATCGAACCGCGCTGTGGTTACTGCCAAGCCATCATCGGTGATCAAAGTTTGGTAGTTGGCAGTTTCAATCGCCGCCACTTGAACCGCCAACTCTTGGTGGCGGGTCATTTTAAGGCTCAATTGGTGTGGTGTATTGGAGTTAACGTATTTGAATGCCAACAATATGGGGTTGGTGGTTTTTAACACCAATTGTTGTGGCAATTCATTGATCTCCAGAGTTGATAATTGCAGGGTTTTTGAGGCCTGTATTTCAACCGCAGTCAATGCTTCAACCGCAATTCGACCATGTTGTACCTCAGCACCGGTGACTTGGATGGTTGGCACTTCCAACTCAGACTTGCTGTCCTCCAAAATGTTTTCATAATTAACTTCTAGTTGAAACTGCCCGGTCATTTCTTGGGTGAACTCAACTTTGATTAATTGTTCAGCGCCAGCACCCTTGGTTGGGTCAGTGATGACTTTGTGGATGCGCAAAGACGGCCCGGTGACATGCAATACATTCACGCCTGCTGGGATGGCAAAATCCAAAGCCAACACGGTGCCTGATTTAACATCAATTTGAATCCCCGCACTGCCTCGCATGGTGACCTCACCCAATGAAATTAAGGTGTCAACTTGGGCATCGTATTTGCCCTGTTTTCTGATCGGCGCCATGGTTTCCACGGTCAGTTGTGGCATGTCACTGGTGTATTTAAACGTGTGGGCAATGGTTTGGCTGATTTGGTTGCGGAAAAAAGCCGGCAATTGATTTTCACCCACCCTGGTGACGCCTTGTTCTTTGGTTGGCTTCAGGGTCAGTTCGCTGCCCACCAACAAAGCCACTATACCCCGTTGGCGATGCATGGCCAAGGCTTTGATCAGGGGGACTTTGATCGCTTCAAGCGCTGCTGGATCATTGTTTGCTGTGGTTTGCTGTCCCAACAACTGTTCATACTCAACCAACAATTGAAAATTGGCTTTGATTTTTCGGTCTAAAAATACTTTGATGGTTTTGACCTCATCGGTGCTTGCTTCGGTCCAATCTGAAATCCCAGCGGTGACTGCCGTGATGCGATTCACCTGCGCAGTTGCGGGTATTTGAAACGACAAGGTGGATGTTTCACCATGGGTGATTTCATAATCCACCAGACCCTTGCCGTACAACACACCTTCTTCGGCGGATATGGCATGGTAGATATTGGCATTGGCCCTGACTTCGGTTTTGCTGTCTTTGGGGATGGCGTCTATCCAGGCAAAAGTGACTACATCGGTCATCGGAATAAAGGTTTGGCCAATGGTGACATTGTCTTTGAACTGGCTGTTCACCTGACCATTGATTTGCTTGAGGTCCAGTTGCAATTGGATGTCTGGTTGACCCGTATAATAGCTGATGTCTTTATTGCCCGCTAAGACCAATTCAAATTCCGAAATGGCGACACGAGGGACAGGGAATGACACACTTGGCGGCCCTTGTTGTTGCTTCACCGTTGATTGAAAAACCACAGTGATTTGGTGTTTGCCCCTGCCTTGCAACAACACTTTGAATTGACCTTCCTGGTCTAAGATGGTGGCCGCTGTGCCATCGACTTTTACGTCATTTAAGGTCACTGAGTTAGGTAACAAGGGCAATTGAATGGACTCCCCCGTGAACACTTCCACTTGATAATCGGCAGTAAAAGTAAAGGCTTTGTCCTGCAGTTGCCCTTGGTACTTGGCCCGGCTGAGAACATAAGGTTGTTTGCTTGGCACTCGCCATGAAATCAACAAGGCCGAGGTGGTTGGGATGTTGGCAGTGACTCGGTTGATTTTATTTTGTTGACTGGTTTTGACATCCGAGGCTGGAATCACCGCCATGTCCAACTCATTGCCAGAAAACTCAACGGTTAATTGAGTAGAAGATGCACGCGGTATGGGCACAGGAACCACATGGCCTTGGTCTGATCGAGCCGCATCAATTGAATAACTGATTTGTAAATTGGCGGTACCCGCTTGGTTGGTACTCCAAGACATCCACTCAGCATTTTGTACCAATTGGATCGACTTGCCGTTGATGGTCACTGCAGTGATGGCTGCACCATAGGGCAGAATCGGAATCAAACTCCATTGATCCTCAAACACTTCGATGCGCGCATTGACTGTCACGTATGCCGTGGTGCGATCGTCCAGTTCACTGAGCTTAACCGTCACATCAGACTGTCCAATGGCATAGGCAGCCGGGGCTGGCAAATCTGGATTTCTGGCGTCTTCAATCAGTTTGATGTAATTTGCCAGCGGTATCCTGACATCGCCATTGTTGTGCAGGTCAGGCTGACTGACGACTGCCTCAGCGGTGGATTGTGAATGGGCTGACATGACATAAGCCCATGTCGCTAAAATGAATAACAACAGGTGTGATATTTTCATGGTTTTATCCTCTGGTTTTGTTCTTTTTTTTGGCGCAACAAAGCACCATCATTAGACGTGATTAAAGGTTATGGTGAAACTGGTTGAGTGAGTACTGGGTCAGTCAAGGACTGTGGCTGATTAACTTTCGCCAACTCATGAAACGCATGGAATCAGCAATCAGTTGATATTGTTTGGGGTTTATCGAAGATTGGCTGTTCAACAAATGTAAGTATTGTTGAATGATGGATTCGTCTTGTTGCATTTCCGCATCTGACTTCCAAGCTGGAATGTGTTGTCTCATGCCTTGGTAAAGTTCAAGTATGTGCTGCAATTTCATCACGGCAGTGGTTTGATCACCGCGCCGAATGGCTTGACTGGCCTGCTTAACAGTATGGCTCAAATGCTGTGCCAACACATTTTTCATCACATTCAATTCCAATGGGCCCAATTGGTTTTGTCCGGTGCTCAGATGTAAACTCTTTTGGCTGGTGGCATTGCGCAGATAGATCAAGTCTTTGTACTTGGCCGATACTTCCGCGACCGGACCCGGCCGATTAACCAATACATCCAACAGGATGACATGGGTGTCACCAGCAAAATAACTGGGGATCACTATTTGTATGCCGTCATCGTCTTTACCACGGTCAGCTGCAATGCCTAAATTCTTCGCCATCCTTTGATCTAAACTTTGTTCGGCATCCCTGACTTTCTGGGCTTGGGCTTCACTCAAAGCATACGAATCCAATACATCAATCAACTGAACACCTTCGGCCAATTTAATTTGTAAACGCAAAGCCCTGGCCACCGCACGAGAAGACACCAACAGTTCCTGATCAATCAACCTTTGCGCATCTTGAGCGCCGGCCAAGACACGACTGTGACCCTGCCCCAACAATGCCAATCGCTGCAAGGGCAATCTGTGCTCAATTCCAGCCAATGAAACGGTGCTGAGGGTGATGCCATCAATGGCATTTTGTTGCACCCTTGTCTCGATTGAAGCAAGGTCAGTGGTTTGGGCAAATGCCTGATTGGCAGAGACCAACAACACCGCACTGGAACCCAACACTGCATTGGGATCATCTTGACTTTTCAACCAAGCATGGGCGGTTGCTAAGGTTTGCAACAAATCAGATTCATTGGTTTGTGGTTGGCTGAACAATTGGTCCAATGCCACTTGAATGGGACCATGTCTGAAATCATCAGCAGCAATCAGTTGGCCACCACCTGAAACATACACTGAAATTTGATCGGTCGGCTGTTTGGCTTTAAGCAATGCTTGCAATAAAGCCATAGACTCTTGTTTGTACATCGATGACTTTTGCGGTAGTCCCAAATCCAATACCACCGCCAAATTCAAGGCCGAGCGATGACCGCCTTTTTGCTGACCTGCTTGGACACCCACTTGTAAACGCATTCTGGTTGGTCCAGATTCGTTCAAGGATTGGTGGTCACTGTTTAAATACAATGCCAACGCGGCATGGGTCGGATAATCAAATGGCTGTACATTTTGTTGGATCAACGGAAGGTTCAAGCCATGGTCTTGTTTTAATTGGGCTTGGATCCAACGCATATTTGGATCACCGGGCAAATAACTGTTGGCCCAGTAACCGGTGGCAGATTTGAACTTAAGGTGTGCTGTATTTTGTAAATCTGCCAAGTATTTCATGGCAACACTTTGGTCAGTGGGCGCGCCGCTACCCAAAGCACCTGCCATTGAATCGTCTGAAGCAAAAGCTTCACCTTCTTCCATGTTGGCCAACAAACCATCTTTGTGTGTACCTCGCCTGGGTGTGCTCACAGCACTGGGTTTTAAATCGCCCTTCTCAGCCTTAGACGCCATTAATTCCGCGTTCTTGAATTGAGCCACTGGGTCTTGTTGCTTTTTAAGCTCAACAGCGCCTTGGTCATAATCAACAGCAGCCTCAGGGACTACCTGTTGCACATGGGGCAGTAATTGATCCAACGTTTTATCCGCATCATGAGCTGATTCAATGACTGGCAAGGGTTCTGATCGCTTTAATCTTGAACCGGTAACGGCTGCTTTTCCCACTGATTGTCTGCGATCTTGTTCATCATCAGCGAATTCAAATCTGTCTTCAACGGTTACCAACCCATCGTTTCTGGCTGTATGATCTGCCAAAACTTCTGCCAGCACACCAGCACTAACTGCCTTGGGTTTGGCGGGGATTGATTGTTCCAAAGGGACATTGACCACCCGCTCCGCTGACACTGGTTTTGTCTCGTTCATCTCGGGTTCTGCTGCAGTAAAGCCACCAGCTTGTCTTGCTGTTTCTGCTTTGTTGGCATCGCGTTTTCTGTCTTCTTCGGCTGCCGGTTTATTGACTGAAACGGCCTCTTTGTTGGTCTGATTGTATCGAGTTTTGGTGTCAGCACCCACCTCTGAAGTGGCAGGCACTTGATTGAAGTCGGCTTGGAATTCAGAAATTGAACCGTTGTAAATCAAGCCTGCCACAGCCACCAACACAAATGAAGCTGCCAGTCCAGAGGCCCATTGTGGATTGATGCCTTTGGGTCTGAAGTGACTGGGTGTTTTTTCAGCTTGTATGGCTTGCAAAGTTTGGTCAAACACTGCATCTGAAACATCGTGTTCGGGCATCAATTGAACCCCTTGATTGATGGCCATAAGGTCTTGATGAACGCTTGAACAAGCGGCGCATTGATCCAAGTGTTTTTTCATACTTTCGGTCAATGAATCAGTTGGATTTAACTCAAATAACTGACTTCTGATGTCATCACATTTATTCATATCATTGGTCATGTTTGACTCCTGGGTGATTGTCTTTGTTTGATTGAAATGAATCTAACAAAGTTTGACGAGCGCGCCTGAGTTGGGTTTTTATGGTGTTCAAAGGCAATCCAAGAATTTCACTCACTTGTTTGATTTTCATGCCTTTGATGATGGACAAAGTAAATGCCTCCGCCTGTGCCGGTGGCAATTGAATCACTGCTTGTTCCAACCAATCAATGGTTTCATCCAATTGTGCTGTACTGTCTGGCGATGGTGCTTCATCCTCAATGACTGCTGCGGCTTCAAGACTCAGAATCGCCGGTTGGACTTTTCTTTGGAAATTGCGAATGGTGTTGATGGCAATGGTGAATATCCAGGGACTCAACGGGCGATTGGCTTGGTAACTGTGGGCTGACTTGTGAATTTTAAGAAACACTTCTTGAAACACATCGTCCCTACATGCTGAATCTATGCCATTGCGAACCAGGAAACTATAGACTGGCTTTCTATAAGCTTGCATCAACTTAGCAAAAGCCTGTTGATCTCCTCGCAAATGGGCTCCCAGCCAAGTACGCTCTTCTAGATCAAGCACCGATGGTGCTGCTTTCTGCTGGCTGTTAGATTTTGGCATCAGGTTCATTATGTGTATTCAAGCTGTTCATAAGCAACTATACACAGCCGATACAAAAAGGTTTCAAATTAATTCAAATAAACCCATTTAAAGTCAATAGATTGAGTTAGCGGCAGGCT
This sequence comes from Marinicella litoralis, assembly GCF_002591915.1. Taxonomy (GTDB): domain Bacteria; phylum Pseudomonadota; class Gammaproteobacteria; order Xanthomonadales; family Marinicellaceae; genus Marinicella; species Marinicella litoralis. The sequence continues at coordinate 1,055,312 of NZ_NIHB01000001.1, read as the reverse complement.
TTCACTGCTTGGCTTTCGGCTTTTTCATTCACGGTATAACATTGATCTAACATGGAACAATAGCAAGCTGAAAATTCAAAATCAAACCTGATCTCATTCAACAACTCCCACAATTCTTTGGTTTTTTCATGGTACTTGAACTTCAAAAACACATGGTTGTCTTGCCCAGCAATGATGGTATTGACCAAAGGGCTGGTGATGAACTGTGGTAAGTCATTGGCGGCGTGTTTTTCTTCGGTGTAATACAAGTCAGTCACTGTTTTACAGCAATCATTGAGAATTTGAAAAATATGATCATAGGTTTTTCCTTGGTAGGTAAACTCAACTGTACGCAACAAAGCGGGTCCGATGCCGGCATTTTTTAATGAGAAATTAATCACTTTTTCATCATCACCCATGGCATTGCCGTGACCATATTGAATCAACGGTAAGGTCATGGCTTTGACCTGCTTGTTGGCTGCATCCGCTTGTAAATAGGTGGCATAGAAAGAAGCCGCTGAGATTAATATCGCACAGACGGCAATAATGAAATTCAAACGCTCAGGGCTGGTTCTTGCTGTTTGAGAAGCTGATTTGATTGGTGGCTCTAAAGGATCTGTCATTGTGTCACCCTTGGTTTTGTTTTGAAAAAATCATCACATTAAATGGGCCTGTCATATCGTTGATTGATGGCGCTACAAACGATCTTTGATGGTTAAAAACGGTTTTTCAATCAAGTAGTGCAACAACAGACTGAATGCGACTGTGAGCGCAAGGTAAATCAACAAAAAGCTGCCTGCATGAATCCAAGCTTGTTCACTGGTCACATGTTGTTTATGCAATCTATAAACCCATGGTAACACCGTATAATGGGTCAAATAAAGTGAATATGACAAGACAGACACCACCCTCAGTACCCGCCCAGTTAAAAACCGCAGATACCATGCTCCTGTATTTTTAACCGCTGCCCACACCCAAACACCAAAAATCATCACCACCAGTAAATGTAATATATTCAGTCCAAGCCAATTTTCTGGGTTGTATAAGTTGGTAAACAACATGATGACAATAATCAATACAGTGGCCACCACAACCGCACTGTGCCGTTTGCTCGATGATGGCAGTCGAGCCAAAATCGCCACCACCACACCCACTAAAATTGAAACCATGGCATAGTGAAATGGTGCCCGGTATTGTTCAAAGAACTTGGTGTGATTCAAAACTTGGTCAGACTGAATCATCACCACAGTTTTCAGAGCCAGCATAAACAACATAAAGACCACCAAGATCCCAATGGTTTTAACCGGTGATAAGCGCCTGGTCAGCAGCAAAAATATCGGCGCCAAAATATAAAACTTTTCTTCCGTGGCCAATGACCACAATGGCACCAATATGTGGGCACCCAAATAATCTTGTAAAAACAAAAAATGAACCAAGTACTCAGACGGGGCTGCAGCCACTCGATAATAAGGAATTAAACCCAAGCTGACCAACAAAATGATGGCGTAATACAACGGAAATGTGCGCAGCACACGTTTCAATGCATAGCGACCATAAGTCTGCTTTTTATTCGGATGTTGCTGCACATTGAGCAGATGATGAAATATCAAATATCCACTCAAAACAAAAAATAAATCAACACCCAACCAGGCATTGAATAACAAATGACTGACGGCTTCAGGCAACAACCCCCTGACATATGACCCGTGATTTTCACTGTAAAAGGTCATGAAATGATGGCATAAAACCAACAATATGGCCAAAGCTCGCAAACCATCCAATTCAGGTATTTTGCCTGCTTTTGAACCTATGCTGAGGTAATGAAAAATGCTTTTCACTTTTGCCATTCTATTTGACTGATTATTTTTCATACAGAAAACAGCCCTACAAAATCAACTTTCACTGCAGACAGAAATACCAATGAGAAAATACCCATTATAACAGGTCAATTTTCTCTGGCTTTTGCTGATGCACATGTTTAAATAAAACCATGAATGATTTATTTTCACCCAACAGCCAACTGATTGAAGAAATTCAAAAAGACATTTATTTACTCAGGAATTTCACTTCATATGAGTCATTGATTGATGAGGTCAAAGCCGTCACTGCACAAGCCCCCTTTCGGTTCATGCACACCCCAGGCGGTAAAAAACTCAATATCTCAATGACCAATTGTGGCGATTTAGGCTGGATCAGTGAACCCACAGGCTATCGTTATGCTGCCAAAGATCCCAGCTCCAAGCGGCCATGGCCCGCCATGCCACAGCCATTCAAACAACTGGCATTGACCGCTGCCAGACATGCCAATTTCAAGAATTTTCAACCCAACGCCTGTCTGATCAACCACTACAAACAAGGCCGAGTACTCACCGCACACCAAGATAAAAATGAACCTGACTTGAGCCAACCCATTGTCTCTGTGTCTTTGGGCATGAGTGCACGATTTCAAATTTACGGCGATGCACGCAACAACAAACCACTGGAAATTGAATTGTATGATGGTGATGTGATGGTATGGGGTCGTTCAGCTCGATTAATTTACCATGGTGTGAAAACCAAACACAGCATTCCCCACCCAAACCTGGGGGCACACCGCATCAACCTCACCCTGCGTAAGGTCTAACCCCTTTGGCATAACCACCTCCCCTGACTTGACTGAATTAAGGTGAATATTGAGTCTGCCGTGGGCATTTATATTTATTTCATGAATTTTTCAGCTTAATTTCAAGTATAAAAATACCACACTTGCTAACCTGCTTATTTTCAATTGTGCAGAGGTTTGTGATGAGAACAATGACTGGCGTAATTTTACTGATCCTGTGCCATTGGGCCGCAGCCCAATTGGCTGACTTTGACTATGCAGGTCACTGGCCTTATGGACCGGCCAACACGTTGATATCGCACCAAGCCAATGGCAATAATTATTTGTTTTTTGCCGAAGGCGGCGTACTGCATGTAGCAATTGTCAACGCCAATCACCAACCGGCCATTCACTCCTCTTTTAGATTGCTCAGTCCCATCGAGCATTTAACCATCAGTCCTGATGGAACAAAATTGGCCGCCTCAGACAAACAACAATGGGTCAGTTTATTGAATATAGCCGATCCAGAATCCATTTACCTGTTGGGTCGATTTGATTTCGCTGCCAGCACATTACCAGCACAATACCAAGGTGGAGCCCCTTATGGCATGGCCTTCAAAGACAACAACACCTTAATCACCACGGTAACACCCAAAGGGTTGTTTGCCTTGGATGTCAGTGACCCACTGAACATTCAGATTGTTGGTGATTACATTGAACTGGGAATCAATTCCGTTTGGGATGTAGAAATCTATGCAGACCATGCATGGATTGCCGATGGTTTTGATGGTTTGTCGGTGGTGGATATCACCGACATCAATCAGATGTCTTTGGTGTTTCGTGACAGTAATTTCAGCCGGTTAACCGGCATCCACATAGCTGGTGACAAAGCTTATTTGGACAAGGGCTTGGATGGCTTGAACGTGATTGAATTACAAACTTCACCAGTCATCGCTGTGAATACCTTGCTTGATATGGACAACAGCCAAACCAATTATGTTCGAGGTGTCAGGCCCATGGGTACCGATCACCTGGTGGTTGCTGAATTGAATGATGGGCTGAAAGTATTTGACATCCAAGACCCCAACAACCCCATGTTGTTATACGAAACCACCACCGGTGCATTCAGGTTTACCTTGGACGATCAAGTGGCTCATGTGATTACACCCAGTGCATTCACTGTCAATCATGATTTGGAAAGTCATGACCTATCAACTGCCCTCACAGAAGGTTCAGCCAGTTTGGTTCAAGCATTGCCTTTGTTACAAAACTCGATCCATATTTTCAGCGATGACCGCTACGTGTTAGCAGCCACAGACAACAGCGGCTTGGCCTTGCTCAGCTTGGGTAACCCATCCAGACCAAACCTGATGGCTTGGTTATATCCTGAATCCTCATTCACTTCTGGGGTCATACTGGGTGACTTGGTACTGGGAACCACATCAAATCAATTAATGATAACAGACATTTCAAATCCAGCCCAACCCGTCGAATTACCACCTTATGACTTGTTAGGCTATTCCAGCAACCATGAAATTCTGGTGGTTGATGACAATGAAGTGATCGTCGGTGGCGATGTGTCTAGCCAGGGCTTAAAGTGGTTGGAAATCAGCCAGGATGGTTCAATTAATTTACTGGCCCAATGGTCGGAAGGCGCCGCACGTCAAGTGGCTAAAAGCGGTGATTTGTTGGCCATCGCGGGTGCATTGAGCTTTTATTTGGTTGATTTTTCAGACAAAGCCAACCCACAAACCTTGTTTACCCACACTTTGAACAGACCTGTTTTTGGTATTGATTGGGTCGACAACTACCTGTACATTGCCAATAACACCGATGGTTTACGTATTTGGGACACCAGCATTCCCAGCATGGCGCATGAAGTGGCAGACATTGACTTCATCTTTACCATGGAAGGTGTAAAAGTTCACAACAATGTGGCTTATCTGGCCGCTGGTGCATTGTATGGATTGATGATGTACGATGTAACTGACCCAACCCAACCGGTTTACTTATCTGGTTTAAACACCCCAGGATTGGCAAAAAAAGTGACGGTCAGCGATCAAGTCTTGGCCATCGCTGACAACGAAGCTGGGGTCATCATATTCTCAAACACCTTGTCTTTTGACCTCATTTTTGCCAATGATTTTGAAGCAGCCCAGTGACACGGGGTTAACCATGGCCTTCGGGTAGCTGCCATTTGGCCTGTCCATCTCACATCAATAAATGATAGAATTATCATGACTTAAAATCGATTCGTACCATGCACCCTAACCACCACATCAAACACATCATTGAGCCCCGCAAAAAAGACTTGGGGGGCTTTTCAGTCAGTAGGATCCTACCGCAAGCCAATCAGAAAATGATTGGCCCTTGGATCTTTTTTGATCACATGGGACCGGCAGATTTTCCTGCAGGAAAAGGCATCGACGTCAGACCGCACCCACACATCAACTTGGCCACAGTCACCTATTTGTTCGAAGGTGAAATATGGCACCGCGACTCACTGGGCTCCAGTGAACCGATTGTCCCAGGCGATGTTAATTTAATGGTCGCAGGCAAAGGCATCGTTCATTCTGAACGAGAACGCGACGAGGTGCGCAATCAACAACATCGTTTGCATGGATTGCAGTTGTGGCTGGCTTTGCCTGAAGCCGATGAGGAAATCGAGCCGGCTTTTTATCATTATGCCAGTGCCGATATACCCGCCACTGACATCGACGGCGTGGCGGTGCGGGTGCTGATGGGTTCGGCTTATGGCCTGACTTCACCGGTCAAAACTTTTGCCGAGACCTTGTACATTGAAGCTGCTTTGGCCCAAGGCCAAAGTTTGATTTTACCCGTTGCTGAAGAACGGGGATTGTATGTGGCCAATGGTCAAATCGATATCAACCAACAACCCTTAAATGCCTTGCAAATGGCCGTTTTGGATTCAGCTGAAATAACCATCACAGCGACTCAAGACCATACCAGAATCGCCCTGATTGGCGGCGAACAAATCAGCAAGCGTTACATCGATTGGAACTTTGTCTCCAGCCGCAAGGAACGCATAGAACAAGCCAAGGATGATTGGCGTCACCAGCGCTTTGAAAAAGTGCCTGGTGATGAAGATGCGTTTATTCCATTGCCTGAATGATTGAATCAACTCAAGGAAGGTGGACAGATTTTATTTTATTCACATAACGCTTATATTAACGTTTTTTTAATGCTTGCTTAGTCTTTAATTGAAATAGTGACTTATAGGCAGTAAATGTCACGTTGAATTCTTTGTTATAACTCACATCGGTCAAACGTTTCTATCTCCCGAAGAGAACCGTCTAACTCAAAAGTAAAATTGATAGATTTTAGAACTGAATTATCGTTTTCACATTCTTTATTGTCAGAAGATTCGATGTTCATTGAAAATGTTTCTCGTGGTAAATAATTATTTTCATGAAGTACTACAATTGAAGCGTAATGGTATTGAATATCTATTGAGTTTAAAGAAATGTATTTAAATCCATTTAAAACTTCCGTAGGAATTTGCATCTTTACCCTGTTTATCTCTAATGTTATTTCTACTTTATAAGCTTCATTAATATATTCTTTAGATGCATCTAAATTAACATAATATTCAGTGCCCAACAATTTTCCATATGATGAAACTTTTTCAATATCAAATGCCCTTGGAGAACTTGCCACCGATGTGAAATTAACAAAGAGACCTAAGAGGAGTATTGATCGTTTCATAGAGTTATAACGCTTCACTAAGAGGCAAATAACAGTTGGTTAAAATAAACGACGAACGAACAAAAACCAACTGTTATTTGTCCTTTTGAGTGACTTGTTATACGACATTACAACTAATTATCGTAATACTCATCGACTTGCTCTGCCAGCTCTTTAAGTGGTTTGGCATCGACAAAGTACTCTGAGCTTTTATTATGAAACTCAATAAAACCTAGCTTAGTTTCAACGTCATATTCTCCAAGAGCTTCATCCAAAAATAGATAGCCAAGGTTCCCATAAGTTGAGTGCTGTTCCTCGCTGTAATTATCAAAAAACAAAATGACACCCAACTTATCGTCGTCTTTATATAAATTGTAGTAAACATCATCAGATTTTATTGAAATACCGCCAAAAGTAAGATCATTGAGTGGTGTTCTTCTGGGACGAAACTTTACGATTATCCATTGCTTTAATTTAGGAGCTGAATTGAATAGTAATTCAACTGAAGGGAAAGATTTTTTTATCCCGCCTGCACTTATTACAAACTCCCTCTTTCCATTATCACGAACAGGGCTAAATTCGAAGGTAAGTTCAGGGTCTACTTTTGTCAGAGCAGCAGATAGTATATCGAAGGTTTTCTCTGTATCATTTTCAAAATTGAAAATCATCTCGTCATTCTTTTGAAACCATTTCCAAAAATCAGCCGCGACCGAGGCATTTGCCTTTGAACTAAATAGTGAAAGTATTCCCATAGCTATTATTTTAACTCCGTGCTTCATATTATCCTTGCCGTATAACGTCGGTAACACGAGCAAATGAAAGCGGAGGTGAAGCCGGAGCTTTTATTTGTCATCGTGCTTACCTTTGTTAAATCCGGCCTCGCTACCATATATCTGTTTTAGTTCTTCTACTATACCTGGCGTAAGCTTAGCTATACCTGATCCAGTAATAAACTTATAGTGCTTATTTGGTTCAAAATTCGTAATTTTCTTGCCGGTTATTTTATAAACACCAATTATGTCTTCGCTGGGAACCTCACTCATTACATCAACGGTTCTTCTGTCAATTGCAGCCACCATTTCCGGTTTATCCCTGTCAATAAAGTCTTGTAAACCTGGCTCGTCTGCTCGAATTGCTAATGATTGCACCAAGACCCTAAAGGCGCTGTTTTGAGTAAAAGATTCCGAATCCAACCTTTCGGCGCTTACTGGCATTACTCCAATTATACTCTCACCAGAAAAACCATGCTGCTCAACGTAACCTGAAGACATAAAAGTCAACACTATTACCTCCTTATTTTTCTTTAAATACTCCTCATCGAGAAAACTAAAGACTCCGGGGCCAACCTTCGTCAAATCGATCTTGTATTTAAATACTTCCAATCCTCCCCAGTCCGGGACTTCACTGGACATAACAGCCTCACTCCCTAAAGACAAAATTAGTAACAAATATATTTTTGAAATGATTTTCATGATTGTGATTTAACGTCAAAAGTGAGGCGCGGCGTTAGCCGTTGCCTCCACTGCCTTGTTCGATATTAATTTCTGTGCCTGCTGGAATGGTGACCTCACACGCATAATCCTGCGGCATGGCTGCATCCGTATCCCTTCTATCCCAATATTCTCTCCAATAAGTCCACCACTTTGAATTCTTCTCTTTGATAAGTTCTGGACTCAATTCCCCATCGTGACTCAGCGCTTGCACATGCTCCGCATGGATCGCCATTCCAACATCGCCACTCCAGAACGCTAGATAAAAGCCACCCTTCTTGGGCAACTGCTCATTACTGCAAGATATCTCTTTCTTCTTCTTAGCCCCTTGAATGATTTCTTGGGCTAGTGATGAGTCAGTTAGCGTGAACTCTTCGTATGATACGGTGAATGGTTCTATTTCGTCTTTGGAGAGCTTATCGAACCACTCAAAATCCTCTTCTTCTCCTCGAACAATTGCCACCACTGATGAAGGCTTTACGAATCTAAGCGCCAAAATTCCCGAAGGTGGAGAGTTCTCTTCCTGAGGTGAGTTGTGAAGTTGTGTGCCACCAAACTCGATCTGAAACATTTCTTTCTCTGAGAACCAATAGCGCCAGTAGCCCACGTCGGAAATTGCATCTTCGAGAATCTTTAGTGCGTCGTGGTTCATTTCTTTATCGAACAATTTATTATAGGTGCATTTATGCATACTATCATCTGTTTACCTTGTTATAAATGCATTAAAAAAACCATGATATTATCATAAGTTGTTGATTTCTTACATTATAGGAAATTATTTAATGCATCTATAGTAGGTTATAGACGGATATAAGACTAATCAGGGACTAATCAGGGACATGCATCCCGTAGGAATATTTTTACAGACTCATCAGAGAATTGCTACAGAATATTTTGCCTTAAAAGTCCAAAATCATACTTTTAAACGGAGTTTTTGTATGACTGTGGCAAGGAATCAACAAATTTGTATCGAGGAAACGCCTTATTATCACATCGTCTCTAGGTGTGTTCGCAGGGCCTTTCTTTGTGGTGAAGATGAGGTATCAGGTAAGTCATTTGAGCACCGTCGCCAATGGCTGATTGATCGCATCAAACAGGTGACATCTGTGTTTGCAATTGATGTGTGTTCTTATGCCATCATGAGTAACCATTTTCATATCGTTCTGAAGGTCAATTCAACCAAGGGATGGAACGCCACTCAGGTGCTGATGACTTGGTGTTCTTTGTACTCACTACCAGTTCTTTGCGATCGCTATCTGAAAGGTGAAATCAGCACCGAAGCTGAGCTTCGTCGAGTCAAGGAGTATGTCGCTGAATACCGCACCAGATTAATGTCGGTCTCGTGGTATATGAAGTCCATCAATGAGTATGTTGCTCGTATGGCCAATGAAGAAGATAAGTGTACAGGGCATTTCTGGGAAAGTAGGTTCAAAAGCCAAGCCCTACTTGATGAAAGAGCATTACTGACCTGTATGGCTTACGTGGACTTGAATCCGATACGGGCTTCAATAGCGAAGGATTTAAAGAGTTCGGAATACACTTCAATCAAGGAGAGAATCGAGAACACTAGTACATGGCTATCAGGCTTCGGCAAAGGTGATAATCACCTACCCTTTTATCTATCAAGTTACATTGATTTAGTTGATGAAACAGGTCGTTGCTTGAGGGACGATAAACGAGGCTTTATTTCAGCAAAATCAGCCAAAGCCATTGATGAAATTGGTATTGACCCAGACTCCTGGTTAGACGAATTAAAGGGCTTTAAATCAGTCGGGTTTAGCGCTGTTGGAACCGCTGAACAACTGAAAGATTATTCAGCCAAAACTAAGCGCAAATGGACGCTCGGAATTAAGCTTACACCAGCACTGGAATAGCCCACAAACCATCAAAACCTGACCAGCAGATCATGTCTGCAATCGTCAGGCTCGGCTCAAATCTGCCAAAACCACCTCAGAACAGCTTAAAAACCGACTTCATCAAAAAAATGGACTCATTGCTATGAAATAGCAGTTCAAATTAATCAATTATTAGACACAATCCGCTCTAAAAACTTGGTTTTTAGTTTCTAAGTAATGCATGTCCCTGATTACCCCTCTTTTTAGTTTCTAAGTAATGCATGTCCCTGATTACCCCTCAAAAAAGTCACTTCAGTCTTCGCCATTGATGTGTGTTCCTATGCCATCATGAGCAATCATTTTCACATCGTTTTGAAGGTTAATTCGAATGAAGAATGGAACGCCACTCAGGTGCTTATGACTTGGTGTTCTTTATACTCAATACCTGTACTTTGTGATCGTTATCTTAAAGGTGAAATTAATACCGAAGCTGAGCTTCGTAAAGTTAAGGAATATGTGGCTGAGTATCGTGCTCGACTGATGTCTGTTTCGTGGTATATGAAGTCAATCAATGAGTACATTGCTCGCATGGCCAATGAAGAAGATAAGTGCACAGGCCACTTTTGGGAATCACGCTTTAAGAGTCAAGCATTACTCGACAAACGTGCGTTACTGACTTGTATGGCTTACGTTGATTTGAACCCAATCAGGGCAGCTATGGCTAAGGATTTGAGGGGCTCAGAATTCACTTCGATTAAAGAGCGAATTGAAAACAGTAATACATGGCTTTCAGGTTTCGGCAAAACAGAAAATGACTTACCATTTTATCTATCAAGCTACATTGATTTGGTTGATGAAACTGGACGCTGTATTCGAGGAAACAAACGCGGTTTTATCTCAAATAAAACCGCCAAAGCTATTGATGAAATTGGTATCAATCCCGATTCATGGTTGGACGAATTAAAAGGCTTTAAATCCATCGGTTTCACAGCCGTTGGGACTGCTCAACAGCTCAAAGATTATTCTAAAAAAACTAAACGCAAATGGACGCTTGGAATTAAGCTTGCACCTGCTTTGGAGTAGCCCAATAACTCACAATAATTAATCAGCAGATACTGTCTGCAGACGTCCAACTCGGTCTAAATCAGGCTAAACACAAGATATTTCAACAAACACTACAAACCAGTATCCAATAGCTCAAAACTGGTATCTATTTCTTCAACTATCAATCAAATATTCAGTCAAAAAAAAGATTTCTTCATCCACAAGTAATGTATGTCCTTGATTGGTCCTTTTATCTATCAAGTTACATTGATTTAGTTGATGAAACAGGTCGTTGCTTGAGGGACGATAAACGAGGCTTTATTTCAGCAAAATCAGCCAAAG
>NZ_NIHB01000001.1:1031963-1044284 GCF_002591915.1 Marinicella litoralis | reverse complement strand
AGCTTACACCAGCACTGGAATAGCCCACAAACCATCAAAACCTGACCAGCAGATCATGTCTGCAATCGTCAGGCTCGGCTCAAATCTGCCAAAACCACCTCAGAACAGCTTAAAAACCGACTTCATCAAAAAAATGGCCTCATTGCTATGAAATAGCAGTTCAACTTAATCAATTATTAGACACAATCCGCTCTAAAAACTTGGTTTTTAGTTTCTAAGTAATGCATGTCCCTGATTAGTTTTCTTCTATCAAGCTTTTTAGCTAATGAAGTTAAAGGTTGATCCACCTCTTTAGTAAGCCGAATACTTGTAATACCCATGAAATGCTCCAACTGTAGTGACTTGTATTACATACTAATACAAAAATAAATTAAGAGCCAGATAAATTTATAACGCCAAAATCAGCTGCGCGTTTTTTTGCGTCGGCTGGATTTTATTGTTATATGCCACTTCACCGAAAAAAATCATCATTTAAACCTAAAAACAATTATCATAATAATCAAAAATAAAAACATACTAAATGAAATATAATTTATTGGTTTTTGATGATTGTTTATAAAAACGCTAAGTTTCTCACGAACGTCATATGGTGTAATAAAATATTTTTCTAAAAAAATAATTGAAATGAATATTACGACTCCTGCTAAAAATTCAGGATTGCCAGAAAATGCTGCAATTAAAGAAAATAATATTGCACCAATAGTTCCTGCAATGACTATAACAGATCTCTTTTCCTTTTTTTCTTCCATTAGATTTTATATTCTACCCACATAACGCCAAGCTTTGCGGCTTACCGAAGCGTAGCACAGGTAAGTCCGAAACAGCGCCTTGTTAAGCGCACTAATGTTTTTGCTGAAATTTTGAGTCATGTCTAACCACATAATATTTTACCTTGAGTTGCTCGCTCAAATCTTTACTTGAAATTTCTTTTAATTGAATATACCACTCGTCTTTAATTTCATCAATATAGTCAGCGTGCTGTAGGTTCGCGAAATTTATATGCTTTGTCTCATATTCTCCTTTAACTACATCTAATACATCAGCTTCATGGGTGTACCAAAAAGAAACAGGAATGCATTCATCTGATTCGCAACCGCTCGCGGGATAATAGCCTGTAAACTCTGTTTTATTAACTTTAACAACCAAAAGTAGTTGATCGGATGGGACATCAAAACCATTCACAATAGTAGTATTTGGTTTATCAAATGTACTCATACAGCCAAGTAGGCTAAAAACCGAAATCAAAAGTATGATTTTTTTCATGAGCTTAACGTTTGAGTGCACCCATCTCATCCCGAGAGGGCGCTTCCGATTGTAAGATGTGCTTCCGAATCACGAAAGAAGTTTCTACCACGCAGCGGGGATGAGATTGGCGTGCCACGACTTGTTCGGCACATGGATTTTCTTGGGCGGCTCGAACTGCCCCAGTGCACCCGAATAATTCGAAAGTTGTTCTGCGCTCCGCGACACGCCTCACTGATCGAGAGGATATTCATCGCGTTTGAGTTCTTCAAGAATTTTGTCGCGCTTCCCCAAGCACCAGAACACAATCCAATCGGGATACTCGTCGATGTCGTGCTCGATCTGTATCCCATCGGAAAAAAATGGAATTATTCCGCGTTTCCGTATCGCGGAGATCCTAGCTCTCGGAAAATTGAAGGTTCCTTTCATCACCACGTTCAGGGTCAAACCATTCTCCTCCAGACGGAGCTTAGCAAAAGGCCAAGTGGCATTGAAGAAATTGATTCGGGCTCCTCCGGTAAATTCTTTCACGTCGTTAGTTCCTAGCCGAACGCTGAAGATAAGCCGCGCCGGAGCGCGCAGCGCGGAGGGAACCAAAACCGCTCTTTGGTTTTGGCGTCGGCTTCATCGCCTTGTTAGGCATCACCGCCCACGGCCCTCTTGGTTAGGTTTGTCAGCACTGCAGCCCATGCAAAATTGCAAAAGGGCAGGAACTTCGCGCCTTCCTGCCAGCCGAGGTGTTTCAGTTTTAACACGGTTTGAATGGGAAATTCGGCGGCCCATTTCTGCGTGGCCGGGACTGAAGTGGATCGGCTTCCGATATGGAATTGTATTTCTGTGCCCGTCCATTCCGACGCCGGTACATCTGGAGGATGTTTGCTAATGCATTTCCATCGAATGAGTGCGGGCTGCGATTCCAACACCAAGAATTGAACGACTCCATGCTCAGGGCCGGGCGAATGCTCGAAGACAACACCTTCGGAAGTATCGACTTTGGTCTGTTGATCCCACCAAGTGCTGATTCCCTCAGCAGACCTGAGAAGTTCATATATCCGCTCTGGGGCAGCATCGATCCAAACTTCGTGTTCAATCTTTCCCATGATGCTCCTCGTGAGGCCTAACAATTTATTATAGGTGCATTTATGCATACTATCATCTGTTTACCTTGTTATAAATGCATTAAAAAAATCATGATATTATCATAAGTTGTTGATTTCTTACATGATAGGAAATTATTTAATGCATCTATAGTAGGTTATAGACGGATATAAATGCACGATTGCACTCATATCAGGTAAATTCTTAATAAAAGTGCATTTTATGAAATTATTAGATCAAGTGTCAGTGAAGTGTCGATTTTTGCATCACAGTAAGAATACCGAGGCTACGTACATTTACTGGATTAAAAAATACATACTTTTCCATCAGAAAAAGCACCCAAAAGAATTAGGGAAAAAAGAAATTGAAGCGTTTTTAACACACTTGGCTGTTGTGAGAGAAGTGGCCGCATCAACCCAAAATCAAGCTTTTAATGCATTGTTATTTTTATACAAACAGGTGTTAGGTATTTCATTGGAAAATCAAAACATCAATGCATTAAGGGCCAAGCAAAGGGTTCGATTGCCAGTAGTTTTAAGCACTCAAGAGGTCAGCACTGTGATGGACTGTATGCCAGATAATATATATTGCTGGATTTTAAAAACAATATATGGTTGTGGGTTGCGGTTGAAAGAGGCTTTGAATTTGAGAATCAAAGACATTGATTTTGCTTACAATCGAATGGTGATATGGGACAGCAAATCTTTGTCAGACAGAAGTCTGCCTTTACCGCAAAAAATGATTCCAACCTACAGAAAATTAACCAATGCCAACAAAATCCTACATGAACAGGATTTAAAAGGTGGATTCGGCAGTGTCCAGATGCCCCGTGCATTGGCCAGAAAATACCCTAACGCTGATAAAGAATTTAAATGGCAGTTTTTGTTCATGATGAATCAGGTCTCAAAAGACCCCAATTCTGGCAAAATCAGGCGCCACCATGTGTTGCCCAGCACCTTCAGCAGAAATTTAAAACAAGCAGTCATCAAATCAGGGGTCAATAAAAAAATCACCGCCCATACATTCAGGCATTCTTATGCCACGCATCTGCTGCAAGCGGGCACAGACATACGAACCATTCAAGAACTACTGGGCCACAAAAGTTTGGAAACAACGATGATTTATACCCATGTGGTGAGAGAGTTGAGTCAACACAATCGTTACAGCCCGCTGGATTGCCTTTAAAACCACACCAACAAAATGACTGCCCAATGTGTTCTGAATGACATGGTTGAAACTGTGAGGCCTTTATTGTGAACTTAAAAATGCTTTGATTTCATCGCTTTGGTTCATCGCATCTTGATAACCCAATTCAATCAAGGCTTTGGTGTAACTCGGTTCAAACAACAAGTAACTCGGCATGCGCCAATCTTTGCCCCAGCCACCTATCATTTTCAATAGTGTTTTCACCGGTCCAGGTATCGCCGGCGCATGGGCTTTGGTGATCTCTCTGACATCAACACTGGGTTTAACCACCAAAGTTTGCACCACCCTTAAATGCCCTTGGTTACGCTGTTCTTCATTCATGATTTCCAGCGTGCGGTTGATGCGTCTTAAACGTGACAAGTCCGCCATCATGGTGTCCATAAATAGGGTGTCCAACATATAACCACCCAATTCACCCATGCTGGGGTACTCTCCAGGTTCTTGTGGAATTTCAATGGGACTTTCATCGCGGGTACCAATCACCAAAATTCGATCGGCGCCCAGATGGATCGCTGGTGACAATGGGGCTGTCATGCGCAAACCACCATCACCATAATATTCATTGCCTATCAATTGGGCCGGAAACAGAAATGGCAGCGCTGTCGAGGCCATGATGTGTTCAACGGTAATGTCTTCGTGTAAACCGACCCGCCGTGTTCGATGCCAAGGGATGGCAGACTCATGGGCCTGGTAAAAACACTTGGCTATGGCCGTGTCATAGGAAGAGGCCGTGATAGACAGTCCATGTAATGCACCGGCATCTATCGCCGGCTGAATGTGTGCCAAATGCAGTTCACGTTTGAGTAACTTGGCCAATGGCGAATTGTCTAACAATGATTTGGGCGGTTTAACCCCAAAACGGCCAAACAACAGCGAACCCAAAACCCTGGCCATGGTTTTATAGACCTGTCTGGCATCGGTGCGGTACACATCGGCACAATGAATATTCGACCAAAAATGGTTCAATCGAGCCGCCCCATGTTTTTGATTTTTCGCATGTGAAGCCATCACCACTGCATTAATCGCTCCTGCTGAAGTGCCATTGATGATATTGAATTGAAAACCCTCAGGCATCATTTCCATGATGGCTTGAATGACGCCCACTTGGTAAGCGCCCCTGGCTCCACCACCTGGCAACATCAATGCAACTTTACGCGCTTCAGTTTTCATGAAACACATTATAAATGTTTTTTGTACGATGGTTTGGTATAGTAATCAATACCTTCATTTAACGGCTGAGCATAAAATGAAATCCAGGGGGATGTTTATATTCGGATTATTGGGCTGCTTGATGGCTGGCACCACAACCGCGGTCCACAAAGCACCTGCTGCTGTCAAACCACCCCAAACCATCGTGTATCCCAGTGTTGCTTCACAAGTCAGTTTTAAATCAGTCACTGAATTGCAAGTTACACAACCCTCGCAAAAAATCATGTACGGCGACAACCCCTTACAGTTTGGTTGGTTATGGCCTGGCGATCATGCCAGCAATAAACCACTGATTGTTTTGGTTCATGGCGGCTGTTGGTTGAACGCTTTTGGGGTTGACCATTCATTTCCAATGGCCACCGCCTTGTCACAAGCTGGACACCCAGTTTGGTCACTGGAATATCGACGCACTGGTGATGAAGGCGGTGGGTGGCCAGGCAGTTTCGATGACATCAAATCAGCCCTGAAAAACCTGGACGCTTTAAATCAACACGGCATCAATACCGAATCAATCATTCTGCTGGGCCATTCTGCTGGTGGTCATCTGGCTTTATTGGCCGCCAGTGAGCTGACTGAAATTAAATTCAAGCAGGTGATAGGTCTGGCGGCCATTACCGACATCAGTCGCTATGCGCTGGGAGAAAACAGTTGTCAAACGGCCACCCCTAAATTCATGAATGGTTTACCGCATGAACAAAGTGCTGACTACCACCAAGCCAACCTCATATACCGCCAATTACCAGCCAGCGTGACCTTACTGCACGGTGATGCCGATCGCATTGTGCCGATCATCCAAACCAAATTACCTGCGGTTAATGTTGAAATAATACCTGCGGCTGGTCATTTTGATTGGGTCCATCCGGGTTCACCAGCGTTTCAAAAATTGTTGACCGTGTTGGACTTATGACTCAACAACAACTGGAATCATTCAAACAACTTTTACTGGACATGCAAAGTGCCCACCAACAAAGGGCCAGCAACAACCTCAATGCGCTTGAAACGGTTGCATTGGATCAGAACCGCATGGGCCGACTCACTCGAATGGATGCTTTACAAGGCCAACAAATGGCCCAAGAAGCCGAACGCAGGCGCCTGTTAAAACTGAAACAAATTGCTGGGGCAATGCTGCGAATTGAGCAAGGTGACTTTGGTTTTTGTTACCGGTGCGACCATGAAATTCAACCAGAACGCTTGCGCTTCGACCCCACCATTACCCGATGCATTCAATGCAGTGAGGTCAGTTAATGGGCGGTGAAATGTTGATTCAAAACGTGATTTTTACCTTGATTGTTCTGATCCTGGCCAGTTTACTGGCTGAACCCTTGTCTCGATTGTTCCGCCTGCCCTTTGTGGCGTTTTTGATTGTCATTGGTTTTATCGGTTCTGAATTGGTGGTGTTTTTTGGATTCGATACTGGCATTCGAGCAGCCAACTTCAATGATTTGGTGTTTTATGTGTTCTTGCCCATCATCATCTTTGAATCGGCCTATCGCATCAATCAACAGGCATTGCGCCAAAACCTGCTGGCTATTCTGATGCTGGCCATCCCGATAATGATCATCTCTGTCGTCATTGCGGCTTTATTGATTTATTGGGGCATTGGTCATGACAGCGGATTTCCGGTTTTTACTGCTTTGGTGGCCGGTGCCTTACTGGTCGCCACAGACCCAATGGCAGTGGTCAGTCACTTGAAAAGAATCAAGGCACCAGAAGAAATCACCACTTTGATTGAAGGCGAAAGTTTATTCAATGATGCCGTTGCGGTGGTTTTGTTCACCTCATTATTAACCATCGCCTTAGAAGTCCAAACGATGAGCGATGCCAGCTCATCGATCAGCGTAGCCTCTGAAATCTTAAACTTTGCTTTGACGTTTTTTGGCGGTTTATTGTTTGGCTTTATTTGTGGCTGTATCGGCGCCTTTTTAAGTTATGTGATTCAAACGCGAATATTGGAAAATGTGCTGCTGGTCTCTGTGGCTTATGGTTCATTCTTGATGGCTGAGGACTACCTGGGTGTTTCCGGTATGATGTCGGTGTTGGCAGCGGGTTTATTGATGAACAAAGCCCATGAAAAATTCATCCCAGCCAGCGATCGAGCATTCATTCATTATTGGTGGGAAGTGATCAGTTTCTTTGCCAATGCCATGATTTTTATTTTGTTGGGCGTCACCATCACCCTCAGCATGTTTGAAGAACGCTGGCTGGCCATGTTAATCGCCATTGGTGCTGTGTTATTGACCAGGGCCATCGCCGTTTTCAGCTTACTGCCTCTGTTTACTTTTAAATCAAGCCATCCAGTGTCGCCAGCCACCCAAAAAATACTGTTTTGGGGAGGCACCCGTGGCGCGGTGACAGTGGCCCTGGCCTTGTCGCTGCCAGTGGAACTTGATGCATGGTGGACCCTTCAATCCATGGCGTTTGGGGTGGTGTTGTTCACCCTGTTTGTTCAAGCCCCAACAGTACCCAGGCTACTACAAATCACCCATCCAAAACACACCAAGAGTCACATCAACCTCATCAAAAAACAGACCTAAGTAAAATCTGCGTTATTTGTTTAACACCCTTAATCGATTGCCATTGACTAAATTTTCAACGTCTTTGATGTCATCGTACGCAATTTTTGGATCGACCAGCTCAAAGCCCATCCAGCGATTTTTGCCAGCATTTTTAGCCTGGTATAAAGCATAATCCGCTAACCGCAAAGCCGCTTCCCAATCTTCAAAATTCAAGTCGATCAAGGGAAAACTGGAGAAGCCCATTGAGCACGTTATTTTGTCATCATGGTCTCTGAACCAAGATTGATTGGCCAAGATGGATTGAAATGATTCGCATTGGATTGATCCATTGTGTGACCCCTTCATTTCTGCTAACCACAGAAATTCTTCCCCACCCCAACGTGCCACCACATCGTTTTTCCCTTTGACTTGTTTAAGGGAACGGGCGAACTGAACCAACACCTCATCACCCCTTTGGTGCCCATAGCTGTCATTGATTTTTTTGAAATCATCGATATCGATATTGATCAAGCACCATTGTTTTTGTGCTTTTTGTTCTTTGGCACTTTCTTCCGCTATCAATTGGGTGATGTAGCGGCGATTCTTCAAGCCAGTTAATGCATCAATTTCAGTTTGTTTTTTCAATTGAGTGTTTAAAGTGGACAACTCAGCATGTTGGTTTTCAATCCGGTTGTTTTTATCCAGTAACATGTGATTGACCTTGCCTCTGAACCGCCAAGATCGCAAAATAAACAACAGCAATAACAACAATGCCGAAACCATGATGGTCATCAAAGTGGTGATTCGACCTTCAAGCTCATTCTTGTGATTGAGCAAATCGATACTTTTTTGTTGCTGAGCCCTGGCCAGTTCAGAATCCATCAAAGCCTGTTTGTTTTTTTCAACTTCAAAAGCAGCCATCACTTCATTGACTTTCTGGGTGGATTCCACATTGGTGATTTCATCATTCAGGGTTTTGAATTCTTTCAGAATTTCATAGGACCTTTGATAATCCTGCTTAATTTCCAATACTTCCAACATTTTGGGGTACAGTTCAACCCGCTTAAGTTTTAAATCCTTTTCAGTAAATGCTTGATGGGCTTGTTCATACAGCGCCAATGCCTGATCATAATTCTTCATTGCTGCATACACATCAGCCCTGGATTTTAGCGATATTCCAAGCATTTCTGAATTCACCGAATCATCCAATTCATCGGCACTTAAATTCAACTGTTCCAAAGCCTTGGCATATTCGCCTCGTTGGTTATAAATAATGCCTAAGTTGTTCCTGGCTTTGGCGGTTGAGTGTTGGAGTTTAAGATTGATATCAATGGATCGTTTCAAATTTTCTATGGCTGGATCATAATCTCCTTTCTCAACCTGGGCAGCGGCCATATTACTGAACAAAGATGCGCGTCTTGAAGTCATCTCGGGTTCTATATCCAATCCCTTTTGACTGTATACAATGCTGTTATCAAAATCTTTAAGACCAAAATACAAGGAACCCAAGTTTTGATAACGATCAGACCTTACAGTAAGGCCATTGTCCTCAAGCATTTTTATCGAATCCAGCATATATTGTGCCGCCAAATCCAATTGAGCTTGTTGCGCATAAACCACCCCAATGGAATTCAATAAATTACTCAAAGTCTGTTTTTTGCTCTTATCAATGTATGTCAATGCTTCAAGAAAATAAGGCTCTGCCAAATTAAATTCTGCTGCAAAATAATGTTTGTAACCCAACTCTTCGTTCAACTCAAACAACGCCAATTGCTGGTTCTTCAGCGCGCTTAATGGAATCAATACAGGAATAATTTCACGGGCTTGGTCAAACAAGTGATTGGTACCTAACTTGCTTTTAGACAATCTGAGTTGATTTAATTTTCTGGCCAATAACAGACCACTGGAATCTGGGTCTAGATTTTCTATCGACATAAAGCGTTCCAATAAGTCAGCTGCTGGTTCATACTGCTTATTTTTCATGTAGGCAGAAACCAACAACAAGCCTGGTTTCAGGTTTTCTTGGCTCACTGCTTTGCCTTGCCAATATTGTTTGGCTTGCGCCAAACCTTGTTCAGGTTCAGTCACAATTAATGCTTGAATCTCTTTGAAGTTTTGTTCACTGGCAGCCACAGCGTTGATAGACAGAGACAGCGAAAAACCCAATACAACCGTTCGAAGGATTGACATAATTACACACACGTTTTAAACCTCAATACAGTATAAATGAGAGAAAATATTTTAAAGCACCCGCAGTAACAAACAGGTCGATTTATTCTGCATTTAACGCAATTAATTCATACCGGAAATCTTATGTCGATAAAATCGCAACAGATGTGACCATTTTTGTTAAAGGAAGGACTGTTTTCAGCAGCATGCCACTCATTTGATGCCTATGTCTTTGAACTTAACACCAATATTTTCCTACAAGCAAGTCAGAAAATGGCCACTGTAAAACAGTGAATAAATTTATACACTGCCTGTTTTGATTGACAATAAAGACAATGACTAAACTGGCGGTGGTGTTATCTAGGGGTGAATTTGGTATTCAAGCACCACAGGTGCGGGTGGAAGTGCATATTTCCAGAGGTTTGCCCGGCTTGAGTATCGTGGGCATGCCTGAGACGGCCGTCAAGGAATCCAAGGACCGGGTGCGGGCTGCCATCATGAATTCAGGTTATGAATTCCCACAACACCGCATCACCATCAACTTATCCCCGGCCGATATACCGAAACAAGGAGGGCGTTATGATTTGCCGATAGCCATAGGGGTGTTGGCGGCATCGGGTCAAGTCAGGCGGGATAAGTTGTTGGATGTGGAATTTGTCGGTGAGTTGGCATTGGGTGGTGAGTTGCGGCCCATTCGTGGTGTGTTACCGGTGGTCAGTGAGGTAGCCACCACTGGCCGAAGTTTGATTTGTCCAATCGATAATGGCATTGAAGCCGCTTTGGTACAGTCATGTGATTGTATGTTGGCCAATAACTTACTGGAGGTCTGTGCTTGGCTGGACGCCATGGATGAGTTGCCCAGAGCTGAATTGAAAGGTTTGAATGTTAACAACCATTGTCCTGATTTGGCCGATGTCAAAGGCCAAGAACATGCCAAAAGGGCTTTGATCATCGCCGCCAGTGGTAAACACAATCTGTTGTTTTATGGGCCACCTGGTACTGGAAAGACCATGTTGGCCAGTCGCTTACCGGGGATATTGCCAGATTTGACCGAAGCCGAAGCATTGGAAACCGCGTCAGTGGCCTCGATCAGCGCCCATGGTTTTGATCCGGCTTGTTGGAGCCAACCGCCCTTCCGCGCCCCGCACCACACCGCATCGGCACCAGCATTGGTCGGTGGTGGCTCAAATCCCATGCCAGGCGAAATCAGTTTGGCACAAAATGGTATTTTGTTTTTAGATGAACTGCCCGAATTTTCGCGTCATGTGTTGGAAGTTTTGCGTGAGCCTTTGGAATCAGGAAAAATCATCATATCCAGGGCGGCGCGAACCGCAGAATTTCCTGCTCGATTTCAATTGTTGGCCAGTTTAAACCCCTGCCCTTGTGGCTATTTTGGTGACCCAGATAGAACCTGTGAATGCTCGGTAGGACAGATTCAAAATTACCGCAACCGCATTTCTGGCCCGCTGTTAGATCGCATTGATTTACAGGTCGAAGTGCCGCGAATTCCGCACAAAACCCTGCGCCAAACCAGCCAAAGCATCACCAGCAGTCAGACCATCAAACAACAAGTCAGTCGCAGCCGACAAATCCAATTAGCGCGAAACAAAGGCAAAAGCAATGCCCAGTTACAAGGCAAGGAAATAGAACAATTCATCCCGCTGTCCGAACCCTTGCTGGATTTTTTGGAACAGGTGGTGGATCAACTGCGTTTGTCCGCTCGGGCTTATCACCGGATCATCAAAGTCAGTCGCACCATTGCTGACTTGGCGGGCAGTGAACGGGTTGCACAAAAGCACTTGGCTGAAGCCATCAGCTTTCGTGGGTTTGATCGCGGTGCTTGATGATGCTTTTACGACCCAATAACAGTCCAAAATATATGCTGAAAAGCATGTACATATCCATTCAGACCGTTATAATACGCGGCTTTTGAACACCGTAAAGGATAAGACATGTCTTTGAAACATATTCCAGTAGGTTCTGATGCGCCGCATGACATCAATGTATTGATTGAAATTCCACGTAATGGCGAAGCCGTTAAATACGAAGTCGATAAAGACTCTGGCATGATCATGGTTGATCGTGTATTGAACACGGCTTTCCGTTATCCTTGTAACTATGGCTTTGTTCCTCACACTTTATGTGGTGATGGCGATCCAGTTGATGTTTGTGTGATTATGCCGATTCCATTGTTACCTGGATCAATCATTAAATGTCGTCCAGTTGGCGTTTTGAAAATGACTGACGAAGGTGGTGAAGATGCAAAAATCATTGCCGTTCCCGTTTCAAAAGTCAGTGGCTTATATCGCCACGTTGCTGATGTCCGTGACATCAATGCAGAAACTTTAGATAAAATTGCGCATTTCTTTGAGCATTACAAAGACTTAGAAAAAGGCAAATGGGTCAAGACTGAAGGATGGGGTGGCGTTGAAGAAGCCAAACAAGAAATCCTTGACTCAATCAAAAACTTTGAAGAAGCGGAAGACAAACCCAACTTTTGATCAAAGGACGTCAAGCAGTCATATTAACCCAGCCCAGTGCTGGGTTTTTTATCTCCATTTATATTATCACAAGCTGTTAAATCTATCCTATCGACACTGGATACCGGCCTTCGCCGGTAAAGCGATTGTTGGACGCCGGAAAGCGGAAAGCCGCCTGATTGCGGTTGAAAATATTCTGTTTTTTTGTATTTTTTTTAAGAAAAAACAGTATTGATTAAAGTAACAAATTCACTTAAAAGACAACAGAAAATCTCAAATATCCGCCTTACCGGCGAAGGCCGGTATCCAGAGTGCTTGGGTTGGTGTAACTGAATAATTTAAATGATATCCTGGTATAAATCTTTCCAAAAGGGATTTAACTTTTCAATCAAGTTAATTTTCCAAGCTCTTTTCCATTCTTT
>NZ_NIHB01000001.1:1031714-1031926 GCF_002591915.1 Marinicella litoralis | reverse complement strand
AACCTTCAACAGCATTAGATTTGTGCTGATAAATTCGTTGAATTAAATCACTGGTTACTCCAATGTAGAGCGTTCCATTCCTTTGGTTGGTTAATACATAAACAGCTGGGTTTTTCATCTCCATTTATATTATCACAAGCTGTTAAATCTATCCTATCGACACTGGATACCGGCCTTCGCCGGTAAAGCGATTGTTGGACGCCGGAAAGCGG
>NZ_NIHB01000001.1:1031402-1031658 GCF_002591915.1 Marinicella litoralis | reverse complement strand
ATACCGGCCTTCGCCGGTAAAGCGATTGTTGGACGCCGGAAAGCGGAAAGCCGCCTGATTGCGGTTGAAAATATTCTGTTTTTTTGTATTTTTTTTGAGAAATAACAGTATTGATAAAAGTAATACATTCACTCAAAAGACAACAGAAAATCACTAATACCCGCCTTACCGGCGAAGGCCGGTATCCAGAGTGCTTGGGTTGGTGTAACTGAATAATTTAAATGATATCCTGGTATAAATCTTTCCAAAAGGGATT
>NZ_NIHB01000001.1:896780-1031395 GCF_002591915.1 Marinicella litoralis | reverse complement strand
CCGCCTTACCGGCGAAGGCCGGTATCCAGAGTGCTTGGGTTGGTGTAACTGAATAATTTAAATGATATCCTGGTATAAATCTTTCCAAAAGGGATTTAACTTTTCAATCAAGTTAATTTTCCAAGCTCTTTTCCATTCTTTCATTTGCTTTTCTCTAAGTAATGCAGATTCCATGGTTAGATGTTGTTCGAAATATACCAGCATATGAGTTTGGTACTTTTTAGAAAAACCTTCAACAGCATTAGATTTGTGCTGATAAATTCGTTGAATTAAATCACTGGTTACTCCAATGTAGAGCGTTCCATTCCTTTGGTTGGTTAATATATAAACAGCTGGGTTTTTCATCTCCATTTATATTATCACAAACTGTTAAATCTATCCTATCGACACTGGATACCGGCCTTCGCCGGTAAGGCGATTGTTGGGCGCCGGTAAGGCGTGTATATTAAAATTAATACTTTAACCAAGGTGATCTGGTTTACATTCTTCCAATTAATAGTTCTGAGTAACGACTCAGAGATAATGGGTAAAAGATGTGTCTCTTATCAATAATGAACTCAATATTTAAATCATCCGATTTGCTGATATGACTGGTTACAAAAAATGAATAATGCTTCATTCTTCTAACAATCCCAACAACCGCCTCGGCGCATTGTCAAAACTGCCATTGCTCATAAACACCACTTGGTCGTTGATTTGTAAATCAGCTTTCAAGCGCTCAAGTAAAGCCTCAACTGAATCCACAATAACACACTGTTCAGCCAACTGATTTCTGATGGCCTCATCCCAATCCATCTCTGGGTAAATCATCACATAGGCTTGGTCACTCCCTGATAAAGCCTCAGGTAAGGCTTTGGCGTGCACGCCAGCACGCATCGAGTTGCTGCGGGGCTCTAAAACCGCAATGGTGCGGCCTTGGCTAACGGCTTTGAGGCCTTGCAAAGTGGTTTCAATCGCGGTTGGGTGATGAGCGAAGTCATCATAGATGGTGATGCCATGCGCCTGGCCAATGAGTTCCATCCGGCGTTTGACGTTTTGAAATTTTTCCATCGATCGCGCTGCATCTTGAATTGCAACACCGGCTTGTTTCGCGGCCAAAATGGCGGCCAAGGCGTTCAATTGATTGTGTTTGCCAGTGATAGACCAATTGATATCGGCCAATTTTCCAGAGGCGTTTCGAATACTGAATGGTCGGGCATCATCAGCACTGGTTTCGATCCAGTAATCGGCTTGATCATCGCTGCCAAATGAAACCACCGGCGTCCAACACCCCATTGCCAAAACCGCTGCAAGGTTGGCATCATCCTGATTAACAATGATTTGACCGTTTTGCGGCAGGGTTCTGACCATATGATGAAACTGCGTTTTTATTGCCTCCAGGTCTTGGAATATATCGGCATGATCAAATTCCAAATTATTCAAAATCACCACATCACTGTGGTAATGGACAAATTTTGATCGCTTATCAAAAAAGGCCGAATCATACTCATCGGCTTCAATCACAAATGCGGCAGAATCAGTGATTCGTGCAGATTGTGGAAAATGATGACAGACACCACCGATCAGAAACCCAGGATCTATTCCATTATCTTCAAGGATCCAAGCCAACATGGAAGCGGTGGTGGTTTTACCGTGGGTTCCGGCGACAGAAAAAACCTGTTTATTTCGCAACACCTGTTCACCCAGCCAGCCAGGACCTGAAACATAAGACAGGGATGCTTCCAACAAATATTCAACTGCTGGCATTCCGCGGGTCATCACATTGCCGACAATGACTTGATCCAAGCCAGGCTGTTGGATGGGTTCGGCGTCATAGCCGGAATGAATTTCAATCCCCAGTTGAGCCAACTGGTCACTCATCGGCGGATAAACATTTTGATCGGAACCGGATACCTGGTGGCCTAATTGTCGGGCTATGGCTGCAATGCCACCCATAAAAGTACCACAGATGCCGAGGATATGAATTTTCATCGCTGCATGATTAAAAAATTTGTTATTTTAGCAGAGTTCAGTTGATGCCATGACTTATTGATTTATGCTTCACCATTCATGTAACATCTTCCCTCCCCTGATAAAAATTAAGATCGATGAAAACCCTTAACTTAAAACAACTTTTAATGTCATTCTTGATTGTTTCAAGCGCCTGTTGCTTGGCCAATAAACAACAACCTCATTTCCAGTCTGCGCCATTTTCTATTGGTGAAACCATCAGTTGGCATTCATCGGTTTTAGATGAACAAAGAAGCATCAATGTGTATTTGCCACAAAGCTACCACCAAGGGTCGAATCAAGATTATCCTGTTATCTATTTATTGGACGGGTCCGCAGATGAAGACTTTATTCACATTGCTGGTCTGGTTCAATTCGGCTCATTTTCCTGGATAAAAATGTTGCCTGAATCGATTGTTGTGGGAATTGCCAATGTTGACCGCAAACATGACATGACCTACCCAACTCAAAATGAACAAGACAAAAAAGACTTTCCAACAACTGGAGGGTCAAAACAATTCATTCAGTTTATAAAAGATGAGTTACAACCCATGGTCAATCTGAAATACCGCACCACGACAAACAAAACCATCATTGGCCAATCTCTCGGCGGCTTATTGGCCACTGAAATCTTATTCAACCACCCTGAAATGTTTGATAATTACCTGATTGTCAGCCCCAGTCTGTGGTGGGATGATGGTTCATTATTGAACAGTAAAACTGAGGTGTATCTCAGCAAACAAACAGTTTTCATCGGCGTAGGTAAAGAAGGAACAATCATGGAAGGTGCTGCCAAATCGCTGTATGAGGTGTTGAACAAACACCCCAATAAGAACCTCAAATTTCAATTTTTTGAACAACTTGATCATGGTGACACATTGCATTTGGCCGTGTATGCTGGTTTTGAATTTCTGTTCAACCAACAAAACGCAGCGGCGGTTGAAAATAAATAAAGGCGAACCCTGCTTTACACAGCTTGACCAAATGGATCATCAATTGAATGTGATGGCTCAGTAAACCACTTGGGCCCGTCAGCCGTCATGTAAAAATGATCTTCTAATCTGACACCAAATTCACCAGGCACACACAACATCGGTTCATTACTGAAACACATGCCAACCGCCAAAGGGGTTTTGTCGCCCCTGACCAAATAAGGGCCTTCATGGATGTCCATTCCTATACCGTGACCCGTTCGATGCGGCAGTCCAGGCGTCTGATAATCTGGACCAAAACCTTGTGATGCCAAATAACTTCGGGCTGCGATGTCAGCAACTTCACAGGCCTGACCCAATTGGGCCGCCTTAAAAGCCGCTGCTTGTGCCACTTTTTCAGCCTGCCAAATGCTGGTCTGTCGGTCTGATGCTTCACCAAAAACATAGCTGCGAGTGATGTCGGATTTGTATTTTTCAACTTCACACCCTGTGTCAATCAACACCATGTCATTGTGTTGCAGCGTCTTGGGAGTTTTGACCCCATGCGGGTAAGCCGTGTCCTCACCAAACAACACAATACAGAAATAGGAACCCTTGGGTGCACCCACTGCCTGGTGTGCTTGATGGATAAATGCAGTCACCTCTTGGGTGGTAATGCCCTCACGCAAAATCCTTGCGGCGGCTTTATGGACTTGCAGTGTCATGTCTTTGGCTGTTTGCAACAATTGTATCTCATGTTCAGATTTGCGACTGCGCACAAATTGACTGACCCATTGACCGTTTTCAAATACCGCCTCTGGGCTTACTTTTTTCAACCCGTCAAACATAAAAAACGGCAGCGTCTCATCCAAACCAATGGTTTTGATGCCATGTTTTTTACAGCGCTGCTGGACCACTTGGTAAGGGCTTTCATGCTCTTGCCAGCCATGCACCGAACCTTGGACCTGCATAAAACCTTGTAAAGTGCCTATTTCAAAATGGGGTGCAATGTACTCTAACACCCCGTCAGCGGTGAGCAGCGCACCGACCATGCGTTCACTGGGGTGCCAATTGGTGCCAGTAAAATAACTTAAATTGGTGCCGGCATGGATGTACATGGCATCCCAGCCCAATTTAACCATCTGAGCCATCGCCTGATTGATCCGTTGTTGGTATTCAACCAATTGAATGGGCTGAACTTTGCTGGCCATGTTTTTGAGTTGACTCAACTCTGTTTGGGCATCACTGCCACCAACGCCAATGGTCATGTCATCACCTGTTGTGAGAGAAAAAAACATTATAGTGAGCTCAAATTTACTTGTACAATCTATTTTCTATATATACCAACAGTGAATCATTATCATGACGCGGTTAAATCAAATCACCCACAGACTTAAAGCTGAACAAATCGATGCTTTGTTGATTTTTGATGCAAACAACATCACCTACTTAAGTGGTTTCACTGGCCATGCCGCCACTGCCTTGGTGCTGGCTGGCCAAGCGTATTTATTGACAGATTACCGCTATTTTGAACAGGCCAAAGACCAATGCTCAAGTTTCAATGTCGTCTGTCGTGATCGAGTCAATCAAAGTTTAGCCGCTTTGATTCAAGCCTTATTAGAAAAACATGCTGTCAATAAATTGGGGTTTGAAGCCAATCACATCAGTCATGGTGTCTGGGTTGATATGATGCAAAACTGGCCTCAAGTCAGTTGTTTACCGACTGTTCGATGGATTGAAGATTTGCGCTACATCAAAGACCAGGGAGAACTTCAATCGATGCAATTGGCAGCCAATATTGCTGACCAAGCTTTGGGAGAATTGTTGACGCGCATCCAGCCTGGCATCACTGAGCGTGAATTGGCCATTGAACTTGAACATCAAATGGCATTATTGGGTTCAGAGCAACCCTCCTTTTCGACCATCATGTTAGCCGCTGAACGCAGTGCTTTGCCTCATGGTGTTCCGGGAGACAAGGCTTTGCAAAATGGTGATCTATTGTTGATTGATTTTGGCGCTGTGATTAATGGTTACCATTCGGACATGACCAGAACCTTTGTCTTGGGTGAAGCCGATGCCAAGCAAAAAGAAATTTACCAAACCGTTTATAACGCCCAACAAGCCGCCATGGACGCATTCAATCATGAAGTGAGTGGTGAAATGTTGTATCAACAGGCCCAAAAAGTTTTGAACCAGTCTCAATATGCCCAGTACCAAGGCGAAGGATTAGGACATGGTGTTGGCATGGATTTACATGAGTTTCCTTTTATTGGACAGGGTTGTGAACTGACCATCAAGAAACATTGTGTGGTGACCATTGAACCAGGCATTTACATTCCTGGCTGGGGCGGTGTGAGGATAGAGGATGATGTGTATTTAACCGATAATGGCTTGCAGTCTTTGACTCAATTTCCGCGTGAACTGATTGAACTCTGAGTTTTCCAGCATTCAGCCAGTAAAAACCAACTTGTGGAATGCAAAAAATTGTCATTTCTTCTATAATGTTCGCCTTGTCTTTTCCCCGGTAAGCAACACATTTGAAAACAATCATTCACACAACGCGCTTTTTATTGCGCTTCATTGGCTTTGTGCTGACTTTTGTATTTGTATTGCCGTTCATGATTTTCAGTGTGCTGCTGACTAAATTATTTCGCAACCACAACACCAATGAGTTTATTTTGATCTATTGGTCTCGATTGGTGTGTTTTATCTGTGGCATCAAAGTCTATGTCCATGGTCAAAAACCGAAATCACCGGTGCTGTTGTTGGCCAACCATGTTTCTTGGTTAGACATTCCCATCATTCACTCTTTGATGTTGGCTGGTTTTGTGGCTAAAAGCGAAATTAAATATTGGCCTATTTTAGGCTGGGTCACTTTAATTGCTGACACCATGTTTTTGCAACGTGGCAGTGCTGAATCACGCAAAGGCGTGCTGAATCAAATCAAAGGTCGATTAAGCAACGGACGTTCTGTGGCTATTTTCCCAGAAGGAACGGTGACAGATGGCAGTTATTTACGTACCTTCCATCGCCAATTAATCCATGCTGCAGTTGAAACCCAAACCCCCATATTTCCAGTGGCAATTAAATTCCTCAATGCCGACGGCAGCAGAAATGACCAGGTCGGTTTCTTGAACAATGAATATTTCATCACCCATGTGTGGCGTATTTTAACTTTGCCCAATTCAAGGGTTGAAATCCATTGTGGAGATTTACTCACTGACTTCGATTTGGGTACCCGAGCGCTGACCTTACAGGCCAGGTCTTATGTTGAACAGGAGTTGCTGAAAAATGATTATATGTCAGCCACCAATAAGACCTAAAAACAAACACCTACAATCCATTTTAGCGAGTTCAAAAATTCGCTTGTTGCGTTTGCGTAACAACAACCCAGTGGTTGCCAAGCAAGTGGTACAAGAATTAAAAAATCCATTGGCTACCCTGCTGGGGCATTACACGGCCAACGACGAAAATGCTGACACCGTTGCCATATTATTGCATGGTTGGGAAGGCAGTTCGCAATCCACATACATTCAGCTACTGGCCAATTCACTGTATGCCGAAGGCTTGGATATATATCGATTGAACTTGCGTGATCATGGTGATTCTCATCACCTGAATGAAGACCTGTTTCATTCATGTCGGATTGAAGAAGTGGTTCATGCGGTACAAGACATACAAGCCCAATTCCCCAACAAAAAATTCATCATGTGTGGTTTTTCACTGGGCGCCAATTTTGCTTTGCGAATAGCTTCAAGGGCCAAAGAGGCAGGTTTAACTTTCGAACATGTTTTTGCTGTATCACCCCCATTGATACCGAAAAACAGTATGGACGCCATTCATGGCTCAAAGCTGTATAATAAATATTTTTTAAAGAAGTGGAAACGTTCTTTACACATCAAGAATAAACTGTTTCCACATATTTTTGATGATCAAAGGTGGCAGCAAGAAGAAAATTTAGAACGATTGACCCAAATGTTGATATTGGATCACACCGAATACAGCAGCACCGATGATTATTTTTCGGGTTATTCCATCACTCCAGATGTCATTCGGTCGATCAATTGCCCCACTGACGTGATAACTGCATGGGATGATCCCGTGATTCCTTTCAAAGATTTTAGTACAATTGACCGCTTGCCACAAATCAAGTTGTTGACCACGTCCCATGGTGGGCATTGTGGTTTTATCCAAGGCTGGCGTATGCGATCATGGATTGAAGACCATGTGATTAAAGAGATAAAAAAATGAGTCAAATTGAAAACATCAAAGTATTACATAACCAAGGACAATTCGAACAAGCCATTGAAGGCTATCAGGAATTATTAAAAAACGAGCCTAACAATGATGAGGCCCATTTTGGCATTGCCCATGCCAGTAGCCGCATCAATGACATCGAACAGGCCCTGGTGCATGCCAAAGAAGCCGTCAAATTGGTGCCAAACTCAGATCGATACCAACAATTCAAAGGACAAATGTTGTTGGCCAACCGCGAAATTGATGCGGCTTTAAGTTCGTTCAAACGATCCATCAAAGAAAACCCTAATTTATTTCATTCATATTTAGCGATTGGTGATATTTACGCCATCAAAAATGAATCTAAAAAAGCCAAAGACCATTACAAATTGGCCTTAAAGGTCGAAAGTAACGGCATTCCAGCCATCATTAAACTATCGAAACTGTTGTTACTTGAAGGTGATTACCAAGGGGCAGCCAAAGAATTACAGCAAGCTGAATTACAGTTTCCAAATGATCCAAATTTAAAATTACAATTAGGTATCATGCGTTTGGAACGAGGTGAAGATGGCTTTGCTGAATTGTATTTTTCTAAGTTATTGGAAGATGAACCCAACCACGCTGTGGCCAAAACCTATTTAAGCATCAGTTTGTTAAACAGTGACCCAGACCGAGCTTCTAAAATCATAGCTGAATTGGTTGATCAACAAGTTCAAATACCAGAACTGATGGCGGCCTTGGGCTTATTTTATGCCAAGAACAATCGTTACCAAGATGCAATTCAATACCTCACACCGATTTGTCAATCAGGTTTGGCTTATCCCAGTTGGTTGATGGCCTTGGCTGAATCCTTCGCCGCCAACTTGCAACCCAATTCAGCCATGAAAGTGTTGTCCGAAGTTTTACAGCGAGGGGACAATCCCAAGGCTTTGATCATCCTGGGACAAATACACCAAATCAATGACAATTATCAATTGGCGATAAAAACGTATCAACGAATCAAACCGGGTGAAAAAGAATTCAACCAAGCCTTATTAAGACAAGCCGAATGCCTTTATAAAAGCAGAGACTTTGAAGCCGCCATTAAAAAACTGGATGAGTTATTGGGCGAGAAAAATGACCACAACGCTGGCATTAAACTGAAACTGAATGCCTTGTCTAAATTAAATCGATTTGATGATGCCTTGGCCCTGATTGAATCAATAGACGCGAGTAAACAAGGCAAAGAATTCAATCAATTGATGCATTTCTTCGCCGGGCTCCTGCTCGATGAACAACAGAAGTACGACCAAGCATGGGATCACTTTTCAGCCCTTGAACACAAACAACCTCACGAGGTTCAAATGCTCAGCGCAGCAGATGAAAAAGCAGTGCAAAGTTTTTCCTCAGAGCCTGCCAATTCAGTCTTTAGGTTTGTCTTCACTGATCCGGCCACGGGACACCATGATTTTTTACAATGGCTACAAGACAATAACATCACACCGCTGATAGATCGCTTTACTGCCAAAGCCAGAACGGATGTGTTTGCTCAACAATGGACGGTCTCCATGTTGCAAGAAATCACCGAGGCACAAGCTCATTTGTGGCGCAAAAAGTACACCAAACAACTGAACCTGGTGATTTCAGACAACACCGATGTGGTGATGGATTTTATTCCTTTTTCACCCATCAACGTGGCTGTCATTAAGAAGATATTCCCCAAAGCACATGTTTTGATCTTAAGTAGAAACTTTGCTGACATGCGTTTGCACAATCAAGTTTTTGGTACTTACCAACTGCACTACACACAGATTTCTAAAGCCACCAATCAAATGGTCGCGATGAACCCCAATGTGGCTGTGGTAGATATTGATGAATGGCAAAACAAACAAGTCAACGCCTGTGAAAGTATCGAAAAAATCTTCGGCAGTCAAACCAGTGACTTTAAACTGCTTGATGTGAAACCTTTGGATCGAATGATCATGCCGTTCATGCACTGGAAAAATTACCAGCAGCACTTAAGCCAAAAACCACAAAGCGATTAAAGATGTCTGATTTTTTGCAATGGGTGGTGTTGGCTTTGGTTCAAGGCTTGACTGAATTTCTGCCCATTTCATCGTCTGCACATTTGATCTTGGCATCAAAATTTGCCGGTTGGCAAGACCAAGGCTTGGTGATGGACATTGCCGCTCATTTTGGTTCATTGTTGGCGGTGATGCTTTATTACCGACAGCACATCATGGAACTTTTGAGTGGTAAAAATTGGCCGTTGTTCAATCAGCTGCTGATTGCCAGTTTACCCATCGCATTGGTGGGCTTTTTGTTGGCAGGCTTTATTGAAGAAAACCTCAGGTCAGTTTGGGTGATAGCCGGGGCATCGGTATTTTTTGGGGTGTTGTTGTGGCTGGCGCAAAAATCAGCTCAACAGCAAAGTCTTGACTTGAAAAAATCATTGTTGATTGGTATGGCACAATGCTTGGCCTTGATACCTGGCGCTTCAAGATCTGGGGTGACCATGACCGCAGCGATGGCTTTGGGATTAAGCAAGACCCATGCCGCAAAATTTTCATTCTTATTGGCGATACCAGCCATATTGATGACGACTGCCTATGGTGGACTTAAATTAATGCAACAGCCACAGGCCTATGACCTGGCTGGTATTTTTACCATTGCTGGGCTGGGCTTTTTGGCTGCTTGGTTATGCATCCATTGGTTCATGCAATACATCGAAAAAATAAACTTCATTTGGTTCATGCATTACCGGATCATTTTGGCTGTTTTGATTTTCATTAACTGGCGCTGAGACTGATTGATCCAATGCTTAACAAACAACCCAAAGAACTTGTTTTTGAAACCCGATATGGCAACATAGCAGCGCTGCAATGGGGAACTGGTAATAAACACAAGACCCTGGCCTTACATGGTTGGTTGGACAATGCCGCCAGTTTTTGGCATTTGGCACCGATCTTGGCCGAGCAAGGCATGGAAATCACTGCCATTGATTTTCCTGGTCATGGACTTTCTGACCACCGGGCACCAGGACATAACTATGGCTTCATTGATTATGTCATTGATATTCAAGCAGTGATTGACCAAATGGAAAAACCCATAACCTTATTGTGCCATTCCATGGGGGCTGCCATAGCTGTGATGTATGCTGCTGCTTATCCAGAGCAAATTGATCGCTTGATTTTAATTGAAAACTTAGGTCCTGTACCGCCTTATATTCCTGGCAAAGCCGTCAGTTCACTTCGTGAAGCGTTGAAATTATGGCGCAATCACAGCCTGGAGCATAAGCGGTTTTATCCCAATGTAGCGCTGGCCATCAAAGCACGGCAAGAAGCCACACCAATGGATGCTGAAATCATCCGTCCCCTGGTAGAAAGGGGTTTGTGTCAAACCAAGAAAGGATTTCATTGGCGAACCGATAAACGCCTCAGGTTACGCAGTTTTTTCAGGATGTCCGAGGAACAAATACAAGAATATTTAGCCGCAACTCAAGTCCCTACTCAATTGATCATTGCTGAACCGAGAACATATGCACTGCAATACCCCATGGTGGAAGACCGCATCAAAACATTGAATCCGGCACAATTCAACAAACTCGATGGTGATCATCATTTACACATGAGTCACGCCCGGGCTGTGGCCAATTCGATTGCAACTTTCATGGCCAGACCAAAACCAGAGGTTGACGACCAATAAGCTTGTCTACCTGCTGTGGCTTCAGTCATGGTTAAACTCCAGTCGATTGATCAGTGTGACCAACACAAAGCTCAGTTGAATCAATAAAAACCAGGAAACCAGTTTCGACCAAGAAACCATCTGCCACTGCATAGTTTGATTTGGGTAAATCCAAATATTTGTGAAAGTGCCAATGTTCTCGGCCAACCAAATAAACAATGCCACCAACATCCAACCCAATAACAAAGGCATGTGTCGATGGCTGATGATGATTTTGAAATATATTGTTGTTTTATGGAACATGAAAAATGTCATGGCTAACAACAACCAGCGAATGTCTGGAACATAGTGGTGAGTAAAGAAATTAACATAGATCAACAACACCAATACAAGGGTGTAACTTTTGTTCGGATAATGATCATATCGGAACTCAAAAATTCGCCAGGCTCGCGTTATATAACTTCCCACAGCACTGTACATGAAGCCGGTGAATAAGGGCACATTTCCAAGACAGAAAAAACTGGCTTCAGGGTAAGACCAAGAACCAATGGCATCCGAAGTTTTAAACAGTTCCATGAGGGTAGCCACTGCATGAAACACCACAATCACCACCGATTCTCTGATGGTTTCCAAGCGAGTCATTAGTAACAAGATTTGAAAGGCAATGGCCGCCAAAAAAATGAAATCATATCGGTGTAAACTTTCCAGTGGGTACCAATACTTGGTAATGATCATCACTGACAAGAGAAATCCACCAAACAAACTGGCATAAGCCTGCTTGATACCAAACAACCACAACTCATGAAGGAAGTTTTTGACGCTCATGATGAATTGACACACCGCTCTTGATGGAATGATTGATAGCTTATACAAAAATTC
This sequence comes from Marinicella litoralis, assembly GCF_002591915.1. GTDB lineage: Bacteria > Pseudomonadota > Gammaproteobacteria > Xanthomonadales > Marinicellaceae > Marinicella > Marinicella litoralis. Next base: position 1,019,717 of record NZ_NIHB01000001.1, on the reverse strand, counting down.
AGGCACCCATGTGACAATGAACTGATGAATTGTGGCAGTCGATTGAGGGCTGTGTACATTTCACAACACCCTGTTGAGTTGTTGAATTATTGCTGTTGCCTGCTGACCATTTCATTGATCCAGGCCGGTGCAAAGGGTGAAGTACAACCCTTGGAAACTGGGTAATCTCGATAGACACCCAAATCTTCACCAATTTGCAAAGCTCGATCACGAAATTCCGGGAAGTTTATCCCAATACCGGCCAATACAAAATTCATGGTCCACTGTACCGCTGGTTGTGCTTGTGACATCTCTGCTTCAATCCGATTCAGTAATGCCCTTATGTCCAAACCTTCAGGGGCTTTTTCAACCCTTTCATAAGTTAAACTCCAGCCGGCTCGAGCAGCCATGGGATGTTTATCTGCCATCCACTGTTGCCGGAGGGTTTCTTTGTCAGGGTGTTTTTTGATGATGTAGGCGCTGAGCCAATCAGCCACTTGATCAAAGGTCGTCGAACGAACCATTTGATCCAATGTCGCGGTGGCAAGCACCTTGGGCTTAAACAATAAAATAGCCAACAATTGTGCATCTGTATTTTCCGTTTGCCAAAGTGCTGTGGCCAATTCATGATTGGTTTTGATTTGTTTGGCCAACTTTCTGATGTCACCTAACCTGACCCCATATTGCAGCGTGCCCGCACCCTTTTTGCGATTCTGCTCTCGCACCTTTTCATCACCCAGTGCTTCGAGGCTTTTTAATGCATGTTGAATATCCATAAAATCATTATACAACGATTTATTTTGCACAACCAACCAGACCAACTGGATATCAATTGATCCATGGCTGTGAGTAAAAAGCCACCCTTTAACTGGGTGGCTTAAGTCAGAATCATGAGGTCAAATTAAGCCATGCTTCAATCAAATCCATGGCTGAAAATCAAATCGCCATCAAATTCATAAGCACCGGCATCATAGGGGCCAAATGCATTGTTCACCGAACTGGTGTCTACGCCGCGATTTTGGTTGTTGAGGTCCTTGTGTTGATTGGGAAATAAATTGTTGTCACAAAAATCAATCGGGTCCGAGGCCAGGGTCAGTTGGAAATCACCTTCGCTGACATTGTTGAACAAGGGATCGTTGGTTAATACCGCACCCACATTACCACTTAAACTTTGGTTTTCATGCACCACAGTACAATCAATTTGTGTCAAGCCGTTGCCACTGAAATTAAACACATTGCCTTGGTCCCATATAATTGAATTAAACACATTCAAGGTTTGTATGCTGGCTGTATTATCGGCAGTAAATATATGGTTGGGCCCATTTCTGACCGCTGTATTGTAGATAAAATCCAATCGTGCGCCTTGATTCACAGCGCCATCAATTTTGAACAATTGATCGCTGAAGTTTTGGTTGACACCGATGTTGTCTCTGAACAGGTTGCCTTCTAAATACAAATGCGCACCATCACGCACCAAAAAGCCACTGACGTGATTGGATTGATTGAAAGCAATTTCAGTTTGCGCAATATGTGCTGTGGCACTTGCTCCAATATAGCCAGCTGCACCCTCGCCCACCGTGGTGATGAAGTAATTACCTTTGATCGATGAACAGGCATCGGAAGCAGCATATTGACAAGCTTGGCTGACCTGATGCATGGTCAGTTGTGCCGAATCAGTCACCACCAAGGCAGCGCCGAGGGAGGCACCTTCATTGGCATCAATGAGGGTATTAAGCAAGGTCGCACGGGTACCCACTCCAGTCAGAAAGATACCGCCACCATTTAAGCCATCATTGGCACTGGAAATATTGTGGGTGATTCTGGCGGCATGCGTTGCACTGCCCTCATTGTCCAGTTGAGAGCCGCTTTGTAAATAAATACCGCCACCTTTGTTCGCTGCGTTCTGATAGATACCTGATGGATTTTGCTGGGTATGGTCGCGACCACTGTGGTTACTTATTTGGCATTCATCATGTGCAAAAATACCGCCCCCATTGAAGTCAGCCGTGTTGTCATGAATGGCACTGTCAGCATCGATATTCACTGTAGCCCCGGAAGTACAAAAAACCCCACCACCATAACCAATCGCCAAGTTATTTCTGATGATTGAATTTTCCATGCTAAAACGCGCATCTTCTCCGCTCACATGAACCCCTGCCCCTTCACTGCCTTCGTTGTCATAGACCACGGAATTTCTTAAAATTAAATTCGTATTACCTGATACTTTGATTCCACCTGCACCGCTGGCGGTGTTGTTGCGGCCATCAAAGATTTCAAAATCTTCGATGATTACGGTCATGGTGATGATTTCATTGGCTGCCACCTTAACCACAGTTCTGTTGTTGGAATTAAGGCCACTCCAGCGAGATTTATTGATGCCTGCTATGTCGGCTTGAGCCGCCAAACAATTGTCATAGCCACCTTTGAACACTTTAATCTTATCAATGGTGAAATCATTGATATGCAGTTGTTCAGAAGTCACTCTGACTTCAGGGTCGTTGTCATTGTATGCTGGAAATAAATTATCGTAATCACAATCAGGTCCTAAGCCGACTGTTACGAATGCCTGTGAAGTGTTTAATGTCATCATTAAAAATAAGATCAGTAATTTTTTCATGGTTCGCCTCTTGGATAAATACTTGGTTTTACAAAATGAAGCCTGAAACAGCCTGAAAAGAATCTGAATCCTTTCTGAATTAAAAAAATGTGTGAACTGTTTAACAAAATTAATCCGCCGATCAATGGCATAAATTGTGTAATTCAATGGACTTATTTCATTTATAATATTGTTATCCTTGAGGGGTTGTTGCAGTCAAATTTGTGACTTTACAATCAATTTTTGTATCTGAACCGCATTTTATATTCATGATCTACAGCCTTAATCACGTTCAATTTGAAGTTAAAAACCAGCAGATTCTGGTGGCCGATAAAGTGATTCAATTGTCACCCAGGGGGCATCAATGTTTGTTGTTATTTTTAACCTCTGAAAATCAAATTTTAAGCAAAGACTTTTTACTGAAAACATTGTGGGAAAACGTGATAGTCAGTGATGATTCATTGTTTAAAGTGATTCAAGAAACCAGAAAAGCATTGCGTTCAACTGGCTTGAACGAAGATGTGATTACCAATGTATATGGCAAAGGCTACCAACTACAAGCCCCGGTTACTGCGGTTTCACAGCAATCATTCAAACCCCATGTGATTGGAGTGTTGGTGCTTTGTTTGTCTGTCGCTTTAATGATTGCATTGATCAAGGAGCCACAAGCACAGGTCACGGATGAAGTATTCAAGCGGCAGCTTGCTGCCATCGAATCCAATCCTCAACCGCAAAATTTGGTGTTTGAAGGGTTAACAATAGACCACCATTCACATCCTTCAGACCAGTTGAAACTGGCCTATTTACATGGCTTAGAACGTTACAAATCTGGCGATTATGATCGCAGCATTGCGCATTTAATGGCTGGTATTGATGCCTATGACAAAGGGGCATCTGTACCTGTTTTGGCCGATACTTATTTGCTGTTATCAAAAATGTATATATATCGTTCTGATAAAGAATCATTACAATATTTTTTAGACCAGGCTGAATTCCACTACCGTGCTATGAATGACCAGACAGGCATCACCTCAACCGCCATTTCACGGGCTCGTTATCATCAGTCTGTGTACCAATTTACCGAATCAATTGTGTTGTTGGAAAATATTTTAAACCAGGCCAAAATAAACAAAGATGCTTACAACCAAATGCGGGCTTGGGGTAATTTAGCCTATTCTTACCAACAAACCCATCAGGACAATAAACACGTTCAAGCATTAGAGCAAGCCTTGCGCTTGGCCTTAGAAATACCTGATGGTGACTATGCCGCTTATGCCTATGGCGCATTGTCACAAATTTATATGGAACAAGCTGATTTTGTCAAAGCCATGAAGTTTGCGCAACAAGCATTGAAGTTTGTCCTTGAACAACAAGACACCAATAATTTTCAACAAGGGTACAGTGCCTTTTACAACCTATTACAGGAACTGGGTCACCATGAATTGGCACAAGTTCATTTACAATCAGCCATTGAAATTCAGGCGCAATTTAATCAAGAAAGTCTGCTGGTTTTGGCTGAAATCAATTTAGCCAAAGTCAATATCACGCTTGGCGATTACGACCAGGCGAATGAATTATTAAAGAAATTACAGGCTGTTGATTTAACCACCAAGGAACAATTGGAAGTCACTGCCTTGTTGGCCTTGAACAGTTATTACCGACAAGACAACATCACCGCCTATACAGAAGCTAAACGGGTTTTTGAATCGACTGAGGTGGATACACAGGTCCTTTTGATTGCAGGCACGGCATTGGCCTTATCCAGTCATCAACTGGAACGGAATGATGAAGCCATCAAAATTTTCAATAGCCTTCAACCCATTACCAATCCAAATTGGTTTTTTGCGCACACTCAATTTCTGCAATTAGCAGAAATTGTTTTTACAAAAATCACACCCGATGAAAGTGAACGTAATAAGTGGGTTGAAGCCAAAACAAGTTATACGCAGATACGGCAAGAAATTAAAAACCAGACACAGCCAGATGATGACTTGATTAATGACTTAGGTGTTTATCTTGAGCAAATTATGAATTAAATTTGATTTTAATTAAATCGATTGTTGTTCATTGAATTGAAGATACCATCAAGACAGCAAACTGGGGCTGGTCCACTAAAGACGGCCCCAGTTAAATACTGACAATCAACCTGCTGGATAAATATAGCTGGCTTGTAGACCCAATGGAATACCAAAGCTCCAATAGGCCAGTAAGAAAATCGTCCAACCAATCAAGAATGCCACAGAAAATGGAATCATCAAAGCAATCAAGGTCCCAACGCCTGTGTCCTTAACATATTTCTGACAATAGACCACCACCAATGGGAAATAAGGCATCAAAGGGGTAATGATGTTTGAACTGGAGTCACCCACCCGATAAGCTGCTTGAGTTAAATCAGGTGAAATGCCCAATTGCATCAACATAGGAACGAAAATAGGTGCGAGTAATGCCCATTTTCCTGAAGCCGACCCAACAAATAGATTAACAAAAGCGGTTAAAAAGATAATCCCAACTATGGTGACTCCACTCGGTAAGGCCATATTTTTCAGCAACTGAGCGCCTTCAATCGCCATCAAAGCACCCAGGTTAGATTTTGCAAATGCAGCAACAAATAAGGCACAGAAAAACACCATCACCAAATAATAAGACATGCCATTCATCGCCTTGGTCATCGCATCGATCATATCCTTAGTGGATTTAAATGTGCCTGAGACAAAACCATACACCGCACCTGGAATCCAGAACAGCAAGAAGATCAAAGGCACAATTGATTGCATCATAGGTGCTTGAAACACCGCCAACTGACCTTCATGTCGCAGCGGAGAATCATCTGACCAAGCAGCCCAGATCAATGCGGCAATACCCAACAACATCACAGTAGAGGCTATATAGAATGATCTTCGTTCGGTACGTGAAATTTCATCTAACCGAGGTAAATCATCCGTATCTCCATCTATGTCCGTTTTCTGTAGACGAGGCTCAATAATTTTGTCAGTGATGTACCAGCCAATCAATATAATGAACAAGCTGGATGCAGAAGTAAAAAACCAATTATTCAGCGGATTAACTGCCATTGAAGGTTGAATGATTTGAGCCGCACTTTGGGTGAAACTTTGTAACAAAGGATCAATTCCAGATGGCACAAAGTTGGCACTAAAGCCGCCACTGACTCCAGCAAAAGCAGCAGCAATCCCAGCCAACGGATGTCTCCCCATGGCATAATAAATCACCCCAGCCAGAGGAATGACCAAGACGTATCCCGCATCGGTCGCCGTGTGGCTGACAATGGCTACCAAGATAATGGTTGGTGTCAATAAGAATGCCGGCGTGCGACGCAACATCAGTTTGATTCCCGTGTTGATAAAACCGGAATGTTCTGCCACGCCTACACCCATCATCGCTACCAAAACCACACCCAAAGGCGCAAAGCCAGTGAACGTTGTGACCATGGTTGATAAAAAGTTAGCCAGCGCATCACCCGTCAACAGGTTGTTGATTATAATCGGCGCAGATGTGCGTGGATCCAAGGCACTGAATTCAACCCCAGACAACAACCATGAAAACACCCAAATAATCAGCAATGCAAAAAGAAAAATGATGGCCGGGTCGGGTAGTTTATTTCCCACCCTTTCAATGGTATTCAGAAATCGTTGCACCCAGCTTAGTTTGACTGGTGCTTCAGGTGTTGCAGTTTCGTTCATGTCGGCCTCTTAAAAATTCGTTAAACCTGTTATACCCAAATCAACAAATTTAATCAAGATGGGTACTTTGAATCAATATTGATTTTCTTTGAAATAATCGATTTTATGAACACCAAGCATCAATACAACACCTAAACCAATGGCAATCAGATCATTAACATCAAAATACACAACACGCCAATGCTGTTCAAGCTCGTAAAAAATGGCACCTGATGTAAGACGCAACCAAGAAGTTTAAAAAAGAATGGAAGGTCAGTTGTTTAAAATGACTTGCATAAAAGCAATGGCCCAAAGATAAACATAAGACTTGGGGCTGAACCGAAAATAACTTGTGGCAGCGCATTGTCTATGGCTTTATTTGATCGAACACCCTCGGTCCGTAAAGGCAAGGCAAAGCAAATAAATATTGTACTCAGGTAAACGCTTTTTGATTTACATTTGCAATGCTTAAAGATTCAGTTCATGGTATTTTCAGTCTATGAATGCCATCAATCCATGGTCCTCTTATACGAGATTAAATGCTCTGTTCTGCTGCCATCTTTGTGTTTCATCACAATATAGCCTTCAATTTTATCTGGGCTTTTCTGATAAAAACTCAAGCCTGAAAAGTGCACTGCTTTTTCCTCAATCCTGACCAGTTTAAATGTAATAAAATCTGCTTTGTCTTCCCATGCAATAAAGTCTGCAGAAAAATGTTTAACCAACAACTCCAAACTGCCCTGCTGTTCTCTCAGTAGCATCAGCTCATAAAAGTTAACACCTTTTTCTTCATCAAACAATTTAAACATGCCGACCATGGAGCCGGCAGAAGCTGGGTTCCACACCTCTTCAAATTGACTGCCAAAGGCGGTGCCTTGCCACGATCCCACCAACCACGAAACATCCGACAGTGCCCCCATTCCAGGTTCAGCCCCTTCACTCAGTTTATAAGTGTGATCAGTCAACGTTTCTTGGGCATGAGCCACAGTACAAAACACCATGCAAACCACAATAAAACCCAATTGATGTACTTTTTTCATTTACATACCATTCCTTTAAACCACAATCATACCGAATTAACATCATTTTAATCGACCATTGTTTCGGTTATTTACATGGGTTCAGCAAGGCGAGTGGATAAAAACAAACCCCTTAAGCTGATCACTCAGATCATTTGTTGGGCAAATTGAGCCCTGACTTTGTGCATGATTGAATTGAATTTGGCTTGTAATGATTCGTCCACTTTGACTGGATCAATTTTCAATATGATTTTGGTCAATTCACGGATTTCATGATGATCAAGGGCACTTTCCTTGTCTGCGAGGACCCTGATTTTATCCAATTCAACCCCTGCCAACGGCTCATCATCATGGATGCATCGATCAGAATGACCGCTGCTAGATGGAAATTCATTTGACTTTTTCATGTGTGTGCCCTCATTTATTTTTTGTTGTTATGCTGAATATATTAGCAACACTGATCGATGTTTTTGCGGGGCTTCGTCACAAAAATAGCAATCTATTGGGACACAAATGAACACTCATTTGAATTTCAAGTGTTTGTTTCTGCAGTTCAGAAGTCGTATTCAGCTGCGATGATTACAAGCAAAGTATGTGTTTCAATCATCACTGGCAACAGGCTTTCGCAGGTTTTTAGTATGACCCCTGCGTGTTTTTGCGTCCAAACGCTTTTTTTTCGATGCTTTGCTTGGGCGTGTGGCTTTGCGTTTCTTTGGTTGAACAACCGCTGAGAGAATGAGCTGTTTCAACCGATCCAAGGCATCTGCTTTATTTTTTTCTTGGGTTCTGAATTGCTGGGCTTTGATAATAATAACACCCTCTTTGCTGATGCGCTGATCGGATAACTTTAACAGCTGTTCTTTATAAAATTCCGGCAAGCTTGAATGCTCAATATCAAAACGCAAGTGAATCGCACTGGATACTTTATTGACATTCTGACCACCCGGACCTTGGGCTCTGATGGCTGTCAGCTCGATTTCCGAATCCGCTATTTGCACAGTATTGGAGATTATTAACATAGCAAAACATTATAATCTATGGCCAGAGCCACATGCCAGTCTGCTATTTTAACTCAGTTACATTTGCCCCAACCGAACAAGCCAATTAGAATGTATGCTTTTTGTGGATTACAACATGGACATTGATTGGGTCAGATCACAATTTCCGGTTTTTCAAAAAGACCAAGCTATGGTTTTTATGGACAATGCCGGTGGTTCACAAACAGTGCGGCATGCAATCGAGGCGATTGTTAAATACTTGACTGAATACGATGTGCAACTGGGTGCCAGTTATGCAACGTCAGCTGCCGCCACGAAACAACTGGAACAGGCCACCTTGGCGATCCAAACCTATGTCAATGCCAAGCGGACGGAAGAAGTGATTGTGGGTGCCAGCAGTACGTCTTTGATTCGTATTTTGAGTCTGTGTTTGGCCAAAGGCTGGCAAGCCGGTGATGAGGTGATCATCACCGATGTGGATCATGAAGCCAATCGAGCGGCCTGGGTAGATTTGCAACAACAAGGCATCGTTATCAAGACCTGGAAAATCAGGCCAGATACATTTGAACTTCACAGCGATGATCTGTTGGCATTGATGACAGAAAGAACCCAACTGGTTTGTTTTACCCATGTGTCGAATATCCTCGGAACAATCAATCCAATTACCGAATGGACCCAATTGATACACGACCACGGTGCCATGGCATGCGTTGATGGGGTGGCCTATGCGCCGCATCGCCTGATTGATGTGCAAGCTTGGGATGTGGATTTCTATTTTTTCAGCACCTACAAAACCTTCGGTCCACACCAAGGGGTGATGTACGGCAAGTTAAAAATATTGGATGCGTTACCTGGTTTCAATCACGCTTTTATTCAAACCACACCCTATAAATTCCAACCCGGCAATGTCAATTATGAGCTGTGTTATGCCATGGGTGGGGTGGTAAAGTATTTGTGTGAATTAGGTGCTGGGCATTCGGTGGCGGTGAATCGCGCTGATTTAAGCAAAGCCTATGACTGGATTGCTTTGCATGAAGCCACTTTGTTACAAAAGTTATTAGACTACTTAGCCACCGTGCCAGAAATTCGCATTGTCGGCATCAACAACAGTGCGGTCAATCAACGCGTTGCCACTTTATCAATGGTCCATGAATCACTGGCTTCAGATGCCATCGTTGAACATGTAGATCAACACCACATTGGTATTCGCTTCGGTGACTTTTATGCCGTGAAATTGATTGATCATTTAGGCTTGCGCGATAAACAAGGCGTGGTCAGAATCAGCCTGGCACATTACAACACGGCTGAAGAAGTGGATGCGCTGATCAAGGCACTGCATGAAATTTTTTGCGGTTCAAATGTCTAAAAACCTTTGGCTGGCATTTTATTATTGCCAACCAGGATTGCCTTACCGATGGCCCTGATTTACAGTTCTTTGAATGCTTGTTTAAGCCTTTTCACAGAGACCTTTTGTTTGGTACCCAAGCTCTGAGCAAACAGGGAAACACGCAATTCTTCCAGCAACATCAGAAAATCTTGGTGCGCTTCGGTGAATTCATCCACGAGGTCACAATGTTGATAAAACGGCTGACTCACTGCATTCAATTCTTTGAGTTTTTCAGCTTCTTTGGGTGGAGAATGCAGTGCACTTTCCAAGCGCATTGATAAACCTTTTAAAAATCGATGGTAGTGTTCCAGGTCAGTCAAGCGAATGTGATGTAGACAATCGGCATAGATTAAATAGTCCAGCTGGTATTGCATGTCTTCATAACTGGCTTCAGTCAACAAATCATATTTGGCTTCAACTTGTTGCCATAAGGTATACCACTGTTCGATCACTGGTGCCAACTTTTGGGCCCAGTCATAAGTTTCTTTGTACAGTTTTCGGCTCAATTGATCTGCCAGTTGATCAAATTCTTTTTGCATGCCCACCCATGGGTGAGCTGCGATTTGTTTTTCTAACAAGGCGTCAATCAATTCATCATTAAGTTTCAGGCCACTTTCCAAGGCATTCCAAGCCATTTCAGCTTTGAGGCTGATGTTGACTTTTTGTGCTTGTTTAATGATTTTCGGGTATTTGATTTTGAGCAATCTTTTGATGCCTTGTATGTGTTTCAATTCTGCTTGATGTTGGTTTTCAAACAGCCGCAAGCCGACTGCATTTTCTTGATCAACCACCGCTTGAAAAGCCAGTAATCCATTGTCTAATTGGACTTGTTGGTTCAACTCCCCAAAAACCCAATCGGTGGCACCATTGATTTTATTGGATTTTGATGCCGTTTTTTGAAAACTGCGATTGGCTTGTTGACTGAAATCATCCAACAAGGCATTGAAGTCGCGACCACTTTTCAACACTTGTTTGTTGTTGTCATAAACCACAAAACGAAACTTCAAATGATCGGCCAATTCTGTCGATTGCCAATCTTCAACTTGGGTCTGTAGTCCGTTTTTCTTAAACACCCGCTTGACCAGTTGTGGATAAAACGCTTGTGCATGATCCAGCTCATCACTGATGATTTCAGCATACTCCTTAATTGGAAACAAACCACGACGGATGTTTTTCGCCAAGCCTTTGATCAACATTTCAATTTTTTCAGGTAACAAACCTGGAACCAAATATTCAAAGTCGTTGGCATTCAATGCATTCAACCATGGCAATGCAATGTGCGCTGTCACCCCATCGGCATCGGTACCCGGCTGGAATTCATAGCTTAAATTTAATGTCAGCTTTCTGATGGTGATGGTTTCAGGAAACAGCTTAGCGCGATCGACTGGAGTTTTGCGCAGGTATAAATCCTCGTCACTGAACCGTAATTTTTCATCACCATGCTTTTCTACCCATTTTTTTAATTGGGGTTCAGAATAGATATTGGCTGGAATCACCGCATCGTACAAGTCATACAGCTTATTCGGGTCTATCAATAAATCTTTTTTTCTGTGTCGGTCTTCTTCGGCTTGTATGGATGCAATCAATTTGGCATTGTGGTGATAAAACCCTAATCGGGTATGCATCTGTTGTTCAACCAATCCCTGACTGATGAACAGTTTGCGTGATCCAGCTGGGTCTTTAGGACCATAATGGAAGGCTTGTTTTTCATTTAAAATCATGCCCAACAACACACTGCGTTGGTAGCCCATCACCGTGCCTTTTTTCTTTGACCAAAAAGGATCATAATGGGTTTTTTTGATGAGGTGCTGTCCCATCTCATTGATCCATTCGGCTTGCAGTTCTGCCACCATGCGAGCAAACACTTGACTGGTGTGCACAATTTGACCGGCCAATATCCATTTGGGCGCGCGACCATACAGTCCAGAGCCTGGAAAGATCATGAACTTTTTATTCCGTGTACCCAGGTATTCACGATCAGATTGGTGCATGCCTATGTGTGAAATAAAACCCGATAACAAAGCTTTGTGAAGCTGTTGGTAATTGGCTTCAGGATCTGAGATTGAATCGGTGATGCGCATTTTTTGTTGGCTGACCAATGAGGTCAACTGGCGGTTAACATCCTTCCATTCCATGTATCTTTTGATGGAAATAAAATTTTCGCGACACCATTGCTTGAATCCTTTGTTTTTCAGTTGGTTTCTTTTTTTATTCAGTTGTTGCCACAGGTTCAACAATGACATGAAATCTGATTTCTCATGAATGTATTTTTGATGGGCTTTGTCGGCGGCCTGTGACCACTCCAAAGGCCTCTCTCTGGGGTCTTGTAGCGACAAACCCGAGACGATCACCAAGATGTCTTTGAGACAGCCTAAATCATTGGCCATGATCAATATCCGTCCCAACTGCACATCGATTGGCAAGTGAGCCATCATCCGGCCGATTTGAGTCAATTGTTGCCCCTCATCCAAAGCTTGTAACTCAATCAATAACTGATAACCATCGTTGACCATTTTATAATCTGGCTGGTCAATGAATGGGAAATCGGTTAAATGACCCAAGCTCAGTACATGGGTTTGTAAAATCACCGAAGCCAATGATGTTCGCATGATTTCGGCGTCGGTATGCTCGGGTCGGCTGTCAAAATCCTGTTCACTGTATAAGCGGTAACAATGACCATCGGCAATCCGTCCACAACGACCCATGCGTTGATTGGCACTGTCTTGAGCAATGTCTTCTATCTGTAAGCCTTGAATTTTACTGCGTGATGAATAGCGACTGATTCTGGCCAAACCAGAATCAATCACATAATGAATGCGTGGCACCGTCAATGACGTTTCTGCCACATTGGTGGTCAATATCACCCGGCGTTTATCGCCAGGTTTAAAGATTTTCATTTGATCTGCGGCTGTCAATCGAGCATATAATTTGAGGATTTCCGTGTTCGGTAAATGTTTGCGTTTCAATTGATCGGCCGCTTCATTGATTTCCCGTTCGCCAGGTAAAAAAACCAAGACATCACCAACGCCACTGTGCGCATAAATTTCATCGATGGCACGGATGATCCCCTGATTCAATTCTAGGTTGTGTTCATCCAAAGGTCGATAATGTGCGGTGACTGGAAATGAACGGCCACTTACATTGATGATGGGAGCACCATCAAAGTGCTTGGAAAACTTTTCGGTATCAATGGTGGCTGATGTAATCACCACCTTAAGGTCTTTCCTTTTGGCAATCAGCTGTTTGATAAAACCCAGCAAGAAATCAATGTTTAAACTGCGCTCATGGGCCTCATCTATGATGATGGTGTCATAGTCAGTCAGCCATTTATCGCGTAAGGTTTGCTGCAGCAATATCCCATCCGTCATGAACCTAACATAGCCATTTTGACTGTATTTTTCATCAAACCTGACTTGGTAACCAATGGCTTGTCCCAAGGGGTTGTTGATTTCATCGGCCACCCTTTGGGCCACTGATTTGGCTGCAATCCTGCGTGGCTGGGTACAGGCAATTTGACCCGTTCGTCCCAATCCGGCTTGTAGGCAAATTTTAGGAATTTGCGTGGTTTTACCCGAACCAGTTTCACCCGCGATAATGGTGACTTGGTTGTTCTGAATGGTGGTTGAAATTTTTTCAGCTTGTTGACTGATTGGTAAATCAGCCTCCAGTTCAATTTCAGGCAGCGCGGACGCCCTGAGTTGACAAGCACTTTGCGATTTGCCTAAGGCATCCAATGCTTGACTGAGTCGTTGGGGGTTGTTTTTGGCTTTGCTGAGTAGATTTTTTAAGCGATGGAAGTCCTTGGCCAGTACATGGCCAGGCATTTGCTCAATCAATTTATCAATGTCGGCCTGCACCATTCAGCAATCATTCTGCCGCTGAATCAGAATGCGCTTTTTCAGGGTTGGGTTGACTTGGGAATTCTTTGATGTATACATCTTGTTTGGCATAAGGAATTTCAATACCTGCTGCATTGAATGCCTCATACACCTTCATGTGAAGCTCATGACTGATTCGACCACGCAGGACGGGTTGTGCAATCCACACCAACAATTCAAAATCCAATGAAGAGGCGCCAAATGCCCTGAATCTGACACGTGCTTCAGGTTCTTTAACCACGTCTGAATGGTTGTTGGCAACTTCCATCAATACCTGACACACCTGATTGGCATCGGTGCCATAAGCTGCACCCACTTTGATACGCAATCGGGTTTTTTCCCAACGGCCGGTACTTTCATTGATGATTTTGGCATTGCCGATGACATTATTTGGGATGGTGATTTCTACATCGTCTCGGGTTAATAAGCGGGTTGAGCGCATGCCCACATGAGTGACCATTCCGCGTTCGCCTGAATCTAAATTAACAAAATCACCTACTTTGTATGGCGTGTCTGCAATGATGAAAAAACCAGAAAATAAATTGGCCAAGGTGTCCTTGGCGGCGAAACCAACCGCTATACCAATCACACCTGCTGAGGCCAACCAGGCCGTGGGGTTGATGCCCCAAATAATCAACAAGGCGTATGAACCCATCGCAATCAACAGGATTTTACCAATCAAGTCAAACAACGGGATGGTTTTGGGCTGTATCATTTCATACTTGCCCTTGAATTTTGAAAGCGTACCTAACAATAAGTTCAGCACTTTAAAACCGCGCATCATCCAGGTAAATGCGAGAATGGAAGCCAGTATCCTGATCAAAGAACTTTCTATGCCTGACGCCAAGCCAACGGTTTTGATGGCCATACCCAAAAAGAAAAAGAACAGGGTTAAGAACAACGGCCTTTTAAGAATTAGGATCAATTGGTCATCGACATGACTCTGGGTTCTTTTGGTGATTTGGCTCAGGCTTTTGCTGATAATAACCACACCTATTTTTGCCACCAAATAACCAAGTACGACCAGCAAAATAAAACCCAAAAAAGGAATGCTTTGTACTTTTTCCCAGTACGGTTGCCAAGTTTCAGGTAAGTAGGAGGAAAAATTATTGATGGCTAAAGTGACATCACTGACAGGTTCAGCGGCAGTATCGGTGGCAGTTTCTTTTGTTTGCATGGTATTTTAATCCACCAATTTCAAATGTGGCTTTTTGATTTTACTGTCTGCGGTTTCATCATGTTCTTTACTGGCCTCAGCGGTTTCATCCTCATCCAAGTCTTCATGCTCCACATCAAACATCATGCCTTTGCCATTTTCCCTGGCATATATCGCTGAAATAGATTCCATAGGAATGATGATGGCATGTGAAATGCCAGAAAATCTGGCATTGACTGTCAACAACTCATCATCCATTTGTAAGTTTTGTGTGGCATCATAAGAAACATTCAGCACCACTTTACCGTCTTCAATCACATGTTCGGGAACACGGACACCTTGGTATGCAGCATCAACCACAACCAAAGGTGTCAAACCATTGTCCGTAATCCATTCATGCAAAGCTTGCACAAAGTACGGTTTTACTGATGTCATGTCTGGATCAAAAATCAAATCTATATTCTCTTTCAGCTTCTGTGATGCTTTTCTTAAAACCTTTGCTTTGGAACATGCGATGTGCATAGTTACGTAATGACTTGGGCAGTGATTCCCAATCCATACCATAGTGCTCTAAGCGCCACAAAAAAGGAACCAAGTTGGTATCGACCAAAGTCATGTCAGAATTCATGAAATACGGATTCTCACTGAACAATGATTCTGCCGCAGTCAGCTCGGCCGCCAATGCTTTGACTGCCGCTACCTTGGCTTCACCAACCGCATTCTCAATCTTATTGACGTACTGGAACCAACCGTTTTCCAAACGGTACACGGTAAACCTTAGTCTGGCACGGGTCATTGGATCAGGTGGCATCAAAGGTGGATGAGGATACCGCTCGTCCAAATATTCGGTGATCACATTGACCCCATACAAATGCATGTCTCGATCAACCAAAGTCGGAATTTCTAACTCTGGGTTGTTGGCCAATAAGTCTTCAGGAGGATCATTCCGGTCTACAGAAATAATTTTGCAATTGATACTCTTAGTTGCCAAAAGAAATCTGATTCGATGTGAATCAAAAGCTTCTGTTTCTGAGTAAATGGTTATAACTGACCTTCCTCGTTCAATAATAGACACCTAATTTTTCTCCTTTGTTACAAAGTTAAAAAGGGCTTTTGCAATACGAATCTGCAAAAACCCTTCATTTTATCAAATTTTGACCTTTTTGTTAACATGAACAAAATTTCGCCATTTAATGTATGTCCCTGAAGTAATTAACCTTCAGCATATAAGCCAAAAATGTGAACAGTGAGACAAACAACAACACCCATGGGGCATATGCCATTCGAATCAATTGAGCAGGTTCAGATGAATAATCTAAAAAGTTCACCAAATCACGTGCCAAATCTTTGTATTCTTTTTCGCTCAATAAGCCAGCTTGTACTGTTTCAAAACCTTTGAATTCCTTATGCTCATTGCCTTCTTCATCCGTGTGCATTTCAAAATTGGCAGTTCTGATGCCTTGCAATTCCCACAAAATGTGAGGCATGCCCGCATTTTCAAAAGTTAAATTATTCCAGCCGCTGGGCCTGGTTGGATCAACATAAAAGTTGATTAAGAAATTAAACAACCAATCAACACCACGTGCTTTGGCGATCACCGTTAAATCTGGCGCAACTGCCTTATTGAACCAAGCTGAACTTTGTTCAGGGGTCATGGCGATGACCATCTTATCACTGAATTTGGCATCAGTCAGAACCAAACCATTCATCATCTCATCTTCAGTCAAACCCAAATCTTCTGCGACTCGGTTGTACCGTTGGTATGCCATTGAGTGACAACCCATACAATAATTCATGTATGTTTTGGCACCGTTTCGCAAAGAATCAACTGATCGAATGTTGGTGTGGGCTTTTTCACCCACTGCGCCACCACCACCTGCGGCCGAAACCCAAGATGTGGTCATCAAACTAATCAATATAAATACAATCTTTTTCATCAGTGGTCCTCTATTCTCTCTGGAACTTCATGATACTTTTCATTTCTGCTGTAAAAGAACAGCCAAGCAAAGTAGAAGAAATAAAACGCCGTCAACACTTGGGCCATCAACTTATACAGCTCAGTGGCTCCTTGCATGCCTAACCAGCCCAGGATAACAAATGTCACAGCAAATAAGCTCAACATCACTTTGAAAGGCCATCTTCTGTAACGGATTGATTTAACTGGCGAACGATCTAACCAAGGTAAGAAGAACAACACAACAATTGCCAACAACATAATCAGCGCACCCAACTGCATGTCAGGAACGGCGCGCAACATGGCATAAAATGGTGTGAAATACCAAACTGGTTTGATGTGTTCTGGCGTAACCGCAGGGTTGGCAGGAACGTAATTATCATGCTCCAGGAATAAACCACCCATGTCTGGTTTAACAAAGACAATGAACAAGAATATCAATAAGAACATACCTACACCGAAAATATCTTTAACCGTGTAGTAAGGATGGAATGGAATGCCGTCTAATGGTTTGCCGTTTTCATCTTTGTGTTTTTTGATGTCTACGCCTTCAGGGTTGTTAGAACCCACCGTATGCAAAGCAGCAATGTGCAGCACCACCAAGGCAACAATGGCCAAAGGTAAAGCCACCACATGTAATGCAAAGAAGCGGTTCAATGTGGCATCAGAAATCAAGTAGTCTCCTCGCACCCATTCAACCAAGCTGTCACCAATCCATGGCACTGCACCAAACAATTGTGTGATTACTTTGGCACCCCAATATGACATATTACCCCAAGGTAATACATAACCCAAGAAGGCTTCAGCCATCAGGACAAGGTAAATGATCATACCGAAAATCCACACCAATTCTCTCGGTTTTTTGTATGAGCCATACAATAAACCTCGGAACATGTGGAAGTAGATAACGATAAAGAATGCCGAAGCACCTGTGGTGTGAAGGTATCGAATCAACCATCCCCAAGGCACATCACGCATGATGTATTCAACCATGCCGAAAGCCTGTGCAGCATCTGGCTTGTAGTGCATGGTTAACCAAATACCAGTCAAAATTTGATTGACCAATACCAATAATGCCAACGATCCGAAGAAATACCAGAAGTTGAAGTTTTTTGGTGCGTAATACTCAGACAGGTGGTCTTTATAAAATTGAGTGACTGGCAGTCTGGCATTCAACCAACCCATAAAACCAGCACCATTTTTTTGGCTTGAACTTGCGATTTTACCCATTATACTTGCCCCCCGTCATTACCAATTTCAATGGTATTTTCATCTAAATATGTGTAAGGAGGTACGTCCAAGTTGCGACTGGCTGGCGATCCATCAAATACACGGCCAGAAATATCAAAACGTGAGCTGTGACAAGGACAGAAAAATCCACCTTTCCATTCTGTGTCAAACTGTTGAGGCACCAAATCTGGGTAGTATTTAGGCGAACAACCCAAATGTGTACAAATTCCCACTACCACCAAAAAGTTATTTTTTCTGGCACGGTAAATGTTGTCGATGTATTCAGGTTGAACACTGGACTCTGAATTTGGATCCTTTAATTTATCATTTAATGATTCCAACACAGCCGTTTGTTTTTCAGTTCTGTTAACCAAAAACACCGGTTGGCCGCGCCACAATACATTCAGCATTTGGCCTGGCTCGACTTTAGAAATATCGGCTTTTACTGGTCCACCAGCAGCTTTGGCTCGCTCAGATGGCAGCCAAGATTTTAAAAATGGTACGGCTGCAAATCCTGCTCCAACCACGCCGACTGCGCCGGTGCTTAGCAACAAAGTGCGACGACCCTTATTGACATTATCAGTCATTGAATTAACCCCTAATGAATAAAATCTCATGAGCAGATATCGCCCACAAAGTAAATCTATTAATAAACCGGCGCAATTTTACAAGATTTTAATGTTTTTTCATAGCCAAGCTGAAATTTATTCTTTAAATACAAATCCACTAGATGCCAAGGAGGGGTTCATCTGCACAGATTTTTCCATTCTCATGCCAATCTAATCAAACAAAGTCGACTGATAAATAATAAAGACAACAGAAATTTAATGCCAACTTAACTACAATAGAGGCTTTGCTGTAAGAACCTGTTCATGAAAGATTATTTGATGTTTATTGCTCGTTATGTCGTCATTGGTTTGGCCATTGGATTCTTATACCTGATGTTTTTCACATCAACCAAACCAGCCAGAAACAGTCCCACTGCAGCCACATTTTCATATGCACCAGCGATCGACAAGATCAATCCTTCGGTAGTCAGCATTTACACCCAAAGCATAGAACGCAACAACTCACCAAATAGCAGTATATCGCCCAGAGCGCCTTACACCACGCGAAACTTTTTGGGCGCTGGGGTGATCGTATCTTCCAATGGACACATTGCCACCAACAACCACGTGATTAAAAATGCATCGAGAGTGATGGTTTACTTGTGGAACAATGAAGCTTATGAAGCCAGTTTTGTTGGTGAAGATTCTCTGACTGATTTGGCGGTGATTAAAATCGATGGTGAAAATCTGGTACCAGCAGATTTTGCTGACAGTGACCTGGTCAACACCGGTGATGTGGTGTTGGCCGTTGGCAATCCTTTTGGGTTGAATCAAAGTGCCTCATTGGGCATAGTCAGTGCCACTGGTCGGCGCGGACTGACTGAAAGTCGTTTAGAAAATTTCATTCAAACCGATGCGGCCATTAACTTGGGGAACTCGGGCGGTGCTTTGATTAACCCGCTGGGACAAGTGGTTGGAATCAGTACCGCCAGTTACACCCAAATGGGCGCCGACGGCATTAATTTTGCCATCCCATCAAACACCACCGTTCAAATCATCAATGCCATCATAGAGCACGGGCGGGTGATTCGTGGCTGGTTGGGTATTTATGTCGTACCTGAAACGGCGCATGTGATTTACAACATTCCCAAACCGAAAAATGGCATTGTGGTATCAAGGGTGCAAGAGCATGGACCTGCCCACCGTGCCAATTTGAAGTCTATGGATGTCATCACCCACCTCAATGACAAACCAGTCGACTCATTTGAAGAATACAAACAATTGCTGCTCTCACACACCATAGGTGATGAAATCAAATTAACCGGATACGACCAATCTGGACCATTTGAAAAAACCATGACCACCGAATTACCACCTAAGGTGCCTCAATAAATTTTGATCACCTGACAATGGTTCAATGATAACGGGGCTTGGTTGCTTCCAAGCCCGAAATCTACAATTTCGCATCTATTTTTAAGGAAATAGTTCACATTTCATGCTTTGATTGATGGTTTTATGTCGCAACATTGATTAAAATTTTAAAGGTGTGTCCAAATTAATTCACTGAAGTCAAAAAAGGGACGATGAAAATCAATTTAATCAAAAGTTTAATAGGCTGCTCACTTTTAGTGATTTCAGTCGCAGCAGCCTGCAAACCCAGACCCAAAATTGGCTTGGCCTTATCAGGTGGTGGGGCTCGCGGTATGACACATGTCGGGGTTTTGAAAGCCTTGGAAGAAAAGCGCATTCCAATTGACTACATTGCCGGCACCTCTATGGGCAGCATTGTTGGCGGTCTTTATGCCACAGGCATGAGCCCTGAAGATTTGGAATGGGCCATCAAGTCTGTTGATTGGAACAATGCATTGAATCCAGCCAACAAACGAAAATTAAAAAATTACCGGCAAAAACAAGAAGAAAAAGATTATTTTGCTGATATTGAGATTGGCATATCAAGAGAGGGTGCCAAATCCGGTACCGGCTTAGTTGGTGACCACAAAGTCATGCTGGAGTTACAACGTTTGGTGGGTTCATTCAACGAACAAGATTTTTCGCAATTTCCAATCCCATTTCGCGCAGTGACCACTGACTTAAATGCCGGCGAACCTTATGTCATTGACCATGGTGACTTGGCCATGGCCATGCGTGCCTCAATGGCCGTACCTTTGGTTTTTGGCCCGGTCAAACACCAAGACCGCATGTTGGTTGATGGGGGTATTCTCAATAATTTACCCGTTGATGTGGTAAAAAGTATGGGTGCTGACATTGTCATCGCGGTTAACATTTCATCACCATTGGCGTCAGTGGACGAAAATTCATCGGTGGTGGCTGTGACTTATCAAAGTGTCGATGTGGCATTGGTACAAAACACCAAACAATCATTGAAGATGGCTGATATTGTGATTCAGCCAGCGCTGAAAGGCATCGATGCTTCGATGTTCAATGAAGCCGCCGCCATGATCAATGATGGGTATTTATCGACTTATCAATTGTCGGAAGAGTTGATGTCATTGAGCCTGCCAGAAAATGATTACATCACACACCTCGAAAGCCGCAACTTTTTACCCAGAGACATTCCCAGCCGCATCAGATTCGTCAGCTTTTCCGGCAACCAAAGAACCGCCACTGAAAGATTAACCTCCCGAGCCAATCAAATCATTGGCGAAGAGTTTAACATTGCATTGGTACAAGATTTGGTCGATCAAATTGTGTCGACTGAAGAAGACATTCAGGTCATTACCTACAGCGTTGAATCCAATGCAGAAGGCAAAGGCATTGCATTTAAAGTCAAAGAAAAACAATGGGGACCAGATTATTTAAAATTTGGGCTTAAGGTGGCCGATGACTTTGATTCAAACACCCGCATTTCATTGCTGGTCAGACACCATCGATACAACATCAACACCAAAGGAGGCCATTGGGTCAACGACCTCAGTGTGGGCTCTGTGCTGTCGTGGCAGTCAGAACTCTACCAACCTTTGGACTTTGAGAATAAGTTCTTCGCCACGGCCAACATCGATACGGTCAAAGACACCCGACGTTTTTATCAGGGTATTGACGCCATTGGAGAATACGACCACAAAAAATTTGGCTTTGGCCTTAACTTAGGTTACAACCCAAACATCTACAGTGAATTTCGAGCTGGCTTATGGTATCGCGACGAAAGTGTGGTCCCAGTGATTAACAATTTAGACTTTGAAACTGCCATCAACCGCACCGCAGGCTTATTGCTTAACTATGGTTTTGACACCTTAGAGAAAACCATCGCGCCTCGTTTTGGTTATGACATCAATGCAGAAGTGGGTATTTTTGACCGGGTTCAATACGTGAGTTTTGATGGCTACAGGCGCTTCCCATTTTTTGATCAATCGGCTGCGCACCTGAGGTTGAAATTTGATTTCACTGATTTAGTCAGTAACAACGAATACTTCAAAGCCTATGGAGGTGTTGATGATTTTGCTGGCTACCCAACCCATTCCTTGCTTGGGTTGAATGCATTTTTACTCGAATTGGGCTGGTTCACACCATTGACCCCGATTGATTTGCCTATTATTGGTATACCAGATTTGACGGTCAAAACCCACTGGGGCAATGTTTGGCAAAGAAACATCAACATTGAAAACATGATCTATGGCTTTTCCGCCGGCATCTCTTTTGACATCCAAGACACCGTCATGTTCTTAGGTACTGGCTACAGTCATGATGGTGAGGCCAGATTTTATCTGCGCCTGGGTACGGGTTTTTAAGTCATTTTGCCGCATTTTTATCACATTTAATTAACTTTTCCTTTCTGATATTCAAACAAGTCAGTTGTTATCATGGGTCTCAGTCAACCCGAAATGAGAAACATGAACAATTTTAAACCACCCAAAACCCATCTACTGGGTTTGGTTGTTTGCGCGACCGCTATAAATCCAGCACAAGCTGTTACCCCTGTATTGGATGGTTATGCCTATATCATCAACAGCACAGTGGTCATCGACTTTGACAATCAAATCATCAATTTCGACAGCAACATGAATAATTGCCAACAAGCCAACGGCCAACCACCGATCGACACCTCAGTGATTGCATTAACCAGCAACCAAGAAATCATCGGATTAAACAGCATGACCTATAACGTCAAACAAGGCGTGATCTATTTCTTCAGCGAAACGTCAGACATCATATGTAGCAATGGTATTTATGTCGATACCCTGTTCGAAGAAGGGTTTGACTAGGCGAGAAAAATAAAGGTTATTGAGACAACAACCAAGCTTCATCGACGATTTTAACTTTGTGTTGTTCTGCCTTGACGCGTTTTGAACCTGCGTTTGCACCGGCCACCAATAAGTCGGTTTTGGCCGAGACTGAACCGGTGACTTTGGCCCCCAAATCCAATAATTTTTGCTTCGCTTCACTGCGTGTCATTGCGCTTAAGGTGCCGGTTAATACCACTGTTTTACCGGCCAAAGGCAACTGGTCTGCAGATTTTTGTTCAATCGCAGGCCATTCAATGCCGGCGTCACACAAAGCTTTAATCACTGATAAATTTCTGGAGTTATCGAAGTACTGAGTGATTCTATTGGCCACCACTTCTCCCACATCAGGCAATAAAATCAAAGCCTCATGATCCGATGCCATGATGGCATCCAATGTTCGCAAATGATTGGCCAGGGTCAATGCGGTGGCTTCTCCCACCTCCCTGATACCCAAGGAATAAATAAATCGTGCCAAGGTGGTTTGCTTGCTTTTGTTGATACCCGCCAACAAATTTTCTGCTGACTTTTGGGCCATCCTTGCAAGACCAGCGACTTGGGCTTCAGTCAAATGATATAAATCAGCTGGGTTGCTGATCAGCCCAGCATCGACCAATTGTTCTACCAATTTATCGCCCAAACCATCAATGTCCATGCCTTTTCTGGAGGCAAAGTGCTTGATGCCCTCTTTTAATTGTGCGTCACAACTTAAACCGGCTGGACAGCGCAACACCGCTTCTCCTGGTATTCGGTGCAGCTCACTTTGACAAACTGGGCACTGTGTAGGCATTTCAAATGGCTGGGTGCCTTCTGGCCGTTTGGCTTTGACCACTTTGACCACCTCAGGTATCACATCACCAGCCCTTCTGACAAACACCGTGTCACCTGCCCTGACATCTTTGCGTCGGATTTCATCTTCATTGTGCAAAGTGGCATTGGTCACAGTGACTCCACCAACATTGACTGGTTTCAACCTAGCAACCGGTGTGATGCTGCCAGTTCGACCCACTTGAACTTCAATATTTTCCACCAAGGTGGTGGCCTCTTCAGCCGGAAATTTATGTGCGGTGGCCCAGCGGGGCGCTTTGGTGACAAATCCCAGGGTATGCTGCCAGCCCAAGTCATCGACTTTATAGACCACCCCATCGATATCAAAATTCAAGCCACTGCGCTGTGAACCAATCTGCTGGTAATAATCCATGCATCCTTTGACGCCGTCAACCACCGTTGACAGGTAATTAACTGGCAAGCCTAAATCTTTCAACCACAACAACACATCACTGTGTTTCTCATGTCGATGTTGCGGCACCACTTCCCCAATGGAATAGGCATAAAAGGCCAAAGGTCTTTTGGCTGTTTTCCGCGGATCCAACTGACGCAATGAACCCGCTGCTGCATTCCTGGGGTTGGCAAAAACTTTTTCATCATAAGCCAAAGCCCATTGGTTGTATTGTTCGAATCCATCCCTGGGCATAACCACTTCGCCCCTGACTTCCAACACCGCCGGAAAATCATCACCTCTGAGCACCAATGGTATGGATTGAATGGTTTTTACATTGGCAGTGATGTCTTCACCGATACGGCCATCACCCCTGGTGGCGGCTTGAACCATTTGACCCTTTTCATACCTGATGCTGACGGCAAGCCCATCCAACTTGGGCTCGGCTGAGTATGAAATGTCATTGGATACTGCCACATGCTTTTCCAACACTTTCCTGATTCTTTGGTCAAAATCCAACAACTCTTCTTCACTGAATACATTGCCTAAGGACAACATCGGTAAGGCATGTTTAATCTGCTTGAATTTTTTTAATGGTTGATCCGCCACACGTTGGGTCGGTGAATCCGCAGTAATCCAATTTGGGTGTTGCGCTTCTATACCAAGCAGCGCTTGATACATTTGATCATATTCCTGATCGGCAACCTGAGGTTCGTCAAGCACATAGTAATGATAGGCGAGCTCGTTTAATTGGATTTTCAGTTGATCATACTCAGGACGAGTATATGTTTTTTTCATGATAGGCTGTTTTCAAAGGTCCTCATCTCTTCGCGCATGGATGCAATTCTTTGGCGCGAAAAAGCACTGTGGTTTTCATCGGTTAATGAGCCGTCAAGTAACTCTTCCATGCGTTTGGCAACAGGAAACATGGTGTCCCATAAATCCAAAGCATTCATCTCGCCAGGTAAGGTCATGATAAAAACCAATCCAGTGGTTCTCAAATCCGGGTCAAACACACCTGGTTTCAACATATTGGCAACCAAGAACAAGGCTTTTTTATCTGAACCTAAACGGCGATAACGGTAAAACAAATGGTCATCACCGTACTCCAAACCTGCTTTGGCAGCCGAATCTTTGATTTGATGCCAATCGAATTGTAAGCCGTCTTTGGCATGGAGGAAAAGGGTAATGATTTTTTTCTCAGTGGTCACCCTGCCATCATTGCTTGGATCTATTTCTGGTTCCGTCTGAAGTTCTGGTTCGATTTGAAACAATTCATCCTCATCGATTGCTTCACGGGTGTGTTTGGGTTTGGTGCCAAAATAATACATCAGTGCCAATACAATCAGACCAACAACCACCAATAATATTCTTAATTCTAATGCAGACACGTTTACCAGCTTGTTCCTTTGAATGACAAGTGAATCATACAAAAACCATGGGCAGACTGCAAGACATAGAAGGTGACGTTTTTTTGTAACTGCCGATGCAAGATGACACAAGCAACACGGTATGGCTGTGATAAAAAGAAAAAAAACGGTTTTTCAACCCACTTACCAACTGTTTTGATTGACTTTTTGTTGACCAGCTCTCATTAAAAAGGACTGATTTAAAGTCTATACAAACACTCATGACTCTGTCAGTAGCGACTTGAAAGCCTGTTTTTATTCAGCTGATTTGGTCGGACAAGGCCGTTATATACAAATCTGCCACATCCAAGGGTTTGGCCAATGTCTCTGGATTTTCGGCCGGCCAAGCTTTGGCGCGCAACTGGGTATGCATCGGTGGCGGTGTGATGGTCGCAACATGAACCCCTTGGTTTTCACATTCTTGAGCAAGGATTTTGGCAAATTGTTCGATCGCTGCTTTGCCCACACCATATTGGCCCCAATAGGCTTTGGCTGTGGTTTGTTGATTGTCAGATGTGAACAAGATTGATCCTTTGCTTTTTAAAATCAAAGGCAACAAGGATTGGGTTAAAAATATCGGTGAATTGACATTAACCTGCATTTCTTTTAACCACCTGGAAGCTTCGTACAACAAAAACGGCGTTAAACTACCAAACTCAGCTGCGGTGTGAATCAAACCATCAAGTTGTCCAAAGTGCTCTTTGATTTGCTTCGACAACTGTAAATAATCGTTGGGTGTGGCACCCACTAAATTCATTGGATACATCACTGGTTCAGGCAAATCCCGTTTCACCAATTCGTCACATAATTTATCCAAGGCCTTGGGATTTTTATCACTGATGATTAAATTGGCGTTTTGCTGCGATAATCGCAAAGCAATCGCTGACCCCAGACCACCACAAGCACCAGTTAAAAAAACTGTTTTATTCGCTAGTTTTTGATTGTTTTCCATGATTTATAACTGTTGCACACAATTTTGATGGCAGAATTCTATCAGCTTCAACTGCAAATAAACACAGATTTTCCCAATCAACTGGCATGTGAGTTGAAATAACACCGAATAAAAACCAAATCGAATAATCGTTACATTTGCGTTAACATGACAGTCTGAATTCAGAATTTTTGTGGTATCATCTACTGCTTTGGTCGTAGTGTGGGCTCAATGGGGGCGTCACCTGCTTTCTTTTCACTCAAAACATACATTGAAATATGAGCTCAACTAATCATTTAGAAAACTCCACCTCAAACATCAATCCAGAAGTCCTCAGTCACCCGGCGGGACTTTTTATTTTGTTCTTCACTGAAATGTGGGAACGCTTCTCTTATTACGGTATGCGCGCCTTGTTGGTGCTGTTCTTGGTTACGGCCATTGACGGTGGTGGCTGGGGCTGGTCACGTGAAAATGCGGCCATGCTATATGGTGTCTATACTGGACTGGTTTATTTAACCCCTTTGATAGGTGGGTGGATCGCTGATAAATTCTTGGGATTCAAATCTGCAGTGGTTGTCGGTGCCTTACTGATGACTTTGGGACATGCCTCTTTGGCCTTTGAAACGGTCAACACCTTTTACCTAGGCTTGGTACTTTTAATCATAGGTAACGGGTTGTTCAAACCCAATATTTCATCCATGGTCGGTGGCTTGTATAAAGATGACTCCAAAAAGGACGGTGCTTATACTATCTTCTATATGGGCATCAATGCCGGTGCATTTTTGGGCATCATGTTGTGTGGTTATGTCGGTGAAACTGTTGGCTGGCCTTATGGCTTTGGCTTGGCAGGGGTGTTCATGTTTTTTGGCTTGTTACAATTTTATTTTGCGCAAGCAGTGTTTGGTGACAATGGTGCGAAACCTGTCAAAGTCAACAAACTTGAACCTAATTACGTGGCCGATAAAAAACTGACCGGCGTAGAAAAAGACCGTTTGTTGGTGATTGGCGTATTGTCATTGTTCGTGATCATTTTTTGGTGGGCTTTTGAACAAGCGGGTTCTTCGATGACTATTTTTGCAAAAGACTATACCCAAAGGGTTTTAACGGGTAGCTCTGCGACCATTTATATCTGGGCCAACTTCTTTTTAACTGTGGTACCGATTATTGTAGTGACTTGGGTATTGTCATTGCTGTTTAAACAAACATTCAAACTCATCCCATTGTCAAATATGTTCCTGGGACTCAGTTTTGCTTTGATTTGGGGCATTGTGATCTGGAAAGTCTATTCAGAGTTCTCATCAAGCAATGAAATTGAAGTGCCAGCTTCTTGGTTTGGCATCCTCAACTCATTCTTCATCATCACCTTAGCACCGTTATTCTCTAAGTTATGGGAAACCAAATACAACCCTTCTGGCCCAGCTAAATTCGCTTTGGGTTTGATTCTGGCCGGTGTTGGTTTTGCATTCTTGGCGTTGGGTGCGCAAGGCATTGAATCTGGAGCCAGTACCGCATCAGTCTCTATGTTCTGGTTGATCGCCGCTTACTTCTTCCACACCGTGGGTGAAATCTGTTTGTCACCGGTTGGCTTGTCATATGTCAGCAAATTAACCCCAAAACGCCTGTTAGGTTTGATGTTCGGTGTGTGGTTCTTGGCCAACTTCTTTGCCAATCTGATTGGTGGTTGGACCGCAAGTTATATAGATGCCATCAATGAAGCCGTCGGCTTATCTGGATTCTTCTTGGTCTTCACAGCGATTCCAATTGGTGCCGGTGTAATCATGATGATCATTTCGCCGTTCCTGAAAAAACGCATGCATGGCATTCACTAATAAATAATAATTAAAGAGGACTATATATGAGTACTGCTGAATTTACTGAAGATGCAAAAAACGAACTCTGGGGTCACCCCAAGGGTTTGTATGTTTGCTTTTTTACTGAACTGTGGGAGCGATTTTCATTCTATGGAATGAAGTTCCTGTTGGTTTTATACCTCACAAAATACCACCTGTTTACAGATTCTGCAGGCTTGGATGTTTTGGGGGCTTATGCTGGCTTGGTTTATACCATTCCCTTGATAGGCGGCATGCTGGCTGACAGGTACTTAGGACCCAGAAAAGCCGTGTTGTTTGGCGGTATATTATTGGTATTTGGGCACCTACTGATGGCTGTTGAAGGTGAACAGGCCACCAACATCGCTGGGGTCATTACCCAGGACATAGATGCATTGAATGTGTTCTATTTGGCACTGTCACTGATTATCTTAGGTGTTGGTTTTTTGAAACCAAACATTTCAACCATCGTTGGTAAACTCTACCCTGAGAATGACCCGCGCAGAGATTCTGGCTTCACCATTTTTTACATGGGCATCAACATTGGTTCATTTGCCGCCACTTTATTGTGTGGCTGGTTGGGTGAAACTTATGGTTGGGGCTATGGTTTTGGCGCTGCTGGTATCGGAATGTTACTGGGATTGATTTTCTTCTTATATGGCCAAAAATACTTATATGGACATGCCGATCCAAGTGAGCCTGAAAAACTGACCAAAAAAGTTTTGGGCCCTATCAATGTAGAGTGGACAATTTACTTGTTAACCATCTTGTCTTTACCACTGGTTTGGTTCGTGGTTCAAAGAGAAGCATGGGTTCATTCAGGTCAATGGGTGTTCTTGGCAGCCGCGGCCGGTTTCATGATGTTTTACGCTTTTGCTAAATCAACCAGAATTGAACGTCACCGCATATTTGTATTGATTGTGTTGATTTTATCAACCATCGTTTTCTGGGCATTGTTTGAACAAGCCGGCGCCAGTATGACCTTCTTTGCTGATCGAGTCATGGATCGCAACATCTTCGGTTGGGAAGCCAAGGCCTCTCAATTTGGTTCGTTGAATGCAGGATTCATCATTCTATTGGCACCTGTCTTTGCTTGGATGTGGGTCTGGTTATCAAAACGCAACTTAGAGCCTTCAACACCAGCTAAATTTGGCTTGGGTTTGATCCAGGCTGGCCTGGGCTTTGGGGCTTTGGTCTTGGGCGCAACCATGCCTGAAGCGTCAGGTAAAGTCGCTTGGATTTGGTTGGTATTGGCTTATTTGTTACACACCACCGGCGAGTTGGCATTGTCACCTGTTGGCTTGTCTGCGGTGACCAAATTGGCGCCCAGCAAGATTGTAGGCTTTTCTATGGGAACATGGTTCTTGGCCACTGCCCTATCAGAAACCTTGGCCACCAGGTTGTCTAAATTTGCGGCCTTTGATGGTGACGCAACTGCAACAATGACCATGGCCGAGCAAGTGGCCAAATATTCGGAATTGTTTAATTTCTTGATGTGGTTAGGCATTGGCATGGGTATTTTCATGTTGATCATCACGCCACTTTTGAAAAAAGGCATGCATGGCGTTCATTAAAGCCTTGTAATATCATTAGAGAAGCACCAAATTGTTTGCTGTGATTTGGTGCTTTTTTTATGCCCGATAAAAATATTATATAATTAAATACTTATGCCACTGTACACCTATGAAAACAAACACCAAGACAGCCACTGCACTTATTGCTTGGGTGGCTTTGTGGTGATGCAAAAATTAGCAGATCCAGTATTTACCCACTGTACTTATTGTGGCTGCGAAATCAGCAAGGTCATTACGGCCTCTCATGTACATACCGGTACCACCGGCTCCCCCAACTCAACCCTCAGCGAAAAAAATATCGCCAAAAATGACTTCACCCAATACCGCAAAGTGGGCAAAGGTCAGTATGAAAAAACCGCTGGCAAGGGTCCCGATACGTTTTCTGCAGAAGACTGAGCATGGTTCCTTACGCTAATTCACAAATTCTTTACTGATTTCTGATAAAATCTTTGTCTTTTAATAACCTGAGAATTTTATGAAGAAATTATTGGTATTGGCGTTGATGGCTGGACTGGCATTCAATGCAACAGCTGACAACCACAGTGAGTCTACGGCAGACATGATAAAAATGGCGATGAAGTCAGAAATACGCACAACGGCTGAAACAGACAGAGACCGCAACAGAAGACCGGTAGAAACCCTTGAATTTTTCGGTTTTGAACATGACATGAAAGTGGTTGAGCTGCTTCCTGGTGGTGGTTGGTATTCTAAAATCCTGGCGCCCGTATTGAAAGAGCATGGCGAATTGATTGTCGCTTTGGGCACTGGTCGCATCAGCACAATGATTGAAGAACATGAAGCTTTGTCAGCGATAAAAGTGGGTGCCGAGGACTCCAATATTTACCGCAAAGACGGCGCACGTTTTTATTCAGTTGAAAATGCCGACATTGGCGTTAAAAACGCCGACATGGTTTTGACCTTCAGAAATTACCACAATTTTGCTGAAGACGGTCGCAAAGCGATGAATGATGCCGCTTGGGATGCCTTGAAAATGGGCGGTATTTATGGTGTTGTTGATCACACCAGACGTCACATGGAAGGCGACAACGATGAAAACCGCAGAAGAATTGATCCTGTCTTGGCGATTTTAGAAATCCAAGCGGCTGGTTTCGAATTGGTTGATTATTCAGATTTACATTACCGCGCAGATGACGAACTTGAATATGAGGTCGGTCGAAAATCAGTGACTGGTAACACCGATCGTTGGACCCTGAAATTCAAGAAAGTGAAGAAGTAAAACTGCAACCACATCCCTAAACTAAAAACCCTGGTTGAAACAATCAACCAGGGTTTTTTTATATTAAATATAGGGGGTTTGACTTTTACACCAACAAAGCGACTAATAGAATGGTGGCAAAAGAGCACTTCAATTCTTTGGGTTGTTGGCTTCAGCCAACCTTTTTAATCTTCTATGGCTATTGTGGGTAGACCAAAGCCTACAAGCCTCAATCATTGTAAAATGTCTGCGCTCATCCCTGACTTTCAGTTCACGCCCCTTCTGAAAAGGTGTTACATGAATCGTAATTACCGGTTTGTAATCCTCGCTTCAACCACTTGACCCGTTGTTCAGACGAACCATGGGTAAATCCTTCCACATTAACTCGACGGCCTGCCCTTTGTTGAATGGTGTCATCGCCAATGGATGCAGCGGCCCTTAAACCTTCTTCAACATCACCTGGCTCCAACATATTTTGTTGTTGATTGGCGTGGTGAGCCCATACACCAGCCAGACAATCGGCTTGTAATTCCATCAACACAGACAATTGGTTGACCTTGGTTTTTGACCCTGATTCTTGTTGCCATTTTCTGACTTGACTTGCGGTGCCGGTGATGTTTTGTATGTGATGCCCCACTTCATGACCAATCACATAAGCCCGCGCAAAATCACCAGGTGCACCCATGCGCTCTAATTGTTTAAAGAACCCCAAAGACAAATACACGGTGTTATCACCCGGGCAGTAAAACGGCCCAACTGCTTCTGAGTTCACGCCACAACGAGATTGAACCTGCCCATCGAACAACACCATGGTTGGTACTTGATATTGCTGACCTGATTTGGCAAACACTTGCTGCCAAATGTCCTCTGTTGAGGCGAAAATAACCGAGGAAAAATCGGCGTTTTCTTGTTCTTGTGCTGATTGTTTTTTTGGAATTTGTACTTGTTGTTGGCTGGAACCACCGCCTTGTTGCATGATACTACCTAACAATGACATCGGATTTTGTCCAGTAACCACAGCATAAATTAAAGCAATGATGATCATGCCACCTGATAATTTCGCACCGCCACGAACCACGCCGCCTTTACCTCGGCGATCATCAATTCGAGTACTTTTTCTCTGACCTTTCCAACGCATACTTGCAAACCTGAATGTTAAAAACAATAAGTATAACTCATGTTTACATGGGTTTATTTCACTTCATGGTTAAATTTTGTAAACGCGAACCACAAGGCAATCAATGCCAAAGCATACAAAGCCACTTGGTGAGACAGCACATCACCAATGGTGCCACCGAAGTACATCAGTTGATGCAAGGCATCCATCACCCATCCGGTTGGCAGGAACATGGCCAGTTTTTGCATCCAGGCTGGGGCCACCTCAATCGGCCACCAACAACCACCCAAGGCAGCCAACAACATAGAGACGATGACTGGGATCCCGCTTATTTGTCCTTCGTTTTTAGCCACCGAACCCATTAAGATTGAAAAACCAGCACAGGCCGCCGCCCAACTCATCATCAAAACAAATATCATGATCCAATGTTCGCCCCAATGAATGCTGAACAACAAGACGCCCATCACCATGCCATAAACCAACTGACACGTGGCCAGCAGCCATTTACCCAACCATTTGCCTAATATCAATTCACGGCGACTGATCGGTGCGGCACTCAACCTTTTTAGCACACCTGTTTTTCTTTCTTGGAACAAGGCCATGGCTCCACTGGTTAAAGATATCATCATGATGAACATCACCAAGATGCCAGGAACCGCTTGTTTATAACCTGAGGGAATTTGTTGTTGATTGCCAGCTTCAGAAATGACCAAATCTATCATCCGCGGGATGTCGTTGACTTCGCTGAAGTCCAATGCTTGCCAATCTTTGGGTTGAAGTTTTTTCAAAATCAACAAGTCACCCAGTGTCTGGTAAATGGCTTTGCTGATTTTAAATTGGTGAAAATCTCCACCCATACCATCTGCATCAATCAAGTATTTAATTTCAACTTGCTCATCGGTGGTGACTTGGCTGCTTATGCCGGCAGGAATCCACAATTGTCTTTTGTAATCATTGAACGTATATTTTTCATTGTACAGCGGCTGTTCAGTGCTGAACACGCGCAGTGAATAATCCTCAACTTCAAGTCGATGTTGTAGTTGGGTAAACAAAGTGTCTTGCGGGTCACCTTCATACCACACCGCCAATGTCGCTTTACTGCCTGAACCGCCAAAATTTTGGGTGGTGCTACCAATAAAAGCAAAGAACACCAAAGGCATAATAAACAACCACACCAGTACGGTTTTGTCTTTCAATGTGTAAAGAAAATCTTTCTGCGCAATGAACCAAATTTTTTTCATACCCATCTCCTTATACCTTTTGAATCAATTGCTTGATTAAATACCGATTCAGTATCCACAACAGCAACAACATGACTGCGCCCAGTATCAATGGAATCAACATGGCATCTGCCATCGGTTCTTGCCGCACCAGCCAATCCTTTAGGCCTTTGAGTAAAAAACCATTGGGTAAAAATTGTCCCACCGCAGCCAACCAAGGCGGCATACTTTCCATCGGGAAAAAACTGCCACCCACCATCAACAATGGAAAGGTGGTTGCATTGACTGTGATGTTGGCCACTTTGGAACTTGGCATCAACAATGATATCGTGACAAACAGCATGTAGATAACCAAACCAGAAAACACCAACCACAACAACAAGACCGGGAGTTGGCCCATCGGCAAAGCAAAATACCAACCTCCAATACATCCCAAAACAATCGAAATCAAAGCGAAGATCAGTCCGGCTGCCAAAACCTGGCCATTGATATAAGCACCCAATGCCGCCGGTGTCGATGACAACCGAGGAATGACACCGTTGCTGGCATCGTCCCAAATGGACACCGCCAAGGAATTGGCGCTGAAAATCAAAGCCATAAATATGGCCCCAGGAAACATCAGTAAACCAAAAGTGATGTTTTGTTTTTCTTCATCAGGGCTTTCAACCAACTGTTTAATTAAAGTCAGTTGGGGCGGAAACATGGTTTCTTCCAAGCGCTCGATTTGTTGTTTGATACCCAGGGTAAGTATGACCAGTTCGGTGTCATTGAACTTCTGGTTAGCCAACATGGGTTGCAAAACAGCCAATTCTTTTTCGAAAATAATTTGCATATAACTGGCGGCATCGACCAACAGTTTCATGCTGGTTTCAACCATTTGCGGCAATATCGTCTGAGCTGGATTTTTAACCAATGTTAACTGGGTGGTTTCATTGTTTAAAAAGGCATCGCCAAAGCCTTGGTTAATGGTGATCCATGCACTGGCATCACCCGCATCCATGATTTCAGTACCCTCTGCCTCAGTGACTTGTTTCACGGTAAACATTTCTGCCAGAGGACCTTGACTGAAACTGCCGGTCAAAAATTGTGAAATGGTCGAATCGTCATGATCGGTGATGAGTAAGCGACCGGTTAATTTTCCACTGCCGGTGCCAGCAATCAAACTCATCAAAAAGACAATGATTATCGGTATGGCCAACCATTGAATGAAGCCCCATTTTTCTCTGATCACCCGCTTAACCCTGAGGCCAGCGACCGTCATTGGCATATGATTAAATTTCATATTCAGTCCCTTAACTCTCGGCCAGTTAACTTGATAAACAAACTTTCTAAATTGGCTTGTTGTACCGCTGTTTGTTTGATTTGGCCCGGTTCGAAACGGGACAATATGTCAGATAATTTGCCGGCGGCATCTTCAGCCATGAATCTGACTGTATGGTCTTTCCACTCTATCAACTCAAACCCTTCAATCACTGATTGATCGGCTTGACTGAAATCACCGGTCAAAGTGATTAAGTCTTTTTCACCCATTTCACTGCGCAAATCATTGACAGTTCCTGTGGCTATGATTTTTCCATGATCGATGATGGCAATGCGATCACACAAGCGTTCTGCTTCTTCCATATAGTGTGTGGTATAAAGCACTGCCGTGCCCTGAGATTTCAATTGTTCAACTGCTGACAACAAATGTTCGCGCGACTGGGGGTCTACACCAACAGTGGGCTCATCGAGCAACAAAGCTTTGGGCTCATGTAATATCGCACACGCAAAATTCAATCGCCGCTTCATACCACCCGAATAGGTGTTGACCAGATCTTTTGCCCTGGTGGTCAAGCCGACCTGATCCAACACGGTTTCAATTCTTTGCTTTAAGTGATCACCGGATAACCCGTATGCCTGACCCCAAAAATTCAAGTTTTCCATACCACTCAAGTCTTCATACAAAGCCAAATCCTGCGGCACCAGTCCCAAAGAGGCCTTGGCATGAATGGGTTCACTCAACACCGAGTGTTGATTGATTGACACCTCGCCGAGGGAAGGTTTAAGCAATCCTGATATACAGTTTATTGTGGTGGATTTACCCGCTCCATTGGGTCCAAGAAGTCCGAAAATCTCTCCTGCCTCGACATTGAAATTAATGTCATCTGCAGCCATCATCTGGCCGTAACTTTTGCTCAGCGCTTGAATTTTAATCATTGTTTTTTTGCCATGGTTTTGTTGTTACATTGTATTAACTATCATACCATCAAAATGTTACAATACGATTCGTCTTTATTGTGAGTTTTAACCTTTGAAATGGCTTAACATCATTTTGGCTGTACTGATCTTGTGGGCTTTGTTCCAACAACAATTTGGTGACGGGGGAAACAAAGAACTGCAAGAAAAACAAGCCTTATTGACCAGTCAACAGGCTGAAATTGAAGCCTTGAAACAACGCAATGAAAAGCTCAGCGCAGAAGTGACCAGCTTAAAAAATGGCTTGGATGCCATTGAAGAACGCGCCAGGGCTGAACTGGGCATGATTAAGGAAGACGAAACTTTCATTCAAGTCATCAATCAATCCAACCAGGACGGTCATTGAAAATGGCATTTGAAGGGTCGAAAAGAATTCATGTCATCATTGTTGCAGCAGGGATTGGTCGGCGCTTTAACAACCAAAGTAAACGGCCTAAACAATATGAGTTGATTGGTAAATTACCCGTCTTAGCTCACAGCATTCAAGCTTTTGATTCAATCTCAATCAGTGACATCACTGTGGTGATTCATCCCAATGACACCCACTGGGAAACATTATCACCACAGGTATCCAAGCACAAAATTCATACCGTCATTGGCGGATCACAAAGACACGATTCAGTCAGAAACGGTATCAAGTCATTAAACGCAGCGCCTCAAGATTGGGTATTGGTTCACGATGCAGCACGACCTTGTGTCACTGCCGATGAAATCAACGATTTGATCAACAGTTGTCTGAATAATCAATGTGGTGGTTTATTGGTTAAGCCATTAACCGACACCATTAAATATTCAGAAAAGGGTGAATGTGTCAACAAAACCATTGATCGAGAAAAATTATACGCCGCACTGACACCGCAAATGTTTCGTTGCGGCGACTTGCTTAAAGCATTGACTGTCTTTGAGGCCGACAGCATCACCGATGAGTCATCTGCCATCGAATCCCAAGGACAAAAACCCCTGATGATCAAAGGCAAGTCTTCTAACATTAAAATTACTGCCTTTGAAGATCTGGCCGTGGCGCACACCCTTTTACAACAACAAGGGAGAATTTGATGAGAATAGGTACTGGTTTTGACGTACATGCTTTTGGCCCAGGCAGATACATCACCTTGGGCAACGTGCAAATTCCACACGACTTTGGTTTTGTGGCTCATTCAGATGGCGACGTGTTGATTCATGCCATCTGTGATGCCTTATTGGGTGCTTGTGCCTTGGGCGATATAGGCCAGCATTTTCCACCTTCCGATGATCGATGGAAAGATTGTGACAGCGTGGTTTTTCTTAAACACTGTCACCAATTGATTCAACAGCAAGGCTACCAAATCGGCAACATCGACTGCACCCTCATAGCAGAACAACCCAAAATCAAGCCTCACATCCAAACCATTCAAACACGGTTGGCAGACATCCTTGAATTAAACCCCAATCAAGTGGGCATCAAAGCCACCACCACTGAACAACTCGGGTTTACCGGACGCAAAGAAGGCATGGCAGCTCAAGCCGTCTGTTTATTACTCAAAATGTGATTTGTATACGGTGTCAAATCGATACAAGAAATAATCTTCAAACAAAGCCTGTACCAAAATATCATAGCCGGCAGGCTCTAAATGAAAACAATCTTTGACGAAACCAAAATGAGTTCGCATGGCAACCAATGGACTGGTTAATTCGGTATATCCTGGCAACGGAATATCACCAGGTCCAAAAGACCCATCTGAAGAACCGTAGGCGTTTTGCATGCGACCCCAATGCGGTACATGAAACACTTTGATGTTCTGATTGGAAATTTCAACAAAAGCATCGGTAAACTCCAAAGCCATGTTATTAATTTCACTGGGTGTCGGGTTCAACATGCCGTTGTGCAAGGTGGCGCAGGTTTCACCAAAAAACCCAGATGTGGTTTCTTCAAAATTAGGATAATCATAAAAACTCATGATGATTTCAATTTGACTGTCAACAGCCAAAATGGCATCGACTATGACTTGTAAATCAGCCACAATGCCTGCTTTCAATGCATCTGTTTCCATCAGGGTCATGTCGGTGTGCCAATTATTTAAAAAATCATTGCCACCCAAAGTCAGTTGTACGGTATCAACAGAAGGGTTGTTAACCAAAGCATCGGTGATTTTTTGTAATTCAACAGGATCCACCCAGTCTTCTGCAGTGGTGCCATCAATGGCCACTGCGGCTGCATCGGCATTGTCTAAAATTGATATATCCGGGTACCCATTCACATCAAACACGGCATCATGGATACCATCCGAATATTGTTGTTGGGCCCAACTGTCTCCGACTATCAAAACTTTGGCTGTTTGTCCAAAGGCAACAACTGACCACAGCAGCAAACTGGATAACAAGGCATTTTTCATTACAGTATTCTCTCTCTTTTCAATTTTATAGTTATTTTTGCTGTTACAATTAATCCAACTTAAGTCAGCCTGTACAGCCATTATTATGTACCCCATTGTAAAACAATTTCATGTTATTTTGGTCATCATCAGCATCGCTTTTTTCCAGATCAGGTATTGGCGTTTTCAGGTAATGGGCAAGCCAAGCCAAACCTGGTTAAAAATCCTGCCACACGGCATTGACACCTTGTTGTTATTGACGGGATTGTGGGTGGCGATCATCTCTGGCTTTACCCCGATGAATTCACCTTGGCTGATGGTGAAATTATTGGCATTACTTGTTTACATTGGTTTTGGCGCCTTGGCCATGAAAAAATCAGGTGGACTGCAATTCTTCAGCTATCTGCTGGCGAGCCTCACCGTCATTTATATGATTTCTGTCGCAATGAACAAAGCAATATGGCCATTCTGAAAAAGACCTATTATTTAGGCATAGGCAGCAACACAGCACGGGTTCAAAACATCAATTCATGTATTGAATACTTGAATTGCTCATTCAGCACAACCGTTGTCTCTCCCACCTATCGATCACCTTCTTTTGGTTTCAATGGCCATGACTTTTATAATTTAGTGGCTCGGGTTGATTCGGTGTTTTCACCACATCAACTCAAACAATGGATACAATCGATTGAAGACCTGCATGGCCGAGATCGCAGCAAGCCCCGTTATTCCAACCGCACACTGGATATAGACTTGTTGTTGTGCAATGACATGATCATCGATGACGGTTTCATCCAAATTCCTCGAGCAGAAATTTTAAAACGAAAATATGTGTTGAAACCATTACAAGATTTGGCACCTGACTTGATCCATCCACTGGCACAAAAAAGGCTTGCCGATTTATGGCAAGCCTTATCAATGACAGACCGGTCTGAGTTAACTCAAATCACATATCAATAACGTCATCACCTATGATTTCACCCGTCTTGGCGGAATCTGCAATGTATAACTTCACTTTCTTTTTAAAGATCAAATCACCTTTCACCACCACATTTTCACCAATATGCACTTCTGGCACTTTGTTGTTGCTGTTGAACCAGCCAGTCGATTTTTCAATGACCACATCGCCTTGTACCACCGTACCGTGATCCAGTGTGATGTTGCCGTTGACTGTTTTGATGTCACCATCCACTTCAGTGCCACTGGCTGAAATTTTGCCATTGACCGTTTCCATACCACCTTCAATCACACAACCTTTGCCAGCAGTAACCGAGCCGTTGACCGTTTCTGCATGGCCTTTGATCATGCAGTTTGAACCCAGTGACACTGAACCATTGACCGTTTCGGCATGTTCAGCGGTGACACCGTCGGCAAATTTAATGCTGCCGTTGACCGTTTCAACTTGCCCAACAGTGGCGCCTTTGCCCACTTTAATCGAGCCATTCACAGTATCTAAATCATCAACGTGGGCTTTGTCTCCAACAGTGATGCTGCCATTGACAGAATCATAATCTTTTTCCGGTGAAATGGTGCCAGCGGCCACTTTTTCACTGCTAAAAACGCCTGCTTGCACACCGACCGCCGCAGTAATCAATATAAATATAAAGTACTTCATGTATTACCTCTGTTGTTGTAATGATGTCTTTAGAACGCATTGACAAGGCATTTGTTACTGTTTACTTGATAAATTTCACAAATTTATATTCACCCGGTAAAAGTTTTTCTAAGGTCAAAGCCCCTATTTGACTCCTGATTAAACGCAATACCGGTAATCCAACCGCCGCACACATGCGCCTGACCTGTCTGTTCTTGCCTTGGTTGATGGTGATATACAGCCAGCTGGTAGGGATGTTTTTTCTTTCCCTGATGGGCGGATCTCGCCTCCAGACCCAGCCTGGTTTCTTGGCCAAAATTTCGGTGTTGAGCGCTTTGGCCATGTAGTCTTTGACTTGAACCCCTTGTCTGAGTTGTTGCAATTGTTGGGCATTTGCCCTGCCCTCGACTTGTACCAGGTAAGTTTTGTGCCATTGTTGCCCAGTGATCATATGCTGCGTGGGTCCATGGTCAGTTAAAACCATCAAACCTTCAGAATCAAAATCCAAACGCCCCGCTGCGTAGTAACCGGCTTCGGTAATATAGTCAGCTAAATTTTTTCTGTTTTCAGTGTCTGTGAATTGTGACAACACTTGAAAGGGTTTATTGAAAATAATAACTTGTGGCATGTGGTGGCGTTGTCTTTTGGCATTGTATTGTAACAAAAAATCCAACAACACGATGGCTTTTGAAATGATGCCTCGATTATTTTACGGGCGCTTTAAACCAAAACACATGCTGCATATAACTGGCTGAAATAAAAGGTTTCTGGTTAATCCCACCCCATTTGTTGGGGATTCATCATTCCAAAAATATAGGCAACTTCAACTGCCAGCCAACACAACCTACGAACAAATTAGTAAATTAATTGGAACCAATCCTATAGGCCAAAAGTCATACTTTATAACACCCATATAAATAACCATGATTACTGAGGAGAGCAACCATGAATCAAATTTTTAGGTATTCCGTTTCTGGCCTATTGGGTCTTTTTATCACCGCCGCCCTGTTTGTCGGCATGTTGAGCTTATTAAAAGGCAAACCCAACCCAATCAAAGCCCAAGACAACATCGTCCAATTTTCATTTGTCAAAGACTACAAAGAGGCAGTTGTTAAACCCACGCCTCCTCGCGAAAAACCACAACAACAAGAAATCAGTCAAGCACCAACGATGCCTGAAATCACCATGGATAACCCACCGTCACCAGAAGTTGACATGCCTACCAAAGGCAACGCAGGACCAAGTTTGAATATTTTGAAAGGTGTCAAAATGCCAAGCCCAGGTGGATCAAGTATTGGTTTGGCAGGCGACATGTCAGGCATGATCAAAACGGCCATCGCACCGATGTACCCACAAAAGGAACTGATGGCAAAAACCGAAGGGTGGGTGAAAGTATTGATCACAGTCAATGAATTTGGTGCCGTCCAAGCAGCCAGTGTGGTGCAAGCCAAACCCGCCAGGACATTCAATGCCGCGGCCTTAAAAGCCGTAAAAAAATGGCGCTTTCACCCCAAAGTGGTCGACGGCAAAGCCGTGGCATTTCAAGTGACTCAAACCATTGCTTTTAAGCTAGAACAATAAGGATAATTGGCTTTGACAAGGACGTCAATGACCTTATGAAACCCAGCAAAAGGGTAACAACAAAAGCAACAACAAAGGTAACAGCAACAGCTTAAACAACAGCATGAAAAAACCACCAACCACCGCCAAGAACAGCAGACCCAATGACAGCAAGAGTCCGCCAATTAAAATGATTGGGCTGAATAAGATCACAAAACCCCAGAACAGGACTTTTAACAATACCAGTAAAATTAAAATACCTATAAATGCTTCAAACATTTCATTCACCCTTTAATAACAGGCCCAACACATTTGAACCTTACCGAGGCCTTTGTGTCATTGAATATGAACCAAGGACTCAGTAATTAAAATAGCAAAATTAATGCAATTTGCGCAGTGCCAGAAGTCAGGATTCGGCGAATTCAGAAACAGATTTGGGTCTGGCCACGTCAGAATGAAGCTCCCAAAAGTACTGATGAGAGTCATATTGTAAATAGTCCAAATCAATGCTTACCATCGAATTGGGGTCCGAAACGTGAAACTTCGCAGGTGGGTAATCCGTCAGGGGTTTGTCTTTGTGGGCTGCTTGACTCGATTTGGCTGAAAAATAAGCGGTGAAATCATGGGCCAGATCCACCTGCATCGGATAATGCAAGGTGTCATCAGGCATGCACAACTGATTCACCTGTAAAATGGTCTGCAAACCGGTATCATCAACTATACCATACTGCTGTTTGATGTAATCAGCCACTTCTTGATAGAACAGGGTCCATCCACCAGGCATGCATTTGTCTTTGTTGAAAAAATGCACGGCCCATGAAATCTTTTGAAATTGATTGGGTTTTTCATGAACGTGTTTTAACAGGTCTTGTAAAAACGCAACCGCTCTGATGTTATGTTCCCACTGTAAATACCTGATCACATAACGCAACAATGAATAACCATCGGCCATGGTGTAAATTTCATACATGCCCTTCATCCACTGCAAATCTTTTTGGCTGAAGCTGAATGATGAAATCACAAAATCATTGGCATCGGTTTTTATTTGGTATTTTTCAATGTATTCGGGATCAGCCATGGGACTGTTGGGCAATAATTGTGTCGGGTAGGCTTTGACTGACACATCCATATCGATGTAACGTTGTAAGTCATTGTTGAATG
Organism: Marinicella litoralis; assembly: GCF_002591915.1. GTDB lineage: Bacteria > Pseudomonadota > Gammaproteobacteria > Xanthomonadales > Marinicellaceae > Marinicella > Marinicella litoralis. The sequence continues at coordinate 977,641 of NZ_NIHB01000001.1, read as the reverse complement.
CCTCAACGGTGATGCCTGGTAAACCAATCATCAAATCGGTCGACAGCGGTAATTTTAAATCATAAAAAACCTTGGTCAACTCATCATATTTTTCTGTTTTGATGTTTTTGCGATTAATCACTTCTAAGGTTTTTTCATCAGTGGTTTGGATTGAAATAATGCCCTGACTGATGATGCCACCGGCGGTGAATATCTTAATGATTTCAACCAAACGCCAGGTGGAATTTTTGGTGTAGTTAACCACCACTTCTTGTGGATAGCCGTATTTTTCTTTGGTGTCTACGATGAACTGTGACAACTCAATGTCACGGTCATACAGCCCGAAGTTGGCATCGGCAATCCAAATGACCCTGACTTTGTGCTTACCAATCCATTCAATTTCATCTTTGACTCGATCCAAATCAAACTTCCTGACCTTTTGATTGGTGGCAGAACCCCAATCACAAAAAGTACAACCAAATGGACAACCCCGATTTGACTCAATAATAGCGGCTTCAACCCGACCTTGGTAAACATCAAACAACCCTGACAAATAGGGAGATGGCACATCATCCGGTGCAGCCATGCGCTTGCGACCAGGGGTTCGTATCAATCCTTTAAACAATGCATCTCGAAAGGTGATGCCGGTCACTTGTGACAAAGCTTCTTGGTGGAAAGCAACCCCAGCTTCAGCGGTTTTATATAATTGTGCAAAAATTTCTGTGATGGCCACTTCACCTTCTCCGTGGACAGAAACGTCGACTGAAGGGTGGGCAGCCATAAAATCTTCACTGGCTTTTTTGTACTCTGGCGTGCTGGGGCCGCCATGGATGGTTAAGTTCCTCTTGTCATGGCTTTTAATGGCTTGGCTGACTTGTAAATTGACATCCATCGACCACATGTAATTTGAAAACAGCCAAACCCCTGTTTTGAACTTACGATAGGGGCCATTAAGTAAATCATTGGGATTCAAATAAGTGATTGGAATCAATTGAAACTTGGTCAATAACTCACCGTTATTGTGATTCATCAAAGCACTGTAGATGATGCCCAAGGCCAAAGGAAAGTGGTTTTCCATGTGTGGCACAAAGTAAACCGGGATGCGGCCATCTGGTTCAATTTGTTGCCATGTCTGCGTTTCAGACCCAGCTGTGATTTCAGCATATTGCGTCTGTACCAGCTCAGGGCCTTTGGTTTGTTTCTTTTGAGCAATCAATAAGCCATGCTTGTACAGGGTTTTTAGGATCAACAAACCATCGCCTTCAAACATCAATGCCTTTTCATCAAGCACTGTTTGGTGATCAGTGCCATCGCCGAATGCCAACATCAAAATAACCCAAGAAGTAGGCAGCCTATGCGCTTGCTGACTCGTGTTTGAACAAGCAAAAAAACCATCTTCATGCAGAGAAATGGCTGCATGGCTGCTTAAACTCAGCGCACCCGGTAAATGAACTTCATCCTCTGCGGACACCAGTTCCAAGGGTTGTAGTGTCAAAGCGGAATTCGGTGCTTGGCTGGAATCAAATAAACCCGCTTGTTTGAATTGTTCTACCCTTTGTTGTACCCCTTGGGCTTGTAGGTGTGGCAACCAAGCTTTGATCCATGGGTGATTAATAAAATCAGTGGTGGCTGAATTGACATCACCCTGATTCAAAAAATAAGACAACAACAACACATCAGGTTCATGAATAACCAACGGCGCTCTCACACCAGAGATTTGGGAAACCATTGATTGACCTTTGCGGTTCAAAATCATGAAATCTTGATTAAGTTGCATCTGATTATTTTGGGTAGTTTTAATGTCTACACATTATAGCGGGTTTTGTAACTCAGTCACTACGTTTCAAAATTACTTCAGTAACTTTGAAATTTGTTTAAAACTTGGGTGCTCAGCTGTGCGCATCAATTCAAACAACACCATTTCTGTTGATGTGATGGTAGCGCCGGCTTGTTGCATGCGGGCCATACCCAAGTTTTTATTGGCTTTGGTTCTTGATGACACGGCATCTTGATTAACAGCTACCTGAAATTGACCGTCCAATAAATCCAAAACAGTTTGGTAAACACACACATGACTTTCTATGCCGGTAACAATCAATTGACTGCGACCAGATGAACGCAAATCGGTCAAAAGTTGTTGTTGCCCACAGGATGAAAAACTGATCTTTTCATATGGTTTGATGTCTTGCATCAGTTGTTTGATTTCATCCACAGTTTCCCCCAAACCTTGCGGGTATTGCTCCAGCCAAAAAATGGGCAAATCCAATAATTTTGCAGCGTGTATCATGATTTGAATCTGTTCAATAAGAAACTTCTTACGATGCATCATTTGGGCCAATCGACCTTGAACATCAATCACCATCAAAGCCGTTTTATCCATTTCAAACATATCAATTTTCATCAGTCATGAAGAACTTATATTTTAACAGGTTTTGCCATTTGAGGTCATTGCTTGGTGCTGAACACAGCGAAACAACTTCTCGACAATCTGTTACAGAAGAAGGGAATTAATCGGCTTGGCCCACAATCGATTTAATTTGTCTGACCCATGCGTTGGTAGACAGTGCGGTTGGTAAAGTGTCTCGTTGGCTCAGCGCTTGATCACGACTGAGGTATATACCACTAAGCACCACCCACCAATCAGCGCCATTGACTTGGGTTTTAACGATGCTGTGATCCGTTTGAGCCAAACCATGCTGCGCAATAAATTCAGCCAAATGATGGCGATTTGATGTGCCGATTACTTGAAATGTCCAATAATCTGCAAATTGAGATTGCCATTGACTGAAATCAGCACTTGGGGTTACGCTGGGGACAATGGTTGTGGTGACGGTCGAGGTGTCTTGAGCATTCGTTGGTTGCTCGCTGGAATCTGGCACAGCGCTTTGCGCTGCAGGTTCATTCAGCTCAGCACTTTTACTTGGCGCAATGGCATCTTCTCTGGGGATAAAGTCTTTGATCGAAGACTGCAATGGATCCTCATAGGTTTCCACTTGCTGGCCTATGTTGTTAGACTCAATGGTTTGTATTTCAACAGCTTGGCTGTTTTCATTGGTGAACCTGTTTTGCTCACTTTCACCCAATGCCAACTTCATTGCTTTTTCTTGCGCCCTTTCCTTTTCATCAGCAGGTGCACAAACCCATTTGCTTTTCGCGGCATAACAAATGATGTTGGTTTCGTTGGCATTTTCAGGTGTATCACTTGGATCAGATTGGGCGTCAGACCCCGCAACAAACATCAACAACAAGGTGGTTGTGAGCAGCTTAAATTTGATTAATTGGTCGTTTGTCATGCGCTTTCTGGTGGTGAATAAGTGCAAGCTTTTATTGCTTGTAAAATGTCATGGTCATTCACACCTTCGGCTATAAAGGCCTGGCCCATTCCTTTCAACAAAATAAGACGGTGGTGATCATTGATGACTTTTTTGTCGGATTTCATTCGTTGCAAAACCACTTCCGCTGGATAGTCAGCATCAAGCATAATTGGCAAATCAAAGGCTTGCAACAAGTTTTCCAGCATTTTTCGTATATCAGCAGAGCACAGCCTTAAGTTGGCTGACAGTTCTGCGGCCATGACCATGCCCAATGCCACCGCCTCGCCATGCAAATAATGATAATCACTGACGGTTTCTATCGCATGGCCAAAGGTATGGCCCAAGTTTAATAAGGCCCTGACTCCCTGTTCTTTTTCATCTTGTTCCACCAATTGAGTTTTAAATTGGCAACAGCTGGCGATGAGTTCCATCAAAACTTTTTGGTTCTGCGCTTTGATGGCATGCATGTTCTCAGATAACCAAGCATAAAATGTGGGTTGATTGATGCCTGCGTATTTGATGGCCTCACCAATGCCAGCGTTGAATTCTCTGACAGGCAAAGTGGCCAATGTTTTGGCGTTGATAATAACGGCTTTGGGCTGGTGAAAAGCCCCAATCATGTTTTTTCCTTGGGGATGATTGAAGCCGGTTTTTCCACCCACCGATGCATCAATTTGCGACAGTAAAGTGGTCGGCATTTGGATGAAAGACATGCCACGCATCCAACTGGCAGCGGCAAAACCGGTCATGTCACACACGATGCCACCTCCGAGTGAAACCAACACATCTGAACGGTTGAATCGATGGACAGCCAAAGCATCTAAAATTTGCAGCCAACTGCTGCTGTTTTTGTGTTGCTCTCCATCTTTAAGTACACAGCTGTGAACCACATGTCCTTCAAACAAATTCAGCACATCTGCTAAATACAAAGGGGCCACGATTTCATTGGTCACCACCATGACCTTTTTGTCCTTTAACCACGGACGCAAATCTGAAATATCAAACTGATCAGAATCAATAATGATGGGGTATTGGGCGTTTGGTAAGGTGATATTAAGCTGTGTTTGCATGCTTATTTTATTCGTTTCAATTTTTCAGGATTTTTCAAATGATCCACCACTTTTTTCGCCATTCCGTAAGAACTGGTGCGGCCACTGGCAAATGCAACATCCGCCACCTGGTCATACAAAGGGTTGCGCATGCGTGCCAGTTTTAGCAACCTTTCACGCCGACCTTCACCTTGTAACAAGGGCCTTTGCTTATCTCTTTTCAGCCGTTTTAATTGGTGTTTTACTTCTGTTTTTAAATACACAACCAGTCCATCGGTTTGTTGTAATAGTTGTCGATTTTCTTCCATGCCAACAATCCCGCCACCGGTGGCAATCACTGCATTTTCAAGTTGTAACAACTCCGCCAGCATGGCCGTCTCACGGGTTCTGAAACCGGCTTCTTTTTCAATTTCAAAAATTAAATTGATGGAGACCCCTGTCCGCTTTTCTAGCTCTTGATCGATATCGATAAACTTTTTTTGTAATTGAATGGCAATTTGTTTACCCACGGTGGTTTTTCCGGCGCCCATGGGCCCAACTAAAATGATATTCCGTGAGTTAATTGTCATGCTTTGCATTCTAACATGCTCTTTTCGCCAGCCTTCAATAAAACAACAAGACGCTATAAATCGATGGCCTTACCAGTGCACAAATCAGAAAAAATCCAGCCGTCCAATACCTGCGCTGAAGCAGCCTGTTGTCTGCCATGTAAATCAATCACAACGGCTTTCTGACCCACCGCAATCCCACTCACAGGCTGTGCCGATACCTGAGCCCCACCGGCCACCGCTTTTAACCACAACCAGGTCCCCACGTGGGTTTGTTCAGTATCACAACAGACATTCCTTTTTTGCAGTGCCAGTCGCTGAGAGTATTCCAACATCTTCAGTTCATTGGCTGGATTGATTTCAATGTGACTGTCCGACCCGATCGCCAAGGCGCCACCGGCTGCCATATAAGCAGGCATGGGGAAAATACCGTCACCTAAATTGGCTTCGGTGAGCGGACAGATGCCAGCCACTGCACCCGATTGTGCAATCAGATCAATCTCTTGGTCATTCAAATGAGTCGCATGAACCAAACACCAACGCGAATTCACCGCAAACTGTTGATACAACCATGCTACCGGTCTTTGGCCATATTGCGCTTTAATGGCATCGATTTCAGCTTGCTGTTCGGCGATGTGAATGTGAATGGGTAAATCATCAGGCAAGGCTGCAATCACTTGATGCATTTGATCCTGAGAAACCGCTCGCAATGAATGAAAACAAACACCTAATTTTTGACCTACTGATAACTCGCCTTGTAATTGCTTGAATAAATCCAAATACTCTTCAACACTCAATTCAAACCTTTTTTGTTGCGGCGACAGCGCCTGTTTATCAGGGCCTGCATAGGCATACAACACCGGTAATAAAGTGAGGTTTAAGCCAACTTCATCTGCGGCTTTTAAAATCACTTTTGAATGGGTCAAATAATCGGTAGGATCTTGTTTTGCGCGATGCAAATAATGAAATTCACACACCGATCCATAGCCGGCTCGCTTCATTTCTGAATAACAAGACTTGGCCACTTGGTACAATCGATCTGCATCCATTTCATTGGCCAATCGATACATCAACTCACGCCAAGACCAAAAATCATCTTCTGAAGCCGATCTATACTCACTCAATCCCGCCATGGCTCGTTGAAATACATGGGAATGTACATTAGGCATTTGGGGTATCACACAAGTCAGCGGTTGGTCTTTTGCCTGAAGCGTTTGATTGACTGCAATTGATTGGTAATGACCGTCAGCCACGGTGACCCTGACATTGTGCTGCCAGCCATCGGGTAACAAAGCTGCGTGAAAAAAATAACTGTTCATTTAGGTTTTAATTATGGATTGATTTATAGATAATGACTTATCCCAGAACTGTAGGCCAAAGTGCTTTGGAACACAATGAAAAAAAAGTGTGATTTACTGATTCACAATGCCCAATTAATCACTTGTGCCGATAACGGCAGTGAATTTGGCTTGGTTGAACAAGGTGCTGTGGCCTGTGACCAAGGCAAAATCGTTTGGATGGGCGCCTCCGACCAGATCAGTGCTTTTGCAGCCAACACCAGTATTGATGCCAACAACAACATAGTCACGCCAGGCTTGATTGATTGTCACACCCATTTGGTTTTTGCCGGTTCCAGAGCCAATGAATTTGCCATGCGTTTGGCTGGGGCCAGTTATGAAGCCATTGCGCAAGCAGGTGGTGGTATTTTATCCACAGTCAAAGCCACACGAGCGGCCTGTTTGGAACAATTAGTTGAATCAACCTGTCAAAGATTGGCGCACCTCAAATCTCAAGGTGTCATGACGGTCGAAATCAAATCGGGGTATGGTTTGGATTTTGACAGTGAACTTAAAATGTTGGCGGCGGCACGAGCTGCTGGTGAACGCATGGGCATGGATGTAAAAACCACCTTGTTGGCTGCCCATGCGATACCGCCTGAATTCGCTGATGATCGCCCTGGCTATGTTTCATTGATCTGCCAAGAAATCATTCCACATGTGGCCAAGCACAAATTGGCCGATGCTGTGGATGCGTTTTGCGAAGGCATTGGCTTTTCTGTCGCAGAAACCCGACAAATTTTTGATGCCGCTGCCCGCTGGGGATTACCCGTTAAACTACATGCCGATCAATTAAGTGACTTGGGTGGCGCGGGACTGGTGGCTGAATATGGGGGGCTTTCTGCAGACCACATTGAATACACATCACTAAACAGCGTGCAAAAAATGGCTGAACACCACACCATTGCCACGCTGTTACCCTATGCCTTTTACGCCCTACAAGAAACCAAAAAACCACCCATCAAAGCGTTTCGCGAATGGGGTATCGATATGGCCATCGCCACAGACTCAAACCCTGGCACCGCACCAACAACCAATTTATTACAATGTTTGCATATGGCCTGCACTCAATTTGGGCTGACGGTTGAAGAAGCCATCCTCGGGGTCACCATCAATGCCGCCAAAGCTTTAGGAATCGATGATGAAAAAGGCAGCATTGAAGTCGGCAAAGCGTCTCAGATGGTGCTTTGGGATACGGACCAAATCGCAGACTTGGTTTATTGGCAAGGACAAACTTTGGTCAAACAAACCTTCAAGTAGCTGGCTGTGCTGAAGACTTGAACTCAGGTGTCTTTGCTTATTGAACGTCTGCTTCATTTTTATGTCAAAATAGCAACGGGACAGTAGGGTTTGAATTTAATTACGGGATTATCATGAAATTTATTTATTGCATTATTCTCATCTGTTCACTCACATCTGTTGCTGCCGACTCGCGATTGCACTTTAATCACATGGGTGATATTGTCAAACCTGATTTCGAACACATCAGACTGGGCCTGGAAGACAGCAAAAAAGGCAAAGATGAAAGTGCACTCAAACGGTTCAAGGCCGCAGCCAGGTATGGTAACTATTATGCCATCACTTTAATCAGCGTTAATTACATCAATCAAAAAGATTTTGTCAATGCCCTGGCATGGCTCAAGCTGATCGACCTGAGTCGCTCGGAACAAAAAGACTTGATCAGTGACACCATGAACTTGCTTGCAAAGAAACTGTCTCCCCAACAATCAGCAAACGCCAATCAAATACATCAGGAACTGGTCGCCACTTATGGCCATGAAGCTGCTTTGGCCTACCGTGAAAGCTGGAAAAATAGATTACAGTTTACCGGCAGCAAAATACGCGGCAGGGTGCCTGATAACCTGACCATCGTTTTAGAAGCTGATGGTAGCATTGACCGAACGGCTTCGATATCTGTCACGGGTCATGAAATCAAGGCCCAGCTCGACCAGTTTGTTTATGAATACAGCTTTGATATTCCACTGGGCCAGGTGATTTTGGAACCGGTTGAAATGCTTGATCAGCCGTAAAAATCCGCAGGTTAATTATTTTAAATAAGGGCTTTGTTACATATACCAGCTGTTATTTTAATAAGAACCTTTTATAATCAATCGGATTGATAATAATAAAGGGTAGAACATGGATATTATTCCTACAGCGGGATTTTCATTAGAGTCATTGATGCGTGGTGTAATCGGTATGGTGACACTGGTTGCCATAGCTTACGCATTCAGCAGCAATCGCAAAGGAGTCAACTGGAAGGTTGTGGTGATTGGCTTGTCAATACAACTGTTATTGGCTGTCGGTGTGATCTATGTCGATTCAGTACAAAATATTTTCAAATGGGTCGGTGCCATATTCATCAACATCATGGACTTTACCAAAGCCGGCACTGGATTCTTATTCAGCTCATTCGGTACCGGAGAAATTGAATCGCCGCTGATTAACTTCGCGGTAATGATTTTGCCCACCATTATTTTCTTCTCAGCCCTGACCTCTGTTTTGTTTTATTTGGGCATCATCCAAAAAATTGTCAAAGGCTTGGCCTGGTTATTGACCAAAGCTTTAAAAATATCTGGTGCAGAAAGTTTATCAGTCGCAGGTAACATCTTCCTCGGACAAACCGAAGCCCCATTGATGATTAAAAAGTATTTGGAATCAATGAACAAATCAGAAATTTTGTTGGTGATGATCGGTGGTATGGCCACGGTGGCCGGTGGTGTTTTGGCCGCTTATGTCGGTTTCCTTGGTGGCGAAGACAAAGCTTTACAATTGTTTTATGCCAAGCATTTATTGGCCGCTTCTGTGATGGCCGCGCCAGGTGCTATTGTGGTGGCGAAAATTTTGTACCCGCAAACGGAAAAGATTGAATCCAACATTGAAATCTCCAATGAATCAGTGGGTTCCAATTTCATTGATGCATTGACCAATGGCACCACCGAAGGCTTGAAATTGGCGATGAATGTCGGCGCCATGTTATTGGTGTTTTTCTCATTCATTGCTTTGGTTAACTTTTTACTGAATTTCTTGGGTTCAATACTGAACCTTACCAGCTTAGTGTGCTTGATTGTTGGCTCTGTGATACTCACTGTGGTGTGGATGAAAAAATCACCTGATTTGGCCCGCTGGAAAGCCATTATCCTGAGTACAACCCTGACCTTTACTCTGTACATGATTGTCATGAGTATCGGCATCAACTATTATGAATTAAGCGCTTTCAGCGATAATTTCAACCAATTGATAGCCAGCAACACAACTTATAACAAGCTGTCTTTGGAGTTTATTTTTGGTCATTTATTCGCACCCTTGATGTGGCTGATTGGTGTTGCTACCGAAGACATCACTAAGTTAGGACAATTGTTGGGCGTAAAAATCATCGCCAGTGAATTTGTCGGTTATGAAAACCTGGCCACTTTGAAAGACACCGCACAAGAAGTGCATTTGATGTATGACAAGTCTATTTTGATGGCGACTTATATGCTGTGTGGTTTTGCCAACTTTGCTTCGATTGGCATCCAAGTGGGTGGTATCGGTTCATTGGCACCAGGCCAACGAAAAACTTTGTCGGAGTTTGGCATGAAAGCCTTGTTGGGTGGTACTTTGGCTTCACTGTTTTCTGCCACCATGGCCGGCATGTTGGTCGGTTGATCAATCCATGATGTGAAACGGTTGCCAAATTTGGGTGACAACTGAATAATTTAACTTGCATTTTTTTCTCAGGTGGTTTGTAATCATATAAACCACTTGAGGAGAAAGTTGATTACCTATCACAACCTTGGGCCGCATCAAACCCTCAGAACTGATGCATCGGGAATGCCATTAGAATGGCTTAATTGTGAACAAGTCGCCAAGTTATTGGCATTAGATATGGTGCAATACCAGTTTGGCACCACCATCACCCGTCTCCATGGCGGAATCAATGCCAAGTCCGGCAAACAGAGTTTTTACGACATCCCTGCCATCATCGGCACCAAAGGCTATAACAACCACATCCATAAACAACTGGCACAATATGTTCCGCCTTTAAACAACCAAACCTTGTTCAAACGCGATCAAAACTTATGCCTGTATTGTGGTCAAGTTTTCAACCGCCATGAATTATCAAGAGACCATGTGACACCAGTTTCACAAGGCGGTAAAGACTTGTGGACCAATGTAGTCACCTCTTGTAAGCGGTGTAACAACCACAAAGCCGATCGCACCCCATTACAAGCGAACATGCGTTTATTGGCAATCCCATTTGCCCCTAATTATGCCGAGTATATATTCTTGCAAAACAAAAACATCATTGCTGATCAGATGAATTTTTTAATGAGTCACTTTCCTAAAAAGTCACCTTTCAGACAGTTAAGGTCTTAGTTTTTCAAAGCAATTTGGGGTCAGAAAATGGCACAGGCTGAATAAAGCCTAGCGCACTGTTGAATTTGCCACCGCAAAAACCCTGCGATTCAATATCAATCAATTCCCAACTTTTTGATTTTATAGCGTAAGGCTCGAAAACTGATACCGAGTAATTCAGCGGCTTTGGTTTTGTTGTTGTTGGTTTTCGCCAATGCATTGGTGATTTCTCGAATTTCTATTTCTTCGATGTATTTTTCTAAATTCATCTCTTTATTCAACTGCGGTTGAAATCCGGTGTTTTCTAACTGGATGTCCTCTTCACGAATCAATTGATTTTGGCAATTGACAGCCGCTTTAGACAAGATCAAATCCAACTCTTTCAAGTTACCAGGGAAGTCATACTGTTTAAGCTTTGTTAACGCACTTGGGTGAATTTTGCATGGCAACTTATTCCAGTTTTCTGCCAATTGTTCCAGTTTGGTTTTACAAATTTCAGCCATGTCATCTTTCAACTCCATGATGGTCTTGGTTTCAATGGTGGCCACACACAACAGCCTGATCAATGCTTTTTTGATGCCCAAAGAATGCATGAACTCTTCCTGAGTCCAGTTAGAAGAAACGATGATTCTGCTGTTGTCACCCATGGTCTTGATGAAGTTAACCAATTCAGATTGTCTGACAGGCGTCAGCGCTTCAATGTTTTGGTAAACCAAAGTTCCTTGAATTTCAGGGGTTAAATCCCTTTCTTCATCGGCACAATCAATCACTGTAAAGGCTTCGTTTTTCAAAACACTGTTCTTATGAATTAAAGTGGCAATGTGCTCTTTCCATGTTCCGTTGCTGCCATATATGATGACCGGAACTTGGCTGTTGGCATGTTTCAAAATTTGGTCGTTTAATTGTTCAAAATAAGCACTGCTGATTGGAATGGTAACTGCAGTCGATTTCGCCTCGCCATTTTCATGTTTTTGTAAACCGGTGATGACCAACTGTCGCAAAGTGTCTAAGCTGATTGGTTTGGTGATGAAATCATAAGCCCCTTTCTTTAATGTTTCAACTGCATGGTTGATGGTACCAAATGCAGTGATCACAGCTATCGGCGTCGTGGGGTAATTTTTACTGACATGTTCAACCAGTTCGCTGCCATTGCCATCTGGTAATTTATAATCAGACAAACACAAATGAAAGGAGGTTTTTGATAATTGAAATTTAGCTGATCCAATGTTCTCAGCTTTGTAAACTTTAAAGCCCATGCGGCTCAATGAAATATCTAACAGTTGTAAAATATCTGGTTCATCATCAACCACCAGAATCTTTTTTTGTTCAGTTGTCATATGGCTGCAGCTTCTAATAATTCTCTTCTTATCATCGGCCCAAAATTCATTTCTTCGATAAAATCAATCAAGGCTTCCGGACTCACTCTCGACTTGATTATATCATCATTGTCTATGGGCGCATCAAGTACAATTTTTGACAACAACTTGGACAGCCTGGCATCGGCTTGGTGGTCTCTGATTTTCTTTTGGCATGATTTGGCACCACGAAAACTCAAGAACTCAATCTCTTTGTAGCGACTTAATACCGAATCCAAGTCATCGAAATGATTCAACAGGATTTGTGCCGTTTTCACCCCCACACCTTTGACCCCAGGAATGTTATCCACTTGGTCGCCGGCCAAGGCCAAAAAATCACAAACCTGGTCTGGCCTGACCCCAAACTTTTCAGTCAATGCCTTAAAACCCAAAGGTTTGGACTTACCATAATCCCACCACCAATCTGACGGCCTGACCAACTGCGCCAAATCTTTGTCTGCACTGACCACACAAACATTGTGTCCACGATTGGCATAGGTTTGGTGCAATGTGCCGATCAAGTCATCGGCTTCATAACTGTCATCAGAAAAGGTGGAAATGCCCAACAATTTAGCCAGTTTCTGACACTGTTTAAACTGCAATTTCAGGTCCGCCGGAGCCGGGTCTCGATTGGCCTTATACAACGGGTAAATTTCATTCCTGAATGACGTGGTCAACGCTTCATCAAAAGCCGCTGCAATGAATTGCGGCTGGGTTTGTTTGATGAACCGAATCAAAAAACGTGCAAAGCCATAAACGGCATGATTGGTGTTGCCATGGACGTCCACCAAATCTGTAGACATGGAATAATAACTGCGGAACACAAAAACCGACGAATCGATTAAAAAGGCCGTCGGTTTTTTTGTTGTTTCAGTCATACGAGGCTTTTGTTATCCAATCAAGCCCATGGCTTCTAATTTCAACACGATGCGCTGGGTGGCTTGATCAGGTGTAAAGTCCATGGTGTTGATGTTCATTTCAGGATTAATGGGCGCTTCATAAGGATCACTGATGCCAGTAAACTCCTTAATCACACCTTTTCTGGCCAATGCATATAAGCCTTTGCGGTCCCGTTTTTCACACTCTTCCAGCGGTGTAGATACATGAATCTCAATAAAGCCACCCAATGGCTCAATCATTTCACGAACCTGTTCACGCATTTTTTCATAAGGTGCAATGGGTGCACAAATCGCGACCCCACCGTTTTTGGTGATTTCACTGGCGACATATCCGATTCGCTGTACATTGATGTTTCTGTGTTCTTTGGAAAATCCCAACTCACTGGACAAATGTTGTCTGACCACATCACCGTCCAATAAAGTCACAGGACGATTGATCATTTCCATCAACTTCACCCGCAAAGCATTGGCAATGGTTGATTTACCGGATCCTGACAAACCGGTGAAAAACACCGTGAAGCCTTGTTTGTTTCTGGGTGGGTAGCTTTTTCGGAGCTCTTCCACCACTTCAGGGTATGAAAACCAGGCAGGAATGTCCAAACCCAACTGCAAGCGCCGACGCAATTCAGTCCCTGAGATGTTCAAAATATTTTCTTTTTCTGCAATTTCAGAAACCGGTATGTATTGTGCCTTGTCCTGAGAATAAACCATCATTTCAAATTCAACCATGGCAATGCCCAATTCTTCTTGATGTTGTTGCAATAAATCTTGAGCTGCATAAGGATCATAGAATGGCTGACCATTGGAGTCATCGCCAGGACCCGCATGGTCACGGCCTACAATGATGTGGGTACAACCGAAATTTTTGCGGATAATCGCATGCCACAAAGCTTCTCTGGGTCCACCCATTCGCATCGCCAAAGGCAACAATGACAGCATGGTGGTGCGTTCAGGGTATCGATCCATGACTTTTTCGTAACAACGCACTCGAGTGAAATGATCGATGTCACCTGGTTTGGTTAAACCGACCACAGGATGAATCAATAAGTTGGCTTCCACCCGTTGTGCGGCTCGAAAAGTCAACTCTTGATGTGCCCTGTGCATGGGGTTGCGGGTTTGGAATGCCACAATCCTAGACCAACCCAATTTTTTGAATTTGGCCCTGATTTCTTCTGGGGTGTGTCGATGTTGTTTGTAATCATAATAGGTTGGTAATTGTAGACCCAACAATTCGCCACCCAAATAATACTCACCGGCACGATTCATCAGGTAATTAACCGCAGGATGTTTTAAGTCAGTGGTTCCATAAACCGCTTGGGCTTCTGCTGCTTTGTCCACTTGCCATACATCGCTGACTTGCAACACAGCCAAGACCACACCTTCCATATCACGTAAGGTCAATTGGCCGGCTTCTTTGGCCGCTTGCATGGTTTTTTCATCCACATCCAAGGTAATTGGCATCGGCCAAAGCGTTCCATCAGCCAATCGCATGTCTTGTAACACAGCATTGTAATCCGCTTGTGTCATGAATCCCTTGAGTGGTGAAAATGCACCATTCAAGATCAATTCAATGTCACATATCTGCCGGTCGGTCAGGCTCCAATCTGGCAACTCATTGGCCAGTTTTTGGCGCTCTGCTTTGACTTCCGCTTGTGGAATTAAGTTGATGAGTTCACCACCATGTGGGTTTATGATATTCATATTAATCTCTGTTATTCGTTGTTTTGATTTAAATTATATTTGTTGATTTTTTGCGCAATTGTGGTGTGCGACACACCCAATTGACGAGCCAGTTTTCTGGTCGATGGGAATTTTTGATACCAGTGTTGCAAAAAGTGTTTTTCAAATTCATTCACCGCTTCATTCAAGGTCATGCCTTCCAAATCAGCCTCCAGACTCATGGCACCTTCAAGGTCTAAATCACTGGATTGAATGACGCCCTCTTTAGCCAACATCATGGATTTGTAAATGGCGTGACGCAATTGGCTGGCATTGCCTGGCCAATAGTACCTTTTCATTTTAGCCACCGCATCCAAGGACAAAGCCATGTTCTGGCCCAACTGTTGATTGAATTGGCGCAAGAAATGCTGCATCAAAGGTTCGATGTCTTCTGGCCTGTCACGCAAAGGTGGGACATCCAAGCGCAACACGTCCAACAGCAAAACCAGCTCAGGTATTAACTTTCCGGCTTGTTGATGATTCAACAGTTTTTGTGCCGAAGAGGCCATGACCCGGACACAATGCCCTTTGGTTTGTTGTTTAAAATGTTGTAGAAATTTACTTTGAATGTGCTGGGACATGAACTCAATGTGCGAAAAAAACAAGGTGCCAGATTGATTCAATTCAATCACACCCGGCCTTTTTTCGGTGCCAAATAACAACACTTCCATCTCATCACTTTTCATGGCTTGGCAATCAACCACAGTGAACAGCTCATTGTTTCTTTGGCTTAAACTGTGGCAGGCATGTGCCAACAAGGTTTTTCCTGTACCGGTTTCACCCACAATGTTCAACGGCGCGTCAACATCTGCCACTGTTTTGGCTTTCTGTAACACCGCTCCGAAGGCATCCGAATGATAAACCAAACGCTCCAAACCATCAATTTCCTCACCTTGCATCACGTAGCTACTGGCTCTGATTTTGTCGTAATCTCTGAACAACAACATGGCACCATTCATTTTGCCTTGACTGTCTTTGATGCCCTGAACTTCCAGTAACATGGTTCCCGCAATGGTTTTGATGTTCACTGGCAAATGTGAATTGGCAGCCGCATTGACTTTTTCTTGCCAGCCGGTCGAAACAAAAACTTGTTTCATTTGTAACGGCATTTTGTTGTTCTCAGTAAAGGGTTGAAACAATGACATGGCTTTGTCATTGGCATAGGAAATCTGCCCTTTGGTGTTGATGCCTAACACAGGGTCTGGCATGGCTTGCATCAGTGATTCAAGCATGTACTGCGTTTCCACCCCGGGCAAGACGTCAATTTGATTGACCCATTTTATGCCAACAATTTTCATCAACTGACTGGCAATGGTGCCCTGCACTGATTTTTCCAGTTCTTGGGTGTGCAGGTATATTTTGCCATCTTCGACTTCAACCTTAATTAAATCCGCTTGATGGCTTCTGAGCAATGACAACACATCGTCTGTGATGCCCAGCTTATTTTCGGTGGTGATGGCTAACTTCATGTGTGTAAGAAATTCCGTACATTCATATATTGTTTTATATTCAACAACTTATAAATTTTTTACTCGTCGTTGTAATGAAACTGTTACGTATTCTAACTTGGTTGCCAGCTGGCCACAACCTAAAATAAAGCCATCTCAATAACATTTGAATCTATCGTTATGAAAAGTCCACATGAAACACATTTTGCAACACTGGCCATTCACGCGGCATATGATGCCAAACAGAACCAAGGCGCATTAACGCCACCCATTCATGTCAGTTCAACCTATGCTTTTGATACGGTAGAACAAGGTGGCGCAGCCTTCCAGGGTGAAAACGATCGATTCATCTATGCCAGACTGGGCTCGCCATCACAACAAATACTTGAACAACGCTTGGCACAGTTGGAACAGGCTGAGGCTGCATTGGCCACGGCTTCTGGTATGGGCGCCATCACAGCCACCATGTGGTCAATGGTCAAACCAGGCGATGAAATCATTGCCGATTTGAGCTTGTATGGTTGTACCTTCAGCTTTTTAGAACATGGGCTGAAGTCATTTGGTATCAAGATCACTTACTTGAATTTATCAGACCCACAAAACCTGGTTGACCATATTTCAGACCAAACCAAATTGGTTTACTCAGAAACCCCAAGCAACCCAAACATGCGATTGATTGACATCGAGGCATTGAGCCTTATCTGCCACCAACATGATTGCAAACTGATGATCGACAACACCTACTGCACCCCCTATTTACAAAACCCGCTTACTTTGGGCGCTGATTTGGTGGTTCATTCTGCCACCAAATACTTGGGCGGACATGGTGATTTAATCGCTGGCATTGTGGCCGGTTCTCATGCTGACATTGATCACATCCGCATGTTTGGTTTGAAAGACATGACTGGCGCAGTGATTTCTGGTTTTGATGTTTCACTGTTACTGCGTGGTTTAAAAACTTTGCATGTGCGCATGGACAGGCATTGTGAAAATGCACAAAAAGTGGCGGAGTATTTAAACCAATCAACACATGTCAAACACACCTTTTATCCAGGCTTGGAAAATTTTCCACAAAAAAACTTAGCCGCCAAACAAATGCGTGATACAGGTGGCATGATCGCCTTTGAATTGAATGCCAGCAGAGAACAATCGGCACAATTTGTAAACAGTTTGAAAATGATATTATGTGCAGTCAGCTTGGGCGATGCCGAAACTTTGATTCAACACCCGGCTTCCATGACTCATTCGACCTATACCGAAGAAGAACTATTGGCTCACCTGATCAGCCCAACCTTGATTCGCTTGTCAGTTGGGCTGGAGCACATAGACGACATCATTGCAGACATTCATCAGGCATTTGAGTCGGTTTTTGATGCTGCATCAGGCAACTGTTTTTCGGACAATGGGTTGGCGATTTCAGCCTGATTCTTTAACTCAATGACCAACTGCCTTAAATAATCAGCAGAGACTTTTTCAGGAGGTATGGCATCACCGACAATCAACTCCACCTTGGCCAGAAACTTTCTGGGTATGCGCTTCAACACATTTTTCGAATGGCGTGAGAACATACTGCCCCACAAGTTATTCAAAGCCATAGGAACCACTGGTACCGGCGTTTCTGCCATGATGCGTTCAATGCCTTTTTTGAACTGTCCAATTTGTCCATCTGGGGTTAAACGTCCCTCTGGAAAGATACACACCACATCGCCCTCTTCCAAGGCCTGTTTAACCGATGCAAAAGCAGCTTCCATCATTTCAGGGTCCTCTTTGGCACTGGCTATCGGAATGGTTTTGGCTGCATTGAACAACAGCTTCATGCCAAACTTGTTATAAATCTTGTGATGCATTACGAACTTGGTTGGTCGTCGTACCCGACCCATCACAATCGCCGGATCAACAAAAGCCACGTGATTACACACCAATACCACAGGGCCTTCTGCAGGAATTTTTTCCAAGCCTTTGTACTTAACTCGATACACCAATGACACCAAAAACCAAGCCACCAAACGCAAAATAAACTCAGGCACAATAGTGAATATATACAGACTGACCACAATGTGCAAACCCACAGTGATTAAAAACAGTTGCGGAATGCTCCAATCCAAAACACCCAAAACCACCATGCCCAACACCGCTGCCACTACCATAAATATCGCATTGATGATGTTGTTACCTGCAATAATTCGCGACACAATATTAGGGTCGGACCGCTCTTGAACCAAGGCGTACAGGGGCACAATGTACAGGCCACCGAAGACCCCAATCATCGCCAAATCTATACACACTCGGTAGGCACCAGATACTTGCATCACTGCAGCAATACCTAGATTTTGCAAACCAGCGTCTGGCCATTGACTGCTGACCCAATACAAATCGAAACCAAACCAAGCCAGCCCGATCGCACCAATAGGAACCAAGCCGATTTCAACCCGCCGACCTGATAATTTTTCACAAACCAAAGAACCCAAACCAATGCCAACTGAAAACATGGTCAGCAACAAAGTCACCACATGTTCATTACCACCGAGCACTGTGCGGCTGAAATTAGGCATTTGAGCCAGGAATATTGAACCAAAAAACCAAAACCATGAAATACCCAAAACTGACAAGAAAACCACCTTTTTCTCAGGCAGTATTTTGAGGTTTTTTACCGTGGCTCGCCATAAATTAAAGTCCAGTTTGATGGTTGGATCGGCCGCTTCACACAGAGGAATGGCTCGTGCCGACAAATACCCCATTACCGCAAATGAGATGACCGCAACTGAAATGGGGATAAAGGAATCCATGGCAATCAAGATGCCGCCTAAAATGGTACCCAACAAAATTGAAATGAAGGTACTGGACTCGACCAAGCCATTGCCACCCATCAATTCATAATTGCTCAGTTTTTCTGGCAAATAGCCATATTTAACCGGGCCAAATAAAGTTGATTGAGCGCCCATCAAGAACAAAACAAAAATCAACAATGGAATGCTGTTCAAATAAAACCCCAGGGAAGCCAACAACATGATGGTGATTTCCCCAATTTTAACCCGCCTCATTAACACCGACTTTTCAAACTTATCAGCCACTTGACCACCAAAGGCTGAAAACAGAAAAAAGGGTAAAATAAACAATCCAAAGGCCAGGTTGGTCAGGATATCAACTTGATCATCGGCGACCCTGAACGCAATCATGATCACCAATGCGTTTTTGAACACATTGTCATTGAACGCCCCAAAAAACTGGGTCAAAAAGAATGGCAAGAACCGACGTTCTTTGAGTAACTGGAACTGTGATTTTTCAGTCATGGGCTGCATTTTATGTTTGAGTTGATATCAGTTTAGCACTTCCAGTCGATTTTTTTTATTTGAATCACCTGGTGCTAATAACTTACACAACAGTATCTATAAATGCCACTTCAGTCTTATTTGGCTGAACCCAGCCAGTTCAAATTTTAATCTTTACTCAAAATCCGATAAAAAGATTTCATCTATATCAAGTTCAAAATTAGCCTCTATAGGTTGGTCATTATAATAATCAAACCTCAGTGGAGACCCTGAGTATGGTGAGCAAAAATCCAAAATTGCAGGGCCATCAAAACAATGTTTATTTTTATAAACCTCATTGTAATAAGGCAGACTTGTTGGCAAATCAGTTGATAAATAATAATCTTGATCACGATTTAATCGAATGGAGTATCCACCATTGGGTGACGTTACAGTCAGATCATCATGATAATTGTTTCTCCAAGCATCAATAATTACATCGGCAACTGGCTCTCCAGACACAGCATCAGTGACAAATCCGTTAATTCCTTGCAATAATTCAAGTTCAAGTTGTATGGACTTTGAATCACCCATTTCAAGGTTAATAGACAGCAATCCACTCTCACATTGATTGATGTTAAATGACTCACATATCACGTCAGGATAACCTTTGATGTTGTAATCTCTTGCTTCAGCAATAATCCAATACTCACCTGGGCTAAGTAGTAAGTTGTGAATGGTCTTATTGTTTGATGAAATAACCGCGCTTCCAAGCAAGTGTGAATAAACACGAACATCAGTATTGATTCCACTTAAGTTGTAAGAATTTATTGCATGAATATTGAGTTCTGGCTTTTGAGTCGGCGAAAAGTTAACCGACACGATAGTGTCAGCGGCTACATCAACAGCAAATCCTTCGGTAAACATACAGCTCACGCCGATGCCTTCATAACAGTTCACATCATTGAAAAGTTCACCCATGTGACTGTTTCCCTTTATCAGTTCCAAGTAATAACTTCCAGAACTTAAATCAGAAAAAACAAATTCACCATTAGAATTTGTATTGGCATAATCAACCAATTGAAAGTCATCATCATAAAGATTGATTCTGTGATAAATAACCGGCTCATTTGTTATTTCATCTAAAGCCTCACCTCTGATTTCTCCTTTTTTATGAATGATAAAATCAGTCAATGTGACTTCATCATAATTATCAATGGAAATTATTGTTGATTGATTGATACATTCTTGTTGACTGATTTGCGAACAGTCTATATCAGGATAAGCCGTTCTGATCACATCGTTATCATCTGTAATGATTTGGTACATACCAGGTGGTAACAGCAGGGGTTGTGTATTGCCATCATAGATGGTTTTTCCTGGGTGGTTTTGGTTCAAATTATTCACATCAACCATTTCGACCCGAACACTGTTCACAACATCTCCATTGACATATCTGGCCGCATTAATTTCTATTGATCCATATCGAGGAAGACGGATTTCGATATCTGAAATATCAACGCCTATGAAAACTTCAATTGGGCTTCCAATGGTCGCATCACAATTTTCAAGACAGGTCACCCCATCAAAAAGCATGCTTTGATGACCTGAGCTAATACCTTTGAGATAATAATTCCCAGGTGAAATTCCAATTAAAGAAAACACACCATCATTGCTGGTGGCATAAGATTTAACCTTGTTTCCAGAAGCATTAAACAATTCTACAATACCATCTAACGGCTGTTGACTTTCATCCATCATTATACCTGAAATGTCAGCCAGACTTTGCAAGCTAAAATCTATAGATATTGATTGATTGACCTGAGGGTTGATAACTGTCGCTGTATCTAGCCCACAGGCCTCACCATGGCACTGTATGTTTTCGTGATAATATGAATAATAGCCAAGCTTAGTAACTCCAATTTTAATGCTTTCAAGGCTATCGAAGTAAATCTCGCCACTTGATGAACTGCTAGAACTCCGATTTAAAACCAGTTGATTATTTGAATCATAAAACTTGATATCGAAATAATTTCTAAAGTTTTTGTCCTGAAACTGCACCTTAAAGTGCTGATCCAAATTAAATATAAAATCATAGGATTGATTCAATCCGACAGTGACCAATTGACCTAACAGTGGGTCGCAGGTTTCATAACAATTGGGGCCACCATAAATTTTATTTACATTTTTATTGTCTGAATATTGATTTTCTTTATAGACTAAATAATAAGATCCAGGATAGATGTTGAATTCTTTATTTAAACCATTAACATATTGATTGTAAACATTGTTTCCGTTGGAATCATAAATTTTCAATTCTCCTCGAATCGAGTTCACTGCTGATATAAATTCAACATTAAGTGTTGGCAATTGTGACAGTGAAAATTCATAACCAATTAAATCATTACCAACTTCAATATCAATGGTTTGTGCCCCAGATTGATTGCTACAATTGTAATTTGAACAAACCACTTGTTGGTACGCTACTGATGCATGCCCATCAAAACTTGCATAAAGTTTGTAATTACCCTGCTGGACTTGTTCGAACAGGTATTCCCCATTACTGTCAGTACGTTCAGTGTATCTGTATCCAGTATCAATATCCTCAAGTGTAACCGTAGCAGATCCAATGGTCGCATTGTTGTTATCCTTTACCAGACCTGAAAGCGAAGGGTATTGGTGCAAGTTAAAATCAAAATTAATCGTTTGAGTTGATTCGCTGATAACCAATGGTGTGCCGAATAATTCAGGCGAACAATTGTATATGCTGATGTCACAACCGGGTACGCCTGGATAAGCGTCGTTATGATAGTCACTTGTGCTTGCCACAAAAAGATAACTTCCCGCAGCCACATCACTGAAAGCATAATTGCCATTTTGATCTACATTTGATTGATGGTATGAACTAGATGGCGTCCCATTATCAAGAATGCGATGCAGCCTTACATATGAATCGCTATCTATGGGATCCCCATTGGGCAACCTAACAACACCGTTAATAAAGGTTGGTGCCGGTGGAATTTTTATCAATGTCATGTCGACATTGTTAACGGCAGCTACGCCATCATGAACAATCAGGTCCGGTGTAAAAGTAAAACATGAAGAAATATCGCGTGAAGGGCAGTCCTGATTAAAATACATTTCAGCAAAATAGCCATTAGATGAAGCTATGGTGTAATATTCACCAGGCTGAATGCCCTCAAATTCCCACAAACCTTCATTGATTTGCCAAGAACTGAGATTGTCAATAAATTCGTCAGTTGAGTTATACAGCCGAATAGACGGATAGCCATTTAAGATTGGCATGTTATCATCTTGGTCGAATAAAGTCCCTGATATTGAGGCTGGTTTTTTTAATCCAATGTCACCTAAATCTGTGGTTGTATTACTCGATAATGTGACTGTTGGAACCAAATCGTAATCACATTGCTGACCACACCAGACATTATCATACATCTCATCAATGTATAAATTGTTTTCAAATTGAATATAGTATTCACCTGAGCCACTGGCTACGAGCTCAAAACTACCATCTGAAGATGAAGAGTTGACATATGCATCAAACATTTCATTATCAGTTAATAAATTAACCCTTGCTCTTAACGGAAGCCCAGTATCTTGGTCTACTATTCTACCTGTAATGACAGGTCCATTAACCAAGCTAAAATCAACATCGCTGATAATTTGAGATGGTTGTAAATCCAATGCATCAATGTCATTGACCTGACAACCAAACCCCAGCCCACGTGGGCACAAAATACCGTTATAAAACTCCTCAGCATAGTTTGTTTCACTTGCCTTAACTAAATACCGGCCAGGAGCCAAGTTTTGCATGATGTACCTTCCTGATAAATCAGTAGTTGTACTTGAAACGTATGTACCTGCATCAGAATAGAAAGCCATATGGACATTTTCTAATGGTAATTGAGTGTTTTCATCAATAACCTTGCCACGTATGATGCCACTCCCACCTCTGTTTGATTCCCTGTATGAAAATGATGACAATTCAGGCACAGGGTAATCGTTATTCATCATATGAAGTGCTGATTTAATTTTATGATGAACTCTGTTATTAAACTCATCCGTTTCCATGTTGAAGGAATGAAGGGTTTTGTATTGAGTTAACAATATGTCGTAATTAATAAACTTTTTATATAAATACTTGGTGTTTTTTTCGATGGTCTGTTCTTCTTTGAACTGATTAATCAGTTCAATATCAGCAGTGATTTCTTTTAAATCATTGTTTGTTAATGGGCTTGAGTTTGCATTGAGAATTCCAATAGCAGATACCAACAACAACTGCAGCGTTTTGATTAATATATTGAATTTCATAATACTTTCTGAACCTTCCTTGTCTTTTTATTGAATAGCAATGATGTGTTTCGAGGACAAACCACTGGGGAATTGACGATTATATAAGCACAGAACGGCGTATTCAATCTCATAACATTTTTTATGTAATTTAATATAAGTAAATTAAATTAGTTTTATATGTCTGGATTTGAATCTCATTCTTTAAACGGACATTAATCCGCTCAAAAGTCGATAATTGAAGACTTTCTTAAAATCACCGAAAAATGACATTTGCAGGTTAACCGCCACCTTAACCTCTCATAACAATGCCCACAAATTCATACTTACAATACGTGATAAAACGATCTGCAAGGGTGCTGTTTGGATTATTAAGATTGTGGATTGGTTTAAAATCGTTGGGAATAGGAACGTCACTAAAATAGATTACAATATGAAGCCATCTTTGTGCTGTAATCTTGATTGGATTGGATTGATTTTAATGCTAAATATTATCATTAAAATCATTTGTTTCTATTTACCAACTTTTACAGTCTTTGAGTGAATTGAGTAGACTCATTGAACGCCTGCTGATTAAGTATCGGTCATCCTATGATGATTGATTCAATCACACCATAAGCAGCCAAATATGAACAACATAAAAAGCTTTAAGGAGACAATCAGTGCTTGATAAAAACAACATCATTAAAATCAACAGCTTGCTGTATCAAGCCACCAAGCCGATTCGGATACTGGCGCACATCAGTTGGCCTGAGTCGGTCAAAGAAGAATTTTTCAGGCAAAAAGCCCAAGCATTGCCTCACGTTGAATACCCAACGTTTAACCCCACTGACGTTTTTGCGGCGCTGACTGAAGCACGCCGCCACATGCAAGGTACATGTGTGGTCAATGACTGGTTTCAACGCACCGCTGACAACATTGAGAACACAGCACACCTTTTGATGGCGTGCGGAACCGATGCTTTTTATACTTATTCCAGTCGCTTGTATGGCTCGCCTTTGGATACCTTGGTCGATCAAAAAAGCACCTCATTGGATTTGGCCAAGCAAATCGATTCACTGATTGGTACATTCTGTAAAATCGACCTGGGCGCACCTGAGCCGGCTTGTTTTCTGGCCGAAACGGTCGCTGCTGACATGAAAAAAGCAGTGCTGGATATATTTGGTGATGACGCACCAGAAATCCTGGTGGTGGATGAATTGTCTGCCAACGCACTGGCCAGTGCCAAACAAATTCGGATTCGTCGCAATGCCTGTTTTACCGACAAAGACACCCGGCAATTAATCAACCACGAGGCCTACATCCATGTAGCCACTTCACTCAATGGCATGGCACAAACTGACTTACCCATACTGCAAGCGGGTCACCCAGGGACCACCAAAACCCAAGAAGGTTTAGCGGTGTTTGCTGAATTCATCACCGGCTCCATGGACATTGACCGCTTACAACGCTTGGCAGATCGGGTCTTGGCGATTCAGATGGCTGTAGAAGGCGCTGATTTTCTCGAGGTCTATCAATACTTTTTGACCCGCATTGGCAACCAAGAACAAGCCTATGAAAATGCCCGCAGGGTGTTCAGGGGTGGGGTTCTGACTGGCGGCGCACCGTTCACCAAAGACATTGTGTATCTTGAGGGATTGATGCGAGTCCACAACTTTTTGCGTGCCATTGTCGTCAACGGTCGAACCGATTGTTTGCGCTTGTTGTTTTGTGGCAAGCTCGACATTGAGGACATTCCTGTGTTACACCACCTGTCAGCCATTGGCTTGTGTCAAACACCGAAGTATTTACCACCCTGGGCCAAAGACCTGCGATTTCTGCTGAGTTACTTGGCATATACTTCATTTTTGAATCAAATCGATTTTGCGCAAGTAAAATTACACTATGAAGACATGCTCAAAGGACTGGACTGAGTGATGTCGCTGCCTGGTTGAAGCAACGACCTTTGGTTAAAAACCAAACCTTGTCTTGACTGACACCTATTTAAATTCATTCCTGAGGGAATTATTTGCTTGAATCATGTCATGAATTACTTGGCTTTAACGAATCCTGTTAATACCAACAGATAATTTAAGGAGTCGTTTATGAATTTCAATCAAATTTTATTGATTACAGCCAGCCTGATGGGGTTGTGCTTAAGCCAACAGAGCCATGCCCTCAGTTGTGGAGACATCATCACCACCAACACAGTGATGACCGCAGATTTACATTGTACCAGTGGTTATTATGCGCTTGAAATACAAGCCAATAATGTAACCTTAGACATGAATGGTCATACCTTATCAGGCACCAATGACTTGGTGGGTATTTCTGTCTACAGCCAAGACAAAGTAACCATCAGAGGTGGTGGTGCCATCACCGGATTCTGGGTCGGCATCAATGCCTCAAGCAGTGATGTGCTCGAAGTCGATGACATCACTTTTTATGATTCAGGCAATGGTGTGATCATTTCATCGGGCAGCCATGCTTTGATCAAAAATAACGACTTCATTAAAATGTCTGCCGAAGGCGTTCGGATTGCCAATCATGTGCCGGGTTTGGTTGCCAACAACAACAGTGTGATCAACAACGAGTTCTATCAAAACTTCGTCGGCATAGTGGTGTGTGGAGATGACAGTGATCGCCATGTTTTTCAGGACAATTTAATTTTGAAAAGTCAAAGTTATGGCATTCATTTGATACAAAGCAACCGCAATCAAATAAGCAGTAATCAAATTTTAGACAGCGGCACCACTGCCATGCGCTTGAACAACGCTTCCTACAACACCATCAAAAGCAATTCCCTTCGAATCGGCAGGGTTGGCCTTTCAATTTTGGCTGATGCGGGTGGCCGGTGCCTGGATACTGGCTCCAAAACCAGTTATAAAAACCAGTTCATTGGAAATCATTCCATCGACTTTGATACCGGCATAGTGGTTGGCGTTGGACTCAGTTCAAATGACGATGTCACGCTCAATTACCTCAATTACAACAAACTGTATGACAATGACCTTGGTATCTTTTTCAACACCGATGCGCACTACAATGATGCCACTGACAACACCTATACCGGCACGTTGACTGAAGTTTCAGATGTGGGCGTGGGTAATTCGTATTGAGTTTGCTACAAACCAATCAAGCCAAGCCTAAAGGTCCGCAATGAATTTAGGCTTGCTGGGGCCAAAACCCAACAAGACATGACTATTTTCGGTTGAAATACATTCATAGTACAATGCCAGTATGCGTATTGAACCGATGACCTTGGCCCTGGTGGCTGGATTGTATTTTGCTTTTTTGATGTTAATTGCTCGGCTAACGGCTGGCAGGGCGTCTAATTCAGCATTTTTTATTGGTAACCGCCAATCACCTTGGCCAGTGGTGGCCTTCGGCATGATTGGTGCCAGTTTATCCGGCGTGACTTTTATCTCCATTCCTGGTTGGGTGGCCGGATCACAGTTTTCCTATTTCCAAATGGTGTTGGGCTACATCATAGGCTATGCCATTGTTGCTCAGGTGCTACTGCCCTTGTATTACCGCGGTGGCTACACCACCATATATACCTACCTTAAAGAACGCTTTGGTTGGCATGCACACAAAACCGGATCGGCTTTTTTCATCCTCTCACGGGTGGTTGGTTGTGCCTTTCGGCTGTACTTGGTGGCTTTGGTGCTGCACACCTTTATCCTTGCTCAATTTGGCTTGTCATTCTGGCTCACGGCCTTGATTTCGATAGCGATGATTTGGGCCTATACGGTTAAGGGCGGAATCAAAACCATTGTTTGGAGTGACCTGCTACAAACCAGTTTTATGATCATTGCAGCCGCCGGTGCTTTGATCTTCGTGGCAGCCCATTTAGGGGTCACCACTTGGGACGGTATCAAGCTGATGGCTGACAGCCAGTACAGCCAAATATTGTTCTTTGCCGATGGTTGGACTGACAGCAAAAACTTTTACAAACAATTCCTCAGCGGCATCCTGATCGTGATTGTGATGACCGGTTTGGATCAAGACATGATGCAAAAGAACCTGTCCTGTAAAAACCTCAAATCATCACAAAAAAACATGTATTCCTTTGTATTGATTTTGGTGGCAGTGAATTTCTTGTTCCTGTTACTCGGCTCAGGCTTGTACCTCTACGCCGATGCCTTTAATCTGGCCCTCCCTGAAAAATCAGATTTGTTATTTCCTAGCTTGGCATTGACTCATTTTCCAGTGGAATTGGCCATTGTGTTTGTTTTGGGTTTATTGGCCAGTGCTTATTCCAGTGCCGATTCGGCTTTGACCTCATTGACCACTTCATTTTATTTGGATATTTTAGATAAACAGGATGAGGACAAACCGCGCCTCAGACAAATCATTCACCTGGGTTTCTCCTTATTGGTTTTCATCACGGTGGTGCTGTTTTATTACCACATGCAAACCAATGCCATTGATGCCTTACTCAAAGCCGCCAGTTACACCTATGGTCCCTTGTTGGGTCTATTTGCCTTTGGGGTGCTCAGTCAAAAAACACCCAGAGGCCGATGGATTCCGTTGATTGCCATCCTTGCACCTGTGTTGTCATATTTATTGGCCAATTATGGTTCAGCCTGGCTCGGCGGCTATCAATTTGGTTATGAAATTTTATTGATCAATGGCGGCTTGGTTTATTTGGGCTTGTGGCTGATAAGCCATCGAAAAATCTCGCCAAATCAATCCACCCAGTGATTCAAGCTTGCTGTAATGCCTTGTGTAAAACTGAATGCAGGTTTTTCGGTTTGACCTTGTCTAAGGCCATGCTGTCACATTGCTGAAAATCACGGAACCGAACCAATGCGGTGACCAAGGCTTGGATGACTGATTCTGGATCATGGTCATGCGTTTCGAAATGCAGTGAATTGATAACCAAATGGCGCGCTTTTCGGTGTGCTTTACAGTCCATGCGACCAATGAATTCATCACCATAAAGCAGCGGCAAACTGAAGTAACCATATTGGCGTTTGGCCGCGGGCACATAGCATTCTATTTGGTAGTCGAATTGGAACAAGGCTTTGAGTCGTTCGCGCTGAATCACACTGTTGTCAAACGGTGACAAGATATGCAAGCGTTTACTGACACGTGGCATGGGCGCTTCAAGTCGGTCGGATTCGAGCCAGTACACCTCATTATTGGGTAACTGGATGGCCTGTAGATAACCCTGTGCCAAGCGCTCATTGAGCTGATTTTTCATCGCCAACCTGAGTGCCGCATTGCGACGCAAGTAAGTCAAACCTTTGAGTGAAACCAAGCCATGACAGCGCAACTGCTGATCCAACAAATGAGCAGCGAATTCCTCTGTGCTTGGCATGCGGGTATCGATTTGTGCTGGCAGCACCCGTTCGGTGAGGTCATAGGATTTTTGAAAACCTTCGCGCTTACTGACCATCAGGTCACCTTGCATGTACAGTTGTTCAAGCGCTTTTTTCGCTGGTTTCCAATCCCACCAGCCAGCACCTTTGGGTTTATTCTTACTGGTAACTTCTAGGTCTCTGGATCGCAACGGGCCATCACTGCGGATGCGTGCCAACAACGCTGTCATCAGCTTTTGATCGGGATTTTTATACCAATGGATTTGTCCCCTTTTTATCGCCTGTTTATACGGCAAAGAAAAACGAAAATCTTCAACCGGTAAAACGGCCGCTGCGTGAGACCAATATTCAAAGACATCTCTGTCCTGCATCATTTGTTCAAGCATGCCTGGCTTAAACCCAGGCACCCTGGTATGCAGCACATGATGATGGGCCCGTTCCACCACTGAGATGGTGTCCAGCTGAACATAACCCATGTGTTCGATGGCTCGGCGAGCGGCTGACAAACCCCGCCCAAAAGCTTCGGCCTGCAACAATCCTTGTGAAGCCAATGCCAATCGGCGCAGGCGTTTGAGTTGTTGTGAACTTTTTATTTGTATCATACTCAGTACGCTTTCAATGATAAATGAGTCTATACCCAACCTACCACAAGGACAAATTATGCAAAAGCACTTTAATCGCCAGTCTCAGCACTAATTAACACAAAACAGTTTAAATCCATGGTGGGCTGTTGTTTAATAAGAACTTACAAACAATCACTGAACAGCCAAGCCACATGAGTAAAGTAACCCTATTAAAGCCAAAAGGAAGCTACACCGACATCCCATTTTACACGGGTAATATTTCAGCGGGTTTCCCTGGTGTGGTTGAGGAGCATTTGGAAGGTGCTTTGAGTTTAGACCAACTGCTGATTAAAAACCCAGCCAGTACGTTTTTTGCTCGGGTGGAAGGTGATTCAATGATCGGTGCCGGTATTTTTCAAAATGACATGCTGGTGATTGACCGATCATACACCGCCACCAACAAAGACATTGTGGTCGCTTTGGTCAACAACGAGTTCACTGTTAAACGGTTATGTACCCAAGGAGGTTTGCGCCTACAAGCTGAAAACAGCAACTATGAAGACATACCCATTACCGGTGAAACTGAACTGATTATTTGGGGTGTGGTTACCGGCGTGGCTCGGTCGTTGAAATAAGAGGTCACACATACCCAAGCTTTCACCATCAAAATGCCTCCTACAGTAGATTACCTATGCGTTTAAGCCCGTCGATAAAAGCGTTCGGTCGCCAATGCATCCAGATAAATTTAGCCTGACCCACAATATTTTCTGCTGGAATCAAACCAAACACCCGACTGTCTTTACTGAAATCTCGATTGTCACCCATGCCAAAATAATGACCTTCCGGTACCACCAAGTCAGTGTATTGGTAACTGCGATGCACGCCATTTGAATACAAAACAGTGTGTTGTTGTTCACCCGTGGTGGCTTGTTTCTGGTTCAATCCTTGGGGGTTGATGTCATCATGAAAACCTTTATAGGAGCCAATGAACTGTTCATTAACCCTTTGTTCATTAACGAAAAGTTGTTTGGTTCTTTGATCGTATCGAATGTGATCACCGGGCACGCCCACCACCCGCTTGATCACATCAATTGATGGGTCCTCGACTGATCTGAACACAAACACATCGCCTTTTTTCGGCTGACCGGTTTCAATCAAAGTGTTGTGAAATACCGGCATTTTTAAACCATATGCAGATTTATCCACATAGATGAAATCACCGGTCAATAGGGTTGGCATCATCGAAGATGACGGAATGCGAAATGGTTCAAACGCAAATGACCTGACGGATAAAATCAAAAACAACAAGGGGAAAAAACTACCCGCAGCCGCAGTGAATCGGATATATTTATATTGACTGACTCGTGCTTTTTTCTGTCTGCTGTACAACCAAGCCAACAATGTCAAAACCGCCGCCAAAAACAAAAACACTTCATAATCCCAGTGAAAACCTTGCATGATAAATGACTCAATTAAACTGTTGGATTAGATTGAGGCCGTTGATGAAGGTTCAGCCCTTATTGCAAATTATTAAATAAACTGACTTTTGGCACAGATAAACCAATCATCAAGAGGTGAAAAACTCACCTCTTGATGAAGGCCATTGATCAATCAAAAACGGGCAGTCCACTGGGAACCCGACGAGGCACCTCATTTCTTAGGTTAACGCTGCGACGGTCTGTCGCCGCATCAAGAAAATCAATCAAGCGGGCAATTTGAGTGGCGTTTAAGTTGCGCGGTGTAAGCTCACTGCTGGCCAAGATTTGTGCGGTTCTGTTGTCATCATCCAAAACCGTAAAATCAATGGCATCTAAATCATCACGAATGGGCAATTTTGCTTGTGAACGATCATAATTTAAAGTGGCTTCAACCGGGTCTAAATGATGTTTAATCAAGTCTTCCAAATTATCATATGCACCGGTATGGCCCCAGGGGCCGGTTAACAAAACATTTCGAGCTGAAAGCACCCTGAATTTAAATCGGTCGGCTACATCACCGGTGACACGTTCACGACCAAAATCATCTTGACCATCATTGTATCCATCCAGGTTGTCTCCTTTACCCGGTCCAAACTGAATCATGCCGATGGATTTAAAACTGTCGGCCGGACCCAACAACTTGCCAGAGTGGCAATCTGCACAACCTGCATCACCATAAAACAAATTCATCCCAGCTATTTGATTGGGACTCATGGCACCTTTGTCGCCACGTAAGTATTGATCAAACGGAGAATTGTCTGCACGCCAAACCACTGCCTCAAAGGCAGCCAAGGCATTGGCAATGTGTACATAAGTGATGTCCGATGCTTGATTGACATCTTCAAAAGCGGCTTGGAACAAAGTCACATATTCGGGGATGTTTTGTATCCTTTTAGACAACAAGTCCCAGACGCCACCGACACCGGCCAAGCGACCCACTGCCGCTTGATCTGCCACTTCATTTTCTCCGGCCTGACCTGCCATTTCTGTGCCTGAAGTCACTGGAAACATCGCTTGAGCAGCTAAAGTGTTGTCTAAGCCCATAGGCAAGTCAGCGCCTGCGGGACTGGAAAAACCACTGGGTTGGCTGGCATCTGCAAAGACCCGACCGTCGTGAAACATCACCGTCATTTCCTTGGCTCCAGCATTGAAAACATGTGGGGCATTTCGTGGCACTCGCTCGTGCACTGCGTCGTTTTCATAACCGGTATCACGCGAAACCCCTAAGCCTGATCCCCCTTCACCTATCGATAATGACAAACCATCACCTGTTGCAGCCATGCCATGGTGGCAGGTGGCACAAGAATCATTCATGTTGCCACTGAGTATTTTGTCATAAAACAATATGTTACCCAGTTGCACTTTTTCATCGCTGTACAGATGAAAGTCAGCATCAGTTAAGGGCTCTGGAAGTTGAGCAAAGGTGTTCATCGTTGGTACCTGATATTCAGATGCATTGATGATATCAATGATTTCTTGCAGCATTTGTTGAAAGAAATTGTTTTGTGCTTGAGATTGTGTAGTGAACATTGATAATGCCATCACGATTGTAACGACCGATTTTTTGATTTTCATCGTTTCCCCTATTTCGAAATTTAAACGGTTACCCCAACATGGCCATCAAAAACCATACCAGAAATGTATTGGGTGATAATTTTCTATAAATTCACTCTCAATATCAATGAAAAATAAATCAGCTTGACAGCAGGGTTAATACCCAACGCGATAATTATTTTTAAATGCTTCTAAAAATCTACATTTTGAATGGAACTGACAATAATTGACAACAGCCTGCACAGCCGGTTAAATGTCATCATGTTTAAAATCATCACTCCTGATCAATACAAAACCATCCCTTGGAAAAATGGCTCAGGCAACACCACAGAATTGGCCATCAGCCCGGGTGGAACTTTACAAAATTTTGACTGGCGATTGAGCATTGCCAGCGTAAATAAAGATGGTGTGTTTTCAGATTTCAGCGGCTATGACCGACAATTGATTTTATTGCGAGGCAACGGCATCAAACTGACTCACAATCAACGACACTTCGATGATTTGCGTTCACCGCTGTCAATCGCTGCTTTCGATGGCTCCTATCAAACCTTGGGAGAGTTGCATAAGCGACCAATTGAAGGTTTCAATGTGATGACCAATCAACAAACATGTTCTGCTCAAATCAAAACTTACTCACAACGACAAAATCTTGATATTCATTGCGGTGACTTGGTCTTTGTGTATGCGGCCTATCAATCGCTAAAAGTGCAAATCAATCAGCACAGTTTATGCCTGCCTGCTGGCCATCTGTTACAAATTGAAGCGTGCGCTGTTCAAGTTAATGTTGTGGGTGCTGGGTTTCTCGTGATTGATTTGAAACCATTCGATTGAACAAAAAAAATCACGCCATAGCTATGGCGTGATTCATCACAATGGAACAAGCACGCGTACATCCATTCAACAATGTACGCGCATTAATATTCATTAATCAGGAGTGGGGCCGAATCCATCGGCATAAATCAGGTCATTGAAGTCACATTGGGTAGGTTCTACCACTGAAACATCATCAATATACCAACCTTCACCAGAAACAGAACCATCACAAGACATCCGCCACCTGAATTGCACCGTTTCACCAACAAAATCACTGAGTGAAACAACAACCTGTTGCCAACCGCTGCTGGTGCCACTCCACGCATCGCGGCCAGTGGCTGGACCACCTCGCAGTGCACTGGGGTAGCCGTTTTGGATAATTCGATCAGGGTTGGCTGCAACACTGCCGCCATCGCCTGCCAAAATATCAAACCACGTGACACCACCATCCGTGGTGTATTCCAATACCCCGCCGTCCCATGTGGCTTCGGTATTGAAATTATGATTGAACCTGAGTTCCAATCCAGCTGAACTAACATTGATGATTTCATCTAAGATCAATAACTGATCTTTGGTGGTTGGTTCATCTGAAACAAACCAAGAATTGGGTGCTGAATTAACTGTGGTTGTATTGATTTCCCAAGCAGAAGTCCCGCTGTCAGCGGTGCCAGCTTGGGTAGACCAATTTCCAGTGCCTGAGTCAATGTCATCACTGAAAGCAACATTGTCTGGACCTGTGGCAACAACCCCCATATTAATCAAGTTACTGGTTTCATTACCCGCTGAACACATACCAGATCCATTGTTGCTGTTGTCCTCTGCTTGAACACTGTAGTAAAAATCCTGACCATATACCATGCCAGTGTCTGTAAAGGTAGTGCCGGTTTCACAAGAAGAAACCAAGTTATTTGCTGAGGGGGTAAATTCTTCTAAGGGTGAGCGGTATACGTTATAAACCACATCATCCCCACAATTATTTACCGATTGCGACCAATCAACTTGAACCGCACAAGTGTTTTGCTTTTGATTAACCACTTGCTCTACCCCTGAAAAAGTCGGAGCCAAGGTACATATACCCGTCGCTGTAGCTGTATCACATGATGAAAAAACCGAAGTACATGCTTCGACCGTGTCATATGTTTTCACTTTGTAAGCATATTCTGAAGTCCCTGATACATCGGTATCTACATAAGTGGTACCGCTGACACCAGTGGCTATTTTTTCATAAGTTGTGGAAGAGCAGTTGCCAACCGCACGGTAGACATCGTATAAAAATGAACCTGCACCAGGTGAGGACCAGCTGACATCAATTTGGTTATCGCCATTGGCAACAGCGTTGACGTTGGTCGGCGCATCGGGCGAATCACAAACTGCACCATTGGGTAAGTTTGCTCCTAAATCAGCGATAATGGCCTGAATTGGAACGCCACGATTGGGGTCATCTGACCCTGAATTACCTGTGGTACATGAAGCACTGCCACGACAATGGTGTAAAGCAACGATTTTGTGATCACTGTAACCCAAGACTGGCGAACCCGATGAACCACCTTGGGTGTCTAGCCAATAACCCACATCAGGTTCAGGCCCACTACAGCCTGCTTCACTGATGCTGTTGGCCGTACCTAAGCCGTTGTTGTTGTTCACATCATCTGGATAACTTGAACTGAAAGCCACCCTTTTGCCCCAACCGGCAGGATGTTGTGGGATATAAATTTGTTCATTCAAAACCGCACCTGTTGCACGCAATTGCATGAAGCCATAAGTTGTTGGTAAATCATTCACCGTATTGGTAGGCATCAACAAGGCATAATCCAAAGGACCACTGTCCGTGATGAATGTTGGCCCGGTGGCTTCAACAATACCTGGACAACCCAATGCCGAACTACAGTTTGTCGCACAATCAGCCCCTTCAGCCATCAATTCTAAAGTCAGGTTGTTGGCCGAAGACTGGTCAGTGACGCAATGCTCGTTGGTCAAAATATGGCCTTCATCTCCAACCAACCAGCCGGTACAATGGGCGTTACCATTGGATAAGATTCTGACCACTGCCCGTGCTTTTTCATAAACTTCAGGTTCTGAATTCATATAACACTTGGCTTCTTGTGTGTCATCCGTGGTACATATTGATTCCCCATCAAAGCCCATTTCAGCGCGGGTATAACCCCTGGCAAATTCGCTGATTTGATAACCTTTACCACCAGTGGCTGAATTGACATAGAGTTCAACTATGGCCGTGTTGCCATGAATGGGAATGCCCCAAAATCCACTTTTAGTGCCTTGACCATTAATGCCTTGATCACGATACACCCATTTTCTTGAATTGTCCGGAGAGCGCAAAACCACATAATCATCAGGGCCCAAATCCATCATACTGAAATAGGGTGAAATATAAGTACCACTGGCATAATGAATCACATCAGTCCAAACCAACTGTGTGCTGCTGGTGTTATTCCCCAGATAAGGTGATGGTGAACTGTAAGCTTGCTTGATGTATTCACCAACAATACTGGCCTCATTGGATGCCAGACTTTGTGATTTGATTGTTTTCTTAGGTTTGAATTGCAATTCATCCAACCAAGAAACCGAATGTTCGCTTTGTGACAACACTTCAAATTGACCAAAACTGCTTGTTGATAAAATCAACAGTAAGATAATTAATAGTTTTTTACTCATTTAGGATAACCCCGATAATATTTAATGGTTCCAAATTTTTGAACAGCTTCGCCAGCATAATCGTGGTTATGTGAACAGCTCCTCTCCTCTGACCTTCCTTGACTCATAAGGATAACTTGAAAAATGTGGTTTATAAAGCGTAAACGTTTAAAATATTAAAAAAACCAAGTCTAGGTAAGGAAGCAAACAGCATTCCATGCTCATTTAAACCAACATCGCCTAAATAATTTAATCAAGTACCCTGGTGGCTTGCCAAAAACTATGTTGCCAGTAATCGGTTTTTAAATCGGAGATCATCACCCCTTTTAACGTTGAGGCATGCAGGAAAAGTCCGGCTTCCAGGTAAATGCCCACGTGATAATATTTTTTTTGTTGCGGGATTTTAAAAAACAACAAATCACCCGCTTGAATCATGTCCAAAGGGATTTGTCCTTTTATTTGTGACTGTAGATGGGTCGTTCTGGGTAAATTAAGATCAAACATTTCGGCAAACGTCAAAGCCACAAACCCTGAACAATCAATGCCTTGTTGGCTCATGCCACCGAGTTGATAAGGCACACCCTGCCACTGCTCATGACGTTCATACAATTTGTTTAAGACAGTCGATTCATCTATTGAATCCACAGTATGTTGGCAGCCATAAAGGCACAGCAAAATCAACACCAAGAAATAAATTCTCATGCTAAATATTATACATTTATTTCATTGGATGGCAGCAAAGGTCAATCCAAAGGCGGCTTTCTGTGTTGGGTTCTTTGTTCATAGGCATATGCAATGGCGATCAGGGTGGGCTCTTGATAGGCCTTTGAAAATATCGATAGACCCACTGGTAAGCCGTGAACATTTCCCATCGGCACAGTGATGTTCGGATACCCAGAAATCGCCGCCAATGATGAAGAACTGCCACCGAAATGATCACCGTTGATTAAATCAGTGGTCCATGCCGGGTCCCCTGTGGGAGCAATGATGGCATCAAGTTGATGTTCATTGATCAAAGCATCCAACCCGTTGGCTCGGGTCGCTTGTTGAACCAAGTCCAATGCCGCTTTGTATTCATCACTGCTTAAGTCACTTTTGGCTTGTGCTTTGACCAATATTTCTTGCTCAAACCATGGCATTGAAACGGCTTTATTGTTGACATTGTCGGCAATGATGTTGATCAAAGTCAAGTTTGATAATGCATTGGGTAAGTTGGCTAAATATTGATTCAGATCATGTTTAAATTCAAATAACAACACCTCATAGCTGGCGTCCCAAAACCCCTTGGGTGGCTGCCAGCTGAGGTCATCAACCATGGTGGCACCGGCCGCCTCGAACTCTTTAATGGCCAATTCGAAATGTTGATTCACTTCACTGTGAAAGCCTTTGGAACTGCGCAAAATGCCGATGCGTTTGCCATTGATGCCATCGATTTGCAATGCCTTTGAATAATCCCGTTGTTGATGTGCTCTAGCGTCCAGTGTGATCGCATCATTGACATCATGGCCCTGCATGGCTGTCAGCAGCATGGCAGCATCACTGACCGAACGGGTGATGGGTCCAGCAGTATCCTGACTGTGCGCCAAGGGCACCACACCAGTTCTGCTGACCAAACCCAAGGTCGGTTTCAAACCCACCACACCGTTGGCACTGGCTGGACAAACAATAGAGCCATTGGTTTCGGTACCTACAGTTAAGGTCGCCAACCCCGCAGCGGCAGCAACGGCTGATCCGGCACTTGAACCACAAGGGTTTCTGGCAAAGTCGTAGGGGTTGTTGGTTTGTCCGCCGATTGCACTCCATCCACTGGATGATCGTTCCGAACGGAAATTAGCCCATTCACTTAAGTTGGTTTTACCCAATATAATCGCTCCGGCTGCTTTGAGGTTCTTCACCAAGCTGGCATCGCGGTTGGTTATGTTGTGCTTTAAGGCCAATGCCCCTGCGGTGGTGGCCACAGCACCTGTTGTTTCTATGTTGTCTTTCAATAAAACTGGAATGCCATGTAAGGGTCCTTTGATTTCACCGCGCTTTCTGAGTACATCGGAATGTCTGGCGTCTTTAAGCGCATCTGGATTAAGGCTGATGATGGCATTCAGTTTGGGTTCAAGTCGTTGAATCCGCTCCAAATGATGTTGGGTTAACTGCGCTGCGGTCAACTCACCAGAGTTCATCAATTTTTGTAATGACAAAACACCCGCTTCATGAATCGGTTCAGCCACAACAGCAGTCACCGCTGACAACAAAATAAAAAACCCGATAGACTTATCAGTCATAATGCACCTGCAATGTTAAGTGGTTCATTGAATATACCTTTCAGGGTGATTAAAAACAATTGTATTGAATTTTAAAGTTTTGCTAAAAACTTTTTAAAATCCATTGACAAAAAATTCGATACTCTCTAACATGCGAACCATGATCACAAGATTTGCACATGTCCATCACCATTCGTTAACTGACAACGGGGTGGCATAGTGCCATAAGAAAAAGCATTCTTTAAAGCCCCGTTTTACCAAACGGGGCTTTTTTTTGGACTTAAATAACTGACATAATATAAATCAATGAACAATCGAATCACTACAGCACACCACCATCACTTATCTAATCACTGACGGCGCCGCTGATATTCGCATTTAATTCACTGAGCCCCGTCAATAATACGGGGTTTTTTTTGGCCAAATAACCGGCCTGAACCGAACAAATATAACAGAGAAAATAACATGAAAATCAAAATGGCCATTCCCAAAGGGAAATTACAAATAGAAATCGTTAAATTGCTGTCAGACATTGGTATTGACATCATGGGAGATGAAAGAAATTACCGCCCCACATGTTCAGATGAACGGTTTGAAATCAAATTACTTAAAGGACAAAACATCCCATCATTGGTGGAGCTGGGACAGCACGACATAGGGTTTTCTGGGTTAGATTGGATTGCCGAACAAGGCGCTGAGGTAGAAGTGATTAAACCCTTGGGCTTTAACCCAGTACAAATTGTGGCCTGTATTCCTGAGGACTGGGATTATGAATCATTGAAACAACGAAAAATCATTGTGGCCACTGAATACATGAATTTGGCGGAACAGTTTTTGCAAAACAATGGATTTGACGCCACTTTGATCCGCTCTTATGGAGCCACCGAAGTTTTTCCTCCCGAAGATGCTGACATGGTGATCGACAACACCAGTACCGGCAGCACCATCAAAGCCAATCGTTTAAAAATTTGCGATGTGGTGTATGAAAGTGCCACACAATTTTTTGCCAACAAAGCCGCTTTGCAAGATCCGGCGAAGAAAGCCGTCATTGATGACATGTTGTTGTTAATCAATGGGGTGATGAATGCCAGAAATCGCGTGTTGTTGGAAATGAATTGTTTGAGTGAACACATCGAAAAAATTGTGGCCTTGTTACCAGCCATGCGCTCACCCACCGTCAGTCAATTATTTAATTCAGATGCGTATTCTGTGAGGGCCGCAATTCCCAAAGTGGCGGCCAAGGATTTAATCCCTAAATTGAAGCAAGCCGGTGCCACCGACATCCTTGAATTACCCATCAGGAAAGTGATTTAACACAATGAAAAACACCAGCCTTAAACTCGATTTCAATGAAAGGGCAGATTCACAGCCGGCATGGCTGAAATCCTTTCAGTTGAATGTCACAGACTTGTGGCGTTACCCGGATCGCACCGAATTGGAAAATCAAATGGCCAGCGACATGGGCTTAACGCCTGGCAGTGTGATGTTAAGTAATGGCGGAGATGAAAGCATTGAATTGTTGTATAAGCACAGTAAGCTGAACAGTTATGCTTTGTTGATACCAGAACCCTGCTTCAGTCAATACACCCACAACCAAAGGGTGTGGCAAAATGATACCGTCTTCACCCCAGCTTGCGATGATTTATCGATTGATACCAAAACCTTAAAAGACAACATGTCAGCCAGGCAATGGGTGGTTCTGACTCGCCCCAACAATCCCACTGGTGAATATTTGGCTGTTGATGTTTTGCTTGATTTGATAGAAACCGCACAACAAAAAGGGGCCTGGGTTTTCTTGGATGAAGCCTATGTGGAATTCGCCAATGAAGATTCACCCATTGATTACACCGCTTATGATAATTTAGTCACCTTACGCACCTTTTCCAAAGCCTTCGGCTTGGCTGGTGCGCGCATCGGTTATCTATTTGGCACGCCGCAAATGACCGAACAATTTCGCAAAATTGCCATGCCCTTCAATGTATCTCGAGCCAATTTACAACTGGCAGTAGCAGCTTGGCAAGCCAAAGATGAAATCAAAGCTTATTGTCAAACCATTGCCAACAACCGTGAAACAGTGAAGCAATTGCTATCAAATAATGGCCTAAAATCATTTGCCAGCAAAGGTAATTTTTTGTTGTTTGAAACCAATCCAATGCAAAAACAATTGTTCGCTGCGGTGATGCGTAAACGGCGCATCCAAATCAAAACTGAGTTGGCTGGATTACCCAATGCGATCAGAATAACCATCCCTGAAAACATCACCTCATTGACCTCAGCCTTGCAGCTGGTCTTAGCGCCTGAAGTTTTGGCTTTTGACATGGATGGGGTATTGATTGACACTTCCAAAAGCTATGACCAATGCATCATCCAAACCGTAGCCATTTTAACCGGCCAAAGCGTTAACCAAACTGACATTGAAGTCACCAGAGCCAAAGGTGGCTTTAACAATGACTGGGTGTTGGCAGCAGAATTGGTAAAACAACAGGGCGTTGAAGTGGCTTATGAATCGGTGGTTGAAACATTTCAAAAACTGTATTTAGGCGATGATTTGAATCTTGGTTTGGTAGCGCAAGAACAAAATTTATTACTGGACCCTTTGAAACAACAATTGTTCAATAGTCAGCCAATCACAGCGATTGTCACCGGTCGTCCCAGAAAGGAAGCCGAACAAGGGGTTGCACAACTGAATATTAAACCCAAATTCATCATCAGCGCTGATGATGTCAAAGCACAAAAACCAGATCCAGAAGGCCTGTTTAAAGTGTTGTCCGCTACACAGGCTGATCGAGCTTGGTTTTGTGGTGACACGGTCGATGACATGCAAGCCGGAACCCAAGCAGGCTGTGTGTGTATCGGCATTGGCGCCAACACAGCCGCGGCCACTGAAAACTTATACCAAGCGGGGGCCGATGTGGTCCTTGAAAACATCAACCAACTTGAGACTTTACTATGATTAAGGTATCCAGAAACACCAAAGAAACTCAAATAGAATTGTCATTAGACATCAATGGCAACCCCAGTGAAAAAAATATAAATACCGGGCTACCATTCTTTGATCACATGTTAGACCAACTGGCTGCTCACGCAGGCTGGTACATGGATTTACAGGTCACCGCTGACTTGGCAGTTGATGACCACCATGGCATTGAGGATGTGGCCATTTGTCTGGGCGAAGCCTTGTACCAAGCATGGCAGGCCGCCAAACCCAACCAGCGTTATGGACAACGACTGTTGCCCATGGATGAAGCCTTGACCCTGTGTGCTGTTGATTTATGTGGTCGACCTTACGCGGTGATTGACTTGCCTTTCTCTCAACCGATGTTAGGTGGCATCAATACCGAAATGTGGGAACACTTTTTCTACACTTTGGCTATCAACAGTAAGGTCTGTCTGCACCTAAA
The DNA here is from genome assembly GCF_002591915.1 of Marinicella litoralis. Taxonomy (GTDB): domain Bacteria; phylum Pseudomonadota; class Gammaproteobacteria; order Xanthomonadales; family Marinicellaceae; genus Marinicella; species Marinicella litoralis. Next base: position 936,074 of record NZ_NIHB01000001.1, on the reverse strand, counting down.
AAACCAGTATTTTCGCAACAACCACCACTTGGTTGAAGGTGCTTTTAAAGCACTGGCATATGCCTTGAAAGAAGCCTTACAACCTGTGGCAGGTGAACGGTCAACCAAAGGGGTGCTTTGATTATGAGCACCAATTTAAATACATCCTTGAATGCTCCGGTGAATGCAGGCTCCAATGCAACCAGAGTGGGTGTCATCGACCTGAACTCAGGTAACTTACTGAGCATGCAAACAGCGATCAAAGCAGCCGGTTGTGAGTTAAGCACCGTGCAAAAACCCAGTCCTGCTTTGCTCAAGGACATTGATGTTTTAGTAATGCCGGGTCAAGGTCGTTTTGCTTATGTGATGGCGCAGATTGAGGCTTCTGGTTGGCGAGAATTTTTATTGGAATGGTGTCGCAATGGCAAACGCTTGGTCGGTGTTTGTGTAGGCATGCAGGTGTTGTTCGAGGGCAGTGATGAAGACCCTGAAGCAGTCGGTTTGGGCTTGTTCCCCGGCCGCTGTCAAAAACTTGCACACCCCAAAACCCCAATGGTCGGGTGGGCTCAGTTGGATTCATATAAACTGAGCTTGAAAGACCAATTTGCCTACTTTGTGAATTCGTTTGCGGTCACCGAATGTCCCTTCGCTACGGCCAAGGTGACTTATGGCCAAACTTTCTGTGCCTCGGTACAAAGGGGCAATTTATATGGCTTTCAGTTTCACCCTGAAAAATCCGGCGCTTTTGGTAAGGAGTTGATTCAATATGTATGTCAATGACAAAAATTCCAATTCAGATTTAACCGCACGCATCATACCCTGTTTGGATGTGGCTTATGGGCGGGTGGTCAAAGGCACCAATTTCAAACAATTAATCGATATGGGCGATCCCGTTGAACTGGCCAAAATGTACGAACAGCAAGGGGCCGATGAATTGGTTTTTCTCGACATCAAAGCCTCTGTCGATGGCCAACAATCCGCTTTAGACATGGTCTATCAAGTGGCCACACATTTATCGATTCCATTTGCCGTAGGCGGCGGCATCAAAACATTGGATGATGTGCACAAATTTTTCCACGCGGGTGCTGACAAAGTGACATTGAATACCATGGCTGTGGAAAAACCAGAATTGATCAATCAAATCTCTAAACAATATGGTTCACAAAGTATTGTGGTGGCTGTTGATGTCAATCTGGAAGCTGATGGCGAACTGGCCATTTACACCCACGGCGGTTCAAAACGTGTCCCCATAGCGTATCAACAATGGATCGATGAAGTGGTTGATCGTGGCACGGGTGAAATTTTACTCACAGCCATGCACAAAGATGGCACTGGGAGTGGATTCGACACCGATTTACTGGCACAATTCGGTGCAGATTTTCCGGTACAAGTGATAGCGTCCGGAGGCGCCAAAGGGCCGCAAGACTTTTTAGATGCGATTCATGCTGGCGCTGATGCGGTTTTGGCCGCTGGTTTGTTTCACCGCGGTGAATACACCGTTGGTCAAATCAAAGCGTTTTTAATTAATAACAACATCAAAATAAGGAACACATAACCTTAAAATAATGGTTTTATCTGGCAGACAAATCAAGGCATGGGAGCTCGGAACATGGGAGCATATAAGCTTATACGTTCCATTCGATAACACCCATTACGCTGTTGTGGTTGCCAAATGAAAACACCGGAGAAAATATGTTAATACCCAGTATCGACCTTATGGATGGCAAAGCCGTTCAACTGGAACAAGGTGACAAAAAGATCATTGAACGTACAGACGTTTTTGAATTGTTGGAACAATTCGCCCTATATGGTGAAGTGGCAATCATTGATTTGGACGCCGCCATGGGCAAGGGCTCAAACCAGACATTGATTGAAAAAATGTTGCGTCAAAGGCCCTGTCGCGTCGGCGGCGGCATACGTGATTTGGCAACCGCAAAAAGCTATTTGGCAGCCGGCGCCACCAAGATCATTCTTGGCACTTCTGCCAGTCAAGATTGGGTCAAAAAATTACCGCGCCAAGCACTGATTTTTGCCATCGATGCCAAAGATGATTATTTGACTACCCACGGGTGGCAAAAAACCCAAGATGTGAAAGTTTTGGACATCATTGCGGATTGGGCAGAAAACTGTGGCGAGTTTCTTTATACCCAAGTTAAAAAAGAAGGCATGATGCAAGGCATAGACCAACCACGCATCAGCGATGTGATCAAGGCATCGCCGATTCCAGTGACGGTGGCCGGTGGCATCACCCATTATGAGGATTTGCAATGGATCAATGCCCAGGGTGCCAATTCACAAATTGGTATGGCCATCTACTCAGGCCACATGTCATTGAACCAAGCCTTTATGTCATTGGTTGATTTCAATAAAACCGCCTTGGTACCGACCGTGGTGCAAGATGCCAAGACGCACAAAGTATTGATGATGGCGTATTCATCCAAAGCATCTTTGGAACATGCCCTAAAGACACGCACTGGTAGCTATTTTTCACGTTCACGCCAACAACTGTGGACCAAGGGTGAAACCAGCAACAACACCCAAAAACTGGTTCAAGTGGATGTCGACTGTGATGGCGACACCCTGTTGTTTTTGGTTGAACAGCAAAACAACGCCTGTCATTTTGAGCGATATTCTTGTTTTGCCAGCCAGACCAAAAATTATTCCTTGGACTATTTGGACGAAGTCTTTGAAGCCAGAATCAATTCGCCAGAAGGCCAATCTTTCACCCAAGCATTGTTCGCCAGCGAAGCTTTACAAATAGAAAAACTGAAAGAAGAATGCGATGAGTTGATTGAAGCCACTGACCACAACCACGTGCGCTGGGAAGCGGCTGATTTGTTGTTCTTCACGCTGGTGATGGCCAAAGCCAAAGGCGTCAGTATTCAAGAAATTGTCAACGATTTGCGGAGCCGCAACAATGAACGTTAACTACAGTCTGGTCAAAGATTACCAGCGACCTGCTTTTAAAGACCAGAGCAAAATTGAAGACACGGTGGCCAAAATATTGCACAAAATCAAAGTCCATGGTGACCAAGCAGTACAGGCCATCAGCCAAGAAATAGACCAACAACAAGCTTAGTACATTGATTTATTACCATTTGATGATTATGCCATTGATCAAGGGCTTAAAGATGCGATTAAAAGTGCCTATCGTCGCATCCAAAAATATTGCCAATTTCAAATCAAAGATTTAAAAAATGACCAATTCAGTGATGAAATGGGTGATTTTGGGTTTGTATATCAACCGATTGAACGCATCGGCGCCTACATACCTGGCGGTCAATTTCCATTGATTTCAACGGCCTTGATGACTTTGGTCCCAGCCAAGGTGGCCGGTTGTCCGGTCAGGGTGGCTTGTTCGCCATCTGACCACCCTGCTTTGTTAGCGGCTGCCAGTTTGGCCGGTGCAACGCAATTTTTACACATTGGTGGTGCCCAAGCCATTGGTGCCTTGTCCTACGGTTTTGCACAAACAGCACCCGTGAATATGATCGTCGGACCAGGCAATGCCTACGTCAATCAAGCCAAAGCTCAGGTACAACACCGCACCCAAATTGACACTTTGGCGGGTCCCAGTGAATTGTTAATCTATGCCAACCAGATCAAACACCCCGAATGGTTGATGTATGATGCACTGGCCCAAGCTGAGCATGACGCCAATGCCATCAGCCTTGTGGTCAGTGAATCAACCGCACTGTTAGACAAGCTTTACACCTTGTTGGCTGATCATGACAAGGGTAAAGCTTTACTGGCCAATGACAACATCGTGCTGTTGTTGTCAGATGACCAAAAACAATCGTTGTCATTCATTAATGATTACGCACCTGAACATTTGATGGTTTGTGATGAGTCGATGAAAACGGCTTTGTTCACCAATTATGGTTCGCTGTTTATTGGCGAGAACTCTGCGGTGGCCTTTGGCGATTATTGTGCAGGTCCTAACCACACTTTACCAACAGCAGGATCGGCCAAATTTTCAGGTGGTTTGAGTGTGCACCAATTTTTAAAAGTCTTATCAACGCAAAAAATCAACAACACGGGCCGAGGTGTATTGGCCAATATTTCGGCCAAATTGGCCGCTGCAGAAGGATTGATTTATCACCAAAAAAGCGCCGAGATCAGGAAGTAGGTAAAACGTGTCTGCCTGATCTGGCACCAAGTTTGGCCTTTGGCCTATTGACGTATAGAAAGAAGAGGAGAGAGAGTAAAGATTTCTATACAACAATGGGTCAAGGGTCCTTTTATTAACGCATTGGCTTTTGAAAAGTTACTTTTCAAATCGCCAGCCGGTGGTCGATTCAGTGAGCTGAGCTGATTATTTATGTCATTGATGTGACGTATTTCCTGTTCTTTTCGATGGTTTGATTTAAAATGTTTGTATTGTGTTTAAGTCATCAACCCAAGTCATTATTATTATTCTGTTGTTCAACTCAATGAGCCAAGCACAGACTTTGCCCGTGCATGATCCAATTGATGTGTTGATAGTATCTGATGAAGTCAATCCACATGGTCTAGGCGATGCTGACTTGATGCAACCGGGCGATTTGTCTTCGGCCTTGAACAGTGCGGCCACCTTAAACACCAACACCATCACTGAGGTAGCCACCAATGACATTGAACAAGCTACGGCTTTGTTGAGTCTCGCAAGCAGTGATGCCAACCGCCCAGAAGTGTTGATCTATTTTGCGCATCGCATCCCCAACAATGGCAACAATGCCAGCGGCCGCCAAGCGGCTTTTGTCTCTGCTGTTGAACAATTTCTACAGACCGGTGGCGGGGTTATTTCCTTTCATCACGGTATCTACATGACCACAGGTAAACAGGCCATACAAGACCTGCTTGGGTCTGAAGCCACTGGCGCAGTACCCTGGGACACCGTCAATGGTCAAGATGTGATATTCGTGGGTGGTGATCATTTTATAGGCAGCCATCAAATCAACTATACCGGCACCACCACTTACGATAACCCCAGTCATGGCATTGCTTTGAATAATTACCCGTATTTCAACAACACACCGGATGAACGTTACCCACAAATGGACTTCAATTTGGGCGCCACAAGTTGTGACATTGAAAACTTGTTTGAAAGCAATTACCCAGACAATGGCAATCAGCACCTGCTCGGCTACACCTTACAATGCCCAGATTGGTTGTCAAAAGTGGTGGTGTATCAACCCGGTGAATACCAACCCAATGCCACCACAGGCAATAATTTTCAAATCCTGCTTAATGCCATTTACCATGTCACTGCATACCGATGGGATGTGATTTTTACCGCTGGTTTTGAAACCAATTAAACACCGTCAGATTTAAATTTCAATCAATCAAATCCATCCTTAAAAATAGGCGCTTCCTTGGTATAAACACTTTTGTGTGAACCCAGGTAAGTTGACTCACTGCTGGCTGCGTGATTCAATCCATCAGTCACTACATTTTTGCCAAATTGCCCCAAGTCCCAAGGCATTTGGTTGCGATTATCTGCCACCATTTGTTGCCGTTCAATAAACACATCATTGCTTCCATTATAATCAGGGTTAAAAGTGTATTGATAAATGCGTCCTTTATAGTCCTCACTCAACGGCGCACCGACTAAAAATTCAGTGGTGCCAAAATAGGCATCACCATTGGCCGAGACCGACGTGCCAAAATTTTCACCGGCACCGCCAACAATCACAGTGGGCTGAAACTTTTGAATCAAGTTACCATTTGACCAGACATAGGCGGCGCCTAATCGTCGACCGGACAGGTCTTCCTCAAAGGGTGCCCCAGCATAGATATAAACGTTGTCGTTGAATTGTTTGGCCACATCAACATCGAAACCAAAGCGCGCACCACGGGTGGTTTGTGTTGCCCTGATGGTGGAGCAGCAGCTCCATGTCTGAGTGATTCCTGAACGAACATACACATAAACCGCACCCGTATCCACACCCTCATTACCCAATGCAGAATTGTCAGCAAACGGGGCTCCTGCCACCACATATATCCCATCAGTCGCCACCGACGCAGCGAATTGATCATTGGTGCCTAAGTTGTCTAAAGTAACCAAGCCTTGAATGGGCTCTTGTTCCCAGGGTAAACCACCTGACCTTTTATAAATGGTGGCATCACCAGTCGCACGGGTGCCACCGTTGGGGTTGTTTGGGTCTACATAGCGGACAGCCGACTTGTCGCCAATAACCAAAACCCATAAGTAGGTACTGATGTCCTCGACATAATCGTAATTCAAAGCCAAAGAAGATCCATAGTCTCTGGAGAATGTATCTCCAGTGAATTTGACTTCATAAGTGATGGGCTGATTTTCAAGCATTTGAAAGCCATACACCGCCCCCCTGTCACTGCCTGTATCGTCATCACCCAAAGCACTGACCATGATCCAAACCTCACCAGTATCATGCAATCGTTCAATCGCCACCGCCGAGCCAAATTCATCAAAATTATCGGCCTCATCTGCATACAAGGTATCAAACAATTGCCATTGACCTTGTGAATTTTCATACACATGAACCGCACCGCCATCAATCGCCTGATCATCATTCTCAGGATCACCAATAACCATCCAGTTGTCCAGTACATCGATGGCATCACCGAAACCAGTGTAAGTCAAAGGATTGGGGCTGGCAGCATGAACCCATTGTTCAGTGGCATGCACAGGGGTTATTAGGATTAAAAACAGCACAAAGAAGTGAGTTCGCATGGGATTTTTCCAATTTTACTTACCCATACATGCGAAAAAACTGGCCTGATAACGCCAGTTTTTTCATGTTAATTACTGATTCAAAACCCACCGCCACCCATAAAAAGGAAAGCCAATAGGGTCGGCGGGCTACTTAACTCGCTTACCGTGTTTGAATACCATGTCCACACGTTGCAACAGATTCATGTAACGCAACACATCGCCTTTGACCGCGATGATGTCGGCATACTTACCAGGAGTGATGGTGCCCACTTGATCAGACACTTTCATCATCACCGACGGCCAATAGGTGGCACCACGGATGGTGTCCATGGGTGACACACCCATTTCACGCACCCATATATCCATTTCGTTCCAAGTTGATTGGCTGTGGAATTTCAACGGTATGCCACTGTCGGTCCCAACCATCAACACCACACCGGCATCAATCAATTGTTGGAATTTACGTTTCAAAGTGGGTTTACGCTTGCTGGTGATTTGATAGTACGGTAACTGGTCTGGGTGTTGGATGGAACCCTTGATGTCATCAATGATGTCTTGTGGCATGTCTAAATGCCAACTGTCATTGTCTAATTTTTCGGTGTTGTTTTTCACATAATCATAATTGAACAAACCTTCCACTGTCGGCGTCCAAAACAAAGGGCCGATGTTCATTTGTGCCGCCCGCTCACGCAAGCCAGCTATCACGGCTGGTGGGTATTCAGGTGCGGTCGATAAACCAGTGTGTTCAAAATTATCCACACCTGCTTTTAATCCCAACAAAATTTCTTCAGGGCGATGGGCATGGGCCACCACTGGGATGTTGTTTTTATGCGCTTCATCTACCACCGCCATCAATTCGGCTTCACTCATCTGATCTTGATCGATCAACTTGATCACATCGACCCCAGCATCTGCCAACTTTTTCACTTTGGCCCGTGCGTCTTTGGCTCCATCTACGCCCCAACGATACAGCTCAGTTCCAGGGTATGGTTTTTTCTGTATAAAAGGTCCTGAAACATACATGGTTGGGCCAGGTATGTCACCACGATTGATGGCGTCACGGACATTGATGATGGTTTCCAGCGGTGCACCCAAATCACGGGCAGAGGTCACACCTGCCATCAGTAGTTGGTGGGCCGATGCCGGCATGATTTCCTTTTCAAACCTGGGTGGATAGGTGCTGTGCCAATGCTTGTAGTCGGCATGACCATTGATTTGTAAATGCACGTGCATGTCCCATAAACCGGGTAGCACCGTCATGCCTTCAGTGGAAATGATTTCCGCATCTTGAGGAATCTCTATCTGCCCTTTTTGGCCGACTGCAACAATTTTGTCGTCACGAATAATGACCACAGAGTTTTGAATGGGATGGTCCTTAAATCCATCAATCAACATGCCGCCAACCAAAGCTTTGACGTTCTCTGCCTGCGCCGTAAATTGGCACATCAACACGATAATTATTAAACTTATTTTTTTCATTTCATTCCTCATTTAATTAATTCATTAGCAAAAATATTCATGGGTTTTCCCCACCTTCTGGCCCGTAAAAAATAACCCACGTGGCGAAATCATCACTGAATTGTTCGAATCGATGTTCAGTGCCAGCAGGAACAAACAACACTTCACCGGCTTCAAAGGGATGACGACTGGCGCCGTTAACAAACCAACCCGAGCCTGAAACCACCACATACAGCTCATCTCGGTTGTGTGGCTGTTGTAAATCGACATTGACCGGTTGATACATTTCGACAACCAGTGAGCCATGTTTGAACAGTTCAACAAAGACTTGGTCGTGATTTTTTAGCGCTGATAATGCAGCATTTGGGGTGAGGCGATTTTTCATTCAACTGAATGAAGCAATAAATGGCGACTGTAACCTTTGTCACAAACACCTGTATTTTTAATAGGATTTTCAGGCTCCATTGCATACCTCTGATCGGAGTGGAAGAGTAATCATAGCATTTTCATCAATCTGTGTTTATCATTGTTTAAAGTTGTCTGACAGGCTTTCGTCAAAAACAGCTGGTGGAGGCTGTTTTTATTGTGCATCAATCTATTCAAGAGGCATCGACAACACTTTGTGAAATTATTTGAAGTTATTATAAATTGAACCCTGTTAAAACCATATTACCTTCGCTGTTGCTTGCCATGGGTGCTGTTTTGGTCTATTTCTTTTTTTCGAAATTACCTTTGCCACTACAACAAGCCCTGCCCTTGTTGCCGTACATCTTGTTCACTGCGGTTATTTTGATGGCGTTTTATTACAACTTAAGTGGATTGTTTTATTTCAGCCTCGCCTGTTTTTTGGCTTGGGTGCTGCTTGATCATTCACTGCTATTGAATGCCCAAGCGATGAACATCGCCTTCATCGGGATCCTGCTGGTGGTCGTGTTAATTGGCGTGTTGGCGGAAAAAGGTTTGATGACCTATTCCGCTTGGTTGTCACATACCTTGGTTGGTATGGTTGCAGCGACCAGTTACGGATTATGGGTTCGACAACCAACGTGGTTAGCTGCTTGGTTGCACCCACACATTTTACCCAGCAGTTGGTTTGAATCGACACCATTGGGGCAAAGCACTTGGCTCTTATTGTTGTTTGCTTTTGCGGTACTGATTTTAATTTTTACCATCCAACAAAAAAGACAAGCGTTCAATGCCATCGTCACCTTGATGGTGTTGGCGTTGTCATTCCATTTCAAACACAATACATTGGCATTGAGCTTAACGGCTGTCGCTGGTTTTATGACATTGTTATTCAGCGCCTTACAAAAGTCCTGGCATTTGGCATATGTGGATGAACTCACGGCCTTACCGGGCCGACGTGCACTGGAGGAAAGACTGCAACGCAGCTTGGGAATTTATGCTTTGGCCATGGTAGATATCGATCACTTCAAAAAATTCAACGACAATTATGGACATGACGTGGGAGATGATGTGTTGCGCATGATTGCAGCCAAAATTGGCCAAGTCAGTGGGGGCGGTAAGGCCTATCGGTATGGCGGTGAAGAATTTACCGTGGTATTCAGCAACCACAGCGCCGATGAAATCAAAACCCACTTACAGGCTTTGATAGAAAATGTGGCTGCAACCCCGTTTGTGGTCAATCGGCGCAAAAATCAAAAACCCAAGGGCGTTCAAGTCACCATCTCGATTGGCTTGACTGATTCTATTCACAAAGCCAATGCACAACAAACCATCAAAGTGGCTGATGAGGCCTTGTATCAAGCCAAGAAAAAAGGACGTAATCGTTTACAAATAAAAGCATAAAAACCCAAACCCAGTGGGTCAAAGTGTTTCCAATTGAGAAGGAAAAGCCCAAAACCAGCACAAATCATTTAAAATGTCCTGTATCAATTCAATCAAAATAGATTCGATGTCACCTGAGTTTCTGGAGTTTTTAACGTGCGATACCTACTATTATTCATAATCACCTTGTCAGCATCTGCCCAACCTGAATCGCAGCCGAGCGTTCCAGTAACGACTCAACCCTTGACAGCTGTCTTGATTGAACGCCGCCTCACTGCCAATGCCGAAGTCATGTCAGTGAACAACACCCAACTTTCCTCTGAATTAACCGCAGTGGTCAGTGAATTGCATGTTGATGTCGGTGATGAGGTTAAACAAGGTGACTTGTTATTGACCATGGATGTCCTTGATTTGAACTTACAATTGGACCAAGCCAAAGCCAACAGTCAGGCGGCACAAGCCAGATTACAGCAAGCTGAGTTGCGCCTGAAAAGGGCCAATGAATTAAAGCAAAGCCAATACATTTCCGCCGATGACTTACTCGGTCGAGAAACCGATGTGGCGGTCTTGCGCGCTGAATTGTTGCGCTTAAAAGTGGCCGAAAAAATTGCCACGCGTCAATTGGATAAAGCGCAAATCACCGCACCCTTTGATGGCGTGGTTACCAACCGACAAGCCCAACAAGGACAATTATTGACATTGGGTTCGCCCATCATGCATTTGGTCCAACTTTCTGACAAACAAATTCATGCCAATATCCCAAACCATTTAAGCCGTCAATTGGCCACCGCAGATCGCATTGTATTCAGCCAAAACAACCAGGAAATCCCCGTTGAATTGATCCAATTATCACCAGTGATTGAACAACAATCGTCATTACAAACCGCTCGTTTTAAACCATTGGCTGAAGTGCTTGTCGGCCAAACAGGACAGTTGGTGTGGTATTTGAAGGGACAATTACTGTCTGCCGATTTGGTGGTTAAACGGGCAGGTCAATTAGGCGTTTTTATTGTCAACGACAAGCAAGCCAAATTCATGCCTTTACCCAATGCACAAGAAGGCCGGCCTGTGCCGATGAGCGTAACACCCGATTGGCAAGTGATCATTGGCGGGCGAGAACGTTTACAGGATGGTCAAGCCATCAAGCTTAAGTGAGGACATCCCTATGTTATCCAGATTGCTGACCAACCACCCATTAGTCAATATCCTGTTCACTGTGGTGGTGGCGATGGGTTTGATGTCTTACTTCATCATGCCCAGGGAGCAAGACCCTGAGATTAATTTTTATTGGGTTAACATCAGCACGGTGTTACCTGGAGCTTCTGCCGAAGATGTTGAAAAACTGGTCACTTCTCCACTAGAGGATTCGATTAAGAACGTCCAAGACATCAGTTTCACCAATTCCACTTCGCGTGAATCAATTTCCAATATTTTGGTAAGATTCAGAGACATTGGTGAACGAAACTTTGACAAACGAATCAATGACCTGAGGCGTGAAATTCAAAACAAAGCCTCTGCTGAATTACCTGATGATGCCGATGATCCTTTAATCATTGAATTGACTACATCCAATGGGTTTCCAACTGCACTGGTGGTGGTTACCGGCCAAGCCGATGATGAAGTGCTGCGTTCCCAAGCACGCAAAGTCAAAGAAGATTTAGAGGGCCTGCGAGGTGTTGATCAAGTGACACCGTCTGGTTTACATGATCCGGAACTGCATGTTGAGTTTGATCCTGATCAACTCGCAGCCCATGGTTTGAATGCAGCACAGCTGGCAGAAACTGTGCGCGGCGCATTTCGTGATGTGTCTGCCGGCAGTGCCAAAGTGGCCGGCAATGAATGGTTGGTTCGAGTTTCAGGCACCACCGACAATCCTGATTTAGTGGCACAAATTCAATTACCTGCCGTGGGTGGTTCAGCAGTTACTTTAGACAGTCTTGCTTCCATTGCACGTGGTCGAGAAGATGCCTCTCAGCTGGCAGCCTACCAAGGCAAACCAGCCGTATCAATGGCGGTGACCAAAGTGTCTATGGTCAATACTTTGCAATTGGTTGATCGCATCAATGCTTATATTGATGAAAAAAATAAACAAGTGTCTGACCTGGGCATTCAACTGATTTTGGCTGATGACCAAACCATCCAAACTCGGTCAGCCCTCGCCATCATGCAAACCAATGCTGGATTGGGACTGATTTTGGTGCTGTTTGTTTGTTGGTTGTTTTTGGGCTTTAAAATTGCCTTTTTTGTGACCTTGGGTATTGTGTTTTCCATCACGGGTACTTTGTGGATTTTGAACATGACCGGCAACACCTTAAATGTTTCGGTACTATTGGGCATAGTGATTGTCTTGGGCATGTTGGTTGATGATGCTGTGGTGGTGGTCGAAGCCATTTTTTACCGCATGCAACGCGGGGCCGATGCACTAACGGCCGCTTTGGAATCACTGCGTGAAGTCGGCGCGCCAGTGACCGCGGGGGTGTTAACCACCATGGCCGCTTTTTTGCCTCTGATGTTATTGCCTGGCATATTAGGTGCCTTCATGTTCGTCATTCCGTTTGTGGTAACCCTGGGCTTGGCCATCAGCTTGATTGAAGCTTTTTGGATTTTGCCATCGCATGTGATTGGCAGTGAAGAAAGTACACAACGCCAAAAACCGATCAAGATTCGCAGCCGCTTTAACCCCGTTAAATACATCCTTTCAGGCCTCAGCATCGCGACCAAACCCACTAAAAAAATAATGGCCCGTGGCTCCAATCGAATGCAGTCTTGGCGCCATGGATGGACCCGTAAATTGCGCACAAAATACACCCAAGCTTTGTGTTTTATGTTGCGCAGACCTTATGTCATTATTGTGTTTGGCATCCTGTGTTTCTTCGGCGCCATCAACATCATGCAATCAGGCAAAGTCCGCAGTGAATTTTTTACTTTTGATCCTTTCAGGTTGTTTTATGTCAATGTAGATATGCCATCCAATACACCCTTGGAACAAACTTTGGCACAAACCATTGAAGTCGAAAAACGCCTGCGACAATTCGTCGAAGCGGATGAAGTCCGAGCCATCACTTCTTTGGCTGGGATTAAGTTCACCGAAATTGAAATCTTGGTCGGTGATCAATACGGTCAGATTCAAGTTTCCTTGATGCCCAAAACCGGCGACATGCGTTCGGTGTCAAGCGTGGTTGAAGCGATGCGCGAGACCTTGGTCAATACGCCCGGCGATGGCATTGTTTCCTTCTTGGAAATTTCGGGTGGACCGCCGGCAGGCAAGCCTGTCAGTGTCAAAGTGCGCAGTGACGATTTTGTTGAATTGCGTGCAGCGGCCGATGCAGTGAAACATATCGTTGAAACACAACAAGGTTCACGCGATGTGGCTGACAATGATGTTCCCGGCCGCTCAGAACTGGTGCTTGAATTGAACCATCAAAACATCCGCAATTTGGGACTGGATCCAGCCACCGCTTCGCGCTTATTGCGCTTGCATTTAGACGGTGAAATTGTCGCCTTGATGCGCGATGAAGGCGAAAAAGTCGAAATGCGAGTACGAGCGAAAAAACGCAACCTGCAAGCCATTGATGAAATCATGAATGATCCAGTGGCATTGCCCAACGGTGGACAGACAACTCTAGGCCACTTGTTTACCCAAACCACCGGCCAAGGCCGCAGTACCATCAAGCATTATAATCTGCGTCGCGCCATCACAGTCGAAGCAGAAATCAACCCTGAACTTACTGACACCCCAACAATCAATGCCGACATCGTGGCGGCTTGGGATCAAATCAAAAACCAATACCCCAACACCGACTTGGATTTTTCAGGTGAGTTGGATGACGTCAATGAAAGCCTGGGTGCCATGGGTGCCTTGTTCCTGTTAGGTTTGGGCTTGATTTATTTGATTTTGGCCACTCAGTTACGCAGTTACTTCCAGCCCTTCCTCATATTGGTGACTGTACCGATGGCCTTTACCGGCGTGGTGTTTGGTTTATTCGCCACCAACAACCCCCTGAGTTTATACACCTTGTATGGCATCATTGCTTTGACAGGAATCGCGGTTAACGGCGCCATAGTACTGATTGATGCCGCCAATGAGCGAATCAAAAACGGTAAGCGACCCTTACATGCAACCATTTATGCTGCCCGCCGGCGTGTGGTACCAATCATCATGACCACCACCACAACCATTGCTGGGCTGTTTTCATTGGCCGCAGGCCTGGGGGGCAAATCCTTACTGTGGGGACCAGTGGCTTCGTCAATAGTTTTCGGACTGGCCTTCTCATCATTGTTGACCCTGTTTATGGTCCCGGTATTGTACCGACAGTTTATGAAACACCATTAAAACTTGTGGATCATACTTGTTTTCACCTGTTTGACCCCTAATTCAAATTGGCTTACTTAGCTGCCAATAAACCGGCAGATATCAAACCCTGATAGCGGTGTACAAATGTGGCCGCTCGCCAATTCTGTTCACTATAAACAAACACCGGATCATCACCATAGGCTTCCAGCAAATCACTGAATACATAAAATAAATCATTGGTTGGCTTCGTCAGCGACACGCTGACTTGTACAAAAGTCATGCCCAAGGCTTCGGCATGGATTTTCTCAACCAAATGTAATCCCGTGCTCAAAACTATGATGTGTTTAAATCCAGCGTCTTTGAGGTGTTGGTACTGGTGCAGTTCTGGGGTAGCAGCACTTGCCAGTTGGTCTGACACCATCTGGAATTGGTTAATCTGCTGCATGGATTGAAGCATTTCCTCGTTATTGAAGTCCATGGCTATGGCCCAACTGGTTGCCGACAAAGTGGCAAGTATTAGACTGATTATTTTCATGTCTATTCTCCTTTAATAAGCTGGCTTATTGAAAACGTAATTGATAAGTGTGTGGGGCCATGCCGTATTTTCGTTTAAAGCTGCGCCTGAACACATCAGCCGATGCATAGCCAACCATGGACGCTGCGGTATCCACAGCAGTGTCTTTTTTGGCCAAATAAATTTTGGCCTGTTCCAACTTGATGTGCTCAATGTATTTACTGGCACTCATGTGAAAATGTGTTTTGATCAATCGATTCAAATGTCGTTCACTGACATGTACTTTGCTGGCCAATTCGTTGACAGTGGTGTGCTCACTGTAATGACCCATCAACCAGCGGTTGATCCGATCTATGTGGGTGTTGTTGGTCGATTGAAATTTCAAGGGTTCTGAAAATTGTGATTCATGACCAGATCGTTTTAAATAAGTGATCAAGTCCTTGGCCACGAAAGTCGCCACATCAACCCCACAGTCTTCTTCTATTAAATGCAAAGCCAAATCTATGCCACTGAGGATCCCAGCTACTGAATAAAAATTGTCTTGTTGAATAAACAATCGATCAGGACAAACCTTTAAGTGCGGGTGTTGAATTTTCAATCGATCGACGAAACTCCAATGTGTCACCACCTCTTTATCCATTAAAAACGGGTGCTCGGCAATCATGAATAGACCCGTGCATACCGCCACAATGCGATCAATGGTTTGATAATTGTTATCAAACCACTGCTGGTATGGCTTGATGATTTCAGGAATTCTGGCACCGCGACCACCTGGAATCACCAGGGTGTTGATCTCTGGTTCTTCACCAAGCAAATAATCACTGCTGATTTTCAAATGCGATTCACTGACAAAGTTGTCATGTTCACTCACTATGAAAGTGTTGTAATGATTGGTCTCAAGAACCCTGTTGGCATTGTTATAAGCCTCAAGCGGGCCAATGAGGTCCATCAGCTCGATTTGATCAAAGCCTAAAAATGCAATGTTGTGGTCACGAATCTCTGTCATGCATTCAGTATAGTTGAAATCCAGCAATGGCCGTTATGACAACAACACGACAAATTCGGACTTTTGGGTTTCTGACCAAAAAACGTGAGTGGACAAGTATCAGGTTAACCTGTAGGAGGGTTTAATCGCACATGTCCACCACGTTTTATCGAGCTTAACTCAAGTGATGTGATCACTTGATGACAACACCACGACAATTAAGGACATTTAATGAATGCTCTTGGGGATTCATGATTTGACTTTCCAGGTTGGTGAGTCGAACTTAGCTACATTTCTCCTTGAAAACGCAATTGGTAAGTGTGTGGCGCAATGCCATATTTGCGTTTGAAGCTGCGTCGAAAAGCATCTGATGAGGCATAACCAACCATAGAAGCTGTGGCATCCACAGCGGTGTTTTGTTTGGCCAAATACACTTTCGATTGTTCCAGTTTGATGTGCTCAATGTATTTACTGGCACTCATGTTGAAATGGCCTTGGATCACCCGATTTAAATGCCGTTCACTGATGTGCACATTTTCAGCCAGTTGACTGACCGTAATTGGATCGCTGTAATGATCAATCAACCAACGATTGATGCGGTCAATGTGGGAGTTGTTGGTTGACTGAAATTTCAACGGTTCAGAGAATTGTGACTGGTGTCCAGATCGTTTTAAATAAGTGATCAAGTGCTTAGCCACGTATGTAGCCACGTCCACCCCATGATCAGCTTCAATTAAATTTAAGGCCAAATCAATGCCAGTGAGGACGCCAGCTGAAGAATGAAATTTGCCTTGTTTGATAAATAAGCGATTATGGTTTACATCCAAATGCGGGAAGGTCTTTTGCAGCAAATCTGCCAACGACCAATGAGTCACCACTTCCTTGCCATTCAAGTAAGGGTGGTTGCCCAATAAAAACACACCACTACACACTGAAATCACCCTGCTTGCTGATTCAAATTGTTCATTGATCCATGAAATACAGCGGTTGGCAATGGCTGGAATTCTGGTCCCCCTGCCTCCAGTAACCACCAAAGTGTCGATGTTCATTGCTTCGCTGAATTTGTGGTCAGAGCAGACCCTGACACCCGACTCACTGACAAAAGTATCGTATTCACTGACAATAAATGTATGGTAAGGAGTGGATTTGATCACCCGATTAGCACACTTAAATGCTTCCAATGGCCCAAAGATGTCCAACAGTTGAATTTGGTCATAACCGACAAATGCCACATTGTGTGATGATGGGTTGTGCATGATTTTAAGTATATCTCAAAATCCGATTGTCTGATAAGACAATAAGACGACATTTTAGGACATTGCGACAGATAAAGCTTAAATTCCTGGAATACATCAAGCCCACAACATTAGAATGTAAGCGCGCCCATTCAATCGATTAAACTATAATCAAAACATGAAACTTTACTATACCCCCAAATCACATTTTGCTCGAAAAAATCGAATCTTGATTGATGCCTTGTCTTTGGAGGTTGAATTGGTTGATGCAGGTAACGTCGCTGACAGCACACCTGAAATTTTTGCCAACAACCCATTGATGAAAGTGCCAACCTTAGTGGATGGCCATCAGGTGATTTATGAATCAGATCACATTGCTGCCTATTTGGTCCGTAAATTTGATCCAACAGACAGTTATCAAGTGTTAACCAATGATGTCAATCAACTGAATCTACGGGCGGTGATGAATGGCGTGATGACAGCAGAAGTGGAGCTGATCATGGCTGAAAGAAGCGGTATCAACACCCAACATCTCAAGCGCTTCGATAAACTCAGGGCCACTGTGACTCAAGGCATGAACTGGCTTGAAAACCAGGCTGATTTATTCCCACAACAACCCTCATATGCTGGTTTTCATTTAATCTGTTTATGGGATCATTTATTGCTGTACCAGATGTTTCAACTCAAGCACCCGCATCTTCAGCAACACATAGAAAAACTCTCAGGGTTTGACTGTGTGGTGAAGAGTACGCCATTATAATTGCGCCGTTCACCACCATTCCAAGGTAAAATCTATATACTTTTTATCAAATGGGTACATTATGGAATACGCAGTTATTGTTTTGGTTTTGGTCTTACTTCAATATTCATTCATTTCATTTATGGTTGGTAAGGCGCGTGGCACTTATAACATCAACGCACCTGCTGTTTCTGGCGATGAAATGTTCGAACGCTATTACAGAGTCCAACAAAACACATTGGAACAGCTCATTGTATTTGTGCCTGGCATGTTGTTATTTACACATTATGTCCACGCATTAACGGCTGCTGGTTTGGGTCTGGTGTTTTTCATCGGTCGCATGATTTATTACAAAGCCTATATTGCTGACCCCAAATCCAGAGGACTTGGCTTTACCTTAAGTTTTGTTGCTGCTCATGTATTGGTCATCGGTGGATTGGTTGGTGCTGTGCTTAATTTAATCTGAAATTAAGTCTGTACACATTTTAAATCAGCGTGGGTTTTGTTCATTGCTTGCTACCCACGCACGCACTTCGCTGAACGGATGGTTTTCCAACAGTCCAAAATGCGGTAGCGCCCTGATTTTCAATTGACTGAAAACAGGCGTGTGTATACCACAAAGGAACTTGGTCAAGTTATTCGCCGTATAAGCAGCGCCCATTTTACCGATGAATTCCGAACTTAATGAGGGCAAATCCAATGCTTGTAAAGACGCGCTCTGCTGAACGATTTTGAAACTGGCAGGACCCGTGACGCACACTGAACAATGCCCACAAGCATCGATGGGCAATTCTTCTCCAAAATAACTGGCCAGCTGTTTACTGAGGCATGATGTTGATTCGAACATCGCCAACATATTGTGAATGCGCTCAATTTCAGCTTGTTCTTTGTTGATAAACAGTTGATGTAACTGGGCGCTTAACACCGTCAAATCAAAGGAACGTTCAATGATGTCAAATCGCTCCACTGCTTGTTTGGCTTGTAATTCAATCATGCCTTGTTCATCAAACCATTCCAAAGCAGTCATGATGCGTCCACGATCGGTGTTGTAAGCTGTTATGATGGCTTCAACATCTACATAGGTCCAAGTTTTCTTGACCACACAATGTTCAAACATGGCAGCAATGAAATGACGCCGCTCACCTGTAAAACGATTGATCAAATCTGCCGTATTGTTTATGTTTTTGAATGAATATTCTTCAAAATAAGTGAATTTGGGCTTGATGATGCCAGCCAATTCTAAATACACCAACAGGGTTTTCAACGGTAAGGTCCGGATGTTCAGTTCATTGGATAAGGACAACAATTTAGTTTCCCAAAATGGTTCTGTTGTTTGTTGAATCTGATGCAACAATTGCTGAATGGATGTCTGTTCGGGGGTGTCACCATAAACAAAATTTTCTTGCACTTGTAGGCTGTCGTTGTTGGCAAATATTTCGCACAAAGATGCTGCATCGTCTCGTCCAGCTCGGCCGATTTCTTGTGAATAGTTTTCAATGGACTTGGGTAAATCAAAGTGCAACACCCGCCTGACGTCTTTTTTATCTATCCCCATGCCAAAAGCAATGGTCGCAACGATAACGTTCAATTTTCCTTGCATGAATTGGCTCTGTATCAATTCACGCTCATCTGGTTTCATGCCTGCATGGTAATGTTGTGCATGGATGTTGTTTGCTGCCAAATAGGCCGCCACCGTTTCAGCCGTTTTCTGTAAAGTCACATATACAATGGTTGGGGCTGTAATGTCTTGTTTGATCCGTGCCAACAATTTTTCATGGCGGTCAACAGCCAAGGTCGGGCTCATTTGTAAAAATAAATTATTGCGATAAAAACCTGTCACCACCACATCATCCTCATCGATGCTGAACTTGGCTCGCATATCGGCAATGACTTTGGGCGTTGCTGTGGCTGTGAGTAGCAGACTTTGTGGGATGTTGAATTCTTTTTGGTATTGCGGTAACTTTAAATAATCTGGTCTGAAATTATGCCCCCACTCAGAAATACAATGCGCCTCATCGATCACCAACAAGCCGATGTCCAAATGTTTCAATTGTGCACGAAACCGTTCATTCTTGAACCGCTCCACTGAAATCATCAGTATTTTTAGTTGTTTGTTTTTGGCCTGACTCATCACCTGGTTGTACTCAGCGCGTTCCAAAGAATGGTCTAATCTGGCGGCCTTGATGTTCTTTTTAAGTAAAAAGTCCAACTGGTCTTTCATCAATGACAACAAGGGCGAAACCACCAAGGTTAAGCCAGGCAATTGGGTTGCGGGTAATTGGTAACACAGGGACTTGCCCGAACCAGTGGGGAATATGGCGGCTGCAGATCGCTGCGCCAACACTTTTTCTATCACCTGCTTTTGACCTGGTTTGAATGCGTCAAAAGCAAAATTATTTTTTAATGTTTCCAAAACTTCCATATCCAACATTCCTTATTAATTAAATGATCATACCGTATCAATTATACGGGAAAAATGCCGCACAGGAACAAGCTTGTGTCCTCAGTTAAAACCCGAACCTCATGCGACATGGTAAACTCCCCGACTCTTTGCACCCTAAGGAAACAGATTTTGCCAGAAGCGATTACTTCTTTAATCACTGCCACTGCCTTGTTGTTGGGTTCTCCGGGACCTGCCACTTTGGGACTTGCTGGTATCGGTGCCACCTCAGGATTCAAAAATGGCCTGCCTTTTTTAACCGGTATTCTGACTGGGCTTATTGTGGTGATTTTAGGCACTGCCCTAGGGCTTGCTAGTTTGTTTGAAGCCTTCCCATCGGTAAGAATCACCGTTCAGATAATCGGTGCTTTGTACATCTTGTATGTGGCGGTAAAAATAGCCACAGCACCCCACCAAAGCACTGCGGCATCCTCTGCACCACCCCGCTTTATTGATGGTTTTATCTTGAATTTACTTAACCCCAAAGCCTATGCCGCTTTGTTGGGTTTATTTTCACAGTTTTTATTACCAACACCTTCTGTTCCCATGGCGTTTTTATCCACTGCGGTGATTTGTTTTACCGTGGCTGTGGTGGTTGACACCCTTTGGCTGGCATTGGGTGGTGCCATAAGACCTTGCTTGCAACAACCCGTCCAGGCCAGGATGATTCGTGTGGTGTTCGCGGTTTTGATGGTTGTGGCGGTTTTATGGGCTTTTGTACAGTGACGTTATTTTGCTGGGTTGACCGCTACTAAAATTGCTTTTTACCGCACCCCCTTGGCGCACATCCAGGCGAATGTTTGTCATGTCAACCAAACAGCTTTTGGCTCAGCTTGTTTCCCATTCACCGTGACAGCTTTTTGGCTGGCATGGTAGAATCGCTGTCTTTTAACTTTGCACAAAATGAACCAAAAGACCAATCATTGGATGGAAAAATACGGTGCCATGCTAGGCTGGATTACCTTTTCCATGGTGCTGTTCAGTTTTGTCACTGTGGTTTCACGCAATGTATTTAATGTGGTGTGGATTCCAGTACAAGAGCTGGCCATTTATTGTCATGCGACCGCTTTGATGCTGGGGATGGTTTATGCTTGGCACCACGACAAACACGTTCGCGTGGATGTGTTTTACCAAAGTTATTCGTCACATAAGAAAAGCAGACTGAATTTCTGGGGTACTTTGTTGTTGTTGATTCCAATGATGGGCTTTGTGGTTTGGTCCTGTTTCCAGTACGTCATGGATGCTTGGTTGCGTCTGGAAGGGTCTGGTGAAACTGGTGGACTGCCTTTGATGTTTTTATTCAAAACCCTGTTGCTGCTGATGCCACTTTCTATGTTGGCTTATGTGTTGGTTTCCTTGTTTAAAAAACCCAATACCGCCGATGACAAGGATGATCACCATGAGGCAGCCAACTGATGGAAGCTTGGTGGGCATTGTTGCTATTCCTTACTGTGACCGGCACTTTGATGGCTGGTTTCCCGGTGGCTTTTACTTTGGGTGGAGTTTCCTTGTGGTTCGCCTTGATTGGTTTTTTAACCGGTTGGTTTGATGCCGATTTTATCGCGGCTTTACCCAATCGACTCAATGGCATATTAAACAATGCAACTTTGATGGCTGTGCCGGTGTTTGTGTTTATGGGCGTGGTGTTGGAAAAAGCCAAGTTGGCAGAATCTTTGTTACAGAATATGGCGGCGCTGCTAGGTGGTAAAAAAGGCGGCTTGGGCTTTGCCTTATTGATTGTTGGCATGTTATTGGCTGCCAGCACAGGTATCGTTGGTGCCACTGTGGTTACCTTGGGTTTATTGGCCATGCCAGTGATGCAGAAACAGGGTTATGACCCTGCCCTTTCAGCTGGCACCATTTGTGCCTCGGGTACTTTGGGACAAATCATTCCTCCTTCGATTGTTTTGGTTTTATTGGGAGATGTGTTATCCAATGCCTACCAACAAGCACAACTCCAATTACAGATTTTCAACCCAAAAACTGTTTCGGTTCAAGACTTATTCATGGGTGCATTGGTCCCTGGTTTCTTGTTGGTGCTGTTGTATGCCTTGTACTTGTTGTGGGTCAGGATACGCAGGCCTGAAGCCATGCCCGAAATCAAAGTAGACAACAAACCCAGTTTATCAGCCATTTTACAATCCTTGTTACCGCCACTGTTTTTAATCTTGGCCGTTTTGGGTTCCATCATTTCCGGTATAGCCACCCCAACTGAAGCCGCATCGGTCGGTTCAATGGGCGCTTTGCTGTTGGCGGCCATCAATCGGATGTTGTCCATTGATATGGTGCGCGAAGCCTTGAAGGAAACAGTCAAAGTCACTGCGATGGTGTTTATGATTCTGATTGGTGCGGCCTTATTTTCTT
Source organism: Marinicella litoralis (assembly GCF_002591915.1). Classification (GTDB taxonomy): domain Bacteria; phylum Pseudomonadota; class Gammaproteobacteria; order Xanthomonadales; family Marinicellaceae; genus Marinicella; species Marinicella litoralis. The sequence goes on along the minus strand of NZ_NIHB01000001.1, from coordinate 913,602 downwards.
TGGTTTTTAAAGGTTTTCATGGTGATGAAGCGGTACAGCATTTTCTGACTCATTTACCGGGTGGTAAAGCCATGGCCCTGTTGTTGGTGATGCTGGTGTTGTTTTTATTGGGTTTTATCTTGGACTTCATTGAAATCACTTTTGTGGTGATACCGATTGTTGGGCCAATCTTATTGATGATGGGATTTGACCCAGTTTGGCTGGGCATCATGATTGCCATCAACCTACAAACCTCATTCCTGACACCACCATTTGGTTTTGCTTTGTTTTATTTGCGGGGGGTAAGTGACGTCAGAACCCGTGATTTGTACCGGGGTGTCATGCCCTTTATTGGTTTACAATTATTGATGTTGTTGTTGCTGTATTGTTATCCTGAATTGGTGGATTTGATTTGACCCCTTTCAAGCATTGTGCATAAAGATTCAATGCATGGCCAGCCATGCTGGCAAGACAAAATGATGATCAGAATTGTTTGTGACAAAATCGTCATCAAAATGTAACAATTGAAACGTATAATATCGGCAAATCTATTTTGGACATTAAAATTATGGGAAGCTTTCTCTCAGATATGCTGGGCCGATCTCCAGTTGAACCTTTACAAGACCACATCAAAACTGCATACCAAGCAGCGACTTTATTACCAGATATGTTTAAGGCAGCCAATTTAAATGACTGGGTGAAAGTCGATGAAATATGCGAACAGATCAAACAATTGGAAAATGAAGCCGATGACATGAAAAATGACATCAGAGCCAATTTGCCGAAAAGTTTATTCATGCCTGTGCCACGACAAGATTTACTTGAGTTGGTGTTGGTTCAAGACAAAGTAGCTAACCTCAGTAAACAAATTTCAAGCATGGTTAAGGTGCGTAAATTACAAGTGCCTGCCAGCCTGTATGAGCAATTCATTGAATTCGTTGAAAGGTGTGTTGATGCTGCCAAGAAAGCCAAACAAAGTGTCAATGAGTTGGATGAGTTGTATGAAACAGGATTCCGTGGCGCTGAAGTCAAAGTGGTTGAAAAATTAATAGCCAAACTCGATAAAATTGAAACTGAAACCGATGGCATGCAGCACAGCTTACAAGCCAAGGTGTTCTCAATGGAAAATGATTTACCGCCGGTTGAAGTGATGTTTTTATATAAATTAATTGATATGACAGGTGATGTGGCAGACCAAGCTGAACGCATTGGTCGTCGTTTAGAGTTGTTGCTGGCTAAATAAAGGGGAAATTTATGGAATTCGAATTAACATATGGCCTAACGTACGTCATTCTTGCCGGTGTTTTTGGTGGCTTCATGGCATGGGGTATCGGCGCCAATGACGTTGCCAATGCCATGGCAACATCCGTCGGTTCAAAGGCAATCACCATCAAACAGGCCATCATCATTGCGGCCATCTTTGAGTTTGCTGGCGCAGTATTGGCGGGTGGTGAAGTGACATCTACCATCCGCAAAGGCATCATTGATGCCGATTCTATTGCGGGCAATCCTGAACTGCTTATTTTTGGTATGTTGGCTTCTTTGCTGGCTGCCGGATGTTGGTTATTGTTGGCTTCAAAAAAGGGTTGGCCAGTATCAACCACGCACTCAATCGTCGGTGCTGTGGTGGGTTTTGCAGCAGTGGGTATCGGAACTGAAGCAATCAAATGGAGTAAAGTCGGTGACATCGTGATGAGTTGGATCATCACCCCAGTGATCGCAGGCTTTCTGGCCTTTTTGATATTTCAAACCGTACATCACCTGATTTTGAAACAAAAGAATCCTTTGGATATGGCCAAACGGTATGTACCTGTTTACATGTTCATTACTGCCTTTGTTTTGACCCTGGTTACAATCAAGAAGGGACTTAAACACGTTGGTTTAGAGTTGACTGATCCTCAAGCTTATACCTATGCAGCTCTATCAGGGGTGGTTGTTTCATTGATTGGTGCCTTCTTTATTTCCAGGATTAAAGTCGACAAGAAGAAAGAAAAAGATTTTCACTTTTATACCGTTGAAAAGGTGTTTGCTGTGTTGATGGTGATTACCGCATCAGGCTTGGCGTTTGCCCATGGTTCTAACGATGTGGCCAATGCCATTGGCCCTGTTGCTGCCATTGTCTCAACCGCGCAAACCGGTATCGTTTCAGCCAAAGCAGGGGTGCAAACATGGATACTGTTGTTAGGTGGTATTGGTATTGTGATTGGTTTAGCCACTTATGGTATCCGCGTCATCAGGACGGTTGGTCAAAAAATCACTCACTTAACCCCGTCACGCGGCTTTGCTGCTGAATTAGCTGCTTCGGTCACCATTGTGGTGGCTTCAGGAACCGGCATGCCCATTTCAACCACACAAACCTTGGTTGGTGCTGTATTGGGTGTCGGTATGGCGCGCGGTATTTCAGCGATTGACTTGAAAGTGGTGCGCAATATCTTTGCCTCATGGGTCATCACCATTCCTGCAGGTGCCAGCTTGTCGATTGTGTTTTTCTTTATCTTGAAAGCCATCTTTGGCTGATCATAAATCAGAAAAATCATTTTAAAGCCCGATCAACCAATCGGGCTTTTTTATGTCAAAATACCGGTATGAATAATGATCCACTTAAAATCACTGAACTTTATTTCAACTTATCCAATCAAGCCAACTTAAACGCCATCGAATTGTTGTTTCATCCCGAAGCCACCTACAGTTCTGCCCATACTGGTTTATATTATGGCATCGACGACATCATGGCCATGATGAAAAAATTCTTTGACCAATTCAGTTCCATCCATTGGCAAATCAATGCCATGAAAGCCACAGATCAACACATCACTGAAACTGAATTTACCTGCCTCACCACTGATCACTCTGGGGTGGTTGTAGAAAGATCAGGCGTTGAACGCTTGGTGGTGGTTGATGCTTTAATCAGACACGTTGAAGTCCGATGATATTGAGCCATCCAACCCCTTTCAAAACAGCTGGCGCCCAATAAAAAAGGCGGGTAATCACCACGCCTTTAAGTTTGTGTTGTCAAATGGATTATTTTTTGCCCCACCGCGCGCCGTTAACAGTGACTGATCCAGAGCCATCATCAATCAATGTAAATTGCCCTGTTAAGTTTTTGACCACCACATCACCAGAGCCATCATCTACGGTGAAATCACCACCGATGTCTTTTGCCATGATGCCACCAGACCCATCTTCAATGTCAACCGAACCACTGATGTTTTTCAATTCTATCGACCCAGATCCATCTTCAATACTGAGGTCTCCATTAACGCCAGCCACTTGAATTGAACCTGATCCGTCATCTATTTGTACATCGTTAGCAATGTCTCTCAATGTAATGGACCCTGAACCATCATCTATTTTGAGTTCACCGGCGATATTTTCTACTGTCATGGAACCAGACCCATCGTCAATCACCAAGTCCATCCCACGAGGCAGTTCAACTTCCAAATGAATCATGATGTTCTTCGAATTACCCCATCCCATGCTTTCTTTCTTTTTGGCATACACCATGGCATATTCACTTTGTCGTTCAATCGAAAACAACATTTTATTTTCAAAAGCATCGACCAAGTCATCCAATTTTCTGTAATCTTCTGACTCTATGGTTGCATTGATTCTGATTTCGTTGCCAGTGGTCCCTACAATATTTAATGACCCTGCCCCAACATCAAATTCAACCGCGCTGATGCGATCTGTAGACATTTCTAGAGACCGGTCAAACTTCAAGTTATTGGCTGATATGGCTGATAATGAAACCAGGCTGATGGCACTGATAATCGCTGTTTTTTTCATGGTTCTGTCCTCTTTGATTTTAATGGCTTGTTATTGATAACGCTGGATGAGCCTGAATGTTACAAACAATCAATTCATCAATGGTTATTAGATGGTAAGTAATGTCTGGAATAAATTGAAGCGAGGACAATGATGAATCCACTGATTGCCTCAAATTTTTTCAATCAATGCATTAAATGACAACTGTAAGCTGATCACTGTAATTTAATTTCTACTTGATTCAAGACCTGACCTTGGGTACTGAATTGGGTGACTGTTACCGTACTGTTCTGCCAGTTGAGTTTCATGGTTGAAAAAGAGGTATCAGTGACTAAATGACCCACACGATGTGAGTTGTACTCCTCCGTGCCATTGTATGAGTGAGTCAAACCACTGGCAGTGATGTCATAAATAATTTGTCCATGCCAGTTGATTTTTGATACTTCAGACAAATGACGATCACCTGACAATATCAAAGGATTTTTGATTTTTGATGCAACGATCAAATCCAATAGTTTTTCACGTTCTTGTGGGAAATTAGCCCACATTTCATAACGGTGATCTGCTGCAATCACTTGAATGCTGCTGGCTATTAAATTGATATTGGCGTCAGATTGATGCAATTCATTACTGAGCCAAGCCCATTGTTCGGCACCCAGAATGGTCCCTGGGTTGACGGCATAATTTTTCTCACTGCCCTTGGGTAAATTGACCAAGGGGTCTTGAAAGGTTCGGGTGTCCAGCAAAAACAATTTAATTTGCTGTGGGGGTTGGCCGAATTGTAGGCTTTGATAAATCCCCGAATGTTGATTAACCGCATGAGTCGAATCCAGGCCCATGAATTTCATGAATTGACCTTTGGCTGCCTCCTTTTGACTGAAGGTTCTGTTACCATCATTCATCCCATAATCATGGTCATCCCAAATTCCGGTTATCGGTATACGGCTTCTGAAGGCATTGTATTCAGGTATATCTTGTTGTTGCTGGTATTTCTCGGCCATCAATGTCATGTCAGCTGTATCGGCGTAGATGTTATCACCCAACCATATCCACAGATCGGGATTTTGGGCTGCAACTTCAGCCCAGAATGGTTGCGCTTCATATTCTTTATTACAAGATCCAAAAGCAATGGTATCAATGACAAGATTTGTATCCAGCGGTTTGTTCCTGTCTGCGCAAGACAAAAGAATGGAACACAGGCCAATTATGCCCAATAATTTATATTTCATATCTTTCCTAATAAAGCAGTGGCTTTGATTTATACCCTGACGATTTAACTTATCAGTTTTAAATTTTAACGTATCTGCAGTGTAATTAAGCACTGATTATTACTGATGTTATTAAGCATGTGGTTATTACACTTTAAAATATACCTATAAATGACTATAGTGAAGAAAGTCATGAATATAGGTCTTAGTCACAAAGATGAATGGATTAATTACCACCTTGGTTCAATGCCCATGTTGTTGGGAAACTTTTGAAGCTGTTGTTGACTGTTCAGTGTCTGATCAATCCTATGTTGAAGACTGTTATGTGTGTTGCCGGCCCCTGGTGTTTCAAGTACAAACAGATGGTGAATCTATCTTGAACTTCGAAGTCACGGCAGAAAACGAATAGCCCCTTTTACTCAAAATCATCGCCCAATATTAAATATCTAAAACTGGCAGCCCAATGGAGCAACAATGGCTGAAAGGCTTCAGCTTTAATCAGCGAAGGGAGTTGCCCTGCTTGATCAATTTGGTTCACCCCATGACAATCACCACAGGTATGGCCTTGAATCAGAGATTGTATTTTAAGGGTTAATAACTGTTGATGATTGATCACCTCAGCCACCAACCTTTAAGTAAAAAAAAGACCCGTTGAGTGCAGCTTCCCCCACATGCCAACGAGTCGATATAAGTAGAATGCTTGCATTAATAGCCCTAATTAATCCAGCATTCGGTAGGACAGGTAAATAAAAATCCTACGTACAATGACATTTGTCATTACCCTATAAAGCGTAATTCAGCTTAATTTCCATCAAAGTATTTAAAAAAAAATTGAAATAGTGAAAGAATCGGATTTTATGCCATCAAGAATTAAGGCTTATTGGATAAAAATTAATCTCATTCTGCAATGAAGTTCTTGGTACGACTTTCCATTGTTCAGTGCCTTCAAGGCCTATTTAATCGAGTAGAGAATTGACTTTAAATTGGATCATTTTTTGACCGTCTGATCCCGTTGCGTATATTTGCATGGATTTTTTGGCAGCCGCAGACAACAAAGATTCTGCCAATTCTTGCCTGCCACATTCATAGGCCAGCTCGCCCAGCCGCAATTCATTGAACATGCGTCGCCAACTTTTATCTGACAACTGCTCTAACGCTGGCAACAAGGTATTTATTTTTTGCCAAGCGCTTTGACAAGTGGCTGTGCTGGGATTTTGGCCGATAAAATTGGCAATGGCGGTGATGTCATTTTGCAGGTTCGATTTTTGGTACGCTACATAAATTGGGATAATTTCATCCAATATTTTTTGTGATTCTTGGTGTCGTCCCATTTTTGACAACAATCGAGCCAAGTTACTGCGGCTGCTGGCGATTCGATATGGACTGCCAGAATGGTACTTTTGTCTTAATTCAATGGATTCTCGGTACAATGGTTCGGCCAATTCAAATTGACCCATGTCTTCATATAAGTAGGCCATGTTGTTTATTTGTAGCACATAATTGAGGCTTTTTTTACCAGAAACCCGCTGACTGATGTCTATGGCTTCTGCATAAATGGCTTTAACCTCTTGATATTTCCCTTGGTCATGATACAAAGCACCTAACTCCGCAGTGACACTCGAATAATTAGGATGTTCTTCAGTATACAGTTTTCGGGCATTTTCACGGTTTTCAATAAAAATGGCTTCTGCTTCTGCATACCGTTCCAGCTCTTTTAACTTCAAAGCTTTGTTTTGCTGCCGAACTTGAAATAAGGGGTGCATGCGGCCATTCAAGGCTTCAGCGTATTCAGCAGCCAGGCTGATGTATTGCAAAGCCAATTCTTTATCAGGTGTGACATTTGACATTTCATTGTAAATCCTGCCTAACAACGCTTGGTCCTCAATGCCTTGTGCCAGCAAACTTTCGAGTGTTTGCTGCAATCTGTCAATGACCAATTCGTCTTTTCTGAAAAAACCATCAATGGTGGCAATGCGAATATGCAACCAAGCCAAATCTTTTGGATCAGCCACATCATCCACCAATGCCATCGCTTTTTTTTGGTACTCAATGGCGGCCGTTTCATCATCTGCAAAATATGCCATGATGCCTAACTGCCCGTAAGCATACGCTTGACCGCTGAGGTTGCCTTCTGCTTGGTGCAGTTCAAGCACCGACAAGTAATATTTTATGGCTTGATCATGGTGGCCCAACTGATGTTGAATACCTGCCAATTTACTGAGTAAAGTGGCCTTAATCTTAGGTTGTTCATCCAAACCTACGGCCAACTGTCGCTCTGCACTGGCCAATACATCATCTAAATCAATGGCTTCTCCTTTATTCGCCAAAGGTGAAGCTGACTCTAGAATATTGACCAAGAAATCTGTTGTCCTGTTGGCTATGGTGGATTGTTCTTGGGCTACTTCTTGTGCCAGCAGGGCCTTGTCTCTCTCAACTTTAAGGTGTTTTTGGTTATTTATTAGTACCAAAGGTAAGGCAACCATAAACAACACCAGCACCGTCGATAAGGTGGACGCCAATGGATTTCTTGTGACAAACTTTTTGGCATGATACCAATGGCTGTCACCTGCGGCCAATAATGGCATTCCGTTGAGAAAATTTTTGATGTCTTGTGAAATGGCTTCAACACTTTGGTAGCGTCGTGCCGGTTCTTTACGTACTGCCATCAAAATTAAATTGTCTAAATCCCCTTTGAGCTGACTGCGCCCATAACTGCGCTTAAAGTCTATGGTTTGGATTAACTGACTGGGTAGTATGGGTGTTAATTGAGTGATTTCATGCATCAACTCAGCCGGTACATCACTTTTAACGGCTTGCGCCCTTTGACCGGTCAACATTTCATACAACAGCAAACCCAGGGTGTATACATCCGTCGTGGTTGAAACCGGTGAACCGGTCACCTGTTCTGGACTTGAGTATGCCAAAGTCATCATAGGCAAGGTTTGGGTTTTGACTTCATCCTTGTCCATGAATTTAGCGATACCGAAATCCAGTAACTTGACGGTGCCATCATGGGTGACATAAATGTTTGACGGCTTGATGTCTCGATGTATCACCGAATGGGCATGGGCGTAACTGATGGCATCACATATTTGTAAAAAGCATTTTAAATAGTCTTTGAGGGTGAATTGATTTTGTTTACAGTAATCAAGTAATGGTAATCCCTCAACCAATTCCAAGACCATGTATGGCCTGTTGTCATCCAATTCGCCACCATCAAGTAATTGGGCAATGTTGGGGTGTTTTAAACTGGCCAACAACTCTCGTTCACTTTGGAATCGAGCCAATTCAATTTGGCTGTGCACAGGTTTAAGGAATTTAATCGCAACTTGATGATGAAAATCTCCGCCACTGCGACAGGCCAGCCAGACCTCTCCTTGGCCACCCTCACCCAGGGGCTTAATCAATTCATAAGCACCAATTTTCATTTGAGGGACAATCGGTTTAATGTCTAAGCTTAGCTGAACCCGGTTAACCACGGCTTGCGTCAATTCTATCTCTGCTTCACTGAATTGCAGCAGTTGAGAAACATGTTTTTTTACCTCAGGCGATGCCGCTGAATGTTGTATCAAATCGATTTGCTCTGACAAAGTCAAATCCAAACATTGGTCAAACAGTTGCCTGATCTGTTGGCCTCGGGTTAAGGGATTTTGCTGGTCTTCTGGCATTAAGCCTGTTCACTCAGGTAATGACTGATGTGTGCCTTGGCAAAACGCAAATCTCTTTCCAAGGTAGGTACTGAAATATTCAGAATTTCTGCCGTTTTACATTTATCAATACTGGTGAAGTAAAACAAATCGATGGCCCTTGCCGCCCTGCTATCCATGGCTTCCAAATCATCAATGGCAGCACTGATGATTGAAAAATCAGTCAAATTATTGTTGTGAATGCCAAGGGCATCGGTGTACATGATTTTTTGCTGATTACCCCCTCTTTTTAGGGCTGAATTTTGCCTGCCATAATCAACCAATAAGCGTCGCATTTGTCTGGCAAGTATGAAAACACCATGTTCTGTTGCTAAATCTGTAAGCGCAGGGAATTTAATTTTAACAAAGGCTTCATGCACCAAATCAGTGGGTGATAAGGTGTGGTTATTTCGTTCATTGGACATGAGTTTATTGGCAATGATTTTTAATTGTTGATATATTTCTCGGTCCAACTCAGTGTTCATTCATTTATTATATTTCTCAAGGTCAAATAAATTCTATCATAAATATCATGTCTATTTTAAGGTCATGTGTCACAGAAATGAGCGACCAATGACCACTTCACACCGAAGTCTTACTTATTGCCTGGAGGCTTCTTTTTAATTCTTCCAGATTGGCGCAGTGCTTCTCTCAATACATATTCAATTTGCGCATTCACACTGCGCAAATCATCAGCAGCCCATTGTTGGACTGCTGATAAGGTGTCTTCATTTATCCTTAAGGGAAATGATTTTTTCTTGGCCATTGGTTCAGTACAAACTACCAGAGTTAACCACAGGTTGGACATTTTCCTCCCCACACAAGACCACCAATAAATTACTGACCATAGCGGCTTTGCGCTCATCGTCCAATTCAATGATGTTCTTCTCACTCAATTGATTCAAGGCCAACTCAACCATACCCACAGCGCCTGCAACAATTTGTGTTCTGGCTGCAACAATGGCCTGCGCCTGTTGTCGTTTTAACATCGATGCAGCAATTTCTTGCGCATAAGCCAGATGAGAGATTCGAGCTTCAATCACTTCCACACCGGCTTTATCCAAGCGATCTTGTACTTCTTTTTGTAGTAGGTTAGCAATGCCTTGAGGATCTGATCGCAATGTGATTTTTTCATCGTTGTGTGACTCATAGGGATGTGCAGTGGCTAAATTTCTCAAAGCAGCTTCAGTTTGGATGTGAACAAAAGACTCATAGTCATCAACTTCGAATATCGCCTCTGCTGTATCCACCACTTTCCATACCACTACAGTGGCTATCTCAATCGGATTTCCGGCACTGTCATTGACCTTTAATTGGCCACTTTCAAAATTACGCACACGCAATGAAACCGCTTTTTTACCGTAAAAAGGATTGGCCCAGCGTAAGCCAGAATCATTGACCGTGCCCACATATTTGCCGAATAATTGCAATACTTTGGATTCATTGGGGTTCACCATAAACAACCCCGCCATCATGACTAGGATGGTCGGCAACATCAACACAGCAAATATTATCAATGGAATGATTCTGGACTTTCCGGCATAGATCAATAACACAATGTCTAATGCCAACAACAACAAAAACAGCAACAACATGGGAATGCCACTTTTGGCATTGATTCTTTTTTCAGTAACCATTTTCTTTCTCCTACTTAATATCATAATGATATCATTATGTATGAAAGAAATGTTATTAAACAGTGCGAGAAGTCATGGTTAACAATGAATCAGGCTGATTTATCTTTGAATAATTTTGATTTTTTAATTTTTAACTTGGTCAGCATGAATTTGCATAAAGTACTGATTATTTTCAAACCGTAAATGCTGCTGTCTTTAAAACTGATGCTGGATGCTTCAGAAAAATACCGAACCGGCATCGGTGCATCACCCAATTTAAAGCCATGATAAACCGCTTGAGTAATCAATTCGGCATCAAATGAAAAGTCATCGGCATTGTTCTCAAATGGAATGGTTTCCAATACTTTGCGATGGTAAACCCGAAAGCCTGAATGCCCTTCGGCTAAGTTTTGGCCCAAAATGACATTCATCATCAAGGTCAACATCCGATTGCTGAAATATTTATAAAATGGCATGCCACCATGCAATGCTTCCTTGCGTGTTCTGATGCGAGCACCCAACATAAAATCACAGACGCCGTGATCAATGAAGCCCGTAAAAAATGGAATCAAACTGGCGTCGTATTGATTGTCCGGATGGAGCATCACAATGATGTCAGCCCCAGCATCCAATGCCTGTTGGTAACACAGCTTTTGGTTGCCGCCATAGCCTTTGTTGGTTTCGTGCTCAAAAACACTGAGTCCAAGTGACTTGGCCAGACTCACTGTTTGATCAGAGGAGCAATCATCCACCAAGATGATTTCATCACAGCAATCCTTAGGGATGGCGTCAAGCGTGTCCTGTAAGGTTTTTTCAGCATTGTATGCTGGCATGATGATGACTATTTTGTTTTTCTTCTGATTATCCATAAGGCAAATATCAAACTGCTTAAGCTGACCACCCAGCCTAATGTGAAGCTGAAAGGTTTATAAGTAAATGTCACTGAATGAGACCCAGCGGGTATTTTAATGGCTTGGAGTACATAATTGGCAGCAAATATCGTTGTTTTTTCACCATTGATACTGGCTTGCCAACCCGGGTAGTGATTTTGTGAAAAAATTAACCAGGCGTTTTGCGTTGTTGTGACTTGCATATCGACTTGGTTGGCTTTTATTGTACCGTATTCAATGTGTTGATGGTTGCTGATTGAGCCGACAGGCCCTTCATCCAAATGTTTTGCTTGATCACCTTCTAAAACCACCACATCGGACAAATTCAGTTTTTGGTTGATGACTTGCGCTAATGCCTGTTCGGCTGAATCAACCCAAAGACTTTGCTGCACCATATAAGCCAATCCTTTGGCTTGTTGGTTTTGATATATTTTAATTTCATCGTCATAAACAAGTTCGATTTGTGGTGGGATTTTTGCACTCAAATCCTTTTTCGACAACAAAAAACGCACATTCAAAATATCTAGAAATGGCAAAATATCCGGGTCAAATGCCGCCAAATCATAATACCAAAAAGCGTCTTTTCCATTCAGGGCTTGGTTGAAAAAATGATGGTAGCGATCAATCACAGGGACATCATAACCACGGATGTCATGCACCTGTGCCAACATATTGGTGCTGGGTTTTAAAATATAATCATACCCCACTGTTCGGAAAGGGGGTGATTGGGATTGAAGAAAGTTCAATGCCGCTGGTGTTTTTGTTGGTAAGGCGTGGGCCTTTTCCACCACAGGATTCCACTCATGTCCCTGTTGAAACAAATCAACAAACACCAAAGCAATCAGCAACACCGAGGCCATGGCAGAAAAGCGGTTGGCCAATGTCATCAACAATATAACCAACACCAAGGCCAGAATCAACCAATCAGCATAACCCCTGACTGTTGTGACCAAGTCAGTTGCTGATTGCACAAACGGACTTAAATCACCCGGTTGCCAGAACCACTTGATGGCCACATAAGTTAAGGCGGCTGTAGCCAGTAAAACCACCATGTCAGTGATTTTAGGTTGTTGCTTTATGACTTGGTGCAAACCCATGGCTGCCAACACAGCCGTACCAAATGCAGCCAACACAGAAAAGTAAAACAGGGGTAAGTGGTTAAATAAAGGCAGGCTTTTAACCAAAAAATAAAATGGATTGACGCCAAAGGCCACCGCCAATGAAAGCAAGGTCAAAAGCAAAAAAGGCAAAGACTGTTTAAAGTTGACTCGCGCTGCATATACCGCCAATGGCAAACAAGCCACACCCACGTATGGACTGAAGGCATGAAAACCAATTTGATTGTCATGCCAGCCATTGAATATAAAAAACTCCCCCATGAACAAATTAATCAGACCAGCTGTTGGAATGTGTAACTGTTTGATTGCATCGCGCTCAGTCCAGATCGCTGTATTGAACAAAAACTCAATGAATGGGAACACCAAAACAGCAGCCAACAACAATCCAAAGCCATACACGGTAAAAAATGCCAACAATGCTTTTATGGTGAATTTTTTCAGTTGTACCAACCTGATCAGATAATACAAACCACAACCCGCTGCGGTTAAGAACGCAATTTCCACATGCCCCGCAATTAAGGTCAAAGCCACCACCAAGGCAAACCCACTTATATTTTTGGCATCGCGCTGCTGTAACAACCGCTCGACCATATAAAAACTAAGCGGTATCAAACAAACCACATTGATGTGAGGGTGGTTCAGCCAAAAAACAGTGAACGCACAAAAACCAAAAGCAACCCCCGATAACAAGGCTGGATAATGAGCCAGACTGAGCTTTCTGATGAATACATACATAAAGAAACAAGCAAAAAACAATTTCAATAGGGCACTGATGGTGAAACCCAATGGGGGCTCAAGTACATAGTGAAACAGATTCAAAGGAAACAGCAGTGCTGATTGGGTGTTGGCCCACAATGGGTTTCCGGCAAATATATAAGGGTTCCACAATGGAAAATCACCCGCCGCAAACTGTCTTTTGGCTTCCATAAAAAAAGGCAAAAACTCTGTGCTTTGGTCCTGTAAATGGCTGTTGCTGGGTGCCGTTAATCCCTCGACATTAACTGCATCCCAAGGACTGACAAAATTCAAAAAGTCAGTTTGCGTGATCACCTTGCCTTGGAAGACCGGATAGAAAAAAACCAAAACCAAAACCGCATAGATCAAAGCTGCTTTGAAATAGTCACTGTTGATTTTAGTTGGGCTTAAATTCAAAATAATCCGAAAAAATTGGGTTTATAGGGTGTTGATGTCAATCACATTGATGTCATTGGTGCTGAGTGATATGCGCCATGTAACTGGCTCGCTTTGACAGTCAGCACAATGATACAAACGATTGGCGGCATTCGCCACCACTAATTCAACGGGCCGATGATTTGCGGTGATATTCTTCACAGCAAACTGCACATTGAAGGGCAACATATTACTTAAAACCAAATAACTGGAAGCTTTGCTCTGAATCTCAAGTTGATGGGTTTTAACGGCTTTCAGCTGATGGTTTGATCTGGGAGGGTGCACATAATCATTAAATACCGGCAGACTTAAGCCTTGTGCTGAATTGTGATTTTGATGACCCTCAGTCAGCCCCCATGATGGTGACAACCACTGCTGTGGCACCAATCCCGTTTGATCCCAAAATGATTTGTGCATGACAAAGATCGATTTGTAGGCCGGCTTAAATTGACCACCCAAAATCAAACCAAACTGATCACAATAAAAGTACAAGGGAACAGCTGCTGTGACGTCCAACACCGCAGTGAAGGGGCCATGTAATGTCACTGATTGATCACAAAAATAATCTGCAATGGGCTGGCTTTCATTGATGCTCATCAGATCCAGTGTGTTCTGCTGTTTGGTCCAATCATCAGACATTTCGACATTCACATTCATCACTGAACCAAAATTGACTTGGCCATTGACTGCCGCTTTTTGCAGTGCCCAAAAGGGCAAAACGACCAGCGGTACAAACAGCATGGGCAGGCATAAATGCCAAGCATTTTTCAGGCCACTGATCACTTGATAAAAGCCAAGGGCCAAAATACCGTGTACCAAAGCAATGATGGGCAATAACATATAAAAAGGCGTAAACGACCTGAGTGCTGTTAGCAAAAACAAAGCACACAAAACCCATATTGACCCATGCACCAACCCTTTTCTGAATTGAGTTGAACCACTCATAATCCAGCCAATTCCCAACAAAGACGTCACCACAACCAGCCCAAATAGCCAAGCTAAACACAGGCCCATTTGAGGAGACCCTGCAGCAACAAAAGTGATGATTCGGTCAGGACCACCGAACAAAACGGCCTTTAGGTTCTGCCAGAAATGCAGGAGAATATGGGTGTCTGCATGCAAGGCCGATCCACTGGCTTTGATTTGGTTTTGTAGCGAATCATGTTGTAAGAATCTGGTCCAATCAGGAAACCCATTGATCACTTGATCAATCAGATAGGGTAACAATGGCAACAAAAATAAAAGCACAGCAATCAGCAAGTGGCTGAAAGCAACAGGATGTTTGCTGTGCCAAATAAGCGGAACATAAAACACCACCAGCACCAAAAAGCTCGGATGTGCATGGAAACCCAAACCCAAGACCAAGGCTGACCATAAACCATATTTGATGTCACCCCGCTGGTAATAACGATACAACATCAACAAGAATAACAAGGAAAGGGTTTCAAGCAAATTGGTGTGGTTGATAAAAACCTGACTTAAAAATTGCCAACCAGGTATCAACAGCATCAAAGCCCATATCAATCCAAAACGACGATTGATCAAGTCTCGTCCCAGCAGGTAGGCAAAAACAAACTTTAAACCGGCCAAGACACCGACAAAATATGCCACCCATGGCAGCGAACCAAAAAAAGCTGGAATGGCCAAAATATAAAACCAGAGTGGTCCGGTATGAAACATGCCGCCAACATCCGGTCCAAGCAGGGGGAAATGTGTTAATTGACTGATTTGCGTGGCTCGGTAAAGATCACGTGAGCTGTCAAGCACCAAGACTGAGTAAACAAAGCTCCAAGCATAAAAACCAACCATCATCACCATCAACAAGGCTGAAGCCCATTGAATGGCGTGCTGGTTTAATGGCTTGTGGTTCATTGACTCATCAAAAATTCAATCATAATCGGATTTACCAGTTTATTTGAAAACATAACAACCGTTAAAACAACCTTATTATGCCAGAACCATGGATGCTTTAAATTCCTAAAATTCATTCCTCTGAATACAATTCATCCCAATTTTGTAGAATGACATCAAAAAGTGGCGAACCATCTTCATCCAGAAAGCAACTGAAGGAATATTGACTGTCATCCAACTTTTTTGATTGATTACACTTTAGTTTATTAAAGTTGGTCGAAAGAAACCATCCAATCTTATGGGTTTTAAAGCACAAAGAAGCCTTGGCCATTTAAGTCAAAAGGTTGAATTTATTCGGTGATTGGTCGGATGAATTGAATAGAAGAAATGGTGCCGACACCAAGAGTCATATTGACCACATAAATCACTGAAAACAAAGGTTATATTGATTATGTAAACCAGATGTACCAAGTTTTGTACCAAGATTAGGGATTATTTCATCGTTTATCAATGCATCTGCCAAACACCTAGACCACAAGTTTGTTGGTCAGAACACAAAAGCTATCTTTGCTAGGTTTATGCCAACAAAGTGAAATTCTGGAAAAATAAAAAAATGTCGGGGCGTTCGTTTTTCCAGATACAGTGTTATTTACTTTTTTACCCCCTCGTACCTTCCCTTTTACGGTGTCAGAAAATTCCCCCTTTTACGGTGTCGGAAAATTCTTTTTATAGTGTGTAAAAATTAACCATCGAAGCTGTTTGACTTTCTAAACTCTGACAACTGTTGTTGTGTTCTTTTCAAGTGGTTCATTAAAAATCTGTGTAACTTTAAATCCGGCTCTGGTTGATGTGAGACCCGCACAATTTCATCTTTCAACTGTTGCAGTTTATCCAGTAGCTCAATGTCTGGCCTTTGCAAATAATGCGCCGTCTGAATCAGTGCTTTTATATTCTTTGGTTGTGTCATCATTTTTCATTCCCTGTTAATAAGTTGGTCACTGACAAACCTAACACCTGACGTTTTCTTTGTCGGTTCACCTGTAGTGAATCAGTGACCTGACCAGTATTATCATCAATACATAATCCAGCAGATATCAAGGATTTCTGAAATTAATGTCAATGTTTTCTTACAGCTGTAATTCTTGTACAATTAAATCGTGTGTTGTGTGGCTTACTAAAAATAGGAGGAGGCATGCTTAAATCAATTTCATTGATATTATTGTTATTAATTTCAAATCAATCTGAATCAGGAACAAGCGTAACAGGCAATAAATCTAGCTTTGTTACCAGGCCTGCCGATAGTATTGCTGTCTACATCGGTGGATATGATGATGTTTCTGCTTCAAGAGCAACAATTGCATTTTGTGAAAAGCTATCAATCCCTTGTTTGTCTATCAATCATAACTACCCTGCAATTGACGGATTTACAGCTGAAACAATTTTGGCTAATTTAAAAGACAAGGGTTTTGAGCTTGTGTTAGTTATTCAATATGCTAACGAAAGCAACAAGGATGTTAAGTTCATGGACACTAGACAAAT
>NZ_NIHB01000001.1:163804-896740 GCF_002591915.1 Marinicella litoralis | reverse complement strand
TTGGCTAATTTAAAAGACAAGGGTTTTGAGCTTGTGTTAGTTATTCAATATGCTAACGAAAGCAACAAGGATGTTAAGTTCATGGACACTAGACAAATGCAACATAGTGGAACATTAAGGGACACAGGGAATGGCAATTATCAGTACAACGGTACGGCCAAAGAAACCGGTGCCGAATACAAAATGAATCAGCGCACCATAAATCACAGTATCACCCTAAATCATATTGTATCAAATCGACTTGTTTATTCTGGCTACATGAACACCACTAGAGGCGGAATATTATCGGGCAATGCTGGCATGATTAAATCAGCAATGAAAAAATTATCAAAAGTCTTTAGAAAGCTAGAGCTTATTAAGTAGCTTTATCTAAGGTTTTGATTGAGTTTTAACACTGGGTTTTATGGAATGGAAGTAAGCCCCCTATTACATAGGGGGGCTTCCATCACTTCCATTACCAACAAAATTAAACCGGCGCATATTGTTGGAACACCAATGGAACATTTTCAAACTTCGCTATGCTTGCGTTTGCACCGTTGGAACTTCCATGGAACTATAACCAGAGCTTCCACCTAAATCATGGAAGCTATCAATGGAACCTCTACTCATCGACTGAACATGATTACTGCCACCAATTTTATCAAAAGCAAGAGTCTGAATCACACCATCTCTGACGCTTGTCCTTAGCCCTTTTAATGCTGAAGTAATCTGCTCTTGGCTATAAGGTTTGTTTTGAGATACACCATCAATAACTGCTGACCAGGAAGTCAACTGTCGGCAGTGCAATATTATGTAGTCATACACCTGACCTCTGATGCCATTAGGTTTATTGGTATTGGTATCAACATTCTTTTTAGTCATCTCGGGAACCAATGATTGGATCGTCTCACCTTCAGAACTATGACCAATATCAATCAAACTAAACTTTAAATATTTTGGGCTTGGTGTTTCCACATCTTTTAATTTTTCAGCATGAAGCACGGCCTTGTTTTTAGACTTTGATTCCAGCTGGTATAGATAGTCAACGTCAGACTCAAGTGAATTACTACCACGTATTACATTGCTTTTGTTTTTATGATGGATAATCAAACATGTGGTATTAAAGGCACGTCTTATCGCATCAACACGGCTAAAAAACTCCCCCATTTCAGAGGCACTGTTTTCATCGCCGCGGCCAAAGCATTTACGTAACGTATCAAATATCACTAAACCAATCGGCTGGCCAATTTGTTCAAGTTGATTTAAAAAGTTTTCGTACTCATCATCATTTAATACTGCAACTCTTGTATCGGTAGGCATGAATTCTGCATCATCATAACCATACCTTACAAACCAAGCCTTGACACGTTTGATTAGCCCGTGGAAGCCCTCACCGGCCACGTAAACAGCAACCCCTTGCTTTGTCTCATGACTATGCCAATCCTTTCCTGTAGCCACTGACAATGCCCAATCCAAAGCTACAAATGATTTGTATGTGCCAGTTCGGCCATAAAGCACACCTGTAGTATCTTTCTCAATCACACCATTAATCAACCAATTAGGCTCAACACTTGAACTCATGAATTGTTTACAAGTTAGTATCTTGGCTTTATGCCTAAATACGCCCCCTGCTTTACGCAAGGGGCTCTGATTGCTACTATCACTGTGATTGTTGTCTATTCTTATATCAGGCATGTTGGACTCCTTTATTCAATAATCTGACAGCATCGTTGTAATCAAGACAATGGCTATTAGTCACCATGTATTTCACCGTGTCATCATAGCTATCAAACCTGTGAACAAAGTCTCTCATTGAATTTGAACCTAGCCAAATTTCATAAACTGGCTCATCACCGTCACGCTTTATAAGGCTGTACCCAAAGGATAATGACTTAATAAATATTGGCTCTACATCTGTTCCTTCATCAATCATCTTAATTCTCGTTTGTGTTGCACCGTTGACATCAACATTCCCACTTTCTTTAGGCGTAGGTGTAGCCTCACGACAAATATTGCCGTGCTTTCTGAATGCTTTGGTCATGTTAAACCTCTATAGAATTTTGGGCTTTAATCCAAAGATAGAACTTTTCAACATCAATCATCACCTTGCGACCGATTCTAACAATCGCATTGTGGTCATTTAAGCCGTTTGAATCAGCATGAAAGATTAGGTTTCTCATTCCACCGACTGTGAACGAGGGGTTTGCTTCAATAAACTTATTTACAGATAATAAATTCATATTATTTTTTCCGATTTGCTGACAGCATCGGTGTGGATATTTTGAACAACCAATCTGTCAGTCACATTTATAAACACAAGCATTTTTTTGCTTGCAACAAATGTTGTGGTCAGAGGCGGGGCTAAAAACTAATTCTTAAGAATGTTGCAATTATGATATGACTTCCGTAATATACAAACAGTGTTCTTTAAGCTTCGGTTTAAAGTGCGCCTATCTCTAAACAAGATATATGTAACTGCTAGCCTCTAACTTAGCGGGGAAAAGGCTAGCAGTGTTATATAATTCTTGATAAATCAACACAACACCAAAGATTATACTTTTGTTTGGCACGCAGTTTTTAAAATTTTTCCTATTTTTTTTAAAATTCTTACCCAAAAAAAAACTGCTATTAATTTCCGGCAAAAATTTTATCATTCATTGAGGCCACAACACTGCTTGTATGACTGTCTGACAAGTGAGCATACCGCTTAACCATATTCAATGTTTTATGACCCAACACCTCGGCTATTTCTGCCAATGATGCGCCATTCATGGCAAGGTATGAGGCGCATGTATGTCTTAGGTCGTGGAATCTGAAATTTTCTACTTCTGCTAACTTCAACACATCTTCCCAAGCACGGTAATTAAACACCGGTTTACTGGTAGTCTTATCTGCAAAGATATATGGCGTGTCCATTCTTACAACCTTGCAAAAGTTTTTCAATACATCCAATGCGAACCCTGTGATTGGAACCCTTCTTGATTCATTGTTCTTAGTCTCATGCAACAACGCATAACCATCACTTAAAAATAAGTCTTCACGTTTAAGCCCTAGAATTTCACCTTGCCTCATCCCTGTCGAAATAGCCAATACAATAAGTACATACATGTTTGGGTGTGGATGGCTTTTAGCTTTATCCAAAAGCCGGTGACGTTCATCAGTAGATAGAAACCTAACAACACCATTGGATTCTTTTGGTCGCTTAACTTTATCAAGCGGTGATTTTTCTAACCATTCCCATTCATTGACCGCCATTCTATAAACGGGTGATAATGCAGCCATATATCGAACCACTGTCGCCGGTGCACGCTTTTTCCCATTCTTTAATGGTTCATTCAACAATCGCTCTTTAACTTCTGTGATTCTTGTTGCTGTAACATCAAACAAACTATATTGCCCCAATTCAGCTTTCCACCGCTCCAGTTGATTCCTTTGCTTGTTAAAACTTTTCGGCTTATCTGTAAACCCAACCTTAAGATACCTATCAATCATTTGAGCGAACGTGTAACGCTTGGAAACTGCTTCCTTTAAATGCTTGCCTTGTCTTATTTCCGTCTCTCTTTGCTTGGCGTAGTTGGTTGCATCTGTTTTCCTACTGAATGAAGTTGATTCTGCCGGGTGGCCTTTGATACGTATTTTGACCTGGTAAGAGTCACCTCTTTTTATAATGGAAGCCATGATTACTCACATAATTTAATAATGAATAACAGTCTACAGCAATCAATAAAAAATGGCAATAAGGGATTAAGAATCCCCATGCTTAACTGGTAAACAAAGGGTCAACGCACCCTATGGGACACTCAGGGGACAATCTAGTGCGAATAGTGGGTATTTTTTCCATGACCAACTCTTAACGTGTGGCTTTCTTTGAATCAAATGGGGGCGTTGTTGTGATTTGTTAAACCGAACTGTCCCCAAAATGTCCCCGGCGCAAGAATATTGTTAGGCCAGTGATTGATGGATTGTTGGTAAGTTGATGATTTTACTAGATAAAAAATGGTGCCCGGTCGCGGAATCGAACCACGGACACGGGGATTTTCAATCCCCTGCTCTACCGACTGAGCTAACCGGGCACACCATGTTGAGACAGGTCGTCTCATAAGGAAGGCGAATTATAATTATGCGCTTGGGTGCTGTCAAACCTTTAATTCAAAGTTTCATGAATTTATCTGTTATCAATTGTCTTCATCTGGCGCATAACCTTGTGGTTTCACATCTTTGCCTTCAAACAAAAAATCAATCATTTTTTGTTCAATGATTTTTCGATGATCTGGATCGATCGGTGAAAAATGATTTTCATTGATGATCATGGTTTGTTGTGCCAGCCATTCTTGCCATAATTTTAAACTGACGTTTTGATGGATTTTTTGACCCAACTCACCCGGATAAGGTGTGTATGGGATGGCTTCCTGGTCGGCGCCATATTTAATGCAGTTGATGGTTGTCATATTGATCTAATATATGGGTTAATGCTTTGGGGTGAGGTCTTTCGCTTAATAAATCGCGTTCAACCCATGCCAAATCTGTTGACTGAATAGGCCCTGAGGCTCGGTAAATATGTAGGTGCAATATACGATGTGTGAGTTTATGGGTCAAGCTGAATTGAGCTTCTGCACCGGCATGGATTGCATTTAATGAATCCACTGAATCAAAAGTGGGTAAAAACCACAAATTAGGCCATATACCTGCTGACTTGCGGGGCAGCAAAGCCACTTGATTGTTCCTTACTGATAACAAGCAAAACAAATTCACTTCTTGTTGAATCACTTTGCGTTTTTTTTCTGGATACAGTTCAATCACACCTTGATCTCTGGCTTGGCAGGACTGCATCACTGGACATTGTTGACACTTGGGTTGGTGTTTGATACAAATTTTAGCCCCTAAATCCATTAAACCTTGGGTGTAGGCTGCCGGTTCTCTGGTTTCACGGTGTTTCTCAGCCAACTGCCACAACTGCTGCATCGTACTGCTTTTGTTTGGCTCACCTGACACCAAAAAGTGACGGGCAAAAACCCGCTTCACATTGCCATCCATGATCGGCTCTGCTTGGTCAAAAGCCAGCGACATGATTGCTGCTGCGGTTGACCTGCCAATACCCGGCAAAGCCATTAACTGGCTTAAATCATTGGGTAGCTTACCCTGGTGTTCTTGTTGGCAGATTATGGCGGTTTTGTGAAGGTTTTTGGCTCGGTTGTAGTACCCCAAACCAGACCACAATGACAACACTGCTTGCTCATCGGCATTGGCCAACTTTTCCAAAGTCGGCAAGGCTTCAATGAAACGATCAAAGTACGTCATCACTTTGATCACTTGGGTTTGTTGGAGCATGATTTCAGACAACCAAACATGGTATGGACTGACTTTGCTGTGGTCTTGACTTTGCCAAGGCAAGTTCTTTCTGCCATGCGCTTGGTACCAGTTAACAACTTTTGTACTGAATTTCAATTCGATTCAATCAATTGATGATGGCTTGGACAAAATCTTTGGCAATGAAGGGTTTTAAATCTGAAGATTTTTCACCCACGCCAATGAACCTGACTGGAATACCAAATTCTGCTGCCAAATTAAACAAAACGCCGCCTTTGGGGGTGCCATCCAACTTGGTAATCACTACGCCAGATAACAAATTGGCTTTGTTGAATTCACGCACTTGAGATATGGCATTTTGACCGGTGCCTCCATCAATCACTATCAGGGTTTCATGTGGGGCTGTTGCATCATTTTTTCGCATCACCCTAGAGATTTTTTCAAGTTCTTGCATCAAATTAGCTTGGGTGTGCAGTCGGCCTGCCGTGTCAGCAATCAAAACATCGATACCGCGGGCTTTGGCCGAAGCCATGGCATCAAAGATGACCGAAGCGGAATCTGCGCCGGTGTTTTGCGCCATCACTGGAATGTCTTCACGTTCGCCCCACGTTTTCAGTTGTTCAACGGCCGCTGCGCGGAAAGTATCGCCGGCAGCCAACATGACTTTTTTACCCATGCCTTTGTACTTTCTGGCTAATTTAGCAATGGTGGTGGTTTTACCCACGCCATTGACACCAACCACCAAAATCACAAAAGGTTGTTTGCTGTCATCAATGATCAATGGCTTTTCAACCACCTGGGCTAATTCAGTCAATTGATCTTTTAAGGCATCGAATACGGCATCGGTATCTGACAAATGACTTCGCTTCAATGATTTACGTACATTTTCCAACACCTCCATGGTTGCCGCTGCACCAACATCAGCCATTAACAACATGGTTTCCAACTCTTCAAACAAATCCTCATCAATTTTTTTCTTTAAGGAAAAAATTTGCTTCATCTTTTTACCAAAATTGTCATTGGTTTTGGCCAATTGCTGATTGAGTTGATGCGGTTCTACGCCTTGGGCCAACAGCTCTGGAGGCACGACTGTGTTCACCACATCTGGCTTTTCAACCGCAGGTTCGATTGAACGCTCGACCTGAGTGGCAGGTTCATTGGGTGTTTCAACAGTTGGTGTTGCATTGGATTGAACTGAATCCACTACCGACGGATCGACAGATTGCTCCTGAGCAGGTTGTTGATCAATTGGCTTTTGATCCTTTTGTTTTTGGTTTTTTCTTTTAAAAAACTTAATCATGAGTTTATTGTTTAGAAATTCCGTTAAAATATGGCGCATATTCTAACAAATACAAGGCTTAGTCAGAAAAGTTATATACACCCATGGGACAAATTCGCATCACTGGTGGCATCCACCGTTCAAGAAAAATAACCGTTGAAGACCAACCAGGTCTGAGACCGACCCCTGATCGCATTCGTGAGACCCTGTTCAATTGGCTGGGACAAAACTTAAGCGGACTACAGGTGTTGGACTTGTACGCTGGTTCAGGTATCTTGGCATTTGAAGCGGCTTCTCGAGGTGCTGAAAAAGTGGTTTGTGTTGACAACAATTTGCAGACAATTAAACAACTACATGCCAATTTGAATCAGTTGAAACTTGAACAAATCATCATCAAGCAACAAAATGCCGCTCAATTCATTGCTCACTGTGACCAAACTTTTGATTTGGTGTTTTTAGATCCACCGTTTGACAGCAACGAAATGAATACAATCAGTGGTATAATTTCGCCATTGGTTCGAACAGCTGGTAAAATCTACCGAGAATATGGAATTACACAAGACATCGCCCCCATGGATGAACAATTTTGGAATATAATCCAACAAAAAAAAGCAGGCCAGGTTCAGTTCGAAATATGGCAAAAACTTTGATAACCTAACGACCCACATGAAAAATAATGTCACAGCAATTTACCCCGGCACTTTCGACCCCATAACCAATGGTCACGCCGATTTAGTCAAACGCGGCGCTAAAATTTTTGATGAGCTGGTGGTGGCGATAGCCGACTCCAGGCGCAAAGGCCCTTTGTTCAGCTTGGATGAACGCATTGACATGGCCTCAGAAATATTGTCCCCTTATAAAAATGTACGGGTGGTGGGTTTTGATATTTTGTTGGCAGATTTTGCAACCGAGATCAACGCCAATGTTATATTACGTGGTTTACGTGCCGTTTCAGATTTTGAATATGAATTTCAATTGGCCAGCATGAATCGACACTTGATCCCAAACATTGAAACCATGTTCTTAACCCCCGCAGAACAGTTCAGTTTCATTTCATCATCACTGATCAAAGAAATAGCCATGCTCAATGGTGATGTCTCTGAATTTGCTCATCCCATTGTGCAACAAGCCCTTAAACAGAAGTTCAGCAACTGACATGTCACTCATTATCACTGAAGAATGTATTAACTGCGATGTTTGTGAGCCTGTATGCCCCAACGAGGCCATCTATATGGGACCAGAGATTTTTGAGATTGATCCCAGCCTATGTACCGAATGTGTCGGCCATTTTGACGAGCCACAATGTGCAGAGATTTGTCCTGTGGAGTGCATTCCAAAAGACCCTGACAACGAAGAAACCCAAGACGAGCTGATGCTCAAATACCAAAGATTGACAGAAAACCTATGAAAGCAAAAATATTAAACCCCGTGATTCAAGCACTCAGCCTAACGGCACTGATATGTATTTGTGGTTCGACTTGGGCCGAATCACCCAAGCAGGCTGGTATTGCCAGCGCCCACCCGATGGCCACCGAAGCTGGTCATCGCGTTTTGGCCCAAGGTGGTAATGCATTTGATGCCGCCATTGCTGTGAGTTCAACATTGGCTGTGGTTGAACAACAAAGCTCAGGAATTGGTGGTGGGGCTTTTTGGTTGTTACACCGCGCCAAAGACGGTAAAAATGTGATGATTGATGGTCGTGAAGAAGCACCCGCTAAAGCCTATCCCGACATGTATTTGGATGAAAATGGGGATGTTAATCGTGACTTGGCCTTGAATGGTCCTTTGGCAGCAGCCATTCCTGGTGAAATTGCTGGCTTTGAACATTTGGCCAAACATTATGGCAAATTGCCATTGTCGGTTTCATTACAACCGGCCATTGAAGCCGCAGAAAACGGCTTTCCTGCTTACCCTCGCATCATCAGAACCATTGAGCGCAAAGCCAAAGTATTACAACGATACCCCGCGTCAACTGCGATTTATTTTCCCAATGGTCAATTACCCAAAGAAGGCCAGTTGATTATTCAAAAGGATTTGGCAGAAACGTTAAAAGCAGTCGCTAAAAATGGCAAAGCAGGTTTTTATGAAGGCACAGTGGCTAAAAAATTAGTCACGGCGGTACAAAAACATGGTGGCATCTGGACTTTAGATGACCTTAAAAACTACACAGTCAAAGAGCGTCAGCCTATCACCACCAACTACCGTGGTCATCAATTGGTTACGGCGGCACCCCCTTCTTCAGGTGGGATTGCACTTGCCACCATTTTAAATGTCTTGTCGGCTTGGGACTTAACCCAAATGGACCTTGAACAGAGTCGAGCAGATCGCATTCATTTGGTTACGGAAGCCATGCGCCGGGCTTATCGTGATCGCAGTATTTATTTGGGCGACACTGATTTCGTTGAGGTGCCGATCCAATTATTAACCCACCCCTATTATGCGGCAGGCCTAAGGGCCAGCATCAATCCGAACAAAGCATTGCCATCTGATTACTTGCCTGGCATCAGTGAAAACCCCAAAGGTGAGGATACCACTCACTTTTCCATCATTGATACCGAGGGTAATATGGTCTCCGCGACTCTAACAGTCAATACAGGGTTAGCTTCAGGTTTTATTGCAGAAGGCACCGGTGTGTTATTAAACAATGAGATGGATGATTTTTCAGCCAAACCAGGTGAACCCAATGCTTTTGGTCTGATTGGTGATGAAGCCAACAAAATCGAACCAGGTAAAAGACCTTTATCCAGTATGTCACCTACTTTTGTCTTTTCTGAAGACCAAGTGGCAGTACTTGGGACTCCAGGCGGCAGCCGAATCATCACCATGGTATTACTGGGCTTACTGGACTATTTTGATGGACATGATGTGCATTCCTGGGTCAGTAAACCACGCTACCACCACCAATATTTGCCTGACCGCTTGTACACTGAGAAAGACGCCTTTGATCAAGTCACCATAGATGCTTTAACCGCCAAGGGTCATGAAGTCGTGGTATCAAAAGGCCAATGGGGCAACATGCATGCCGTGCATTGGAACAAAACCACGGGCGAAGTTGATGCTGCCAGTGACCCACGAACCACCACCGGTTCTGCAGTGGTCAAATAGGGCGAAGGCAGGCAGTATAAAGGTTTGGCGCTTGTCACATTGAGCTTAATACACTAATAGCAATGCTGATCAAGCTGAATAAGTCTGCTGCCACAAGATTATTCAATCAACAGTTAATTACCGACTTGATTTCGGTTAAAATCATGTGATGAAACTTTATTCAGTAGAGGGCAACCGCCAAAAATTAGACGCCGGTGCCATGTTTGGCAATGCACCCAAGGCCTTGTGGTCTCGGTGGGTAGAGGTGGACGATTTGAATCGAATGGAGTTGGCTTGTCGAGCCATGTTGGTTGAAGGATTGAACGGGCAGAATGTATTGTTTGAAACCGGAATCGGCAATTTCTTTGAACCCAAATTGCAACAACGCTTTGGAATTTATGAGTCTGGACATGTGTTGTTAAACTCATTGGACGCTTTGGGATTTAAACCTGAGGACATTGATGTGGTGGTTTTGAGCCACTTACATTTTGATCATGCTGGCGGCATGTTAACCGCTTGGCATCCTGATCAAGAACCACAATTGGTTTTCTCCAAGGCTCAGTACCTGGTAGGTTCTGATCATTGGGATCGGGCCATTAATCCACACCCAAGGGACCGGGCTTCATTCATTCCAATATTGCATGAACTGCTGATTCAATCAGGCCGCCTGCAATTGGTCAGTGGTACTTTCCATGAATTATTGGGTCCAGAAGTCATCTTTAGCTACACCAACGGCCACACCCCCGGATTGATGCATGCACAAATCGCTGACTTGGTGTTTGCATCAGATTTGATTCCAGGAACTGCATGGGTTCACGTACCTATCTCTATGGGGTATGATCGTTTTCCAGAACAATTGATAGATGAAAAAAGCCAGTTCCTCACGAACATTGTTGATGAAAAACTTCGCTTGTTTTTCACCCATGATCCCGATTACTCGGTGGCTCAGATCGAACAAAAAGAGGGTCGGTATTCGGCCGTCAATCCCATTAAAATACTCAAAGAGGAAATTTAAATGCTATTCATTACTGGCCTGTATGCATCAATCTTGGCACTCATTATTATTTGGCTTTGTTATCAAGTCGTGTCTTTTCGACGCACCAAGCGCGTCGATATAGGTGATGGTGGTGATTCAACGGGTATCAGACACATACGTGCCCAACAAAATGCGGTTGAGTACATTCCCATCGCAATGATTTTGTTTGCCGCTTATGAACTCAATGGTGGAAACCACTGGTTGCTCCATGGCATTGGCATTGCCCTGGTCTTGGGTCGGTTGATTCACCCCAGTGGTCTGGTTAATGGAAAGGGGGCTACCTTTGGTCGCTTTTACGGTACATTGATTACTTGGTTGGTTATTTTGCTGCTGGCAGGGTTGAATATCGGTAAGTACATCTCAACGCTGATTTGATGATTCAAAAGAGTTGTTGAAAATGTCATCTTGGTAGGTCAATTGATTGACTTGATTGATCAGATGCCCATCAACAGCATGGGATATTTGATTCGGCCAAGTCACTTCGACTCGTTCGATGTTGGCTTGGCCAATGCCAAAATGCAACGTTCGCTCATTGCCTGCACCAAAACTGGCGCCACTGTACACCGACTGCATCAACACCCGATTGTCATCTAGAAACAGTTTAAGCTTAGTACCAATGGCATTGCGGTTAACCGAACCGGAACCGTTTAATTTGAATTTAATCCAATTGTTTGTGCCGGTACTTTGATTCTCATACAACTTAAAATCTACACCCCAGTTACCGGTCAAGATATCGATCAAACCATCATGATTGAAATCACCAGAAGCCGCGCCCCTGGTTCTGTCTAAATTACTCACTCCACTGCCAGTCGTGATGTCGACAAAAACACCCAAACCATTGTTGTGATACAAACGATCTGAGCTCTGCAGGTTGTTGCCATCGGTAGCCAGGTAAGCATCTAACCAACCGTCATTGTCCAAGTCCAAAAATAAAGTGGCCCAGCCCACAGCATCAAAATTCAATCCCACCGCATTGGATTGGTCAATAAATGTATCGCTGCCTTGAGCCACTTGGCTTTGTAACAACACCTGTTCTGCAATACTGGAAAAATACATGTCATAATCGCCATCCAAATCGTAATCACCAATGGCAATGCCCATTCCATATACAGCCCGGTTGGCTGCCGCAGGCACTGAAACATCCTGAAAACACCAAGATACGCCACAGCCTTGGGTGGCAGGTCCGATGTTAGCCCACAGTGTATTGCCCACCAATTTATCATTCACCACATAAATATCCTGATCGCCATCATTGTCATAATCAAAGAATGTGATCGCCAAACCTGGTTTGCTTAATTCAGCCAGTTGTAAGTCATCACTGATTTCAGTGAAGGTGCCATCACCGTTATTTAAGTAAAATTCATCCTTTGCCAATGGACCACTTTGGTCTTGATAATTAATCACATAAAAATCCAAAAAACCATCTGCATTGATGTCAGCCCAAGCTGCATTGACACTGTTTCGGGTGATGGACAAACCTGCGGCATTACTGACATCAACAAATGATGTGCCCATGTTGTTTTTAAACAAACGATTTTGTCCATCAATGGCATACAAAATATCATCCCAGCCATCATTATCATAATCAGCAACCGTCACCCCACGAGCGATTTCGGCATTGAGGTTTAATTCAGGGAATGCCGCAGATTGTAAAAAGGAACCGCTGCCTTGATTGATAAATACATAGTTTGAATCTTCTTGGTTGGTCATCAACAAATCCATGTCATCGTCATTGTCTATATCGATAAATGCCTGACCGATGCCATAAGTCGGGTTTAAGGCACTGATGTCATGACTCGCACTCACTCCAACAGTTTGAGATGAATCAACAAAATCGATCACATTGACCAGTAACAACAGTGACCACTTCAAACCATGCAATAAAATCAAAAAAAACCTCCCATTCCAATGGTTACCGTTTATAAACCTTGTTACTGCAATAAATCAACACATATTTATTGATATCGACAACTGCGATAAAATGTCGTTCTATTTTCTGATCAATCGCCGACCTGTTGCCGTTATTCAGTCATAAGGATTAATAATTAATATTTTGTTAAGGTTTTAAACGCTAACTGTTGAAATACCCTGCCAATCAACATAGAATGTTCGAGATTCGCAAAATTACAGAATAATAAATTTGTGAACTACTTAAAAAACTCGGAGATATTTTATATGAATAAATTTTTAACATTGTTGCTGGTTGCTGCTGTCGTGGTATCAAGCAGCGCCATTGCAGCCAAAGGTGATTCAAGTTCACCAAACGGCAATCCAATATTCAGTATGGTTGAGTCAAATCAACCTGCAGTGATTAATGGTGGCGGTGTTCCTAATTCTAGCGTTGAGTTGTCATTTGACTTAAACGGCATGGAATCTTGGGACGCATTTGACGACGCTGATAACATCATTCAGAACTGTTTAAGCGGTACAGCGATTACAGGTGTTGGTTGGACTTCAGTTGGCATCACCACCGAAGGTGCAAGTTGGTTATCTGAAGCTGGTGTATTATTTACCAACTCAGATGGATCTGCCGACCCTAATGGCGTAAGTCTTTTATTTGGTGCTGGTGATGACTTTACTGGATCAGGAACTTATGATTCGGGCGGAGTGGTAAATCTTGCTGACGTTGCATTGGCTGACGTTGAATCAAATGTTGACGGTTTATTTGTTCTTCAGTTTTTTGAAGATTTTGACGATGTGGCTGATACCATAGATGCCAATTACACCGGCGGTACTTTAACCTTTGAAGGGGTTGATTTGGTTGCTACACCAGGCCCTAATTGTATGATGCTTCCACCACCTCCACCACCAGTCGTTCCAGCTAATAACACATTGGCGCTGTTGTTGTTGGTATTGAGCATGTTGGGTTTTGTGGCATACAGAAGATTTGCCTAAAACTTTAAAAACAACCATTAAAAAAAGGGTGTCAATTGATGCCCTTTTTTTTGTTCACAATAGTGTATAAAATGCTTAACTTTACTCTAAAAAAAAGGATATTTATTGTGGTTAAACAGCCTAGCGCATTGATTACTCTGGGATGATACTGTGGATCATATTCATCATACAATCAGCCAACTTTTTAATGACAACAAATATACCCTGGCGGTTAAAAAACTTAAAAAGTTCAATACCAAAAACCCAAGTAATTCAGAAACAGAACGGTTGCTGGGAGTCGCCTACATTCACTTAAAGAATTTTCAGCTGGCTGAAAAACATTTGAACAAATCCTTGTCCCTCAATTCATTGGCACATGCCACCTTACTCAACTTGGCAAGCTTGTACAAAGAGCAAGGCCGTTTTGATTTAGCCATTGAAAAGATCGAATCGGTATTAAACAAAGAGCCTAATCACATTGCGGCCTTATTCAACTTAGGCAACATCTATCGTTTGATGGAACGGTGGGAACAAGCCAACAGCCATTATGAAAAAGTTTTACAATTGCAACCCAGCCACTTACCGGTGATGGTTACCTTGGGCCTCATGAAGAAAAATGCCGGTGACATCGACCAAGCGATAAGTTATTTTCATCGTGCCCTGGATCTTGACCCCTTCAACAAATCTGTTTATTTGTCATTGGCTAATTTAAAAAACTACCAATTCACTGACGACGAAATCAGTATAGTGAGCAAAATCATCAATCAATCCACTGATGCAGAAAGCATTGAGTTGCTGTTTGCCAAAGCACAATATTTAGAGCACACGGAAAATTTTACTGAGGCTTTCCAATACCTGGAAAGAGCCAACTCAGCGCAGTACAAAAAACTCAATCGCACTGCCACTGATTGGGCAGCATACAGTCAAAGGATTGAGACTGTTTTTGATCAATATGAAAGTCAAGACAACCCAAGTAAAGAGACAACCGATGAACCCCAACCCTTATTCATTGTCTCGATGCCTCGCTCAGGCTCGACGCTGGTTGAACAAATCGTGGCTTCTCATTCTGCAGTTTTTGGTGCATCGGAACTACCAACCCTGCCTCAGATAATGAAAGAGATGGAACAACAGCAGCAACTACCGTATCCAGAGGCTTGGCTTCAAACCAACAACAGCGACCGACAAATGATGGCTGAGCGTTACCAACAAAAAATCAACAGCTATGGGACACAGTATCAATACATCAGTGACAAAAACCTGAATAACTTTAACTACATTGGGGCCATTTTAGCTGCCATGCCCAACAGTTTGTTTATCCATTGCACCCGTCACCCCTTGGATGTTTGTTTGAGTTGTTACAAGCAATTGTTTGCCGCTGGTCAGGAATACAGTTATGACCTGGATGAATTGGCGGCGTATTACAAACACCATGATCATGTCATGCAGTATTGGAAAAAACGGTATCCTGCACAAATTTTGACAGTCAATTATGAAGAAATGGTTGCCAACACGGAGTCACAAATCACCGAAATTTTAAACTTCCTTCAACTGCCATGGGAAGACAACTGCATGGAATTTTATAAAACCAAAAGAGTCATTCGCACCGCCAGTGCCGCCCAAGTCACCAAGAAAATTTATACCAATGCCAGCCTCAGGTACAAAAAATACGGAAAATCGCTAGAAAGACTGGCAATAAGTTTAAATATAGCTTGATAGCTTACTAAAATCAGATAAAATCATGTGGATAAACGATAATTTATAAATTGCCTTGGAGGAAAAAATGAAAACTAATAAACTTAGAAATGCGATTGCGCCCTTTTTACTGACGGCCTCTGCCGTGGTCAGCGCACAAATGGTCAGTGAAGCAGGAGTAGGTGGACAAGCCGGAACATTCAATGGTGGCCCTGCAGTATTGTATGATCAAACAGGTGCCGCACCCAATGGAAATGGTTCGCCTGATCAAAATTTTGAAGCTGGTTTTGATGCTTATGATGGATTCATTGCTGATGACTTTGTTGTTACTGATGCGGATGGGTGGCTCATCACACAAGTCAATACTGTAGGAACTTATTCCACAACAGGTCCAGCTACATCCACAAACGTATCTTTCCATGCTGATGCAGGTGGCTCTCCAGATCCTACCCCAATAGCTGGTTGTGATTTTCCAGCTGCAACAATTTTATCTGATACTGGTGGATCATTCGTCATTGACTTAGGTGCTGGTTGTGTTGTGCCACAAGGCACTGCATGGATTTCTCACCAAACTAATTTAGACTTTGGTGCAGGGGGACAACACTTTTTCTCCGGAACTGCAACAATTTCAGGCTCTGAAGGCCATTTCTTGAATCCAGGCGATGGCTTTGGGACAGGTTGTACCACTTTCCAACCGGCTGGTAGTGTTTGTGGAACTGGCGGCGGCGCAGCTCATGATTTCTTGTTCTCAGTATCAGGTTCAGTAGCCCCACCACAAGGACCGCCACCTTTGGTACCTACACTGACTTGGTATGGTTTAGGTCTGATGTTATTGACTTTCGGTTTCTTGGGTCGCAGATTCATTAAAAACGACTGAACAAAACCTCAATAAAAACTCAGTAAAGGCACCTCTTGGGGTGCCTTTGTTGTTTCACCAACAATAAAAAAATATTTAATATGAATGAATTGATCCAAATGCTGCCCAAGGCAGAATTACATATGCACATTGAAGGCAGTCTAGAGCCGGAATTGATGTTTAAACTGGCCAAACGCAACGGCATCGAATTACCACATCAAAGTATCGATGAATTGAAAGCATTGTATGATTTTAATAATTTACAAGAATTTCTCGATATCTATTACCAAGGCTGTTCTGTGTTACAAACCGAACAAGACTTTTATGACTTGGCTTGGGCCTACCTGAAAAAAGCCAAAGAAGACCATGTGGTCCACACCGAAATATTTTACGACCCGCAATCTCACACCGCTCGGGGTATTCCTTTCGAAGTAGCGATCAATGGATTGTATCGAGCTTTTGATGATGCACAAGAACAAATGGGCATCAGCTTTCACATCATTGCTTGTTTCTTGCGCCACCTACCTGAACAAGACGCCTTGGACTTGTATCCTGAAATTTTAAAGCACCGAGATAAAATTTTGGGCATCGGATTGGACTCATCTGAAATGGGGCACCCACCGGAAAAATACCAACAGGTGTTTGCTCAAGCAAAAAAAGACGGCTTCAAAGTGGTGGCACATGCTGGCGAAGAAGGACCGGCTGAATATGTCAAACAAGCCATTGAGCTGCTCCAGGTTGACCGAATCGATCATGGCAACCGTTGTCTAGATGATGAAATATTAACCGCTCAGATCGCTCACAAAGGCCTTGCATTGACAGTTTGTCCTTTATCAAATTTAAAACTGAAAGTGGTACAAGATCTGGTTGATCACCCAATCAAAAAAATGTTGAAAAAAGGATTGATGGCTACCATCAACTCAGATGATCCCGCTTACTTTGGTGGTTACGTCAATGAAAACTATCGACAATTGGCTGCAGCCGTTGGTTTAACTGAAGATGAAATATTTACTTTGGTAGAAAATTCATTCAAAGCCAGTTTTTTACCTGACAGCATCAAGGAAATTCACTTAAAAGCCTTA
The DNA here is from genome assembly GCF_002591915.1 of Marinicella litoralis. GTDB lineage: Bacteria > Pseudomonadota > Gammaproteobacteria > Xanthomonadales > Marinicellaceae > Marinicella > Marinicella litoralis. The sequence goes on along the minus strand of NZ_NIHB01000001.1, from coordinate 879,551 downwards.
CACGCCATTGGCTGAATTCAGTCCTCGCGGTTGATTTCTTGCTCAATGGTAACAATCAATGTTTGAGACATGCTGATCATGTCTCGCATTTGCTTGTTCAAAGTATTGAGTTCCAGAACCGCCAACACAAATCCATTTTTCAGTGACTGGCTTTTCAAGTAGGCATTGAAATAATCCTCAGGCAGTAGCGTGGCATCACCGGATTGACCCTGACTGGCATTGAACTCAAAGTTTTTCACCAAGGGATTGAGCGTACAAAGGCGTATAGATCATGGTTGATAGTCCTCTATGGCAGCGATTAACTTTTCACTTTCTTTAACGAAATTTAGATAATTTGCTACTTTGGTGTCGTTCACTGCAATTTGGAACTGCAGATTAAACAACATGTCTGGCAGCGAACGCAGTAGGTTGGCGGCTTCATGCAAAGCTTCATCGGGAAAGTCCAAATCACAAGTGGGTGGAAGTTTGGATGAAAAAGTATTCGCCACCTGGAATGTCTCATCGCCACATTGTGCTTTGATCGCATCTTGAATGGCTACTGGCAAATGCCCCCTGATGAACTCACGATAGGGTGCCATTATGGTGACAAATGCTGCGGTTGAAAAATCAACCGCATAATAACCAAATATTTGTGCCTTTAAGGCTTCATCTTGGATTAAATTAATTTGACCGGTACTGAGCATTTCATTGTAAGTCGCCCGATTGCTCCAAGCATTATTCATTTGCGTTGCTTGGTATGCACCAATAACAAACTGCTCATCACTGACTGAGTTAACACCATTGAGGGCATCTATTGCGGTCATGGCGTACTTTCTAACTGCTGATTGGTAATCGAGTTCAGCAGTGATTGAAAGGGTGTCATTATTTAAGTCGTGATGAACTCGCTTGAGCAGGACTTGGGCTTGTTTTTCACCAACCAATTGCTCATTCCAATTCGATACTTGGATACCAATAAATACACCTATCACCACAATCATGAAATCCAGAAACACTGCAAACCAATTTTGATCTCTCACATGTTTGCTGACACTCCGCAGAATCATGGTTGGTGCTCTTTGATGGCCGACATTAATTTCTCGGTTTCAATTTTGAAATTCAATATATTTGATACTTGGGTTTCATAAACGGCTATTTGAAATTGTAAGTCAAATAACATTTGGGGCTGAGCCCGCAACAAGGAAGCCGTTTCAGTGAACAATTCATCCGGCAAATCTAAGTCACAATTGGCGGGTAAGGCAGCCCCAAAAGTTTGTGCAACAGGGATGACAATATCGCCACATTCCCTGCGGATGGCGTCTTGAATTTGAAAAGGTATACGCCCCCTGATATATTCACGAAAAGGGGCGATTTTTGTGATGAGAGACTGCTGCGCAAAATCATCAGAATAATAAGCCAAAATCTTACTTTTGAGCGCATTATTTTTGATTAGATTTATTTGTCCGGTACTGAGCACTTCATTGTAAGTTGAGCGGTAACTCCAAGGAGTGTTAATTTGACTGGTTTGGTAGGCGGCAATCACAAATTGTTCATCATTGACTGTTGGAACTCCATTAAAACCATCCACTGCTCTGACTGCATAAGTCCTGACAACGGCTTGATAATCCAAGGTAGAAACCAACACTTCCAAATCATTCTCTAGGTCTTCGTTTAACCTTTCAATCAGCACTTGCGCTTGTTTTTCACCCGCCCGCTCCACATTCCAATTGGAGACTTGGATGCCGATAAATACACCTATCACCACAATCATGAAATCCAGAAAAACCGCAAACCAGTTTTGTTCTCTGACGTGTTTGGTGACGCTGCGCAGGATCATTGAGCGCGCACTTGTAAGTAATATGAATGAACATTCAAATTATTATTGGCACCAAAACTGAGTGCCAAAACTTTGGTTGTGCACGATTTGCTGGTTAGCAGCATCAATTTCCCCTTTATTTACTCCATTATGATAGGCGAAATCAGTGCATCATTCAATCAGAAACCGTTCAGCCTTTGATTCAAGTTATCTGAGCCCGTCGAAGTGAGTCAGGTTTTTGAATTGACTTACCAACTTGGGCGAGGCTTCCAACTGAAGGCGTGATAAGTGCGATAAGCTCAGCCATTGATCCAAGTTCACTGAGCCTGTCGAAGAATTAATTGATTTAAATCAGCCTTTAACCAACTCACTTAAGTCTGCAATTGAACTGGTTAATCGGCTGAATTGGGCCAATTGGGCCAAGCGATTTTTCCTGACTTCAGGATTCTCATCATTGACCATCACATGTTCAAAATATTGATCCAGTGGCTCAGCCAGCGAGGCCAGCAACTCATAACCCTCGGTATAATTTCTATTCACCACCAGAGACTCAAAATTGGGTCTGATTTTTTCAATTTCATGATACAACTCGTTTTCAAATGTTGATTCAAATAACTTCGTATCAACTGACATGGATGCTGCATCTGCCGTCAGATTGGCCTTGGCAATGATGTTCACTGATCGTTTGTTGGCTTCAATCAAGGATTTGGCATAATCTTGCTGTTTGAATTCTTCAGTGGCAATCAAGCGATTTTCTAGATTGGTTAATGTGGTGGTGACCAACGCATTGGCTGCATTGAACACATCGTGCGAGTAACCACTGTTAATAAATTGATTTCTCAATCTTTCATCAAAGAAATTATGTACATCAGTTTTGATTTCTTCAGAAACCTCTATACCCCGATCATTTTCAATCACCATCAAAGACTTGGCTATCAAGTCGCTGTAATTAAGATGCAAGTCTTTGTCTTTCAATATATTAATCACACTCAAGGCCGCACGCCTCAAGGCAAAGGGGTCTTTGGAGCCCGTGGGTTTTTTACCCACGGCAAAAATACCGCAAAATGTGTCAATTTTATCAGCGACAGAGACCGCTTGTCCCAAGGTTGTTTCAGGCATCTGGTCACCGACAAACTTTGGCAAATACTGATCTCTGATGGCTTTTGACACTTCTATAGATTCACCTTGCGCTGCCGCATAATAACCACCCATCAAACCCTGTAAATCAGGAAATTCATCGACCATGTCTGACATCAAATCAGTTTTCATCAACAAGGCTGCCCGCTTGGCTTCGACTTGATCAAACCCAAGCAACGGTGCCATCCATAATAACAGTTCAGCGATGCGATTCGTTTTATCAGCCAGGGTACCTAAAGACTTTTCAAACACCATTTTTTCCAACAAAGGAATGTTGTCCGTCAATGGACGCGCTTTGTCTTTTTCCCAGAAAAAGCGAGCATCCGCTAATCTTGGGGTGATGACTTTTTCAAAGCCTTTTTTCACCGCAACTGGATTACTGGAATCAATGTTGGCCAGTGCCACAAAATACGGCATTAATTCACCCGAGTTATCTACCACAGAAAAATACTTTTGGTGCTTTTCCATTGAAGAAATCAGGGCTTCTTTCGGTACTGAAAGAAAATCTTTACTGAAGTCACCTAATACAGCCACTGGTTTTTCCACAATGCTTGATACTTCGGATAACAGACTGGCGCCTATCATGGCCACACCATTGACCGCAGCGGAGGCGACCTGGACTTGTTCGGCAATCAAAACTTCACGTTTATCTTGATCAACCATGATGTGCGCAGCTTGTAATGTCTGTACATAATCTTGAGCATGACTGATGGTGACAAATTCATTGTGATGAAAACGATGACCCAAGCTTTGATTGCCAGTTTGCACGCCAAACAGTTCCATTGGAATCACTTGGTCATTGATCAACAACACCATCCAATGAACGGGTCGAATAAAGCTGTAATCATTGTTACCCCAGCGCATTGGTTTTGGAATGGGCAGTTGTTTGATTGATTTTTCAATAAATTCTGGCAAAACCTGTTCTATGCTCATGCCTTTTTCTAACACTTGATAAGTCAGGTATTCACCTTTGTCGGTTTCTATCCGGCTTAAATCGGCCACTGTTACACCTAAAGACCGTGCAAAACCCATGGCAGCAGGTTTGGCATGACCGTCATCATCAAAAGCGGCAGCCACAGCAGGGCCTCGTCTCTCAGATTCTTTATCGGCCAATTGCTCATTGATGCCGTTCAGCTGAAAAGCCAGTCGACGTGGTGAGGCATACCACCTGGAGCTGTCATCATAAGTAAAACCTGCTTCATCCAATTGTTTACAAACACCTTTGTACAAGGCTTCTGACAGACCATACAAAGCTTTTGGTGGCAACTCTTCACAACCCAATTCAAATAAAATATCAGCCATGATTAACTCCTCTCCTTGTTCGTTTGATTTTTCAGGCCAGGAAAGCCCAAAGCTTCACGAGATTGGTAATACATCTGAGCCACTTGTTTAGACATGTTCCTGACTTTCAAAATAAATTGCTGGCGTTCAGTCACACTGATGGCTTTGCGCGCATCCAATAAATTGAATAAATGCGATGCTTTCAAGGCTTTTTCATAAGCGGGCAATGGCAGTTCTTTTTCAATCAATTTCAAACAAGCCTTCTCAGCCTCATCAAAGGCAATGAACAATGAGGGCACGTCAGCATGTTCAAAATTATAAGCCGACTGCTCAACTTCATTTTGGTGGTACACATCACCATATGTCACAGTACCATTGGGCGTTTCTGCCCAAATCAAATCATAAATGCTGTCTTTGTTTTGTAAATACATCGCCAGTCGTTCCAAACCGTAGGTGATCTCACCCATTACCGGCTTACACTCCAGTCCGCCCACTTGCTGAAAATAAGTAAACTGTGTGACTTCCATGCCGTTGAGCCAAACTTCCCAGCCCAAACCCCAAGCACCCAAAGTGGGTGATTCCCAATTGTCTTCTAAGAACCTGACATCATGCTCTAAAGTATCCACCCCAATGGCGGCCAATGATTTCAAATACAATTCCTGGATGTTCTTGGGCGAAGGTTTCAACACCACTTGAAACTGGTAATAATGCTGCAATCTATTGGGGTTTTCGCCGTATCGACCATCGGTTGGACGGCGACATGGCTGTACATAAGCACTGTTCCAAGGTTCAGGGCCAATCGAACGCAAAAATGTCGCTGGATGAAAAGTGCCTGCACCCACTTCCAAATCCAATGGTTGGATGATCACGCACCCATGTGCGGCCCAAAATTCTTGTAATTTGAGGATTAATTCCTGAAAAGTGAGGAACTCGTGTTTGTTATTTTCCATAGAATATTTCAAGGATTCAGCAAAACCCTGCATTATACTTGACCTGCCATAGACTGTGCCATGTTTGGTTTTTGATTTAATCGAAAATCGTGACTATATGCCCCTATATTTTAAAAGCACAATGGTTAGAATAATGGTTTTATCAAACTGAGGGTCTTTATGAATCAACTCAAAATCGCAGTAATTGCTTTGTTTTTAGCAAGCACAATCAACGCTCAAGAAGCCATCACCTATCAAAAACCACCGCAAGAGATTCTGCAATTGATTGACATCGAACGCGCGCCCTCTGTTATTGCAGACTCTAAAAAACAAAAAATGCTGCTGATCTATCGAGATCAATACAAATCTATTGCTGAGTTGTCTGAAAAAGAATTGCGCTTGGCCGGTTTACGTATCAACCCCAAAACCAACATTGGCAGCCGCACCACTTATTACAACAACATCAGATTGATGGACGTCAATACACAACAAGTGATGGACCTCAAAGGTTTGCCTGAACAAGCGCGAATTGCCAACATCATTTGGTCAAATGACGAATCGAAAATTGCTTTCACCCACACCACCGAAACTGGCGTACAGTTGTGGTACGCAGACTTAACAACCCAACAGGTCAAACGGTTAACTGATGCCAGTTTGAATGCCAACATGCGATCGGTGGCTCAATGGTTCAATAATGACAAAGCCTTGTTGGTAAAGTTTTTACCCAAAGACAGGAAGCCATTAATTAATTCTGACGATGCGGTACCTGTAGGCCCCACTGTCTCAAACAGTGATGGTTCAAAAGCACAAAACAGAACCTATCAGGATTTATTGAAGAACCCCAACGACGAATTCAACTTTGAACAACTGGCTCATGCTGAATTGATGGAAGTCAGCCTCAAAGGCAAAATCAAAGCTTGGCAGCCTTCAGCCATGTACAGCAGCATTGATTTCTCACCAGATGGCAAGTATGTTGCCGTGACCCAAATCAAACGCCCCTTTTCCTATTTGGTGCCTTATAGACGCTTTCCTCAGCAAACAGATATTTTTAAAGCCAATGGCAAATTGGTTTCAAACTTCAACCAAGTACCCTTAACTGAAGAAATACCCAAAGGTTTTATGGCAGAAAGAACCGGCAAAAGAAGTTTGCAATGGCGTGCTGACCAACCAGCAACCATGGTCTATGCAGAAGCCTTGGATGGTGGCGACCCAGAAAACCAAGTGGCATTCAGAGATGAGGTTTTTCAAGTCAAAGCGCCCTTTGATGGTCAGCCTGAATCCTTATTCAAAACCAAAGACCGATTTTTTCGAGTGACATGGGGCAATCAAAGCACCGCCATTTTTTATGACTACTGGTGGAATACGCGCCAGATCAGAACCACTTTATTTGACCCTTCCAATTTAGACCAAGCCGTGAATGAGCTCAGCGTCAGAAATTACCAAGACGTGTACAGTGACCCGGGGAATTTTGTTACGCAGCGAAATGAATATGGCGCAGATGTTTTATTGATCGAAGACAACCAAGCTTATCTGATGGGTGATGGTTACACCGATGAAGGTCAGTTTCCATTTATTGACCAAATTAATTTAGCCACCCATGAAAAAACACGTTTATACCAATCCACCTATACAGATCGAATTGAGGATTTGAACGATGCCATTGATTTGGGTGCTGGAAAAGTGCTGGTCAGAATAGAATCACCCACAGAATTTCCAAATTATTACATTCGCGATTTCAAACAAAACACATTGACGCAACTCACAGAGTTTGACAATCCATTTGCCTCGATTGCTGGCATTCACAAAGAAGTGATTAAATACCAGCGTGATGATGGCTTGGAGTTATCCGGCGTGCTGTACTTGCCTGCTGATTATGATTTTGAACAAAAACCCAAACTACCGATGATCATGTGGGCCTACCCTACTGAGTTCAAAGACAAAAACAGCGCCTCACAAAACACCAACAACCCCAATGAGTTCACTTACCCTTATTATGGCTCAATGATTTACTGGGTAACCCAAGGTTACGCCATCTTGGACGACGCCTCCTTCCCTATTGTCGGTGAAGGCGATGAACAGCCCAATGACACATTCATCAAACAACTGGTTGCCAATGGCAGAGCAGCCATTGATGCGGTAGATGACTTGGGATACATTGACCGCAACCGGGTTGGCGTCGGTGGACATTCCTATGGTGCATTTATGGCAGCCAACTTGCTCAGTCATTCTGATGATTTCGCTGCTGGTATCGCCAGAAGCGGCGCTTATAACAGGACCTTAACCCCATTTGGTTTTCAAGCCGAAGAACGCAATTATTGGGAAGCACCGGAAGTGTATTACAACATGTCACCCTTTATGCATGCGGACACCATGAATCAACCCTTGTTATTGATTCACGGCGAAGCCGACAACAATTCAGGGACCTACCCATTGCAAACTGAACGTTATTTCAATGCGTTAAAAGGATTAGGCGCTACCGCCAGAATGGTGATGTTACCCAAAGAATCACATGGCTACCGAGCACTGGAATCAATTTTGCATGTGATTTGGGAACAGCATGAATGGCTGGAAAAGTACGTCAAAAATAAACAGTAACAATCAGTCAGCTTCAATCACTGTTGCTAAAGTAATTCATAGCAACAGTGATTTTATTAAACCAAAGATGGGTCGAATGACTCAATCAATTATTTACTCAAAACCGTCAATAAATATCAAATCTATAAATGGATCAAATCCATCTTCAAAGATTAAATCAATCAACATCCCATTATCCACTTCACAGTTATAACAAGCCAATGCAAAATCTTGCTGTGGCGCACCTGGATCATGCGGATTTAGGGCATCAGCGGCAATGTTGCTGGCCATCACTTCAATGGTTAGGTCTTGCCCATTGTGTTGGTCTGTTCTCAGAAACACCGCTTCCATGTTATTCATGGCATCAGCTGTGCCACCAACCGCTGAATACGCATCATTGCCAAATTGATTGCCCAAATACACTTGACCAACCTCCACAGATAAATCTAAATCATTAACCCAGGCAGGATTGGTGCCACCCATACCAGCACCAGGTGCATCCGTCCAAACCAACATCATCCTGACTGGTTTCAACGGATCTGAAACTTTTAAATTAATTTGCCAGTTTTGCCCTGATTCTGAAAATACATGCTGTTGATCAAAATAATAGACGGGTGCAGTGGGGTTAATCACGTTCTCTAAGTTAACTCGACCCCAACCTTGTTGTCTATTAGGCGCATGACTCATGGCGTTATTATCTGCATCATCATTGCCCACCAAATCATCAGTGACTGCAGTAAAAGTGGCCTTAATCAGTGCGGGACTTGGGTCTTGTAGGAATTGATTCCGATAATGCTCCCAAAACAATGAAACCGCCCCAGAAATGACTGGAGACGCCATAGAAGTACCACATTTAAGTCCGTAACCTGAAGGGCTGTCAGGTGCATCTGTACTACATCCAGGAGCCACAATATGCGGGACCAATCGGCCATCACAGGCAGGTCCATGGGCACTGTTTCCTGATATCTCAAAAACATTATTTGCCTGACTTAAGTTGCCACTTTGCGAACTGGTGGATCCTACGGCAAATAAATTTTTGGCCTCATCTGGTGACCCCAAAGAAGAAGGTGAACATGCGCCGCCACCATCACCATTACCATTCATGATTGACCAAACCGCCAACACAGGTTGATTGCCAGCCAGTTCTGCATTGGCATCACGACTGATCATATCGATTTCCATGGTTGGAATGTCATAACCTTGTGGGGTGCCAGTAGGTCCCCATGAATTGTTAGTTAACAACACACCACTGGTCGCTGAATCCTTGTATATAGACAACATACCACCCGCAAGCATACTGCCGGGACCGTTACCAAGCAAGGGGGCATACAGCTGTTCAACGATGGTTACACCTGGAGCCACACCCATGCCTCGGTTGAAGCCAGCCGGGTCCAACACGCCAGCAGCACCGGTACCACCAATAGCACCGGCTACATGGGTACCGTGAGAATCACTGTCATCACTACAACTAGGGCCAGTACCAGTACATTGAATGACATTGGTCAAATCTGGATGGTTTTGGTAAATACCACCATCGACCACTCCCACAGTCACACCACTGCCATCTAAAGCATTGCCACTTAACCATGTGGCATAACCGGGCACTGCATTAACACTACCATCATATTGACTGACGATGGTTTGTTGACTCAATTCAGTTCGAGCGCCACCATCAGAATGAACCCGCTGTAATGTCATAACACCTGAAATTTGAGAAGCCTGCAAATATTGATCACCATCCAGCCGAAAGTTAATCACTGAAAGTGTTTTATTGATGCGGCTTTGTGAAGCAATAATGGCGCCCAACTGCCGGAGTTGTTCAACGCTTTGATTCAGCTCAGGGGTTAAAACCAATGCCATTGTAGGCGTTGCAGAGGCTGTCAACTGCCTGTTGTTAGCCTGAACCCTGAAAGCCGAATACAAATAATGGGCCTGTCTGACCGAGGCCAATTGTTTCAATTCATCAAGTTGACTTTGATCCGCCCAAACAATCCAAGTAAAAGGAGCCATCGGTGAAACCAAGACCGCTCCACTGTTTTGGATCTGTTCTAACCAGCGTGACTTGATCGGACCTTTGAATTGAATCAATTGAAAATTGGCGTTTGTTGATCCAACCGAATTGAACCAATCATTGTCAGGTAAAGACTGGGTTTTGAGATCAATTAAATCATTGTCCACTTTATAATGAAATGGCTTGTTAACCCTGATGACAGGTTTAATGGCATTGGACACCAGGCTTTCAGAAATTGAATTCGATTCAACCCACAAAAAATTTTCATATTGGACGGCAGAACTCGATAATGAACTTATCATTTCACTGCTGGGTTGGTTGAATCGCAACCAACTCGTATCATTTGCCCAAGCCGTTTGACTGAAGCAAAATAAGACCACCAAAACTCTATTTATTAACATAGCAACTCAACATAAAATATAACAGCCAATCACTTTAATACATTTATGCCCCTGTTTTTGTTATCTCTGTCAATTAAAGTCATTTTTTCATACATCCAGCCTTATTTATTTCACACTTACTCGTTGTAATTTAAGTCATTAGACCCAATAATACGCCTTGAGTTGGTTGGGCAATCGCGGGTTAATTTATTAACTCGAGGAAAGTCCGGGCTCCAACAGGGCAAGGTGCCGGATAACGTCCGGGGGGCGCGAGCCCACGGCCAGTGCAGCAGAAAATAAACCGCCATCTTCGGATGGTAAGGGTGAAATGGTGCGGTAAGAGCGCACCGCGACTTTGGTAACAAAGGCGGCATGGTAAACCCCACCTGGAGCAAGATCAAATAGGGAAACTATAGGTGTGTGCCCACACTGTTTCCGGGTAGATTGCTTGAGGCTGGCAGTAATGTCAGACCCAGATGAATGATTGCCACGTATTTATACGAACAGAACCCGGCTTACAGACCAACTCATTTTTATTTATAAACTGTAATTTGAAAAGGTCAGTGTCTTTTTATATGCAGTAAAACTCAGGCACAGACGAGGTTTATCTAAAGGTTACTGACACCTTTACAATTGGCGTGAATAATCCAGATCAACAAGCAAACGATGCCCTGTGGTTAGACGACATCCACTGTTCTCTGGCACACCACACAAAAACCATTGAAGTCCTGAAAACCTTGCAAGCCGATGAAGACATCATTCAGATCTATACTTGGTTTCATGCCATCCGCAGCCAACAGCTTGAACTGGCAGCATTGAGTGAGGACTCCTCAGAAAAACAACTGGCTACACTCAAAGACCTGATTAAAATTCACCAAGCCGATTGGTTGTTAAACCCAAAATCAAACAATGCAGAGGGCTTACGTCGTTTGTTATTCGCGATGATCAATGATGTCCGTCTGGTGCTGATTCTGTTGGCAGAACAATTGGTATTGATGCGTGCTGCGACTGATTTTAATCAAGCAACCCAACAGCAACTGGCCACCTCAACCATGACCTACCATGCGGCCCTGGCCAATCGTTTGGGCGTGTGGCAAATCAAGTGGGAATTAGAAGATTTGTCTTTCCGTTTTTTACAGCCAGATCAATACAAGAAAATTGCCAAAAAACTGGCTGAAAAACGCAACGACCGTGAACAATTCATTCAAAAAAGTTCACAACAACTGACTGCAGCTTTGGCGCTAAACAACATCAAAGCCGACATCGCTGGGCGACCCAAGCACATCTTTAGCATTTACAAGAAGATGCAACAAAAGAATTTGGAGTTTGAAGGCCTGTTTGACATCCGTGCCATTCGCGTGTTGGTGGACAGTGTGGCTGATTGTTACGCCACCTTGGGCATAGTCCATGGCACTTGGTCGCACATCCCGAAAGAGTTTGATGATTACATTGCCCAACCCAAAGGCAACAATTACCAATCATTACACACCGTGGTGGTGGTTGAAGGCAAAACCCTGGAAGTCCAAATCAGAACCCATGAAATGCACGAGCATGCTGAGCTCGGTGTGGCCGCGCATTGGCGTTATAAAGATGGGTCTAAACAAGACCAAAGCTATGACAACAAAGTCAATTGGATGCGCCAATTGCTGTCAGAACATGCCGGTTCTGATGATTTACTGGACGCCTTTCAATCGGATACCCAAGAAGAGCGTATTTACGTATTCACCCCCTCAGGTGACGTGGTGGATTTACCTTTTGGCTCCACTCCTGTTGATTTTGCCTACCAAGTACATACCGAAGTGGGCCATCGATGTCGGGGCGCTAAAGTCAATGGCTCCATAGTGCCATTGACCCGCGCATTGAATACCGGTGACCAAATAGAAATTTTGACATCAAAAATTGCCAAGCCTTCCAGAGACTGGCTGCATGAACAGTCTGGTTACCTACAAAGTGTCAGAGCACGAGCCAAAGTCAGGCATTGGTTCCGAGAAAATGATTTTGATAAAAACCTACAAATTGGCAAAGAGTTACTTGAAGCAGAATTGAATAAATTTGCCCTACAAAATACAGATTTGCAAAAATTGTTGGAATCGTTCAATTTACAACACACCGACAAGTTATATGCCATGATTGCTACCGGTGACATCACGGTCAACCAAGTGCTCAGGCGAGCTGATTTACAGCTTAATCCGGTGAAGAAATTCTCTCAAAAACCTGTTCCTAAAAAAGCCAAGTCAACACAATACTCAGGTGGCTTGATTGTTGAAGGCGTGGACTCCTTGAAAACCACCCTGGCCAGTTGTTGTACCCCGGTACTGGGAGACTCAATTGGGGGATTCATTACCAGAACGCGTGGCATCAGCGTGCACCAGTCCCATTGTGACAATTACCTGCACATGATTTCTGAACAACCCAATCGCTTGGTGAATGTCAAATGGAATGATGATGTCACTGAAGACACAGTGACGGCCCTATTGATCACAGCCAACAACAGAAAACATGTGATCAAGGACATCAGTGCCCTACTGGCCAACCTCAAAGTCGAAATCATGGCATTACATGCAGAACCCGATGATGAAGCTGGCTTGGTCAACATCAAAATATCCATTCAAATAAGGGATTTTGATCATTTAAGCGAAGTGATGAGCCGATTATCTAGCTTACAACACATCAATTACATCCAACGTAATTTGAATCACTAATCTTTGATATTCAGCCACAATTGATAAGGCAGAAAAAATTTATCACACACTTTATTGATTTGCTTGCGTCAGGTAAAGGGTGATTCCTAAGATGTCATTTTTCGTTTTGAGCTGGTCAAAATTAGGCTTGTACTTACCATCGACAACCAAAGTTGGTAAACGATTGATGCCCATGGTTTTGATCATCTGCTGACCTTTCCTCATCATGCTGTCAACGGCAAATGAGTTGGCATTGTCTACAAAGGATTTTTGATTAATACCAAAAGACGCAGACAGCCAAACAGCGATGTCATCAAGGGTTCTGAATTGTTTTTTGTATTGATGGATGGCAGCAAAAAATGCTTGGTGCACCCGATCCAATTCGCCCATCATTTTTAAAGTGTAATAAGTTTTGGCATGTGGTTCCCATTGTGGATACAAAGCCACTGGCACTTTGATGATTTGGAAGTTCATCGAAGTTTCATCGCCATTTGACTGACTTTCCAACTGATTCATGATCGGCTCAAATGAAAAACATCCCGGGCACATATAACTGAAGAACTCATACACCACTGGCAACCCTCCATCACTAGGCCAAGCCGGATTAATTAGCTCATAATGAATGCCTGCTTGGTACTGAGACATTGTATTTGTTGCGGCCACTTCTTGGTCTATGGATTGAGCATCGGCTACCAGCCACCCGTTGATCAATAATACAAAAGACAGCAGTGCTTTCATTGTAAGTTCCTCAATAAATGATTGTATGGATAGACTCATGATGCCGAGAAAAGTTGCACCGCAGTTTTCTCTGGCCACAAAAAAACCGGCATTCGCCGGTTTTCTTAATTTGTATGGTACCTGAGTAACTTACTTAGGCAAACCCATATTGGCTGACTCTAAACCGATTAAGTATGAAGTCACATCAATGATTTCATCGCGGGTTTTAAAGGTCTTGCTGTTAGGAACATATTTACCATTGGTGATCAACGTAGGAGTTGAAGAAACACCCAATGCCTGCATCATTTGCATGCCCTTGCGAATTTGACCATCAATCATGAATGAATTTGCTGTTGATAAAAACTGGTCTTTATCAACACCGAATGAACCCGCTGCCCATTCAGCCACATCTTCAATGGTGCGGAATTGTTTTTTATACTGGTGGATGGCAGTGAACATAGCGGTGTGAGCTTGCTCAACCAAACCCATGGCTTCAAACGTATAGTAAGCTTGAGCCGCTGGTTTCCATTGTGGATAAAATACCACCGGAATGCGTACCAATTTTGCATGCTCTGGCATTTCACTTTCTAACTTTTTCATGTACGGCTCAAATGAAGCACAGTGCGCACACATATAGCTAAAAAATTCATAAACAACCACGGCATCTTCAGTTTGAGTGTCCCATGCTGGATTGATCACTTGGTAATGAATGCCTGGTTGAAATTTCGCATCAACTGCATCAACCACATTTTCTGCCACTTCTGCCGCCGTATCCACCACGGCTTCGACTTGATCTTTGACTTCAGCAACTACCACTTCAGTTTGATCTTTGACTTCAGCCACAACTGCTTGCTTAACTGGCTCATCCACTTCAGTGTGATCATCGGCTTGTGAACAGCCCCAAATAAACATCACTGATAAAATCAGGGTAAATTTCTTCATATTAATTCCTCGTAATTGGTGGGTATTTGACTTGTTTAACATACAAAAGTTTCAGCTTATTGGGCTGATTTCAATCCTTGTATATAACTAGAAACAGCATCGATTTCTTCTTCAGTCATGTATTTAGCTACATCAGCCATGATTTGTCCGTTAACATCATCTTGGTTAGCAAGTTTCCGACCGGCTTTGTATGCTCTGAGTTGAATCGCTGTATAGGCCGCATGCTGATTGGCCACGACTGGGTATCCAGACATTGGATTGCCTTGACCTGTCGGTCCATGACACGACATACAAGCGGGAATGTTGCGCACTTTGTCGCCACCTTGATAAATCTTTTTACCCAATTCGACACTGGCAGGATCGGCTGCTTTCATTGTCAATTTTTGACTTGAAAAATAAGCCGATAAATCAGCCACATCTTGATCTGAAAGCGTAGACACCATAGGTGCCATCAATGCATTTTCTCGCTCCCCACTTCTGAACAATTTAATTTGACGGTCCAAATAAGCTTCATGTTGACCAGCTAAACTAGGCCATATTGGGTTCACGCTGTTACCGTCCATGCCATGACAAGCTGCACAAGTTCCAGACAGTGACTTGCCTTTTTCGGCATCACCGGCCATTACATTCGCAGACATCAACAACAATGCTGGCATTAAGAGTTTAATCATATTTCGTTTCATAAAAACCTCTGATGGTTTGGTTTCTTCAAAAACGCAGTATTATAGCGTAATCCTTAACCGCAAACATATCAAATTTATCCCATCTCATTTAAAATACACTTTTTTAATCCGTCTTTTGCATGTCAAACCTATTCAGTCATTGTGAATTTTTAATCAGTGCATATAAAACCAGTCAACTACCTGACGACGATGGCATGGAAATTGCTTTTGCTGGCCGTTCAAACTCTGGCAAGTCAACCACCATCAATGCATTGACCAACCACCGCGGTTTGGCCAAAGTTTCCAAAACCCCTGGTCGAACCCAACTGTTCAATTGTTTTGAGTTCAAACCCAATAAGCGTTTGGTCGACCTGCCCGGTTATGGTTATGCCAAAGTGCCGATTAAAATGAAAAAGCATTGGGAAAAAGAAATTGACTCTTATTTAATGAATCGAGAAAGTTTAATCGGTGTGGTCATCATTATGGACATCAGACATCCAATGAAATCCTTCGATGAACAAATGCTGACTTGGGCTCATGAATCTGGATTACACTCCCATGTGTTGTTGAACAAAGCCGATAAACTGAATAACAATGACACCAAAAAGTCATTGATGAAAGTAACCAAAGCCATTGCCAAATACAGCAGCTCAACCACTTGCCAAGTATTTTCTGCCTTACGCAAGACAGGAACCGCTGAATTGTCTCAAGTCATCTCACCTTGGTTTGACAAACAGTCATAAAGTTTGAATCGATGACATGAAATATAAATTCCAATGTGATGGCATGCTCACCATAGAATGCCAAACACCGATCAAGCAAACATTAACCAAATCACAAGCCAGTGAACTGACTGAATTGATTGCCAAAGATTTACATGCGGTGTTAAAAATAAACAACAACACCGCCTTGGTCTTTTGTGGTGCCGCTTTCTCAACCGAACAGCTGTTACAGCCTAAATTTCCCATCCAAGTTAACATGACTCAGTACGCTTCGGCTGCTTTTCAAGGTGAATTAAACAGTGATCAAGTTTTATCGATAGGTGCCAATGATGGTTTTATGCCAGATGGATTAAGACCCAATGAATCACAACAAAACTTGCTGCACCTGCCGTTCTGTTTATATACTGATGATGTGAATTTGGCTGAACAATTCGAGGCCACCTTGATGCACAAAGGCATGGTTGCACCACCCACGTATGCCAAAATATGTGAACAAACCCAGGTGGTGATTAATCATGCCAATTACATGACATACCTGGATTTGGTAGCAATGATGCACAACCACTACGAACAACTGGGTTTGTCACACCTTTGGCAAGTGATAGAAACGGCGCTGGTCAGCTCAGACCCAAAAACGGCAGTAACAACCCACACCCACAATCATTTTTATTTGGTGGATCATCTGTTGTTTACCCCTTATTTTTCATATGCCCAATTCACTGCGTATTTTGCTGACACTTCGATTGAAGATTACATCAATTGGTTGATGGCTCAGCGTTTGTCCTTGGGGGCATTCACCGCGCATGGTTTAGCCATCAAAACATTCAAAGCCGATCTGTGGCCCATCAGTGAAGAAAAAGTGTGTCTGGGACAATTTGAAAAACAAAGCATCAGCCAATCATTTTGGACTGAAAAATCTCATCAATCATCCAACCAGCCCAAGCAAGTCATATACCACCAACACCCACAAGCAGGAGTCATCGCCATCAGTGTGGCACAAAGTGAGCTGTTTGAGATACACTATCCGGTCACACCGCATGGGATTCGTGACATTGAAAAGCACCTGAGCCAACAATTGGGACCAGGATTTGAATCCATTGAAAGTGATGTAACTTCCAACCCAAACGGCTTATTATAAAAACCACACTATGACCTTAAACGCGGAAGAAATTCTAAAAAACCTCAATGAAAACCAAGCCGAAGCGGTCACCACAGACGCGCAACATGCCCTGGTGTTGGCTGGTGCCGGAAGTGGCAAGACTCGTGTCTTGGTGCACCGGATTGCCTGGTTGATATCAGCCGAGTTTGTTTCTCCATACAGTATTTTGGCTGTCACTTTCACCAACAAAGCAGCCGCAGAAATGCGCAACCGAATTGCTTTTATGTTGAAACGCGAAATTCGCGACATGTGGATTGGGACTTTTCATGGCATTGCACTGAAGTTATTACAAATCAACACCGAAGCTGCGGGTTTACCAAAGAATTTTCAAATCATTGATTCAGATGATCAATACCGATTGATTCGACGCTGTCTAAATGATTTGGAATTGGATGAGAAACAGTGGCCACCCAGAACCGTTCAAGGTTTCATCAATGACATGAAAAACGATGGTCTGCGGGCCCATGAAGTCGATGATTATGGCGATTTTAACAACCAAACTCTGATCAAAGTTTTTGGTCATTATGATGACCACTGCCAACGTGCTGGTTTGGTCGATTTTTCTGAAATGCTGTTGCGTGCGCATGAACTGTTACTCAACGATGAGGACGTATTGAAAAAATACCGACGGCGCTTTTCACACATTCTGGTTGATGAGTTTCAAGACACCAATGCCATCCAATCGGCATTTATTCAATTACTGGCGGGTAAAAACAACAAAGTTTTGGTGGTGGGTGATGACGACCAATCGATATATGCTTGGCGTGGCGCCAAAGTAGACCACATCCTGGACTTTCAAAGCCTGTATGCCGATACCGCGATGTATAAGCTGGAACAAAATTACCGTTCTACACAAAATATCTTGGATGCTGCCAATGGTGTCATTGCCAACAACAAGAAACGCTTGGGCAAAAGCCTGTGGTCAGCCCAAGAACGGGGTGAATTGATTGGGGTTTATGGTTCACACTCAGAATTTGATGAAGCGTTTTTTGTGGGTGAAAAAATCGAAAGCCTGTTGGCTGAAACCACCAGTGCTGATGACATCGTCATTTTGTACCGCTCCAACGCCCAATCACGGTTGTTGGAGGAAGCTTTGTTAAAACGAAGCATCCCCTATCAAATTTATGGCGGTCTGCGTTTCTTCGAACGCCTAGAAATCAAAGATGTGTTGGCTTATTCACGATTGGTGAATAACCGCCATGACGACATTGGCTTCGAACGTGTGATCAACACTCCAACCCGCGGTATCGGCTTAACCACGGTAAACTTGATTCGCAATTATGCCCAAATGGAACAAAGCAGTTTGTGGGAGTCCAGTCAAAAACTGGTCAGCGAAGGCAAACTCAGTAACCGCGCAGCAACGGCATTAACCGCCTTTGTCAGCATGATTGATGAACTTGAGAGCAACAACAAAGACCAAAGCTTGGCTCAGCTTTTTTCAGACATCATTGAACGCAGTTCACTGAAAGACCATTATCTGAAAGAACCACCAGAAAAAGCCCAAACTCGCTTGGAAAATCTGGACGAGCTGATCAATGCCGCTGAGATGTTCGAAATCACCGATGAAGACCTGGCTTTGGGATTAACCCCATTAAGTGCGTTCTTGTCACAAGTCAGTTTGGATGCTGGAGACACCACCAAAGTGGATGAGCCTCATGTTCAATTAATGACCTTACATTCAGCCAAAGGCCTGGAATTTCCTGTGGTCTTTATCGTTGGTATGGAACAAGGTTTGTTCCCGCACCAAAATTCCATGGAAGACTTCAACAAACTGCAAGAAGAAAGGCGTTTGGCCTATGTGGGCATCACCCGTGCCGAAAAGCAATTATTCCTCAGTTATGCCACTTCACGGCGCATGCGCGGTAAAATCAACGCCTGCCAACCTTCACAGTTTTTGCGTGAAATTCCCAAAGAATTGGTCAAACAATTGCGTGGCAACATCCACCCAACCACTTACAGTGGACAGCAGACAAGCAACACACCCTATCAAGCACAACGGCAAGCCGTTAACGATTCACCATATCAGTTGGGCCAATCGGTGCGCCACCAAAGCTTCGGCGAAGGTGTGATCACCGACATGAGTGGCAAAGGTGACTACTTACAAGTGCTGGTTCAATTCAACGACGTCGGCCCCAAAGTATTGGCGGTTAAGTTTGCCAAACTGGAAATTCTATAAAAGGTTTTCAACTGGTTAGAATCTGAGGTACCATGCCCAACACAAACTTCAAGTTGGGCTTGACTTGCTTGTTAATTTAGACAACTCACTTCTTCGCTTTCTTAAAAGCATCCGCCAACGCACCAGCAAATGCGCCTTGATTGTCTGTATTTTGTCTTTTGTTGTTTGAGCGACTTTGCTTGGCTTTGTTGAAAGCCGGCTTCGCCGCAGTCGATTTTCCGCTAGGCTTGGCTTGACTGCCATCACCAGATTTCGCACTCAATGAGATGCGTTTGCGTTGTGCATCGACTTCTAACACCCGCACTTTAATCACTTGACCGGCTTTAACCACATCGGCGGGATCTTTGACGTATTGGTCGGCCAATTCTGAAATGTGCACCAAGCCATCTTGATGAACACCGACATCAACAAAGGCACCAAAAGCGGTCACATTGGTGACCACACCTTCCAAACGCATACCCACTTTGAGGTCTTTGATTTCATGTACTTGATCATCGAATGTGGCCGTTTTGAATTCACCCCGAGGATCTCGCCCTGGTTTTTTCAATTCTTCAATCACGTCCTTGATGGTGGTTATACCGTATTGGTCATTGGCAAAATCAGCTGGATTCAATTGACTCAAGGGACCCATTTGACCAATCACTTGTTCAATTTGTGCGTCCATATGCTCCAACATATTATTCACCAGCGGATAAGCTTCTGGATGTACCGCTGATTGATCCAAGGGTTGCTCACCACCTCTGATGCGTAAAAACCCCGCACATTGTTCAAACATTTTGTCACCCAATCTGGCTACTTTAAGTAATTGTTTGCGGTTTTTAAAACTGCCATTGGCATCGCGGTAGTTGACGATTTCCTGGGCCACCGAATCTGAAACTCCAGCCACGTATTTTAACAACGGCGCTGAAGCCGTGTTCACGTCCACACCCACTTTATTTACACAATCCTCGACACAATCGCCTAAGGCTTTGCTCAGTTGCGCTTGATTCACATCATGCTGGTATTGACCAACACCAATCGCTTTAGGATCTATTTTAACCAATTCTGCCAATGGATCTTGCAGGCGCCTGGCGATGGAGACAGCACCACGGTAAGACACATCCAAATCAGGAAATTCTGCCGCTGCCAATGCCGAAGCTGAATACACTGAAGCACCGGCTTCAGAGACCATGATTTTTTGCGCTTGGATGTCTTTGTTTTGTTTAATCAATTCAGCTGCCAATTGATCGGTTTCGCGCGAAGCGGTGCCATTACCGATGGCGATCAATTTCACCCCGTGTTTTTGACACAGTTTTACCAAAGTTTGTTTAGCGGCTTCCCATTGTTTTTGTGGCGCGTGCGGATAAATCACAGCGGTATCTAATAATTTACCATTGCCATCAACCACCACAGTCTTTACGCCCGTTCTAAAACCCGGGTCCAAGCCCAAGGTCACTTGACCACCAGCCGGTGCTGCCAACAGCAAGTCTTTTAAATTGCGGTTAAAAATTTGAATGGCCGCTTCATCAGATTGTTCACGCAAGTGAGAGGACAGTTGTAAATTCAATTTCAATTGCAACTTGGCTTTCCAAGCCAGTTCCATGGTTCGTTTCAGCCATTCTGATTGTTGTATATCCCAACCCGTGTGTTTTACCAAACGGCCCATGGCTGGGTGGATGACCATGTTTTCATCGAGCACGTCAGCATGGTCTAAATTAATAGACAAAACCCCTTCATTGCGCCCGCGCAACAAAGCCAGCATTCGATGGGATGGGATTTTATTGATGGCTTCTGAAAAGTCGAAATAATCTTTGAATCTGGCTGCTTTTTGGTCATTCTCCTGTCCCTTCATGACCTTGGCAATTACCACGCCTTGAGCCCACAACCAATCACGCAAGGCTTGAATCAAATCAGCATCCTCTGACAAATCTTCCAAGGCAATCTGGCGCGCACCATCCAATGCCGCGGCCACGTCTTTTACATGCAACGAGTCGTCATCACCCTTGGAATGGACAAATTCCGCCGCCAAAGCTTCCACCTCTGCCGTGGGATTGTCAATCAACTGTTGTAACAAGGGTTCCAAACCGGCCAACCTGGCCTTCTGCGCTTTGGTTTGGCGTTTCTTTTTATACGGTAAATACAAATCTTCCAATCGGGTCTTGGTTTCAGCCATCATGATGGATTGTTTCAAAACATCGGTCAATTTACCTTGTTCTTCAATCGCTTTGATGATGGTATCTCTGCGATCATCCAGCGCTCGCAAATATCCCAAACGTTCTTCCAACTGACGCAACTGGGTATCATCTAAACCGCCAGTGGCTTCTTTTCGGTATCGGGCAATAAATGGCACCGTATCACCACCATCCAATAATTCGATGGCGCTTTGAATTTGACTGTTTTTGGCGTTAATTTCGCCAGCTATGAGGCTTACATGTTTGGAGTTGACCACTAAAATATCCTATTTTGTGCTACAAAAGCGACGCATTTTAGCATGCGATCAGGTGCCGGTTACAAGTCTATTTTCATCCCACGATATGCCACTTTGAATCCATGAGCTTTAACTTGTTCGCTGGCCTCACTGTCATGGTTTAACAATGGATTGGTGTGATTAAAGTGAATAAAAATGACCTTGGCTTTGTCTTTGGGCGATAGGTCCTTGAGTAGCTGCAGACTCTCTTCCACAAATGGATGGGGAATCTCAGCCATGTCTCGATTGGGGATTTCACCATTGGCAAAAAATGTGGCGTCTAAAAAGGCGTAATCAACTTGACTGATTTCGGCTTTGATGTCTTTGTTCCACTTTTGCCATTTATCGATGTCTGGAATAAACAGCACAGATTTTCTAGGCCCTTTGATGACATAAGCAACCGTTTCGGTGTATTCATCGCGGTGTGGAACCAACATGGGCTTAATGCTGAGATTAGGGTTTAATTGTACTGTTGATTGATCATGCAAATCTTGTAGCACAATATTTTTATAATCCACCAATTGGCTCCAGGGACCATTATTTTGTAAATACTTTTTGAATCGCGGCATCACATACACGGGGGTGTTTTTCATGCCCGCTGCTTCATGACCCATGTGCATTAAACCCGTATAATGCCCCATGTGACCATGGGTCAGGAAAATACCAGCTAAGTTATACAGACCATCGGGGGCCACTTGATGCAATTGATGCATTTGCTCACGAATATCTGGTGTCGCTTCTAACAGGTATTTTTGCTTGTTGTTATGATCAATCAAGGCCAATGCAGTGGCGAATTTTTTATGACCATCCCAACCTGCTTGACAATGTGGTTGGTAACAATTTAATTGTGGATAGCCAGCATCCTGAGCAACCCCCAATACAAGCAACTCAACACCTATAGATTGATTACCTTGATTTTCAAACTTTTGTGCCACTGCCTCATCAGCTAAAGTAACTGAAAACCAATGACTCCATACAAATATCCACAGAATTTTCATACCTGACACCCATGACTTTCCACCAATCATAGCATGAGAAGTTTTTGTTTTTTATATAACCAATGGCATTCGCAATCTATGAATTATTGTGTCATGATATTTACTTCTTTTTACTGTTCAAAAGACTATGAAAAACTGGTTAATTAAACCTATATTAAAAGGTGCTTTGGTTGCCTTGCCCATTTTGATTACTGCGTGGATTTCATGGTCCGCAATCAAATGGCTTAACACCTTGGGCTTGGATGCCATAACCACTTTACATTTGGATTTCCTTTCATTTCCTGGCAGTGGACTGATTATCATGGCTGCCTTGTTGTTTTTGATTGGTTGGTTATTGAAATTCAGTTTCATCGGTTGGTTTTATCATCGAATTGAAAAAATGCTACTGAAATTCCCCTTGATTAAAACCCTTTATGGAGCAATCAAAGACTTGGCCAGCATGTTTGACAATTCACAGAACAAAAACCAACAAGTGGCATTGGTTGATATGCAAGCACAAGGTTTGGGCTTAATGGTCGGCATCATCACTACAGACAGCTTACCAAACTCAGTCACGAAATCACTGGAGGGTTCATCGGAAAATTTATTGACGGTGTACTTGCCCATGAGTTACATGGTTGGCGGCTATACTGTATTTATTCCTGAAAATAAAATCAAACGACTGGATTGGTCTTTTGAAGATGCCATGCGATTTGCTTTGACTGCCGGCGTTTCTCAAGACGGCAGTAAAAAGCCAAAAGTTGATTAATACTCTTCTAAATTTATTAATCGCAAACCTTTAACCAGGTAAATTTAACCATTTATTCATGAGGTTTGGATTATCTTATTTAAAGAATATTGTTATGATGCCCCTTTTTGTTGAAAGCATTTAAATGTTTAAAAAACTTAAACCCGTCTTAATTGCGATTATTTTTTTATCATCGATCATTGCCATATTGTATGGATTGGTGATCAACAACCTTGAATTGACCAAGAAAAATGTTCCAATCAGCGCATTAGGTGCAGTTGTCGAATTGTGTGTGTTGTTGTTTGTGTTGTTGCTTTTTTACATCATCACCAAAAGAAAGCGCTTGGCTTTAATATTGACCACTTTGTCATACCTGATTTTTATTTCTGTCACTGTCACAAAAATCATGATTTTGGGCACGCCTTTTTTCCCCAATGATTTATTTTTGGTTGGTGATTTGGTCAGGACTTGGCATGTGTTTATTATGTTCGTACCATTTATTATTGCGGTTGTACTGATCTTATATTTTGTTGTTGCTTATGAAGTGAAAAACACACAAGCAGATTCTTTCAATCGTTTTATTTCTTTGACTGTGGCCCTGTTTTTAATCTTTTATTGTTTTAAAGTCGAAAATGAAACCATTCGTTTGTTTTTAAGAGACCACAACATATTTCATAAAGTAAACATGTCTCACACCAACAGAAGCCTTTCTGTGGGTTTATTGTCTAGTTTTTTCCAGTCCAGTTTTTTTACCGGAAAACCACCGTCTCCTGAAAATTACTCAAAAACACACATTGCATCTTTGATTAAACAATACAATTTGTCTGGCTCTACTGATGTTAGACCCAAGGATGCCGTTGATAATGTCATTGTCTTGATGGTTGAATCATTCACCGACCCAATTGATCTGGGTTGGCAGTTCTCAGAACAAATCCTTCCCAATTACCGAAACATGTCACATAAGCAACTTGCAGGTACATCCATATCTCCGGTCTATGGAGGCAAGTCCATCAATGCTGAATTTGAAATCATGACTGGCATGACCAATATGTTCACCCCGATAGAATCGACTCCTTACCAAGAATTTATAGACGCTGAAATACCCAGTCTTGCCAGAGAATTCAATCGCAATGGATTCACCAGTAATGCCATACAAATGATGGAGTTTTCAGGTTTCGGGTATGAAAAAATTTATGCACACTTAGGGGTCAACAATAAAATTGGCATCCCGCCGTCAAACCCTGAGTATGAAAAAGACCCTTCAGGTAAAAGTGTTTCCAGTCATGTCGTTGCCAAAGAAATGCTTGAATTAATAAGAGAGCAAGACAAATCATTTATTTTTGCATTCCCAAACTCCAGTCACTCCCCATGGAAAATCACTGATTATCAAGACAAATCCTTAAACCTATTAAATCACGATTTAAATGCCTCAACTAAAAACACTTTGTTGGCATATACCCATGCCATCAATCACATAGATGACATGTTCGGAATTTTGATTGATGAACTCAACCATTCAAATGAAAAAACACTGATACTGATCGTCGGTGACCACCAACCCAGTTTGAAGTTTTATAACGTGGGCAACAAACAGACCCAAGATCAGTTGGAAGATGATTTTATTAATCTGATAAAAAGCAGCTACAGCACGCCCTTTTTGATGTGGTCCAATTTCAAACAGTACAACACCCCCAAGCTGAACATCAGTATGAACTTATTGCCGGCACTGATTTCCAATGAAGCGGGCATTAAAACCAGAGGGTTCATAAAATTCATCTCAGTGCTGTATGAAAAATTTGATGTCATATCGAGGGTTTATCAATTAAAAAACAAGCCTTATACCAATCAACTTTCAGATGAAGAATCCAAGCTGATTGCCGATTATGAAATGCTGCAATATGATGTGTTATTTGGCCAACAATATTTATCGGAATTAATTGATTAATAAGTCTTATTCAGCATAAACACCAGGTGGTTTTTGTATGAAGGAATCATTGAAATCAAGCCTCATTGCAATTTTGCTTTGAAGCAATAAAACAGTAACATCAACCTCGCAAAATCGAATTATAAAATCAAATCATCCTCCTGTGATTGAACGGTGACACCCTGATATGGACAGCCATACTGCAATCAAGTATTATGGTCGTTTCTTAAATTGACATGAATTTTAATGGCTGAATACATCTATACCATGATGGGCGTGAGTAAAACCGTACCGCCTAACCGCGAAATCATTAAAGACATTTCTCTGTCTTTTTTTCCTGGCGCCAAAATTGGCGTATTGGGGCTAAATGGATCAGGTAAATCAACTGTGCTGCGAATTATGGCAGGCTTAGACCAAGATTATTCTGGTGAAGCCAGGCCGCAACCTGGTATCAACATTGGTTATTTACCGCAAGAACCGCAACTTGAAGATGACAAATCAGTCAGGGAAAATGTCGAAGCTGGGATGGGTGAAGTTAAAAACTTATTGACAGCTTTTGATGAAATTAACATGCAATTCGCCGAACCGATGAGCGATGATGCGATGAATGAATTGTTAATGAAGCAAGCCGAGTTGCAAGAAAAAATAGATGCGGCCAATGGCTGGGATTTGGATCGCACCATGAACATGGCTGCAGAAGCCCTGCGCTTACCACCTTGGGATGCCGAAGTTAAACACTTATCAGGCGGTGAAAAACGTCGAGTGGCTTTGTGTCAATTGCTGCTGTCATCACCTGACATGTTGTTACTAGATGAACCCACCAATCACCTTGATGCCGAAACTGTGGCTTGGTTGGAACGGTATCTACATGACTTTACTGGCACCATTGTTGCGGTAACACATGACCGTTATTTCTTAGACAATGCGGCTGAATGGATTTTAGAGTTGGATCGCGGCCACGGGATTCCATGGAAAGGCAACTATTCATCATGGCTTGAACAAAAAGAAAAACGTTTGGAACAAGAATCCAAACAAGAACAAGCCCATATGAAAACCATTAAGCACGAGCTCGAATGGGTTCGATCCAATGCCAAGGGCAAACGCACCAAATCAAAAGCACGTCTGCGCCAGTTTGAAGAATTACAATCCAAAGAATTTCAAAAGCGCAACGAAACGTCACAAATTTATATCCCACCAGGGCCTCGTTTGGGTGATTCGGTTATTGAATTCAATCATGTTTCCAAAGCCTTTGGTGAAAAATACCTGATTGACGATTTGTCATTCAAAGTGCCGCAAGGTGCCATCGTTGGGATCATTGGTCCCAATGGTGCGGGTAAATCGACCCTGTTTAATATGATAGCTGGATCGGAACAAGCCGATGAAGGTTCAATCACCATTGGCCCAACCGTTGAACTGGCTTATGTTTCACAAAGCCGGGAAGACCTGGGACATGACAGGCCTTTGTTTGAAGAAGTTGCCGATGGTGAAGAAATCATCAAGATTGGTACTTATTCAGTGCCAGCCAGGGCGTGGCTGAGTCGCTTTAATTTCAAAGGCGCCGATCAACAGAAACAAGTTAAAAACTTATCAGGTGGAGAACGCAACCGATTGCAATTGGCGAAAGTACTGAAACTGGGTGGCAATGTATTGCTGCTGGATGAGCCAACCAATGATTTGGATGTGGAAACATTACGGGCACTGGAAGAAGCTTTATTGAATTTTGCAGGTTGTGTGATGGTTATTTCGCATGATCGTTGGTTTTTAGACCGCATCGCCACCCATATTTTGGCCTATGAAAATAATTCACATGTGGAATTTTTTGAAGGCAATTATACCGAGTACGAGCAAGATTATAAAAACCGTCATGGCAAAGCCTTACAGCCGGAAAGAATCAAATACCGTCCGCTGAAAAAATAAACCAAGCAGCTGGACTTAATCACTTTAAGTCCAGCTAAATTAAGCAGGCCAGGATGAAATAACTTAACTTTCGTAGATAAATTGCTTATGATAATTGTTTTTAAAACAACAAAAATCGAACATGAAGCTTTTCCTGTCCATTGTCACAACCGCTTTATTTGGCTTCATTTCAAGCCAATCACTGGCCTCCTCAGAAATACACCCTGAAGCTTTTGCTGGCTTAAGTCATGATGCCTTCAACCGCCTTGAGTTGAACAACAAAAGCAATCAATTGAGTTTTGAATTAGATGGTGAGCTTATTGGCTTGCCATTTTCTATAACAAAATCAAGCACTGGCCATTCGACCAATGTCAGTTTTACATGGACACTTCCCAATGGTTACATTTCAGCCACCAAGGGTGAAAACAGCTTGTTTGGCCAAATGCACTTGAACAACAAACATTTCATCCTGACCACCAACCAAGCAGGCATTTGGGCTGTGGAACTACCCCCAACAGGTTTGTCTTTTAATGACTGCGGTTTTGCCCATGGATCAAGTTCTGATCAAGCCAAAAACACCGCGTATATTGCACAATCCAACCTAAGCGACAAAGCTGCAGGAACCATCGTCGATGTGTTGATTTTACATGACTCTGCGATCAGTAATCGTTACCCAGGAGCGTTGTTACAAGCTCGGGTTGACCAATACCTTCATGTAACCAACCAAACTTTTGCCAACTCAGGGATTGACCTGGCTGTAAGGCAAGTTGGCTTAGAATTAACCAACTACAACTTCGATGACTCAAACATCAATTTACTCGAACAATTACAACAGTCCATTGAAATAGGAGTGGGCAGTCAAGGCTTGAGCAATGTACCCCAATTGCGAGCTGACTCCGGAGCGGATTTGGTCATCTTCTTAAGAACCATGGACATCGAAAAAAGAGGTAATTGTGGTGTGGCTTATTACCCACTACCCATTGACAACAACAATTTTGACAGCAGTTATGGCGTTAACATTTTGGCGGATGGCATGAGCAGTTGGTCTATTTGTACCGACCAATTGATGGCCCACGAAATCGGTCACAACCTTGGTGCTGGGCACCACAATACAGAACCTGAAGACCGGTTTTTGCCTGATGGCACTGGCTTTGCCAAACTCGGACAGTATGGCACTGTTATGGGCTCTTTTGGAACCGGAGATGCCAATCGCTTTTATGAGCTGGATTATTTTTCTAACCCAGCAGTCCAATGTGGTGGCTCACCCTGTGGTGTTACAGGCTTATCCAATAACACCCGAGTGATCAACCAATTAAAAACTGTGGTCGCCAATTATCAAAACAGTTTGTCTAACGCACCCTTGCCTGCGGATTTTGGCGTGGCACTGACTGACTTGGACAGTGACGGCGTATTAGACAGAGATGATGAGTTTCCATTTCACAACACTGAAACCACTGACACCGATGGTGACGGCGTCGGTGACAACAGCGATGCCTTTCCGACCAACCCTAATGAAACTGCCGACTTTGACGAGGATGGTTTGGGGGATAACTCAGACCCTGATGGCGACAATGACGGCGTAGACAACATCAGTGATGTGTTTGATTTTGACCCCAGTGAAACCGAGGACAGTGACCGTGATGGTGTCGGCAACAATGCCGATGATTTTGAGTTTGAAGCAGCCGAATCCAAAGACTCTGACGGTGATGGCACCGGAAACAATGCCGACCTTGATGATGACAATGATGGTGTGATAGATATAGACACTACAAAACAAGATTTACTGGTCATCAGTGTTGGAAACAATCGCATGCTGCGGTTTGATGCACAAACGGGTTTGGCAAAAGGCATAGAAGTGTTACCCAATGACGGTCTTTTTACTTTCCAATCTGACTTAACTTATGATGAAAACTTCAAAAGGCTGTTTTTCACCAGTGCCAGCAGTGTCAAAACTTTGGATTTAATGAACCCTTATGCAACGCCTAAACTGCTTATTTCTCCTTATTACAACCCAGCTGCATTGACCAATTTGAATACTGGTTTTCCTTTGGCTATTGAAGCCAATGAGCAGGCTTTGGACCCCAACGGTACCACCGATTTATTTTGGACTAAAATTGGACGCAGCAATGCAGCCAGTGATGTCAGGGGATTTTCAATTGGTCAAAATACCCTCAGTACTTATGCTTTTCCATTCTTCAGTGCATTTGCCCAGGGTGAAAACATCATTGACATTGAACGTGTGGGTCAACAATTTTATTTTCTAGGGCAGGTCAACAGCGTATACCGAAGCACCCGTGAAGTGTTTGACAGCGAAATATTGGGCAATGGCAATTATTCTTGGTTGGTTGATCCATATGCCATGGTGGCCACTGATGACGGTCGTTTAATTCACAGTGATCAAGCACGCAACAAACTCGTTATAACCAACATCGAAACCGCTTCTTATGGCGGTATATTTGCTGATTTGGCCACTTTGGGTTACTCCAATCCCACGGGTATGGACATCACAAAAGACGGTCGCTTGCTGGTGGCCGTCAGTGACCAAAACACCATTTTACAATTCAACCTAGATAGTCAGGAATTTCTCGGTGAACTGATTGTTGGTGGAGGCATGAATCAACCACACAAAATGCTTTTGGTGCCACAATTGGCTGATCGTTTTAACCAAGACAAAGACAAGGTATTGCGCCCCAATGCAGGAAATTGGTTCAACCCCGCCACTTCAGGCCGCGGGTTTAACATCGGTGTTTTTGACAATCGATTGCAAGTGCTTTGGTTTACTTATGACGATGATGGACTGCCTATTTGGTACACATCTGCTGATTTTCTATTGGGTCATGAGTTTGACACTGAATTATTGAAAACCAAAATGGATTTCGATGGTTCAGTTTCAATTGAATCCATAGGGCACATCAACATCACTTTTGACAATGAGCGAGCAGCAACCATGCGTTGGCAGATAGGTGATGACATGGGTGAGGAAGCCATTTACTGGTTACAATTTAGTGGAGAACCAGAATCCATCAATCACACCGGTATGTGGAGTCGACCAGACACCCCTGGCTGGGGAACAGCTGTCATCACCAATGGCGACAAAACCGTTATGATTCCATTTATTTACGATGAGGATGGCGAGCCAAGATGGGTTATCAGTAATGTCTCAGAGTCACTTTCTCAATTTGATTTAGACATGGTCGCAGTCTTCAGCGACACGCTTTGTCCCTCATGTTCTGGTGAGCCTGACAGCACCATTGTTGAAGCAGGGTCGATGGAATTTGACCTTTCAGGCAACCCTTATTGGAGCAGCGACCTCACCTGGCCATCGCCAGTGGCCGGATCATGGCAACTGGATCAAACAGCAATCATCAGAATTTCAAGTGTGCCAACTAAGCCACGATAAGTAATCAAGTAAAAAAGCCACTTGCACCGATCAAGGGGCAAGTGGCTTTTACCAACCAAGCTGAACTTGTTGGCTTATTCTTTAATTCCTGCCAATTTAAACAAGAACATATAATCTTGTGCTGTTTCTTTGAAGTATGAAAAACGACCCGAGGCGCCACCATGACCGGTGTCCATATTGGTTCTCAACAACACCAAGTTATCATTGGTTTTCTTCTCCCTTAATTTTGCCGCCCATTTTGCCGGCTCCCAGTATTGAACTTGAGAATCATGCAAGCCGGTGGTGATTAAGATATTTGGATAATCTTTCGCTTCCACCTGATCATAAGGTGAATATGACAACATATAATCATAGGAGTCCTTATTCTTTGGGTTGCCCCATTCATCAAACTCTCCGGTAGTCAATGGAATGTCTTCATCTAACATGGTGGTGACCACATCAACAAATGGTACCGCAGCAATCATGCCGTCATACAACATGCCATCCATGTTCGCCACTGCACCCATCAATAAACCGCCAGCACTACCTCCCCAGGCATAAACCCGATCTTTGTCACCGATGTCTTGTGCCAACATGGCTTTGGTGGCATCGATAAAATCATTAAACGTATTGATCTTGTTAAACATTTTGCCGTCTTCATACCATTGGCGACCTTTCGCTTGCGAACCGCGGATGTGTGGAATCGCATAGACAAACCCCCTGTCCAATAAAGACAATCGACTCAATGAAAATCTGGGGTCAATTGAAGCACCATAGGAGCCATAAGCATAGACCAATAATGGACGCTGATTCAATGCCCCCATCCCTTTCTTGTAAACCATGGAAACTGGCACCATTACGCCGTCTCTGGCTTCTATTTCAATGCGTTCAGATTGATAGTCTTCTGGTTTGTATTCACCATTGATTTTATCTTGCTTCAACAAGGTTTTTTCATCCGTATTCAAATCAATTTCAAGATCACTACCCAATTGAGTCAATGAATCAAAGGTATAGCGCATGGTGTTTTGGTCTTGTTCAGGGTTGTACGCCACACTCATGGTGTAAGTGGCCTCATCAGATTGAATTAATTTAGATTCACCCGTTTCCCAATGAACCGCTTTGATGTGTTTGATACCCTCTTTGCGTTGTTCAACAACCAACCAATCTTTGAAAGTTTCCATATCATAGATCAAGGTCTCATCATCATGAGCAATCAATTCTTGCCATTGGTCTTTATCAGTCGACTCGCCTATAGGCGCTTTCATGATTCGTGAGTTCAATGCATTCCAGTTGGTTTTGATGATCCAGTCCCCATTGAAATCTTCAACTGTATATTCATGTTTAGGCGCTCTGGGTAACACCGATTTAAACTCACCTTGTGGCTGGTCCGCAGGCAGGTACAAGATTTCAGTTAAAGTGGTTGCACCGGTATAGATCATGATGTATTCATTTGATCTCGAGGTATAACAAGCAACATAAAATGTGTTATCGGCTTCCTCATAGACCAACACATCTTCATCAGTAGAAGTGCCAAGTTCATGGCGATAGACTTGATAAGGTAACAAGGTTTTGGGGTGCTTGCGGGTATAAAACACGGTTTTATTGTCTTTGGCCCAAGCGATCGATCCTGTTGTGTTGGTGATCACATCTGGCAACATTTCACCTGTTGTTAAGTTTTTAAATTTGATGTCATATTTACGGCGACTTACGGTATCTTCTGAAAAAGCATACAGCTTATGATCATGACTGACACTTTGGGTGTTCGATGCGTAATAAGCATGGCCAGCAGCCAATTCGTTGACATCAATCAAAACTTCATCAGCGGCATCCATTGACCCTTTCTTTCTGACGTAAATAGGGTATTCTTGGCCTTCTTTGTATTGTTTAAAATACCAATAATCTCCCAATTTATAAGGCACCGACTCATCATTTTGTACAATGCGATTCACAATTTCATTGTAAACCCTGTCGGTAAATGCATCGGTATCAGCCATGGTGGATTCTAAATAATCATTTTCTGCGTTCAAATAGGCCAATACATCAGGGTCTGATCGGGTATCGTCTCTCAACCAATGGTAATTATCGACTCTTTCTAGTCCATGCTCTTGAAAAACATGCGGTCTTTTTTCTGCGCTGGGTGTTTGTTTTGAATTCATAGGTTCCTCTGGAGAAACTTCCACTGACTTTGCTGTATTATTGGCTGAGCTGGATTGCTCTTCTGGTTGATTCTGACAACCCATTAAAGTCAATGCGGCCACCCAAATGATTGAAGTTTTCATGGTTTTCTCTGGATAAAATCCAATAGCTTACTATGAAATCAAGTCATCTGAAGTCATATATGGAAAAAACATGACTTTAGGCATGTTAATTTGTAATGAATTTTGAATTGTTAGGTCTATTGATTTATGAGTATAAAAGAAAGAAAATTTGATGCCTTATTGGGAATCTATTATAAAGATTTGTATCGATTTGCTTATTGGCTGGGTAAGGATGAACACATGGCCAAAGATTTGGTGCAAGAGACTTATCTTCGTGCCTGGAAAGCCATCGATTCATTGAAAGATGAAAAAGCCGCAAAAAGTTGGATTTTTACCATCCTCAGGCGTGAATTTGCCAGGCAATTTGAAAAGAAAAAACCCATCATCAATAGCCTGGATGACATGGTTGTTGACATTGAAGACCAAAAGCAACATTCGCCTGATGAATTGATGGACATCAACATCACTCGACAAGCCATGATGAACTTAGAATCCAAATATGCAGAACCACTGATGCTGCAAGTCATCGGCGGTTTCAGCTGCGATGAAATAGCGACTCAATTGGATATCAGCCCCAGCGCTGTAATGACCCAGCTCTTTAGAGCCAGAAAACAATTAACCACACATTTAAACAGGGAAAG
This sequence comes from Marinicella litoralis, assembly GCF_002591915.1. Lineage (GTDB taxonomy): Bacteria > Pseudomonadota > Gammaproteobacteria > Xanthomonadales > Marinicellaceae > Marinicella > Marinicella litoralis. The sequence goes on along the minus strand of NZ_NIHB01000001.1, from coordinate 846,119 downwards.
TAAAATAGGAAGTAGATCATGAATTATTTTGAATTTATAAAAATATTGAATGCCGACCCGTATTCGCAAAACCCAGCGTTTTTAACCGCCAAAACCAATGACAAAAAATGTTTAAAGGCTTATAAGGAAGCCATGGAAAAAGAGCAAACAATCAAAGCTGCTTTGAACATTCCTGTACCTGCTATGGAGATTGAGCATATTAAATTCCACCAAGCACAATATAAGCAAACCAATCGATCGCATCGATTGTTTGCCATGGCTGCTTCTGTGATTTTATTGTTTGGCGCAAGCCTGTTTGTAATCAACAACAGTCAAAGCTCTGATTTAGAAAAGTTCATCAATGAAGCTTTGTTGATGGAGCCTGCTGTATACATGTCAGAAAATGAAATTCCACACGGTGAGTTGGCGCCTTTATTTGCCAGTATCAATACCAGCCTCAATGGTGACCTGGGTAAAGTACATTTTATGAAAATTTGTCCTACACTCAATGGTCAAGGTGCTCGGATGGTTATGATGAATGATTTAAATCAACCCATCACAGTCCTTTACATGCCCAATTCGCCTGTAGATGAAGCCGTTAAAATGCAAATGGATGGTTTCAAAGGCAAAATCATTGCTTTGGAACAAGGTTCTGCAGCCATCATCGCCAGACCCCATGAAAGCACCGCACAAATTGAAACCACCTTATTGAAGTCTTTGAAACCCATTCAATAATTGCCTGTTTTTTGAATGCCACCTTATTTAATGTAATTAAAGGTTAATTCATGTAATTAAACATGACTTTAAAATGGTGTGTTGTTAAAATTGCGCTTTATGTACATTTTTTCAACAGGGGCTTTCATGAAAAACCACAAAACCACTTTGTTACTGGCATCTATGCTGGTGGCTTTCACTGCTGGTGCACAAGAACAAACATCTGTTTCTGGATCGGAAGATCAAATTAATTTTGCTTATGCAGGTGATGACACTCGTTTTGGCATTGGCATTGACAACGAGGGTGAGCTGATTGGTGATTTTCTTAAGTCATTCAATACCAATTGGAACAGCAATTGGATGGGAGAGGTTTGGTTGTCTGATGGTGCAGGTGGATTAAAACTTGATTACCACAAGTTGTCTGGTGCCAGCATAAAAGGCGACTTAATCAACAATGAGGAAAATGTACGAATTTGGAAGTATTTTGCTGCAGTTGATCAAAACACTTTTGATGACAGAAAATTCACTGTCGGTTTTGGCTCAGAAGCAAGAGACAAATTTTGGAATGTCAATCTGAGCTCAGCCATCACAGGTTCTCGTTTGGTTAACCAAGCTTCAAGTTCTGTGACTTCAGACATATTCGGCCAACTAGATAATCGTGACTTCAGACAGTCTCAAACCATTGAAACCATCATCAGAAATTATGAACATCCCTATGATTGGGGATTGGGCGGTCGAATAGGTAAGTTTTTTGAAAATCAAATGGTGCGCTTAACCGGTGGCTTAGACTATGAACAAGGTGATTTCAGTTCCGACCAATTGACTGGTAGCATTAACTTAGAAAAGTATTTCAAAAATACTGGGCACAGCTTGGCACTTTCTGTAGAACAAATTGAGAAATCAGGGGACTTTGAAACAGATAAGTCAGACACCCGAGCCAATTTAATGTACCGCTATGATTTTGGTCAATCTTACTTACCAACCACCGTTGATGAAGAAGTACAGGTTTTGGATGAAGACCGATTAAAACAATTGAAACTGGAAAATCGCCAATTGATTCAAAATCAAGTGGATCTGTCTTCTATGGCTTTCTTTGATTTAGACAAAGCAGAAATCAGGTCTGATGCAGCCGCTGAATTAAAATCATTGGTAGAACAAATCAAAACAACTGAATTGGCCAGCAGCATCAATATTGTGGGACATACCTGTGACATTGCTTCAGAAGCCTATAATTTAGATTTGTCTAAAAGACGCGCCAACAGTGCCAAAGCCTTTTTCGCTGATCATGGCATCAATGCAGACATCATTCAAACCAATGGCATGGGTGAATCACAACCGGCTTATGACAACAACGGCCCAGACCAAGCCAAAAACCGACGGGTTGAAATCACTTTCTTAACCATTGAAAATGAATATGTCGAAGTGGACATTGCTGATGAAGATTTGCCAATGAAATGGGTTAAGCGTAAAGTTGATGCACCTGCCGCCTGGATCAATCGAGCTCTGCGGAATCCTGCCCAACACAAACGAACTGTTGATGTCTATAAATACCAAGAAACTGAAACCAACACTACCTTGGGTGAGGTCATCTTCTTAAATGCAGAACCTGTCGCCAATGATGATGGTATAACCATCGATCGCAATTCATCAGGAACAGTCATTGATGTGTTGTCAAACGACAACGATGAAGATGAAGACGATACATTGTCAATTGAATCGACCTCACCAGCCTCTTTTGGGACAGTCGTCAATAATGGCACAGCCATCACTTACACCCCCATCCAAGGTTTTATCGGTACCGATACATTCACTTATACCATCACCGATGGTGAAGGTGGCTCAGACACCGCCACTGTCACAATAACTGTGAACAATGTTGCGCCCATAGCCAACAACGATTCTGCCATGGCGCAAATTGGTATCCCTGTAGTTATCAACTTTCTCAGCAATGATTCTGATCCAGATGGCGATGACGCTGACTTAGAATTGGTAGACATTACAAATCAAACACCAGGAATACTGTATAGCGGTTCGGTTGATGGTGGGACCATTACCTTTGTGTTTGAACCTGGCTTTACTGGGGTGACTGATTTTACCTATACCATCCAAGATTCAGATGGAGCCACCGCCTCTGCGACCATCACGGTTACGGTGAACGATCCGAATGAAGCACCCATTGCAGTTAATGACCATTACTTCACTACCATCAATCGTTCAACAACCATTAATTTGTTGAGCAATGATTCGGATCCAGATGGCGACATGATTACCTTGGTGTCTGTCAATACTGAAGGTTCATTAGGTACAGTCATTGATATCAATGCAGATGGTACAGTGACTTACGTACCTCCAGCAGATTGGTGTGGTCTAGACTCGTTTACCTACACCATCACTGATGGCACCCAACAATCGACAGCCACTGTAACCATACAAATATTGGATTAATAGATTGTTTGATACTTTGAAACAAAATTATCTGTCATCTTTTACAGATAAAATAAACAAAATTGAGAATGCACTTGAGTCATCAGATATTCAAGTGCTCTCGACCTTAATACATCAATTGATAGGTTCAAGTGGTAGCTATGGATTCACCACAATTTCTACTCTGTGTATAGAGATTGAGGCGCAATTACTCAATTTATCATCCACTGATAACCCAAAGCTACAAACTGATGTTAAGCGTTTGACACAGTTAATGCATGAAGCAAGGCCCAAAGCCCAAACTTAGTGTGTACTTGTCTGATGAGGTAACGGTCTTATGCTGCGCTTTCGCTGGCAGCCAACTGATCGTTGTTGTTGTCTGATATATTTGACTTGTCTGAATTTTTTGGTAAATACCGCAACCAAATCAACCACACCACCAAAGCATCAAGAATGATTAAAGCCTGCCACAAATATAGATGGAACCAATCAAACCAAACTTTATCCCACTGTAACAAATAAAACAGTGAAATAATTCTGACTGAGTTCAGTGCTTGAATGGCTATAAATCCCCAAAACAAACCTTTCAACTTGTAGCCAAAAGAAGAAGGAAATGCCATCAATGCCGCAAATAATATAATCATTGCCTCAACACCATTACACCCTGGTGCAATCTGTATCCCTTGATAGGTGACGGCATTGCGTATAATGTCTCCCTCAGCAATCACATTAGAATCAAATAATTGGATCATCCAAGAACATGCTGTAGCAATCATCGAAGTAAATGGCAGGATCACCGCTTGGCGAACCGGTTCATATATTTCTAAAATAAAAAGCCCAAGAATAAGGGTGATAAAAAGCACTGAAAATCTCAGCATATGATTGTGACTATTGATAAAGAAACTGGATTGTATCAAAACAAATTCACGATTGAGTAAGAATAGTAAAATCGGGCCGTTAATTTACAATCAATTAATTTATCGTTAACGATTTCTTAACAGAAATGTTAGTAAAATGAATTCAACGTCAGAGTTCTCCAAATGATTTTGACTATTACTGGGCATCTAATCATATTTCCCAAGGCGTTTTAACAACCCTTGGGATTTTTTTTGCCACTCACAACAAAAAACGACACCCAAAGAGATCATATAATTATGAAAATACTTGTAGTAGAAGACAACACGGATATTGCGGCTAATATAGTTGATTATTTTGAAGACAGGGACCACATTGTTGATTATGCCGGTGATGGCATTACTGGTTTACACCTTGCAGTTACCAATGATTTTGATGTCATCATACTCGATTTGATGTTACCTGGTATGGATGGTCTGGACCTATGTAAAAAATTACGCAAAGATGCCAAAAAGAACACACCAATCATCATGTTAACTGCCCGAGACACCTTGGAACAAAAACTGGAAGGTTTTGAATTTGGTGCTGATGATTACATGGTTAAACCTTTTGCTTTGCAGGAATTAGAAGCCAGAGTAACGGTGTTAGGCAATCGCAAAAAGCAGAACCTAAACAGAATCCTGACCGTTGCAGATTTAGAGTACAATTTAAACAGCTTAACTGTTAAACGTGCCAGCAAACCAATAAAAATGAACCCTACAGGATTAAAACTATTACAAATTTTGATGGAAGCCAGTCCATATGTGGTTCCACGAGAAGAACTGGAAGTCAAAGTTTGGGGCGAAGAAATGCCTGATTCTGATTCATTGAGGGTACATATCCACGGTTTAAGAACCACCATAGACAAACCATTTGAAAAAAACCTCATCCATACCAGACATGGCATTGGATACCACATCTCTGATCCGGATGAACTTTCGGAGTAGCATTAAAAGCCGGATAATCATCGGATTTCTGGCTTTTAGTACCATCTTAACGACACTATTTGCGATCAGCTCACTGAGCATTCGGCAGAGTTTACAAACAGATTTAATTGCCCAGACCATTCAAGAGGACCTGGACAGTTACATGCTCAGAGTCAGCTCCAACCCCAATGTCATCCGAGAAGAGCCGATCTCAACCAATGTGGTTGGCATCATCACCACCCCAGATAATTTTCACTTAGACTTACCGTTGCATTATTCTGAATTGTCAGAAGGCACCCATATATTAACGGAAGACAGTAAAAAATTTATTGTCGCAGTTAATAAGAGCCATAAAATCGAAGAGCAACCGGTGTGGGGGTATATCAAATATGACATCAGCCACATGGGGCAAAACAACCAGTCTTTATTGATTGCTTTTGGTGCCATGTTCTTGGTGTTTTTATTATTGGCGTATTTATTGGCGATTTATGTGTCAAAAAAGGCATTGAAACCGCTGAGTAAGTTGGCATCCATGTTAGAACACTTGACGGCTGACACCCACCTTGAACCATTGGCCCCACATTTTCATGAGGATGAAGTGGGTAAGATTGCTACCGCGCTGGATGCATACGCCCAAAAATTAACCGATTATGTCATCCGTGACAAAGAATTCAATGCCGATGTCAGCCATGAATTAAGAACGCCTTTAACGGTTATACGCAGCACAGTAGAACTGATTAAATCTAATCCGAACATCACACCCAAGGAACTTGATCGCATCAATCGAATTGAACGTGCCACCAAACAGTCCTCAGAATTAACCGAAACCTTACTGCTACTAGCCAGAGAAGAACGCAAAGAACACAAAGGACATGAACGCACGCAACCCGGATTAATCATTCGTAACATAGTGGCTGGATTTGAACCCACATTAAAACTCAAACCAGTCAAAACCAAAATCACCGAGAATGAATGGCTACAAGTCAAAGCACCAGAATCTGTGGTGTCTGTGGTATTGAGTAATTTAATTGGCAATGCCATTAAATACACCACTGAAGGAACAGTGCATATCATACTCAACAAAGACCACATCATTGTTGAAGACGAAGGTGTCGGCGTCACTGAATCTGAACTTCCAAAATTGTTTGACCGCCATTATCGAGCCGGCAAATCCAACAGCAAAGGATCGGGGCTAGGATTAGCTATCGTCAAACGCCTGTGCGACCTGTATAATTGGAAGATAGAAATTAAACGCAATAAAACGACTGGGTTATCTGCTAAATTAACATTTTAAATGATTTTGAGTTGACACAACTTTAAAAGGTCTCAAAATAATGCGCACACCTGACACACGTCTATAACGGATTAAACAAGTGAATCAACCACTATCAGAATCAGCAAAAAAAATCCTTCAATGCTGTCGTCAAGGGCAATTAGACTACCTGGAGAAACACCTTGAATCTGGCATCGATATCGATGATGTCAATCACCCTGAATTTTTACCATTAAATGTAGCACTGAGAAATGGCCGCTGGAAGATTGCCAGGTATCTGTTACAAAATAACACCGTTCCAATCAAAAGTGACAACCCTCCATTGATTGCAGCCACTCAGTACAACAAAGATTTAACCACTGGCATTGAATTGATTTTTGCTCACACCGGTGATTTAGCAGTGGTTGATAAAAATGGCAGGACTGCATTGATGACGGCTTGCTTATTAGGCCATGAGAAAAAAGTAAAATACCTGTTATCCGAACCAAGCAGTTTAAGCAATCAAGACCAGATGGGAATGAATGCCTTTTTAGACGCCATCATCAGCCAATCTACACACATCGTTGATTATTTACTTAAGTTTGATCTTGATATTCACCACCAAAATGCCCAAGGTGACAATGCTTTATTGATTGCAGTACAAACAAAAAATCCCAGTACAAAATTAATTAAAACACTGCTTGAACATGACATAGATTGTTGTCAAAAAAACCATGCAGGGAAATCTGCGCACTCTGTGGCAGAAAACAAACACCCACTTATTCACAAAATGTTCGCTGCCAAAATTGAAGCGGATAAACAAATGGAATTACCGATGTTCAGTATGGAACCAGATGAGCAATCCAAAACCAAGGAAACAGCCAAAGAACCCAGCCATGAAAAATCAACACCTAACCAACCAGTAGGAGCGTATGATCATAGTTGGTTCATCGCAGTATCTGAAGGTAACTTGGGCAAACTCAACAAAATCAAAGTCAATGGTGTGCCCGTTGATTTGGTCGATCACAAAGGATGTACAGCATTGATTCATGCAGCTGGCAGAGGCTTGCGAGCGGTGGCATCCTATTTAATTCAGAACAATGCCAATATTGAACACCAGTCCAATAACGGCAGTACCCCCTTATCAAGTGCAATCATCAGCAATTCTCGATCAGTGGCTGGCTTGTTGTTAGAAAACAATGCCAATCCAAATGGGACTGGCCCTGGAGATTACCCGTACATTTCCTTGGCCGCTTCTCAATGGAATGAAGCCTGTGTCAGTATGCTGCTAGATGCCGGCGCCAGTGTTGAAACTTTGGATTTGAATGGCATGAATTTATACCACCACATTGCAATTGCTGCCGAATATTACAGCAACACAGCCAAAGCCAAAAACACCACCAGACTTATCATACAAAATGGCTTAGATATCAATAAAGTGAATAAACAAGGCAATACCTGTTTACACATATTGTGCGGTGCCAATAAAGCCAAAAATTATGCCGCAGATGACAGTCAACTCGCCACCATCGCACATGAGTTTTTGAAGTCAGGTGTCAATCCCAAAATAGTGAACCACCAAGGTTTCACAGCCATTCAATATGCAAAACAGCATGGTTTACTGAACACCAAAGGGGTTATTCTTTCATTTCTTGAAGCTTGGTAAATGAGATGAAGAAACGAAAACTTGATCAAATATTTTTACAGCATCAGCACTTAATTGAAAAGGCTGTATACAGTAAAAAGATTCAAATTTCAGGCATAACAGCCGATGATGTGTTTCAAGAAGTTTCGATTCGATTATTTAAAGTTTTAGAAAGTGACCGACAAATTGAAAACCTTTCGTCTTATATATACAGAACAACGGCTAATGTCATTGTTGATTTGGCCAGGAAGCAGAACAGGCATTTGAATGACATTCCACTCCCTGATCAACAAAATGAAGAACAACATTATCGAGCAGATTTAATCAGTCAGGAGTCTGAACCTGACCAACAATTGATTGACAATGAAACGCAAATGAAAGTACTGCAAGCCATTGAATCACTGCCTGAAAGTCGTAGGATTGCTATAAAAATGAGGCTACAAGGGTATTCTGTAAAAGAAATGGTGGAATTGACAGGTTGGCCTTATTACAAAGCAGAGAACTTGTCAAAACGCTCAATGGCAGCATTGAAAGAAAAATTAAAATTAATGAACATTGATTATGAAATTAACTGAAAAACAATTGGCTGAAATATTTACCAACAGCACCAAGTTAAACCAAGCAAGCGGTGATGTCGATGAGTGTCTGAATGCTTTACCAGCATCTTCAAATCGGTTGATTAAAGCAGAAGGATTAATCAATGATTATGCTGCTGCTCAAGGAATGAAAATGGCAATTGATTTGAAACAGTGGTCAGACATTGTGGCCGAATCTGTACAGAAATCACAGCAACCATGGTTCAGTTTTCTGGGAATGGACAGCCCGTTAAAAACAGCTGTCGCAACTGGCGCCCTTGCTGTTGCTTTTGTCGTGGCCATGCCAGAATTCAAGCAAGATCAAACAAACTTGCAACCCATTCAAAACAACATCACCAATGATGTGATCAGTAATAATCACTTTGAAAACAAAGCCGATGTATTGAATAAAAGTGATTTTGACGGCGGTGAGAAACCCAATGATTCACTGTTTGATGGCAATTTTGGATAATCAACCCATTGACCAGTATCCATGATTGGATCAAAAACCAATCAAACCATTTAAACCAAGTCACTCAATTTGATCAAAACGACATCAATTTGTTGTTGTGTCACTTGTTATCCATAAACACGGCTTGGTTGTATGCCCATCAAGAACACCTACTGACAGCAAAGCAAATCCATCAGTTAGACCTGTGGGTTGAAGAACTCAAAGCTGGCAAACCACTGGCTTATATTACTGGAAATAAAGATTTTTGGACATTGCGTCTACATGTCAATCAACACACTTTGATCCCCCGCCCGGAAACTGAATTATTGATTGAGGTCATAGAACAACTTGACTTGTCACCCGCAAAAATTCTAGACCTGGGTACAGGCAGTGGCGCCATAGCTTTGTCTTTGGCCACGCTTTATCCCGATGCTGAAATCACCGCATCCGACCAATCCGCAGCAGCTTTAAAGGTGGCAGCACTGAATGCAAAATCAAACCAAATTAATAATGTAACATTCATTCAATCAAATTGGTTCGACGACATCAATGCCGATTGCTTTGACCTCATTGTCAGCAATCCACCTTATATTGATTCGGAGGACGAACACCTAGTCAACTTGTCGTATGAACCCTTGAGTGCGCTGGTGGCATCAGACCATGGCTTGTCAGACTTCAAAAAAATCAGTCTGGCCGCCAGCCAATTCCTTAAACCAGGCGGTGTTTTGATGTTTGAACATGGTTGGCAACAAGCTGAATCGGTTACAAAAATATTGGAAAATGCTGGTTTGGTTAATACCTCAACACAAAAAGACCTGTTGCAACACAATCGAGTCACTTGGGCTTACCTCAAAGTTTAAGCTTGCCTGTAAGGACTTGCCACAACATCACCCAATCACCGACAAAACTGTATAGTGGATATTTAAAGGTGGCTGGTTTGTTTTTTTCAAAGAAAAAATGCCCCACCCAAGCAAACCCATAACCAATAATGGGCAACAATATCAGCAATCCCCAGCTTTGACTGATGAGTGAAAAGGCCAAAACCAGCAACACCAATATTGATCCTGTGACATGCAATCTGCGGCTGATTTTATTTTGGTGCTCAGCCAAATAAAAAGGATAAAACGCTTTGAATGATTCGAATTTTTGAGGTTGATCTGTCATTTCATCAGTTTACCATATCAAATTGAAAGGTTATAATCTTTGATCTGTCTATTCAAAGCACCTTATCTGATGAAGTTAAATCAACTGTTACTGTTTTTATTTCTTGGGTTGTTGTCAGCTTGCCAACAACAGGATAATAATGATGGAAACATGAACCATGAGGCGCAAGTTGACAAGAAAATTTATCGCCACTCTGAAGATGGAAAACCCACCAGTTTAGACCCTATCAAAGCCTCAACAATTTACAGTAACCTGATGGCTGTTAATATATTTGACACCTTGTATGCATATAAATACCTCAAAAGACCTTATGAATTAAAACCAAATTTGGCAACACAAATGCCTACTATCAGTGACGATGGATTGACCTATACCATTGAAATCAAACCGAATGTCTATTTCACGCCGCATGCTTCTTTTGCAGGTGGGCTAGGGCGAGAAGTCAAAGCGAAAGATTTTGTTTATTCTATAAAACGTTCATTTGATCCTGCCAACGGAGGTACAGGTGCTTGGTTATGGCAAGGAAAAATTCTGGGCATTGATCAGTGGAAAGCAGACGGCGCCAATTATGACCAAGTCATAGAAGGACTAAAAGCACTTGATGATTACACCATTCAGATCAAACTGACTCAACCTTACCCTCAACTTATTTACACCTTGGCGATGGGATTTTCTGCCATAACACCCAGAGAAGTGGTTGAATCATTGGGCCAAGAATTTGGTTCTAAACCAATTGGTTCAGGACCATTTATTTTAACTTCGTTCAATTCAGAAACCGCTTACCTGATAAAGAACCAAGATTTCAGAGCTGAACCGCTTGATATCTATTTTGAAGGGTATGACCCAGCGAAGCACAAATCCTATGGCCTAGAATCATTACAGGGGAAAAATGCACCATTTATTGATGAGCTTGAAGTCCACTTTATCAATGAATCATCATCGCGGTGGCATTCATTCACCAAAGGCAATGAAATTCAATACACAACCGTACCTAAAGACAAACAGAATGCCGTCATATTACAACATGACCCCATTTTGGTTCATCCTCAGATCAGTAAAAATTATCACTACACATATGGCACCGAAGCGGGTTTTGTTTACCACGGCTTTAACATGGATGATCCCACTTTTGGGATGAGAGGCGATGAAGAACATGATAAAAACAGTCATGCCTTGCGTTGTGCCATCAGGAAAGCACACAACTGGTCACAAAAAAACCGTGCCTTTTATTTTGGTTTAGGTCAGGTTTTCCCTGGAATCATCCCCCCATCGGTACCTGAATTTGATCCCAATTTAAGCACCGAATCAATAGAGTTGGACATAGAAGGCGCCAAAACCTTATTGGCAGAACATGGCTGGAACAATGACACATTACCTGAGTTTGAATACCATGTAACCGGCAGTGTTTTACAAAAACAATTCTATGAACAAATGAGGGGCTTTCTCAATAAAATTGGCTACCCTTCTAATTTAATCAAATACAAGCCTTATCCAAGCTTTGGTCAATTCAACAAAGCCATTAAGAACCGACAAAGTCCATTTTTCTTTTTAGGGTGGACACTAGATTATCCAGATGCTGAAAACACCCTGCAATTATTCTATGGTCCCAACCAAACTCCAGGTTCAAATAATTTCAATTATTCAAATCCTGCATTCGATCAACTGTTCGAACAAAGCAGTACCATGCTACCCTCGCCTCAAAGGACGGCTTTGTACCGACAAATGAACCAAATGGTCATTGATGATTGTGTGGTTATTTCAGGTCTGGCCCGAAATAAAATTAACCTTTGGCATAAAAACGTCATTACATTTCCAGACCGTGAAATTGTCGGTGGTTTTCACCTAAGGTATGTTGACATCAAGCAATGAACAACTGGCAATTCGCTTTCCAAATGTTACTGGGCGGGATTCCGCTGATTCTCGGCGTGACTTTTATTTCTTTTGTATTAATGGTTTATTTTGGACCTGATTTAACCTTCGAATTGCTTGGCAAAAACCCCTCGGCTGAGGACATCAGTCAAATTCGTCATTTATTGGGATACGACCAATCCTTTTGGACTCGTTATTTTAATTACCTCCAAGAATTAGTTACTTTGGATTTTGGCATGTCAATGATGAAAGACCAGCCTGTTGCTGACATGTTAAAACTGGCCATTCCTGTTTCCTTGCTGCTGATGATTCCCGGTTTTATATTGGGTAACATACTGGCAATTGCTCTGGCAATCAAAGCCGTTCAGTTCCGCGGACAATGGCGAGATAAAACCATCATGACATTCTCAGTCGTTGGCATGAGTATTTCATTCTTGGTGGTGATCATTGTTTTTCAAATTTCTCTTTCCTCAAGTTATGGCCTTGACTGGTTTCCTGTCAGAGGCTGGGAAATCTTTACAGCCGATGGTGATTTTGATGGCGTAAGGTATCTGTCGTATGTGACTGTCCCTACCTTGGCGACAGTTTTTGTTGCGGTTGGTTATAACACACGATTTTACCGAGCAGTCTTGGTTGAAGAATTGAATAAAGGTTATATAACTACAGCCAAAGCATATGGTCATAAACCCAGCCAAGTCATGTATAAATACATACTTAAAAATGCCATGATTCCAATCATCACTCGCGTCATGTTTTCCATTCCATTGGTTGTCATCAGTGGTTCTCTGTTGATCGAAAGTTATTTTGGCATTCCTGGCATTGGCTTAGTTACTTATGACGCCATCATTGCCGGTGACCAACCCGTTCTTAAGGCCGTGGTTGGCTTAACTTCTGTTTTATTTGTACTGGTTCTAATAATGGCCGAGTTGTTGTATAGGGTTTTTGACCCCAGAATGGGCAAAGTTTCGACATGAACCATCAGGCTACATACAAAGCGCAACCTTCACATGATCTGTGGTTTCGTGCCGGGCAGCAATTAATAAGCGATAAATTGGGTATTTTGGGTGCAACCATAGTTTTGTTGTTTCTTTTCATAACGATTGGAGTTTGGCTGGGGCTGTGGGGACAAAATTGGAGCGAAACCAGTGACTTTTTCAACCAGAGCCCATCATTAAGACATTGGTTTGGTACCAATGCGATTGGACAGGACATCGCATCACGTGGCATATATGCCACCAAAGTGGCTTTTGAAGTCGGTTTGTTGGTGGCTGTTTGTGCCAGCTTACTTGGCACATTGGTAGGGGCCGTTGCTGGTTTTAAAAACAACACATGGCTTGATTCTAGCCTTCTTTGGTTAATGGGTGTTATTGACTCCATACCCTTTTATTTATTTGTAGCGGCCATAGCTTATGCCATGAAAGGTTTTATTTTTTCTATGCATATGGCAATGATTTTGGTTTTCTGGACCGAAACTGCCCGGGTGATACGTGGCGAAGTCATCAAACTCAATCAGCTTGAATTTATTGAGTCTGCTGTGGCAATGGGTCAAAGTCAGATTAAAATTTTACTGAAACACATCATCCCCAATGTAAGTCATTTACTGATCATTCAATCAACGCTAATTTTCGTCGCGGCGATAAAATCAGAAGTTATTCTTAGCTTTCTTGGTTTAGGCGTTAAAGATGGCATCAGTTGGGGATTAATGATCGCAGAATCTACCAATGACATCCAAGCAGGGTATTTTCTGAATTTCTTCGTGGCTTCTGGCCTGTTGTTCATACTGGTCATAGGTTTCAACCTTTTTTCTGACGCACTACAAGATGCTTTGGATCCTAAACTACAAAAATAATTATGAATCAATTGATATATAAAGCCTTCATCAGCACATTTTTATTGCTGCTGTTAACCGCCTGTGGCACTCCCAATACCAGAAAAGATTTACAAAACTTGCCCAGCTTAATTGAGATAGTGGCGCTTGATCTGAACCAACAAACCATTAAACTCCGAATTTCACATCGCAATCAATCTCCAAGGCTGGACAATCAACTGAGTTGTCAGCTGGCAGTTAAGGATTTTGCACCCATCACATTGCAAGCTTTGAAAATACCAGATCTGACGACCTTTGCCACTGAAACGGTTCAATCTACTTTCAAGTCTACACAATTAAACGCCAGCCTAAAACAGTACAAAGCGTTACCGTATGTACTGGATTGTTTTTTGTTTTCAAGCACATTCATGAAAGAACACATCATATCAAAAGCCACCATATATCGTATTCCAGGAGAGCAAAACAGTTATCGATGATTAAACCAATAGTCAGGCTTACACTGCCTCATGACCTTTGGCATACTTGACTATATCAGTAGTGTTGTAGTAAAGTATAACACTTAAGTAACCACTTGGAGTATTGACATGCATCAATTCATTAAAAATTTAATAGCAGCTGGCATATTATTTTTGTCATTGATCACATCAGTGGCTTTGTGTTATGCAATCACCCCTGTCAATGAAACACCCAAGCCAAGCAAAGGATTGGAAATTAATTTATCCATTGATAAAAAACAACTTAGATTTAATATCAATGAAACCTTGAACTTGCTGATACCAATGGTGAGCAAATAATATGAGCTTTCAGTGGAATGACAAAGAACCTATTTACTTGCAGTTGAAAGACAAAATCAAAGAAATGGTGTTGTCAGGTGATATTGTTGAAGGAGAAGCACTGCCCTCAGTCAGGCAAGTGGCTATTGAGTACAAGGTCAATCCAATCACAGTCTCAAAATCATACCAAATATTGGTGGATGAGCATTTGGTTGAAAAGAGACGTGGTTTGGGTATGTTTGTGCAAAAAGGCGCTGTGGAAAAACTACAAGTGAATGAAAATCAGCAATTCATCAATGAGGATTGGCCTAAAATTTTATTAAAAATCCAACACCTCAACCTAGATACTTCACAACTAATAAACTCGTTAAAAGAGATTGGGAGAAATCAATGAGTCATATCTTATCGGCGCAAAACGTCAATAAAAAATTTGGCAGTTTCCAAGCATTGAAAAATGTAAACATCAACATCAGTAAAGGTAAGATTGTGGGCTTAATTGGTCCCAACGGCGCAGGAAAAACCACATTACTGAAATCCGTCCTGGGCCTTGATTCTTGCGAAGGTGAGCTTAAAGTTTTGGGCATTGACCCTTATAAGAAGCGTTCTGACTTGATGAAAGAAATCTGTTTCATTGCTGATGTGGCGGTTTTGCCAAAATGGATCAAAGTGTCTCAACTACTGACATTTACAGAACAGACACACCCTAATTTTTCACTGGATCAAGCCAAACAGTTCTTGAGCAAAACCAAAATCAAAATGGATCATAAAGTCAAGGAACTGTCTAAAGGCATGACAGCACAGTTACACCTTGCCATTGTGATGTCTATCAATGCCAAATTACTGGTATTAGATGAGCCCACATTGGGCTTAGATATTTTATTCAGGAAACAATTTTATGACAACTTACTGAATGACTATTTTGACAATGAAAGGACCATCATCATCACCACCCATCAAGTGGAAGAAATTGAGCACATATTAACGGATGTGGTGTTTATACGAGAAGGTGAAATCGTGTTGAACGCCAACATGGATGAATTAACCAATTCATATTTTGAAGTCATGGTGGGTCAAGATAATTACGAAGAAGCTTTGTCTCACAAACCCTTAACGATGCGAAAAGTTTTCGGCAAACACATCATGCTGTTTAATTCCACTTCCAGAGATGTGATTGAAACCCTTGGAGAAGTACAGCGACCGTCTGTATCTGATTTATTTGTTGCTTTGATGCAGGAGGACCAAGCATGAGTACTTTCAAAGCTTTGCTACAACGTGAGTATTGGGAGCACCGAGGTGCGTTTCTTAAAACACCCTTGATTATTGGTATTGTAATGGGTATTACATTACTTTTGATTTACTTTTTTACAGATCGAGTTGATCTTGTAATGAACAGTGGGCAATTATCTGAACTAGGTTCTAAATCATTGAGCGCCATAGATCCAAAAAATATTAAATTGGGACTCGATGCATTTATGCTATTTACAGCATACATTTATCACTTCATTCTTTTTATTATTGTATTTTTCTTTTTGTTAGGAAGTTTATACGATGACAGAAAGGACGGTAGTATTTTATTTTGGAAATCACTGCCTGTATCAGACACCCAAACTGTATTATCAAAGTTAATTACAGCGACAATTGTTGCCCCATTAATTTTTACTGTTGGACTGATTCTAAGTCACATACTAATATTTATGTTATTAAGCGGTATACTTTTACTTAATGGTATTAACCCGTTCTCTTTTATATGGGCCAATATTAATTTTATTAGCAATTGGGGTGCTTTCATAATAGGTTGCTTTATTCAATCTTTATGGGCTTTACCTATTTATGGATGGTTGTTATTTTCATCATCATTTTCTAAAAGAAGACCGTTTTTGTTAGCAATATTTGCACCTTTAACTGTTGCGTTTGCATGGTACTGGTATGTTGCATTTACAAACTTTGATGTTATTCAAGCTGGATTATTTAAGACCATACTATTTTTATTTTCTAAAGCTGCATCTCCTTTTACATCTGGTATTAGTTTTTCAGCAGATGAAATTGATTTTGACCCTAGAGATCAATCAGGCTTAGAGGTCATTTATTCAATGATTAACGGATTATCAAACACCAGTTTATATTATGGTTTGATTTTTGCAGTAATAGCAGTGGCAGTTGCCATTTACGTCAGGCGTTTTCGCAATACCACATAATTGAGTCACAAAGAGGCTTCTTATCATGAAACCTCTTTGTTACAATACTTCAATCAAAAAACGGTCTGGTTAATTTTCTGGGCCGTTTGTTTTTTGGGGACAACATGGCCAACTATCTAAAAATATTTAATATACCCAATCATTATCAATTTCACCGAGGTGGTCAAATTGATAACGGTATAATTGCTTATGAAACCTGGGGCCAATTAAATCAAAACAAATCCAATGCCTTATTAATTCTTACTGGACTGTCAGCAGACTCGCATGCAGCCAGACATTCTGCAAATGACACTGCAGGGTGGTGGGAATACATGATTGGTCCAGGAAAGGCCATAGACACCAATCAATGGTTTGTCATCTGTGCCAGTTCATTGGGCAGCTGTAAAGGCTCAACCGGTCCATGCTCACCCAATCCCAGAACTGGGCAAGCCTATCGTTTTGATTTTCCTGATTTATGTTTAGAGGACATTGCCAACACATCTGTCCTACTCTGCCAATCATTAGGCATCGATCGATTACATGCAACCATTGGACCATCAATGGGTGGGATGACAGCATTGGCCTTATTATTAAAGCACAGCGAATACTGTAAACACCTGGTCCATATCGCATCTGGCATGGCTTCACCACCTTTCAGCACAGCCATAAGGTCCCTCCAGCGTGAAGCCATTCTGAAAGATGAAAACTTCAACCAAGGTCACTACTCAGCAGCAAATTGGCCAGAAGAAGGTATGAAGTTTGCCAGGAAAATTGGTATGTTGAGTTACCGTTCAGCGACCGAATGGGCAGATCGCTTTCCCCGCAGTTTGAAAAAAGTACCTGAACATGCTTTTGGTAGTGAGTTTCCAATAGAAAGCTATTTGGAACACCATGCCAACCAATTCGTACATAAATTTGATCCAATCAGTTACCTTTATTTATCGCGAGCGATGGATTGGTTTGATGGCCATTCCTACGCACAACCAAGGGGAAGCAACCCATTGGGTCGGGTTAAATTGGATGGGGCATTAATTATAGGCGCCGAAACCGACTTACTATTTCCGGTGGCGTTACAAACAGAATTACACCAATTATTGCAGAAAGCAGGTATAAAAAGTGAATTGGTCATAACAAATTCAATCCAAGGACACGATGCATTTTTAGTCGACCAGCAAACATTTACTCAATTGGTCGGAGATTACCTGGTTCAGTCAGCAGTATGAAGTAATTTCATGGCCTTATCCCAATCTCCTTTGATCAAGTCATCAGTAACGTCAATACATCGATCAATGCAACGCTCAATCTCAATTGAATCATCAAGACCAGGTCTGCCGAGGACCCATGGAGTCACTTTAGATTTGTCACCAGGGTGACCGATACCAATCCGCAACCTTTTGAAATCTTTACCAAGGGTTGGAATGATGTCACGCAAACCATTATGGCCTCCGTGGCCTCCCGATTTTTTTAACTTAGCCGTACCAACAGGGATATCAAGCTCATCATAAGCCACCAACACTTCATCAACCGGAATGCGGTAAAAATGGATAAAAGGGACTACACTTTGAGCAGAACAGTTCATAAAAGCCTGTGGTTTCACCAACCATATCTTTTTTCCCATAAAATTCCATATGGCGACTTCTGCTTTGAATTTTTTTTCAGGTTTGAAAATGCAATTGTGTTTTTTTGCCAATGCATCAATATACCAAAAGCCGGCATTGTGTCGGGTTTGTTGGTATTTTTCACCTGGATTGCCCAGGCCAAATATAACTTGCATTTTAGGTATTATGAGAAGCACAAAGGGAAGCGCAAATACGCTTCCCTTTGTATCAACTGATTTTACTCAGCTGAATCGTCTTTAGATTGTTTTGTTGCTTCAACTTCAACAGAAACTTCTTCAACTTCGTCTTCTTCTGTTTCAACTTGACCAACCACTGATGTAGATACAACCACTGCATCATAAGCATCATTGTCACCATGAGTGAATGCAACCAAAGTAACACCTTTTGGCAATTTCAAATCACTTAAATGTAAATTATCACCTGCATCAAATTCAGAAACATCAACACTGATGAACTCTGGCAAATCTTTAGGGAAACATGTGATTTCAACTTCATTCATTTGGTAATCAATCATCACACGTGAAGATTTACCAGCAGGTGAGTTTTCACCACCTTCAAAATGCAATGGAACATTCATTACAATTTCATTTTTATCATTAACACGCATGAAATCCATGTGCATAATTAATTGTTTTGCTGGATGTCTTTGTACATCTTTCAATACCACTTTTTGTTTTTTGCCACCATCAGCTGAGAACTCAATGATGCTTGAAAAGAAAGCTTCATCTTCAACCAAATGGAGTACTTTATGATGTTGCAAGGTCAAATTTCTTGGTTCCTTGTCACCACCGTATAACACAACCGGTACCAAACCTGCATGACGTAAGCGGCGGCTCGCACCTTTCCCAACGTCTGAGCGGATTTCCGCTTCTACTTTAAATATAGCCATAATAATTTCCTATAAAACAGTAACACCCTTGCGACCAGGGTGTAAAATCATCGATCTATCAATCGATGTACATTGAACTAACAGACTCTCTGTTAGCGATTCGTCTGATTGTCTCTCCCAGCATTTCTGCCACGGACAATTGACGTATTTTTTTACAATCGAGCGCTTCTTGCCTCAAAGGGATGGTATCGGTCACCACCAGTTCAGTTAAACCTGAACCTTCAATATTCTTTATAGCATCACCTGATAACACAGGGTGCACACAATAGGCATGGACTTCTTTTGCACCAAACTCTTTCAATGCAGTTGATGCAGCACATAAAGTACCAGCCGTATCAATCATGTCATCAACCAAGATACAAATTTGGTCTTTAACCTCCCCAATGATGTTCATCACTTTGGCCATATTTGGCTTGGGTCTTCTTTTATCTATAATTGCCAGTTCACAACCCAATCTTTTGGCAATGGCTCTGGCCCTTACAACACCACCTATGTCTGGTGAAACTATGGTGACGTCCTTGCTATCAAAACGTTGCCACATATCAGCCAAAGTCAATGGTGATGCATAAACATTGTCCACAGGAATGTCAAAAAAACCTTGGATTTGATCGGCATGTAAATCAACGGTTAAAACACGATCAACGCCCACCGCTGCAATCATTTTTGCAGCCACTTTTGCAGTAATGGGTACTCGTGATGACCTGGGTCTTCTGTCTTGTCTGGCATACCCAAAATAGGGAATGACTGCGGTAACTGTCCTGGCTGAGGCCCTTTTCAAGGCATCTACCATAACGACCAGTTCCATAAAGTTATCTGCGGTCGGTCGGCATGTGGGTTGTATCAAGAAAATATCTTGCCCTCGGACATTGTCTCTGATTTCAACAGACACTTCACCATCACTGAAACGACCCACCTTAGCGCGTCCCAATGGTACGCCTAAGTTGTCAGCAATTTTCTGTCCCAATGCTGGATTGGCGTTACCTGAAAACAACCTGATTCCACGATCGAACATTTTACAGCCTCAGATACAAGTATGCCCGTACATGGGACGGGCATGACATAAATATGGCTGGGATGGGAGGATTCGAACCTCCGAATGCCAGGATCAAAACCTGGTGCCTTAACCACTTGGCGACATCCCAATTAGTGAGATAGACTCATTCTTTAAAGCTTAACAATCAGCTCCAAAGGCGGCATATTATAACCAGATAAAATTTGATTGCAAAGGCAAAATAATAAAAATAATCTCTTTTTGCTTTTATTTTTAGACAACCGTATTTATTTTAGGTCTAACCAGCATACAGTTTGCATATTTATCAGCCCATTTTAGGGCTGTCTGGGCTGCTGATTCATCATTGTATACAGCAAACAGGGTTGAGCCTGAACCAGACAATCTAACATGGATGTGCTTGCTTAATTGTTGGTACAGGGTATTCATATCTGCGTAATTATTTAACACCAGTGGAAAAAAGTCATTGATCCACAGATCACGATTGTCCAGTTCCTCTGCCGTTAATTCAACTTGATTTCTATTTAATCTTGGGTGTTGGAATATTGATTGGGTACTGATATGAGTACCTGCAAAAATCAGCAAGATATATGGGGTATTGAATTCCATTTGTACCAATTCATCACCAATGCCTGAAGCCAATGCTGAATGACCTGATATAAACACGGGTATGTCCGCCCCAAGTTTGCTACCAATTTTCTGCAGTTCCATTTGGGTCAAGCCGCATTTCCAATGGGTGTTTAAAAATTTCAAGGTTTCTGCCGCATTTGAACTGCCTCCACCCAATCCAGCACCTGTCGGAATATTCTTTTCTACAAGAATGGACCAATCTGATGATACACGTGCATAGGGTACCAATGATAAGGCCGCTCGATAAATCAAGTTATCTTCTTTTTTTAATCCGGTAAAGCCCTTGATATCAATATGGTTGTTGCCTTTTTCTCTGATGCAGCAAAAATCAATTGAATCACCCCATTCTAGTATTTGGAAACATGTTTGTAATTGGTGATAACCATCCTTGCGTTGTCCGATGATTCGTAACATCAAATTAATTTTTGCTCGACTTAAGACGGATTGTTTTACCATTGCCAATTTTTAATGATTAGTTTGATTGAATAAGGGTCTTTACGGGCAATTATTTTGTGTGGCACGATGCCGTTGCCATTGGTTTTTATTTTCGAATAAGAGATGAACCACCCTTGGTCCAATATTTCAAAATCGCCATTGGTGTGCTTATTCAATATTCTTCCAGAAGGTGATTTTTGGCCGATTACCCACGCTTGAAGGTCTTTCCATGGCAAATCCCAACCAATTTGTTCACTGATTAAATCACCTGCAGTTAAACCATAGATGGTTTCTCCATTCGACAACTGGATTTCAGCATGACCTGGCGCATCTATCAGGGTCCAGCTTTTGTTACTCAGAGGCGCCTTTAAAGTGACCGCTATCCGATCATGGTTCTGGTTCCAGGAAACTTGGCCACTGCCCCCTTCAACACCGTCAGAAAACGACATCTTACCGTTAAACGTATACTCTTGAATTGTTGATAAGTCGGTTATTACAGGCAGAGCACCTGGTTTCAATTGACGGTTGCTTGAACATGACAACTGAATAGAACACAATGCGATTAGCAGCAACAAATAAACAAATCTTTTCATGACACAAAAAATGTGAGGATGGCAACTAGAGATAGCAGGAAGGTGATTTTAAAGGTTGTGCTTGAATTTGATGTAAGGAACAGTACCCGTCAATTCATCCAATGACGTTCCGTTGGTGGTATTTTCCCTGATATTCCTTCTGGCACCAAATGAAATGGTACCATCTTTGGTAAAATGCCAATCTACTTGCAAATCTATGGTGGATTGCTCTAGGTCATTTTGTGTTGCACCGTTCATGAAGTCAGATTGAAAAGTGGCGCCAAATTTACTGTTTCGAATGCCAAATCCCAATCGTGTGGTTTCTACTTGATCTTGGTACAAACCAAGCCATTCACCACCGACACGGCCCATTCCAACATCTATACCTAAGCGCCATTTATTACTGAGGTTCAAAACTGAACTGACACCTACTTGATAGCCCATTAAATCTGTGGCTGCTTGACCTGATTGATGACTCATTGATGGACCTGAAAATAAATCAAAGGCTTGATCTTCATCGATAACATTCAACCTTAGGGTCAACCAATCAGCAAATTTCATTCCAACAATCAATTCTTCGCCAAACATGCCATCAGATTTGGTCGACAGGTGATATCCCTTTTTTTGTGGATTTAAAAAATCGAAACCAGAATGATTGGATTGCAGTGAGTTTTGGAAAAATGATTCGCGATCCATGGCAGAAAATGTAGGGCTGCTTAGGGATTTGTTGACTGAAATTTCAAAAGGCTGAAACGGCTTAACGTCTTGTGCTTGAGCCAAACCGGCAAAAGCAAGCGTACATAATAAACCTTTACATTTAGACTTTAAAAACACCTTCGTCCCCAAAAAAACAATTACCCATTAAGACAACCCATAGTACAAATAGTTTCGTACAACAATAATATTATCAAACAACTTTGATTATTTCAAGCAAAATCAGAAAGATATAAGCTTTTTTTAAAACAATTCTCAAGCAATGTGAAACCGGTCACAATTTTACACTTTTGCTTGGGTGTTTTGCCAATACTTTTTCGCCATTATCATCGCTTTCCCCATGACACTGTTCTCAGCATAAAACCCATCAATTAGAATACCTGCCGATTCTTCCATCAACACCTCAATGGCCTCTGTGATGTGTGAAACTGCATGTATCGAAAATAAATTGTTTTTACAAGCTTCTTGGACATCAGTCCTCAACATCAGTTCACCGGCATTGGCTCTGGGAATAATGACCCCTTGCTTACCGGTTAATCCACGGTAATGACAGGTGTCAAAAAAACCTTCTATTTTTTCATTCACTCCTCCAATGGCTTGCAGCCTTCCATGCTGATCTATCGCGCCCGTCATGGCAAATCCTTGGTTGATTGGAACCTGCGTCAAAGCTGACATTAAACAACAGAACTCCGCTCCCGAGGCCGAATCACCATCTATCCCACCGTAACTTTGTTCGAATGCAATTGATGCCGAAAAAGTCAATGGATGCTCCACTGGTAACATATACCGCAACAAGCCACCTAAAATATGAAATCCTTTGGTATGAATGGAACCCGATTTCCCTGCCATGCCTTCAATGTCAATGACTCCAGATCGACCTGGCCCTATAGAGGCTGTTATCCTGGATGGAAAGCCATAGACGATGGGGCCCGCATGGATCACAGCCAGCCCATTAATTTGTCCAATTGTAAAGCCATCGGTATCCAAATTTATGGTGCCATCTTGTAACCGCTCTTGAAACTTTCTTGATGACAGTCCGGCTCTTTTTTTGGTTCTTCGAACCGCATGCACCACATCATCACCACTGACCAACTTGTTTTTTTCCTTGTTGGCAAGGTAACTGGCTTCTCTGGCTAAGTCGGCCACTCTGGAGAATTTAGCTGTTAATTTATTGTCTTGAGAGCACACCCTGGCGCCATGCTCAATCAAACGGGCAATGGCAAATCGATCGAAGGGTAATAAACCATCCTCTTTAATGATTTTCGCAATGATACCCGCATAATTGTCAAAACCTTCTTGATCACGGCTGATCACTGAATCGAAATCTGCCAACACTTTGAACAACTCAGGAAAATCGGGGTCTTGATTATCAAGGTGATAATAAACGCTTGAATCTCCCAATAAAATCACACGGATGTCAACCGGTATGGGCTCAGGTTTCAAAGATGGCTGACCAAATGGCCAACTCATTTCAGCTGGAACAATCTCCAACAATTCATTTTTGATGGTTCTGATTAAAGTTTTCCATGCACCCTGCTCTGCCAATAAATCACGGGCATCGAGCACCAAAAACCCACCATCGGCACGCAGCAATGAACCACCGACTATGCTCATATGATCTGCCAATACCGGTCCATTTTCAGACCATTTACTTTCAATCGAACCCAATAAGTTTTGCAAAGAAGGTACCCTTTCAACCAAAACAGGACAGTCTTTTTTATCATCATGCTGCAACAAAACATTGACTGCATAGCGCTCATAAGGATTGAACGCTTTCTTTTTGGGTGAAAAATATTGATCCAATAAATCCTCTTTGACAGACTCCAAAAATTGCAACACAGCTTTGACTTTAAATTGTTTCGCAAAACTGGCCACTTCTTGATCAATCAACTTGGATACGTGTTTTTCATACAAGGACCTAATGGCAACAACGCCTTGCTCTTTTAATTCATTGACTTTACGCCCCACTTCTTCTAATTTTTTGCTGAACACTTGCTGGGTATCCATCAGCGCTTTTTGTTCCGCCTCGTTAATCTCTCCTGCTGCGACCTTTTGTTGCCACGCATTGGGGTCCAAAACTTTTTCTTCCATCACTGGTGCGATAATGGTTTGTTGACCCTGTTGTGAATTGACATTCAGCATGGCCATTGAATGCTCACTTAATTCAGTTTCAAAGGGTTCGGTAATTTTAGAAATTTTTGATTGTAAATTTTCTTCAACCTTATTTTTGGCTTGAATCAAAGAATCAGATTCCATTGCTTTCTTCAAATCTTCACTGATAAACAGGCTTAACTTATCCATCATGTTTTTAAACTTCACTCCCTGTCCAGCAGGCAAGCTGATAAGCCTGGGGCGGTCAGGCTGAGCAAAATTTGCCACATAACAATGTTCTGTTTTCTGCTTAAGCTTTGGTTTCACATCCCTTAAAATTTTTGAAACCATGCTCATTCGTCCAGTTCCACTCAATCCTCGGACATAAACATTTTGACCATAGGCTTCACATTCAATAGCAAACTGCAAAGCTTCTAATGCATCATCTTGACCAATAATGACATCGACAGGCTCTACCTCTTTGGTGGTTTTAAAGCCTAATTTTTCGGCATCACAATGCCATCTGACTTGTTGCCAATTTAATTTAGTGTGTTCAATCATAAAATCCTGGTTGTATTAATTACTCATAACTTAGAAACATATTAAACGATATTACTTGCATGATTTATTCTTTTTACCTAAAGTTTGCTTTTTTTAACCTTCATTACAAAGGTGAACTTTTGAATTCTTGGGTGGTATTAAAATTTGGTGGGACCTCTGTTTCTGACCTCAAAAAATGGCAAGTGATTGTCGATGTGGTCAAACAAAGAATTAAACAAGGATATAAAGTTCTGGTGGTACATTCTGCCGCCCAAGGACTGACCAATTTATTGACACGAAAAATCACCAATAAGCAATCCATCTATACTGAATTTGTTGCACAATTATCGAAATTAGCCATCGATTTGTCTGTGGACATCGACTTAATTGAAAATCAATTGACTCATCTTAAACGCCTCAATGACTTGAGCCAATTGTCAATCAAGCAACAAGCTGAATTACTCGCTATGGGTGAATTGTGCACCCATCAAGTGATATTGGCCTATTTACAAAATCAGCTCAAAACCCACAGCCTAGATCCAAAAAAATGGCTGGTCAGCTCACGTCATGACAAAAGGCATCAAGATGCGCAAATATTGTCTGCAAAATGCGACATCAACCCGCTTGAAAACATCAACGACACGCTAACTGACCCTTTCTATGTGATGCCAGGTTTCGTCGCCAGTGACTCTGCTGGTAACACCGTACTTTTAGGCCGTGGCGGCTCAGACACCACAGCGGCTTATATGGCCGTTATATTAAATGCCAAACAACTTGAAATTTGGACTGATGTTCATGGTATTTTTAGCGCCAACCCTCACAGCATCCCCAACGCCAGACTGTTGTTAAACCTCGGCTACCAGGAAGCCAGAGAGATTGCAGCCAGTGGTGGTAAAGTGTTGCACCCGCGTTGCATATTACCGGTTGAACAACACGACATTCCGTTGTTGATCAAAAACACCAACCACCCACAAGCAGCTGGCACGGTATTGGCTTCACAGCACAGCGCGACCAAGCCGAGGGTCTCTGCAATCAACAGTCGCCACCAAGTCACCTTGGTTTCTATGGAATCAATGAACATGTGGCACCAAGCTGGTTTTATGGGTGATGTTTTCAACATTTACAAAAAACTGGGATTGTCCATTGATTTGGTTTCAACCGCACAAACCAATGTCACCATATCACTTGATAACATTGACAACATATTGAACCCGGAAATATTGTCAAATTTACAAGCTGAATTGACCCCGTTGTGCGAAGTTGAAATCTATCAAAACTGTTCAGCGGTGACATTGGTCGGATATCGAATCAGGGCCTTGGCCGATAAAATTTCACCTGTTATTTCATCTTTTGCCGACCAAAGAATTTACATCACCACCCAATCTTCAAATGATTTAAACCAGACCTTTGTTGTTGACGAAGACCAAGCCGACAAACTCGCTCGGGCGTTGCATGAAGTGTTGATTATTGAAGACAAAGAGATTGATGATTTTGGTCCAACCTGGGCTGAATTGGTTGCTGAAAAGTCAAAACCAACCCACATCAGCCCCGCATGGTGGCAAACACAACAACAACCATTAATTGAACTCAGCAACACACATTCTCCTTGCTATGTATATCACTTGGATACCATCAAACATCAAATCGATCAACTCAAGTCCTTAACGGCTATTGACCGGATCTTTTATGCCAGCAAAGCCAATTCACACCCGCAAATATTGAACTTCATGCACCAACAGCAAATTTCCCTGGAAACTGTTTCACCAGGCGAAATAGAAAGGGTGCTTAAAAGTTGTAAAGGTATCAAAGCTGAAAGTATGCTGTTCACTCCAAACTTTGCCCCAATCCATGAGTATCAGGATGCACTGGATCAAGGATTATTTGTCACCATTGATAACCCATCATTACTTTATGACAACCCAGAAGTATTTCAAAACCAAGAAGTGATACTTCGTTTAGACCCAGGACATGGCAGTGGACACCATCGTTATGTCAGAACAGCTGGCTCACATTCAAAGTTTGGCATTCCTTCATCTGATATTGAACAAATTGCTCAATGGTGCAAGGATCATCAAGTCAAAGTCATTGGATTGCATGCACATTCTGGCAGCGGCATTCTGGATCACAGCAATTGGCCCAGAATTGCAGAATACTTAGGCAGTTGTTTGTCCTTCTTTCCAACAGCCAAAATAGTCAACGTAGGAGGCGGCCTGGGCATTCGTGAAAACCCAGGTGATATGGGGCTCGATTTACAAGCTTTAAACAATGCTTTACTGACATTTAAAAAATCAAACCCATCAATCGAGTTGTGGATGGAACCTGGTAGGTTTTTAGTCGCTCACAGTGGGGTCTTGATGGCCAAAGTGACGCAAACCAAATGGAAGTCCAGCCATGGCTATATAGGCATTGAAACGGGTATGAATTCATTGATCAGGCCTGCTTTATATGGTGCATGGCATAACATCGTTAACTTAAGCCGATTAAACCAGGACGCTGAATATACAGCCACTGTGGTAGGTCCCATGTGTGAATCTGGAGATGTACTTGGGGTGGACAGGAAGATGCCTCGAACATCCGTTGGAGACACCATTTTAATTGCCAATACCGGTGCCTATGGTGCAGTCATGGCTTCAAATTATAATTTGCGCGAACCTGCTAAGGAGTTTGTGATTTGACAGTCATTAAGCACTTGTTTTTAGGCATGTCATATCAAATGCGATAGAATGGCATTTTTAAATAAAGTGTATTGGCTTTGAAAATCAACAAGATTTACTTATTGGGATCGTTTTTAATCCTTGGGAGCAATGGAACTGGACATGCCCAACAATTTGTTCTGGCCAATCAAGAAAGCCAGTTAATTTTCTCCCACATCAATGCTGCTGAACAACCAAGAGAAGCCACCATGGTCATTGCTGGTGGTGCCGTTGCAGATTTTGATTTCGATGGTTATCCTGATTTTTATTTGCTGGGCGGTTCAGATCAAAACAATGCCCTGTTTAAAAACAACAATGACGGCACTTTTACCAACATTGCAAATCAAGCTGGGGTTGATTTATTTAATATTTTGGGATCTGGCCCCACTTTTGCTGATGTGGATGGTGATTTCGATTTGGATTTAATGGTTTTTTCCATCAACCTTTGGGACCAACCCTTTGGCAGTGATGTAGACTTGATAGAAAACCGACCCAGGCTTTTCATCAATCAAAACGACGGTACTTTTCTAGACACCACAACAAGCTCAGGCTTTTATTCCGGTATGCCTTCTTATGCAGGCTCCTTTGCCGACTTGGATCAAGACGGCGACCTTGATTTATTCATGACCCATTGGTCTTCTGACTCAGAAACAACCAGTAAACAACTGTTTTGGCAAAACAATGGCAGCGGACAATTCACTGATGTCACCATTGATTATTTGGGGTTTACACAAAACGCCAATCTCAACAAATGGAGCTTCACCCCTCACATCACTGACATCAATGAAGATGGTTGGATCGATGTTTTGTTGGCAGCTGATTTTGAAACCACAAGAATCTTTTATGGAACTGGCGGCCTACCCGGCCCTGACACACCTTTATACATGGTCAGTCAACCCAGTTTTATTTCAGATGAAAACGGCATGGGATCAGCAGTGGCTGATTATGACAATGACGGAGATTTGGATTGGTTTGTCACCAGCATTTGGGACCCCAATGGGATTCCCGAAGGAAACTGGGGTGTAACAGGTAACAGGCTGTATAAAAACTTGGGGTCTGGGGTATTTGAGGATGCCACTGATGAAGCTGGAGTTCGCGAAGGCTATTGGGGATGGGGCGCTTGTTTTGCCGATTTCAACAACGACGGTTATTTAGACATTTATCATGAAAATGGCTTTGCCAATGAGCTCCATGCTGGTGAATTTCTGAACGACCCTGCTCGCTTGTTCATGTCCAACGGCAACGGAACCTTCACCGAATCTTCCGCCTCAGCGGGGTTGCATTTCACTGGTCAAGGCCGAGGTATCAGCTGTGTTGATTATGACTTGGATGGAGATCTTGATATCCTCATTATCCCGAACAATGAAGCTTATCAATTGTATAAAAACACCAGCAACAACAGCAATAATTACCTTTCAGTCAATTTATTTGATCATGGGCCGAATCCCTATGCCATCAATGCCAAAATTAAAGTCAATACCACTGGCATGAGTCAGTTAAGAGAAGTCTCTAGCAGCAACAACTATGTATCAAACAATCCATTACAACAGCACTTTGGCTTAGGCTTGGCCACAAGCATAAACAGCATCGAGGTGACATGGCCAGATGGCATGCAACAAAACATTACAAACAACCTATCAGTCAATGAAATAATCAGTATTGGTCGTTACTGTCACACCACTTTTATACAATCGGCAGACATCAGTAACCAAACGACTGAAGTGGCTGTCTACCTACACGACTTAATGGGGCTTCCACTGAGTTCACAAGCGGTTTCATTAACCATTAACAAAGGACCCAATACTGGCGTAGTCATCAATTCAACCACCGACCCCCTGGGTAGAGCCATATTTACCGTCAACAGCAATGCAGTAGGTACAGATCGCATCAGTTATTCCTTTAACCATGACAACCAAGCACAAATATGCCGCTCATTAATCAAATGGAATAATGACATCATCTTTGTCGACCGATTTGAATGAGCCTTTGATTGGCATAAGTCATTGAAAAAAATGTAAATTGTAGACATTGTAAACTTGTTTTTTAACCGTAGAAAAATTCCAGGTTGAACTTAATATACATTTGGTTTATAGTGTAATTCCTATCTACTAACTATGTCGTACGGAGGCATTATGAAAACATTACTTTTAATTATTTTATTCTTTGGTCTGTCAGCCTGTGGCTCAAACACCAAGGACAGGGTTGCTGCTGTCAAAGTGGGTGATGAACTATACAAACCAGACAGATCTGCTGCCATGGCTATAGACACCGGATCCAAAGAGCGCCTTGTTTGCGAAAGAAGAATTGTGACCGGCTCACACAGAAAAGAAAAAGTGTGCTCAACAGTGGCTGAAAGAGAAAGAGAAAGAAAAGCAGCTCAAGAGACCATCAACAGTGGAGATGTATTGAACAACAGAAGAATCATCGAAAGCAAAGGTGACAACCTATAATTAGAACACAGCGGTGGAGAATCACGGATGATTCGCTGCTTGTAATATGGATCAAGGCCAACTAAATAAACACCAAGTTACAAAGCCCCAATCAATCATTCACGACACAGTTATTAAATATCAATCAATTGTTCGAAAAACGGTATTTAATTGAGCTCCTCTACAACATTTTCACTGCATTTACACTATCATGCGCTCGTGAAGTCATCAAAGTCCTATGACGGTCATGCTTTTTCAGATGATCAATCACAATTGAAATAAAACGTATTCAGCAGACAAAGCACCGGTCTGGTTTATAATAATAGATTACAACCTATTCACTGACATTGGTAACATCATGAAAAAAACAATCACAGCTACCTTAATCCTGATATCAAGTTGCCTTTTGGCACAACCCGTTCCCGATTCACCAGCCTATGAACATGAACTGCAAATTGGTTTGGCTGGCGTCAGCAGTCAATCCATATATTTGGGCGGCAAAAGTCAAAACCGCATTTTTCCAGCCATAGATTACCAATATAAACGGTTTTATTTTCAAGCCGGTGACATTGGTTTCAATTTAATAGACAGTAAGGATTGGGAAATTGATTTTGGCATGGGCGTAAACCTGGTAGGTGACACCGATCGAGGCGACAGCCGACTATTGAAAGATTTACCCAACCTAAGCCTTCCTGTCAGTGGCTTTATTTCAGCCCAATACAAATCAAAAATGGGTCTATTCAAAGTCAAACATGACTATGAAATCAACAATAAACACAACGGAAACTCCAGTAGCATCAGTTATGCTGCACCTATTTTTAAAGGCCAATGGCTGATCATGCCAAAAATCAGTTATGAACACCACAGCCAAGAGGTGGTTAATTATTTTTATGGCGTCAATACTGTAGATGCCACATTGTCACTCCCAGCCTACCAAACTGGTGCAGTCAATAACATACAATTAAGTGTTTTGGGTTTACGAGAGATCAATGAAAAATGGTCATTCGTCGGCAACATTCAAAATGAGTTTTATGGCGATGAAATCAGCAACAGCCCAATTGTAGAAGACGACCAAAGGTTGTCAGTTTTTGCCGGCTTCTTGTATAAGTTTTTTTGACATAAAATGTCTAAACCTGGTAAAGATTAAATTGATATAAACAGCCTGTTAGTAGGCTTTGGTACGTTGAAAATTTGTTGCCATGGTTCAATTTAAAATATGTGATCAATGCTTATCCACTCAACAGATCCAACAATGCCGCTTTTAAGGTTTGCTGGATGTCATCAGTTAATTTTTTATTTTGGTATGAAAGCCAAAACACATCTTCTGCCCGATGACCAAAAGTACCAATTTTTGCCGCATGGATATCAATTCCCTGATCGACGAATATTTGCGTGATATTGACCAGTAAACCCGCATAATCTGTGCACTTGATTTCAAAACGAGACTCTTGATCATGCCGACCACCAGAAAAACTCAGTTGCGGTTGCTCAAGAAACAACCGCTCTCTTCGACTAACCACCAATTCACGCTGACTGGTTTGTTCATTATCAGAAGTCAACACATGCATCAATGCCTTTTCTATTTGCGCAACAATGGATGCATCATAATCGCCTAAACAATGAAAATAATCCATCACAAAACCATTGCTGCCACTGTAAATTCTGGCATTGGCCACACTGATATTCTGGTCGGCAAGCACTTCCACTACATGATGAAATAACCCAACCTGATCGCGACCGTACAGCATCAATTCAAAACCATCGTCATGTAAGTCTGTAACACACACGGTTGCTTCGTTGTTATTTTTGGTGATGGCTTGACTGATTTGGGCAATTTGTTCTGGTGATGAATAGTCGAAAAAGCGATCTGGAATGTGCTGCCACAGATCCTCCAGTTCTTTGTGTAACTTTTGATCCACCAAATCCATCGCTTCTGCTTTGGTGGTTTGCACCACATCTGATTGTTCTGCCGATAAGTACTGGGTGGTTCTTACATACAACTCTTGCAATAAGCTGTCTTTGTATGAGTTCCAAAGCTTAGGGTCTGTGCCTGATATATCTGCAATGGTCAGGATATACAGGTGATCCAAATATTTTTGGCTGCGAACTAAATGAGCAAATTGAGCGATCACTTGTGGGTCACTGATGTCTTGTTTTTGCGCAACCACAGACATGATCAAATGGTACTTAACCAACCATACCAATAATTCACCATCAGTTGGGTTAATATCAAAATCATTGACAAACTGTCCAGCCTCAACTGCACCCAGCTCAGCATGGTCACCGCCACGGCCTTTGGCAATGTCATGAAAGAAACCGGCCAGATTCAATACATAAGGCTCGGTGATCTGCTGAGAAACTTGATGCGCATGCTGGTGTGGTTCTTGTGTAAGGAATATCTTACGGATGTTGCGCAAAACAAACAAGGTGTGCTGGTCCACTGTATACATATGAAACAAATCATATTGCATGCGTCCTACAATTCGACCGAAGACGGGTAAATAAGCACCCAATACACCCAAAGCATTCATTAATTTTAATTGTTTGAACACCAAGTTTCTGTGTTTAAAAATATCCAAAAACAAAATTTTATTGGTTTTGTCTGCTCTGAATTGGTCATTAATCAGGTACAAACTCTGACTGATGTGACGCAATGTATTGGCCCTGATTCCATGAATTTGTGGGTTTTGTTGGTAATGATGAAAGACTTCCAACATGGCTTGAGGGCGATTGGTAAAAACATCTTGATTGGTGACATCTAAATAGTGATTGATGATTTGGAAGTCATCATTCAATGGAGTCACTTTTTTGTCTTCATGACTTTGTATGATGTCTTCTTGGAACAGTTGTAACAAACGCATGTTCAATTGTTCTAGCTGCATCGCATTGCGATAATGACTTTGCATAAATTTTTCTACAGCCAGTGATTCATCATCGTCTTGATATGAAAATATTTTTGCTAAATCTTTTTGATGCTCAAACAACAATCGGTCCTCTTTACGGCCTGCCAGTAAATGTAAGGCATATCGGATTTTCCACAGTTTTCTCATGCCTTTTTGCAACTGCAAATATTCTTCAGGATGTAAAAAACCGACATCAACCAAACCATGCATAGAGGAAACATGATAATGTCGCTGAGCCACCCAAGTGACCATTTGAATATCCCGCAAGCCACCTTGGCCCTCTTTGATGTTGGGTTCAAGGTTATAAGCAGTGCCACCACATTTTTCGTGTCGATTGATTTGTTCTTGGTATTTGGCTTGAAAAAAATCTCTTCCTGACCACATGTGTTGGTCATTGGTTTTTTCATACATGTCGTTATACAGCTGATGCTCGCCTTGCATAAAACGACTTTCCATCAGATTGGTAGCAACCGTGATGTCTTTGCGAGCCAATTGAACAGATTCTTCCACTGTCCTGACGGCTTGACCCACATCAAGTCCCAAATCCCAAAGGTTTTGCACAAAGGCACTGACTGCATTTTCTGGTAAGTCTTGGTGATATAAAATCAATAAATCCACATCCGAATGCGGCTGTAAATCACCCCTGCCAAAACCACCAACAGCGACCAAAGTTAATTGGCTTTGGTCTAATTCATTGCGCTGCCACAACTCAAGAACCAACTGTTCAATGATCCAAGCGCGCGTTCGCACCAAACGGGAAATGTTTTGCCACAAGTAAAACGCTTGATTCAGCTTTTCATCTGATTGTTGTAACAGTTTTTTATACTCACTGATTGGCCGACCTTTGATGGCCGTCAAATCTACCAAATCTAGATATTCATCGGCATGATCTG
This sequence comes from Marinicella litoralis, assembly GCF_002591915.1. Taxonomy (GTDB): domain Bacteria; phylum Pseudomonadota; class Gammaproteobacteria; order Xanthomonadales; family Marinicellaceae; genus Marinicella; species Marinicella litoralis. The sequence goes on along the minus strand of NZ_NIHB01000001.1, from coordinate 812,034 downwards.
GTGGTGCCAATAAAGCCATTGACTATAAAGGAAAATTTTTAGATTCGGTTAACACGTCATAACCATCATCTGTGACTGCTATGGTGTGCTCAAATTGGGCAGATAAACTCCTGTCTTTGGTCACGACGGTCCAACCATCGCCCAACAACTTACTGTGACGTTTCCCCAAATTAATCATCGGCTCAATGGTGAAAGTCATGCCTTTCTCCAACACAACACCAGTTCCCGCTCGGCCATAATGCAAAACTTGAGGATCTTCGTGAAAGGTTTGTCCTATCCCATGCCCACAGTATTCATAGACCACAGAAAAACGATTTTTATAAGCCAAAGCCTGAATGGCAGCACCAATATCACCTAACCTCACGCCCGGTTTAACCATTTGAATCCCTTGTTTCATCGCTTCATAGGTAACATCAACCAATTTTTTGGCACGTGGCTTTGGTTCACCGACATAATACATTCGAGAAGTGTCACCATGCCAACCATCTTTGATCACTGTCACATCTATATTGATGATGTCGCCGTCTTTGAGGATTTTTTTAGCATCAGGAATACCATGACAAATCACTTGGTTGACTGAAGTGCATATTGACTTCGGAAATCCTCGGTAATTCAATGGAGCAGGAATGCACTTTTGCACGTCAACAATGTGCTGGTGACAAATGTCATCCAACTCCAATGTTGAAACACCTGGTTTTACGTATTCACCAATTAAATCCAATACTTCAGCAGCATTCTTTCCTGCTTCACGCATTTTTTCAATTTGTTCAGGTGTTTTGATAACTATGGCCATAGGTTTGTTTTTGTTGATTGTAAGTAATTGGATGAAATTTTAGCTTATTTTATCTAAACTATCACCTATTCTTACCTTTGTTAGTGATTCAACATGGAATACCCATTTACCAGAAAAAGAAGACTGCGCGCTTCACAGGCCATTCGTAACCTCAGTCAGGAAAATAACTTAACCGTTAATGACTTGATTTGGCCGGTATTTGTTTTGGATGGTTTTAATCGATCTGAGACCATCGCATCGATGCCAGGTGTACAACGCATGAGTGTAGATGTTTTGTTGGACCAGTTAACCCCCTTACACGAAAAGGGCTTGAATGCCATTGCGATATTTCCGGTGGTTGATGATGAATACAAATCTGATGATGCGGTTGAAGCATGGAATCCAGAGGGGTTGGTACAAAAAACAGTCAAAACCATCAAATCGGCTTTGCCAGAACTCGTGGTTATCACTGATGTGGCCCTGGACCCTTACACCTCCCACGGGCAAGACGGCATCATCAATGAACAAGGTGATATCCTGAATGATGTGACCATCAAAGCATTGGTGATGCAGGCTTTATCGCATGCAAAGGCAGGTGCTGATGTGGTGGCTCCTTCTGACATGATGGATGGTCGAATTGGTTCAATTCGTGATGCTTTAGAGCTTAAGAAACACCACAACACGGCTATTCTGGCTTATTCTGCCAAATACGCATCGGTTTTCTACGGTCCATTCAGAGATGCTGTCGGTTCTGCAGGAAACTTAGGTAAGAGCTCCAAAGCCAGCTACCAAATGAACCCAGCCAATGCATTGGAGGCGATTGATGAGATTGCGATGGATATCGCTGAAGGTGCTGACATGGTGATGGTCAAACCTGGCATGCCCTATTTAGACATCATTAAAACCGCTAAAGATCATTTCAACGTACCCATTTGTGCATATCAAGTCTCTGGCGAATATGCCATGCTTCAAAGTGCCATTGACAACGGTTTCCTTGAAGAACAAAAAGCCGTTATGGAAGCTTTGCTGTGTTTCAAACGTGCTGGCACAGATGCCATTTTGACTTATTATGCTGACCGTGTGACTCAATGGCTGAACCCATAAAAACTTTCCAATTGGGCTTATTAGGTCATCCTGTTGCACACAGTCAGTCACCACGTATACATGCCGCATTTGCCAAGCAATTTGGTATTTCATTGAATTACCAATTGATTGACACCACAGCAGCCAATTTACCAGCAGATTTCAAGCAATGGATCAAAACCGCCCATGGCTGCAATGTCACTTTACCGCACAAAAGCAATATCATGCCTTTGTTGGATCATTACACCGAACGGGCACACCTGACTCAAGCGGTTAATACTGTTTACTGGCAAGCTGACGAACTCTGGGGCGACAATACAGATGGCGATGGATTGGTACTGGATTTAATTAACAAGCATGTAACCATGCGAGGTGCATGTATTCTAATCATTGGAGCAGGCGGCGCCACCCAAGGAATCATACCTGCATTAATAGACCAAGGTGTTATGCGTATAGACATCAAGAACCGTGATGCCAAAAAAGCCGAAAATTTAGCCCTGCAATTTGAAAAATGCCATGCTTTAAAATCCAATGGGCAACAAGCGTATGATTTAATCATTCATGCCACATCTATGGGCCACCAGGGTCATTGTCCCGAGCTTGAAAAACATTGGTTCCATGACAACACCATCGCTTATGATTTAAGTTATGGTGATGCTGCGGCGCCATTTCTTTCAGCCACCAAAGTCCATGGTGCCAAACAGGTTTTTGATGGACTGGGCATGTTATACGGTCAAGCGGCATTGGCATTTAACATTTGGTTCGGAAAAAAACCAGAAGTAAATATTCCTTAAGACTTTTCAGGTAAGATTTTTTTATTAAATTCACACAAATCGACAATCACACATTCACCACAAAGCGGTTTGCGTGCTTTGCACACATAACGACCATGTAGAATCAACCAATGGTGCGCGTCGATCAAAAATTCCTGAGGAATCAGCTTAAGCAAGCGTTTTTCAACTTCCAATACATTTTTACCTGGAGCGATTTTGGTGCGATTGGCAACTCGGTAAATGTGGGTATCCACTGCCATGGTTGGGTGACCAAATGCCGTATTTAATATCACATTGGCTGTTTTTCGACCCACACCCGGCAACGACTCTAAATCTTCCCTGTTTTCTGGAATAACTGAGTCAAATTTTTCAACCAATATACGACAGGTTTGAATGATGTGTTTGGCTTTGGAGTTATATAATCCTATGGTTTTAATGTAATCCTTTAAACCCGCTTCTCCTAACGCCAGAATGGCTTCTGGTGTATTGGCAACAGGAAACAGTCGCCTGGTGGCTTTGTTGACGCCCACATCGGTTGATTGTGCCGATAATGCCACTGCGACCAACAACTCGAATGGACTTGAAAACTCTAATTCAGTGGTGGGGTTTGGGTTGATGTTCCTCAGCCGAGTAAAAATCTCAGTTCGTTTGGTTTTATTCATGATTCGTTGGGGCTTTATTTTTCATTACCTCAATTTGGTCTTGCAAACAATGAAGTTGCTTTTTAATGGCATCATTTTCAGCCAAGATTCTTGTCATTTCACTGTTCAATTGATGTATATGCAGAAGTAGCTGCTGATAGCAGCCAGTTCCTGCTGTGTGTTTTCGCCAATAAGATTGGTATTGCTGTTTTATCTTTGACAAAGGCCATTGGGCAAAATGATCCATTAAACCAGATGAAGTTAATTCCAAATCCACTTCAGTCATCAGTACCGACAGTTCATCAGTCAATTCATCATTAAACAGAGGAAAATCTGGAACATGAGTTAAAGTTTTGATGTGATGCTTTTGCTGATCATTGAGTTTGACAACTTGGCTCAATTTTGCAATAAATTCATCACTTTGAAACACATGCTTATCTAGGTTGATAGAAACATCTGCATAAATTTCAGCCACCCTATTCGATAATTGGTACAGTGCGTAAAATGGGTAAAAGGCATGCTTGCTGTTAGCCTTCAAAAGAAAAGGAAACTCATTGCTCAAAGCATAACACCATGGCAATAATTCATAGGCATCCCAATAATTCACATCATGACGACATGCTGAATTTATGTGTTTGCGCTGAGAATGGTATAGCTGTAAGGGATTTCTTGCTATATGAATGATCTTTGCGTTTGGAAAATTGGCACGCAACCAAGGTAAACGAAAATCCACTCGGTTGAATTGCAACACAGGCACTTCATCCCCAGAAAGTTCGATCAATTGATTGATGTATGCTGCCAATCTTGCTTCATCATCATTGGCTTCTAGGTATAAATTTTGGGTGGCAAAAGACATGTCGTGGTATTTTTCAAAACCAGGGTGTTGCCGATAAGTCGTCCAATAATCTTGAATCCCCACATGGTCCTGTTTGGGTTGTATGTGGTTGATGGCAGCTAATAACTGTGGATGTAATGGCTCATACCAGGCACAGTAACCATCAAGTTGGTCAAACAACTGCCACAAAAAAGAAGTTCCCGAACGGAACCTTCCAGTGATAAAAATGGCTTGGTTTTCAACTGACATGTTTAAATTGTATCCAATGAACGGCCAATCCAACAAGCCTTTCATCATCTGAATCAAATGCCTCTTGATGACTGATCATGGAATGACAAGTCATTGTCAATCTTAGCAAGCCATTGTCTTTTATGTAAACTTCAGGACAGCTTAACTGCAGTATCCTTACCACACCCGTATCACTGGTTTGCCAATCGACCTGCTGACCGTTAATTTCAATGAGTAGTTGATTCAAAACGTCAATTGAAGTTGCGTTTATAACCCGTATACTGATGTCATAATTTTGTGGCTTTAACCAAAAATCAATACTTGAAGTTGTTCCAGGGCCAGTCCATCTGAAGTACTCATTTTCAGGATGCATCAATTCTCGTCGATGCCACTGATTGCCCAACAAAATTTGATCAAAGCCATATTTAAAACTTACATTTAAACTATTGGCTACTTTTTTTGCATGATGATGCTGATAAGACAAATCCAATAATTCATCAATGCCCTGACCAGGTTGCGACATGAATCGTTGTAAACCGTGCTTCATCTGCTGTACTTTTTTTACAAAAACAGCTTCAGAAAATGCATACAATTCACTGTCCTGTTGATTGACTTTGCTCAGTAACGACATTTCCTGATCTTTGAACTCAATTTTATTGTTGTGCGTATTGAGCTTCTGGGTTTGTCCGAATGGTGGCCAATGCATCTGATAACACAGCAACTGTAATGACTCCTCAAACCGTTCCAACAAACCAAACCAATGACATCGTTTTATAAATGCTTTGGCACGTTGTAATCGCTTTGATTCTGAAATGGGTTTATTGTGATTTTGAATAATGGGTTGTAAGTATTCAATGGTTTCAGCCGATAGAAACACTTCTTGAGCTGCTGGGTCTTTTTTGAAGTCAAAAGACAGGTTCCTCACCATTCGGTTTTGTACCAAAGGCTGAGTCATCGGGTGCCCAAGAAAATCTGAAAAACTCATGTTAAGTTCATTCAACAATTGATGGACTTTGGTGTTACTTTCCCGTTTAACAAATTGATACGTAGACAATGCCAATGAATGCGGATTTCTCAAAATGGTTAAATAAGTCAATGGACGATCAGTCAATACGTCTACACCACCCCCGCCAAAATGCCCTCGATACAACCTGTATTTATTGTTATCAACGACATCAATGCATCCAGCATCTCGCCACAATTGATGTGGGTATATCTGATTGGCTTGATAAAATCGATCCAACAAAACAATAAAACTGGTGCCTGCTGTTTTTGGAATGTGAGCAAAATAACATGCTGGTTTCCGGTCCTTCTGTTGGAAAAACTTAAACCAATGACTCATCATTTTTCACGCTGATTAAACCAGTCCTTCATAAGCTTCTTTAATCCGCTTGGCATAATTTTCAGGGCTAAAAAACTTCACCCTTGCTTTTCCCTTTTCTATCATTTGTAGCCTCAAAGCTGGATTGGTAATGAGTTTGTCTAATTGCATTCTGATATCGGAAAACTTGTAAGGATCAACATACAAAGCAGCATCCCCACCCACTTCTGGCAATGAAGAACGGTCAGAACAAATGACAGGGCAGTTGTTCTGCATGGCCTCTAAAACAGGTAAGCCAAAACCCTCATACAAAGAAGGAAAAACCATACAAAATGCATTTGAATACAGCATCGCCAACTCTTCTTCAGTGACATAATCTAACATCACATACTCTTTTTTCTTCAAGTATTTTTGCAAACCAAATAATTGAGACTCAGACATCCATGCTTTGTGACCAACAATGGCTAATTTATATCCCTTTTTAATATAGGCAAAAGCCCGAATCAATTGTTTGATATTTTTCTTGGGTTCTATATTGCCTACAAATAAAATATATTTTTCAGGCACCAATTTTCTTGATTTCAGATACAATTCTGAATCTTCTTTGTTGACTTTAACTTCACCGCCCTTGAAAGATTGATAGGTGACTTTGATTTTTTCTTCAGGTACACCATAAATTTCCATGATGTCTTTTTTGGTATGCTCCGATACCGACAAAATCAAATCGGCTGATTCGGCTGCCCATTTAAACAATTCATAAAAATGCACTTTCATATCTAAAGTGGTAAAAGGCACCTTCAAAGGTATTAAATCATGGATGGTTACCACCGTTTTCACCCCTGAAATTTTGATTGGCCATGGGGTGGTCAGGTGAAGTATGTCTGGTTTGATTTTGGGTTTTATTTTTGTGACTTTTTTCGTGAACGCAAACAATCTGGTGGCATTATTGAACACATCACCGATATTTTCGATGTACTGGTATTTGTCACCACCGACACGCGATAAATAATTTTCAGGATCTGGTTCAGTTACATGAGGAATCACAGAATGGGCCTTTCTTTGACGAAACAAATAACTCAAGGTTTTTAAATTCCTGAACCATTGATAATTTAACATCGGCACAGGACGAACTTCATCTTGGTCAAAAAGACTCACCTCATCTATTAATTGATCTTTTCCTGACACAAAGTTATTGTCCAGCAGCACACCCACCTCAAATCCCAAGGCTTTATATGCATCCAATAAAGTCATACCATAGGTTTTAATTCCCGAACCTTTTCTTAATCCAAGGTTAAATCCATCAACAAGAATGTTAGGTTTCTTTTTCATTTGCCTTCTTTGTATCTTTAATATGACTATAGCGCTTCATTATAGTACCAAGCTCACCAAAATCTTTGATTTGACCCTTATCAATTAAAATGGCTTTATTACAAAACCTTTTTAATAAATGGTTAGAGTGACTGGCAAAGACCAATATTTTTGACTTATCCAGAAGTGAGTCTATAAACTTTTTGGCTTTTTCAATAAAAAATTGATCACCGGCTGCCAAACCTTCATCCAGTAACATGATATCGGCTTCAACAAACATCAGCATACCAAATGTCAGTCGAGCCTTCATACCTTGTGAATAAGTTGATACTGGGCGCTCAATATCATGGCCTAATTCAGTAAACTCGATAATCTCTTGGATTTTCTGTTCTATCCTTTGGTCGTCTAAATCAAGCAATAAGCCGCGCAAATATAGATTTTCCAAACCTGATAATTGTGGCATAACACCAATACTTCGCCCAAAAAAAGAATAAATTTGACCTTCTGTTTTTACCACGCCGCTTTCGGGCTGAATGACGCCTGCAATGACTTTTAGCAAGGTGGATTTTCCGGCACCATTAACACCTAATAATGCCACCCGATCACCATCTTTAATAGTCAGATTAAATGCACTTAACGCCGTGTTCTGCTTCAACCCGGCATTACTTTTAAATAAACCACCACTAATGGATGGGAAATACTGATAAGAAAACGTAACATTATTTAATGAAATAGAAGCCATATTACAACCACAGAACTAATTTATTTTTTACCCGTGGATAAAAGATTATACAAATGACAACATTAAACAACAGACAGCCTATGCCAACCAAAAAAGACAACACGGGAATTTCGTTATTTAGAACCGGTGCTCGAATTAATTCCAATAAATGATAAAATGGATTAAGAAGAAATAATAAACTATCATTAAATTTCTCAGGTAATGGCCATAATACAGGTGTAACTAAAAACAAAATTAACACAACACTCCCTAAGAACGGCTGAACGTCTTTGTACCTGACAGCCAGCCAGCCCAGCCACATATTTACGAAGAATGCATTTAACACAATCAATACAAAGCCTGCCAAAGCCACCAGCCAGAGCACACTGATAAAAGCGAAGCCTTTCAAGGCAATCAACAAGGGAATGGCAAAAAGCTGATATAAAATAAGAATTAAGGTTTCTCGATAGACGTTTTGAAATACAAAAATTGACTGTGGTAATTTCATTTGTTGCATAAGACTTGAGCCTTTTGAAAATACCATGCCACTACTGATAATAGCTGCCGAAATAAAATTCCAAGTCAAGACACCAATGGCCAAAAACAAGACATACTCTTTGATATCGCGTTGTAGCACCATGGAATAGACCAAAGAAAGCATGCCTACTTTTAATATCAGCGTCAACAATATCCACGAGGTGCCAATAAAAGCACCCTGATAGCGGGATTTTAATTCCAATACTGCGAGGCGTTTCCACAAGCGCCTGCGTTTAAAGCCCTCTTTAATGTCAGTGATAAAATCCATTTAAAACTATATCTTGTTGGCCTTAACTAACTGGTGAAACTCTACATTACGCGATTGAAAGTCACGGACAACCTGATCTGTAATTTGAAGCGTTTGACATCGCTGTTCAAATATTTCTTTGGCCTGTCGATACACTTCAATGTCTATAGCATTGTATTGTTTAATCAAATCTATCGTTTCAGTATCAATTTCATCTATATTGGTTTTTAGTTTTTTATTAGTTACATTTTTTCGTTGATAATAATTATCATGCCATTTCATCAATTTGGCTAAGGTCATCAAAAAGGCATCAAATTGTTCGGTTACTCCAAAAAAGGAATACCGGTTCTTTAATTGATTCACTGAATCGCTAATCAATTCAGCATCAGTGCGCTTGTCTTTTTTAAACGCCTGACCATTTAATAAACCTAACAGCCTCAATGATTGAGCATTATGCATTTCATCACTTTTGGGTGACTTAACAAATTCTTTTAAACTCAGTTGATTCGCTAGTTTGTAATTCGGATGTCCTGGATGAGTTTTGACAAAATCATAATAGGAAACCACCCGAGACACGGGCTCCCTGACACAGGTAAACTGAACCATACGTTCTCGTTCTAACAATTGATAAAAATAACTGGTTAAGTCATGATGCCCCATGATTGTTCTGGGTGCCTTGCCCAATTTATAAAACCCAGCAATGTTTTGATCGAAATCACCATCGTTGTGTTTAAACATACCCCAGACAGCTAAGTTTTTACTAATCACAAAATCCATTGTTGTACCGGCAGTTTTTGGAATGTGAAAAAAAACCACATGGGTTTTTTCATGAAAAGGCTTTATTTTTCTATCCGGTATGTTATCCAACATTTCATCCCAACCTATCAATCGCTCATCAATGGCTTCATTGTTCAGTTGATTTCTATCAGCAATACTTTTGGAATACCACTTACGTGTTTGACTTTTTGCGACGGAAAATTGACGATTAAAAATTTTCATAATATTTGTTAAAAAGCAAACGTCACATTTTAACAGAGTTTTACTGTGAAAATAAAACATGATTATAATAGTTAAAAGACTGCCTTAATCGGTTCACATGCAGATCTTCGAAAGAACAATTTAATTGATGAGCTTTTGAATGACTTTCTTCGTCAGCAAACGCCCACCTTTATCATTAAGGTGTAATGGGTCGTTATAATATTTACATTGTTCTTGCTGCGGAATAAACTCCCTGAGATCCAAAAGCATAAAGTTTGGATTGCTTTTAAACGGCGCTATAATTTGTTTTGTTATCTGATGCGCGTTTTTAGGTTTCAATAAATAGTTATACATTTCATGATCAGGCAATAAAACAAATAACAGTTTTTTGTCTTTATTAAGCACACCCCTAATCAGAGAACGCCATCCATTGATCAGCCGCCTTTTATCTTTAATGGGTGCAGTGGTTCTGTTTGAATTTATGCGCAACTTGGCGTTAGGCGCACCACATAACCTAACAGGCGACTTAAAGCCAGATGGTATGGGCTTTTTGTTCATTAATTGCTTTGCTGTTTGGATACAAGACTCTGGTGAATCAAGGCTATAGGCGCATAAATCACCCACTAGCTTATTGTTGTAATCGAAAATATTCACAGGTTTTTGTTGTTGCGCTTTTTTAAGTTCTTTTATCCGATCAAGAGGATTTGTGATGAAATCTTTAATGTCACTTATATAGTTCACCACAGCAAGCCCGTAATAGTGTCGCCTTCTTTTTAAATCAGCCGGCATAATATTATACCGCTCGAAATTAAGCGATTCCCTGAAAGGCCAAGCGATAGGATATAATTTTGTGAATGTACTGTTATTTGTTAATTTATGTTCTGATACCCCAAGTACCACACCATCCAATGAATCCATGTGTTTGATTGACCAGTCAATTAACGATTGTAAAACCATAAAATCGGCACCACCAAATGACATTCTGAGATGATTCACCCCCCTTTGTTTTTGTGCTTGCCTGAGTTTTTCATGGTTAATACCCCAATCAATTCTTGAATCACCGGTTGTTATCCAGTCTATGTCATTAAGGCCAAAATCTTTTAATGCGGCCAGTCGTTCATAGGAACTACCCAGATAAGAAGTGGGCTTTAATAATGGATTGTATACCCCCATTCTCAACAAAAGCTCCAGCACCAAAAACATCAACAAAATAATTATCATTGGCAACCAAAACTTTTTATGTAAAAAAAATTTAATCATATTAGAATTGAAAGTAGATAAAAGAATCAGACTGCTGGGTGCTGAAAAAGATTAACAGAAACAGCAAAACCACCTGTAGACAAACATACTTTGACGCACCTAAGTTTCCGGCATTCTTTGATACATCAAAGCGTGAACTGAACCAGTGCAAAAGTGGACAAAACATGATAAATGCCATGTAAAGCACAGCGCTAGAAGTCATGCCTACATGGCTTTTCCAAAAAACAATATTGTTTAAGATTATGGCACTGTCCTTAAAATTTTCAGCCCTAAAAAATATCCATGCAAAACACACTAAGTGAAAAACCCAAAACCACTGAATTAAACGCACCAGCTTATTATCGGGATTTAATCGTATCAACTTGTAATGATCATTGAACCGTTCTATAGATAAATATACCCCATGTAATACACCCCAAATAGCGAAGTTCCAGGAAGCACCGTGCCAAAGCCCACCTAAAAACATGGTTAGAAATAGATTACGCGCCGTTTTGTAAGTACCCTGTCTGTTACCGCCTAAACTGATATAAAGATAATCCCTTAGCCAGCGTGATAATGTCATATGCCAACGGCGCCAGAAATCTCTAATGGATAATGACACATAAGGATGCATGAAATTTCGGGGAAAATTAAATCCTAACAACTTGGCAACACCGATGGCAATATCTGTGTACCCTGAAAAATCAAAGTATATTTGAAAAGCAAATCCATAAACGGCCAAAAGCGTCATAAGACCCGAATAATTCTCTGGTTGGTTAAAAATCGGATCGACAAACAAAGCTAGATTATCCGCAAACACCACTTTTTTGACTAAACCAACAACAATTAAAAGGGTTCCTGCTTGAGCCATTTTAAAGCTGAAATGCCTTTTTTCATCCAATTGCTTAAAAAACTCAGAGGCACGAACAATCGGTCCAGCAACCAACTGCGGGAAAAATGAGACAAACAATGCATAGTCAACAAAATTTTTCCGCGGCTTAAGTGTTTGGCGGTGAATATCAATCATATAGCTCATGCTTTGAAAGGTATAAAAAGAGATACCCACAGGCAACAATACTTCTATGGCTGAAAAATGATAATCAAATCCACTCACCTCGATGACTTGATTGACAGAATCCATTAAAAAATTAAAATACTTGAATAGGCTCAATATGCCTAAGTTGACACATAAGCTGATGGTTAAATACTTTTGCGGATGTTCACTTTTGTAATACCTGAGCCCTAACAGGTAATCAACACATATAGTGGTGTAAATGAGTATTAGGTATTTCCAACTCCACTGACCATAAAAGAAAGCGCTTGCTAAAACCAAAAACCACAGTTCGCTTTTTGCTGAATATCGCCTCAATACGGCACTGATAATTAAAACAAAAAATAAGAAAACAAAGAATGAGACACTGTTAAAAAGCATTATCGGCCTATTTATTAGCTTGGAAAAATAACTGTATCAGTTGACCCGATAACCTCTAACAAATCAGTACAAGGATATTTTATCATTCCTCATACTCTGATACCAACCTTGCCCTAACATCCAAGTAATGCAGCTTAATTTCATCGCCATTTTCAGTTGAAACAGCCAAGGCATAAACACAAGATTTATTGGCAGAATAATTGATGGATATTTTTGCCTCATTATTGATGGATTTTGTCACTGATTTAACCTCGGTTCTATTTTCAAAATCAACTTGAGGCCGTTCAATAAGTTTAACTTTAACTTCAACCGCTGACTCCACACTTAAATACACAGTAAAATTAAAAGAGAAATCATCAAAATAAATAAAATCAGTATAAACAAATTCACTGTCATCTTGCGGAAACAGTTTAACTTGTTTTTCAAAATCATCGGCCAAATAATCAATGTGATCACTCAAGGTAGATCGCCCTTGTGGTGACAAATTATGCCTTGGGTCAATGCTTTTCACATCATCGAACAAAACTTTAACTTTTTGTTTTAAGACTCTATTAAAAAATCGTGAACTTTGTTCTAAGTTGCCTAACAGTTCAACATGCCGTGTATCTGACCCTTTTTTGAATACATAACAACTCGATGTATGCGGTATACCATGTCGATCAATGATAAGTGATTTAGTTTCATTTTGAATTGATTGATCAACCCCCAGTAATGGCAATAAATCAGGTCCGGGCATATTTAATCCGTTCCGTTTAAGTTCTGCATCAAATGATTTTTCAGGATAAAAGTCCGCTGCCTTAAAAATATCCATCAAAAAAGAAAACTGAAACTTATAATTACCTTCCATTTTCAGGGTTTCATGCAAAAATAAATGTTCTGTGGTCATCACATAAACACCACCTTCTTTTAGCGTTCTTTTGACTTCTTTAAGATGTTGAACAAAATCATCAAAATGCCCAATATGTTCAAAGGCACAGGATGAATATGCAAAATCTAAAGAATTATCAGAGAAATCTAAATCCCTCATATCCATTTCTTTGACAGTTAAATTACTGTCATCAAAGTTTTTAGGTGCTTTTTCCAGTACGAAATCCAAACAAGACATGTCTTTTTCGACCTTGGCAGTTGCCCAGGCTGTATTGTAAACATATAAATCTGTGGCCGTAAACTCTTTAACAACCTTAGAAACATCAAATATTAACCGCTCACGACCTGCCCCAAATGATGCACCAATGGACTCTTTATTGAGTTTTCCATTCTTTAATAGGTTGAGATATATAACAACAAATTCCCACTGTTTTCTGTGAAATGTCGGGACTTGATTGAACTTCTTTTCTAAAATATATTGAAACTCATCGTTAAAATAATCCTGCGAAACACAAACTTTTTGCCAATTCTTAATAAACTTCATTTGTTAATCCTCTGGTATTTAATCAAATAAAATAATGGCTCTCTACCAGCAAATAAAGCACCAGCCATTTTTTATCGATTTTATTATTAAGTATAAATTCAAATATATAACAAATTCCCACCGTTTTTTGTGATAAGTAGCTGTCTTTTTCACACATCATTCAAAACGCCTTGAAAATCTGGACACCTGCAATCTTTAGCTGCACTGTATTTTTGACAATTGCATGTATTATCTTCTATTTTCATTGTTTTGCTTACAAATAATATTGACCTGACACCTAATGAGTCAGAGCGAAAGCACCGGCTGGAATTTAAAACCGTGGCCAAAATTACTTGACCACTACAATTCTACTTTTTTAATTAAGAAAAACTCTTGAAATAAAAAACTGCCAAAAATTAGCCAACGCCCAATACATCACCATGGCTGCAGGAAATGGATAAAACAATATAAAAAACACCACTGCCATTAAATACAACCTGCGACGTTGGTTTTTGACAAGTGACTCTGGCAATGAATCATCGCCATACTTTACTGTCGTCAAGAGTGTAATACCTGTCATTAAAAAGGGAAACAGATTAAACCAATCACCAAACATTGGAATGGCAAAGCCTAAACTAAATAGCCTGTCTGGTAATGAAAGGTCTGACACCCATAAAAAACCAGCACCTTTTAACTCGTGCATTTCACCCAATGTATTGAAAATCGCAATCAGAAATGGAATTTGAATCAATGTCATCAATAAGGGTTTCATGGTATAGAACGGTGACACGCCATGCTTTTTATGTGCGGCCATGATTTTAAGGTGTGCTTGTTCACCATCAAATTGCGTTTTGATTAATTTCAACTCGGGATCCAAAACACCTTGAATTTTATTGACCTGTGCCTGTACCTTTCTGGTGACTATTGACAGCGGAATAAATACAATTTTAACCAATGCTGCAAATATAAATATGGCCCAGCCCCAATGTTGATTAACCCAACTGCCCAGGATTTCCAGTACTGATTCAAAAAATATTGACAGTTGCGCCAGTGGCCACCACAAATGATGATACCTGATGGATTTATAGGCTGGATTCAGGTTTGCCAATTCTTTTTTATGATAAACACTGACTCCATTTACCGCTGCAGGATAGTCATCAATGTTCAGCTGACCATTACGGATGCTTAGGCTGCTGCGATTTATATCGATAATCATCGCATTGAAGCGCCCGACAACAATAATTTGTTCTATGGATTCAACTTCACTTTCAAAATTTTCTCCATCCAACTGACTCAGTTGATTTTGCTGGTAGGCAAAAAAAGACACTTGATTAAGGTACAGCGCCATTCCTGAAAATTCGTAGGTTTCAACCACTTGAGTGCTGATGACTTGGTTCAGTTCTTGGTTGTTAGTTGGCAAATTAATGGCTTTGGCCTGCAGCACGGGAGTTCCCATAACAGCCATCAAAACAAACATCAAACAACTGAATTTATGCATTTGAATCCATTGATTTGGCCTGTTGAACTTTTTCTAAAATTTCTACAATCAGGTCTGCACCAACTTGATCAGAACAGCCCACATTGTAAATACCGTGGTCAAAACCCGTTGCTGACTTTTTAGCTAAACATTGACGGATCCATTTTGAGACATTGGCCACTTCATGCAACGGCATCACTTCACCAATTTGAGTTCTTATTGAATCTTCAAATGGAATGATGTCAATTTTCTCATATTCTGCGTTATTAACCTTTCTTGGAACATCAATAAATAACACCGGTTTGCCCAAGCCAAAGGCGTAATCCAATGCGGCTCCAGACCAATCACTGATCATCACATCTGATTGATGCAATGATTGTTCACCATCCACCGAGCCTTCAAAACTAAAATTTGAATCATGCTTAAACTGAGCAACAATCTCTGCCACTTTAGCCTGTGAAAATTTAATGGTTTGTGGGTGTGGTCTCAATGTGACTTTGAAGCCATTGTTTAACAAGTCTTCAACTATTTGCAGCCCAAATTCCTCAACCACATTAACTTGCCCCCATGAAGGTGCAATCAGCACATGGTTTTGATTGTCAGGTGTTGTTTTGTTTGGCCTTCTCGATGCATTTTTTATGATTGAATCCAGTCTTGAATAACCATGTTTATACAACGCTTTTTCAGGCAATTTATACAAGGACTCTATGGCTTTGATTTCTTTGATGTGGTGTGGTCCGGCACAGAAAATTGAATCATAATAATCAAAAGCACCCTTTCGATAAACCATGTGTTTACTGACCAGAGAGTGTTGAACATAAACATAATGTACTGGAAACTTGGACCGTTTAACTTGGTATTGATGAATGTCAGGCATGCTCAATACCAATAAATCAGCTTTTAAATTTTCAAACCACCAATTCCTTACCCAACCTTCATCAATTAAAAAACTGTGGTAATTTTCATGTTCGACCGCTAAGCCGGGATCATTGGCTCCAGAGCTGACATAACAAACACCGGTCTGGCCTTGCTCTAACAGCTTTTCCACCAAGCCCTTTAAGTGTACCCAGTAATTTTTACCTTCTGAATAAAAAACGATTTGACGGTTCTTGACATCAAGTTGATTGAAAGCAATTACATTTTTCAGGTGCTTGAAAAATTTCATTATTTATTCCAGATTCAAACAATCAATTGTTTACTTTTCTGGCGATAAACCTGGCCACAAAAGGGTCTTCTTCTTTGTATTTGGCCATTCCTTGTCCAATCACTTCATATTCCAATTCAAAGCCAGCGGCATCAAGCCTTTGTTTGAACACAGCAGTGTCAACATACCTTCTGTAGTGATTACCAAAATGCTTGTCCAAGTTTTCATCTTCTTTAGACCTGAATTCAAAATAGACCTTTTCACCCGACAAGACCTGTTCAGATAAAATGCCTAAAAAGGCTTGTTCTTGCTCATCGTCCAATGAATGCATCACAAATCGGGAATAAAATGCCATGTCCCCACCTTCTTTTTTGTCTGTTCTGGCCTTTGCAATGACATGACCTACATCGCTGCTCGAAGTCAGATCACCTTGATAAAATGAAGCATGCTTGATTTTTCTTTGGGTGGCTTGTTGCTTACAACTTTCAATGGCTTGTTTTGACAAGTCCATGGCTACGGTCACAAACCCTTGGCTTGAAAAATAAAATGAATCTCTGCCATTACCACTGCCTAATTCAACCAAACACGTTTGATCAGCCAATTCAGTCAGTACACTGACACAAAATTGCGATGGGGTTAACTTGTGGTTATTCTTGTAAAATTCATTCCAATATTGTTTGTTGTAATCAATGTTTTTTTCAGTCATGAAAATTCCTTTTAATTAATCTTCTGCATCATTCTGATCTTGCTTATCATGCTTTTTACTTTTAACAAAAAACGACTTCAACTTATACCAATAAGTTTTAACGGCCAATCCAATGGCAACAAAAAAGCCGATGATTGCAGACATAATTGCACTGCCGGAGCCTGGATCAATGTATGCAAAACTGACTGTAGGCAACAAAATTAAAATCAAAATATTAAATAATTTATTCATAAAACAATCATTCGGATAAAAATCATGTGAAATTATACATGATTCACTTCATTTGTAAGCGGGTTTTAGCATTTGCCTGAGGAATGTTAAGTTCAGCTCTTCAGCCTCAGACTCAGGTCTCGTCAGTGATCACTTTAAATGTGACAAGGGGATTTCAATCAATCTGCCGATCTATATCCAAGCAGATTGACATTAATGATTCAATCAACTGAGAATCCGCTCCCAACAATGATCAATAGTAATCATCTCCAGCCGTGTCATCCTCACTTGAAAGGTTGATCTTAACTTCAAGACCTTGTGCAGAATCGGCATTGGAAAGGGCTTCTTCAAGATTGATGATGCCATTTTTATACATGTCATAAAGGGCTTGGTCAAAAGTTTGCATGCCGTCTTCAAGCGACTGATCCATGGCCATTTTAAGTTCATTGATTTGACCACGACGAATCATTTCCCTGATTTGTGGCGTGTTTATCAATACTTCACATGCCGGCCTTCTCTTACCTTTAACATCAATCACCAAACGCTGAGAGATGACCGCTTTTAGGTTCAAGGCTAAATTCATCAAAACATTGTTGTGCATGTCACTGGGAAAAAAGTTAAGCACCCGCTCCATCGCTTGATCTGAATTGTTGGCATGCAAGGTGGCCATGCACAAATGCCCAGTTTCGGCAAATGAAACCGCTGCTTCCATGGTTTCCGCATCATTAATTTCACCGATTAAGATCAAATCGGGCGCTTCCCTGAGGGCATTTTTTAAAGCCGGCGCATAGCCCAGAGTGTCAATCCCAATTTCTCTTTGATTGACCACTGATTTTTTGTGTTTGTGAACATACTCAATGGGGTCTTCTATGGTCAAAATATGACCTGATACATTGGAATTACGATAATCAATCATCGAGGCCATGGTAGTCGATTTTCCTGAACCGGTTGCTCCAACCACCAATATCAATCCACGTTTTTCCATGATTAAATCATACAAATGTGGCGGCATGTTTAATTCGTCCAATTTAGGAATCGTGCTTTTGATGGTCCGAATCACCATTGAAACTTCGCCCCTTTGCCTGAACACATTAACTCGGTAACGGCCCACACCTTTGATTGACACCGCCAAGTTGCACTCCATGGTATCCTCAAATTCCTTTATTTGCCTATCATCCATTAAGGAGTATGCGATTTTTTCCACAATGCCTGGTGGCAAGCCTGTACTGCTTAATGATTCAAGCACACCTTCGGTTTTTACATTGATTGGGGCACCTGTACTTAAATACATGTCAGAACCATTACTTTCACGCATGGTTTTCAGAAAGTGTGTTAAATCCATAATTTCCTCTTTTGTTTCTATCAGTCAGATTGACCCGTTTGTTGACAAATCGCTACAAGGAGTGATTTTTTAATACCCAACAAGGCACCCGCTTTATAGAATAAATTTTCTTCCAACAAATGTATTTGATTGTCCGCAATGGCAAGTTGCCATAAATGATTCATCAATTCAATTTTTTGTTCTTTGGCTAAGTAATTATTAATGACATTGGTTTGAGATTCAAGCGATATTGAAAAGTTAATCCTGTCTTCAGCTGCTTCAATGTAATTAGCAACCTCATCTTTTGGTAAATGCAAAGATTGTGACAAATATATGCCCAAAGCTTGTTTTTCCGCATGCAGCTCAACAAAATCTGCTTTGACCATTTCTAGCATCAATTCTACAATCGCATGATTCAATTCCTTGCTTTCATCTGCATTAAGGACTTTTTCGCCTAAATTGATGTTCATAAGTGATTTGATTGAATTCAATAAATTCATGACAGAATGGTTGATGACACAAAATAAATACTGATAATACACAATACCCATGAAAACTGCCAAGACAAATATGCGACTATTTTTGATCACTTTTGCCCTCTTCATTTTTTCTGCCTGCCAGAAAAAAGCCACTATTGCTGAAGCTTATTCAGAACCCGAACCTTTGAGTACTGATGTATTGATTGATGGCATCAAGCAGTGTCAAAAAGACACCACTTGCTTAGAAACCTTAAATACTTACTTCACCGACTTGGCAGAACAAGCAAAAATTGAAAAAGAATTGGCCATTGCTTTGCCTGAAGAGGAACTAAACGCAATGCTTGATGAGCAGACCGTGATTCCACAATCAAACCTAAAATTACCTTTATTAGAAAATACCCGTGTACAAGCGGCATTGAATGAATGGTTGACTTGGAAAAGACCTAAATTGATAGAAACTTGGAATAACTACCAATTTCTAAAAGCCCAAATCTATCCTGCTTTTGCTGCAAAGGACATTCCTGAATCATTTTTCTTGGCCATCATTGCTCAGGAGTCAGGTGGTCGTGTTCATTCCATGTCTTCAGCTGGTGCCAGTGGATTATTTCAGTTCATGCCGGCCACTGCCGATCGATTCGGCGTCAGAGGCACCATTGGAGACTATGATGCCCGGTTCCACCCAGAATCTGCGGCCAAGGGCGCAGCCAGCTATATTGAGGAACAGCGCAACCTATATGGTGATGATTTGGCCAAAATCTTGGCCGCTTATAATGCCGGTGAAAATCGTTTCAGACGGTTGAATAAGAAGCACCAAAATCAATCTATTTGGAACAATCAATTTTTTTATGACCTACCCAGCGAAACCCAAGACTACATCGCAATTGTCTTATCAGCCAAGCTTATATTTGACAACCCAGAGGCCTTTAATGTGGTACTCAATGACATTGATGGGTCAACCGCCATCGTAAGGGCCAAAACCGACACTTCGTTGAGTGAGCTGGCCGTCTGCTTTGGCCAATACAACAACGACATCGGCTGGTATCGAATTTTAAGAAACCTCAATGCCACCATCAAGGCCAAAAGGGTCATCAAACAAAATGCCGTCATAGTGATACCACATGAATTGAAACCTGTGTTTGATTCAACTTGTCAAGACACAGAATTGATGGGTTTGGCAAAGAAAATTCATGACGCCGACTTTCCTGATCGCCCGATGTTCACTTGGTACAAAATTAAACAAGGTGATTCATTAAGCACAATCAGCAGAAAGTTTAAGTGCTCGAGCAAAAGAGAAATTGCACAATTGAATAAAATAAAGGCCCCTCGTTATTTAATCAATGCCGGAAAAAAACTTAAAGTACCTCAATGCTGATTGAAAACAAATCAAAATGGCTGTTCCTTGGGACTTTTGCCGCATTGGTTTGCCTTCAAATATATTCAGCTTTTCATCATCAACTGTTTGGTGACGAAGCCTTTTACTGGCTGGAAAGCCAACATTTGGCTTGGTCATATGCAGAATTACCAGGATGGACGCAATGGGCCGTGTCGTTGAGCCAATGGCTGCTACCGCAGCATGAATTGACAGTCAGATTGCCTGGGTTGATGGCGGCGTGGAGCCTGCCTTGGCTGGGCATGTTAATCAACCAAAAGTTAACAGAATCCAAGTCATTCAACCCATGGGAAACAGGCTTGCTTGTAATGGCATTGCCTTTATTGTCAGTGGTCGGAATACTGGCTGTTCCAGACATTTGGCTGCTGTTTTTTGGGTTATTGAGTGTTTTATTACTGATTCAATGCACCCATAGCCATGGCCATATTGACTTTATTTTACTTGGGGTCATACTGGCCTGTGGAATCAACGTTCATGTCCGTTTTTGGATCATTGTTTTTCTGGCTTGTTGGGTTGTTTTATGGCGTTTCAGAAACCACCAAAAAGTCATAAAAAAATTGATTTATTTCAGTTTGCCGATCATGTTGATTGGCTTTATCCCCATCATACTTTTCAACTTACAAAATGATTTTTCCTTGCTGACCTTTCAACTCAGTGAGCGACATCCCTGGGCATTTCAGGCCTCGCATTTTAATTTTTTTCCGATTCAACTTTTGGTGGCTTCGCCCCTGGTTTTTTGGCTTTGTGCCAAGGTAATCATACAAATGCAATCATTGAACCAGATGCAAAAAACCCTGGCATACATTGCGCTGGGGCACTGGATCATCTATGCCGCATTGGGCTTCTTCACCGATAACATGAGGTTTAATGTGCACTGGACCCTTTTTTCATATGTGTTGCTGTTGGTGGTTGCCTCTTCGGTGCCTACAGACAAAAAACTTAAATCATGGTCTGTACTCACTGGTGTCATCAGCAGTTTTGCATTAATTACTGCCTTGTTTTATGCCTTGCATTTGGCCAATCCAGTCACAAAGCTCAATGCACAGTTCACTGAAAATTTTCGTGGTTGGCAGCAAATGGCAATCAAAACAACCTCCCTGTTACAAAGCACCCCCTCTACATTCATTGTGACTGATCATTTTATGACGTTGGCTGCATTGAAGTTTTACTCTAAAGAACCAACCAAGTTTACCAGCCTCACTCACCCTTCAAACACCAAACATGGCAGAGAACAACAATTGGCGATCATGGGCTATCACCAATCGGCAACATCAGAAAAAGGACTGTTGATCACTGAACACAGTGGTATGAAATTGGAACAAATGATTCCATTTTATTTATCAGCCTGTGAAAAACTGAAAGGCATTCAAATGATTGATCACCTTGATGTTTCAGATGGCATAAAATCCTATTATTATTTCAAAACCGGCACCGGAGTCTGCAGTTTACCGCCAATCATTTACCTCGAAACAAGCGAGCAACATTTAACAGGTTGGGTCTTGTTACCAAAGTCGCAAACGGCAAAGGTCAGCGTCATGCAAGACGACACAAAAACAGTGCTCAATCCAACGAAACAAACGCTGGGGACAAACCAATTATTCGAGCCGCTAAGTGATAAAGACTATAGCCTGCATCTATTCAAAACCAATGATGTCCAAACAGGACCTTTTCAAATAACGATTGAATACCTTGGGTTAAACATAAAAAGTACCAAGTTTTATCTCAATTAACCATCTTCTAACAATTGTCGCAAATCAATGACGCCAGCATTGGCTCTTGAAATATATGAAGCCATAACCAATGAATGATTGGCAAAAAAGCCAAAACCAGATCCATTCAATATCATCGGCGTCCAAATGGTGTCTTGTGCAGCTTCCAGTTCACGCACAATCTGCCTCAGCGATACCAAGGCATTCTTTTTTTCTAAAACGCCTTTAAAATCGACCTCAATGGCTTTCATGAAATGTATCAACGCCCACGTGGCCCCTCTGGCTTCATAAAAATTATCATCAATTTGTAACCAAGAAGTTTGTACCCGCAACTCACTGGGCTTATAAGTGGAAGTGGTTGCCACCTCATCGCCACCGGTGTCTGTATTGATTCGATCTTGTCCCACACTGGCACTTAACTTTTGTGACAGCGAACCCAGCCTTTTCTCTACCAAGTTCAACCAAATGACCAAGTTATCAGTCCGAGCAAAAAACTGTGCCTCAGGGTCTGTGGTGTCTGCCAATTGAGTTAAATACTCATGAAAGAATTCTTGCCCTTTGCGAAATTCAGATTCCGTTCGAGGTAATATCCAAGAACTGTTGTCATAATGAAATTTAGGATCTGCTTCAGCCAAATGTTCATCTTCCGATGATTGACTTTGCGAACGGCTGATGTCATTGCGCATGACCCTGGCAAAATCGCGCACTTGTACCAATACACCAAATTCCCAATTGGGTATATTGTCCATCAAGACAAATGGCGGCAAAATATCATTAGACAAATACCCCCCTGGTTTACTCAACAACACATCAGTCACTTCCATGAAAGTGGCGCCACTGGTAAAACCAGTCACCATTTCATGTTGATGATAACCAGCTCGGGCTTTGGCATTTTGCTTAACATCAAAAAAATCTGGCTCTTGGTCGTAATACATGGCCACTAAAAATTGTATCACCACGAAAATAAGCAAGCCATAAAGCCACCATTTGGTTTTCTTTTTTGCAGTTGAGTATCTGTTTTCCATAAATGAGCATTGTGTGTAATCCAATGATTATAGATCAATCATATAGAAAGTACATGTGCTGATAGTTAGGAAAATTTTTGCTCGCGGTCATGACTGTGAACTGTCAATTAATTTTTGTTATTTCTATTGATTTAATCACAACCTGACCAGATTCAGTCGTATCATCTGCCATGGTTGGGTTGCCATTCGACCTTCTCTTAGATGACTTATTGAAAAACAATTCTAATTTGGTGTTGCTTTCAAATATAGAGTCATTGAGTTGGACAGTAAACAATTCCTCTTCTGCACGATACGTCAATTCTTGAGCTGTTGACTGGTCACTGTTGATTTGCAGAAAAGCACTGATTTCATGGTTGCTTTCTATGCTCACTGTTAACTCATAATCATTACCCAGCTGTGGTTTTGCAAGCGAATTGGTTTGCCACACAATGATGCCTCCACTGCCCACCAATTCCAGCCCACCTAGGGATTCAGAAAAATCATTGAAGCCATACTTATAACAATATGAAGCGGTTTGGGTCTGATCGAGATTAACACGCCCCAATACTTCAACAGCAGGGCAGTGACTGACTGAAGTTTTAAGGGCATGCCAACTGGTCGGTTCACTGTAATTTGGTTCAACCTGATAAACAACGCCATCTGGAATATTCGCTTTGGTTGACCCTATGTCTGAACGGTATGAATAATAAAGTCGTTCATTTTCCGGCTTCAACCTGACAGTGCCAGCTTGTGAAAGCAGCTGTTTCAATTGACGACTGACACCTATCAAAGAAACTGGCGTGTTATCCTGTACCAGTTGGCCAGTGGCATGCTGATCTTTTATCATTAACAATATACCAGATGATTTCAATTCGAATTCTGACGGCATTCCTGTTTCATCTCGCGTATCAAACATCCTGGCGCCATGATCAGACATCACCACCAGCAATGAGTTGTCATAGACATTGTATTGTTTCATCACTTCAAACAATGCCAATAACTTCTTCATTGTGCAATAAGACTGTTGCAACATGGCATCATTTGAATATTCAATGTTTGATTGGAATTCACAATTTTGCTTGTACACAAATTTAGGGTGTGGCAGTACAAAATGAATCAATTTAAATCGAGGATTGGCATCTGACACATGTAACTTTGTTGGGTAATAATCCATCATTGCTGCAGCCCTGGTTGGATAGATATCTGGTATGCGATTGTATCCACTCATGTAATCAGAAACCAACCAGAACCCGCCGTTGTAAACATGATGCTTGGTCACCTGCAGCGACATTCTGAACAAGCCATAATCTAGTAATTTCATAGAATCTGATGAATAAAAAGCAGGTTTGCCCGGACCCGGTACTCGATACAGAAACCTGTTTCGATAAAATTCATTGAACCAAACAAATGCAGTCGATATAACACTGACCGCATAACCTTGTTGTTCAAAGTATTTTGGCATGCCATCCGCTGCCACTGTGCCACTCAAATAATCAGCATACCGAACATTTTCAGGCACCATTTTACCGGTAAGGAATGAAGGTAAGCTGCTCTTGGTTTGCGGATATTGACTGATGGCATCGGTATAACTGACAAAGCCTTGAAGCTGATGACTCAATTCATTATTTTGTTGCAGCATTGTTTGAAAAAATTCACTGCCAAAAGCATCCAAAACAATCACAACAACATTGTCTTCAGATGAAAATGCAAAAATTTCCTCATCAATCCTGTCTTCAATTGATTGTTTGGGCTTAATGGGTTGTTTATTATCAGCCAAAACACCATAACCAACTATGCCTAATTGTGCAATGAATATCAAAGTGATTAAGGTTGGGCTGATCCGATTGAGCTTTTTACGAAACAGCACGGCAATAATCAAACAGGCACTTAACACAAGAATTTCTACCAAACCCCGAATCTCATGAGGATAAAATAACATTCCGGCGCCATCAATTTGCCCATAACTGATCGAAAAAAGATCACCCTGAAGCCAAAGCAATATCGCACACATTGTTAACATCGATGAAAAATATGCCATCATCTTCTTTGGCATAAATGCCGTTATCAACAAAATACACAGCATGAATGGCAAAACAAAAATCACGATTGGTAACACCAGATGCAGGAATGTCTCTGCATAGTAAGCATGATTCACTCGGTAAACCAAATACGGCATGTACACACTGACAATGAATGCAATCCAAGCAATAATGGGTGCCAATACTTTCAAATTATTTTTGTAATGTAAACTGACTAACATGTGAATGTGTTTTGAATCATTGATTGTCTCATTTAATATTTATCACTTGGTTGATTTGAACTCTACTTTAAAGTCTTAATACACATGATTAAAAGCGCTTCGCTCAGTTAATGCCAGTTTTTGCCGCTGTACAGCCCTTTTGATTTCATGCAACATCAAAGGCCCAGTTTAATCCCCGATCATTTTTGCGTTTCATTGTTGATGAGGTATTCAACTATTAATTTTGATGGTGAGACAGTAACTGCTGCTTCCTTGTTTATTTTTTGTAGTTTGATTCTATTTAAAAACGCCTCAACAACGGGTTGTTCGAATCCGTTCAATACGGCAGTTTCACCAATACCTTCAGGCCTTTCAGTGGCATCTCTCATCACCAGCGTGGGTATATTCAGATAAGCAAGCTCTTCCTGGTTGCTGCCTCCATCGGTGATCACAAAAGAGGACTGTGACAACAGCTTTACGAAATGTATATAACCCATCCTGGGTTTCAGGAAAATGTTATTGTTGGCTGTTAATTCATCCATCCAGTCGTATTTCACCAACCTTTTTTTGGTTGTTGGATGTAACACAAATAAAATTAAATAGTCATTTGATATTTGATGAATAACATCCAGAATTTGTCTGAATCTTTTCTTTTTGTATATATTTTCGAATCGATGAATGGATACAACCGCATACTTTTGCGAGGGTGTTTCATTGTTGATTTCATTGCTTGCTAGAGCCACATTAACCGAATCAATGATGGTGTTCGTTTCTGTATTTACTGCTTTTATCCGATATTTTTTAAGGTTATCTACCGCCCACTGTCCAGGACAAAACCCAACATCAGAAAGGTAAAAGGTCAAAACCCTGGTAATTTCTTCTGGGAATGGACTGAAAAAAGAATTTGATCTTAGCCCTGATTCAATATGCGCTACTTGACAGCGAGTGAATTTACCAACCAATGCTCCCAGCAAAGTCGAAAGGGTGTCTCCGTGAACAAGTATCCATGATTTTGCATGATCCTCGCATTCAAACAGCTGTTTTCGTTTGATAAACATCTTAATCAAAGTTCTTGGGAACCAAAACACCATTCTGAAAATACTGGATATTTCGTTGGGTTTTTCAAGTTGTATAGGCTTTGTTTGGATTGCAAAGTCATTCAACAGTGTATCCATGGTTTCCTTGTGTTGCCCGGTCAGTAGAATCTGAAATTTCAACTCATGTAATTCCAATTCTTTGATAACCGGAGCCATTTTTATCAATTGTGCCCTAGTTCCAATAATGCAAGTAATCATTTTTAAATCCTAAAATCAATAAACATTTGATCATTTCAAACCCATAAACCCTGTTAATACAATAGACTTAAAATGTGACTCAAATCCCAGGCCGTCTGTTAAATTTCAATGCAATCAAATATATCAATAAATCTCCACAAACCGAAATCAGCCTTAAACTAAGTATTAAACTTAAGGCAACACCTTCGTCCAATTCAGCCACAGCCAGTTTAACAAAAACAAACTCTCTAATTCCGATCCCACCTGGAGAGCCCGGCGTTACATACCCAACAACAAATGACAACGCAAGCATAGAGGTTAAAACAAACAAGGATGAATCACCAGAAAATAAAAGGTGGTTTTCTATAAAGACAATGGTACCAAGGAGAAAATGCGATCCAACAAATAAAGTCAAGATGGAGACAATCCGATAACCTGATATCAACTCAAGCACATTTTCTTTTTTATTCAGGTAATAGAGCATCACCAGGGTAGAAATAAACAAAAACAACGACCAATATATATAATTTATTTCAATATTTATAATGGGGAAGCTGTGCAAAAAGAAGAAGATACTGCCAACCAATAATGCAGAAATAATGATCAATATCGTCTCGAAAATTAAAGAGCTTGTGATGACCGAGGCTTTGATATCCCGTTTCTTTGCCATATAAAATCGACTGGCAATATGAAATACATTGCCAGGTAAATATTTGGCAATTTGCGATATACCTACAATTTTAAATAGTTCTGCAAACCTCAAATGTGGACACTTTTGATGTAACTGAATGTACCAAGAAATAACGACAATAAGAAATGTTAACGCATATATGATAACGCCAATAACAAAAATAGCCATAAATGCAGGCTGGTTCAATACCGACAAAACATCTTCTGAATATTGGAATAAACTCTGACCCAAATAATAAAGCGATGCCAGTGTCAGCATGAGGCCCAACGTTTTGGCTGCAGTTGTGTAGCTTATTTTTCGCATAATTTAGTTCACTGTATAAATTGAATAAATATCATTCACAAGCATTGACTGCAAAAAACAAATAAAGTCCTCTGACTTTATCACCATGGGTTTCTTCTGGCGTTGTTTATCATTGATATAAGTTCACTGAACGTAACTCAACTCAACACCAACCGTTGATTAACCAGAACCCTCAGACCAACAAAAATTTCCTTTAGCCTCAAGTTTGTAGTTTCGATTATTCAACCACTAATTTTCTTTATTTTGTGCACTTGACTGATAGAACAATGAGGTGATTTGTTCAGAAATCAGTCCCATTAAAAAGATCAATATGGATGTACTGAACAACAAAACGCCCATATTGGTAAACCGTCCATCGGTAAGAAAAGTATAAATATAATAAAAAAGGCCAACCAGAAAAAATACCAAGCTCGCAGGGAAAAACAGTTTCATCGGAGAGTACAAAGTACCTATTTTAAAAATAATTAAAAAGAAACGCATCCCATCTTTAATTAAATTGATGTGACTTTTACCAATCCTTTCTGGTGCCACGATGGGTTCATAAGCAACACCAAAACCAGCCCTGAAAAACGCCATGGTAATGGTCGTAGGATAAGAAAAACCATTGGGCAGTAGGTACAAAAAACTTTTGAATTTTGCGGCATCTACAACGCGAAAACCAGAAGTTAAATCTGCGATTTTTTGTCCCGTCATGTAACCAGCAATCCGATTGTAAAGGCCATTGCCAAATAACCTGGCTTTGGATGCTTGAGAGTCACTACCACGTGCCCCCACAACCATGTCGTATCCTTCATCAAATCGTTTGAGCAATCGGACCACATCTTTCGGCTGGTGCTGGCCATCGGCATCCATAAATACAAAAACATCGCCACTGCCTGCACGTGCGCCGGATTTAATCGCAGCACCATTGCCCCTGCTGTATGGATGCTTAACCACCTTAACTCCAGCCGACTCACACACTTGCTGGGTGTTGTCTGTGGAACCATCATTGACCACAACGATTTCTGCTGCTGGTACTGCTTGTTGTAATTCAGGCAATAAATTGACTAAACTTTCAGCCTCATTTTTGGCTGGGATTATCAGTGTTATTTTTGCCTTCATTTTCAATTTTTTCTCTCAATTTATTTAGGAAAATACTGTCACAATCAGTGAAATTTTGCAAACAGTAATTTTTATAATACTCAGCCAGTTCTACACCCTTATCCACATCAAACTGTTTTAAATAGTCAACAGCTGATAAAGCTGTAGATTCAAAAACAGGATCATCAGCTAAACCATCAACTTCACTGATAATACTTTTGAAGGACTCTAAGGAAGCTTGTAGCTTAAATAATTTAGCTTGTATCGTTGCATTTTGAAAGTAATAAAACTTTCTTGCTGTTTGTGATGCGTTAAATAAGTTGTTGTTTTTAAACGCATCTAAAAATTTTTGGGCATATGCTTCGCCATAATTATTATAGCAATCACGCTGAATTAAGTTGCGCACAAAATCACGGTATGCCGTCAAGTCATCCTTTACCAAGTCAGTTTTCTTGATGTCAATAATAACATTTTTTAAATCAACCTCCTTGACTCTATTCAGTTCACACAACACAGCCACTTTATTTAATCTTAGTTGAATTTTAGGGTGATTTTGAATGCCGTAATCTAACATTTCTAATGCCTTGTCATACTGACCTTCCCATGCAAACAAACTGGCTGTCATGTTGGCTGCTCGTGCCGATTCTGGGT
Organism: Marinicella litoralis; assembly: GCF_002591915.1. Lineage (GTDB taxonomy): Bacteria > Pseudomonadota > Gammaproteobacteria > Xanthomonadales > Marinicellaceae > Marinicella > Marinicella litoralis. Next base: position 782,851 of record NZ_NIHB01000001.1, on the reverse strand, counting down.
ATTTTTGTGCCGTTTCGTAATGCAGCATCAAGTTATTACCCCAGACATTGGCTCTTAAAAAAGTCAGGAAGGTTAAAAATAAAATCAATATACAGGGTATGGTGTAATACAACTTGGGTTGATTTCTTAACTTAAACATCAGCAAACTGACAGGCACGAACATGAACATGGCCGGTAAGTAATTCCTGTGTTCAAAATACAGTTCAAGCGGTAAATATGTCGATTCCAATGCATGACCAATAAAGTAAAACAAAACAGCAAAAGCAAACAAAGGCCATTTGATTCGGAAAACCCAAGCAGTAACCAGTAACAACACAACACCGAACAATGAAAACAGCGTTGTTACAGGCTGCATAAGGCTTTTAGAAATAACTATACCATCGTTGAAAACACCTTCAGTCAAATAATCTGGCACCCACAAATAATATAAATATTTGAACATCATCCTGCTTTGCGTCAATAAGCGCTCATACATGTCAAAATTCCGAACATCATAGTAACTGATGTGATCAGGCAGCTTGTAAACCAGCGCACAAAGCAAAGCAACTACGGGCATTACAATGATGATGTAATAAGGTTTTTTTGGCAAAGGGTTCGCCAACTGTTTTCTCAGCAACAGGTATTCAAGTAACCAGATATGAACCAATAATAACACCCCATTTTCTTTACTGAGAATAGCCAACAAAGAACAGCCCCAAACACCAAACACCATCAATAAAAGTGAAGTCATTGGTTTATTCGGCAACATTGTGCGGCCTTTGATGTAAACCAGCATGCCTATCAGGGTAAATGTGGCAGGAAGCATGGCCATTCTTTGAACCACATACATGGTGGTTGAAACAAAAAACGGATGAACCGCCCACAAAAAACAGGCAATAAAAGCCAACCAATACCGATGTTGCTTTTTGGCTTCAAAAAGACCAAACAATTTAACCAACAAGACAAACAACAACACAGTATTTATCAAGTGAATGATCAAGTTTGTCACCTTAAAAGGCCGCTCACTTTCAACTGGCCAGTTCATTGCATCTAATAAGAAAGACAAGGAAGCAATCGGCCTGCCTACCGGACCTGATTTTTGACTGGCTAGATAGGTTTGCAAGTGCTCCCAACTGAACTCACCTTGCATAAAGGCCAGCAAATTAAGGTTGTTAAAATCATCAAATATAAACCCACCACTTAATGCCGGCAAGTAAACAAAAGCAACGATTAAAACAATCAAAGAACACAAAAAAATTGGCTTGATGTAACTATTCATAATTTAATTAAAGCAAAAAAAAAGCACCACTGATGTGGTGCTTTATAACACATATTTTGTTAAATACGATTATCTACAAGAAGAAGGTACGTATTTAGCTTCGATTGCAGTCGAACAGTTCCAACGAATGCTTCCTGAAATATCTGTAGGAACCAATGTTAAATCGTCAGTCACTTCAGCAATACCAGAATAAGTAACAGAAATTACGCCATTGGCGCCAACAGCTGTCGCTGATACATTGTTACCATTACCTGAAGAAACACCAGCTTCTGTATTCGTAGTTGGCCAAGAACCTTCAGATTGGTAATACTCAGTCACTGCAATTTTAGATGCACTGGCTAAAGTCATGCCTTCGCCCACTTTAGTACGAATGGTGTAATCTTTATATGCAGGTAATGCATACGCCATTAAGATCGCGATAATCGCGATTACAATCATTAACTCGATTAATGTAAAACCTTGTTGATTTCTTTTCATTTCAATTTACCTCAAAAAATTATTATTAATAGTTCATCCATGTGATTAGATTATTGGATTAACCGTTTTTACACAAGAATCCAGTTCTCATTTTTAGTAACTCTCACAGATATCATCCAGATTGTTAACTTTCAAGGCCATATAATTCACAATTTAACTGCAATCGTTTGGCCACTGACACTAATTGTCACCAATCTTTCAATTTTCATGCCAAGCTACAAAGATATGCTAAACTTTCAGCACATGGCATAGAATAGATTATAACAAAAAATGCAAAACACTTGGCAAACTTCAGAAGATTTAACAAATCTTATCATTCACAAAAAAAACCTAAATAAGTTTTTAATTACAAACACTTATGACATAAACACTGACCTTTGCTGCTTTTCTCATGTACCCAAAACAGCTGGTACCAGTCTAGAATCGATTGTTGCAAAAAATTTTAAAGCTTCGGATGTACTGCATATCAATGCGCCAGATTTGAATCGATTACCAGAGCTCATCGATTTAAAAAAGAACGGCCCAAGGTTCATCTGTGGTCACCATCCTATACATGGCCAATTGTATCGATTGATTGCAGACAAACCATTGTTTCACTTTACCCAACTGCGCAATCCCTTGGACCGTGTCATCTCATATTTTAACTATGTCAAAGGCAAAAAAGACCACCCGATGCATCCACACGCCAACAACTCCCTAGAAAAATTTTTAACTGCTAACCCAAGTCCAGAGTTAATCAATGGCCAGTCACGCAGGTTCAGTGGTTACTTGCATTCTGGTTCAGCTTCGCCTGAAACTTACTTCAATGAAGCCAAAGACGTCTTGTCTCAATGTTTCTCTTTGGTTTTGACCACTTGTTTGTTTGACGAAGGATTGTTGTTGTTAAAAAACAGATTGGGCTTAAAGGATATTTATTATCAGAGGGTCAATGAATCGACACAATTTATTACCAAAAATGAATTGAGCGATGCCGTGCTCAACTTGATTTTGGAGCACAATCGCGCAGACATTGATTTATTTGATTGGGCCAAGGCACAATGTCAAAACCTCATCAAACAAGAACTAAGCCCCAAAGCAATCGCCGACTTCAAAAGCATTAATCTTAAGTGGCGAGCACTGATTGACTCGCCAGGCGATTGATGAACTGCATTACCCAAAGTCATCCAGCTCACCATTAATCAATCCTTATTTATAAATCCAAGGTGCTCCAATGGATTGTAGTTTTTCTTCCAAGGCGGGCATTTGAACATCTACGATTTCCATCAATCTGGATTTTATTTTCGCATGTTCCTTTTCTGCAATTGCCAGACTCTTCTTATGGGTCGGGGTCGGGCCATAAGTAGACAAGGATGTTCCTATGGTGGCTGCTGACAACCTTGATCCGATAGTCACTTTGGTTTTTTCACCTATTTCTTGTTTTGCCTTAGAGCCGTTCATTGCTTGTTGAATGTCATTCAACTCACGGGTCATTTGAAACAATTCTAGATCCAATTCTCCATGTTCAGCCAAACTGTTCTTCAATGCCATTTGAATTTGTTCGGAACGCTTTAATGCCTCAGCCAGGATGGTATTGGTCACAGCCACTTCATCTTGTACGGCAGAAAGTTGTTTCCAAAAACCCACCACTTCTTCTGGCTCTGCCCCTTTCAACGCACCAGGTCTCAAGCTTTCAACTTCAAATTCTTGAGGGTCCGACAATTGAGTGATGACACCATTGACTTCTTGGCTGAGTGATACCTGGTACTTCCCTGGTGCCACCATCATTCCCTGCGGTTCATCTGAAAAGAAACCACCACCTTTACCTAAAACACCAAAAGCAGGATAACGCAAGTTCCATGCAACCTGATTAAATCCTTTATCATCGGTACCTTCGACCCTGCGAACCACTTTGCCAGCATCATTTTTCACAGTGAGCCAAATTTTTGCTGCTGGTTCTTGATTCTCAGCATCAATAGCAGCCCAACCTGGAAATGAGACATCTTCGCCTTTTTTAAGCAATTGTTCTTCCTTTGCTTTTCTTTTGGCTTTGGCTGTTTTCAACTCATCTGCCAAGTAGTAATTAAACACCGCACCAAATGGTGGATTTTTTGCATTGTAAAAGGCATCACCTTGCGATGCTTTTTCATTGAAGCCCAACACCACCCTGGGCAAATACCACAGTGCTGTTTTAACGGGGAACAGTTGCGCACCTTTGGCTTGAGAAAAATTGACATGACGCATAAAACTGTAATCATCTAACACATAAAATCCACGGCCAAAAGTCGCAGCAACCAGGTCGTTTTCTCTTTGTTGAATGGCCAAGTCTCGAACAGCTATGGTCGGCATGCCACCATCAAGCTTAGACCAATTCTTTCCTGAGTTTTGGCTTACGTACAAACCGAACTCGGTGCCCGCAAACAGCAAAGAAGCATCAATATGATCCTGAACAATTCGCCACACCAAGTTCTTTGCTGCAATACCTTGATTGATACTTTGCCAAGATTTACCCTGGTTCTTACTCATCAATAAATACGGTTTAAAATCTCCATACTTATGATTATCTAGGGCAATATATACTTTATTAACATCATGCAGGTCAGCTTTGATGTCATTAACAAATGCGGCCTCCGGGACACCCGGTAGTGAGCCAACTTTGATTGATTGCCAGTTGTCCCCACCATTTTGCGTGACTTGTATCAAGCCATCATCCGTACCAATATAAATCAGCCCGGCTTGCAGCGGTGATTCTGAAATAGAGGTAATGGTGTTGTAATTACTCATGGCCAAAACATCCCAAGGCATGTCCCAACTTTGTTGACCACCCATAATGGGTAACTGCATGCGCTCTTGGTTTTTGGTTAAATCACCTGATATGGCTTGCCATGAGTCACCTCTATCATCTGATCGCCAAAGCCTTTGCGAGGCAAAATACAGTCTGGTCGGCTCATGTGGACTAACCAATATGGGCGCGTCCCAATTGAAACGTTCAGCTGGCTCGCCTTCATCGGGTTGCGGCTGGATGTAAACCAATTCACCATTGGTTTTATCCACTCGTACCAAGTTACCTTGTTGCCATTCAGCATAGACAATATCTGGATTACCTGGCTCAGTAGCCGGCTGATGCCCGTCACCAAAAAGAACCACATACCAATCTGAATTTCTGATGCCCTGTAAATTATCAGTTCTGGAAGGTCCGCCTTGGGTGTTGTTATCCTGGGTACCACCATAAATATGGTAAAAGGGTTCGGCATCATCAACTGCCACTTTATAAAATTGAGTGACGGGTAAATTGGCCACATATTTCCAAGTATTGGTGAGATCAAAACTTTCATAAAGTCCACCATCACTCCCGGCCAATACATAATCAGGGTCACTGGCTTTGAAGGCGATTGCATGATTATCCCCATGTTTATTGCCTTCATTCATTAACCTGTAATTTTTTCCGCCGTCTTCAGAGATCAACAAACTGTTGTTCATTAAATACAGCAAATCATAATGGTGCGGTGAGGCGTAAAGCTCTTGGTAATAATGAGGTCCGGTACCACCCGACACTGCATCAGACTGCTTGTTCCAAGAAGCGCCTTGATCAAATGATTTGTAGATTCCTCCAGTTCGTCTTTGCTCTTCTATGGCAGCATATATTTCATCTGGTTTCTGTGGTGAAATGGCCAATCCAATCTTGCCCATCGGACCCTTGGGTAATCCATTGGATAATTTAACCCAATTGTCACCACCATCCTCGGTTTTATAAATCGCAGTTTCAGGTCCTCCACCCATATAAGCAGCCACTGTTCGGTGTCTTTGCCAAGTGGCAGCATACAAACGGTCGGGGTTACGTGGATCCATCACCACATCAGTGGCTCCTGTCCATTGATCATCACCCAATACCTTTTTCCACTGTTTTCCACCGTCCGTGGTTTTATATAATCCGCGCTGCCCACCTTTTGACCACAGAGGCCCTTGCGCAGCAACCCAAAGGGTATTACTGTCTTTAGGGTGAACCACCACGGTAGAAATGCGCTCAGATTGCTCTAAACCCTTTTTTTTCCAACTTCCACCGCCATCTTCACTGAGGTATATGCCATCGCCAAAGCTCATGTGTCGACCACCAACGTTTTCACCGGTTCCAACCCAAATTCTGTTGCTGTTTTGTGGATCCAAGGTGACAGAACCAATCGAATAGACTTGCTGCTTATCGAAAATGGGTTCCCATGTGGTTCCTGAATTGACAGTCTTCCAGACACCACCTGAAGCCACTCCCACATACCAGATATTTTCATTGTTTGGATCTATGGCGACATCAGATATCCGACCCGACATCAGTGCAGGCCCTATGCTACGTAGTTTAATGCCCGAAAACGGATCATCTTTTGTAGGTTCTTTTGCATCTGCCACTGAAACATTAATGACCAGCATTAACAACAGGGCCCAAGTGATATTTTTCATGGATTTTCCTCTTTTTTTATACACTATACAGGCTAACTATGAAAAATTCATTAGCCTATTAGTCACATCTTGTTCATTCTTTTAATGACTATACTTTATAATAGTCGACTTACTTAAATCAGCAATTCCCAGATATGCAATCAATGACCGCATTTGCTTCTCACGAAGTTGAAAATCACTTAGGTAGGCTTACCTGTGAAATTCGCTCAGTCAACCAACGCTTTTTAGAATTGACCATCAAGTGTCCTGATTTTCTGCGCGCCAGTGAAAGTGCATTCAGAAAACTTTTTAGTCATTCAATTTCTAGAGGCAAAGTTTCGGTTTTTATTCGGTTTTATCCTAATGACAACATCAGCTTGACAGAGTTAACGGTTAACCATGCTTTGGTTAAACAACTGAAATCCTGTGCCACTGATATCGAAACCAAACACCAACTGGACAATCGCTTGTCAGTGAATCAACTGATGAATTGGACTGATGTCATTGTACAAAAACCAACTGACACTTCAGAGCTCAACAGAACATCCATTGATTTGATTCAAACCAGCGTGCAACAGTTGATTGAATCTCGCAAACGTGAAGGCAAAGAAATGCAGCTGGTATTAAAAGACAAAGTTAACTTGATTGAATCATTAACCAACGAGATACGTACCTTTGTTCCAGAAATCAATGCCCAGCTTTCCAGCAAACTAAAAAACAAATTAGCAGAATTGGATGTTGAAGTGAACCCAGACCGGTTTGAACAAGAAATTGCCATGCAATTACAGAAAATTGATATCACAGAAGAACTCGATCGACTTGATGCCCATGTCAAAGAATTCAACAGAGTACTTGAACTATCTGAGCCAGTTGGCAGAAGATTAGATTTCTTGATACAAGAACTCAATCGTGAATCCAACACCATTGGTTCAAAATCTGCCAGCATAAAAACTTCAAATGCCAGTATTGACCTTAAAGTGGCCATTGAACAAATGCGTGAACAAATACAAAACATAGAATAACCATGAAAAAAAGTAAACTCATCGGCACCTTATATATTGTTTCTGCCCCATCAGGAACCGGTAAAACATCGTTGGTCAATGCCTTGGTTCGGGACACCAACCATTTGAAGCTTTCAATCTCCCACACCACCAGGAACCCACGACCAAAAGAAATTGACGGTTACAACTATCACTTCATCAGTGAAGACAAATTCAAACAAATGGAATCAGCAGGTGTTTTTATGGAATCGGCCAATGTGTTCGGAAACCACTATGGCACCTCACAAGACACCGTTCAAAAAATGTTGGATGATGGACATGATGTGGTGCTCGAAATAGATTGGCAAGGTGCTGAACAAATCAAGCACAGATTTCCACAAGCCATCAGTATATTTATTTTGCCACCCAGTATTCAGGCATTGAGAGACCGATTAGAAAACAGGGGACAAGATTCTAAAGAAGTGATTGAAACACGAATGACCAAAGCAATAGCGGAGTTAAAACATTACCACAAAGCTGATTTTCTGGTGGTCAATGATGATTTTGAAGAAGCGTTGAAAAGCCTGAAAGCCATAGTTAAATCAAATCGGATGACCACATCCAAACAGCAGATCATCAATCAACGGCTGATAAGAAACCTCATTAATTAGTCTTTAGTGAATTCATAAAAATGCCCCACATTGTGTGTATTCTGGTATCTAATATCACCTTGATTTATTAAGGTCAATCCCGCACGTTCAAACGCTTGATACCATTTGGGATCATTCAACAATTTATCACTGACACGCAACATGTCATTGGCCCTTGCTCTGGCGAATTCATATTGTTGTGAAAATTCCTTGGCCTTTATTCTTTGCTGTTTCAAAGCAGCATTAGGCATATTCAGTAATTGAGACAAGGTATTTCCCCAAGTATTGAACAAAGCATTGCTTCTATACGCAGCATGTAAACTCATGGCTGCCAAGCACGCCTTTAACTTAATCTTAAAACCATTGACAGTGGTTTTATCATTTGAAAATTGATGCAGAATTTCAAAGGCTTTTACGTCTTCCAGAACTTGATACACTTGTTCTTCTGTTTGCATATATGCCATCATTGCTGTTTCAGGGGCGTGTGATATAAACACAAACTTACCTTTCTCTTTAAGCAATTTAACGATGTTCTGCGCAGCCGGTTCAGTTTCACAATATTCAATACCATACTGGCTGACGATCAATTCAAATTTCGAATTTATCTTCTCACACATATTCTCAATCAAACAATTTCCAATAAAATCAATTTGATTAATCACATCTTGCATATCTGGGAAATTATTTAAGATTGATGCAGGTTTGATGTCTGATGCATCAACTGCCGTCATATTGATATTGAGATCTAGTTGTTGTGCCAATTGTTTGACTAAAATTGCCACTGCACCATTACCAGTACAAACATCTAAGGTGGTAATTTCTTGATCGTATTGTTGAAGTACAGATAGCCAATAATCGGCCAGTTCGCCATCATAGTTGACTTTAAAGTCTGCTGGTAAGGAAGTGAGTACGCCTGACTTCCAATAGGCTGTCCAATGATTTTTTGACATATTAATTCAATAAAAAAAGGCGTACCGAAGTACGCCTTTTATTCAGTTTATCAAACTTCTATTAGAAAGTTTGAGTGTATCTGAAGTAAGTCACACGACCAAAACCATCATAAAGATTGAAGTCATAATCACGTGAACCTACAGCACCACGATTGATTGGTGGGAATTTCTCGCCAGCGTTACGTACGCCAACTGTGAAACGACCATCCCAAGGTGCATGGTAGTTCAACTGTACATCATGAGTAGTCCATGATGGAGCTGAAGAATCAACTGAGTCAGCGTCTTGATCACCGATGTAGTTGATGTTGTAAGCCAAGCTCCAATCGCCATATGAGTATTGATTAGACAATACAGCACGTTGCTCTGGTAAACCTGGAGACTTAGTTAAGTCACTACCACCATCAATTGTGTAATCTAGCATATGAGCCAATTGGAAACTAGAACTCATGTTTCCACCAAACAACTCATAAGTAAATCTGGCATTCAAGTCAACACCTGAAGTATCAACAGTACCGTCATTACCAAAACCTGAAGTACAGAATTGAATTGCACCGGTAGGTGTTCTAGTACAACCTAAACCAGGAGGATTAGAAACGCCATTACCTTCATTGTTAATCAATGTTTGAGCGCCAAAGCTACGAATACGATTCGTAATTTCGATGTCCCAATAATCAACAGTGAAGTTAAACCAATCTACTGGCTCATAAGCCACACCTAAAGAGAACTGATCTGAATCTTCTGGTTGTAGAGATGGGTTAGCAACGATGTTGTCATTGATTTGTAATGAACAACCTGGATCTTGACCTTGTGCAACACAAGATTGTGGATCACGTACTGAAGTTGCTGAGAACGAAGGCTTCTGAGTTAAGATGTCCAAAGTTGGCGCACGGAAACCTTGACCATACGAACCACGTACAGTTAAGTTATCCAATGGCTGCCATCTTGCTGACAATTTAGGTGAGAAGTTATCACCGAAATCAGAATAGTCATCATAACGACCAGCTAAGTTGAACTCTAAGTTGTCCAATACTGGGAACAAGGCTTCGAAGAACACAGAAGTCACGTCACGGTCACCAGCAGCTGAGTTACCAGCAGAACCACCAACTTGACCAGCTTCTGATTGTGGATCGTATTGATCAGAATATTTTTCTTGACGGTACTCAGCACCAACATACATTGAAGCTGGGCCACCATCCATATCAAATAAATCGAAAGCTACAGAACCGAATAATTCGTCTTGATCATATTTTGAATTACGGAAAATGGTGATTTTCATTGCATTCAAAACATTGTCAGGTGAACTGTAAGGATCAGCCAAGTTATAAGAACCGTCTTCGATCAATGCAGCAGCAGCTGAACGTAGCAAGTAGTTATTACCAACATCAGAAGTTCTGTTGTCAGTATGACGTAAACCAAACTCAACCTCAGCATTGCCGATTTGACCAGTAGTACCAATCAAGAAGTCCAATTGCTGTGTTGTAACAGTTCCGTCACGATTACCCAATGCGTCAAAACGATGCCACCAGTTAACTGATTGTGGATCCAAACCTAAAGAAGGATCATACAATGGTGAAGCTGGGTTTGTTGGGTTGTTAGGGCTGCTAGAAGTCAATGGTACTGAGAAGTACGATGAATCTGGAACAGGTGCGTAACGACCAAATGACTCAGCTTGTGAGAAAGTAGCGTTAGACCACAATTCCCAGTTGTCATTGATTTCATGTGTTGCTTTGGCATAGAAAGACTTGTTTTCAGTAGAAGCTTCATCAGCTGATACCAAAGTAAAGTCGTATGCACAACGAGTACCGTTTGGTGAATTCGAGTTAGGAACCGTGTAAAAACCAGTACCTGGGAAGTCACAACCTACGCCATTGGCATAAGAAGTCCAATCGAAGTTGTCAAAACCGTCAGTAATTGTAGTGAAGCTGTTTCCGTAAACTGAAGCACCTGGGTTAACCCAAGGGAAGTCACGAGCAAAAACGATTTCACGGTCATTCCAAGATACACCAGCCAATAAGCTAGAACGATCTGAAGAAGCACCAAATACGACAGAACCTTCTTCTCTTTCACCACCGTTAGATGGGATAGAAACATCAGCAGCACCTAACATCAACTCAGCACCTTGATAGTCTGAACGTGTGATGATGTTAATTACACCACCAATCGCGTCAGAACCATATACAGCTGAAGCACCGTCAGTCAAAACTTCGATTCTTTCAATCGCGCCCATTGGTAATGTGCTTAAGTTTTGTGATGAACCAGTTGCTGGTGATTTTGGTAAACGACGGTTGTCGATCAACACCAAAGTTCTAGATGATCCCAAACCACGTAAAGAAACAGTGGCTTCGCCTTGAGCTGAGCTACCTGATTGTGGTCTGAAAGAACCTGCACTGTTAAAAGTTAGGTTACGAATGAAGTCAGCAGCGTTAGATTCACCACTTAATTCGATTTGTTCTCTTGTTATAACTGTAATTGGTAAAGCGCCTTCAACGTCTGAACGTTTAATTCGCGAACCAGTTACAGTAATTTTACCTTGCTCTTCAACTGCATCTTCGTCCTGTGCTAAAGCAACAGTACCAAAAGCAGAAGAAGCGATAAAACCTGTAAATAATGCTTTTTGTACAGCATTAGTAATAGGATTACGTTTCATTTTCATTTATATGTTCTCCAAATTGTTATCCATGAGTTAACTCAAAAAATTGCATCTATATAGATTCCCTATCCGGCACATACTAACACTTTCATTTATTAAAAAAAAGATACAATTTCGTTTTTTTCACATTTTCTTAACATTTACTTCTTTGTTTAACGGCTTATTTAATTCCAGCCTATATTGCCGACCCTGCCAAAAAACACTTTATAATCAATCGCAGTCAGCATTATTCCAATTTTCAATGTGTCAAACTCGCCTAAAACCAACCTTAACAATTCACGCTAAATATTGTTAAAATAAAGAAAATAAAACATTAAACAGCTGTTTTTTTATCTTTTTAAGCCAGCGGGTCTATTTGTTTATACACCTGGCCTGGATAGGCTGGGTGGATTACCCTCTGCGCGGAACTTAGCAGTCAATCATGCCAGTCTTGGGAGCCGCCCCTGTACTGGTTTATATGTAATCTTTAGGTATGTATTTGAATCGCTGCATTTGAGTCTTGTGATCTGTAATGATTTGTCTGATCTGAGCATCCGACAATTCTTCACGCCACTGTTCGGTATGCCCTTTGCGAAAAAAATGTCCCGCATTTTCATGTTTTTCTGCAAAACCAGTTTGTTGCTCTTGCTGCTTTAATTGTTTGAATGATGAAAACCGGATGGCTTTGGCCAATCTTTTAACGTCTTTTTTCAAACCCAACAGCGATTCTACTTTTCGAAAACTGCGTTGCGTGTGAGCCAACAAATCCTCATACCTTAAAACAAGCATGTTTCGACCTTCTTCCTGGGTCCAACTGGCCACATGTTGACTCCAAGAAGAAATAACTTGAGGTACGTTTTCGACCTCATTGGGCGTCCCTGCCATATCAGCAGCCATATAAGCAATGGCTTCATCGTAGCTGTAATCGAAGTAATGTTTGAGAGAAACGGCCACATCAAGTGGGTTTCTTACAATATATATGGCACCTGATGATACTTGCCAATTATGCAAAGGAAATCCTTTGTATGCGCCTTGAAAATTATGGGTTTTGACAAACAGGGTGGCTGGCGCCTCTGCTGCCATTTGAGCCTGTACCATAGGGCGGATGGCACAAACCTCTTCTATTGACAAATCTGTGGTTGATTGCCCTTTGGTCAAGAAAGGTTGGTACCTGAATGCTTTAACCTCATCAACAAAGTCCCGATGTAAGGTGTTGATATCAACAGCTGTGTTTTTGTTGTCCAAATAATTATGTAAAAAAGCCCTTACCCATGTATTCCCAGACTTTGGATAAGACGCTATCCATAATATATTTCCCACATTGTCACCTTAGCTTTGAAAATCAAATCATTATAAACATTAAATATGCAGGCTCAATATCAGATTCATTCTTTTCCAATCTGAGCGAAGTTGATTTATCCGCATCTGGTCAAGTACAATCGGTATACACCTTTAATTATCCACGCCGCCCAGTCATGACCGCCACCTTGATGCAACAACAAAAGCTTGACCAAGTTAATGACCTGGTGCAACAAAAGCAATTCTCACAAGCCTTGACTTTAATCAAAAAAATCACCCAAGATCACCCTGATTTTGCAGCTGCCTGGTTCAACTGTGCATTTTTGTTGTTCCAAAGTGGTGAAATCAATGAAGCCGCGGATGCGATTAACATGGCCAAACAATTGGAACCAGAGAATTTTACCTACGCGTTTCAAGAAGTGATGATGTTTGACAGCTTGAACCGGCCTGATAAAGTGTTGCCACTGGCTCAGAAACTGGCCGCCAACCCACCACCCAACCAACAAATGAATGAAAAGTTGGCACTGATTCTTGAAGCCAATGAAGATTTTGCCAGTGCATTAAAATTATATGAATACATGGCCATCACACAAGGCAACCAAGTCAACTGGCTATTGAAACAAGCCACTGCACAGCAGAACCTTGGCAACATCGCCCAGGCCACCAAACTTTGTGATCAAGCGCTTGACACAGAACCCAATAATGCCGACGGCCATTTTTTGCGCAGCCACCTAAAAAAACAAACGCTTACAGACAACCACATCGACCGTTTGCGTACAGCATGCGACTCCCAGCTGATTCCACCTTCAGAAAAAACCAAACTGTATTATGCTTTGGCCAAAGAGTTGGAAGATTGCAGCCAATGGGCTGAAAGTTTTAAGGCCCGACACAAAGGTTCTGTACTGTTCCGCCAAAGCTTTCAATACGACCTTCAATCTGACATTGATTTTATGCGTCAAATACAGCTTGAATACGATGCTGATTTTGTTCGACAAAAATCATCGAAAAACACATCTGAAAGACCCATTTTCATTGTTGGGCTGCCTCGTTCAGGCACCACTTTATTAGACCGCATCATCAGCAGTCATGATGATGTCAAAGCCGCTGGTGAATTAAAACAAATCAACCGATGCATGTTACAAGGACTACAACAACTTAAGTTGAACCCACAGTTATCCAGAACAGCAATGGTCACCGCCTCAAAACGAATGGATTTCGACCGATTCGGCCAAGACTATCTACAAACCTCAAGCGCAAGGACTGGGAGCAAGCCCAGGTTTACCGATAAATTTCCACAAAACAGCTACTATGTCGGCATGATCTTAAAAGCTTTGCCTAACGCCAAAATCATCATTATGCAACGTCACCCTGTGGCCATCTGCTATGCGGTGTACAAACAACTGTTCAGCCAAGACTCTTACCCTTTCTCTTATGACCTGGAAGAAATGGCTGCCTATTATAATCAGCACAATCAATTATTGAACCACTGGCAGCAAATCGGTGGCGACTCGGTTAAAACCGTATATTATGAAGATTTGGTCAAAGATTTAACCCACCAAGCCAAAGACATCTTGGCCTTCTTAAACTTGACTTGGCAACCTCAATGTTTAGACTTTCATAAAAACCGACAACCCACTGCGACGGCCAGCGCAAGTCAAGTGAGACAAAAATTGTACACCGGCTCCGTGGACTTGTGGCGCCATTATGAACAACAATTACAACCCCTGATTAAAATGCTGGATGTGAATACAGGGCGAACAAATCCATGAAACCCATCGTCAACATTCAATTTTTGCGTGCTGTGGCCGCACTGGCTGTGATGTTTTATCATTTTTCACTGCAATACCAATCCATCAACCCCGGGCAGGCACATGGCTTTTTTGACCTGTTTAATCTGATTGGCTATGCAGGTGTGGATTTCTTTTTTGTGATCAGTGGATACATCATGTGGGTCACCACCAAGCGCGCATCCACACAATCGCCGGTATTGAATTTTGCGTTTAAACGTTTCAGCCGCATTTATTTAGGCTACTGGCCATATTTTTTACTGGCATTGCTTATTTTGTATTTTTATCCACAGCTCAAACCTGCCAATGCCAACATGTGGGGTTCATTTTTCTTGACTGAGCCTGACACCACTCACCTGTTGATCCAAGTGGCCTGGACATTACAGTATGAGTTGTATTTCTATGTATTGTTTGGTTTGTTGATGTTGCTACCAAGCAAGCACAAGCTGAATGCCGTTTGGGCCATTGTGGCCCTCATTATCGTGTACCAGATCGCCTCTCGATTTTCATCGACACACAGCCATAGCGACTTTACTGCCGTCGACTTTCTGTTGTCACCCTATTGTTTAGAGTTTTTTGCTGGATGCTTGCTGGGTCGTTTCTTTCAGACCCAAAGATGTAATCACTTCTGGCCATTGTTATTGGGTCTGGCCTTATTAGCCACTGCTGTTTATTATCAAGCACACGTTTTACAACAATCACTGATCAGCCAACAGCATGTCATATTAAGGGTTTGCTTTTTTGGCTCAGCCGCCGCGCTGATTATGGCAGCACTGATTGAATTAGAAAAACGGGGACAGGTGCTGCTAAAACACCTTTCCTTGATCCTTGGTGGCGCTTCTTACAGTATCTACTTATCTCACACCATATTCATTGCTTTGACCATTGCACTGGGCTGGCATTCATGGGTTCAAAACAACAGCCAATCACCAGGATTGTGGGTTGGCTTGTTTATGTTACTGACCGTTGTTTATAGTGTGGTTCATTATTTATTGATTGAAAAACCATTGATGGCCATGTCAAACCACATCAAACAGCGACTGTTTCATTGATTCTTGCTGGTTATTGACCCAGGACTTGATGATTTTGCCTGGGTATCAACAACAATTGTGTTTGTCTGCCATTGATATAGCGCACCGATTTTCCGTCAAAAAAAGCATCCTCTTCCAACATGATTCTGACTTCCTTGTTCCATGCTTCAATGAATGTAGAGGCATTCAGTTCGATGGCATAAGCTGTGTTGGCGTGTAAGGGGTAATCACCTTTATGCGGCACGCCTTCTTGAGCATCCCACATACCCAATGTAGTACCAGCCGCATGTCCATAGTAGCCTATGGGATGGGTGTAAATGGACGGGGTGATGCCTTCAGCAATGGCCTGCTTTCTGGACATGGCCAAAACCTCATTGCCGGTCCTGCCGACTTTGAAATTACCAGTAAAAATGTCTTGTAAACGATTGGCATTTTGCAAAGCTTGCTGCAAATAATCTGGCGCGGCTTTTTCACCAGACTTTAAAACATAGGCATGCTGTTGGGTATCGGTGTTTAAACGCAAATAGGTGATGCCAAAATCAACATGAATCAAGTCACCTGCTTGAATGATGTTTTCAGCCGGTCGCTTATCAAAAGTTCGCAGATGGTCAAATTTATCATTGTCAGCCCTTTGAACAGAAACAGAAGGATGGAACCAAGTGTCTAATTTCAATGACTTGATCTTTTCACGGTACCACCAAACCAAATCTTCAGTCGTGGTTACACCAGGCTGCACAGCCACTTCCGACAAACCTTCAGCCAAGAGGGTGTGAGCAATGTTCACAATTTGGGGATAAACAGCCATTTCTGCTGGTGTTCTGGTTTCCAACCAGGCCACAGCCAACTTTTCTGCACTGACAATTCGATTTTGCCATTTTGGCTTCAATGAATCTTTAAACTGTTGAAATTCTGAATGTGTCACGCCGTCGGCTTGGCCAAAGTGGTTAGAAAAGTTAAGCCCAATTTTGTTTGGCTGTTTCTCTTCAATGATTTCTGCCAAACGTGCCCATTGATCGGGTTGTTGCGCTTTGTCCCAAGACTTTTTAAAAACCGAACCCACATCGTACCTGGCCACTGCCATGGTTTCTATGCCAGCCGCAGCAGTGGAATTGGATTCACCTGAGTCATACATCACCAATATGGTTCGGCGTCTGGCGGCATGCCAAATGGCTGGCAACATGGTTCGAATCACAGGGTCTTCATTGTATTCACGAGCCATCACAATCCACATATCAATGTTGTTATCACGCATTAATTGTGGCAACACCGTTTGAACTTTATCCTCTAACAGGCGATCAATCACCGCCGCTTGGGTTTTTAGCGGCAGGATTTTGGGTGTGTCAGCAAAGCTTGTTTGCATCACCAACAAACTGATGATTAGTATTATTCTATTCATATTTCTATTCATATTAAGTTTGATTTTATTTGGTTAAAGTGTTTTTGATTTGTTTCAGTTTAATGGTTTTTCCGGGTACAGAAAAGTAATCTTCTCCACTGTACTGTAACTGATCAGGAACCACAACCGGTACATGAATGCCGGTATGGTGCAGCGAGTTAATTCTTTCAGCTAAAATTTGTTGGCCAACAGAGTGAGTCAAAAACCAATAAGGCGGAAAGGCATTGTGAGTCACTTTTTGCGCCCAATAATTGGCCCAAGGTTTGAAATGAAGGTCATCAGGGTCGGCATCACCCATGTGCATCACAGTCACTTGTTTGTTTAAAGTCACTCGATATACCAAATTGGAAACATCGGCCCTGCCTGGCCACCCGGCATGCGGGATTCTGACTGCCCCAACATCAATTCCCACAAAAGTCATCTCAATCGGTTGGTCTCCATAGTTCAATTCAAGGCCAACAACTTGCTTCTTTATGGCTTGGTATCCTGACAAGACCTTCAATTGATCAACCGCCTGGCTTGGCGCCACCAATTGGGTCACAGGATTGAGTTTCAAATATTCAAGCACGTCCTTGGCATCAAAGTGATCACCGTGGGCATGGCTGATAAAAATCATTTCAATCGAATCATATGGCGGCTTTTTGGCAAAAATGGCTGATTTGATGTCTGCTGGCACCAGCTGGTAATGATTAAAATGGCGGTGAAAAAATGGGTCGAACAATACTTGTTGATCGCCATGACTGACCATTAGACCCGTATTGCCTAAATAGGTCACCTCTCCAGTCAGTGCCCCAACCGAACGAACCGCTATGGCTGGCTTAACGACTTCATGAGAATCAACCACACCGCTGAGCAAAATAAGAATGATTGATAGCAGGTTTTTCATGCGCATCCAAAATTAACAATTAAACCCATTGTATGACGAAATAGTTCAATCTGTTTAAAGCATCAGTGGATTTTTAAGACTACAATACCCGAATGCCAATTTCTGAACACAACAAAGGTTTACAGGCCGGATTATTTTGTTTTATTTTTTGGGGTTTTGCACCCATATATTTCAAGCTACTCAAGCATGTACCTGCCATCGAAATCATTGCCCATCGCATTATTTGGGCGGCCCTGTTTTTATTGTTGTTCTTAGCCATCAGAGAAAGACAACAACTGATTCACTCACTCAAGGTCACTAAAAAACAGCTGTTGATCCTCTTTATCAGTGGTTCATTGGTCATCAGCAACTGGTTGTTGTTTGTTTGGGCTGTCAATGATGGACAAATCCTGGCCACATCACTGGGATATTTCATCAACCCCCTCGTCAATGTATTTCTGGGCATGTTGTTCTTACAAGAACGATTGAATAAAGTACAAATCATTGCCCTCACTCTTGCCGCATCAACCACCATTTACTTGGGAATTTTTATCGGTCAGCCGCCTTGGATTGCGTTGGCACTGGCGATAACTTTTGGCTTGTATGGCTTGGTCAGAAAAACATTGGATGTCAGGCCATTAATCGGTTTATTTTGGGAAACGGCCTTACTGATGATTCCGGCCTTGGTATTCTTGACCATGCTGTCATCAAACCAAACGTCCAGCAATCTTGATATGAGTACCATGTGGTTGTTGGTGTTTTCGGGCTTAATCACCATCCTACCGCTGATTGGGTTCAATTATGCAGCCAAGCGACTGACCCTAACTGTGATCGGCTTTTTACAATACATTGCGCCAACCATCAGTTTTTTGATTGCTGTATATTTCTTTGGTGAAGTGTTCACTTTCGGACACAAAGTCGCTTTCACCGGTATCTGGCTGGCTTTGTTCATTCTCAGCTGGCAGCCCATGATGAGATTGATCAAAAGAAAACCGGTAAAGTAATGCCAAAACCCACAAGGTGACATCACTTAAGAATCATTGTAAGTCAGCAGCATAGGCCTTTAATAAATTGATATCCACCACATCCAATGTCCTTAGGTGAGTGCTTCTGATGTTGACCTTAGGCGCACATCCATCTTGATGGGCTTGCAACCACCGCAGAGCGCACAAACACCATTGATCACCTGCCTTCAAGCCAGGGAAATCAAATTCAGGGTGAGGCGTCGATAAATCATTGCCCATTTTTTTAGAGTACTGCAAGAACTCATCAGTTAGTTTCACACAAACCGTATGCAAACCATGGTCTTCATCGGCCGTATTACAACACCCATCACGAAAAAAACCAGTGACCGGATCTTCACAGCAGCTCTCCAGCACCTCTCCATAAACATTCAGGCTTTCATGTTGAATCATGTTATTCTCAATACGGATAAAACTGTATTTTACTGCAGTTATCAATCATCAGCAGAGATTCTGTAAGAATAAATCACGCATTGGGTCATCTACCATGCATGATCAAACACAGGGGTTAAATCAATGAAAAAACTGAAAGTATCATTTGAAGGCAGTCAAGGCCAGTTGGCGGGGTTATTGGAACAAAGTGATGATAACAGCAAAACCTATGTGTTGTTTGCGCATTGTTTCACCTGTGGTAAAGATTTTATTGCCGCTTCCCATATCAGCAAAGCCTTGGTGAAATTGGGCTTTGCTGTGCTCAGATTTGACTTTACCGGTTTGGGTAACTCGGATGGTGATTTTGCCAACACCAACTTCAGCTCCAATGTTGAGGATTTGGTGGCCGCCGCTGATTTTTTACAAAACAACTACCAGGCACCCAGTCTGTTGATTGGCCATTCATTGGGTGGTGCCGCGGTGCTAAAAGCCGCTGCACAAATACCAGATGCCAAGGCGGTAGTCACCATTGCAGCACCTGCCGATGCCTCCCATGTTAAACATTTGTTCCATTGTGAGCTGGATTCAATCGATCAACATGGCCAAGCAGAAGTGAATCTGGGCGGCCGCCCATTTAACATCAAAAAACAATTCATTGACGACTTGAATCAACAAGACACCAGCCACATCAGCCAATTAAAAAAAGCCTTGTTGGTGATGCACTCACCGGTAGACGAAACGGTTTCCATCAATGAAGCTGAGAAAATATACGTCGCGGCCAAACACCCTAAAAGCTTTATCAGCTTAGACCATGCCAATCATTTATTAACCCATAAAAAAGACGCCACCTATGCCGCCAAACTGATTGCTGCATGGTCAGAAAAATTCATCGAATCCAATGAAACGACAAAACCAACGCGCACAGAAGTTCCAACTGGTCAGGTGAGGGTGACTGAAATAGACCATAAATTTCAATGTGATGTACAAACCGCATCACACCAATGGATCGCTGACGAACCGCTTAAAGTCGGCGGCAGTGACTCCGGCCCCGACCCCTACCAACACCTGCTAGCCGGATTGGGCGCATGCACCGTCATGACCTTAAGAATGTACGCCAACTTAAAAAAAATCCCCATGGACAATGTCATTGTCAACCTATCACACGACCGCGAACACGGCGAAGACTGCCAATCCTGCGACGACCAACACCCCAAAATAGATGTGATCCACCGCAACATTGAATTCGCTGGCGATTTAACTGAAGAACAGATAAGCAAACTTTTGATTATTGCGGATAAATGCCCCGTGCACCGAACCTTACATAATAAGATTGAGGTGAGGACTGAATTAAATTCACAATAGAATTTGTCATTCTGAGCATAACGAAGTGAAGTCGAAGAATCTCCCACAGCCCATGTAATCTCCTTTGATTATTGCCAGCCCGGCCACCATCGTTCTCGGGCTAGACTCGGGGATCCATTTTTCATGGGCTTAAATTCATTATATTAATTCTAATCATCCAAATAATTAGGTATCAAGAGAAATATCTTCCCAAATTTCTTCCTTGTTACAAGCCCATTCAAGGGCTTTTCTTCTCTCCATGACAATATCGATATCAACAAGTTGTGATTTTTTACCAGTTAGCGATAGGTTTCTAGCGTACCAATGCACGCGATAGAATCTATCCAACATAGAAAAGATTTCCTTTTTAGACCTTAAAGAAAAACCGGTAATGAATTTCTTTGCAGGTTCATTCTCCTGAAATTCAGGCAAAAATGAAGCCAGGGTTTCTTCAACACCTGTGTTAAAAGTTAGATTATCATGGATTTTTCCTACCCAGGCTAATGCCCATATAGCTTCAATTGACCAATACAAGTCAATTTTTTCTTGTTCTTGCCAGTTATTATATTCTAGATCTAACCGTTTATTTTCTTCTTTAGATAACTCATCGATGAGACTATTCTCTTCTAAATATTCTCTGATAAAAGCATTTGGAGCTTCAAAGTGAAGCTGAAGTAAAGCAGACAAAATTACACACCTTTTTGCAACTTCTTCCGGACTTCGAAAATCCATCAAATCCAAGTAAGGCAAATGCTCAATAACCTCAATTCCTTGCTTTTTTAGTACTTTAGTATTTTTCGCTTTGACCTTTTCTGGACTTATCTTTGATGTAAACATAAAGCTACTCACTCGAGTTTTTGTTCTTAGCCAATTCCGCACTCTCCATTTTCAACGGCCTCCCCTGCGGACAAAAATTAACCAGAAAATCATTCATATTGGCAAACAGGTTTTCTTTGACCAGGCTGTAATGCACAAATTGGCCTTTTTTATCGCCTTGGATCAATCCGGCATTCATTAAAATGCTTAAGTGTTTTGACAAGGCAGGCTTTGACATTTCGAACCGGTCAGATATTTCACCCGCTGTTAAGTCAGTTTTTGATAAGTAAGCCAAAATTTTTCTTCTGACAGTAGACGATAAAGCTTGAAAAGTGTCGTTCATTGGATATAATTAACCTATTAGTTAAATACTTAATTAATTAAATAACTTGTATTTTATAACAGTTTTATAGCTGTGTCCAAGTAAGGAAGGAAACTAACATGAAATATGAAAACCAAAGTATCCAATCAAAATTAAATTCAAGTGCATTCAAAGGCACTGTTAAATGGTCACCGGTAAAATCAATTTGGGTTTCATTTTTTTATCTGACAGCCATCATCGGCGGATACATGACATTTAATTTTGCAGCATTGTTGGTGTTCATCTTTTTTACTGCCATCACCTTGTGTTTTGGCCACTCCCTCGGTATGCACCGGCGGCTCATTCACCAAAGCTATGAATGCCCCCGATTACTGGAATATCTTTTCGTACATTTGGGTGTACTGGTCGGACTGGCAGGCCCGAAGGGTATGTTACAAACCCACGATACCCGTGACTGGGCCCAGAGGCAGCGTGAATGTCATGGATATTTTGGCCATCAACAATCACTGGCCAAAGATTGGTATTGGCAACTACATTGTGATTTTGTCTTTGACAGTCCACCTACTTTTGATCCCCCAAAAGCCATTGCAAAAGACAAGGTTTATGACTGGATGGAAAAAACCTGGATGTGGCAACAGATTCCTTGGGCTTTCTTGTTGTTTTATTTCGGCGGCATCTCTTGGGTGATCTGGGGCATCAATGTCAGGGTGGCTGTGTCAGTCACCGGTCATTGGTTAATCGGCTACTATGCCCACAATAAAGGAAGGCAACACTGGCATGTCGAAGGCGCTGCCGTACAAGGCCATAACATTAAGTTTGCCTCCTTAATGACCATGGGCGAAAGCCACCACAATAACCACCATGCCTATCCAAACTCTGCAAAATTTTCTCTGTATCCAGGTGAATGGGATCCTGGATGGTGGGTATTATTGGTTTTGGAAAAAGTGGGTTTGGCTGCTAATTTCAAGACTCCGGAAAATTTACCAGAACGGAAAGAGTTGGTTTGTGTAGATGAGTGAAAATTATTAATTAAATTTGAATTTATTGAAAACTCATTAATCAAGCTATTGAAAGACTCATGAAAAAGACATTAGTTTAATAGCAAGTTAATGATCCTTCAGAAAGACACTGGATCCCGGCCTTCGCCGGGATGACGAATATTAACCATCTATGGAACTTCAGGAAATCCTTCGGTTCCGCTTCGCTCCACTCAGGATGACAATGTGCTTTTTTGCACTTTTGTCGGCGAGCCTTATTTAGTTGCTCTAGGCACACCCTTCGGAATCGCATCCAGCAGCTTCTGGGTGTAGGGATTCTGTGGATTGCGGTAGATTTCTTCGGCGGTGTTCAGCTCGACTATCTTGCCTTGGTTCATCACCCCAACGCGATCAGCAATGAAGTTCACTACCGATAGGTCATGAGAGATAAAGATGTAGGTTAAATCACGTTGGGCCTGAAGGTCTAACAACAAGTTCAGCACTTGTGCTTGTACTGAGACATCCAAGGCAGACACTGATTCATCACAAACGATGAATTCTGGATCAACGGCCAGGGCTCGGGCAATTGAGATGCGCTGTCTTTGACCACCAGAAAACTCATGAGGGAAACGGTTCAGTTGATCGGGATTCAAATCGACTTGTTTGATCAGTTCAGCCACCCGCTCCCAACGCAAGACTTTGCTGTCCTCTGGTCGGTGGATGTTCAAGGGCTCCATGATGGCTTGACCAATGGTCATTCGGGGGTTCAATGAAGCAAAAGGATCCTGAAAAATAATCTGCATGCGGGAACGCAAACGGCGCATGTCTTTTGGGCTTTGTGCGAACACATCTATCCCATCATAATGGACGCTACCACTGGTGGCTCGCTGTAATTTCAACAAGGTTCGTCCCAAGGTGGTCTTGCCACAACCGGATTCGCCCACCAAGCCAAGTGTTTCACCTTTCTTCACTGTAAAGCTGACACCATCAACCGCTTTGACATGTGATTGAACTCGGCCAAAAAAACCACCTTTGATGGGAAAATGGGTTTTTAATTCATTCACTCGTAACAACACCTCATGGTGGTTTTTATCTGCTTTGATTTGCGGCTGTTGTTGTGCCAAGGTAGGTGTCAGTTCCTCGCCTGCAGCATTCATAAAATCACTGACCGTTAACAACCTTTGGGGGTTATCGTGCAATTTAGGACGACATGCCAACAAACCCTTGCTATACGGATGATGGGCTTCGGTAAAAATTTTAGCCGTGATTGCTTGTTCCACTTTTTTGCTGCGGTACATCACCACCACTTCATCAGCCAAATCAGCTATCACTCCCAAATCATGGGTAATGAACAACATGCTCATGGACAAATCCTTTTGCAGTTGTTGTAATAATTCCAGCACCTGTTGTTGAATGGTGACATCCAAGGCCGTGGTCGGCTCATCACAAATCAACAATTTAGGTTCACAGGCGATTGCCATGGCGATCATGACACGTTGTTTTTGTCCCCCTGATAATTCATGGGGGTAAGACCTGGCTCGGCGGTGTGGTTCAGGTATACCCACCCAATCCATCAGTTCCACTGTCTTTTGCCAGGCTTGTTTTTTACTGAGGTTTTTGTGCAGCCGCAACACTTCTGAGATTTGATAACCGACACGAAAGACTGGATTCAATGAGGTCATCGGCTCTTGGAACACCATCGAAATGTCATTGCCTCGAATCTGCCTCAATTGTTTTTCAGGCATTTTAAGCAGGTCGTCGCCCAAATAGTTGATAGCGCCTGATGTGATGTTACCTGGCGGTTGTGGTATCAATCCCAAGACAGACAAAGCGGTGACTGATTTGCCCGAACCGCTTTCACCGACCAAACCAATGGTTTGTCCTGCCTTGATGGCAAAACTCAAATCATCCACAGCACGAACCACACCTTCATGGGTGTTGAATTCAATCGATAAATGTTCGATGCTCAATAGTTGATTGTTATTCATCTCGGGTGTTCTCGGTATTTCTCTCATTGGAAATATTTAATGGCTGCAATCATTGGTTTTTCATTGAAGGATCCCAACGATCTCTGAGACCATCCCCCACCAAGTTGAATCCTACCAGTGTCAATGATAAAAATAAAGCGGGAAATAACAATGACCACGGTGCCATTTCCATATAACTGGCTCCTTCATTGACCAAAGCGCCCCATGATGTCATCGGTTCCTGAATACCCAAACCCAAGAAACTCAAAAAAGATTCAATCATGATCACTTGAGGTATGGTCAATGTGGCATAGACCACCACCACACCAATCAAATTGGGCAATATGTGCTTGAGCAAAATGTAAGCATCTTTTTGTCCAATGGCATAGGCCGATTCAACAAATGCCTGCTCTTTCAACACCAATGTTTGACCTCGAACGATTCGCGCCATATCAAGCCACAAATAACACCCAATCGCAGCGAACAACAGCCACATGTTTTGTCCAAAAAACACCAGCAACAAAATCACCAAAAACAAAAATGGTAAAGCATACAGCACATCGACTGTGCGCATCATGATGGCATCGACCCGTCCACCAAAAAAGCCCGCAATCATGCCATAGGTGACACCAATCAAGACACTCACCAAGGTGGCCAATAAACCCACCATCAAAGACACCTGTCCGCCCAACAAGGTACGAATGTACAGGTCTCGGCCCATCACATCGGTACCAAACCAATAAATGCCATCTGGGGCTGCCGCCATGTCATCCCAATGTATGGTCTCTGGATTAAAACCAGTCAACCAAGGCCCAAACAGCACCACAACAAGCAACATCAACAGCAATGACAAACCCAATTTCAATTTCATCAGGTTTTCGCCACCCTTGGATCCAACCATCGGTACAGCATGTCAACCAACAAATTGAATAACATCATCATGATACCAATCACCAAGACCACACCCAAAACCAAAGTATAGTCTCGATTCAAAGCACCTTGTACAAAATAGCGACCCATTCCTGGAATCCCAAAAATTTGTTCAATCACCACCGAACCTGTCATCAAACCGACGGCAGCCGGCCCCAAGTAACTGACCACAGGCAACATCGCTGGCCGCAAAGCATGCTTAAACAGCACTTGGTATGTAGACAAGCCTTTGGCTCTGGCGGTTTGGATAAATGGTTGGCTCAAAACCTCCAACAAACCACTGCGCACCAAACGGGCAATTGCTGCCACAAAAGGAAAACTCAAAGTCACCACAGGTAACACCAAATAGGGCCACTGACCACCTGACCAACCACCCACTGGCAGCCACTGCATGTGGACTGAAAACCCAAGAATCAATAATGGGGCAATCACAAAATTAGGGGTGCTGATACCAATGACTGCCACGATCATGGCAACCAAATCTGGCCAGCGATTGGCATAAGTGGCGGCAAAACCACCCAACAACACGCCGAAAAACAAGGCTAACAACAAAGCATAAAAGCCAATTTTCAATGACACAGGCAGCCCCAAAGCAATCAGTTGATTGACTGAATAATCTGCATACTGGAATGAGGGACCCAAATCGCCTTGCACAGCAGATTTAAGGTAGTTGCCATATTGAGTCATCAACGGTTGGTCCAACTGGTATTTTTGGGCAATCAACTGTTCAACTTCAGCCGACAGTTCACGCTCTTGATCAAAGGGACCACCGGGTGCAGCCCGCAACAAAAAGAAGGTCAAGGTCAAGATCAACCAGAGTACGGGGATTCCCCAAAGCAACCGTTTGACCAACATTTGAATCATTGTCTGGATTCGACCTGTGTCGATTTTATCTTGTCTTTTAAATAACTTTCCATACAGTTATTAATGGGTTTGCGATTGACTGGCAAGACTGTATTTAAAGGGGTGTTTCATACCTGTTGTTTAAAATTATCCCAAGCTTTGAATGGCCTCAGTTTAACAGATAAAATTCATGCCTTCGCAGGAATGATAAAACGAACCCTCAGGATTTCATCATGAAATGGTGCCATCCTGAGTGCAATCCATCCAATCGATTTAAATGGCTGTGTTTTTGCTTTGCTCAGAATGACGGGGGATCAAAAAAACTGACCCCTGGTTTTGATGAAGTAACGAATTTTGATTACCGTTGGTTAATAATCACATCGCTGATCTTTTCGGCCATCATGATGGTCGGGGCGTTGGTGTTGCCCGAAACCAATGTGGGCATTGCCGATGCATCCACCACACGCAAACCTTCAATGCCATGCACTTTGAGGTTTTGGTCAACCACTGCCATGTCATCACTGCCCATTTTACAGGTACCTATTGGGTGATAAATCGATTCGGCTTTGTTGCGAATAAAATCGATGATTTCCTCGTCGGTTTGCACCTCACTGCCAGGAAATATTTCATCGTCTCTGAATTCATCAAATGCTTTGGCAGCAAAAATTTTGCGTTGAATTTTGAAACCCTCAACCATTATTTTCAAATCATGTTCGACCGCAAGGTAATTGGCTTGAATCTGTGGTGGGTCTTCTGGGTTGGCTGATTTGAGTTTAATTTCGCCACGGCTTTCAGGCCTTAACACACACATGTGCAAGGTATATCCGTTGCCTTTCAAACGGTTGCGTCCATGGTCATCAAGCATGGCTGGAACAAAGTGAAATTGCAAATCGGGTCGATCATCGATGGCCATTGGGCTTTGCCAAAAACCACCAGCTTCAGCAACGTTAGACGTTCCTGGGCCCTTTTTGAACAAATAGTATTTCAAACCTGACAGCACTTCATTGACGGTGTCATAAGTTATGTCCTGGCTACAATGCTGAACCAAACACACATCCAAATGATCCTGTAAGTTTTTCCCCACACCGGGTAATTCATGCTGACACTGGATGCCATGGTGTGCCAGTTCTTCGCTGTTGCCGATACCTGATAGCATCAACAATTGCGGTGAGTTGATCGCGCCACTGGACAAAATCACTTCTTTATTGGCTTTCAGCTGCTGTAGCTGCCCTCCTTTTTTAACCAGCAAACCGGTGGCTTTTTTGTCTTTTAAAATAACTTTTTGGGCCAAAGTTTTGGTCCACACTGTTAGGTTGCTGCGCCCTTTGGCAGGTTTTAGAAACGCTTCGGCTGTGGAGTGGCGTTGGCCATTTTTTTGGGTCACTTGATAATAACCAAAACCCCTTTGACGCAGGCCATTGAAATCATCGGTGCGTTGGTAGCCAGCTTCTGCTGCAGCATCAAGAAATACGTCACTCAGTGGATTGGTGTATATATGGTCTGATACGGACAACAAACCGTCTTGGCTGTGAAATTCATTTTTCAACCTTTGGTTGTTTTCACTTTTCATGAAGTAAGGCAACACGTCTTTACTGCCCCAGCCTGCATTGCCTTGGGCTTCCCAATGGTCATAATCCTTGCGGTGACCTCGACAGTAGCACATGGCATTGATCGACGAAGACCCGCCCAAAACTTTGCCACGTGGCCAATACAACTTGCGGTTATTCAACTGCGGCTCTGGTTCAGTGTCATAATTCCAATTGATCGATTTAAAGCCCACCAATTTAGCCAAACCCGCTGGCATATGGATCATGGGATTCCAATCGGTGCCGCCCGCTTCAACCAACAACACAGTGTGTTTGCCATCAGCAGACAGTCGGTTGGCCAAAACACAGCCAGCTGAGCCTGCTCCAACCACAATATAGTCAAATTTTTTCAAGTTTATATTTTTATCTTTCAAACGTTCGTTATTATAGCCCAACAGCTACAGTTAAGCTGTGAAGATTGAAGTAAATCAATGATTGAATTGTGCACCAGTCATTTGTCATCTTGAGCGAAGCGGAGCGCAGTCGAAAGATCTCATTTTACTGGGCTGACCTATAATTAACTTCACCACACCATTTGCAAATCCAAATCTAAGTCTTGCCAGTTTGGGTTAATTTGATTGATCAGACTTTCCTTTTTCTTTCAAGTTCAACGCTTTCAAATTGGACGAAATCGAGAATCTCAGGATACTTGGCTTAAATAAGGATGTTCCCATCAGCTGAGGGAGATCCTTCGACTGCGCTCCGCTTCGCTCAGGATGACAGTATATTGTTATTCATAGCTAAACACATGATTGCAGTTCAAAGTCATGTACAATCATCTGGCTGAACTAAACATCAAGATACTTATGACAATTGTTCTGATTTTAATACCGCCCATTCTGGCGTTGTTGAGTGGCTTTATCATTCATATGTAAAACGCTGAATGGCTACCCTAGATTATCATGGCTTGTGTGGTGGTCTATGGTCATGAGCTGATTCAAAAAACTTCTAAAATTCAGACCTAAAAATATAAACTGAAACCAGACTATAACCCCAAACCTCACGGTTACATAAAAGCAATGACAAACTGAAAGTTTTGGGTTGACTGAAGTCAACAACCCAGTTCAATAAAATCCTACAACTTTATTTTGGGTTGTTGGCTTTAGCCGACTCGATTATGAATAAAATTGAATGTCTCTATTAAATCGTGCACTTTTAGCTGTTTTTTGAAAAAGAAATGCCAATAAATTAAGCTATAATTATCTGCATTATCTTTTTGGGCACTACAATGATTAAACTCAACATCAACGGCCAACTCACCACTTTAGACGTCAGCGAAGACATGCCATTGTTATGGGCTCTGCGCGATGTGGCCAAACTCACAGGCAGCAAATATGGATGCGGTAAAGGCATATGTGGTGCTTGTACCGTCCATATTGATGGCCAAGCCATGCGTTCATGCATCACGCCCATGTCTTATGCCAAAGACAAAACCATTACCACCATAGAAGGTTTGTCAGAAAAAGGCGACCACCCAGTCCAACAAGCTTGGCAAACATTGAATGTGGCGCAATGTGGTTACTGCCAAACCGGTCAAATCATGTCGGCATCAGCCCTGTTGGCTAACAATGCCAGCCCAACAGATGACGACATCAATAATGCAATGGCAGGCAACATTTGTCGTTGTGGCACTTACCCAAGAATTCGTGCAGCCATCAAGTTGGCAGCCAAATCCACCAACAACAGCAATGGAGAAACCTCATGATTAAGAAAGTCAGTCGCAGGAAGTTTCTTCAAGGCACCGGCTTGGCCTCAGGCACATTGGTATTGGGCGTTCAATTCGCACCTGTTTTTGCTGCCAACCATGAACCGATGTCATTTTCACCCGATGTCTTTGTTTCCATGGATGAAACCGGTCAAGTCACCATCATTTCTCATCGCAGTGAAATGGGACAAGGCATTCTCAGCACCTTACCCTTGCTGGTGGCTGACGAGATGGAAGCTGATTGGCAACGCGTCACCGTAAAACAAGCCATCGGCGATGCCAAATACGGCAGTCAAAACACCGATGGCTCGCGCAGTGTCAGAAAAAATTACACCAAACTTAAAGAAGCCGGTGCCATCATGCGCACCTTAATCCAACAAGCGGCTGCCAATGTGTGGGCGGTTCCCATTGACCAAGTGCGGATTGAAAATCACCAAGCCATATACCAAAATCAAACCATTGACTTTAAAAACTTGGTGAAAATTGCCAGCACCCTAGAAGTTCCGGCACGCGAATCATTGAAACTAAAAACCGAAGCCGAACAAAAATACATAGGCAAGCCAGGAATGAAAAACTTGGATGCTCATGAAGTGGTCACTGGGCAAGCAAAATTTGGTTATGACATCGAGATTCCAGGCATGAAAACTGCCGTGATTGCCCGTCCTCCCGTGGTGTTTGGTCAAGTAAAAAGTTTCGATGCCAGTGAAACCCTAAAAGTACCTGGTGTGGTCAAAGTGATTGAAATGCCTGCATTAACACCACCGGCTGCCTTTAAAATGCTCGGCGGTATCGCCGTCATAGCAGACAACACCTGGGCAGCCATCAAAGGCCGTGAAGCCTTAAAAATTGAATGGGATCATGGCAGTAATGCCAGTTACAACACCAAAGACCACGAAGCAGTGTTTATCCAGGCATTGGAAAACCCCAAGGAAGTGGTCAGAAATCGAGGCGATGTTGAAGCAGCCAAAAAAGATGCCAGCAAACACCTTGAAGCTGAATACCATGTGGCTGGTTTGGCCCATGCCACCATGGAACCACCCGCTGCCACAGCAAGAATCAATGGTGATCGGGTTGAAGTTTGGGCTTGTACCCAAACCCCACAAGCGGCTCAAGGCAACGTCATGGCGACTTTAGAAATCCCCAAAGAAAAGGCAGCCAATGTGGAAATCAATGTCACCCTTTTGGGTGGCGGCTTCGGTCGCAAATCGAAACCCGATTATGTCGCTGAAGCGGCTTACCTGGCCAATGAAAGCAAATTTCCGGTTAAAGTGTTGTGGACCCGTGAAGATGAAATCAAACATGGTTATTACCATTCGCCCAGCTATCAAAAACTGAGCGGCTCATTGGATGTTGATAACAAAGTCACCAGCTGGTACCACGCCATGGTCAATCACCCCATCGGTGCCACCTTTGATCCAGCGGCAAAATTAGCCGGCAGTACCGACTTGGGTCAAGGCGACATGATGTTTGATGTACCTAACATCAAAATAGCACTGGGAGAAACCGATACTTTTATGCGCATAGGCTGGGTTCGCTCAGTGACCAACATCAACAATGTATTCGCCGCGTCTTCATTTGCTGATGAGTTGGCCCATTTGGCTGGACAAGACCCAAAAGACTTTTTGTTGCAAATGATTGGCAGCGACCGAATCGAAGACTTTGCCGCTGATGACTTCAAATACAGCAATTACGGCGAATCTCCAGAACAATACCCAGCAGAAACCAGCCGCTTAAAAAATGTGATTCAAGTGGCAGCAGACAAAGCCGGTTGGGGCCAAGAGTTGCCTGAAGGCACTGGTATGGGCATTGCCGCTTGGCGCAGTTTTTTGAGTTATATCGCGGTGGTCGTTAAGGTTTCCACCGATGGCAACAAAGTCAAAATTGAAGACATTCACATGGCTGTCGATGCAGGAAAAATACTTAACCCAGATCGGGTTAAATCACAAATGGAAGGTTCAGCCATTTTTGGTACATCACTGGCCTTTTATGGTGAAATCACCGCCAAAGACGGTGCGATTGAACAAGGTAATTTTGACAGCTATCAAATGTCACGCATCAACCAAATCCCTGAAATCCACACCCACATCATCAAAAGTGATGCCGTTCCGACGGGTGTCGGTGAACCGGGGCTGCCACCTTTCGCACCGGCATTTTGTAATGCCATCTTTGCGGCCAATGGTGTAAGGCACCGAAGGTTACCGTTGAAAAATTTAACTTTGGTCTGATCGCTTGTAAAACAAGGTTACAACCCATCTCAATTGAGATGGGTCTTAGCTTATGGCTCCAAGCAAACCAAAATGATACTGAATAAATTCCTGCCACCAGTCTATAATAAATGTTCAATAATTTTGCAACTGACACTTGGCTATGTTCAATAAAATCATCCAATACTTCTGGAAAATTGAAAACAAAATCGCGTTTTATCCCAGTTTGATTGCAATTTGGGGGGTGATTTTTGCCTTGTTGATGGTGTCAGCTGAACAACACGGCATTTCAGATTATTTACAAGAGGCCTTGCCTGTTTTGGTTATCAATGACTTAGCAACCGCCAGGGTTATCTTGAGTAGTTTGATTGGAGGTTTGATTTCAATCTTGGTGTTCAGCTTTTCCATGGTAATGATCATTCTCAATCAAGCTTCCAGTAATTTTTCACCCAGGCTGCTGCCTGGATTAATCTCAAACAAAAAACACCAAAGCATTCTGGGCATTCACTTGTCTGGCGTGTTTTATTGTCTGATAACCCTGATTTCGATTGAGCCCACCGATAAAAATTACCAGCTTCCAGGGTTTTCGGTATTGGTAGCCATTATCTTTATCACCGTTTCTTTGGCGGCCTTCATATATTTTATTCACTCCATTTCGCAGTCGATTCAAGTTGACCATATTTTGAAATCGATATTCACCACTGCAAAAAAACGCCTGGAGCTGTTAATCACTTATGACGAAGAAAATAAATCGCTGATTGAAGAAGACAAGCAACTGAATGATACCTCAGATTGGCATGAATATTATTCAGCCCATTCTGGGTACATTCAAACCATGAGAATCAATAACTTATTGGAACTGATTGATCAATCGAATACTGTGATCCGAATATTGCCCAGAAAAAGCACTTTCTTGCTCAAAGGCATTCCGATATTTAAATCTAAACAAAAATTAGATGAAACCACCGCAGAAAAGTTTTTAGACCAGTTCATCATCGATGACACCGAGTCAATGAGTGAAAATTACGCCCTGGCATTTCAACTGATAACAGAAATAGCCATCAAAGCCATGTCACCAGGCATCAATGATCCCGGCACCGCCTTAACCTGTATTGACTACCTCACTGAACTGCTTGCTTTGCGTATAAAAAAATCAGACCGCATGTTGATTGGAAAAAATCAAAAGCTCAAAGTACAAATCAACATCACACCGTTTGATCAGTTGCTCTACACCATCCTCGCACCATTCAGGGCATACTGTTCTCACGACATCATCATTGTCAGTAAATTATTGCGCATGTGTGACTATCTGTTGCAACAAGAATGTGCCAACGAGCAGTATAAAAAGGCGATGAAGAAACAAGCGCAAAACATCATAAGTGATGCGAAGAAAAAACTCGACAATGAGGATGACTTGAACAACCTAAAAGCTGAACAACAAAAATTTGATAAGATTTGATGTAACCGCATTCAAACTGGTCACAATGCATGGTTTTTCGGCCTTGGATTTTTTTTTCACATCTACCACTTGTGGTTGCCAAGGAAGAAAGCATGTAAGAAAACTTGATATCAATCAAATAAGCCACTGGTAGTTATGTTGCTGATTTGAAAAACACTTAAGCCATCCCCATTTCTGTTTTAATCTATAAATTTAATTGGAAATTATGAACTTTGATAAATTAACCACCAATTTCCAGCAAGCACTGAACGAAGCGCAATCCATCGCTGTGGGTAAAGACCACAATGTGATTGAATCGGCCCATGTATTGGCTGCTTTACTGGACCAAGAAAACTCATCCATGAAACACGTGTTGATGAAATCAGGGGTCAATGTCAACCTGTTGCGTAAAAGCGTTGATGAAACCATTGAGATGATGCCGGTGATTGGTAACAACACGGGTCAAGTCAACCTATCCAATAATTTGGTCAAGGTTTTGAACCTGGCGGACAAGTTGGCACAACAACGTGAAGATCAATACATTGCCAGCGAATTGTTTGCATTGGCCTTATTGGACTCCAATGACACCACCGCACAGTTATTGAAAAAAGCCGGCGCCCAACGTGATTCATTGGAAAAAACCATTGATGACATCCGTGGTGACAACAAAATTGATGATGCTGGTGCTGAAGAAAACCGCCAAGCCTTGGAAAAATACACCGTTGATTTAACGGCACGCGCAGAACAGTCGAAAATGGACCCAATCATTGGGCGTGATGCTGAGATCAGACGCACCATCCAAATCTTACAACGCCGCACCAAAAACAACCCAGTCATCATCGGTGAACCGGGAGTGGGTAAAACCGCCATTGTGGAAGGCTTGGCTCAGCGCATCGTGAACAATGAAGTGCCCGAAGGGGTCAAAGGCAAGCGATTGTTGTCTTTGGACTTGGGCGCGTTGATTGCGGGTGCTAAGTACCGCGGTGAATTTGAAGAACGTTTAAAAGCCTTGTTGAATGACTTGAGCAAACAAGAAGGTCAGGTGATTTTATTCATCGATGAGTTACATACCATGGTTGGCGCTGGTGCAGCCGAAGGTGCAATGGATGCCGGTAATATGTTGAAACCGGCGTTGGCCCGTGGTGAATTACATTGTATTGGTGCCACCACCTTGGATGAGTACCGCAAATACATTGAGAAAGACAAAGCTTTGGAGCGCAGGTTTCAAAAAGTATTGGTTGAAGAACCATCGGTGGAAGACACCATCGCCATATTGCGTGGCTTGAATGAGCGCTATGAAGTGCACCATGCCGTAGAAATCACTGATCCGGCCATCATTGCAGCGGCCACATTGTCTCATCGCTACATCACTGATCGTAATTTGCCTGATAAGGCCATTGATTTAATGGATGAGGCGGCCAGTCGCATTCGCATGGAAATTGATTCCAAACCTGACAAGATGGACAAATTAGACCGCAAACTGATACAGCTTAAAATGGAGCGTGAATCCTTGTTGCGTGAAAAAGACAAGGCGTCAAAAAAACGCCAGGCCGAATTGGAAGAAAACATTGAGATTCTGGGTCGTGAATATTCTGACTTGGAAGAAATATGGAACAGTGAAAAAGCCGCTGTCCAAGGCACCACTCACCTGAAAGAAGAGTTGGAAGAAGCCAAATCTGCTTTCGAAGTGGCTCAACGAGCTGGTGATTTGGCCAAAATGTCAGAGTTACAATATGGCCAGATTCCTGAATTGGAAAAACAAATTGCGCAAGCCACTGAGGTGGACATGAGTTCATTTCAATTACTGCGCAACAAAGTCACCGAAGTGGAGATTGCGGAAATCGTCTCAATGTGGACTGGCATCCCTGTGACCAAGATGATGGAAGGTGAAAAACAAAAATTATTGCAAATGGAGTCAGTGATCCATCAACGTTTGATTGGCCAAGAAGAAGCCGTGAAATCAGTGGCAGATGCGATTCGACGTTCGCGTTCAGGATTGGCTGATCCCAATCGACCCATTGGTTCATTCATGTTCTTGGGGCCAACCGGCGTGGGTAAAACGGAATTGTGTAAAGCCTTGTCTGAATTCATGTTTGATACGGAAGACGCCATCATTCGTTTGGACATGTCAGAATTCATGGAAAAACATTCAGTCGCTCGCTTAATCGGCGCACCCCCAGGCTATGTGGGTTATGACCAAGGCGGTTATTTAACCGAAGCGGTACGGCGCAAACCTTATTCATTGATTTTGTTGGATGAAGTTGAAAAGGCCCATCCGGATGTCTTCAATGTGTTGTTACAGGTATTGGATGACGGCCGCTTAACCGATGGCCAGGGTCGAACGGTGGATTTCAAAAACACCGTCATCATCATGACTTCGAACTTGGGCTCTGATTTGATCCAGGCCAAGATCAACGACCCTTATAAAGAAATCAAAGAATCGGTAATGACTGTGGTCGGCCAACATTTCAGACCAGAGTTCATCAATCGAGTGGACGACATTGTGGTGTTCCATCCATTGAAACAAGAACACATCCGTTTGATTGCCAAGATTCAAATCAACAAAGTCAAAAAACGCTTGGCTGCTCGTGATTTACATCTACAAATCAGTGACGAGGCTTTGGACTTCTTGGGCAATGTGGGTTTTGATCCTGTTTATGGCGCCAGACCGTTAAAACGGGCCATTCAAGATGAGTTAGAAAACCCATTGGCCAGTCGATTGTTGGCAGGTGATTTTTCACCCGGACAAATCATTGAAGTGAATTTATCCAATCAAAAGCTTGAATTCATTGCCAAACAACCCCACTAAGGGTCGCAGAAATAATGTGGGCAGTCATCAATCAAATTGATGGCTGCCCATGGTGAATCAACCCTTTTTAGCAGAGATTTTGTATGCCTATTTATGAATACCAGTGTCAAGACTGTGACCACCAATTAGAAAAATTACAAAAAATGTCAGATGCACCACTGAGTGATTGTCCACAATGTGAAGCCCCTTCATTGGTGAAAAAAGTTTCGGCTGCCGGGTTTAGGTTGAAAGGCACAGGTTGGTACGAAACTGATTTTAAGACCAAAAAACCAGCGAAAGAACCCAAAAAAGCCGAAAGTAAGCCCACCAATTCATCGAGCTAAAACATCATCTACGAAGAATGCTTGTAGGAAATTTCTTACAAGCTTTTCAGAATTTGTTGACAGATTTTTCTGGGCCCACATCACATAATATCCCCAAGGAAACGGTAATTGGATTTACCAGCCAATGAGGCACACTAAGGAAGGATCAGGGAACTGATTCTAAATGATTGCTTACAAGGACTAACAATCAGGTACATGAAGTACCACTCTCGGGGATCATGGATAGGAAGGATCGTGTTTGTTCCTTCGCAAATTAACCGTTGTCATTTTGGCAACGGTTTTTTTTGTCCCAACTATTTATTTGAAATGAATTAAAATAGCTGCCATGCGATCATTTTTGTTTCAATTCATCATCCACATCACCAGTTGGCTCAAACTGAAAACAGCACAACAATGGGCAGCATTCATCGGCAAAATGGTTTGGCGGTGGTCTGAAAAACAACGGCGCATCACCCTCACCAACATCAAACTGTGTTACCCAACGCTGAGCACGGATGAACAAATTAAACTGGCTCAAGAGGCTTTAAAAGAAACCATCAAATCCATGTTTGAAATGGGCGTTGTTTGGAAAAAACACAAAAATAGCATCGAATCCCTCATCAACAACATCCATGGTTTGGATGTCTTGGAGGCTGCTTTGGCTAAACAGCAAGGTTTGTTAATGGCAGTGCCACATTTCGGCAACTGGGAGGTCTTGAATTTATGGCTTTCCCGTCATCAAGGCTTTTCTTTTCTCTACAAGCCACCTGAAGACAAAAAAATTGAACAGCTGTTGTTGAGATACCGTGGCTCTGGCGGCGCCAACCAAATCACCGCAGATGCCAAAGGTGTGAGAAAAATATTCAAAGTATTAAAACAAAACAACATTCTGGCGATTTTACCCGATCAACAACCCAAAAATGGTCAAGGCGTATATGCACCCTTCATGGGACAAGCGGCTTATACCATGACATTGTTTGCTAAAATTGCGGGTAAAACCAAGGTACCGGTGGTGTTTGCGGTGGCCGAAAGATTGAGCGATGGAAAGGGTTTTGATTTACATTTCAAGCTGGCAGCTGACACCATTTACAATGATGTCAATGAATCAGTGATTACCATGAATAAAACCATAGCCAGTCTGGTCGCGATCAACCCAAGTCAATACCAATGGACATACAAAAGATTCAGCATCCAAGCCGATGGCTCTAAACCTTATCAAAAACCATCCAATTAAGCCTGTAAACTGACAGCAAAACCAAGGCCCCACATCAGGTGGGGCAAGGTCGGATGTTTACTTATGCACCAAATCAATACTGCAGTAGAGATTATGGTGAGGTATCAATTGTCCGCTGGGACTAAATTTTCAATCGACAAATTACTCTTGTTCCAAGTAGCCTGCGGTTGAGCCGCTTCCGGTGGATAGCTGATGATGTATTCATTGATGGTCCCATTTGACTGGCCATTTAAATCCATACGCAATGTACCGATGGTGTGTACATCAAGCGGCAGCGAAGGACAATGAGGACAGAAGGTATCTGCTGTCACCACCGTTTTTTCACCGCCATCGTTGCTGCCACTGGCTATGGTCCAAAATGGTGCACCCAACTGGTCATAGATATAACCAATAGCAACCCGCACATCTCCCAGGGTAATGATTGATTGACCCCAACCATTTTC
Organism: Marinicella litoralis; assembly: GCF_002591915.1. GTDB lineage: Bacteria > Pseudomonadota > Gammaproteobacteria > Xanthomonadales > Marinicellaceae > Marinicella > Marinicella litoralis. The sequence goes on along the minus strand of NZ_NIHB01000001.1, from coordinate 744,814 downwards.
ACTTGGACTGTAATAATGACCCGTGTGCATATTCGGTGTTGGATCAGCTGCAAATTGATCCAAGATGATTTTTTCTGCACTCAACTCACCATTGATCCTGCGCACTTGAATTGCTGAGGTGTCGCTGGTGAAAGTGGTGTTTGACCAACCCACTGTTTCGATTTGTTGGTTGTTGGCCGCAAAACCACCTGGGTATTCAACTTTCAAAATGTCGTTGTAATATTGATTGTGCGCTGACTCGGCATTGTTGGCGATGTACCAAATGGGCGAACGATCAGGGTTGCCTGTATACATCACATACAACAATGAAGACTGATTGGTGACATGTAAGTCCACGCCATTTCCCGATCGATTGGGATTCCACCACAAACCATCTCGTGGATCGATGTCATTGCCATTATCTGCCACATCACAATGGGTCACTGGATTACACACCCCGTTGTTTCCAATGGTTCCAACAAATATATTGTCTTTACCTGCATTGAACCCTTGATCATAGACCGATGCTTCATGGTTGAAAGCAAACGAGGTCCCACAGGTGGCATTTTCTGCCACCGAAAACTCTAAAATGTTGCCGCCACTTTGATTGGCAGCCAGGTTCCCCACTGGAATGGCTGGAATTTCAAGTTTAACAAAGTCCGCTCCATCAGATTCTGGCAAATGATTTTTATTAAAGGTGCATACGGCATCGGTATTATTGATGCTGCTGGCGGTATTACAAGCAAAAGTCAAACCATCAGTGGCTGAGGGGTTTTGCATGCCTGTGGTGGATGATGAACCATCAAAACCGGTACCACTGTATTGGTAAACCCATTGAGAAGTGGTTGGGTACAATATCGCTTGTATATCAATGCTTTCAATCACTCCTTGGGTGTCATATAAATCAGCCCCCTTCCATAAAAACACTTCACAAGCCAAATCACCACCCATTTCTGATGCTCTGGGACAACTGCTGAATGATTGGTGGTAAAACAAAGCATCCCTCAAGTCATCATGCATCGGAGCAATCCTGGCACCTTCATTGTCCTTGTCTGGTGCTTGTGGCAATGGACAGTCATTATCCCAGTCACCTCCTGTTGCATTGGCAGAAGTACTGAGGAAACCATTGGTTGATGCCCTCAGTTGATTGACCGCTTGACCATAGTGTTCAAAAGCCTGAGACAATTGAATCAAGGCAGATCCTTCATCGGCAGCATCGGTACCAGTCACATTCGCTGCAGCTTCCCAAGGAATGAGGTCACCCGTTGAGCTGATATCAATAAATAAACGGTCACAACTGCTCACTACATTACCGTAATTATCAGCAACCCCATTCAAAACTGATGTCTGGGCAACTCCCATCGCAACAAAGGCATCTGTGGCAGTACTGCTGCCCACGTTACTGACTTCGATGGTTGATGTCCACCGTTCGCCTGGGTCGATTACTTCGTCATTATTACCACAAACCAAATCTAAATTGATTCGGATGTTATCCAATTGTTGTAACTCAAGATAGGGGCCTTCAATCACCACCGCTTGAGATGCATTGGACTCACAACCTGTGGAGTCTTTAACACTTAAGTTCACATTACCTACATACTGTTTAGGATACCTGACCTGTACTGTGTTGCTCTGGCCATCAATCAGCTCATCACCATTGATGTCCCATTCATAAGTATACGGCCCAATTCCACCACTCACTTGTGATTCAAAAATCAAATTATCACCGACTGCATTGCTGGAGTTATTGATGATGCTAACAGCCGGTGCATCACAACCACCGGTTCCCTGAAGGGTCATTTGGCCGGTGTTTAATGGATCCAACCATTCTTTAAGCCGAGATTGTGTATTGGCGCCTTGATCCCATGAGGTGTTAAATCGACCATAACTGTCAGATACTGGATCAGTACAGACTTGTGCCAAATCTCCAAAGTGCAACTGTCCCACCAAAAGCCCACCACTGTTCCACAGTCCACCTCCAGATGAACCTTGTTCAGTTAAGCCTTCATCCCAGACATTGATTGATAAGTGCGTATTGTTGACCCCTTGTGATGCAAAAGGTGAAGTGATTGACAACGGGTTGTTTTCTATGGCAATTCTTTTTGCATGTCCACGAGGATGATGAATTGAAACAGCTGAATCAGGCGCGATGTCACTTCGATCCCATCCGGTGTACTCAACGCCATAATTGCTGTTTGGAACTTGATTTAAACTAACTAAAGCAAAATCACTGTCGGAATTATTGGCAATATAACTGGCTCCCGATTGGGTGTCATTGAATCCCGCTGTAGATATTTGGGTACCACTTTGTGCCGAGCCTGGTGTCCGACAAGATAAAGATTGATAATTCCACCAGATGTTCATAGAAGCCGCAATGGCTTCTTTTTGATTTTGAGTGGTTGCCCCCTCAAAACCACAATGATTGGCTGTCAAAAAATAAGGTGTACCGTTTTGCGCTGTGTTGTTAATCAGTTGGCCTGTACATAGTGAAGCGCCATTGTTGGTCGCAAATGAATACCGTGCCACAGAATTTATTTGATTTTCCCAGTCATCTCCTTCTGGACAATTGACATCAATATTACAAGACAAACTTTTACTAGCAAGGGGTTGCTCCCAAAATTTATAAAAACCCCGGTAAATATTTGCCAAATTAAAGGTTAAATAATTTTTAAATTTATCGGCCACAACAATTTCTATTCTGGCAGAATCACCTGGTACAGTACCCGGCCAAAAATAACCATTTTTCTTATTCACTGCCCCTGTGTAAGGTCCTTTAATGACTGTTTCGTCATTGTTATATACGGTTAAAGTTGCCGAGGGCGGTAAGTAAAATTCTTTGAATCCAAAGTCCAAACTGGTTGCGTTGTCTGCTTGTATATTAATAGTCCATATGCTGTAGCCAGTTTTGTCCGCACGCCATTGACCGGTAGTTGATTTGCCGTCATTTATCTTAATGTCATTGACAATGGTATTAATGGCATATTTCAAAGGTCCTTTTGATTTTGGAAGCTGGCTTTTCTCTGCAGCCACATCAATCGCAGGCAAATAATAAGTCGTCTCTTTGTTTTGGCTGTGTGCCAGACCACTCAATAATAATAAAAATATAATGTTTTTCATAATCTTCACCTATGGTTTTGTTTCTTTGAGCACCAGAGGTTTGTGACCTCCTTGCTCCAATTGTCTTTTTTGTTTATCAGCTTCTCTGCTGGAGTCAAAAGGGCCGACCCTGACTCTGTGGTATTGGGTCCCATTCACTTTGATTTCTTGGATATGGGCTATTTGTCCTGAAAAAGCAATACGTGCTTTTAATTCTTCTGCATCTGAGCGACTCTTGAATGAGCCCACCTGTAAGATATAACTGTATTCTTTGCTGTCCCTGGCTGCTTGTTGTTCCAACTCTTCTTTCGGAATCACCACCTCCATCTCAGGTAACACCGAATAAAAATCATAATCTGGTTTCTTCGACACCGTTTTGCTGACGTCTTCTACCGGTTTCACTGTTTCCTGAGCCACACCTGGAACCGGATTCTGGGTGTTTTGGATGGGTTCAGGCACCCAACCTTTGACGTAAATAAACACCGCCAATAACAAACCTGAAAGCACACCGCTCAATAAAATTATCCAACCTGGAACAGGTCTTTTGTGTCCGGCTTTGCGGGCGGTTCTTTTTTTTGTGGTTTTGCGCACTGCTTTTTTTGTGGTCATACTTCTTTACGGTCCTCTGAACGCATTTCTTTCGGCGACGATGAGCCCAGCAGGGCCAAACCATCGGCTAACACATAACGCGTTGCTAAACATAAGTTTAACCTTGCGTTGCGTAAATTTTCGTTATCTATTTGTACCTGATGGGCATTGTAATAACTGTGAAAAAGCTGGGCTAATTCACGTAAATAATTAGACAATGAATGTACCGAGTAATTAAGTGCCGCTTTTTCCACCACTTCTGGATACTGCGACAAGGCTTTGATCAAATCCAATTCCTGCTCTTCAACCAACAACTCAACCGAAACGTGACCGATCTCGATGTTGTGCATCATGTTTTGTTCTTCGAGTTTTCTTAAAATGCTACAAATTCTGGCATGGGCATACTGAATATAATACACTGGGTTGTCATTGGATTGTGACTTGGCCAAATCCATATCAAAATCTAAATGCTGGTCATGCGAACGCATCACATAGAAAAATCGAGAAGCATCACAACCCACTTCAGACACCAGTTCATTCAGAGTAACAAATTCCCCCGAACGGGTGGACATTTTTAGTTTTTCACCGCCTTTGAATAAATGCGCAAACTGCACCAACAAGATGTCAATTTGATCGGCATCAAAACCCAAAGCCTTGGTCGCTGCTTTCAAGCGTGGGATATACCCATGATGATCGGCACCAAATATATAGATGGATTTTTCAAAACCACGTTCAAATTTATTCAGCAAGTAAGCCACGTCTGAAGCAAAATAAGTCTTCAGACCATTCTCACGCATCACCACACGGTCTTTTTCATCACCAAAATGGGTGGCGTTGAACCACAGGGCACCTTCTTTTTTGTAGAGGTGTCCACCCGCTTCTAATTTGGCCAAAGCACGTTCGATGGTGTCTGACTCATGCAATGACTTTTCTGAAAACCATTCGTCATAGTGAACATTGAAATCTTCCAAATCATTTTCAATGCCTGACAATATATTTTTCAAAGCAATTTTAAAAATCTTATGGTAACCCTTATCCAAAATGTCCTTGGCATTGATCACCAAATCGTCAATGTGTTGTTCTTTGTCGCCACCAGCGGGTTCATCTGGACTGACTTGAGCAAACACTTCAGCCTGACTGTACCTGAAGTCATCACCGTATTTTTGCCTGACTTTGCGTGCAATGTCGACGATGTATTCCCCTTTGTAGCCATTGGCAGGGAAAGTGATCGGTTCACCACACAATTCCAAATAACGTAACCACACCGAAGCTGCCAGAATATCCATTTGGCGTCCATGGTCATTGACATAATATTCGGCATGCACGTCATAACCGACTTTTTTTAAGATGTTGGATAAACTCGATCCAAAAGCGGCACCACGGCCATGACCCACATGCAGTGGTCCGGTTGGGTTGGCCGATACAAACTCCACGGTAATCCGTTTGTCCGCACCCAATTGGCTGCTGCCATAGGATTTGCCCAGCTTGATGATGCGTTTGAGGACTTGTAAGCGACAAGCATCGGTTAAGTAAAAATTAATAAACCCAGGCCCAGCAATTTCCACTTTGCTCACATGGCTGGATTCTGCCAGCTCGGCAATGATTTTTTCCGCAATGGCACGCGGGTTTGACTGCAAGGGTTTGGCCAAGGTCAATGCAACGTTAGAAGCATAATCACCGTGCTCTTTACTGCGGGTTCTTTCGATGTTGATTGTTGGGTTTTGTTCTAAATTAAATTCACCTTTGGCTTGTAAATGTTCCAAAGCGTTTTCAATCAACTCCTGAATGTGTCCAATCATCAATGATTCCAGTCAAAATAAACGGTTCATTTTATCAAATTGCACGGCACTAAACCAAACAATTAAAGCCAGTTTATGACTGGTTCACCATTTATCCATTTTAATTAAGCGCCTTGCTGCTTGATTTGAGTCAAACTTTTATGAAATTTAAGTAAAAGGGTCTTGATTTATTCAGAACAATACCTAATAATGAGAACCATTACTATTTAGATTAACATCTTGCCATGACAGCAACAACTGACCATTCAGTACAATTATCAAAAGCCAAAGCGGGTAATACCTACCAAGTTTGTAAAAATGCATGCTCTGAATCTTTAAGCCAAAAACTAACCTTAATGGGATTGGGTTTAGGCATGATGATTGAATTGGTTGCATTGTATAAACACGGCGCCGTCATCAAAACCCCTTTTGGCAACATCGCCGTAGGCTCAGATTTAATCAATTCCATTTCAGTTTCACTGATTTAAGCAGCCACACGTATGGCCCCTATTGCCAAAGTCGCCCTGATTGGAAACCCCAACAGCGGTAAAACCACCTTATTCAATGCCCTCGCTGGACAAAACAAAAAAACCGGCAACTGGGCGGGTGTCACAGTCAGTGAATCCAAAGCCAAACTGATTCGCAACAACACCCAATTTACCTTGGTTGATTTACCGGGTATTTATGGCCTTTCATTGGCCGAATTGTCACAAGATGAATTGGTGGTTAAACAAGCCATCAACAAAGCTGATATCGCTGTCTATGTCAATGTACTCAACGCCAACAATTTAGAACGCTGCTTGTTCTTAACCACCGAAGTCCTCGATTTAGACGTTCCCACCATTTTGGTGCTTAACATGGATGATGAACGAGCGGCCAGCGGCAAAGTCATCGACCTTGAAAAACTCGCTGAGATAACCGGCTGTCCAGTCATCACCACCACTGCCATCAATCATGAGGGCATCAAGGCCTTGTTCGATGCCATTGAACTGGCCCTATCCGATCAGACAGCCGCAGATCACTTGCACACAGAATTACCAAAAGACATTGATTTACCTGCCGCTGATACCCGGGCAGAAGCCATCAAACAATATGTTAAATCCTCGGATGAAGTAATCAATGAGAGTAAACGTGTTTTTGATGCACGCTTTCAACAGGCCATGGACATGGCTGCATCGGTGACTGTACATCCCAGTGACACCTCAAGAAAAAACAAGAAAAACGCTTTCAGCAAAATCGATCAATGGCTGACCAGTCCATTAAGCGGTAGTTTGGCTTTTATGTTTGCCATGTACCTGATGTTTTTCTTTGCCACCAATGTGGCCAGCGTGTTTGTGGACTTTTTCGACATCGCCACAGGTGCCCTGTTCATCAATGGAACCAGCCAGTTGTTGACTATGGTTCATGCACCTGATTGGCTCACAGTGGTGCTGGCAGATGGCATCGGCGCTGGCATTCAAACCGTTGCCACCTTTATACCTGTGATTGGTTTTTTGTTTTTATTCCTGACCTTGTTAGAAGAATCTGGTTATATGGTCAGAGCGGCTTTTGTGATGAACAATTGGTTACAAAAAATCGGCCTTTCCGGCAAAGCCTTTGTTCCATTGATCGTCAGTTTTGGCTGTAATGTGCCAGCGGTCATGGCCACGCGCCAACTGGCGAAAAAAGACGAACGCATCATCACCACCCTGATGGCACCTTTCATGTCATGTGGCGCGAGGTTATCTGTTTATGCCTTGTTTGTTGCTGCCTTTTTCACTGAAAATGCGGCTTTGATCGTGCTTTCCCTGTATTTAATTGGCATTTTGGTGGCCGTAGCCACTGGTTTGTTGATGCGCAAAACCATCCTGCCTGGCAAACCCGATCCTTTTGTGATTGAGCTACCTCAATGGCGTTTTCCTGGCGTTTTTTATATCCTCAAATCCACCTGGTTCAAACTGCGCGGTTTTATGATAGACGCCGGTAAAATCATTATCGTCATTGTGTTGATTCTCCAAATCATCTCATCGGTGGGCAGGGATTTTTCGTGGGGCAACAAAGACGTCGATCAATCGATGTTGGCCGCTGGCTCACAAATAGCCACCCCGCTGTTCGCTCCCATGGGCATAGAACAAGATAACTGGCCTGCCGTGGTAGGTTTATTTACAGGATTGTTGGCCAAAGAGGTGATGGTGGGTTCATTGGATGCCATTTACTCTAAATCCATAACAGAAGATGATGCCACCATAGGTGAACAATTGATGGAAGCCTTACAAACCATCCCTGACAATGCGGCTGGTCTGGCCGATGCCTTAACCGATCCTTTGGGGCTGTCATTGGCTGAAATTGATGCCGTGGAAAACATGGCAGAAAACCAAGGTGTTTCAACCCAGTTATTCGGCATCTTGCAGGAAAAATTCAGAAATGGTTTCGCGGCTTATGCCTATTTGCTGTTTGTCTTGTTGTATTTCCCTTGTGTTACTGTCATCGCCACCATCGCCAAGGAAACGGGTAAACAATGGGCCTTGTTTTCAGCCAGCTATTCCACTGGCATCGCTTATTTGATTGCCACCTGTTTTTATCAGCTTGTGACTTTTGCCCAACATCCGGTGTTTGCCAGCTGTTGGTTGCTGGCATGTGCGTCTTTACTTTACGCCTTTTATTATTTCCTGAAACGCCACGCCAATAAGCCACAAAATAAAGTCATTCAACTGAATATCCAGTAAGGGTTTGATGGCATTGAGTGAAACTTGGACTGACGTTGACAGCGAATCGGTTCAGCCAAGGACATTCCACACACTGTATGTAGTCAAACATATCCTTAAAGTTGCGACCAGGAATGAATCATTTCTGTGCATTCTCATGTTAAAATTTATCACATGAGTATCAGAAAACTTCCCAATCAATTGATCGACCAAATTGCCGCAGGCGAAGTGGTTGAAAGGCCCGCTTCGGTGGTTAAGGAGCTGGTAGAAAATGCCCTGGATGCAGGCGCCACTGTGATTGACATCGATGTGCAAACCGGTGGTAAAAAGCGCATTAAAATCACCGACAATGGCCAAGGCATCACTCAACAAGATTTATCCATGGCCCTGCAACGCCATGCGACCAGCAAAATACAGTCATTGGATGATTTAGAGTCCCTGTTATCAATGGGTTTTCGGGGCGAAGCCTTACCGAGTATCGCCTCGGTCAGCCGTTTTGAATTGATTTCACGACACCAAGACGCCGAGATGGCTTATCAAATCAATGCCCATGGCGGCGAAATTGAAGGCCCAATGCCTGCAGCCCATCCGATTGGCACCACCATCATTGTCTCAGATCTGTTTTTCAACACGCCCGCCCGCCGGCGTTTTATGAAAACCGATCAAACCGAATACCTGCGCATCGATGAATTGATCAAGCGCGTTTCATTGTCTCGCTTTGATGTCACTTTCAGACTCAGTCACAACGGTAAAATGATCCGCAATGCCCAGGGCTGTCATTCGGGTGGTGATTCAGACATCCTCAAACACCAACGCATCAATCAACTGTGTGGCAAAGACTTTATTGAAAACGCCATATACATGGAACAAGAACGAGGTAAATTGAAAATGTCAGGCTGGGTGGCCAAACCCTCTTGGAACCGAGCGCAACCTGATCGCCAATTTTTTTACATCAACAACCGCATGATCAAAGACAAATTGGTGGGCCATGCCATCAGACAAGCCTATCAAGATGTGTTGTTTCATGGTCGCTTTCCGGCTTTTGTGTTGTATTTGGACATTGACCCGGAATTGGTCGATGTCAATGTTCACCCAACCAAACACGAAGTGCGTTTTCGCGATTCTAAATTAGTCCATGACTTTATTTTTGGTTCCATTCATCAATCGCTGGCTCATACACGTGTCGGAGAAATGTCAGCAACGGTAACCGAACCTTTGCCTGATTATTCGCAAATGCAACACCGCATGAATTTATCTGGTGGCGGTTCAGGTGGCCATTTTCAGTCTTCGGTACCATCCCAAGGGGTGAACGAAGCCAGTTTTGATTACTTAAGTCAATCAGCCCAAGCCAGCCAAAACCTGCCCAGCTATCCAGCAGGTGATTACAACAACCTGCCGACCTCAGAACATGATCAGCAAGACATCCCTCCATTGGGATATGCCAAAGCACAAATCCATGGCGTGTTTATCATTGCTGAAAATCAACATGGTCTGATCATTGTTGACATGCATGCCGCTCATGAACGCATCACTTATGAACGCATGAAAGAAAAGTTTGCAGAGGACGCTTTGCGTAACCAAAAATTATTGGTGCCGATTCAAGTCAATGTCTCCAGCCGAGAAGTCAATGCAGTAGAAACCCACCGAAATTGGTTTGATCAACTGGGTTTTGAAATAACCATCACCGGCGAGGAGAGTTTGGTGATTCGCAAGATACCAGCGATGTTGGCCAATGCCGATGTGGAAAATCTGATCAAAGATGTGTTGTCTGAAATCGTGGCCTTGGGTTCCAGTCAGAAAATCGAAGCGCAAATCAATGAAATCATGTCCACCATGGCTTGTCATGGTTCGGTTCGAGCCAACCGCCAATTATCAATCATGGAAATGAATGCCTTGTTGCGTGACATGGAAAATACCTTGCGTTCGGACCAATGTAACCACGGAAGACCGACTTGGACGCAGTTAGACATGAAACAATTGGACAAATTATTCCTGCGTGGTCAATAATCTTCGCTCATGGGTGATGTGACCGAAAATTCAAACTTACCAAAGGCCGTTTTCTTGATGGGCCCCACTGCCGCGGGCAAAACCGATGCGGCGATTTTATTGCACCAGGAATATCAAGGCGACATCATTTCAGTCGACTCGGCATTGGTTTACAAAGGCATGGACATTGGTACCGCCAAACCCGATGCCGAAACACGCAAACAAGCACCCCATGCATTGGTCGATGTGTGTGAAACCTGGGAACCCTATTCAGCGGCAAATTTTTGTCATGATGCCATCAATCTGATGCAACAAAGTGTCGATAATCAGCGCATTCCTTTATTGGCTGGTGGTACCATGATGTATTACAACGCCCTACAAAATGGCCTATCGCAATTGCCAGAAGCCGACCCCAAGACCAGGGAACAAATCCAATCCATGGCCGATAACCTGGGCTGGGAACATGTTCATGAACAATTGGCTGCAGTCGATCCTGAAAGTGCCGCCCGCATCCACCCCAATGACCCTCAGCGGATCAACCGCGCCTATGAAGTGTATTTATTGACCGGACAAACCATGAGTACCTGGTATGAATTGGACCAAGGACAAAAACTGAAATACAACAGCCTAAAAATCATCATCTCACCTGAAGATCGCAGCATTTTGCATGAGCGCATCGCCATGCGTTTTAAGCTGATGCTCAAACAAGGCTTCCTCGATGAAATGCGAACCTTGATGGCACATCCCAGAAACCACGATGAACTGCCTTCCATGCGTTCGGTGGGTTATCGCCAGGCTTGGGAGCACTTGGAAGGCAAAACCAGCAAAGAGGACTTCATATTCAAAGGCATCGTCGCCACCCGACAATTGGCCAAACGCCAACTGACTTGGTTGCGCAAAGAGGAAAATGCCATTTGGCTGGACCCAATGAAACCAGATTACCTGTCTGTGTTAAAACAACATGTAGATGAATTTCTGCACAATTGAACTCATTGCCAGACCCCTTCATCCCAGTTCATCACATCCCATTCGGATTCTAAGGTGCCACAAGTGACTTGCAAGGCATCATCACCGGTTGTGGTCATGGTGCCAGAGGCGTTGGTCAGGTTGCAATGCTGTTGGGCGGGCATCTGTTCGATGGTGACTTGCCAAGCATCACCTGAGGTGACATAGCTTTTGAAGATGAATCCGCCTGATTGGGTCAGGGTCATGGTTTCATTCACGCCTGTGGCTGACAGTCTTAATTGGATTGGATCTGCACCCAAACCCAAGACTTGACCAGAAACCAGGCCATTGGGATCAAAGCCCGATTTAAAGATCAGGTCAGTGGCTAAAGTTTGGGCAGTGGTGGCCAAGAAGGCGGCCACTGCCATGATTTTGTATCGACTCATGGGTCTGTCCTCAAAAGTCTTCCGTTAAAGAACCTGCAACCCAATCGTCATCACCGTTGGCGGTTCTGCCGTTGCCACCGCTGACCGTGCTGTAAGCACCAAAGGCCAGATTGCCTTGGCCACCGGTTACACTGCTTCTGGAGCCTGTTGCGGTGTTGCTGTAACCACCTGTCACGCTGTTGATGCTGCCATTGGCGATGTTGTAGCTGCCGCCGGACACAGTGGACACATTCCCTGCGGCCAGGTTTCTCCAACCACCCAAAACACTGGAAAATCGATCATTGGATATATTAGCCAAGCCTGCCACAATCGAACCATGACTGGTGTAAGAATGGTCATCACCTATGATCAAGTTGTGCGAGCCTGTGGTGACATTTTGGTCCCAAACTCCGCCATTGGTGGTGCAGTCGTTTTGATTGTAGTAGTCGTTGTCCGAGCAGAAAAAGATGGCGTTACCAGTAACTTCATTGTAACCAATTTGTAAATTCCCCAGTCCATTGGTGACGCCTTGGGTGGTACCAGAACCGTCGTTGACCTGAACATTGATGCCGGTGAATTCTGCGGTGTCGTAACCGTTGATGTTGGAAAGGGTGAGGAAGCCATCTAATGACAGAACAGAGTTGTTTTGAACAGCGGTTAGGCTATTACTGACATTGGTGATGTTGGTTTGATTGGTGTTGACAGATGTGTTCAGTGTTGAAAAATCGTTGTTTAGTCCTGAAACATCAGAATTCAGTAGAATGACATCATCTTCTACTGCAATTAAATCGTCTTGCACTTGACTCATTTCGTTGACTAAAGCATTGACAGTAGGTTGAATGTTGGTTGACAAGTTTCCTCCAGTCCAACCCAAGTTTGAGCTAATGGTTCTTTGCCAACCACCGCTTACACTCCCGCTTGATCCTGTTACTGTGTTTTGGAATCCACCACTGATGCTGCTAGAGTTTGCATCAGAAACATTCTGATGCCCACCACTGACACTGCTGTAAAAAGAACTTGCAGTATTTTCTTGACCGCCACTAACACTGCTACCTTCTTCACTGGCGATATTCAGTCGGCCACCACTGACACTGCTGTAATCGCCGCTGGCAAGATTATCACGGCCACCGCTGATACTACTGGAATATCCACTCACAACATTTGAATGCCCCCCACTGATACTGCTGAAGTCTCCTGTTGCATTATGGTTGTATCCACCATCAATTGAGCTGTATGAACCACCTGCTACATTTTCCCTGCCACCCAAAACATTGGCTTGATTTGCATTAATGACATTACTGTATCCAGAGACTATGCCAGAATAACTGGTATATGAATGGTTGTCTCCTATCACCAGATTATGCGAACCGGTGGTTATATTTTTCTGCCAGGTACCATTGTTGTTGATGCAATCATTTTCTTCAATGAATTCAGAAATACTGCAAAAATATTTCCCAGTACCCCAATCACGATTGTAACCAATCATCAAATTTCCTAAACCATTTACTGAAGCGTGAGTTGCGCCTGATCCGCTGTTTACTTGTACATTAATTCCAGAGAATACAGCCGTATCATAGCCATTGTTTGTTATAAGGCTTAAATAACCATCCAGGCTCAAAACCGAATTGTTTTGAAGTGAATTAATGTCATTTGTATTTGAAGTTACCGCTGCGTTTGTCGAATTAACATCATTGGTAAGGACATTAATGCTTTGATTAATAGAATTAAACTGCTGGCTGTTCGAGTCAACAACATTCTGAATATCAACAGCCAAATCACCTGCGCGCCATTGATGGTTGACTGATGCCACAAGCTGATTTCCCCCACTGACACTGGCATGATCACCGCTGGCTTCATTATTCTGTCCGCCGCTGACGCTAGAATAGCTTCCTGTGGCTTGATTATATTGCCCTCCAGATACAACGCTATAATAGTCATTGGTTGAGTTGTAATTGCCACCTGTGATGCTGCTGCCGTAACCTGATGCAATATTGCCTAAGCCACCCACCAAAGAAGTCAGTTCTTCCTCAGCATGATTGTCTGCGCCTCCCATGATGCTGCTGTAATCGGCATTGATTGAATGACTGGAGCCCCCTAATATGATTCCTCTGATGCCATTGCTGGTACTGTATCCACTGCTCAATAACGTTGTATTCTCGTTGTTACTGACATTACTGTGGCCAGAGATCAGTGATGAAAATGAAGTGAAAGAATGCGCCCTTCCTAAAATTAAATTATGAGATCCATTTGTTACGTTCTCTTGCCAAGTACCACCAGAATTGTTGCAGTCTGTTTCATTGCTGTATTGAGGTAAGCTGCAAAACAAAGTGCCTGGAGAAGTGAACTCGTTGTAACCAATGATGACATTGCCCAAGCCGTTGACCACCCCATCAGTGTCTCCTGATCCATCGTTAATCTGAACATTAACACCGGTAAATTCCGCCGTATCATAGCCATTGAATGTGGTCAAACTTAAATATCCGTCCAAACCCAAAACACTGTTGGATTCCACCGCTGCCAAGTCCGACTGTAATTGACTGATCAGGTTTTGTTGGTTGGTGATGGTGGTTTGTTGTGAGGCCACCGTGTTTTCTAAGTTAGTGATGCTGCTTTGCATGGTGGTCAACAAAGCCTCTACAGAAGCCAAACGACTGTCATTGTCATCCACAGCGGATTTTGTGGCGTTGAAGTTGGCATTGACTTCAGATGCTCGGGCTGGTGTGTTCGGTGTGAAGGTATTCGGTATATTTAAAGTGCTGGCTTGTGCCAGTCCGGTGATGGCGCACAGGCACAAGGTGATGAATGGTTTCATGGTCTCCCCCAATGATTAATAGATTCAGTTATGTCGTGTGATATCAGATTGGACAGCAGCATTGTGATTAAAGCTGGTTCAATAAGCGTTGCTCAGCAAACAACCATCTCACCCTTGGCTTAATGATGGTTACACACGTTTGTTATATTTTAGCATAATTATTTTGACCGCTTGTTGAACCGTTCCGAATAAAATATCAGTCATTCTGAGCGGAACGAAGTGCAGTCGAAGAATCTCCTACAGACCACGCATCCTCAATTAATACACCAATCCAGCTTCATGAAATCCTTCGGTTCCGCTGCGCTGCACTCAGGATGACAGCATACTGATTAAAAAAACAGTCATTCTGAGCGGAACGAAGTGCAGTCGAAGAATCTCCTACAGACCATGCATCCTCAATTAATACAGCAAACCAGCTTCATGAGATCCTTCGGTTTCGCTGCGCTGCACTCAGGATGACAGCATTCTGATTAAAAAAACAGTCATTCTGAGCGGAACGAAGTGCAGTCGAAGAATCTCCTTCAGACCACGCACACTCAAGCAAAAAACCAATCCAGCTTCATGAGATCCTTCGGTTCCGCTGCGCTGCACTCAGGATGAACCGTTCCGATTAAAATATCAGTCATTTTGAGCGGAACGAAGTGCAGTCGAAGAATTTCCTTAAGATCACGCACCCTCAAGCAAAAAACCAATCCAGCTTCATTAGATCCTTCGGTTTCGCTGCGCTGCACTCAGGATGAGAGCATTCTGATTAAAAAACAGTCATTCTGAACGGAACGAAGTGCAGTCGAAGAATCTCCTTCAGATCACGCACCCTCAAGCAAAACACCAATCCAGCTTCATGAGATCCTTCGGTTTCGCTGCGCTGCACTCAGGATGACAGCATTCTGATTAAAAAAACAGTCATTCTGAGCGGAACGAAGTGCAGTCGAAGAATCTCCTACAGACCACGCACACTCAAGCAAAACACCAATCCAGCCTCATGAGATCCTTCGGTTTCGCTGCGCTGCGCTGCGCTCAGGATGACACCATTTCGATTAAAAGTGCTATTGAATCACCTAACTTTCAGCTGCGCGCTGAATAACCCATGCCATTAAATCTAACATCAGTTCTGGATGATTTTCACTTTTATTGGCAATTCTGCTAACATCAACAGCCATGAAAATATTAATCCAAAAGGTCAAACAAGCGCAGGTCGATGTGGCTGGAAAAACCGTGGGAAAAATCCAACAAGGCATCCTGGCTTTGGTCGGAGTGGAACGTGAGGACAGCACTGAAAAAGCAGAACAGTTACTCAATAAACTCTGTCGTTACCGCATTTTTCCTGACGAGGCCGGTAAAATGAATTTATCACTGAATGACATCCAAGGTGAATTGTTGTTGGTGTCCCAATTTACCTTGGTCGCCGACACCAAAAAAGGCAACCGCCCGGGTTTTTCGCGTGGTGCCACACCTGAACACGGCGAACTTATTTTTAATCAATTGGTCAAACTGGCCAATAACACAGGTCTAAAGATTCAAACCGGACAATTCGGCGCTGACATGCAAGTCAGCTTAATCAACGACGGCCCTGTGACTTTTTGGCTGGAGACCCCATGAAAAAAACCCTTTTGATCATTGCCTTATCTGGCATCGCCATGAGTCAAATGGCTTCATCATGTACACCTGAACCCGAAATATCCAAACCACCCCGTTTGGTCAATGGTGAATGGATTCAAGAGGCCAAACCCAGTGCCAAAGAACTGGCACAAGTTGACTTTGATCAACTCAAAAAGATGAATTTCACCTATGTATTCTCTGGTATTTACCGCAAAGAAGCCAGCTTTAATAACAAGCCAATGACTTACATCCAAACCAAGAAAATATGGCAAGGCAAAGTCACTGAAACTGTTGATATAGACCTAGGCAAACCACCCACTGACAATAAATGTAGCCCAATGAAATTGGATGAAGAATACATTTTCTTTGCCAAATTAGGCGGTAGAAACAACCCGATTCACCTCAAGTCCTTTCGAAAAGCCACCCCAACGCTTAAAGCACTGCTCGGCAAGCCCACCAAGCAATGGTTACGAGGTCGCTTAATACACAGTAAAAAATAAATAGCCAACGCATCCCAATGTTTTTAAATATACTGATTGTCTTTGATACTCTTAGACACCTATTTAAAACAATAACAACGGTTTAATCATGATGGGGTCTGAAGACTAATCAGACCCCATGTTTTCGTGGCTATATCGGACATTCACAATCAAGCCCAATCAGTCCAATATATAGTCTATTACATCATCCTCTTGGATTAATTCCTGGTCATCATCTGGGCTATACTTGATTGGTAGGTCAAGGTGTTTGATGATAAATTTCAAACTCTCAGCCACATAAAAAATGTTGGAGTTCAAATATTTCATGGAATGACCTTCATCCATCAAAAGGGTTAAATCTGCATTCATTTTCAAAATGGTGAACATTTGCTGCATCCTGAAAGAATGCTCTAAAGTCACCCTCTCATCATTCACGCCGTGAAACAATTTGATCGGTTTGGTGATTTTTTCAGCCAGGTAAAATGGTGATTTTTGTATCAGTCGATCCAAATCAGTTTTTGGATCTCCAACAATTTCCGCCAATCGTGCATAAAATTCATCGTCTTTAAACATGGAGTCATTGGCAAACAACAAGGGCAAATCCATCACACCATGTAACGACACAGCGCATTGGTAAACATCGGGATACAAAACAGTTAACATAACCGCTGAGTAACCACCATAACTGCCACCCATTGCACATACTTTATTGAGGTTAAGGTCATGGGTTTTGGCAGCGTGCAATACCATACTATGAATGTCTGACTCAATTTTTTCCCCCCACTGTTGATTACCCATTTCTTTGAATTGCTTACCATATCCTGAAGAGCCTCGATAATTAACTTTCAATGTGGCAATTCCTTTTGAAGCAAAAAAATGTTGCATCTCATCATTGTTGGCAGTGTCTCTCACACCAATCGGACCACCATGTGGAATCACCACCAACGGTGGCTTATCATCACCTCGCAAAGAAGGAACCACCAAATAACCCTCAATATCAACCCCGTCTTCAGCCGTGATTTTTAAACTGAAGTTATCACCTTTTGGCAGCTTTTCATACACTGGACTTTCGTCTAATAGCTTGATGATTTGTCCGTTGTTTTGCTGGAACAAATACCAAGCCCCTTTGGAGAATTGAGTGGTGCCATAAATCAACATCAACCCCGCATCTGCTAAGTGTTGTCTGACATACAATTGTATCTGTGGATTTTTGGCACGCAGTGCTTTGATGCGATCATTTTTTTCATTAAAAAACTTACGCTTGGACAAGCCATTTTCCATGTAGGTATAACCAATGATTTGGTGGGTGGTCGGGTCTTCAATCAAGCCATTGATCTCCACTTCAGAGTCTTCATAAAAAGGGCCAATGTATGAGTAATCTTTTACACTGTATTTATGCACCGATTTTTTATCACCATATTGATCGCTGAATGCGTAAAAAAACGTCTCATCTTCCGACAATTTAACTGGTAATGGAATTTCGTCATCCGCGTAACTGGTTTTAATTTTAACCCAATCATCAGTGCCTTTTTGGGTCAAAAACCAGTGATGAAACAATACCTGTTCTGCTTTTTCATCATACTCAACTTCAATAGCAGACCTGACCACACCACTGGCATCGGTCAGCCAATCAATCACACGATCAAATCTTTTGGTCTTGCCTAATTTCTTCTTGAATGATTTTTTTACTGTTTTGCTGGTGCTGGTATCAACCAAGTAAACCCCATTGATGCTTTTACCTCCAACATCACTCATTTTATGATTAGCAAAAACCATGTGGTTATCCTGCGCTACCAAAGGACTCAACACCGATCCTGCCATGGGTAACTCAACTGAATGTGCGCGGGTTAACTCATTGTTATCATTAGTCTCTAAATGCAAGACTTGACTGAATGAGTACTTTTCATAATCAATATCAAATAAGAATGAATCATTGTCTATCCATTGCAAGTGACGGATCCTCGCCCTTGCCGGTAGATTTTCTTTGAATACCACATAAGATTTGAGTGTTTTGATATTTACCACCTCGATCATGGTTTCTTTGTGCTGTTTTGAACTCAATAAAATCCACTCGCCTTGCGGATTGATCTCACCCGATATCTGATCGTCGCTGTCTAGATAATCTGACAACAAGGGAAATTGTTTTTTCTGTAGTTCAACCCCGTCATCAATGTCAAAATATTTGACGGGTAAGTTGCTTTTATCTGTGTTTTGATAATCTATTTTTTGACGTGCTTTGAAGTCATATTTATCAATCAAAGCTTCCAAATAAGTATTGTAATAATCTTCGGTGTGGCCCACATACTCAAAAGGC
This sequence comes from Marinicella litoralis, assembly GCF_002591915.1. GTDB lineage: Bacteria > Pseudomonadota > Gammaproteobacteria > Xanthomonadales > Marinicellaceae > Marinicella > Marinicella litoralis. The sequence continues at coordinate 726,129 of NZ_NIHB01000001.1, read as the reverse complement.
GTCTGCCCAGTGTATTGACTGTAGGTTTGTTTGAAATAAGGCCATTCTATGGTTGCTTTGTTGGTCGCTTTTATAGATAAATAGCCCTGAAGCAAGCCTGTTAATTTAAAATTTGATTGCCAAGTTCCCGGATAATTAACCACGCCTGGCTTGACCTCGAAATAATAATCATCTTCATCAAAGTGGAACCAATTCAAGCCAAATAACAAATAGCCTCTGATTGATTTCCAGTAATAAATTCCTGCTTCAAGTTGAATCAAAGCATGATTTTCCCCTGCCGCCATATCAGTGAATCTGAGTCTTTTTCCTGAGCCCACCCTATCCAAAACAACAGTCGTAAAATGATTTTCACTGTCCACAGATAAATACAAGTACCCCTCATCAGCGGCCAATGCTTTTTCATCCCCATGCAAAACAATCAATTCTTTTTCATTGAACTTCAATGCTGCTAAAGGGAAGCTGTAAAACGCAATGAAAACCCAAGCAAAGTGGGTCAGAATGGTGCGATTAAATTTGTTTTTCATGCTTTGACATCCATGTGTTTTGAATACAGTGCAATGAATTTTAGCAAAATCAGTCTAAAATTGAAATTCAACACATTCACTTATTTTCAACCTTTCAATCAGGTTTTGGCAGAACTATTCAGATTTATTCAGTAACCCTTTTGCGCTGGTTTCAATATGCTGTGAATGGTTAACAACCAGCATATGGAGCACACATGAAATCATCGATATATTTAACTATTTTACTTTTACTGCTGTCAGCACCACTGTCGGCGGGCAGCTATTCAGAAGGCTTTGAGGCGGTCAATCAATTACCGGGAGATGGCTGGGTTTTTGATAACCAATCTGACTTCATCGGCGACTTGTCTTGGGGACAGGGCTTTGCTTCGGTTTTTCCAGCCCAGGCAGGTTCAGACAATTCCTACATACTCGGCGGTGTTGGCCAAACTGGCGGTAACATTTTATGTGACTGGTTGATTTTGCCAGACATTGGCATGGTAGAACAATTGAATTTTTTTACCCGAACAGTTCCTAATTCTCCTTCAGCAGACAATTTACTGGTGGCTTACAGTCCATCCGGCGGGATTAACACCGGTCCATGTGTTGGCGGACAACCGGCATTCAATGGAACCGCAGGCAGTGACTTTGGAGATTTTCAAATTTTGTTATCGATCAATCCCAATTTAACGGCTGGGACTTATCCCGAACAATGGACAGAATTCAATGTCCCAGTCAATGGTGCGGGTCGGCTGGCTTTGATTTATTTTGTCGAAAATGTGGGTCAATCACCATTCAATGGTAACCTGATTGGTATCGACAGCATCAGTGTAGGGCCCATCACACCAATCAACCAAGGAACGCCCACCTCTGTTCCAGGCTTAAATACAATCGGTGTTATTTTGCTGATGGTGGTGATGCTTCTGTTGTTGGCCGTGACGCCATTCAAATCGAACAATTAAGTATCAGTTGATAGCAGGCTTGTCACTGTAGAAACAAGCCTCTATTGATGCTGATTGATCCATGCTGCTAATTGAGCATCAAACTCTGATGGGTATTTTGCCCCATCTTCAACCCCGACATACAACAAGCACATTTTTTCCGAACCTTTGAACACACGGTGGTATTTATTCAACCAAATGGTTAAGTGGGTGATTAACTCTTGAGCCATAGGCAGCTCAAGAGACAGCTCAGGATGGTTGTTCAACAATGATAAGGCCGCTTGATTTTTTTCATACAAAGGCCCTTCTGTGTAAGCACGAGTTTGCTGACAAAGAAATCGCTCTTGTGCATTCATTTGATCATACAATTGATAAAATCTTTTTTCCCATGAATCTTCAGGGTTCAATTCGAACCGTTGGCTCAACAATTCACCCAGCTCATTCCTGACATTCACCTGGCTGATAAAAGCTTGTTTAGTCACTGCGAGGTTTTGTTGTAAGCGCTTCATTTTGCCAAATAATAGGGTGGCTTTTTGGTAATCATGGCTGAACCAAATCAAAGGTATCAACAGCAACAATGGCAAGTATTTCAACTTCGATGTCTTTTTGTTTTTCTGCGTAAATTCAATTGATTGCACAGAATCCATGCTGTCATCAGCAATGATTCTATACCCTTCGCCAAACACCGACTCAATTTCAATGCCATCCTTATTCAAGGTTTTACGAAGCGTCCCAATGGTTTTATACAAAGAATTTTCTGTAACCACGCGTCCTTGCCACACTTGAGCGAAGATGGTTTCTTTGGAAATGGTTTGTGGTGAATTTTCAAGTAATAACACAAACAGCTGACTGGCTTTGTCTCCCCATTTAAGCAGTTGATCCGATCGGGACACCCGGTAGGTCTTTGTGTCTGCTTTATAAGGTCCCAAAGTCAATATCATGCTTTATTTGCTACCGATGAAAAGTCAAGATTATAGCGAGCCTTGAAATTCCAAACAAGCTGATGGCTCACAAAATCACACGCTGATTATGCTGGTTTTGCATAGCGCAGTATTTGGCCTGAGTAATTCTCTGACAAATAATTTTCTGCTTTGACATGGCTTTGCTTATGGGAATACCCCAAAAGGATCATGGCTTTGCTGAATTTTGCATGAAAACCTCGGCCTGGATCGACCAAGATGACCTCGCATTGGAGTTTGGCATGGCGATGAATGAATTGCGACAACAATTCAACATGTTCCTTTTCATACAATAAATCGCTGCCAATGATTAAATCAAATTGGCCCAAACCGGTGTTTTGATTGTCCCAGCTGGTTCTTAAATAAGGGATTTTCCTGCCTTCATTCAATGCCGCATTGCCAATCAAAAATTCACCCACTTCAGGATGGTAATCAGTGGCAGTAATGGCCGCACCTCTGGCATTGAGCAACAAACTCGATAATCCAATGCCACATCCCACCTCAAGTATTCGCTTTTTGCCGGTATCTAAATCATCCATCAAATGCGCCAGCACCTGGCTGGATTCCCAGACCACACCAAACAAAGGCCATTGGGCCGATGAAATACCCAATGAGGCTGCAACCCCTTCAGGGTCGGCAAATTCTTGATTGCTCCTGAGGGTTTTGAAGTGAATGTCAATGTGGGAAAACTCGAGGGTTTGAAATTTGATTCTGAAGTTTGGCATGTTATTCATCGCAAAGTATTAATAACTCGCAACAAGCCATCATCCTATCGAATCGCTACGTCATCTATTGATTATACATCAACAGCAGTCAATAGATGTTAATACAGCATTCAGAACAACAATGCCAACACCATGATCACAGCGATCACCGCCAACATCCATTTAATCACAGTTCCCCTGTCAGGAACGGTGGACTGATGCTTCTTTTCCTCCATAATCAAACGATTCATGATGGAATCCACATCACCTTGTCCAGGTTTCACCGCTTTGTCATAGGCCGGTGTTGCTGTGGCGGAAGGGGTGGGGTTGATCTGTTTTTCAGTGGTAAGGATGGAAAGACCCTGCTTCTCTACAGCTGGCTTATTGTCTACATATTCAACTTGCTTGATTTGTTCTAAAATGCCAATGAGTTCTTTTCGCTCTTGCCATGGCATGTCTTTAATGGCATTTTGATCCCCTGCTTCAAAAGTATGGGTTTTGCCGTTGATGGTGATTTCAATTTTACTCATAGTGATTAATTATATCTTTTTAATTCATGTCTTCACAACCATGGGAGTGGGCAACAGCCATAGACTGTTAAAATTGATACAACGATTAAACTGAGTTTTCACCAGGTATTGGCGGCTTCCTTTTGATATACAAAGTTTTAACTGCTTGAGCCACCAATTCATTTTTTTGATTGAAAATTTCAACCTCAAAATTTGGCAGATACTTCTCACCATGTTGGGTTTCCTGTTGTATTTTAACTAACATTTCATCGGTAATTTTCATGGTGGACCTTACCGTACCGGTACCAGGTTTGATAAAATTGATTGAAGCGGCTTTATCCCAAACAATGTAGTCATTGCCCAATATTTTCATCAACATCAACATGTAGTGTGGATCAATCATGCTGTATAAAGAGCCGCCGAAATGAGTACCCACTGCATTGCGGTTATACCATTTCATCGACATAGCGACCCTGAGTTCGCGCCAGTCATCAGCCAGATATTCAATTTTTACGCCTGCACCTAAATAAGGTCCATACCAATTCATGATTCGTTTTAATTTTTGTGCTGAATGACTTGTCGAAAACTTGCGGAGCATGCCCATGATTGTTTGTACCTATTGTTTACAACATTTAAGTTGATTGTAAAAATCAGAATTGACTATTTTAAACAATAAAAGGACTGATATGATTTTGATGGTATGATTCATTGGTTATTTATTAGCAACTGTCACAATCGAATACTATGTCCGCAACACACATTCGCCCAGCCAGCATCGCAGACTTGCCAACTTTGCTGGAATTTGAGCAAAAAATCATCGCCACTGAACGACCGATGGACCCCACATTGATTCAGGACCAGCCCATCAGTTATTACCCCATTAAAGATTACATCCATGCCGAAGACACAGAAGTACTGGTGGCAGTAGATGACGCTCAAATAGTCGGCAGTGTGTATGGCCAAATCAGGCCCAGAAAAAATTTCTTCCAATCAACTCATTTGGGTTATATCGGTTTTATGTATGTAAAAAAATCTTACCGAGGCCAAGGCATCAGCAAGGCTCTGATTGAAGCCATCACTGCCTGGTTTCATCAGCACCATATCAAAGAAATTATCTTGCATGTCTATGCCAAAAATCCCAGAGCCATTCGTGCTTATGAAAAAGTGGGTTTTGCTCATCACCTGATAGAAATGCGCCTCAACAGAACCGAACACGATGAATAATATGACTGATTTTCGTCCCACCACCTTGCTAACATTCTTAATGTTTTTTGTCACCGGCGTTGAAGCCAAAGTTTCAACTGAACAAGCCGCACGATTGGGGCAGGACTTAACACCTTTTGGCGCCATCAAAAAAGGCGATGAACCCGCAGGAATTCCTGCTTGGCAGGATGTCAAAACCACAGACCCATCAGAACAGGTGTTGTTCACCATCACCCATGATAATTACTTACAACATGAAAAACACCTGACAGCGGGGCAAATCGCTTTATTCCAAACACACCCTGAAACTTTTAAGATGTCTATTTACCCCAGTCACCGCACTTTTGCGGCACCCGACTGGGTTTATAACAACAGCAAAAATAATGCCATTACGGCTGAGTTAAACCCACAAAAAACGGGTATTTTGAACGCAACTGGTGGCATTCCCTTTCCCATACCCCAATCAGCATTGGAAGTTTATTTCAATCATGTGGCTCGATGGCGTGGCGTTCAATTGATCAACCATGCCAGTGATGCCAATGTGGCTGAGGATGGTAGTTTTCAATTGTCCAGTCGCGAATCATTGATACGCTACGATTATTACCTCAATGACAACCCCAATCCGAATCGATTGTTTTCCGCGATTTCCAAAACCACGGCACCTGCCAGCCGCTCCGGCACTGGGGGGTTGGTGATTGAACCTTTGGATCAAATTGATGAACCACGTTCCGCATGGTTATGGGACAAAGGACGTCGTCGGGTAACCAGGGCACCTAATTTTGCTTACGATCAACCCATCAGTAGCGCCAATGCATTGCGCACAGCGGATGACACAGACATGGTCAATGGGGCACCTGATCGCTTTGAATGGCAATTACTTGAACCCAGAACGGTGTACATCCCATATAACAACAATCGACTGGCAGACACGGCTTTGCCATATACAGACATTTTAAAACCAGGCCACATCAATCCCGCTTTGACTCGATATGAAAAACACCGTGTATGGGTTATCCGAGGCACGGTAAAAAGTGAATGGCGTCACCTGTACAGCCGACGTGACTTTTACATTGATGAAGACTCATGGTCAATTGCCATCGCTGATCAATACGACAAACAAGGACAATTGTTCCGCGTCAGCATGGCCTATTTGCAACAAGACCCGAATATGCCTGGCACTTTTCCGGTAATCACCGTTTTTCACGACTTAAACAGCAGAAAATACCACGTCATGGGTTTACAAAATGAAGCGCCCAAAGGCAACATTTATGATGCCAAATTAGCCAATGACAATATATTCACTCCCAATGGTCTGAAGCGTTATGTGAAATAATGCAATCAAACCAGGTTCATAATATCTGCTAACATCATGTCATTGCTTTTGAGGTGTTATTAGATGCTGCCAAAGTTTCAGCTATGATTTGCCAAACCCTTGCATTGACCCCCATACCCAGATGCGAGCAACTGACTTCGATGTTACGTGCTTGTTCATTGTATCGATCTATGGCCGCGTTCCATCCGACCACACCATCTGATTTGCTGTAAATGACCGTGACTGGCTGGGTGATTCCTTGGGCATTGATCTCATGAATTTCAGTTTCATAGTGATCTAAATTCATGTCCATTGATTTGGCATATTTTTGGGCCAACACTGTATACTTAGGTCCACCCACCAATGGCGTTCCCATGGTGATGACTTCACTGACACACGCTGGGTGCAAGCGAGCGACTTCGCGAGCCAACACGCCACCCAAACTCCATCCAATTATGGTGACCGCTTGTTGACTATGATTTTCACTGATGGTTTTGATCGTGTTTGCCAACAAAGCAGTGTCGTGTTTCACATGTCCTCGATTGCGTCCATGACCCCAATCAAAAACCTGATAGTTGATTGACTGCAAAAATTTCTTCAAAGGTCGCATGGACCATTCATCGGCACCATAACCGGGCACCAACACCAAAATACGTCCATCACCCTGCGGTACGTCTGCAAGTTTACGGCGATTGCCATAAGCAAACAACCATTCAAGTGGCGCACGAATTTCTTTCAACGTATTGAATTTTGTGGGAGGCTTCAATGGACCAATTGATGGAGGGTACATGTCATTTATCTTCGGTGGCTAATATGAGTTTACTTTAAGCTTGTTTCATTATACAGTATATAGTTCATATGTGAACCTTGTGTGAAAATGAAAACCAACCAAACCATAAGACCCTGTGACATCAAAGGCCATAAATCATGGCTGTCAGTGGTAAAGTGTTACCTGAAGTGTCAAAAAGTCATGAATATCAAGTTGGCTAAACTTGGACTCACCACCGCTCAACACGAGTTATTAATGAACATTAATCACAAACCAGGCATGTCACAGCAAGAAATCAGTGACCGTTTACTGGTGGTTAAAAGCAACACCTCGGCCTTATTGAAAAAGTTACAACAAAGGGGTTTGATTGAACGGCGCAAAGACCAGCAGGATGCTCGGGTACATCACTTACATTTAACATCAGCTGGGGAACAATTACTCAATCAATCCATGTCAGTACAAATAGAAGTGGTTCAAGCCATGACAGCCGTGATGTCAGAGGATGAAATTCAAACCAATCTGGAAATCATGAACCGGGTATACCATTCTTTGGACCAATTACCATGAATCGATTAACCCTGCATATCCAACACCAGTTTACCGACCACTCGGCCTGTTTGACTCTGCTGGTGTGCTTGCACAATTTCTGCCATTGAATACACCTGTTGAACCATTGGTTTCAGTTGTTCGCTTTCCACCCATGCTTTTATTTGTTTTAAATCTTTGTTGTTGGGCTTAACCATGATGTGGTCCGGTCGTTTTACTTTGAAAGGTTTAATCAAACCACCCAAGGCACTGATTAAATCTGGCGTCGTTTTTACGTGGGTACCCGCTGATCTCAAAGTGGCTCGCACTTTAAAAAATGATTGATTGGAAACACAGTCAAAAAATACATCATAAGCATTGTTTGGTTTCAAAATGTCATCCTGATTGTAATCCAATACCACATCAGCTCCCAATGATTGAACCATGCTCATATTTTTACCACTACAAACGGCAGTGACATGACAATCTAAAGCTTTGGCCATTTGCACCGCCATCATCCCCACACCGCCTGAAGCACCATTGACCATCACACTTTGACCCCTTTTCAGACCCGCTTTTTTAACCAGAGCTTGGTAAGCAGTCAAAGCCACATTGGGTACAGCGGCGGCATGCAAAAAATCTATATTTTGAGGTTTGAGACTGATGTTTTGTTCTTTTGCGACCACCATCTGTGCGTATGATCCCCCTTTGAATGAATCAAATTTACCCCAGACCTCATCGCCTACCAGGTATTCGTTCACTTGTGAACCAACTGCTTGAATCACCCCAGCAAAATCCGAACCCAAAATCTCAGGTGGTTTGAAACCAGTTTTAATTTTCAAAGCACCACTGCGAATTTCCCAATCAACTGGATTCACCGATGCGGCATATACTTTAACCAGAACTTCATTTTTTCCGGCCAACGGAACCGGTCTATCAACAACCGACAAAACCTCAGCAGATCCATATTTCGGACACCCTATGATTTTCATTTTAGCAACCCTTTACTTGCTTCTGATAAACTGAATATCTCCTCAACCGGTGCTTTGAAATGCCTGGCAATTTTCAACGCAATCACGGTTGATGGTACATACCTTCCCACTTCAATGGTGCTGATGGTTTTTCTGGAAACGCCAATGGCATCAGCCAGCTCACTTTGACTCATGCGATGTTCGGCACGAAACACCCGAATGCGATTTTTCAATGGTGTAGGCATCAGTCACATTCCTCATCAGGATGTTGGTCATAGCCCTCTGCTGTCAAAAACAAATAGCTTAAGCTGTAAGACACCAACATCAGACCAAGTACAGCATAAAACACAAAGTCACCACTTAATTGTGTAGATAAGATATAAGTGCTGACCATTTTAATGGCAACCAAAGTCACCATACTAAAACCCCATGAAATACTGATGGCTTTATTTAACATTTCAGACGCATGACTTTGTGGTTCTTCAAGCAGTAATGTCTGGCTGCTGTTAACGCTTCCATGTTGTGATATTACGGCCAGAATCATCATTACTGACACCAGGATTATAAGCACTGAATTGATCATTGAGATGATTTCAGCGCTGTCTTTTGATACATGCAATGAAAGCAACAAATTAAGCACAACCACACCCACCATTAAGGCACTCCAGGCGATTCTTTTGTAGGCTTGTTCTGTCTTTTCAGCCCTATTTTTGTGGTTCATATTTCTTGTCTCCCTTGAAAAGTTAATTAATGGCAATGCTGTTGTCATCATTTTCACGCGTCAAAACGAGAAAAATAACACTGACTGAAAACAACATAATAAAGACCAATCCATTGAAATAAAATTCAATGGGTAAATCAATTCGAACAATCAATTGCTCTAACACTTTCAAAACCATCAAAACAGCAATGGTGATGATCCATGATTTGATGATTGCCTGATGAAAGGTCTCAGTAATGAAACTTTCAGGTTCTTGGTGTTTGAACTGACCACTTTTTAATTTATCCCAAAGTGCAGGACCCACTGCTCGAAAAATCCACAAAGCAGCCAACACACTGACACCGAAACCAAACCACTTAAGCACTTGGTTTTCACCTGCAGGCAGCAAATAGGTAAAAGCGTCTAAACCGTAACTAAGAGAAGCCAGTAATAAGCCAACCGCTATCCTGGTATTCATTAAATCCATCGCTTCCGCGCAATTTTGATTGTTACTCATTAAATATCTCCATCATTGATACAAAAATAAAAAGGTACCTAAACACCTCCAAATGACACCCTAGGGTTACATTAAGACACAAATACATCTCATATGTCAATATAATTTAATCATTGCAACTTAGGACTGATGTGATGCCTCAGGGTGCTGAAAGGTGCAGAGTCACGGTTTTTGAATTAAACTCAACTTGTCTTCGATGATTTAATACCGTCGATTTGGACAAGACATCACATTGATATAACCAATACACCAATAAAAAAAATTGGATTCACAAAGGACAACAACATGTCAAAGCATTTGAACATGGATTTCAGCCAAAAAGTCGTCATTCATACCGAAGAAATGGAATGGTCACCCAGTCCGTCACCCAAAGTATTCAGAAAACAACTGGCACGAGCCGAGGCAGAATCAGGGCATGCAACCAGCGTGGTTAAATATGCAGCTGGCGCGTCCTTTGATTCCCACCAACACCCAAAAGGTGAAGAAATATGGGTGCTGGACGGTGTGTTTTCTGATGAACATGGTGATTACCCAGCTGGAACATACCTCAGAAACCCGGCAGGTTCTTCACATGCACCCTTCAGTAAAAATGGATGCGCCTTGTTGGTTAAGTTGTGCCAATTCCAAAGCACTGACATGGCTGAAATTCGCATCGACACCAACACCGCTGAATGGCGTGCTGGTATCGGTGGATTGTCAGTGATGCCTTTACACCAACATCTGCATGAAAACACAGCTTTGGTTAAATGGCCCAAAGGAGAAATTTTTCAAGCCCATACACATTTCGGTGGTGAAGAAATTTTCGTACTGTCAGGCACTTTTAAAGACCAATATGGTATCTACCCCAAAGGCAGTTGGATCCGCAGCCCCCACCTCAGTGGCCATCACCCCTATGTGGATGAAGAAACCATTATTTGGGTCAAGACTGGGCATTTGCCACTGATTGATTCATATCAAGACGATCAAACTTAGGCCCCCTTGACTCAGGTGTTTAAAACTATCAGGGTCACCACATCAAAGGCTTGGCATGCCTGTAGGGCACCACAATACAAGCAAAACGAGGGGCTTCGACAAGCTCAGTCAGCTTAAAAGCCAAGGTCATTGAGCCTGTCGCGCTTCATGCGCCAACGTTAAAAGTGTAGTAACAATACCTGAATACTTCATCCCGCCAGCCACTGCAAGATAATGCCAGTCAACATGGCAGCTGAAGTGCCTATCACATAGCCAAACACGGCAAGTAACACGCCGACCGGTGCCAAAGCAGGATGGAAGGCTGATGCGACAACCGGGGCTGAAGCGGCGCCACCGATGTTGGCTTGAGAACCGACGGCCAAGAAGAACACCGGTGCTTTGATTAGTTTACCTACACCTAATAGCAAAAAGGCATGAATGGCAATCCAAATACCACCTATGACAAACAGGAACGGTTTGATTTGGGTGACGTCCATTTTCAAGCCAATGGTGGCTACCAAAATATACACGAACATCGAACCCACCGCAGATGCGCCAGTACCTTCATATTTACGCGCCTTGGTGAAAGACATCAATACACCGCCCAAAGTGGCCAGGATTACTAGCCAGAAAAAAGTCGAGTCTAAATTGACCGAGGCCAATAAGGGTGAGTTGTTTTTGATTGCTGGGCCCAACCAATTGGCGCAAGCATGGGCCAATCCAGTGATACCAAAAGCTATGGCAGACATCATTGCCAAATCAGGCAGCGTCAGTGGTTTGGCATTTTCTTTTTGAAAAGTCTCCATTTTGAGTTTAATGCGTTCAATGGCCGATACATCTGCACCTGTTTTGGCATCAATGTTGGCAGACCTGGCTGCCATTAATAACAAAATGGCCATCCAAATATTGGCCCACACCACATCAATGGCAACCATTTGGGTAAAGGCCGCGTCAGACACTTCCCATACTTCCTTCATCGCAGCTTGATTCGCCCCACCACCAATCCATGATCCAGCCAAGGTGGTCATACCACGCCAAATGTCATCGGCTCCAGAGGCGGCAAAAGCTTCAGGAAACATCGCTCGAGTGGCAATGAAAGCTATCGGACCACCTATCACAATTCCCAGGGTTCCAGTGAGGAACATGATCCCAGCTTTGGGCCCCAGACGAACAATGCCTTTTAAATCCACACTGATGGTCAATAACACCAAGGCAGCAGGCAACAAATACCGCGAAGCCATGTAATACAAGTTAGAAGCATCGGCATCGACCAAGCCAAAAGTGGTTAAAAATGAAGGCAATAAATAGCACATCAACAGTGCTGGCACATAGGTATAAAACTTAACCAGGATTGGGTTTTTACTTTGTTTGGTATAAAACACCAAGCCCAAGATTAATGCCAAGACACCAAACAACACGGCATCACTTTGAATTAGATAATTAGCTGGCTCTGGATTCATTCCTCATTCCCTCAAATTCAGTAAACAATGAGTGTAACAAAAAAACAAAAATCAATCCTTACCCATGTTAAAAAAAATAAATCCTAAAGATGAAGCAAAAGGCATTTTTCAGTAAAATGTACTTTTTATTGAGATTTATTGATGTTAAAAATACTGACCATCAGCTGGTTTTTGATTGCCTGTAGCCACCAGGTGACTGCGGCCAACATAAACACCGAGACTTTTTTTAAAAACCCGGATTTAACATCAATCAAAATTTCACCCGATGGCAAGCACTTCGCGGCCACCATTGAAACCGATGGTACCAAAAAATTGGCCATACTTGACATCAATGCGACCAAGATCAAACACATTTTCAACTTTTCATCTGACAAAAAAGAAATAGGTAATTATGGCTGGCTAAACAACGAGCGAATTTTTGCTGCCATGGTTCAGAAAGTAGGGCCCCTGGCCCAGCCTCGAGCCACAGGGTATTTGTTTGCTGGTAACATCAATGGCAAAAAAACCATTCAATTGTTGCCATCGAAAAGCAAGCGAATTGGCGGAGCCAGGGACTATCAAAGGGGTTATGAAATCCTCAATAGGCTGCCCAATGATGACAAACACATCTTGATATCTCATGTCGACAATACCTACACCTACGCCTATAAATTAAACGTCTATACTGGCAAAAAGAAAGTGGTTGATAAAAGTCCTGAAAAATATGCAAGACTGTATGCTGATCATACCGGCAACCCGAAAATATCGACCAGCTTCAACGAAGACCGTTCACTATTTAAAATTCACATCAAAGCCACGCCGGAAGGCGAATGGGAATTATTCAAAGAATTTGATGAAAAAAACATCCAAATGGAAGTCTATGATTTCTCAGCGGACAATAAAAATTTGATCTATTTTGATGGGGCTGCCAACAAGGAAACGGGCATCTATTCTTTGGATTTGAACAGCAAAGAAAGCACTTTCATTCACCCAGTGAAAGGCGATGCTGAAGTGTTGTCGCATCTTTATGATTTTAATTATGATTCACCTGAAATCATTGGCTTTACTCGCATGCCTGGCTATGTAGAAACTGAGTTTTTTGATCCCCAACATCCAGTGGCTAAAATATACCGCTCATTATTCAATTCATTCCAAGGTCAAGTGGTTAATATCGTCAACACTTCCAGAGATGGAAAACTGGCAGTCATCAGGGTGTGGAGTGATTACAATCCAGGCAACCACTATTTGATGGACATGAACAGCAACAAAGTCACCCCATTATTCAAAACCTTACCTTGGATAGATCGCAAACAAATGGCTTCGATGCAGCCGATTGAGTTTGTGGCGCGTGATGGATTAGAAATTCGTGGTTATTTGACCCAACCAATGAACCAGCCAGAAGGCAAATTATCACCCATGGTGTTGATGGTTCATGGGGGTCCTTACGGAGTGACTGACTCATGGGGATACAACCCTGAAGTGCAATTTTTATCTCACCATGGCTATTCCGTATTACAAGTGAATTACCGTGGCTCAGGGGGACGTGGTGCAGATTTTCAATATGACCACTACCGTCAAATGGGTAAGGAAATGCAACATGATTTAACTGACGCCACCTTGTGGGCGGTTGAACAAGGCCATGCCAGTAAAGAAAATATTTGTATCTATGGCGCTTCATATGGAGGCTATGCCGCGTTGATGGGTGTGGCTCAAGAACCTGATTTGTACCAATGTGCTGTGGGTTATGTGGGTTTATATGACATTCAACTAACCCGCAAATCTGATATTGTTCAATCTGAAAGCGGCCAACGCTTTCTTGATGAAGCCTGGAACAGAGACGACACTGATTTTGTCAAGCAACGTTCACCCATATACCATGTCGATAAAATCAAAGCCGCTGTCATGTTGGTCCATGGCGGCAAAGATCCCAGGGTGGTCGTCGATAACTACCATGACATGTCTAAAGCCTTAGACCAAGCGGGTATCAATCATGAAAAGATGCTCAAGCCTTATGAAGGTCATGGCTTTTATGATTTGGACAACAAAATAGAATTGTATGACAAGGTGCAGGCATTTTTTGACCAACACATTGGACAGGCCCAATAAATTAACCGCAATATAAGGCACCCGGAATAGCCTGGTGCCTTAATCACTGGACAGTTCAACAGTCCACAGCCAAATAACAAACAGTCCTATACTTGAAAGTAATAAGCCATTGGTTGGTGTCAACAGTTTTGGCGCCAAGCCAGCTGGCATCACAGTCAACAAATACATCGCTGTCAAGAATACACCCATTAAACTGAAACATGCCACGATCATGCGCCTCATTTGATGGGCTTTCTTTATTTGGTCCATCACTGTGGCATTGAAAGTTGCTTCATCCAATGGCTTTTTATAGGCCAATATCTCTGCTAAAAAAGAATCATTCATGATTGCACCTGTTGTTTGTTAGTGTCTTGTTCTGCATATTTAATGATTTTACTTTTGGCTCGTTGAATCAAGGATTTGATGCTGCCAAGTGGCATCTGGGTTACGGCTTGTATTTCCCTGTGACTCATACCAGCGGCACATGACAATGTGATCACTACTCGCTCTTTGGGGTTCAATATTTGCATCAATTGTTCGGCATATATATCGTCACCTAGGGTGTTTTTTTCGGTATTTTGTGCATGTAATTCGCTGTCAAAACAAACCATTTGGACTTTATCAATTGATTTCAAAAACAATCGGTATGCAATGGTGTGCAGCCAAGCACTGAAACTGCCTTTTGAGCGGTATTGATGGATTTTTTGATAGGCCAGTAAAAAAGTGTCTTGCGATAAGTCATCCGCCCAGGCATGGTTGCCAGCAGTTAACCTGCGCAAAAAATGTCTGATTTGAGACTGGTGCATTTTAAGTAATCGTTCGAAAGCGGTGTGGTCATTGCTACAGACCACACGATTGACCAGCGACAAGACCGTGTCTTGATTCACCAGCTTCAGTCTTCGTATTTGTTGATTTTCCAAACCAGCAAGAACCCCGCACCAATAAAGAATGGAAATATTGAAAGCCCCCTGAACACTTGGGCAGTGTCATCTTCTGGTATGACCAAACTGAAACAGAAGACTGCGGCTCCAATGGTTGCCATTATGATACCACGACGCAAATCTTTGAATCTGGATGACTTCTCATTGTGCAACTTATCTAAAAGTTCAGGTGTAACATCAAACCCCTTCTCAATGCTTTTTTCTAACAATTCATGGGTCTTTACTTTGAGCTTATATCGATTGATTAAATGAACCAGGATAATGGTGGCTAATGAGCCTACGATGAAAAATAAAACAACGACTTCAGTTTGCATAATAACCTTTTGATTTTGTGTATTACCTATATAGAGGTGATTCACCCAAAATCAGATGCATGGCTAGCCACTTATTTTCTTTATTCAACTGATTCGTTTAGATTTTGGCTGTTTGAAGAATAGGTAAAGTCCTGAAAAGCACAAATAAAACAGGGCCAATGCAGACAGGCTGTTGAGCCAACTTGAACTTTTGATTCCTGAATGAATGCCATGCAAGACTTTGTCATAACTGAGTTGATTCCCTAGCATTCGTGGCAACCATATATTTTTTTCATCCGAGTCAAGTTCCCTGGCGCGGACGATTTCACTGGGCTGATGATTTAAATTCGAGGTCATTCCATTGGAATCGACTTCAAACCATTGACCTGCAGACTGATGAGACCAATAGTCAGTGTGCAAGGCCACTTTGTCAATCGGCGTTGCCAAGCCATCAAAAGCATCTAACTGCATCACCAGTTCACCTTGTTGATTATATCGGTAAATACCTTGAGCAGAAGCAGCCCACCACTCTTGCTTGATTTTCACCGCAGCCATTATTTTTTCTGCTTGGTCTATTTTAAAGTCTGAAAACCCGATGGCATCATCTATTTGATAAAACACCTCGCCTTCCGAATCCCAGGCCAGTTGTCTTTTACCATAATCAAACCACTGTAGTATGGTAGGTGAACTGACATAACTGGTGGTTAATTTTAAATCATCTGCATGTTGTAGCAACAAGCCTGTGGTGGCCAACTGTAACAACCACACTGCAGAAATCATGCCAATCCAGCGGTGTATTTTTCTTAAGGCTTTGCGCATCCTCATGGTAATTGCTCATTGAGAAACAGTGCCAATTCAGCTTGTTTTTTCATCGCATTGACCGACAAGGTGGCACCACTGATGCTGTCAATATTGCGCTGCCAGTTGGTCCCTGATTGAACCCCAACAAACTGATCGGTAAACCAAGGCACTTGAACTTCACCACCCCTGGATTCGCGATACACAATCACTTTTATCGCTGCGATTTGATTGTTTTTAACCACCACAGCGGTGGTGATGTCACGCTCCTTACCTAATTCATCCAACAGCCAAATGGTTTTGCCTTGGGCTTGCCAATATCGATAGTTCAATTGATTGCTGGGTCTGCTGAGGATTTTACTGATGCCTGCTTTGATCTCTGCATTGACCCACAGACGAGCGGGTTTAGGGGTTTGCTGCTTGAATTGTTGTGCCAAAAACGATTCAATTTTTAACTTTTCATCCGCAGTATAAGACCAGCCTGTTGATGCCAACATCAACAGGCTGGTGATTAAAAGCCAATGAAAATTTATTTTTCTCAAGTTTTTATCTCTTGGTTAGAAAGAATAACCTACACCCAAATTAAATCCGTCATCGGAACCACCTTCGCTTTGATCTTGGTAATCAAATTTAAACACAGTGGTTGGTGTCAGCCAATAATTAAAGCCTATGTCCACTTGTTCAACATCCAAAGCATTGCTGTCAGCGGCGTTGTTATTGTACACAGAATAACGAGCAAAAACCCCATACTCTCTGGCGCCACCAAAACGGTATGAAGGCTCAATGTAATAACCCATTTGTTCAGCTCGTCCTGCATTGATGTCATTGACATTATTATCCAGATCCCAATTGGCGTACAAAGCTTTAAGACCAAATCCACCTTTTTGATACTGCGCATTGACTTCAAATAAATCTGCTGCCACATCCAAAGCGCCTTGCGTTAAATCAGTTTGGTGTTGGTAGGTCGCTGCCAATTTCAATCCCGGGATTGGGTTATACCTTATTCTTGCGGTGTATGCCAAGTCTGAAGCTTGGGCTTCTGCCACTTTTTGTCGACCACTGCGAATAAGGAATGCCTTGCTGCCTGAAACCGGTGTATTCAAACCGCTGGATAAAAACAAGTCTAAACCCACTCGATCATTGAATTGTTTGTTAAAGCCAACACCAGCTTCCCACCAAGTGGAAGGGATGATGTTTTTCTCAACGTTATTGCGTTCTACACCAAAAAAGGTATCAGGTTCGTGTGTTTCATTTAAAATACCTACTGGCACCAAACTAACGCCGGCTGTGGCTTTGGTGCTTTCATTAAACAGATGCTCTATATAAGCTTGTTCCAATTCAACTTCACCCGGCTTGCCATCACCTGCCAAAGCATGTTCCAGTTCAAACTCTGAGAAAAAGCGGGTTTTCTCATTAAAATCATAACCAAAAAACAACACAAAACGATGAAAATCAATTTCTTCACCAGAATCCAAATTGTTGTAATGCAGCTCTCCATAGCCACCCATTTTAACTCGATTGGTGGGTTCTGACCGCTCTTCTATGGCATCTGCAACCACGGCAATCGCTTCTTGCTGTGCGTCAACTTGGGCTTCAAGTTGCTCGGCTTTTTGGTTTGCGGTTTTATCTTGTTCTTGAAGCTTTGCTTGCAGTGCATCAATGGTTTTTTGTTGTGACTGAATGATTTGCCACATTTCTTCTATGCTGGGCGTTTTCTCTGCTGCAGAAGCCACTACGGTGAAGCACGACAATGCTAAAATAAGTGTTTTTTTGATCATGTCATTATCAATGTTGTTTAAAGTGGGTGAATTTTAATGCTAATAAGAATGATTATCAACAGCGTTTTGAAAAAAACTGTTTTTTTGTTACTTTTTTTCTTGTTTTTGACTTCATGCAAACCGAAAGAACTTAATGTCAGTAAACACCAACTGTTTGTATTTGGTACTTTAATTGACATCAATATTTGGCACGATGATGAACAACAAGTCACTGACGCTGTGGCACTGATCAGTCACACTTTCAATAACATGCACCACCAATGGCATGCCTGGAAACCTGGACGATTACATCAAATCAATCAAACACTGAGAAATGGCCAAAGTGTGATGTTAAGTCGTGAGGAAGCGCAATTTATCCAACAAACCATTGATCAGGCTGAGCTATCAAATCATTTGTTTAATCCGGTGATTGGTGAATTAATCAACCTTTGGGGCTTTCACACCGATGAATATCCCATCCTGAGTCCACCTCCCCAGCCGTCAGAGATTGAACATTTAATCCAACAAAATTTAACCGTTAAGAACCTACATCTGGATGGTTTAAACCTAATGGCTGACAATCCTCACGTGTGGCTGGACTTTGGCGGCATAGCCAAAGGTTTGGCGGTGGATTTGGCAGTGGGTATTTTGCAACAACAGCAAATTGAAAATGCCATCATCAATGCAGGCGGTGATTTGCGCAGTATCGGCAGCAAAGGCAAGGTCCCTTGGCGCATCGCCATCCAATCTCCAAGTGATTGGACCACGGTAGCCGAACTTGAAATTGTCGGCGATGAATCAGTCTTCACCTCAGGCAATTACCAGAGGTATAAGGAGTTTGATGGTAAACGCTATTCACACATCATCCATCCCACAACAGGTATGCCCGTTGGTGAAATCGTTTCAGCGACTGTAATCACTCAGGATGGCATCAGTGCCGATGCAGCAGCCACAGCTTTGATCGTGGCGGGCAGTGCGCATTGGCTGGCAACGGCGCAAAGCATGGGAATTAAGCAGGCCCTCATCATCAATGAACAGATGCAATGCACCGGAACCCAAGCGATGATTCAACGGCTACAAAACCTCAACATCAAATGCCAAGCAATCGATTAAAGGTAAAAGTAGATTGAAATAAAATGACTGATACTGCCCATCAATACAAACAAATGGAATATCGCATGGTTGTACGGAATTTGTTTGATTGCATATAAAATGGCACCAACCGTATAAGCAATACCACCGGCCATCAACCAAAACAAACCTTCCGGTGCTAAATTGGCAGCCAATGGTTTGATCGCAAAAACAATCGCCCATCCCATGGCGATATACAATAAAGTGGAAAACACTTCAAAATGTCCGGTATAAAATAATTTAATCACAATACCCACCACAGCCATAGTCCAGGCAGCCGCCAGTATTGAGTACCCCAAAGTACCTGGCATAGTAATGAGCATATATGGCGTGTATGTACCCGCAATCAATACATAAATGGCAGCATGGTCAACCACCCTGAGTCTTATGCGTATGCTGGGTGTGGTAGAACGGTGATATATGGTCGAAGCTGCATACAGGATCACCATACTTGAACCATACACCACGGCAGCCAATACATGGACCCATTCCTGACTTATGGCTTGAACCAATAACAACACAAACCCAAGCACACTGAGCAGCAGACCCAAGGCATGAGAAATGATATTGATTTTTTCTTCTAAAGGGGGATAAAAATGGACAGCTTTTTTATTCATTTTAAGTCACATCTGTATGCTAAAAATTCGAAGTATAGCATTGTTACCCTTAATGTCATGTAAAAAGCGGATTCAATACAAAACCCGCTATATTGGAAAGATTCAAGCCACTACTTGATGGCTTTAAATCCAATGTCGGTTCGATAATATTCACTGCCCCAAGTGATTTTATCAACAGCTTGATAGGCTTTAGATTTCGCCTGAGCCAAATCACTGTCCAATGCACAAACACACAAGACTCGGCCTCCATTGGTAAGCACAGAACCACTTTGTAACGCTGTACCTGCATGGAACACTTTGACCTCAGGACTGACTTCATTCAAGCCACTGATCACATGGCCTTTGTCATAAGCGAATGGATAACCCCTTTCTGCCATCACCACGCCCAATGCAAATCGATCATCCCACTCACAGTTGGTTTGGTCCAATCGACCCTCAATGGCTGCGATGCACAGTTGATCCAGGTTACTCTTTAGGCGGGTCATGATTGGTTGGGTTTCAGGATCACCAAAACGAACATTGAATTCCAGTACTTTGGCTTGGCCTTGTTGATCTATCATCAACCCTGCATATAAGAAACCAGTGAAAGGCATGCCATCTTTGGCCATGCCATCTAGAGTGGCTTGAATCACATCTTTGGCCACTTGTCGGTCAATTTCCGCTGTGACAACTGGCGCGGGTGAATAGGCACCCATACCACCGGTGTTTGGACCTATGTCGCCATTGTCTCTGGCTTTGTGATCTTGCGAGGTGGCCATCGGAATGAAATTTTTACCATCGGCTATCACAATATAAGAAGCTTCCTCACCCACCAAAAATTCTTCGATAATGATGCGGCTGCCAGCATCACCAAATTTGTTCATTGCCAACATGTCAGCGACAGTGGCTTCGGCTTCGGATAAATCCTCAGCGATAACCACACCTTTACCGGCTGCCAAACCATCTGCTTTTATAACGATGGGAAAAGATTGGTTTTGTAAATACTCATTGGCTGCTTCAACTTCGGTGAATTCGCCATAGGCAGCTGTTGGAATTTGATGTCTTTGTAAAAAGGCTTTGGCAAAGGCTTTTGAACCTTCCAATTGGGCTGCTTGAGCGCTGGGGCCAAAACACGGTATACCAGCAGCTGATAAATGGTCCACCATGCCATCAACCAAAGGTTGTTCTGGACCAACCACAACCAAACTGATGTCTTCAATTTGACAAAACTTCACCACGGCCACAAAGTCATTAACATCCAGTACCACATTGCTGATGTTAGGCTCAGATTCAGTTCCTGCATTACCAGGGGCCACAAAGGTGCTTTCGACGTTGGTTGATTGTGATATTCTCCATGCCAAAGCATGTTCTCTGCCACCTGACCCTATCACCAATACACGATTCATCATTGACTCCAAATCAGTGGTTAAAATGGCGCATGCCAGTGAAAATCATCGCCATGTCATGATGATTGGCGGCTTGAATGACCTCTTCATCACGAATCGATCCACCGGGTTGAATCACTGCGGTGATACCTGCTTGCGCTGCTGCATCGATGCCATCCCTGAAGGGGAAGAACGCATCTGATGCCATCACAGATCCAGGAACTTTTAAATCGGCATCATCTGCTTTGATGGATGCAATTCGTGCCGATACGACACGACTCATTTGACCGGCGCCAACCCCAATGGTTTGTTCGCCCTTGACATAAACGATGGCATTAGATTTAACCCATTTACACACTTTCCAAGCAAAAGACATGTCTGTCAATTCTTGTTCTGTTGGCTGACGTTTTGTTACCACTTTGGCTTCATGCACATTGATCATTTCAATATCGGCATCTTGAACCAATAAACCACCACTGACTCTTTTATACATCATCCATGGTTTGGTTTCTTCCGGTAATTTTCCACAACAAATAACCCGAAGATTTTTCTTGGTAGCAAACACCTTCAACGCCTCATCATCAAACTCTGGTGCCACAATCACTTCTGCAAACTGTTTTTCCAAAATGGTTTCAGCCGTTTTACCTGTCAATTTACCATTGAAAGCCAACACCCCGCCAAAAGCAGAAGTTGGGTCTGTGGCAAAGGCCTTTAAATAAGCCAAAGTCAAATTAGATTCAGTGGCTACGCCGCAAGGGTTGGCATGCTTAACAATGACACAAGCCGGTGTGTTTTTGAATTCTTTGACACAGGACAGGGCTGCATCGGCATCTGCAATGTTGTTATATGACAGGGCCTTACCTTGGATTTGCCAAGCATGTCCGATGGTGCCAGACACAGGATGTTCTTCAGTGTAAAAAGCCGCTTTTTGGTGTGGGTTCTCACCGTACCTTAATTCTGAACGGTGTTTGAATTGTTGGGTTAAATAACGTGGAAAATCTTCTTGTTCTTCCGTGTCATTGATGGCACTTAAGTAATTGGCAATTAAGCCATCATAGCGTGCCGTATGAGCGAATGCCTTGGCAGCAAGGATGTGGCGGTTGGCATGGGAAATGCCACCATAAGTGGTCAGCTCATCCAACATTTCTTCATAATCACTTGGACTGACCATAACCGTCACACGGTCATGGTTTTTGGCTGCTGCACGAATCATTGCGGGCCCGCCAATATCAATGTTTTCAATGGCTTCTTCTAAAGTAACATCCGCTTTTTTAATGGTCGACTCAAATGGATATAAATTAACCACCAAAAGATCAATGCTTTCAATGCCATGTTGTGACATGACTTCCTCATCGACCCCATTCCTTCCTAACAAGGCACCATGAACTCTTGGATGTAAAGTCTTGATCCGCCCGTCCATCATTTCTGGGAATTCAGTATACTCTGAAATTTCGGTGACTAATATGCCAGCTTGTTCCAACATTTTAGCGGTTCCACCTGTAGACAGGATTTCTACACCTAAACGAGATAAACCTGTAGCAAGTGATTCGATGTTTGTTTTATCGGATACGCTGATTAAAGCCCTTCTGATGGGTACACGATTTTGTGGCATGATGATTGTGAATGTGCTCAAAGAGGCGCGTATTATAAACGCGAATAAAAATGAAGTTAATTGATATTGACACTTTTTTCTTAACAACAGCCCCAATAAGTATACTTTGACTTAAACGGGTACTGTTTGCGATTAAGATATTTTAAGTTTATTCATTTTATTGCGTAAGGTGGTTCGAGTGATGCCCAAGATATCTGCGGCATTGGACCGGTTACCCTTACACCACTTCAAAACCTCAAGAATCATGCCCCTTTCAGTTTCTTCAATCACTAAGTCATAGAGTTGGTTGGCTTTGTGACCGTTCAATGATTCAAGGTACCGACGAACAGAATCCCTGGTAAAGGCTTTTTGATTGGGCTGATTGGCACTCATGGTTGAACAAATCCAATTTCAAATGCGACTGCATTATCGCCAGGACTGACTATTTCCAAGTTAACTGGGATCAATGTATTACTGACGAAACCAGCCCGCAAAACATCGCTGGGAACATACTCTTCTGCCACAAATCGACGCATGGCTACAATCTGACCATTCAAATCTGACAGTTTAATTTCCAATGCAGGGAAGGTTAATTGGTCTTTATTGGCATTGATCATACTGGCCGAAATTATCAACGCATGATCTCTTCCAGGGTGGGGCCTGATGTTTCGTGACACCAAGGATATGGCCTCTAAGTCCACCTCAAGTTGTTCACCATGACAACTGATTATTTCACACAGTTGATCGCTGAAATTATTTTCCGGCAGTTTAAGTTGACCGCTTGCAATTGATGCCTGTGCCTGCCAAAACAAACCCACCAACATGACAGCTGACAAGCCACCCCACATCCAACGAGAAGTTTTCGGGATGTCTTTGATTCTTTTTTCAGCAACAAAGGGAACATCTTCAGGGGTATCGATTTCATTGACAAATTCTGGAACTTGCGTTTCTTCCAATTCTTCTTCAACACTTTCTGAAACCAATATCGAATGATAGGCTTGGGTCAATAAAGGCGGTGCATTGTCAAAATCATGTAACAATAAATCTTCGTCTTCATGTGGCTTCTCTGCACTTAAGGTCTCCAAACCATCAAAAACAGTTCCACACAAATTACATCTCACATGTCCTCTGGCGTGTATTAAATGATCTACTTCAACCACAAATACTTCACCACAACCTCTACATTGCGTATACAAAATTCTTCTCTAATACCTGCTATAAACTAACTTTTTTTTTGCCGTCACCAAGCTGCGGGCTGATGTAAATAATCAACTGAAGTTGAACAACATTTAGATTGGTTGTCAGCCTTATCCGCTGACGGGTCCTTTGACGGCTCCCACACGTACCCAATCATGTTCAATTTCAGCTTCGATGTCAACAAAGTGCTGTGCATATTTTTCACAAATCATGTCTTTTTGCGATTTAAGTATGCCACTGAGTACGATAAAACCATCAATTTTCAACATTTGATAAAAATCTTCACAGAACATCATTAATGGCTCTGCCAATATATTAGCTAATATGCCATCTTTATTCTTGATGAGGTGCACATTTTCAGGATTAATAATTTCAATTCCCTGGGCAACACCGTTTTTAGCCGCATTTTGTAAGGTTGCGGTGATCGCTTGTTCATCTATATCCACACAAGTCACTCGCTTGGCTCCTTGTAACAAAGCCATCACGGCTAAAATGCCTGAACCACAACCAAAATCAACCAATTCTTTACCGCTTACATCATTTTGATCCAGCCACTTAAGGCACAATGCGGTGGTTTCATGGGTTCCTGTACCAAAGGCCAAGCCTGGATCAAGAATTAAGTTGACCGCCTCTGCATCAACGACATCAAAGCCATCGGGTATGACCCAACTGTTTTGACCAAATCGGATGGGTTTAAAATGATCCATCCAAACCCGTTCCCAAACCCGGTCTTTCAGTTGGGTTTTCAATTGTTCAAGCTGTGGGAACAGTGATGACAACTGCTCACTGGCAGAATCCATCAGTGATTCATCATCAAACAAACCGATTAATTTAATGTGGTCCCAAAGCGGTGTTTCTCCTGGCTTGGGTTCGTAAATAGGGGCATCCTTGGCGTCCACATATGTCACACCCACCGCACCTGAATCTGTCAATGTTTGATCGACAGATTCAGCTTGCTGTTTAGCGACCTGTAGGGTCAATTCATAAAATGGCATTGAATCAGTCACTCCTGATAAACGAAACCGTTACTTATTTTCGTTCAGGCGTTTTTCTAAGTAATGGATGTTTTTACCACCCGCCACAAAGCCCTGATCATTCATGATTCTTAATTGTAATGGAATATTGGTTTTGATACCTGACACCACCGTTTCTGCCAAGGCCAATCGCATGCGTCTGATGGCTGTTTTGCGGTCTTCACCATGGGTGATGATTTTGCCAATCATTGAATCATAGTTTGGTGGCACTCGATAACCGTCATAAATATGAGAATCAACACGCACCCCAGGCCCTCCCGGCGCATGGAATATATCTATGGTACCTGGTGAAGGCATAAAAGTATTGGGGTCTTCGGCATTCATTCGGCATTCAATGGCATGACCGGTCATTTTGATGTCTGACTGCTGGATGGTCATGTGTTCACCACTGGCAATCAACAATTGTTGTTTAATCAGGTCAACGCCGGTAACCATTTCAGTCACTGGATGCTCAACCTGTATTCTGGTGTTCATTTCAATGAAATAAAAACGCCCTTCGTCATACAAAAATTCAAATGTACCGGCACCTTCATAGCCAATGCGTTTACAAGCAGCGACACAAACTTCACCTATGGCCGCTCTTTCTTCTTCAGTCAAGCCTGGTGCAGGCGCTTCTTCAACCACTTTTTGATGCCTGCGTTGCATCGAACAATCTCTTTCACCTAAATGAATCGCATGACCATGCATGTCTGATAAAACTTGGATTTCAATGTGTCTGGGATTTTCTAAATACTTTTCCATGTAGACCGTATCATCGCCAAAGGCTGCTTTGGCTTCCGTTTTGGTGGTCATGATGGCATTATTCAATGCTGCTTCGGTGTGCACCACTCGCATACCGCGTCCGCCACCACCTGCTGCCGCTTTCACTATGATTGGGTAACCAATTTTCCTGGCGATGTTTAAATTCCGTTCTCCATCATCATCCAATGGACCGTCTGAACCTGGGACACAGGGAACCCCGGCAGCTTTCATGGCCTCAATGGCGGCAACCTTATCCCCCATCAATCGGATGGTTTCTGCTCTAGGACCAATGAATTTGAAACCTGACTCTGCAATACATTCGGCAAATTCGGCATTTTCTGCCAAAAACCCATAGCCAGGATGAATGGCTTCGGCATCGGTTACTTCAGCCGCTGCAATGATTTTAGGGATGTCCAAATAGGACTCTAAAGATGAAGGTGGGCCGATACAAACTGACTCGTCTGCCATGCCCACATGTTTTTGGTTGCGATCAATGGTTGAATGCACGGCCACAGTTTTGATATCCATGGTTTGGCAAGCCCGCAATATTCGCAAAGCGATTTCACCACGATTGGCGATGACTATTTTACTGAACATAATAGATTCTCTTTATTCTGCTGGGGCTTAAATCACTCAATTTCGAACAACGGTTCATCAAATTCAACAGGCTGGCCATTTTCAACCAATATGCGTTTGATTTTACCTTTCAGTTCTGATTCAATTTGATTGAACATTTTCATCGCTTCAACCATACACAAAGTATCTCCAACATTCACACTTTGACCCACTTTGACAAAAGCTTCTGAATCCGGTGACGGAGAGGCATAGAATGTCCCCACCATTGGACTTCGAACCAATAACCCAGAAGGTTCTTCCGCAGCCGGTGCGGCAGCAGGAGCTGGCATCGAAGGTGCTGCTGCCGGAATGGCAACTTGTGCTTGCGTTTGAACAGGGGCCATTTGTGCAGCTTGCCCCATCCTTGATAACTTAACGGTTTCCTCTCCTTCAGTAATTTCCATTTCGGTTAAAGAAGATTGTTCTAACAATTCAATGAGTTTTTTTATTTTTCTGATGTCCATTGATATATCCTGTAATTTATTATTGATCCCAATACCTGAGTGCCATTTGGTAACCAATCGAACCCATGCCTGTGATGGTACCTATGGCAACATCGGATAACCACGATTCTGACCTGAAGGGTTCGCGGGCATGTATATTAGATAAGTGCACTTCGATAAATGGAATTTGTGTCCCCAACAGCGCATCACGTATAGCCACACTGGTGTGGGTGAAAGCAGCTGGATTGATGATGATTCCTGAAATTTGATCTTCAAAACATTGGTGAATGTAATTAACCATCTCATGCTCTGCATTGGATTGCATAAAACGTAAACTTAAATTCAACTTTTCAGCCAACTCACTTAATGATTGGTTGATGTCTTGCAACGTTTCCGCACCATAGACCTCAGGCTCTCTGACCCCAAGTAAGTTTAAATTTGGACCGTTTATGATGGCAATTTCACGCATGTATGAAAAACAGATTTCGCTTCTAAGTTCTGCGATTTTGCATCAATTGGTCGCGAATGTCCAGAAAGTCGCTTAATTTAGTATTTTTTCAAACGTTTGTTTTAAATCATCCGCTGACTTATAACCAAAGAAGTTGTGAGCCACCAGCGGCTGGCCATCTGCCGCAAAGAATAAACTGGCTGGTGGGCCAACGATACCAAAGTGCTGCATTAATTCAGCATCCACCGCATCATTGGCAGTGACATCGGCTTTTAAAACCGTCAATCGTTTCGACAGTTCAACCAACTCAGCATCCATAAAAGTGGTTTTTTCCATGCGCTTACATTCAATACACCAGTCGGCATAAAAATCCAAAAACACCGGTTGATTGCTGTTGGCAATCTGTTCATTGAGGTCAGCCAATGATTTGATCTTTTTGAACTGAACCTTTGCTTCAATCGCCGCACTGCCACCGCTTGCAAACACACCTTTCAATGGCCTCAAGGGATCAGACTGCCCGGCCATTCCGCCAATCAATTGAGCCACACCGATGACCAACAAGATCACCTTAAGCGCATCAAACAGTGACATCACCCAACCAGATAAACCATTGTCCTTGGCATTTTGATGCCACATCACAGCCGTGGCTATCAACAACAAGCCCCAGAGCATCAAAATGGTGTCCTCAGGTAACAGGCGTGAAAGGAACCAAATGGCCATGCCAATCAACAGCACACCAAAGAATGATTTAACCACATTCATCCAGCCACCTGAGCTGGGCATCCATTTTCCAGCCGAAGTTCCTATGGCGATTAATGGCACGCCCATGCCCATAGACATGGCAAATAAGGCCAAGCCACCAATAAAGGGGCCGCCATCAACTGCAGAAATATAAATCACAGCTGCGGCCAAGGGCGGTGCCACACAAGGTCCAACGATCAAGGCTGACAACAAGCCCATGATGGCCACACCCAACCATGACCCACTTTTCTGTTTGTTTGAAATACTGGACAACTTGTTTTGTAAACTCGCTGGAAGCTGCAACTCATAAAAACCAAACATCGACAATGCCAACAACACAAACACCACGCTGAAACTGATGATCACCCAAGGGGTTTGAAACAGAGCCTGTAAATTGGTTCCTGCCATGCCAGCCACCACGCCCACTACGGTGTAAGTCAATGCCATGGCGAGCACATAAATCAAAGACAATGAAAATGCCTTGGCTGTTGAGGGGTCCTTCTGTCCGACGATTAAGCCTGAAAGAATCGGTATCATAGGAAACACACAAGGGGTTAATGACAACAACAAACCAAAGCCAAAAAATTGCAACACAATCAAGCCAATTGATTCATTAAATATTTTATTGATTTCGTCTGTTTCAGACAATTCAAGCGACTCTGAGTTTGAGGCATCAACCAAAGCTTCGGCCGGAGGCAATTCAACGGTCACCAGATTGGCAACAGGTGGGTAACAAACCTTACCATCTTCACAGCCTTGGTAAGCCGCTTCGATTTCAAGTTGCTTGACATCAGCCAGCGTTCTTTGTATCGGAATTTCAATTTCGACCACATCATAAAACACATCAACCATGCCAAACTCAGGATCGTCTTTGCGCTGAGCTTGTGGGAAAACCGCTGGTTCTAAAACCACTCCATCGGTCAAACTGGTGAATTGGATTTGATCTTTGTAAAGGTAAATATTGGGTGCCATGGTAAATCGTGCCATCAATTGATTGGCCGATAAAGCGATGGTTTCAAATTGGAAAGCTTGATCAACTGGTAACAAGGCATCGCCACCAAAAAAACTGTTTGTGGCAGTTTGGCCGAATGACAATTCAATACCTTGGTTTGTATTTGGCACCACGGAGGCATTGATTTGACCACTTAAATCAAAAGTCTTTCTTTGTGGTGGATAACAAATGAAGTTTTCGACACAACCTTGGTACTTGACAGTTAGTTTTGGTGATGCTCCTGCGTTCTTAACAGGGACATCTATAGTCACCGCCTGATAATAAGTCTCGACCGGACCAAAAGCAGGATCATCTTTTGCCTTGCCTTTTGGGATAATCAACAGGTCCTCATCAACAAGCAAATCTTCACCTTTGAAACTAAAGGCATGCTTATATAAATAAACATCATCAATCAATTCAAAACTGACTTGAACCATTTCATCATTCAACACCTTATACGAAACTTTCATCGCTTCATCAGGTGGCGGCGGGTTGTTATTTGCTGCTAGCGCCAAAAAAGAGAAGCACAGTAACACCCATGCGGCCATATATTTAATTTTATGATTTAAGTTGTTCATTGATCCAATTCAAATAATCCGTTGAGCCATCCACCACTGGGACCGCTAAAATTTCAGGTACTTCATATGAGTGCAACCGCTTAACTGTTGCTTCAATCGCAATAAAATGGTCCTTTTTACTTTTGACTATCAACAAGTATTCTTCAGCGCGTTCTGTCTGACCATGCCAACGATAAAAAGATTCAATCTTTGGCATAATTTGTGCACAAGCTATTATCTGGGCTTCCAGCATAGAATCAACCATTGATTGAGCTTGTGACCTGGTGGCACAGCTGATAAAGACCTGAATGAATGGAATCTCCATGCAAATAATTTAAATTTATTTTTTGATGATTGATGATTTTATCAGACCTTACGGCCCTGTAGCACTGAATTACGCTGATTGAGTCATTAAGCGCGACCGCTAGCTGTCATTTGCTGCTCATTGTGGACAAATAAATCAGGGGCTGGCCTCCCTAAGTAGAATCCTTGAAGGTAGTCCACGCCCAGATCTATGGCTGCCTCTACCAAGTCTTGATCTGCACAATACTCAGCAACTACTTTAAACCCTTTTTTATGCGCCAGCTCGACTATCCCTCGCGCCAAATTTTGGATTTCTGGGTTTTGTGTGACATTTTCCATGATGGCTCGATCAATTTTCACGAAATCGACTGGCAGGTTTAGCAGCCGCTCTATATTTGAGTGTCCCTTACCCAAATCATCCATGCCCACTTTGCAGCCATGATGGTGTAGTAATTTTATAAATTCAATGACCAACTCAGTCTCAACAATGGCTTCGTTTTCTAACAATTCAAATTGTAACAAATCACCCACTCCTGATTTTGTTATTTTTTCAAACAGATAGTCACAAGTTCGTGGATTATTGATGTCCGCGATACTCAAGTTTATGGTGACCATGACTTTGTTTTTTTGCGCAAATTCTACAGCGTGCTTAATCATCACTTTGGTAATTAAATAATAGATATTGGCTCGCTGTGCCAAGGAGATAAAAACATTGGGCATCAGTAAAATCTCACCTTGCCCATCAACCAAGCGGGCCAAACATTCATACTTTTCAACTTTGCTGTGGTCTTTGGCTGAAAAAATAGGTTGGTAATAAGCAATCAATCGTCGCTCATTGATCCCTTTAATCAAAACCTGAGTCAACGCCAAATCCCTTTTGTACGTTTCAGGTAACATACTGTCACGCTCATCAACCAAGTAAAACTGTAGTTTATTGGACTCTGCTTCCTGTAAAGCCATGTTGGCCAATATAAAGGCGTCTGTGTTTTGTCGAACAGCACCCGTGGTCACATTGACAGCGATGGTCTGACCATTGCCTACCTGATATTCTGTGCTCATGATGGTGCGGATTAAACTTTTTGTTACTTCAGCTATGCCGTCAAAACTGATGTCTTGATCTTCTAAGATGGCAAACACCGACTGATTGACATGATAACAGGTCGGCTTGAGTAACATAGGGTGTTTAAATCCAGCAATAACGGCTGATATTTGTCTAAGGACCCCATTTGTAATGATTGGTCCATACGTATTTAAGATGCTGTTGAAGTTGCTGACTTTGATGAAGGCCAGGTTGGTGTGCCTTGAATTTTCTAAATCCAATAACAATTGCTGCTGATTAGGCAGTCCAGTTATTGGATCAACCATAGATTGATCGATTAATTTCAACCAACGTGCCAATCGTTTTGTATGAATCCAACGATGCCAACAATAAACAATGCCAGCCAGCGCAACAATGACAGGTATCAGCCAAAAAGCATATTTTGCATAAAGCAGCCTGACTCCAGACACTTCAACAAGCAACAACAAGTTGGCTCTTTGACCTGTACTGGCTGGAACAAACAAAGTCCGATACGTCTTGTCACCGACCATGACTGAAGTCGCTGACTGATTGTCATCAATGGCTTTGGCAGCAAGTTCTGACACCAAATTGTTATCAAAGGCCATTCCATTGATGGGTGTTTTTTGACTACTGGCCCAATTAAAGGCCTCACCTTCACTCGGCAGTTCATGATAAAACAACACCCCAAATGCATTTGGATGTTGTTGTTTAAGAAATAATTCAAACTGGCTGGTTTGTGATGCGATTTCATCTGTATCAACTGCATTGAGCAAATGACTGATGGCTTTGTGATTGGCCAATAAGCTGAGTTGACCATCCAATTGAGCCAAATAATGGCTTCTAGATAAACTATATATATTCCCGGCCGCAACAAGCAATATCACAACAAATGTGAAAATAACCATCAACAATGAGCGTTTCTTTTTTTCCATTTAACTCACTCGAAACAACTTAAATCTTCAATACGCCTAATTAAATTAGCATTGGCCAATTAAATTGCTTAGCTGTTTTTATTTCTTGGATAAATTACAGCAAAACAGAAATCCCACATATTTTATTCTACCTAAATCCTTTGTGAATTTCCCTAGTTTTTGTACTTTTTTTTAATCATTCATCCATAACAAAAAAATACATGCCGGCCTATTTTCACCTGCCGTCATAACCAAAGATAAAACAGATGATCATGAGAAGAGCTTTGATTAACTCCCTCAAAAATTGGTTTGATATAAACAGAAAACCTCATGTTTCAGTTGATTGCAAAATGTCACAATATTTCAATTCTCTGTTAAAATAAGTGGTTTTCATTCTATATGGCATGGCAAAACTTTATTTTTACTATTCTGCGATGAACGCTGGCAAGACGACACACCTCTTACAGTCAAGTCACAACTATCGGGAACGAGGCATGAAAACTTTGATTTTATCCTCTTCTCTGGACAATCGATTTGGCCGAGGGGTGGTCAAATCAAGAATAGGCATCCAATCAGAATCCATCGTCTTCAACCAATCTGAGAATATTTTAGACTTGGTAAATCAACAAGCTGCTGTTGATTGTATTTTGGTCGATGAAGTGCAGTTTTTAAGCAAAGCACAAGTTTATCAATTGACTGAGGTTGTCGACAAATTAAACATTCCAGTTTTGGCCTATGGGTTAAGAACCGACTTTCAAGGTGAACTGTTCCAAGGGAGTCAATACCTTCTGGCATGGGCCGATGAGTTGCGAGAATTAAAAACCATTTGTCACACAGGCAAAAAAGCCACCATGGTGGTCCGCATTGATGACAATGGCAAAGCCATTAAATCAGGCGCACAAATCCAAATCGGTGGCAATGAACGGTACGTATCGGTTTCTCGAGCCGAGTACAAACGAATTTTCCATGATGAAGGCAGCATCAAGCCTTCTCAGATATCCTTACCTTTGGAGGACATATAAATCATTATGGATATTATATTTTGTGGTACCCCTGAATTTTCCGTTCCGCCACTGGTCGACTTGGTGAAGGCTGGCCATCATGTCAAAGCGGTTTTTACCCAGCCGGATAAGCGAAAAGGTCGTGGTCAACAGATTCAAAAAACACCGGTAAAAATTGAAGCAGAAAAACACAACATACCCGTGTTTCAACCGACTTCACTGAGGGACCCTGCAGTGGTTGAACTGATGGCCAGTTTCGAAGCTGATTTAATGGTGGTGGTAGCCTATGGTTTAATCATCCCGCAAAATATTTTGGATCTACCGCAGCATGGTTGCTGGAACATTCATGCTTCATTGTTACCGCGATGGCGTGGTGCCGCACCTATACACAGGGCCATTCTTGCCGGAGACGAAGAAACCGGCATTGCGATCATGCAGATGGAAGCTGGCTTAGACACGGGCCCGGTATACCACATGTATCCAACCCAAATCAGCACCAAGGACACTTCAGCCACCTTGCATGACCGCCTAAGTTTGATGGGCGGAGAAGCCATTGTGGCCTGTGTAGAACAATTGGTGAATGAATCATTGCCGCCACCTGAAAAACAAAACAATGAACTGGCTACCTATGCGCACAAACTGACAAAAGCAGAATCAGCAATCGATTGGTCAGCGCCGGCTACCCACATTGAACGACAGATCAGGGCCTTCAATCCATGGCCTGGTTCGCATGCCGAAATCAATGGTGACTCAGTCAAAATATGGGCAGCCGAGACCGTCGACATGAACACTGAAATACAACCAGGAGGTATTGTGCTGGCCAATAAAAATCAATTGTATATACAAACTGGTGATGGGCAAATTTGTATCCAAGAAATTCAGAAGTCGGGTAAAAAACGGATGCCAATTGAGGCATTCATGGCAGCCAAAACAGCTTGGTTTAATTCATGAGTCAATCCAGACAAGTGGCCACCCAAGTATTGTACCAAGTAGTGGTTAAACATCAGCACCTCAAACAAGCGCTCCACAACAACATCGGTACAGGCATCAGTGACCAAGACCAAGCCTGGATACAACATGCCTGTTATGTCAGTTTACGACATCATTTTTCATTACAAAATCGTTGGCAAAAATTCACCGACAAACCATTAAAGGACAAATGGGTGTCTGAATTACTGACTTTGAGTTTGTGCCAGAAATTTCACATGTCTACGCCGGACCACGCCATCGTGGATGAAGCCATTCGAGCAGCAAAAAAAGTCAAAAAAAATTGGGCCAGCGGCTTAATCAACAAAGTGCTGAGGTTGGCAATGAAAGATGTTGATTACAAAATAGACAGCGAAGTCATCGAGTTTGATCACCCTCAATGGTGGATTGATTTGTTGAAAAAAGACTGGCCTGAACATTACCTAAAAATTTTGCAAGCCAACAATCAAAAGCCCCCTTTGTGGATAAGAACTGTCCATGAAAGTCAAATCATGCCAGGTCAACAACACCCAAATATCAAAACGGCTTGGTTATTGGACGACAACAAAGCCAGTCAAAGTGATGAACTCATGAATGGACAGTTTTCGGTACAAGATGCTGCGGCGCAATTGGCGGCAAAAATTTTGAATCCACAAGCAGGAGAATACATCTTAGATGCTTGCGCAGCACCTGGAGGAAAGTCTTGCCACCTGCTAGAGCAGGAAAGTAAGATACAATTAGATATACTTGAAAAGGAGCCCAGCCGTTTAAAGCGTGTTGAGGATAACTTAAGTCGATTGAACTTGTCGGCAAACCGCATCATTTTAGGCGATGCCACCAAACCTGAAGATTGGTTTGAAGAAAAAGAATATGACAAAATACTTTTGGATGTGCCTTGCAGTGCTGCTGGGGTGGTTCGAAGGAATCCAGACATTAAATTACTGAGACAAGCCGAACACTTGATACATTTAACTCAACTACAACAACAAATCATCAATCGAATTTCACCACTATTGAAAGTTGGTGGCCAACTGTTGTATGCCACTTGCTCGGTTTTCAGGTCTGAAAATGAACGCCAAATAAAAAAGTTTTTAAAGGCCAACCCAAACTTTTCCGAAATTGAACTGCATGATGATTTCGCAGAACAATGCGCCTATGGTATTCAAATCATCACCGGCACTGAACAGATGGATGGCTTCTATTATTGTTTATTACAAAGAACATCATGAAAACTAAACTGTTGCTGCGGACCACCCTGTTGCTGCTGTGCTTCGGGCTGAGTGCTGCTGAACTGGTTTCCGTTAAACAACAATATATCGATGAAGAATTGATCATCACACCGCAATTCAAACTGCAATTATCAGAGGAAATTAAAGAAGCCATCAACAGCGGCATTGTCATCACATTTGTGATCCAAGTTCAGTTAATGAAAGAAGTTAATTGGTGGTATGACAGCACCATCAGCAGCAAACGTCAGACTTTTAAATTGCGTTATTTTTCACTGAGTAGACAATACCAACTCAATAACATCAGCCAGAAGAACATTCAAACCTTTGTCACATTGGATTTATTGCTAAACCATTTGAGTGGCAAAACACAATTCAATTTTCAAAAATCAAATTCTGCTGATTATATTGAAACCAAACTGTTTTTAGACAAGCAAGCTTTGCCTTCAACCATGCAGCTTCCCATTGTTTTCGACCAAGACTGGAACATCAACTCAGGTTGGCAACAGGCAAAAGTCATGGCAGCTGAGTCGGCAGAAACGCCATGAATAAATTCACCAAAATAGTGTTCAATAAAAACTTACCAGTGCTGGCATTGGTAATCACTTTATTGGCGGCACTGTATTTGTTGGGTCTTGCGATACAAGGTTCTGAGCAATTCAATCGGATCTACATTTGGCTGTTTGCCGCCTCAGTACTGGCCGTGGTGTTTTTAATTCTGATCATCATTCAACGGATGGTGTGGCTGTTCATCAAACGCAAAAACAACGAACCTGGCATCCAACTCACAACACGCATGGTGCTGATGTTCACCGGTTTATCCTTACCACCGGTAATCGTTGTTTATTTATTTGCCATCATGTTGGTCAATCAATATGTAGACTCTTGGTTTGATGTTGAAACAGATCAAGCCTTGAAAGATGCCATCACCTTAGGCAACACTTTTCTAGACACACAAACCATCACACATTTAACCGAAGCGCGGAATATGGCTGCAGAACTGGCTGAAGTGGATCCGTTGAACCAGTCCATTTATTTGGATCGCTTATTGGACAATTCAAAAGCAAACTCATTGTCCATCTATGGCGCAGATGGCCAACTCATCAGCACCAGCAACCTCAATCCACTTAATTTTGTCTCACCAGCCTTGCCACAAAACACATTCAATGAAGTCAGTAACAACAGGGATTATGCCCGGGTTGAACCTTCCAGCAACACCGGATTGCATATTCGTGTGGTGTTACCAATCATTAACAACACGGCCATCAATGTGGGACAAAGACAATACCTACAAGGACTTTATCCGATTCCCAAAAACTATGAGAACCTGACCATAAACATTGAAACCCAATACCATGAATACACCCAACAAACTTATCAAAGACAACAATTAAAAAGCACTTTCATCATCATCCTTTCCATCGTTTTATTGATCAGTGTATTGCTCGCCATGTTGCGGGCTTTTTCATCTGCTCGACGCTTGGTTGCACCCATTAAATTACTGTCAGAAGCCACCAGAGACATCACCGAGGGCAAATTCAGTAAAGTCATCCCTGTTGATTCTAACGACGAATTAGGACTGCTGGTTCAATCATTCAACTCAATGTCCATTCAAATCGCCTCATCCAGTGCACTGGCTCACCGCGCTCAGAGTGAAGCGGAAAACCAAAGGACGTACCTGGAAAATGTGATGTCTCACTTAACCAGTGGGGTAATCAGTATTGACCAGGATTTTCTTATCAGATTAAGCAACGAAGCCACGCACAAAATTCTGCATTTGGGTAACCGCAGTTTGAATAATCGAAACATTGATTATTTGGCCATGAAAAACCCCACACTCAAGCCTTTGATTGAACTCATCAAGCAGAAAGTGACTGATAAAACCAATTATTGGCAGCAAGAAGTCCTGATTGCAGAAGATTCATTGCGCAGAATATTGTTGGTCAGAGGCAGCCAAATCAGCGACCAAGAAATTGAAGGTGGTGGTCATGTGATTGTATTTGATGATCAAACCATCATCAACCAAGCGCAACGTGATGCGGCTTGGAGTGAAGTCGCCAGAAGACTGGCCCATGAAGTCAAAAACCCTTTGACCCCGATTCAATTATCTGCAGAACGTATGCACATGCGTTTCACCGGCAAACTTTCGAAGGAAGAAGATGAAATTTTAGACCGCGCCACACAAACCATTGTTTCACAAGTTGAAAATCTAAAAACACTGGTTAATGCATTTTCTGATTATGCCAAACCGCCAGAACTGAAAAAAGAATTGGGTGGGTTGAATAAATTAATCAATGAAATAGTCGATCTGTACAGCTTGTCTCAACCAGGCATTACATTCACGCTGGACTTGATGACACCAGAACCTCAATTACTACTCGACAAAGGTCGCATCACTCAGTTACTCACCAACTTAATCAAAAACGCCCAAGAAAGTGTAGATTCCGGTGATGTCATCATTCAAATCAGTACCATCACCCACAATGATCAACTCGAACTGAACATCATTGACAATGGACATGGATTCAGTGCAGACATCAAAGAACATGTATTTGAGCCTTATGAAACCACCAAACAAGGTGGCTCTGGACTGGGTTTAGCCATAGTGAAAAAAATTGTAGAAGAACATGG
Source organism: Marinicella litoralis (assembly GCF_002591915.1). Classification (GTDB taxonomy): domain Bacteria; phylum Pseudomonadota; class Gammaproteobacteria; order Xanthomonadales; family Marinicellaceae; genus Marinicella; species Marinicella litoralis. The sequence goes on along the minus strand of NZ_NIHB01000001.1, from coordinate 688,687 downwards.
CGGCATCATCACCGCAAAAAACCAAGAAATTGGTGCTAAAATCAGTATTCTCTTACCCTTGGCTTAAAGATGCATAAACAATTAGAAACCATGAAGCAACTGCCACCTTTGTCATTGGACATGCGTGTCAACAAGCTCAAACGACTGGCCAAAACGATAAAGGCCAACCAATCCAAAATCATTGAGGCGGTCAACACAGATTTTTCTCACCGCAGTTCAGAAGAATCTCAGTTGGCAGAAGTCATGGTTTGTTTGGATGAAATCAAACACACGCTGAAACACATCAAACAATGGACCAAAAACAAAGTTTGGCATGCCAATTGGAAATTTTTTCCTTCAAAATGTGCCATATCACCACAAGCCAAAGGCGTGGTGGGCATCATGTCACCTTGGAATTACCCTTTTAATTTAGTGATTGAGCCCTTGATAGCAGCCATTGCTGCAGGTAACAGGGTCATGATTAAACCCTCTGAAATGACACCAAATACGGCTCAATTGACTCGAAACTTACTGGCTGAAGTGTTTACCAATGATGAGGTTTTTGTGGTTTTGGGTGATGTATCGGTTGCCGATTCATTCAGCCGATTACCACTGGATCATATCCTCTTCACTGGCTCAACCCAAGTGGGTAAAATTGTGATGAAAAATGCCAGTGAAAACTTGGTGCCGTTGACACTAGAATTAGGCGGTAAGTCGCCGGTTATCATCGATGACAATTATTCCATCAATCGAGCTGCACAAAGCATTGTCCAAGGCAAATGGTTTAATGCAGGACAAACTTGCATCGCACCCGACTATATATTAATCAACCAATCTAGGCAGGAAGAATTGGTTGCTGCCCTCAAAAAATACACAGCCATCAGTTATCCAGACTATGAATTCAATGACGACTACTCTGCCATCATCAACCAAAACCACTTCCAAAGATTGAATCAAATGTTGTCTGGTTTGGCTGAAGAACACATCATCAAACTGGGCCAAGACAGCACCCAAGCCACTTGTCGAAAAATGCCCCCAACCTTGGTAATAACGCCACCCAAAGATCACCCAGTGATGCAAAACGAAATCTTTGGCCCTATATTACCCATCATTACTGTGGCTGGAGTCGATGAAGCCATCGATCACATCAACAGCCAAGCAAAACCCCTGACTTTATACTTGTTCAGTCACTCCAAGCAAACGATTAAAGCCGTGCGTGAAGGCACTCAGTCCGGATCATTGGCCATCAATGAAACATTGGTTCATTTTGCACAAGAAGGCCTGCCATTTGGCGGAATTGGAGCCAGCGGCATGGGCAGCTATCATGGTTACCAAGGCTTTGTTGCCATGAGCCACATGAAATCTGTTTATTACCAATCAAAAATAAACGTTAACCCAATGGTCAGGGCCCCATTTACCGGTTTGAAAAAGAAAATTTTAGGGTTATTAAGTTAAAAAATAATAAAGATTGGGGAATGTTAATAATTGTTAAATTGAGTTAGAATGATGAGTAACAATAACTATGAACATTAGGATGGGATGAAAGTTTTTATACTGGAAGACGACATTGACCAGGCACTGTTGGTCAAGCACTGGCTCGAAAAGAGTGGGCATGAGTGTCAACATTTTGTTAATGGCAGAAGTTTTATCGATAAATTACCTTTTGAACAACCCGATTTACTGGTGCTGGATTGGAATTTACCTACCATCAGCGGCCTTGAAATATTAAATTGGGTGCGTTCAAGCGACTACAGTGATTTACCTGTCATATTTGCCACCACCCGAGGGCATGATGACGATTTGGTTCAAGCCTTAGACCAAGGTGCCGATGATTATTTGGTGAAACCAATCAAGGAAGTTGAGCTGATTGCCAGAGCCAATGCATTGCACAGAAGGCACAACGGTTCAGCCCAAAACGCTTTGGTTTTTGAACCCTATAATTTTAACAGCAAAGAAGACACGGTTGACTTTCAGGGTCAGACCGTCAAACTGACATCTAAAGAATATCAATTGGCTTATTATTTTTTCAACAACCCCGACCGATTGATTGCCAGGGATTACCTGTTAGAAATCGTATGGGCCAAAAGTTCAGCCATCACCACCAGAACGGTAGACACTCACATCAGTCGATTAAGAAAAAAACTGAATTTAGACGGTTCGACTGGATGGAAATTGATTTCGGTCTATCACAAAGGCTACAGACTCATCCAAATTTAACCCAGGAGGACACCCTTATTATGGCAGAGAAAGACAACAGTTCAGTAGACCAAATCAGAGACATATTGTTTGGTGAACAAACCAAAAGCATTGAAAAGAAATTCACTCAATTAGAAGCTGAAATCAATCAACAATTCAATGGGCTCAAAACCCAAATTACAGCCATGAATAAACAATTGACTGCGAACATGAAAGCGATGGAAAAACAAAGCAATGAAAGCTTGACCAGTTTGCACACGGAACACACCGATCAAATGGCAAAAATTGAAGCCAGTTTGAACAACAAAATCATCGACACCGAAGCCAGTATCCTGAATGAATTACAACAACGCGCCAATGAGCTTGATCAAAACTTAACCCACAGAAAAGAATTGGCCAGTTTGCTTAAAAAAATGGCAGAACAAATCTCCGGATAAACTTGAATGAGCGAAGATCGCGATAAACTCAAGGTCCTCTTAATGAGCGAAGAAATCGCTCAAATCAATGCCATCCGAAAATTACTGGATAATCACAATCAATTCAGTCAAAAAATCAGTGAAGTTCTCGATCAGGCCACTGATCTCACCATTCAAAACAACCCCAATTTTCAAAAGAAATTTTCTAAGATAGATTCCAAAGCTTATGTGAGGGCTATCAAAGCCAATAAACAAACCTTTATTGATGCTTTACTTCCCATCATTGGTCCAATGATCAGGCAGTCTGTCACGTCAGCCATCAGGCGATTCGTATCTGATGTCAACCGTGCCATGGAAATGGGGTTTTCAGCCAAAGCCCTTAAATGGCGCTGGCAGTCTTTGCGGACCGGTGTCCCCTTTGCCGAATTGGTTTTTAACAACACCATTGCCTATCAAGTACAACAAATATTTTTGATCGACAATGAAACCGGCCTACTGATTGAATATGCTGGCCAAGAAGGTGATTTGTTACAAGACAAAGAAGCCATGTCAGCCATGCTAACGGCCATTCAAGATTTTGTTAAAGATTCCATAGACAAACAATCAGCAGGATTATCGGCAGCAGAGTTGGGGGATAAATTACTGTGGTTGATTCAAGGCAATGTGGCCAATTTAGCTGTTGTGGTCAAAGGTGCTCCCACCAATCGATTGAGAGATCAATTAACCGATGCCTGTGGCGAATTGCATTCAGATTTTAACCAGGAACTAACCAATCAGGAAAAGTGGAACAACAACCCAGAGCTCAAGCTGCAACTTGAACAACTGTTGTTGACCAAGTCACAATCTGAAGAACAACAAGTGGCAAAAAGCACTCGTTGGTGGCCATGGGCACTGATGTTTTTACTGCTTTTTGGCTGGCTCAGTTGGAGCAGTTATCAAAAACACAAAACTTACAATGATCACCTGTCATCTCTGAACCAAACACCCGGGCTGGTGCTACAAGACTTTTCTCAACGCAAAGGGCAGTACATTGCCAAAGGATTGGCGGATCCCAACACCGATTTGACTCAATTAAGTCCTGACATAAAACTTGAAACCACACCTTTTATCTCTTTGGATGACAACATGATACAAGCCAGGGTCGCTCAGTATTTGTCAGAGCCAGACGTTATTGTGACCGTAAACAATGGCATGGTTACCTTAGCTGGCCTCCATCCTGATACCGATTCATTCTCGACCAAAATCATGCAAATTGAATTATTGCCTGGTGTGAAGTCTATCCAAAATCAATTAACCAAGGTGTTAAGCCTTGCTGAACAATTGGATCATTTCCTGACGGAAAACCCCACGCCTGATGGTTTAAATGTTGAGCTGCGAGATGAAACCATCCTACTTTCGGGGCTGCAACTTGAAGCAGTTGGCACACCTTATTTGTCAAACCTAGCGTCGAGTTTCCCAAACCCAGAAACCTCATCCCTCCAACTTTACAGCCCTGAAGCGCTGAAAGCCGAATTGTCGTCAACGACCTTACCCATGGTACAAACAGGAACCATCAATGCCAATCAGCTAAACACACTCAGAAACATCCATCAAAAATTTAATTTACTTTACACTGACAACAATCAATTAAAATTAAAGTTAAGCGGCAAAAGTGATTGTCAAGGCTCCATTGAAGAAAGCAATACCTATGCCGCTAACAGGGCAGCCACAGTCAAGCAACAATTGCTTGAATTTGGCTTGTCAGAAAATACATTAATCAGTGTCTCTGATATTTGTCGCCAAGTTTCAGATCAATTAGACACCAATAAATTAGGAGTTTGGTTTGAGGTGGTTGAATGATATCTAAAAAAATATGTATGATTGGTCGTTTTGCAGTCGGTAAAACATCATTGGTTGACCGTTTTGTAAAAAACCATTTTTCAGAAAAATACCAAACCACGGTTGGGGTTGCTATAGCCACCAAAATAATCGATGAAACCACCAAATTTATCATCTGGGATATTGCAGGCTTCGAACAAGAAAATCACTACAAACCTTATTTGAGAGGCGCACACGCCATCATCTATGTAGTGGACGCCACTGAACCAGAATCAATCATCACCTTAGACACCATTCTACAAGACTCTCCAGAATTGGCCGATAAACCCTCGGTGTGTTTTATCAATAAAGCCGACTTAAGTGATGAAATCAAATGGCAACAAGAGTTTGATGATAAATTATCAAAAATCACCACCAAAACCTACTGGACCAGTGCCAAGACTGGAGAAAATGTAGAAATTGGGTTCACTGCTTTAAGTCATCAACTGTTGTGAGTTTACCTAACCACATAATCAAACAAATTCAACAACATTACCAAGCATCAAACTGGTGTTTAATCACACTCAATCAAAACAACCAAATCATTAAATTGAATTCAAAAGCATCCAGTGAATTGAACATCCACAGCAAGCAACAAAACATCCAGGATGCCTTGCCACTGTTGGCGACAGAACCATTGGACGAATCATTTTTTCTGCCTTATTACAACCACAATGAACACGTGTTTGATGTACATTTTATCGTTGACTCCAGCCATAAATTTGTCATCATGGTTCCTGTTGACATCCTTCATCAACAAGTTCAATACAAACAACAATTGGCGCATGATGAGGAAATTGAAAAATTAAGGTTCAAAGCATTGTTCAACGCATTGGAATTGGCGCAAGAAGAATTGATACGTGCCAATCAAGCCAAATCATTTTACATATCAGCACTTTCTCATGAAATGGGTAATCCACTCAATGCCATAAAAGGATACAACAATCTATTACAGGAACAGGCCATAGACCTTGAACAGGCCACTGCAGTGATTGATAAAAATGTCGATAAGCTGAATAAAATCATTACCCAAGCCATAGATTATGACAATAAAAAATCACATAAGAATAATTTTATTTTTCACCCACATCAATTAATTGATGAACTGATCAAAGACTTTAAAATACAAGCGCAACAAAAGTCATTGACGCTGATTAATCAAGTTGATAAAAAGTTGTCGGTATCTTCTAACCAAACCAAATGGCAACAAATTTTAACCAACCTGATAAGCAATGCCATCAAATACACTGACCAAGGTTCAATCACCATTCAATCATCCATAAACAATGAACATTTATTGGTGGATGTGATTGATACCGGTTGTGGAATCAGCAGTGAGTTTCAACCTGATTTATTCACAGCATGGGCCCGAGAAAATAAAAGTATAGCCAAAGGCAATGGGATTGGTTTGGTGATTTCAAAAATGATGGCAGAACAACTTTCGGCAGACTTATTCCTTTTGGCAACAAACACCACCGGCAGCACTTTCAGGTTTCAATTCCCCAAAGAAAAAGTAGTGACAGTTAAACACATTTTATTGGTTGATGATGATGAGGATTGTTTGGCATTGTTTGAGTATTTTTTGACCCAAGCACAACACCAAGTAACCACTGCAAATTCGATCGACACACTGGCTGAGCAATTAAGCCATAAATATTTTGACGCCATCATCACAGACCTGAATCTAGGCAAGGCTCAAGTAACAGATGTTTTTCATTTACTCAAAGACACCAAACTAAAAATTGTGGTAACCGCTAACCCAACCGCAGAATTAACCGAGAAACTGTACCAATATGGCTTTGACCTGGTCCTGGCTAAACCATTGAATCAATTGGATTTGGTGAACAGTGTCGCATAATCTTAACTGAATATTTCGATATCACTAATGGCACATGATTAATGTCATATAATCATGCTATTATTATTATTTAAGCAATAGGAGGAGCGAAATGGACGATACCATTTTCTACGTCATACTCGGTGTGTTTGGCATCATTTTTCTCAAGAGTGTTTTTGTGGTCGTACCACAAGGCTTTGAATTCACTGTCGAACGATTTGGTGAATTTAAACGGGTTTTTTCTCCCGGTTTAGGGTTAAAAGTACCGTTTATGGAGCGCATCGGACGCAAGATAAATATGATGGAACAAGTGGCCAATGTACCTTCACAAGAAGTGATCACTCGAGACAATGCGGTGGTGACTGTTGATGGCGTGGTTTTTTACCAAATTTTAGATTCAGTGAAGGCCGCCTACGAAGTCAATAGACTCGAGTATGCCATCTTAAACCTGACCATGACCAACATACGAACTGTATTGGGTGCAATGGACTTAGATGAATCCTTATCTAAACGCGATGAAATCAATCATCGACTTTTGGCCGTAGTGGATGAAGCCACCTCACCTTGGGGTGTTAAAGTGACCAGGATTGAGATAAAGGACATCAAGCCACCCCATGATTTAGTCGCATCGATGGCCAGACAAATGAAGGCTGAGCGTGAAAAAAGAGCGCAAATTTTAGAAGCTGAAGGCTCACGTCAATCTGATATATTACAAGCGGAAGGCAAGAAACAAGCTGCCATACTGGAAGCTGAAGGATTGAAAGAAGCTGCGTTCCGGGAAGCCGAGGCACGAGAAAGGGAAGCCGAGGCCGAAGCCAAAGCAACCATGATGGTATCAAAAGCCATTGCTGCTGGAGATGTCAATGCCATCAATTATTTTGTCGCCCAAAAATACCTGGATCAATTTGGAAAATTTGCTGATTCACCCAACCAAAAAACCATGATTTTACCGATGGAGGCCACCAGTATCCTCGGCTCATTGGCTGGTATCACCGAATTGGCCAAAGACTTAACCAATAAAGAAAAGGCATGATTATGGCATTTTTAATCGCAATGACACCCTGGCATTGGTTAACAGCGGCAGTCTTACTGCTGGTGATTGAAATGATGATTGGCTCATACTACTTGTTGTGGGTGAGTTTTTCAGCATTCTTAACAGCTGTTTTACAGTGGATGTTTGGGCTCGAATGGGGCGCACAAATGATTGTGTTTTCACTGTCGTCTATATTTTCCGTTGTGGCTTGGTATGTTTATGATAAAAAACGTGACAAAACAAGCACCCGACCAACCTTAAACAAACGAGGCCATCAATACATCGGCCGCACCTTTCAACTCAGCCAGCCCATCATCAATGGCGTTGGCAAAATCAATGTTGACGATTCCAGTTGGAAAGTCAAAGGCGCAGATGCGGCTGAAGGCACCGCTGTCAGAGTCAAAGACATTGATGGAACCGTTTTAATAGTAGAATCTTTAGGAGAATCATAACCATGAAAAATTTCATGACAATAATGGCCACCATGTTATTGGTGGCGTGCAGTGGTGACCAATCAGACAACACTGCAGCGGAAGTCAAAATACTTGGTAAAAACCAACCTGATATGCTGACTTATATTCCAGCAGAATCACCAGTGCTTATTACCAGTGGTATCTATCCAGAACAATACCCTGCCAATTACATTGATGTGATGCAATCTAATATGGACGGCGTAGTTAAATACCTTGAGGTTTTGATTAAACAAGCCACCGATCAATCGAAAAAGTATGCCGCCGTTAAAGACGCGTTGGATGAAAACAATGCTTCACCCTCTGAAACCACAACCACTGAAGACCCAGAACAAAAGAAAATCATGGCTTTTGTTGATAAATGGTTGATTGATGAAAACCTCAATAAGGTTGGCTTTAAAGTGGGCGAAACTCAATTGGCTGTTTATTTGGTCGATTTAATTCCAGTCCTAAGAATGAAACTCAGTAAAGGACAGCAAGTAGAAGCCATGTTAACTGAGATGCAACAAGAATTCGAACTACCCATGGTGACCACTGATGTCAACGGGACTAAAGTCAGAGAAGTGGTTGCCGATCAAATGACTTTATTACTGGCTTTACAAGATGATTATATGGTTATTACAGGAGCACCTACTGTCATCAAAGACCAGCTGTTCAATCAACTGCTTGGTTTAGATAAACCTAGTCAATCATTGGCAGATGACCCATCAGTTGTCACTGAAATCAAACAAGCCCATGGCTTTACTACTGATGATTTGATGTTGGTAGACTTCAAAGCATTGGCTGACTATTTTATTAACCCGAGCAAACACAACTCAAAGCTGGTTAATTACTTACAAATAGATGACAACATGCTGTCAGCCGCATGTAAAGATGAAATATCTGCCATGTTTGACAAAGCACCTCGCATGGTCGCTGGAAATAAAACACTGACCGGTGACACCATTCATGGCGCTTTGGTTTGGGAAATGAATCAAACCCTTGCAGTGGATATGGCTAAGATGACAGGTCGAATTCCACAAGGAAACGACGATGCAGCGATGGCATTTGGCATGAGTTTTGATCTCAAAGGGGCCAAAGACATTGCCAGTAAATATGTTGATCAATTGATTAATGACCCTTACCAATGTGAACACCTGGCACCGCTTAATCAACAAGCCCAAGACATGCAAGCCAAACTGAGCCAACCCATTCCTCCTTTTGTGGGTAATTTCAAAGGCTTTAACTTTTCATTGGATGATTTGGAATTGAATCTGGCCAACGCCGACCTGGCCAATCCGAATCCCAATGAGATCATTGAAAGCCTAAAGACCCAAATGTACTTTGCATTGGATGAGACTCAGGCATTGTTAGGTATGGCACAAATGATGGTGCCACAATTACAAGGCATTGAAATTGATACCGATGGTTCATTGATTACCTTGGCGGATAAAGTGCCCATGCTCAGTGGCAAAGACATCCCATTGGACATCAGTGAGTTGTATGCAGCCATATCAACTGACACCATTGGTCTATCAATGGGACATGAAGGCGGTGGAGAATTAAGTGATAAAGTCAAACAAGAAGGCCAAGCCGTTTTGATGAGCTTTTCTGCCAATGTTGATGGCTATAAAAAGATTTTGGAACAAATTTTCTCCATGGCTGAAATGCCAGATATGCCGGAACAAGTTAAGAATGAATTGGCCATTCAAAAAGACTTGACGCTGAGTATGTTGTATTGGAAAACTCAAAAAATGACCTTGTCTTTTACTGACAAAGGTTTTGTAACTGATTTCAATATCAAATATTAATTAACCACAACACGGCGCCTCAAATCAATTGGGGCGCCTATCCTTAAATGACAATCAGAACGTTCAACAAGCACAGTCCGCAAATTGCTCATTCGGCTTATATCGATCATGATGCTGTGGTGATTGGTGAAGTCAAAATTGGTGAAGATGCATCCGTCTGGCCGATGTCAGTGATTCGAGGCGATGTTAACCACATCCAAATTGGCGCGCTGAGTAACATCCAAGATGGCTGCATTTTACATGTCACCCATAAATCAAAAGCCAACCCCAAAGGTGGCCCACTGCTCATTGGTCAAGGCGTCACTGTTGGCCATGGTGCCATTTTACATGCCTGTACCATTGATGATTTTTGTTTGGTGGGTATGGGTTCAACCCTGTTGGACAACGCCAAAATGGAGCATCACAGTATGTTAGGAGCAGGCAGTGTATTACCACCTGGTAAATTGATCAAAACCGGGGAGTTGTGGATGGGAAACCCAGCAAAAAAAGTCAAAATGTTGACCCAATCACAAATTGAATATTTGGAATATTCAGCCGATCAATATGTTAAACTAAAATCAATGTATCAAAGGTAATTTATACTTAATCATGGTTTCGGCTTCTGCACCAGATCAAACTGAATTAGCAATCAATGGCTTTGATCAAGCGATTGAAACCTTGTCCTGCTTACCTGACACCCATCATCAGCTCAACCATTGGAACATTTGGTGCGAAGAAACCTTTGCCGCGGAAGACTGGAAAACCCAACTGGCAGAAAGCATGACCATAGCATACGCTCGCATGGCATTGCGCAATGGCCTGTTGAGCAAAACCCCAAGAAGTTACCACAATGAAAACCACATCAATGACCTGTTACTCCGCATCATGTATTGTGCTGGTAGAGATAATAACGAACTGACCAATGAGGGTTTAGCCCTATTAAGTTTTTTTGCCGCCTGTCATGATTTAAGACAAGCAGAACCTAGAAAATCAGCAACAGATGATTCCTTGGTTGGGGCCAATGAAACAGCCAGTTATTTAGAAGCCCTGAGAATCATTGAATTAACCAACCATACATCACATAAGGGCTCACTGTGGAATGACCACAATTTATTGTTACTCAAAACCATGATTGAAGGCAGCACCTTTGGTTCTGGTGGTAAAAGAAGTAAGAATTTCTTTCAAGGCAACTTGGCTAAACATTTATTAGAAAAACTTAATCTGCAAAATGAATATGACAACCAATTGGTGCTGCTTGCCTGCGACATAGACACCGCCAATGTCAGTTTACCCATTGCACAATTCGCCGAATCGGCCATTCAAATTTATGATGAACTGATTTCTCATCAAAAAGCGCAAATTTCAGCGCATTATTTTTTTTGTCAGCAACAACATATTTATTTTTTTGAACAACAAAGCTTTCATGCAACGTTAAGTAAAAAATGGTTTCAACCTCACAAAGACAACAACCGTGACAACCTGATTGCCCTTTCTCAGCACATCGCTTCACTTCCTCAAGACTTGCCAGCCACTGAAATTAAAAATGCATTCAGGCAAAAAGCTTTCGAACTGGGTCGTGTTTGATGGACTTATTCGTAGTCAGGCATGGAGAATCACCTTTTCACGCTGGATCTGATCACAGCAGACCATTGTCACCACGAGGGCAAGTACAAGCGGGAAAAAGCGCTCAATTTATTGCCCAAAACTGTTTAAATGCCAAGACACATATCATCTGTTCAGATGCATTAAGAACAATGACCACTGCCAAAATCATTCAACAACATTTAGCTGCAGTACAATTACACAGCGATCGCCAATATTACAATGCACTGACCGGTGAATGGTGTGATGCCATCCTGGCTCATCGCCATTTCGAAAAACTGATCTTGGTGGGCCACAACCCGACCATGTCAACCCTCAGCCAATACCTGATACCCTCCAAATCCTTTCAATATAAACCTGCTTGTGTTGGGCACTTTAGCCTTGAAATTGCGGCCGATGGCCTTAAATTACCAGCTCACTTTAACGAATTATTTTCGCCTGATGCAATCCAATAATCCACTGAGTTCAATCCCACCCGTTACCCGCAATATCTTGATCGCTATTGTGGTGATGTTTATCGCTCAACAAATACTGGGGCAAACAGGTGGCCAATTTATCGGGCGGTATTTTGCACTCTACCCAATTGACACCCCATATTTTTATCCATGGCAATTACTGACCTATGCTTTACTGCATGGAAATTTGATGCATTTATTTTTCAATGGATTTGCCATTTGGATGTTCGGCTCACAAATTGAAAGCTATTGGGGAGAAAAGAAATACAGCATATACATCATTACCTGCATCATAGGTTCAGGCTTAGCCAATGCATTGTTAAGTGACATAGGCGCCATTGGAATCTCTGGCGCGGTCTATGGCCTACTGGTTGCCTATGGCATGATGTGGCCAAACCACACCATTCAACTGATCTTGCCACCCATACCTATGAAAGCAAAATACTTCGTGATGATTTTTGCTGGTATTGCACTGATCAGTAGCATCAATCCAAACAACGATGGTATCGCTCACATTGCACACCTTGGCGGTGCCATCACTGGTTTCTTATTGATTCAGTTTTGGCGCAAGAAACCACCTTTTAAGTGGTGACCTTGGGCAGCTTCAGTGCCGCCCTTTTTTAATGGATTTAACGATTAAAGAAGTGGCTGCTGGTTCGAACTTGGTGTCCTTAAATAAAACTGCCAGTTCTTTGTCATTCAACTCTCGCAGTTGACCGATTCTCAAGCTTTTAGGCAAAAAGACACCGCCGTATCTGACTCGCTTCAAACGGTTGACTTGTAAACCTTGAGATTCCCACAAACGCCTGACTTCACGGTTCTTTCCTTCCATAAGCGCCACATGAAACCAACTGTTGGCTCCTTTTTCTTCAGCGGCCACACCGGCCTCTTGGATGTCAGAAAATCTGGCCATGCCATCTTCTAATTCCACACCTTTCAACAAATTTTTGATCACATCATCGGTAATTTCCCCATACACGCGACAAACATATTCACGATCAATGGTGGCGCTTGGGTGCATCATGTGATTGGCCAGATCACCATCGGTGGTGAATAACAACAAGCCAGTTGTGTTGATATCCAAACGGCCAATATTCAACCATTTTTGCCCTTTAACACTGGGTAAAGAATCAAATACCGTTGGACGGCCTTTGTCGTCTTTTCTGGTGGTCACCTGACCCAATGGTTTGTTGTACATCAAGACCCTGGGTGGAACAAATTCACTCTCAACCACCCAGGCTCGATTTTTCCATCCTATCTTATCACCCACCATAAGTTTTTGACCCAAGGTAACCGGTTCTCGATTGATGGTAATTTGTTCAAGTTTAATGGCTGCTTCTATTTGTCTTCTTGAACCCAAGCCACATCTGGCCAAAGTTTTTTGGATACGTTCAGTGGGTTCAAACTCGTGCTCTTCAATCTTCATTTAATTCTTCATTCTGCGTTTCGTCATTATTGTGATCATTGAATTGCAACTCTTGTTCAAGTGTTTCAATGTCCTTGATCTCAGCCAAACTGGGTAATTCTTGCAGCGAACTGAGGTTGTAGTCATCTAAAAATGTTTTTGTGGTGCCTAACATGGCGGGTTTTCCTGGGACGTCTCTGTAACCCAAAATCCTGATCCAATCACGGTCCATCATATAATGTATGATTTTACTGGAAACCGCAACACCGCGTATGTCTTCTATCTCACCACGAGTGATTGGTTGGCGATAAGCAATCAATGCCAATGTTTCTAACAGTGCTCGCGACAGTTTTTTTGGTCTGTGGTGAAATAAATTTTGTAACCACGGTTGGTACTTTTGTTTGGTTTGTAAGCGATAACCTTTGGATAAACGTTTCAACTCAATACCTCGATCCTGATATTCAGCTTCAAGATCATTGATCACTTGATTGATGTCATTGCTGGTTATTTCTTCATCGGGGAATAATTGTAATAATTCCTTGATGCTTAACGGTTCATCCAATGCCAATAAAGCAGCTTCGACTGTGTTTTTTAATTCTTTGATTTCCATGGTACTATCCAGCAGCTTGAATATAAATTTCACCAAAAGGTGTGTTTTGAACCAGTTCTAAACTCTGCGCTTTGAGCAATTCTAACACAGCCAAAAAAGAAACCAAGGCGCCCTGGCGTCCTTCCTCACGGCTGAATAGGGACTTGAAGTTGATGGTTTTTTCTTGCAGCAATCGGTCTAAGACCACGGTCATGCGGTCCCTTACGCTCAAAACTTCCCTTTCTATTTCATGGGATACTTTCAAGTCAGCCCTGGCCATCACTTCTTTAAAAGCCATCAACAAATCTTTGATGTCGACCTCAATGTGATCTTCTTGGTCCACTTGTTTCTCTAAATAAACACTGGCCACATAAAAATCCCTACCAACCCGTGGCAAACCATCGATGTCCTCAGCGGCTTGCTTGAATCGCTCATATTCCTGTAAACGACGAATCAACTCGGCTCTGGGATCCTCTTCATGCTCATCATCTGTTTTCGGTTTGGGTAACAACATCCTTGATTTAATTTCTGCCAACATGGCTGCCATCACTAAATACTCAGCTGCCAGTTCAAAATTCAATTGGTGCATCAATTCGATGTATTCGACATATTGTTTGGTGATGTCGTATATTGGAATGTCTAAAATATCTAAATTTTGTCGTCTGATTAAATACAACAACAAATCCAATGGGCCTTCAAATGCTTCCAGAATAACTTCCAACGCATCAGGCGGAATATACAAATCGGTAGGCATGGTGGTAAATGGTTGGCCTTCAACCATTGCAAAAGGCATTTCCTCTTGTTGGACTTGCGTTTTTTTATCTGAGTCAGACAAAGTCAATCTCACCCTGACCTTGACGAATGATGTTAACTTCACCTTCAGACAAATCAACCACAGTTGACGGTTCTTGTGCACAATAACCAGAATCAATGATGGTGTTGATGCGATTACCCACTTTTAATTCGATGTCCATAACGTCCAACTCATACATGTCCACCTCAGGAAACTCCAAGGTTGAAGTCATCAAGGGCTCACCCAACTCTTCTAGTAATGCATGAACCACCGGGTTTTCATCGATTCTGATACCAATGGTTTTTCTTTTTTGATGTTGTAATTTTTTAGGAACCCTGCGAGTCGCCGGCATGATAAAAGTATATGGGCCTGGTGTATGGTGTTTAATCAATCGAAAGGCCACATTATCAACCAACACAAACTCTGTCATTTGCGAAATTGAATGGCACATCATGGTGAAATGATGCTGGGCATCGATTTCTTTGATCATGGCCACTATCTTAGGTGCTTTTAAATTTTCCAATCCCCATCCAATCGCATATCCAGAGCCAGTCGGATAAATGATTAAGCCACCATTTCTCACCGTATCAATAGCTGCCTTGATTGACCTGGGTTGTGGATTGTCTGGATGAACGCGAAGGATATTTGCCATGTGTTTTATGCCTCTTCAAATCGGTTGGCTTTGCGATTTTTTCGTACATGTTCAGGGTTCCAAACCAAACCATTCATAATCACCCAAACACCGGCTGGTTGTGTTTGTACGGCAGCCACTGCGCAGCCGATATTAAATATGGCATCCGTGGCATTGAACCTGGCTGGGGTCAAAGCACCAGTAAGCACAATGGTTTTACCTTTGATGGCGCTTAAAAACTGAGCCGTCTCCACCATGGTGTCTGTTCCATGGGTAATCAAAAAATGGGACTCTTCAGATTTTTCAATCACTTGTCTGATTAACTCCCTGTCCTCATCAGTGATATAAATGGAGTCTTTTTTCAGCAACGGCACCACTTCAAAATCAAACCCAACATGATAAGTATTAAGCAATTCACCAATGATGGGCTTGCCTATTTGATAATCACTGAGGTCATCGAAATACAATTTATCAATGGTTCCGCCAGTGGTAATGATTTTTAGATTTTTCATGTTAATACTAGATACTCAAAGTGCTGCTATTTTAGCCGTATTAGGTTGTGATAAATCATGAATTTTAAACCTACTGGCCACATTGTTTAATCAGTATATCACCCCTGTCAAATAATCCCGTCCATTCAATCCAAACATGGGCTCATTGAGGTGATTTTTTCTGAAATTAGCTGATAATTCACCACACCAAAGTATAATCTACCGATGCTAAAAATTTCACCCTATTTAATCATCATCAGTTTCGTGTTATTGATTGTATCTTTCAGTAAAAGAAATGATTTCACTGATGATTTGAACGTGTTGGTTGATTTGATGCACGATCCGAAACAAACACCCGTAAACTTACCGCCATTTTTCACTTCATACAATGAAGAGGATTTTGAAATCATGCCTAAGTATGATTATGAATTGAATGGATTGGTGGTGTCATATCGCTTGCATGATGCAGATGGCGGTACGATGCTTCATGCTTTAAGTAAAGACCATTTAAACGTTGCTGATTTTTGCGTGGTGTGGGGCGATACCGCCCAGCCTGGTTTATTGCGGGAATTTGATTTCAGCAACGGCCAATTCACTTGTAGTTATGGTACGCAAAGCAGTGCCGCGTGGAATGCATTCAACGAAACCCAACTGTCCAACAACCACTTATTGGCCATTGATGATGCTGTAAGGGACACCATCAGTGAAGTTAACATTGGTGACCAAATTAACATCAAAGGCTGGTTGGCACATTACAAAAACCCACTGGGATATGAACGAGGTACCAGTACCAGCAGAAATGACCGTGGCGATGGCGCCTGTGAAACTATATTTGTAAAAGAGATCAGCATCCTACAACCGATGAAAAACCAGTGGCGTTCTCTGATGTCATTTGCATTTGGGGTTTTACTCATCAGTTTATTTTTATATTTCAAAGCGCCCTACGAACCACATAGGCGGTGACCAAGGACTGCATTCTCTCCTTGGCAATCTCAACTACTTTGTTACAATGAACTTTATGAAACGTTTAATACTCACCCTAGTCATCATTCTTAATTCGTTCTATTCTTATGGACAAACCAATGATGAAGTAAACAAAGATGTGGCGATGCCATCCGCGGTGGCTATTGCGAATCATTTAAGGCTTAACTATGGCATGACCCAAGCAGCCTACTTGACGCAAATGGCTTGGGAGTTTTCTCGCTCATTTGCTTCCGTTGATCAACTACAACAGCAATGGCTACAGGCATTAGAAACTGAAGTTTTTGAACACCAACAATTCAACCACATCAACACCCATGCCTTGATGGCACAAACTTTAATCCAGTTTTCCAACGGGATGAGCCTCAATCGCTGGCGCTTGACAGACTTAAGTCCCCCACCCCAATTACCGGCCATTGGTGAGGGTTTAACCCCAGACCAGGTTTTTCAAATTTGGTTGAACCTGCCTTATTTCTGGCAACAAATCATTAAAAACCAGCCACAACAGACCGTTCAATGGCTCAAATGGCCTGATGCGACATTAAAAGCAAATCAATTCCTGTCCATTGAAAAACAAGCTGATTTGCCTTTGGTGCTGAGTTGGTTAAATAAAAAAGCACCTGAGCTTACTGTTGAATTGGCTAAGACCGATGCAATGATTGAATATTATGACAACCTATCGGTGGCATTGATCAGACAACACCACCATATGCAACAGGGTTCTTTGCTGGCATTCGCCAATGACTGGATTGAAATTTATCAATTGATAGAGCTCAGTCCTTCACTGTTGACTTCAGCTGAACAGAAAAACCTGGCCAAGCTGATAGATCAATCCATGTTATTTTGGGAGCAAAACCTGGATCAAATTCAATCTTTAGATGCACGCCTGCACCCGATCTTAAAACTCTTATTGCTTGAGTTACCTAATAAATTTAAGAACCCTGATCACATTAACCCCATATTGAACCAACAAATTTTAGGCTTGGCTTTTGACGTAGAGGACATGGCATCGTACATGAACCATCCGGTTCGTGAAAACATCCAGAAAAACTTAGAAGTTTGTTTGAATTTAAGTGTGATGCAATCACCAGAACCAAATTTACCGATTGCTGACAAGCAGTTTGAAAGTTGCTTCGACGATTTGTTTAATTGGGCCAATGAAACAGCCAAAGACCCTATTTTGGCCGGTAACAAAGTCAGGTTAGACAATCCAACCAGTTTGCATCGAGCCCTTGAGTTGCCCAGTTTACAAATCATCAACATCCTCAACATGCAAGCAGTCACTGATGAAAACTGCCAACAACAAATTGAGACTCAAGCCAATTTGTTTGAATGGTTATTGGCGACTGAAACACTGGCTTGGTTCCATGATCGGTGGCCAGGAATCTTTGCCGATAAGAATAAGAATGATGAATTCAAGCGATTGATTTCTATGGGCAAAGCAATTAACAATCACCCACCTTGTTTCAATCAATCAGATGCCTTGGCCAACCAGTACATCACCCTAAAATCGAAATGGGAGCGCTTAAAGCAGGAAATAAAACTCCAAATAGACCTGTATGAAAAAAATGAATTAATTGCCAATTCCGACATCAATTTGTTTGATTCCATCGAACAAAAAACCAACCACATTCCAGATGGTTTAGTTATAAAGCCATGCGATATCAGTCAATCATGTGGGGCCTATGTAGAATTAGACCCCAGCCTTAAATTAATGAACCTGTTCCCCAATCACTTAAAACTTGCCACACAGTTCGGCTTAGGTGAAATTCAAATTTGTTATGACCAAGTGCAGTGGCAAAACAGAAAAACCGCTCCCACTCATTTAGATAACAACAAGATATCTAATTTTGAAGGTGAACTTTCCATTCAGCTCAATGGCCTGTTCGAGGGCAACACCGTATTTTCAAAACAGCTGATCAGCAATCAACGACATATTTATTTGTTTGGAGAAAACAACCAGGAAACTTTAGAAATGGAGTGTCCGTTGAGTCTAATTGGTAAACAAATCAACACCACCCTGGATCGGGGCACATTTGGTTTGTTACCCAACCGGCTTACCTTTTTAACAGCACAAAAAACAGACATCAATGCGGTGATTAAAAATAACTGGAACACTTGGTTAGAAAACATCCAAGATGAAAGTACTGCATTGAATTATTTTGATGAAATGAATGGCATCAAAACCAAAGTCAATGACTCGTTCTTGAAACACGTCAATCAAATTCAACAACAAATTTATCGCAAATTAATTGCCAGCAACCCTTCAAGAATCAATGATTCTGCTTTATCAAAGGCCACTTTTGAATACTTAAATCAACGCAAACTGATCAATCATATGGTCACGGGGTTATTTCCCAATACCTTCCAATCAAACCAAGCAGTTCGATCTGCTTTAACAGGTGATTTAAGAATGGTTGATGCCGATTTTTTCCGCAAATCATATGACAACCAAACCAATGTCATTGACATGATGGAACAAGGAGATGCCTTGTTCGTCCAACATGATGCGATTTGGACCGAAAGCTTTTCTGCGCTGACCGGACCTGAATCAGGCTTCATCAACGCCACCTTGAATGAATTAAAACAGATCATTGATTTTACTGAAAAACAATAAGCTGTTGACTCTCTAGGAAAGCCTTACAGGCTACATTGCGGGTTCAACCCACGTTGCTTGGCTTCATTTTGATAACTCAGCGCTTTGGCCATGAATTTATTTAATTTCTCAATCCTGTTTTCGGGCTGTGGATGGGTTGAAAGGAACTCAGGTGGACGCTTACCTGCTGATGCTTTATCCATGTTCTGCCAAAGCTGGACACTCTCTGTCGGATCAAAACCAGCGGCAGCCATAAAATGTAAACCAAAGCGATCGGCTTCTTTTTCATGATCTCGGGAGAAGGGTAGCATCACCCCAACTTGTGCTCCCAAACCCAATCCAGCCATTAACATTTGTCGTCCGGCTGAGCCTTCGATCTTTTGTTGGCTCATGACATCAGCCACTTGTAACCCAGTTTGTGCCAGCATTTGTAGTGAAACACGTTGATTACCATGTTCCCACAACACGTGAGCAATTTCATGCCCAATCACAGTCGCCAATTGTGACTGTGTTTCTGCCACTTTTAACAACCCCGAGTGAACACCAATCTTACCGCCTGGTAAAGCAAAAGCATTGGCTGAATCGTCTTCAAAGACGACCACTTCCCAATTCATGTTTGACCACTGTTGGGGCAATGCATTGATGATTGCGTAGGAAACGCATTCAACGTATTTACGTTGTCTAAAATCAGTGGAAATCTTTTGGGCCGTTTTTATTTGTTGGAATGTAGTCACACCCATTTGATTCATTTGTTCGCTACTGACCAACATCAACCGACTGTCACCACTTGGGGTGGTGGCACAGGCTGAGATCAGCAAAATCAATACCATTGGAAGAATATTTTTCATCGTCATGCTCGGATTTTCAATGAATATTATTCTAGCGCAGTTACCAAAATTCGGCGTGAAATATTTGTTAAGGATCTGGACTTACTTCAATATGGCCCAATATGAAATAATAAACCCACATATGAATAAAAGGCTGTAAATGATTTTAGCGGCTCTGTAACGACTTAAGGTCGCAGGATCAGTGATGGCCTTGGCTCGATGATGCAACCACACCACTTCAAGCAGAATCACAAATACAAACAGCATGATAAAGACCACCGCAAATATGCCCAAAGCTTCTGTGGCTGGTGATTTTTCGACAAAAAGGCTGATCACTGCCAATGCATTGGATACAACGATTGAAATAATCAGGGCAATTCTTAAAGGGGTAAAAACCACATTTTTTGATTTCATCAGTAGTCAATCATTAAAAACTGACATTATAACAATTTAAGATTATGTTTCAGTGAATTACAACTCACCCATAAATAATTTTTCTCTGTTAATGACCAATCACCCTTCAATACTTGATTGTTGTTACATTCATCGAAACTAGAGTCATCAAATAACAGTCAAAAAAAAGCCCGCAACAAAAGCGGGCTTTTTTTGTACTGAATAACAATTATTATTCTGGTTTTTCTTCCAATGCTTTCATTGATAAGCGAACACGGCCTTGTTTATCAACTTCCAACACTTTAACTTTAACCACTTCACCTTCTTGAATCTTGTCAGTAACTTTAGCCACACGCTCATGACAGATTTCTGAAATGTGAACCATGCCATCTTGGCCTGGTAATAAGTTAACAAATGCACCGAAGTCCATAATTTTGACTACTTTACCTTCATAAATCGTACCTACTTCAACTTCTGCAGTCAGGTCTTCAATGCGTTTCTTGGCCAAATCACCGTCTTCGCGATTGATAGAAGCAATCGTTACAGTACCGTCATCGTTGATGTCGATTGTGGTGTTGGTTTCTTCAGTCAATGCACGGATGGTGGCTCCGCCTTTACCAATGATGTCACGAATCTTATCAGGATTGACTTTAATCGTTTCTAACCTTGGCGCATAAGCTGACATTTCTGTGCGGGCAGATGAAAGTACTTTGTTCATTTCGCCTAAGATAAAATGACGACCAGCCGTGGCTTGGTTCAAAGCAATTTCCATAATTTCAGGCGTAATGCCTTCAATTTTAATGTCCATTTGCAAAGCAGTGATACCATCTTCTGTACCAGCCACTTTAAAGTCCATATCACCCAAATGATCTTCA
Source organism: Marinicella litoralis (assembly GCF_002591915.1). Lineage (GTDB taxonomy): Bacteria > Pseudomonadota > Gammaproteobacteria > Xanthomonadales > Marinicellaceae > Marinicella > Marinicella litoralis. Next base: position 667,492 of record NZ_NIHB01000001.1, on the reverse strand, counting down.
TCACCTAAGATGTCAGACAATACAGCAAAATCTTCACCTTCTTTGATCAAACCCATGGCAATACCAGCCACTGGTGCTTTCAAAGGAATACCAGCATCCATCATGGCCAATGAAGAACCACAAACAGAAGCCATAGAACTTGAACCATTGGATTCAGTGATTTCAGATACCACACGTTTTACATATGGAAAATCTTCTTCACTAGGAACCACTGCCATCAAACCACGTTTAGCCAAACGACCATGACCAATCTCACGACGTTTTGGACCACTCATGAAGCCCGCTTCACCGACACAAAATGGAGGGAAGTTGTAGTGCAACATGAAATCATCTTTAGACTCACCTTCAATCCCATCGATCAATTGTGCATCACGACCTGTTCCCAATGTAGTGGCCACAATCGCTTGGGTCTCACCACGGGTGAACAACGCTGAACCATGGACTCGAGGTAAAATACCCACTTCAACTGAAATAGGACGAACTTGAGTAGGGTCACGACCATCAATTCTTGGTGCGCCTGAAATCACTTTATTGCGCACATGTTCTTTTTCAAGTTTGCTGATCAAAGCAGAAACTTCCTTCGGATCATTGCCATGCTCTTCACCTTGAGGACACAATTGCTCCATGGCAGCTGTTCTCATGGCAGCCAATGCCGCGTAACGTTCTTCTTTTTCTTGGTTGGCAAATGCAGCTTCGATCACAGGTCCGAATTTTTCATTGATCTCAGTCAACAAAGCTTCATTGATGGCCGGTGCTTCCCATTCCCAACGAGGCTTACCGAAATCAGCAGCAAACTCTTTGATGGCTTCGATCGCCACTTGCATTTGCTCATGACCATAGTTAACAGCGCCCAACATCACTTCTTCACTCAGTAAATCTGCTTCTGATTCAACCATCAATACTGCTTTATCAGTACCGGCTACAACCAAATCCAATTTTGAAGTTTCCAATTGTTCCAAAGATGGGTTCAACAAGTATTCACCATCTGCATAACCAATTCTGGCTGCACCAATGGGGCCGTTGAACGGCAAACCTGAAATAGCCAATGCGGCTGAAGTACCAATCAATGCCGGAATGTCGGCATCAATTTCTTTGCTGAATGACATCACAGTGGCGATGACTTGAACTTCATTTTTAAACCCATTTGGGAATAAAGGTCGGATCGGTCTGTCAATCAGACGACAAATCAATGTTTCTTTTTCAGTGGGTCGGCCTTCACGTTTGAAGAATCCGCCAGGAATTGCACCCGCTGCATAAAATTTCTCTTGATAGTTTACTGTTAATGGGAAAAAGCTTTGATCTGGCTTGGCTTCTCTCTTACCAACAACAGTAACCAATAGGACCGTATCGTCCATGGTGACTTTGACAGCCCCTGTGGCTTGTCTTGCTATTTGTCCTGTTTCTAATGTTACGGTGTGTTTTCCATACTGGAATTGTTTAATATTTTTATTCACTTTCTTTTCCTGGTCGAATTGACAACCTGTTATTTTCTTACTTACCTACTGATACATTCCCTTGAATGCACCTTTAATCTACCAATTAAAAAAGCCCGCTATAGCGGGCTTTTTTATCAGTTTATCTTCTTAAACCTAGGCGCTTGATCAGATCTTGATATCTGGCCGTGTCTTTGCGTTTGGTATAAGCCAATAATTTACGACGTTGATTAATCAAATGAATCAATCCGCGTCTAGAATGCTTGTCTTTTTTGTGGTTTTTGAAATGCTCAGTTAAGTTACTGATGCGGGCTGTTAATAAAGCCACTTGCACTTCTGGTGAACCGGTGTCATTGTCACCTGTTTGGAAATCTTTGATGATTTCTTGTCTTTGTTCAACTGTAATCATTTTTGCTCTCGTTGAAGGGGTCTTTATTCATTGGATTGACCCATTAATAATACCGAACTGCCGTCAGACTTGTCGCACAGTTCAGAGGTGGGCGTATTCTAATGGTATTGCACCTCAATAACAAGTGTTTTCGGGGTTTTAACTCAGCCTTGACAGCCTTTGTTGGTATGATTTCATGAAAATGTTTTTTACCCTCAGTTGACCACCATCGACCTGCCCTATGCCTAAGAACAAATTCTGCTGATCCAACATCACATATAGCTCATCGGCTTGATCACACTTTACCTGTTTGCCATGAATTAAATCTTGTGTTTGCTGTTCGCTCAAATGAATCACTGGGTATTCGATCAAGGCTTTTTCAAATGGAATCAACACATCTTCAAGCTGTTTAATCTCAGCCAATTGTTCCAATGTTTTCATACCAGCTGCATTGAAAATACCTGTTTCAGTGCGATGTAAGGCTGACATGTGGCTGACCGTACCCAGTTGAATGGCAAAATCTTCTAACAATGTTCGGATGTAAGTGCCTTTGGATACTTTGATTTCAAAATCGATGTAATCAGGGGTATTTTCTAACAATTTAAATGCATGAACAGTGACTGGTCTGGCTGGTCGTTCAACGGTGATTCCTTGCCTTGCCAAATCATACAAACGTTGTCCTTTGTGATGCAACGCAGAGTACATCGGTGGCACTTGTTCAATGTCTCCGGTGAGCGCCAAGCAGGCTTGTTCGATTTGTTGATCACTGACCTGAGTCAATGCGGCCGTTTCAATGGTTTCGCCGGTGGCATCACCGGTATCGGTTTTAATCCCCAATACGCACCGTGCGATGTATGTTTTGTCAGAATTGATCAGTAAATGAGCTACTTTGGTGGCATCACCAAAACAACAAGGCAACAAACCTGTTGCCATGGGGTCCAGGTTTCCAGTGTGTCCTGCTTTTTTGGCTTTGATTAAATGCCTGAGTTTTTGCAGCGCCAGATTGGAACTGATTCCTTTGGGTTTATTTAATAATATGATGCCATGCAAATCATCATAATTGCGCTTGGCTGAGACATGATTGCCCATAAACGTGAATTAACTGTCTTCTTCAGGTAAGTTCGGGTCAGTGGCCCTGGCTTTTTGGATCAAAGTTTCTAATTTTCGACCGTATTCCAAAGAAGAGTCATATTTAAAACGCAATTCTGGCACCTTTCTGGTGTTCAACTGGCTCGCCATGATTTTTCTCAACGGCTTTTCATTCAACCGCAAGGTTTGGATCGCTAACTTTTCTTGGGATGGATCCAAAGTGTTGATATAAACAGTCGCCACTGATAAATCACGGGTCACTTCGACATCTGAAATGGCAATAAAAGAAGTGTCTTCATCTGGCAAATTTTGATGAATGGCCGTAGCCAAACAACGCCTTAAATGTGCGGCGACTCGATCACTTCTTTTAAAATCTCTGTGTCCCATAAATTAATCCTTGCCTTTAATCCAAAGTTCTTTGAACTTCAATGCGTTCATAACATTCAATCTGATCGCCCGGCTGAACATCATTGTATTGTTTTACACCAATACCACACTCAGTTCCAGATTTCACTTCTTTAACATCGTCTTTGTGTCTGCGCAATGACTCCAACTCACCTTCAAAGATAACCACATTATCACGCAACACGCGGATCGGGTTGTCTTTACGAACCACGCCATCAGAAACCAAACAACCTGCAATGGTGCCAAATTTAGATGACCTGAAGACATCTCTAACATCTGCATTACCAATGATTTCTTCTTTGATTTCTGTACCCAAGATACCAGTCACTGATCGTTTAACTTGATCAATGGCTTCATAAATAATACTGAAATAATGAAGGTCTAAATCACTTTCTTTAATGAATTCACGTGCGGCTTTGTCTGCCCTGACATTGAAACCAATGATGATGGCACTTGACGCTGCAGCCAATTGGGCATCGGCGTTGGTGATTCCACCCACACCTGATGATATGACATTCACATTGACGTCATCATTAGAAATACTTTCCAATGATTCTCGCAGTGCTTCAACCGAACCTTGCACATCGGCCTTGACCAATAAATTCACTTCAAGCTTAGCTTCCTTACCCATTTGCGACATCAAGTTTTCAAGCTTAGCGGCTTGTTTACGCTTAAGTCGTGTTTCTCTCTCACGTTCACGGTGCTCTTGTGCCGCTTCACGTGCGTGTTTTTTGTTCTTAACCACCAGGAATTCGTCACCGGCGATAGGCACTCCAGACAGTCCCAATACAACAGCAGGTATGGATGGTCCAGCCGCAGCAATTTCATTGCCATTTTCGTCAATCAAGCTTCTGATGCGACCAAATTGTTCACCACAAAGAATCATGTCGCCTTTTTTCAAAGTACCGCTTTTAACCAGTACGGTTGCAACCGGGCCACGTCCTTTGTCCAGTGAAGATTCAACCACGATGCCAGAAGCATCTGAATCTTTAACTGCCTTCAATTCCATCACCTCAGCTTGTAGTGAGATGGCATCCAATAAAGCATCAACACCTTGTCCAGTCAGTGCCGAAACTTCAATGAATTGAACCTCTCCACCCCAGTCTTCTGGAACCACTTCATGAGCAGCCAGGTCTTGTTTCACTTTGTCTACATTGGCATCCTGCAAATCAACTTTGTTGACCGCAACGATCAATGGTACGCCGGCCGCTTTGGCATGAGCGATACCTTCTTTGGTTTGGGGCATGACGCTGTCATTGGCTGCCACAACCAAAATAACGATGTCTGTCACCTGTGCTCCACGGGCACGCATGGCTGTAAAAGCTGCATGGCCGGGGGTGTCGATGAATGAAATCACACCTTTTTCAGTTTCAACATGGTACGCACCAATGTGCTGCGTGATGCCACCGGCTTCTTTGTCGGTAACTTTGGTTTTTCTGATGTAATCCAACAATGAAGTTTTACCATGATCAACATGACCCATTACCGTCACAACTGGCGGTCTGGTTTCTGCATTTTCTTCGTCAATGCTGCTGACTGACTCTTCTTTCAAAATATCAGCTTTGGTCTGTTCAACCGCTTCTTCAGCAATATGGCCCAATTCTTCGACCACCAACATGGCAGTGTCTTGATCCAATGGTTGATTGATGGTAACCATCATGCCCATTTTCATCAATACTTTGATGATATCTGCTGCTTTGATTGACAGCTCTTTGGCCAAATCTGATACTGTGATGTTTTCAGGAATGGCTACCGTTTTGACCACTGGTGCAGCAGGAAGCTGAAAGCCATGCTCTGCATTTGATGGTGCCACGTGTTTCCGTGCTTTTCTATCAAACCTTTGATGACCCGCTTGAACGTGCAACTGTTTTCGGCCATAACGTGTGTTGTTACCTTTGTTGCCAGCTTCATTGGCTTTGCCTTTACCAGCAGCAGGGGCAGCAGGTTGTGATTGAGTTTGTTCCTTTTTCTTTCTGTTGGCTCGCTCAGCAATGGCTTTTTGCACTTGCTGATTAACCAAATCTTCGTGTCTTTTCTTCTTCGCTTCTTCTTTGTTGACCGACTCAGCTTTGGCCTGCTCTAATTTGGCTTGTTCATCGACCAAATTTTGTTGGGCTTCTTCTTGCTTGCGAATTTCTTCTTGTTCAGCTTCAAGTGCCAAGCGCTCTTGTTCTTCTTTGGCTTTTTGCTCGGCTTCTTTTTGTTTACCCGCTTGTTCCAAGCTTTTTATTTTTTCTTCAGCATCGCGTTTGGCTTGTTCTTCTGCCTCAAGTTGCAACTTGCGATCATCCAATGCACGTTGAGCTTCTAGACGTTCTTTTTCAATCTCCGCCATCTCAGTTTGACTGGGTCCAACAGCAACTTTTTTCTTTTTAACTTCAATGTTGATGTTTTTGGTTTTAGAAACACCGGGTCCACTGCTGGATACGCGTAAAACTTCTTTGGACTTTCTTTTTAAAACCACTTTTTTACGTGGTGATAAATTTTTCTTGTCTTTACCATGCGAGCCACGCAAAAATTCCAGTAATTTTACTTTTGACTCATTGCTGATCGCCTCATCTTCAGATGTGGCTGGAATACCAGCACTTTCCAGTTGTTCCATCAACTTATCTGCAGTGATTCCTAATACACCAGCTAATTGTTTTACAGTTACATCAGACATTGTCGTCTCCTGTTGTTATTTATTCGAACCAATGTTTTCTGGCTTCCATGATTAATTCTGAAGCATCGGCTTCATCCATTTCGATCAACTCAAGCAATTCATCTGTTGCTAAATCAGCCAAATCATCTCTGGTTCTTATGCCTTTGTCAGCCAACATATAGGCCAACTTATCATTCATTAATTCCAAGCCCAACAAATCATCTGCAGGCTTTTTACTTTCTAATTTTTCTTCATTGGCAATCATTTGGGTTAACAAGGCATCCCTGGCTCGTCCCCTTAACTCTTCAACCAAATCTTCATCAAAACCATCAATGTTCAACAGTTCAGCTTCATCAACGTAAGCAATTTCTTCAATGGATGAAAAACCTTCTTGAACCAATAAGATGGCCATGTCTTCATCCACATCCAATTTTTCTTCGTACTCACGCACAAATTCCATCGCTTCAGCTTCGTTTTTCTCTTCCGCTTGCTCGGTGGTTAGAACATTGATTTCCCATTGGGTCAATTCACTGGCCAAACGAACATTCTGTCCGCCACGACCAATGGCCTGTGACAACTGAGCTTCATTCACTGCCACATCGATAGAACCTTTTTCTTCATCGACAACAATGGACTCAATTTCAGCTGGCGACATGGCATTGATCATAAACTGAGCAGGATTCTCATCCCACAAAATGATATCAATTCGTTCGCCACCCAATTCATTGGCTACAGACATTACGCGTGAGCCTCTCATGCCCACACAAGCGCCAATCGGATCTAGTTTTTTGTCATGTGAAAAGACGGCAATTTTTGCCCGGTGTCCAGGATCTCTGGCGGCGCCTTTAATCTCTAAAAATCCTTGTGAGATTTCTGGCACTTCAACCTTAAACAATTCAATCATGAAATCTGGGCTTTTTCTTGAAAGGGTTAGAATGGGTCCACGATTCAATCGATTCACTTCAACCAACAAGCCTTTCAAACGGTCGCCCCGTTTTACTTTTTCACGTGGTATGCCAAATTCACGCGGCACAATGGCTTCAATACCACTGCCCACATCAATAAAGACATGTCCTCGTTCTACACGTTTTACTATGCCCGAAAGCACTTCGCCAATGCGGTCTTCAAACATTTCAACCACTTGCTCACGCTCGGCTTCACGAACCTTTTGCAAAATCACTTGCTTGGCTGTTTGTGCTGCAATGCGACCAAACTCAACCGAATCCATTTGTTCTTCGATCACATCACCTACTTCAATGTCGGCATCGGTTTTTTTCGCTTCTGCCAACAAAATTTCCTTGTCTTCAGATTCAAACTCATCATCTTCGACCACAGTCCATCTGCGGAAACTGTCATATTTTCCAGTGGTGCGGTCAATATCAACCCGCACATCCATGTCTTTCATGTGTTTTTTCTTTGTGGCAGAAGCCAATGCCAATTCGATGGCCTCAAAAATCACATCACGACTGACACCTTTCTCATTTGACAAGGCTTCAGCTACATATAGAATTTCTCTACTCATTTTTTAACTCCACCAAATGTTGGTTTCAACCGAGCTTTCATTACATTACCCATTTCGAATTCATATTCAGTCACTTCATTGGCCACAATGATCTTGTCACCATCGACTGACTTGATTTCGCCTTTAATATTTCTAGCACCATCTACTGGCTGTGCCAATTTGATTTGAACAAACTCACCTTTATAACGATCAAATTGCGTGCTGTTAAACAACACACGATCCATGCCTGGTGAGGAAACTTCTAATACATATGCACCAGTAATGGGGTCTTCAACTTCCAACACCCCTGAAATTTCACGGCTACACTCGGCACAATTGTTGACAGTAATGCCATCTGCATGCTCAATATATACACGCAATATAGCATTGTTCTTTTGTGGCAGGTATTCCAATCCCCAAAAGACGAAGCCCATGTCTTCAATCACAGGTGCAATAAGTTCAGTTAGCAGTTTTTCTTTCATTAACAGTGAAAATACGTTTTAAAAATACTCGATGCTAAGAAATTATAAGATGGGCAAAGACATTTGTCGCTTCACCAATCAATGAATTTCAGCAACAAAAAAGGCTCCACTTGGAGCCTGATAATACGATCAATCAATTGGTTGCGGGGGCAGGATTTGAACCTACGACCTTCGGGTTATGAGCCCGACGAGCTGCCAGACTGCTCCACCCCGCATCATCAAGATGGCATATTCTACTATATAATTTTGTTTTTGCAACAGTTAATGTGGATGAATCAACAAACTTTAGTTCTCAGGTTTGGTACAGGATAAATATTAAAATATAACATGTCATTCAGAGGTAAGGATTATGGGGATATTGCGATTTAAATGAAGCTCATGAAGCGATATTGGAATGCCGTAGGCCGTGTGCCAAAAAAACTGAATGTCATCCTGAGCGAGCCGAAGGCGAGTCGAAGAACCTCCCACAGCGCTCGCAAATTAAAAAGGAACCACCCTTCCAGCGTCAGGAGATCCTTCGACTCATTGCCTTTGTTTTTTCATGGTGCTTTTAACCCCAATACTGTGCGATTAAGTTTTATCTCATGGTTCAAGTCCGCTCAGCATGACACCCTTAATACAGTTCATCCATTGTCCTGTTTAGCCATCGCTGCCACCTTGCCAACTGTCAACCCTTGCACCAATATACTGAACAAAACCACTGCATAGGTGGCTGCAATCAATGGTTCTCTGTATGGTCCAAGCGGCAAAGACAATACCAAGGCCACTGAAATACCACCGCGCAATCCACCCCAGGTCAATATTTTAATGGCATGTGGCGAGTAGGTGTTTTTAAATTTAAGTAAACTGACAGGTAAACCCACACTGATGAATCTGGCCAGAATCACCAAAGGAATGATCAACAATGCACTGTAAATATAACTGGGTAAAAATTGAATCAACAAGATTTCCACCCCAATCAACAAGAACAACACCGCATTCAAAACTTCATCAATCAATTCCCAAAAATTATCCAGACGCTCTCTGGTGACATCGCTCATCGCCAATAGTCGACCTTGGTTGCCTGTCATTAAGCCCGCAATCACAATGGCTATCGGACCCGATAAATGCCAATGTTGTGCCAAGGCATAACCACCAGTCACCATTGCAATGGTGATCAGCATTTCAACCTGGTAGTTGTCAATCGACTTAAGCATCCAATAACCAACATAGCCCAAAGCAATCCCAAACAAAGCCCCACCGACCGCTTCTTGTAAAAACAACAAACCGACACTGGAGAAAGACGCTTCTGCCTGACCGGTCGCCACCCCAAGCACCGCAATGAACAAGACTACGGCAACGCCGTCATTGAACAGGGACTCTCCAGTGATTTTGACTTCGATTGATTTGGGAGCGCCCACTTTCTTTAATATCCCCATCACCGCAATCGGATCTGTGGGTGAAATCAACACCCCAAACACCAAGCAATAAATGTATGAGACTTCCACCCCAAACAATTGGAATATATAAAAGCTAACGACACTGATGATTAAAGAGGAGATCACCACACCAATGGTCGCCAATATGGCAATGGTGTCCTTGACAGCAGCCAAACGGTTGATGTTGACATGCAAAGCACCTGCGAACAATAAAAAGCTTAACATGCCATTCATCACCGTCTCATCAAAATCGACTTGAGAAACAATGGCAGCAATTTGATCGGTGTTGAACCAACCCAGTTTACTCAGCGCCACCAAAATCAAAGACATCAACAAACCAATCAACATGATGCCGATGCCATTGGGTAAGCCAATAAAGCGGTGGTTAAAATACGCAAACAATGCCGCCAATGACAACAAGATGGATACCAAGTCAAATAAACTCATCATATAGATTCCTTAAAAGATGAAGTTATTTTAATTCGAGCCACAAAAAAAGGGTGACTTAATAGCCACCCTTTTTTACAAGCCAATATCATCGGCTCTGATTTTTCAATTGGTTACCAATCTAAACGGATACCAATTTGAGCACGCCATTGTGAAGCGGTGCGGTTGGTACTGAATCGAGTTGGACCATTCCAATTCAAGTTATGAGTACCATCTTCGTCGATGCTGTCTAAGTTGAACACGTCATCACCATCAAAACCAGCTGTTTGGATTTGACCCCAATCACTGTTCATCAAGTTACCCAAGTTTTTCACATTGAAAAACAAAGTGGCTCTGACAGGGCCCCATGCTGGCAACTCTTGAGACATGTTTAAATCAACTGTATTGATTCTTGGTGCTTTGAAACCATTTCTTGGTGCCACACGACCACGGTATTGAGCCAAACCTGAAGATTGTAAAAAGGCTTCAAATTCTGCTTGGTTGTCGCCGTCATCTAAAACATATTCATCAGGCAATGGAACATAAACCAAATCATTGTCACGGATACCATCACCATTGATGTCATTTCTATATGTGTACGAGAATGGTTCGCCATCTTGAGAAATCCAAACCATACCAATGTTGGTGTAGTTGTCACCGAAGAACATGTTTTGATAAACCGTAGTGAATACAAATGCATTCTCAATTTCATAGGCAGAAGTTGCTGCCAAGGCTTGATTGGGGTTGAATGCAGGTGTGTTGTTCCAGTTAGAAATCGCACGAGACGATGTTCCTGCTGAAGCTTCAGTCGCATCAGTGTAGGTGTAAGATGCTTTGGCATACCAATGCTCAGTTTGTGGTAACTCAATACTCACAGTGGCACGTTTGGTGTCACCTTTAGATGTGTTGGTTAAATAAATCACATCATTAAAATCCGAGTTGGCATTGGCACGTCTACCTGAAAAATTCAATGGATCATCATAGTAAGACAAACGTCCATCAGGCAATGTGCCAGTAGGGTCGCCCAAGTTCAAATGTTGGTAATCAATGGCGTTTTGCGCTTTGATGTATTCCAATTCAACCGAACCAATCAAACCAAACCAAGGTAATTCAGCATCTACTGCGATGTTAGACTTCAACACGGTTGGAATTTCAAAGTCTGGATCCAATACATCAACATTTTGTCTAGATGAACCATCCAAAATAGGTTGGTTGTTAGGGTCAAGGCTGAAAATCACACCATCATCATCCACTCCATTGGAGCTGTAGAAAGTCAAATCACCACCGGTGTTGGTGAATGAATTAGACAACCACACGTTGGGTGTGCCACCAGTGAATACACCGATACCACCACGCAACTGCATGTATTTGTCGTCTGACATGTCATAGTTAAAACCAATTCTTGGTTGAAGTGTGCCTTTGCTGACCACGTTGTTGTTGGCAAAACCATAAGCATCAAAGAAATCTTGGTTGAAACGTGGCTTGTCACCTGTATCAGGCTTGTCGAAACGCAAACCCATTTGCACAGTCAAGCGATCATTAACTGTCCAGTTGTCCTGGATGAACAAACCCAGGTTTTCCCAAGACCAATTGGCTTCTGGTCTAGGCACATTAGTTCCGCGATTGTATTCATACCTTGAATGAATACCATTGGCAAAATCATCGATGCTGTCAAATTCATAGTAACCCAAAGCTTGTGAGATGAATAAGTTGCGGATGTCCTGCTCACGCCAATCAACACCAAAAGTCAGGATGTGATCGCCCATGAAGTAATTACCTTCTAAATAAATGTTATCAGTCACAACATTCAATTCGTTGGCATGTCTGAATTCTTCTGTACCAAAATAAACAGAGTTACCATTTCCAACGCCTACTTCAACGTGTGGTAATACAGCATTCAAATCAGGGATTTTATCAAACTCAGAATTAGAGATGCGCAACTCAGTCGAGAAGTTGGTGGTCCAATCACTGTATAAGTTCAAGTTGTAAGATTTGTTTTCAAAAGCATTGGTATACCAATGTGAACTCAAAGAAATTTCACCACCGCCATAATTTGGGAAAATAGGCTGTGAGTCTTCATTGTTCTGATATTTGAATGAAGCCCTGTGATACTCGTTGATGTTCCAGTCCAGTTTTAAAACAATAGACTCTTCTTCAGTCACCAGGTCAGAAGGTGCATCAAAACCACCAACATCAATACCATATACAGATGAAGCCACATCAGCCACTTGCTGAGCTTCTGCTGTCAAACTTGAATTGTTGTTCAAACGAGTTTGCTCTTCTTTTTCATATGCCAAGAAAAAGAACAACTTGTCTTTGATGATTGGACCACCAGCAGATACCGAGTAAACTTCACGGGTAAAATCTGCATCGTCACGTTGCAAATCATCATCTGAATAATACAATGCAGCACGACCAGTGAACTCATTGGTTCCTGATTTGGTGATGGCATTGATGTTGGCACCGGTAAAGTTTGACAACGTCACGTCATAAGGTGACAACTGAACGTTCAACTCTTGAATGGTATCCAATGAGAAAGGTTGTGACAAACCGGGTGAACCACCAGCTTCTAAACCAAATGGATCGCCAATACCTACACCATCGATAGAGATGTTGTTGAAACGGTTATTAACACCAGAAACTGAAATACCTTCACCAAAACTTCTGATGTTGACACGTGAATCTAAACGCACGTAATCTTGAATGTTGCGATCAACAGTCGGTAAATTGGTTATTTGTTCTTGTGAAATGCTGGTACCTGTACCCATGTTGTCTGGATTAAAAGTAGCTGACTGAGCGGCAACGCCGACAGCGGTTACAGTATCCAGGTTGATGGCGTCTTGAACCAACACAGCATCAATGGCACGATCTTCACCCAACTTGATGAAAATGTTGCCTTCTTCAGCATCAGAGAAGCCGTCATTTCTGACTTCAATTTTATAAGGACCACCAACGCGTAAACCGCGTGCTGAATAACGACCTGAGTCGTTCGTAGTCAAAGTCTTAACTTGACCAGTGGGTTCATGAGTCACGATTACAGTGGCACCCGATAAAACATTTCCCGATGAATCAACAATAGTACCGTTGATTGACGCTGATGTTTCTTGAGCCAATGTAACACCCCATGGCAATACTGCGATCATTAAAACCGCAACCATCCATTTAACTTGTTTCATATTTCTCATTGCAAAAACCTATATAAATAAACATAATGACTTTATGGACGCAACCATCAAACAGACACATAAAACGAACGTTTGATAAAATTGGCGCTTTTTAAAAGCCTCTCTGAAAAAATCCACTTCGTATTTTCTCACATGAAGGCCAATGGTAAAAGCCTTTTGTGAAGATTCCGTTAAAAACAGTAACATATAAACCATGAAAACACTCATTATATTATCTATATTGCTCTTTACCCTTGACAGCCAAAGCAAACAATTGTCAGCGGGTCCTTTACTTGGTCATGTGGCATTGCGGGGTGCCAATATTTGGGTGCAATCTCCAGAAAATGGTCAGGTATCAATTACTTACTGGGAATCGGACAAACCCAAGAACAAACAATCTTTGTCAGCCAAAGTGGATACAGACTATGGCAACACCCACACCTTTAAGCTGTCTGGTTTAGAGCCCGCCACGCGTTACAATTATTTTTTCAAAATCAACAACAAAAAGTCAAAACCATTGACCACTTATTCTTTCACCACCCAAACCCTGTGGCAATGGCGAACCGATCCACCTGATTTCTCGGTTTTGGCAGGCTCATGTAACTTTGAAAATGAAACCATTTATGACCGTCCCGGTAAACCGTATGGCAGTGAGCATGAAATTTTTGACCAAATGGCCACTGAAGATGCTGAAGTGATGATTTGGATCGGCGACAACTGGTATTACCGTGAAGTCGACTTTGCTGCCGAACAAAACTTAATCCACCGAGTGGTGCGCGACCGCCAACAACCCCATTTACAAGCCGTCTTTAATAAGTTTGCCAATTACGCCACTTGGGATGACCATGACTTTGGCCCCAACAATTCAGGTTCAGAGTTTCCCTTCAAACAAAAAACCTTGAACATATTCAAAAAGTTTTGGGCCAACCCCAGCTATGGGATGCCAGAACAAGAGGGCGTGTTCACCAAAGTCAGTTACAATGATGTAGACTTTTTCTTGATGGACAACCGCTACAACAAGTCGCACGAAAATGCCATTGATGGGCCAGATAAAATCTTTTATGGCAAAGCGCAACTTGATTGGTTGAAAAACAGTTTATTGGCATCTTACGCCCCCTTCAAATTCATTGTTGGTGGCGGACAAATGCTCAACAATTACCACGCTTATGAGGGCTGGGATAAATACCGCCATGAAAGAGACCCATTCATTCAGTGGTTGGATGACAATAAAATCACTGGCGTCATTTTTCTCAGTGGTGACAAACACCACACAGAAATGTTGAAAGCCGAAAGACCTGGCGCCTACCCTTTGTATGAAATGACCTGCTCTCCCTTTACGGCTGGAACGCACTCCAGCAAATCTGGCGGCGATTTTGATAACCCCAGATTGGTCAAAGGCTCTCTGGTCAACCAACACAACTACTGTAAAATGTCATTTACCGGCCCTCGCACCGACCGGCGATTAAATATTCAAGTGAAAGGCAAAGATGGCCAACAGTATTGGACCAAACAAATCAAAAGCAGTGTGCTGAGTTACGCTCAAGTCAATGATAAGGAATGACACCCAAGAACTGCTTTTTCAACTAGAGAGAAAGAACCTCAGGTACCTGAATTTATTCAGGCTGTTTATCAGCTTGTTCTTTCTCATGCTGATCAACAATGACCTGATCAGTAAATTTTTTGATTCCACCAATTACCACTATATGGTTGAAAATGTGGTGATCATTTATGCGGCGATATCCGTCCTTATCATGATCATCACCTATGTTTCAAAACAGAACAATGCCATTTTACTGAGTAAAGTCATCCTGTTCCTTGACTTGTTTGTTTTGATATATTTGGCTTTCGCCATCAATGGGTTTCAACAAGGCTTGGCCATTTTACCGGTGTTGGCCATTGGTTCAGCCGCCATCTTGTATCGCAAAGCCATCTATATCTTATTGGCACCATTAACAGCCGCGATCTTGTTGTGGTACTTGCCTGAAATTGTTAATTTCAGCCGCCAAGAAGAAGTTTCTGATTCAAACAAACTGCTGCATGCCCTGGGTTATTTTGTCATCGCCTTGGTGGGTATCAGACAATCCATTTCATACACCAGCACCTTACAAATGTACAAAAGCCAAAGACAAACCATCAGCGGCTTAGAGGACATGAATCAAATCATCATTGAAAAATTAACCAATGGTGTGATTATTTATCAACAAGACCATGTGATCCTACATGCCAATGAATCGGCTAAAAAATTATTGGGCGTGGAAGACATTATTTTCTTCCCCGAAGACATCTTAAAATACATCGAGAGCAACAAGGATGGCATGGTGTATCACGCACCCAATGGCATGGATTTGTACCTGCGCAAAGCCAGCGTCAGTGAAGAAAAGAATTTTGGCGTTTTGTTCATTGAAGATTCCAGTTTTTTAAAAAAGGCCGCTCAACAATTGAACCTGGCCTCTCTGGGCAAATTATCCAGCTCAATTGCGCATGAAATCAGAAACCCACTGGCCGCCATCAGTACAGCCGCTGAATTGTTGACTGAATCACCAGACTTACAAGACCAAGACAAACAAATCAGTGAAATCATAGTCAATCAAACCCGCAGAGCCAATCACATCATTGAAGACATCTTACAAATGTCTAGACGCAAAACAGCCAAACCACAAGAGCTGCTGTTGTTCAACCAACTGTCTGAGGTCAAACAACAATTGATTCAAGAAGTCAATGTCGAAGCAAAAAACATCCAAATCGTCGCCCCCAAAGAGGCCACCATTCAATTTGATCCTGACCACTTCAAGCAGGTTATTTGGAACTTAGCTTCTAATGCCATCAAACATGGTGAAAACAAGGAATTACAAATCATCGTACGCGGGCAAGTGATTGACTTCAAGAACAAAGGAACTGCCTTTGATGGCAAGAAAACCAAAAACTTATTCGAGCCTTTTTTCACCACCCACAACCGAGGCACAGGTTTGGGTTTGCATATTTGTCGCCAACTCTGTCATGACAACCATGCAGAATTGAATTATTACCACATCAATGGTTTCCATGTATTCAGGTTGGAATACAATTTAATGAAAGTAGTGTAAGCGCCATACAGACACGATTATTCAAATCCACCACGATAAATCAAATCACCACCAACTGCGCAATCAATCCTGACATCAGTCACATCACCACCTTGTATCACGCCTTGACCTTGGGTGACTACACAGGGTTGGATGGGATCGACTGGCGGGTTGTTGATGGTGACCTCGTAAGTCTGTTGGTCATCCACGGGTATTGCAAACACGAAGGAGCCATCTTGATTGATGGTTAGTGGGTCTGATCCATTGTTGTGTAACACCATTGGGTTGTCATCGAAAAGACCATCAACCATGCCAGCAACAAAATATGGCGTGGTCACACAAACCACAGTGATTCCACTGATACCATACTGGCTCACCACCCCAACACCTTGATTAACGACACAGCTTTGGTTGGGCGAAGTGGGCTGCACCGCCACAGTCACATCATACCCCGTTCCTTCAAACAAAGCCGTTGGAAAGACCACCAGACCATTTTCATCAACCTGCAGATCGTCAGCTGCATTGTTTTGTAACACCACAGAATTACCGGGGGCCAAGCCAGTCAATTGCAAAGCCAGTGGAAAAGGCACATCAAATACATATGCGGAACCCGAATCACTGCCTTGATCACCATCCCTGTGAGCACCAATAATGACTTGACCTCCTAAGACACTCAGCGACACCCCAAATTCATCTCTGGATGCATTATCGGCAGCAGTCAATTGCTCAGAATTGAGCCAAGTGTTACCGATTAAATCAAACACATAGGCCGAACCTGAATTGAAGCCATTGTAGGCTTCGCGACTGGCGCCCACCAAGGCCCGGTTACCCAACAAACCAACCGAAATACCAAACTGTCCACCTGAACCATTGGCATCACCAGTCAAGTGTTGTGTCAGGTTCCAATCATTGCCATCAAAATCAAACAAATACGCCGAACCCGTAACGCCAGCACCGCCCGTCTCTTGATGGGCTCCAATCAATGCTCGATCCCCAGACAAGCTGACTGAAAAACCAAAATAGCCGTCTGATTCAGGGTTCGGTGAAAGCAGCTTTTGACTTTCAAGCCAACTGCTGCTGGAGGCATCGAAATCAAACACATATGCTGCACCAACCGGTTCGGCATTGACATCATGGTAAAAAGCCCCAACCAACAGTCGGTCTCCAGACAAACTCACCGATTGACCAAACTGATCGAGTGTATCACCATCACTGGCCAACAACTTTTGACCTTCCTGCCATGTGTCAGCCACATAATTAAACTCATATACAGCACCCGCATTGGAGCCCAACTGATTTTCATGGTTGGCCGCAATCATGGCACGGTTGTTTTGTATGCTGATGGAAAAACCGAACCAATGACCGTTGCTGCCATCTGAAGCCAACAGTTTTTGAGTTTGTACCCAATTGTTGGCATTATGATCAAAACCAAATACATACACTGAACCCGAGTCACCGTTGTTGTCATCGTCGCGAATGGCACTGACCATGATTTGTTCACCTGAAATACTGACTGCGTAACCAAATTGATCATTGCTGGCCCCATCATCAGCTGTAAGTTTTTGTTTGAACACCCAAAAACTGCCATCAAATTCATAGACATAAGCAGCACCAGCATCATTCGCCACAGCATCATGACGAATTGAACCAACCACAGCCCAGTTTCCAGATAGGCTTACAGCAGCCCCAAAATAATCAGTCGCCATGCCATCATCTGCCAACAACTTGGCCTGCTCAATTGACCCTAACTGGTTCAACCATTGATTGTGGTTAAACTGATTGGGAGTGACATTGGATGTACTGGCATCAACAGCCACAGACAGGAACAAACAACATAATATGAAAGGATGGATGCGTATAAAGACAGTTTTTTTCATTGGGTTTTCCGGTTATTTATTAGGTATAACCAGTTAAAACCAAAATCACGCCATTTATTTTAACCAATGGCTGAATCGCAACTGTGGGATTCACTGCTGACATCTGATCAGCACCCAGCAAAGTAATCTACATAATAAAACCGCTATGGATTGAGTCAAGCCAGACTGAGGAATTTAAGGCAATCAATCACCTGAATTGATTTCTCAGAGAAGGTCTGAAGCGCGAATCAGCCCAGTGAACTCACTGGGCTGTTTATTACTGTGCCATTAAAGCGCCTTCAAACCCTGAATCAACTGCGCAATCGCATCCTGCGCATCACCATAGAGCATCTTGTTGTTGTCGGCGAAGAACAAGGCATTTTGGATGCCGGCGAAACCGGTGCCTTTACCGCGTTTAATCACAATGGAATTTTTGGCTTCATCGACATTCAGAATGGGCATGCCGTATATCGGACTTTGCGGATCGGTTTTGGCCACCGGATTGACCACATCATTGGCACCAATCACCAAGGCCACATCAGCTTGCTTGAACTGTGAATTGATGTCTTCCATGTCCTCAATCAGATCGTAGGGGACCCCTGCTTCTGCCAACAGCACATTCATGTGACCCGGCATACGACCGGCCACTGGATGAATGGCAAATTTCACATCGACCCCTTTGTCCATTAATATTTGTGTCATTTCCCATAACTTATGTTGTGCTTGAGCCACGGCCATGCCATAACCTGGAATCACAATAACACGGTCAGCGAAAGCCATTTGAATCGATGCGTCTTGCGCCTGAATCTCTTTCATCTCACCTTCAATGGCGGCACCACCAGAGCCTCCCATGGATCCAAATAACACCGAACCCAAAGATCGATTCATCGCTTTGGCCATGTGTTGGGTGAGCATGGTACCGGCTGCACCGACCAACATACCAGCGATGATCATCGCCTCGTTTTGTAACACAAAACCTTCGAATGAAACTGCCAAACCCGTGAATGCATTGTACAAAGAAATCACCACCGGCATATCCGCACCACCAATCGGTAATGTCATCAACAAACCGAGCAACAAAGACAAACCAAAGAAAATCCAAATGTAGTGAGGATTCAGGTCTTGGGTTAAATACAAGCCCAATACCAAGGTGCCTATGCCGACCAGACCATTGAAAATGTTTTGTCCAGGGAAGGTAAAACGTTTATCAATCCAGCCCTGTAGTTTTCCAAAGGCCACCAATGATCCGCTGAGTGATATGGCACCAATGTAAACACCAACAATGGCGAACACCATGCTGACACCAGACAAACAATCATGTGATGACGCCGTATCGACCAGGGTCCCTGCCGTACAAGCACCCATGTGGTCGACTGCATTGAACAAGGCCATGGCACCAATAAAGGCCGCTGAACCACCACCCATACCATTGTACAGAGCCACCATTTGTGGCATGTCTGTCATGGCCACTTTTTTGCCACTGACCCAAGCCAGCACTGTGGATGACACCAAGGCGGCCAAAATCAACACCATGTTGTGCATGTCTGGTAATAAAAAGGTCGCTATGGTGGCGATCAACATACCCAAACCAGCCCAAACAATGCCGCCTCTGGCGGTGCCTGGCGCGCTCATGCGGCGCAGACCGGTGATAAATAAGATGGCAGCTAAAAAATACGAGCCTTTGATCACATAGGGGAGGTATTCATTGATAAATTCCATCATTGACCTCCTTGATTGTCTTGGCTGTCATCTTTTTTGACCCGCGGCTTAAACATTTCTAACATCCGCTCAGTCACCACATACCCGCCGGCGGCATTACCTGCGCCCAAGAACACTGCGATGAAACCAAACACTTTTTCCAAAGTGGTGTCGGCATGGCCCAAAGCAATCATCGCACCGACCAAAACAATGCCGTGAATAAAATTTGAACCAGACATCAATGGCGTGTGCAAAACCACCGGTACTTTTCTGATGATTTCAAACCCCAAAATCGCTGCAAGTGCGAATATATACAAAGCAATAAAACCGTCTATCATGATTTGTCTCCGCCTTCCTTAATTCCTGTTACTGCTGGATGTACCACGGCACCCTCTCTGGTGACTGCACAACCGGCTAAAATATCGTCTTCCCAATTAATCACAAACTCACCTTCATGGTTCATCAAATTCAGTAAATTCCAGACATTGCGTGAATACATCTCGCTGGCATGCAGTGGCACTGTGGCTGGTAAATTTTTCGGCCCAATCACTTTGACGTTGTTCACCAACTTGGTCACACCCAATTCTGTCGGCTCACAATTACCGCCACCTTCGGCGCCCAAATCAACAATCACACTGCCAGCCTTCATCGCATCAACCATCTCCGCGGTAATGATGCGTGGTGCGGGCCGACCTGGAACCGCTGCGGTTGTGATCAGCACGTCTACAGAAGTCAGGTGTTTGGCTAAATTTTGTTGCTGTGTGAGTTTTTCTTCATCAGTCAAAGCACGGGCATAGCCACCTTCGCCCACTGCCTCGACGCCCAAGTCCAAAAACTTGGCGCCCAATGATTTGATTTGTTCCACCGTTTCAGGCCTGACGTCATAACCGGTGACATTGGCACCCAAACGCCTGGCCGTGGCCATCGCTTGCAATCCGGCCACTCCAGCCCCAATCACCAAAACCGAAGCTGGGCGAATGGTGCCGGCAGCGGTGGTTAACATTGGGAAAAATCTGGGGGCTTCACTGGCGGCCAAAAGCACGGCTTTATAGCCTGCCACAGAAGCCTGAGATGACAACACATCCATTGCTTGTGCCCGAGAAGTTCGAGGTATCAATTCCATGGAAAATACCGTGATGTTTTTAGCCACGGCTTGATCAAATCGCTGTTGATTTTGGTACGGCGAAACCATACCAACAACCACCGAATCATTTTTAATTTCTTTCAAGTCTTCATCGGACAAGGCATCAACACCGACCAATACATCAGCGGCATTCAACACGTCGTTACGCTTTTTGGCCATTTGACACATTTCAGGATAGGCTTCATTGGGAAAGCCAGCTGATACACCCGCATCAGGTTCAAACAAAACTTGCCAACCCAGTTTAAGAATTTTCTCTGCCGTTTCTGGCACCATGGCCACACGCGACTCACCTTCATTACGCTCTTTTACAAAGCCCACCGTTATCGTCATATTGTCCCACTATTTTTTGATCGAACATCAGTATAGCAAAATGCTTTTTTTTTTGCTGTTCATTTTTTTTGCACAATGTGATGTTATAAATCCATTCAATTATTCCTTCACAAGCTGTCGACATATGTAAAAATACAATGTGACGACCTTTGATTTAGATTAAGCCATGAATCCCATACAATTTAAAACCCACCCATTCATTGTCATCACAGCATTATGGCTAGTGACTTGCTTTGCCAAAGCACAAGACAACACCGTCACACCCGTGATAACAGCCACTGCAGTCAACCAAGAGTTTTATGATGTGGTTGAAGCGCTGGGCACCCTGAAAGCCAACAACAGCGTGACCATAACATCTACCGTAACTGAGTTAGTCACTGAGGTGCATTTCAGTGATGGCGAACGGGTTAAGCGAGGCGATTTGCTGGTCACCATGGATACTTCCGACGAACAAGCCTTGTTACAAGAAGAACAAGCCAGGGTGGGTGAAGCCCGAAGACTGGTAAAAAGATTGAAACCATTGGCAGCTCAAAACGCGACATCAAAAAGTGCCTTGGACGCACAAAACAGCATTGTCAGTGTAGCTGAAGCGCGAATCAGAGGCATCAAATCACAAATCGACAAACGTCTGATCAAAGCGCCTTTTGATGGGGTATTGGGTTTACTCGACATCAGTGTAGGCACTTTGGCACAACCCGGTATTGAGCTGGCCACATTAGACGATGATGTCACCATGAAGATGGATTTTTCGGTTCCTGAAAGGCATTTATCATACCTCAGCAAAGGCTTAAAAATTGAGGCCCAAACCTTGGCATTTCCTGACCAGAAATTCAGTGGCGTAATTGCCAGCATCAACAGTCGCATCAATCCAGTGACACGCTCTGTGGTGGTTCGAGCCATTATTGAAAACCCCAATCAATTGCTTAAACCAGGTATCTTGATGCGCATACAGCTGGCCACCCAACCCAGGACCAGTTTACTGATTCCTGAAGAAGCCATCACAGCATCAACCAATGAACAAAAAGTATTTAAAATAGTGAATGATAACCAGCACAGCACAGTGGCAGAAACCCAGGTCACCATTGGTACTCGATACGGTGGCAAGCTTGAAATCCACTCAGGCTTAGATGCAGGTGATCAAGTGGTGATTCACGGTACTTTAAAAATCAAAGATGGTGATCCAGTAGAAGTGGTGGCTGATAAAAAAAACAAGGAAACCTTGGTAGAACTGTTGGCTGAAAAAAAGACCTCACAAAGCGCTACAGAAGAAGGGATTTAAACCATGTTAATTTCTGACATTTCGGTCAAAAGACCGGTTTTTGCTTCGGTCATCTCATTGTTATTGATTGCTTTTGGTTTGGTGGCGTTTGATCGTTTGTCTCTGCGTGAATACCCAGACATTGATCCACCGGTGGTCACTGTTGAAGTCAATTACCCAGGGGCGCCTGCCAATGTGGTAGAAACCCGTGTGACCGAAATTGTTGAAGATCGCATCTCAGGCATTGAAGGCATTGAATTCATCGAATCAAATTCCAGCGATGGTGAATCCAATGTAACCATCGAATTTTCCATCAGTCGTGACATTGACTCAGCGGCCAACGATGTGCGAGATCGCATCGCAGGCATACAAGACAACCTGCCCGAAGAAGCCGAACCACCCGAAGTACAGAAAGTGGACAGTTCAAATGATGTGGTGATTTGGCAAAACCTGGCCAGCAGCAAACTGTCCGTCCCTGAAATCACCGATTTTGCACAACGTTATTTGGTTGACCAATACTCAACCCTTGATGGCGTGGCCCGTGTGCGGGTCGGCGGTGGCTTACGCTACGCCATGCGCATTTGGGTTGATCGCATGTCTTTGGCTGCTCGGAACCTCAGTGTTGCAGACATCGAACAGGCCTTGCGGGCCGAAAACATTGAATTGCCGGCAGGTCGTTTGGAGTCTGAACAAAGATTATTCAAAGCCCGAGTCACTCGTAACTTCAACCAACCTGAGGATTTTGCAAAACTGGTCTTAGCCAAAGGAGAAAACGGTTACTTGGTCCGTTTAGGTGATGTGGCCAGGGTTGAATTAGGCTTGGAAGAAGACCGCACCATTTTTCGTGGTAACGGCATTCCGATGGTCGGTATCGGTGTCATCAAACAATCGAATGCCAACACCATTGATGTGGCCAGATCGGTCAAAGCCTTGACGGCTAAACTTAACCAAGACTTACCCGATGGCATGACCATTGAACAAAGTTACGATGCCTCAATATTTATTGAAGCAGCCATCAAGGAAGTCTATTTCACCTTGTTTGTGGCCATTGGTTTTGTGGTGTTGGTGATCTTTTTATTCTTGGGTAATTTACGTGCCATGATGATTCCAGCGGTTACCGTCCCTGTCTCTATCATTGCAACATTTATAGTGATCAATGCGTTGGGCTTTTCCATCAATTTACTGACTTTACTGGCCTTGGTCCTGGCCATTGGATTGGTGGTGGATGATGCCATTGTGGTACTGGAAAACATCGTAAGGCGCATGCAAGAAAAAGGCGAAACACCCTTGGTGGCTGCATACCGCGGCTCAAGACAAGTGGGTTTTGCAGTGATTGCTACCACCTTGGTACTGGTGGCAGTCTTTGTCCCCATCACTTTTTTGGATGGTGACATTGGTCGTCTGTTCACTGAGTTTTCATTGACCATTGCTGCCGCTGTTACTTTCTCATCCATCGTGGCATTGACCTTATCACCGATGTTGGCTTCAAAATTATTGAAATCCAAAACCAACAAAGGTCGCATCCTCCAAGCCACCAATCGAGTGATCAATGGCACGCGTAAAAAATACATCAGCATCCTGGTTAAATCTATGCGCAAACCCATCTATATGTTTTTGGTTTTCGCGGTTTTATTGGCTGGCACAGTATTTATTTACCCCAAAATAGCTCAAGAATTTTCACCCAAAGAAGACCGTGGTGCCTTTTTTGTGCGAGTAGACGGCCCTGAAGGCGCAACTTTTCAATACATGGAAGAGTACATGACTGAAATTGAATCACGCCTGATGAAATATGTAGACAGTGGTGAGTTCGACCGTTTATTGGTTCGCTCACCAAGATCATTCGGTGGCATCGAGTCATTCAACAGTGGCATCATCATTGCAAAAATGGACACTTGGGGTGAACGTCGCTCGGCTTTCACCGTGATGGACGAAATCCGTAAAGATTTGTCTGCATTACCTGGTGTCAGAACATTTCCGTTGATGCGTCAAGGTCTGGGGGGCGGGACTGGCAAGCCAATTCAATTTGTATTGGGTGGAGACAGTTACGAGGAACTGAGTGAATGGCGTGATATTTTATTTGCAAAAATCAACGCCTATAATCCTGGTTTAATTGGGCTGGACAGCGGGTATAAGGAAACCCGGCCGCAGATTGACTTCAACATTGATTATGATGCTGCTGCTGATTTAGGTGTGCGGGTGAATGAAATTGGCAGGACCTTACAAACCATGCTTTCAGGTCGAAACGTCACCACCTATATAGACAATGGCGAAGAGTACGATGTCATTTTAGAAGGCGAACGCAGCCAACAAAAATCCTTCAGTGACATTGAAAATATTTATGTCAGGTCACAACGTTCAGGCGAGTTGTTGCCTTTGTCCAATATGATCAGCATCAAAGAATACGGCGCGGCGGATAGCCTGGCACGTTACAACCGAGTCAGGTCCATCACTTTAGAAGCCAACTTAGCCGAAGGGTATAGTTTAGGCCAAGCCTTGAGTTATTTAGATCGCATGGTTGATGAACATTTGCCTGACCATGCCATCACTGATTATAAAGGCCAAAGCCGAGACTTTATGGAATCAGGTTCGTCCGTTATTTTTGTTTTTGTACTGGGTCTCATTGTGGTGTTCTTGGTGTTGGCCGCACAATTTGAAAGCTATGTACACCCCTTTGTGATTATGCTGACAGTGCCGTTGGCGATGGGCGGCGGTTTATTGGGGCTGTTGTTATTGGGTGGTTCCATCAACATATATTCACAAATTGGGTTGATTATTTTGATTGGTCTGGCCACCAAGAATGGTATTTTGATTGTCGAATTTGCCAATCAATTGCGGGACATGAATTACAATTTCAATCGTGCCACCTTAACCGCCTCAAAAGTCAGATTCAGACCGATAGTGATGACCGGTTTAACCACCATTGCCGGCTCCTTGCCATTGATATTGGCTACTGGAGCTGGAGCGGAAACCCGCATTGTGATTGGCACAGTGATCTTGTTTGGAGTGGTGGCTGCTACAGTGTTTACTTTGTTTATTCTACCTGTGGCCTATAGTTTATTGGCGCGCAACACCAGCTCCCCAGAAACGGTGGCTAAAAAGCTGGCAGCTGAATCAAATCAAACATAAAAGCATTGCAATAAATTAGATACAATTTATCATAGACTCTATGGAAAATAGACACGTAGAATTTATGCAACGCGCCATTGAACTGGCCCGTGCTGGGATGGACAGCGGTGCTGGCGGCCCGTTTGGGGCCGTGGTGGTCCGAGACAATCAAATCATTGCCGAAGGCTGGAACAAGGTCACCTCGACCAATGATCCGACTGCACACGCAGAGGTAACCGCAATCAGAGCCGCCTGTGAAAAACTGGGCACCTTTCAATTGGATGATTGTGTGATTTACACCTCATGCGAACCCTGCCCCATGTGCTTGGGTGCCATCTATTGGGCACGACCGAAAAAAGTTTATTATGGCTGTAACAAACAAGATGCTGCCGACATCGCTTTTGATGACCAATTTATCTACGACGAAATCGAAACACCCATCAATCAAAGAAAAATACCCTTCCAACAAGTGGCACAAAAAGACGCCCTTGAAGTGTTCAAAGCCTGGGCAAATAAGCTTGATAAAACTGAGTATTGAATGCAATTCAACCCCTATTTCAAGCACGCACAACAGCACAATGAAAACAGCCAGGTCCGGCATTGTGAAGGTGAATATATTCAATCTTTGGCTGTTGCAACATCTCAACCATGGCTGCTTCCAAAGCCTCACCTGCCACCACAGCCGCAGCAATCATCATGCCAGCACGGTCATAAGCCCTCATTGACAGGTTTCGATGGCGCAACATATCTGGTATTTGGTTGATGGCTGGATTTGCAGTCACGGCAAGTTCTCTGACAAAAACAGGGCCTGCAGCCCGATAAGGTGATGACACATCGTGGTGATTGTACGGGAACAACAAAACCCTTTCGCCGATTTTGGCATCTTGCAATGAAACCCTACATGGGTATCCAGGGTCAGCATCTGCAGTGACCCATCTTGCGTTATGACGCTGCAGTTCTGATTCATTCATTTTAAAATAAGGATCTAGCAGTGCTGCATCCAATGCTTTGATTTGGAATGAAGTATTTTGCATGGTTTGATTCACTTAAAAAACCATCATGATAATATTTATTGATTCTGAAGCTGGACAAAATCGGAAGCTAAGCTTGAATTAGATCGAGCTGCTAACTGCGCTTGGGAAACCACAAGTATTTAAAAAACGCCCATTGACTCGGGATAAATCCTTGGTGTTTGGGTATATCATCTTGGGCGTCGGCCAGACGCTTGTCATAAAACATGTGCGCCTTGGGTTCTGGTATTTCAGCTGATCTGTCCACCATACCAACTGGCACCAGCACCAATTTAGGCATCAACGGCATATTAAATACTTCGATGGCGGCTTGGCCACATTGAACACATTTTCCCCGTTGTACATTCGGCGGTCGTTTGAAGGTACTGAAGCTAACCACACCATCAGCTGGCATGGTTACTTGAGACATTTTATACACCAAAATATCAGCACGTGGCGCCGCGTTGAATTTTTGACAAATGGTACAGTGGCACAACATCCTGAATTGCGGCTGACCAAGCACATTAAATGCAGTCTGCTCACAAGCACATTTGAAATGATAGTTATTCATCAATTGCAGTTTAACCCAGCTAAATTAATTCTCATACATAATCTTTTTGTGAGATGGTTTAGTGGACTGCAACTATCCTTTATAATAAGCCAGATAAAAACTTTAAATAAGAAGTAATCAGATGAACCCACAAAACAAATCAGTCACACAATTCATGCTCAACCGCCGTTCAGTGTTAATCAAAAACATGGTGGAACCTGGTCCCAATGCACAGGAACTAGAAACCATTTTGACCATAGCGACCCGCGTGCCTGATCACCGCAAATTAGAACCTTGGCGCCTGCTGGTGTTACAAGGCGATGCACGGCGTGCCTTTGGTGAAAAGTTGGCTGAAGTCAAAGCGCAAAAAGAAGCCGTCATGGGCATTCAAGTGGAAATCGAAAAAGATTGTTTCATGCGAGCCCCGCTGGTGATTGTGGTGGTGGCTTCACCGATTGAACACAAAACCCCTGAAGTTGAACAAATACTGTCCGCCGGAGCGGTGTGTCAAAACATCAACATCGCTGCTGGCTCTTTGGGCTATGCCAGCCAATGGGTGACTGGTTGGTCATGTTTGGATAAAAATGCGCAACAAGCCATGGGTCTGGGTGAAAAAGAGTTTGTTGCAGGCTACCTCTATATTGGAAGCTGTGCTGATGAACCCTTGGATCGACAACGACCTGATTTGGATGAGGTGGTTATGCATTGGAATGAACAATGAAAATCCTTGGAATTGAATCTTCCTGTGATGAGACGGGGATTGCCATTTATGACACTGAACATGGCTTGATTGCCGACCAGTTGTACAGTCAAATCGAACTTCATGCACAATATGGTGGCGTGGTGCCAGAACTCGCATCACGCGATCATGTCAGAAAAATAGTGCCATTGATTCAACAAGCCTGTCAAGAAGCCAATCTACAACTCAAAGATTTGGATGCCGTCGCTTATACCGCTGGTCCTGGCTTGGTGGGTGCATTATTGGTCGGTGCATGTGTTGGTAAATCATTGGCCTGGGCCTTGGATTTACCAGCCATCGAGGTTCATCACATGGAAGGCCATTTATTGGCGCCATTGTTGGAGACTGACAAACCTGAATTTCCTTTCTTGTGTTTGTTGGTTTCAGGCGGACACACCTTATTAGTCGATGTACAAAGTTTAGGCGATTATAAAATTCTGGGAGACACCTTGGATGATGCCGCTGGTGAAGCCTTTGATAAAACGGCTAAATTATTGGGCTTGCCCTATCCTGGTGGACGTTACATCGCCGAATTGGCGGCACAAGGTGATGCCACTCGCTTTAAGTTTCCACGACCAATGATGAATCGCCCTGGATTGGATTTCAGCTTTTCTGGCTTAAAAACCCACACCCGTGTGGCATGGGAAAAAGCACAAGATGATTGTAAAAACGAAGCCGAAACACAACAGCTGAAAGCCGACATTGCCGCTTGTTTTCAACTGGCTGTGGTTGATACCCTGACCAAAAAATGTTTGCGAGCCATCAAACAAACAGGTCACCAAGAATTGGTTATTTCTGGTGGTGTCAGCGCCAACATTGCTTTGCGTGAAACTTTGGCTGTCATGGGTCAAAAACATCGCTTCAAATCTTATTTTCCATCTATGAAATACTGTTCAGACAACGGCGCCATGATTGCCTTCGCTGGAGCCATGCGGTTCACCCACAAAGTCACCGCACAAAATGCATTGATCAAAGCCTATCCAAGGTGGAGTCTTGAACAGCTCAGTTGATTCAACTGCTAGCTCATATAATCAAAACAACCTCTCAAGGTTATTTAGCGGGCCGTCCATCCACCATCTAAAGTAATGGCTTGAGCCGTGATGTTTTTCGCATAAGGGCCCATTAAAAAAGCCACAGTGCCAGCCAACTCACTGATTTCAATGAATTCTTTTTTCGGCATGCTCTTTAACATGATGTCATTGATTACGGTTGATTCAGGAATTTGGTGGGCCTCGGCTTGTTGCTTAATTTGGTCACGCACCATGTCCGTATCTACATAACCAGGGCACAGGGTGTTGATGGTGATATTGGCCGCAGCCACTTCAAGTGCCACGGTTTTAGCCAAACCCAGTAAACCATGCTTGGCAGCCACATAAGCACTTTTGTAGGCCGATGCCACCAAGGAGTGAACTGAACCAATATTGATGATCCGACCAAAATTATTGGCTTTCATGGCCGGCAAAACCGCTCGGGTGGTCATGGCAGGACCAACCAACATCACATTGATGAGTTGTTGCCACTTTTCAGGCGGGAATTCTTCCAGTGGCTTAACATATTGAATGCCAGCATTGTTAATCAACACATCAATCCTATTTTCATCTGCCATTTTTCTAAGTTGAGCCAAATCAGTGGCGTCACACACATCGAAAACCTGCGCTTCCACATGACATCCTTGCCGTTTCAAATCTTGCTGTGCTTGCTTGATGGCTGCTGCTGAACAGTCTGAAATGATGACCTCATGGTCCGGTGCCAAATGTTGCGCAATGCCTTTACCGATACCGCTGCTGGCCCCTGTGATGAATACTCGCATGGGTTTCATTCAATCTCCAATTGTTGTTGCTTCACTGTGATTCGATCCATTGCTTGCCGTTTAATGCGAGGAATGTTTGATTGGCTCAGGGCAGGCACTTGTCCTTCAATCACGCCCCTGGGTTCAGTCTTAATCAATTGACTCTCAGGCAATGCATAGGCTGAAAACAAATGCGCATGCATCAACTCCAGGGCTTGTTCAAAATATGGGTGCATTGGCACAAACTGCTGATTAAAACCTGGATAGGCCAAAAACGCATCGAAATGTTGCGCATTTTCAATCTCATAATATCGCATGCTTTGGTTGGCATCATGACTGCTTTGATTGCGATGATAATAAGCCCGACTGGCGTGGTTTATCGCGACCGTGCCGTCGGCTTGGCCGTGTAAGACAATGGTTGGCACTTGATTTTTTTCTGGCTGGGCTTTGATCGATTCTATCGCCGCTTGCATGTTGGCATCATCCAATAGTTGATAAAAACAAGATTGAGATTCAAGGCCAAAGCCAGTGGCCAATATCATCCGTGACTGAACTTCATTGTGTTGGTTGCTGTGTGCCAACTCCACTCCATTACTGGGCGCAATGCCGTTGGACAGGGCAAACATGCCAGTGATTTCAGCTGCTGACAATACCCGAGGCACGCCTTGTGTCGTGAATGCACTCATGGCTGATTGACACAAATTATCTAGCGCCGTTGTTTGTAAATAACTGTTGCTGTATGTGTGATTGATTGCTGCCCACATATTGGCCAAGGTATTCACTTGACTTAATTGCATGGCGGCTTGTTCGATTTTGAGCTGTTCAATCTTTTTCAATGCTTCATCAATTTGAGCTGCTAAATCTGTTGCTGCCAAATAACCCAACTGATTAAGCGCAGCACAACGAGATTTTTGTAACTCTTGAATCAATACAGTGTTGTGCTTAAATGGCGATCCATTCAACGATTCAGACAATGCCGCACAGGGTTCAAACAGACTCATATTCATCGACAATTCAATCAATGGTTTGGTTGTTATGCTGTTGATTCCCCTGCGATTTTTCAAATCATATTGATGCTGCAAATTTATTTGTGGCTCGGCGGCCACCACCGCATCAATCAATCCCAATACATCACTTTCTGCTGCTCGCAATACCGCAGCACCACCATTGGATACACTGGCAGCGATGACTTTTATTTCGTTTCTTGTCAGGCCTTTTTCTTGTTGTAACAAGTCCAGGCCAAATTGCGCGGCATCAAG
Organism: Marinicella litoralis; assembly: GCF_002591915.1. GTDB lineage: Bacteria > Pseudomonadota > Gammaproteobacteria > Xanthomonadales > Marinicellaceae > Marinicella > Marinicella litoralis. The sequence continues at coordinate 636,745 of NZ_NIHB01000001.1, read as the reverse complement.
CACAAAAGTCCCCCAATGCTGCTCTGGATGAAGCTGTGAATAAGGGTGTTTTTGCACCACATGCAGTTTACTGGCGGTTGCTAATTGAGTGTTTTCTAACAGCTTATCAGTGGCGGTGTCTCGATTTTCATCAATCAAACCGTCAATTTGATAAGTTCGGTTGTTATCCAATGCCACCTGCGTTCCTGTTCCTTTGTCAGTATAGACCACAGCACAGCCTTGGGTCAGCGCCCATGACCCACTGGTACCAACTGCACCGAGTACATTCCTTGAACCACTGGAAGGCGCAACCACTAAACAAGCTTGGTCAGCATTGAATGTGTCGGGTAGTTGAAAAACCACGGTATGGAAGACCCCTTCTGCAACACTTCTTTGGCCCCAATATTCATGGCCAGCGATGGGATTTTGATTTTCATCAAAGCCATACAAGGTACCGAAACCGCCTGTTGTGCTGAGGTCATTCAAAGCCTTAAACTGATGGTAATAACTGGCTTGACGCAAACTGGCAGCACTTGGCTGTTGCGGAATTTCCGGCGCTGTTGAGCGCAAACCAGCAAGGCCCAGTCCTGCCGTTAGTAAATCGTCTTCAACCCCATCGTAATAGATTTTTTTAAGCACCTCTGGCGGTGTGTTTTGCAATGCCTTATGTGCTGTGCGATTGCCACATGAGAGCAACAGCATACAACAAGCAACCGGAATCAATTTCAATACATTTTGCATAAACTAGCTCTGTAAAAAGAAGCACACCACAACCCATTTATTGTGGTGTGACATCAACTTATTTTAATTGAACGGCTTTCACAAAGCACCACTATCTAATTGCAGTATCATGCAAAAGCCATTTCGAGGAGAACAATTAAAATCGATAGTTCAAAGCCGCATACCAGGTTCTTGGATCACCATAATAAGCCGTCTGGATGTTTCCGACACTGGAGAATTCTTGGGCATCCACTTTGTACACTTCATCACCTAAATTTTTACCTCCAACACTGACAGACCAAGCTGGGTTGGCAAAATCATAGGTGGCATAAGCATTGAATAACCAATAGTCGTCTTGAGTCAGCGCAGCCTGGTTATCCACCGACAAATACATGTCATCGGTGTAATTACCATTAACCCCAAATCGCAACACCGCGCCACCATTTAAATACATCGCATGATTCATTCCTATGCGGAATGTCCAATCTGGTGAAAAGGGAGGTGTGTCATCTGAACGGTCTAAATCGGGTTGCCTGAAATCAAAGAATTTTTTGTAATCTGAGTTTAAATACCCCACTGAACTGTATACTGATGTAGACGCACTTAATAACCAAGTGACTTCAAGTTCAGCTCCAGATATATCAAGCTCCGCTGCATTGATGACTGGGAAACTGGAAATGTCTTCTGCCACTCGAGCTTGAAAGTCTTCATAGTTTGATGTGAACATCGCATAATTAACGCGCAGGCGATTATCTAGAAATTGCGACTTACCACCCACTTCATAAGTCCATACCGTCTCTGGCTTAAATGAACTGACATCTGCAGCACCATTGGCACGACCATTGAATCCGCCTGATTTAAATCCTTTGGATACACTGGCATACATCATGCTGTTGTCACTGACTTGGTAATCAACTGACAGCATGGGTGTCACACTGTCCCAACTGTCCGAGTCTTGAAAAGCAAAGGTGCCATCTAAGAATGGACCAGCCGTTGAAAAAGTGGAGGTGGTTCGGGCATAGTCTTTATCGTCTTTGCTGTAACGAATACCAGCTGTTAAACCCCAGCGATCAGTTAAAGTCCAGTTACCTTGGGCAAACAAGGCATAACTTGTGGTTTCTAAGTCATCATCAATAGTCCGCAGAAAATCTAAAGGCACGCCACCAAACAGCAGAAAATCATTGGCATAAGCTTCTTGATGTGATGGCACATTTTCTTGAAGATAGTAAGCACCCAACACGGCGTTAAATCCATTGGCATTGTCGAAAAGAAATTGAAACTCTTGACTGAATTGATCTTGATCAACCCCTACAAAGACATCACCCAATTCAAATTCTGTGGCATCGATATCAATGAATGAATCTGATTGTAAATCGCGTTTTGCGGTAATGGATTTGAAGTTCCATCGGTCATTGATGTCATAGTTGACCGTTATGCTTGCACCGGTGTGACGCAACTCTTGATTTTCATCGTTATTGAATGATGTGCGGCCGCGGAAATCATATTCACCGCTTGGGGGCAAACTCAATATCACAGGTGTGGTTAAATCAGCAAAATCCAATGCAATCAAAGCCGATTCAGACCGACCCAAAGACAACGCATTTTCTTGATCAGTATAATCAATCGAAAAATCCAATGACAGGCGATCATTGACCTGTGAATTCAATAAAAATCGCAGTGAAGTGTTGTCTCGGTCGTTGTAATGTTGACCATTGAATTGGTCTTCAACAAAGCCATTGTCCAAACGATACAATGCAGAAATACTGGCGCTGGTACGATCACTTAAAGCGCCTTTGTAGTACATGCTGGTCGACAATTTACCGTAATTACCACCCAGTAGCTGAAGTTCACCAGCACTTTCGCCATCAGGTCTTCGAGTCACCACATTGACTGCACCACCAATGGTGTTCTTACCATACAGGGTGCCTTGAGGGCCACGCAGCACTTCGATCCGTTCAACATCATGCAAACTCATCAATGCGCCTTGAATCCGTGACAGGTATACACCATCTACATAAACTCCCACGCCTGGGTCAAATGTTTGTAGGGCATCGGGTTGGCCAATACCTCGAATGTAGATATTGGCACTGGTGGCCGATCCACGGCCCTGTACCAGGTTCATATTCGGTACTGCACCTTTCAATGAATCTAAATTTTCAGCCTGCGCATCTTCTAATTCTTCCCGACTGAATGAAGTCACGGCCACAGGAATGTCTTGTATGGATTCTTCCACCCTTCTGGCAGTTACTTTCACATCATCCAGAGCCACGGACTCTTCATCGTCCGCCGCTTGTGACCAAGCGACTGGAACCATTGCCATACTGAATGCTGAAACCATCAAAGTCTGATGAATGGCAGCAGTTATTTTGTTCTTGTACATCATTTCGTCCCCAAAATTTAATTGTCCGGCTAAGATGTTACATCATTTATTTAAATTAATTCAACACTTGTTTAAATTAATTTCATCATGTGTTGAATTGAGCATGTTAAAATGCCTGTAGAATGACTATCAATAAACATTAAATGAAACATGACCAATAAAAAAAACACCAAAGATTTAATCCTTGATGCCGCTGAAAAATTATTTGCCGTTCGTGGATTTTATGGCGTTTCAATTCGCCAAATCACTGCAGAAGCGGATGTTGATCCAGCATTGGCCAGTTACCATTTTGGCAAGAAGAATGATATTTTTGATGCGGTGATGTTACGCCGAGCAGAAATATTGAATCGTGAGCGCATCCAAATGTTGGATGATTGCATTCGGCGAGCCCAACCCAATCCAGCACCCCTGCATGAAATCATTGATGCATTTACTCATGCATTATTGAACCGGTCAAACAAAGGTGGTACTGGCTGGAAAAGCTATTTTGCCATCATCGCACAAATCAACAACCATCCTGAACTTGGTGGTGTCATCATGACCCAATATTTTGACCCGTTGGCTAAAAAGTTTTTGGATGCCATCCATGCCACCATGCCTGCTGCCGAAAAGGAGGATTTGTTCTGGTGTTATCATTTTCTTTCAGGCGCATTGACCTTGACTTTTTCAGGCACTGAGCGCATCAGTAATTTGTCAGACGGTCTGTGCCAATCAAGTAATTTAGATGCGGTGCATGAACGCTTGGTGCCCTTCATCACCGCGGGATTCGAAGCTTTTAAACAGCAACCAAACAAAACCCCATGAAACCCCAGGAGTGGGTTGATCATTTAGACCTACAGGCTCACCCAGAAGGTGGTTTTTTCAGAGAAACTTACCGTTGTAAAGAATCCTTGCCAGCTGTCAAGCTTCCACCCAGGTTTGATCAAGCACACAGTTTTTCTACCGCCATCTATTACTTGTTGGAAGCACCTGAATTCTCTGCATTTCACCGCATCAAACAAGACGAATTGTGGCATTTCTATCAAGGCTCAGGTTTGAATATTCACGTCCTCAAAACCAACGGGCAGTATGAAGTCTTGCCACTGGGTAACAACCCAATACATGGCCAATCATTGCAACAGCTGGTCACAGCGGGCGATTGGTTCGCTGCCAGTGTTGCTGAACCCAATGGTTATGCATTGGTTGGTTGCACGGTTGCACCTGGGTTTGAATTTGCTGATTTTGAATTGGCTGATCAAGATGAGTTGATTGGTTTATACCCCCAACATCAGACAATCATAAAGCAACTGACCCGGTAAGCAGTCTTGGTTTTTGAATTGAATCTTCAGATAAAATCTGTAGCCGTTGTTACAGGTTTGTGATAAAAATGTTGTACATTTGTACTTAGATTTTAAAATAATAACAGCAAGTTGAAACTGAGTCTCTGGACATAACAGCAACAAAATTAATTGAAAGTGATGATTTAGTAAAATATGTTTAAAATAAAGCACTTAAATCACTTGCACTGGGAACCAAAAAACATATCATTTATGCTATATAAATTTAAACCAGCCATTCAGCTTTGAAAAATTACACCTACCATAAACAACACATTCCTCTGAAGTGGTTCAATAAGAACAATGGCTTGGACAGTGGCCAGGTGCACAACATTTGCCAAGACAGCAACGGTTTAATTTGGCTTTCAGGACCCAATGGCCTCAGCCGATACAACGGCAATGAACTGGAAAACCACACCAAACGCCTTAAGCTATCGTCACATGGATTGAGAAAGGTCATCCCAGGTCCCAACGGACAGCTTCTGATTGCTACAGACTGTGGCATTGATTTAGTTATAAAAGGCAACAGCCAGCAGATCATCGAAAAATGGGAATTTGGCCTGGTTAATGATTTGGCCCTACACCCTCAACTTGGTCTGATTTTTGGCAGTTCAGAGGGCTTGTTCCAATTCCAAAACCACTCCATTACAAAATTATTCAATGGCAACCATGACCTGGTGTTCGTTGATCATTCTGGTTTGATTTGGAGTTATGGGCGAACGGTAGGTATGAAAATTTACGACACTGAATTTAAACCTACTTTGTCTGAAATCTCAAACCAAATAAAATCATTGAAACACATCAGTCAAGACTCAGAAAACAACCTTTGCTTGGTAGCCAAAGATAATATTTTTGAAATCAACAACAATAAAATCATCAGAACAAACCCATTCAGTAATGTCAGTGCTGCATTACGTAATAAAAATGATCTTTGGTTAGGTATCAATGATCAATTGGCCATGTACAAACTCCTTGACAATCAATGGGGCGATCCTGCAGTGATTAACCATGATTGCCTGATTAATGATTTTGTTATCGATTCATTCAACAACATTTGGTGCTCTACTGCCCAGTATGGCGCGATTAAAATCAGTGCTTTGAAAGATTTGATTTATCAACCTATTTTTGATCGAAACTGCACAGTATTTTGCATCAATAAAGTGGATGAAAACCAAATCCAAATAGGCGGTAGAAGCGTAAACAAAATAGTGAAAACAGATAATTTTCATTATTTTAAGGATTCGCCCAAACCAGCTGAAACCATTATTTGGGACCAAATTCAAATTGATGACCATTTACAATTTATAGCCACTGATATCGGGGTCTATGCCAATAAAGCCGGACAATGGCAACAATTGTTTGCCAGTGACAAGTATTTATCTAAACAAGCCAGGGTACTTTTCAAACGTCAGAATCAACTGTGGATTGGTAGCAGGTATGGATTAACTGAGACCCGATTGAATAGCGAGGGTCATTTACACATTGTGAAACAGTTTGATCTGGGCTATGTTTACAGCATCACCTGCGATGCCGATGAAGTATTATGGATTGGGACCATTGGCAATGGTTTATTTATTGAATCGAATCACGAATTCATCAAACAGAAACTGCGGTACTTAAAAGAAAATGCCAGCGTTTACTGTATTAATTTTAATGCTGAAAACAGTTGTGCCATATTGCATGACAACCTGATTTCAATCCATCACCAAAATCATGAATCTCATCTACTGATTGAAACCGAAACCATGATTTCAGGCTGGTCCGTGGTATGGGATGAAGACACCATTTGGGTCGGTGGCATCAACGGCCTGAGCCAATACGATACCAAGGGCAAACATGAAATCAGAAACATCACCGCATTTTTATCACAGGCCAACTGGGAATTCACCACCAGTAAAAGCTTGTTAATGGTCAATAACAGATACCTGTACTGTGGACTAAACTCAGGCTTGGTCATTGTCGATAAACTTAAACTAGACGACATCACCAACAAACTCAATACTTATTTAGATGAAGTGATTTGGGACAAAGCAACTGTAAAAAGATCTAAAGAGCTGGATAAAGTTAAACCGGGAAACTGGACCCTTAAAATTAAATTTTTCAGTGCTTGGTATTCCAATGAAAACAACCTCAAGTACCGTTACAAATTAATTGGTTTTGATGATGATTGGAGTTTCACTAAATTAAATTTTGTCCAATTCAATTCATTGCCACTTGGCCATTATCAATTTTTGATCCAAGCCTTTTCACCACTCAAAGGGTGGAGTGAAAGCACCATATTGTATGAATTTGAAGTCCTGACCCCGCGTTGGGCTCGTGGTTGGTTGAAAGCAGTTTATGGATTTTTCAACGTGGTTTATGGGGTTTTTTCCAGTAAAAGAAAATCGTCTGCATTGATACAAATGAATGAACACCTGGAAAAACAATTGGAACAAAAACAGCTTGAAATTTCTGAGGCATTTACTGAATTAAGAGAAACCAATACGCAACTACACAAAGAAGCCAATGCCGACCCTTTAACGGGCATGGCCAATCGACGTTCATTTCATAAAAGCTTGAACATTGAATTGGATATCAGCACCAGAAGCAACAGCCCATTGTCCTTACTGATTTTGGACATTGATGATTTCAAGTTTTTCAATGACAATTATGGACATGACATCGGTGACTTGGTATTGATCAATGTGGCTCATATGCTGGAGGCATCTATCAGGAAAGGTGATTATGCAGCTCGCATAGGTGGTGAAGAATTTGCCGTCATATTGCCTCATACCTCACTAGATGGCGCCAAAAAAATAGCCAACAAAATACTGAAAATCGTTTCGGAAATAGACACCAAAAACATTTCAGAGGCGATCAAGGACAACATAACTGTCAGTATTGGTATTGGTTTAATGTCTGACAACACATGGAAAAACATTGATTCAAACGAACTAATGAAACAAGCGGACCAAGGACTTTATTTAGCTAAAAACAATGGCAAAAACCAATTTGGTACCATTGTAGTCGAACCATAAAAATGGGTCCATTGCATAACCCTCACTGACAAACATCCCATATTAAAAATTCCAGTGGCATAATAACAATGACACTGGAATCTCTTCTTTGGGAATGCAATACCCTTGAACGGTTAACTGTTCACATCAAATCGATCGGCATTCATCACTTTGGTCCAAGCAGCCACAAAATCTTTGACAAACCTTTGTTGGTTGTCATCTTGGGCATAAAACTCAGCATAACTGCGAAGAATGGAATTGGAACCAAACACCAAATCAACCCGAGTGGCTGTCCACTTGGTTTGCTTTGATTGTCGATCTCGCAGCTCATAAATGTTATTACCAGTTGGCTGCCAAGTATTTTGCATGTCAGTTAAATTGACAAAAAAATCATTACTCAGGGTGCCAATTCGATTGGTAAAAACCCCGTGTTCAGTGGCGCCATGATTGGTACCAAGCACTCGCATGCCGCCAACCAGGGCGGTCATTTCTGGCGCAGTCAGACCCAAAAGTTGGGCACGATCCAACAACAATTCTTCAGGCTCAACTGAATAGTCTTTCTTCACCCAGTTGCGAAAACCATCATGCACCACTTCCAGTGGCTCAAAAGAATCCACATCAGTCATTTCATCTGTGGCATCACCACGGCCTGGTATGAATGGTACAGAGACATCAATGCCAGCTGCTTGGATGGCTTGCTCAACACCCACATTACCTGCCAACACAATCACATCAGCAATACTGGCGCCTGATGTCTCAGCTATTTTTTCCAGCACCGACAGCACTTTTTGCAGCCTGGCAGGTTCATTGCCTGGCCAATCTTTTTGTGGCGCCAAGCGAATGCGTGCACCATTGGCACCACCCCTTAAATCAGAATTTCTAAAGGTCCTGGCACTGTCCCATGCGGTTGCAACCAAATCACCGGTGTTTAAACCACTTTTTTGTATTTGGCTTTTAACTGCTTTCACGTCATAACTGACATGGCCTTGAGGCACTGGATCTTGCCAAAGTAAATCTTCGTCGGGTACATCTGGGCCAATGTAACGAGATTTTGGCCCCATGTCTCGATGCGTTAATTTGAACCAAGCTCTGGCAAACACTTCAGAAAAATAAGCTGGATTTTGGTGAAATTTTTCTGATATTTTGCGGTACTCAGGATCCATTTTCATGGCCATGTCTGCATCAGTCATGAGCACATTGGCTTTTAAAGAGGCGTCTTCTGCATCAACCGGTTTATCGGCTTCGTCGAGATCTACTGGTTCCCACTGCCAAGCCCCTGCTGGGCTTTTATTCAATGTCCATTCATGCTTCAACAACATGTCAAAATAGCCGTTGTCCCATTGTGTGGGGTTAGATGTCCAAGCTCCTTCCAGTCCACTGGTCACCGAGTCTCGACCAATACCACGCTTGCTGTGGTTGTTCCAGCCCAAGCCTTGTTCACTGATGTCAGCACTTTCAGGCTCAGCACCCAATAAGCTGGCATCGCCGTTACCATGACACTTACCGACAGTATGACCACCGGCCGTCAATGCCACAGTTTCTTCATCGTTCATCGCCATGCGAGCAAAAGTGACCCTGACATCATGGGCTGTTTTTAACGGATCAGGTTTTCCATCAACCCCTTCTGGATTAACGTATATCAGACCCATCATCACTGAAGCCAATGGGTTTTCCAAATCACGTTCACCTGAATACCGACTGTTGGGTTGATCACTGGTGGCCAACCATTCTTGTTCCGAACCCCAATAAATGTCTTTTTCAGGGTGCCAAATGTCTTCACGACCAAAGGCAAATCCGTAGGTTTTCAGGCCCATAGACTCATAGGCTATGGTTCCTGCATAAGCCAATAAATCGGCCCAACTCAGTTGATTGCCGTACTTCTTTTTAATTGGCCAAAGTAAACGTCGAGCCTTGTCCAAATTGGCATTATCAGGCCAAGAATTCAACGGCGCAAATCGTTGGTTACCGGTTGCTGCACCACCACGACCGTCTGCCACACGATAAGAGCCGGCCGCATGCCAAGTCAAGCGAATCATTAATCCACCATAATGACCCCAGTCGGCGGGCCACCAATCTTGACTGTCGGTCATCAATGCATGTAAATCTTGTTTCAGTGCCGCCACATCAAGCTTTTTGACTTCCGTTCGATAGTCAAAGTCATCACCCAATGGATTGGTCTTGCTGTCGTGTTGACTCAAGATATCCAAATTCAGGGTATTTGGCCACCAATCTTTAGAAGTGCTTGGATTGGTGTTTGCCCCATGCATCACCGGACATTTTCCGGTTTTCGGTGTTTCATTGTTACTCATTATCATGCTCCTTAACTAAAATCTCAGTCAGTTCGTTTATTTTATACCTCAGGGTCATCAGGTTATGGAATTGAATCAACTTGCAACACCAGGCGATTTTACCTGAGCTGTCTTAGATTTGATTTTGACAAGCCAATCTCTTATGCCCTTCTGTTTCCATCATACGATTGCTCGCATCTTTTGTAAAATAGCATGATTGAATCATAACATTCGCTAAATCAGAATGACCTGCTTGTTACATTGAATTAACGGGTTCAAACCGACCACCCAAAAGACAGCACCAAGCAGTCGAAATCATGGTATCTGAATGCATTGAATATTAAGTCTATAAAATTTGATGTAAAATAACCGGCATGACTATTGAAAGAAACCCAGGCATGGACCTGAACTTGGATTGGATTGAGTCCATTCAAGTCAATAAAAGCGCCATTGAAAGGCGCGCACAATCTTTAGGAGCGCGACGCAGTGTGAAAAAACAACACCAAGCGGCGTGGTTACTTAAAGCCATTACATTGATCGACCTGACCACTTTGGCAGGTGATGACACCGAACTGCGAGTCAAGCGATTATGTGCCAAGGCTAAAAAGCCCATTCGGCATGATTTGGTGACGGCTTTGGGCATCGAAGATTTACACCTGACTACGGGCGCCATTTGTGTTTATCATGACATGTTAACCACTGCCGCGAATGCATTGAAAGGCACTGACATTCACTTGGCCGCTGTTTCAACCGGTTTCCCAGCTGGCTTGACACCTTTGCATTTAAAAATCGAGGAAATCAAAGAGTCGGTCAAAGCCGGCGCTGATGAAATTGACATCGTCATCACGCGTAAACACGTGTTTTCCGAGAACTGGTCAGCCTTGTACGACGAGGTCAAAGCCTACCGCGAAGCTTGTGGTCAGGCACACATGAAAACCATCCTTTCCACCGGTGAAATATCCACTTTAAGGAATGTCGCCAAGGCATCGATGGTCTGTATGATGGCGGGCGCTGATTTCATCAAAACCTCCACCGGTAAGGAATCAGTCAACGCCACCTTGCCGGTGTCATTGACCATGATCAGACAAATTCGTGAATACCAAGAACGCACTGGCTATAAAGTGGGTTACAAACCAGCTGGCGGCATCAGCAAAGCCAAAGACGCTTTGGTTTACCTTTCAATGATGAAAGAAGAATTAGGAGATGATTGGTTACAACCGGATTTATTCCGATTTGGCGCCTCCAGTTTATTGGGCGACATCGAACGTCAATTGGAACATCACATCACCGGCCATTATTCGGCTGCACACAGACATGCCATCGGATAAAGGGACAAATTATATTAATCATGAACATTAAAGACATCTTACAGACAATGGATTACGGCAACGCACCAGAATCACCTGACTTGGCCCTTGAATGGTTGGCTCAGCATAAAAACAAAATGAGCCATTTCATCAACGGCGATTGGCATAGTGGTAAAAACCATTTTGCCAGCAACAACCCCGCCAGTGGTGAACGGCTGGCTCAGGTCTCCCAGGCCGATAAAAACACAGTTAATCAAGCGGTCAAGGCCGCTGAAAAAGCACTGCCAGGCTGGCAGGCTTTATCGGGCCATGCTCGGAGTGAATATTTGTATGCCATCGCTCGCTTGATTCAAAAAAATTCTAGATTGTTCGCTGTGTTAGAAACCTTAGACAATGGCAAACCGATTCGCGAAAGTCGTGACATTGATGTGCCATTGGCCATCCGTCATTTTTACCACCATGCTGGATGGGCACAATTGTTAGACACAGAATTCCCTGACCATGAAGCCATTGGTGTGGTGGGTCAAATCATCCCTTGGAATTTTCCACTGCTGATGTTGGCATGGAAAATAGCCCCAGCCTTAGCAACAGGTAACACCATCGTGATCAAACCGGCTGAGTTCACCTCTTTAACCGCATTGTTGTTCGCAGAAATCTGTCAACAAGCCGGTTTACCCAAAGGGGTGCTCAACGTGGTGACAGGAGATGGCAGCACTGGACAACACATTGTAGAACACCCAGACATCAAGAAAATTGCGTTCACCGGTTCCACTGCTGTGGGTCGTTGGATCAGACAGGCCACTGCAGGTAGTGGCAAAAAACTGTCGCTGGAGCTCGGTGGTAAATCGGCCTTTATCGTGTGTGCTGATGCCGATTTGGATGCCGCTGTAGAAGGTGTGGTCGATGCGATTTGGTTCAACCAAGGCCAAGTTTGTTGTGCCGGCTCGCGCCTGCTGGTACAAGAAGCCGTGGCAGAAAGGTTTCATAAAAAATTAATCAGCCGCATGCATAAACTACGCATTGGTGACCCACTGGACAAATCCATCGACATGGGCGCCATCATAGACCCCAGACAACAACAGAAAATTGCCAGTTTGGTTCAAGCTGGTGTCGATGCTGGTGCGTGTTTGAACCAATCAACGGCTGAGTTACCCAGTTCCGGTTGTTTTTATCCACCGACTTTGTTAACCGATGTCTCACCCTCAGATCAAGTGGTACAAGATGAAATATTTGGCCCTGTCTTGGTTTCAATGACGTTCCGCACCCCCAGTGAAGCGGTGGCTTTGGCCAACAATTCTCGTTATGGCTTGGCTGCCAGCATTTGGAGCGAGAACATCAATATGGCAATGCATTTGGCACCTTTGGTACAAGCAGGCATTGTGTGGATCAATTGCACCAATATGATGGATGCTGCCGCAGGTTTTGGTGGGGTCAAAGAATCAGGCTTTGGTCGCGAAGGTGGTAAAGAGGGCTTGTATGAGTACTTGACTTTAAAAATTAACACAAAGACCCAAAAAGATAAAGACAAAGCGGCCAACAAACAAGCAGCCAAAAGCATTGAACCCGTTCAAGGTATGGACAAAACACCCAAGATGTATATCGGTGGCAAGCAAGTCCGACCTGATGGTGGTTATTCATACGCCATCCATAACTCAAAAGGACAAATCATCACCCACGCCGGTCTGGGTAATCGCAAAGATGTGAGAAATGCGGTAGAAGCCGCAGCTACAAGCCACAGTTGGTCGCATATGAATGCTTATCAACGGCAACAAGTGATGTATTTTATGGCCGAAAACTTATCCTATCGCAAAGCTGAGTTTGCCACTCGATTGGAGTCTTTTGGTCACAGCAAAAAACAAGCCGAAACAGAAGTTGAATCTTCGATCCAACGCTTGAGTTATTACGCCGCTTGGTGCGATAAATTCGACGGTCAAATTCACAGTGTACCCATGCGCGGTGTGGTCATGGCGATGCACGAACCGATAGGGGTAATCGCCATCCAATGCCCCGATGAAGCGCCATTGTTGAGTTTTATTTCATTGCTGGCACCCGCCATCGCCATGGGCAACCGAGTGGTGATGACTGCCAGTGAAGCCTTCCCCTTGTCGGCCTTGGATTTTTACCAGGTATTGAACACTTCAGATGTGCCAGCAGGTACTGTAAACATCATCAGTGGCAATCGTTTAGAACTGACCAAACCCTTGGCTGGGCACATGAATGTCGATGCCATTTGGGCGTTCGGTTCTGACGCGCAATGGGTAGAGCATGAGTCGGCGACCAATTTGAAACGAAGTTGGACTCAAAACAGCCACAGAGATTGGTTAAACATAAACCAAGGACAAGGCCAAGAATTCCTGCGCCGTGCCACACAAGTTAAAAACATATGGACGCCTTATGGAGAATAACAGCATGGAAAATACCACCATCAAAGCCGTTGAAATGATTCGCCATCAACGGGTCGATTACCATGCCAAAGTGGCGATGATTCTAGGCTCCGGACTTGGTACAGTGACCGATCAAACTGAAATCCTGGCTGAAATTCCATACAGCGACATCCCAGGTTTTCCAGAAACCGGCGTGGCCGGACATTCTGGTTCGATGTTATTGACCAAAATGAATGGTCATCCTTTGATCATTTTGAACGGTCGCATTCATTTCTATGAAAAAGGCGAAGCAGGTGCCATGGCTCCGGTGATTGCTACTTTAAAACTGCTGGGAATTGAAACCCTGATTTTAACCAATGCAGCCGGCTCCTTGCTCAATTCAGCACCGGGTTCGGTGATGCTGATCAAAGATTACATTAACTTCACCGGCCAATCACCATTGTTTGGAGTGAACAACAACAATCGATTTGTCAGCATGAGCAAAGCTTATGATGCTCAATACCGATATCATTTACGTCAAATCGCTGAGAAAAACGACATTCACCTGGCCCAAGGCGTGTATGCCTGGATGGTTGGACCACAATTTGAAACCCCAGCTGAAATTCGTGCCATCCGCATGATGGGCGCCGATGCCGTCGGAATGTCGACTGTGCCAGAAACCATTTTGGCCAGATACCACAACATGAAAGTGGCCGCTTTATCCATCATCACCAACTACGGTGCTGGTATGGACGATGTGCGCCTCAGTCACGAACAAACCCTGAACTACGCACCCAAAGCCGCCGCCAAAGTACACACCTTGATCAGCGGTTTTTTGGATCATTTGTATGCTACAAATTAACAATGACGAATGAGTTGATAAACATCAAACAGTCAGAGATACGCCAACAGAGTTTCGATAACCATGACACTATTACCCCAAGAAATCATCAAGAAAAAACGTGACGGTGGTGAGCTGAGTATAGAAGAAATCAATTTCTTTGTACGGGGCATCACCGACAACAGCATCAGTGAAGGACAAATTGCCGCCTTGGCGATGGCGATTTATTTCCAACAAATGAGCGCGGCTGAATGTCGCAGTCTGACCGAAGCGATGAAATCTTCAGGTGAAGTACTTGAATGGCGCAGTTTGAATTTAAACGGTCCTGTGATCGACAAACATTCCACCGGTGGGGTGGGCGACAAAATATCCTTGATGTTGGCACCCATAGTGGCTGCATGTGGCGGATACGTCCCGATGATATCTGGTCGAGGCTTGGGTCACACTGGTGGCACCTTGGACAAGTTGGAAGCCATCCCAGGTTATAACACGCAACTGTCCACCACTCAATTTAAACAGATTGTCGCCGAACTGGGCTGTTCAATCATTGGCCAAACCAGTAACCTGGCACCGGCAGATAAACGCATATATGCCACACGTGACATCACGGCAACTGTTGACATCATTCCATTAATCACTGCCTCCATTTTGTCAAAAAAATTGGCAGCTGGTTTAGATGGCTTGGTGATGGATGTCAAATGCGGTAGTGGCGCTTTTGCTGACCACTACACCATGGCATTGGATTTGGCCAAAAGCTTGGTAGACGTTTCTCCGATTCCGGTCAGGGCTTTGATCACAGACATGAATCAAGTGATTGGCCACAGTGCTGGACATTGTTTAGAAATTCAAGAAACCATCGATTATTTAAAGCTGGAATCTGAAGACACCGAGCTGCATCAATTGGTACTCAACTTATCAGCTGAATTGTTGTTGGTTGGTCATTTGGCTGCAGACATTGATGATGCCAAAGACCAAGTTAATCAAGTATTAGATCAAGGTCACGCTGCTGAAAAATTCGCTCAAATGGTGGCTGCCCATGGTGGCCCAAGTGACCTCATTGAACAACCACAAAAATATTTAAAACCAGCAGAGTTCATTGAACCGGTGTTTGCTGGACAAACGGGTTTTATTGAATCAATCAACTGTCGTGATGTCGGTTTAAGTATCATTGATTTGGGTGGTGGACGCACCCATGCCAGTGATGAAATCAATCCGACAGTGGGTTTCTCGCAAGTGTTAAAAACTGGTCACAAAGTGGATGCACAAACACCCATCGCCATGGTGCATGCCAGCAGCCAAGAGACCTTAAATCACGCCAAGAATAAACTTAGGACTTGTTTTAAAATAGGCCACAATAAACCCAAACCAACCTCGGTCATTATTGATTCAATTTGACTTCGGTCAATTCACAGCGATAAATTTTTTATCTGTTTCCTGCACCCTGCTTTTGTGAGTTAGAATAATAGGAAAGCAATTTCTCATTAATAACAGGAGGGTGATTGGATGCATGATTTGATGCTGTTGGCGATTATTTGGGTCAGTGTTTTTTTTGCCGCTTGGATGGCTCACATCACCCGATTAACGCCGGTACTCTGGTTTTTGTTTTTTGGCACCCTGTTAACCAACATCGGTTTATTACCCAAAGAATTACCAGATTTCATTAACCACATCTCTGAACTGGGCATCATCATCATTATGTTTGCTTTGGGCTTTGAAGAATGCGTTAACCAATTCATCAAAAGCATCAAACGTTCATGGGGCATTGCTTTTTTTGGTGCCATCGTACCCTTCTCCATCGCATATGGCGCCGCCATGATGTACTGGGGAGACCCTAACATCGCATTGATGGTTGGATTAGCCATGACGGCTACGGCCGTTTCATTGACCATGGTTTCACTGAAATCCGAAGGCCTCTCCGGCTCTCCAGCTGCCACTGGTATCATGACATCAGCTGTGTTGGATGACATTGCTTCACTGGCCTTTGTGGCCATCTTGGTGCCAATTGCTGCCGGCCAATCTGAAGTCAATGGTTCTGACATATTCGTAATCATTGGTAAAGTGATTGTTTTCTTCTTGATCATTGTGGTGATCGGCAAATGGTTGTTTCCAACCAGCAAAGGTTGGATCAAGAAAATACCCATCATTGGTCAAGTTAATTTACGCAGCTTGTTGTCCATGGGTAAAGGCGAATACACCGTACTTTCGTTGTTATTAATTGCTGTTTCTGTGGGGCTGTTGGCGCATGAGTTTGGCTTCCATCCAGCCATTGGTGCCTATATGGCAGGTTTGGTCATCCACACTGAGTATTTTGATTTTCACAAAGAACAAAAAACTGATTTTTATGAAAAGGCTCGATCCATCATTGATAACGTGGCCTTCACCTGGATCGGTCCGGTGTTTTTTGTCACCATGGGTACCCACCTGATTTTTGATGCCGAGCTGTTACTGTCGGTGCTGCCTGAAGCCTTGTTGTTGTTTGTTGGTTTGTTTATGGGACAGATTATTTCAGCAGGATTAGCCGCTAAATATACTGGAAAATTTTCATGGCCAGAAAGTTGGTTGATTGGTTTTGGTATGTTAGGTCGTGCTGAACTGGCCTTTGTGGTCATGAACATAGCCTTTGTGCAATACCAAATATTCAGTGTTGAAGTCTTCTACACCTTGATGATCACTGCTTTCTTGTTAAATATTTCGGTGCCCATTTCAATCAAACTGTGGAAAATTAAATTCAAAACAGAGGAAAGTAAAACCACTGAATAGTTGTTAAGTAAGTTGCTAAATAAATCGGCCATCGGATATAATACACGTCCTTTCTGAGCTTAACTATTTCACCCAACATGACTAAATTTGTATTTGTCACTGGTGGTGTGGTTTCATCTCTTGGAAAGGGTATAGCGGCAGCCTCTCTGGCATCGCTCCTTGAGGCACGCGGATTGCGTGTCACCATGATGAAATTAGACCCCTACATCAATGTCGATCCCGGCACCATGAGCCCATTCCAGCACGGCGAAGTCTTTGTCACCGAAGACGGTGCAGAAACTGATCTGGATTTAGGTCATTATGAACGTTTTGTGCGTACCAAAATGTCACGCAACAACAATTACACCACCGGCCAAATCTACGAAAATGTGATTCGCAAGGAACGTCGTGGTGACTATTTGGGTGGAACCGTTCAAGTGATCCCGCACATCACCGATGAAATCAAATCAAAAGTCCGCAAAGCCGCCAATGGTTTTGATGTGATCATGGTAGAGATTGGTGGAACCGTGGGTGACATTGAGTCATTGCCCTTTATGGAAGCGATTCGTCAGATGGGCGTGGAAGAAGGGCGTTCCAATGCCATGTTTGTGCATTTAACCTTGGTTCCTTATATCAGTGCTGCTGGAGAATTGAAGACCAAACCAACACAACATTCCGTCAAGGAATTGCGTTCGATTGGTATACAACCAGACATATTACTGTGTCGTGCTGAACACCGTATACCGCGAGAAGAGTTACAAAAAATTGCGCTGTTCACCAATGTAGAAGCGCGTGCTGTCATCCCTGTACTGGATTGTGCCAACATTTACCAAATCCCTGAAGAGTTAAGTAAAGAAGGTTTCGATCAATTGGTCGTAGAACGGTTTGGTTTGCAATGTGGTGAAACAGATTTGTCTGAATGGCAACGTGTGGTTCAAGCAGAAGCCAACACCAAACACGATGTCACCATCGGTATGGTCGGTAAATATTTAGACCATTCTGATGCCTACAAATCATTGAATGAAGCCTTGCGTCATGCAGGCATACCCAACCAAACCAAGGTCAACATCAAGCACATCGATTCAGAAGAACTTGGCAAAACCAAAGACGGCACAGTTTTCACTGATGTGGATGCCATATTGGTGCCCGGTGGATTCGGCAATCGTGGATTTGAAGGCAAGATATTTGCTGTGGGATTTGCCAGAGAAAACAACATACCTTATTTAGGTATTTGTTATGGCATGCACGCAGCAGTGATTGACTATGCCAGAAACGTTTGTGGCTTGACTGAAGCCAACACCACAGAAAACGACGAGAAAACCCCTCATCCGGTGATTGGATTAATCACCGAATGGATGGATCGAGCTGGACAAAAAGAAATTCGGGATTCACAATCAGATTTAGGTGGCACCATGCGACTGGGGGCACAAAATTCCTTGTTAAAACCGGGGTCTTTGGCCCACCAGGTCTATGGCAGTGAAGTGATTTCTGAACGCCATCGCCACCGTTTTGAGTTTAACAACAATTATGCAAAACCACTCAGTGAGGCTGGCATGGTTTTTTCAGGCCATTCTGAAGATTCAAAATTGGTAGAGATGGTAGAATTACCAAATCATCCTTGGTTTTTGGCTTGTCAATTTCACCCTGAATTCAACTCAACGCCGCGAGATGGACACCCGCTTTTTGCTAACTACATTGCTGCTGCTTTGGCTTATAAAACCAATAAATAGCCGCTTAACCAAGGAATAAACATGAAATTATGTCATTTTGAAGCCGGTCTAGACCAACCTTTTTTTCTGATTGCTGGCCCTTGTGTGATCGAGTCACTGGAGTTAGCCATTGACACCGCTGGACACTTGAAAGAAATCACCGACAAACTGGGCATCCCATTTATCTTCAAATCATCATTTGATAAAGCCAACCGAACTTCCTTGAATTCATTCCGCGGATTGGGCATGGAAACAGGATTGAATATATTGGCTGAAGTACAAAAGCAAGTTGGGGTTCCTGTGATCACTGATGTGCATGATGATTCACCGATTGAAGAAGTGGCTGATGTGGTTGATGTTTTACAAACACCTGCCTTTCTGGCCAGACAAACCAACTTCATTTTGCGGGTTTGTAATGCAGGTAAACCAGTTAACATCAAAAAAGGCCAATTCATGGCTCCCTGGGACATGAAAAATGTGATCGAAAAAGCCCGATCAACCGGTAACCAACAAATCATGGTTTGTGAACGTGGTGCCAGTTTTGGCTACAACAACTTGGTTTCAGACATGCGTTCATTGGCGGTGATGCGAGACACTGGGTGTCCAGTGGTTTTCGATGCCACCCATTCGGTACAATTACCGGGTGGCCAAGGTGGTACTTCAGGCGGCCAACGTGAACATGTGCCGGTACTCGCCCGTGCAGCCACAGCCGTTGGTATAGCAGGCTTATTTATGGAAACCCATCCAGATCCAGCCAATGCCAAAAGTGATGGCCCCAATGCCGTTAAATTAGGCCACATGGCCGGCTTACTGGAAACTTTGAAAATGATTGATCAAACCATTAAATCCAAACCATTACAGGAACAAAGCGATGACTGGAATTAAAAAAATTCACGCCAGAGAAGTTCTGGATTCCCGCGGCAACCCCACCTTAGAAGCTGAAGTCACCCTGGATTCAGGCGCCTTTGGTCGCGCCATCGTGCCATCCGGCGCATCCACCGGTGCTCGTGAAGCCATTGAATTGAGGGATGGTGACAAATCTCGCTATTTAGGCAAAGGTGTGCGCAAAGCAGTTAATAACGTCAACAGTACATTGGCCGCTGCCCTGGTGGGTCGTGATGCCAATGATCAAGCTGGATTGGATCAAGCCATGTTGGATTTAGATGGCACCGATAATAAAGGCAACCTGGGGGCCAATGCCTTGTTGGGCATTTCACTGGCCAACGCCCATGCAGTGGCCAATGACAAAAGAATCCCTTTGTACCAAAGCATCGCGACACAAGAAAAATTTGTCTTACCAGTGCCAATGATGAACATCATCAATGGTGGTGCCCATGCCGATAACAATGTGGATGTTCAAGAATTTATGGTACTGCCTACTGGCTTCACTTCATTTTCCGAAGCTTTGCGTTGTGGCACCGAAATTTTTCACGCCTTGGCCAAAGTTCTGAAAAGCAAAGGCCTGTCAACTTCAGTGGGTGACGAGGGTGGCTTTGCTCCTAATTTGCGTTCCAATGTTGAAGCGGTAGACACCATTTTAGAAGCCGTTCATCAGGCCGGCTATAAAATCGGTGAAGAAGTTTATTTGGGCTTGGATGTGGCCAGTTCTGAATTTCACTCAGACGGTTTATACCACCTCACCGGTGAGCAGCAACAATTGAACTCTGAACAATTCACTGACTTTTTGTCATCATGGGTCGATCAATACCCCATCATCAGTATTGAAGATGGTTTGGATGAAGCCGATTGGACGGGTTGGAAACATTTAACTGAGAAGCTGGGTAAAAAAGTTCAATTGGTTGGCGACGATTTGTTTGTCACCAATACTTCAATCTTCAAAGAAGGCATCGATAAAAACATTGCCAACTCAATTTTGATTAAATTCAATCAAATTGGTACTTTGACTGAAACTTTGGATGCCATCGATTTGGCTTACCGTTCGGGTTATACAGCGGTGATTTCACACCGTTCAGGCGAAACCGAAGACAACACCATTGCTGATTTAGCAGTAGCCACGTCTGCCACACAAATCAAGACTGGCTCTTTGTGTCGTTCGGACCGGATCGCCAAATACAATCAATTATTACGCATCGAAGAACAACTGGGATCCAATGCCAGTTATGCAGGTAAGTCTGCCTTTGATTTATTGAATATCTTGTAAAATGAAAATTCGCAGAACTGTGCAGACTCGCTTAAATGAACCCTTATGATTCATGAGGCATTGAACCAAAATGTGGTTGCCGCTTTGCGTGAGTGCGTGATGTTTTCAGGCATGAGCGATATTCAGTTCAGTCAGGTGTTACAGTTCTCTGACTTGCTGCATAAAAAACCAGATCACATGTTGTTTCAACAAGGTATGGATTTGTCACACATCTATTTTGTTTATGATGGCGCGATTAAACTGGTCCGCAGCACCATCAAAGGTGATGAGAAAATCATTGAAGTGGTGTTCCCGGGTAACACCTTTGCCGAAGGGGTGTTGTTTGCCGGCAAACCCAAATACCCAGTCACAGCCATCGCATTGAAACCATCGATCATTGTCAGTATCCAAGCCCAACCCTTCTTGAAACTGTTAAAAAGTTCAGCCGACTTATGCATCAATATGCTGGGGCATTTATCCGTCAGGTTACATTGGATGGTCAAAGAACTGGATAAACAAACCCTGCACAATGCGGCTTTCAGGGTCGTCGATTATTTCCTTACCCAAGCCCAAGATGCAGCTGAAGATGAGTTCACACTCAAACTTAAAGTGACTAAACGCGACATTGCATCCCGTCTTTCAATCAAACCAGAAACTTTTTCACGGGCATTGAAATCGTTAGAAAATAAGGGCTTGATTGTGATTGAAGAAAAAAAAATCATCCTGAAAAACCTACCTCAACTGCGTTCATTACTGAATACCGAAGCTTTATAAACTAAAAAAGCACTGCCCCGGAGGAAAGGGCAGCGCTTTTTTCTTAACTGTTTATAGTTTCAGTCTTGAATCAATAAACATCTTCCACAGTGTTGTAAATATTGAATTTACCGGTTGGGGTAATGATGCGCTTATCTTTGATCACATGTTTCAATTTTCGGGTTTTGTCATCGACAATGACAATCGCTGATTTTTGATCTTTACCATTCCAAACTGAAAACCACACTTCATCACCTTGCTTATTGTATTCTGGCTGTACTACCCGTTTGGCACCTTCGCCCAAATCAGCCCACTCGGCAATTGGCAAAACCACAAAACCTGCCTCTAAATCTTCGATGTCATACACGGCAACACTTTGTGAGATGGCTTCACTTGGATTCAGCGGCGAGTCCACCCACAGGTTTTTTGACTCAGGATGTGATTTCACAAACAATGAACCGCCACCTTGGCCATGTAATGTTCTGACGACTTTCCAAGCATGCTCCTTGTGGTTGACAGGATCAGTGGCAATGAAAGTGATGTTGTCATTACCCAATGAACTGGTTATCCACACGGGACCATATTCAGGATCAATGATGTTGGCACCTCGACCCGGATGCGGAATCTTTTCAGCATCAATCAAAGCCGTTAATTTTCGTTCTTTGGAATCAACCACAGCGATTTTATCTGACTGATTGGCTGCTGTCAGAAAATAGCGTTTGGTGCTGTCCCAACCACCGTCATGTAAGAAACGTGCGGCATCAATGGTGGTAATAGACAAACTTTCTATGTCTGAGTAATTGACCAATAAAATTTTACCAGTCTCTTTGACATTCACAATAAATTCAGGGTGCAGGTGTGAAGCCACAATCGCTGCCACTCGAGGTTCTGGATGATATTCCTGGGTATCTACAGTCATCCCACGAGTAGAAACAATGCGTTTAGGCTCTAAGGTATCACCTTCCATGATGGTGAATTGTGGCGGCCAATAGGCACCCGCAATGGCGTATTTGTCTTCATAGCCTTTGTACTTAGATGTTTCAACCGAACGTGCTTCCAAACCAATTTTGATGGTGGCAACAATTTCTGGCGGATCCATGTACATATCTATCATGTCGATTTTAGCGTCTCGGCCAATGGTGTAAGCGTACCGACCTGAAGCCGATGGTCGGGTGATGTGTACCGCATAACCCGTTTTTAAAATGGTGACGATTTCTTTGGTGTCACCATCAATCAGTGCCATTTCACCTGAATCACGCAAGGTGACCGAAAAGAAATTGTCTACATCTCTGTTGTGTTGTTTGGTTTTGGGTCGGTCTTCTGGTTTGACGTAAACTTTCCATGAATCCATCATTTCCTTCATACCCCATTCTGGAGGCGCAGGTGGTTCATGTTGCAAGAATCTTGCTAAGGTATCAATCTCATCGGCAGTAAAATCACCTGAGGTGCCCCAATTAGGCATGCCGGCTGGAGAACCATAGGTAATCAATGTTTTTAAGTAGTCAGTGCCTTTTTCTCGGGTGATGTCAGTGGTCAGTGGTTTGCCAGTGGCGCCTTTACGCAGCACCCCATGACAACCTGCACATCGTTCAAAATAAATTTTGGTGGCGAAAGCAAATTCATCTTTACTCATGGCAGGACCCTCTGAGTCTATCATTTGCACCGCGTCTTCTGGATTGATGCCTGAAGGAGCCCCTTGATACCCCGCTTCTTCTGCAGTGGTGATGGGGTGATCAGCAGCTGCTCCTGTGGGTACAGCTGCGGTCTCATTCCTGGCAGCCATCACTTCTGCAGTACTGACTTGAAATCCTTGATTGCCCCAGCTGTTCATGACATAGGTAACCACGTTGGCCACTTCTTCATCTTTTAAATACGACAAATTAGGCATCACCGCATTGTAAGTCTTGCCATTGACGGTGATTTCTCCAGACAATCCACCAATGACTGTACTTATGGCGCGATTTTTATCTGCCAACAAATAATCAGATTGAGCCAATGGAGGAAATGCACCAGCCAGCCCTTGTCCATTCGCCTGATGACAAGCCGTACAATACGTTTGGTATATTTTTTCGCCGGCGGCTATTTGGCTGGCTAAATCTGTGGTGCCTGCCATCATTTCGGCCTTGTGTTCTGCCAAGGCATCTGTGGCTGCCGGTTGTTCGGCGGCACAAGCACTGATTCCGGTAAACATCCCTACTATGAGGCCTGCATGTAACAGACTGCGCTTTATGGTTTTCATGATTCACTCCTACTACTTAGTAACATTTATTGAGTTTTTTTGCTTAAATACATCGAAGCAGAGCCACTCCAAAACTTTCTGTTGTTATTTTATGGTTATTGTTCTCAACAGTAATTGATATAAGTCAATGTAGCTGTTGATTGGTTGAACCAAATGATGCTTGTCCGCAGCTGTTGTTTTACCATTCAACGCTGTAGGAAACCCTCAAGTACCTGGATGCTTGAGCCATCGCTTCTATGATGGGATCTGAAGGTTCAAAATTCCTCACTTGTTGCCACAACCAATACTTTTTATCTGTTAAATTATTCAATCCAATGCGCAGCGCTGCGTTGTCAGATAACTGATACCCTAAAATCAAATCAAAAGTTGCAAACCCTGGCGTCTGGAAATATTCATCAGCATCATCAAGTCGATTTTGAGCTTGGCTGAAGACGCCATACAGACCCAGCTGCCAAAGCTGGTTGGTTGATTGCCATTGTAAATTTGCGGTGGCTTTCGGCGGCGATATGTGATTCAAAGGTTGGTCTGTCAGTTTGTTTTCACCACGCGTCCATGCCAACTGCCAAGCGGTTGACCATTGCTCATTGATCTGCCATTGGTAGTCAAGTTCAGCACCATAAATCTTGGCATCATTGATGTTTCTGGATTGAAAAATCAAAGCATCAGTTGCTGGATCTAAACCGATTAAATCACGACTGACTATCAAATTATTGTAATCATTATGAAAAACGTTGAAGTTAATTTGCTGAGCGTCACCACTGTACCTAAAGCCCAATTCAAAGCCATCTGAAGTTTCAGACTTAAGGTCTGGATTAGGAATGGCTTGGTAATTAAATAAGGCCAAATTAAATCCAATATTGACATCATCATAAGGTGGGGCCCTGAAACCACGAACGTACTGCGCATAGAGGTTGATTGCCTCATTAACATCGTACATCACACCCAACTTAGGGGAAAAGTCTGAAGCCCTGATTGAAACAACTTCTGCATCACCTGCCCCATTATCAAATAAACTGTCACGGTTGGGTGACAAATCGTAATGATCGAAACGAATCGCGGGCACCCATGCCCACTTGGAATCGTTGAAAGTTATCTCATCATGAATAAAAACCCCCAATTCTTGCAGATCGGTTTTGGGAAAATCTCGCAATGGAAAATTTTCACCCAATACCACATTGGTGCTGACACCGGTGATTAAGTTGGTTTCAGAGGCGTCACGTGATTCCTCAACGGCAGATTGGGTCCACTCAAACCCATAAATCAATTGATGTTGGGTGTTGACTGTTGACAATGATTTGATGAAATTTATTTCCAGTCCAGTTCGACGGCTGTCAAAGTTAAATTGTCGGTATTGAAATTGTGGTATGCCTCGTCTAGAAAAACGATTCTCGAAGGTGTTTTGTTCGAACTGGGTTTTGGCATGAAAAATCACCACACTGCCTTCATCGGCCAGTGATCCATTGACTAAAAAGTCATAATCAAGGCTTAATTTATGGTCAGAGGCTTCGTCATCACCACTTAAAGCAGTGGTGCGTATAAAACGTCCTTGTCCTATAAATGAATTGATTTGCGTGAACTGGTCTTTCTGGGTAGCCAGAAAGCCTAAGGTCATGCTGTTACCCTCAGCAAGGTCTATTTTCCACTTACCAAAAACTGATTGGGCATCCCAGTCAGCAGTGTCCTTAAGCAGCGAAGAATTTTCATTGACCACGCCTTTGCCATCGCGCTGGGTGGCCGATAACAACAAACTTTGGGTGTCAAAATCCCAAGCAGAGCTTAAGGTAGCAAATCTCCCATGACGTTTACCATCAAAGCCCAATCTGAGTTTAGTCCAATTATCATCACTGTTGGGGTTTTGTGCCAGTAACACATCAGGATCCCATGTGTTGATGGCCACAATACCACCCAAAGCATCGCTGCCATACAAAGTTGATGCTGGTCCCTTGAGGATTTCAATGTTCTGAATCAAATCAATTTCAGGAAAGCCGGCTGTGGCAAAAGAGTATGAACCTAAATCGAAAGTCTTCGCATTAGGAATGCCATCGACTTCGATGGCCACCCGGTTATCACCCATTCCTCTGATGTTAATCCCTGAGGTGCCGAATCGCGTACCGGCATCTTCAATGTTGACATTGGCTTCATATTTTATGGCAGATGCCATGTCTTGGCTGATTGTTTCAGCCATCTGTTCAGCTGAAATGACACTGACATGTCCAATCACATCTTGAACGGGTCTGGCTTGTTTATACGCCACCACCACCATATCATCCAATTCAGTCAAATCTGTCAATGTCTCTTCTGCCACAGCCACAGAAGTCAGCGTACCAAGTAGACTTAGAATCAATATTTTTTTCATGCCAAGAATTCCTAAATTAATATACATGTGAGTCAAATTTTGCAGTGGTTGAAGTTTAGCCAATTGAATCTATAGTACCGTTGACATATGTCAAGTTAAGCAAGTTTGATGCTGCTGTGTATTGCAAACTTGACGCGAATCAAAATTTTTCAATACAGCAGGTTTTTTAACTGATCAAATGCAAGTAAAGCTGTGGAAGCTTTCTGGGTAATTCAGCTGCATTTTTGATGTGAAAGAAAGATTGTGAACCAAAAATATAGGGCAAGTAATCATAAGCTTCATGGTCAATTGAAACACAAAACGGAACAATGCCTTTTTGTTTGGCTTCTTTAACCGCCATTTTGGTGTCCTCTAATCCATAGCGACCTTCATATTGATCCAGGTCATTGGGTTTGCCATCGGTGAGGATCAACAACAGTTTTTGTTTGGATTTTTCCTCTAAAAGCGCTTGGGTTGCATAGCGAATAGCAGTACCCATGCGGGTATAGTAACTGGGTTGAATGGCATGAATCCTCCCTCTGATCAGATCGTCGTATTTTTGATCAAACCTTTTGATTGGGTAATATCGAACATGTGACCTTTTGCGAGAGGCGAATCCAGCAATGGCAAAACGTTCTTGAGCTGCGTCCAAACTTTCTGAAAACAGATACAGCGCATCTCTGATAACATCAATGACCTTTTTTTCATCATTGATATAAGCATCGGTTGATAAGGATAAATCGGTTAAGATCAAGCTACACAAGTCACGTTGCTTGTGCTGTAAATTCCGGTAGAGTTTAGGGTCAGTGTTGCTGCGACCAGCACGCTTGTCAGCGGTGTAATCAATGAAACTCAGTAGATCAGGTTCTTCACCATCGGTTTGTTGATTCAGCCACTGCCTCTGTGGTTTTAAGGCTTCAAATTGCCTTTTTAATTGCTGCGCTTGGCGTTGTAACTGATGGGGCCAAGTCACTGATTCACTGGCAGTGATTTGCATCAACTGCAGGCTACAATAATCATTCACCAATTGTTGTTTTTTGTGTTGCCACTCTGGCATCAAAATACCTTTTTCTAACACTTCATCATCATATTCCGCTGCAGGCAAATCCAAATCAAGCTTGATTTTATGACCGGTTTCTCCTTGTCCGATACTGAGTTTGTCTAAATCATCAGCCGCTTTGAGGGCTTCATTGTCGTCATCACCATCCTCTTCACTGCGATCTAAATTAATGAATTCTGACCAGGAAAACAGGCTTTCTAAGCGAAATGACAACAACCCGTCTTTGTTGTCCGTTGAGGCCACTTGTTCAGCACTGTATCGTTTGCTTTTTTGTTTTTGGGCTTTGGCCTCACTGCTGCCTTTGGCTTGTGGAAAGGCTTGCTTGTTACCATGTCTGAGTATCACTTCAGGGCTGGGATACAACCACACAGGGACCATGGCAGGAAGGTTTTGTTCGGACACTTCTGGAATTGCTTGCGTATGTTCGACATTTTTAAGGACATTTTTAATCAACAACTCATGTTGCTGATAAGCGGAAGGCAATTGTTTCAAATGAGGCCTTTGTGGCAAGTGTTGTTGTATCAAATTGTGGTAGCGTTTTTTTAAACCAGGCCATTGACGCAATGTTTTTTGGGTTAGGTGCAGATTGTGAGCCAATAAATGCTGAGGATGTGGCAACTGATTGTGACTGGCCAAAGCAGTCAACCAGTAATAAACATCCAAATTACTTTGGCGGTTATCAAAATAATCTATGTGTTCTGGTAAATACAAATGGTCACGACTGAAGTGTGCCCTTTCGAATCTTTTGGCTGCACCAGAAATCTTTTGCAGCCAGCTTCTGTGCCCATCAAATAACTGTGCTGTGGTGTGACCGATACTGATACCTTTGTCACCACCCAACGCCCTAAAGAAAATAGCCAAAGGTCTCTTGATATCGACAAGACAAACACGTGATTCTGGATAAGCCGGCAAGGACTTAGCAGTGATGTAATGGTGCCATTTGACGCCAACCCATTCTTCCATGATTTTATACCAATTTAGCTTGTATCACCAAGTTCAATGCCTCAACCACTGCCAAGTCATCACTCAAGGATTCTGCAATGGCGGCACCACAAGCAGACAAAGGATTGATACCTTGCTTGATTAAATTGGCTGCATATATCAACAAGCGGGTTGAGACTGACTCTTCTAAATCATGCTCCTTGAGTTGGCGTAAATGATGAGCCAATTCTGCCAATTGTTTGGCCAAGCTCATCTCACAATGGGTTTCTTTGAGAATGATTTGAGTTTCAGTTTCTATGTTTGGATAATCGAACCGCAATGCCATAAACCGTTGTTTGGTTGAAGGTTTTAAGCCTTTCAATAGGTTCTGATAACCAGGGTTGTAGGAAACCACCAACATAAAATCATCCGGTGCTTTGAGTAATTCACCGGTACGATCAATGGGTAAAATGCGGCGATCATCCGTTAATGGGTGAATCGCAACGATGCTGTCTTTTCTGGCTTCCACCACTTCATCTAAATAACAAATGCCACCTTCACGCACAGCGCGAGTCAGCGGTCCATCTTGCCAATACGTATTGCCATCACCAATCAAATGACGTCCTATTAAGTCGGATGCTGTTAAATCTTCATGACAGGCGACTGTAAATAGCTTGCGACCCAACACTTCAGCCATGTGCTGAATAAAACGTGTTTTTCCACAGCCAGTCGGCCCTTTGATTAATACTGGGACTTGGTTATTGGCTGCTGTTTGAAACAATTCAATTTCATTGTTTTGAGCTTGATAAAAAGTCTGCTTGCTTGTTTGAATGGCTTGGACATTATCCATGATCTACTCCAAAGAGGGAAAATGAACCCAGGCGCTGTAAGCCTGGGTTCATGTGGTTTGTTAACCTGTAACGGTTTGCGTTTCTTCAGCAACAGTTTTTTCATCAGCCACATCGCCTTTGATAAAGAAACTGCTGATATAGACCATCAAACCAATGAGAAATACCACACCAGAAACTTCTCGCATCCAATAGAAAATTTCAATTTTGTCTTGAACCACCATAAATGGTAATGGGGTGTCTCCCATGCGTTGTAAATACACTTGAACCACTCCTGCAGCCGTTAAGAACAGTGTAATGAATACCATTGATACGGTCATTAACCAGAACGACCACATTTCAACCACTTGGGCTTGATTCGAATTGGCCACACGACCACGCAGTTTTGGCATGGCGTAAGAAATGATACACAACACCACCATCACATAAGCACCATAAAATGCCATGTGACCATGTGCAGCGGTAATTTGAGTCCCATGGGTAAAGTAGTTAACAGGAGCGAGTGTATGCAAAAAGCCCCATACTCCAGCACCCAAAAATGCCATGACACCGGTACCCAAAGCCCAAAGAACAGCTGCTTTATTGGCATGTACTCGGCGTCGCTTATTCACCATATTGAAGGCAAAAAGTGTCATCAAGAAAAATGGTATCGGTTCCAAAGCGCCAAAGACAGAACCTATCCACAACCAATAACTGGGAGCACCCATAAAAAAGTAATGGTGCCCGGTACCTAAAATTCCAGTAATTAAAGCCATAGCAATGATCACATACAACCATTTTTCAATGACTTCACGGTCAACACCAGTGGTTTTAATCAGCACAAAAGCGAGTAAGGAACCCAGAATAAGTTCCCACACACCTTCGACCCATAAATGCACCACCCACCACCAATAATATTTGTCTAAAACCAAGTTTTCTGGATTAACAAATGAGAACAACCACAACACGACCAAGCCCACCAAGCCTGTCAACAACACCATGTTAATGACTGTTTTTCGACCCGAAAGAACGGTGATACCAATGTTATATACAAAACCCACACAAACCAAGGCAATACCAATCTTACCAATGGTTGGTTGTTCAAGAAATTCCCGTCCCATGGTAGGTAACATGCTGTTACCAGTCAGTTCTGCCAAGCGTCCATAGGGAATCAGCAAGTAACTCAAGATAATCATCACACCAGCGCCAAGAAACACCCAAAACAAGAGCTTGGCTAATTTAACCGAGTGCAACTCCCTTTGGGACTCTTCAGGTACCAAATAATAAGCCGCACCCATAAAACCGAACAACAGCCACACAATCAACAGATTGGTGTGCACCATGCGCGCAATGTTGAATGGAATATAGGGAAACAAAAAGTCTCCTATGACGTACTGTAAACCCAAAATCACCCCAAACAGAATTTGTCCAACAAACAAACCAATGGCGGCAATGAAATAAAGTTTAGCTACAGATTGAGATTGATAGGTCATTTGATGTCTCCTTATCCTTGAATGTTGGGTGGCCAGTTTTCAGTATTGATACCGCTGGCATATTTAAGAAACTCAGCAATGGCATCCAATTCCTCTTCTGTGAAATTGAATTGCGGCATGCTTCTCCTACCAGGAATGCCATTAGGTGGTCGACTTTTCATGAAGGCTTTGATGGCTTCAGTGCTTTCTCCATAACGCAAATAAACATTGCCTAACTCAGGTGCAAAATAAGCCCCTTCACCCAACAATGTATGACAACCTATGCAGTTGTTTTCTTCCCACAATCGCTTGCCATGGGAAGTGACTTCGGTCATGGCCTCGCGGTTGTCACGCTGTGGCAGCCTTTGGTGCGTATCAAAAGTCAGTACCAAAAATAAAAAAATAAAAAATGCGGAACCGCCGTAATAGATGTTTCGAGCCACGCTCTTGGTGAATATATCTTTCATGTTAGCCTCATATCAGGAATTGATTACTGGGTTTTCGCTATGTTAACAATATGTTAAGAATGACATCTTGATGTAAGTCAATCTTATTTAATTTAACGCGGACTCGCTGCAGTACGGCTACAACAAACCAGGCCGATACACCGCTAGTAACGGCGCAGCAGCGTGGAATTTAAAGGAATTAATCAGTTATTGATTCTATTAAAAATCAGCACTTAACATAAGCCAGTATTTATTGGTGTCAGACTTGATGTCCTCGGCTTCGAAATGGGCTGCTTTCACCAATGCAGATAAGTTTTTATTCAGTTTTTTGGCCACTGAAAAATCCACTTCATGGCCCAAATCACCAGGACCACTTTCAGGGTCAAACTGATGGTATTTTATTTGCCAGTTGAAACCTGCAATTGCACCTTTGGCGCCCACAAAAGAATCTGCCAAGCCAACATCAGGTGTGCCGAGGAATTGATCAGCCCAGCCATTGAATGCATGCAAGGTTGCCAGCGGTGTTCTGAAAGCTGCACCAGACTGCTTGGTACTGCCTTCCAACACTTCATAACCAACGAAGTAAGTCACTTGTTTAAAGGCCAAAGCCAGGTCTAATCGCATATAGCTGGCATCATAATTGACGGGATTATTATGGGCATCAGACTGTTGTGCCAATTCAGCGGCAAAAGTCATTTTGTGCTCGCCCATGGGCCAATGTGATTTGAATGAGGCGCCCAAAGTAGCGGTAGAAAAATCAGCGGCATCTTGATTGTCTATGTTGTAGTAGTAAAGTGTTAATTGATGTTTGTTTTGCCATATGTTAGACCAGTTGGCGAGCAATGTTTGGTTGTCATGATCGCCGGCAGCCACATCATCACCAAAGATGCGGTTTACGTTTTCGATATATGATAAAAACAACTGACTGCCGGCTATTTGTGTATCCAATGAAACGGCATCATAGGTTTGTTCGTTTTGTCGCCAGCCGACGCCACCGACAAATCGTTGGTTGTCTAATAAAATCCTTTGACGACCCAATTTAATGCCACTGGTGTCGTTAAAAGCGTAATTGAACCAAGCTTGATTGATTTCAGTGTCTGTTGGGTCTGCAACCACAGGATATTGTCCATGGTTTGGTGTATTGCCAGCCCCAGCGTTGTAATTATCACCAAAAACCTCCATCACATTATCAGCCTCTATGAAGAATCTGAACCCTTTGTAAGCAGCTGTTTGGAAGTTTAAACGGGTGCGTAAGGTTGATGCATTGGCATCTCTGTTAAACCCATCTTGGTCCACCCATTCAAATCGGTACCTGAAAGACAAATTGGCATCGCCCTCTCTGAAAGCATCTCCCAATGAATCAATAGACCAGGCAGGCGAGCTCATCAAAATCATAGCAACAGCAGACGTTAAATGATGATTTTTCTTGTGCATCTCAATTCTCCAATGTGAGCCATCAGGGTGAAGTTTAGTCAATATCCATTGAATCGCATTGACTTAAATCAAGGAGCTTAAAAAAACAATGTCTGCACATGTTGCTACTTAGGTTTAATGGCATTATTAACTCCACACAACTTCTCACAAGGTAGATGTGATAAAGTACTTTTTTACATGTTAATTGATGTCGGGTGAGATGAAGTATATTGTTTTATGTTTGCTATTTTGTGTGGGTTGTAGTCAGCACAAACTGTTCGTCATTGGCGCCGATGAAGTACAATTTGATCAACTAAAAAACAAACTCGAACACAGTGGTATCGAGGTTATAAAGCAAAACAATCTGAGTTCTGAATTTGATCAACTGACCTTGGTCAGTGCCATCTCTTTTCCCATTGGGGCTGTTGAGGCTGCACTGGACCAAATTGTTTATACCACTTTGGCACAAGGTGGCAATCAATTTTATACCAATTCTGCAGGTTTATATTATCCAAGTTACAAGCCCAAATTAGTCGGTATTTACACCAATTCATGCAACGGCCACTTAATCACACTTTCAACTTTTCAGGACGATTTTTTTAAATTAACTGTTGAGCAATTCATAGAGACAGAATAAGGGTATGAATACATAACAGTTAGAGAATATCAAGGTACCTTTAACATCATTAATAAAACCATGAATGCTTATTACAACAATGACTTGGTTTTTATGGCCAATGTATATTTTGAAACCGCAATTCAGGCTTTTGGTTTGGCATTTACAAGCTCAATCATCCCTCAAATTGACCAGACTTGTAGAATAATTAAGCGAAAAAATCATTCATGAAGTTTGAAAATCAAAACATGGCACCTAGCCAGCAACAATGGCATTGGTTTTGATCTGGATAAAAATATTTTGATTAACCTGGAGTTTCAGATTTATTGCAGATTTTTTAGAGATCAGACCCATAATTTGATCTTCACCCACTTGAGCCACCACCAAACATTCAAAACCTGGGGTGGCTTTGACCTCAACCACCTTGGCTGCCAACACATTCAAAATACTGCTTTGCTGAGGAGCTTGCAAAGACATAGAAACATCTTTGGCATGGATGTTGAGCCTGATGGCTTGTGTTTTTGGGAACAAACCATTGATATAAAAAGTGGTACCAGTTGGAGTTTCAACCGTGGTTAAACCAAATGCTTCATCACGGTCAATCACCTGTGTATTAAATACTGCCTGTAATTGCTGAGATTTGAAGGTTTCAGCATCATCTGATAACATCGCTTGGTGAATTGAGTCATGAAACTGATAACCTCTGTCATTGATCATCAATATATGGTCGCACAATTGAGTCACTACATTCAAGTCATGACTGACCACCATCATTGGCAAATCAAAAGTTTGATGAACCTGCCGAAGGTAAGGTATCAACCGCTGCTTGTTGTTGTCGTCCAAAGCACTCATCGGTTCATCCAACAACAGCAGCTCTGGTTGTCGCATCAAGGTTCTGGCGATCGCTACCCGTTGTTGTTCACCACCAGAAAGTTGCTGAGGCATTCGGTCGAGTAATGCCCCAATGGCCAAAACATCCAACACATCTGATCGTTTAATGTTGTTTCCACTGGGGTTTCTTTTCTCAGCAAACTGGATGTTTTCCCGCACATTCAAATGTGGAAACAAAGACAAATCCTGAAACACCAAACCCACTTTTCGTTGTTCTGCTGGAATGAATACACCGCCTTTTTGCAACGCCACCCCATTCAAGGTAAAGCAAGATCCTGAATGATGATCCAAGCCCACCATGGCCCTGAGGATGCTGGTTTTACCACAACCTGATTCACCATAGATGGCCATAATGCCAGCGACTGGAATATCAAATGCCAGCTCAAGTTCAAAATCTTCGCGCTTGATTTTAAAATGACAATGTCCCGCAATATTCATCAAGAACTCCTGCCTTTGTTATTGATCCAATACATGGCAAAAATCATCACAAATGCCAAAATCAATAACATCGCGGACAACACATGGGCTTGAGCGTAATTCAACATTTCCACTTGATTATAAATTTCAATGGCGATGACTTTGGTTTCACCTGGGATGTTACCTCCAACCATCAGCACCACCCCAAACTCACCTAAGGTATGGGCAAAACCAAGCACGGTCGCGGTCAAAAACCCACGTTTGGCCACAGGTACTGCAATGGTAAAAAAGGCATCCAAAGGTTTAGCACCCAAAGTCCTGGCAGCTTCTAACAACCTGGGTGAGACCGATTCAAAACCATTCTGTAAAGGTTGAATGACGAATGGCAAACTGTAAACAACAGAAGCCACCACCAAGCCAGCAAATGAAAAGGTCAATGCCTGACCTGTCAGACTGACCCAAAAGCCACCCAACCAGCCATTTGGCCCCAGTAAAATCAATAAGTAAAAACCCATCACAGTGGGTGGTAACACAATGGGTAAGGCCACCAAAGTTTCAATCAATGGCTTGATTCTGTTGTTGGTTCGAGCCAACCACCAAGCCAAAGGTGTGCCAATGACAAGCAGAATCAAAGTGGTAAGGGTGGCCAATTTAAAGCTGAGAAAGAATGCCGTTAAGTCTGGCCACTCAATCATTCAGTCCGCCCTGAATTGTCAGCTGAAATGAGGTATCCATTGGCCTCAATTATTTTACGAGCGGGCGCAGTTTGTAAAAATGTCTTGAAGCGCTGATACGCCTGCTGCTGATCCGAACGGGACAGCAATACCATGGCTTGTTCTATCGGTGCATAGCTACCAATCGGCGGTGTCCAAGTACATTGGGTGGTTGATGGAATATGGTGAATCAAGACAGAAGCAGCCACCAACCCAGCAGTGGCATTTTCGCTCACCGCCATTTGCATGGCTTGGGCCACATTTTCACCCATCACGAGTTTATTTTGGTTTGACTGCCACCAGCCTATGGCCTCTAAATATTGCTTTGCAGCCAATCCATATGGAGCCAACTTAGGGTTGGCAATGGCTAAATGACGCAGATCACCAGCAAACAAAATGTCTTGGCAGGCACCACTGCTTTTTTGATTGGCCAATAACACCAATTGGCCAGTGGCATAGGTGAAAGCGTCACTTGCCAAACCTGACGACATTAACTTTTGGGGGGTTGAGGTGTCTGCTGCCATCATCACATCATATGGTGCACCTTGGTTGATTTGGGCAAACAACATGCCGGTTGATCCCGAGCTGACCAACAAGTCATCATCGCTGTAGGACTTGAATTCTGGCGCCAATTGTTCAGCCGTTGCCAGAAAGTTACTGGCCACTGCCACATGTAATTTTGTGGCACTGCTAGGACTGGCAAATAGACACAGTATCAACAACACCGAAAACCCATAAGATTCAGTTTTTTTCATCTTTGATCAAATTATCATCGGCTTTCGACAATTGATTTTCTGCTGACTGTTTGCGAATTTCATCCACATCATTGGATAAGTCAGCTTCTACCGCATTGTCCTGCGGTTCGCTGGATTTAACCACGGGCTCTTTCACTGTATCCTCAGCCGAATCTTGGATGATTCGAATGCCTTCTGGGAAAACCACTTCACGGGCTTCATCAGGCATCAATATTTTGGCCTCATCAAAAGCTTTTTTGATCAGCCGAATCATCGCAGATTTGACTTTGG
The DNA here is from genome assembly GCF_002591915.1 of Marinicella litoralis. Classification (GTDB taxonomy): domain Bacteria; phylum Pseudomonadota; class Gammaproteobacteria; order Xanthomonadales; family Marinicellaceae; genus Marinicella; species Marinicella litoralis. Next base: position 600,839 of record NZ_NIHB01000001.1, on the reverse strand, counting down.
ACGCACTGTTTTTTTGCCCATCTACCCAAAAATACACGATGATATTGACTGTAGCTGCACCCAGGTTATCTACCAGCACTTGAGGCTCTGGTTCTTTCAGTATGGCCTCATGGTTAAGTAAAACAGCCAAAGCAATTTGTTGGGCGTTGGTGATCGAGTCATCGTATCCAATACCCACGGTAAATTTTTGCCGGATATTGGGGTTGGCGGTTACATTAACGATGGTGTTTTTGTAAATGATGGCATTGGGGATGTGGATGTGATTGCCTTCCAGGGTCATGATAACTGTACCTCGGGTGGTGACACTTTGCACCACGCCTTCATGCCCATCGACTAAAATATAGTCGCCAATTCTGAATGGTCGTTGAATACTGATTAAAATACTGGCCAGAAAGTTTTCAGCAATGTCTTTGAAAGCAATACCAATCACCAAACCCAATATGCCAGTACCACCAACCACTGTCAGGGCCAAGTTGGTTAAACCGGTGAGTTTTAACACCAAATAAAGACCAATCACCACCACCGGCACAGCCAATAACCTTGCACCCATTCGCAGCACGAAAGGATTACTGACCTTGCGTCCCAATCCACGTGTCGCCAAAGCAACGGTGATTTTAGCCAGTACCCATGTGAGGATTAAAACCATCAAAGCAATGGATATTTTAGGTAAGGCTCGGATGAATTGATCATACAAAGTCATGGCTTCTTTGAACGCAGGGTCCAAGTCCCATTGTTCACCGAGACGCACTTCAATGTTATTGACCACAGCAATCACGCCTTCTGTCCGATTGGCTGCCTCCTCTACCCATTTTTTATCAGCTGCATCGTCTGTCCAACCATTTAACACCAACACCCCTTCAGTGACTTCAACCTCAGGATCTTGGATGCGTGCACTGATTTTTAAAATATTGGCAAATCGTTGCTGTATGGCTTGATCCGCGACTGTTTGATTGACAATTATTTGTTGCGCTGTGTCACTCCAACTGGGTTTATTTTCAGTGATGTTGGACTCATCTTCTTGAGCCAATAACAATCCAGAGAATAACAACAATGGCAACCATTTTAAAATATTATTCATGTTTCAATGAAGCTGTTAAATAGACAGGTATTTACTCTATCACAACTCAGATGAATTTGGCTATCCACGCAGAATTGCGTATGTTTTTATTTTGGCACAAACCTTAAAATACGTGCATTCCATCAAAATAACAGGCTGAATAATGAGCGATAAAATATTAGATTTAATTAAAGACGAAAACATCGATTTTGTTGATTTGCGTTTTTGTGACACGGGTGGCAAAGAACACCACGTGACATTGCCTGTTTCTCAGGTTAATGAAGAAATGTTTGAGGACGGTAAAATGTTCGACGGTTCATCGATTGCTGGTTGGAAAGGCATCAATGAATCTGACATGGTATTGATGCCTGAACCAGACACTGCTTTTATCGACCCATTCAGCCAATACCCAACTTTGGTGATTCGGTGTGACATTTTGGAACCCAACACCATGCAAGGTTATGAACGTGACCCACGTTCAATCGCTAAACGTGCTGAAGCCTACCTGCAACAATCAGGCGTGGCCGACACCGCTTTTTTTGGTCCTGAACCTGAATTTTTCGTGTTTGATGGTGTCAGCTGGAAAAATGATGCCAACAATTGTGGTTATGAAATTTATTCACGCGAAGGTGCTTGGGAATCTGGCACCGATGCCAAGGAAAACTCAGGGCACAGACCTCGTGTCAAAGGCGGGTATTTTCCAGTGCCACCAGTTGATTCTTTGAATGATTTGCGTTCTGCCATGTGTAAAGTCATGGAAGGTATGGGCATCGAAATTGAAGTTCATCACCATGAAGTGGGCACTGCTGGCCAATGCGAAATTGGTGCCAGATTCAACACCTTGGTTAAAAAGGCCGATGAAGTTTTGATGATGAAATATGCCGTCCACAACGTGGCTCACGATTACGGTTACACCGCAACATTTATGCCAAAACCAGTGGTAGGTGATAACGGCAGCGGGATGCATGTGCATCAGTCATTGACCAAAGATGGCAACAACTTATTTATGGGTGATGGCTACGGCGGACTTTCAGAAACCGCTTTGCATTACATTGGCGGCATCTTCAAACATGCCCGCGCTTTGAATGCATTTGCCAACTCTTCAACCAACTCTTACAAACGATTGGTTCCTGGTTTTGAAGCCCCTGTGATGTTGGCTTACTCAGCCAGAAATCGTTCAGCTTCTATCCGCATCCCATTTGTCAACAATCCAAAAGCTCGGCGCATTGAAGTCAGATTTGGCGACCCTATGGGTAATCCTTATTTGATGTTTTCTGCAATGATGATGGCCGGCCTTGATGGCATCAAAAACAAAATTGACCCAGGTTCTGCCATGGACAAAGACTTGTATGATTTACCGCCTGAAGAAGCCAAAAACATCCCTACTGTGTGTCACTCATTAGACCAAGCCTTAGAAGCCTTAGACAATGACCGTGAATTCTTAAAAGCGGGCGGTGTGTTTACTGATGATGTTATTGATGGGTTCATTGATTTAAAAATGGAAGAAGTCAATCGCATCAGAATGGCCACCCATCCAGCAGAATTTGACATGTATTATTCATTGTAAACCATCATTTTTAAGTAAATCCAAAGGCCAGTTATTTACATAACTGGCCTTTTTGTCTTTAATTTACAATGTTTTACTGTCCAAACTTGTCTCATGGCGTTTAAAATAATTGGACTTAATTAATGAGAGGAGATGGACATGGGTATGATGTCAGAATTTAAAAAGTTTGCAGTCAAAGGCAATGTCATGGACATGGCAGTTGGTATCATCATTGGTGCGGCGTTCGGTAAAATTGTGGCCTCTTTTGTCAGTGGTGTCATGATGCCACCATTGGGGTTATTGATTGGCGGGGTCGATTTTTCCGAGCTGGCCTATGTACTGAAACCAGCCACAGAAACCGCCGAAGCAGTGACCATTCAATGGGGCGCGTTCGTGCAGACCACCATCGATTTCTTGATTGTGGCGTTTGCTGTCTTTATGGTGGTTAAAGCCATGAACAACTTGAAAAAGAAAGAAGAAGCAGCACCTTCTGCACCACCAGAGCCGACCAAGGAAGAACAGTTACTGACTGAAATCAGGGACTTGTTGAAAGAAAAAGCATAAACTTAATCCGAAAAACAGCAGAACTTTGGTATTTGCAAAGTTCTGCTGTTTTTATCAATCAAAGCTTGAAATAAATCAAGTCGACCGCACTACAGCTACTCAAAACACAATCAATTAACCCAAAACATGAATAACAACCACTACTCACTGTTGTTGAAACAATTAGAAGGCTTGCTTTCAGTTGAAAAAGATGTCCAAGCCAATGCCGCTAACCTGTCGTCATTTTTGTACCACAATTTAACCCAGGTTAACTGGCTTGGTTTTTATTACCAGCAAGGCGAAGAGTTGGTGTTGGGGCCATTTCATGGCCAACCGGCTTGTACTCGATTAACCATTGGATCAGGCGTTTGTGGCACCGCATTTGCCAAGCGTAACACCGAAGTGGTGGATGATGTGCACGCATTTGCTGGCCATGTTGCTTGTGACGCCGCGTCAGAATCTGAAATCGTGGTGCCCTTTTACACCGATCAAATCAATGGTGTTTTGGATGTGGACAGCCCGATAAAAAATCGATTTTCCCAAGCTGAAAAGTCATTTTTTGAGGCCGTGGTAAAAATATTTGTTCAATCCATTCAAGCAGACTAAAGCATCACCAAGCTCTGCCACTTGCCAAGTTTCTCTCAACGCCAATGCCTACAACAGGTGATAAACTGCTTTTTTTGCCTTTTGCTGGCAGAGCAAAGATGTTAAACAAGATGACCAAAGGCCTATTCATAAATAATGATGAATGGCTTATAATTATTTAAAAAACAACAGGGAAAAACATGCCAGAAAGTATCAACTCCAGAACTGAAGTGGTTCGAGACACTGTGGTATTACAGCTTAAATTAATCGTGGATGGCTTGCGAGACTTGGCTTTGATGCCATTGTGCTTTTTTGCAGCCTTGTTGGGTTTGATTTTACATCGTGAACAGCCAGGCAGGTATTTGTATCGAATTCTCAGTTACGGTCGCATTTCTGAAAAATGGATTGGTTTGTTTGATGATGCTGACAAAGATCAAATGGAGCCGATTAAATATGAAGGCAAGAATTTTGATGAAATGATTCAAAAAACCCAAACGGCCTTTGAGTCAAAGTACATTGATCCCGAAAAAAAGGACTTGCTGCTTAAAAAACTCAATGATGCCTTAAATGACATCAATGGCAAGATGAACACCAAGAAAGGACCCTCTGAACAAGCCTAAGACTATCTTGTTATTGGCCAATGATGGCTTTCAATTCTGCCATTTTAAATGGTTTTGTGATCATGTGATTAACCCCGCTTTCTGCGCACAATTGCTTCAATTCATTCGACACATCAGCAGTCATGATAATGGCTTTGGCCTCTACATCCAAATTTTTACAGGCAGCAATAAATTCTATTCCTGTCATGTCAGGCAAATGATAATCCACCAATAAAATATCATAATGGGAATTATTAATCCCTGACAAGGCATGATTGGCATCATCAAAAATATCCACGATATGTCCTTCTTTTTCCAATAACTCCAGCAACAACTGTTGGTTGATGGGGTTGTCTTCAACCACCAATAAATGCAGACTGGATTGCTGTGAGCTGTGCTTTTCTTCAGCTGTTGATTCTTGTGATTTGGTTCTGAACAGATTTTTAACGGCTTCAAATGTGAAGGGTAAATCGATGGTTCTGTACGTGCCTGATTGGTGGCAGTGGTCTTGAAAAGCCCTTTTAAACAGATAAACAGGAATTAAATTTCGGTTGGCTTCAGCAATTTCATCGGTGTAATCAATTGATTCATCATCCAAGATAAACAGAGCATCCCAATGAACGTTCTCTGCTACATCAACCACTTGAATTCCAACAGTGCCTAAACAGTTGACTAAACTGTTTTTAATACCTGTATGGTGACACAAAACCTTGACCAGATGGCGGTCATTGGCTACTGGAACCTCTGCTTTTGTTTCTGCTTCAACCAAAGGAATAAAACAACTGACAGCGGTGCCTTCATTGGGCTTGCTGTTCACGGCCAAATAGCCACCCATTTTTTCTGTCAAACGTTTAACAATGCTTAAGCCAAGACCGGTGCCTCCGTATTTGCGGGTGATTGAACTGTCCGCTTGAGTGAATGGTTCAAATAACTTATCTAACAGTTCAGGTTCAATACCAATACCAGAGTCCGTAACGGTCAACTGCAATAAACCCTCTGGAGCTGCATATCCCATTTCTATACTGACTTCACCAGCGGGTGTGAACTTGAAAGCATTGCTCAATAAATTCATCATGATTTGCTTAAGTCGCACTGAGTCACCCATTTGCATCGGTTCAAGTGCAGGGTCGTAATTGAACCAGAACAAAATCTTTTTATTTTTACTGACACACACAAATGACTTAACCACTTCATCCAACAAGGTTTGTAAGTTCAACAAACGATGCTCTAACACCAGTTCACCTGCTTCAATTTTTGACAAATCCAAAATGTCATTGATGATGTGTAACAAATGATCACCTGATTCGGCCACAGCACTGGCATACAAACGCTGCTCGTCATTCAAGTCAGTATCAAGTAACAATTCATTCATACCTAAAATACCATTCATCGGCGTCCTGACTTCATGGGACACTTGCGCCAAGAAATCACTTTTGGCCTGGTTGGAAGCATTGGCTTGTTCCGCTAAGTGATTCACTTCCTCAAATAACCTGGCATTTTCAAGTGCCAAGGAAGACTGGGTGGCATAGGCCAATGAAAGCGCAATGTCAGATTGTTTAAATGACTTACTTGCACGGTATAACTTGACCAAACCCAACCTGTCCTTGGCATGACTGAACAGCACCCACAAAACATGGCCATTCTCTGAAGACTCAATCATTTGATCTTGTTGATTTTCATACATCGTCAGCGCCTTGGCACCCAATTCGTTTTGTTCAACCACTGTCAGGTTGTTGTCACTAAAAATCTGATAATGACTTTGGCTGTTCCAATAACAAACCTCTACTTGGTCCGCTTTCACATTGCTTTTGACTTCCTGTTTGATTTTTTCTAACAATTCATCAATGGCCAGCGAAGAAACCAACGAAGTGGTTAAGGAAAGCTGGGTTTCCGCAAAAGATTGTTTTTCTTTGGCTTGAGAAATTTTGGCGGTATATTGCCAGCGTTTGCGATACAAGTACATGACCAGAATCAACAAAAGCAGACCGGTCAATGCATACATCAAATAAGCCACATGGCTCTTCCAAGGTGGCGCCAAAACTGCAAAATTCACAATCAATGGATCTGACCATTGTGCTTGACCACTTCTGCCTCTGATTTCTAAATCATAATTGCCCGCTCCCAGTTGATTAAAAATCAGATGGGTTTGTTGTTGTAAGTGGGTCCAAGTGGACTCTGTATTTAATCGGTATTGATATTGATGCAAACTCGGATCAGTAAACGACAACAATTGATAATTGAAAGACAAGCTACCGTAGTTATATGCCAATTCTGTCAAACCACTGACCACATCATCATTCAAGCGAATTTGTTGCATAACCAGCTTTGATGGGCCGTTAGGTTTATGTTTTAAGGGTTGGGTCAAATGTGCCATACCTGAATCGGTAAACACCATCTTTGATCGATCGTAAAGTTCGATGATCTCCAGAATTTCGTTACTGGGTAAGTTGGTTTCAACTGTGATTTTTTGAACAAAACCTCCGGTGTTTTTATCAACCACGATCACCCCATTGTTCGAGCCTAACCACAACTCATCACCAAACACATGAACAGCGTCAACAAATTCTTTAGAAATAAGCGCGTTGGTCAGACTGGTGTCCTTGGCAATCAGATGACCTTCGGTCAGTTCATATTGCAGTAATTTGCCGTTTGAAATCAGCCAAACCAAGTCGTTTTCTGGTTCCAACAAAATGTGGTTGAAACCTTCATCTGATTCTATTTTCAAGGTAAATGACAAGTCTTCAGGACTAAAAATTTCCAAGCCACGATTACCTCCCAGCCAGTAATTGCCCTCGCTGTCTTGTGCTGTGGTTGACAACACATCACTTAACATTTTTTGTTCATGCTTGGTCACAATCAATGCAGTTTTATCGACACTGTAGAGGGTCTTCTCACCATAAACAGCAAAATAAAGTTGGTTACCTGCCTCAAATAACCCAGTGACCCCACCTTGGATGACATCGGATTCGATTTGCATAAATTGGTTCTTCGCACGATCAAAAACATACAAACCGGAAAGTGACGTGATCCAAAGTCGAAAATCTGAGTCTTGGTACATCGATAAAACCACATCAGGCAAATTATGTTGGCTGTCATATACCTGGCTTTGCATGATTCTGCCTTTCACATAGCGGTATACCATGAGGTTATTTTCACCTTCATTGGCTACCCAAAATGTATCTTCAAGGCTGCCGTGATCACTTAAAATAACATTGATTCTGTTGTTGGGGAGTTGGTTGTTGAGGTAAGGCAAATAAATATTGAAATCATCCCAACCACTGTTCAACTTGATCGCACCATTTTCATCCGTGGCCAACCATATGTTGTTTTCTTTGTCTTCAAAAACCATCCTGACATGAAAATCATCCAAAACAGGCTTACCCTTCTGCAAAAATCTGATTTGATTCAATTGATGCTGTTTAAACAACAACAGGGCGCCTCTGGTGGCCAACCACAAATGGCCTTGTGAATCAGACAACAGACTACGGACAGTGAACCGTTCTCCCATTAAGTCGATGATGTTTTGATCCGATATGATTTGTTGAAATTGATTGCTGGCTGTATTGTATTGATACACGCCTTGGTAACCTGAGGCAAACACTTGACCATCTGGAGCAATCGATATGCCATACATGCGAGCCGTTTTGAGGTCCTCGACATCATGTTCAATTAAATACGTCTCAGCGTGTCGCTTGCTTGGATCAATTTTAAGAATTTTTCCTTCCAAGGTGGCCACCCAAATAAATCCCAAAGGGTCTTTTTTGGCATCAAAAAACCGCACTGAAGTCAACCAACTTGCGTTTTCTGGGGTGTAATGACTGTATGAATTTTGTGCCCGTTCAAAGACCGAAATACCATGGTCAAATTGAAACACCCAAACATTGTTTTGGTCATCAGATGAAATCGCAAAAACCACGGAATGCTGAATACCCTCAGGACTTCCAGGGGTTTCATCAACCATTGAAAAAGTGTCTTTGTTTTTGTCGAATCGAGCCAAGCCTACATCGTTTAAACTGATCCACATTTCATCTTCTACCCAATGGAACAACGAAATTTCATTGGCTGGCAAGGCATTTGTAGCCAAGGTATCTTGTTTATAATTATGCAAATTTTGACTGTCAAAGCGAGTTAAGCCACTGTGGGTCCCAAACCACATATAACCGGCATCGTCTTGACTGATTTGGGTGACTTTATTCCCGGCCAAGCCTTCATAAACATCATATTGGGTGATGTTGACAAACTGGTCATTTTGCGCCCCAGCTGTGAGTACGTGGAGTACCAGTGCCATTAAGCAGATCAATTTGAAAATATCCATTTTGTAAACTGTCATGTATTTTTTTGTTTCATTCATACGCTTTGCTTTAAACCACAGCACCTTGGTGACGGTCATTTCATCGAACGTTATCATCTTAACTCAAATCTGCAGATTTATCTAAACCCCACAATCATGCCCTCATGTTATAATCGCAACATGAACAATAACTTAGAATCTGCCGGTCAAAATCTATTAAAAACCTGGCGGAAATTACACCAAAAACCCTTCGGAAAATTTCTGTTTAAGCAGATCATAGCGAAGAAAATTCCCTATACTGGTAGCATCAAAGCGGATGTGCAAAAATTGCAACCTGGCCTGTGTGAAGTGGCTTTAAAATTCAGAAAAGCCAACACCAACCATTTGAATTCAGTTCATGCTTTGGCCTTATCAAATTTAGGCGAGTTCACCGGTGGTCTGGCTGTAATGACTGGTTTACCAAGCCACATCAGGGGTATTGTTACGCACATCAGCACCGAATATTTAAAAAAAGCGCGTGGCCATTTAATCGCCATTGCTGAAGTTCAAATTCCAGAAATCACAGTGCCCAAAACCAGCCACACCATTCAAGCCAACATTTATGACAGTGACAATGATTTGGTATCAATCGTCACAGTTACTTGGCTACTTTCACCCAAAGATAAAATACAATGAACAAACTCAAATCATATGCTCAAGGACAGTGGCACACGGCCACTGATGGATTCAAACCCTGTCACCATGCCATCAATGGTCAACTGATTGCCCAAATCTCCAGTGCAGGCTTAGATTTTTCTGGCATGTTAGATTATGCCAAGTCCACAGGAAAACCGGCACTGGCTCAAATGACTTTTCACGAAAGGGCATTGATGCTCAAGGAATTGGCTTTGTATTTGATGTCACGCAAAAAAGAATTTTATCAATTGTCTGCTGCCACTGGCGCCACCAAATTAGATTCATGGATAGACATCGATGGCGGTATAGGCACTTTATTTGTTTACTCAGGCAAAGGCCGCAGAGAAATGCCAGACCACCACATTCTTTTGGATGGGCCACCTGAGCATATTTCAAAAAATGGCAGTTTTCTGGCCCAACATATTTGCACTTCACTACAAGGGGTGGCTATCCACATCAATGCCTTTAACTTTCCTTGTTGGGGCATGCTTGAAAAATTAGCCCCCAGCTTACTGGCTGGAGTGCCAGCGATCGTTAAGCCGGCATCAGACACTGCCTATTTAACTGAATTGATGTTCAAAGCCATGATTGAGTCCGGCATTTTACCGCCAGGTGCTGTGCAATTGATTTGTGGTTCAACCGGCAATCTTTTGGATTTATTGAGCTGCCAAGATGTGGTTGCTTTCACTGGTTCTGCCTATACTGGCTTATACCTCAAATCCAAACCCAATATCACCAAGAATGCCGTTCGCTTCACCATGGAAGCCGACTCACTGAACTGTTCAATTTTGACCCCTGACGCCACACCTGACACAGCTGAATTTGATCTGTATGTCAAAGAGGTGGTGAAAGAAATGACCGTTAAATCAGGTCAAAAATGTACCGCCATAAGGCGTGCCATCGTCCCTGCAGCATTGACTGAAGCAGTGGCTGCAGCGATACAAAAAGAACTGCAAAAAGTCGTCATTGGTGATCCAGCCCATGCTGGTGTTCAAATGGGATCACTGGCCAGCCAAGCACAACAAACTGAAGTCAGAGAACGGGTGGCCGAACTCAGACAAAGTTGCGACTTACTGTATGGTGACCCAGACCACACAGAAGTCACAGGTGGCAATGACAAAGAGGGTGCGTTCATTTCACCCATCTTATTGCTGAACTCAGACCCCTTGAACAATCACATGGCACATGATATTGAAGCCTTTGGCCCAGTGTCTACCTTGATGCCATATGACTCATTGGCAGAAGCGGCTCAACTGGCGAATTTGGGTCAAGGATCTTTGGTTGGTTCAATTTTTGGTCAAAGCGATGAAAACGTTTGTGAATTGGTCAATCAAACCGCAAGCTTTCATGGCCGCATGGTCTTGGTAAATCGTGATTCAGCTGGCGAATCATCTGGCCATGGCTCACCTTTGCCACATTTGGTTCACGGCGGACCTGGTCGTGCCGGTGGTGGTGAAGAAATGGGAGGCATTCGTGGGGTCAAACATTACATGCAAAGAACGGCGATACAAGGTTCACCAACCACTTTGATGAAACTAACTGAAAAATACATGCCGAAAGCGAAAACCATCGAACCACCCCAACACCCCTTTAAGCTACATTATGAAGAACTACAAGTCGGCCAATCAATCACCACCGAAAGCCGTGAAATTACCTTGGCTGACATCGAACAATTTGCCGAACTCTCTGGCGATCATTTTTATGCGCACATGGATGAAGAAGCCGCTGCCAGAAACCCGTTTTTTGACGGCCGAGTGGCTCACGGTTACTTTCTGGTTTCAATGGCTGCAGGCTTGTTTGTTTATCCAGAAGAGGGTCCTGTGTTGGCCAATTATGGTTTGGATGAATTGCGATTCACTGAGCCGGTTTATCCGGGAGACCTCATCCGCATCCAACTAACATGCAAACAAAAATCCTATCGTCGCGGTAAGGGTTATGGCGAAGTCAGATGGGACTTACAAGCCATCAACCAAGACAATGAAGTGGTGGCTGCCTATGACATATTAACCATGGTTGCCTCAAACACCGAACCTTTTGAGGAATAAACAATGTCTTGGATTGCTAAATTTATTTTAAAAATTTTAGGCTGGAAAGTCATCAATGACTTACCGGATGAAAAAAAGTACATGCTGATTGCAGCCCCACACACCAGTAACTGGGATTTCCCTTTGGGTATATTGGTTAAATTTTCACAAAAAGTTAAACTCAACTACTTAGGCAAAGGGGCTTTATTTGATTCACCTTTTGGTTGGTTTTTTCGTGCCTTGGGTGGCATTCCGGTTTATCGCAAAAAGAAACTGAATATGGTCGATCAAATGGTGCAAGAATTCAATAAACGTGAGCACATGATTTTAGCCATGTCGCCAGAAGGAACCCGTTCACACCTTGAGTACTGGAAATCAGGTTTTTATCACATCGCTCACAAAGCAGGGGTTCCAATCGCTATGGCCACCTTGGATTTTGGCAACAAAATGGTCAAACTAGGCAGTGCTTTTATGCCCAGCGGAAACATCCAAGAAGACATGGAACTAATCAGGGCATTTTATGAAAACATACAAGGCAAAAATCCTGAAAAACAAGGACCAATCAGGGTCAAATCATAAATGAATGCCATTGGATTTTCTGTGAATTGAACCAAGCAGCTTGACTCAACTCAACACCCATCGAGACCTAGGACCCTTTTTTATCTGTTTTAAATTTAGCTCTTGAAACAGCAAAAATACGGACTTATTCACATTAATTAGACCAATAATCGGCTTAAATAACCGTAACATCGATAATTAACTAAAATTTTATTCATTTAATGGGTATTTGTTGTAAACTACATCGTTGAATGATATTTCACAAAAACGCCTTGGAGTGACTATGAACAAAATAACAAAATTAGCAATGATACTGATCTTCGCATTAGCGATGACAGCATGTAAAAAAGACGAAGTTAAGCCGCCTATGGATGATGGTAGCGACAACAACAACGACACCGCTGTGGTTGATACTACACCAGTAAGAACTGACGGATTGATTTGTTGTAATGCTGAAGATTTAGATGATCCAAACAGCTTGTTATCACAACGTGTGGTCTACTTTGATTACGACCAAGCCAACATCGCATCAGAATACCGCGAAATGTTGTCACTGCATGCCAGATACTTGCAAGAGAATCCTTCTGCTCGCATGACTGTTGAAGGTCACGCGGATGAAAGAGGATCCAGAGAATATAACTTGGCATTGGGTGAGAAAAGGGGCTATGCAGTCGCTAACTTATTGAACGCACAGGGTGCCGCTTCTGGCCAAGTCAAAGTCGTGAGTTACGGTGAAGAACGACCTGAAGCCACTTGTAGCAATGATTCATGTTGGTCACAAAACCGACGTGGTGTCATCGTTTATACTGCCAAATAATTTTGGTAAAATAAACTTTCACAACGCATGATTGTCAAAAACCCGGCTTATGTCGGGTTTTTTTCATGTTAATTTTAAATAAATTTTAAGAGGTGCTTATGAAACACATTGCATTAATTGTTTTAACCTTGTTGGTCAGCCAAGCTGCTGGCGCACAAAAAATGTCCATTCAAGATCGTCTGAGCAAACTGGAACAGCAATCAGGCGGACAAAGCAATGTAGCCGATTTGGTGATTCAACTACAACAACTACAAACTCAAATTGCACAACTGCAAGGCACCATTGAAGAACAAAACTTTGAAATCAGTGAACTCAAAGAACGACAAAAAGTATTGTATGTTGACATGGATTCCAGGTTGGCTGAATTAGAAAAAACCAAGCTGTCGCAAAACACCAACAATAACAATGAATTGGTGGTCGACAGTGCCATTGAAGACAGCGGCGCACAAACCCAAACGGTAACCATTGCCGACCCCGTGGTTCGTGATTCAGTTGATGCGCAGCTATCAACCAACACCCTTCATCAAAACAACATCAATGCCACTTCAAGTGAAACAGACCCAGCGATTGAACAAAAATACCAAGCCGCTTTCAGTCAATTGAAAGCCGGTCGCTTTAACGAATCAGCGCGCTTATTTGAAGATTTTATTCAACAAAACCCCAATCACGAATTGACAGACAATTCATATTATTGGTTGGGTGAAAGTTATTACGTCACCAGAAATTATCCAATGGCATTGTCGGCGTTTCAATCCCTGGAACAACAATTTCCATTAAGCAGCAAATTGGCCGATTCCTTATTAAAAATCGGTTACACCTATCATGAATTGGAAGATTTTCAACAAGCCGAACAAGCCTTGTTGAAAGTTGTGACCTCATTCCCCAATGAATCGGTTGCTCGCTTGGCACAAAATCGTCTGAACCTACTGAAACGCGAAGGTAAAATTAATTGAAACCCAACAGAGACCAACAGTTAAAAATATTTGAAATTTTTCACTCTTTACAGGGTGAAAGTCATTTCGTTGGTTTGCCCACGGTTTTTGTTCGGTTAACCGGCTGTCCATTGCGCTGTACTTGGTGTGACACTGAATACGCTTTTTTTGGCGGCCAATGGATGACTTTCGATGACATCATCAAACAAGTCAAACAACACAACACACCTTATGTCTGTGTCACTGGTGGCGAACCCTTGGCACAAAAACGGGTGTTCCCATTGATGGATCGATTGGTCGCTGAAGGCTTGACGGTCAGCTTAGAAACGGCTGGTTCATTGAGTGTCGAAAAAGTTAATCCAGCGGTTCACAAGGTGTTGGACTTGAAAGCCCCTGGCTCAGGCGAAGTCAGTAAAAACCTGTATGAAAATTTGGCTTTATTAACCCCAAAAGACCAAGTTAAGTTTGTTATTGCCGATGAAGCTGATTACCTGTGGTCTAAACAAACCATGGATAAATACAAGCTCAATGAGCAATGTCAAATATTGATGTCGCCAGTGGCTGATGTGCTACCAGCCAAACAATTGGCTGAATGGATTTTGGCTGACCAGTTGAACGTCAGGTTTCAAATACAATTACATAAACACCTTTGGGGCGACATCCCAGGTACTTAATTCTTTCCCCATATGATTGACCTTATATACCCCATGACCTCAGCAACAACCCAGGATAATAGCCATGAGTAAAAAGTGTGTGGTACTGCTTTCTGGGGGCTTGGACTCCTCTACTTGTTTGGCCGTGGCCAAAGACCATGGCTATGATTGCTATACCTTGTCTATAGATTATGGTCAACGACATGTGGCTGAGTTGGAAGCCTCAAAAACCATTGCCAAAAACATAACCCCCAATCCACATAAAGTGGTACAAATAAACCTGGATGCCATTGGTGGATCTGCCTTAACAGATGATGACATTGATGTGCCAGATTATGGTGATTCAAATGATGCCATTCCTGTCACATATGTACCTGCCAGAAACACCATATTCCTGTCGACTGCTTTGGCCTATGCCGAAGTGGTGGGTGCCAATGCCATTTTTATAGGCGTTACAGCGGTTGATTATTCTGGTTACCCAGATTGTCGAGCTGAATACATCCAAGCCTTTGAGACCATGGCCAATTTAGCCACCAAGGCTGGCGTTGAGGGACAAAAACTCAGCATCATCACGCCGTTGATCGACTTGGATAAATCACAAATCATTCAACTGGGGCACCATTTAGGTTTTGATTATGGCCTAACAGTCAGTTGTTACAGTGCCAACCGAAAAGGAGAAGCCTGCGGTGTATGTGATTCTTGTCATTACCGCAGAAAAGGTTTTGAGGCAGCAGGGCTTAAGGACCCCACCAGATATGCCAGCTGAAATAAGTCATCTTTACACCTATCCAATCAAGTCTTGTGCTGCCATCAGTCACGATACAATCACCATCAACGCAATGGGCTTAGAAGGTGACCGCAAGTGGATGTTGGTCGATGAAGAGGGTGTTTTTTTAAGCCAAAGAAAGTACCCAAAAATGGCCTTGATTCAACCGCAGCTTACAGATTCAAAACTGACACTGTCGGCACCAGGCATGCAACAATTGTCGATTGATTTGACCACCACTGGGCACAACAGGAATGTCACCATTTGGCAAGACTCGTTGACTGCCCATGTCATCAGCCACCAAGCCAATGACTGGTTTTCAACCTACTTGGGTGTTGCTGTGCAATTGGTTCATTATGCAGCAAACAGTTTTCGCCAAATCGACCTGGCCTTTTCAAAACCTGGACAGCCAGTGGCTTTTGCTGATGGTTATCCCATTTTGTTAACTCATCAAGCCACATTGGAACAGTTAAATAAATCTTTAACTCATGCAGTGGCAATGAGTCGGTTCAGACCGAACATTGTGGTCCAAAGCACAGAACCCGCATGGAGTGAATTGGATTGGAACGAACTTTCGATTGATAACCTGAAATTGAATCTAGTCAAACCATGTGCCAGATGCGTCATGACCGGTATTGAACAACAGACTGGAACCCAGACAGGAACTGAAGTCTTATTGACCTTGAAACAAAAATTCCCTCACCAAGACAAAGCCGTATTTGGCATCAATGCCATTCCTGACACAGCAGGTGTTCATGATTCAAGGTTGCAAGTTGGAATGCACTTATCCATCACTCAAAAACCAGACGCTGAATAGCAGTTGAAAACTGAACACCAGCATCCCCAGTATCAGTAGCTTTCCACCTTGTTGATAAATGTCTTTGACTTTTATCGCTAAACCAATGGCAACCATAGCCAATAAAAACAACACACCACTGACTTCAGACAGACCGGTTTGAATCACGGGAGGAATCCACTGCATGGATGACATGAAGCTCAAGACCAAAAACACCCAAATGAATAATGGCACCAATTTAACCCAGTGAATAGGCACTGGCTCAGCTTGACGGTTCACTTGACCCGCCCTTTTGCTGTACAAGATCAACAGCAACAGCACTGGAATCAATAACAGTATTCGACACATTTTAACCAATACCGCCAAGTGTCCAACCTCATCATTGACACTGAAACCAGCCGCCACCACATTTCCCATGGACTGCAAAGTATTACCAATCAACAAGCCTGCTCCACTGTCATTGACAGTAAAGAGGTAGGGTGCCATCCAAGCAGTTAAAAACACCCCAACAAACCCCAGAAAGTTCACTACAGCCACCACCAACCCGGCTTCAACCGTCGGTGCTTTGATGATTTTTTGCGTGGCCATCACGGCTGCCGAGCCACAAATTCCCTGACCACTGGCCACCAAACAAGCCTGAGCGGGCTGGATATTTAAAATTTTGGCAAAAATAAATGTGACTGAAAAAGTCAAAGCCAAAGATGAAATGATAAACAACAATGTCATGGCATTGATTTCAAGCATGGTAAATACATTCAAGTTAACGCCCAGTAAAGCCACCGCAATCGATAAGGCCTGACTTTCACACCATTTGATACCTGTCTGTAATTTTGTCGGGACAGTGATTATATTACCCAGTGCAAACCCCAACATAATGGCAATTAGGGTGCCGCTTAAGCTAACATATTTGCTTAAGATGACAGCAATGGCAGCCAATACAGCCACCCCTAATACACCTGGAACTCCATTCATAAATTTACCCATATTTGTATTTTAACCCAAGCTTGAGCCCATGCAGTGAAACAAAAAAACATTCAATGAAACACAGCCCCCCATTGATTTAAAATATTCATGTTTCATCGCATTTGGCTGCCGATTATCAAGTAAAAGTAAATCTGAATGCCTGGCCTAAAAAATCAGACCAACTTTTTCATATCATGATTGTTCTCATGATAAAATGCATGGCTTAAATTTTGGCCTAAACCCACAACAACAAAAGGCGGCGGCCAGTTTGGATTGTTTGACCTTGTTCATGTTAAACACCTATGTCAAATTATTAACTTTGGAGCAACCATGCTAAATACCTTTTACACTGAATTTTTAGGCAACAGCCCCAGGTGGTTCAAAAACCTGATTATTGCTTTCTTGGTAACTTGTTACCCGCTGACCTTGCTGTTGGGTGAAACCATTATGGGCTGGGCTTTCATCGCCATGTTTATCATGACATTGGCCTTGGCGCTTAAATGCTATCCATTACAATCAGGTGGCTTGTTGGCCATCGCGGCCTTGGCCATAGGGCTGACCAGTCCAGAAACTGTGTGGTATGAAATTCAACAAAACCTCGGGGTCATCATGCTGCTGGTGTTTATGGTGAGTTTTATTTACTTTATGCAGCCTTTGCTGATTTTCATCTTCGGTAAAATCTTGTTGAAAGTAAAAAATAAAATCATACTGTCATTGATGTTTTCAATTTCAGCGGCTGTCCTTTCGGCCTTTTTAGATGCCTTGACCGTAATGGCCGTGTTGATCACCGTCTTTGTCGCCTTGTATGGGGTTTATGAGAAAGTGCATTCAACGATGAACATTGACTACGATGAAAATGAAGTCAAGGACCGCAAGCAATTGGGTGGCGACACCCTTGAAGAATTCAGGGCATTTCTGCGTTCTTTGGTCATGCACGGTGCCGTCGGTACTGCCTTGGGTGGTGTTTGCACCCAAGTGGGTGAGCCGCAAAATTTATTGATCAGTGAAAAAATGGGCTGGAATTTCGTCCAGTTTGCTTCTGAAATGGCTCATGTCACAATACCTGCTGTGCTGGCTGGCTTGGTAACAGTTGTGCTGTTAGAACTGACAGGTAAATTTGGTTTTGGTGGTAAATTAGACAGTGGCGTTCGAAAAATATTGGAAAACTACTTGTCTGAAGAAGACGCCAAACGCACCCAAAAAGAAAAATACGCGTTGATCGTACAAGGTGTTGCTGGTTTGCTGTTAATTATTGGGCTGTATTTGCATGTGATGCAACCTGGCCTGATTGGTTTGATGTTATTGGTGATGGTAACAGCCTTCACGGGGATTAACGAAGAACATCGCATAGGCCATGCGTTTGAAGAATCATTGCCTTTCGTGTCCTTACTGTGTATCTTCTTTGTGATTGTCGGCATGATTCATGACCAACACTTATTCAAACCCGTGATTGATTGGGTTTTGGCACTGCCCATTGAAGCCCAACCCAAAGCGTTCTTCTTGGCCAATGGTATTTTGTCTGCCATCAGTGACAATGTGTTTGTCGCCACCGTATATATCAATGAAGTCAAAGCACAATACGATGCGGGTAACATCAGCCGGGAACACTTTGACAGCCTGGCTGTGGCCATCAACACCGGGACCAACCTACCCAGCGTGGCCACTCCTAATGGACAAGCCGCCTTTTTATTCCTGTTGACATCGGCTTTGGCACCTGCAATTCGTTTGGGGTACATGCAAATGGTTTGGATGGCCCTGCCATATACCATCGTATTGACAGTCGTCGGTTATATTTTCCAATAAGACAGACCCAAAATAGTAAAGGAAAGCGGCTTGATGCATATTCAAGTCGCTTTTTTTTTGCTACAATTTTTGTACCTTTAAAAAAATGATAAACCCATGCGCACAATTGTTTCATTGACCACCTTGACTGCTTTCATTGCTTTGGCTTATTTCAGCCAACAAAACATCGTTCCGGCCCCATCCAAGGCATTGAAAAGCAAAGACCTCTACAGCAAAACCAAAACACCAAAACGCTATGACCAACCCAGCGAAGCGGCTGCTTGGTTAGCGACCATGCGAAGAGCGCCTGAGGGTACCAACGCAGCACAATTGAATTTAGCCAACTTGAAGCAGATAAAAAATGCCCGAGCAAATAAAGCCAATCAGGAACTTCCTGCTTTGGCCTTTGAGGAATTGGGACCTGGGGTCTTCGGAGGTAGGATTCGTGGATTCGTGATTCACCCCGAACGAGCGGGTCATTTGTTGGCCGGAGGCGTACTGGGTGGCGTGTGGAAATCCACAGACGATGGCCAATCATGGGAAGCCAAAACCGACTTCTTGGAAAACATTGCCATCGGTAGCCTGTTACTTGATCCCGATGATTCAGAAAAAGTTTATATCGGCACCGGCGAGGGCTTTTTTAATTTCGATGCCGCACAAGGCAATGGCATTTTTGTCTCTGAAGATTTTGGCGAAAGTTGGCAACGCTTTGGCAATACCGACAGCGAAAATTTTTATTATGTCAATCGCATGGCAAAAATCCCAAACAGCAATGTCTTTTTAGCCGCCACAGCAACCGGCATATTTCGTTCAACCGATTCTGGTCAAAACTGGACAGAAGTCAGTAACCATAACACCAGCGGCAGGGGCTTTGTTGATTTGAAATTAGACCCAGCAAACCCTGCACATTTATTGGCCAGCCATTTCGGTATTCCCAATGATGTCCTGACCGTCGATATCACCACAGCCAACAACATCAGTGGTTCTAACATCGCCATTCCAGCCTCATTTGGTCCTGATTTTCCAGAAAATGGCATCAGCAACACGTTGGCTACAGCCTCTTATGGCAGTAATAATTTAAACGGCTGTCAAGCCATCACCAGTGACGTCAGCAACAAAATTGCGGTGATGCAAAGGGGTTCGTGTAATTTCACAGATAAAGTCAAAAACGCACAAAATGCCGGTGCCATCGCTGCCATTGTGGTCCAAAGTTCCAGCGAAGACGCCTTTGTCATGGGCGGTGATGATGACACCATCAACATCCCATCAGCCATGGTCAATAAAGATTTCGGTGATGGTATATTGCTGTCTACCACGGCACTTCAAGCCAACGTTGGTCCAAGCCTTTTAGACCCATTGGAACGTTTTGTGATGCGCTCAACCAACCAAGGTCAAAACTGGCAAATTTTAGATCAATCAGATGGATTGCCTGAATCAGGTGTTGAAAGGATTGAAATTGGCTTTGGTACCGACGGCACATCATACCTGGCTGTCTCAACAGAAACCGTTGAATTAGATAACGGCGGCACAGAAGGCACCTTAGGACTGTGGAAATCCCAAGCGCCCAACCACGTGAGCTACAGCAAAACCACATCCAACACCCAATTTGTCGAACGCCAAGGTTGGTATGACCTGGCCATCGCAGTAAACCCCAATGATTCTGATCATGTAGTCATGGGCGCGGTGGACCAATATGCCACCACCAATGGCGGTACCACCATCAACCAAAAGTCATACTGGAGTCCCCAGGCTGGACAAGTCCCTCAGTACATCCATGCCGATCACCACGGCTATTTCTTCAGCCCTCACAACAGCGACCACATTTATGCGGTCAGTGATGGCGGAGTTTCTAAATCAGAAGACGGCGGAACAACTTGGGTGGCTTTAAACAATGGTCTGAACATCTCGCAATCCTATGGCATTGCCGTCAGCCCAGACGGTCAACGAGTCACATCGGGAACCCAAGACAATGGCTCTCAACTGTATTTTGGTGACCAACAAACTTGGTTAGAGTGGCAAGGTGGAGATGGAGGCTACAGTGGCTGGGACCAACAACAAGGACAATATGTTTACGGGTCCTATGTTAATGGACAAATGTACGGTTCAAACAATGGCGGTTTATCTGCTGCTGCAATGGAACTTCCTGATACCGATGGGGCGCGTTTTATTCAACCTTTTGTACTGGATGAAAACAACGGCAACCGCATGTTGGTCGGCACCGACAATGTGTTTTTCACCAACAATGCCAGATTTTTAAGCAACGCCACTTGGCAAGATGTTTCAGATTCAATCAATGGATCTGGCGTGTCAGCGCTCGCATTCAACCCTCATCAAAGCACTGTGGCCTATGCAGGAATGAGTTCTTCTGATTCACTGGGTACCAACCAAATTGTCAAAATATCTGGTCTGGGAACTGCCAATACAGTGACTGATATTTCACCCATTCGTGGTCTCGCGGTGTTTGGTGATGTAGTCACAGACATCAAGGTTGACACCTTTGATACCTCTGGTAACACCTTATACGCCACTTTTGGTGATTATGAAAAAAACCGAATCCTCAAATCAACCGATGGCGGCAACAGTTGGAGCAGCATTGCCAACAACCTGCCCAAAATTCCTTTGTATCAAATATTGAATGATCCCAGCGATGCTGACATGCTGTATTTAGGCAGCGAATTGGGCCTGTGGGTGGGCCAAAAATCTGGCAGCACCTACCAATGGACACAATTTGATTATGGCCCTGCCTCATCTCGTGTGATTGATTTGGTGTGGAACAACGATGAATTGTATATTGGCACCCATGGTCGAGGCACATTTAAAGCCAGTAAAAACCCCATAGCTGTGAGTTTGGTGAAATTCCTTACCACTGATTCAAGCTGTGATGATGACGGCATCTTAGACCGCGGCGAAGCGGGTAAATTAATGGTCTCAGTGACCAATAATTCAGGCAAAAATTTTAACAATGTTGCATTGTCTTTCAATCAACCCAGCTCCATCAGTTTCACCGATGCCAATCAGTCATTTTCATTGGCCGGTTTCGCACAAAAGACCATTGCACTGAACAGTCGCCTGGACAATCAAGCCAGTTGTTTGGCTGATGTAACCATTCCGCTGACCATCACCACCAGTGAAGGCAGTTACAACAGTGCTGTTACAGTCAAAACCAGTGCCAATCAATCATTCGTTAAACACAACTTCACTGATGGTGCAGAAAGTGCTGACAGTTTGATGAAATCAGAATTGGCCTTGGGTAATGACGGTTGGATCAGGGTGACAGACAGCGTGAATTCTGGCAGCAGAAGTTGGTTCACCACCAATGAAGATGCCTATTCAGACAAATCACTGTTGACCCCGTGGATGACCTTTGATGGTGGCGGCAATGTGCTCGAATTTGCCATGTCTTACAACACCGAAGGCAGTAACCAACAACATTGGGATGGCCTGGTTTTGGAAATGAAACTTGAAGGCACTGACAACTGGTTTGACATTGGTCATTTAAGCACTGTTGCATATGATGGACCTTTGTATACCAATAACACCGCCCAAGCTCAGTTTGCTTGGTCAGGTTCTCAGCTGGCTTGGCGGGAAACTTCAGTCAATTTAGGTACGCAATATGTCGGACAAACCGCTCAAATCAGATTCAGAATGGTTTCTGACACCAACACATCTATTGAAGGATTTTGGTTGGATGACATCAGCGTCAGCAATGTCATCACCCAAACCGATGCCGTCTGTGATGAATGCGTCAGCACCACAAACAACAAAATTCCGACCAAAGGCTTATGGTACGATCCCGCGCATGATGGCCACGGTTTCATTGTCGAGGCTGTTGGTGCCAATGATTTGTACTACACTTTGTTTTACACCTATGATGATGCGGGCAATCCTGAGTGGCTCAACTCAGTCACTTCTTTGGCCAATGGGGTGTTGAACCAAAGTTTTGATGCCAACACATTAAGTAAGTTTATCTATGATTATGACGTTGATCCCAATGTGGCAGATCCATTCTTTGCTGACAACTCAATCACAGAAGGCCGTTTATCCATTGATTTTAACTCCAGTGAAGTACAAAACCACCCAGCATGCCAAGATGGTGTCAGCAGACCGTTACAAACCGTTGCTTTGGCCACTTGGCGCATCAACAACGTCACAGAATCTTGGTGTATCGTGCCCATCATCGCTGATGAGGCCAAGCCTGATCCAGACTTTGGTACCGGTTGGTGGGGTGGACAAGCTGAAAATGGTTGGGGATATTCTTTGGCCCAAACCGGTGACGTGATGATTGCTTATGTGTTTTATTATGACGCCGATGGCAATGCAAGATGGGCCACGGGCAGTGCCGGTGGATTTGCCCCGAATAAAGACATCACCATCCCAATGTTTGATGTCAATGCCTATGGACGAACAGCGACGCCTGTGCCTTTTACTTTAACCAGTTCAGGCACAGTGACCTTAAACCTTGCCAACACATTCAGAGATTTGGACACCGATGGTTCCACCACCATAGACGTGACTTACCAAGGTTCAGAAGGTGGTCGATGGTTCCGAGAAAACATCAAAATAATGAACTTATTACAAGAACATTGATTCAACAGTACAAAAAAACCCAGAATAAATTCTGGGTTTTTTTGTGTCTATCACTTTAGTTTTTCTGTTTAGAATGCATAAATCTTGAACAGTTCTTCGATGTTTTTATCCCACACACCATGGTATTTACCGAGTTTTCTCTCAGCCGGCGTCACGTCAGTTTCCGCAATAATTTGTAACGGCTCGAGGTAAATGCTTTCATCCTTACCGCAAGAAGATTTAATGGCTCTTTGCTCCAATCCTTTGCGCGACATAGCCAGCATTTGTAAAGCCAACTCCCTGACATTGGAATCTCTGAATGGGGTATTCAAGCCCAGCTTGGGCACTTGTGAACGCAACAATTCATATTCTTCCATGCTCCAATCACTGATCAAATCATAAGCCAAATCCAATTGGGTTTGGTCATACAACAAACCCACCCACAATGCGGGTAAAGCGCATATTCTGCGCCAAGGACCACCATCGGCTCCGCGCATTTCTAAAAACTTTTTCAAGCGCACTTCAGGAAAAGCGGTGGTTAAATGATCTTCCCAGTCTTTGATCGTGGGGTATTCACCTGGCAACACGGCTAATTTTCCCTGCATGAAATCTTTAAATGAATGACCGGTTGCATCAATGTATTGTCCATTTCGGTAAACAAAATACATGGGCACATTCAACATATAATCCACATAGCGTTCAAATCCCATGTTGTCATCAAACACGAAGGGGATGGTGCCACATCGGTCATTGTCGGTGTCGGTCCAAATCTGTGAACGGTAAGAAACAAAACCATTGCCAGCTCCTTCAGTGAATGGCGAGTTAGCAAATAAAGCCGTGGCCAAAGGTTGAAGTGCCAAGGATACCCTGAACTTCTTGATCATGTCTGCCTCACTGGAAAAATCAAGGTTGGCTTGAATGGTGCAAGTTCTCTTCATCATGTCCAACCCCAAGGTACCGACCTTGGGCATGTACTCGCTCATGATTTTATATCGTCCCTTGGGCATGTATGAAATGTCTTCACGGGTAGCAGAAGGGTGAAAACCCATACCTAAAAAGGCACTGCCTAAAGGTTCGGCAATGGCTTTGACCTCTTTCAAGTGTACCCCAGTTTCAGTACACGTTTGGTGCACATTTTCCAAGGGCGCACCTGACAACTCCAATTGTCCACCTGGTTCTAAGGTGATGGAACAACCTTCTCGTTTCAAGGCAATGATGTGTTCACCTTCGTATTCAGGCTGCCAGTTGAATTGGCTGGCCAAGCCTTGAAGGATGTCTCTGATCCCGCCTTTCTCGGCATAATGTAAGGGCTTTAAGTTCGCTCGATGGAAACCGAATTTTTCATGTTCTGTCCCTACCCGCCATGCGGATTTGGGTTTACATCCTGAGGCCAAGTAATCAACGAGGTCTGCTTTAGAATTTATATGTGGAGCTTGAGACATAATATTGGTGGTTAAAGATGCGAGGTGACCTGATGGCTAAGCATAGTTTGATCATTGGCTAATCGCGGTAAATAATAGTCTTGGAAATAGACTTTTATGGTCAATATAAAAGCATCAATTCAAGAGACCTGTGGTATCAATTTATCATACCAAAAACTGGCACGTATGCCATCATGTTTTAAACAACTTCAAGGATTTATAAATGGTAGCTTTTGTGTTTTAATTCAAGACATGAATTATACCTTACGTTCTTTGTTGTATTTTTTTCTGATCTCCACTGCTGTTTGTCATGCCCAAACCTTTCATCGAGGAAATGGTTCTGAACCCGATTCCTTGAACATCCATCAAGCACAGGGAATCAACAGCCAAAACATCTTATTGGACTTATACGAAGGACTCATGACCTTTGATGCCAAGGGACTGATCATTCCTGGTGCCATCACCCACTATCAAGTTTCAGAGGACCAACTGCAGTGGCATTTTTACCTCAATCCGCATGCAAAATGGAGCGATGGCACATCGCTGACCGCCAACGATTTCTTGTTTGCATGGCAAACAGCCATTGACCCACAAGTGGCCGCACCTTATCGCCAGCTGTTCAATAACTTGATGAGAGATGGTGAGCTCAATGTTACAGCCCCTCATTCACTGCAGTTGCACATCACACTGAATTATCCTGACGCCAGTTTTCTGAACAAATTGGTCTTACCTATTTTCTTTCCCCTGCCTAGCCACAACAATGACCGTCGTGTCAGCAACGGGGCTTTTTACTTAAGTCAGTGGGACATTCAAGAAAAAATTCACCTGCTTAAAAATAAACATTATCACCAAGCAGACAAGGTTCAACTCAAAGAAGTGGTTTACTGGGTCACCGAAAACCAAAACAGCGAGTTATTGCGTTTTCGAGCCAATGAGCTTGATTTGACAGAAACCATACCTGACCATCAAATTGACTGGTTGAAGAAAAATCACCCCAATGAATTGAAAATTGCGCCCTATTATGGCACCTTTTTTTTGGGCTTAAACCTCAATGATTCATTGTTAAATAACCCTAAACTCAGACAGGCACTCAGTGCTTCTATTGATCGCGACATCTTGGTCAATAAAGTCCTTAAATCAGGTCAACAAGCTGCCTATGCCATCATCCCACCAGTCGAACCAACGCCCAAGGATCCATTGATCAATATACCCAAAGCCAAACAATTGTTGGCTGACTCTGGTTTTAACAAGGAGACCGATCATTTAGAAATTTTATACAATAACAGTGACAACCAAAAGAAAGTGGCACTGGCAGTAGCCGCCATGTGGCGACAAAATTTAGGCATAAAAAGCCGATTGAGAAATCAAGAATGGAAAATATTTGTCAACACCCGAAAAAGTCCCAATAAACAAGTCTTCAGGTCAGGATGGATTGCGGACTATTTTTCACCGATAAACTTTTTAGAATTGTTTCACTCCAATTCACACTTTAACTTTTATGGCATGAAGCAACAAAAATATGATGATTTGATTGATGCCATGAACACCACAACAGACCCATCTTTATTGAATAAACTGACAATCCAAGCAGAACAAATTTTATCTGATGAGCTGCCTGTCATACCGCTGTATCATTATGTTTCACGACACCTGGTGGCCAAGCACATCAAGGGATACCATGATAATTTAATGGACAAGCATTTAAGTCGCTATATCAGCAAATAAACGGCCAAGAGGCCGTTTATTTTTCAGCCAACAATGTTGTTACAACATACCATCTACTGATTGGGTGATTGCTTCACCAATGGCGACCATACGCTTGGTTGCTTTGGCCACTTTCTTTTCTGCAGATTTGGGTTTTTTCAACTTATAATGTGTTCCCACATCTTTCATTAAACCCAATCGCCACAGTTCAGTATAGATGGCTTTTGGCGTCAAACTGCCATTGGCATGTTTCTGGCACAACACCTCAAATGATTCTTTGTCATCATTTTTCAGTATTTTCTTGGTATTGTTTTTCTTGCAATAGGCCAACACGTCATCGAAAACACGAGTCACTTTTGAAGGTTTCACATGAATTTGTTCACTGTTTAAATAAGGCGCAATAAAGCGTCTATCTATACCTGTACGTGCCGAAATTTCAACCACAGTTGATTTTTTCTTTTCCTTTTTTGCCTCACGAACCATATGCATTTTATAATACTCTACAAATTCCTTATAGGAGAAATCATTTTGCAAAGTTGCCAGTGCCAAGGTTTTGGCAATACTGGAAACTTGTTGATTCATAGGCGTAGCTTTCACTTCATATTTTTTCATTTTTTATACACACTTTTTTATTCACACACAAACATTATACAAAATGGTTATATAAGTAATCAAAATGTTTGTAAAATAACGTGCATTTTTTATTGAAAATGACGTGAAATACTGTTAAACCAGCTGAAACGCCTCAAAACGACAAGTTTTGCCAATCATTTGGAAAGTGGGTTTTCTTGATATCAAGGGTTTGGCATGAATGGGGCGCTTAATGACCACCCTCTGACATTTGGATTGTAACGCCGATACCAGCAAATCATGGGCATTGTCCTGAGCATCATGATGCAATTTCTGAAAAAGTTGCATGTCCTTTTTGGTTTTTGCTGATTTGGTCTTTACCGGGAACATCGGATCTAAATATATGACATCAAAAACCTGTTCACTCATCACAGCAACAGAATCGCCTTGCATTAACTTAAACCCCAGCTCATCGGTTTGCTTATTGAAACGTGACAAACCATCAGAAAGCAAAGCATGAACAACCGGATTTTGTTCGGTAGCAGTCACTTTAAAACCAGCCTTGTATAACAAAAAGCTGTCTTTTCCCATACCACAGGTTGCATCCAAGATGCTGCACGAATCCAAAGATTTGATGTTACAGGCTTTGATTAAATGCTCACCACCAATGTGTCGCGAAGCACGGTAAGCCATGGGTCCATGAATGAAATCAACATGAACTTTGATGGCTGAATTGTTTTGTTCACGAACAAACAAAACCCCATCCTCAAAGGACAGGGTTAAATGTTCAGGCAATGAATTAAAAATTAAATCAGCATTCAATCCCATCTGGATCAAATGTTGCTTTAGATCCACCTGACTTATCTGTTTTTAAGTGGCACATAGTCTCTGGTCTTGGCACCACCATAAACTTGTCTCGGTCTACCAATTCGAGTGTCTGGTGTTTCGTATTGCTCCAACCATTGCGATGTCCAACCAACTGTTCTGGCTATAGCAAACATAACAGTAAACATTTGTACCGGGATTCCTAATGCTTTATATATGATGCCAGAGTAAAAATCCACATTCGGGTAAAGTTTGCGTGAAACGAAATACTCATCCTTCAATGCAATTTCCTCTAAACGCATGGCCAATTCCAATTGAGGGTCAACTATGCCTAAATCTTCAAGCACTTCGTGACAGGCTTTTCTGATGATGGTGGCACGAGGGTCAAAGTTTTTATACACCCGATGACCAAATCCCATTAATCTAAACGGATCATTCTTGTCTTTGGCTTTGGCGACATACTTATCAATTTGAGAAACGTCACCAATTTCATCCAACATATTCAACACCGCTTCATTGGCGCCACCATGTGCCGGTCCCCATAACGATGCAATACCCGCTGAAATACAAGCGAATGGATTGGCTCCTGTTGAGCCGACCAATCTGACCGTTGAAGTGCTGGCATTTTGTTCATGATCTGCATGTAGAATAAATAACAAGTCCAAGGCTTTAGAAGCCACCGGGCTGATCACATAATCTTCTGCAGGCACACCATACATCATGTGAAGTAAACGATCAGTAAAGCCTAATTTATTTTGTGGGTACATAAAAGGTTGTCCCACATAGTTTTTATAAACAGCGGCGGCCACTGTTGGCATTTTGGCAATCAAGCGGATGGCTGCCATTTTGCGGTCCTCTGCATTATTGACATTCATTCCATCATGGTAGAAGGCTGAAAAAGAACCAATCACACTCATCATCATGGCCATTGGATGTGCATCATATTGAAAGCCTTTCATGAATGATCTGATCTTTTCATGCACCATGGTGTGACGAGAAATCAAGTGATTGAAATCATTGTATTGTTGTGCATCTGGTAATTCACCATTCATTAACAAATAGGTGACTTCCATAAAATTGCTGCTTTCCGCCAATTGTTCAATGGGGTAACCACGATACAACAACACACCTTTGCCACCATCAATAAATGTGATGTCACTTTTACACGCGCCTGTTGCAGCAAAACCAGAGTCATAGGTGAAGTAACCTGTTTGTTTGTGCAAGGTTTTGATATCAAATGTGGGCGGACCCATTTCTGCTCTGATTACAGGTAATTCAGCAGTTTTTCCTTCTGGGGTAATGACTTTTACGACATCTTCACTCATTTACAACTCTCCAATCTTAGGTCTCGATATTTATGGTTTCAAACAATCGTTCATTTTAACACTTTACTGCCATTGAATTAAAGCAGTTTGCTTCTCATGACACAGTCTAATAACGTTTGTAGTGTGGGCTTAATTCAAGATACAAAAAAACCCGAACTGGTCGGGTTTTTTTCTGAATAGCTTTGAAAAGTGTATTATCTTTGGTATCTGCGTTTGAATCGATCAACACGTCCACCGGTATCAGCCACTTTTTGTTGACCGGTATAATATGGATGTGATTTTGATGAAATCTCGATTTTAACTAACGGATACTCATTGCCATCTTCCCATTTGATGGTTTCTTTTGAATGTATACAAGAACGCGTCAAAAATGCAAAATCAGCACTTGCGTCTTGAAATACCACTTCTCTGTATTCTGGATGAATATCTTTTCTCATAACTGTTTCCAATGTTCTGTCTCAAACAAGACGGCGTATTTTAATGTGGCGACTGGCGAATGTAAAGCCCACTTTTCACTTTTTATGCATTGTATGGGGTTAAATCTTAAAGTTCAATATCCAAATCGTTTAAATCCACATCAAAACGACCCATCAAACCAGCCAAATCCTTTAACATGATTTGTCCACCAATTTTAATCACCACCAATTCTGAGTCATCATCTAATGACATCACCGAAAGACCCATGATGCTGTCGTCACTCATTTCGGCCATGATATAAACCGTAGAGTCGTCTTCTCTGATGGCGGCCAACTGTTCCATACCCAAGGCTTTCATCTCCCCTGCCATGGTGTTGATGAAAGATTTGATCTGTTTCAAATCACCTTTAAAGTCACTGTCATCCAAGTCATAAACCCTGACTGAGATTTCAGTGAGGTTTTTCATCACATCAGAAACTTGTTTTTCTTCACTGGTCATGCCGCTTAATAAGCCTAACATGGCCTTACCTAAGTTAATTTCCACCGAGGGTTCTGTGTTCAATAAGCCTTGTAACTTATCCATGACATTTTGCGCATTCAGCTGAAAGCTCAAGATAGTCATTGTAATCAATAATACTTTTTTCATTTTTTTATCTCCACTAAATCTGTGCCATGGATTTAGAAACAGGAACTATGATGGCAGGTTTGATGCCATGTGTGTTGGTATCTTCTAAGGTCTTCTCGCTGATTTTTTGCATATAGTGCATAGCGATCTGCATGTCTCGTTCCGCTTGGGCCAATTCCAACTGTCTGATTTGATTTTGATTGTGCCAAACCAAACCCAAGGCACTGATGGCGACAAAGGAGAATGCCATCGCAGGCTGTACCCATGACCAGGATTTATTGATGCCAATTTGAGCGTATAGCTTTTTCTTCATGCTCGGCGGACACTTAAGCTGCCGGGCTTGCTCAAAATATTCTGTCAATTCTTCTGTGACTTGTTTCTCTACTGATTGCTCACGCATATGTTTTTTCCAAACTTTCTTGTAATTGTTTTCTGGCTCGATGTAAGTAAACTTTGGTCTGAGATAAGCTCAAATCCAAAGAATCAGCCAACACCTGGTAACTTAGACCATTCACCTCACGCATCACCAATAAGGATTTATAAGGTTCTTCCAATTGATTGATGGCTTTACCAATTTCACCAGATAACTCTTCATTCAATACTTCATCACTCGCCGAAGGCGATACATCACTGCCTACAGCTTGAGCGATTTGATACTCATAAGCATGCTTACGTCGCCTAAGGATGTCCAAACATTGATTTCGGGTTACCTTATACAACCATGCTTTTTCAAACTCACCACCTTGCTCTTTTCGCTGCCACAACTTGATAAAGGTGTCTTGTACAACATCTTCAGCTTCAAGTTGGTTGCCTAACATTTGATAGGCAAGCGCATACAATCCGTGCTGGTTCTTACTTACTTGTAGTCTATACCAAATGCCCATTCTATCAGTTATGTTTGCTTTTCAACTTGTAAGACGGTTTA
Source organism: Marinicella litoralis (assembly GCF_002591915.1). Lineage (GTDB taxonomy): Bacteria > Pseudomonadota > Gammaproteobacteria > Xanthomonadales > Marinicellaceae > Marinicella > Marinicella litoralis. The sequence continues at coordinate 569,875 of NZ_NIHB01000001.1, read as the reverse complement.
TTTAATGATTTGTTACATAATTCAAAAAAATAAACCCACTTTATCGCTTATGCTGTCACTTTCTATTTAATTTATCATTCATTATAAGAAATCTTATGCGTAAATTTACTTCAATTGTCATTACATTTATCTTGTTGTCTGCCTGTGGTAGCCAACCAAGCAAGCCACAAATTGATCATACACGGCTGATTGCCGCTTTGATCGCGCAAAACAATCCTTTGATTAAAGCCGAAAGAAATAAACTGAAAATCAGCACCAAAAACCGCAACATCATTAATTTATATCAATTGACCATCAATGACAAACCCTACGAAGTCATCAGCAACAGTCAAGTGTTGTTGAAAAACCTGCATCATTACAACCTGCACCAACAAATAATTCTGAAACAATTATTACTGTGGGCCTATGCGCATCCTATCTATCGACAAGAAACCGCCAAACAAATCAGGATTTTACAACGCGAATCCTTGTTGGTTGCACCCAGTCAAATTGACTTTCTGCTGTGCGAATCTGAAAACGATGGCTGTTCGAATGCTTTAAGAGCGCAAGTATCCCATGTGATTAATCCCAAAGAGCTGACGGAAATTTTGACCCAAATGGCGGAAAATGACCCCTGCATCAATTTATCTGATGAAAACTTGGCCGGTGACTTTGGAAATCAATGTTTAGCCAGTCGCAAAGGGGACCTGAAAATCAATCTAATCAGCAAGCCGCAATTTTTATTTGATCAATGGCAAGCCATATTCGATGCACAGGTGATCAACACACCCTGACGCTGTCCTCAATCACCTAACATGGCCTTGAGTGCAGCAAAATTCTTTTTGTTGCTCTGTTTCTGCTCTTCTTCAGAAAGGTCTTGGCTGTGGTAACCACTGGTTAGCTCCATTGGAATTTCATCCAAGAAGCGGCTGGGGCCGAAGACCCCTTCATTGGGGTCATCTTGGTATCTTTTCTTGCGTTTTTTGACGTAGGAAATATTTAGCTGGCGCATGGCACGGGTGATGCCAACATACATCAAACGCCTTTCTTCTTCCACCGCATCATTCTCATCATCGGAATCTGCCAATGAATTGGCATGAGGCAATATACCTTCTTCAACCCCCACCAAATAGACGTGTTCAAACTCCAAACCCTTGGCGGCATGCAAGGTCATCATTTTGATTGAATCCTCAGCCACCTCATCGTCTTGATTGCTTTGCAATGATAAATAATTCATCAATTCATCCATCGCTAAAAATTGCTTCGAACTGATGGCTTGAATCCACTTTAAAAAATCTCTGACCAATTTTACCTTGTTTATTTTTGCCACCTTATTGTTGGCAGAAAGGTTGACCCAGTTGATGTAGTCTGTTTGTTTAACCAATGATTCTACAATGTGTTCAGCCGATGATTTCATGCTTTGGTGGGTTTTAATCATGGCCACAAAGTTTTTGATTTTGGCTTGTGCAGCAGGACTTAAATCTCCGAGCAATTGGGTTTGAGCACAAGCCTCAAAAAAGCATTTGCCATTTCTTTTGGCAATTTGCGAAATTTGTTGCACGGTTTGCATCCCAATCCCTCTTTTCGGTGTGTTGATGCAACGCAAGAAAGCCGAATTGTCTTTGGGGTTAGACAGCAATCGAATGTATGCCATCAAGTCTTTGATCTCGCTGTAATCAAAAAACGACCTGCCTCCTGACATTTGGTAGGGTAAATTATTGATTCTGAGCTCTTGCTCAAGTAACTTGGCTTGGTGATTAGAACGATAAAGAATGGCAAAGTCACTGTAACTCTTGAGGTTCACCCTTTTTTGAAAACTGATGTCAGTCACCAACTGTTGTGCCTCATCTTCAGCACTGTTGTAGGCGGTTATCTTGATGGTCTCACCTTGGCCCAAATCACTCCAAATTTTCTTCTCAAACGGATGTGGGTTGTGCTGAATGACCGCATTGGCCGCATTCAAAATGGTGCTGCTTGATCGGTAATTTTGTTCCAACTTAATCACCGCCAATGAGGGAAAATCCTTTTGTAACAATTGTAGGTTTTCAATTTGGGCACCCCGCCAGCCGTAAATCGATTGGTCATCATCCCCCACACAGGTCAAATGCTTGCCGTGGCCCATCAACATTTTAACCAGCTGATACTGACTGGTATTGGTGTCTTGATACTCATCCACCATCAGGTAACCAATTTGTTGTTGCCATTTATTCCTGACGGCTTCTGATCGATTCAACAACCACAAAGGCTGTAAGATCAAATCATCAAAATCCATCGCATTGATGCTGACCATATAATCCAAATATTGTTGGTATATTTCAACTGCCATTGGCACCGAAGAGTCCACTTGTTCTGGATACAACGCGGCATTTTTCCAACCTGAAATTTGCCATTGTAATTGATTGGACAATTCTTTTTTGATGCCTTTAGGCAACAAGGCTTGGATGACTTTTTGGCATTCGGAAGTATCTAAAATACTGAAACCCCTTTGGTATTCGGAACTGGTAATTTCCTGTTGCATCATTCGCAAGCCCAATGAATGAAAGGTGGATATATTGAGCAATTCACCATTTTGCACCATTTTCATCGCCCGCTGCTTCATTTCTTTGGCGGCTTTGTTGGTGAATGTGATGGCGTAAAGTCGATCGGTAGAACAGTAGTTGTGATTCACCAGATGTGCCATTTTTTCAGTAATGACCCTGGTTTTTCCACAGCCAGCTCCCGCCAGTACCAGCAAGGGTTGGTCGGTTTTTTCAACAGCCGCTTTTTGTTGGGGATTGAGCAATGAAGTTATTCGGTTTTAAGCAGGGGCATCATAGCCAAAGTGCATGACGTTTGACAACCATGTTATTGCAAACTCATTAAATCGCCAGGTTTGCCAAACAAATAGCCTTGGTATAAGTCACAGCCAATGGCTTTAAGCACCTTAAACTGCTCTTCGGTTTCCACCCCTTCTGCCACCGTCTTTAAGTTCAAATGTTGTGCCATCGATATGATGGTTTCAATGATCACCCTGGAAGATTCATCATGACCCAAGTCAAAAACGAAACTCTTGTCAATTTTCAGATAATCAATCGGCAATTGACGCAAATATTCCAATGATGAGTAACCCGTGCCAAAATCATCAATTGCAATCATCACACCCATGTCCTTTAGGCGATTGAATTTATACTGAATTTCTTTGATGTTGCCAACCACCACACCCTCTGTCAATTCAATCACCAATTTTCCAGCCTCAATGTTAAACCGCTTCATCATCTGACCTATATACATAATGAAACCCTGTTGGTGGAATTGTTTGGAGCTGACATTAACCGAAATATTGTACTCACAGTCCATGATTTTTAAGCAGGCATGTGAGATCACCCAGCGGCCGACCTGTTGAATCAAATCCGTATCTTCAGCCACTGGGATAAAATCATCTGGATAGATGGTTTGCTGGTCATTGTAAATTCGAATCAACGATTCAAAGCAAACCACATTGCGATCAGAGTCTACAATCGGCTGGTATTTTAAAATAAAATTATCATGACTCACTGCATTGCGCAGCACTTGTTCAACGAACAACATTTTGTCATTGTCCTTTTGCATGCTCTCATGGTACATGGTCACTTGATTTCGACCTTGTTCTTTTGACCGGTACATGGCCACATCAGCTTGTCGAATGATGTCGTTCACGGTGGAGTTGTCAATCGGATATAAGGAAATGCCCATGCTCACTGTGCAAATATGATGGTGTTTGTTGATGTTATAGGCTTCGGCCAAGCGGTTGATGATTTGTTCTGCCAACAAGATGATTTGCACTGCTGCATCATTGGCATTCTCATATTCACAATCTGTCGCCAACACAAATTCATCACCACCAAACCGGGCCATGACTTTGAAATCTTCATCAAATTCCAGCAGGCGATTGGCTATTTTCAGTAACAACTGATCTCCGAAATGGTGTCCCAAAGCATCGTTCAACACTTTGAACCTGTCCATGTCTAAGAATAAAACGGCGCCATATTTTTTGTGTTGCTGGCCATATTGAATCAAATCATGCAGCACATTTTGAAACTTCTGTCTGTTGGGCAATTGTGTCAGATAATCGTGGAATGCCAAATGGTGAATTTTTTCTGTGTCGTTCTTTTTTTCAGTGATGTCAACCAACATGCCCATCACTTCATGCGACTCATTAAAATCTTCTGGAATGTGCAAAACGTCTCTGAACCACCGGTACTGTCCATTGACGTGTTTGATCCGATATTCAACTTCAACATTTGACTCTGTTTGGTAATCCTTGTGCATGGTGTCTTTAACCAAGCTGATGTCATCTGGATGAATGATCTTACTGAAAAAATGAGGCTGATTTAGCCATTCATCGACTGAGTAGCCCAAAATTGACTCCGCTTCATGAGACACAAATGTCACTTTGTCCAACTGTAAATTAACCTTCCAAAATATCACTGGCTGACTTTCAATGATTCTTTGGTAATTGTTGTTCCTTTCTTTCAACTCTTGATTAATCAACTTGAGTTGTATGGTCCTGTCTTTGACTGCCTTGGCGGTTAACCAATGCCTTCCTGTCAGTGTCAACATACCAATCCCGACAAAGCCAGTGAAACACAGCGCAATGAACAGGGTTAACCACAAACTTGAAGATGATTCTTCAGAAAAATATTGATTGGTCGGGGTGAAGGTAATTCTATAGGGCTTGTTACCTAATTGAAGGGTTTCATGACTGATGAGGTTTTGGTGCCTGGTCGTCAATACATTTTGGCTGGTGTATCGATTAACCCATACATCACCTTGTTGCTCATCAATTTCAATTTTATAGCTGTCCAGATTCAACCCGTCCCTGCTTTGCTCTAGATACTGAATCAACTCTTGGTAACTAAATAAATGAATCTCTGCTGTGTTTACAATGTAGCTGGCATGATTTTTAACCAATTCATTGATTCTATTTTCTTCGTATGACTTAAAAGAATTGAATAAGGCGAACACCATTAAAAAACCTGCCGAAACAGGCAGCGCAACACTGATGATTCTGGGCCGCCAAATGGTTCTGGGTTTGGCAAAAAAAGCCATCACCACAGGTGTCAAAATCAACACACTCATCAAATCCCCCAAATACCACAAGCCACCTTTGACAAAATAATCATCTGTGGTGTAATGGCCAGCCGCTGTCAATAAGACCACAAAAATAGTGGTTGAAAGCAGGCAAGGTAACATGGTTGCAAAGACAAAAAACCGGAGGATTTGCTTAAATTGAATCAGCCTGGGTTCTGGACCAATCACATAACGAGCCAAAAACCCCGCAAACAACGGTCTGAAGATATTGTTGGCCAACAACAACATGTCATACATGGCCATTTTGTTCCATCCAAAATCCAAATGAATTTGATACAAAACAAGGCTGTTGATTATTTCACCCATCACCAACGCAGGTATGATTTTTTTGCCCCAAACCATGATCAAGCCTATCCCCAAACCGGCGGCAGGCCAAATGGCAACAGACAAGGTGGGTCTGACCATGTATTTTTGGGCCATATAACAACAACTCGCGTAGACCACCGCAACCGTCACGTTGACCACTGTCCACCAAGCAATAGACCTTCTTCTACTTACCATTTGTAACACCCATTATTTGTATTGATGATAACCAATCCACAATGGGTATTCAAGGTGCATGATGGCTTAAAGTGAAGCGGTGATTAAATGGACTGGCTGATTGGGTTAAGCCCTGAAATGTTTTGAACAGACAATCATTAACCCAATGGATGGGTTATTTTTGGCAGCCTGGGCAATAACAACTGGCACGTTGTCCAATGATCAGGCTTTTTATTGATTTTCCACAAGCATAACAAGCTTCACCGGCTCGTCCATAGACTTGTAACTCCTGTTTGAAATACCCAGGTTTACCATCAATATTCTTAAAATCCTTTAACGTGGTGCCACCGACTTCAATGGCTTGTTGTAAAACACCTTTAATCACTTGAGCCAATTGTTGGTATTGTTTTAAGCTGATATTCGACACTTTTCTGGTTGGTCTGATGCCAGCCAGAAACAATGATTCTGCGGCATAAATATTACCCACTCCCACCACCACTTGGTTATTCATGATGAAATTTTTAATCAGGGTCTGTTTGTTTTTTGCCTGTTGCTTCAACCAGCGCCCTGAAAAGTGTTCAGACAAAGGTTCAGGCCCTAGCTTGCTTAATAACTTGTGGTCATCAAGTGGCTGATTGGTCATCAAAACACAGCCGAACCTTCTTGGGTCATTCAATCGCAGTGCCTTTCCGTGTGACAAAACCAATTCAAAATGATCATGCTTTAAGAGGCTTTCATTGGCATCAACCACCCGAATAACACCTGACATACCTAAGTGAAGGATCAAGTGCGCTTGGTTTGATAATTCGATCAATATGTATTTTGCCCTTCGGGAAACATGACAAATACGCACACCTGTCAAATCATTAACTTCGGGCGGTATCGGCCAACGCATGGCAGCGTTATAGACATTCACGGTTGTAATTTCCTGATCTATTAACCAAGGATAAATGCCACGTACCGTGGTTTCGACTTCAGGCAATTCAGGCAAAATTAATCACTCAATGTTTATATGCGTTGTCCTAAAAAGTTGCTGATGAGGTTATTGGCTACGGTGAAACGCGGCGATAAAATGATTGACCCATCTTTGGCCCATTTGATGAGGTCGGCCTTTTTGAACCAACGGACATCTTCCATTTCATCATCAAGTCTGATGTCGTCAGAAACTGCCTCGGCATTGAAAGCCAACATTAAGGAAGACGGGAATGGCCATGGCTGAGATCCAAAATAAGTTACATTTTTAATGCGTACATTGGATTCCTCATAGATTTCTCTGTGCACAGCATCTTCAATGGACTCCCCCGCTTCGACAAAACCAGCCAAAGTTGAATAAACATTGGGTGGCCATGTATGTTTCCTGCCCAATAAACACTGGTCACCTTTTGAAATCAAAACAATGATCGCAGGTTCGATGTGGGGAAATTGCTCATGGCCATTTTCGCACACCATTTTATGCCCAGAACTTTCTAAATGATTCTTGGTGCCACAGCTTGAACAATATCGTTTTTGCCGTTGCCAAAGATCCAAGCCTCGAGAGTACAAGGCAATGTGAGCCAAGTCATCCTTTAATGCCATGGCATATTGTCTGATTGATTCAAAGCGACACCCAAGTTGTATTTCTAGGGCATTGGCCTCTTTTTCAGTCAGACCACAACCAAACCACAGTTCATCATCCAAAACACCCAGAAAACTTTGTTTATCTGTCGAGCCTAAAGGAACCTGAGACACGTAATATTCTTCATCCGAATCTGGATAAATGTGGTTGCCTCGATACACCGGCACATAGTGGCAGGTTTTGAATTTTTTAAGTTGTTTAATCCGTTGTTTTTGGTCGCGCATATCGGCACAACGATCGAGTTCCGTTCGAACAAAGTGGATTTGGTCAGCACTCATATAGAAAATGAACTCCCACAGCCACAAGTTGATTTGGCATTGGGGTTACTGACTAAAAATCGTGAACCCTGTAGGTCTTCAAGGTAATCGACTGTAGAGCCCATCAGATAGGGAAAACTCATTGGATCCACCATCATTTGAACTCCATTTTGTTCAAGGACCATGTCACCATCAGTGATGTCTTCTTCAAAAGCAAACCCATATTGAAAGCCAGAACAGCCACCACCGATGATGTAAACCCTGAATTTAAGATCTGGGTTCATTTCTTCTAACACCAACTGGCTGATTTTGTGGGCGGCAGCAGAAGAAAGTTGAATGGGGTTATTTTCCATTTTGTTCCGATTTTTCTGGTTTTTTACCGATCATAGGAGTGACTTCTCCACCTTGATAAATCAGTTTACCATTGACTTGTGAGCCGGTTTCCATTTCGATGTTGACATAAAAAATATTGCCATTGATTCTGGCTTGCGAAGCGACTTCAATTTTACCCGAAGAAGTGATGTCACCTTCTACCGTTCCACTGATCGTGAGGTTACCTGCTTTCACTGTACCACTGATACTTCCAGACTCGCTGATGGTTAGGGTGTCATTGTCAGATGCAGAAACGATGGATCCTTCAATGCTTCCCTCTACATGCATCAGGCCGGAAAAAGTGAGGTCGCCTTTTACATTGGTACCTTGACCAATTAAGGTGGCGAAATTTTGCGTTTGATTATTATTTGACATGATTTTTTCTTTGTTATTTTTTGAATTGAACATGATTATCCCAATGATATTAATTGGCGTTGGCTGATGGTTCATCAACCAAATCAGTTTGCGAACGACTCAGCAGTTCAGACCATTGAAACTGTTCTGAAACCACTTTCTGTCTTTTGTTTTTACCGTGTAATTCTACTAAAAGCGTTGTTGGATTGAAACCTTTGGGCAAACTGATTGTATATTTCTTAATTTCAAAGTACTTAAAAGCGTAATCATTGTCCAATTTATATTGCTCCACCAAATCTATCACTGTGCCAGTTTGTTCCGTGATGCCTGTTAACTTCATGACCAGTGTGCCTTCAGTTAAGTCAGCTTTTTGTAATTTTTGCGCCAGCACCATTTTGATAAAAACCAATTCACCTTGTTCTTCAATTTCTATGTCAAATACCCGGAGCTTATTGATGGTGTCCTTGTGACTGAGTAAATTTTCATAAAAAACCAAATCAGCTTTCAATGTTGATTTCTCTTGGGTCAATGAATCCAAACTTTTTTGTAACTCAGCTATGGCTTGATTCTTGATTTTAACTTCGGTCTCTAACAAGCTGATGGTTTTTTTCTGTTGTTCATTTTCTGCAGTCAGCTGTTGATTCACTTCATCCCAGGTTCTTTTTTGACCTTTGAATGCATTTAACATATCAATATTGCTGTAACGTCCAATCAAAAAAGTGACAACCGCCAATACCATCAACGAAAACATGAGCCAATGCTGACGGATAAACGAAGGTTCATCGGTGGCTTGTTGCATCACATATTTAGGTGTTTTGATATTCACTTGACTTGTTGTTTGCTCAAAAAAACGGCATTATACCACTGGCATGGAAAACAGCCGTTAAATTCACAGATATCGATGATTTCCATGGAAAATATTTTCAACCTTGTAAATGGGATTAAATGTCATGCTTTGGATCAAAACTTTTCATGTTTTTTTTGTTGTCAGTTGGTTCGCCTGTTTATTTTACCTGCCAAGACTCTATGTCAACCACGCCCAAACCAAAGAAGATGCTCAACGAGTGATGCTTCTGGGTATGGAAATCAGGTTAATAAAAATGATGCGCTTCACTTTTTGGGGTACCGTGGTCTCTGCCACATTATTGGTTTATTCCATTGCTGGCAGTGGTTGGAAAGCCTACATCCAACAAGGCTGGTTTATGGCCAAAATTGCCCTGGTCTTTTTATTGGTCTTTTATCATTTTTGGTGCATAAAAATTCACTATAATTTCGCCCAAAATCAGGAACATCGCGGCCATGTTTGGTTTCGAGTTTTCAACGAAGTGCCCGCTTTGATGCTGTTGTTGGTGCTCTATTTAGTCATCGCCAAGCCGTTTTGAATCATTGCAGTCGACCAGCCACAGGTAAATAGATCAGGATTTTTGTCTTTTTTTGCTTCACTGTTGAACCATCCGGTGGTCTCCTCATGTAAAATACCGTTTTTTACACACCATCAATGACTATGTTTGATAAATCTTTGACCCTGGCTCACACGGATCCAGAATTACAAGCCGCCATCGAGGCTGAAAATCAACGCCAGGAAGATCACATCGAGTTGATTGCCTCTGAAAACTATTGTTCACCGGCTGTGATGGAAGCGCAGGGCAGTCAAATGACCAATAAATATGCAGAGGGTTACCCAGGCAAACGTTATTATGGTGGATGTGAATTTGTCGACATCGCAGAAAATTTAGCCATTGAACGGGTCAAAAAATTGTTTAATGCCGATTATGCCAATGTCCAACCTCATTCAGGTTCTCAAGCCAATCAAGCTGTATTTCTCGCCTTGTTACAACCAGGGGATACCATCTTAGGTATGTCTTTGGCGCATGGCGGTCACCTCACCCACGGTGCCAAGGTGAATGTGTCAGGTAAACTTTTCAATGCAGTTCAATATGGCATCAAGGAAGACACCGGTGAAATTGATTTTGACAACGTGCGGGCGATGGCGCTAGAACACAGACCCAAACTGATTATTGGTGGCTTTTCAGCCTATTCCAAACGCATAGATTGGCAAAAATTCAAAGACATCGCTGATGAAATCGGCGCGTACTTTATGGTTGATATGGCCCATGTGGCTGGTTTGGTGGCAGCTGATGTTTACCCATCCCCAGTTAACATCGCAGACGTGACCACTTCAACCACCCACAAAACATTGCGTGGTCCCAGAGGCGGTATCATCCTGGCCAAGGCCAATCCTGAAATAGAGAAAAAACTCAATTCATTGGTTTTTCCTGGTATTCAAGGCGGCCCGTTGATGCATGTGATTGCTGCCAAAGCCACTGCCTTTAAAGAAGCCTTGGAACCTGAATTCAAAACCTACCAAGCACAAGTGGTTGACAACGCACAAGTCATGGCCAAAGTGTTTATTGAACGTGGCTACAATGTGGTTTCTGGTGGCACCGAAAATCATCTGTTTTTATTGGACTTGATCGATAAAGACATCACGGGCAAAGACGCTGAAGCTCGATTGGGTGAAGCCCACATCACAGTCAATAAAAATTCAGTTCCCAATGATCCAAAATCACCTTTTGTTACCAGTGGCTTGCGACTGGGTACACCCGCAGGCACCACCAGAGGCTTTGGTCATGAAGAGTTTTCAGCAATGACTCATTGGATATGTGATATCCTAGATGACATGGAAAATGACGAAGTTGTTAAATCAGTCAAGGCCAAAGTGGCCTCAATGTGCCGGCAATTTCCGGTTTATGGATAAACGAACACCTCCAGGACAGTCAATGACAAACCACAAAAAAAATAAACGATTACCAGAGCCATTGGCTCGAAAGCACCGAGCCAGAAAACGTTTGGTTCAAGCTTTGTATCAAATGCACTACAACGAAATGACAGCCAGGGTTGTCATCGAGCAATTTCTTGAGGAACAAGATTTCGACAAAGTGGATACCGAGTTTTTTAAAAGCGCCCTGCGCTATATTGAAGCCAATCGAACTGAAATCGAAGCGACCATAGATCCCCATTTAGGCAGGGAGAAAAAGTCATTGGGTGCCGTTGAATATGCGGTTTTGACCATGGCCACCTATGAGTTGCTTAACCACATGGAAACCCCGTTCAAAGTGGTGATCAATGAAGCCATTTTAATGGCCACTGAATTTGGTGCAGAAGGGGGACACACATTCGTCAACGGTGTATTAACACAAGTGGCCGCAAGTACCAGAAAAGCCGAAATCAATGCCGCGACAGGTGAGTCATAAAAGAATTTGACCTGATTCAACACATTCAACAACAGTGCACATCTGAAACCGATGGCACTGTATTGGGTATCGGTGATGATGCAGCCATATTACATCCAGCGAATATTCAGCAGCTGGTGGTCTCAACCGATACTTTGGTTTCAGGCATTCACTTTAAAGCCAAAGATTCAGCACAATCCATCGGACACAAAGCTTTGGCTGTTAGTTTCAGTGACATGGCTGCCATGGCTGCCAAACCTAAATGGGTATTGCTCAATTTAACTTTACCTAAAATCAATGACAAATGGGTGAAGGGTTTCACCCAAGGCTTTGCCAAGCTACTGAGCCAACACCAAGCCCAACTGATTGGTGGTGACACCACACAAGGCCCACTATCCATCACCGTTACAGTGATGGGTGAAACCGACCAAGCGGTGCGCAGGGATGGCGCTAAAATGGATGACCTGATTGTGGTCACAGGAGAATTAGGTTCAGCTGCCTTTGCACTTAAAAATCCCAGAAAAAGTAAAGCATGTAACGAGCAATTACACAGCCCCAAACCCCGCTTGGATGTCGCTGAACAAGTGAAACACATGGCCACAGCCATGATTGATGTGTCTGATGGTCTGTTGGCTGATTTAGGGCATATTTGCCACGCCAGCCAACTGGCGGCAGTGATTGAACTGAGCCAAATTCCAGTGAATGAAACAGTTAAAAAACACCCGGATTGGATGTCATATGTACTGGCTGGCGGTGACGATTATCAACTGTGTTTCACCATCAATATGGATGACGAAGACCAACTGCCCGAGGATTGTCATATCATCGGTCAAATCATAGCTGGCCAAGGGGTTATGGTGCTCAATCATCACCAACCCATTGAAACCAATTTTAAAGGCTATCAGCACTTCACTTAACAACCATGAGCATTGACAGAAAAACCACCCAACACGTCGCGCTGAAAACCCCTTCTGGTTTTTTGGCTTTTGGCTTTGGCAGCGGCCTGGCACCATTTGCCCCAGGCACATTTGGCACCCTCGCGGCCATTCCCTTGTATTGGCTGATGGCTCCATTGCCTTGGACTGTCTATTTAGCATTGACCGTCATCGCATTTATTCTGGGGATCTATCTTTGTGAACGTGCCAGTCACCATTTGGGTGTGCATGACCACGGTGGAATCGTTTGGGATGAGTTTGTTGGATTGTGGATTACTTTATTCTTGGTCCCCAATGAATGGCCTTGGTTATTGACAGGTTTTTTGTTGTTTCGATTTTTTGATATCTTCAAGCCATTTCCGATAAAATGGCTGGATAAAAAAGTAAAAGGTGGATTTGGCATCATGATAGATGACGTGATAGCTGGGGTATTTGCTTGGATAATTTTAATGATTTTAGTGAGATTTGTTTGATGAAAAAAGTATTGGTATTGGGAGGCGGTCGCATTGGCGCTGCGATTGCAAAGAATTTAAGTGTCGATCACGAAGTGACTTTGGCAGATTTGAGCATTAATCATTTGAGCCATTTATCCCCTCATTGTCAATTGGTTGCAGCCAATGCATGTGATGACCAGGTGTTGTCTGATTTGGTCGAACCCTTTGATTTAGTGGTTGGCGCTTTACCCAGTTTATTGGGCTTTGATCGCTTGCGTGCTTTGATTGAACTGAAAAAAAATATCGTGGATATTTCATTTTTTGCGGAAGATGCCTTGGCACTCAATCAATTGGCCAAGACCAATGGTGTCACCGCCTTGGTTGATTTTGGTTTAGCCCCTGGTATTTCAAATTTATATGCTGGACATTTTGTGGCGCAGTATGACCAAGTTGATAGCTTTGCTTGCAAAGTGGGTGGCGTTCCAGTTGAACGATTAAAACCATTTGAATACAAAGCCCCATTTGCCCCATTGGATGTGATTGAGGAATACACCCGCCCTGCACGGATGAAAAGAATGGGGGAAGAAATTATTTTACCTGCCATGAGTGAAATTGAGTCACTGTACTTCAAAGGTGTCGGTCACATGGAAGCCTTTAATACCGATGGATTACGTTCGTTGTTACAAACGGTAGACATCCCTACCATGGCCGAAAAAACAGTTCGCTACAATGGCCACGCGGGCTTTATTCAAAAGTTAATCGATGCGGGGTTCTTTAAAGCAGAACACCGGGATGCCACAGCCAAAGTGTTGCTTGAGCAATGGCAGTTTGCTGAAAATGAACCAGACCTCACGGTGATGGAAATCTCTGCCACAGGCATCAAAAACGGCCAAGCCACAGCAGAAACTTTTCAATTGATTGATCACTACGACCACGAGAACAACATATCTTCAATGGCGCGCACCACTGGATTTACTTGTGCAGCTGGCGTGCGGCTGGCACTTTCTCATGATGACCTGCCTTGCGGCGTGATTCCACCGGAACTCATTGGTCAAAATAAAACATGGTTTGATCAAATTTTTGCAGAGTTGGCCCAGCACAACATCAAAATCACCCCACAATGATTGAATCGCTGATTTCATATTTTTTAACCCTGTCGGTTTTTGGCAAGACGGCGGTGGTTTTGAATTTCAGCTTGTTGCTAATCGCCGGATTTTTATTCAGGAAAGTGGTCCCATCAGGCTCTGATGGGTTAAACATCAAACGGGCTCGGATGCTGCGTTTGATGAACGTCTTGTTGTTGTCCATCTATCTGTTTGATTGGATGTGGAATTACTTCATATACGACAATGGACACAGTGAATTCTTCAAACGGGTTTCTCAAACCGGTTTGGTGTTATTACTGGGTTATTTATTTGCGCAATTCTCCCACTCATGGACCATCAAAAAATACGGCAAAGACCGCACCATAGATGGCAAAGAATCAAAAACCAGAACCTATCAATCAGAGATGGGTTACATCATCATCTTACTGGTGACCATTGCCGTTTCACTGTTGTTACTGATCAACATATGGCAAGTCACTTCTTGGCTACAAGCGACGGGGGTGATTGGTGGTATTTTGGTGATCTTATTTGGTACCAAAGAAGCCTGGGCACATGATGCGGTCAGTGGCTTGATTATGTTACACCAAGGAGAAATTGCCCCCGGCGTGGTGTGTCGCATCCAATCTATGGATATTTTGGCTGTGGTCAGACGCATGTCGCTGACCGAAACCACTTTTCATGATGTGATTCAAAAACACAACATCATAGTTGCCAACTCTAAATTAAGAGCGGTACCTGTTGAAGTACTCAACAAAGTGGATGTGCCTTATTGGAACGATTATGTTGAATTCAATATTGGTTATGAAACGCCCTCGGAACAAGTAGAAGCTTATGCCCAGGCCGTCTGGCAAAAAGCCTGTGAAATAGAAAAACAATTGAATGCGGAAAAAACACCCAAATTGGTGCTGGTTAACCCAGGCGACCATGCCATCCTTTGGCGACTGAATTTTCGGGTTGAATCGGTTTACAGGATAAAACAAGCGCGATACGCACTGAATCGGGCTGCTTTCGACCTTCAAACAGAACACGGACTGACTTTGGCCACTCCGTTGACTCACCAGGCTGTGAAATAGTTCAGAACAATTGGCCTTAAAGGAACTTCAGCCACCACTGTTGATGCGTTGATTTATAACGGTCAAACCAACGACACAAGTAATAGAAAAACACCACAATCACCGCCCATGCCACGTACAACCTCAGTAAGGAAGGTTGGTAAAAATCAGGCCAATTCTGTGGATTTTGTGTATTCGCCAAATCAAACCATTCACCATGAAACAGCTTGAAATACACCATTGAAGTCAGGTGAATCACTATAAAGTGTAGCACGTAGAAAAAGAATGGCACCCTGCCAAATACCCGCAAAAAACCGAACCACTTATAGTCTTTTTTCTCAAACAATATCAGCAACAAAAATGCCGGCCCCATTGTCATCAATACATATAACAAGGAAGGTGGGTATTTTTGGGTGTTCAAAAAAGACATGAAAGTAAACAACATCGTTTGCTGTGGCTCCCATACAGCGGTATCACCATAAACATTAGAATACCGCAAGATCACAAATAAAACGATGGCAGCCAAACCCAATCGATACAACCACTGCGTCCTCCTTTCAAGTGTAAAAGTCATGACATTTCCAAACACATAACCGGCAGCCATCACACCCATCCACGGAATCATCGGATAAGCAAAATAAACGCCCCAATTACCGCTCTGATTCAAGCCGTGGTAGCCTGACTCATGCAGCATTTTCCACAACCAACTGAACGAGCCCAAATCAGCAGGTACAATGAAATTCAAAGCATTGTGTCCAAATATCAGCAGCAACGCAATCAGCAGTATCATCTTGTCAGACAACCAAACCAGACCGGCCAATGCAATCATTGAAATTCCAATCGCCCATATGACCTGCAAAAAGAAACCCCATTCAGACCAGAAAAATCCCAGCATCCAACTGGCATTAATCACCATAACTTCAACCAAGATTAACCACAAACCACGAATCAATAAAAACCGACTCAAAGCTTTGGTGTCATTGATTTTGACTTGGTACAGAAATGATGATGTGCCGGCCAAAAAAACAAAAACAGGTGCACAGAAATGCGTGATCCAACGGGTAAAGAAATACTCAGGTGATGTTTGGCTTAAATCCTCAGGCTGAAAAGCCTCCAAAGACCACATGTCTCTGACGTGATCAATCGCCATCAACACAATCACCAAACCCCTCAGGATATCCAATGATTGGATTCGACTTCTTTTGATTTCAGTATTCATACAACCACCCTTTAATTGCAATGATTGTAGCATTGGCCTCAAGCATCACGCAAAATTAGCTGTTAGGTCAAATTCACCACAATCCCAAAAGCTGCAACCATGGCGGTAAAATAAAAGCAATCAACAAGGCCGCAACGCCCATCGCCAATCCAGCATAGGCACCCATGGTTTGATTGATTTGCCACGCCCTGGCAGTACCCACCCCATGCGCAGAAACGCCCATTGCGATGCCTTTGACTTTTTGGTCATCTATACCCATCCATTTAAACACCAATGAACCCAACATGGCGCCCACCACCCCAGTGACAATAACAAAGCCAGCCGTCAATGCCGGCAAACCGCCGATTTTTTCGACCACAGCGATGGCCACGGGTGTGGTCACAGATTTAGGTGCCAGTGACAGCTGAGTCACCACATCCGCACCCAACCATCGAGCCAAATAAATGGCCGATGTGGCAGCCACCAATACACCGGCAATCACTGCCACCAAGACTGGTAACCACATTGCTTTGATTGCTTTAAAATTTTGGTGCAAAGGCCAAGCCAGAGCCACCGTGGCAGGGCCCAAAAAAAAGTGAATCAATTGCCCACCGCTCATATAAGTTGAATAGTCAATTTCTAATAACAGCAACAAGCCAATAATAACCACGATTGAAAGCAATACCGGGTGTAACAAGGGTGTGGCATTGAATTTATGATACATGGCTTGGGCCAGATAGAACACAAGCAAAGTTAAAACCAAGCCTAACAAAGGATTGCCATGGAACAAAACCACCGCAGATTGAATCAGTTCATTCATGGTCTGGTCGACCCATAAATTTCAATATAAATTGCATCAACCAAGCCGTGAAGGCCAATGATATGACCGTGCTCAAAACCAAACTGAGCAACATCGCCACCCATTGGTCTGCGATCAAATCAAACAACAGCATCATGCCCACACCAGCCGGAACAAATAACAACGATAAATGACGCAGTAAAAATTCAGCAGAATGTTTAATAGGCTTGGGTGGTTTATTAAATAACATCAAGCTGAGCAACAACAATAACATGCCAATCACTGAACCTGGAATCGGCCAACCAGACCAATACATCAAAGCCTCACCAGTTTGGTGGTAAGCAATCAAAATCAACAAACCTGAAATTATTTTCAATTCAGTACAGGGTAACCATGAACATGATTCATCATTGTAGGCCAAACCTCGAACAAAAAAACCCTTCAAGTTGAAGGGTTTTGAGTTAAATCACCGTCCATTCAGAATTCTATTTTATATTCAACACCAAAGGTTCTGGGTTCATTGACAAAGCCAGTCAAGTTGTTGAAATCAATACCACCAACAATCACATGCTCATCGGTCATGTTGCGAACAAACAATGCAACCTCTTGCCATTTCTCACCCCAACGATAGCCTGTTCTTAAACCCAGCTCCGAAAGGCTTTTCCCTGTGTATTCAACCGAGTCATATAAGAAGAATGACACCTCATCACGGTAGGCCCAATCAACAAATGTAAAAAACTCACCTGAGCCGATCGCTCGGGTGTATGACAAGGTTAAGTTAAATACATTCTCTGGCGCTTGCGGCAAGTTGTTGCCATGGATTAAAAATTGTCCTGCATTGACACTGCTTTCTGGATCTAATACGGTACAACCCGAACCACATCCAGCCACATATAAATTCGGATCATCAATTTCAGTGTCGTTGTAAGAGTAACCGGCAGTTAATAACAAATCAGCGGTTAATAAAGCTTCTATTTCTAATTCAAGACCTTGCCCTCTGGCCTTATCTGCATTCAACAATTGAGTCACATTGCCTACGCCACCAACGGCCGTCAGTTGCAAATCATCCACCACATAACTGTAAACCGAAGCATTCATTCGCAACCTTCGGTCTAATAACGTTGACTTCAAACCGGCTTCCCATGACAAAATGGTTTCAGAGTTGGCCACTGATGTGGTGTCACCAAAGGCAATGCGCCCTTGTACACTTGGGGCCCTGAACCCTTTGGAAACACGGGTGTATACATTGACGTCATCGTTGAATTCGTAAGTGGCACTTAAATCCCAGGAAATCTCATCATCCTCTGGGTTTTCAACCAAGGGGCCAATGGGGGGTGAGAATGGCGAAGTGATTCTCTCAGCCACAAAATCCTTTTTATCATTGGAATAACGCATGCCAGCTTGCAACCGAAATTGTTCTGAAACGTCATAATCACCCGATATAAATAAACCCCAAGCTGTGGTTTTCTGTCTTTGTGTAGCCAGTGTGTCTTGCACATTGCCACCCAAGGAATCATAACCAAGGTTATCAATCGAAATGTCTTCATTGAAATAGAACAAGCCACCCTGCCAATCAAACACGCCTAAATCATTTGATGCTATCCTGAACTCTTGAGTGAATTGACTGTGGTCAGGCACACTGACGGCTGATTCTGATGGAAAAGGAATGAAGCCTGGTCCAAAGGTACCAATAAAGCTTGCGCCATACCCTCCATCAATGTCTCCACGGGAAAAGACTTCGACATCTTCATAACCGGTTACTGAAGTCAAAGTGTAATCACCCATGTCATAATTGATGCGCAAATTAAAACCAATCTGTTCCAATTCTTGTTTGTTCAAACCATCGGTAAATACATCATCCATGTCAAAGTCACTGACAAAGTTATTGGTTCCTGGCTCAATAATATTGGCCCTGAAGACGCGGGCCGATCCTTCGTTGTCACGGCCATGCAGATTGAATAAAACATCTAAAGCATCAGACTCATGGCGTAACTGACCCCGCCAAGCCAATTCATCATAACCTTCTAAAACATTTCGCTGGTCAACAAACCCGCCATTATCAACCCAATCATCCCGAGTTTGGTATTGCACCGAAAAACGCCCAGAAGCGCTGTCAGTAATCGATCCACCCATAGCGCCTTCAAACAACATGCGGTTAAAAGTACCATAAGCCACTTGGGCATAAGCTTCTTGTGCTTGCGAGGGTTTTACTGAGTCAAATTTAACAACACCTGCTGGGGTGTTTCGACCAAATAAAGTACCTTGAGGTCCGCGCAACATTTCAACCCGTTCCAAATCGAATGCTGGAAATCCTTTTAAAATGGCATTTTCTTGAACCACTTCATCATAGATCAATGAAACCGGTTGTGAGGCATTCACATCGAAATCAGTGTTGCCATAACCACGAATGTAGAACCTTGGGAAGGCACGACCAAACGATGATTCAATCTGTAAACTGGGTAACCTCGAATTAAGGAATCGAATGTCCATGCCGCCTGAAGTCAGCACGTCTAATTTATCACCTGACAAGGTCGAAATGGCCTTAGAGACTTGTTGAGCATCTTCTGGACGCTTTTGTGCGGTAACTATCACTGAATCCAGCTCCATTGAGTCTTCATCATCTTCATTGGATTGAGCCAGCAAGCTTGAGCTGAAAGTAACAGCCACCAAAGAAATCATTGTCCACATGTGAATGCTGATTGCTTTGAAATGGAATTTATTGCATGTATTTTTCATATTGAATCGCCGTCGAATTGAATAAAATCGACTGCGAATAATATGTTCTTTTAATACCGCAGTCACTGGGTACTGAGAAACGCCTACGGTATTCTATCTTATAGCACGATTTTGAAAATTAACACCCATTTAACAAATAACCACCGGTTTTGGCCTTAAGGCAGCCAAGTCATCCATCATTTGACTAGGGTCTGTTCTCTTCTTTTTGATTCACAAAGTCCAATAAGGCCGCTTTTTGTTCTTTATTCATTTCATACAATGAATGTATGGTGCATTCTTGGTTGAACTGTCCGGGCACAATAATTGAATCAAATTTGGCATTCAACGTTGACTCAAAATCCTGTTTCAGTTGAATACTGTGTGCATAGGGCAGTTCATTACAAGATGACATTAACCTCACCAAGTAACTGGTACGCTGAGAACTTTTCAGGATCAAATACCTGTCATCCAAGGGTTGCCAACCTTGAAAACGGAATCGTTGTACCCTGCTTTTTTTGACCAATTGTTCGGCTTGGATAAAAGATTGATAATCAGGACGATGGCCTCTGTTGGTTTGACAAGCCCCCAACAGCAATATGGCTACAGCAACAACAAAAATTTTCATGCGTTCTCTCGATTTATTCAGTCTGTCATTTATACCAAACTAAGTATTAATGTGGTATGAATAAATACACTCATATTTTAACTGCCATGCAGAGGGGGGTGAAACCACAAGTGCTTGGTCACCCCTACTCATGAACCCTGGTATCAGATCAAATGGCTTTAAATTAATCTGAATGCGTGTGATTCGGTGTTTCTTGCGATGATTGTTAATTCCATTCAATCAACAGTTGTAATTTACCAGTAAACTCAATATATTAGTGTGATGCAAAATCAAACCACCACATCGACAACCCTGATTACCACACTGCAAATTTTGGTCATGTGCTGATTCGTTAATAACAAAACTGAGAAGCCCGTGATTTGGAAACAACTCACGGGCTTTTTTTTAAGCGGGACTTGTAGCAGTCTCAAGTTGATAAAACTATGAAAATAATGAAATTTGGTGGCTCTTCACTGGCCACAGCAGCTAAATTCAATCATGTGGTTGGTTTGATCGAACATCAAACCGTTCCAGTCTGCGGGGTGTTTTCCGCACCCCAAGGTGTTACCAACTCCTTGGCTGATCTGATAGCAATGATTCAAGCCCAACAAGACATCACACCACAATTGGATTTGATCAGTCAAAACCTACTCACCATCAGTACCGATTGTGCCTCGTTACGCGATGGGTTTGATGCCAGTCACAACCACTTACAAACCACTGAATTATTGGAAGATTTGAGGTCCTTGGCACAAGGTTGTTTGTTGATTGGTCATTGCCCCAAAGTCACTGCAGCTCAGATCTATTCAACCGGAGAAAAATTCAGTACTTTATTAATGGCTGCTTTGTTGCGGACCAAAAGCAAAGTCACCGTCATTGATCCCAAACATTTTTTAACCACTGAAGATTTCAGTGATGAACCGATTGCAGATATCGAACAAAGTGTACAGCTGTTTAAACAACATTATGCCGATGCAGAAGAGGTGGCTGTGATGCCTGGTTTCTATGGGGTCAATCCAGCCGGCGACTTGTGTTTACTCGGCAGGAATGGTTCGGACTATTCGGCGGCTATATTGGCCGTTTGTACCGCTGCCACTGTGTGTGAGATTTGGACCGATGTGGATGGCATTTACAGTGTCGATCCTCGCTTGGTGGCACAAGCTCAACTGATCAAACAAATGTCATACCAAGAAGCCATGGAACTGTCCTATTTCGGTGCCAAAATATTACACCCAAAAACCATCACACCCTTGTCCAAGCATCAGATTCAGTGTGTGATTAAAAACACTTTGAACCCAGCCCATGCTGGCACTTTGATTTCAGCCAAAACCGATAAAGAAAAAGCCGTCAAAGCCATATCCAACCTGTCAGATGTGGCCATGATCAATGTGTCAGGACCAGGCATGAAAGGCATGGTTGGTATGGCAGCACGGGTATTTGCCAGCATGAGTGAAGCCAACATTTCTGTTATCCTGATCAGCCAATCGTCATCAGAATACAGCATCAGTTTTTGCGTCCCGGGTGAAGAAGCAGATTTGGCAGTTAAACGCCTCAATCAATCTTTCAAATTGGAATTAAAAAATGCCTTGTTAGAACCCATCCAATGTCGCAAAG
This sequence comes from Marinicella litoralis, assembly GCF_002591915.1. Classification (GTDB taxonomy): domain Bacteria; phylum Pseudomonadota; class Gammaproteobacteria; order Xanthomonadales; family Marinicellaceae; genus Marinicella; species Marinicella litoralis. The sequence goes on along the minus strand of NZ_NIHB01000001.1, from coordinate 548,019 downwards.
ATTTGGCCATCATCACATTGATTGGTGATCGCATGCACCAACAAAAAGGCACGGCCAGCCGTTTTTTCAGTGCCTTGTCGCATGCCAGAGTGAACATCATTGCCATCGCCCAAGATTCCTCCGAGCGCAGCATCTCAGCTGTGGTTCGCGCCAAAAGGGTGGATGATGCTGTGGTAATTTGTCACCAACAGTTGTTCCTTAAAAAACCTCGCATTGATGCCTTCCTGATTGGTTGCGGCACCGTAGGCCATGAACTGATTCAACAAATCAATAAACAGAAAGACTGGCTCAAGAGCAAGGAAGTTGAATTGAATCTGGTTGGCATCGCCAACTCCAGACAATGTTTATTGTCAGCCAATGGCATTGATTTAGACCAATGGCAAGCTCAACTGGCCCGTTGTGAAGAAGGTTTGTCTTTGGATCGATTGAAGCAGTTTGTGCGCTCGGCCCATTTAACCAATCCTGTGATCATTGATTGTACCAGCAACCAAGAGATTGCAATGAACTACTTAAGTTACCTAGAAGCCAACTTTCATGTGGTCACAGCCAATAAAAAAGCCAACACCGACTCCTTGACTTATTACCACCAGTTACAGAACATGGCCGCCAAGCGTCAACGTCGATTCTTATATGAAACCAATGTGGGCGCGGGTCTTCCGGTGATTGATAATTTACAAAGTTTGTTGCGTGCCGGCGATCAATTGCTGCAATTTGAAGGCATATTGTCTGGATCTTTGTCTTATATTTTTGGTGAAATTCACCAAGGTTTGAGTTTATCTGAAGCCACCTTGAAAGCCAAAAAGCTGGGGTATACCGAGCCCAACCCTGCCGAAGATTTGAATGGCATGGATGTGGCCAGAAAAGTGTTGGTGATTGCTCGAGAAGCGGGCATGGAATTGGAGTTATCCGATGTTGATTTACAGGCCGTGGTCCCCGCTCATTTGGCCGCAATGACTGATGGCGAACAATTCATGCATCAGCTGCCGGAATACGATGCCTCTTTCCAAAAATTGATTGATGATGCCGAGTCAAAAGGAGAAAAGCTGCGTTATGTGGCTTTAATTAAGGATCACAAATGCGCAGTAAAAATTCAATCAGTCGGTCCAGACCATCCACTGTATGAAATTGAAGCCGGTGAAAATGCCTTGGCCATAAACACCCTGTATTACCAACCCAAACCATTCATTATTCGCGGTTATGGCGCTGGGGCTGAAGTCACTGCCGCAGGCTTGTTTGGCGATTTACTGCGAACTTTGGCATGGGAACAGGAGCATTGATATGAACGATTCGGTCACGGTTTTTGCCCCGGTTTCCATAGGTAATGTCAGTGTTGGATTTGACTCTTTGGGCTTGGCACTTAAACCCATTGATGGCGATCTTTTGGGTGATTCAGTGACGATTGAGGCACTGAAGGATGGCGAGGACAATGCGTTTGAACTCACCGGTACCTTTGCTGATCGTTTACCAAAAGACAAAGAGTCGAACATTGTCTGGCATGTGTTACATGCCTTTGAACGTCATTTAGAACAACTCAATGTAGCAACCCAAAAAGTCAGAATCAGTCTTCACAAAAACATCCCTGTCTGTAGCGGATTGGGATCCAGCGCCTGTTCCGTGGTGGCGGCTTTTGATGCCTTGAATCAATTTTACCAATCACCCATTGATCAATCGACTTTGTTGCGTTTGATGGGCGAATCTGAAGCCGAAATCAGTGGTTCACTGCATTATGACAATGTGGCACCTTGTTATTTAGGCGGCTTGCAATTGATGCTCCATGGGCAGACCAAAGTGACACAATCTATCCCAGTTTTCGAAAACGTCTATTGGGTCTTGGCCTATCCCGATGTGCTGGTCAGCACCCAAGCAGCCAGAGACTTGCTACCCAAACACTATGACCGAGCCACTTTAATCCGTTTCGGTCAAAATTTGGCTGGATTCGTTGCTGCAAGTTATGAACAAAATTTGGCCTTGGCCTTCAGCCTCATTACTGATGAAGTGGCTGAACCTTATCGTGCTGGCTTACTACCTGACTACCTCAACACACAAGCACAATTGAAGCGCATGAACAGTTTGGCCGTCGGTATATCAGGTTCAGGTCCAACCATTTTCTCAGCCTGTGTACACTTGGCAGAGGCCCAAGAACAAGCCACATGGTTGCGCGAAAATTATTTACAAAGTGAACACGGCTTTGTCACCATTTGCCAAGTAGACCAACAAGGCAGCAGAATAATAAAACAAGGAATTTAGGATGAAATTGAACAACCTCAAAGACCCACAACAAGTGGTTGACTATGCCACCGCTGTCAAAACCGGACTGGGCAACAACCAAGGCTTATTTTTCCCAGCAAAAATACCGCAACTGCAAAACATTGATGGTTTATTGGCGATGCCTACCCTTGAGCGTAACTTCCACATCCTTAAACCCTTGGTGCATGAGAACATCGCTGATGATGAATTAAGGAAAATCATTGCCGCCACCTATGCTTTTCCATCTCAGTTAAAAACCATCAATCAACAAACCCATTGTTTGGAATTGTTTCATGGGCCCACTTTGGCATTCAAAGATTTTGGTGCTCGATTTATGGCCAACTGTTTACAACATTTTGCCCAACAACAAAGTGGTCAATCAGAAAAAATCACCATACTCACTGCCACTTCCGGCGATACCGGCGCAGCCGTTGCCCATGCATTCCATGGTTTGAACAACATCAATGTGGTGATTTTGTTTCCAGCAGGTAAAATCAGTGAACTGCAACAAAAGATGTTCACCACCTTATCTGACAACATCCGTACCGTTGCCATCAAAGGCGCATTTGATGATTGCCAAAAACTGGTCAAACAATGTTTTGATGACCGACCATTGGTGCAAGAAGTGGGTTTGAACTCAGCCAATTCCATCAATGTCAGCCGCTTGTTTGCGCAAGTTTGTTATTATTTCGATGCATTGGCACAATTGCCTATAGAACAAAGGTCGCAAGCCGTGGTGGCAGTTCCCAGTGGCAACTTTGGCAACCTGTGTGCCGGCATCATTGCCAAAACCATGGGCTTACCCATCAAACGATTCATTGCTTCAACCAACCTCAACGACACCGTTCCGCGGTATCTGCAAGATGGCGTATGGGCTCCCAACAAAACCGTTGAAACCCTGTCCAATGCGATGGATGTGAGCAAACCCAACAATTGGCCAAGGATTGAGTATTTGATTGAATCAGGTCAATTTGATCGAGAATTATTAACCGGTTTGGCGGTGGATGAAAGCCAAACGGCCAACACCATGCAACAACTACATCAACTCGGCTACATCAGTGAACCGCATGCCGCGGTGGCCTACCAAGGGTTGCAAGATTCATTGACCCCTGATGAAGTGGGTGTCTTTTTAGGAACTGCGCACCCGGCTAAATTTAAATCAACCGTGGAAGACATTTTAAAAATTGAATTGCCATTACCACCGGCGATTGCCGCTTGTGCTCAGTTGCCTGACTTGTCCAAAACCATTGAACCTGATTATGCGGCTTTGAAACAATTTTTAACCGCTTGAATAACTGATTAAACCAGTTCCTTTTGTTGTGCTTCCCACAGTTCAGCATAAGCCCCTTGTTGTGCAATCAAGGTTTCATGAGATCCTTGTTCGATCAATTGCCCTTGATCCAATACAATGATTTGATCGGCATGCACCACGGTTGATAGTCGGTGCGCGATGACTAAATTGGTGGTGTTTTTCGCGATGTCTTGAATCGCTTTGAGAATCATCTGTTCGGACTTACTGTCCAAGGAAGAAGTCGCTTCATCAAACACCATGATTGGCGGCTGTTTCAAAATCGTTCGGGCAATGGCCACCCGTTGTTTTTCTCCACCAGACAGTTTTAAACCCCGTTCACCCACTTTGGTGTTGCTGCCTTTAGGCAATTGACCGATGAATTCATCCAGATGGGCCAAAGAAATCGCCTGCTTGACTTCATCATCAGTGGCCGTTGGTCGACCATATCTGATGTTTTCAAAGATAGAATCATTGAATAACACCGTATCTTGCGGCACGATTCCGATGGCAGAGCGCAAAGAATGTTGAGTGACCTGTTTGATGTCTTGGCCATCAATGGTTATCACCCCAGCTGTGGGGTCATAAAAGCGAAACAGCAATTTAACCAAAGTGGACTTGCCTGAACCACTGGCGCCAACCACTGCCAAAGTTTGTCCAGCCGTCACTCGAAAACTGATGCCTTTTATAATGTCTCGATCTGACCTATAGCTGAATTCAACATGATCAAAATTGATTTCACCTTGTGATATGACCAATTCATTGGCGTTTTCTGGGTCTTTGATTTTGGGTTCAATCGCCAAAATATCAAACATCTGTTCAATGTTAATCATTGATGTTTTGATTTCCCGATAAACAAAACCCAATGAACCCAGCGGGATAAACAATTGCATCATAAAGGCATTGATTAAAACAAAGTCACCCACTGTCATGTCGCCATGCTGTACACCCAAAACGGCCAACAACATCATCGCTGTCATGGACAGGCTGATGATCAATGCTTGGCCGCCATTGAGCGCAAACAAAGACAATCGGTTCTTGCGTTTGGCCTGTTCCAGGTTTTTTAAGTTGGCATCATAGCGCTTGGCTTCATAATTTTCATTGGTGTAATATTTAACCGTTTCATAGTTCAATAAACTGTCTATGGCTCGGCTGTTGCTGTCAGAATCTGCGGTATTGGCGGCACGCAAAAAAGCCTTGCGCCAATCGGTAATGCGAACTGAAAATAGGATGTAAATAAAAATCGAAACCAAAGTGGTCAGACCAAATGACCAGCCATATTGCAACAGCAAGATACCAACCACCAAACAGATCTCAAGCAAGGCCGGTAAAATGCTGAACACCATAAAACGCATCAAGAAACTGATGCCACTGACGCCACGCTCAATGTCCCGTGACAAGCCACCCGTTTTGCGGTTTAAATGATAATCTAAATCCAAACGATGTAAATGCTGAAATACTTCATGTGCCACCCTGCGCATGGCGCGTTCCGTCACTCGACCAAATAAAGTATCACGAATTTCACCAAACAGGACATTGGCAAAGCGCAAAGCGCCATAGACAAAAACCAGAGCCAAAGGTGCCAACAACCAATCGCTGGCTGCCAACAAGGCATCACCACCTGAATCCAACTGATCAACCATGCCTTTGATCACAAAGGGCAATCCTGTGGTGGCTAACTTGGCTGACAGCAAGAACAGCAAAGCCAAGACAATGCGCCCTTTGAACTCAGCCAAATAAGGCAATAACTGCTTCAGCACGCCCCAATTTTCGGCTTGGTTGCTATCAGGTGGAGGTTGTGGACGCATGACGGCTTAGGTAATTGATTGACTGCCATTGTAACAGCATTAGACGAACGAATTATTTATGGGCGACACCGACAAAGACTACTGTATTTCACAGGTCTTTTCATCACAATCCAGTTGCGTTTCTTTGTTCGAATTGCGTTTGGTTCTGCCCATACTGCTGCATTTTCGTTTCAAAAACTCATCGTTGCTGTTTTGCCAATCTTTTTCACACCCTTTGGCGATTTTGAACGGCATATTGAACTGTTGTTGATACACAATTTTTGGTGACTGCCAAGGTTGTGCAATTAACACCACCCACTGATCGTGTTGGGTGTCTTCTTGCGCTTTAAAAAACCCCACACCTAACTGACTTTGCAAAGCAAAAAAATCACCTTTTCCCATGATGTGGTCATGGTGCTTGCCGCTTTCAAGCAGGTAACTGAGGGCATGCTGCGCTTGATCAAAATTCTTAGCCACTGCTTCAACTTGATTCCCTATGACTGGGTAATAATTGGGTACACGAAAACCGCCTTTGATGATAACTTGATTGGGAGTGATCTCTGGATCGGCGCTGTTATTGGCCAACTGTTCAGCCCGTTGTTGGGCAATTTCTGCCAATATTGCATTGCATTGCAACGACTGTCTTTGTTGTGATGGGTGCCCTTTGATCAACTGACCCAATTCTGCGGCATGGCTGTTGTTACCACAGATTTGATCGAATTCACTTTGAGTTTGTGCTGCCGCCAGTAAAGTAGAAACTGAAATCAAAATTAACAAAAAAAATAGTTTGGTTTGCTGGCTCATATTAATCTCGTTAGGCACATCGCCTTAGATGGGGCATTGGATAGTTAACCCTAATTGACCACATCATCTATTTCAAGTTCCTTTCTTTCAGTCGTTTTTCTAATTCTTCATTGGTTTTCGGTTGATTCAATACTTTGAATGCAAACAACAAAGGAATCAAGGTGAATAAACCAACCGTGTTTTTCACAATACTGAAAATGATCACTCCAATCATAAAGCCTATTAACAACGCATTAATTGTGGCCATTGATTTGCTTTTTTTGGCTGCTTCTAACAATTCCTGATCGGTGAATTCTGACAATTCTTTTTTCTTCATTATTTAGGTTGTTTAAGAGTTAAGTTCATGCTCATCAATCACACTGATGGCATGGTTGTTAGGCACCACCGATTCACGAAAGTGATTCAAAGCTTTGTCAGGTTGGTCTTTTTCTTGGTATATCAAACCCAACAGCTGATTGATTTCGGCACTGGGTGCCACTTTGAGTACTTCCAACAACAAGCTTTCTGCCTTGTCCCATTGTTTTTTTGCCATTTGCAATTTGGCATTACACAACAACACCGAAGCTTTTTTTGGGTGTTGAACCAACCATTTTTCTGCCACCTTAAGGCGGTGGTTGAGGTTGTGTGGCAGCGCCGACCAATAAGCCACCAGCTGCTCGTCAAATTGATATTTTTGGGCTTTTTCTATGTGGCTGGTGATCTCTTGATAGGCACCCAAACGCAAACCATTCTCACAATAAGTGTGGCTGTATTTGCTTTGTTGTTTTTTACTCAAATTTTGCCAAATGTCCTGCAACTCTGCTTGGTCAGCGGCTTCGGCAAAACGCGCCATGGTCACTTGTTGTTTCAATTGATTGCTTTGTTGGTGATTGATGAGTTTTAATTTTTCAGCTTTAGGGATGGTGTTTTGTAACAACTTCCAATCTTGTGTTTGCTGTGAGGCTTGGGTCAATAAATGCACGGCCCTGGGATTATTCGGATAAGTTTTTAATATGGTCTCTAACAACGGCAAAGCCCGTTCGGCTTGACCTGATTTGATCCATATTTCACAACGGGTTAAATCCACAGTCAAAGGGTTGTCGATGACCTTTTCGGCCAAATCCAGATGTGCCTCGGCCTGTTCCAAGTTGTTTTGCGCCACAGCTGCCCTTGCCGCCGCCATATAACTGAGCTCTGGGGTAGGGCTTTTTTCAGCCGATGCCAACAGCAATTTTTCTGCTTGTGACCATTTGCCTTCACTGAGGGCCAATAAACCACGGGCAAACTTTTTACGACTTTGGTTGGCTGTCAAATGATGGACCGCTTTTTTCGGTGCTTTCAACAAACCAAAAACCAACCAAATGGACAAGAACACCAAGACCAATAAAATACCGGCAGCAATGGCTGTCATTTGAATTTGGTAACCCAGTAATTCAATCTGAATCAGACCGGGGTTATTGATTAACTTGGGGGTTAACCATGCTGCCAATAACAGCAACAAGATCAAGATCACTATTTTAATGGTTTTTAGCATCAGCGCAGTCCTTTCAACTCATCAATCAAAGATTGAATATCAATTTCAGCAGGTAACTCAATCACCACAGCTTGTTTAGCAAGTTGGTTCAGCTGGCGTATCACAGCTTGCTGGCCAGGCATTTGTTGCTTCATCAACTCAACCGCTTCCGTCAGACTGTCAGACCACCCTTGCTGATCATGAACCGTCAAATACAAGCCCGCTTGGAACAATGCTTGTTTCAACGCGGTTTTGAATTCGATCAACTTGGCAGTTGAATTAATGGCTTCATCGTTGGCTATTTTTTTCACAGTAACCAACCGACTGTACCAACTGCTTTCTTCAACTTCTGCGTCTTCGGTAGTTAACTTTAATTCATCGACTGTCAATTTTAAGTCAGATAACTGCTGTCTTAAATCATCAAAATCAGGTGATTTAAGGCTTTTAAGTTGACGGCGTAATTGTGCCATTTGCCTCATACTGGCTGGTTCAACCTCAGTTAAATTCAAAAAGTCGTCCAGTGTTTCGATGGCCAAAGACAATCGCTGGGTATCGATCAACACCCTGACTCTGTTCAATACATCAACCGCCATTCGATACAGGTACATGCCATCGTTTTCTGGCAGCACTTCTTTGGCTACCAAGCTGGGTTCTGTGGCCGCTGATAATGCCTGGCTTTGTATCTGTGTTTGTAACTGGGTAATCAACAATGACTGGGCATTTAACTGCTGGGTCAATTGTTCAATGGATTGTTCATTGAGGCTGTTATCAAAGACTTGAACTGGGTCTGTGGCACTGGCTGATTGGCTACTGTCTTGTTGACTGATTTCATTCAGTTGCTGTTCCACCGCTGTCTGGATGGCCGCCAGTTGTTGCTTGACATTGTTCACATCAACCTGTGTATTTGTTAAATCAGTTTGCAACACTTTATCGGTATCCAACAATGTTTTAATCACCTCATCATGACTGTTATTTGCCATCACTGCATCAGGCTTTTTCCAGTCCTGATAATACAAATAAGCCGTGGCCAGCAAAGCCAATACAGATAAAAATACAGCCATGCCAGCACCCGATTTTTTTACCACCACTTGAGTTTCATTGCTTACTTCAACCACATCGCTCAGTTCTTCTTCGGCCTCGTTGAGCTGCGTTTGATTATCAAGCTTGTCTTCAGTGAGTTTGTTTTCTTCGCTTTTATCCATGTCTAATTATCAGTGTGCAATACACTGATTTTAACCCAGAGTAGCTATGAGTTCACTGATTTCAATCGACTTGTTCAATTAAAAACAGCGCCCAACTGATCACACACACTTTTCTTTTGCTGCAACCGCAATGGCACTGGGGGACTTTTGCTATACTGATGATCCTCAACACTCTGGATCATAAAAACACATGAAGGCAGCTGTTCGCGCTATACCCACTGTATGCACCTTTGTGATGCTGTTAACTGCTTGCACGGATCAGCAAGTCAACAATCAAAGCAAGCCAACAAGACCCAGTAAACTCAAAGTCGCTGTGATTGAAAAAGTAAAATCAGCCAACATCGGTATGGACCAAGCAACAGCCAGCTGTGTGGTTGAAGACATGTTGGCCGGTGACGTCTATGACTTGAACGCCATCAATCAAATGAAATTAAGCGGCCATTCCATTTCAGACCACCCGAAGGACTTGCTCGAAACCTATCATATGGCACTGAAACACTGCCAATAATGAGTTTGCTTAGGTCCTGTGATTGCTGGCAACGGTTTGCAGCAGGCTGAGCCAAGGCCAATACAAATCAAAGTTTTAATGACCGACTATGCCACAGCCATGTCGACGAAAGTCGCCCACCGCAGCGACTGTTTCACCTGTTTGAACAGCATTCACACCACCAAAATACAGGTTGTGATTGTGCCATTCCGAATGAATGGGATTGAGTTTTTTAAGTAACGAAAGCGCACTTTCTGAGAAACCTGGTTCAATGTCTAAATGCCCATTTTCAAAATGCATCCTCGGTGCTTCAATGGCGTGTTTAAGTATCTTGCGATTGTTGAGCAAATGATTGATGACCTGAAACAATGTGGTTTTTATTCGGTTAGAGCCACCCGTTCCCAGCGCATACTGTTGATCAGGTCCGGTGATTAGCGTGGGTGACATCATCGATTGCATGCGTTGTCTCTGGATCCAATTAAAAAATCCTTGGGCGTTGATGTCCTCCTCACCTAAAAAGTTATTTAACATAAAACCACAATCAGTCACTATTTGACCATTGCCTTCACCATTGGAAAGGGTCAGGCTTGCCAGGTTGCCTTGGTTGTCTGCCACACTCATGTGGGTGGTACCACGAGACACTTCTGTCATTGGATTTCGTTTTAAGTCATCGGCATGTTGCATCGCTTCTAGCACAGCAGCATCGTCATGCCGTGATTTAAGCCTCTTCAATTGTTCTATGATCAATCGCCCACCTGTACTGGGTTCAGGATTGGTCATGACTTGGTATGAACCCACCTCATAGGTCAACGGTTCTCTGATGACACATTGGTATTTCGAAAAATCATCAAACTGTAACAAACTGTCCCTTTGTTGTGACAAGGATTGCGCCACTTCACCTTGGTAAAACCAGTCATGATCAGCGGTTGACAGCCTGTCAAGAAAAACTGCCAGTTGTGGGTTTTTCCAGACAGCACCAGACCTCAAACCTGAGAAAATGGATTGACTGGCAGTGGTGGATTTAATGATTGGATCAAGAATCATCGCCACATAAGCCTGTTGGTGATTCACCTTAACACCTTGTCGAGCTGCCGCAATTGCTGGTGCCGCAATTTCACTCAAAGGCATAGAACAGAGTTTTTCATGGGCTTTGAATATGCCAGCTGGGACCCCGGGGACAGCTGCGGCTGCATGACCAATGTGAAATTCCTGGCTGCGTGGCCCAAAATCTCCCATGATGGGATAAAAATCCAATTGATCAGCACTGATTTCTGCCGCTGGCACTGTAGGGGTGTCAGAAAAAAAATCCAACACTTTGGGTTGTTGCTCAGGACCTGTTGCCAATAAAAAACCACCGCCACCAGGAGATGACAACAACGGTTCAGCCACAAATGACATCATCATTGCAGCCAGTACGCCATCAAAGGCATTACCACCTTGTTGCAAAATTTTGGCTGCGGCTGCGGCTGTTTCAGGATGACCTGCCGCAATGGCATGAGGTTGAGATTGTGACATACAGATCAATTCAAGCAGTTATTTTCAAAAGTCCATTGTATGCCATGCAAAAACCATGTCAAAACAATTATAATGGCAGCTTTCGTATCCACACATACAATCATAAACATGGACAACAACCACAACTTATTCAGCAAAGCACAACAATTCATTCCAGGCGGTGTCAATTCTCCAGTCAGGGCCTTCAAAGGTGTGGGTGGCGACCCCCTGTTTATCGCCACAGCAAAAGGGCCACACATGGTCGATGTTAACGGCAAGTCTTATATTGACTACATCGGCAGCTGGGGGCCAATGATTGCCGGTCACAGCAATGAACATGTGTTGGCAGCTGTCCATGCTGCGGTTGATCGTGGATTGAGTTTTGGTGCACCGGCAGAAGCTGAAGTGACTCTGGCTGAACAAATTTGCAACATGATTCCGTCGATTGAATTGGTGCGCATGGTCAATTCAGGGACCGAAGCCACCATGAGTGCGATTCGCTTGGCACGTGGGTTTACCAATCGCGATAAAATCATTAAATTTGAAGGTTGTTACCATGGCCATGCCGATTCTTTTTTGGTTAAGGCAGGCAGCGGCGTTTTGACCCTGGGTATACCGGGTTCTCCGGGCGTACCAAAAGCAGTGGCTGACTTGACGTTAACCGTTCCCTTCAATGATTTAACCTGCCTTGAAAACTTGATGGCCGAAGTGGGTGATGAGGTGGCAGCCATTATCGTTGAACCCATCGCAGGCAATATGAACATGATTGAGCCACTACCTGGGTACCTTGAGGGCATGCGTTCTCTTTGTGATCAGTATGGTTCGGTGTTGATTTTTGATGAAGTGATGACTGGTTTCAGGGTGGCCCTGGGCGGTGCCCAAGAACTGTATGGTGTTAAACCTGACCTGACCACTTTTGGCAAAGTCATCGGTGGCGGTTTACCGGTAGGCGCCTTCGGTGGTCGCAAAGACATCATGGATTACATTGCACCCAATGGTCCAGTTTATCAAGCAGGTACTTTGTCTGGAAATCCTTTGGCGATGGCCGCCGGTTCTGCCATGATAAACCTCATTTCTGAACCTGGTTTCTATACTTATCTATCTGGCCAAACACAAAAATTAGTTGATGGATTACAGGCCGTTGCTGACGAGGCTGGTGTGCCTTTTTCAAGCTGCAACCAAGGCGGCATGTTTGGTTTATTCTTTACCGATCATAAAGTCACTGGTTTCAACGACCTGAAACACTGCGATGAAGACAAATTCAAACGTTTTTTCCATGCCATGCTTGAACAAGGTGTTTATTTAGCACCTTCGGCTTATGAAGCCGGCTTTGTCAGCAGCAAACACAACGATGACATCATCGAACAAACGTTAACCGCCGCCAGATCGGCCATAATGGCATAAGCTGATGGAACCTACCGGTTGGGTCAAAGACATTTACGACTGGATTCAAGCGAATCCCAACTGGACTGGGATTCTGATTTTCTTATTCGCCTTTACCGAATCATTGTTGTTGGTTGGGATCATCTTCCCTGGTGCGGCTTTTTTGGTCAGTTTGGGTGCCCTCATTGGCTTGGGGGTTTTGGACTTTTACACGGCTTGGCTATGGGCTTCAATGGGCGGCTTTTTAGGCGACGGCATTTCATTTTGGATTGGTCATAAATACAAACAAAACTTATTGAAGGTATGGCCCATATACAAATTTCCGGAATTGATTGAGAAAGGCCAAGCTTTTTTCCAAAAATACGGTGGTGTCAGTGTCTTTATTGGGCGTTTCGTCGGCCCAGTCAGGCCCATCATTCCTGCCATTGCTGGCATGATGGGAATGAACGTTAAGCGCTACATTGTCATCAGCTTGGTGGCATCGATTCTGTGGGCGCCGTTTTATTTATTACCCGGTATGTTGTTTGGTTCTGCGATGGAAACCATGGCCAAGGTGGCCGTCAAAATGTCCGTCTTGGTGTTGGTTTTGGTGGTTTCGGTGTGGGTGGTTTATTGGTTGATAAATTTGGTCTACAAATTATGGGTCCCCAAGGCATATCACTGGCTCAGTGGTCTGCTGACTTGGACCCAAAAACACCCCAAATTGGGCCGATTAACTTCAGGCTTGGTTGACCCCAGACAACCTGAAAAAGGTTCACTTGCCATGTTGGCTGTTTTGTTGTTGGTGTTTTTGGTCGCAGCCATTTGGTTCATCGCCATCAACGCCACCTTGTTGCGCTGGAACCAGGCTTCCGAATCCTTCTTTTTCACCTTTCACAATCCATGGACGGTGTTGCCCATGAAATGGCTGCTGTTTCTTGGACACGACCTCAGTCTCTTGATCACCACCCTGACTGTTGCAGCTTGGTTTTTTTACCGACGCATGACGATCGTTTTAAATCACTGGTTATTGGTTTCACTCAGTGCCTATATTTTTTCTGTCTTGATTTGCAGGGTGGGCCATGATCAATGGCACTTTTTTGCAGACCACCATGTATTTTGGTTCACCGCCTTGGCCTGTTTCTGGGGTATTTTGGTGGCCGGCGCCTTTCCCATAAAATGGCGCAGCTGGCCTTATGTTTTTGCGGGTGTATTGATCTTGTTATTCGCCTTCTCGACTTTGTTTTTCTTCAAAATGAATTTGGCCATGGTCTTGTTATCGATTTTGATTGCCAGCATTTGGGCCTTGGTTATCGGTATTGCCTTTCGCACACGCAGTCGCAAACAATTCCTTGGCCTGCCGGTTAAAATCACATACATCACCACCGTGTTGTTGATGCCTTTTGTTGCATGGTTCCTGTTTTCTAACAACACCCTCGCATTGAAACCAGAATGGCTGAACCAACAAAATACCGAGAAAACCACTGGCTGGGCCAATACCGGTGAACAAGCCCTGGATATCATCATCCAATCCGACTTACCGTCCTTGGAACAACAGTTGAATCAAGCAGGTTGGCAAAGCTTTACACCCAGAACTTGGGGCAACGTATATCAAGCCATGTTGGTGGAGCCTGATGCAGCTGACATCCCCTTATTTTCATATGTCCACCAAGGTGAAATCGAACGCTTGTTGATGGGGACTGTGGTTGGTGAAAAACTGACCGTGTTGCGGGTCTGGAAAGACCGAACCATTCCCTCTGAAGACCACTGGCGCGGCACCTTAACCGAACATCAGAAAGACACCGATTTGTACCTGTTCAATCATTGGGGATACGTGAACAATGCCGAAGACAAAAGCGTACTGTTGGCTGCCCTCAAATCAAGCTTGTTCATTACCGATTTCTTGCCGGATGAAACCTTGACCATCATCAAAAAGAGAAAATGAAATACCTGGCCCTTTTGGTTGCTTTTGTACTGTTAATTATTATGGGTATTTTTTGGTTGCGTGAACCAGCACCTGAAGTGTTTCATGCTGATTTTGTGGGCAGCCAAGTTTGTGGTGATTGTCATTGGATTAATTACGACGCCTGGAAAATTTCACCACATCACAACATCGCACATGAACCCAAAGAAAATACCATCGTGGGGAATTTTTCATCAGGTCAATATTACCTACCTCAACAAAATATTGAAGACTCCAATGCACCACCCGTTGCCAAAATGTACCAGAGACAAGGTGAATATTTCATGGCTTTGCGTGATCAAGGCAGCAATGCTTTCACTGAATTTAAAATTGATAAGGTCATTGGTTACCAATACCGACAAACCTACCTGACACAAGAAGTCGGCGGGGTGTTGCGGCGCTTGCCGATTCAATGGTCAGTGCCCAGACAATCCTTTTTTGCCTATTGGAATGAACAAGAACAATCGCCTCAGTCTGTGCATGATTTATGGGAACAAATGAAACCAATGAATTCTGCTTGGAATTTATATTGTGCACGGTGTCACACCACCAATTTACAAGAAATCAGTAAAGACAATGCACACACGGTTGCCGATGTACAGTGGACTGAAATTGGTGTGGGTTGCGAAGTTTGTCATGGCCCAGGCAGTCAACATGTTGATTACATGCAAGGCCACCCAATCAACCGAATGGCGTCATGGCTAGACCAAAACTTACTCAATAAGACAGCACCATTTATCATCAATGCAGGCAAACAAGAACAAGGCTTTGCCTTGAGCGTCTGCGCCAGATGTCATGGCGCTGACATCTTCAGAAAACGACAGCCCCTGTATCGAAATTATAAACCGGGTTTCGATCAGCACGGTCAGTTGAACGACTTGTCTGCCTACTTTACCGAAGCACCCTTGGAACCTGGCCGAACCGTACCGACCATTGAAGTGTGGCCGGATGGACGACCCAAGGGCTTGGGTACAATGTTTCGTTCTTTTGCTGATTCAAGCCATTACCAAGCCACAGACATGCGCTGTTACACCTGTCATGACCCACACAACAACAAAAAACCAGCCAGCACTGGCTTGCTCCGAGCCACTGAACAAAGTAATGAATTTTGTTTAAGTTGCCACCAAAACATTGAAGAAAATTTAGCTGCACACACCAACCACACAGCGGGCAAAAAAGGTTCGTTTTGTTATGACTGTCACATGCCGAAAAACATGTTAAATCAAGTATCAGGTGTGACCCATCTTGTTCGAACTCACAACATGGGATCCATTCCAAACCCCTTGTTGTCTAAGAAATTAGGTGTTGAAAATTCGCCCAATGCTTGCCATGACTGTCACCAAGACCAATCACAGGATTGGATTATAAAACAGTTAAGGGACTGGGGTATGGATGATCATTTGATCGATACCGATCTTCACCTGCAACGCAATGCGAACTCAGACAGCATTCATTAATGCATTTTAATTCAGACTGATGAACTCAATTTTTAGGTTTCGCTCAAACACCGTTTGGTAATTTTCATATGGCAAAACTTCAATGGACTCGAGTGCTTGCTGAATTTCATTGGGCAAAGCCCTGTCTAAAAAACAGTCTTCGTTTAATTCACTTTTGAAAGGCACCCCACCAGGCATTTGTTGGATATCAACGGTACAGCTGCCTTTGCCTTGGTCATTGACCCAAGCCGCTTTGAAAGTCATGACCAATTGGTTCAAATACCGCGTCAAAACAGGGTTTTCATTGGCTAAATATTGTTTTTCCGTGTCGTTGGTGAAAGTGGCATAAAACAAACTGCGGTAAACTTGGTCAGCAAACATTTGACTGCTCAAGGTCAACTGTTCTGGGTTCAAAATCACCCTACTGATGGTCGGTTGCAAACCCAAAGTATCATCAATAGACAAACGCAAAGTCAGCATCTTGTCCGCTTCAATCAACTGCCCTTGTAAGACATAGCGTATGCCATTGAATTGCCAGGCCATCATGTTGTTGGTGTTGGCTGGTACATCGTAGCGATAGGGCATGCTGAACAAGCCTGTGCTCGATAAAGCTTGAACAATAAGGTCTTCAACCGCCACTGCCGGACTCAAGCCTGATCCCTGATAAGAAAAAGGCAATGCCACAAACTTAACCGGTGTATGTTGACCGCCCAACACCATCAACTTCACCTCTGCATTAACTGCAGAAAAACCCAGTAACAAAAAACACAACAACCATTTCATCGGGTCAGTTTAACACAGTAAAATCCAAATTCTATCGCTCGATTATGTGTGCATAATGTTGCAGAATTACAATTTGGCGATGATACAATATCGCTTTTGTGGATGCATTCATGATCAGACTCAGAATTGGCGGCGTACCAGAACACTACAACCTACCATGGCATTTGGCGCGTCAATCCGGCGCCTTGCAAGCGCAGGGCATCAAGCCCGAATGGACCGACTTCTATGAAGGCACAGGTGGCATGATACAAGCCATCAAAAACGATGAATTGGATGTGGCCATCCTGCTGACTGAAGGTGCCATTTCAGGCATATCCCGCAGTGCCAATTATAAAATCGTGTCTTTTTATACCGACTCTCCGATTATTTGGGGCATCCATGTGCCAGCTGATTCTGACATCACCGATGTCAATGAAATTTACCACCATCGTTATGCCATCAGTCGCTATGGTTCAGGTTCTCATTTGATGCCCTATGTACACGCTCGACAAGAAAACTGGCCAGTGCACAAATTACAATTTCGCGTTATCAATAACTTGGATGGCGCCCGCATGGCCTTCAGAGAAGACCAGGCCGATGTGTTCTTTTGGGAAAAATTCACCACCAAACCCTATGTTGACAGTGGCGAATTCAGACGCATTGGTGAATGCCCGACGCCTTGGTCTTGTTTTGTAGTAGTCGCCAGCCACCAAACCTTGACCTTACATGCTGATAAAGTCAAAAAACTGCTGGAAGAAACTTTCAAACAAGCGCAGCAGCTTTACCACAACACCAATCGAATCGACATCATTGCCAAGCAATTTGATTTACAGCCAGAAGATGTAGCAGCCTGGTTGTCCTACACCAAGTGGTGCAAGCAAATTGAACTAAAACAAGATGTGGTGGCCGAAACCACTGCCACTTTAAAAGATTTGGGCTTGGTCCATCAAAAATTTAAAGCGGAAGATTGTTACTATCAATTGTAAGTAAGAGGCTTGTCAGCAAAAACAATAACATGAAAAAAATTTTACTGATTCTGCTATTGATCTTGTTGTGGGTGTTTTGGCCCAAAGGTAATTCGGACCATCAAAACACCCCCAATGTGTTGAGCAAGCAAGCTGCTGATGTCAATAAAAACTTAAAAACCAACACCCACACCAAACCCAAAAATAGACCCAAACGACTGAATGAGGAACCCGAGTTTGTAACGGTTCAGGATAGTATGTCCGACAAAGAACTGAGTTATCTGGACATATATCGCATGACCCGTTTGTGGGCTCAATGCCATCAAGTCATCTATGATTATCAAAACCAACCAAACTACGACCCAGTGGCTCGATTGAATTTAACATTAAGCCAACAACACCCAGAACAATTCGTTCAAGCCACCGCTCCTCAAAGCAAAGCCATACAACAACATGCCAATCAATGCATCGATTTATTGCATCGATTAGAGTCGTTAAACCTGCCACATTCCAACATCACAGAAAAGCAGGGAATGGATAAACATAACCGACTCAAAGCACAGTTGAATGCTTATTTACTTGCCGCAACTCCTAAGTCAAACAAAGAGAAAGCCATTGCCTCAGTGGTCAACTTGAAGCCTGAATGGCAACAGCGCTTTCAAAATGTATTGGATGCATCCAAAGGCGATGAAACCAAAAACGCCCAAGAAATAGCAGTGATTCGAGAACAATTACAAGCATTGCGGATAAGGCGAAGTGAAATAAACCAATTAATCCAATCCACCGAAGACCAAACAGCGCTAAAAAAAGAATATGCCCAGACTTTCGCCGAAGAAGCGGTGTTGAAAGAAACGCTCAGTTCACTCAGATTGGTTGACCCGGAAACCAGAACAGCTGCCATAGATGAATTCAACCTGGTCAACAACCAAATGTTCAACTTCCTTAACAGCAAGGATGCCGATGTGTTTTATGAAGCCCAAATGACCTTAGAACAAACCAATCGCATACAATACATCGGCCATTACCCCTACCGAAACATCGGCAAGGGTCAGCTGAAAGAACCCTTTATAGAGTACGTTTCTCCAGGTGATGTGGTACTTCAACTGACAGGAATCACCGATGTTCAATTATTTGCGCTGGTGATTAACAACGCCACCCAATTGTACCTTTGTGAATTGGGCGCCAACTGCGGTCCGAACAGCCAATGGATCAAATACCATTGTTTTGATAACCCTGCCTTGCCAGCTGCCGCAAGCTGTGACTTGGACTTGCTGACATTTTATCGAGACCATTGGATGAATGAAAACCAATGGGCAGATGTACAACTGCTGTTAGAAATCATGCGAGGTTTGTATGAAAACTAAAGCACTGGGTTTGTTGTCGCTGGCTTTACTGCTGCTTTGCTTGGGTTATCCCGCCCTCCATGCACCTGAACCCACCGCAGCACCAACAAGGTTGTCACCAGACTCAATTCGATCAGTGCCCACAACAAAGAACTCAGTTAGCTCCCGTGAATCAATCCCAATCACTGCTAAAGTTGATGTGACTACAACCGATACAACTGTTTCAGAATTACAGCAACAAGTGTTAGATGAAATCAATTTTCAACTTTACAGTGATGATCCATTTGTCGAAATATATTCGATGGAGTGGACTCTAGAGATGTGCAAAACCAACATATTTGTCAATGAGTTGATAAAACATGCCAGCTACCAACAACAACAAAAAATAACCCAATCCATCCAACAAAAATGTGAACTGTCCCATACCAAATACCCATCCTTATTTGCCATCAATGACCGAAAAAAAACCAATGCGTTATTCGAACCCCAAAGCCAATTGGGCCAGCTGATTAAAACCAGCGAAAACCCACATTTGACAGCATTTGACCGCCAGACAGTGAGCATGCAAATCTTGACTCAATCCATCAAAGAGGGCAACAGTTCAGTAATGATGTTATCAGCAATGATGCACAGTTGGGGTGGAAATACAATATTTCCGATCACACAAATATTAAAAACTCATGACCAACAATATGCCAACCAAATCAGCAGCATGGCAATCATGTTGCTTGCCTGTCAATACCAACAGGGAGTGACTTGCGACAGCACCTCAGCCCTGATGCTTTTGACCTGCGCTCATGAACCTCAAGTGTGTGGTTTGGATTATCAAACCTGGTACCTACAAAACACCCTGCCAGGGATGAAAAAAGACGTGGCTCAGTTAATGGATTATTACCAACAATTCCGTGAGTAAATCAGCGAATGAATAATATTTCATTGGCTTGATAATTATTTCTTGATTTTTACTTCCCTTCTGTGAATAATGCGCGAACTTTTTCTGCTTGTCGGTGGCAAGTGGTTTTTTTTGCAAGGCTGTCACATTCAATGTTCAGCCGCTTTTTTTATTGTGGGGCCTGATTCCACAATGGTTTTTAAGTGGAAAAAATGATGTTAAAAACCCCTTACTCTCAGCACCATGAGGCTGACCTAAATAACTCATGGAACAACCCTGGCAACAACCCAGCTAATGAAGCGCACTGGCCAACCTTTAAACAAGGCCCAGAAGATGACCGTTTGGATCATTTTATTCATCGCGATGGAAAAGTTTTTGCCGGTACGCATTTGATCATCGATTTATGGGGCGCAGAACGCCTGGATGATTTAGCGCACATGGAAGCCGCGATGCGTTTGGCTGTTGAAAAATCCAAAGCCACTTTGTTACACATCCATTTACACCATTTCACACCCAACGGTGGCATTTCTGGTGTGGCTGTATTGGCTGAATCTCACATCAGTGTGCACACCTGGCCGGAAAAAAATTACGCGGCTTTTGATGTGTTCATGTGTGGCGATGCCGAACCTGAAAAAGCAGTGGAAGTGTTCCAACAGTTTTTCAACCCTGATTCTTGCCAAGTAGATAACATTTCACGCGGCCAAATCAAATGAAAAATACACAAGCATTGATTGAAAGCTTGTACCCAACTTGGGGCCAGGCTTATCAGGTAGATGAGGTGTTGTTTGAGCATCAAACCGAACATCAACATTTGGTGATTTTCAACAACCAACAATGGGGCACAGTGATGATGCTCGATGGGGTGGTACAAACCACTGAGAAGGACGAATTCATCTATCATGAGATGATGACCCATGTCCCCATGTTCTCCCACGCCAAACCCAAAAGGGTTTTGATCATTGGTGGTGGCGATGGCGGTATCTTGCGCGAAGTCCTGAAACACCCCTCGGTAGAACAAGTCACTCAGGTTGAAATCGACCAAGCAGTGATTGATATGTGTGTGAAGTACCTACCGAACCATTCTGCCGGTGCTTTTGATGATCCCAGGGTCAATATCGTGATTGATGATGGGGTAAATTTTGTGAGCCAATGTGCTGAACAATTTGATGTCATCATTTCAGACTCCACTGACCCGATAGGTCCTGGTGAGTCTTTGTTCACCTCAAAGTTTTACCAAGCCATTCAATCCTGCTTACATCAAGAGGGTATTTTTGTGGCACAAAATGGCGTGAGCTTTATGCAATTGGATGAAGTCACCACTACACACCGGCGTTTGAGTCCTTGTTTCAATGACGTGACTTTTTATGCTGCTGCTGTACCGACTTATGTGGGAGGTATCATGACTTTTGCCTGGGCCAGCCAAAACCCAAAAATAAAACAACCCGATGTCGCTGAATTACAGCAAAAAATCAAGCAAGCCGGCATTCAAACCAAATATTACAATGCAGCCATCCACCAAGCCAGTTTTGCCCTGCCGCAATACGTGATGACAGCCATTGATTCCACAGGCACCCAATCGTGAGTAACTTAATTCAACTCAAAGCCCACTTTGCTGAACAGGTTTACCCTGATCAATTGGGCAATTATTCGCGCAAAAAACTGACTAAAATTGCAGCGGAACATGGTACCCCGACGGTCATCATTGACCAAGACGTGATTACCTCACAATACCAAAGTTTGGTCGCAGCCTTGCCCAAGGTAAAAATGCGGTATGCCATCAAGGCTTTGTCCAATCCTGATGTGATTAATCACCTGCATGGATTGGGTTGTGGCTTTGACCTCGCCACCCAAGGCGAGATTGAATTGCTGAAAAGCCTGTCGATTGATGCCACGCATTGTATCCACACCCATCCGATCAAAAAAGAAACTGAAATTCGTCAAGCGATCGAATTTGGTTGTCGCTATTTTGTCGTTGATAACAGCCATGAATTGGATAAGTTCAAAGCCTTTAAAGACCAAGTAGAACTGTTGATCCGGGTCAGTTTCCGGAACCAAGATGCGGTGGTCGATTTGTCTCGAAAATTCGGTTGTGAATTAACCAAAGTTCCGGCATTGGTCGATCAAGCGCAACACAGTGGCATTCGCATTGCTGGCTTGTCTTTTCATGTGGGCTCACAAGTGCCAGCCCCTTATGCACACGTGAATGCCATAGAACAGTGTTTGGATGTGTTCAAAACCATGCCCAATGTGGGTTGGAAAATTTTGGACATCGGCGGTGGTTTTCCGATTGAATACAATGGCCCTTGTCCCACCATTGAAGAATTCTGTCAACCCATCAATGATGCACTACAACAGGTTGATGACTCGATTGAAATATTGGCAGAACCTGGTCGTTTCATTGCAGGCCCCAGCGCCATCCAATTGCTGTCTGTGGTTGGCATGGCACAGCGTGGCGAACGCACTTGGTATTACTTAGATGACGGGGTTTATGGTGTACTCAGCGGACAAATGTTTGACCATGCCAAATACCCCATATCGCCGCTCCAAGAATATGACTTAACCAGAGGATTGCACCCCAGTGTATTGGCAGGGCCCACCTGTGACAGCATTGATGTGATTGATGAGGACATCGTTTTACCAGAACTGGCCATTGGTGATTTATTCATTGCCACCCAAGTGGGCGCCTACACCATGGCTTCATCAACCGAGTTCAACTTATACCCAAAATCCAAGATTTTGTGGTTGAGTGGTAAAAAAGAGTTGCTGACAGCGACTGATTGAAAATACAATAATAAAGGGTATGTAACACCTGAGTTGAGCCAGCCATGGTTGCTTCACAACAATTGTACTTTCAATTAATGTCGCTCAGGTGCTCTTAAATTGAGCTGATTATGAATAAGAATGAAAAGATAGTTTTACAATGTGCTGATTGTGAATTCAAATACAAAAAGACATTGAAGTGGTTAGAGAACACACACATTTTCGAATGTTGTTCATGCCACGCAGAGTTAGACATTGATGAAGTGATCAAAGACATCATGAACACCGATCTGGATCAAAACGTCTACACCATTTATCAAAAGTAACACAAGCTGCACCCACCCATTCAACGAGGTAACCACGTTTACCTCGTTGTGTACCTGACACCCTGCAAAAAACCATCACCCACCATAGATAAAACGCAGTTTTAGACTCAATCAATTAACCTTGCGCAACCGGTTTCGAACCGCAGGTTTGCCAACAGTAGGGACCCCTAGGCCAAGAAGAGAAGTAAGGTGCATTCTATGAATAAAACAACGTTTTAGGCTCAATCAATGCCCTTGTGAAACCGGTTTTTATGCGCAGCATAACCAACAGTAGGGACCCCGAGGCCAAGAAGGTGAGCAAGGCACTCTCTATGGATAAAACAACGTTTTAGACTCAATCAATTAACCTTGCGCAGCCGGTTTCAAACCGCAGGTTTGCCAACAGTAGGGACCCCGAGGCCAAGAAGGTGAGCAAGGCACTCTCTATGGATAAAACAACGTTTTAGACTCAATCAACTAACCTTGCGCAGCCGGTTTCAAACCGCAGGTTTGAAGAAGGGAAGTAAGGTGCATCTTGTGCTATAATTTTTGCCAAAATGGGTGAGTCACCCACAATAAATAATTCTAACGGGAGCAAAAATATGTCTGATCAGCAGATCTCTGCAACAGGCCCCATCACCCGCGGCGCGTATCCGGAACTCACGCCTCATGCGGTGATTGTTGGGTATTTTTTGGGTGTGGTGCTGGCCATTTCAATTGGTTATGCCTCATTGAAACTGGGCTTTTCAATTGAAGGTTCTGAATTGGCCGCTATTTTAGGTTTTGGTATTTTAAGGGGCCTGTTAAGGCGCCGTTCTATTGTTGAAAACAACGTCACCCAAACCGTGGCCTCAGCGGTCAATGGTGCATCATCAGGCATGATGTTTTCGGTGCCAGCTATTTTTATTTTAGGTTACGGCACTGACTTCAACCCATATGTTTTGACTTTTGGTGCCATCGCTGGTGCCTTCTTGGGTATCGCATTCATCATTCCTTTGCGCAAACAAATGATCGATTATGAACGATTGACGTACCCTGGCGGCGTGGCCGTGGCTTCGATTCTGAAATCCCCCGGTGCGGGCATCAGTAAAGCCATGATGTTGGTTGGTGCCATGCTGGTTTCTGGTTTGGTGCATTTTATCAGCCTCTATTTTGGTGTTGAAAATTGGCATTTATTTGATCAACTGGGTTTACCCGATTACCTCAATGGCACCTGGTACCTGTCCTTGATGACCATCGGTGTGGCCTTCATTGCAGGCCGTGGCGGTTTGGCTTTTATCATTGGTGGCTTTGTTTGTTATTGGGTCTTGGCTCCATTGCTTGACCTGACCAATTCCTTTCCGGTGGATGCCGCCGGTGCAGCCATTACCGATCCCAATCAGTTGCGATTGATGTTATTCAGACCCACCGGCATTGGGATGTTGATTGGTGGTGCCATCATTGGTGTTATTTTCGCTTTGCCTTTGATCAAATCAGCCATCAAATCAATGCAATCTGCGGCCAAAAAAGACAGTGCCATGAGCAAAGATGAACTACCGATTAAAATGCTTTATTTTGCGGTGGTCGGCGCAGCCATTTTATTGGGTGTGATGGCCGTTACTTCGGCCGAGGAAGTCGGCTTGATTCGCGGCTTGATGATGGCCGTACTGGGTACTTTATGGATTTGGATGGCAGGTATCATTCTGTCGGAAGCCATCGGACGAACCAATTGGTCTCCACTTTCAGGCATGACCTTGATTGCGGTGACATTACTGATCATGATCACCCAAACTTTTGGTGGCATGGAAACGGGGCCTGCGATTGTCGCAGCGGTCACCGTTGGCGCAGCCACCTGTGTGGCGATGAGTCAAGCCACCGATTTGATGTTGGATTTAAAAACCGGCTATCTGGTGGGAGCAACCCCCAAACAACAACAATTGGGACAATTTTTTGGCGCTTGGTTAGGCCCCATTGTGATCATCATTCTGATCTTTACCCTGGACAAGGCCTTTGGGCTCGGCGGCGATGAATTTCCCGCACCTCAAGGCCAAGCGCTGGCATCCATGGTAGAAGGCATCACCGGTGGTGATGTGCCCACTGAGAAATATGTCGCGGGTGCTGTATTGGGCGGTTTGTTGTCTTTACTGCAAGCCGGTTTAGGCATCACTGTTGGCCTCGGATTCTACCTCCCCTTCAACATCGTTTTGACTTATGCCATAGGTACTTTGATTCGTGAAGTGACTGATCGCACCAAAGGCAAATCTTGGTCAGACAGCAAAGGCATACCGATTGCCGCTGGCTTGATTGTCGGCGAGGCCCTGGTCGGTGTCGGTAACGCCGTTTATGTCATAGTGCAAGCAGGATAAAGGAGAGAATATATGAAAAACTTAGCATTTACAGCCGTCATCCTGTCCTTCTTGGCAGGCTCCTATTTGGCATCATTGGATGAAAGGTTGATGAATTGGACCTATTTCATTCCAGTGATGTTGGTCGGGTTCGTTGGCGCCTTTTTGTATAAAAAAGAAGCCAATGCCGCTGCCAAACACGGTGATGTATTGAAAAACAACAAAAAGATTTTGATTGACTCTTTGGACAATGTGTTACAAAACTTAGAGGCATTGAATGGGCGCAAAGAACAAGTACCCACTTATGAAATGCGTTTTGAAATCGATAAGTTATTCCGTGATGATTTGATTAATTTCGCCGATGCCCGTGACAGCATGAAACACTTGTTTGGCATCCAAGCCTTCGCTGACATCATGTCGAGCTTTGCTGCTGGCGAACGCTACATCAACCGGGTTTGGTCAGCATCAACCGATGGCTATGTCGATGAAGTGATGATGTACGTTGAAAAATCATTGTATCAATTCAAACATGCCAAGGCAGAGTTTGATGAAGCCATGAGTCAAGTTTAAAGTAACCATGACTGAAAAAGGCCGCTACTTGCGGCCTTTTTTAATGAAAAATACATCATGTCATGCTGAGCGAGGGAAGCGAGCCGAAGCATCTCCTATTGTTATTAAAGAACAGGTCATTCTGAGCGAGGGAACCGAGTCGAAGCATCTCCTATTGCTATTAAGAACAGGTCATTCTGAGCGAGGGAACCGAGTCGAAGCATCTCCAATTGCTATTAAGAACAGGTCATTCTGAGCGAGGGTACCGAGTCGAAGAATCTCCAACAGACCACGTAATCACTGATTATTGAAAAACCACTCCAGCATCATGAGATCCTTCAATTCCGCTGCGCTCCATTCAGGATGACAGCTTGCTATTTTAGACTACGTCATGCTGATCGAGGGAAGCGAGTCGAAGCATCTCCAATTGCTATTAAGAACAGGTCATTCTGAGCGAGGGTACCGAGTCGAAGAATCTCCAACAGACCACGTAATCCCTGATTATTGAAAAACCACTCCAGCATCATGAGATCCTTCAACTCCGCTGCGCTCCATTCAGGATGACAGCAAGCTATTAAGAACAGGTCATTCTGAGCGAGGGAACCGAGTCGAAGAATCTACTACAGACCACGTAATCCCTGATTATTGAAAACCACTCCAGCATCATGAGATCCTTCGACTGCGCTCAGGATGACAGCTTGCTTTTAAGAATACGTCATTCTGAGCGAGGGTACCGAGTCGAAGAATCTCCTACAGTCTAGGCAATCCCTGATTATTGAAAACCACTCCAGCGTTATGAGATCCTTCAATTCCGCTGCGCTCCATTCAGGATGACAGCTTGCTATTAAAGAACAGGTCATTCTGAGCGAGGGTACCGAGTCGAAGAATCTCCTACAGACCACGTTATCCATGATTATTGAAAACCACTCCAGCATCATGAGATCCTTCAATTCCGCTGCGCTCCATTCAGGATGACAGCAAGCTATTAAGAACACGTCATTCTGAGCGAGGGTATCGAGTCGAAGAATCTCCTACAGACCACGTAATCTCTAATAATTGAAAAACCTTTCCAGCGTTATGAGATCCTTCGGCTGCGCTCAGGATGACAGCTTGCTATTTTAGACCACGTCATTCTGAGCGAGGGTACCGAGTCGAAGAATCTCCTACAGTCCACGTGATCCCTGATAATTGAAAAACCTTTCCAGCGTTATGAGATCCTTCAATTCCGCTGCGCTCCATTCAGGATGACAAAGGCTACCCTCTGGATGACAAAAAAACCCACGGATTCTTTAAGCACTGAGAAATGAGGTATATAATCATTAGAACTGTTATTTTGGAGGTTCCTATGTCAGTGTCTTTAATGCAACTTTGGTTGCCTATATTATTGGGTGGTCTTTTCTGTTGGATAGCCAGCGCCATTTTTCACATGGTGATTAAACACCACAACGCCGATTACAAACCCATCAGCAATGAAGAACAGGTGTCCGATGCCATTCATGCGGGTGACCCAAAACCCGGCTTGTATACCATGCCTTATTGTGTCGACATGAAAGACATGGGCGATGAAACTGTACAGAAAAAATTCACTGCAGGTCCAGTGGTTATGCTGGCCGTGTTTGAAAATGGCCTGCCACCAATGGGTAAACTGCTGGGTCAACAACTGCTGTATTTCATCATTGGCTGTCTGTTGATTGCTTATGCATCCACATTGGCACTGACGGCTGGAGCTGATTTCATGTCGGTGTTTCGAGTGGTGATGGTGACCAGCTTTTTGGCCTTTGGTTGGGGACTGATTCCTTTTTCAATCTGGATGGGACATCCTTGGTCAAACTGCATTCGCTTCTTGATTGATGCTTTGATTTATGGAGCCATTGTGGCAGCCACATTTGCTTGGCTGTGGCCAGCGGCTGGGTAAAGATTCAGGCTTTCAGCACCGTCAACAATTCATCAAAGCGCTGAATTTCATAATCATGGTCGCTGTAATCATGGGCTTGTTGGCGGATGTTATACCAACAGGTCCTCATGCCAAAATCAGCCGCACCTTGAATATCACAGCGGTAGTTGTCACCGACCATCAACACCGCAGCAGGATCACTCCATTGCATCAAGTCACAAGTGTGCTCAAAAATGGCAGCGTCCGGTTTGGCCACACCCAATGCCTCTGAAATCACCAAAGCGCCAAAGTGTTGTTTGATTGTACTGGCAGCAAACCTGGGGTTTTGCACCCGTTCCAAGCCATTGGTAATGATCGCCATTTCACAATGTTCAGACAACAGGTTGAGGGTATGTTCCACATGATCCAATAAAAACTGACACTTCGCCAATTCATCTAAATAATGCAAGCTGAAAACTGTAGGATCTGCTGACTGGCCTATGAACTCAAACAATTGAGCTGCACGTTGTTGTTTCAACTGTGCGATGGTGATGGTTTTGTTATCCAATTGTTGCCACAAACCCACATTCATCTTTCGATAAAAATCAATCAAACCTTCAGGTTTTGGTAGCTTGAAATGTTCCAAACTTTTCACCAAAGCCGTTTCTTCAGCCCGATCAAAGTCAAACAATGTGTTGTCCGCATCAAAGATGAGTTTGGTATGCTTATGCACTGAGAATCCCTCGTTCAATTAAGTTGGCCTTGATGTCCTGTAAGGTTTCGTCAAATGGCCTGATTGTATAACCCAATTCATCCTTGGCCTTCTGGCTGCTACAGCTGTATTGGTCTGAAATGATTTGCAAAGCCTCTGGGGTTAAATCAGGTGGGTTGCCAGATAAATAACCGATGGCTGATTGTATTTTGGCCGCCACTTTAATCAATGCCTGTGGCTTGCGCCTTTTGCTGACCGTTATCCCGAAACCATCCGCCACTTGGTCAATGAATTGTTCAAAACTCAAGTTGCTCCCACCGAGGATGTATTTTTCCCCCACCAGACCTTTTTCCGCCGCCAAAATACAGCCCCTGGCCACGTCTTTCACATCAGCAAAGGAACCGGCACCAATCGGAATTGTCGGCAAGGTATCACTGATCAACATCTTGAATAAACGGATCCAATTGTGCTGATCATCGACCCCAATGATGTGGGTCGGATTAACCACCACGGCTGGTAAATCAGTCGCTTGTTGTATGACCATTTGTTCAGCTTGGCTTTTGGTTTTGACATAATTAACCCAGCTGTTCAAGCCTTCCATGGGTGCTTGTTCGGTTAATTCAATCATGCCGTGGTGATCAACCCCAAACGTCGTTATGGATGAAACATGCAGCCACTTTTGCAAACCTTTTTCCTTGGCGGCATCCAGCAAGTTCTGGGTGCCATGGATGTTGGTTTGGCTTTGTCTGGTATTGTTTTTATTCCAGGTATTGGTGTCAGCGGCGGTATGGAACAAACAATCCACATGCTTAGGTAGTGCCGCCATCAATGAGCGCATATCCAACAAATCCGCTTGCACATAGTTGACGCCTTTGAGCGCATTTTCTGGTATGCTTCGACACATTGCGGTGACTTGCCAATCGGCTTGAACCAGCTGATGACATAAGTGTCTGCCTAAAAATCCTGTTGAACCAGTCACAAAAGCAGTTTTGGACATTGAAAGTATTCCGCAAAAAATAACAGTTTAATCGATTCTACCAATTTAGGTAAACAGAAGCTCAGTTTTAAGGTGAAGCCATGCAACCGATGCCAATCAAACGGCACATAACCCAAACCATCAAACTGTCAACGCCAATCATCATCAGTCAAATCACGGTGGTTGCGATGACTTTTGTAGACACCATCATGGCGGGACGTTTGGGCTCTGTGACGCTGGCTGCAGTGGCTGTCGGCAGTTCCTTGTGGTCGACCGCCATCTTGTTTGTCTTTGGTATTTTGATGGCCATACCTTCGGTGATTTCTGCCATGGATGGGGCTGATGAGAACCATAAAATACCTGGCTTTTTCCGCCAAACATTGTGGCTGGCCTTAATACTTGGGCTCACATTCACCGTGGTGATTCGCTTTATGGATCCCTTGTTTGCCTTATTTGATACCCAAGCTGAAGTCATCCCCGAAGCCAAGGCCTACCTCAATGCACTGTCATGGGGTGTGTTGCCGCTGGCCTTTTTTGTCTCATTTCGTTACTTGGCTGATGGCCTGGCCATCACCAAAACCACCATGTACGTCAGTTTCCTGGGCTTGTTACTGAACATCCCGCTGAACTACATTTTGATGTTCGGTAAACTGGGCTTTCCACCGATGGGCGCACAAGGTTGTGGTTATGCCACTGCCACCGTTTTGTTGTGTCAAATGCTGGCTTATGTCATCATCACCCACAAACACAAAATCATTGGATCCTACAAAATTTTCAGTCAATACGACTCACCCGATTGGCCCGAGATTTGGCGCTTTTTCCGACTTGGTTTTCCGGTCGGTATTTCGATGTTTGCTGAGGTGGGTTTCTTCGCGGTGATCACCTTATTGGCCTCATCATTGACCACCGAAACCGTGGCCGCCCACCAGGTCGCATTGAACTTCTCATCCTTGTTGTTTATGGTGCCACTTGGCTTGTCGATGGGCATCACCATCCGCGTCGGTAATGCAGTGGGACGCAACAACCCCATCGACATCAAAAATGCCGGCTTTTATGGCATTGGCATGGTGTTATTCACCCAAGTCTTGGCCGCGGCCGTGACCATCTTGTTTGCACCCCAAATTGTTGGATTGTATACCAAGGATGTGGCCGTGGCGACGATTGCCGTCAGCCTGTTGTTTTACGCCGCGGTGTTTCAATTGTCCGATGGCATACAAGTGGCAGCCGCTGGTGCTTTGCGCGGCATCAAAGACATGAATTTCATCATGCTCAGCAGTATTTTTTCCTTCTGGATGTTGGGCTTTGTGGCTTCTTGGTACCTGTGTTTCGAACTGGGATATGGTGCCGAAGGTTTGTGGATGGGCATCATTGTCGGTTTAACTTCTGCCGCCATTTTGAATATCATCCGATTTAAATTGAAAACCCAAAAACCACCCGAATTGTCAGCGTAAAAACCCGCCATCTTGGTATCAATTAATCAACAAAGTTTGTGCAGAAAATAAAGAGAATTTGCTAAGTCATTGATATTAGACCTTGGAAAAAATTTAGCAGATTTTATCCTTGCCAGCAGCTGAAAATATAAGATATTATCTTCTCCGAAGAGAGAGAGTCATATTGGGGTGACAAACGATCGCGACAAGCAATCTGCACCTGAATTATTTAAGCCAAATCAATATCGAAGGGTCATATGCAACATACAGATCAACCGGAAAGTCAGTCAAGTAAAGTTCAAGGATCAGCAACTCAATCAACAACCACCGAAGCACCAACCACCAACCAACCAAGCAAGTTCAGAGTCATCAGACGCAACGGCAAAGTCACTGATTTCGATCAGTCTAAAATCCAAGTGGCCATGACCAAAGCTTTTCTTGCTGTTGAAGGTGGCCAAGCAGCGGCATCAAGACGTGTCAGAGAGACCGTAGAAAAATTGGGTGACCAAGTTTTCATGGCCTTATTCAGACACATGGAAGATGGTGGTACGGTGCACATCGAAGACATCCAAGACCAAGTCGAATTGGCAATGATGCGTTCTGGTGAGCACAAAGCGGCCAGAAATTACGTTTTATATCGTGAAAAACAAAATGAAAAAAGAGCCCGTGCCAAAGCGCGTGCTGACAAAGACGAAAGCATTCCCAAAGAACCTTCAGAGGTTTTGCATGTCATCGATGCCGATGGCAACCGCAAACCACTCGATCTTCAACGCATAGACACCATCATCACCGAAGCCACCCGTGGCCTCAAAGGTGTGACCAAAGACCTGATCATCAAAGACGTGCGTCGAAACTTATTTGATGGCATGGCAGAATCAGACGTCAATGCTTCAATCACCATGACGGCTCGGGTGTTGATTGAAAAAGACCCGAATTACTCACATGTCACAGCGCGCTTATTGATGGACGGTATCCGTGCAGAAGCCTTGGGCTATATTTATGGTGAGCCAAAAGACGCCACCCAAAAAGACATGCTGGAAATCTATCCAGAATACTTTGGCAAATACATCCAGCGTGGGGTTGAATTGAACCTACTGGATTCAGAGCTTAACCGCTATGACATCCCTCGATTGGCCGCTGCCATTAAACCTGAACGTGACAAGAAATTCACTTACTTGGGTTTACAAACTTTGTACGACCGCTACTTCATTCATTTAGGTAAAACCCGCATCGAATTGCCACAGGCTTTTTTCATGCGCGTTTCCATGGGTCTGGCGATCAATGAAATCGATCGTGAAGCTCGAGCCATTGAGTTTTATGAATTATTGAGTTCATTTGACTTCATGAGTTCAACCCCAACCTTATTCAACTCTGGCACCTTAAGACCACAACTGTCCAGCTGTTACCTGACCACAGTGCCTGATGATCTGGACGGCATTTTCAGCGCCATCAAAGACGATGCCATGTTATCCAAATACGCCGGCGGACTGGGCAACGATTGGTCTCGAGTGCGTGGCTTAGGCTCACACATCAAAGGCACCAATGGTGAATCACAAGGCGTGGTTCCGTTCTTGAAAGTCGCCAATGACACAGCCGTAGCCGTTAACCAAGGTGGTAAACGCAAAGGCGCCATGTGTGCCTACTTAGAAACTTGGCACATCGATATGGAAGAGTTTCTTGAGCTGCGTAAAAACACCGGTGATGACCGTCGCCGTACCCATGACATGAACACAGCCAATTGGATTCCTGATTTGTTTATGGAACGGGTGGCCAAAGAACAATCATGGACCTTGTTCTCTCCAGAAGAAGTGCCTGAATTACATGAACTGTATGGCAAAGCCTTTAAAGCCAAATATGAAGAATACGAGCAATTGGCAGCCGAAGGTAAAATCCTCAATTCCAAAGTGGTCCAAGCCACCGACTTGTGGAAGAAAATGTTGACCATGTTGTTTGAAACCGGTCACCCTTGGATGACCTTCAAAGACCCATGTAACATCCGTTCGCCACAAAGACACACCGGTGTGGTACATTCCTCGAACCTGTGTACCGAAATCACCCTCAATACATCAGACGAAGAAATCGCTGTGTGTAACTTGGGCTCGGTTAACTTGCCACACCATGTGAATGAAAACGGCATCGATCACAAGAAACTAGAGAAAACCATCACCACCGCCATGCGCATGCTGGACAACGTGATTGATTACAACTTCTATTCTGTGCCACAAGCCAGAAAATCCAACCTGCGTCACCGACCCGTTGGTTTGGGCTTGATGGGTTTCCAGGATGCACTGTACATCCAAGACATGGCTTATGCCACCGAAGAAGCGATCAACTTCGCTGACAACACCATGGAAGCCGTCTCTTATTATGCGATCCAAGCTTCCAGTGACTTGGCCGATGAACGTGGTACCTACCCTTCTTATGAAGGTTCCTTGTGGTCACAAGGCATCTTACCGATTGATTCGGTTGAAATGTTGAAACAAGAACGTGGCCAATTCATCGAACAAGACCAAAGTGTCAGCATGGATTGGGATTCATTGCGCGCCAAAGTCAAAAGCCAAGGCATGCGTAACTCGAACACCATGGCGATTGCTCCCACAGCCACCATCTCAAACATCTCAGGCGTGTCACAGTCAGTAGAACCGGTGTACCAAAACCTGTTTGTTAAATCGAACCTATCGGGCGAATTTACCGTCATCAACCCTTACTTGGTAGAAGACTTGAAAGCGTTGGACTTGTGGGATGACGTGATGGTCAATGATTTGAAATACTTTGATGGCAGCGTACAGCCGATTGACCGGGTCCCAGAACATTTGAAAGCCAAATATGCGACGGCTTTTGAAGTCGATTCACGCTGGTTGGTTGAAGCCGCTTCAAGGCGTCAAAAATGGATAGACCAAGGCCAATCACTGAACTTATACATGGTGGAGCCTTCAGGCAAAAAACTCGACTCGCTGTACAAACTGGCTTGGGTTCGTGGTCTAAAAACCACTTACTACCTCCGTTCAGTCGGTGCCACCCACGTTGAGAAAAGCGTGGATGCCAGCTCGAACAAGGCCCCGGTCACAGCCGAACCAGGATCTGCAGCGCCTTTGGCCTGTTCCATCCTTGATCCGGATTGTGAAGCCTGTCAATAAAACCACACAGCCAGGTGATCTGACTTCATCTGGCTAAACACAACAACACGCGTGGTGCCCCTGGGAACTTGTCCAAAGCACCACAAAGTAAACATTAAAACTCAATAATATTGAGGAGCAAATATATCATGATGAATTGGGACGATCCATTAGGAATGGGCGAGAATAAAGAAGAAAACAAAGCACCGGAAGCCAAAAAACCAGCGGTCAAAGCAGAACCCACAGTGGCCGCAGAACCGACGGCACTAACCATCAATGTCACCCCAGAAAACACCCTGAACAATGCCAGCAAAGGCGTTGAGCCAGTTCGTGCTGAAGACAAAAGGGTGGTCAATGGTTTAACCGACGTGAATCAACTGGCACCTTTCAAGTACCCATGGGCTTGGAAATTCTTCTTGAACGCCAACAAAAACCACTGGACCCCGCTTGATGTCAACATGACCCAAGACGTACATGATTACAACAAAACCCTGACCGAAGATGAAAAACACGTGTACCAAAACGTGTTGTCATACTTAACCACCTCAGACATTCTGGCGATGCGCAACATCGGCCTGGCTGTGATGGAAAAAATGACCGCCCCAGAACTTCAAATCTACCAAGCGCGTCAGGTTTATGAAGAAGCCCTGCACACTTGGACTTACCAACATTGTATTGAAACCATTGGTCTGGACCAAGGCGAAATCTACAACCGCTACCGCGTGGTACCAGAGATCAACCAAAAAATTCAAGTCGCCAACCGCCGCCTGGATTCCATCATGCGACCCAACATCGACCTGAACGACAAAGACGAGCTGGAAAACTTTGTTCTTGCTTACATGTTCTTCGGCGCCATTTTCGAAGGCTGTTGGTTCTACAACGGCTTCAGCCCGATCTTCGCGTTACAAAGACGTGGCCTGATGAAAGGCACCGCCGAGCAGCTACAGTACATCATGCGTGATGAAGTGATGCATTGTTCATTCGGCATCCGCGTGGTGAAACAAATCATCGAAGAAAACGACGTCAAACTGGATCCAGCGAAAATCCGTGACATGTGGGACGAATCTGAAGCTGCCGAATCCGGCTATGCCAAATACCTGCTGCGCCGACCCATCCTCGGCTACTCCGCTGAAGATCACAGCGAACAGTTCAGATA
This sequence comes from Marinicella litoralis, assembly GCF_002591915.1. Taxonomy (GTDB): domain Bacteria; phylum Pseudomonadota; class Gammaproteobacteria; order Xanthomonadales; family Marinicellaceae; genus Marinicella; species Marinicella litoralis. Next base: position 513,294 of record NZ_NIHB01000001.1, on the reverse strand, counting down.
CATCGCCAACCGCCGCGCGCGCCAACTGGGCATCGAAGAACCGTTCCCCGGCGCCGAATGCACCCTGCCATGGCTCGACGAACAATCCAACCTGCGCAAAGAGAAGAACTTCTTCGAAACCCGCGTGACTGAGTACCAAACCGGTGGAGCGCTGAGTTGGGATTGAGGAACAACACCGTAGAGCGACACATAAGTTGAAATTTTATGAAAAACAATTCTATACAGATTTGTCTTATATTAATGCTAGGAGGATGTTCTGATAATACATTAGAAAATAAGCTAGTTTTTAATACTAAAGCATCTTGTTCTAGTTTAGGAGAAGATATTATTTCTTGTGACACTAAAGAAGCAATTTGTTTAGGTGAAGATATTAATTTTAATGATATTTCTGGAGATGCAGGAAAGTCCTTTGTAGATTTGACAGAAATTGGAATGACATTAGGTAATGAGTGTATTGGAGTTTCATGGACAATGAATGATTTGCCAGAAGTGTTAACAATTGATCATGCGGCCTTAGAATTGTATGCAAATAATTATTCATGGTTAGCCTATTTTGATATTGATGGAGATTGTCAGCCTTCAAAAGGAGATTTGTTTATAAGTATTGACAAAGATAAATTTGAAAAGCAACCTGAAAAAACAATTCCAATTTCAAAATTCGCAGATGGTTCTCTTGCGGAAATAGAGTCAATAACAGATAACGGTCAATTGGAGGTTAAAACAAAATTATTTGTTTCAACAAGAGTATCAAACAATACTCTTACAGTTTATTTACCAAAAGCATTGAACTCAAATTTAACAAAGATCACAAAGTCTACCACTGTACATTTTACAGCACAATTTAATGATGGAAAGAATCAATATATAGATTATTTCCCGAATAATCAGAGTTTTTGTATTAGAGAAAATTGATGCAGTTAGATTTTATTTAGAGGAATAGATAAATTATATCTTGTAATATGTAGTTTTAAATCCGGCTAACTAAACAAACCAACCCACAAAAACCATCCCTTACCATTAACTACATACAAATCATATTGGTCGCCTATGGAATGCCTTTCCTAGATTTGTGATTAAATGGTTTTCCCATGGCAGTTTGTTATTTCAGTAGACTTAAAAGTTTCGGGCAGTTACACTGATAAAAATCTGAAAAGAAGAGACTTCATCTTCGCTTTTATTATAAATTTAGCAACAAATTAAGTAACATAATGATTAAAAATATAGTAATTGTCGGCGGTGGTACTGCAGGCTGGATGACTGCTGCAGCGCTATCAAGACACCTCCCAGAACAATGTAATGTTCGTTTAATTGAATCCGATCAAATTGCGACGGTGGGTGTTGGTGAAGCCACCATACCGGTCATTCGCACCTTTAATGCTGGGCTTGGTATTGATGAACAGGAGTTTATGCGTGAAACCAATGCATCTTTCAAGCTAGCGATTCGGTTTCAAAACTGGGGAGAAATTGGTGAGGATTACTATCACGCCTTTGGTTATTACGGCTTCCCAATCAACGATGTTTCTTTTCATCATTACTGGATGAAGATGCAACAAGACCCAGATATTGGGGGGATTCATGAATACAACATGCCTTATATGGCTTGTGTTGATGACAAATTTGAACATAAACAATTTGATAATGAATCTATAGGATCTCGCTATTTTTATGCCTATCAATTCGATGCCACGCTTTATGCGCGCTATTTACGAAAATGGTCAGAAGCAAAAGGGGTGACCAGAATAGAAGGCAAAGTAACTGAGGTAACACAAAACAATGAAACGGGCTTTGTCGAATCGGTCACGCTAGAAAGCGGTGAGTGTATTGAAGGCGAGCTGTTTATTGATTGCTCTGGTTTCAGGGCCTTGTTATTAGAAAAAACGCATAAGATAGGCTACAAAGATTGGAGTCACTGGTTACCTGTTAACCGCGCTTGGGCTGTTTCTACGGCTTATGAAAATGAAGACACACCCATACCACCGTATACACGTGCACGCGCGTTGACTGCGGGCTGGCAATGGCGGATTCCGCTACAAAATCGCACCGGCGATGGCAATGTATTTTGCGACCAATACCTCAGTGAAGACAAAGCCTTGGATCAATTGTTGGAAAACATAGAAGGCGAACCCATTAACGAGCCTCGTTTATTGAAGTTTACCACCGGAAAACGCGAAAAACTCTGGCATAAAAACTGTGTTGGCGTTGGCCTGTCTGGGGGCTTCTTAGAGCCACTGGAATCTACCAGTATTGCGCTTATTCAAGCGGCTATCCTACTGCTTATCAGGAACTTTCCGAGTAAAGATTTTGCACCGGCCACAGAAAATGAATTCAATCGAAGGATGGATATCAAGTATGAAGAGTCAAGAAACTTTATCATGCTGCATTATCATATGACCCGAAGAAATGATTCTGAATTTTGGAATTATTGTCGAACCATGAAGATCCCTGATGAGCTACAACATCGCATCGATGTATTCCGTCACAGTGGTCACACTGCACATAAAAACTCAGATTTATTTATCGAGCACAATTGGTTGCAAGTGATGTTGGGTCAAGGCATCAAACCTGATTCCTATGACCCAAGGGTTGATGTGGTTGATCCACAAGAGGTCAAGCGGCTTATGGCACAGATGAGAACGGATGTTGCCAAAGCGGCCAAAGCCATGCCCACACACAACGAAACGCTTGCCCGGTATTGTGCGGGTGAGCTGATTTCAAATCCCCTGTCCAAGTCATCAAAACAATAAACGTCTATAGCCCAGCGGTACCAAACATGAAGAACCAAGAAATAAATAGCATTGTAATTGTTGGAAGAGGAATAACAGCGGTGACTGTGGCCTCTGCGATCGCAAAGTCCATGCCACAAATAAAAATAACTTTGATTGGCGCGGATGACGAACAATCAGCAGCCTTGTCCATGCTGCCACAAATCCATGAATTTCATCGCCTACTTGGCATCGATGAAAAAGCGCTCATGCAAGCCACGCAGGCTACATTTAAGTTGGCTACGATTTATCAGGACTGGAATAAACCTGGACATAGCTATACGCAACCATTAGGTCCACATGGTGCTGCCACAGAATTTGTTGGGTTTCATCACTTTGCAACAAAGATGCATCAGTCAGGCGACAACACGGCCTATAGTGAATATGCTTTGAGTGCCGTTGCGGCTGAAAATAATAGGTTCATGCATCCACAAAGCGACCCTAATTCAATTTTTTCGACCATGGCTTACTCGCTACATATTGATGCCACTGCTTATAAACAATATTTGCTTAACCATGTGTTACAAGATAAGGCTCACTTCAAGACTGAAAATATTGTTGATGTTAGTTTGGATGAAAACAACGGTTTTATAAATTCCGTCACCCTGGAAAAGGGTGAAAATCTCAAGGCGGACCTGTTTATCGATTGTTCTGGAAACGCTGCCAGTTTAATTGAAAAAGTAATGGGGGTTGGTCGTGAAGATTGGTCTTGTTGGTTACCGGCGAACCGGGTTTTATCAACCACCATTAAATCCAAAGGCGAAGTGATGCCTTATACACAAGTGGCAGGTAAGACCAAGGGTTGGTTTCGCCATGTCCCGCTATTAAATACGATTGTACGAGAGTTTGTTTATAACAGTGACGAAGTCAGTCTTGCTGAAGCCAAGAATATAATCACCACAGGACTTTCACCGAATACTTTCAGTGAACCTTCCCTGCGTGAACTTCACTCAGGACAGCGACAACAGCACTGGTCTAAAAATTGTATTGCTTTTGGCTCAGCGGCTGCAGATTTTGAGGCGTTAGAAATGTCCAATTTACAATGGGTTCAAGTGGCTGTACAGCGATTCATTAATTTGTTTCCGGACCAAAGTTGTCATCCGGCATTGGTTAATGAATACAACCGTTTGACGCAATTGGAGCTTGATAATATACGGGACTATAACCTGTTACATTATTTATCGGTCACCAAGCAAGAGTCGATGATGTGGAATCAATGGCGTCAACAGCCCTTACCAGATTCGTTGAAACACAAAACCGCATTGTTCAGCATTCATGGTCAATCGGCCTCCTATGAGCTAGAAACATTTCTCGAAGGTTCTCGAGCCTCAACATTTCTTGGGCTTGGTATGTGGCCCGATAAATATGATCCATTTTTAGACAGCTTTGATATTGAAGACCTCAAACAACGGTTTGATTATATGCGTGCAGCGATCAGAGACACCGTGATAAAAATGCCGAGTCATCGTCTTTATTTAGAAAAATATTGTGAATGAGACTCATGGCTGTATCAATAAAACCCAATAGAACCTGCGCGGCACATCCCATGGTTCGCACAACAGTCGTGGCCATATAAAACAAAATGGATGGTTTATGACCGCTTCATTGAACAGAATGAAGCGTTAAAATACCTATCGGCAAAAAATCAGCCATTGGCCTGACGAAAAAACATCAGATACACCAAACGACCATTTTCAATTTTATCACCAAAGCTCTCTCCAGCCGTGTGCCACAGCCATGGCCTGAGCAGAATCAAGCGATTAAAACGCATCGGAATCCTCATGGTCATCTCCCACTTTGAATCGTCATTGGTGTCTCTGTCCAATATATCTGACGTCCACTGCTTAGCGGAAGGCACGCCAAATTTTTCCATCGCTTCTTGATCACTGAAGGGTGCTCGCTCGGTATTGGTTGGAATGTGACGGAAGAATTCAGTCCCACCACGACAGTCTTCTGGCTCACTGAGATAGAGAATGCCAGACCAATGAGAAGCATCAACATGCACTTTGGCTGTACCGACATCAGATGCCAAAGCGATTCGACAGTTACCATGGGCTTGGTTATGACTCATCGGCAACAAGGGCTCCCCTACCAGACGAGACACTTCATGGTGCAAGCCTTCGATTTCAATTTGTTGTGAGGAGTTTCGCCCAGGATAAGGCCCTTTGGTCGCTGGATATTTCAAGCCAAGTGCTGCATTTCGCAGTGGATAAGGGTCATCAAGAAAGTCATCAATCACAATGAATGAAGTAGGCATAAAAGTCAATTCTCCTGCTTAAGGTGCTGGTATCAATTAATTTTAACAGCTCTCCATAAGACAGTCACTCAATAATAAATCCCCATCAATAAAAATCGCTGAACCCAAAGGTTCAGGCGGAGCCCATCCAGGACATAAATCAGATGAAGCCACTTAACTGAACTTTTTGATTGAATACTTTTGTGGCCAGAAAATCTGGTAAGGCCTGAATTTATTAAGCCCATTGAGGCCATTCTAAGAATGCTTTATTAGTAAAACATAACGTGTTTTATGTGATACTAATTAAAGGATGAAAATATGCTGACTAAGTGTTTCCTGGCGACTAAGCACATAACCTTATCCAAAGAAAAACTCCTCAAAATGCACTTTTATTAAGAATTTACCTGATATTAGTGCAATCGTGCATTTATATCCGTCTATAACCTACTATAGATGCATTAAATAATTTCCTATAATGTAAGAAATCAACAACTTATGGTAATATCATGGTTTTTTTAATGCATTTATAACAAGGTAAACAGATGATAGTATGCATAAATGCACCTATAATAAATTGTTATGTGGACTAAGCAATGATTAGAATTTGTGCTGAATGTAATAATAAATCTGTAGAAGCTGGTGTTTATCTTTGGTCATCAAGCCAGGTTCAATGTAATTCTTGTGGCGCAAATTTCGAATTAAAAAGCACTTTACTTAACAGAGTGGTTTTTTGGGTTGTGACAATTATTATTTCCACCCCACTTTTATTCATTATTGTTTTTGGCTATTGGAAAGTTCTGGTATTATTTATTCTTTGTGTGGGCTTTGTCTTTCCGTTGTATGAGGCAAGATTTGGTAAGTTACAACTTTGTGGTGTTAGAGCAAGGCTGAAGAAAAAAGGAGTACATATTGATCCAGAAAAAGCTATCGATGTTCGAAACCGTCGCACATAACAAACACATGCAGTCGGACGCAGTAATGCTGCGCCGCTGATGTGAGGCGTTAGGAACCTATAGTGGCTGGAAAAATCAACTGCACCTTTGCAATTCTAGTATTTCTAACTAGCTGTGCGGTAATACCTTTGCCAAAAAATGAACCTGTTTTGGTGGTTGGTATTCCGATAACAATGGATGACACGAATTGGTATAGAGATTATTGCTCTTACGGTCAGCCAATGAACGACAAGAAAGTGCCTTACGGCGAGTCCTGTAACAACAGTATTCTCGTTCATGCATACATGCATAGTGTCAAAATTAAGTACCCTAAAAATGAAAATGGTACATTGTTTGAAACACCGTTGATTGTGGCTTTAACTGGTGGAAAAAGAGTTGATTTCACCTTTGATAATCAAAATCAATGGCAATTTATACTGCAACCTAGTCCTAAGGATTTCGCTGAAGATACTGGAATAAAATATATGGCCACATCTATAAGCTATAACGAAGATAATGGATGTGTTACTGATTTTTCGTACATGCATACCGATTATAGGAAATGTCCGGATCGCAGTTTTCATAAAAGAAATAAAGGTAACTGTTTGTCCATAGAAACACTAAAAGAGCACTATAATGAGCATTAAGTTTACAATTAATATTCCTAACAATACGCAGCTAGCAATTTTGTTCGCTGGCTCACTAAATGCCAGAGCTTGGCGTTAGGCACTACATGGAGTTAAGCGTGTACCCCAAAGTTAAAGACCCGAGCATGGTTGGAGAATATCCTGCTCTCGCTAAAGCGGGAGGGGGCTATGTGTGGGATGAGGTGCTTGAATACAGAGTTTGGTGTCACCCTGAAGAAGGCGACGATTACTACTATGCATTCGAGGATTGCGAAACCGCTTTAGAATGTTCCCTCGAGGAATGTGGAGCTGAGTCACCGCTTGCTCTTGTTTTGCAAAAAGAATACATAGACGAATCTGAACCTGGGGAATATGTTCACGTTAAAGAAGAGCGTATTACCGAATGGCCCATAGAATTCCTTGGTCGTCCTCGAAGAAATGAAAGGACAATTCCTAATTTTATGTCTCCGGACGCTCCAAGCAATAAGCTAGATATTCTTCGTGGAACCGTAGGTAAAAATGCCTAACAAACACATCAAGAACTAACCAGGGACAGGCACCCCATTCAACACTGATTGGATTAGAGCTATTCCAGAGCTGGTGTGATTGAAGTGCCTGCCCTTGATTGGTTATCTAAAATCTCTTTAACTTTTGATTTTAATTCATCTATAGAAAGTATCAATTTGTTAGTTTCATTTCTTACAATATTAGTGTTCTTTTCTATGAATTTAAAGTTATCTTCTCGGTAAATGTTTTTGTTTTCATTTTGTTTGAATGCTGTAAGGTTACCATCACTAGAGTAATAATAATTATTGTCCTGATCAAATTTCAAAAAAATCACTATATTGTCATTGACTTGATAATTGTAGTTAGTGCTGTCCTCTAGGCACATTCCATCATCACCACAGCCTCCTTCCATTTTAACAGTGACAAACTCCTCTGAATGTTGCCCTTTAATAACTTCATCTATTTTTATGACAAATGATGTCATTGGGGTCCGAGTATTAACTTTTCGAGTTGAGATTTTATTGTTTTCTTTGGTTTGTAGTTCAACAATTACATCCTCTGATTGTGATGATTTATTTTCTACCTTGCCACTAATAATTAAATCTGCAGAGTCAATCAAACTTTCTATGGATGTATCCATATAAGTTGATGCAGCTACATTTGAAGTATGTAAAAAAAGTATCCCTAAGGAGGTAATGAACAATGATATTCTTATCATAATTATTCTCTGGTCTTTGTATTGTTTTAAATTTAATTAATCAGACACCCTTAGAGAACCTATAATTAAAGCAGCATATTTTTTGCTTACTATAGGTTTCTTTGAAACTAAAGCGGTCAGTATGAAAATCCCCCAATTTACTGGACACTAGATTTTATTATAGTACTTACTTTCAAAATCGGTTGGTGATTCATCATTTAAATATGAATGTCGCCTGATTCGATTGTAAAACAATTCAATATATTCAAAGATGCTGCTTTTGGCAGCATCTTTGGTTTTGTACTTAGTCAAGTAGACCCATTCATTTTTTAGAGTGGCAAAGAAACTCTCAGCCACAACACTAAAGGGTACTGAACCCTTTATTTCTATTAAATAATTGTCCAGTTTAGTTGCTTTAGACTAACGTTTTGCATCAACTTTTAAGTTCTTAAACTGTAAATGTGTAACACCACTACCCGTTCCAGAAGTTGACTTAGACATATTTTCAATGGCAACTTTCAAGCTAGGTTTAAGTGTTGGACTGCTTCTTACACCTGAAGGAATGTGACCGTTATCGATTAACCAATTTAGTACGTATTCCCAGTCGATTATTAGACTGTACCATGAGTTTAACGGTACCTCGGCATTGAAAAAACGACCATTAATATTTATAAATTTCTTGTTTGTTCCAACAAAATCGCTAAATACCACTTCTCGATCATAATGCTGCCACTGTTTCATATAAGTGTTTATTTCAATTTCGTACCAAACCCCATCTAAAACCAAGTCCATACCTACTATCATTCTGCCAGCAGATCCGCCTGTGTTGTACTCATTGTACTTAACATCCAGAGAAACTTGAGTGTCCATCGGATGAGGATTGGTATCGCTATTCTTATCAAGAAAGGCAAACCAAGTAAACATATTGCGACCTGGCTGATAATTCACTTCATCAAAAGTATATTGATCAGTTTTCATCTCAACCGTGTAACCCCCTTCGCTACTTGATAACCAATTGATTGTAGAAGGACTGCTACTGCCATTTGGCATATAACTAAGACCGTTTGGACCAGGAAACCCATGACCGAAACCAGCTTCATTTTGGATACCAATACGGTAGTGTCTCGTTGAAGGGTCAGTTTCATCAATAAAGTCAAACAATTGGTCATCACCATTAAAGTCTACATAGGAACGAATATTTCGGGTAGTCAAACCATAGTCCCAACCACTAGGTCCAGAGTTATTAACCTCTTCAATTAAATTAGGAGACTGGAAAATCACGCTTTGTCCCACCCTAGTGTCCTCATCAGAGATAAAAACTATGTGTGAAATTTGACCAGTAAAAACTTCACCTATAGAGATGCGGTAAGATTTAAAACCAGATTGATTAACGTAGTTTCTATGAGATTGATTACCATGGTTTATATCTGTTCCAAAAATTTGCCAGAATCGATTAAAACTCATGTTATTTTGCCCTTGTAATATGAAACCAATTCCTGTTATTTCTGGTTCTTGGTGGGTTGATTTAAAATCAAACTCCAAGATTGTATTTGGTGTCACAGTGTAGTTCATTGGTACTTTTTTCCAACTGTTACCAAAAAACTTCAGAACATTGTTAGTTGCGCCCTTCACTATGTATGAATCTGCGTGGACATCCTGCTGAGAATCGTAACTTAGAACTGGAGAGCCCATCAAGGGTGGTTGTGGTTCTATATTTGCAGGACGTGTCAAACAAACTTCGTTACTTAAGTCTCCGTTATTATTGACCCTAATACAAAGTCCATTGTTTCTGAAGTGAGCTTGTCTACTCATGTCAACAATTGGTACCACAAACTTATCTTCATTGGTAGTGAAACTGCGGTTGTAAATTAAATTATCTCTAAACGTACTTGGTGCAGAACCAATTCTGTTCTCCCTTACTATTACAGATGCATTTGCAGCGAAATCAGTTCCTCTGATGTTTAAACAGTAGCGATGTTTGCATCCAGCAGTGACAGAAGTGATTTCTGGTAGTGGGCCGGTGGATACAATATTGGCTTGTATTGTCATTTCATCCAATACAATCCCTTGAGAGTAAGCATGATTTAAGCCCATTGGATCCTGTGTTGGCCACCCTACATGTGACATGAATACAAAATCATCAGGTGTTGATGATGTTTTAGTCCAATTTTTAGAGTAATTTGGAATGGCCACAGAATTACATGCAAAGATTTCGAGTGGTTTACCGTTGGTTGGTTTGCGCCAAATACAACCATTTAACTTTCCAAGCTTGTTGGCAAAAATTTCTGTTGTACATTGTTCAGAGGGATTACTGATTTGGCATACATTAGGAGCTGTGATCTTACCGTATTCAGCTGTTAATTGATCAGTATCTAGTAAAGTTCCTGTGTTGTATGCATGCTCAAGTCCCAAAGGATCTTGAGTTGGCCATGAATCATGAGACTTCATTTCGAAAACATCATAATTGACACTGGTTTTGGTCCAGTTTTTTGATGAGTTGATTGTGCTTGCTGCTTGACAATGAAAAATTTCAAGTGGTTTTCCATTTTGAGCTGCTCTCCACAAACATGTTTTTTTTCCAGAGTTGTTAACGGTATTGATGACTGTCATACATTGTTGATTGGTTTCACTAACCACACATGGGTCTCCAAAAAACAAATAACTAGATGCCAGTGATGATTGGGTAATTACCATTCCAAGAATAAAGAATATAGAGGTAGTTTTTTTCATATTTTTTCCATTTAAAGTGAAGTGTTATCTAATGATCGAAAATTCAAATTATCAAGTAATAATGTCATTTGAAAAACATTCAATCATCCATTATCTGACTTTATTGGTGGCCAGATGAAATCTTACAAATACTATGCACCCTAGTAAGGCAGTGGATACATTGAATAAACAATAAAGAAAGGAAGTTTGTTTTTAAAAAGAACAGTCACATTCATTAGATTCTCTGTATTTTAATATTAAATATACCAGTATGTTAAGTCATTTAATTTAGCTTTTCGAGGAGATGTGCGCAAAACCCCTATTTATCCCGTATCCCTTAAAACCTAGCTCTGTAGTGGTACAGTAAAATTGGCCACCAACTTAAAGGTCACATAATGTATTTTATGTAACCCTAAAAGAGGGCTTAAAAGGGGCTTGTTCAGGAACACCAAATAATAAAGCGGCCGTTTCCATTATTTTCCTTAGCACCAACTTGAAACCAATCCAGTCATCAGCAAATCAAAGGCTGATAATTATGTGCCAAAATGTGGCAGTCTGCTTTTTAATGACTGATATAAAATTACACTTCCACCTTAAAAACACATTTTTAAGTTGGTTTTTAGCCTTAAATTCAATCTTTGGTGAAATGAAATTGTTCAATTTACAGTGAATGGCTATCATTAATTATGTATTCGATTTTGAGGATTCTGCAAAGAATCACAGCAAAAATTGAAGCAAGGAAAAATGATAAGAAACTGTGAGGTAATTTGTGAGCGATTCTATAGGTAGTGATGTTTTCATCAAAATGAAATTCAAGGGGTTTATTGACTCAAACAATCAATTCAAACAAGGGATGTTGATGAATGATGAAGGCAAACGCTTGCTGATAAAAAAAGTTTTTCCTAGCCATTCTCAAGACTTCATCGATGTGTACATTGAATACGCCCATGTGGTTTCAGTCAATGGACAATTGAAGGCTGACCCCGCTGTGGTTCTGGGTTTTGATTTGCGAAAACAAAAAATCTATCCTGTGCTTTACCGCAACGACCTACTCGATCACAGCATTCATGTGTATGAAGCCGGAAACTTGAACGAAGACAATGCCGAATGGTTATTGAATTATTGGTCAGATTGGTTCAATGAACTCAATGCCGATGAGTATGATCATATCGAACAGGCCGAGCTGATGGTAGGCTGATAGCCAGTAGACTCAGGGGTTCTGCGGTTTTGTTCCAATAAAACCGAACCCGATGTAACGGGCTCGGATCCATGGGCTTTTACTCAACCACACAAAACGCATTCAGCTTATTGCCATCTAAATCACGGAAGTATCCGGCATAAAAGCCTTGGGTGGCATCTGTCGGGCGAAAACCAGGTTTGCCTTCATCAGTTCCGCCCAATTCCAAGGCTTTGTGGTAAAACGCATCCACTTGTGCAGGCGACTCGAAATACAAGGCCACCATCACGCCATTACCTACAGTCGCCGCTTGTTTGTTGAACGGAATCGTTACCGATAGCGCGGGGGCGTCAGGGGCAGGTGACCAAGCCACAAAATAGTTGTCCTCTTCCATATAGCGACCGACACCAATGGACTTAAACAAAGCATCATAATAAGCCACGGCGCGTGGGAAGTCGTTGGTTCCAAGGGTTACATATCCAATCATATTTTTTCTCCTCAATTCGTTGGTTGTTGTTAAAAATCACAGCTTAGCAAAACCCTGCTGACAGCATGGTGTCAGCAGTGATCGCTTAAGCTATAATCATGTTAATCATGGGATGCAAAACACGGTATGAGACGAGCAGACAGGCTGATGAAAATCACCCACTTCTTGCGCCAAAGGCGACAAGCGGTTACCGCCACGCAAGTGGCTGAATATTTTGGGGTATGCAAACGCACGGTCTACCGCGACATCCAATGTCTGATGGATGCAGGCGTGCCAATCCGTGGCGAGGCCGGTGTGGGTTACACCATAGACAAAAAATATTACCTGCCACCCATAGCCTTTGATGCCGATGAACTCGAGGCGATTGGTCTGGGAATCAGTATGGTTCGTCAATGGACAGACAAACAGTTTGCTGACAAAGCGGACAGTGCCTTTGAAAAAATTCAAGCGGTGTTACCTGCCAGTCTACAAGGCGAACTGAAACAAATCACCACCTATGCTGTACCCACGCGGCCACCCGTGCCATGGTCTGTCAGTTTTTCAGCTTTGCGTGAATACATTCGTGCCCGCCGCAAAATTCACATGGTTTATGTCGATGAAAATAAACAACAAACCCATCGCACCCTGCGGCCACTGGCCTTGTTCTTTTTCAATCCGGTCTGGTTACTGGCTGGCTGGTGTGAAAAACGCCAAGATTTTCGGAATTTCCGTTTAGATCGAATTCAGCAATTGGATGTAAACGAGGAAACCTTCAAAGATGACCCCAACAAAAACCTGTCGGCTTATTTAGCCAAAATTGAATCTTGTAACGATTGATTGGGAATTTATAGGTTCAATTTCCCTTGGTTTGAATCCGTTGATAAATGGACTGCTGGGTATCCAAAATTCCATTGTCCCAATAGGACTCGCTTCGAATGAATTGGTTGTCATGACCGAATTCAAACCAAAATGATTCACAATGGTCGCTGTTTTTGTCTTTCAAGTTGCTGATCGAAATCTTTTGGAAATTAAAACGGTTGGGCGCTTTGCTGGGTATCAGCTGCAAAGTTGGTTGATTACCCAGTGGGCAGTAATGAGTTGCCGTCAGCTGCTGACTATCCAAAAAATAAACTGTCAATGCCTCAATTTGTTTTTCCGGCCAGTGCCATGTTTCTATGATGATCGAACCACAGGCTGATTCACGAAATTCAACCGTGGTGGTTTTATTCACTGCTTGCCATTGTCCGGCAAGCAATCGAATCTGCTGATAGCCTCGAATGTCCCTGCTGAGTTCAGCGCCAGCCATCCTTTAATCTACTGCATTCATGGTGTAATTGCGTGACATGGTACAAGTCATGCCTTGTTGACTGACCACTGAATGCAGTTTGCCTGACATGCTGCTTTCGTCAGCCACATTCAGCGTAAAATCTATTTCCATTGGAATGCCTTCATGTGATCCACCCACGGTACCTATGTAATTACAATTGGCGGTTCGGTTGAATTCGATGGTGGCTTCGTCTTCACTCAAGCCCGATGCCGTCAAGGTGCGACAACTGTTGGATTTTTCAATGACGCCAGTATCTCTGCTGGGTGCCAAGGGAACGGTCATCGACATTACACCAGTACAAACCATTTTTCCAGGTAAATTAGAGACCCTCCAAGAACCCTCTTTGGGGCAAATACAGCTCACCAAATCATCATCGCCATCGTTATCACCGTCATCATTGCCACCGTCATCGCCATCACCATCATCACCTCCATCGTCACCCGGACCATTGTCAACATCATCCTTGGTATAAATGAAGACACATGTGACCGTTTCGCTGTTGTCTAGATTGAAAGTTGCTCGACCGCTGGCCACATCGCCAATGCTTGGCGAGGCACTGGAGTCATCATCACAGCTGATACTGGTCAATGAATAATTGGCTGCCAATAAGGCTGGTTCAACATAACTGACACTGCTTTGGTAACTGCCTGGCGTCAGACCAGTGGCAAAGATGGCACCACTGGGTAATGAGACTTCTCCATCAGGCGTACCACTGAAACGCACCGTGCCGCTGATTGCTGGCTCTGTCATGACTTCAACGATTGCTTTGCCTGATTGGGCTTGTACTGGCATGACAATACCAATACTTGAAAAGAGGCTTACTGATAAAAACAATAAGCTTGAAATGATGTTGTTGAGGTTCTTAGTCATAATTAATTCCACCCTTAAAGTTGACTTGAGTGCACTACAGGAACTGGCATCTCGTCTTATTATTTTCACAGACTTATGGATGTTTTGCAAGTGAGTCAGCCCGACCTAAATGACACCCAGCTGTGAGTGTCAATTTAATACAAAGATGCTGTTTTTTCTTCTGCTTCAAAATAAACCATAAAATATTTGCATGTATTTGCAAATGATTTATAACGATATAAATCAATAAGATAGGCACCATATATTGGAATTAAATCGTTAGATTAACATTCATTTCACACATTATTCACTGTACATCCTGACAATAGGAAGTCCAATTTCAATTGACGTTGGACAAAAATTTTATAGGAGAAAAATCATGAATACATTGAATTTATCAATTAGAAAATCTTTGAAAGTTACTTCTTTGGTGGTTGCTTTAGGAATAAGCAGCATGACATTGGCTGGTGGCAACAATGCCCACTACGACACCGATGACAAATTAAGAGATGCATGGATCGATGGCAAAGTAGAATCTGCTTTGTTGATCAATCGCCACTTGAATAACTTCACCATAGATACCGATGTGAAAGGTAAAACTGTGTATTTATCAGGTACTGTCAAATCAGGGGTTGACAAAGAATTGGCCGGTGAAATCGCCAAAGGCATTGAAGGTGTGGTTGACGTTGAAAATAATTTAGTGGTCAAAGAAGACGCTAAAATGTCAAAGAAAGCCTACAAAGACGGTGATGAAAGAAGCTTTGGTACGTGGTATGACGATTCAACCACCACTGCAGCCATTAAATCTAAGTTTCTGTGGAGTGGCGAAGTTGATGGTTTAGACATTAATGTAGACACCATGCACGGTGTAGTGACTTTGAATGGTACAGCCAATACATCAGCCAATAAAGCCTTGGCTGAAGAGATGGCCAAAAACACCAATGGTGTAACCAAAGTCATCAATAAACTGAAAATCAAAAATGGCTAAATAACCATTCACGATTCAGTGAAAACACAAAGCAGACAGGGAAGTCTGCTTTTTTATTGCTCAAAATAAGTCAACCTCATCTATATATATTTCATTTATGTGGCGCTTTTAAGCTGCTTTTATCGCATTAAATAAAGGTACAGTTAAAAAAGGAGCTGCGGCATGAAAAACATTCAATACACACTGAGTCTATTATTCACCTTGATACCCGCATCGGTTTCACTGGCAGCCGGCAGCAATGCTTGGCAGAGCACCCCGGTTACGGCCATCACTGGTTTAGAGCTGAAATTGTCCGAACCAATAAACGGCGAGATGCTTTCAGTGCTGTTGTCACATGATAACAGCAACAACACCAATCGACTGGATGCCATCACCATACGTCAGCCTTTTGATGGCTCAGATGTTTCGCCACCCACCAGGATAGATTTCAGTCCTAATTTGTTTGCTTTGGGAGAAATATGTGTGGAAAACAACCAAGCATACATCCCCTACATCAAAGATTTTAATGTGGGCGTGATTAAATACGATGGCTTAAACTTCAGCAGTTTAACCATTCCAGCAACAATGACAAATAACTATGACAATGCCAATTGTGCGGTGACCAATGATGGCATTTTTATCCTAACCCATGATTTGACTGATCAAGAAACTGAAATTTTTAAATCCACCAATTCAGGTGTTTCTTATAATATGTTTGGGAATTACAACTCAGTGGGGCCATTCAGTGGCGGTATCCGAGAATTCATTACAGCAGATTATGACAGCGGCTTGGCCATGACCGTGTCGCAAATGAATACTGGCATGGTCCGTTCCACCCGATTTTTTACCTCCGATGCCTTCCCTGTTTTTGACCACGTTAATTTAACCATGCTGATGCAGCCTACTGGCTTCACTTTTGTGAAAGAGTCATCAGGCGGTATCAACGGTGATCATATGTCCTTTTCATTCAATGGTGATGGTCAAGCTGAGTTATTTAACATCCCCACAGCAAACCCCGCAGCTTTTACCATGACCCACTTAGGTCCAATCAATAGCATGGGTTCTCAGTTTAATTTTCAAGGCGGCTCAGGATACAGCGTTCCTGACTTGGACGGCAATCCAATGGTTCATCAAGTCATGTGGGGTAATCTGTATGAAATCAACCATGACATGTCTCCGCCGACTTTCACTGTAGATTCCGATTATCCACTGATGGGTATTGGTGGACCTGTCGATGGTTGTGTGATCAAACAAATGCGTGGCAATGACATCATTGAAATAGAAGGTCTGATTATTGGACCTACGGTGGGTCCAGGTGGTACCAGTTTGTACCTCAAAAGATTGGAAGCTGATCCGATCTTTGCCGGTCGCTTCGAACTGACTCCCACCATCATTTATGATGCCGATTGCCCATAAAAAAGATGACAATCCAGTACACCATCAGCACCAGTTCGGTGCCAAACACGCGCATTGGAAGATGGTGTTGCTACTTCGATTGCTGAATCGACTTAATCACGCCTAAGAATTTTTCTGGTTTCAATTTAATTCGCCAAAGTCTTGTGCTATTGTGCAATTGAATACAATTAAATTTAGAGCAAGCATGCCAAAAAATATCATTATTTGCTGTGATGGCACGGGCAATGAAATCAAAGAAAATTTATCCAATGTTTTGAAACTGTTCAGGGTGCTTAACAAAAACCAAAGTCAAGTGGTCTATTATGATCCTGGCATCGGCACCATCAGTAACAGCAGTGCTTGGGCCAGGTTAAAAAACCATGCCAAGGGCATTTTTGGTTTAGCCACGGGCTATGGCTTGGATGACAATGTGTTGGATGCTTATAAGTTCTTGATGCGTCATTACAAACAGGGCGATAAAATTTTCCTGTTTGGTTTCAGCCGTGGCGCTTATTCTGTGCGGGTTTTGGCTGGCTTTCTGAACTTGGTGGGGCTGCTTGATCCGGCCAAAGAAAACCTCTGCGGTTATGCCTTGACCGCTTATAAACAATCCAGTGAAAACAACGATTTGGCCATTGGTTGGCGATTCCAAAACATCCTGGAAACCCGTCGAGTCACCATTCATTTTATGGGCGTGTGGGACACCGTGGCATCAATCATCATTCCTCGGCCGGATCGGTTTTATATTCCAAGCTTTCAAGCCCTGCCATACACAAAAACGAACCCAGCCGTACGGACTTTTCGACAGGCCATGGCGATTGATGAAAAACGCCGCATGTTTCGCCTGTATCCTTGGCAAGCAGACCAAAAGTTTAAACCCAATCCATTCATCAAGGATAAAAACGCTGAGGCCCAAGACAGCAAACAGGTTTGGTTTGCTGGGGTGCATTCTGACATCGGTGGTGGCTACCCTGAGGCAGACAGTGGGCTGGCTAAAATTCCTTTACAGTGGATGATTGATGAAGCTGTGGAACAGGGTTTACAAATCAAGGCTGTCATTTACAAACGATTGGTGCTTGGACAAAATCCTGCCAACAGCTTAAAAACCTATGTGGCTCCAAACCCTGAAGCCAAACAACATGACTCAATGAACGCAGTCTGGAAAATTCTGGAATGGTTACCGAAAAGTGATTTTGCCAAAGAATGGCCAAGCAGACCATCAAAATTTGGTATGTACTTACCACTGGGGGAACCCAGGTTTATTAATGAGGATGCCACCATTCATCCCAGTGTCAAAACACGACAGTCTGGCACTGAACTTGACCCACCCTATCGGCCAGTTAATTTATCCGCTGAATGACAATGAACCCCTAAGGGCCAATTATTGTCATTGTTTGTTAGAAAACATCGCTTAAGGGTACGCTATACAAAGAAATCATGGGTAAAAATCAAACAACAACGGTAACTGATTGACTTTAGGTATAGGAAGCATACAATTGCGAAAAATTTATCCATTGACACGCATTAAAAGACCATGAAATACCTTATCCTCTTTAGTCTGCTGTTGACTGTAAACAGCCAAGCCCAAGAACCCGTCGAAGACAAACCAAAAAATCAAAAGCGTCCCAGCTGGTCACAAGGTTTACCTGAACGCCAAAGTTCAATGACACCTACATCTTCCATCAACAAGTTCAAAGTCAAACAAGAGCCTATGGATGTCATTGAAGACGATCGAAGTCTTGAACTGACCGAGCTACCCAGTGTTGAAATTGAAATGATGAATACCCAACCAGTGATTGAACTGGAGCCAGTGATGGAATTAGAAGTTGAAACGGTTCAACCTGTAGCAGCCACCAGAGAAGAGGCTTTTGACCAGTACTTCAGCAGCAAAGGTGAAGGTGAAGTTAAAACTGAAGTGAATCCTTTGGTCAGTGAATACAAATGGACTTTGTTGAAGTCATTGCCGATTGAAGTGCCACAAAATTTCAGTGACAATGAAACGTTGAAATTGAACATTCACATCAATCCCAAAGGTCATGTCACTCGAGTGACTGTGGCAGAAGCCTCCATCCCAAAGAAGATTTTTGAAAGTGCCGAAAAGAGTATCCTTAAATGGCGCTTCGAAGCCCCTGCGGAAATTGGTATCAATGAAGTCATCAGCAAGACTTTTTCGATTGACATCAAGACAGATGCATAAATTTTATAACAAGAGGTGGTAAACACATTAACTACAGAATCATCATTTGATGTGCTAACATCAATGTAGTTTCATTGAATGGTTACCACATGAACCCAATTGAAAATTTATTGATCCGCTACCGAAAGCACGTTCAGCTGTCTTTGTTGACCTATGCCTCTTTGGTCAGTCCGCTGTTGGTGGATCAGCTGTACACATGGATTTCAGTGGTTTTAGAAGCTTAAACCACAGCGGTCAATACAACTGCGATTGACCGCCTGTCTAGGTTAATTGCCCCGTTATTAAGCAGCCTTTTTGCCTGCCATTAAACCACCGAGGTATGCCATTGGCAAATAAGCCAGAAGCAAATCAGCCGCCATGAACCAAATGGGTCCACCAACCATCACAACCATAGCAATGCCGCCAATTAAAAACGCCAATCCTATAATCATCGCACATCGCATCTGATGCGTGGCCGCTAATTTGGCTGCAACAAAAGCGCCCACCAAGGTGCCTAAGGCGTGTGCCAGAAACGGAAACAAGAAGTTTTTCGGAGCGAATAAATTCATACTCTCCTTCAAACCTTCCATGGTCGTTACGTCGGCCCCAGCTGGCACCGGAATAACCATGGGTCCAATATTGACCAAACCCATGTTGACTGCCGCGCCAACCACCAACCCCACAATTACCGCCAATACATTGCGTGTCATGCTATTCATCTTATCAATCCTCCCAATAAAACCAAATCTTCAACAATCAGTTTATCTGATGTCTCAGCAGATATCACTCAAAATGTAATTCAAATGATTATGTATCACTCTGGCTTGACGTTATTTTTTAATTCATATCTGCGCGTTGTTCGTCACGCACTGTTTTGAACTCAGTGCCTTGATTCCATTCGGGCCAGTCTTGGCTGTTGACGATCTCTAAACCGGTCAGGAAATACAATCGCAAATCTTCAACTGCACCCGTCAAGTCCCAACTGCTGTCGTATTCATCCGAAGGTCCGTGGTAATGTTTTGCGGTGTATTCATCTTCTTTCAGTTTGCCATATGAGGCGCCTTTTTCTTTGTGGTCTAAACCGATGGATGGATACAACATGGGTACGCCCAGCTTGGCCAATTCAAAATGATCAGAACGGTAATAGTATCCATTTTCTGGAAAAGGATCGGCTTTTAACACACGGCCTTGTACTTGGGCATTTTTCGCCAGGTAATCATCAAGTTGACTCATGCCAAATCCGATCACCGTGACATCGTTGGTTGGTCCGAAATAATTCAGCCCATCCATGTTCAAACCGGCCACTGTTTGGGCCAATGGAAAAATGGGGTTGGCGGCGTAATAGGCCGAACCCAACAAGCCTTGTTCTTCTGCGGTTAAGGCAATAAAAACCACACTGCGTTGAGGGGGTTCAGATAAACTTGTATAAGCCTTGGCCAGCTCAATCAGCCCGCCTGTACCGGTGGCATTGTCCAGTGCACCATTGAAGATGTTGTCCCCAGATAAACTTGGATCTGTACCAATGTGGTCCCAATGCGCCATGTAAATAAACACTTCTTCTGGTGATTCCGAACCTTTGATCATCGCCACCACATTTCGTGAAGTCATCTGTTCGACTTTATTATTGATGGTCGCAGAAGCGGTTAAATCCAAAGGAACCGCTTTAAAGCCCCTGGTTTGGGCTGCAATATACAATTGATGTAAACTCAATCCCACTTTATCAAACATGGCCTCAGCGGTGGATTTGGTTATCCAGCCCTCAATCAATGCCAACTGTTCACCTTTATCGGCCCTGACTCGATCAAATTGTGGGCCGGTCCAACTGGATGCCACTGTGGACCAAGGATAGGCTGCCGGTTTGGTGTCATGAATGATGATGGCAGCAATAGCGCCTTGCCGAGCGGCTTCTTCGAACTTGTAATCCCAACGACCATAATAAGTCATGCTGTTGCCGTTAAACATGTCCTTGTCTTGAGTTGCGTAGCCTGGATCATTGACCAACATGACTGCGGTTTTACCGACCACATCAGCCCCTGCATAATCGTCCCAACTGTGTTCTGGTGCATTGATGCCATAACCCACGAACACCAATTCGCTTTGCGCTATCGATACGGTGTCGATTTGCTGTTTGGTCCAGATTACTTGTTGTTGGGTATAGTCTAATAACAAATCCGCACCATTGCCACCTTGGATGGTGAGCTGAGGTTGATTGACCGCCTCTACTGAGGTCAGTGGCACTGCTTGGGTAAAGCTGTCACCATTACCAGGCTCAAGCCCCGCTTTTTTGAATTCATTGATGAGGTATTCAACGGTTAATTCTTCGCCCTGAGTACCAGGTGCCCGACCACCAAACTCATCTGATGCCAAGGTTTTAATGTGTTGGGTTAAGGCATCGACTGAAATGGCATGCTGGCCCATTGCTTCAGTTTGATTTTCGGCAGTCATTGGTTCTTGTTTGTTGACACAGCCCAATAATATAAATGGCAATGCACAGATCAATGTTTTCATTGTTATTTTTCCTCTTGATTGGTTGTTTTTGCGGGCAGCATGGATTTCATTGTCGCGTGTTCAATGACGACATCAACACTTCTTGAGTGTCAGATGATGACTGTCGATCAGTCTTTAGCACTTACCCTGATTCAATATGCTATTTCAGCTTTTTGTCCTTTTTTTCTTGGCGCTTTTCCTTCAAGGTTTTCTCGGCTTTCTTTTTTACTGCTTTTTTTGCATCTTGGCCCTTAGCCATAAATCACTCCTTTAGATTAATGTTAAAAACATTATACGCCTTTATCTTGGAGAATTGATACATCAGTTGATCGCTTGGGTTGGTTGCTTCATCCTTTCATAGACCTTAACGATCATCGATTAGATTAAACCATAATTAAGCAGTTCATCATTTACTTGGTTTTAACCCGTCAGCTGGAGTTTGAGCAACATCTCATCGGTGGCACTGACCAAGGCGTCCACCATTCCCGGTTCTTTCGATGCATGACCTGCCCGATCGACCACGGTTAATCGAGAACCTGGCAAGGCTTTATGAAGCTGATAGGCTTTGATTGGTGGGCATAACAAATCATAACGACCATTAACTATATAAACTGGCATGCCTTGTAAAACAGCCAGGTTTTCTGCAATAGGTCGATCTTCGATGAAACAATTGTGTACACAGTAATGCGCTTCAAGTACCCCTTGGTGCCAATTCTCAAGGTCAAGCGTTGGTTGGTAATTCTGCATGGTATAGCCCGCTTCTTCCCATAACATCATTTCGGCCGCCGCCAGATTGCGTTGCTTGACATCACCACCGATCATCATTTGATAATATACTTCGAGTATATGGTCACGTTGATCTTCAGGCACCAATGATTGATACCGATCATAAGCTTCTGGATTAAAACGACTCAAACCTTCCTGCCACAACCAGCGATTCTCCTCTGGTGTACCAAAAAATACACCCCTGACAATTAAACCCAGCACGCGATCTCGATGTGTTTGCGAATACACCAAACTCAAGGTTGATCCCCAAGAACCACCAAACACCACCCATTGATTAATGTTTAAATGTTCGCGGATGGTTTCGATGTCTTGCACCAAATGTTGCGTGGTATTTTCTTCAATATTTCCCAAAGGCTTGGAACGATTACAACCTCGTTGATCAAACAGCACAATGTGGTATTTTTCTGCATCAAAAAAACAACGGTCGTCCAAACCACAGCCCGCGCCTGGCCCACCGTGCACAAACACCACCGGCACGCCAGCTGGATTGCCACAAGTCTCGACATAGATTTCATGGGTATCACCGACTGGTAAATGAAAGGATTGGTTGGGTTCAATGCTGGGGTAGAGTTTTTTGGTCATGAGCTTCTGGCGTGTATCGGATAAATCATTATAAATAAATAAACTTGCCGTGTCAGTTAACTCTGTTTAAGCCATTCATATGATTTTAGAAACATACAACCTGTCTATATAACACAATATTGTATTTATAAACTTTTCAGTTCACTGAGCCTGTCGATGTGTGTATGGTCATTTGAGAATACTGCCAGTCAGTGACAGACTTCGACAAGCTCAGTCACCTATACCCGAGTTAATCCGATAGCTATTTCTGTTTTTCTGGACATTCAAGGCGTCTACACACCATTATATTGTTTTTAACCTTATCAGTTCACTGAGCTTGTCGAAGTGTGTTTGGACATTTGAATATACGGCCAGTCAGTGACAGACTTCGACAAGCTCAGACACCTAAATCTGAGTTAATCCGATAGCTATTTCTGCTCAAATATTAATTTAAACATTAAACAATTCCATAAATAACTTTGTCTCAAGTTAATCACAGTTCCTCCCACAAAAAAAGCCGACACCAGGTCGGCTTTTCAATACTGCTTGGTCAATCCAGAATCAAACCAATCGGTTTCATTAACTTCGTCTTGTCCACCCCAGATTATCATTTCAGTACCAGTCCTTACTGCCATATGTCCATAACGTCGATCAGGCGCTCCCAATAAATCAATTCATTACCTGACCAAACTGATGACGACAGCTCAGACCCATAAAATTCCTTAACTCGCATTGCTCTCTCGAAACGAAAGATCAGTTTAGGTTTATCAAGCCATACACCCATTATTCAAAACCATGCTTAAATATGACGTCATTGGGCATGTTCTCTACACCTGGAGTCAGCATGCCACCCTCTGGAAAGTTACTGCTGACTTGGGTCAAATCATACAGCACTGAATTGGCGGACCCGTCCATGTCACCATGGTACCAGGCAGCGCTGTCGTTGGGTGCGGTATTTCCTGGGAAGCGGGTCGCCATGTCAGGGGTACCACCTGCTGTCAGGGCTAAATTGACCATGCCATAAATCAAGTCACCAGTACCGCCATCCGACCAACCTAGGCCATCGACAATCGATGCATTGGCCGGTAACTCAAGCACACCATCATCGTTTGCATCGTAATCCGTCGCCTCAACCATCGGCGTGGGACTGTGGATCAGTAAAAAAGAATTGCTGCCATTTTCCAAACGACCTCCATCCATTGCTGCATCACGAACCAAGGTGGTGGCTGGCACTCCCCAGGTCCGGGATCCGCATGCCCCCTGGGTGTCTTCTGCAGTGATAACCAATAGGCCATTGCTGCCCAGTACTTGTGCGTTTAAATCCACCACCATATCCGCCGTGCCTTCATTGGAAGTGGAGTCCCCTTCGACGGAAACAAAATAATGATCGGTTAATGCCAAACCTGCCGCACCTGTCAGTTCTATGTATTCACAATTTTCATCAACGCCATTGGGATTAGCCACAATTTCATTGATTTCTAACACACCATTATTGGCCCTGGCGGTGCTTAAAAAATTCATGCCAATGATTAATAAATAAATTACATTCTTCATATCATTCTTGATCCAAATTAATTACCTTTAAAATAACTTAATCGGCAAGTTAACTTATGAAAAAAAGATTAAAAATACATGAAATTTATCATTCAGTGATACAAACATCTCATTTTCCAACAAAAGTACTAAGCTTCTGAATGGTCATCTTTAATATGACAAGCTCAGCTAATTGAAAGCAAGTCAACTCAAATATAAATACAAATCACCCACAAAAAAGCCGACACTGGGTCGGCTTTTCAATACTGCTTGGTCAATCCAGAATCAGCGTTTCAAGTTCTTTTTCAACCTCGAAATGGCTTGAATTTGGGCCATGGCTTTGGCCAAATCGGCTTGTACCATTGCCAAGTCTTGTTTCTTGTCGTTGTTTCTCAACAAGTTTTCTGCTTCTTCTTTGGCTTTGATGGCTGCCGCTTCGTCGATGTCATCAGCACGTACCGCCGTATCAGCCAAGACTGAAACCATATAAGGTTGAACCTCAAGGATGCCACCTGACACGTAAAAGTCTTCTTCGCCACCATCGGCCAATAAAACACGAACCTGACCAGGCTTCAGCTGTGTGATCAAAGGCGCGTGTCTTGGGGCTATACCCAATTCACCGGCCACACCACTGGCAATGACCATGGTCACTTCACCTGAATAGATGGCTTTTTCTGCACTGACAATATCACACTGTATGGTTGACATATTTATTTACCTCAAGCTGCTTCTTTTTCGGCCATTTTCTTGGCTCTTTCCAAAACTTCATCAATGGTACCAGCCATATAGAAAGCTTGCTCTGGAATGTGGTCATATTCACCGTCGATGATGCCTTTGAAACCACGGATGGTTTCGCTCAAAGATACATAAGTACCTGGGCTGCCGGTAAATACTTCTGCCACGAAGAATGGTTGTGAGAAGAATTTCTCAACTTTACGCGCTCTGTATACAACTTGTCTGTCTTCTTCAGACAGCTCGTCCATACCCAAAATCGCGATGATGTCTTTCAACTCTTTGTAACGTTGCAATGTACCTTGTACCGCACGTGTTACGTTGTAATGCTCTTCACCAACCATCAACGGATCTAACTGACGTGAAGTTGAATCCAATGGATCAACCGCAGGGTAAATACCCAACTCAGCAATTGAACGAGACAGTACAACGGTTGCATCCAAATGCGCAAAGGTTGTTGCTGGTGATGGATCTGTTAAATCATCCGCTGGTACGTATACCGCTTGGATTGATGTAATAGAACCTTTTTTGGTTGAGGTAATACGCTCTTGTAATTTACCCATTTCTTCAGCCAATGTAGGCTGATAACCAACCGCTGATGGCATACGACCCAACAAAGCAGATACCTCGGTACCGGCCAATGTATAACGGTAGATGTTATCGATGAACAACAATACGTCACGACCTTCGTCACGGAAGTATTCAGCAATGGTCAAACCGGTCAAAGCCACACGCAATCTGTTTCCTGGAGGCTCATTCATTTGTCCGTAAACCAAGGCCACTTTATCCAGTACGTTAGATTCTTTCATTTCATAATAGAAATCGTTACCTTCACGAGTACGCTCACCTACACCAGCAAATACTGAGTAGCCTGCATGCTCGATCGCAATGTTACGAATCAATTCCATCATGTTTACGGTTTTACCAACACCGGCACCACCGAACAAACCCACTTTACCACCCTTAGCAAAAGGACAGCACAAGTCGATTACTTTAATACCTGTTTCTAAGATTTCGTCAGAAGCGGCTTGCTCATCATATTTAGGGGCTTCTCTGTGGATTTCCCAACGAGTCTCTTCACCGATGTCACCAGCACGATCGATGGGATCGCCCAATACATCCATGATGCGTCCCAATGTTTTTTCACCAACAGGAACGGTAATCGCTTGATTGGTGTTAGTCACATCTAAACCACGTTTCAAACCATCAGTTGTACCCAATGCAATGGTTCTTACGACGCCATCACCTAATTGTTGTTGAACTTCTAAAGTGGTGCTGGTTGCAGCAATCTTTAAAGCATCATACAGTTTAGGCACTGAGTCTCTTGGAAACTCAACGTCTACTACCGCGCCAATGATTTGTACTATTTTACCTGAACTCATGTCTGACTTCTCCTATACGGCCGCTGCGCCGCTGACAATTTCTGAAATTTCTTGTGTAATGGCTGCTTGTCTTGCTTTGTTGTAAATCAACTGCAAGTCTTTGATCAGGTCTGATGCATTATCAGAAGCTGATTTCATTGCCACCATTCTGGCCGCATGCTCGGAGGCCAAATTCTCTAAAACACCTTGGTAAACCAAAGATTCAATGTAACGGTTCATTAATTGATCCAATACATCTTTGGCTTCTGGCTCATACAGGTAATCCCAATTATCTGAGATTTCCTCATCTTCGGTAGCAGGAAGTGGCAACAATTGATCAACCACCGGTTTTTGTGTCATGGTGTTGATGAAATCATTGTATACCAGGTATACATGACTCAATTCACCGTTGGCATATGCATCCAACATCACTTTAACCACACCAATCAATTTAGCCAATTCAGGTTTATCACCCAAGGCCGAAATGTTGGCTTTCAAGTTCACTTTGGTTTTCTTGAATGTAGAAGCCGCTTTGTTACCGATGGTTACCACATCGATGTCTTTGCCTTTGCTCTGCCATTCACGCATGTGAATCACTGCGTTTTTAAACAAACCAGAGTTCAAGCCACCACACAATCCACGATCCGTAGAGATCACGATATAACCAACTCGTGCGCCATCTTGATCATGCATGAAAGGGTGTTTGTACTCAGGCGTTGCTTTAGCCAAGTGACCAATCATTTGTTTTATTTTGCTTGTGTAAGGTCGTGAGGCATGCATTTGATCTTGCGCCTTTTTGATCTTACTTGCTGAAACCATTTCTAAAGCGGTCGTCACCTTACGGGTGGACTTCACACTTACGATTTTGGTTACAATTTCACTACCGACTGCCATAATTATTACCTGTTATTGGTTATTAACATTTAACCTGCTAAGAACTATTTACCAGCTGCCTGTTTTTTTGAAATCTTCAACACCAGCTTTCAGCTTGGCTTCGATTTCATCGTTAAAGTCACCAGACTCATTCAATTCTTTCATGAATGCGGCTTGGGTGCTGTTCATGTGATCAATCAAGGCACTTTCAAAAGCACCAATCTTGTTCATTTCTACATCATCCATGAATCCACGATCAATCGCGAACAAGGACAAGGCCATTTCAGCCACACTCATTGGTGAGTATTGTTTTTGTTTCATCAATTCAGTGACTCGTTGACCACGCTCTAACTGAGCTCTGGTTGCGTCATCTAAGTCTGATGCAAATTGTGCGAAAGCCGCCAATTCACGGTATTGCGCCAGTGCCAAACGAACACCACCACCTAATTTCTTAACCGCTTTGGTTTGAGCCGCACCACCCACACGCGATACTGACAAACCAGCATCAATCGCAGGACGAATACCTGAGTTGAATAAGTCAGTTCCTAAGAAAATCTGACCATCTGTAATAGAAATTACGTTGGTTGGTACGAAAGCAGATACGTCACCTGCTTGCGTTTCAATGATAGGCAATGCAGTCAAAGAACCGGTTTTACCTTTCACTTCACCATTGGTGAATCGCTCAACGTAATCAGCGTTAACTCGAGCAGCACGCTCAAGTAAACGTGAATGTAAGTAGAATACATCACCAGGATAAGCTTCACGACCTGGAGGACGTTTCAACAACAATGACACTTGACGGTAAGCCCATGCTTGTTTAGTCAAATCATCATAAATGATCAAGCCATCTTGTCCACGGTCTCTGTAGTACTCACCCATGGCACAACCAGAGTAAGGTGCGATGTATTGCATCGCTGCAGAATCAGAAGCTGTGGCAGCAACGATGATGGTGTGACCCATGGCATCATGCTCTTCCAACTTACGAACCAAAGCCGCAACCGATGAACGTTTCTGACCAATCGCAACATAGATACAAACTACGCCAGTATTTTTCTGATTGATGATCGCATCAATCGCTACTGCTGTTTTACCTGTTTGTCTGTCACCAATAATCAATTCACGTTGACCACGACCAATTGGCACCATGGCATCAATTGATTTCAAACCTGTTTGTACAGGTTGGTCAACCGATTTACGATCAATTACACCCGGTGCAATTTTTTCAATCGGCGAAGTCATTTTAGTTTCAATTGGGCCGTTGCCATCAATGGGGTTACCCAAAGAGTCAACCACGCGTCCAATCAATTCAGGACCAACAGGCACTTCAAGAATACGACCAGTACATTTGGCTTTATCGCCTTCTGAAATGTGGCCGTAACCACCCAAGATTACAGCACCGACTGAATCTCTTTCCAGATTCAATGCCAGCGCATAAGTATCGCCTGGTAATTCAATCATTTCACCTTGCATCGCATCGGCTAAGCCGTGGATGCGAACAATACCGTCTGAAATACTGACTACAGTACCTTCTGTACGGGCCTCTGACTGAACTTTAAAGTCCTTAATTCGATCTTTAATCAGTTCACTGATTTCTGATGGATTCAATGTCGTTTGCATTGCATTTCCTCGTATTCTCTTAAGTCTATTGACTTAAATTAATTAAAAAGTTGTGTCTTCAAGCGATTTATCTTACCGCGTAAAGTGCCGTCTATCACCAAGTCTCCACAGTGAATTCGAGCACCGCCCATCATGTTCTCATCGATGTGCGTTTGCAGGCTAATTTGTTTGCCGGTTCTCTTGCTGAGTGCTGCGGTCATGGCTTGTTTCTGCGTGTCAGTCAATTCAACAGCTGAATACACATCCACGGTCAGTGATTGTGAATCCTGCTCTAAATAAAACTGATACAGCTCTGCCACTTCTGGCAACAAGCTCAAGCGGTCGTTCTCAACCAACATGCGAACAAAGTTTTGATAATGTTCACTGCCGTTTTTACCGCTCACCAATTGAACCAAGTCGTCGTCCAAAACATCTGGGCGACTGAAATAATTAAGAATCTGTTCGTCCTGAGCTAATCCGGCAGCAACCAACAAGTCTTTAGACCATTGGTCTACAGCAGACTCACTTTTGGCGAACTCAAATGCCGCTTTGGCATAAGGTCTTGCTAATGTGATTAATTCACTCATCTCAGATCTCTTTGATTAAATCGTCCAACAAATCTGCATGTTTACTGGCATCCACTTCTTTTGAAAGCAGTTGTTCAGTACCTGCAATGGCTAAAGCAGACACTTGCTGACGCAAGGCTTCCTTGGCACGATTTGCTTCTTGTTCAATTTCAGCCTTGGCCGCATTCAACTGACGCTCTTTCTCAGAAAGTGCATCAGATTTGGCTTGATCTTTGATTTTTGTTGCCATTTGAGTTGCCTGGTCTTTAATGTGACTGGCTTGCTCTTTGGCTTCAACAATCAAGGTATCTACCTTGGCTTTGGCTTGGTTCAATTCTTTTTCAGCACGATCACCAGCGGCTAAACCGTCAGCAATCTTTTTCTCACGCTCTTCCATGGCGCCCAAGATTTGCGGCCAGATGTACTTCATGGTGATGATAATCACAACAAAGAACACAAGTGCTTGAATGATTAGAGTTGCATTAATATTCATGTTTGTACTCCGCCTTAATCTGTTAGAAAGTGCCTAGAATTAACCTGTAACAGCTGCTAAGAATGGGTTGTTGAAAGTAAAGAACAAAGCAATACCAACACCAATCATAGCTACCGCATCGACCAGACCCATTAACAAGAAGTATTTACCTTGTAACATAGGGGCTAATTCAGGTTGACGAGCTGAAGCTTCTAATAAGCGTCCACCCAATATACCCAAACCGATACCTGTACCAATCGCACTCAAGCCCAAAATCAATGCCACTGCAATGGCTGTCATGCCTTGAATATCAGCTACTAATGCTAAATTTTCCATCGTTTTCTCCGATTTACCTTTTGGTTAAAATATTAAAAAATTAATGTGAATCATGTGTCTCGTGTGACATGTTCAAATAAACCACACTCAACATCATGAAAATATAAGCCTGCAATGTAATGATCAATATATGGAATAAAGCCCATGCCAAAGCAAGTAAAAACTGTACGATGCCCATTGAAGCACCACCGAAACTGAAGGCATCTGACCAACCGTAGTTTAAAGTCAAGACACCGATCAGGATAAAGATCAATTCGCCTGCGTACATGTTTCCGAACAGTCGCAAACCCAACGAAACAGGTTTCGCGATGGTCTCGACTATATTAAGGAATATATTGGCGATGGCCAATAAACTCTGTACAAAGAAATTAGGACTTTCAAATGGATGGGTCGCAAACTCTTTCAAGTAACCCAACGCAAATGGCTTCTTAACCGTGAAGCTGTAATAGAAAACAATTAACATGACACCAAATGACATGCCAAAGGTGATGTTCAAGTCTGTCGATGGAACCACTTTCATGTAATCAATTCCAACGAATGTACCTAACCAAGGTAACAAATCAACCGGTAACAGATCCATGAAGTTCATCAAAAACACCCAAATAAAGATGCTCAATGCCAATGGCGCAACCACTTTGCTGTTGCCATGGAAGATGTCTTTCACTTGTTGATCAATGAAACCAATGATCATCTCAATGAAGTTTTGAGTTTTATTGGGTACACCCGCAGTTGCTTTTTTAGCCACTCTACGGAAAAACCACAAGAATATAACCGCCGTCAGAATGGTATAAAAAACACTGTCTGTGTTGATGGTCCAAAAAGCATTGCCTTCGACCAATTCAGTTGTGTGATTCTTTAAATGGTGACTGATGTATTCACCAGCGCCGCCGCCTTCGCCACTTGCCATTGATTTAACTCACTTAAAAGATGTTAACAAAGCCACCCAAAACGCCAATAGGGTAGCAATAAATCCAATCAATAAAGGCATCAATTGGAATGAGAAATTGGTTACTGCCACATAGAACAATATCCCAATCACTACAAATTTCATGATTTCGCCTTTAAACATTCTGCCAACCAAAACTTGGGAGTTACCGAAAGGCCAAGTAACTATTAAAGCAAAAGCCAAAGAACCCAATGCACTGATCAAAGCACCCGTACCTGCGGAATACGCAGCTGAGCGGCCTTGTAAGTAGTAAAAAACTACAGCAATAACAATCCCAATCAACATTTGATATAGGGGAATTTTTACTACCGTTTTCTTCACCTCTTTCAAGGTTATTTGTTCAGTCATTTTGGGCCAGGAGTCAATACTGCATTTACTTGAATTAACGAGTCAATCAGATTGCCTCAACTAAAAGCGGGTGCATTATAATGGTTAATCCAAGGCAACGCAATGCTTTTAGGGCAAAAACACCTGCGATTTATTAACGACATTTTAACCCAATGATATTGAGCTATTTATAAAGGTCTGGCTTGTTGGCTATTTCACATTTATCTTTCAAGTAAGCCACTCATTAATATGTATCCTTACTGGGTTTAACCCAGTCAAATAGATCAGAAACCACCGTCAAGACATGGCTTGGTGTTCGTCTTGTGGTTGTTGCTGTTTGAGGTAACTTTCAAGAATTTGTGCCAACTTTTGTAAAATATCACTGGAAGAATTGGGATGAAATTTTTCTTCGTCTTTACTGGCAAATGACATCAAACCAAATTTGGCTTGTTGCCCTATCGGTAACACAATGGCTGACTTGATGTCATCTTGCTCTCCAAACAGGCTGGTTATTTTTTCTTTTTTCAGTCGGCCAGACATCGGTTCTTGTTTGGCTTGAAACACTGAAAACTGAGTCAATTGGGCTGTGGTGATGGTAGCAACTTCTGCTGATGCAACCACTCCCTGCGTGCCTTCGGCCAACAACAATTTAAAATAATCACTGGGAAAGTGGGTGGTCACAAATTTCACAAAGCCAGGGATGAATTCGCTTTGATTCATCACCGATAATTCGGTCAACAGCTCAAACAAGCGATTCATCAATGACTCACTTTGTTGGGCGTTTTTAATCAACTGGGCAATTTGCGCTTTCAGTTGTTTGTTTTCTTTTTGTAATGTACGCAATTGATGGGTGGACAGGTTGGTCAACTCGCCTTCAGGTGTGACCACCTCTAACTCAGCCATGAGCTCTGGAAACAAGGCAAAAAAACCGGGGTTTTTGAGTAAGTATTTCTTGATGCCTTGTTGGATGTTTTTTTCTTTACTCATAGCTTAATTGTCCTTTGTATACCAAACGTGCTGGGCCAGTTAAGGTGATTTTGTCACAAACCAAATCGTAACTAACTCGTAAATCCCCACCCAACATCGAAACAGTCAGTGGTGTGGTGGTTCCCAATAAAGTCGCACTGGCAATCGCTGCCGCACAGGCACCACTGCCACAGGCTTGGGTTTCTCCTACACCCCGTTCAATCACCCGCAATTGTATGTGGTGGTCATCAATTTTTTTTACGGCTTCAAAATTAATCCCTGCAGGATAATGGTGATTGGCTATGTGGCTCAATGGAACCAAATCTTTGGCCGTTAATTGCGGCTCATGATAAACCCAATGTGGATTGCCAATGTCTACAAAATAACCATCAACCCCTGCAATGGTCACTTCATCAACCACGACATTTTGATAAAAAGTCACTGAAATTTTTTCTTCATCGACATATTTCAAATGAACCTCACCACCCAGCCCATCCAGGGTTAAGTCATTGACGTCCAATCCTTGGCGATGTAAATAATGTGCGATGGCCCTTTGTCCATTGCCACATTGTTCTGCTTCACCACCATCGGCATTGAAAAACCGATAAGACAAGCCAGTTTCATTTTCATTGATCAGTATCATTTGATCAAAACCCACGCCAGTGCGCCGATTTGACCAAACCCTGATGTTGTCTGCTGTAATTTCAAACTCACCGTGACGGCAATCAACCAACATGAAGTCGTTGCCAAGTCCGTTGAGTTTTTCAAATTCAAGGGTTTTCGTTTTCATCTTACTTTCAGTCCAAACCTTGGTTGCTTGATGCTGCTGCTGATTTAGTTTGTGCAGATTCAACTGTTTCAGTTTTTTCAGGCAAATAAAGTTCACCTTTGTTGCCACAGCCAAATAAACCCAAAGTAAAAACCACACCAAGCCACATGGTAAGTCGGTTGCGTCTCAAAAATTTCATAAAATCATGCCAAAACTGTCAGTACCGGTATAATAGAACGCTTTTATCTGGATAACAAGTCAGAGACAATATGTTAGATTTTATTACTAAAAAAACCGGTGAAAACCCTGAATTATTGATTATTTGGCTTCACGGCCTGGGCGCCGATGGTCACGATTTCGAACCTGTGGTGCCACAATTCAACAACCCCAACAAAGACTTGCAGTTTATCTTTCCACATGCACCAGTTCAAGCCGTTACCATCAATGGTGGGATGCGCATGCGTTCATGGTACGACATCAAAATGATGGACATCGGCAAAATGCCTGACGAAGAGGGCATCCGTGAATCAGAACAAAGCGTGTTGGAATTGATAGAAGCCCAAATCAAAGCAGGCTTCAAAGCAGAACAAATTGTACTGGCTGGATTTTCTCAAGGCGGCGCCATTGCATTGCATACAGCAACACGCACCCAGCACAAATTGGCCGGGGTGGTGGCTTTAAGTTGTTATTTGCCGATTCCTGAAAAATTGGCTGACGAACAATCTAAAGTGAATCAATCCACACCTTTCTTTATGGGCCATGGCAGTTATGATCCTGTGGTGCCCTACCAACTTGGTCAAGATTCTTACCATACCCTCAAATCCGCCGGTTACCAAACTTCCTGGCATGAATACCCGCTGCAACACGGTGTTTCTATGGATGAACTCGAGGACATCAAACAATTTATCTTGGGACTTTGAACCCTGCATGCCAAGCCCAGTAAAGACAAACAGCCAAGGCTTGGACAACCTCCAACAAGACCATCCAAACCTCACCGTGAGCTGGGTTGACTCAATTGATTCAACCCAGCAATCGGTCCAAGCCAACTCTATACTGATTGCCGAACAACAATTGGCCGGGGTGGGTCGTCGTGGCAACCGCTGGCTGACACCCAGTGGACAGGCCATTTGTTTTTCCTACCGCTTCACTTTAAATGCCCAAACCAATCAAATGTCTGGTTATGCTTTGATGGTGGCGGTGTCAATCATCCAAGTGATAAAGGCGTTCGATGGTGCTGCCGGCTCGACAACCAAGGCTCAGCTAAAATGGCCCAATGATTTGTATTTCGATCAGCAGAAATTTGGCGGTATTTTGATTCATGTAAAACCCATGAATCCAGGTGCTGCTGGTCCCAAACAATTGGATGTCACTGTAGGCATCGGTATCAATTGGTCACTTTCCAAGGAACAATTGCAGTCTGTCGACCAACCCGTCTGTAACATCCCCTTGTGCGACAAACCACCCAGAGCTGATTTCATCAATCGCCTGATCAAACAATTAAACCACAACAACCCCCAATTCCTGGCACATGGCCTGAGTCCATTTTTACAGCTGTGGCAACAACACGATTATTTGGTCAACAAACCCGTCTGCGTGACGCAAGACACCGGCATTGTTGAAGGGCTGTATCATGGCATCGATGAACAAGGACAACTGTTGATTGCCATCAATGGCATGATCAAAACTTATTCAGCCGGTGAAGTCAGTGTAAGAATGATTAAGCCTGAGACATAATGGTATTATGTAGTCAGGTTAATATATAATTGCGCTTTTACACCACTGACTGAGACATTTGCTCTGAATGCGTTATTTCTTTATTCTTTTATTGATGGCCAACATTGCGTTTTTCGTCTGGACCAAACGGTTGTCGCCACCGACTAAAAAAGCATTTACCACAGTGGATGTTGGTGTCACACCCCTGCAATTGGTCGCTGAACTTGATACCGAAACAAACAACACGCCAATACCTGAGAAGCCAGTGGACATCAATGACGATGTACAACAAATGTGTTTCTCTGTCGGCCCATTTGACATAGAAGCCAATATCCACGCAGCTGCTGAAACTTTAAATCCACTGGTACTGAAAACCAATATCCGCAAAATAACCACCACCCAAGAAGCGGGATACTGGGTCTATTTGCCGGCATTATCCAGCCGTGCAGAAGCCTTGAAAAAAGGTCGAGAATTGGCCGCTGCCTTTGTTCGTGACTATTATGTAGTCACCTCGGGTGACAATGAGAACTCGATTTCTTTGGGGTTGTATCGTGAACCATACAATGCAGACAATCGCATCAATGAATTGTCCAAGAAAGGGTTTCAGGTCAACAAAGAAATTCGCATCGAACAATGGCCTGAATTTTGGTTGGATTTCAGTGCCACTGAAACCCAATTGACTTCTTTGCCTGACCTCAAAGCGACATTCCCAGACGTCAGTCAAAACGAAGTGATTTGCAAAAATAATTAAGCATCATGGCACACATCCTGTTCGCCGACACCAGTCACCCCAAACCCTACGGATTTGATGATTTAGCGGCGCATGCCATGGGTGGTACTGAATCCAGTTTGCTGCGAACCGCTCAAATATTGCACAACCAGGGTCACCAAATCAGTGTGTATCAAAAAAACCGATCACTGAGTGAAACACAACATGGTATCCAATTCTTAGCACCTGAGGATTTGGCTGCCACAACAGGTGTTGATCATGTCATCGTGTTAAGGAAATTTCCACAAGTTCTGGTATTGCAAAAACAATTCCCCAAAGCCCAATTTCACCTGTGGATTCACACCTACAAAAATTGGGAGTATGTGTTAAAGCGCGGCCTCAGGCTGGCCAAACCTTGGCAATTGATTACCAACTCAAAAACCCATGCCAAGCATTGTGATCGATTATTGAACCATGGTTTTATGGGTCGAATTTACAACCTGTTCAAAGCCAAGGTCCAAATCAAGACCTGTTACAACCCAATTCCTGCCACTTTGGCCCAAGGTATAAGCCAACACCGGGACCCCAATAAACTGCTGTTCCTGTCTGCACCCAACAAAGGCCTAGACCAAGTATTAAAAACCTTTCAACAAATCAATCAGCAACTCAAAGATTTACATCTTTACATCGCCAACCCCGGCTACCGCGATGAAAATCCAGAACAAATTGCCAATGTTCATTACCTCGGTGCTTTACCGGCTGAACAAGTCAAAGCGCATTTGGCCACCAGTCTGTGTGTGTTTTACCCACAAAATTCATTCGCCGAAACCTTTGGATTAATATATGCCGAAGCCAACGCACTGGGTACACCAGTGATGGCCCATGACATCGGGGCTGCCCGAGAAATCCTGCATCCAAACAATCCGCTAATTAATGCCGAAAACATCAAGCAAATCACCCAAACCTTGATCCAATGGCAGCAGTCATTGCCTGAAGTGAGTTACCGCAAAGAATTTGACGAACCCTCTGTTTACCAGCAGTGGGTAAATGCTTTGGGTTTGTGAAACCCGCTCACTGAGCGAAGTCGAAGTGCGCTATAAACACATTACAATTTAAAAAAATACACAATTAGTTTTTTGCATTGATTTCACCTCTTTTCGCTGATAAAGAATGGCTTTAATACCTTTTACCAATGGCTCGATGGATTCAGGCGGTGATATTTTCCTGGCACATCCACAGTCCCAAAAGACTTTATTCGACATGTCACCTAATTTAATTTGTAACTGGGATTTCGCACAAGGGTTACATGTTAATGAGATACCTTTGTCTTTATCCACCAACTTAGATTCTACTTGGTTCTCAGCTAATTCGAAAAATCTCACAGCATCAATCAATGGAATCAGTGTTTGTACTTCTACACTTTCTAGCTTCAACGGAACCCATTGATCAGCAGCATCACCACACATCTCCCGATTGAACGAACTGTACGTTGAATCAAAACTATCCACTCGTCCATCGTCGAAAGACAATTGAAAGTGCTGTGAATGAGTGGCATTGATCATAAAATAATAATATAACTGTCTTCATCCAGGTATTTAACTCTTGTAGTTAATTCATTGTTATGAGAGCCATGTAAGGTGTGCTCTGTCCACCAATTCATGATAGTCTATCAGTTGAGTAAAGTCGCACCAATTGCTTTCATAAAACCCACGTTCTACAAGTTTTGAAAATATCGGTTAGTAGGTTTCGCTTTCGACTTTTGATAACCACAATAATTTACAAATCTAACTTATCTACTTCAATATTTTTAACTTGCCACCAGTCTTCTAGAACATAATCATCCACAACACTTATTCGAACATTGGGCCATTTTTCAGACAACCTTTTCAGTTCATTTATAATTTTTATAAAATCTTTCTTTTTTCTAAATGATGACTCTATTTTAGTAAAACCTCCGGCTGTGTTGTCCTCATTCAAACCCCAACAATAAGGCTCCGCACCCCAAGAAAGTTTTAGTGAATGTTGATTTGCTTCATTAACAAATGTTTCGAGCACTTCTTCATGTGCTGTTGCTTTATATTGCAGTGTCCATCCCATTTTAATTTTTAAATAGTCTGTATAAGTTATGTGTTACATCACAAACAATTTCTTTTTACCTATCAAAGAAATATCCGAGTTTAAATTCTGTGGCGATGTTACTAACCTTCGTCAAGATTCAACAACCTTTCGCTTCGCCAAACCCTAACTATTTGAATTGAGGCTTTACCGCGCAGGTAAACGACTCTGAATGGCGGGTGGATAAGTTCTCTGATATGGCTTTCATCGAACTCAGGAACAATTCTGCCCATGTCAGGATGATCATTAAGGGTTTCAATTTTTTCAATGATTGCAGCAACAAATTTTTCCCCAATCACTGCAACCATTTGTTCGATGTAATATGCTTTAATACTCTCAAGGTCAGCCACGGCAGAATCTGAGAATAAAATCTTCACTTAATCAATAGCTAGTTTTTTCTTGGCGTCTTTGAGGCTCATAACCTTGCCTTCTTCAATATCCATCAAGCCTTGAGATATGGCTTTCACAAAAGCCAGCTCCTCACCATTCTTTTCGAATTCTGCCAGGCCTTGAACCACTGCAACTCCTTTACCGCGACTGGTTAAAAGAATAGGACGTTGAGAGTCCTTGGCGTGATTAACAACCTTGCCTGGATTCACTTTGAGCTCTGATAAAGAAATGACATCTTCAGAAAATTTAGTTGGCATCAGGTTTATCAATTGATGGAAAGACCATTTTATAGCACCTTTTAACAGGTCTTGTCAATATGTAAGCAATTAAAACATGGCCTGTATGAACATAGCTATGATTATATGCAACCCAATAGTTGCATATTAAGATAAACCATGCTTAAATCTAATTAACAAAACTATTTGGATAACCTCAAATGCAAGACACCATTCAACGAAAAATACAAGTCAAGGCCACTCAACAACAAATCTATGCGGCCATCGCCGATCCTGAATTGGTGGTGAAGTGGTTTCCGGAAACACTGGAAGGAGACTACCAGCCAGGCAGTCAGCCAGTATTTGGATTTGGTGAAGGCGGCAAAACCCAAATTCATGTTGAAGCGGCCAAACCCCATGAATACTTCGCTTTTCGCTGGGTGCCCGGGTCCAATATGTTCATCGGTGATGTGCGCACTGTGCCCCATACCCTGGTTGAATTTAAGATTTCAGCAGCCACTGATGGCGCCTGCGAAGTCACCTTGACTGAATCTGGCTTTGCAGCCTTACCAGCAGCAATGATGGCAGATGCCATCAAACAAAACTCAGGTGGCTGGGACTTTATGATGGATCGATTGGCACAGTATTTTTCTGGCTCATCATGATCGAAGCCGATATTTACAAAGCATTGGGAGACCCTGTCCGATTAAAAATCATTACAAGATTGTCCGGACGCTCAACCCATACCATTGGCAAACTGTCTGAAAATTTGGGCATTTCTCGACAAGGGGCGAGAAAACAAATTCAAGTGTTGGTATCGGCCGAACTGGTTCAATTAAAGAAACAGGGTCGAGAAACCCAGGTGCTGTTGAATCCCGACAAATTAAAAATGGCACGAACCTTCATTACCCGACTGGAACAACAGTGGGAACACAGGCTCGATGCACTGAAACATTTTGTGGAAGATCAAACCGTTCCTTAATGGATTTGAAACTGTTATTTTGCTGTCGGATCTTTAAGCACTCGCACTTCTCGTTGTGGGAATGGTATGGTGAAACCGTTGTTGCGCATCGCTTCGAAAATCATTAACAACAAATCACCACCAACGCGGTTTTTTCCATCATCTATACCCAACATCCAGAACTCGACAAACATGTTGACGCCTGAATCGCCAAAACCATCAATTTCACAATCAGGTCGTTCTTCGATGGGGATGTCTTCACCGCTGATAACTTGATCATGTGAAGCCACGGTTTCTTTGATGATTTCCACCAATTGACGGATGTCAGAATCATAGGCCACTGAAAAGTCGACCCGATAACGTTGCTTCTTGTCTTTATGAGTCCAGTTGATGAAACTTTCGGTCACGAACTTTTCGTTCGGCACCATGATGTCTTTGCCATCAAAAGTTTCCAAGGTGGTTGAGCGCAGTTTCATTTCTCGCACAATCCCGGTTCTGCCATCTTCCAACTCAATGTAATCATCAACCGAAATAGAGCGATCAAGTAATATGATGATGCCAGAAATAAAATTGGAAGCGATGGCTTGTAGACCAAAACCGATCCCAACACCAATCGCCCCACCAAACACCGCTATGGCTGTTAGGTTGATGCCCATGACTTGCAACAACAATAAAAACACCAAAAAGAAAATCGCGACTTCTAACAGTTTTGAAGCCACTTCTTTGGTGCGAAAATCGAGTTTGGGTTGACGCCGGATGATTTCTTTACCAGTGCTGTTAGAAAAACGACCCAACCAGAACAACAAAGTACCAAACAATGCCACGCGCAGGACACCGTAGGCGGATACCTGAATATTTCCCACCGTTATTTGCATACTTTCCAGTGTTTCGATGAGTGGATCTAATAGGTTAACTTGGTGCAAAAACAACAGCGGCAATCCAATCCAGCGAAAAACAAAGGCAATGAAATTGCTTCTGACATGGTCTCGAATGATGGCAATGAACATCAACATCATGGCCAGGGTCAAAGCCGTGTTGACCAACCAAGTTTGCCCCAATAAATTCGCACTGATTTCAACCGCGAAACTCAAGGCCAATATGGCAATCAATGGAAACAACAAATTGCCCATTTTGCTGGCCAACTTCCTCAAAGGACTTAATGGCGCATCGGCAGGAGCCTTGGCTATCAATGGAAAAGATTTTCGCAAGCGATTGGTGATTATCAATGCCACGATAAAAATCAACAACACCATAGCCAACTGAGCATAGGTTTCAGTTTGTACCCAGGTTGCAGCAACATGATTGCCCCCATCAATCAAGGACTGTTTAAAATTTTGAAAATCCATGGGTTTGGCTCCTGTTACTTTTGGATAAATGATCAACACCCAGTTTATGCCTTTGGCTACACAACTTGCCACACAATCTGCAAAAATGTTCATAAAACACCCTATTGAATCGATTGTTTGAACCCAATCTATTTGATGATATGGTGTCTGGTGGCTTTTATACATATAGCTTGTTAAAGCCACTTTTTGATTTCTGCCATCACTGTTTTTACGCGGTTGGCAATGGGTTTATGTTGTCGATAGCCCAGATACAAGGTTTCACCGATCGATAGGGTTAGGTAAGCAATGCGTCGTTATCAATTGCGGTTTGGGGAAAGCCGCCACCGCATGAGCCAGCAGCACAGTAAATCCCAAATCCACACTTAAAGGCTCCAAAATCAAACCCACTTGATTAGAAAACCCGCTTGCCCTGGACTGGTCACAATATTGAAACTCCGAATAATTAGCCTTTAAATCAAGGGTTGAATCAGCTGGTGGTTGGTCGGTCAAAGCTGCAGTTGATAGCAGCAAGAACTAAGTACACAACAGTCATTTTTGGAGGGTCATAACACTACAAAAGGGGTGATTTAAAAATAAATTCTACTGGCACACATGAAGCCACTCAATAGTTATTTTAACAACAGTCACATGTGCTGGCTTATAGCGCCCATTGATTCTGTGTCATGGGCAAGGTGCCAAACTACACCTCAAACAACACAAGTTTATATGAATATCAAAAGTGAGGTAACGTGGGGGGGAATCACTCCGTTTTATGTTCTTTTATACTGCCCAATCACAGTCCATAAACTGGTCACTATAACCACAACAGTGACGAGTGAAAAATAAACATTCTGGCTGTAAGGTGCATTGGCATGGAATGTGAAAGCACTGAATCCAGCCACCAGAGTCATGGCGATGGATAAAAACAGGTAGGTCTTGATGCGGAAAAAGCGCGCACGTGCTTGGGTCCAGTACAGGTAAGTCAGCCACAGCCAAAATAGACCCATGACCACCAACAGACACCCGATCAATACCAGCACCAAATAAATGACCCACAGGCCCTCTAAGGATGACAAACCACCATGTGCTGCAGCAGTACTTGAACCCACTAAAGACCCGAAAATTGTACCTATTTTAATTTTCTTCACTGTACTCTTAACCTTTGGTTCAACCATTAATGCCATATAATAGTAACACATGAAGAATAAATTACCCCCATTCATTAAGCGACAGCGATTGGTGGCCTGCTGTCACCTATATTCATTTCAAATGACAAAACTTCATTTAAGCAGTACGAGGTAAAACCGAAACTTGAGTCGTGCCAAGAAAGGCAGGGAATTTTAGTTTGGCAACACCCAATCTTTGATATAAGTCGAAAAAAACGCCTGAGCAAATTCAGAGTCCTGCACTCGGGCCGAATCCAGTGGGTTGTCCCACCAAACGCCTTCACTGTTAGCCAGCAAAATAAAGGTCAATTGTTGCTCTGGAACCTTTAAATAAATAGCCGAATACGCATCCTCCCACCATCCTGAATGCCAGACCAAGCGATGACCCTGATAATCTTGCACAAACCAACCAATCCCATAAGGGGCAGTTTTTCCACCAGTCAACTGCGTAGGTGTCATCATCAACTCACGAGACTGTGCAGAAATGAGCTGTCCTTGATCGTAGGCGATATCAAATTTGGCCAAATCTATCACCGTGCTGATGACCCCGCCGGCTGCACCATCGCCTTGAGGTGGCGGTAAAGGCGCACGCTGAATCTTTCCAGTGCTGTCAAGCAGATAAGGTTTCGCCAACCGTTG
The DNA here is from genome assembly GCF_002591915.1 of Marinicella litoralis. Lineage (GTDB taxonomy): Bacteria > Pseudomonadota > Gammaproteobacteria > Xanthomonadales > Marinicellaceae > Marinicella > Marinicella litoralis. The sequence continues at coordinate 470,924 of NZ_NIHB01000001.1, read as the reverse complement.
AGCCAAATCCTCAGTCAGCGGAAGGTCTCGGTTGGTTCGAGCTGATTGCAGCATGCCAGCAGGCTGCAACACGTATTGATCAACCAAATTGGAAAAAGAACGTTCACCGACAGCCATGATGGGACGTGATGCCCATGAGTACAAAACCGGATTGTATGAAAAACGTGTACCGGGCATGCCAGTGGCCGTATGAGAAAGCAGTTGTCTGAGGGTGTGATCAGCTGATTGACACTGCAGCTCTTTGGCAAAAATCGAAGGTTGTTCACTGAATGCATGACAGAAATCGGACCATTGGCTGTATTCAGCGATCGGCCGATCTAACTGAAGTTGACCCAGTTCTACCATTCGAAGAGCGGCCACTGCTGATAAAGGCTTAGTCACCGAGGCGATGTTGAAAGGCGTTTGTGCAGTCACCCGCAATCCAGATTCTTTATGGGCGTATCCCAAACCCGCCGCAATCAAAACCTCTTGATCCTTTACTACCGCAAATGACAATCCAGGAATTTTTGCTGCTTGGCGCAAGCAATCGATTTGTTGTACGAATGTGGCTGTATCATAAAATTTTAGTGCCTCAATACAAGTCGATTTTTCAGCCCACAAACTGGTACTGGAAATCCACAGCATCAGAAGTATCAATTTACTTGCACGACTTTTTTGACGTTGATTGTTCTTATTACATGGGTGCTTAATGACGCGCTTGGATGACAAGCAAAAAAGGCGTGTTTTGATGTAATTAAATGTCATACGATATCTCAATAAAGATTGGCTTCAGTTCACTGATTAAACGCAGAAAAATCATTTTGGTTACTTACTGGAAGATTTAAACCCCTGTTAAAGTGTTAAAGCCAGTCTGCAGTCATGCTTTGCAAACACATATTGCACCACTGTGTGAATCATGCGGATACAGCAAGTTAATTTTGATCTAAACTGATGCCATCTGTGTGTATTGGACTAACTGGATGCACTCAAGCGTTCTTTAACCACCATGCCCAATAACAACAGCGAGACCAGGGTGACCGCTGCAAACAGCATACTTTTCGCCATAAGGAGCATCACCAGGGAAATAACAAAAGTAATGGCCACAATGATCGCCCCCAACACCCTGGTTTTGAATGGCATCAATAACAAACCACCAATGACTTGTGCGACACCAAAAATCATCAGCAAAGCATTGCTGAAGCCGTAGGGTGCAAAGAACATCACGTCTTGTTCCATCAACATGATTTTGCTGATGCCCGAAGAAACAGCCAACAACATCAAAATGACAGTGATGACTTGATAAAATATTTTCATTTTCTGTTAGACCCTCGCACAATAAAAACAATGAATGTGCTAATCATTATATCTTATTGTTCAGGCCAATGATTGAACCCATAAAAATCAAGCTTCCTCAAAATCCACCGACACTGAGTTCACACAATAACGCAAACCAGTTTCAGTCGGACCATCATTGAACAGATGACCCAAGTGACCATCACAATTGGCGCAAACCACCTCAACCCGTCGCATGCCATGGGAATCATCGAACACTTCTTTGATTTTACCTTCAGCAATTTCTTGATCAAAACTGGGCCATCCGCAACCGGCATCAAATTTTGAACCGCTTTCGAACAAAGCTTCACCACAGGCCTTACAACTGTAGATACCATCTTTGAGGTTGAGGTTGTATTCACCGGAATGTGGTCGTTCGGTGCCTTTGTTGACGATGACTTCGTAACTGACTGGGTCGAGTTTTTCTTTGAGTTGTTTTTTCAATTCTTCTTTCATGTTGTTTACTCTATTACTTTACTCTTCCAGCAACAACAAATAATTGCGGCCGTTGCGGTAAATGTTTAACAACGGTGTCTTGCGGGATCGTTCAACATTTTGGGTCAACTGCTTGAGACTGTTGATTTCTGTTTTATTGACCGAGGTGATCAAATCACCCGCTCGCAGACCCAATTTCCATGGCTTTGAGCCACGCTCAATTTCTTCGATCAAAACACCTTGAAAACGATCTTTGTATTGCACCGGCAAATTACTCAACAAGACACCTTTAAGCAGTGGATGTAGTTCCTTGCCTTTCATTTCATTGCGATCGGCTTCGGTGATCAGGGTTTGGACTTGACGTTGCTTGTCATTGCGCATGTAATCAATGATCACATGGCTGTCCAATTCAATCAGGCCTTCGTAATTTTGAAACTGTTTTTGGCTGGTGATGCGATCACCGTTTAACTGGGTGATGATATCACCAGCTTGTAAACCGGCACGATCGGCCGGAGAGTCTGGATCAACCGAGGTCACCAAAACCCCTTGTTTTTGACCCACATCGAAAGCCCGAGCCAAGCGTTCAGTGATGTCTTGTACACCCATACCTAAAGAACCACGGCGTACGGTGCCAAACTCCACCAATTGGCGCATCATGCGTTCGGCCAAGGAAGATGGAATGGCAAAACCAATGCCAACATTGCCACCTGAAGGCGAGAATATCGCGGTGTTGATACCCACCAAAGAACCATTGAGGTCAATCAAGGCTCCACCAGAGTTACCTGGATTGATTGAAGCATCGGTTTGTATAAAATTTTGAAAACCCAGTCCGCTTAAACTGGTGCGGCCCAAAGCGCTGACGATTCCTGAGGTCACGGTTTGACCCAAACCAAATGGATTACCCACTGCCACCACAAAATCACCCACCCGCAACTGTTTCGAATCAGCCAATGGCAAAGCCGTTAAATTGTCTGCATCAATCTGTATCACAGCCACATCGGTGCCGTCATCTGAACCAATCAATCTGGCATTGTAAGTACGCCCATCATGCAACACCACTGATATGTCATCGGCGTCATTGACCACATGGTGGTTGGTCAAGATCAAGCCTTTCACTGCATCCACGATCACCCCTGACCCCAATGATTGAGTCACCCGTTCTCTGGGGGTATTGGGCAGTCCATAAAACCAACTGTAAAACTCACTGTTGCGGGAACGCACATATTGCACCGATTTGGTGTTGATGTTGACCACCGCCGGAGTCACCCGCTCCAAGATAGGTGCCAAAGAAGGCACGGGTTGACCACTCACGGCTGCTGGCAAAGTGGCCTGAACAGTGGCCGCCACAAAAAACATGATGATGAAGCTGATTTTTTTCATAGTGTTTCTGATTGTTTAACTAAATTAAAGTTCCCATTCTGAGGTCACTCTCCTAAAATAGACGCTTTCTGTCTATTTTCAAGACCATGTTTATTCAACAATTAGAACACGCGCAAGATAAAAATCAATCTTTGGTCTGTGTTGGCCTTGACCCCAATGCTGAAAAATTGAGTGAACTGGGCGTTGATTTATTGCCTTGGTTAACCGCCATCGTCGATGCAACAGCCGCACATGTCTGTGCCTTCAAACCTCAAATTGCCTATTTTGCCGCCTTGAAAGCAGAAACAGAGCTCACTCAGATCATTCAATACATCCAGCAAAACCACCCGACAGTTCCGGTCATCTTGGATGCCAAACGCGGGGACATCGGCAGCACCGCAGACCAATATGCCGCCGAAGCCTTCCAGCGATATCAGGCCGATGCCGTCACCGTCAATCCATACATGGGTGGCGACACCATTGAACCCTATTCCAAATTCAAAGACAAAGGCGTGGTGGTGCTGTGCAAAACCTCCAACGCTGGTTCAGGTGAGCTACAAAATTTAACCTTAGCCAATGGCGACACCTTGTTCCAAACGGTGGCCAAAAAAGCCAGCCAAGACTGGAACCACAACCACAACTTACTGCTGGTGGTTGGTGCCACTTATCCCAATGAACTGGCAACCATCAGACAATTGGTAGGTGACATGCCCTTACTGATTCCTGGTATTGGCGCGCAAGGCGGTGATGTCGAAGCCACCTTAAAAGCCGGTCTCAGAACGGATGGCAAAGGCCTGATCATTTCCTCATCACGCGGCATCATCTATGCTGGTGATAAGCCAGAAAATTACGCAGCGAAAGCCGAACAAGCCTGTATTGACCTGAAAAACACCATCAACGCTTTCAGGTAAACGAGGATTTGGGCTGATGCCGATTGCAGGCATTGAAGTTGAATCAGATTTATGCCAGATGGTCTATATCACCATGGCTGGTAATCGTTTAAAATAACCCACATAAAATCACCGAAAATGTACAGCAGTTGGGGAGCTGTTGATTGCGTAGTAAACCAGAGAAACGTTGGATAAAAGCCATGGAAAAGATCAGTCACCAAAACCACAAAAACTCGTTCATCAAACGAGTCTTGCCCGTTATTATCATTGTACTTTTGGTGATTTTCGCTTGGCAATTCATGTCGTCGATGAAAACAGAACCCGCCAAAATACCTGAAAAACCCAAAGGCTTTTTGGTAGAAACCGCAACCCTAAAGCCCAGCTCATTAACCATCCAAGTGGAGTCTCAAGGGACTTTACAAGCCAAGCGTCAAATTACCCTGGCCTCAGAAGTCAGTGGCAAGGTCTTGTCCTTAAGCCCATCGTTCACTGTAGGCGGATTTTTTAACTCCGGTGATGTGTTGATAACCTTAGATCCAGCCGATTACCGAGTCGCCGTGGCTCGAGCTGATGCCAATGTCGCCAGCGCCCAAGCCCAATTGGATTTGGAACAAGCCAAGTCGGATCAGGCCAAAAAAGACTGGCAATCTTTTGGCAAAAAAGGTCAGCCCAGTGCCTTGTTACTCAACATCCCACAATTGGATGGCGCCAAAGCCAACTTAAAAGCCGCCAAAGCTGATTTAATGAAAGCCAAGCGGGATTTAGAAAAAACCGAAATCAAAGCCCCCTTTGATGGTACGGTTATCAGTAAATCGGTTGATCTGGGACAATTCATCGGTATGTCAGGTCAATTGGCAACCTTGGCCGGTACGGCAGTTGCAGAGGTTAGATTGCCCTTAACCAATGACAATTTAATCAAGCTGAACCTCGCCGAACAAACATTGAACGACAAGCCATTACAGGTTGTGTTTACCAGTGATCAGCAGCCTAAACCTATCAATGGTCATATCAAGCGATTGGAATCCAGCAAAGACAGTCGAACATTGATGACTTATGCCGTGGCCGAGGTCCCTGAGCCTTTTGCCCAAGGGATGTTATTCAACAGCTTTTTACAAGCAAAAATTACTGGCCAAACCTATGACCAAGTCTATGCCGTACCCACCGCTTGGATGATGCCCAACGACCAACTTTCTGTGTATCAAACCGATGGCACATTGGCCATAAAATCAGTCCATGTGGTACACAAAACCAATGAGTATTTTTATGTAGATGATGGCTTAACGGCCAACGATCAAATCATCACCACCCCCATTCAGGCTCCAGAAGTTGGCATGAAATTAAGGAAAAATGACGCCACTGTTGATAGCAACGATTCAGCCTCTGAGGCAAGCCCATGAAAAAACAATGGGACCAAGGCATTATCTACTGGTTCGCCAGCAACTCTGTGGCATCCAACTTGCTGATGGTTTGTTTAATCATTGGAGGTTTGTATTCAGCCTGGACGCTGAAAAAAGAAATGTTCCCTGCCACCTCCATCAATCAAGTTCAGATCACCATGGCCTACCCGGGTGCTGCGCCTGATGAGGTTGAAAAAGGCATTTGTGTCAAGATTGAAGACGCCGTCACTGGGCTTGAAGGCATTGATAAAACCACCTGTTTGGCCAACGAAGGGTTTGCCCGAGCCAACCTAGAAATCGGCAGCAATTACGACGTCAAAAACGTCATGGCAGAAATTAAAAATCGCGTCGATGGCATCAATTCATTTCCCGAACAATCTGAAAAACCCATCATCAGTGAAATCGTGATCCAACAACCTGTGTTGTTTCTGTCGGTCTATGGCAATGTGCCAGAATCTGATTTACTGCAAGCCACCCGCGATGTGCGCGATGACATCATAGACTTACCCGACGTGTCCATGGCGACTTTGGTCGGCAGCCGAGATTATGAAATTGCCATTGAAATCACTGAGAACACCCTGCGACAGTACCAATTGACCTTTGATGAAATTTCACGCGCATTGCGAGCCGCTTCCATTGATTTACCTGGTGGTTCCATCAAAACCGATCGCGGTGATGTGTTGCTGCGTTCTGTGGGCCAATCTTATACTGGCAAGGAGTTTGCAGCAACTGTGATCAGGACCAATCCAGATGGCTCAAGGTTAAAACTGTCTGACATCGCCACCATCAAGGACGGCTTTGTTGAAACCGCTGACATTGGCACTTTTGATGGTAAACCAGCGATCAGTATTCGAGTGAATGCGGTGGAAAATGAATCGGTGTTGATTATTTCCGATCAGGTCAATGCCTACGTCTCACAAATTCAAGACAAAATGCCAGCCAATATGTCAGTGGCCACATGGTCAGACACTTCGCATTATGTACGGGGCCGACTGGACATGATGGAACGCAACATGCTGCAAGGTGCCGTGTTGGTGTTATTGACCTTGACTTTATTTTTGCGCCTCAAAGTGGCCTTTTGGGTGATGCTCGGTTTACCCGTCGCTTTCCTGGGTGCCTTCATGTTCCTGCCGTTGACTGGGGTCAGCATCAACATGCTCAGCATGTTTGGTTTTATATTGGTGTTGGGTATTGTGGTTGATGACGCCATTGTTATTGGTGAAAGCGCCTACTCCGAAATCCAACACAATGGACATTCCTTAAAAAATGTAGTGGTCGGAGCGCAAAAAGTGGCCACACCTGCCACCTTTGGGGTGTTAACCACCATAGCGGCCTTTGCCCCGATGCTGTTCGTTGGCACTTTATTTGGTTCCTTTTTTGAAGCCATTGGTTGGGTGGTGATTTTGTGTTTGTTGTTTTCCTTGGTGGAATCAAAATTAATCTTGCCAGCACATTTGGCACACATGAAATCCGATGACATTGGCACCCAAAATCCCGGACCCTTGTTGCGGCTACAACGCAAGGTCAACCACGGTTTGGAATACGTCATCAAGCACCATTACAAACCCATTATCGGCAAAGCCATTAATCGTCCAGGCTTGACTTTAACTGCCTTTGTTGCGGTCTTTGTTTTAAGCATCGGTTTAATCAGTAATGGCTTGGTTCGTTTCGTGATGATGCCGGATTTTGTGGCGGATTTTGTGCAAGCAGATTTTGCCATGGCCCAAGGAACACCTCAGGACAAAACCATGGAAGTGCTTGATCACATTGAAAATTCTTTGGTTAAATTAGACCGAGACATCAGTCAGGAAGTGGGCAAAGAAAGCGGCGCTGTGTTTACCCACAGATTGTCTTTCATTGATTCTCAAATATCAGGCAAAGTGATCGTTGAATTGGTCAAGGATGAACACTCAGTCATTGATGGCAAAGAAATGTTGCGGCGCTGGACAGAATACATTGGCGACATTCCTGGCGCCACGCACATCGGCACCATGTCATTGACCGGCCCTGGCCAAGGTCCTGATGTGAGCCTAAAACTGGTGGGCAATGACACCGAAGAGCTCAGGTTGGCGGCAGAAATACTGGCGGGAAAAATCGCTGAGTTTGAAGGCGTCTCTGATGTCAGAAATTCATTGGAAGCCGGCAAGGATGAAATTGAATTTTCCATCAAGCCGGTCGGGCGCAGCTTGGGCCTCAGTCAAAGCGACATTGGAAGACAAATCAGGCAAGCTTATTACGGCGAAGAAATTCAACGCCTGCAAAGAGGCAATGATGAAATCAAGGTGATGTTGCGTTATGACCGCGAAACCAGGGAGTCATTGAAATCACTGGATGATTTGCGCATCCGCACTCAGCAGGGCGATGAATTGCCTTTGAATACCGTGGCTGAAGTTACCTTGGGTAAAGCGGCCAATTCGATTGAACGGGTTAATCGCAAACGGGCCGCCCGAATCACCGCAGCGGTTGATAAATCGATTGCCGACCCTCAAGCCATTGTGGGTCAAATCATGCCAAGCAATGGTGGCCCCATAGTGCCTGAATACCCCGATGTGAAATTCGATCTGGACGGCACCAGCAAGGAGATGACTGACTTGATCAATAACCTGGCCATCGGCATGTTGTCTGCCATCATGTTGATCTATGTTTTATTGGCAATTCCTCTGAAGTCCTATTTACAACCCATTATCATCATGATGGTGATCCCCTTTGGAATTACTGGTGCCATCGTTGGGCATTTGTTGCTGGGCATGACCTTCAGCATGATGTCAATCTTTGGGGTGATTGCACTCACTGGGGTGGTGGTCAATGATTCGCTGGTGATGGTTGATTACATCAACAAAGAACGCAGCCATGGCGTAGACATCATTACCGCGGTTAAACACGCCGGCAGCAAACGGTTCAGGGCCATTTTATTGACCTCTTTGACTACATTCTTTGGTTTGTTACCGATCATGTTCGAACAATCCTTACAGGCCAAAGTCATCATCCCGATGGCGGTGTCCCTGGCTTTTGGAATTTTATTCGCCACGGTCATTACCTTGATATTGATTCCCGCCTTGTACGCCTTGTTAGAGCGCATGAAGTATCGATTCATCAACATCAAAGGCTATCAACGAAAAAGTGAAAACAAAGCACCGGTGCCACATGGTCAATAACAGAGCTTGGCAGGTTGACCACGATTGAAAAAAGGTCAGTCGGAGGGTAATTGTTTGCTGTTGCGTGCGCCCAATTGTTTTAAATTGTCCGCCTGTCTGATGAGGTTACCGCGGCCTGTTTTGAGTTTGTTTTCTGCATCGTACCAAGCACTGTCGGCTTGATCTAAACGCAGTTTGATTTGGTTCAAATCATCAACAAAACTGACAAACTTGTCGTACATTTTGCCGGCTTTGTCAGCAATCAATTGGGCATTCTTGTTTTGATTTTCGTTTTGCCACAGCACCATCACCGTGCGTAAAGTGGCCAATAAATTACTGGCGGATAAAATCAAGACGTTCTTTTTATAGGCCTCTTCAATCAAATTAGGTTGTGAGTTAACCGCTTCTAAAAAAGCCGACTCAACGGGCACAAACATCATCACAAAATCCAATGAATCAATTTGTTCAATCTTCTGATAGGCTTTTTCTGACAAGGTTTTGATGTGTTGTTGCATCGATTGCACATGCAATTTCAATTGGTTTTGTCGTTCGGCATCGGTTGCTGCATTGACATAGCGCTCAAAGGCCGTCAATGACACCTTGGCATCAACCACCATGGTTTTTTGTTGTGGTAAATGAATCAATACATCAGGACGGTAGCGCTTGTTGTCTTCATTGGTGAAAGAAATTTCGGTTTCAAATTCACGGCCTTTTTCCAAGCCGGCCACTTCAAGCAATCGATGTAAGATCAATTCACCCCAATTGCCTTGGGTTTTGCTTTCTGAGGTCAACGCTTTGGTCAAATCTGTGGCTTTTTTACTTAATTCCTGATTGAGCTGGTAGATGCGCTCAATCTCTGACTTCATCGATTTTTGTTGGGCCAAACCTTCGGTGGCATTGCGATTAATCAGTAGCTGAAATTCCTGTAATTGTTTTTGTAAAGGGCTGACCACCTGGTTCATTTGTTCTTTGTTGCGGTCGGTAAATTTGGCGGATTTTTCTTCCAGAATTTTCTGCCCCAAAGTGTTGAAATGGTCGGACAAGGTTGCCTGAGAGTTTTTAATGAATTCCGTTTGTTCTTTGAAGCGCGCTGATTGATGTTCGACTTCAGATTTCAATTGAGTCAATTGTTTTTCTGCTTCTGATAGTGCCAATTGTCGCTCATCAGCCAGCTGTGCTTTTTCTTGGCTGTATTTATACTGCTCTGAAATTTTGACGGTCAGTTTGTTCAGCCGCAACAATTCTCGTTCTTGTTGTTCGTTTTCTTGAGAAACTTTCTCAAGTTCTGCTTGTAGCTGTTGCGATTGCTGTTGATGCAACTGAATTTCTGCCCGGTGCTTTTCGGCCGTCAGGGATTGCCATTGATTCTTGGCTTTGGCCCATAAAAACCAAACCAATAATGCACACAAAAATACGCCCAAAAGCAGGCTGATCAACAAACTTTCTAGCAGGTAAATTTCCGCATAACTCAAAAGGTTTTTCATGGCATATATGCTATCATTTAACCCAGTTAAAACATAGGGTATTCATCATGAGAGTTTTCAAGTATTTGTTTTTCGCATTGTTATTTTTAGTCATCGCTTTCTATGCTTATGGCTTTTTCTTTTTAGAAGATAAAGTGCAAGTTTCGCGCAGCATCACCATTGACCGGCCGGCAAAAATGGTTTTTAAAACCGTCAACTCCATGCACACTTTCAACCAATGGTCTCCCTGGGCCAAGCTAGACCCCGATGCAAGCTACCAGTATGAAGGACCTGAGAAAGGGGTTGGTTCTAAAATGTCATGGTCTGGTAACAAAGAAGTGGGTTCGGGTCACCAAACCATCATTGAATCAGTACCTTATGAAAGAATTAAAGCTGAATTGTATTTTGATGGACAAGGAGATGATCCCGCATGGGCCACCTATCAAATCAAAGCAATGGGAGATTCAACAGAAGTTTCGTGGATTTTTGACGCTGATTTTAAAGGCGACATCCTCGGACGTTATTTTGGCATGATGATGGATGGCATGTTAGGCCCGCAGTATGAATTGGGTTTGCAAAACTTAAAAACCTTGGTTGAGGCAAAACCGGTTTATGATTTTTCCGGCTTCAGCATTGAAAATGTGTCATCACAAAATGTCTTGTACATCACTGCCTCAGGCAACACCAATGATGATTTGAGTGGTGTGATTGGCGAAGCTTACGGAAAAATCACTGCATTCATGGCTGCCAACGACATCAATTTCGGTGGCATGCCACTGGCCATTACCCGCAGTTGGGAAAACAGCGTGTGGGAATTTGATGCAGCCATCCCAGTTGACCTGACCAGCATTGAAGGTGAAACCGGTGAAATTCAACTGGGCCAAACCTATGCCGGTAAAGCGGTTAAATACATCCAAAAAGGCTCGTATGACCAAGGCGAAGCCTCATACGCTTTACTGGATGCTTACATCGCTGAAAATGAACTACAGCGCAATGGTAACCCATGGGAAGTCTACGCCAATGACCCAGAAACCGTTCCAGAGACTGAAATTTTGACTTATATTTATCAACCGATTAAATAAACAAGCCATCAAAGACAAGGATGTCTTTCACTTCTCCAGCTTTCGCAAACCCGTTATTCAGACCCATGGCCAACTGAAATCGTTGGACTGTGGCCTTTGTCCACCGGTGTTTCTGTTATTTTATTGATAATTTTTCACCTTTTTTACTTTTCAGAACATTAAAACCAGATTTTTCCTGCTGATTTGGCTGTTTATCACAATTGTTAACAACTCAGATCCTATAAAACCGGGTTTTCGTATTATGATAATTGTATACACTGAGTTGATAAAATGAACCAAGAAACGATTGAAAGGCAGGTTTTTAATAACCTTAAACATTGGGACCGACCGGTTCGTCTGAGGCCTGATAATAAGGTCAATGTGGTTGACTCGTGCTCCAATGAATTGATTGGTCATGTACTGAATTTCAATGAATTTGGCATGCAATTATTGATGTTGCAAAACAGGGCGTTGAATGAAATTCATGAATTGACTTTGCTTTTAAACCTTGACCACTGTGATGCACAACACATCAAGGTGTTTGCTGAATTGTTATGGGTCAAAGAGGAAGGCGGTCATTTCTTGGGTGGCTTTTATCTCTGCAGTAAAAACTTCAAATCCAAATTCAGAATGAATCAATGGCTTAAATCTTTGTTATAGACCAGCACAGGCACATCATTTCAGTCGTTTTTTTTATTCAAGGTTTTTAGAATTTGCTCCCGAGCCTCCAGTAAGATGGAATTACGATCCAGGTTTTTTACGATGTTTTTCGCCACTGTTTTTGGGCCCTCTTTACCCCATGAATTCCCTTGAACAAAATAATACTCAGCAATCTGCCCTACCAAGTAGGTGGCGTAATAGGCCAAGGACCCTTGGGCTGTGGCAGTGATGGTGGTCGATAAGCCTGCACTGACTGTTTTCATCGCTGATGACAACAGGTTAACGCCCCAAACTGCACCCATCAACACCGCCAATTGAGCCATGATGGTGGTGGTCAACTTGGTCGCTTCCACTTTACCCAATGACAGTCCATACAGTTTGGACAATTGTCTGATCATGGCCACATCCAAGCCAGCAGCAAACAATAAATCTGCCACTGGAATCGGATTGAATGCCACACCAATGCCTTTGGCCATACAATAGGTTCTGATGATTTTTTGACCTGCGGATTTACGCACTTCAATGACTTTTTTCGCTACATTTTCCGACACTTCTCCAGCAAACAAACTGGCATTCAAAGCGGTGATGGTTTTGCCTTCAGTTTCCAACATGTCCCAAATCAGCTGTTTGAGTTCATCAATGTGTGCAGCTGGGGTTTCAATTTTTTCTTGCTGGCTGCCATCTGGCAATTGGATGATCAACGTCCTGGGTCTTGGGTCCGCAGAAACTGCCACGATGCGGCTGTTGATGCCTTGGGTTTTGTTGGCGATGGATGCCTTGATGCGTTCTATTTCATCATGGGTATAAAGGTCGGCCTTGTTCAAAACGATGACTATCGGTTTGTTCGGCTGAGCAATGATGGCCAGTTGTTGTTTCTGTGATTCGCTGATGTCGCCATCCAATACGAACAAGATAACATCGGCTTGTTTGGCCGCTTGTTGCGCCATGATTTCACGCGCTTCACCGTCAAATTCATCGGTACCCGGGGTGTCAATCAACACCACGGCTTGCTGTTCATAACTGGGCCAATCCAAGTGACTGCTGTGTTTGGTTTCGCCGTGCAATGGACTGACGGTAAAATGTGCTTGTCCACTGATGGCGTTGAGCAATGATGACTTGCCGGTACTGACCTTGCCGAATGCCACGATATGAATTTGTTCATTTTCCAACTTATCAATCAAGAGCTGGATGTTCTGGTATTCTTCCTTTAATTGATTTCTGACCGCTGCCGGAATTTTGGGATCGGACAACAACTGTCGCAAACTGCCCAAGGCTTGTTCATTGGCAGTCGGCACAGGGGTTTCATCAAGCTTTTCAGCCTTAGCTTTGTGCTTGTCTGCTGTGGTCTTATTGGTTTTTGTTGCGGCTGATGGTGAGCGCCATTTTCGCCAAATCTTTCGCCAATTCTTTAGATGAGCCAAGTAGGTTCTCCTCAAATGTTTGTTTGGTTTGTTCGGTATCTAACCGACCTTGGGTACTGACCGATGTCATCACGGCCTTACCCAATGAATTGAAAATCATGCCATAAGCCACCGCATGCATGATGCCCCCGGCCGCTGTTCCCACCCCTGGAAATGCTTTTAAGGCATTACCAGCCACCGCCAGTACCAATGAAGTTGAGGTGCGCAATTTACCACCGGCTGACTTCAACACCTCATCTACTTGTAATTGATTCACTTGCACATCATACAATTGGCACAACTCACGAACCAATTGAGTGCCAATGGTGCCTTGTATCACCAAATCGGACCCCGGAGCCACCGATGCCAAGGCGCCAACGATGGCTCGCTTGGTATGTCGATCAATGGTTTCTGCGGCCAATTGCTGATTGTGTTTTTGGCTGGCTTGGTGCAACTTTTCCTCTGCCAACATCAAAATACCGGCATCTCGGAAACGATGCAGGGCTTCGGGGTTATCTTGTACCACCGTTTCAATCGCATCCAACAAAGGTTTTATGTTGACTGGGATTGCTTGCTGTTTGTGTTCTTCACTGCCATCTGGATGTACCACAGTCACTGATTTAAAACCACCGGTGTTAATCATCACCACTGGAAATTGTTGTTGAATTTTGGCTTCAATGGCAGCAGTCAGTTTCGTCAGTTGTTCAGCAGAATACACATCTACTTTGTTCAACGCAACCACCATGGGCTTATGCCATTGGTTGAGCTTTTCAAACAAAATCATTTCACTGCGGGAAATATCGGCATTCAGCAAAAACACCACCACATGGGCCCTTTGACTTTCTTCCAAAGCCAGGGTTTCCAACTCCGCTTGATCAACCGCATCAAAACCAGGTAAATCAGTAATCACCAGTTGTTTGTAACTGTGGTGATGGGCATCTATGGTGGTGCCTTTGATGACATCCATAGCAACTTCAGCCGCTGGAATCAGCACATCAATTAAACTGGATTTACCGGTCGATGCGCCACCAAAAAGACTGATGTGAAACCGGCCGCCGGCACGTCGGTTTTGTAATTCCAGCATTTCAGCATCAGCGGCTTGGGTATCTACGCCACGCTTTTGTTCTTTGTGGATGGCCTGTTGTAAAGAGCCTTCATCAATCACCTTGACCGATGCTTCGGTTTTAACTTTGGGTCGCGTCAATTTTAAAAACAACCACAGCGGTATCAATGCCACCAACAAAATAACCACCGCATACATCACGGTGACCCAAAGCGGTGCATCTTGTAAGTGTTGCCAAATGGTTAACAACTTTTCGGCCAAAATCAAAACCATCACCAAAGCAAACAAGCCCAATGCAACCAAGACAATCAATAAAAATGTTCTGCTGTTTAACTTCATAAGCTCATTATAAATAAATACCTGCCACCTGGCTCGTGTGAATAGTCATCAATTTGCGATAAACTTGCTACACCCTCAAACTTAATATTGTATGCCCGTCGAAGTACTCAGTGAGCTGATTTTGTTGTTGATGTACTTTAATGATATGAGAAATGTTTGCTGAATTTTTTCAACCACTACAAGACGGCGGACACAGTGCTTTATTGACTCAGCCAAAACGTCTCAAGCACTTCATCAGGCAAGTCGTTACGCTGTATGCGATCTTTGATTTTCTGGTGGTCACTGCTGTCCTCCTTGCTGTTTTTTTCAATGCGCAACAGGTAATGATGGATTTGTAAGGGGTCGCGCTTGAGTTCAAGCATCCGTTCAGTGGCTGCTTGATCGGCTGCTGATTCCAACTGACGATAGAACTTTTTTAGCCGTGATTTGGTAAAAAATGTGGGTGGGTTATTTACCATTTGCATCGCTTGATGATGGTGATTTAGCACCAAATGCGCGTGTTCATGCGACATGATATGAGCCAACTGATCATCGTTCTTGATATTCTGCATCAGGCCCTTGGTCAAAATCAAAACTCCATTCGCCAAAGAATAGGCATTGGCGAAATCCGCATCAATAATGAAACACTGGTTAAACTCGGAGAGTGACAAGGTTGTCATCAATTGGTCACATCGTTTCAACCACTTTTGGTTTTCCAGTAAACCAAACTTCTCTACCAGTTTTTGTTGTTGCTGCTCAGCGAGATTCAACAGTTTTGTTGGTTGGTTTTTCGATAATACAACAAAACTCAGTAACAAAAGTGCTGCTAAAACGTGATGTATATATGTGTGACGTATATTTTTGATATTTATTGTCCGCATTTAACCAAGCAATGATATTATAAACGACTTAACCCAGCCAATTGATTTATCTGATGGGCTGTTTATAATGTTTACATTTATTCTGACAGAGGAAAACTATGGCAACAGTTTCAATTGATATTGATGATCAAGTCAAAGCACATTTTAATAAATTTATCGAAGAACATGGCACCAACATTGATTCAGCTGATGTCAAAGAAGCTTTAAAGAAGGTCGCGGAAGTTCGTGAAAGCGTCAATGACGGCTATGTGATTGACCAAGTGGGTTGTTTACAAATGATGTTAAGCATGGTTGAAGACAACACTTGGGTGATCGAAGACAGCAACAAGGAAAAAATCAACGCCACCATCAAATACTTCATTGATGACAATGACGTGATCCCAGATCACATCCCAGGAATCGGCTATGTGGACGATTGTATCGTGATTGATGGCACCATGGATGCTGTTGAAGACGAGATGATGGAATACAAAGATTTCTGTCGTGCTCGTTTGGTGTACGCCAAAAACGGTCCATTTTCATTGGATGATTGGGGCAAAATTAAAGACCAAGAGGCTGTGAGTCGTGCCAGAAATCGTCGTTTCAGAAACTCAAGAAGATCAAGAGGCTTTTAATGACCAACCACTGAACGGTCACGCTGCCATTTATTTGGCCAGTAAAAAACACCCACCGTCTGGCAGGGTGTTTTTTTTGCTACAAAGAATCTCAACAAACAATTGAATTTCTAAAGTTAAATCCCATCTTAGGAACCTAACTATTAAATCAAAGCGCAAATGAAAGAATCCATGCATAATTACAGAGGCACCACCATTGTCAGTTATCGTGATGACAAACAAGTGGTTATCGGCGGTGACGGTCAAGTGACCCTAGGCAACACCGTCATGAAATCCAATGCCAGAAAAGTCCGCCGGCTTTACCACAATGAAGTTTTGGCTGGCTTTGCTGGTGCCACAGCGGATGCCTTTACCTTGTTTGAAGTCTTTGAAGCCAAGCTGGAAAAACATTCAGGGCATTTGGTTCGTTCAGCCGTCGAAATGGCCAAAGAATGGCGCACAGATCGGCGCCTGGGTCGCTTGGAAGCTTTGTTGGCAGTGGCCGACAAAACCACTTCATTGATCATTTCCGGTAACGGTGATGTGATCGAACCTGAACATGGCTTGATTGCCATTGGCTCTGGCGGCCCATTCGCTCAAGCCGCCGCATTGGCGATGATTAAAAACACCCAACTACCGGCTGAAAAATTGGCCAAAGAAGCCTTGAACATTGCAGCCGATATTTGTATCTACACCAATCGAAACCAATCCATCGAAACATTGGATTTATAAAGGAATTATTATGTCAAACATGACTCCCAGAGAAATTGTTGAAGAATTAGACAAACACATCATTGGCCAACACAATGCCAAACGTTCCGTGGCCATCGCCTTGCGTAACCGCTGGCGCCGCATGCAACTGGATGATGCCATGGCCAAAGAAATCACCCCAAAAAACATCCTCATGATTGGGCCAACTGGTGTGGGTAAAACTGAAATCGCACGTCGTTTGGCGGTGTTGGCAGATGCGCCATTCATCAAAGTGGAAGCCACTAAATTCACCGAAGTGGGTTATGTTGGTAAAGACGTTGAATCCATCATCCGTGACTTGGTCGAGTCATCAATGAAACGCACTCGTGAAGCGGCCATGAAACAAGTGACGAAAAAAGCGGAAGATGCGGCCGAACAAAGGGTCTTGGATTATTTGTTACCCAAAAGAGAATCACCCATTCCTGGCGAGTCTGTGGATGACAGCGCCACCCGAGCCAAATTCCTCACTCGCTTGCGCGAGGGTAAGCTTGATGACAAAGAAATAGAAATCAAGGTCAATATGAATTTAGGCGTTGATATCATGGGACCGCCAGGCATGGAGGAAATGACCGATCAATTACAAGGCATGTTTGAAAACTTAGGAAAAAAGAAACAACAAACCAAAAAGCTGACCATCCAAGCCGCCTTACCTATATTGGCCGAACAAGAAGCTCAAAAATTAATCAATGAAGATGAAATCAGACAACAAGCCCTGACCCAAGCCGAAGAAAATGGCATCGTGTTTATCGATGAAATCGATAAAGTAGCAAAAAGTGGTGGCATCGGTGGAACTGGCCAAGTTTCAAGAGAAGGCGTACAACGTGATTTGTTGCCAATGATTGAAGGCTCAGTGGTCAACACCAAGTATGGCCCGATCAAAACCGACTATATTTTGTTCATTGCCTCGGGCGCCTTTCATTTAAGCAAACCCTCTGATTTGATACCTGAATTACAAGGTCGCTTACCCATCCGGGTGGAATTAAGGGCATTGACCAGTGATGACTTTGAACGCATTTTGACCGAACCAGAGCATTCATTGACCGAACAATACCGTGCATTGATTGGTACAGAAAATGTCAAACTGATATTCACCAAAGATGGCATCAAACGCATCGCTGAAATCTCATCCTCGGTGAACGAAAAAACCGAAAACATTGGCGCCAGAAGATTACACACCGTGTTAGAAAAAATCCTCGATGAAGTGGCATTTGAAGCGGCGGATAAATCCGGCAGCGATTATGTGATTGATGCAGAACATGTTAATCAAGCCGTCGGCGAATTGTCAGAAGATGAGGACTTAAGTCGTTATATTCTGTGATATTGGCCCAACATCATCCTTGTGGACGCTTGAATACAGGTTAAAAACTTGTGGAAAACCAATAATCAAGAGATAATACACGGCTATTCAATACAAAATTTAGAAGAGGAACACAATGAAAGCACATTTAAAATTAGGGTCACTGCTGTTGGTATTACTGATGGGATTAGTCGCTTGTGGTGGAGATGATAATTCTGCCGAAGCTGAGATTTCGAAAATGGACATCAACACACCAGATGGTGCCTTTATGGCGTCAGTGGCGGCGATGAAATCAAACGATCTGAAATCATTGATTAAAAATTCATTGAGCCAAGAACAGTACAACGAATTGGTCACGGAATTTGAAAACAACAAAACAGGTGATTTCTCTGAAGCAGACAAAGCACAATTTGCTCAAACGGTTACCATGTTGACATCCGATGGCGCTGAAGAAACTTTGTATGCCATGGTTGAACCACAACTGGAACAAGCCAGAGCCATGCTACCAATGATGTTGATGATGGGCAAAGACCAAATCCTGCAAGGCATCAAAGAAAACCCCATGTTACCAGAAGCTCAGCGTGATTCAGCCGCAACTGTGGTTGGCGCCGCGATGGATTGGATGGGTGAAAATGACATCTTAAGTGAAGACAAAACCAAAGCCGCTATTTCTGCCTTGGTTAACACCGCAAAAGAATTGGACATGAAATCTTTGGATGAAGTCCAAAACATGAGCTTCGACCAAGCTTTGGACAAAGGTTCAATTGCTTTTGGTGGGGTTAAAAACGTATTAGGCGCTTATGGAATCTCTATGGATGACATGTTGAATTCAGTTGAAGTTGACACGGTCGACGTTGAAGGTGACAAAGCATCTATGGTCGTCACTTTTGAAGTGTTTGGCGAGTCAGTGAGCCAAGTGATGAATATGATTAAGAAAGACGGTGTTTGGATTGGTGAAAAATAATTTCACCACGCAACTGTTGTACAAAAGGGCCGGATATCGGCCCTTTTTCAGCTTTACACAAAGTTAAACCAAAGCAATGAATTAACCCATGTCAATACTCAGCAAATTACTGTATCTTAGGGTCAAGGTTGAATTCAGCCCAACCAAGCTTAAGAGCCTGGAAATTGACCCTGACATTCCCTTTGTGTATGTCTTGTCCACAGAATCAACTGTTTCTAGGAGTATCCTGTGGGAGGAAATCAGACGAGGCCATTTGCCCAAGCCATATGAAATCCAGCAAGAGTTTAACCTCAATAAGAGTATTTTGGCTTCTGAGAAAACAGTTGGTTTCTGGAACCGAAAAACTGAATACAAAGAATTTGAAAATCAACTGACTGGTGCCATTGAACAAATTCAAAAAGACCCCAAAAAACAACTTCAACTGATACCCATTGCCGTTTTCTTAGGACGGGCACCTGACCGTGATCATGGTATTTTTAAGGTTATTTTTTCTGAAAAATGGGGCATCACCGGACGCTTCAGAAAATTCATTTCATTTCTTATTCATGGCAAACACACCTTGGTGCGCTTGAGCCAGCCCATTTTGATCAATGAATCACTGGACAATCAGCAAGGGCCTGCCAAATTAGCGCACAAACTGTCTCGGGTACTGCGCTTACATAACAACCGGGTTAAGACCGCCGTGGTTGGCAGAGACTTGTCTCATCGCCGAACGATTGCCAAGAACATCATTAAACGACCGATTGTCCAAAAAGAAATTGCCAGTTATGCTGAACGGCAAAAAATACCAATCGAAAAGGCACAAAAAGAAGCACAAAAAATCATCCGTGAAATTGCGGCTGATTACTCATATTCCTCGATTAAATTCATGAGTGGTATTTTTAGGTGGTTTTGGACCAAAGTATATGATGGAGTCAAATTAAATTTTTTTGATGAATTCAGAAATTTAACCACTGAAAAGGAAATCATTTACACCCCATGTCATCGCAGTCACATTGATTATTTGATCCTGTCTTATTCATTGTATGAGAAAGGGATTGTGCCACCTCACATCGCAGCTGGCATCAATTTGAACCTGCCACTGGTTGGTCGGCTGTTGAGGGGTTCAGGCGCCTTCTTCTTGCGTCGATCTTTCAATTCAGTGTTGTATTCAACCATATTTTCAGAATACCTCAGTTCATTGATTGCCCATGGTGTTTCGATTGAATACTTCATCGAAGGCACCCGTTCACGGACCGGACGATTGTTACACCCCAAAGCCGGTATGTTGGCCATGACAGTGCGCAGTTATTTGAATGAAAGAAGTAAACCGCTGGTGTTTTTACCTTCTTCACTGAATTATGAAAAACTGATGGAAGGGGCCTCCTATAAAAATGAGCTGGGCGGCAAAGGCAAAAAGAAAGAATCCATTGGAGGATTGTTTAAAACCCTAAAATTACTGAAAGAAGACTATGGACGTTTAACCGTCAACTTTTCAGAACCCATCGAATTGGATGACATCCTCGACCAACACAAACCAGATTGGCGCGACATCAAACTCGATGTCAAAGAAAAACCAAAATGGTTCAAAAGCGTGGTGTCTGATGCAGGCACGCAAATCCTAACCAAAATCAATGAAGCTTCACACGTAAACCCCATCAATTTATTGGCCGTGACTTTATTGTCGACACCGA
This sequence comes from Marinicella litoralis, assembly GCF_002591915.1. Classification (GTDB taxonomy): domain Bacteria; phylum Pseudomonadota; class Gammaproteobacteria; order Xanthomonadales; family Marinicellaceae; genus Marinicella; species Marinicella litoralis. The sequence continues at coordinate 450,275 of NZ_NIHB01000001.1, read as the reverse complement.
ATCGAGCCGCATCAGAATCAAATCTAAAAGCACAGATTAAACTCTATAAAAAAATCATCCTCGACTTACCCTATTCGAGCAGAACCACGGTGACTACATTATCTGTTGAAGAAATCATAGAAAAAGGCATCACTTTGGGTTTTATCCAAAGGGTTTCACACAGTTTGGGTGATGTGATTCAGGTTAAAGATGACATGGGTGTGTTGATGACTTATTACCGCAATAATGTGTTACACCTGTTTGCTGCCAGTTCATTCATTGCCATGTTTTTTGTCAATGATGTGAAACAACCTCGACGCGAAGTGTTGCGCATGATGGCCATCGTTTATCCATTCATCAAACACGAGTTGTTCCTCAAGTGGACCCGCGAAGAGTTCGTTGAATATGGCCGCAAGACCTTAAAACTTTTAAAAGATTTGGACCTGTTGGTTTCAGCGGGTCGCAATTTAGAACGCCACAAAGGGGGTTCTTTACAAGCGGCTGAACTCAGGGTGTTGGCCAATGCCTTGATGCAAACCTATGAACGATTTTTCATTGTGATTGCGTTGTTGAAAAAACGCGGGTCAGGCAATTTAACCAGCAATGAACTGGAGTCATTGTGTCACCAAGTGGCCAGCCAATTGTCATTGCTGTACGAATTCAACTCGCCGGACTTTTTTGATAAAACACTGTTCAGACAGTTTATTTCAATCTTAAAACAAGAACAAATCATCAAAACCGATCTGGCCGGCAAAATCATTCATTCTGACAATTTAGAGCCCATGTATCAAGGCGCCAAAGACATCCTTTCACGGCGCATCAGGCACAGTATTTTATACCTGTTGTAGTCAGCTTAACCATTGTTCCAGATGGTTATTGATATGCATCACATGGGCCAAAGTGTATTGCTGGTGATTTAATTCACCATAGGCAAAATGTGGTTCTAATTGACCTTTGAACGTTTTAAAGTCATTCAATGCATTCAATAATCGGCTGAAAGCCAACAATTTGTTGTCTGCACGCAGAACCGGCGCCCCAGGAATCGGTTCCAATAAATCGTGACTCATTTTTCCACGGTATGAAAACACTGAAAAAGCAGCTTGCCCCAAGGTGTTTTTGAATTCAGTTGATTTGTGTTCAGGATATCCAGTCATTGAATATTCAATACTTTGTGCCAAATGGTTATATATTTGACTGATATTCCAACCATCTTCAGTCTCAATAGGTAATAAATATAAAGTTTGCAAATCAATGATGGCTTGTTCAATGGTCAGTTGGCTGACATCATTGCCATTCATCAGCCAAACACCTGATCCAGCCACCGCCCCGGCCAGACCCAAATAGATTGATTTTTTCAGGAGTTTTCTTCGATTCATGACATGCCAAAACTGATTGATATCAAGCAATCTTAGCACGCTGCGGGAATCAGTTTCTTAAATAATATTGATATTCTTGAGCCAGGTAGCGGGTGTAAGTACTGGCGCCTTGGTAGCGGTTTAAATGAGTGGTGTCTGCAAACATGTGAGGTTTCATTACAGGCAGGTCTTGGTGGTTTTTGATCTTGAGTCCAGTGCCCTGTTCAATGCGTTTGATGGCTGCATCCAGTCTTTGTTGACCACCTTCAGTGTAAATGATCCAGTCGGTATTGCGTGGCAGCATCACCACTTCAACATGGTCTGAAAATGTTTTGAATTGATTGACCAAACGGATAAAGGCTTCCACCAATTCATCACTGAAATGCATTTCGATGATGTCAGCGGTGTGAATGCGGTTCAAGCGATCGTCGTCCAGGCGTGCCGGATCCATCGACAAAGCATAGTATTCATCGAACAGGGCCAAGGTTTCCGCACTGCGTTCGGCCGGTATGGTGCCGCCACCTTGCCACTGGTAAGACCATTGGGCACCTTGAAAATCGGGGTAGTCTTGTTCAAAAGCGGTGTTCAGTTTTTCGCCCACTGCTTCGAGCTTTTCAGCCATCGCTTGATCGCGTTTCAGCTCACTGCGTTGGCGTGGTTCTTGAAAGCCACGACTGAAAAAATTGGTAATCATTTCGGCTGAAATGCTGTCACGCAGGTACTTGATGTTGTACAAACGCACACCACGGGTGGGGTCATCCAGCAGGATTTCGCGGAACTCGGCTTCGCTGCCCAGCATGGTGATGAATGAATCTTCCAAGGCCAGCGCACCCTGGTGGCGGGTGATGGTGGTTTGGAATGGGTTGAATTCAATCACGGCCAATTTCAAGCGTCGATTTTCGGCCTCAAACGCTTCTCTGATGCGCCGAGTAAAAATGTCTTGGAAAAAGGGATTGAGGCCGCCAAAACCAAAGTTAAATGATTGGGTGTTTTCAATGCCTGCATCGCGCATGTGCTGATCAAATTCACGCGGTGAAAAGCCAGCATGCACCATCGATGAGCCAAACACCATCACCAGTTCTTCGGGTTCTTGGAGGATTTGGGGCAAGGCGGCTTTGGCCTCTAACACCCGCCCTAAAATGGTTTCGCTGGAGGCATCATTGGCGTATGCGAAAGCTTTGACCAAACCCAATGCCGCTGTCATTCCTAACAGAATCACCAGCAGGGTTTTGCCATAAATTCGGCGTTCGGTTGTTGGGTTCACGGTGTCAGAATTGGAAGTAGATGAAGGCATTGCCTGGGTCTCCGATAAGTAAACAAATGGCTTGTATGATGACTAGCAAGGGCCAGAACAACCACCACTTGGCCATCAATTGTGGGGTTTTGTTGAGCACGAAATAATCCATGATGTGCATGAACACCAAGGCCAAAGCAGTCATACCAAAAACGATCAGTGCTTTAGAGCCGGCCGTTGGTAAATCACCGATGCTGTGCATCTGGCCGATGATTTGCCACACAGCGTCCATCCCAGTCGCGCGGAACAACACCCAACCAAGCAACACCAGATAAAAGGTGATGGCCCATTTGAATATTTTGTTGAACCACTGTTGGCTGTTGGCGAAACCAGCAAATACCGCGGTTTGTGACAGTTGGTGGGTGGCAATGATGATCAAGCCGTGAAAGGCGCCCCAAGTCACAAAAGTCCAGGCCGCGCCATGCCACAAGCCACCGAGTAACATGGTGATCATGACATTTCTGATTCGGTTGTTCTTACCGCCGATAGAAATGTATAAATAATCCCTTAACCAAGTTGACAGTGAAATGTGCCACCGCTTCCAAAAATCAACTGGTGACAGGGCAAAATAGGGCAACCTGAAATTCAAAGGTATTTTGAAACCAATCAATAGAGCAATACCAATGGCCATGTCACTGTAACCAGAAAAATCGCCATAAATTTGTCCAGCAAAGGCCAACACCCCAGTCCAGGTTTCCAACACACTGACGGCACCGCCATCAAAAGCGGCAGCGGCAGGACCGGCCAACAAATCAGCAATGGTTTTCTTGAACAGACCAACCGTGATCAACAAGAAGCCGTTGCGCACCATGTCCCAGGTGGGTACAGGTAGCTTGTGAAATTGTGGCAAGATGTGTTTAGCGCGCAAGATAGGACCAGCAACCAATTGTGGGAAAAACGCCAAGGCAGTGGTGAATTCAGCCAGTCCTTTTCGGGCCTTCATGTCGCCACGGTACACATCGATGGTGTAACTCAGACTTTGGAAGGTATAGAAGGAAATGCCAACCGGCAACACCCAGGACAATGAACCCAAGTCGGCTTGGTAACCCAAAACAGTCAGAAAATCAGCCACTGATTGGATGGCGAAATCAGCGTATTTGAACAGCGCCAAGATGCCGAGGTTCATCACCACCGATAAGGTCAGAAACAGTTTTTTGCGGCGTTGATCAGAAGCGTTGTAGATGGCTTGGGCCAAGAAATAATCAATGACTGCTGAACCCACCAACAATGGAATGAATCGGTAGTTCCAGGTGCCATAAAACACCAATGATGACACCAGGATAAAATAAATTCTGGGTTTATGGCGCAAAAACACAAAGCCATAAAACAACAAAAATACAATCAGAAAGACAAAAAAGATGGGGGTGTTAAACAACATAACAGTTCCTGGCGCTCCTCAATTTTTTTATTTATTGTTTTTAAGGAACGGTCAAAAATTGATTTGGTTACATCCAGACACAAAAAAACCCCGAATCAATCGAGGTTTTTAATACTTTGGTAAATCTCAATTACTTGAATTTTATCGCCAAATCCAATTGTAATCGGTCGTAATCATTTTGACTGGCTTTGCTTTGGTCTTGTTCTGAACTGATGTATGTCATACCCAATGCCATGTTTTTACGCAAACCATAGCCGGCTTTCAGAATGTGTCCTTTTGAATCGGTTTCGCCGCCTGCAAAATCTGAATCATTGAACAAGGCATAGACCGCATCGGCTTCTATGTCCATGTAGGAATAACCCAAACTCCAAGAACCTGTGTCACTGACTTTACCCAATCCAAAGCCCAAGGCATAACCAGTGTCGAGATCATCAGCTTCGGTATTTTGATAATAACTTGCAAATAAAGTCAGCGGGTGAGTGGCCACTTTGGTTTTGTATTCAACCAAGCCTTCCAATATATTAAAGTCATTGGCAATTTTTCCAGAGGCATCTACGGTGTTACCGCGAGCTTTTCCATCAAACAATGGGGTTGACCCTTGTAAATCTTGGTAATCATAATAACCCATTCCAGCTGTTATTGATCCACCTTCAAGTTTCAAGGATTTGGTTAATTGACCACCAAACAACAATGTGTCATCAGCAGCGCTTCTTTCTTCAACATCAAACCCAGCCAATGATCCGTTCCAACCATTCTTATCATATGACAAAGCAAAACCTTCAGGATTCAAATCTCCATCCCAAAAAACAGGCGTTTTGGCCGGTACATAAAATGGATTTTTCATTTTACCACCGGTTAAAGTCAGGTCACTGTTCAGCTTATAATTGAAATAGGCCAAATCCAAACGAATGTCCTTAGTAGAAAAGGCGCCATCCAATGTTTGGTTGGTCGAAGTAGGATCTTCGCTGCCAGTAGCCAACCTAAAGCCCACACTCAAATCATCATTGACAGTGGCGGTAGCGCCTAATCTGAAGCGAACCCTGTTTCTTGTTCTGACGGCTTTACCACGCTCGTCGATGTATTCAAATCGATCACGAATGTCACCAGAGAATGTAATGCGGTCAGACCAAGACTCTGAAGATTCCTCCGCTTTGACTTCAGCCACTTTTTTAATTTCGGCTTCGGTGGTATTGGTTTTTTCTTCCAACTGTTCAATTTTTTGCGTCAACATTTTTAATTGTTCTTTCAACAATGCAATTTCATCTTGAGTTGAATCTGCCCACACTGTCGAACCCATTGATAACAACAATGAAGTTACCCATATTTTCTTATTCATGACATTACTCACTTAGCTATATTTAAAAAAATACGAATGTTAGATGACAAGCATGACAATTTCATGACATTTCTTGCATTTTGCTTGGTTCCAATCAACTACTGATAAAAAATTCAGAAATTTGAACAAAAACAGGGGGGCATTAAGCTATGATTGCGACATTTCAATCAATCGATCAAACTGAGTGGTATGCAGAATTCAGGGTGGAAACAAGAAAGACTGGCCATTATTGTCTTCATTATTTTGGCATCAATAACTGGTGCTGTCAGTGGCTTATGGTCATGGAGCTTTCTGTTGTGGTTAGTGATTTATTTCGCTTGGAAAATCAGTGAATTTAAAAGCTTTTATGATTGGTATATGCGTGGTGCATCGAAAAAAAACCTCCCTGCCTACCACGGTATATTTGAAACCATAAGCTGTAAAGTCATCAGCAACAAAAATCGGATCAAGGAAGCTCAAAACCGCAATAAACACCTGCTGCAACAATTTGTAACCACAGCCCAAGCCCTGCCATTTGCAACCTTATTGCTGAACAGTCGTTTTGAAATCCAGTGGGTGAACCTTATGGCTCAAGAAATACTGAACATCAGTGATGCTGACATGAATGGTAAAATTGATAACATCATCAGAGAACCTGCTTTCATTGAATTATTAAGTACAGGCATCGAAGACCAGGAAATCAAACTAAACCTCAATAGTGACAACAGCAAAAGCATTCAACTGCGTTTGATTCAAATCAACAAAGATCGGTTTTTGATGGTTGCTTGGGACATCAGCGCACAAGAGGCCTTACAAAAATCCCGAAAAGCCTTTGTTGCCAATGCTTCACATGAGCTCAGAACACCCTTAACCGTCATTTCCGGCTATTTGGAAATGATGCAAAGCTCAGATCACGTCAATGAAGACTGGTCAGTGGCCATCGATCAAGCCAAGGACCAAGCCACAAGGATGGCAAAAATAATCGATGACATGTTGAAATTATCGAAAATTGAACACAACCGAGCCATCCAATCCAAAAACGATGAAATTCCTATGCCAGAATTAATCAACGGCCTGTTCAATGACATCAAAAACGGTCCCAATTCTGGCAAACACATCATGGAAGCTGAAATCAATTCTGCCCTGTGGCTTAAAGGCGATTCATCAGAAATCACCAGTATTTGCCTCAATTTAATTCACAATGCCACCATTCACACGCCGGATGGTACACGCATAAAAATCAAATGGTTTATACAAAATGAAGAAGCTCATTTTTATGTGATTGATAATGGCCCAGGTATCGATGCCAAACACATTCCCCATTTAACCGAAAGATTTTACCGGGTGGATAACTCCAAAGTCCAAAACCAACAAAGCACTGGGCTGGGATTGGCAATCGTTAAACACATTTGTATCAAACATGGCGCTCGATTTGAAGTTGAAAGTACTCAAGGACAAGGCACCACTTTCAAAGTCATCTTTCCTGCACATCGATCAAAGATTGTGCGCTGAAACAACCCTTCATGGCGTAAGTAACCAAACCAAACATTCATCAGTTACTGAGTGCTGTGCATCCTCATTAATGTCCTGCTAAAGGACATTTAGTCGGGGCATGTTGCTTCACACAATTGTCACATACACGTCATATGACTGTCATCTTGGCTGCCTAAAATGCCAGCCATTCCAAACCATTTATTAAACATCATATGAAAGCATTGAAAAAAATAAGCCTATTGGCAAGTCTGCTAACCGTCACTCAAATCCAAGCAGCTGGCAGAGATTATATCAGCGTGGTGGGTTCATCCACTGTCTATCCTTTTTCTACTGTTGTGGCAGAAAGGTTTGGCAAATCAACATCATTCAAAACACCTAAAATTGAATCCACTGGCACAGGTGGCGGCATGAAGTTGTTTTGTAAAGGCACCGGAATTGACACCCCTGATATCAGCAATGCATCAAGAAGAATCAAAGCATCTGAACTGACGATGTGTCATCAAAATGGTGTAAACCATGTTGTAGAAGTATTGATTGGCTATGATGGAATTGTGGTGGCCAATGACATCCATGCCAAAACCTTTAACTTAACTCGCAAGGATTTGTTTTTGGCATTGGCCAAAGAGGTGCCTACATCTAATGAAGGTGAATTGGTTGCCAACCCGTACACCCTGTGGAGCCAAGTCAATGCCCAATTGCCAGCAGTTAAAATTGAAGTATTAGGTCCACCACCCACTTCAGGAACTCGCGATGCTTTTGTTGAATTGGCGATGGAAGCAGGTTGTAAAAATTTCCCTTGGATCAAAGCCACCAAAAGTTCGGATAAAGCACAATACAAATCAATTTGTCACACCATTCGCGAAGACGGTGCTTATATTGAGGCAGGTGAAAATGACAATTTAATCATTCAAAAATTACAAAAAAACCCTGATGCACTGGGTATATTTGGTTTTTCATTCTTGGATCAAAATGCGGATTTAGTCAAAGGCGCCTTGATTGATGGGGCCGCGCCTGAGTTTGCAACCATTGCCAGTGGTGAATACCCCGTATCAAGACCACTGTATTTTTATGTGAAAAAAGCACACGTTGCAGAAATTCCTGGCATGCAAGAATTTTTGAATGAATTCATTAGTGAGAAAGCCATGGGTGAAACAGGCTATTTAACAGACAAAGGATTGATACCTTTGGATGTCGACAAATTCAATGAAGTTAAAACTGATACCATGCAAATGAACAACCTGGCGTTGTGATTGATTACGTTTCAATAATCAAAGCCCTTGAACACAGCCATATTCAATCATGGCTGTGTTCCTTTTACCTCACCACTCACCTTCATGTGATTTAAATCGAGAGATGACAGTCCAATGAAAATCAGCGCATTAATTATTTTGTTGTTGGTCTTTGCCGCCTTCAGTTATTTTATGGCCAAGCAAAAAATAACCACGGCTTATCGGCAGCGTCAACAAAAGACTAAAATCCTGACCCTGCCGAAATATTTTGGTTATGTAGCTGCCTTGTGTTCGCTGTTGCCTGCATTGATCGTCATGTTGTTGTTACAACTGATTGAAGAACCCTATATTAACAGTGAAATTTCAAACTACCTGACTCATTATGAGCATTCATCTGACAATGATTTGGGTTTATATTTGAATGAAATAAAAAGTGCTGACACGGCTGATAAGGTGGCCGCACTGAGTGCGGAAAAGCAGCAGGTCTATCATCGATACCATGAAATTGAAACCACCACAAAAAGAACCCATACAACCATTGTGTTATCGATTGCTGTTTTGTTTGTCATTTGGGGCATGCGAAAAATCAATACCGATACACCAGCCCGTAAAGTTTTTGAAAAAATAATCGAAGGGTTGTTGTTGTTGGCCGCTTCAATTGCCATCATGACCACTGTCGGCATTGTCTTTTCAGTGCTGTTCGAATCAACACGTTTCTTTGGTGAAGTACCTGTGCTCAGTTTTATGTTGGGCACTGAGTGGTCACCCCAAACAGCCATACGAGCCGATCAAGTAGGCTCATCTGCCGCCTTCGGCGCAGTGCCTTTATTCATTGGAACCATGCTGATTTCATTCATCGCTTTATTGGTCTCAGTGCCATTGGGCTTGATGTCTGCCATTTATTTGTCTGAATATGCCAGTCATTCAGTGCGTTCAGTGGCCAAACCCATATTAGAGATCTTGGCCGGCATTCCTACCGTGGTCTATGGTTTTTTTGCTGCATTAACTGTTGCGCCATGGATTCGTGGACTGGGTGAATCCATTGGTTTGTCAGTGGCATCTGAAAGCGCCTTGGCTGCCGGTTTGGTGATGGGAATTATGATCATACCATTTGTTTCCTCATTGTCTGATGACGTGTTATCGGCAGTCCCACAAAGTTTAAAAGAAGGTTCATTGGGCTTAGGTGCCACCCATTCCGAAACCATCATCAAAGTATTGATTCCAGCCGCATTGCCTGGGATTGTTGGTGGTGTCTTACTGGCCGCATCAAGGGCCATTGGTGAAACCATGATTGTGGTAATGGCAGCAGGTCTTGCAGCCAATTTAACCGTGAACCCATTGGAAGCGGTCACCACAGTCACTGTACAAATTGTTACCTTGTTGACCGGTGACCAAGAGTTTGACAGTGCCAAAACTTTGGCGGCATTTGCCTTAGGCTTGATGTTGTTTGTCACCACTTTGGTGTTAAACGTCATTGCATTGCATGTGGTCAGAAAATACAGAGAACAATATGAATAATACAAATGCAATCAAAAGAAGTCTGAAAAAACGCCATTTAAAGGAACGAATATTTAAATCTACCGGGTTTTTTTCAATCGCGGTAGCCATCCTTTTCCTGGCGGTATTGCTGACTGATATTGTTAACAAAGCATGGCCTGCATTTTGGCAAACAAAAATCGAGTTGACGGTCCAATTAGATGCTGAAAAATTGGACTTGGATGCCTACAGCTCCAAGCCAGCGATCATGGCAGCAGATTTCAGATGGGTTATCAGAGAAGCCCTGATGAATCGTTTTCCTGATGTCAAAAGCCGTCAAGACAAACGTACACTGTATGCTTTAACCAGCATGGGAGCAGAATTTCAACTCCGCGATATGGTGATTGATAATCCGAACTTGATTGGACAAACGATTAAAGTACAATTCATGGCTGATGACGATGTGGATGCTATTGTTAAGGGGTCAATTGATCGCACACTGCCTGAATCTGATCGCCGGGTCAAAAATAAAAAACTGGCATGGATTGAATCACTGGAGTCCAACGGCCAAATAACCACTGGCTTCAATGGCTCGTTTTTTGCCAGTGGCGACTCACGCGAACCTGAAATGGCAGGAATCAAGGGTGCCATAATAGGCTCTTTGTATACTTTATTGGTCACTTTGTCGCTGTCATTTCCAGTGGCCGTTGCAGCCGCCATTTACCTAGAAGAGTTTGCACCTAAAAACAAATTGATTGATTTCATAGAAATAAATATCAACAATTTGGCGGCCGTACCTTCGATTGTGTTTGGTTTGCTTGGTTTGGCTGTGTTCATTAATTTTTTTAACCTGCCAAGGTCTGCACCTGTGGTCGGTGGCATAGTCCTGTCCTTGATGACCTTACCCACCATCATCATTGCCTCGCGGTCCGCCATCAAAGCCGTTCCGCCCTCGTTGCGAGAGGCCGCATTGGGTTTGGGGGCCTCAAAAATGCAATCAGTGTTTCACCATGTGTTACCAGCAGCATTGCCTGGTATTTTAACTGGCACCATCATTGGCATGGCACAAGCCTTGGGTGAAACAGCGCCCCTGTTAATGATAGGTATGGTTGCTTTTATCGCCGACATACCACAATCTGTGGTTGATCCATCGACCGTATTGCCCATACAAGTCTTCCTGTGGGCAGATTCACCCGAGCGCGGTTTTTTAGAAAAAACATCAGCGGCCATCATGGTTTTGCTGTGCTTTTTAATTGCGATGAATGCCATCGCCATATACCTGCGCAAAAAGTTTGAGAAAAAATGGTAAAAAATATGAATAAAGCCCTATTAAGTAAACCCAGTGGTTTGGTAGAACAAGCCTTGAAAGTCAATAAACAAACTACCACAGAAGATGCCTTAAACATCGATTACACGGCAACTGTGGGACAGCCAAATTGTCAAAATGCCAAATTCAGTACGCAAAACGTCAATGTGTACTATGCCAACAACCAAGCCATCCATGATGTGTCCTTGGACATCGGTGCCCATGAAGTCATCGCTTTGATTGGACCTTCAGGTTGCGGCAAATCAACCTATTTACGCTGTTTGAATCGAATGAATGACACCATTGACATCTGTCGCGTTGAAGGACAAATTTTATTAGATCAAGAAAACATTTATCACCAGAAACAAGACCCTGTCTTGCTTCGTGCCAGGGTGGGTATGGTGTTCCAAAAACCCAACCCCTTCCCTAAATCAATTTATGACAATGTAGCCTATGGTCCAAGAATACATGGCTTAACCAGCAACAAAGCTGAATTGGATGAGTTGGTAGAAGCGTCGTTGATTAAGGCTGGCTTGTTTCAAGAAGTGAAAGATCGCTTACAGGCACCAGGCACAGGATTATCTGGTGGCCAGCAACAGCGTCTGTGTATTGCTCGCACCATTGCAGTTCAACCTGAAGTGATTTTAATGGATGAACCCGCATCGGCATTGGACCCGATAGCTACCGCCAAGATTGAAGAACTGATCAACGAGTTGAAAGAAAATTTCACCATTGTGATCGTGACCCACTCGATGCAACAAGCCGCCAGGGTGTCGCAAAGAACGGCCTATTTCCATATGGGCCGTTTGATTGAAGTCGGAGACACCAACCAAATTTTCACCAACCCTGCACACGAGCTGACTGAAAAATACATCACTGGCCGATTTGGCTGATGCCAAGTAACCACTACAATATAAGGTAAATACAATGGAATCATTTGATTTTGACAAACACACATCCAGTGAATACAACACAGAACTAGAAGAAATCCGTACCCATTTACTCAAAATGGGTGGTAAAGCTGAAATGCAATTGCGTTTGGTGATAGATGCCATGAAACAGCATTCAGTGGATTTGGCCAATGACATCTTGTCACAAGGTGACGACATCGACCAAATGGAAATCGATTTAGACCAAGAATGCACTCGAATCATTGCCAGACGACAACCTGCAGCCAGTGACTTGCGTTTGATTGTTGCGGTGATGAAAAGCATCACAGACATTGAAAGAATCGGCGATGAAACAGAAAAAATGGCTGATTTACTGAAGCCTTTATTCAAGCGCAACTTTCGCAGTCAATATTATGGAGAAATTGACCAATTGGCTCAACAAGTCTTGACTCATTTATCAAGCTCGTTGAATGCGTTGGCACGATTGGATGCTGAACTGGCGATTACAATGGCCAAGAAAGATCAACTGATCGATGCGCGTTTTGATGCGTTGAATGGGCATTTGATTAAGCGCATGATTAAAAGCCCGGAACAGGTCAAACCTTACTTACATTTAAGTCAATGTGCACAATCACTGGCTCGCATCGGTGATCACGCCAAGAACATTTGTGAGAATGTGGTTTACTTGGTGATGGGTCAAGATGTTCGTCATACTGATATAGATGAAGTGAGAAAACAATTGTTTTGATTCCAGAAGGTGATTCAATCTTTTTTGACACGATTGGGGCGCTGCACCAAAACCCCACCACAATTTGGACAGTTGAACTTTAAATCATGCTGGGTACATTCACGACAAAATGTACATTCAAAGCTACAAATGAACGCCTCATGTTCCTCAGCTTTTAAGCTTTTGTCACAGCGTTCACATAGTTGTTTCATTTCAAGCATGATGAGTTGATTTATGGAAATTAAATACCATGTTAATCAATTCAATCCTGTTCTGCAAACTTTGGAGTAAGCCATGAAAAACATTCTAGTCACCGGAGCCAATCGAGGCATAGGGTTAGCACTTTGTCGTCAACTCAAAGCCCAATGCCAAAACGTCTTCGCGGTGTGTCGCAGCAGCAGCCCTGAATTGGAACAACTGGGCGTGCAAACGATTTCAGGCATAGATGTCACTGACGATGATTCATTGGCAAAATTGAATCAACAATTGGGTGACACTGACATTGATATTTTAATCAACAATGCCGGCATCCTTGCCAACAATGTTTTGGGTGAAATTGATTACCAATCGGTGATGCAACAATTTGCAGTGAATGCCATCGGCCCGTTAAAAGTGACTGAATCCTTGTTGTCGTTTTTACACCCTGGATCAAAAGTTTTGATCGTGACCAGTCGCATGGGCTCAATGTCTGACAATGATTCTGGTGGCCAGTATGGATACCGCATGAGTAAGGCTGCCGTTAATATGGCCGGAACCAGTTTAGCCGTTGACTTAAAACCCAAAGGCATAGCAGTCGGATTACTTCATCCAGGTTATGTCAAAACCGATATGACAGGCAAACAGGGCTTTGTTGATACAACACATTCGGCCAAAGGCTTATTGGCCAGAATTGAAGAATTAAATCTGGATAACACCGGCGCTTTCTGGCATGCTGATGGTGAACAATTACCTTGGTAGGACCCACCCATGAAAATGATTACAGCCATCATCAAACCCTTCAAACTCGACGACGTCAGAGACGCCCTGGAAGAAGTGGGGGTTCGTGGCATCACTGTTACTGAAGTCAAAGGATTCGGTCGCCAAAAAGGACACACGGAACTTTATCGAGGCGCAGAATATGTGGTTGATTTCTTGCCCAAATTGAAAATCGAAATTGCGGCGCCTTCAGATCAAGTTGAAATCATTGTAGAAACCATCGTGGAAACAGCAAGCAACAACAAAGTCGGCGATGGTAAGATTTTTATCTACGATTTAGAAAAAGTGATTCGCATCAGAACCGGTGAAACTGACCAAGACGCGCTGTAAATACAATTCAATGAATTTATGCATCAATGATGGTTGACACAAACCATCAAGCTGGTTAGCATGTGCCCACCTTCAAACAGGTTCCTGATCACTGTAAAGTTGTCAGGTTAAACGGGAAGTTGGTGCGAATTTCATTTGAATTCAATTCCAACACTGCCCCCGCAACGGTAATAAAAGTAATGACTCATCTAACAGCCACTGTGATAATTCATGGGAAGGCGATGGGTATTGATGTGAAATGGTTCAGTAGCACTTCACATCGACTTTTCAGTCCGGAGACCGGCCAGTTTGATCCTAATTAATCATCAAACCATGTTCGGGCGGAACAGGAGAAATCATGAAATTACGCAACCACCTTCGGGCGGCTTGTTTGTTGGCTTTTTCGCTGACTTCACAAGCACAAACCACCAACAAATCGACAGAAGAACTCGCTGATCTGATTGTCACAGCTGGTATCACACCAATTGAAGCCAACCAATATGGCGGCTCAGTTACCCTCATTACAGCAGCCGATATTGAAGCCTATCAAGCCACCTATTTATCTGATGTCCTGAGACAGGTCCCCGGCTTTGCCATCAATCAATCCGGCGGTCCGGGCAGCCAAACTCAATTGCGAGTCCGTGGCTCCGAAGCCAATCATGTCTTGGTTTTGCTGGATGGTGTCAGAGTCAATGACCCAACAGCCAGTGACGAGTTTTTGATTAACTATGGTTTAACCAACAACATAGCACGCATTGAAATCATACGCGGACCACAAAGTGCCATTTGGGGTACCGACGCCGTCAGCGCAGTGATTAATATCATCACCAAAAATGCCTCACAGAATCAATGGGGCGCCAACCTTGAACTGGGTTCTTTTGACAGCAAAAGATTAGGGCTGAATGCAGCCTATGGGCAAAACAATTGGTTTCTTGATGCCGGAATCAATGCACTGGACAGTGCTGGCAGCAACATTTCCCGACAAGGCAGTGAAGCCGATGGGTTTGAAAACCTAAACACTTATTTGAAATGGGGTATGGACCTCAATGCCAACTTCGATCTTAAATTATCACTCAATCACAGTGATGCGATGAACGAGTTTGACAGCACCGACTTTATCGTGACCGGCTTACCCACAGATGCCGACTTATGGACTGAAAGAACCCAGAGCACGGCTCAATTTGCCCTTGGTTTTAAGCCTATTGATGGCCGTTGGCAAAGCCAATTTCAATACCATTGGACGGACACGGCAGCTGAAAATTACACCTTCGGTCTGGGTGAAACCAGCGCCACCGCAGCCACGACCGATGAAGTCAAAATAAACACCACTGTGAGCCTTGGGAAAAACGGCAAACAAAACTTGTCTTTTGCTTTTGACCACCGACAAGTCGACTTTACACAAAGCGGGGAAGCTTCAAACTTTGGAGATCCCAACCAGCACCAAAGTTATCATGTCACTGGCCTTGCATTGGAGTATCGCCATCAATTCAATGAAAATTTCAATGCCAACTTGTCGGCCAGAAACGATGACTTTAATCGCTTTGAAGACGTCAGCAATGTCAAACTAGCGACCTCTTATAGGATCAACGATGGCTTGAGACTACGCGGCGCTTTCGGCACCGGCAGCAAAGCCCCTTCATTTATAGAACGCTTTGGCTTTTTCCCTGCCAACTTCATCGGCAACCCTCAATTAAAACCAGAAGAATCAGATGCCTTTGAGTTGGCTGTGATAAAAACATGGGCGCAAGTTGAACTGGAATTGGTTTATTTTGATCAAAACTTAAGCAATGAAATCAATGGTTTTGCTTATGATGTGGATTCAGGCTTATTCACTGCCAACAACCAAACTGGCGAAAGCCAACGTCGAGGGCTTGAGCTGAATGGGTCCAATCAAATCAACTCCCAGCTAGGCATTGATTTTAATTATACCTACACCGACTCTACTGAAGAAAATAACTTGGGCGATGAAGTGAAAGAAGTTCGTCGTCCTAAAAACATGGCCAACCTGATCATAAATTATCAATTTGCCGATGATCGCGCACGCCTACACACCCAGGCCAGGTATGTTGGCGATCAATTGGATGTGTTTTTTGACCCCAATACTTACGAATCATCTAACCCCAAACTAGACGCCTTCACTACCGTCGATTTAACCTTTACTTGGCAACACAACGACAAGCTACAAAGTTATGTCAAAGCCATGAATGTATTTGATGAACGTTATGAAGAAGTGTTGGGATATGCCCGACCGGGTGCCAATTTTTCAGTGGGTATCAAAGCTGATTTCTGATTGGTGCGTTCAATGATTCGTCATTTCATTATAGGCGAGTGTATTGCTTATTGAAAAACACGATCACTGACATGAATCTGATACGACCCTGTTTCCCCTCTGCCTTCAGAGGGGAAACAGGGCCTGTCAATTCAACAAGAAATCAATACTGCTTATCTTCTTCCAGTCCGATGCCATCCATGCCCATCGACAAGGAATCTGCATCACCACCTTGTGACAATTTAATCGCCAAACGCACTTCATTGGCAGAATCTGCATGTCTTAATGCATCTTCATAGGTAATTTCGCCCGCTTGGTATAAATCAAACATCGCTTGGTCAAAAGTTTGCATGCCCATATTGGTTGATTTTTTCATCAAATCTTTCAGCTTTTCAATCTTGCCTTTGCGAATGTATTCTTGGGCCAAGGGTGAATTAATCAGAATTTCAACTGCGGCTCGTCGTCCTGTACCATCTGGTGTTGGGATCAATTGTTGCGCCACCATGGCACGTAAATTCAATGACATGTCCATCAACAATTGGTCACGGGCGTCTTTAGGGAAAAAGTGTAAAACACGGTCCAATGCCTGATTGGCGTTGTTTGCATGCAAAGTGGCCAAACACAAATGACCCGTTTCTGCGAAGGTGACCGCTTGTTGCATGGTTTCTGAAGTACGAATCTCGCCAATCATGATGACATCAGGCGCCTGTCTCAAGGTGTTTCTTAAGGCAATTTCAAATGATTCTGTGTCTAAGCCAACTTCTCGTTGGGTGATCACACAGCCTTGGTGCTCATGCACATACTCGATGGGATCCTCGATGGTGATGATGTGACCCGTGGTGTTTACATTTCGGTAGCCAACCATGGCTGCCAATGAGGTTGATTTACCGGTACCGGTTCCACCGACAAAAATAATGATGCCACGTTTGGTCAACGACAACTCCTTCAACACTTCGGGGAGTTTCAATGATTCAAAAGTTGGGATTTTGGTTTCAACCCGACGAATCACCATACCCACTGCATTTCTTTGGTAAAAGGCGCTGACCCTAAATCGGCCTACCGATGAAACACCAATGGCGAAGTTACATTCATGCGTCCGTTCAAACTCTTCTTTTTGATACGGCGACATGATACCAGTTACCATGTCCCTGGCCTGAGCCTTGGTCAATGGTTGTTGGGTTATCGGTATCACCCGGCCATGAATTTTAATACTGGGCGGCAAATTGGCTGTGATAAACAAATCAGACGCCTTTTTGTGCACCATCAATTTGAGATATGAATTAAAGTCCATGACTGTTCCTCAGTTTATTCTTAAATTTATTTTATAGCATTTGATACAGTGTGTATATTTTAAACCATTATTCAAAATCAGCTTTTTTAACGGCCCTTGATTTGGCTTGGGCTTTGGAAATCAAACCCTTGCGCACCAATTCGATCAAACATTGATCCAAGGTCTGCATGCCTACAGACTGACCGGTTTGAATTGATGAATACATTTGTGCCACTTTATCTTCACGAATCAAATTCCTGATTGCAGGTATTCCGACCATAATTTCATGGGCGGCAACCCGACCGCCACCAACACGTTTGATCAATGTTTGTGCCACCACCGCTCGCAATGATTCTGATAACATAGAACGAACCATGGGTTTTTCCCCTGCAGGAAATACATCAATGATTCGGTCAATGGTTTTGGCCGCTGAGGTGGTATGCAAGGTGCCAAACACCAAATGTCCCGTCTCTGCAGCGGTTAAAGCCAAACGAATGGTTTCTAAGTCACGCAGCTCACCCACCAGAATGATGTCGGGATCTTCACGCAAAGCTGAACGCAATGCATTTTCAAAACTCTTGGTGTCTCGATGAACCTCACGCTGGTTGATCAAACATTTGTTACTGGTGTGTACAAATTCTATCGGATCTTCAATGGTCAATATGTGACCGTGTTCTTTTTTATTGAGGTAATCAACCATCGCCGCCAGAGTCGTTGATTTACCTGACCCAGTAGGTCCGGTGACCAAAATCAGGCCCCTGGGTACATCAATCAATTCTTTGAAAATGGCCGGACAATTCAAATCCTCAAAGGTCAGAATTTCGGTTGGAATGGTTCGAAAAACCCCACCACAACCACGATTCTGATTAAAGGCATTGACCCTGAATCGCGCCAAGCCAGGAATTTCGAATGAAAAATCTATTTCAAAATTTTCTTCGTACTCCTTCCTTTGATAGTCATTCATGATGTCATACATCATGTCATGCAATTCTTTGTGCTCCAAAGGCGGTAAATTGATTCGTCTGACATCCCCATCAACACGGATCATCGGAGGCAAACCTGCCGACAAATGTAAATCTGAGGCTTTGTTTTTTACTGTAAAGGCTAATAATTCAGCTATATCCACTTGAAAACTCTATGATTAACTTGTATTGAGTTTAGCTTTGTTAAGTGATAAATTCCAGTTTACTTTTTAAATATTTGATTCCTCATGACTAAACAATTGTCTCTGCTTGGTGTACTTGTTTTATTCTTAAGCAGTTGTCACATCAATCAACACCGGGTGACCATTAATGACATCACTTTTGCCGTAGAGTTAGCAGATGATGACAACAAAAGGGCTTTGGGTTTAATGTACCGCAAAGAAATGGCTGACGATGATGGCATGTTGTTTATTTTTCCTGACAGCCAAATGCGGGCATTCTGGATGAAAAACACCTTGATACCTTTGGATATTTTGTATTTTGATGCCAATAAAAAAATTGTCAGTATCAGCGAAAACACCCCACCTTGTAAAAATACCAGCAGCCGCTGTCCTAATTACCCAAGTTTAAAACCCACCAAATATGTATTAGAAATCAACGCTGGTCTGAGTGAAAAATATGGCTTCAAAGCCGGTGATGAAATGATCATCAACCTGAAATAATTGTTTGCGTCTATCCATAGGGTTAAAAAACAGTTAAGATATTTGCCGAACTCATGCCGAAGAATTTTAAAACTTTAGCAATTCATTCTAATTCAAACCAAAAATAAATACAGGGTAAAACATGAAAATAAAATATTTTATAACTGCTGTGATGACCGCCTTTACTGGCTCGTCTTTGGCAGAGGGTATAGATGAAAAGGTCAATAGAGTAGTCGGGCCATATTTAGACAGCTTCACCAATTTAATTTTTATGCAAATACCCTTCTTTGGTGGTGTTACTGTCCCATGGGTGGTGATTTGGTTGGTGATTGCCGCCACATTTTTTACCCTGTATTTTAAATTCATTAACTTGCGTTCTTTCAAGCACGGTTTTGCCTTGATGCGTGGTAAATACGATTATTCAAACGCCCCCGGTGAGGTCACACATTTTCAAGCCTTAACCACTGCACTTTCTGGAACTGTCGGATTAGGTAACATTGCCGGTGTAGCCGCAGCCGTCGGAATCGGTGGTGCTGGCGCCACTTTTTGGATGATTGTTTGTGGTTTCCTTGGAATGTCTTCTAAATTTGTCGAATGTACCTTGGGGGTCAAATACCGTGAAGTGTTACCCAACGGTCATGTTCATGGCGGACCCATGCGCTATCTTAGCAAAGGCTTTGCAGAAAAAGGCATGGCTGGGTTTGGTAAAGTTTTGGCCGTGGTATTCGCTGTCATGTGTATTGGCGGCTCCTTGGGTGGCGGCAACATGTTTCAAGTTAACCAGGCGCTGGAACAATTGGTCAGTGTCACCGGTGGCGATGAATCATTTTTAGCCAACAACGGCTGGGTTTTTGGCCTTGTGGTTGCTGTCTTGGTAGGTATCACCATCATCGGTGGGATCAAAAGTATTGGAAAGGTGACCTCTAAATTGGTGCCATTTATGGGTGTTTTATATGTCTTCACCGGTTTGATCGTGATTGCCATGAACTATGACAAAATCGGACCGGCTATTGGTGCCATTTATGACGGCGCCTTTTCCACCCAGTCTGCCTTTGGTGGCTTGGTCGGGGTGTTGATTGTCGGTTTTCAAAGAGCCGCCTTCTCTAATGAAGCCGGTATTGGTTCGGCATCAATTGCCCACTCTGCGGTCAAAACCGACCATCCGGTGACTGAAGGCCTGGTGGCTTTGTATGAGCCTTTTATCGATACCGTTGTGGTGTGTACCATCACTGCTTTGGTGATTGGCATTGCTGGTTTTATTCCTGAAGAGCCAACACGAGGCATGGGCATCGCATTGACATCAACAGCCTTTGGCTCTGCCATTTCTTGGTTTCCTTATGTATTGACCGTGGCAGCTGTGCTGTTTGCCTTCTCAACCATGCTGGCATGGTCATACTATGGATTGCGTGCCTTTAATTACCTGTTCGGTCATGGCAAAGCACAAGATTTGACTTACAACATCATGTTCTTGTTGTTCATTGTTATTGGTTCTTCAATGAGTTTAACTGCCGTGATTAACTTTTCTGATGCCATGATTTTCGCCATGTCTATTCCAAATTTAATCGGCCTCTATTTCTTGGCTCCAGTGGTTAAACGTGAATTGGTCACTTATATGGCAAAGGTCAAATCAGGTGAAATCAAACCGAGCTCATAGCCAATTTATATAGTGTGAACCTAAAAAACCCAACGCATTCGTTGGGTTTTTTTGTGGCATAATTTAAAACAACCAAGACCATTGAACAACTGCACCTGAACATATAACTAACAAACAAAGAGGGAAATATGATTATAAAATTCGCACTCCTGGTTCTACTAATCAACATACCTGGCTCAGCTTCGGCTGTTGAGATTGACCAGGCCATTAATGACTTTCTCACCCCAGTGGCCAATGCGGTCGATGGCTTCTTTATGACGGCTGTACACATTCCGTTCGTTGGACCGGCGCCGTTCATTGTTCTTTGGTTGGTGGTGGCGGCTTGTTTTTTTACCCTGTATTTTAAATTCATTAATTTGCGGTCATTTGCCGTCAGTTTGAAAATCATCAAAGGCAAGTATGACACCACTGGCGCAGCAGGTGAGGTGACCCACTTTCAAGCCTTGTCGACTGCGGTTTCTGGCACTGTGGGTTTAGGCAACATTGCTGGTGTGGCCACTGCCGTCAGCATGGGTGGCCCAGGCGCTACTTTTTGGATGATCGTGGCAGGCTTATTGGGGATGTCAACTAAATTTGTTGAGTGCACTTTGGGCGTTAAATACCGCGACATTCACCCGGATGGTACTGTTGCGGGTGGCCCCATGAAATATTTATCCAAAGGATTTGCTGAAAAAGGCATGCCCGGTATCGGCAAAACTTTGGCCATATTATTTGCCATACTTTGTGTGGGCGCCGCACTGGGTGGTGGCAACATGTTCCAAGCCAATCAATCCTTTTCTCAGTTACAAAACATCACAGGTGGGGCCAATGGCATGCTGGCAGGTAAAGGCTGGTTGTTCGGTTTGGTTTTGGCATTAATCACTGGCCTGACCATTCTGGGCGGCATCAAAAGCATCGCCAAAGTCACTTCTAAATTGGTACCAATTATGGGGGTGATTTATGTCATCACAGGCTTGGTTGTGATCGCCATGAACGGTGATCAATTGATTGATGCCTTTAGCCAGATCGTCAATGGTGCTTTCAACCCATCGGCCATAGCAGGCGGTGTACTTGGTGTCATGATTGTGGGCTTTCAAAGGGCCGCATTCTCTAATGAAGCGGGTGTTGGTTCAGCAGCCATTGCGCATGCCGCAGTCAAAACCGATCGACCCATCACTGAAGGTTTGGTGTCATTGTATGAGCCCTTTATCGATACCGTTGTGGTTTGCACCATCACCGCTTTGGTTATTGTAATTACCGGCTCATTGGGTTCATCTGAAGGCTTGCAAGGCATCCCGTTAACTTCCAATGCTTTTGCCAGTGCAGTTTCTTGGTTCCCGTACGTGCTGACAGTGGCAGCCATTCTGTTCGCCTTCTCTACCATGATCTCTTGGTCTTATTATGGGGTTCGTGCCTGGACTTATTTGTTTGGTGAAAACAAAACGCAAGAACATGTCTTTAAAGTTATATTCTTGGTGTTTATTGTGATTGGCTCCACCCTCGATTTAAGCGCAGTGATTGGCTTTTCTTTCGCCATGACTTTGGCCATGTCATTCCCCAACATCATTGGCTTGTATTTCTTGGCGCCAGTGGTCAAACAAGAATTGAATGCCTTTATGGCTGATATCAAATCAGGTGCCATTGTATTCAGTAAATAAATTCGCTGCCTTACAAGGCATTCAGACGTTTGCCAAGCCCGATTAAAAAATCGGGCTTTTTTGTGCATTAAATTAATCATCTTTGCTTGAGTCAACTTGAAAAATCACCGACAATCAATAGATAGATACAGAAATAGATAAGAGAAAAAATATGACCATAAAAATCGCCATCAATGGATACGGCCGTGTGGGCCGTTGCATCCTAAGAGCCCTTTACGAATACCAAAGAACTGAAGACATTAAAATCGTTGCCATCAATGATTTGGGCGATCCTGCTGCCATGCAATACCTCACCCAATACGATACCGCTCATGGCCGTTTCAATGCCCAGGTTTCTATACAAGATGGGCACTTGGTGGTTGATAATGATCGCATCAAGATACTGTCAGAAGCTGATCCAGAGCAATTACCTTGGGCCGATCTGGGTGTCGATGTGGTGCTGGAATGTACCGGTCATTTCAGAAGCCGGGCCTTGGCCGCCAAACACATCACAGCTGGAGCCAAAAAAGTCATCATTTCAGCACCAGCCAATGGCGAAATTGATGCCACCATTGTGTTTGGTGTCAATGACCATATTTTGACTTCAGACATGCAGGTTATTTCGAATGCCTCTTGCACCACCAATTGCTTGTCACCGTTGGCACAAGCGATCAATGAAAAAATTGGCATTGAATCAGGTTTAATGACTACCATTCATGCCTACACCAATGATCAAGTCCTGTCAGACACCTACCACAAAGATTTGCGCCGGGCGCGAGCGGCTGGTTTGAACCAAATCCCTACCAAGACCGGCGCCGCATTGGCCGTTGGCTTGGTGATGCCCGAATTGAACGGTAAATTAGATGGTTATGCCATGCGAGTACCTACCATCAATGTTTCTTCGGTGGACTTAACTTTTATTGCCAGCAAAGAAACTTCAGTCGATGAAGTGAATGAAGTGGTAAAATCTGCCGCGCAAAAATCATCCGTGATGAATTATTGTGAGCAGCCTCTGGTGTCAATTGACTTTAACCACAACCCAGCTTCATCAACTTTTGATGCCGGTATGACCAGAGTGAATCAAGGCAAACTGGTGAAAGTACTTGCCTGGTATGACAATGAATGGGGGTTTGCGAACCGCATGTTGGATGTTTCCTTGGCGCTGATGCAGGCCAAATAACGTCTTGTTCTAACAGTATTAGAAGGTTTTAAAATGAAAGTAAAGTTAATGGCTGACCAGGACCTGAATAACAAAAAGGTCCTCATTCGACTGGATTTAAATGTTCCCATGAAAAATGGCACCATCACCAGTGACCAGCGGATATTGGCCTCCTTGCCAAGCATCGAACTGGCCTTGGAAAAAGGCGCCGCGGTTATTTTGATGTCACACTTGGGTCGACCCACCGAAGGACAACCTGAGTCCAATTTTTCATTGCAGCCAGTGGCAGATTATTTGAGCCTGTCTTTGAATCAAAAAGTCCACTTAATCAATGATTGGAGTAATGGGGTTGTGGTTGAAAAGGGCGAAGTGGTGTTGTTAGAAAATGTCCGCTTTAATGTGGGTGAAAAAGCCAACGACGATGGCTTGGCTAAACGCCTGGCCAGCCTTTGTGATGTGTATGTGATGGATGCTTTTGGTACCGCACACCGTGCACATGCATCAACCCATGGTGTGGCTAAATTTGCACCATTGTCCTGTGCTGGCCCATTGCTTGCACATGAGCTGGCCTCCTTGGCCAAAGGCCTTGAGAACCCCAAAAGACCCATGTTGGCAATTGTTGGTGGTTCCAAAGTTTCTACTAAATTGACGGTGCTTGATACCTTGTCTACCCAGGTTGATCAATTGATTGTTGGTGGCGGTATTGCCAACACCTTTATTGCAGCAGCTGGTTATCCGGTGGGCAAATCCCTGTGTGAACCCAACTTGATTGAACACGCCAAAAGCTTAATCAACCAAGCGATCAAAGCCGGTAACGAAATCCCCATTCCCACTGATGTGGTGGTGGCGACTGAATTCAGTGAAGATGCCCAAGCCATCATCAAAAATGTTGATGAAGTAGGCCCCTATGACATGATTCTTGATATTGGCCCCAAAACAGCGGCCAAGTACGCCGCCATGGCCGAACAAGCCGGCACCGTTATTTGGAATGGACCGGTCGGGGTGTTCGAATTTGACCAATTTGGTGAAGGAACCCGCACTTTGGCCCTTGGAATTGCCAATAGTAAAGGTTTTTCAATGGCTGGAGGCGGAGATACGCTTGCTGCGGTTGATAAATATCAAATAACAGATAAACTATCGTACATTTCAACCGGTGGTGGCGCCTTCCTCGAGTTTTTAGAAGGCAAAGAATTACCAGCCGTGGCTATTTTAGAAGCCATGTCCAATTAACCACGCTGGATCGCACAGACAATTGACTGATTAACCAACTGAAATCAGTAAACAGAATAAACAGCATATATAGGAATAAAAGATGACAGATAAATTAGATGAAATGATTGAAACAGCTGCGGCGATGGTTGCTGCTGGACGCGGTGTACTGGCCATTGATGAATCAACGGGCACTTGTAAAAAACGCTTTGACAGCATTGGGGTTGAATGTACTGAACAGTCACGTCGGGATTATCGCCACATGTTATTGAGTACCCCAGATTTAGGCGAACACATTTCTGGTTCAATCTTATTTGATGAAACCCTGCGCCAATCTTCTGCAGACGGTGTTCCTTTGACTAAAATCATGCAAGACAATGGCATCATCCCCGGCATTAAAGTCGACAAAGGTGCACATCCATTGGCTGGTTTTGAAGGTGAAAAAATAACCGAAGGTCTGGATGGTTTGCGCGAACGATTGAATGAATATTATGAGTTGGGTGCTCGCTTTGCTAAATGGCGTGCGGTCATTACCATCAGCGAAGACAACCCTTCTCAAGCTTGTATTGATGCCAATTGTCATGCCTTGGCTCGCTATGCAGCATTGTGTCAAGAAGCCGGTTTGGTACCCATGGTTGAACCAGAAGTGTTGATGGAAGGCGATCATGACCTGCAAACGGCTTATGAAGTGACCTTGTTGACCTTAAAAACTTTGTTTGATCAGTTGTTTGATCAAAATGTGGTGCTTGAAGCCTGTATTTTGAAATCAAGCATGGTGGTTCCTGGTGCCGATTGTCCAGAACAAGCTGATGTTGATGATGTGGCTGAAGCCACTTTGGACTGTTTCTTTAATGCAGTTCCAGCTTCATTGGCCGGGATTGTCTTTCTATCAGGCGGCCAGTCTGAAATTGAAGCCACTGAACATTTGGATGCGATGAACCGCATGGGTACTTTACCTTGGCCTTTAAGCTTTTCTTATGGTCGCGCTTTGCAGTCTTCTGCATTGAAAGTTTGGGGCGCCAATCCTCAAGACAATGTAAAGGCAGCTCAAGCCGAATTGTCTCACCGAGCCCGCATGAATGGTTTGGCTACCATGGGACAATATGAGTCAAAGTTAGAATCTGAATAAAACAGCAAATCAATCACTGTATCAGGATCGATCAGTGAATTAACTCAACAACGCTCTTGCTCAGTTAAACCAAGAGCGTTGTTGTCTCAATGACAGTGTTGGGGGCAACATAATGAGTCTAAGAGAAGACATTAAGCAAGCCGCTTTGGATTATCACAAACATCCAACGCCTGGAAAAATTAAAATAACCGCCACCAAGGCGCTGACCACACAACAAGACTTGGCTTTGGCCTATTCTCCTGGCGTGGCTGCACCCTCAATGGCAATCTATGAAGATCCGGCCACCGCTGCAGATTACACCGCTCGCGCCAATATGGTTGCTGTGGTCACCAATGGTACTGCTGTATTGGGGTTGGGTGACATTGGACCTTTGGCTGCCAAACCAGTGATGGAAGGCAAGGCCGTGCTGTTCAAAAAATTTGCAGGGATAGATGTCTTTGACATTGAAATTGATGAGAAAGACCCTGACAAATTAATTGATATCATCGCTGCTCTCGAACCCACCTTTGGCGGCATTAATTTAGAAGACATCAAATCGCCTGAATGTTTTTATATTGAAGAAAAATTAAAAAACCGCATGAAAGTGCCGGTTTTTCATGATGACCAACATGGCACAGCCATCATTTGTGGTGCTGCAGTGATCAATGCCATGCATGTGGTTGGTAAAGAGTTATCACAAGTTAAATTGGTCACATCAGGAGCCGGCGCTGCGGGCATGGCCTGTTTGGACTTGTTGGTGGAATTGGGCATGAGTATGGATAACATCATTGTTTCTGATTCTGCTGGGGTGCTGTACGAAGGTCGTGAAGATTTAGAATCAGACCGCAAACGCGCCTATGCCAAAGGTGTCAAACAACAATCGGTGACTGAAGCATTGGTTGGTGCAGACATATTTTTGGGGGTGTCTGTGGCAGGTGTACTTAAGCCTGAAATGATTAAACCAATGGCCAAAGACCCTTTGATCATGGCTTTGGCCAATCCCATTCCTGAAATCATGCCTGATTTGGCCTTGGAAGTCAGGCCCGATGCCATCATTGCAACGGGGCGTTCAGACTTCCCAAATCAAGTGAACAATGTATTGTGTTTTCCTTACATATTCCGCGGGGCCTTGGATGCTGGCGCCAGCTGTATCAATGAAGCCATGAAAACCGCTTGCGTCCATGCATTGGCCCAATTGGCCAGAATGGAAGTCAGTGAAGTCAGTAGCAAAGCCTATGGTGGCAAGGAAATGAAGTTTGGCCGAGAATATTTGATTCCACAACCTTTTGATCCACGCATCTTGATTCATGTGGCTCCTGCCGTTGCCAAGGCTGCCATGGAAAGTGGTGTGGCCACCCGCCAAATCACCAACATGGCCGAATACAAACACCAGTTGAATGAATTTGTCTACCAAAGCGGCTTGTTGATGCGGCCAGTGTTTGATGCAGCACGCAAAGATTTAAAGCGCGTCGTTTTGGCTGAAGGTGAAGACGATCGTGTGTTGCGCGCTGTCCAAGTGATCAACAATGATCAATTGGCAATTCCAATCTTAATTGGCCGCCCTGATGTGATCAATCAACGCATCAAAAGGGTGGGGCTGAATTTAGAAATTGGCCGTGACTTTGAATTGGTCAATCCACAAGATGACCCGCGATTCAAAGCCTATTGGACCCAATACCATGAACTGATGCAACGCCAAGGCGTGAGCCCTCAAATTGCCAAAGCAATCGTCAGGACCCGCACCACAGTCATTGCTGCATTGATGGTTAAACGCGGTGAAGCCGATGCCATGTTGGCAGGACTGACAGGACGATTCCACAAGGTGCTACAACACATCACTGATGTGATTGGTTTAAAGGATCAAACACCATCAGGTTTGAGCGCAGTGGCCACTGACATGGGCAGTTATTTTGTCACTGACACCAATGTCAACCCCAATCCATCCGCCGAAGAGATTGCCAATATGGCCATCAGTGCAGCTGAACGCGTCAAAGCTTTTGGCAAAACACCCAGGTTGGCTTTGATGTCATATTCAAACTTCGGTACCCGTGATGGCAACAGCCCAGAAAAAATGCGCAAGGCGCTGAAGTTGATTCGCAAACTGGCACCCGATTTGGCCGTTGAAGGTGAAATGGATGCTGAGTTCGCTTTGATGCCAAATATCAGGGCCCATGTATTTCCCAACGCCAATTACGAACAAAAAGCCAACTTGCTGATCATGCCCAATTTGGATTCGGCCACCATGGCTTTAAACATGATAAGATATTTTTCCCAAGGTGTTACTGTGGGGCCCATGTTAATGGGTACCAATTTGCCGGCACATGTATTGAACCCTTCTTCTTCAGTCAGGAGAATAGTCAATATGGTGGCCATTGCTGCGGTTGATGCACAAAAGGTAAGCCAGGAATCGTAAATACAGATAATTTATAAAAAAACAATACCAAAAAACAACGACAAAGAATGCTATGACAAACATCAAAACCACACCTGATTTGGATCCAACAGAAACACAAGAATGGCTTGATGCCTTAACCGCAGTGATCAATGAAGAAGGTCCTGAACGGGCCCATTACTTGATTGAACAATTGATTGATTTGAATCGACGCTCAGGTGGTCATTTGCCTTACCAAGCCACCACTGCTTACCTCAACACCATTCCATTGGGTGAAGAGAAAAAATCTCCTGGTAACAATGACCTGGAATGGCGCATTCGTGCCATCATACGTTGGAATGCCATGGCCATGGTGGTCAGGGCCAATCGCAGACCTGGTGCATTGGGCGGACACATTGCTTCTTTTGCTTCGGCCGCCACCATCTATGATGTGGGTTTTAATCATTTTTTCAGAGGTTCAGACCACCCTTCAGGTGGCGACTTGTTGTATGTACAGGGTCACTGTGCACCTGGTTTTTATGCCAGGGCCTATTTAGAAGGTCGCATCAATGAACAACAAATGGATAATTTCCGTCGTGAAGTGGATGGCGATGGACTGTCTTCATACCCCCACCCTTGGTTGATGCCAGATTTCTGGCAGTTTGCTACCGTTTCGATGGGATTGGGGCCGATTCAAGCCATTTACCAAGCACGATTCATGAAATACCTGCAGAACCGCGGCTTGATTGAAAAAACCGATAAAAAAGTCTATTGTTTTCTGGGTGATGGTGAAACCGATGAGCCTGAATCATTGGGTGCCATTTCTTTGGCTGGGCGCGAAAAATTGGATAACTTGGTGTTTGTGATTAACTGTAACCTACAACGCTTGGATGGACCGGTTCGTGGTAATGGCAAAATCATACAAGAATTAGAAGGTGTGTTCCGTGGTGCCGGTTGGAATGCAATCAAAGTCATTTGGGGCTCTTACTGGGATAAATTACTGGCCAAAGACAAAGACGGCTTATTGCGCAAACGCATGGAAGAAGCGGTTGACGGCGATTATCAAAACTACAAATCAAAAGATGGCGCCTATGTGCGTGAACATTTCTTTGGTAAATACCCTGAATTAAAAGCCATGGTTGCAAACATGACCGATGATGACATCTGGCGTTTGAATCGTGGTGGCCATGACCCACATAAAATGTATGCGGCATATGCAGAAGCCAACGAGACCGAAGGACTACCAACGGTAATTCTGGCCAAAACGGTTAAAGGTTATGGCATGGGCCATTCTGGACAAGCAGCCAACACCACCCATCAACAGAAAAAAATGGACACCGAATCCATTCGTCAATTCAGAGACAAGTTTCATGTACCGATCAAAGACGATCAACTGGAAGAAGTCCCTTATTACAAACCCGCCGAAGACTCTGCAGAAATGAAATACCTGCAACAACGCCGAGAAGAGCTCGGTGGGTACTTGCCTCGCAGGGTGGTCAAAGAACAATCTTTAGATGTGCCTGCTTTGTCGGCGTTTGAAAGCATCACCAAAGGCACCGGCGAAAGAGAAATTTCAACCACCATGGCTTTTGTGCGGGTGTTGTCATTGTTGTTACGTGACAAAGCCATTAAACAGCGCATTGTGCCAATATTGTGCGATGAAGGCAGAACCTTTGGTATGGAAGGCATGTTCCGCCAATTAGGCATTTATTCCCACCAAGGGCAACAATATGAACCAGAAGATTCAGATCAATTGATGTTCTACAAAGAATCAGCTGACGGTCAAATTTTACAAGAAGGCATCACCGAGGCGGGTGCCATGTCTTCGTGGATTGCCGCAGCAACTTCTTACGCCAATTACAATGTGCCGATGATTCCCTTCTACATTTATTACTCCATGTTTGGACATCAACGCATTGGCGATTTATGTTGGGCAGCTGGTGACATGCGTGCCAAAGGGTTTTTGTTGGGTGGAACAGCTGGTCGCACCACCTTGAATGGCGAAGGCTTGCAACACCAAGATGGTCAATCACATTTGATTGCATCGACCGTACCTAACTGCATATCTTATGACCCAACTTATGCCCATGAAGTGGCAGTGATCATTCAAAATGGTTTGGAACGGATGTATGGCAACAACGAAGATGTGTATTATTACCTGACCTTGATGAATGAAAACTACCCCCATCCTGAAATGGTTAAAGGCCAAGAAGAAGGCATCATCAAAGGCATGTACTTACTGAAAGATGGCGGCAAAGCCAAGATCAAAGCACAGCTGCTGGGATCAGGCACCATCTTGCGCGAAGTGGAAGCCGCTGCCGAGTTGTTGGCCAAAGATTTCAAAGTCAGTTGTGACATTTGGAGTGCCACTTCTTTGACAGAGTTGAAACGCGAAGCACAGGCCGTAGCCAGACAAAACCGCTTACATGCTGACAAGAAAGCCAAACTCAGTTATGTTGAACAATGCCTCAGCAAACAACCCGGTCCAGTGATTGCTGCAACCGATTACACCCATGATTTTGCAGAGCAAATCAGACCATGGGTCAGCAACAGCTACACCACTTTAGGTACCGATGGCTTTGGCCGCAGTGACACCAGAGAACAGTTGCGTAATTTCTTTGAAGTGGATCGCAACCACATTGCTTATACCACCGTAGTGGAATTGGTTAAATCCGGCGACTTACCAAAAACTGCCATAGGCAAAGCCAAAAAAACCTATAACATTGATGATGCGGTCGCTGACCCACGAAACAGATGAGGAATAGATTGTGAGTGAAAGCAAACAAATAAACATACCTGATATTGGTGACTTCGCAGAAGTCGAAGTGATTGAAGTGTTGGTCCAAGTGGGTGACGAAGTCAGTGCTGAAGATGCCATCATTTCCTTAGAATCTGAAAAAGCCACGATTGAAGTCCCGACCCCTGAAGGTGGCGTCATTGAAGCAATTTTGGTCAAAGAAGGCGATTTTGTTTCAGAAGGTTCACCGATGATCAAAATCAAAACCTCATCAAGCAATGATAACAAGCCTGCTGAAGCGCCGAAAGAAGCTGCCAAAGAGGAAGCTGAACCGGCCAAAGAAACACCCAAGCAAGCGGCCGCGGAGCAATCGTCAGCAGAAAAACCAGCGAAGGCGGCACCTAAGCCACCGCCAGTGCCGGTTGAAATTCCCAAGCAGCCCAGTGGTAAATTGGCACACGCTTCTCCGTCAGTGCGCAAGTTTGCACGCGAGCTCGGTGCAGACATTTCTCAAGTGATAGGAACGGGCCGGAAAGGCCGAATCACCCAAGATGATGTTAAGAATCACATCAAAACAGCCATGCAGACGGGTGGCCAAACGGTGGTTACCGCAGGTTTTGATGTACCACCATTCCCCGCCGTTGATTTCACCCAATTTGGCGAAGTGGACAGTCAGCCCTTGAACCGCATCCAGAAAATTTCTGGCAAATACTTGCATCGCAATTGGGTACGCATCCCACATGTGACGCAATACGATGAATCTGACATCACCGAACTTGAAGACTTCAGACAAGCCAATAAAGCCGACGCCAAAGCGCAAGGATTCAGCCTAACACCACTGGCCTTTATTGTGAAAGCCATGGCCAAAGCCTTGAAGAAATTTCCAAAATTCAACAGCTCATTGGATGTGGATGGTGAAAACCTGATCTACAAAAAATACTTTCACATTGGTATTGCGGTGGACACCCCCAATGGCTTGGTGGTTCCGGTCATCCGAGATTGTGATAAAAAAGAAGTGTTTGAAATTGCCAAAGAAATGCGCGACATTTCGCTCAAAGCCAGAGACGGTAAATTATCTCCCAGTGACATGCAAGGTGGCTGTATTTCAATTTCCTCCTTGGGTGGCATCGGAGGGACTGCATTCACACCCATCATCAATGCGCCTGAAGTGGCCATATTGGGCGTCTCCAGATCTAACATCAAACCAGTTTGGAACGGCAAAGAATTCGAACCCAAACTGATGTTGCCACTGTCTTTGAGTTATGACCATCGTGTCATTGATGGTGCTGATGCCGCACGCTTTATCGTGTACTTATCCAGCATCCTGGCCGATATGAAGAAAATGTTGTTGTAAATTAAGCAGCCGACTGATGTTTGAAAAGTTAAAAAAATGGGTGGAACAAGCACAACAAAGGGCGGTGCAAAGTGTAGAGCCCGCCGTGTTCAATCACCCATTGGCTCAACAAACAGATTGGCACCCGCTGAAGGGCGGAGGGGCTAATTTTCAAACCCATCGCTTGGACAGCAGTAACCCAGATTTTCTGGTTTTTAAAGCCAGCAAGGGTGCTTATTTATTTTCAGCGGCCTTTGTCTTTTTTGGAATCATCGGCATGCTCATCCCAGCGCTTATTTTTTTCCATGAAGGCCAAAAGGAATGGGGGTTGGTGTTGTTTGCCCTGTTGTTTGGCGGTGTGTTTTTAGCTGTTGGGTTCTTTTTGTTTTACTACATGACCACACCACGGGTTTTTGACACTTTTTATGGCTGTTACTTTAAAGGTCGAAAAAAACCAGACCATAAGCTCAGCATGGATTCAAACAACCAGCATGCACTGACCCACCTCAGTGAAGTCAAAGCCATTCAAGTATTGCGTGAACGCATAAGCAGTAAAAATGGTTCCTACTACAGTTATGAAATCAATCTGGTGTTAGCAGACGCCAGCAGAATCAATGTCATTGATCACGGCAAACATGAAGCTGTTATCGATGACGCCGAATTATTGGCCACCACCTTGGGCGTTCCCCTTTGGGACGGCTCTTAGAAAACAAGAGATAACAATGAGTAAAATAACAGACATTAAAATTCCAGAAATAGGCGACTTTGACAACGTTCCAGTGATTGAAGTCTTGGTTAAAGCCGGTGACAACGTTGATAAAGACCAGTCATTAGTTACTTTAGAAAGTGATAAAGCGACCATGGAAATCCCCAGTCCACAAAGTGGCGTGATTAAATCCATGACAGTCAGTGAAGGGGACCAAGTTTCAATTGGTCAGGTGATCGGCACCATGGAAGTCGCTGATGAAACTGAACCCAAAGCAACGGAAAACCAAAAAATCAAAGATGAACCAACCCCAAAAGCGCAACCTGTGGTGAAACAAGCCGAGGTAAAGGAGGGCGATTATGACACTGAATTATTGGTGATTGGCGCTGGACCAGGTGGCTACACCGCGGCATTTCGTGCGGCTGATTTGGGCATGGATGTGACTTTGGTTGAACGCTACGATTCTTTAGGCGGTGTCTGTTTGAACGTGGGTTGTATCCCATCCAAAGCTTTGTTACATACGGCGGCAGTCATTCGTGAAACCGAGCACATGGCTTCACATGGTGTGACTTTCAGCAAGCCTGAAATCGATCGTGAAAAATTATTGGGCTTTAAACAATCCGTGGTACAAAAGCTCACTGGCGGCTTGGGCCAAATGGCCAAGCAAAGAAAAGTCAATCGCAAAACCGGCGAAGCCAAATTTATCGACGCCCACACCGTCACCATTGATGGCGAAACACTGACCTTCAAGCAATGCATCATTGCAGCTGGTTCTCAAGTGTTCAAATTACCCGGCATGCCTTGGGAAGATGATCGCTTGATGGATTCAACCGACGCTTTGGAAATGCAAGACATACCCAAGTCTATGTTGATCATCGGTGGCGGTATCATTGGCTTGGAAATGGCCACGGTTTACTCAGCCCTTGGCACTGAAATCACCATCGTAGAAATGATGGATCAAATCATTCCAGGTGCTGACAAGGATTTGGTCAAGCCGTTGATGCAACACATCAAAAAACAATACAAAGAAATCAAACTCAAATCCAAAGTCACTGCTTGTGTGGCCAATAAAACGGGACTGGAAGTTGAATTTGATGGTGCAGAAAAAGTCACTTATGACCGTGTTTTGGTGGCCGTAGGTCGCATACCCAATGGCAAATTATTGGATGCGGAAAAAGCCGGCGTTGAAGTCACTGACCGTGGTTTCATTGAGGTTGATAAACAAATGCGCACCAATGTAGATCACATTTTTGCCATTGGCGACATCGTCGGTCAACCGATGCTGGCACACAAAGCCACCCATGAAGCCAAAGTCGCTGCTGAAGTGGCGCACGGCCAGAAAGTGTATTTTGATGCGTTGGTGATTCCTTCGGTGGCTTACACCGATCCAGAAGTGGCGTGGGTGGGCTTGACAGAATTGGAGGCCAAAGAGCAGGACTTGGCTTATGAAATCGGTAAGTTTCCATGGGCAGCCAGTGGCCGTGCCATCGGCAATGACCGCACAGAAGGTTTTACCAAGTTATTGTTTGATCCTGAAACCAATCGCATCCTCGGCGCTGGGATCGTAGGTACCAATGCAGGTGAGTTAATCAGTGAGTTGTGTTTGGCGATTGAAATGGGTTGTGAAGCGGCTGACATTGGGCTGACCATTCACCCCCATCCCACCTTGGCTGAATCCGTGGCCATGAGTGCCGAAGCCTATGAAGGCACCATCACTGATTTGTATCTACCGAAGAAAAAATAATCAGTCCATTTGGGGGGATTCTGTGAGGCTCGTAGAATCTCCCAACATCATGGGCTGATTGAATATGATCACTGTACTCAGGATGGTCTTCTATCCTGTTTACAGCAACAACCAAACCTGCTCATCAGCTTGACAGCCACCTTTTAAGCCGCCTTTCACATCCACACTGTCCAACAAGGTCACTTGATAATGCGCGTCATAATGTTGTATGACCTCATTCTGGCTGATCGAGAATGGCGGGCCTTCCTGTAACCCTTGGTCATAATCGAAGGTAATCAACAACTGTGGTGCCAAGTCACAAACTTCCATCAAGTGTCTACAGTACGCAAGCCGCATGTCATGAGGAAGCGCCACCAAGGATGCGCGGTCATAAATGGCATCTATCGGCCCAACAATGTCATCACTCAATTGAAAATAATCGCCGACCAAGATTTCAATGTTATAAGCAGAGTAACGTTTGAATGATCGGTCATTCCAAATCTCGGCTTTGACTTCAAGCGTTGCAAAAAACTGTTCTATGGCCGCCTCGCTCAATTCAACGCCGACCACTTTGTATCCTTGTTTAAGCAACCAAATCATGTCTATTGATTTACCACACAAGGGCACAAAAACGGTGTCACCCGTTGCTAAATTCAAGGATTTGATGTGACTGACTAACAAAGGATTAACGGCCTTTTGGTCAAAGCCAAGTTCATTGTTTTGCCAAACATCAAACCAAAATTCTTTTTGCATAGGTACCTCACAGATAGTATTGAATAAAGACTTTTGTCTTTCATTACTCATTGTACACACTGTGAGCCAATGATTCATACCATGGTGTAAAAAGCCTATTAAACAAATGTTATTGGCGTCTGAGTCTGCGCCCTGAACTCTGCAGCATTGTTTCAGGAGCTTGTTCATGTCAAAATGTTGCAATCATTTCACAGGACCAATACATTGAGCTTAAGCAATCAAACCATTTTCATTACAGGTTCTTCCAGAGGTATCGGTCGAGAGATGGCATTGACGTGTGCCAAACAAGGTGCCAATGTCGTCATTGCTGCCAAATCTTCTGATCCGCACCCCAAATTACCTGGCACCATTCACACAGTGGCTGCTGAAGTGGAGGCCTTAGGCGGCAAAGCACTGGCCTTACAACTGGATGTGCGGAATGAAGACAAGGTCCAAGCGGCCATGGAACAAACGGTTGAAGCTTTTGGTGGGATTGATGTTTTGATCAATAACGCCAGTGCCATTGCACTCACCCCTTTACAAGACACCGATGTTAAAAAATTTGATTTGATCCATTCGATCAACACCCGTGGTACCTTGGTGTGTAGTAAAGCAGCCATTCCATATTTAAAAAACAGTCAAAATGCACACATCATCACCTTATCGCCACCGATGAATATGGCCAAGCATTGGCTTAAACCATTTATTCCCTACACTTTATCCAAGTATGGCATGACCTTATTGACACTGGGGCTGGCCGAAGAATTACGTGTTGATGGCATTTCAGCATCAACCCTCTGGCCACAAACGGCCATTGCAACTGCTGCCGTTCAATATGCATTGGATGCCAATCTAATGAAAAAATCACGCACTCCATTGATCATGGCAGAGGCTGCGTTGGCGATTATCCAAACCGATGACTTGTCTTATTCAGGCCAAACTTTGATTGACGAATCAGTCTTGCGCAGTAAAGGAGTGACTGATTTTGATGTTTATTTGTTTGATCCAGCGTCAAAAGAGCTGATGCGAGATTTGTATCTGGATCAATGATTTCAAAAAATAAATTAAGGAAAACCCCATAATTTGTTGTTTTTTAGTGGTTTTAGAGCAAAAACAGGCATAATAATTGATATTATTCAGATAATTTTCAGGTTCATGCCCTATAATGCACTCAAATCAGGCGTTGATACAAAATTCAGTTTTTGTTGAAACGGGTTGAGAATATTTGCTCCAAGACATTCTAATCAAACATGAAGTCAGTGGCTTCATCTGTTCAAAACTACATTTTCTACATAAAATCATTTTTTTGTGAAATTGCCCTGAATTAACATGAAGTTCTTACATCGAAACGGTGAATTCGATTGTAGGATTAATTTATTATTCACCAAACATTTAGAAGATTTATATTATGAGTAAAGGTACAGTAAAGTGGTTCAACGCGGACAAAGGTTTCGGATTTATTACACCAGAAGACGGTGGTAAAGATTTATTTGTTCATCATTCAGAAATTCAAAGTGGCGGCGGTTTCGCTACATTGAATGACGGTCAAGCCGTTGAATTCGAAGTTGGCCAAGGCCAAAAAGGTCCTTGTGCTAACAATGTAGTGCCTCAATAAGAGTTCACTTCAGCATAAGAATTGAAAAGCCGGCCATGTGCCGGCTTTTTTTATGGCTTTAATTAATCCTTGAAGCCAGTTAAAATCAATGGATGAATGACTGTAAAATTCGTCCCGCCAAGCCTCATGACTTTCAGCGCATCCTTGCGCTCAACCTGGCCGCCATCAAAGCGACCAGCGAAATGGATTTACCTCACCTACAAAACCTCCATGCCTGGTCTGATTATCACAAGGTGGTCATCCACCAAGATCAAGTGGTGGCCTTTTTATTGGTATTGTCTGCAGGTCAAGCGTATCAAAGCCCGAATTACCGTTGGTTTAACCAGCATTTCCCCTCATTTTACTATGTCGATCGCATTGTCGTAGATGCTGCCATGACCGGCAAAAAAATTGGCAGCTTGCTGTACCAGGATTTATTTACCACTGCCAAAACAGTCGGCATTGAACTCATTGCTTGTGAATACAACATCAAACCATTGAACACAGCCTCACAAATTTTTCATCAACGGTTTGGTTTTACTGAAGTGGCCACACAGTGGTTAGATGAACATTCCAAACAAGTCAGTTTACAAGTGGCCGAAGTGAGTAAGTACAAGGAAGGGTCATGAAACTTAAAATTTATTTGTCGCTGCTTTTTGTCATTGGTCTGATTAATTTTCTGCCACTGATTGGCTTGCTTTCGACAGCCCAACTGTCCCAAGCTTATGGTGTTGTCATAAACAACAATGAATTGGAAGTCCTGATGCGGCATCGTGCTTTGTTGTTTGGCATAATGGGTGGTTTTGTTTTCTGTGCCTTGTTTAAACCCCAGTTAAGAACTGCTGCCTTGGTGATGACTGGCATTTCAATGGTTGGTTTTTTGTTCTTGGTTTGGTCAGTCGGTGAAGTCAATGATGCATTGATGAAAGTGACCATGGTGGATATATTGGGTATTTTATGTCTGTTATTGGCCGTTGTTTTGCACTTTTTGATTGATAAGGATGATGTTTAATTCAATACACATAGAAACCGACCGATTGAAGTTGAGGCCCATCGGATTGCATGACCTTGATCAGGTCTTTGCTATTTTTTCCGATGTCCAAACCATGAAATTTTGGAGCGACCCTCCGATGCAAGACAGGGCACAAGCCAAGAAAAAAGTTTTGCGCAATGTCCAAGCCAATCAAAACAACGCTGCCTTGTCATTGGTTGTAGAATCAAAAGTACAGCAAAACATGATCGGCCAAATCAGTTTATTTAATATTCATCAGGATTCCGCCAGAGCAGAAATTGGTTACGTGTTGTCCCGTTCACACTGGCAAAAGGGGCTGATGACTGAAGCGATTTCGGCTTTTATTTCATTTTGTTTTTCCGACTTGAATTTGCGCCGACTCGAAGCTGACATCGACCCAGCCAATGCGGCGTCTGCTGCTTTGTTAAAAAACATGGGATTCAGTTTGGAGGGCTTCCTGAAACAACGCTGGTTAATTGATGGGGTGATTACCGACAGTGAAGTCTATGGACTGTTAAAATCGACTTGGCTCGATAAACACCCATTATGATCATGCGCGCGTCCCTACCCAAACGCTTGTCAAAACGCTTTGTTCACCTTTGATTGATAAAAAAACCCAATGCGGTTTCTTCTTTTGGGGTCTTGCAATGCTGTTGCTGGCATTGCTGGCTTTTTGGCCCAGCTTTTTTAAGCCAGTCATACAAGGCTCATTCAACAGCCCGGTCAGCCTCATCCATTGGCATGCAAGCTTTGTCTTTCTGTGGTTGTTGCTGTTGATGGTTCAGCCATTATTAATCAGTCTTAAGCGGTTTGCATACCATCAAATCCTCGGACTGTTGGCTGTTCTGGTCGTCATCGGCTTGGTTTATACCGGCTTCATGGTTCAAGTCAAATTTATGCAGCATTACTTCAAATTAAACGAGTGGGTCCATGCTGTGCAAGTGCCTTTTTTCAGGTTGGTTACATTGCTGGTATTCACTGTTTGTTTTATTCTGGCTATGCTGATTAAAGATCGCAGCTGGCATAAAAGATTGATTTTTTTAGGCAGTTTCGCGATCTTAGAAGCGGCCTTTGCACGTTTGTATATGAATTATATGGGCGTGCTTGAATTGGCTGGATTGTTAGGTGCTTTGACTCACATCGGCATCATGGCTTATTTTGTGTTCTGGGACCGGATTGTTTTGGGTCATTTCCACGTGGTTTCTTTGTGGGGTTCAATCATCATTACTGCTTTTATTTTTGGTACTGCGCCGATTGCAGAAACTCAATGGTGGTTTGGAGTGGCACAAAGCATAGCATCCTTAGCTGTTGAATGATTTAAGATTAATGTTTGTGCTCGATATTACCTAAAGATGACTTTATACACATCAATGATCAACTCACTTGAATTATGATAATTAATATTCTCATCGTCAGTTTTTCATATGCTTGAACCAGTCAATCGAAGAAAGTTCCTGAAACAATCTGTTAAAGTTGGCAGCGCAGTTACATTAAGCGCCACTTTGATGCAGTTATCCGCTTGTTCCTCGGAAGCTAAACCTCGACCAATCAGCCAGTTAATTAGAGATCCCAATGGTGTTTGTGACTTACCGGCAGGATTCAGTTATAAAGTCATATCGGCTTATGATGAAGTCATGACAGATGGACATATGGTGCCAGACTACCATGATGGAATGGGTTGCTTCTCTGGACCGAATGACGAAATCATTTTAGTCAGGAACCACGAAATTGCTGGGTATTTATTCAATGATCCTGAGTCACCTGAGCCTGAATATGCGTATGACCCGAAAGCCAGTGGAGGTACTGTTACCATTTGGTTGGATCAAGATTTAAACCTTATCAAACATTATTTAAGTTTAACCGGTACCATTGTGAACTGTTCTGGCGGC
This sequence comes from Marinicella litoralis, assembly GCF_002591915.1. Taxonomy (GTDB): domain Bacteria; phylum Pseudomonadota; class Gammaproteobacteria; order Xanthomonadales; family Marinicellaceae; genus Marinicella; species Marinicella litoralis. The sequence continues at coordinate 410,542 of NZ_NIHB01000001.1, read as the reverse complement.
AAAACTCCATGGAACACTTGGATCAGTTGCGAGGAAGCCAGCCCCGCCATGTTTGGTGACACCTGGTTTATGGGTAAACGCCATGGCTATAATTTTGAAGTTGACCCACTCAAACCGCTACAAAAAGCGCAGCCCCTAAAAGCCATGGGACGTTTCAAGCATGAGGCTGTTGCATTTGACCCGTTCAGTGGAAATGTCTATCAAACTGAGGACCACATGAATGGTTGTTTTTATCAATTCATACCTACTGACAAAACCGACCTTGTAAAAGGTGGCGAGTTACAAGCGTTGAAGTTTAAAGATGCTGGGATCACGCATACAACTGAAAACCCTTTAACGTTACACCAAAAATACCCTTGTGAGTGGGTTGCCATTGATGAACCGGACCCCGAGGAAAACAATGTCAGGAAGCAAGGGAAAGCCAAAGGGGCTGCGGTTTTTATGAGGGGTGAGGGGTTGGTTGCTCATCAAGATGGTGTATATTTCGTTTGTACTGCTGGCGGTTCCCATAATAAGGGCCAAATTTTTAAATACACAGCCAACCAAGAAAATAATGAAGGCATAATCGAACTGATTTATGAGGCCAAAGAAGATGGCATATTAGAAAAGCCAGACAACATTACGGTCAATGCCTGGGGTGATTTAATCATTTGTGAAGACAACTCGTTGGAGCAAAAATGTTTGGTTGGTTTAACTGCTGAAGGGCAAATTTATCACATAGCTGCAAACAGCCAAGCCGAATGGGCTGGCGCATGCTTTTCTCCTGATGGTAACACTTTGTTTGCTAATATCCATAAGGACCCTGGTATGACGATTGCCATTAAAGGGCCTTGGGGTAAATTGCGTGTGCAGTCATGATGTCTTATCAAACTCATATATCAGCGTTTACCATTCAGCAACCAACCAATGGGTGACCACCTGACAAACAGCGCATATGTCAGTAAGCCAATGATCATGGTCACTAAAACAGATAACGCCAATTCAAACCATAGATTCCAATCTTGATCTAACAACACGTATTGAATCATAAACAACACGGGCATATGAATCAGGTAAATCCAATAAGAGGAATCCGCTATATACCGAAATGATTTACTGGGCTGATTCAACCATCGTTTGCCAGCAATCATGCACACCCAAGTCATAGCAACGGCTGTTATGCTTTCCGCTATGGCCATTAACAAATTGCCATCAGCAGCAGGCATTCGATAAACAAAATAAACATAACTGCTCAGCCCAGCACCCAACAGTGGATAAAAATATTTATCGAGTTGATCAATCAAAGTTTGTTGTTTAAACAGCAGTGCACCCACCAGAAAAAACAAACCATAAAACCCGAAAGGCCATAACAACGGCATCAAACCTTCTGGTGCAGGATGGGGGGCAGGGATTGAATAAAACACCGGAACCAGCAGCAAAGGGAAAACAACCATCAATACCCATGGTTTTAACACCCGTTGTAACCATTGGACATGAAAAAACTTGATTTGATTCAGCAACACCAAAATCACATACATAAAGCACAAATAGTATAAAAACCACAAATGGGCTAAATTGATAGGCTGCGTTCCGCCTGTTTTTGACTGCATCATTTGATAGATGAAGGCCAATGCAGGAGACGGGTTCTCAACATGAGTGCCTGCCCAATTGATACCAGCCCCAATTGACAACAGCACCAGTGGCAAGAAAATGGTCAGTGGAACCAATACTCGCATGGCACGGTTACCCACCATGGCCAAAACACCTCTTTTTTCAATCAACAACATGGCAAAAAAACCAGCGATCAAAAAAAATAATGGCATTCTGAATAAATGGCTGAACCAAGCCATCACATCAATCGATGCAGCTGACTGTTTATCTGCCGATAACCAAAAAAAATGCAGCATGGGACTGTAAGCCAAACTGGCATGAAATACGACACCTGCCAGCATCGCCAATGCCCGTAAATTATCCATATAATGATAACGTTTTTGGTTGGAATCAACATTCATGAGATCTCCCGGATATTTAAATAAAATCTTTCTTTCTGGCCTGAATCAAATAGGTGAGTGCCAACAGAACAACTACCAACAACAACTCGACAGCCACAAACGTAATCGCTGTGCTGTTCCAAACCACCTGTTCTGTCTGCATAAAGCTGTTGATGGCCTCAAATCCAGACAACCAAAACATAAAGAGGGACAGGCCAATATTGGTGATGGACATCACCACAACAGTGATGTTTTGTGACTCTGAAACCAAAGCAACAGACAACAACAAGGTGAACATGACCAACATTTCTAACATCAAAATCAGCGTGAAAATGGCCATGCCATCCGGTACTTGTGGTTGGCCAAAAATAACCCACATCAATCCAACCAATAGAATCAGCCAAAATGACAGAAACACTGCAAAATTGGCACAGATTTTTGCATGGGTATATTGTACAAATGAGATCGGTAAACTCATGACAAAGGGCAATACTTGATCATTGCGTTCTGTGGTTACGGTGGTTGTGATCATGTGTATACCGGAGATGATAACCATCGAAATTAATATGACAGCACCCGTGTTAAACACGCCCAATTGCGACGAGGTCAACAACCATAAACTGAATATTCCAAGTAGTAAATAAAGAATTATCGGGGACAAGTTTAATTTTATGTCTTTTAAGATCAATGTTTTGGTGATACGACTCATGCTGCTACTCCTGATCTTTTGGCTTCTACTTCAGCCACAAATATTTCTTCTAAACTCATGTATTCAACCCCTTTGACCACGGCCCCTTGTTGGGTCCATTGACGCAACATGGACTCATTGAATTGATGCATGATTAAGGTGGTGTTGCGTCCTTGGTTAATCACTTCTTTGACGTGCTGGTCGACTGATATGGTCAATGGTGAATCTGCATGTAAGCGGATTCTGCGCCAGTTTTCTATGAAAGACTCCTTGTCATCACTGCTGACAATTTCACCCCGATCTATGAATGTGATTTGATCTGACAATTGTTCAACATCCTGGGTATTGTGCGACGAAAACAAAATACTGCGATCCTCATCGTTTAGCACCACCATCATCTCATTGAGCACTTCTTTCCTGGCCACCGGATCTAAGCCAGTGGTCGGCTCATCAAATATCAGCAGCTTGGGTTGGCGTGCAAGCATCAACAAGATACTCGACTTGACCCTTTGACCGTGGGACATGCCTTTGATTTTTTGTTCACTGATGAGATCAAATTTAGATAACAAACTAACTGCATATTTTTGGTTCCATTGCTCAGGATAAATTCTTTGGATGAAATCCATGTGCCATTGAAGTGTGGCATTTTTATACAGTCGCATGTCTTCAGATACAAAGCCAATGTTGACCTTAGCCAAAGCTTGGTGATTTGGCATGTTGTGACCCAGCACCTCTGTGGTGCCCTTGTCGGCGGCGATTAAACCCATCAATATCCTTATAAGGGTTGATTTACCCGCACCGTTGGGTCCAATCAAACCCATGATGCCGCCATTAGGTAGCTGTAAATCAATGTTTTGTAATTGGAAGTGCGGGTATTGTTTGGCCACTTGGTGCATTTGAAAGGCAAAATCACTCATCCTTGACTCCTTTATTATTCGTTGCCAATATTTTCAAGCGTGCCATCAATTCGTCCAATGACAAACCAAATGACTTGGCCTGTGCCCACGCTTTGGATAAATGCTTGTCGATTTCTTGTTTCATAATTTGATCTCCTAATTCATCATTCTTTGCCACAAACGATCCCACACCAGGCTGTGTTAACAACACCCCTTCTCGCTCTAATTCTTGATAGGCCCGCTTGACCGTAATCACACTGACCTTGGAAGCAACCGCCAATTCTCTGATGGATGGGACTTTTTCGCCGGCATGCCATTCACCTTGAGCCACCAAGCTTTTGATTTGCTCCATGATTTGTAAATACATGGGTCTACCATCTTTTTGCGATAAAACTAAATAAGGGTCCATAGAATAATCATCTGTGTATATTGTATATGCACAGTATAATCACAGCTGCAAGATTGTCAAGCTCAGAAAAACATTTAATCCTTTGAATGCTGAACAAAACCACAATCTGACCGAATTAGATTTTTTACTCTAATGCCTTGGCTCATGATTAAAAGGCGTTTATTTAATGAGGATTTGAGATGAAAAAAATAACCCCTTGGGTATTCATTATCTGCATGTCGTTTTCAGTTGCAGCTGAAGTGGTTTATGACAATGATTTGTTCAATGCCCAAGCAGAAAAACTTGTTTTTGATTCCGAAGCCAAGCTGGCAGCCTACATCAAATTAAATATGCCAAGTACCTACCTCTATTTTGAAAGGCTTGACTCAATGTCCAAGAAAAGGGTTTTCCAACGCCATCAGGAAAACCAAAACAAGGACCTCACAGAAATTGTATTGCTTGAATACAGAAACAGAAGTTGAACGAATTAAGTGTGCTTGATTGATTTGAATCCATCAAAACCAGCTAATATTTTGGCTTAAGCTCGAGATGAATTATAATAACTGCTTTCAACCGATTTGACAGGCGCCATTGAATTCATTCGAACCACTAAAACACCATCCACACCAAGGGATGCTGCCATGAACAAACCATTACATGTGGTGATCTTAGCAGCTGGTGCGGGCTCCCGCATGCGCTCAAACAAGCTTAAAGTGTTGCATCAAGTGGCAGGCGTGGCCATGATTGATCATGTATTGCAACTGGCGCATTCCTTAAATCCTGCACAAATTACAATGGTTTTTGGTCACCAAGGTGAGCAGTTGATTCAACATTGTCAGGACCTCAACATCAATTGGGCTGAACAAAAGCAACAACTGGGCACAGGCCATGCGGTTCAACAAGCCGTTGAATTTTTTAATGATGATGAAGATATTTTGGTATTGTATGGCGATGCCCCTTTGGTGCAAACCGATGACTTGGCAGGATTGCAAGGACAACAATTTGTCCTCACTGCCAGTCTAAAAGACCCCACAGGTTACGGCAGAATCATCAGATCAGGTGAGTCCATTGAGGCCATTGTGGAGCAAAAGGATGCCAACAGAGGCCAATTGGCCATCCAAGAAATCAATTCTGGCATCATTCAAGCACCAGCTTTGAAACTCAAATCGTGGCTCTATCAACTATCAAATAACAACCAACAACAAGAATACTATTTAACCGATGTCATCGGCTTGGCTGCTGCTGACGGTGCTCCATTCAAAGCGGTACAACTGGCTCAAGCTGATGCGGTAAAAGGGGCCAATGACATGGTCCAATTGGCTGAATTAGAAGCAATCATGCAACAACGCAGCAGGCATCAACTGATGAGCAATGGCGTGCGTTTAATCCAACCTGGTTCTGTTGATATTCGTGGCCAATTAATTTGTGGTCAAGACGTGGTGATAGACAAAGGCGTGATTTTCGAGGGTCACAATGAACTTGGCAATGACGTCCATATTGGCGCTTATTCAGTGGTAAAAAATTGTCAATTGGCCTCAGGAACAGTCATTGAACCGCATTCCATGTTGGACCAGGTGGTCACCACTGGTGCTTGTCAAATTGGCCCCTTCGCTCGTTTAAGACCAGGAACAAATATCGCAGCTGGCTGTAAGATTGGTAATTTTGTTGAAACCAAAAAAACCCAACTAGGTCCAAACAGCAAAGCCAGTCATTTAAGCTATTTGGGTGACGCCCTTATTGGTCAAGACGTCAACATTGGTGCTGGAACCATTACTTGTAATTACGATGGAGTCAATAAATTCACCACTGAAATCAAAGACGGTGCATTCATCGGTTCAGACAGTCAATTAATTGCACCCGTGGTGATTGGCAAGAACGCCACCATTGGCGCAGGCTCAACCATAAGCAAAGATGCACCAGATGATCAATTAACTTTATCCAGAAACAGACAACGGTCTGTTAAAAATTGGCAAAAACCGGAAAAAAAATAACATGTGTGGAATCGTCGCAGTCAGCGCCCATAGGAACGTGGTTGACATCATTGTTCATGGCTTACAAACTTTAGAATACCGTGGGTATGATTCTGCGGGCATTGCAATCGTGGCTGGAGATCACATCGCCATCCGCAAACAAGCCGGTAAACTGTCCAATTTAAAAGCTGAATTAAAGGCCAATCCAGTGACGGGCCATGTAGGCATCGGTCACACCCGCTGGGCCACTCATGGGGAACCGACTTCAGCCAATGCCCACCCACATGATTCCAACAACGCGATTGCCGTGGTGCATAATGGCATCATCGAAAATTACCGACCCTTGCGTGAGAAATTATTGGCAGCAGGCTATGTATTCAAATCTGAGACCGACACCGAAACATTGGTTCATTTGGTGCACCACTACCAAGCACAAGGCAAGAGTTTTTCAGCCGCTTGTCATCAAGCCATTGGTGAATTAGAAGGGGCTTATGCGGTGGCCATCACTTGTATGTCTGACCCCAACAGAATCATTGCCGCACGCAAAGGCAGTCCGCTGATTGTGGGCTTGGGTGAAAATGAAAACTATGTGGCTTCTGATGTACAAGCATTGATCAATGAAACCAATCAGTTTTATTATTTAGAAGATGGCGATGTGGTCGAAATCACCCAAGATGAATGTTTGTTGTTTGACCAAAGTGGCGCTGCAGTAGAACGTGAATTAAAGACGGTAACCATGTCATCGGACGCCTTGACCAAAGACGGTTATGCCCATTACATGCTCAAGGAAATCCATGAACAACCCACCGCGGTTGCCAACACCATTGCAGATCGACTTTACAATGACAAGATTTCTAAGTATTTCATCGACCAAGCCACCGCCGCTATTTTAGAACAAGTCGAAAACATCCACATCATAGCCTGTGGTACGTCCTTCCATGCTGGCATGGTGGCGCGTTATTGGCTGGAAGCCATCACCCAAATTCCCACTCAAGTTGAAATAGCCAGTGAATACCGATACCGCAAACCTGTGGTGCCGAAAAACACCTTATTTTTGACCATTTCACAATCAGGTGAAACAGCAGATTCGTTGGCAGCCTTGCGCTTTGCCAAGACGGCAGGGTATTTATCGACATTTGCTGTCTGTAATGTTGCCAATTCCAGTTTGGACCGCGAAACCGATGTTTGCTTTTTGACCCATGCAGGACCTGAAATTGGCGTTGCATCTACCAAAGCGCTGACCACTCAATTGGCCGTTTTGGCTTTGTTGACCTTAAAGTTGGCTGAAATAAAAAATGTCGATGAAGCCATTCGCAGTAACCTGGCCAAACAATTGCGAACCTTGCCTGGTATCATCAACCAATCCTTGTTATTGAACGATCAGATTAAAGTCATTGCAGAACAAATCGTGCGCCGTGACAATGCCTTATTTTTAGGCCGTGGCGTGCATTACCCAGTTGCCTTAGAAGGTGCTTTGAAACTCAAAGAAATCTCCTACATCCACGCCGAAGGTTATCCTGCCGGTGAACTCAAACACGGACCATTGGCTTTGGTCGATGAAAAAATGCCAGTGATTGCCGTTTGTCCAAATGACGAATTGTTGGAAAAACTCGAATCGAATATTGAAGAAGTCCGCGCCCGGGGTGGCGAATTGTATGTTTTTGTTGACCACAAAAGTCAGCACGGCTTAAAAGATCGGGTCAATCACTTGATTGAAATGGAAGCCAGCGGCACATTCACCTCACCCATCGTATTTAATGTGCCCCTGCAATTGTTGTCTTATCATGTCGCCGTCTTGCGAGGCACCGATGTTGATCAGCCACGAAATTTGGCCAAATCTGTAACGGTAGAATAAGGCAAAAAAAAGCCAAGTGAAATCACTTGGCTTGGCTAAGCAGGCGTTAAGCCTTATTCAAAAGAATCGACAAATATCACATCGGCTTTGCTGGTAACCGTGCCAATTCCAAGGCCCTCTGTCGTGCCCAATATTTTGGCAGGTCGGTTGACATCATCTGCCTCGTCAATCGAAATTAAACCACCAGATATGATGTTGGTCATTTCATCAAGCACCGCTGCTTCCACTTCCACTTCTGTACCAACAGCAATTGATGCAAAAAACTCAGCAGAAGTGATCGGTGCGCCATTGATGTCAAAGAATGAACTGCTGCTGGTATCAACCATAACACCTTGAACTTCCATCATTGGCTCATTGATAGCGGTAATTTGGCCGTCAGCACTGACGTCGTTGGCATCCGGATTACCACGTTCTCTGACCCTGGTCGCATACAACTGACCTTCACTGTCGGTATAACCTCTGACTTCAACTTGTGTCGGACCGATTAATCCAGATCCCATGATGTTGTCTTCATCGCGCAATTGTGGTGTGCTCAGAATATCTTGTCCAAATAATTGAATCGAAACGCCCGGATTGACATCAGCTGGAATAACCGGTTCTTCAAACTTAAACCGCACTTCATTGAATTTAACTTTGAAGGCATCAATCATTGATGTGGTGGTATCCATCTGACCCTCAACTTCAACCTTGGCACCTACCACGACGTCATCGACTTCGCCATTCAGGTAAACGGTGGAAACACTGACATTGATCTGTTGTCCGGCTATGGAAAAGAAATTGTTCGCTTCTATGTCTTCAAAGTCAACTATGCCTTCCAATGCCACAGGTATGAAATTACCAGGATCGGTACCCACCCCTTCAGGGTTACATTCAATTTGAGTGACCGTGCTCAATGGAGAGCCAGCAGTAAATGACATGTCTGGGGTGGCTTCAATTTCAACAAAGTCACCATTAGCCAGACCTGTGCCACAGGCTTCAGGAACAACACCACCGATCAGCACCAACTGATTTTGTATATTGAATTGGGTGGCATTTAAGTCTGAGACATAGCCAGACAATTTCCACTCAGTCAATGGGGTGTCTACCGCTTCAACTCGACTGACCAACAACGTTGAGTTGGTGTCAACAAAGCCACTTAATTTAAGCTCATCACCCACCACAATGTCATCAAAAACCAAGTTGTCATCATAAAAAGTGTCAGCCGTGGTCAATGCATCAACATTGAATATTCTGAAAGGATCCAAAGAGGTAATGGGCCCTTTGTGGGTATTGATAAAATCAATTTCAGTGAGGGTTCCGCCGGTGACGTCTGGTGTGACATCATTACCCACTCGATACCTGACCTTGAAACCTGTACCTCCTTGGCCTTCAATCACCGGATTGATCACGCCATCTTCTTTAATGAGGGTGTTTTGATCGGTGCTGAAGTTTCGTATATGGTTGATGGTGAAACCGGTACCGCCTTGTCCTTTGTTGGCTTGATCACTGGCCACAGCATCTGCTAAGCCAAAAATCAGTATCAAGGTGTATACCAATATAGTTGTTTTGATAATTTTCATTTCATTTCTCCAGGGAGTGTCTGCATTATATAAATATTATTCATCGCCAGCTTTGTAAAAATACAAGCCCAAACCAACATAAGGAATTAATTTTTCATGTTCGGTGTGATTGGAGTGTTGAATCAAATGCTCTAAGTATTCATCCACTTCATTGGCTAATTTTTGACTCTTTTCTCTGACATATGATTCAGCAATATTAATCAGTGATTGAGGCAGGTGTTCGTGAAAAACGATTCTTTGGAACCTTGGGTTGGGTCTGTTCGGATCAATGTTGTGGTCAATGGTTTCAATTAAATACTGGGTTGAGACTCCCAAAAAATTAATTTTCTGTAAGTCATTGGGATCGTTAACAGTTAAGTAAAAAGGCTTAAGCAATTCAACACGGCCGTCTTTAACAACCACAGAGTCGGATTGTAAAAGGTCGTCTAAAATAGAACGGTATGTGGTGCCGCCAGAATAACGCTCCACCAAAGTTTTGAAATCTGGGCTTTGATCAGATTCAATTGGAATGATTTTGGGTTTGCCATATTGATCAACATAATCTTTGTCTTCTACCCACCCAGTTAGCACCCTTACACCCCTGTTCCAATTGTATTGACTGTTTTCAGCTTCAAATAAATCCAATTTCATTTGTTTATCAACTTGTGCACGGGCCAGGCCAGTGATTACCGATATTCTTGATTTGGTCGGTTTTTTGCCATTGATACCAAAGTGTGTATCAGCCACATCCACATAGGTCCATTTTAATACTTCACTGACTTCATTGAATGGCACATTCATCCTTAACATGATTCTGACCAACGGCCTGAATATTTGAATCAACATTTGTCTTATTACATTGTTTAATTGATTAGTCATAACGCCAAATCCTCTCTATTTGAGACCAGATTATCAAAAAAAAGCCTTAATTGCAATATAAAATACAAATAAATCAAATAAAACTTGATTTCATGCTATAATTTGGATTATAAAATACAAATCAAACAAATTTTAATCAATAATCCAGATTTTTTGGAAGCGAGGCTCAAATGAAAACAACAAAAGCATTTATCTATATATTAATAATGATGGCCACCTCATGGGTTCAGGCCAATAACTTAATTATCACCAAAAGCTTTACAGGCGGCTGGTATGACCCAGCGAAAAACGGCCAAGGTTTTTTACTGGAAATCATTAAAAGCAATAACCAGAAGATGGCACTGACCACTTGGTTTACTTTTGATACCGATGGGAATCAATATTGGTTAATTGGCGTGGGTGAGATCACAGGTCAATCCATCAATTTCCAAATGATTGTTCCAGAAGGTGGTCAATTTGGTGATTTACATGATCCCAACAACATATCTAACACCCCATGGGGCGAAGTTCAATTCAACTTCACAGACTGCAACAATGGCACAGTCAGTTGGAACCCAACGGCTTCTGGTTTCAATGCAGGTTCTATGCCAGTAACCAGAAATACAATCATTAATAACCTCAACTGTACCGGTGGATGGTTTGATGAGCTGGGTGACACCATCACAGAAACAGAGATCATCACTCCTTTGTTATCGACTGGTTTAGATGCAGATGCCAATGGCAAGACCAAATATGAACAACGCACTGATCGAATAGATTATTCCGTTGAAATTGAAGACTTACCTGTGGGCATTTATCAGTTGTTTGTCGGTGACGAATTCAAAGGTGACATTGAAGTCGTTACCCTAACAGGTGGATCCACAGAAGGTGAAATAGAGTTCAGAGACCCCGTAGAACCTGGTAAATTATTATTGGATTTCAACCCACATAATCAAATCATTGACATCACCCAAAATGGTTTGGTTTACCTCACATCAGAAGGCAGTACCTCAGGCGGTAACAATGGAGGCAACAGCAGTCAGAATGCACCACCTTTTGGTGACAGTGAAACAGAAATATACATGACCAACACTGGCATCATTCCATTGGGCCAAGCGAAAGCAGAACTCAAACAACGTGCCGATCGAGTTGATTTTCAAATAGAACTCGAAGACGTCCCTTTGGGCTTTTATGATTTTAACGTTGATGGCGTCATTCAAGGTGTGGTTGAAGTGGTCCAAACCCCAACGGGTGCAGAAGGCGAACTTGAATTTCGTAATCCCATTGAAGCAGGTAAAGAATTACTCGACTTCAATCCACTGGGTGCTTTGTTGACTGTGACCCAGGGATCAGACCTTCTTTTCACTGTTAACTTTCCCGAAACACCAGGCGGTGGAAACAATGGTGGTGACACTGGTGGCGGTGGTGGAAATAACCAGCAAATAGAGATAGATGTTGATTTTACCAATACCGGTGTAGATGCTGATGCCAGCGGTTCAGTGGACTACGAAGTACGTACTGACCGCAGAGACTTTAAAGTTGAAGTTGAAGACCTGACATTGGGCACTTATCAATTGGTGGTTGGTGGACAAGTCATCACCTCATTTGATGTCAACACTGATGAAACAGAACTTGAATTCAGAGACCCTGTAGAACCCGGAAAATTGCTGTTAGATTTTGATCCATTGAATCAATTGATTGAAATCAAACAAGGCAGCACCGTTTATTTATCGGCTTTACTACAATAAAAAAAGACCACACTGGCCCAATCATGTATTGGGCCAGTGACTTTTCAAAGGAACTTAAAAATGACAGTCATACAAAATATCACACCCATAATGGATTGCAAAAAACCCTATACAGTCACTTTATGCAAAGACCAATGGCTGGGAGAATGTTTGGATGATTATTTGTTCAAACTGTGTGGTACCGACCAAGTGGTATGGATCCCTAAAGACTTGTTGCACGATTCCAGTTTTAATGAGCATGCTTTTGAAGCCTATATTTCAAGCGACGACATATATTGTTGTGCCAGGATTACCATCTCAAACAGCATCCGCATGTGCTTGGTGGATCAACACCAAATCACGGGCAGCCAATTAATGCCCTATTTAAATCAATCAGCCAATTAGTACCCTATCTGAATAGAAATAACGCTTTGGTTGTCATCAAAGCCCCTGTCTATTGATCACAATGGTCCAGTTTAATGGACAACCCTCAGAACACTTTAGCTTAGACAGATGAGGTGGCGCGACTAGAGAGGTTGTTCCATACATCCATGTATTCCACCCCTGCGGGGTCGTTGGCAGGCCAACGGGCTAAAATGATCCTGTCATTTTAGTCGAACTAAGGAAGCTTTCATTCTCTGTGCAAGAGAAATAAAAAAAGCCATCCGAGGATGACTTTTTGTATTTGGCGCGCCCAGAGAGATTCGAACTCCCGACCAACCGGTTCGAAGCCGGTTACTCTATCCAGCTGAGCTATGGGCGCATTGGAGTGATGTATTTTAACGGGTTATTAAATGAGTACAAGTGGAATGTTTGATATCTCTTAAAGAACCCCTTATCAGGAGTTTGCCCAGAGAGATTACTTCGTGCATCCTTGCACTTCGCCCCTGCGGGGTCGTTGGCGAGCCAACGGGTTGATTTGTTCCCGACAATTCAATCGAACTCACGACCAACCGGTTTTTATTTTATCAACCCATTTGTGAGTGCAGCCGGTTTTGTTGCTCCGCAACAAAGAAGGCAAACGAACCACTAAAGCCTACTCTATCCAGCTGAGCTATGGGCGCATTGGAGTGATGTATTTTAACGGGTTATTAAATGAGTACAAGTGGAATGTTTGATATCTCTTAAAGAACCCCTTATCAGGAATTTGCCCAGAGAGATTACTTCGCGCTTATATGGATGTTAGTGATTAGCGAGAGCAGGATGCGGTAGCTAACAACCCTTGCACTTCGCCCCTGCGGGGTCGTTGGCAAGCCAACGGGTTGAATTTTTCCCAACAATTCAATCGAACTCCCGACCAACCGGTTTTTATTTTATCAACCCATTTGTGAGTGCAGCCGGTTTTGTTGCTCCGCAACAAAGAAGGCAAACGAACCTCTAAAGCCTACGCTATCCAGCTGAGCTATGGGCGCGGGATTGAGTGGTGGATTTTAACTTGTTTAGGAATTTGAGGCATTGATTATTTCATCAAATCTCAAGCCGTTGTTCAAAAGGTGCCCTGAGAGATTGTTCCATACATCTCTGGAATACACCCTTGCAGTGATGATGGCGAGAGGTGAAACATCGATTTAATGGTATTTCAATCCAATGATGGTTATCATGATTGTTCAAAGGCCACAAATAATCTGATAGTTAAGGTGATTTTATGAAAGACATGTTTTTGTTGATTGGGTTGTTATTACAGTTGATGTTGGGTTTTCAATCAACCGCTGCGGAGGTTCCGCCAGAGTTGGCTCAATGGCAGGATTGGGTAAAACATGACCAAGCTTTTCGTGATTGCCCCTATTTTTCAAATCAAAAATCTGGCATCAAGAACAACCATGTCTGTGCCTGGCCACAAACCCTGAAGTTCAATGTGGATTCAAATCAGGCTGCTTTTTCAATGACCTGGGAGGTGCTTGCAGACAGTTGGATTCCTTTGCCTGGTGACCAAGCATCCTGGCCACAACAGGTGTTGTTGAATCAACAACCCGCTGCCATCCAAAAGCACAATCAAGAACCACGGTTGTGGCTCACGGTTGGGTTGCATCAAGTCAGCGGACAATTCAGTTGGCAAACCCGTCCTGAAAAAATCAATATTCCGGCAGAGTTGTCTGACATCAGCCTGACTTTGGATGGTGTTTCAGTTAAATTCCCAGTGCGTGAGAACAATGCTTTGTGGTTGGGTGAAGCATTCAACGAACAACAAGTTGAAGCGAACAATTTGGACATTGAAGTCAACCGACTGATCATTGATGGCCACCCCATGACTTTATTTATGGCCATAGATCTGCGCGTTTCTGGTGTCGCACGCAGTGAAAATTTAGGGCGGATTATGTTGCCCTACTTGCAAATTACCGATGTTGCTGGAGACTTGAATGCCTATGTTGACCAACAAGGTGAACTCTGGGTACAACTCAAGCCGGGGTACAGCGAAGTACGCATCAGCATGAATGTCAATGGCTGGCCTGATGAACTTGAGTTTAAAGCAGATGGGGAACATTGGCCTAAACAAGAAATTTGGGCCTATCAAGACAATAAAAACATCCGATTGACCCAAATTGAAGGGGTCACCGCAATCAATCCGGAACAATCTTCCTCATTGTGGAACCAGGTTCCCAATTATTTGGTCAATGAGGGTGATACCTTCAAAATCATTGAACAAAAAAGAGGCACTTTAAACCAAAGTGAACAATTGAGCCTAAACCGACGTGCTTGGCTGTCATTTTCTGGCGATGTGTATCGCACCAAAGACAACATCACTGGAGGGAAATTTGGCAGTTGGCGTTTGAATGCCGATGACAACCACCGCTTATTGAGCGCCAGCAGTCACAATGAAACATTATTGATTACTGAATCTGATACTGGGCACCAAGGTGTGGAATTGCGCAAGCCTGAAATCGACCTCCAGGTAGACGGCGAATTCAGCAAAGAATTTTTATCTCAAATCAGTGGTTGGCAAGTCAATTTTGATTCAGTCCGAACTGAATTGTATTTACCTCATGGTTACATGGCTTTGGCCACCCACAATGTCGATCACAGTCGCAATGTATGGATTGAAAAATGGCGATTGTGGGATATTTTCGTGGTCATGTTACTGACGGTTTTGAGTTTCAAAGTGATTGGCATCAAATCGGCCTTGGCCGCATTTGTCACGCTGGTCTTGGGTTATCATGGTTTGAATATGCCGTTGTATGCCTGGGCCAATTTAATTGTGGCCATTGCCATCATAGCTTGGTTGCCCAAAGGTCGGTGGCTGGGTTTATTCCAAGTGTATGCATTGCTCAGTGTATTGGGGTTGTTGTCGGTCTTGTTGCCCCATTGGGTCACCCAAGCCAGATTAATGATCCACCCACAATTGGAAAGAAGCCTTCCATCACCATCCAGTTTTGCACCAACACCTGCTTCCTCGGTGAAAAAAGCCAAAGACTTGAGTCAAGTGTACACCCAAGCTTACAACACCCAAAACGCGATTCAAGCCGACATGATCGAAGAACAGGGTAAAATCACGGTGACTGGGTCGAGAATCAAAAGGGCAGATACACTGAATCGATACCAGGCCGATGCAGTCTTGCAAGCAGGCAAAGGCACGCCTGAATGGCAATACAATTCAGTCAGTTTATTTTGGGACGGACCGATCACTGCCGACCAGAGCTATCAATTGGTTTTACTCAGCCCCGCAATGCGCGTGGTTTGGCGGTTGTTGTTGATCTTATCCTCGGTCTATTGGTTATTGGCTTTATTGCAGAAAATGCGCGTGTCATTCAAATCAAACAAAACAACACCCAAAGCAGCACTTGGCTCAATGCTGTTGCTGCTGTTTGCTAGCCCACTGCTGGCTGACAACTTTCCGCCAGAGCATTTATTAGAGCAGTTGAAAAACCGCATGTATCAGCCCTCTGTTTGCGCCCCCCATTGTGCGGCCATAGAATCAGTTCAAGCCCAAGCGGTGGATCAACAACTTGAAATGAACCTGCGGTATCACGTCTTAGATGATGTGCTGGTGCCTCTGCCCGATTCACCCGATTGGTACCTGACCTCCGTTAAGGTCAATCAATTGGCCGTATCCAGTCGACTGAAATTCCAGGACAAACACTGGTTGTCGTTACAAGCGGGTATTCATGACGTGCTGATAACCGGTGTTCTGGCCAATCGCAACAGCATATCAGTGCGCTTTCCACTTAAACCAGGGCAGGTCAAAGTACAATCTGAAAATTGGCAATTTGCTGGACTGGATGGACAACAACTCAGCAGTGACACTTTACAATTGATTGCCACCATCCAAGCAGAGTCCAATGAACAAGCCAATGCCACTGACATCAAACCATTTGTCAAAGTCAAACGCAGCCTTACTTTTGATGACCAATGGTACATACAAACCCAGGTGAGCCGAGTGGCGCCCCAACAAGGGGTCATTAATGTCACCGTGCCCTTGGTGAACCAAGAATTTCCAACTGAAAAAGTGCAGTTGGACGACCATGGCGCGGTGATGGTCAGCATGGGGCCCAATCAGTTCGAATTTTACTGGCGCTCACGTTTGGAGCGGGTGCCTCATTTACAACTCATTGCCAGTGAAAGTGAACAATACATTGAAACCTGGGAAGTGATTACCTCCCCACAATGGCATGTCAACATAGCAGGTGTACCATTGGTGGCTTCGGAAAACATGGTTGATGATGCCGATGATTATTTCGTTCACGTCTATATGCCCAGACCAGGTGAGACCTTAGAGCTGGACATCACCAGACCCAAGGCGGTCGCTGGCGATGTGCTGTCCATTGATTCAAGCAGCAACGTCTATACTCTGGGCAAAAGAACCACCAAAGTGGAAACCAACATCAGGTACCGTGCCACTCAAGGCGGGCACTTTGATATTAATCTGGACCCTGAAGCTCAAGTTAAAAAAGTGACTTTTGATGGCATTGAATCTAATTTAATCAATGAAGACGGCGTGGTTGCAGTGAGTTATTTACCCGGCGCACATCGGGTCAGTATTGAATGGCATGTGAACCAAGAATTAGGCAGTTTGCACCATACGCCCAGCATCAACCTGAACAGCCATTTCAGTAATTTAAGCCAAACCATACAGGTACCGCGTGATCGTTGGTTGCTATGGGGTCATTCAGCAGGCGTTGGCCCGGCCTTTCTGTATTGGGGCGAATTATTGGTGTTTGCGGTCCTGGCCTTCTTCTTGGCACGCATCAAGTATTCTCCTTTGAAGTTTTGGCAATGGTTGGTACTGGGTTGTGCCTTTGGAACGTTCTCTTGGCTGGCTTTTTCGGTGGTGGCCAGTTGGCTATTTTTTGTTGGTTGGAAACAAGATTTCAATGGCTTCGATTCAAGAGCCAAGCGCATTCTGTTGCAATGGTTCAGTGTGTTTTTCACCATCGGCACCATTGGTGTTTTGATCGCCACAGTGGCCTATGGCTTGCTGTCATATCCTGATATGGGTGTCGCAGGACAAAACGCCTCTTCATCCACATTGTACTGGTATCTGGATTCGGGACTTGATGTATTGCCAAACATCACCTTACTGAGTGTTCACCTGTGGTGGTATAAATTGTTGATCCTCTTGTGGTCAATTTGGATCAGCTTTGCTGTGATTAATTGGCTCAAGTGTTTATTCTTAAGTTTAAACAAAGAAGATTGGTGGCCAAAATTTAACCGCAAAAAACAAGCAGCTAAAGAGGTGGAAACTAAATAAAATAAGCACCCAAACACATATTTAACAGACCAAGCATGTAAGAAAAGAAGAGGCTTAGTTGGCTTGCCTGCATTTTGCGGCTCGATTGCTTTATAATAATTCGTTTTCGATGAATCTGACAGACATGGTATTTGAAGACAATTTAGAGTTCGCCCAGCAATTGGACCAACAGGATCCATTGTCAAATATGCGAGGCGAATTTCACATTCCAAAAATAAAAGGCACTGAACAAGATGAAATTTACTTTTGTGGTAACTCCTTGGGTTTACAGCCAAAACTGACTTCACAATACCTGAATGATGAATTAAATAAATGGCAAAAACTGGGGGTCAAAGGCCACTTTGATTGTGAGTTTCCATGGATGCCATACCATGAATTTTTAGCTGAAGAATCTGCCAAACTGGTCGGCGCCAAAGCTTCTGAAGTGGTTTGTATGAACTCTTTGACCGCCAATTTACATTTTTTAATGGTCAGCTTTTATCGCCCAAGCAATAAAAAATACAAAGTGCTGATAGAAGACCACGCCTTTCCTTCGGATCATTATGCGGTTGAATCACAAGTAAAATTTCATGGTCATGATCCAGCTGATGCCATGGTTTTACTGAAACCACGTGAAGGTGAAACCTGTTTACAATTGGATGACATACTGGCGACCATTGATGAACATGCCGATGAACTGGCTTTGATTATGCTACCTGGCGTTCAATACTACACTGGACAAGTGTTCGATATGCAGGCCATCACAGATGCCGCCCAACACCATGACATTGTGGTTGGTTTTGATTTGGCCCACGCAGCCGGTAACATTGAAATGCAGCTGCATGATTGGGGGGTTGATTTTGCGGCTTGGTGTACCTACAAATATTTAAACTCAGGCCCAGGTTCAGTGGCCGGTTGTTTTGTCCATGAAAAGCACCATGACAACCCAGATTTACCACGTTTTGCAGGTTGGTGGGGGCATGACAAATCCACCCGTTTCAAAATGGAAAACCAATTTATGCCCATCCAATCGGCCGAAGGCTGGCAATTATCTAACCCGCCCATTCTATCATTGGCAGCGATTCGAGCCTCTTTAGACACCATTAAACAAGCAGGCGGAATATCCACACTTCGCAACAAATCGAAGCAATTAACCGCTTATTTACGTTTTTTACTACAAAATCGCTTGGCCAATCAAGTCGACATCATTACCCCTGATGAAGCTTTAAGTGGCAGTCAACTGTCGATTTGTATCAACAGTGAAGACAAACATGGCAAAGCCGTTTTTGATGCCATTGAAGCCGCCGGCGTTACCTGTGATTGGCGCGAACCCAATGTCATTCGTGTGGCACCGACACCCTTGTACAACTCATTTGCAGATTGTATTCACTTTGTTGATATTTTGGAGGCTGCACTGTGAGTCAACCCGCAAACAACCGCCCCAAGCACATTGTAATTATGGGGGCTGGATTGGTAGGCTCCATGCATGCCATTTATCTGGCCAGACGCGGCTACCAAGTTTCAGTTTATGAACAACTGCCTGACATCAGAAAAGAAGCCATCTCTGCAGGCAGGTCGATCAATTTGGCACTTGCCAACCGAGGCATTGATGCCTTGGATCGTTTGGGCTTAATGAATCAAGTCAAACCCTTGTTGATTCCAATGCAAGGCCGCATGTTGCACGATGAACAAGGACAGCTGAAATTACAAAGTTATGGACAAAAACCAGAAGAAGTGATTTATTCGGTCTCCAGAGCTGGTTTGGTCAGCCTCTTACGTGATGCAGCAGAAGCCACTGGCCAGGTCGAGTTCTTTTTCAAACATGAATGTCTGTCAATTAATTTTGACCTCAACCAATGTGAAATTAGCAACAAACTGAAGCAAACAACCACCACCATTGATTATGATTATTTGATCGGTGCTGACGGAGGAGGCAGTCAGGTCAGGACCTCGATGCAAGCGATCAAAGAAACAACGTTTTCAGCTGAGCTGTTGGATCACTCGTACAAAGAATTGAACATTCCAGCAGGTCCCAACGGCGAGTTTCTGATGGAAAAAGAAGCATTACATATCTGGCCGCGCGGTGATTACATGATGATTGGCTTGCCGAACCCAGATGCCAGTTTCACCTTAACCTTGTTTATGCCCAACGAAGGTCCAGTCAGCTTTGCATCCATCACTGATGTCGAGACTTTGCACACCGTTTTTGACCAGTATTTTGCGGATGCCAAAGGTTTGATTCCAGATTTGGAAACTGATTTTTTCAACAACCCAACTGGCTATCTTGGCACCATTCGCTGTGATGATTGGCAATATAAAAACGCCGTGCTGACAGGGGATGCTGCCCATGCCATCGTGCCGTTTCATGGCCAGGGCATGAATGCAGGATTTGAGGATTGTGTGGCCATGGACCAAGCCTTGGATACCTACAAAGATAATTGGCAGCAGGCCATGCCTGCTTTTGTGGAAAGCCGCATGAACAACAGCAACGCCATCGCAGACATGGCTTTAGAAAATTATGTGGAGATGCGTTCTACCGTGAATGACCCCAAATTTCATTTGAAAAAAGCCATTGCTTTTGAATTGGAGAAACGCCTCTCTGAATATTTCATTCCTCGCTACTCAATGGTGATGTTTCACTTGATACCTTATGCACTGGCATTTGCGCGTGGCAAAATTCAAGCCAAAATTTTGACTGAATTGAGCGAAGGGATTGATGATTTGGCGCAGGTTGATTTTGCACGTGCTGAGCGTTTGGTCAAACAAAAGCTTCCCAGGTTCTGATATGGCTGATCTACTACAACAGGGCTTGAAAATAGCCGCTTTATTCGAAAGCATCATCAATTCATTACCCACTCCGGTTTTTGTCAAAGACAAAAAACACCGCCTGTTGTTGGTTAATGATGCTTTTTGTGAGTTGATGGAAAGAAAACGTGGTGAATTGTTAGGGCAGATAGATTACCATTTGTTAAATCACGAAGCGGCTGAAGTGTGTCGGCTCAAAGATGAAGAGGCTTTTGCTTCCCATGAAGCCATCGTTAATCAGGAAGCTTTCACCACCAGTGATGGGGTTAACCTCACTTTACAAGTCAGAAAAATGGTGTTCCAAGATGATAATTTAGGCAGTGTTTTGTGTGGTGTGATCACTGACATCACAGAGTTGAAACATTATGAGTTACAGCTCAACGATGCCAATGAAAAACTCAAACTGATTTTGGCAGACAGGACCCATGAATTGGCCAACGTCAATGAGAAGTTACTGTGGATGGCGAATTTCGACCCAGTCACTGAGTTAATGAATAAATCGGCCTTAACCGAAGCGGCATTGAGCTACATCCAGCGTGCCGACAGTTCGGGCGGTAAATTTGCCATGGTCTTTCTTGATTTGGATGATTTCAAATTCATCAACGAAAGCTACGGCCACCCCGTTGGAGATGCTTTGATCAAAGCCGTTGGCAATCGCTTGGTCAAAGTCATCAAAGAACGGGGTGAAGTGGCACGCGTTGGTGGCGATGAATTCATGTTGTTGGTGAGTTATCAAGACAAAGCCGAAATTGAAAGTATAACCAAAAACATCATTCGCATATTAAAAGAACCGTTCGATTCGAATCAACACCGTGTGTTCATCAATGCCAGCATTGGCATCGCCAGTTACCCAGAAGATGGGTCTGATGTGATTACTTTAGCGCAACATGCAGATGCAGCCATGTATGTGGCCAAAAAGAACAATCGCGGTGGGCATCAATTTTACCAAGAAGCCTACACCATGACCATCAAACGCAAGTTAGAAATGGATGTTTATTTGCGAGATGCCATCAAGTCAAAAGAATTGGAAGTTCATTTCCAGCCCATTTTCAAGGCGCAAGACCAATCAATCATTGGTTACGAAGCCTTGGCTCGCTGGAACGATAAAATCTTTGGCTCAGTCAGCCCCACTGAATTCATTGCGATTGCAGAAGAATCTGATTTGATTTTACCATTGGGAGAGTTGGTGATAGATCACGCTGTCCAATTCATTGAACAACAATGTCAAAAGGGTGAATACGTTTCCATCAATGTGTCACCCAAACAATTGATGCATCCTTCGTTCAAGTCTTATTTAATCAAACAGCTCAAACACACCTCAATGGACCCCAAACAATTGGCCATAGAAGTCACAGAAAATGTAATGGTTAAGATGAATGAATACATCACACAATTGATCCAACAAGATGAATTGCAAGGCATTCGATTTTTTGTCGATGATTTTGGCACTGGTTATTCAAACCTGTCACAATTGAAAAAAATCCAATTCAATGCCTTAAAAATTGACCGGAGTTTTGTTAAAGAATTACCCCATTCTAAAACCGATATTTCATTGGTCAAAGTCATGGTGTTGATGGCCAAGGAACTGAATTTAGAAGTGATAGCAGAAGGGGTTGAAACCCAACAACAGATGGCATGTCTTGCTGAACTGGGGTGTCAGTATATACAGGGATTTTTACTGGGTCGACCGGCCAAAGCAAAACGTCAATGATATGATTTTTAATGCCGATCAAAGCACAGTAAACTGGCTGCCATCTTTGTCAAAAAAAACCCAGCATCAAGCTGGGTTTTACTGTGTATTAATGACTCAGTACTATTTGGTGGCTTTTCTGATCACACCTATGATCAGCAACAACACCACCGCGCCAATGGTCGCAACTATAATACTGCCCAAGATACCTGAAGCCACAGATATACCCAACGCACTGAATATGTAACCACCTACAAATGCGCCAATGATACCAATGACGATGTTGGCCAAAAGACCAAAACCGAAACCTTTAACCAAAACACCCGCAATCCAACCTGCGATGGCACCAATCAACAATACAATCAACAAACCTTCTAATGTCATAATTCAATCCTCCTAAAATTTTTTTATATCAAAAAACCGCAGATGCTGGCTTTTTGAACCAGTATTAAAATAACACAGTTTTGTATTTAAACCAATTGATAACGCTGAATACATCAATCATTATTTCCAATGTTTCAGTCAATTCATTCCGTTGCAATCAATTGAGTTTTAACTTAAATCCTTCATGGCTGGCCACAAACCCCAAAGATTCATAGAACCTGATTGCATCTGGCCTTTGTTTATCTGAAGTCAATTGCGCCAACTGACATCCCCGGTGTTTGGCTCGATCGATCGCCCACTGGAATAAAGCTTGGCCCACTCCCTGACCTCGATGTTGGCGATGAATCCGCACCCCTTCTATCAAACACCGCCAAGTACCTTGATGGGTTAAATAAGGAATGAATGTCAGCTGTAACATGCCAATGATTTGTGCTTCCAGTTCAACCACAATCAGTTCATTGTTTGGATCCTCATCAATAGACGCAAAAGCCATCAGGTATTCTTTTGACAATGGCAAGGCTGGATTTTCTCTCAACGCACCCAAAGCATCATCAGCCAACATGGCAACCAAAGTCGGTAAATCTTTGGTTGTGGCTGCCCGGTATTGCAAGGTGCTGTCATTCATTGTTTTCATACCTCACCACCTAACTTCTCCAACAGGAATTTTTTGATTCCAGGCCACTCGTGAATGGCAACACTGAAAAACACCGAGTCCCTGATTCTGCCATCAGTCATCACCATGTGATTGCGTAAAATGCCTTCCTGTTTGGCCCCCAAGCGTAAAATGGCCGTGCGAGAGGGTTGATTTAAATAGTCAGTAACAAATCCCACTCGATTAAAACCCAAATCTTCAAAAGCATGGCTTAACAACAAAAATTTGGCCGCGGTGTTAATGGCAGTCCGCTGACTGCTTTTGGCAATAAAGGTAAAGCCAATTTCAGTGCGGGCATGTTGCCAACTGGTATTCAAAAATCGCGTTGAACCAACCACTTGCTCATTGGCTGGATTAATGATGACATAGGTTTGAGAAAGCCCGCCTTGTAACTCACGTTGTGCTTGAGCTAAAAAAGTGGACAACTGATCAGGGTGTGGCACACTGGTAACCATCAGTTGCCACAACTTGCCATCTTCAATGGCCAAACTCAAACCAAGCAAATGCCTTTCTTCAATTGGTTCCAGTCGAACCTTTTGACCAAGCAATGTTTTATCAATAAACGCCATGTTATTCTGACCACACTGCAAACTCATTGCCATTGGGGTCTAAAAAATGAAAACGCCTGCCACCAGGAAAGGCAAACACTGCCTGGTTGATTTGACCACCCGCTTGTTCCACTTTGGTTTGGGTATCAAGCAAATCATCACTGTAAAATACCACCAGCACACTGCCCGATTCAACGCGTGCGTTTTGCCCAGACAAATAAAAGCCACCCGCTAAGCCTGCCGATTCATTGAAGGCACAATATTCAGGACCATAATCAGTAAACTGCCAATCAAAAACTGTGGTGAAGAACGTTTTGGTGGTGGTCAGGTCTTTGGCCGGCAGCTCTAAATAGTTGATTTTTGCAGTTTGGCTCATTTTGCATCCTGGTGATTGAGATTCAAAGATTGTAATTCAATCCCATTCGTTCAACAATATACTCTTTAAATTAACCAAGCCCATCACAGCTGCCATGTTCAAACACGCCATTGTCAAAACCCCTTGCCATGCCATGATCAATGGCATCACTGAAGCCCAATTAGGTGCTCCTCATTATGCATTGGCGCTACAACAACATCAAAATTACATACAAGCATTAAAACAATGCGGTGTTGCGGTCACTGTTTTGCCCGCAGATGAAAATTTTCCTGATTCTTGTTTTGTTGAAGACCCTGCCATTCTTACCAAAGCTTGTGCCATCATCACCAACCCAGGGGCCTCCAGTCGGAAGGGAGAAACTGACGCGATAGAAAAGGCCGTTAAAGCGTTTTACCCCAAAGTGGAACGCATCCAACCTCCCGGCACCTTGGATGGTGGTGATGTAATGATGGTGAACAATCATTTTTTCATCGGTTTGTCAGACCGCAGCAATTCAAACGGCGCCAATCAACTGATTGCCATACTTGAATCCCATGGCATGAGTGGATCCTGTGTAGCGATGTCAGAAATGTTGCATCTGAAAACCGGATTGAGTTACCTCGAAAACAATCACTTGGTGGCCAGTGGGGCGTTTTTACAGCATGCGGCTTTTGAAAAATTCAATGTTTTGGCGGTGGATCCTGATGAAAGTTATGCTGCCAATTGTATCTGGGTCAATGGCACCGTAATCATGCCAGCTGGCTTTGCTAAAACACAAAAGAAACTGCGTCAAGCTGGGTTTGATGTGCTGCCTGTTGATGTTTCAGAATTTCAAAAATTGGACGGTGGATTGAGCTGTTTGTCGTTGCGATTTTAGTTTATCAATTAATGTGCATGCGCATTGGATAAATGAAGTATCATGTTAAGACTGGTTTTTAGAGTACCCCATGGACCAATTTCAAATCATTGCCTCAATTGTCATGCTGATTATTATTTTTATGGCGTTTGCACCTAAAATATTCAAGCAAAAAGATGACAACCAACAGCACTTATCTGCTGAAGAAAGGGCCTTCTTGTATACCGAAACAAGCGATGCTGAATTCCAACAAACCATGCCCTTTGATGTCACAGACGCCATCAAGTCTGGTAATAAAATATTGGCGATTAAACATTATCGCGATCAATTTGGCACCAGTTTAAGGGCATCAAAAGAAGCTGTTGAGCGCATGGCAAAAGCCATGAAAAAGTAACTGGCTGGTGATCATATGAATTATACTGTTGTGTTTTTTTGTTGATTAAAATTCATGGGATCTGCCATCAAATACTTTTTCATTTCTGTTGTTTTTATCCTCATTATTGGTTGTAGCAACCATCAGGTCAATCAAACCACCCCTTCCATGTACTCTACATGGGACATCATCGAAAAAACCGAAGCCATGGCACCCAAGGGATTGAAAGGTGAGTTTTTACTGACCATCAAAAACAGTGGGAAACAATCCTCAAGAATCTTTTTAAACACCCAAGAGGATTACCGCGACCGCAGAAATATTACTGTGACTGTACTGCCTTCATTTCAACAAGCTTTCAAAGCCAAATTTAATGTCGACATCAGAAGCTACTATGAAGACAAAACTATCCGGGTCAAAGGAGAAGCCAAGCGCATGAAAGTGTGGTTCTACGCGCAAGGAAAACGGACTCAAAAATATTATTATCAAACCCACATCGTCGTCAGTGATTTAAACCAAATCACCGTTCTATAAATCTGTCATTTTATGAGACCTCACCATGAAAAAAAGTAAGCTAAAAAACTTCAGTATTCTGCTTTTGTTGCTTGTTTTGTCAGCGTGTCAAAACACCCCAAGTAAACCAGAACAGCCAAACAATCAAACCACAACGGCTCAACAAATCAGTAAAAAATACATCATTGCAGATTTGCATGTCGATGTGCCTTACCGTTTGGAAGAACACTATGCTGACGTTAGCAAGGCCACAGATGGCGGTGATTTCGACTACCCCAGAGCAAGGGCTGGCGGTTTAGACGCACCCTTTATGTCAATCTATATTCCCGCCAACATTGAAGCCGAAGGTGGTGACAGTACCGCTGTAGCCAACCGATTGATAGATTCGGTTGAAGCCATTGTTAAACAGGCACCTGAGCGATTTGCTTTGGCATACTCAAGCCAACAATTAAAGGATAATTTCAACAAGGGCCTGGTTTCTTTACCCATGGGAATGGAGAATGGTTCACCAATCGCTGGCGACTTAAATAATTTAAAACATTTTTATGACCGCGGTATTCGTTACATCACCCTGTCTCATTCTTTAAGTAACCACATTTCAGACTCTTCTTATGACCAAGCACGACCGGCACAAGGGCTGACAGATTTTGGTAAAGAGTTGGTGGTGGCGATGAATCAGATTGGTGTGATGGTTGATGTTTCACACATTTCCGACCTGGCTTTTTACGATGTGATGGAACACAGTCAAGTACCCGTGATAGCGTCCCACTCCTCAGCACGTCATTTCACCCCAGGTTTTGAGCGCAACATGAACGATGAAATGATCAAAACCATGGCCGAAAAAGGGGGTGTCATATTTATTAATTTTGGTTCTACTTTTATTTCGCAAACTTCCATTGAACACTGGAATGCCTTTAAAGCAGCCAGAGAAGCATTTATAAATCAGCACGGTGTTGCAGAAGACAGTCATGAAGTCAAAGCATTCACTGAATCTTACAACAATGAAAACCCATTTCCGTTTGCAGACTTAAATGATGTATTGGATCACTTTGACCATGTGGTCAAAATTGCTGGCATTGATCATGTGGGAATCGGTTCTGATTATGACGGTGTGGGCGACTCCTTACCCACTGGTTTAAAAGATGTGTCTACCTACCCAAATTTAATCGAAGGTTTGTTGAACCGAGGTTATTCAGAAACTGACATCGCTAAAATTTTATCAGGCAACTTACTCAGGGTATGGCAACAGATTGAAGCTTTTGCTGCCGAAAAATAAACAGCCACATACCTGTCAGACGACATTCACTTCAATTTTTCAACGGCTGGGCAAGTCATTAACTGACTGAGGGCCCAGCGGTGTTCACTCTGGATGAGAACAGTTCGTTACTGTATGTTCTGACATGCGATGATAAATGGCTTGTGTTCTTGGATGGGATTGGCCAAAGCGTAGTTTGATGATTTCAGCATCCGCACACAGTTGTTGATGGGTTGTCATGTCTTTTTGTTCACTTAAACTATGCCACAAATGTCGACTGTCAGCCAACCTCCAGTCATCTTGATCCAACTGAGACTCCCTTATTTTAAGTGCATTTTCGACACTTTTAACTGCTTTTTCGTAGCTGTTAACTGCAAAAGCCCATTCAGCCTCAGCCATCAATGTGGCCGCATAAAGCAAATGATCCGTGCCTAATTGTTCGGCACGCAATTGCAGGGCCTGATTGATCCAAACCCTGGATTGATCCGGCTGATTCAATTTTAAGTACATGCGGCCCATATTAGTCATGGCAAAAGCGATTTTGGCATTTTTTAATCCATTGGCATGAAACTGTACCTGGTACGCTTGCTCAAACCATTCCAATGCCTGTTGAAAGTTTCCTTGGTCATAGGCGGTTAAACCCAAATTGTTTTGCATGGCTGCCAAGTCAGGATTGTCCTGGCCAAGCAATTGGGCTTGAATTTCCAAAGCTTGTAGAAACAGTTGTTCGGCGGCTTGGTATTGAGTTTGTTGCCTTTTAATCAGTCCCAAATTATTCAATACTCGGGTGAATTTGATGGACTCACGCAACCCACTGGCAGCCAAGCCATCCAATGCTTGGTTGTAATGAATTTCTGCTGCAGTTAACTGACCCAATTCATATTCAGTGGCTCCCAATCGATTGTGGGCGTCGGCCGTAAGGAAGTGTTTGCTGCCCAAATGTTCAATTCGACTGTTAAGCACTTGTTCAAACCGGCTTCTTGCCAACTCATAATGTCCTTGCGTATAAGCCAATACACCCAGAGCCGAAAGGCTTTTGAGGGTGGCATGGTGTTGAGGCCCTAACCTTGAAGAGTTGCTGTCAAAACTCCGTTGATAATGAATTTCAACCTGTTTTAAATCACCTTTTTTCCAATAAACATTGCCCAACAGCTGATGGATGTCTGCCTGTAATTGTTCCCCTTTGATTTTTTCATTGCTGTTACTGTGCTGTAACAATTTTTCACTGGCCACCCTGAGTGTTTCACTGGCCAAATCCAACGCGCCCAGTTGATAGAGCAATTGTCCTTTGTTCAGCGACATTTTCAAGTCAGCAACCACCGGAAGTTTGAAATCAGCATGGTTTTTTTCATACTGGGTCAACAGCTGCAAAGCCGCTTTCAACTGGCCTTTTTTCTGTAACAATTCTGCTTGAATCAAAGTCGCTGTTAATTGTTCTGAAGGAGGTAAATCCAATTCAAATTGTGTGGATTGATGCAATAAACGCTCAGCTGAGTCAATGTCACTCATGTTCAAATACACCGAACCCAATGTTTGGTAAAGTTTCGCTTTGGTGGCCGGCTCTTGATTGAATTGATTGGCCAATTGTTGGCTCGAGTAATCCAACAAATCCTTCACATCGACAATATCAGATTGATTCTGTATGGGGTCTGACACTTTAAACACATCTATCAAAAATTCAGTGACATGGGTCACCCGTTGTTTTTCTGCTTCAGTGGCCACCAAAGCACTTTGTAACTCCTGACTGCGTTGAAACAACATCGCAGACAACAACATCAACGACAGCATCACCAGGGTGGTCATCACAACGCCCACAGGGTGACGCTGGATGAATTTACGCATTCTATAGATGACCGTATCGGGTTTTGCCAAAACCGGTTCGTGACTCAGGTGCCGAGCCAAGTCATCAGCCAATTGTTGAGCTGAAACATAGCGTCGTTGGGGATTTTTACTGATGGCTTTGGCTAAGATGGCATCCAATTCACCTTTGAGTTTTTTCTGCAATGCGGTCTGTGAAGCATTTATCGGCGCATCTGTTTTTATATTTTGGCTGGCCAAAGGCGGTATTTTTCCGGTGATTTGTTGACTGATTGCCACCAAATCATGTCCTTCAACAGAATAGGGCAACCTGCCTGTCAGCAAGTAATACAGCAACATGCCAAGTGAATACACATCACTGGCTGTGGTGATGTTTTGGCCACGAATTTGTTCTGGGCTGGCATAAGCCAAGGTCATCATAAAACCAGAAACTGTGGACTCATTGAGTTCCTCAGATTGTTTGCTATCGGTTAATTTAGCCAGTCCAAAATCAAGCAACTTGGTTACGCCATTTTGATCAACCATGATGTTGCTGGCTTTGATGTCGCGGTGAATGATCAGCGATTGGTGCATGACAGCCACGGCCTGGCAAACTTGTAAGAACAACTTAATCCTTTGTTTCACATTCAACTGCTTGCGATCACAATAACTGTCGATGTGCTCGCCATCAATAAACTCAACCACCAAGTATGGAATGTTGTCTGATGACACCCCTCCTTCAAACAAACGTTCAATGTGCGGATGGTTCAAGCTCAGTAAGATTTTTAACTCATTGTTGAAACTGTCCAAAACCATCGGTGAATACTTCCCGGCAGGGGCAAATTTAATCGCCACGGTGCGAGAAAAACCATCTTCTTGTTTTCTGGCTTTGTAGACATCTCCCAGCCCACCGGAGCCCAACGGTTCCAGGATTTCAAACCCCCCTATGCTTTTCGGTGGTTTGAAGGCCATTTGAAAGTCAGGGTCAGAAGCCTCCCGATCCAACACGCTGGAGTCTGTTTGGTGGGACTGAATGAGGTTTTCCAGTTCTGGAAAAAGTTGAGGATGTTGCTGTTTAATTTGCTCAATGCGCTTGGTTTGTTGCTCTTTGGGCGATTGAATAATTTGCTCGAAACTGCGCCACAATAAGTCCCAGTGCTCATCGTAGTTATTTGTGTTGCAGTGCTCATTCTCATTCATTGTTTAGATTATCGCATAAAATTCACCGTTGTCTGAGTTACAATATTAACTATGGATGCGCTCAATCAAACTCGGTCTCAAGTGACCGCCTTGTTAACTCGAAATGATTTGAGTGATGAAGAGCGCCAGAATCAATTGTTGAATTTAATCTATTTTGAGTTGCGGTCAATGGCGCAAAGGAAAATGAATACCGAACGCAAAGACCACACATTAAGTGCCACGGCACTGGTTCACGAAGCTTATTTGCGCTTGGTCAACCAGACCGGTTTGAATTGGGATTCCAAACGTCACTTTTTCGCTGCAGTGGCCGAATCGATGCGACGAATATTGATTGAATCTGCTCGTGCCAAAGCCAGTTTGAAACGTGGAGCCAATGCCCAACATACCAACAATTTAAACCTGTCTACAGATGACTCCCTTGGCTTTGAAATGCTGGCTTTGGATCGTGCGTTAACCCAGCTGGAAAGCAAAGACACAGTGATGTCAGATGTAGTTAAATTACGATTTTTTTCCGGTCTCAATGTAGAACAAACCGCCATGGCATTAGAGCTGTCGCCAAGAACTGTTAACCGGCATTGGACCGCCGCTCGGGCTTGGTTGATAACCCAAATGCAATAACTCATTGGCATTGAGATCAATTTATCAGCAAACCCGCAATGGGCCCTTTTGAGATTAACCCAATGCGAACATGAATTAACCCAACCCTGTGCTGTGATTAGACCTTGGTTTTTGTATAATGTGCGCTTTCTGACTATAGACCTCATCACTTTTGAAAATTGTTGATTCCAAAGGCCAAGGGCCAGTGCTTAATGTCGTCCACGGCTGGGGCATGAATGCGCATTTATTTGATGATTGGTCGACACAATTGGCACAGTCTTTTCAGGTCAACTTAATTGATTTGCCTGGTCATGGACTGAATCATCAGGAACCCTTGTCATTAGACTTGGATCAGTTGGCTGATGAAGCCAGCAAAGTGCCTAAAGGTATCTGGTTGGGCTGGTCTATGGGTGGGATGTTGGCCTTGAATTTTGCCTTAAAAAAACCAAACCAAATGGATGCCTTGATCATGCTCTGTGCCACGCCTTGTTTTGTTGCGAGAGCGCACTGGCCACATGGTACCGACGTCAAGGTATTGGAACAGTTTGCCAACAATTTGCAACAGGATGTCAAACAAACCATACAGACTTTTTTAGCCCTTGAAGTCATGGGCGTAGATGACGAACGATCTCAGTTGCGGGTTTTGAAACAAAAAGTGTTTGAACGGCCCTTACCCAACCAACAAGCGTTAACTGCTGGCTTAACCCTGTTGCGCCAAGTTGATTTGACCGCACAATTGAAAAATCTAAAAATACCCTCATTATGGATCAGTGGCCGCAGAGATCGTTTGGTTCTGCCACAAGCCATGCAACAAGCCGCAGAAGTTTGTCACGGCGAATACCACATGCTCAGAGGTTCTGGACATGCGCCTTTCATCAGACAAGCCGAAGCATTAACTGAATTAATTCAAAGCAAGTTCATCAACGGAAATTTATGAGTTTACAACACCACTTGATCCAAGCGTCTTTTGATAAAGCGGCCAAACAATATGAACAACATGCAGTGTTGCAGAAAGAGTCATTGTCACGATTGCTGGAAAGATTGGGTGATGACCTCAAAACCGCACCCAAGCAAATCCTTGATTTGGGCTGTGGCACCGGCTGGGCTGTTCCAGAACTGCTTAAACTGTATCCGCAAAGCCATGTGATTGCGGCTGATTTTGCCCAATCGATGATTGATCAAGTACCCCAACACCCACAAGTGTCTGCCCGGGTCTCTGACGCCCATGCGATTGATGTGCATGCACAAAGCTGTGATTTGGTGTTTTCTAACTTGATGATTCAATGGTGTGATGAGTCCACTGTGTTACAAGAAATCAAAAGGGCCTTGAAGCCGGGTGGTCATTTACACTTAACCACCATGGGTGAACACACCCTGCATGAATTAAAGTTGGCATGGCAAGCGATTGATGACCAACCCCATGTGAATGAATTTGTACCGGCCGCTAAAATGGCAGACCTGACCATGCAATTGGGTTTTGCTGATGTGATTGCTGACTCGGAATTCATCACCATGACTTATGCCAATGTGATTGACATGATGCGTGATTTAAAAAACATCGGCGCGCACAATGTCGATAACAACCGCCCAAAAGGATTAACCTCACCCAAAGTCATCAAACAACTGACCAAGAATTTCGAGGAATTTCGTACTGCAGACGGACTGTATCCAGCGACTTATGAATTGGTGTATTTACGTGCTCGTAAGACTGCTGAGGACAAAGGCTTACCGTTAAAGATCAAGTAACTGATTCATGGTATTTAATCATTTCCAAACGCATCGCCTGATCTGGCAAATCACCTTGTAATGCCTGCATGTTTTGTTGCATGTGCTGAACTTGACTGGTGGCCGGAATGGCACAAGTCACCGCTGGATGCGATATCACAAATTTAAGAAAGAACTGGGCCCAATTTTCACACTGGATGTCTTTGGACCATTCTGGTAATGGCTGATTTCTAACCCTGGTAAATAAGCCACCGGTTTGAAATGGCCGATTGATCACGACAGCAACACCTAAATCCTGTGCCAAAGGCAATAAATAATTTTCAGCTTCTCGGTCACTGATGTTGTAACTGAACTGTACAAAATCCACCGGTGTACTTTTCAACATGGCAATCAATGCTTGATGCCGACGACCATGTGAAGTGGTTATTCCCGTATATTTAATCAAGCCTTGTTGTTTCCAGTCATTCAAGGTTTTTATTTGGGTTTGCCAATCAAGCATATTGTGGACATACATTAAATCAATTTGATCCAAGCCCCAAAGCTTCATCGATTCATGCATTTGCGCGATGCCATTTTGTTGACCCATGGTCCAAACTTTGGTGGCTGAGAACAGTTGTTCTTTGCCCTGAACCAGAGGCAAGATTTGTCCCAACACTTGTTGAGCAAAACCATACATCGGCGATGAATCAATCATCCGACCACCGCCTTTAAAGAAAGCATGCAATACAGCGATCAAGTGATCCAGTTGCTGTTTGTTGGCTTGATTCACATCAAAAGTGATCCAAGTGCCCATGCCGATGGCTGGGATCGTGGTATGAGATGAAGGGATGGTCTTGTTGATGACTTGCGATCCATTTGCGAAATTTTGGGTCACATTCAGGCCAGCCCAAGTCAACAACAGGGTATTCAGGGTTCTGCGAGAAAGCATAAAATCACCAAAAATTAAAGATTCTGACTTATGCCAGTTCCAATAGTTCCCTCAATGCGAAAGTAAGGATTGCCTCATACCTTATGAAGTAACGGGTACTGTTTGCTGGTATTTTCTTTCTTTACTGGCAAAATGTATGGGTTGTCTCAATTGAAAAACATAATTCATTCGAGTTCGATGGGTTTGCACATAATTCCTTTGTAACAAAACTTCAAGCAATTCGCCCTCCCATTGACCATGGTTGTTTTCAAAGATAAAGCAATGGGGTAATAAATGGCGAGGTGCGTCAATTATGAATGGCATCAATGCCCGATCTTCTGCACCCTCAATGTCACATTTAATCACATCCACCCGTGATAACTTTTGCGCATCGATCACCTCAAGTAAAGTCGAACACATCACTTGAATGGACGCTTGTTCAGGGTTTGTGCCCAACAATGAACTGGCCCCCAAGTTCTCGGCATCCAAAAACAGTTCAAACTCACCAGATTGATCACTGATCCCTTGCTGTAAAACTTCAATTCTTGGTTTTTCCTTTTTACCTTCACAGGTGGCCGATAAATTGAATTTTAAGCGTTCAAAAACAGGCGGGTTGGGTTCAATTGCCACCACGCAACCCATGCGATTAAGTACAGTGGCTGCAATCGCTGAATAAATCCCTACATTGGCTCCGATGTCAATAAACACCCCTTCAGCAGGCAACGCCTTTAACATCACTTGACGTTCGATGGCATCCCAGCGCCATGGCATGAACACATAACCGCGTTCAGAAACATTGTCATTGAGTTGACAACGCAATCGAACCTGATCAAATTCTAAATCAAGCGGCAAAGTGGTTTTTGCCATCACTTGTTTGCGTAACAACTGCGCCACTTGTTTACCCAGCCAGTTGGCCGGTAATTGATGGCACCAATTAATCTTGCGTTGAATCCTGGGTGTCGGTTTATAAACACCAAAAGGTTGGGATGTATTACTCACAACAAAAATCTAATCACCACATAAGGTACCAACACAAAAACCATGACCAATATTTTATAGGCCGCTATGAAATTAAAATAAACTCGCAACAGCTGGTCCTTCGACAAAGCGAATATCGACAGGTGAATTTTGACCACCCAATTTCGTCCCAAACTTAACAGCAAAACAATGAACAACAAAATGCCTGCATGAATAAGTAGGTTCCAAGCCAAGAATGTTTGTATGGTTTCGATGTTCACTGACCCTCTCCGTATTTAAAATTTGGCCACATGAACAAGCCATGTGGCCAGGTAAAATGTCATGATGAGCTTCATTGAGCTCAAAGCTTGATTAACTATTATAGTTTACGTCCCAGCTTTTTATCGATTTGTTTTTTCTCCCATTGGGTACCAAAAGAACCAAACACTTCGAAGGCCACCAAGGCATGAATGATTAATCCGGCCACCCATCCCAAAACCAACCACTTCAATTGTGGGTGTACGAATTTTCCGGTGATTAAAAAGGCCGCCATAAAAATTACAAACATAACCAAATGACCATAAAATTCTTTGATCCCTTTGACGTAGTTGATTGCGGATTTTTCTTCAGCCGAAACTTGCGGATTTTGTTCGACTGATGGTTGATTCCCTTGCGGTACTTCTTGATCTTTAAGCATACTGTTTTCTCCTGATTGATTCATAAAGGTTGATACATCAACTTGAAAAACAGCGGCCAAAGCATTGGCTGACTCTAAACTGGCTTGACCACCACGCTCAATGCGTTGAATGGTCCTGACACTCAAGTCTGTGAATTCTGCCACCTGTTCTTGTGACCAACCATGTTGTAATCTGAGTTTTCTTAAAATCATAATGATACCTTTGCTTTTTCGCTGATTTTCCAAGTGTTGATATTTTTATTAATTTTCAAAAGAATGACCATGTCACCACCCTGACTATTATATGCCATTGACCTGACAAACCACCTGACAGGTAACAAATTTGGTGTTTTCTGCATTTAAAAGTACAATATGCGACATGATTGAAGTTGACTTAAAGCTTTTATTGACTCAATTGAATTGTTCAGAAAAACAATGGCAAAGCGCCATGGATTCCGTTGAGCGGGTTGAAAAAATTTCAACCGACCAAGGCATATTCTGGTTAAAAAAAACCGCTCCAGCCAGAGGCGTATTTCGTTACCACGCATTGAATCTTTTCAGTTGGTTGATGCGTTTGCCCTTGTTAAAAGCAGTGCCTCAGCCAGGTGGCAAACAAGCCATTGCCAACGAGGTACATCGCATCCAACAGTTGACCAAAGCTGGGGTGAACGTTGCTGAGCTTTTGGCCCACGATGATGACTGGTTGTTGCTCAAAGATGGTGGTCAATCCATCGTCAAAATCATGAAACAGGAAAACACCCAACAAGCCGTCAAACAAAAACTGCTACAAACATGTCTCAATGCCATCAAACAACTGCACCAAAAAAACCTGTACCTCAGCCAAGGGTTTATCCGCAACATGTTATTGAATGAAAGCACACAAACCGTTACCTTTATTGATTTTGAAGATGACCCCTTGGAAGTCATGGGTATTGCGCACGCTCAAGCTAGGGATCTGTTGTTGTTGGTCAATTCCACCGCTCGGTTTTTTGTCCATGACCAAACTTTCTTCAACAACGCCATTCAACACTTCATATCAGACCATGATCCAGCGATGATTGATGCTTTGCGAACCACCACCAATCGAATGCAATGGATCACACAAATTCCCATGCAAACGCTTTTTGGTCATGATTACAAAAAGCTAAAAGTGGGTATTTTGGCCTTAAAAAACATCTGATTTTAAGGCTTTTTCTGTTCCTGCTTATGACCCTCAGATGAAACCCCAACTTTTAAACCGAACAACAAACGAAGTGGCGCAAAACGACGAATCACTTCAAACCCCAGGGCACAACCCACAAAGGTGGCTATAATAACCAACAACGGTTCCCAAATGGGTCCCAAGTCGAAAGAGGCCAAGTAAAAGGCACTCACCACAATGATGCTTTGATGCAAAATATAATAAGGGTAAACCGCTTGGTTCAGGTAATTTAACCACTGGTGATTGTGATTGAGGTAATGAGTGGCATAACCTAATATCATTAAAATCCACAACCAGCGATTGACGTTGACCAACACCACTTCTGCCACCCTGACCCAACCATCGGCAGCTTCTGCTCGAACTGAAAACACCACATGATAATACCCAATTAGCACCGCAAATGAACCAATGGCCAAAATCAAAAACAAGGCTCGTGAGTGTTTGACAGTCTGCCAAAATTTTCGATCCCAACCCATCAAGAAACCCCAACACAGGAAACTGAAACCGACTGCCTTGCGAATGCCTTCACTGTCATCAGGGAAAACGGTCAATGACAACAAGGACATGATCAACGCAGGAACCAACAACAATGACCACCTGTTGTGTTGTGCCAAAAATGCTGTCAAATAATCAAATAGACCCGTCAGCTTCAATGGCAAATAAATCATCAGCAAGTACATTGAAAAATACCACAGTTCTCGAATATACCAGAGGTGGTTGACATCAACATGAGGGAAAATACCTGAAGGATATTTTTCAAAATACGGATGAGATAAGTCGAAGAACGCGCGATAAAATGTCCAGTAACTGATGTCTGGCAAATCACCATTGACCGTCATTTCTACATACAACTGTGGTGGCACAACCACCCAGATACCAAACAACAACGGCAACCACAAGCGCAAAGTCCTGAGTCCAATAAAACGCAGCAGCTCAACTTTATTCAATAAAAATCGCATGGCGATGCCTGAAATTAAAAACAACAAAGGCAAGCGCCATTGGTTAATTAATATCATTATACTTTTTAGCCATTGAGCCTGATGTTCTGATTTATAATGAAAACCCCAATCGGCAACATAAACCATACCTATGTGATAAAAAATGAGCAGACCGAAAACCATCACCCTCAACCAATCTAAATCATACCTTCTTGCCGTCATTATTTGGAACCCAAAACCATGATAATAACGAAGCTGGGTCAACAAAACAGCCTCTGTGGGACGAATGTCGCTGCAAATGTGACCAACAACATGGGACAACATTGATGGCATTCAAAGCTGATAAATTTTGGGCCTCTTTTATTTGGTTTTGGTTGGGTTTGGCCACCATCGGCATGATCAAAGCCCACCTCAGATCGGTCACAGTGGCCGATGATTTAACCAGAAATCAAGTCAATTTCCTGTCTTGGGAACCTTATGTATGGGAGTATTCAAGTACCTTGGTGATGTTGTCTTTGGTCTTTGCAGTGGCTTACTGGGTTAAAAAACAGCCCTTGTTTACCCCCCAATGGTTGAAAAGTTTGGGCTGGCATTTCATGGGTTCCATGGTTTTCTCCTTGTTGCATGTGTTGCTGATGGTGTTAATCAGGAAACTGGTCTACCAATGGGTGGGCAGTCATTATGATTTTGGTGATTGGACCGCAGAGTGGTGGTACGAATACCGCAAAGATGTGGTGACCTACTTTACCTTGTTGCTACTGATTGAACTGTATTTTTACTTAAAACTCAGCTTAAGAACACAGTCCGATACTGGCCTTCAGGGTCCAATCACCCAATTGAAAATCAAAACCCAACAAGGCATTACTTTATTGGACCCCAATGACATCATCTCCGTAGAATCAGGCGGTAATTATGTCTACATTCATGACACCAACGGCAACGTGCTTTTGCATCGAAAAACCATGACACAAATGCAAGACCAATTAAGCCCCGCCCAATTTTTACGGATTCATCGATCGTATATTGTAAATTTAAAAATGATCAATGGATTGAAAGATCAGGGCAAAGACCCTTGTACTTTGTTGTTAACCAATGGCAAGGAAGTGCCGGTTTCCCGAAAATACCGCAAAGAAGTTATCAGCTTGGTGGCCATGTAATTCATCAATGGCTTACAACCGATCCATGTATTTTCATGCAACGGTGGTAAACTGGAGTGATGAAAAAGATATTCGTAGATGAACTGCTAACCTGGGTGATTCAAGCCAAAAACACACTGGAAGAGGCCAACATCCCCTGTTTTATAAAAAATGAATTCTCTACCAGTGCTGCAGGTGAAGTGCCTTTTTTTGAAACCTGGCCGGAATTATGGATCCATCGGGATGCCGATTGGGAGCGTGCTTTGGAGCTGGTTCAGCCCTTGAGGGAAAGCCGGAAATCTCAACCAGAAAATGCCGAGCAACTGATTGATTGGACCTGTTCACAATGTGGGGAAACCAATGAGGGTCATTTTGCACTGTGTTGGTCTTGTGGCCGCTTGCTCGACACCGTTACAGAATGACATCACTTTATTCATAGTTTGCTCGCCATCAAAAATCCACAACCAGCCCTTTCATCACTGGTCAGACCGAAGTCAATGTCCACTTTTTAGCTGGTCGATTTGTACTTGGTATTATTGGTGGCAGATCATATGAAATTGTTATCAATTTAGCTTTTGTATTGGCACAACAGTCGAATACAATGACTTTAAACTCTATAGATACCCAGCATGTCAAAAAAACGCCACTTTGAAACCGAAGCCATTCAAGCCACTGAACCCCATGGGGATGAAACGGGTTCTGTCGCCAATGCCATTTACCCATCCACCACCTTCAGACGTGAAGATGACGGCAGTTTTGCCAGTGGTTTTATTTATTCTCGTAAACACAATCCCAATCGCAAACTGCTGGAAAACGCCTTGGCCAAAATAGAAGGCGGTCACTGTGCTTTTGCGTTCGCCTCTGGCATGGCAGCCATCAACACCGTGTTGCAATCATTGAAAGCAGGAAATCATGTGATCGTGCCTGATGATGCTTATTACGAATTGCGGCGAACGCTGGCAGAATTATTTGCCAACTGGCATTTATCACACACCCAAGTGGACATGACTGACACGGCAGCCATCAAGTCAGCCTTGCAACCCAACACCCGCCTGATTTGGATTGAATCACCTTCTAACCCATTACTTAAAGTGACCGACATTCGTCAGGTTGCTGCCATTGCACATGAAAATAATGCGTTGTGCGTGGTCGACAACACCTGGTGTACACCGGTTTTACAAAGACCGTTGGAGTTGGGAGCTGATGCGGTGATGTACTCAACCACCAAATACTTTGGAGGTCATTCTGATTCACTCAGTGGTGCCTTGGTCATCAACAGCAATGCACCAAAAGAGTTCGTTGATAATCTGGCCAACATCCAAAACCTCAGCGGTGCGGTGCCCTCTGCTTTTGATTGTTGGTTAATCACTCGCGGCATCAAAACCATGAAGCTGCGGATCATGCAACAAGTACACAATGCCAACAAATTAGCAGCCTTTTTACAACAACACCCAAAGGTTAAAACCGTTCATTTTCCAGATTTACCCAGCCACCCACAGCATCAATTAGCGAAAACCCAAATGCCACAAGGCAGTGGTGCGATGCTGTCTATTCAAATCGGTGAAACACAGCAACAAGCCATGGCAGTGATCGCGAGACTCCATTTATTTACTCGTGCCACTTCACTGGGTGGGGTTGAAAGTTTGGTTGAACATCGCAGATCAGTTGAAGGCAAAGCCAGTTTAACCCCGGTAAACCTGATTCGCATTTCAGTGGGTATTGAGCACATTGATGATTTAATCGATGACTGGATGCATGCATTGTCTTGATGAATTGATCTCAAACACCCATCCAGCCATAAAATTCTCATAAAACGCTTGCATTTTTGCATTTGGTGCTACAATATTAGCACACTGCTACAAAATTAACACAATGCAATATTCAGAACCATACAACCAACTCAGCCGCCGAGAACGCCAAATCATGGACATCGTTTTCGCTCAAGGTCAAGCCACAGCTCAGCAAGTTTTGAGCCAATTACCTGACCCGCCCAGTTATTCAGCCGTTCGAGCCATGCTTAGTCGTTTGGTCAAAAAAGAATGTTTGTCCTTCCATCAGCAAGGACCAAAATACATTTACCAAGCTGTTATGAACACCAGTGATGCCAAACAATCCGCCATGAAGAACCTAATGAAAACATTTTTCAATGGCTCTCCTACCGCTGCTGTCAGTGCTTTGATTGGCATGGAAAAAGATCGTTTATCTGATACCGAATTGGATCAAATCATGCAACAGATCAAAGCGGCGAAAAAGCAGGGCTTATAATGGATATCCCAGCAATGATCCTATCACCACTGTTTATATTGATGCTTAAAATGCTGTTGGTTGCTGGATTGCTCATTGGATTTCAACCCAAACTGACCGCCACCAATCAGGCATATATGTGGCGCATGGGTTTGGTTTTACTGCTTACATTGCCTTGGTTAAACAGCCAAATCTCTGTTATCAAGATTCCCTTGCTACCGGCTTTTGATTCAGCGGCATTCATTGACACAGCAGCAAAAACAACAGTGGCTCAAACCAACGATCTTACACCCTACAATTGGCTGCCATTGATTGTATTGGTCTCAATCATCAGTGTCTTTTTGATCATTCGCATCACGGCTCAATTAAATAAAATTAAATCACTGAGCGACCAAGGCAATCCGATTGAATTTAAACCATGGCTGAAAATAGCACTGGAATCGGTTTCATTGCTAGGCTTACAACGAATGCCTAAAATCATTCAATCCACAAAAATTCAATCACCTTGTACCTGGGGCCACAAGCAACCAGTCATTTTATTACCCATCAACATCCAAAATGATCAACAACTGCGCATTATTCTGCTGCATGAAATGGCACACATCAAAAGAAATGATTGGCTCTGGATGATGGCCAGTAAAATCGCCAGCGCACTGTTTTGGTGCAATCCATTGCTGTGGTTCATTCATCACAAACTGATCAATAGCTTTGAGTCAGCCTGTGATGATTTGGTCCTTGGACATGACATCAAACCCAGTCATTATGTTGAAACACTGCTGCATTTCCACCAACTGAATCATGGAAATGTTGCCACCATAACAACTGCAATGGCACAAGCCAACGCCATGTTTGTTCGATTACAAAACATTTTAACCCCGCAAAATAGGAGACACCACATGCAACCATCAAAACAAAAGATTCTGTTAACCACAGCAGCAACGGTGCTTTCACTGATTACCGTTTCACAGCTGACCTTTGCCCAAGCAAACAACACAGAAAAAGCCAACCTCGTGCCATCTGCTCCACAAGCCATGGCGGCGCCTCAGGCTGACAAAGCACCCAATTCGCCTGAATCCCCAGCAGCGCCAGAAGCACCAAAGGCTGAAACTGCACCGGCTGCGCCTTCTGCTGTTCCAGATAGGCAGGCAGAAACCCTTCCCACGCCACCACTTAGCTTAGTTAGGCCGACAATCACCACACCCCAAACACCTGCTGTGCCAGCAATTCCGCAAGATAATCAACCAAACAACCCTGTGCCCAAAGCACCCACCCTCAAGCAGATCAATGATCAAAAACTTGTATTGTTGACGCAAAAACTCCCACAGATCAATAGCCAGAAACGGCTTGAATTGGCGCAAAACTTGAAACGATTAGAAAAAGTCAAATCAGAAAAAATGCAACGCTTACAAACTATCAGTACCGAAAACAAGACGGCGCGTTTGCAACAAATGTCGGCAGAAAAAAACCTGCGCTTAGCGGCTTTACATTCGCTTAAATCGCTGGATGAAGTCAAACGGTCACAACAACCTTTGATCCGTGCTGAGGTGAAGCTGACTGAATTAAAAGCAGCCGAATTGCAATGACTTTTTCTTGCTTTTAAGACAACAAAAAAACCATCACACCCAGCCTTTGGGTGTTTTGTTGCCGGGGTAATTCTTCATCCCTACAAACTGTTGTAACCAAACATGGTGCGGAGGTAACTTGGCATGTGCTTGTTGTAGTCGGTGCAATATCTGTGGATGTACATTGAGTTTAGGCCGGTCTTCTCCAAACCGATCTTGATAGGCTTGGCAGTCAAAATGCATACCATACATGATGCACTCATAGCTCTCATGATTCCACAGTCCAGCAGTATCTATCGGCACCCTTTTATCACCCATGTGGACGCTGGGATTGCTGTTCTGTTGGTTTTGACCAGGGTACAACTGGTCTTCAAAATCTGTTTGACTGGGTGGTTTCATTTTCCAATATTCAAACTTGGCTTTGAGCCGCTCGGTGATGCGTTCTGGTTTTTGAACTTCCCGCCAGAAGGCTGTGTCGGTTCTTTTGGTCAGGCAGTAATGTAAGTTGATGAAATCCAATACTTCATAAAATCGATTGCTTAAAATTCTGTTGTAACGAAATGCCATGGCATCCATATATTCATCGGTTTGTGGGAAATGTTCCGCCAGCATCACCGCGCCTAAATCACTCAGATATAAACCCGTTGATTCTAATGGCTCAATAAAACCACCAGACAAACCAATGGCAATACAATTGCCTTTCCAATTGGCCTCACGCCTGCCCACTTTAAAATGGACGGTTCTGGCTTCCAGTGCTTCACTGCCTGGGCCCTGATAGGCCAACAGTTCTTTCAGCGCATCTTCCTCTGAAATGTATTGGCTGGAATGCACATAACCCAAAGAACGTCTTGACTGCATCGGAATGTCCCACACCCAGCCATTGGACAAGGCCGTGGCGGTGGTGTATGGCCTCACCATGCCTGGATAATGTTCATCATAAGGAACATGCATGGCAATGGCACGATCACACAGTAACCACTGTGAACAATCTTCAAAACCCACACCCATTTTCTCTTCTATCAGTTTGGCCCTGAACCCCGTGCAATCAACAAATAAATCTGCTTCTAATTGGTGCGCTTGGTCGGTGTGCACCGTTTTAATCCAACCATTGTCTCGCATATCAATGTCAGTGACGTTGGCATAGATATGATTTACCCCTTTGGGGACTATGAAATCGCGTAAATAATCAGCAAATTTTTGCGCATTCATATGATAGGCATAATTAATTGGCGCTCCCATATCCCATTTTCCCATCATCAATGGAGACTTACCCATTTCACAAATGATGGGCTGTGGCGAGCAGGTCTCCATAAAAGGAATTTTGCGATCACTGGCCAACCACTCCAAACCCGCATAATCTATGGGTTGACGGCGATTTCTACCAAATGGATGGTGATAAAAGGTGTTGTTATTATGTTCCCAATTCACGTATTTGATCGATTGTTTAAACGTGGCATCGGTGGCCTTCATGAAATCCAACTCATCGATACCGATCACTGCCAACAAATGGCGCATGGATGGTATGGTGGCTTCGCCCACAGAAATTCTGGGGATGTCAGGAGACTCAACCAATGTGACTTCCACTCTTGGCGGCATGCCTTCTCTGTTCAAAGCTTGGTGCAAATAGGCAGCGGTCATCCAACCGGCCGAACCACCACCAACAATCAACACTTTTCTGATTTGATTTTTCATCTATTTACTCGTAACCCAAAATGGCTCTTAAACCTGGTGCAGCATAGTCTACCAATCTTTTTTGTACCTCGGGCAATTCTTCAGGCAGTTGCACTTTGTTGCCATATAAATTTTCCCTGGCGGTGCCACTTTGTTTTCGATCTGAGCCCAATTCGATGCGCTTGCGCCAATCATCAGGCAGCTGTTCGATCCCAGCATGTGCAAACAAATCCTTAAAATACACGGC
Source organism: Marinicella litoralis (assembly GCF_002591915.1). Classification (GTDB taxonomy): domain Bacteria; phylum Pseudomonadota; class Gammaproteobacteria; order Xanthomonadales; family Marinicellaceae; genus Marinicella; species Marinicella litoralis. The sequence continues at coordinate 366,704 of NZ_NIHB01000001.1, read as the reverse complement.
AGATTCAGTCGAATTGAGGTTTTTTAAATGGCTGATCAAGTCTTCAAATTTGATGATTTTTGCGCCTGTACCCATCCAAGAAATGGCATTGTGGGTAAATATTTCATTCATCGTTGGCGCTTTTTGGTAAATACCAAAGATCATCATATTCAGTATGTGTTCTGTTGAAAATTCAGGCCCTTTTAGGTGTTCTAAATCACCTTCAAATGAATCTGAAAGGAAAAACCTGGCGCGCGCCAACACCCAGTCATAAGGGTCTCTCACTACAATGATTTGTTTGACTTGGTGAACGGCATAGGCAGACTCATCAGAAAACAACAAATGACCCCAACTTAATTTGGGGTTATTGTGATTGAACGCTTTTAAGTGCTGATGCAACACCGGAATTTGAATGAACATGTCATGGTATTGCTGTTCTACAGGTACAAACATCCTGAAGATGTTTCTGATCAAATGGGTACCACACTTGGGAACAGAGTTTAAAAATACGGGTGACTTCAATGGCTGCTGTTCGAAGCTTTTATTGATTTCATTGAGGTTATCGGCTTTGGCTATTATTCTAGGCATGTGTTTTTGTTTTGCTTGGTCATTTGATTTTACCTAATTTTCCATGGGCTATGGAATAAAAAAAGCCGGCTTGCGCCGGCTTTTCATTACTACAGATGCAAGACTTAAAAGTCATACTTCAAGTTAACAAAGTAACTTCTGCCTAACCAATCATACTGACTGTAGAAAGCCGAATTACCCACTCTGGTACCACCACCGCGAGAAAGTCTTGGTGGCTCTTTATCCATCAAGTTTCTGACACCGACCGTTGTAGACCAACCACTTTCAGTATGCTTATAGCCATATGAAAGTGAGTGGTATGCAACACTGGGGGTGCGCACAACTCGTCTGATATCTTGGCCCAAGAAAGTAGTAAATTCAGCATTGAACTCTGAGTTGTCAGAATCGCCGATGTAGTTGGTGAACCAGTTAACATACCAATCATTGCGATTGAAGCGAACATTTAAGTTGGCTGTATGCTTAGGTTCTCCGACCGTACCATTGAATTCTTCAACTGTATCTTCAAACAAACCACGTCTTGATTCTTTCTGATAGGTGTGTTGAGTCGAAATGGCTAATTCACCCCATGGAATTTCAGTGGCATAATCAATTCTGAAGTCATAACCTTTGTTGCTTTGCTCAGCAATATTAATGAAGCTGTCTCTGACCAAAGTAATTCGGTTATCTAATGGATCTCGATCAAATTGGTCACACAATGGGTCTGTGCCAAAGTTATTTGAGTTATAACATTGACCCACAATGTTTGCTGCACCCAATTGAGTCACCTCATCTTCAATCAAGAAGTCAAAGTAATCCAATGATACACTTAAATCGATGTTCTCAGGTCGCCAAACAACACCCCAAGTCTGTGATTCAGAAGTTTCTGATTCCAAAATACCGAAACCACCACCTGTTTGCACTGTGGCAGAAATGGCGCCACCCGCATAATCAGGCGCAAAACCATCCGCTGCACAGTTGTCATAAATGTTGTCACCAGGGACATAGTTAGTACCATAGTTCACACATGGATCAATCGTTCTTGAACCCACAAATGAAGTTTGGTCTGCCAAGAACAATTCATACAATGCCGGAGCGCGGAATGATGTGCCAAAAGAACCCCTGACCGTTACACCACCACCTATGTGCCAAGCCAAGCCGGCTTTGTATGTGGTGTCTTGACCCGCATCAGGCACATCAGTATAACGTGCTGACAAGGTCAGATTGAGCTCTTCAACAGCCGGCAAATCAGCCAACAAAGGTAATTGTAACTCACCGAATACGGCATAAGTTTCTGTCGCACCTTTGGTGATGCCAGCAGAGGTAGATCCCCATAGATTCCCAGCCAAAGTTTGTGGGCCAGGGGTGTCTTTGATACCATCATGTTGGTACTGAATACCAAATGCCGTAGCGGCATATCCACCTGGCATTTCAAACAAATCACCGGTCATTGAAGCTTCAATGGTGGTTTGTTCATATTCGGTATTGCCTTTGTCAATGCCAAATAAGAAGGCACGAACCTCTGGAGAAATGTTACCCGCCAAGAATTGTGGATCCAGCCATGGGATGTCGATACAAGGCACTCCATTAACTGATGTGACTGAGCCTACACAAGAACCAGACAACCAATTTTGATCCGTAATGGCATCGTTAAAGATGATCTTGTTGGTGTAATCACCGTCACTTTCAGAGTGTTGCAAGGACACATCCCAATACCAGCCATTGTCGCCCATTTCACCACTTAAACCTGCCACAAAACGGGTGTAATCCACTTCGGTCACTTGACCTGAATGGTCAGTAATCGGTGTAGGTGACAACCATTGTGCACCGGTCCAACCAGCGCTTAATGGGTTGCCAGCGAAAAAGTTTTCATTGTAAATATAACCCCAAAATTGACGGTATGAATTACTGGTGGTCTTGCGACGATTCAGTAAAACTTCGGCATAACCTTCAACTCGATCAGAAAACTGGAAAGAACCTGTTGCCAACACCGTCGCACGACTTGATTCAGGGATTAAACTCTGTAAATCTTGGAAGGGATGGTCGGCATTAACCACCGGTGAAGTACCAGTGACCAAGAAAAAGCCTGGTGGCATGGTGATGTCTTCTGGATTGACCGCTGGTGCCACAGGATCTATGTATTGACCCAAATCACCATCGTAGTCAAATTGTGCCAAGTTGCCTGTCACATTGGCGCCGCCGTAATCATACAACCACACATGGCCCCACAGTAAATCGGTACAATGAGGATTGCCGGTTCGGGGATCAATGATGTCAGCTCGGGCATTGGATGACGCATCAAAATAATACCTTTCACCACAAGCAAAATAATCGCGATCGCCTTGAGCCAACTCAGACTGCTTGTCGTAGTCAGCCGTAATTCTGATGTTACCTTTTGAAAAGGTCTTACCCCAGGTTGCACTGAATCTAGAACGTTCTCCACCGCTTTCAGCAGGCTGAGAAGTGAAAAACTCAATACCAGCGCCGTCACCCTCTTTGGTGATGATATTCACCACACCGGCCACAGCGTCTGAACCGTACAATGATGAGGCACCGTCTTTCAATATCTCAACACGTTCAACCCCAGACAAGGGGATGGTATTAAAATCAAATGACGACACGCCGCCACGTGTACCTGCAGGTCCTGCACGACGACCGTTCAACAGCACCAATGTTCTGTTGGCACCCAAGCCACGTAAAGACAGGGTTTCAGCACCTTGACCGCCGTTGGTAACAAAAGCCGTTGAGATGGCTGAAGTAATTTGGGCTGAACCCGAAGCCAATGTGCTTTCACGCAACAATTGACCCACTGTGGTTAACCCACGATCAATCGCATCATCGGCTATGATCACTTCAATAGGGACGGTATCATTCAATTCATCACGACGAATGCGAGAACCGGTGACCACGATCTTACCGCTGTCAACCACGTCATCTCCATCATCTGAATCATCCTGCGCTTGGACATTCACAGACGTGACTGCTAATGCCAAGGCAACCGCTTTACTCAGCGGATTTATTTTCCAATTTTTTTCACTGTCGTTTTTCAACTTAGCACCTCTTATCATTTATAGTTATTAGTGTTTCATGTAGATGCGCAGACCATCAAAGTAATCTACGTCTTTTTTAGTACATCACATATCGTAAGTCAATGCAACATTAAAATTGTGTTAATACACACCATGATTATACATAAATAATAAATGAATAACAGATTCTAAACAGGTCTATTACGGATTCACCAATAGACGGTCTATTGATTAAACATTTTTTTGCATTGATGGAAGGCGAGGATATCCAGCCATTTTAGTTTTTGAATTGATCAGTCTGTATTGGCGGCAAACCGGAAATGGCCTTTGATTGGGTGGGCAAAAAGCATGTCGTTGATTTGCGGCCCAAACCCAATGTTGTGGATGATCTTGTAATTTCCAGAGGCGGCCTTTTGGTCAGAAACAATGCCAATGTGCGGTAAGCCAGAACCAGTCAAACGCCAGCTAACCAGGTCACCCGGCTGGTAGTCATCACCTTGGTCAGATATGGATAAAACGGTGCCAAATCGAGCAAAAAATGTTTCCAAGTTGGGCACGCGGCGGTGATCTATGTTGCTGTCCGGCTTGGTCAACCCCCAAATTTTTGGATACAAAGTGAAATGCTGCCGCATGTCTTCATGAACCAGTTGTTGTAGATCAACACCCAAAGCCCGGTAGGATCGAATGATCACATCGGTACATACCCCTTTGGTCTGATCAACATCACCATTGGGGTAATCAATTTTTTGATATGCACCATCGTAGACAACCCAGTGATTAAGTCGCTCTTTGGCCGCTGCCACCAAATCATTGGCATGGAGTTGAAGGCTGCATAACAGCAAAATAATAATTTTCATATAAGATCTGACTGTAGATGGCTTAAATAATTCAATCGTTCGAGCTCAACTTTTTTATCTGACCTACCCAATCAGCTGTTTAAGGATTACGCACATAAAAAAACCAGCCACTTGAGCTGGTTAGTATTCACTCAGACATTGGGGGTCAGTCTTTTAAGATGAATGTGACTTTCATTGCCACGCGGTATTCGGTTACTTTGCCATCATTGACCACCACTTTTTGGCTTTCCACCCAGGCACCCGAAACATTTTTTAATGTTTGTGAGGCCCTTTCTATGCCATTTTCAATGGCATCATCAAAACTTTTGTTAGAGCTGGCGATGATTTCGGTTACTTTGGCTACACTCATGGTATTTTCCTCTGTTTAATAGAAATGAAAATATAGGGTAGCAAAGTGCGTGTCGACTTACCATCAATCCCCTAAAGTTGTGACTTTTGTTTTGATTTGCCAATAAAAAGGCCGGTATCAAACCAGCCTTTGTTGTGCATTGTCGAGTTATTACCAACCGCAATCGCGGCCTTGGTTTTGCTCATCCAACCATACTTTCAATGGCGCGAAATAATCAACCACTGCTGTGGCGTCCATCTCACGAGAATTGGCAACAATTTCCATCGCATCTTGCCATGGCTTTTCAGCACCCATTTCCAACACTTTGATCAACTTTTCACCGGCCGCTTGGTTGTTGTAGATTGAACAGCGGTGTAAATCACCTTCATAGCCGGCCGTTTTACACAATTCACGATGGAATTGAAATTGTAATATGTGCGCCAAGAAATAGCGGGTGTATGGCGTGTTACCTGGAATGTGGTATTTAGCACCTGGATCAAAATGATCTTCTGTTCGAGCCACTGGAGATTTAACCCCTTGGTATTGGTTTCTCAACGACCACCAGCCAGCATTGTATTCTTCTGGACTGATTTCACCATTGAACACTTTCCAACGCCACTGATCAATCATCAAACCAAATGGTACGAAAGCGATTTTTTCTAATGCTTTTTGCATCAACATGCCCAGGTCGTTAGAGGAAGCAGGGACTTCATCAATCAAGCCAATTTCTTTGAAATATTGTGGCGTGATTGACAAGGCAACCGTATCACCAATGGCTTCATGAAAACCGTCATTGGCGCCATTGCGATAAAGGATGCTTTTGTCTTTATAAGCGCGTTGGTAAAAATTGTGCCCCAATTCGTGATGGATGGTCACAAAATCTTCGTAATCTTCTTTGATACACATCTTGATTCTGATGTCTTCCAAGTTATCGATGTCCCATGCACTGGCGTGACAAACCACATCCCTGTCTTGTGGTTTGGTGAACAATGAACGCTGCCAGAATGTTTCAGGCAGTGGCTCCAGTCCCAAAGAAGTAAAAAACCCTTCCGCAGTTTTAACCATTTTTTCTGCATCATACTCATGCTCAGCCAACAAGGCCGTGACGTCCAAGGTTGAACCCGCATCCGCTGGTTTAACCAAATCATATACACCAGTCCAATCCTGAGCCCACATATTGCCTAACAGGTGTGCTGGAATCATGCCATCATCACCCATGATTTCATCGCCATAATGTTCAGTCAATTTGGTTTTAACATGACATTGTAATGAATCATACAAGGGCTTAACTTGTGACCACAAACGATCCAGCTCTACCGGAAATTCACTGGCAGGCATGTCGTAGCCAGCTCGCCACATGGCACCGGTATCATCATACCCTAAGTCACGGGCACCTTCATTCGCAAGTTCAACCATGCGTTTATATTTCTCTCTCATGGCAGGAGAAATGGTGCGCCAACCTTGCCAAGCTTCAAGTAAGGCTTTGTGGTCTCTGGATTCTGCTATGGTTTTTGACAATTCGCCTAAATTTTGACATTCGCCATCCACACAGTATTTACCAGCACCATACATGGCTTCTAATTTCGCCATGATTTGTGCCAATTCTGCATTTTTTTCCGCATCATCTGGTGCGGCTAAAGTAAGGCTGCCTTTGATGATATTTAAACGTCGACGCATGTCATCGGATAAATCCAAAGCATCAAACTGTTTCGCTTCATTGGCAAATTTAACCGACAAGGCACCCATTTTTTCGATGCTTTTTGCACCCAACCAAATGGTGTCTTCAGTAATAAAGTTGGCTTGTACCCATGCCACTCTGGCAGCATATTCGCCTTCCTTGATATAAGTTTCTTCGACTCGATCAAGAAATGCTTGGGCATCTTCAACAGTGACTTGAGTTGTGACTGGTTTGTTCATGCCTTGTTGTTGACATGCCATTAACATCAGTAGCAAACACAATATAAATATATTTTTCATGGTTTCTTTTCCTGTCCCGATTGATTAAAACGCTGTTATTCTACATCAAACCCAGTGTTTGTGTACTTGCCATAAATCAAAAAACCCAGCATCGCTGGGTTTTTTGAAAGGATTATAGAGCCATCAGCACTCGTTTTAATTTCTCCGCCCTCGATCGTTCGATCTAACCGCTCTACTTGGCTTGTTTTTCGAACTGTTTTTTGCAGATTTTTCTTGTTTACTGCGCTGAGGCTTTGGTTTTTGGACCGGCTTACTTGTCTGGACTTGTGGTCTGCTTGGCACGGAACGGTTGATAAGCTGAACTCTCGAACCAGACTGATGGTTCACCGAAGGTTGTGTGTTTTGATACACCTGTCTTTGATTTATTTGCGGTCTTTGCAGCGTGGTTGTTTGACGACGAATCGTATTGGTATGATACACCGGACTTTGGCTGTTCATCGGCTTAACCCGGATATTTTGATTGACTGAAATGCTGTCCGTTGAGCTGGCAGCGCTTTGGTATCGGTTGCGTCGCATTTGCGTACTTGGTTCATGGTTCTGTTGTATACGCTGGACGTTGTTTTGACTGTTTTGCTGCAATAACTGGCTGCTGCTCGAACGATAAACCACCTGCGACCTGGCAGATTGATAGTCATTGTTTTGCACCCTGTTTTGATTGCTGTGATTGATCACGGCTGCTTCTTGCCTGGCTCTGTTGTTAACCGTTGAAGATCGTTGTCTCGAATTTGAATTCGATCGATTGGGTGCTCGATTGACCGGCCTGTTGCTGCTGTTTCTTGCTCGATTCACTGCTTGCGGCTTGTTACCATAACGGTTGTGATTCGGTTTTTTGGATTGGTTGTGATACCGGCTATTGGCCAACCTTCTGGTTTCATTGCGCGCAGAATAGTAACCGCGCTGTGTGGGTCGGTTGTGATTGTAATTGCGATGACGGTAATGGTTGTACCACCAATAATTGTCATAATAACCACTGTAGCCTACACTGTAACTTAAACCAAATCCAAAAGAAGGCCACCACCCATTGGAATAATAACTTGATGGCCATGCGCCTGGCGAACACCAAGTTGACCAATAAGAATAACCACAATTGTTGATTGAAGAATAATAAAAACCCACCCTGGGATACCTATAAGGGCTGTAATACACATTGCTGTAATTCACACCCCAACGATCTGGGTAGTAGTTGTAATTATTATAATAAACACCGTCACCTGCTGACGAATATTCTGCTGAACCATACCCATAATAAGGGTCGTAGTTATCGTATGCATAATAATCATCTTGGTAATAGGTGTCTTGCTCCGCGTCATACCTGTGGTGGTGAACCCCACAAGAAGCTAAAAACAAGGTCAAAAATGGTAATAATATTTTCATGATCCAAACATTGGTTGACTAATATCACTATACTACAAGCCTCAGACTGAATTAAAGCTGAATGTGCTTATTGTGGTATATCAATTCATGGGTACCCATTGAAATACTTTTAAATACCAACCGCTTGCGATTTAGGTTCAACCAGGCGCCAGCATTTTAAACTTGATTGTTAGGAAAAAATCTATGGCAACCCAATTGAATTCATGGAAAAAAGGCTTGTTTCTGTCATTACTGACGGTAGTGTGCTGGAGTACTTTACCGGTGTCTTTAAAAATAAGTTTATCTGCTACCGACGCCATGACCTTAACTTGGTTTCGATTTCTCACAGCAGGATTGGTCACATTTTTCTTCCTATTAAGTAAAAACAAACTCAAAGAATTCAAATCACTCTCTCAGTCAGATTGGCTGTGGCTTGGACTGGCAGCGATGATGTTAATTGGCAATTATGTGTTGTTTTTAATCGGCATGGACATGACTTCTCCCGCCAATGCACAAGTTTTTATCCAGTTGGCGCCTTTGTTGATGACCTTGGGTGGCGTACTGATTTATAAAGAGTCATTCAATCGCATGCAAATGTTGGGGGTGGTTGCTATTCTTATCGGTCTGGTATTATTTTTTCAAGATCAAATCAAGCAAATCATAGCCAACGATTACACCACAGGTATCTGGGTGATGTTTGCGGCGGCTTTGACCTGGGCCATCTATGCATTGATCCAAAAAAAGTTGGCCACCAAACTGTCCTCTCAAAGCATCTTGTTTTTTATTTATTGTTTCGCCAGTTTGGTGATGTTTTATTGGTCAGACTTGGGTTCACTCAAATCAATCAACAGTTTACAATGGTGGGCCATAGCCTATGCCTGTTTAAACACCGTCATTGCTTATGGCGCATTTGCTGAAGCTTTGAACCATTGGAATGCCTCAAGAGTCGGCATGATTTTGGCTTTGACTCCAGTTTTTACCTTGTTGTTTATCAATGCCTTTGCTTCTGTTTTCCCCCAGTTGTTGGCTGCCGAGTCCATCCAAATCATCGGCTATCTGGGTATGCTCTTCATTGTTTCTGGATCCATGTTAGCCAGCTTAAAAAAATAAATAAGCAGCATCAAAAAAATGAATTTGGCAGTTACCAATGGCACTGTTAAAAGCTCATGCCCTTCTGTATAGTAATTATAAAACGACAACATAAGAGGTAAAACACATGTCAGATAAAGAAAACAAAGATGTCATCATCGAAGGCGAAACCGTTGAAAACAACAACGAAGCCAAACCAGAAGAAACCGTTGCTAAAAAAGAATCCACCATCAACAGTGAAGTCTTAACCCGAATTTTTGTGACTTTACTTTTTGCCTTAATTGGCTGGATTTCATTGTGGGTATTTGGCGCAGTGGTGTTGGTTCAGTTTGGCTTTTTATTGATTACCGGCGAATTGAATAAAAACCTCAAAGCATTCAATGGTGAGTTGGGCGACTACCTTGCTGACATCATCGGTTACGTGTCTTTTCAAAAGGAAGAGAAGCCATTTCCATTTCAGTCTTGGCATTACGACGATGACAAGGCCAGCAAAAACGGTGAACCCGCTAAATAATTTTTTTCATTTCATTCCTCTCTGAATTACTTACGCCAAGCCAGTCTTGGCGTTTTTTTTGCCGACAATTTATCATCTCAACTGGCCGACAATTCACAATCCTTGTAAGATGTTCACTCTCTATTGGTTCTGCTACAGCATGAAAACTTATGAATTAAAAGGATACACCTTGGTGTTAGAAAAAATTGTCTTCATCAGTGCCGTCTTTACCGCCGACCATGAAGAAGGCAAACAATTCAATGTGCGCATGGTTGGAGACATGTTGAAATTTAAATTCCCAACCCATGAAGATGCTGTCTTGGCCAGACAATTATTAGTTAAAGCAATGAAGGAGGCTTGATATGGATTTGAATTTAGTTGGAAAAACTGCTTGGGTTTGTGGCTCGACACAAGGCATGGGATTAGCCATAGCACAACAACTGGCTGAACAAGGTGCCACTGTAGTGCTGTTGGCACGCAATGCGGACAAACTGGCCACTGTGGTTAAGACCTTGTCAGCATCAGCAGGTCAGTCACACCAAACCATCACAGCAGACTTTGCGCATCCGGAAGATTTGAAATCAGCGGTTGAAAATCATTTGGCATCCTTTCCTGAAGTACACATTCTGGTGAACAACACCGGTGGGCCGGCCCCTGGGTTGGCTAAAGATGCCGATGTCTCGGCTTTTCAAGCCGCATTCAACCAACATTTAATCTGTAACCAAGTACTGGCCCAGGCAGCCATTCCATCGATGCAGCAAGCGCAATTTGGCCGCATCATCAATGTCATTTCCACTTCGGTTAAACAACCTTTACCCAATCTGGGCGTGTCAAACACCGTTCGTGGTGCCGTGGCCAGTTGGGCCAAAACATTGGCCAATGAACTTGGGCCATTTAACATCACCGTGAACAATGTATTGCCTGGGGCCACTGAAACCAACCGCCTGTCTGCCATCTTTGAGAACAAAGCAAATAAAACAGGCTTAACGGTTGAAAAAGTGATTGAGCATGAAAAGGCCATCATCCCAATGCGTCGCTTTGGAACACCTCAAGAGTTTGCCAATGTGGTGGGCTTTTTGGCATCACCTGCAGCGGCATACATCAATGGTGTCAACATTCCGGTGGATGGTGGCAGAACAGCATGTCTCTAAAAAAAATTCAAAATTACATCAACGGCGTTTTGACAGATCCAATTGATGGCCATTATCTAGACAACCATGAGCCGGCCACAGGTTTGGTTTATGCCCTCACGCCAGAATCCAATGAACAAGATTTGAAGCTGGCAGTCGATGCCGCTGAACAAGCCTTTCCAGCTTGGTCCAATACGCCCGCTGAGCACAAAGCCAAAGTGTTGAACCGTTTGGCCGATTTGATTGAAGTCCATCAAAATGATTTAGCAAAGGCCGAAGCCATTGATAATGGCAAGCCCATTACGCTGGCCAAGAATGTTGACATATACCGCGCCGCGGCCAACATCAGGTTTTTTGCCCAAGCCTGTACTCAATACAGCAGCGAATCTCATTCCATGGAAAACGTGGCCATCAACTACACCTTGCGAGACCCCTTGGGCGTGGTGGCGTGTATATCTCCATGGAATTTACCACTGTATTTATTTACATGGAAAATTGCACCTGCATTGGCCACCGGCAACACCGTGGTGGCCAAACCTTCGGAAATCACTCCCATGAGCGCTTATTTGTTTGCTAAGCTGTGCATTGAGGCTGGCTTGCCAGCTGGCGTACTTAATATCATCCACGGCACAGGACAATCCATTGGCGCACCATTAACCATTCACCCAAAAATCAAAGCAATCAGTTTCACTGGCGGTTCGAATACGGGCACATCAATCAAACAAGCCACTGCCAATCAGCATAAAAAGCTGTCATTGGAACTGGGCGGCAAAAACCCAACCCTGGTATTTGCAGATTGTGACTTTGAACGAACAGTCAAGGAAGTGGCGCGGGCTGCATTTGCCAACCAAGGACAAATCTGTTTGTGCGGTTCTCGCATTTATATAGAACGCTCCATTTATCAGCGATTCACCCAAGCATTGGTTGCCGAAGTGAATCAATTAACCATTGGTGACCCTTTGTTAGCAGAGACCCAGTTTGGGGCTTTGGTTTCTCAACCTCACATGGAAAAAGTCCTGGGCTATATCGAACTGGCACAACAGGAAGGTGGCCAGCTTTTAACCGGTGGATCACAGCTTGAAATGCAAGGTAGGTGTGCAGGTGGTTATTTCGTACAACCCACCATCGTCGCCGGCTTAAGCAACAGTTGTCGAACCAATCAAGAAGAAATTTTTGGTCCTGTTTGTACCGTGCAGGCCTTTGATACCGATGACCAAGCCGTGTCCATGGCCAATGATTCAGCTTATGGCTTGGCTTGCAGTATTTGGAGCCAAGACATCAGTCGTTGTCACCGCTTGGCGAAAAAGGTGAACTGCGGTATTGTTTGGGTTAACTGTTGGTTACTCAGGGATTTGCGAACACCTTTTGGTGGCATGAAAGCATCCGGTTCTGGACGTGAAGGCGGGTTGGAAGCCATGCGGTTTTTTACAGAACCGAAAAACGTCTGTATTCAATTCAACCCTTAAAAAATTGTAAGCTTTTCGTTAACCCAAGGTCTTATTAAGTGATCGCTGTAAAACAAAGGGACTTATGGCACATAAAAACCAGCAGTGAAATGAATAATATAATCTAACGTACTGCGAAAACACTTACAAAGTGATTGACGTACGTAAGACTTAGTAGTATAGTGATTACAACAAGTCGTTGAATTCAATTAGTTGTAATGAAACGACACAAGCTTTGGAGTTACAGAAATTTCTCCCCTAACGCTTTTTAACTCTCTGATTTCTGTAACTCCACCCTCTTTTTATATTTTTTTGAACGAGGGAATGCGGCCTTAATAATTAAGGCGCACTGTGCTCTTCTAATGACTGATGAAATCTTCAATGTCAATGGTTGATAAATGATTTTTTGTTATCGAGCCTCCTCTTATTATTTTTTCCAACTCAACAAAATCACTTATTAACCGTCCCTGTGCTTTTTATTATATACTGAAAACCTCATAACAACTCAACTTGTTTTTTAACTTTTTTCTAACTTAATATTTATGTTTAAAAACTCCGAAAATATTCGTATTGACTTGATTGAAGTGGATGATGCAGAACCCATGGCCGGCGCCTTGTTCAAGAAGGCCTTCAATGCCAACATCCCTGACTTTCCCAAACACTTTTTATTGCTGGCCACAGATGGGTCAGAATTGACTGTCACCTTGGGATATGGACACGTCACCAAACTTCACAACATCTATTTAGGTGGTGGCATGTGTGTAAACAGCCGCGCGCTTAAGCATTTACCCAAACCGGTGCGACAAGATTTGAGCCAACAAGGCGGCGTGGCTTTCACTTTGGTTTCCAAGATTGTTAATTCATTGGATGATTGTGATGCTGTATTTGCTTATGTAGGTCACCGAGCCGCTTATAAAATTGATTTGGCTGTGGGTTTTATACAAACCCAATACGATCATTTAATTGTCTATTGGAAAAAACAACTTGATGAATCCACTCAAAAAGAACTCATCGAGTTGGCACACCAACAAGGCCCTTTTTAAAATTTTGCAAGCCGTCAGTAACTACACGGTCTATTCACCCAGTTCAGCAGAGAGAAAACATGAAGTACGATTTTGATTTATTGGTTATAGGGGCTGGTTCTGGTGGTGTTCGGGCCGCAAGAATTGCCGCTGGTTATGGAAAAAAAGTGGCCATTTGTGAGTCTGATAAAGTCGGTGGCACTTGCGTCATCAGAGGTTGCGTCCCTAAAAAGTTATTTGTTTACGCCTCACAATACAACAAAATGTTTAAAGCAGCCAAAGCCTTCGGTTGGGACATCCAAAGCCAGTTCAATTGGTCTACACTGCTGAATAATAAAAACGATGAAATCAACCGCCTCAATGGCATTTATTTAAAATTATTGTCCAATGCCGGTGTTGAACTGATCAAAGGGCATGGCTCTTTTGTGAATGCACACACCGTCGATATCAGCGGTCATCAATACACCGCCGATAAAATTTTGATTGCCACTGGCGGCACACCAACCATACCCGATATTCCTGGACGTGAACACGTGATAACATCCAATGAAGCATTGGATCTGACTGAACTGCCTGGCTCCATTACCATCAATGGTGGCGGCTACATCGCGGTCGAATTTGCAGGTATTTTCAATGCCCTTGGGGTCAAGGTCAACCTGGTTTATCGCGGCCCACAAATACTGCGTGGATTTGATGATGAAGTGGCGCAGTTTGCTCAACAATCATTTATAGATGCAGGCATCAATGTCATGACCATGACTGAGGTTACTGCTGTTGAACAGGATGTGGATGGATATATTTGCAAATCCAAGCAAGGCGACATTCGTTCAGAACAGGTGTTTTTTGCCACTGGCAGACAAGCCAATACCACCTCACTTAATCTCGACCAAGTTGGCATCAAAACCAAACCCAATGGCCAAATTGAAGTCAACCGAGAACAACAAACCAGCTTGGCTCATGTTTATGCCGTGGGTGATGTTTGCAACGCTGATAACTTAACCCCTGTGGCCATCAGAGAGGGTCATTATTTGGTCAATCGCCTGTTCAATGGCGGTGACCAATACCCCGATTATGATTTCATCCCTACCACCGTGTTTTCACAACCAGAAATCGGTACCTGCGGTTTAACCGAAGCCGAAGCAAAGCGCCAATACCCCAACGTGCAATGCAGCACCAGCACCTTCAGAGCAATGAAATATGCGATGAGTGAAGTGACTGAAAAAACTTTTATGAAGCTGGTAGTCAATGCCGACACTGACCAAGTGTTGGGCATTCATGTGGTCGGGGCAGATGGCGGCGAAATGATTCAAGGCTTTGGCGTTGCGCTTAAACAAGGCCTGAGTAAAACCCAACTCAACAGCACCATAGGCATCCACCCAACCTCAGCAGAAGAGTTTGTCACCATGTAAACATTCAGTGTTTTCAAATTCTCAACACGATTCTGTCATGTTATTGCATGGTGTTCAACATACCTTGAATCGGTTAAGACCTGTTCTCATTGGGAGCAGCAAAATCAAACAGAATCATTGAGTTACTATCAAGCCAACAAGAGGTTTTTCAGTTGTTCCGTGTTATTCCAATCATTGTTACAAACATACCTGGGCATCGCCCACAGGTGACTTTTCGACGTCACATGTTTCGGTTCTGTGGTGAAAGCCGCCACCAAGCCCAATTGAGTACCCTGAGTAGGCAAATATTCATACCGTAAAAAATCACTGAAGTTGCCATAGGGATAGGCAAAATATTTTACTGGGTGTTGACCGGCAAAGAAACGACTTAAAAATTCTTGAGATTGTTTGAGCTGACGATCACAATCGGCCTGGTTGTCTATGGCTTTGAATGAATCATCATCGGCGTTTTTATTGTCTAGCACCCCGTGGTTGTGATCCCAACTGTGATTTTCGATGGCCATCAGGCCAGATTTTTGTGCCGCAAGCCACCAATCATCAGTCCACCAGCCACGACCAACCAAGCATTTTTCATCGAGGATTACCCTTGCAGCCGGCGACACAATCACAAAATTGGACATATGAACTGGTGTGTGGGTTTGCTGTTGATGGTTTTTCAAAATGTTAAAAAAACTGATTTGTTTCCCATAAGTGGGGTGGTCAACATCGTGATAATCAAACCATGTGCCGTCATCACAAGTTAAAACCACGGTTTTTTCAAACTCACTGTCTGACATATTCCCGGCCTTCCATTGCATCAACTCATCCAAAGAAATGATGCGAAACCCTAAGTCATGTATAAGCTGCAAATCTTCCTGCAAAGCCACGTGGTCATTGTTTTGGTAGGCCATTCCATTGATGTTATTTGCATGGTATGTGAGGATCGGGACTTGAGTCATGGCCACCGCTGGTTATAACATGCCCGTTTCTAATTTGGCTTCCTCTGACATCATGGATTGATCCCATGGGGGGTCAAATACAATTTGACAATGAACTGATTGGATTTCTGGAATCAACTTGATTTTGGCCGCAGCATCAGACACCAACACATCGCCCATGCCACAACCCGGCGCGGTTAAGGTCATGTCTATGGCCACTTCATAACCCTTATCACCCGACTTAACCACACATTCATACACCAAGCCCAGCTCCACAATACTCACAGGAATTTCTGGATCATAGACCGTTTTTAACTGAGCCCATACGGCTTCTTCGACATCTTGTTGCGTGGCGTTTTCAGGTAAGGTGGGGGCGGGCAATGGTTCTTTTCCCAGTGCATCGGCGTTGTGACCCAGAATCATGAACATGCTGCCATCCACAAAAATGGTGAAACTTCCACCCAAAGCTTGGGTGATATAACCAACAACACCCGCTGGCAATTCGATGGTTTCGCCGGTGGGTACGGCTATGGCCTCAACATCTCGATCTAATTTGAATGGTTCACTGGTTAAACTGTACATGGGTTATGCGACCTTTTTATGCGCTAAGCTGTCTATATAATAAGAGCAGCAGATTTTAACATGATGAACCAGTAATTGGGTGCTTCTTTCTACAGCACAGAAAACTGCGTGCAACTGAGTGATTTCAACTGTACTGGGCCGGTTTAACTGTGCTTGAGATTCCCTGACATGAATTTATGACTCAACATTTAATCTCCTGTTTATTCAAAGACCAGAGTCTGTGTCGTTGAACTCTTTTAAGCGATGCTTACTTTTGACACATTCAAAGCCTTGGGTATCTTGTATAATCACTCTCTTGCTGATATCCATTCACGGGTCAAACCTTGATTTTTTCAAGTTTGGAATTAAATATGTCGCCAGAACGGTAGATGTGTAAACGAGACAGGTTATTTATGGAACAAAACACAATTGAATTAACACAAGCTTTTCAAAACATACGAGAAGCCATTGGAACTCAAATTTTAGGTCAACAAAAATTGGTTGACCGCTTATTGATGTCCTTACTATCTCACGGTCATTTGTTGGTAGAAGGTGCGCCTGGTTTGGCCAAAACCACAGCCATTAAAGTGCTGTCTGAATGTATTGAAGGTGATTTTCATCGGATTCAATTCACCCCTGATTTATTGCCAGCCGACTTAACCGGAACCGATGTTTATCATGCACAATCGGCCACCTTTGAATTTCAAAAAGGACCGTTGTTTCATAATTTGGTGTTAGCCGACGAAGTCAACAGGGCTCCAGCCAAAGTACAATCTGCCTTGCTTGAAGCCATGGGCGAACAACAAATTACCGTGGGTAAAACCACCTATGACCTGCCTCAGTTGTTTTTGGTGATGGCGACCCAAAATCCGATTGAACAAGAGGGTACATACCCTTTACCTGAAGCTCAATTAGATCGATTTTTAATGCATGTCACCATTGGCTATCCAGAAGCTGACACCGAACTGGATATTTTGAAACTGGCTCAAAAAAGAGACCTGGCTGATTTCAATCATAAAACCACCCAAAAAGTGCTGTTAACTCAGCAACAAATTTTCGCCGCACAAAAACACATACTTAATTTATTCGTGGCTGAAAATCTTGAGAAATACATGGTCGAATTGATATTGGCGACACGTGACCCTGCCAAATACGACCCCACTTTATCCAGTCAAATTGAATTCGGTGGTTCACCTCGAGCCACCATTGCATTGGATCGTTGTGCCAGAGCCCATGCTTTTTTGTCAGGCAGGGATCATTTGCTGCCTGAAGACATCCATGAAGTGATTCATGATGTTTTGCGACACCGCATCATTTTGTCCTTTGAAGCGGAGGCGGAAGGCTTAACGGTGGATCAAGTGATTGACCAGTTATTGAGCACGGTCCCTTTGCCATAACGATTGATGGTAAGCCAAGACGCGCCAAACCCAAACACCCAAGTTTCTGCCAAAACCATGGTAGAAACCCGTCATCATGCCCGTCAGTTGAACCTGACCAGCATCAAAAAAGCCTCTTCTGCGATATCTGGCCTCCATGATTCACGCTTTCGTGGCCGGGGTATGGATTACCAAGAATCCAGAATTTATCAAGCAGGTGATGACATCCGAAACATGGACTGGCGTGTGACCGCCAGAACTGGAGACGCCCACACCAAATTATTTCAAGAAGAACGTGAGCGACCCATTTATTTGATTGTTGATACCAACAGCAGCTTACATTTTGGCACCCGAACTCAGTTTAAATCAGTATTGGCCAGTAAAGTGGCCGCCCTACTGGGTTGGTCTGCAGTACAAAATGGTGATCGCATCGGTGTACTGACTTACGGCGTCAATGGCGTCCACATTGTCAAAGCCACCGCCGGTAAACGCGGGATGATGGGCATGATTTCACACCTCATCAAGGCCTTTGAACGTCACCCAAGTGAAACTGAAAGCCATCCTTTAGACCAGGCATTAAAACAACTCAGGACCATCATCAGGCCTGGCAGTATGGTTGTTTTAATCAGTGACTTTTACACCTTGGGTGACGAGGCCAAACGTCACTTACTCCAACTGCGAAAGCACAATGACGTACTGGGCATAAAAATCAGTGACCCTTTTGAAAACCAACTGCCCATGCCGGCACTGTATGGGGTACAAACCAGCCAACGTTCCAGGGTGCTAGACACCAAACAAAACAAGACCCAACAAAGGTTACTGGCCAAGCAACAAAGCCACATCCAATCATTAAAAGACAATGTCATCAAAGCAGGGGTTCCACTGATTCCGATACAAACCAATGATGCTTGGGTCAATGTTTTGAAAAATGGCTTAGGTAACCCAAACCTGGCATTCAACCATTGGTTGGGAGCAGTCAGTTGATGCAAGCGAACGAAATACCAGCATTGCCATTGCGCGATATTAAATTACCAGCTGAACCAGGGTTTTGGCCGTTGGCGCCTGGTTGGTGGTTGCTGTTGGTGTTGTCACTGTTGTTGCTGACATGGTTAGCCGTCAAATGGTATCGGTACGTCCAAAAGAAACGTCGTTGGCAACAGATTGAGCACCAACTGGCTGAAATAGAACTCCAATTCAAACAAAGCAATAACAAGCAAAACTTATTGGCTGAGATTTCTGTCTTTCTCAGACGTTTTGTTAAATTCCAATTGCAACAAAAAAAAGCCACCACCCTGGCAGGGCAACAATGGACTGATCACCTCAACCAATTACAACAAGAACAGCCTTTTCTGCCCTTTGAACAAGCATTAACTACCGGGGTTTATCAGCACAACTTTGATTATGATGCCACCGAATTATTGAAAACCACCCGCCAATTCATCAAACAACATGTAATGAAACCGGCTAAACCGCAAACCCAAGAGGTGGCCAATGTATAGCCTTTACTGGCCGTGGGTTTTTGTGTTGTTGCCTTTGCCATGGTTAATCAAACGACTGCCCCGGGTCAAACAAGCCAGCATCACCACCATTGAAGCCCCTTTCTTGAACGATTTGTTTGGGCAAAAGAAGGGCGAACACCAGCAACGGGCATCTTGGTTAAACTGGTTGCCTTGGCTGTTATTGCTGCTGGCAGTGAGTCGACCACAATGGATCGGCGACCCAGTGGCTTTGCCCATTGAAGGGCGCGACTTGATGCTGGCCATAGACATTTCGGGCAGTATGGAACAAAAGGACATGCAAATAAATGGCCAAGCTGTTGACCGATTAACTGCAGTCAAAAAGGTCGCAGGCGAGTTTATTGATCGTCGAGTGGGTGATCGCATTGGGCTGATTTTATTTGGTGAAAACGCCTATTTACAAGCCCCTTTGACTTTTGATCGTAAAACTGTCAACACTTTGTTGTTTGAAGCAGCTATTGGTTTGGCGGGTAAATCAACTGCCATCGGTGACTCCATCGGATTGGCTGTTAAAAAAGCCCGCGAAACAGAAGATGGCAATCGTGTTTTGATTGTCTTGACTGATGGACAAAACACCGCAGGGGCCATTGAACCACTTAAGGCCGCAGAATTGGCTCGGGCTGAAAAATTAAAAATTTATACCATTGGGGTCGGCGCCGATGAATTGGTGGTTAATAGTTTTTTTGGCGGACAACGACGCATCAATCCATCCTCTGACCTAGATGAAGCCTCATTGCGGCGCATTGCAGCAATCACCGAAGGTAAATATTTTCGGGCTCGAGACACGCGTGAATTGGAACAAATTTATGCCATTCTGGATGAATTGGAACCGTTGGCAGCCGAAGAACAGTTCTACCGCCCCACCGATGAATTGTATTTTTGGCCTTTGTTGGCAGCATTGATCGCCTTGTTTTTAACCCTTTGGTTGAGGCGCTTGCAATGATGTCTGAAATCACTTGGAATGCTTTTCATTTTCTCAGACCTCACATGCTGTGGCTAATGATTCCGGCCGCTTGGTTGTTGTATAAATGGTTAAACAACACCAGCAGACAAGATGGCTGGCAACAAAGTTGTGACCCTGAACTTTTACAAGCCATGCAAATCAAATCCGCAGGCAAATCAACCCAATGGACTTGGTTGTATTGGCCCATTACTTTCATCACTGTTTTGGCCCTGGCTGGGCCCGCTGTCAGACAATTGCCAGTCCCAATGGTGAAAAATCAATCGGCATTGGTCATAGCGCTGGACGTTTCAAAAAGCATGTTGTCTGACGATTTGAAACCCACTCGGTTACAAAGGGCCAAATTTAAAATACAAGATTTATTGGCGGCAAGAAAAGATGGACAGACGGCCTTGGTGGTCTATTCTGGCGATGCTTTTGTGGTTACACCCCTCACCGATGACACCGAAACCATCGTGTCCTTACTGGATGTTTTGGATCCAAGCATCATGCCTGTGAGCGGCACCAATACAGTGGCCGCATTGGACAAAGCCACTGAGTTACTGAGCCAAGCCGGCATCAACAGGGGACAAATTCTGATGGTTACCGACAGCATTGATATGTACAAAACACAAGACCGTTTAGAAGGAGTCAGTAGCCAAGGCATTGCCATCCATGTTTTAGCTGTTGGCACCGCTGAAGGCGCTCCCATACCCACCAGCCAAGGCTTCTTAAAAGACTTGCGCGGCCAAATTGTGATTCCGCAAGTTGATTTTGCCAGCTTACAACAGGCCGCAAAGATAGGTAACGGTCGTTTCAGTGTATTGTCCAACAGCCCAGAAAAAGATCAATTGTATGAAGCCAATCCAAACAACAACGACGATGACATGAAAGATGAATTGGGTGGCGAAAGTTTTATTGATGACGGCCCTTTGTTGGCCATATTGCTCATACCCATGCTGGCCTTGCTGTATCGACGTGGTATTTTAATGGTGTTGTGTTTGGGTTTTATGCTCAATACCCAACCCAGCCACGCCCTGTCATGGAATGATTTGTGGTTAAACCAGGATCAACAAGCCTTTAAACAACTCGAATCAGCTCCATCTGAGGCCTTTAATCAAGCAAAAAATCAGCAAATCAAAGCCGCTGCAGCTTATAAAAAAGAGGACTACAAAACCGCAACCCAGCTTTATCCAGAATCAGGTCAAAGCTTGGCTGACTACTACAATCGTGGCAATGCCTTGGCTCAATCTGGTCAATTTGAAGCAGCCATCAAAAGTTATGAGCAAGCCCTGACCTATGACCCTGATGACGAGGACACCTTGTACAATAAAAAAATTGTTGAAGAAGCCATGAATCAACAGCAGCAACAACAAGACCAAGAAAACCAAGAAAACCAAGAAAACCAGGACTCAGAACAAAACGAGCAAGACCAACAAGAGCAGCAAAGCCAAGAAAATCAGGAAAGCTCAGAGCAAGAAAAGCAAGAACAAGAACAACAAGCACAAAAAGACCAACAAGCTCAAGCGGCGGATCAACAAGAAAATGAAGAACAACAAAGTGAAGAGCAACAACAAGCTGAACAGCAAGAAAACCCACAAGACCAAGAAGAAATTGAACTGACGCCCGAGGAAAAAGCGTTGGACGCCGAAGAAAAACAAGCCATGGAACAATGGCTGAGAAGAATCAAGGACGACCCAGGCGGATTGATGCGCAGAAAGTTTCTGTATCAATACCACAAACGCAACCAAGACGGTGAAAGTTATGACCAACAAACCACGGAGGATTGGTAATACCATGTTAAATTCCCTGCGCAAACCTTGTATAGCCATACTACTTATGGTGATTGGCATGTCTGTCGCACATGCTGAACTCAAAGCCACTGTCGATCGTCAACTCGTGCTTTTTGGAGAGTCTTTGACCCTGACCATCACTTCTGATCAAAACACCAACAGCCAGCCTGATTTCACATTATTGGATGCGGTGTTTCATGTGGGCCAAACTGGCAAATCTTCTTCAACTCAAATCATCAATGGCAGTGTTTCAACACAAACGACTTGGCAAGTTTTGTTGGTGCCTAAAAGCCTGGGCTCACACCTTATACCACCACTTGAAATCGATGGAGAACGAACCAACACCATTAAAATTGAGGTCAAAAAACCTGACCCCAATGCCCAAGCCAAAGGCGATATATTTATCGAAATTGAAGCCGACAAAACCAGTGCTTATGTGCAAGAAGAAATTCTGCTCACCGTGCGACTGTTGTACGCCATTAGCCTCAAAACAGGTTCACTTTCGGAACCCAGTGCCGATGGGGTCATTGTGCAACAAATCAACAAAGGCGCTAATTACACCACCCAAAGAAACAACAAAACCTATCAAGTTTTAGAGAGAAAATACGCCATATTTGTCGAAAACAGTGGCACTATCACCTTGAATCCTTTGGTATTTGATGGTGAAGTGACTGACAACAGCCGCCAGTCATTTGGTCTGTTTCAACGTGGGCGACCGGTCCGCCAAGTGTCAGAGATGTTGGAACTCGAAATCAAACAAATTCCACAAGAGTTTGTAGCAAAACCCTGGATACCGGCCAAACAAGTGGCACTACAACAAAGCTGGTCACAGGACAAACCATATCAAGTGGGTGAACCCATCACCCGCACCATCAACTTAACAGTGACAGGCTTGTCAGAAACCCAGTTACCCGATTTGCTTATCGATGACATCAAAGGCGCCAAGATTTATCAGGACAAAACCGACACTTTAACTCGCACCGATGGACAACAATTGATTGCTTCAAAAGTCATCAAATATGCGGTCATTCCAACCGAACAAGGCTCATTGGAAATCCCTGAGTTTACTTTAGAGTGGTTTGATACCAACAGCCAAACAGCCAAAACAGCCAGAATACCGGCCACCACATTACCGATTGAAGCCGCTGATGCCAGCACCACCCAAGCACCTAAAGCCATCAACTTCAATCCGATTGATATTCCTGATACCCAAGCAATTCCTGCCATTAATCACATTAACAGCAATGCTGACCAAAGCTTATGGAAAATATTAACCCTGACATTCGCTTTCTTGTGGTTACTCACAAGTGTTTTTTTCTGGTCTAAATTAAGGCACAAACCCCAGCAAACTATCGAGGCCAAAAAACCAACAAACACCCTCTCTATAAAACATTTAAACCAAGCCAGCGCTGCCGATATTCAAGCTCAATTGATTGCTTGGTGGAACCAACAGTACCAACAAAAAACCACCAACTTAGGCCAGATCAGACAACAACTGGCCGATGGCGACATGAAACAAGCCATCACCGACTTACAAAAACAACTTTACGCCGGTAGCAACCAAGTAACCAAGATAGACTGGGTCCAATTAATCAAAAAAAATCAGTTCAAACCAGCACAACAACCCATAGGTGTTGCCACTGGATTGCCTGAGTTATATGGTTGACCGGTTATCTGCTCTATACGGATGTTACCAACAGCCGTTGTTTTTTAGTTCATTTTTGAGCTGAAATAATTGAGGCAAATAAAGTTGTGGGTTGCCTCGACTGGGATAACTGCGGGCCGTCTTTCTGATGTCTCGGTTTAGATTGGTCTGTTCAATCTGATCGGCATCCTGATCACAATAGATATCCCTGGCTTTTTTACACTTTCTAACCACTTCTTTTTGTGCCTTTTTATATTGTGACCACAGGCGGTTACACAGTTGTTTACGCCATACCATTGGATCATTTTGCTCTGATGATTGGTTGACTCGATGCTTATATGAAGAAGCGTGCTGATTGGATTGATTGTTCTGCCGAGCACTGTAATCTACAATTTCTGGCACATCAGTCACGTTCATCACCGTAGCATCTAGGTGCGCATCGCACTGGGTGTTTTGATAATGAATGGTTTGATTTTCATCAACACATTTATATACGGTTGCCATCGCATCTGCCAAGCACAACAAAAAACACACCATCATCAAGTTTTTTAATTCAGTTGTTTTCACAGCACAACATAACAACCATTGGATTTAATATACAGTTTCTCATTCAACTTATTTTAAACTGATTTGGAATAGTTTCTCCATCGATTTTGCAATCACCGCCGTTCGCGGTAAAATAGCCGACTTTACATATCAACAGAGAATCATCATGGGAAGAGCCTACCAAAACCGCAAAGAGTCGATGGCCAAAACTTCGGATGCCAATGCACGTGTTTACAGTAAATTCAGTCGAGAAATTTACGTTTGTGCCAAATCAGGTGGCGCTGATCCGGATGCCAATTTGGCTTTGCGGAGTTTGCTTGATCGTGCCAAAAAATCACAGGTCCCAGCACATGTGATTAAAAATGCGTTAGATAAATCGCAAGGCGCTGGTGGTGAAGATTTTGCCGTCGCAAGGTATGAAGGCTATGGACCCGGTGGCTGTATGGTTATTGTTGACTGCTTAACTGACAACCCCAACCGAACATTTGGTGATGTGCGTTTGTGTTTTACCAAGACCGACTGCAAAATTGGCACCCAAGGAACGGTATTACACATGTTTGACCATGCCGCTATTTTGGTGTTCGCAGGAGATGATGAAGATGCGGCCTTAGAAGTTTTGATGGACGCCGATGTGGATGTGACAGACATTGAATCTGAGGACGGTAAATTAACTGTGTTTGCACCACAAATAGAATATTTCAAAGCCAAACAAGCACTGCAAGATGCCTTTCCTGATATAGATTTTGATGTTGATGAAATTCAATTTATCCCGCAATCAACAGCACCTATTGCTGAAGAAGACATACCCAACTTCAATAAATTTATTGATATGTTGGATGAATTAGATGACGTTCAGAACGTATATCACAACGCAGAACTGTGATTTTTTAAGCGCTTTTTCTTTGCTGAGAAAATGCAGCGAAATGTTTTAGCAAAGATTCGGCTTCGTCACAATCTGTCAGTTGTGCGGCCATCGAAGCCGGATCGAAACCTTCTTCAAGCAACGCTTTTTCACGGGCTTCAATGTAGGTCCTCATAATGCTTTGATCCCATTCAGGGTGAAACTGCACACCCCAAACATGGTCTTTGTACCTGAAAACATGATTACTGTCGTTCTCACATGAGCCCAATAAGGTGACACATTGAGGTAATTGCAACACGTTTTGTTGGTGAGAGACAAAGGTATTGAAAACATTGTTGGGTGACAATTTGCCTAACAATTTATCCTGACGCCCTGCATCATTCAAGGTCAGCGCACTTAAACCCATGTGCCGACCAAGTGGGTTGTAATCCACTTGCCCGCCTAATAAATCCGCGATCAATTGATGCCCAAAACAAACCCCTAATGTAGGTAGCTCAGCTGCAAAAGCTTCAGTCAACCAACGCTGTGTTTGTTTCATCCAATCCAGTTGTTCGGTGACCATGGATGCCGACCCTGTCACCAACACAGCAGTCCAATCCTCGCTGTCAAATGCCGGCAGTTCCTCGCCTTTATGCACATCGACGACTTGAACTTGATTGGTTGCCAAGCCCATCCCAGCCATGAACCAATCAGCAAAACTGCCAACCGCTTTCGCCTTGGGGACAGGGTCTCCTGTTTGTATAATCAAAAACAGCATTCAGTGTAAATCAGGTGGCGCCAATCTGATGGCTTCTTCTAATGACGTTTTTCCGTCCTTGAGTAACTGTGCAATCGCGATCCTTAAAGGCAGCATTCCTTGTTGATATGCAGCGGCGCTGACTTTTTCAGACGGCACATTGTTTTTAATTAATTTTCTGATGCCTTGATCAATTGGCATCATTTCAAACACCCCAGAACGTCCATGGTAACCGGTGTTTCTACATTCATCACAACCGGTCGCTTTGAACAACTCTTTCGGTGGCTGTATGTCGAAGGGATGGACCATTGAAACCCATTTTTCCGCATCAACTTTTTCTGCGGTTTTACAGTGCTGGCACAACAAACGAATCAACCTTTGTGCCAAAACACCAGCCAAAGTACTGCGCAACAGATAATCAGGTACCCCCAAATCCAGCAGTCGATTGATGCTTGATGGCGCATCATTGGTGTGTAAGGTGGACAACACCAAATGTCCGGTCAATGAGGCCTGTACAGCCATTTGGGCCGTTTCTAAATCGCGAATCTCACCAATCATGATGATGTCTGGATCTTGACGCATCAAGGTTCTGACGCCATCAGCAAAATGTAAATTGATTTTTGGGTTAACCTGCATTTGATTCAAAATAGGGTCCACCATTTCAATCGGATCTTCCACCGTTGAAACATTGACCTCAGGTGTGGCCAATTTTTTTAAGGTTGAATACAAAGTGGTGGTCTTACCTGAGCCGGTTGGACCAGTCACCAAAATAATGCCATTGGGTCGGTCAATTAGTTGTTGCCATATGTCGGCTTCTCGTTCATTGAAGCCCAAGTCACGATAATCCACGGTAACCGCATCGGGATCAAATATCCGCATTACACATTTTTCACCAAAGGTGGTGGGCATGGTAGAAACCCTTAATTCAATTTCTCGATTGCCCTGTGATAAGGTTTTGATCCGACCATCTTGGGGTCTGCGTTTTTCAGCCACATCTATTCTTGAAAGGATTTTGATCCGACTGGTTACCGCTGCCATAACAGTCGGTGGTAAATCGTAAACTTTAAGTAATTTACCATCAATCCGAAACCTGACTAAGCCGTTATCTCTTTTAGGCTCCAAGTGTATATCACTGGCTCTTTGGTCAAAGGCGTATTGTAATAACCAATCAACCAAGCCAATCACATGTTGGTCATCGGCATTGATGTCTTTATTACTGCCAAGTTTAACCAATTGCTCTAAGTTCAGAATCGGATCATGAGCAACACCTTTGTGCATCTTTTTGGCACTTTGTACCTGTCGATTGACGCCATAAAATTCAAACAACAAACGTTGAATATCTATGGGGTTGGCATGGACTCTTTTGATCGCTTGGCGGTGAATTTTTTGGATGTCATTGATCCAAGATGTGTTTTTGGGGTCAGCCACCGCAATCACTATTTCATTGGCATCGACATGTACAGGTAGAATTTGATGCTGTCGGGCATAGGCCTGAGAAATGACTTGAGTGACTTGATTGACATCAATTTTGGTCGGGTCAATTTTCAAATAATCAATTTTGTGAGCTTTGGCCACCCACTGGGTTAAAAATTCCAAGGTGATGGGTTTGCCTGTTTTGATGTTGGCTAACTTGTTATCCACAATGGCAATATAGGGATGTACTGATGCCGACATGACGGTGGATTTTTCCAACAGGGTGGCAAAATCTTTTTGGGTGATGAGTTTCGCCGCCAGCCATTGCTTGGCGATGGTGGCCATGAAGTTATTTTTAATTAAGTTGGCTGCTGTCATCAAATAGTTTATTCAGGTTGGTCTCTGTTAATATTGTAGCTGATGTACCGCTGAGATAACAATCATTACCCAACAGCATCAAAACATGGCTGCAGTACTTTTTCACGGCTTCGATGTCATGACAAACCATAATCACTGCATTTCTTTGGCTGTATTGTTTAAAAACTTGCATGATGTGTTTTTGATACACCACATCCAAGTGATTCAAAGGTTCATCCAGTAGCAAGTGACCAGATTGTTGCGCCAAACAAGTGCCAATCTCAACCTTTCTTCGCTCACCGCCTGACAGTTTTAAAATGGAACGTCCTTGCAAATGATTGATTTGACATTGATTCATTACTTCGCCAGTGATGTCAATGTCTTCCGACTTAGTCGTCAACCAGGGAAACCTTCCCATGCCGATGGCCTCTTCCACCAAGAACGCCAAGCAGGGTTCTTGCTCTTGCAACAAATAACTTATTTTCTGCGCCCTGACACGGTGGTTGATTTGATTTAAGGGTTGACCATCTATCTGAATTTCACCTTCATAATGATTCGACATACCAGCCAACACATTCAACAAGGTCGATTTACCAACCCCATTTTTACCTATGATGCCCCAAAATTCACCTGGGTTAAATTCGACGTCAAGATTACGAATTAAAACAGCACTTTCTTGAAATATGGATGCTTTTTTCAAACTTATCATCACAACTTCCTGTTCAACCAAAGAAAAACAGGCACCCCAATCATTGCGGTGAATATTCCCACTGGTAATTGTATCGGGTTCATCACCGTCCTGGCCAAAGTGTCAGCCAGCAACAAAAACCCAGCACCAACGACCATGCTCATGGGAATCAAGTGTTTGTGTTGATAGCCAACCAATAGGCGAACCATGTGCGGAATGATCAAGCCTACAAATCCAATGGTTCCGGCTTGAGCCACTGCCATAGATGTTAACAAGGCTGTCATCACAAAACTTTGTAAGTTCAACTGTTTGGTGTTCACCCCTGATTTTTGGGCAAACAAATCACCCCTGGCCAACAAATCCAAAGCCCTTGCTTTTTTCATTAAAAGCAACATCATTATCAACAACAATATGGGCATCAACCAATTAAATTGTGCAAAAGACAGGTCACCCATTAACCAGAACATCATCGATTTAACCTGTTGTCCACTGGCAGTGGCCAACACAAAACTGATGAAAGCAGCAAACCCAAAAGCCAATACAACACCATTCAATGTGATTTTATTCGGCCTCAGTTCGCCATGGTAACTGAGCTTTAATAACAACAAAGCAGCCAACAAACTGCCCACAAAACCAAACAGGAAAAGCATCAACGGGGCCAAACTTAAACCCGTCACTATCACCAACAACTGAACCGCTGCAGCACCACCTGAAACACCCAATAAGTAAGGGTCTGCCAATGGATTTTTTACTAAATTTTGAATCAACAAACCAGCCAATGACAAACAGGCACCCACCATCAAAGCATTGATGATGCGAGGAAACCGCAACTGCCAAATGACTTCATAATAAGGTGAATTGGCATCCCACAATGCATTGATGGGCGTAGTCACCGAACCCACCAACAGGGCAGTAATAATCAAGCCCAGCATCAACAAAACTGAAACCAGCCATAACTTACTTGCGTTATGAAAAACGCCCATGTCCCGAAACCCTTATCGGTTGGCGGTCATAGAAACAACGTCTTTCTTTGCCACTGTGATGGTGGCATTGCCACGCATATACCGGGTGGATATGGTTAATTGCGTGCCATTGGCCGAAAGTAATTTACCAAAAATAGGCCGGCCACGTTTGGTTCTTACTTTTATATTTTGTCCCACTGCATGGGTCCAGTTTTCAATTAAATATTCACTTTTGGTACCACCTATGTTGTGGGTGATGGTTTTTAATAATTCTTTGGGCTGATTGGATGCTTTCTCAACTCGTATGGCTTCTTGCTCTTTGGCTTCCATTTCTGCCCTGAGGGTTTCCATATCAAGTTCCAAAAAGTCTATTTCTGCCAACTCAACAGCTTGGTACTCATTTTCACCAATGGCGGCTTCTATATCCATGGTGGCCCATGCTTCTTTTTGTGGCAGTGAAAAAAATTCATACAGGTATTTAGGCTCTTTCAGTTTGAAGATGGTATTTACCTCAATGTTTTCTGCCAAAGACCGTTGGTACTGGTTACTGAAAAATTGTGTCATTTCCTTGCCAGCATAAACCCTGAGGTAAGCTTGAATTTCTTCAGCCCCTTTCAAACGATAGGCTGAAAATGAGTTGTTGTGCTGAGTTGCGCAGTAATCATTGCGTTTTTTATTAAACCCTTGATCCACGTGGTAATAATATAATTTATCAACAATGGTGTCGTTGAAGGTTATCCTGGGTACATCACTGGGACGGGTCAAAGTGCCTGACCAAGCGATGAACCAATTGTCCACGTTGTCGATGTTTAAATTAAAATCCATGTGATATGAATCAACCATTGAATAGCTCAATTCCATATTGAATTGTGGTGAGGTGGGTAAAATTTGATCCCACTGTTCCGGTGAAAAGCCAGGGCCTGGATCAGTACCACAGCCGTAAGCACCTAAATACCCAGCAGCCATGGGCCAATAGCTATTCTTTTCTACGGTTGTAATAAAATCTTTTGCATTGTTTTGTAACTGCACATTGTTGAATGATAATGTCATGTTTGCAGGCACATGCGTCCTCAGGTTTTGTGCACTGGATAACATCAATTTCCTCATGTCGGTGTTGATATCAATCGACTTTATGCTGGCAGTTTGTCGATACCCTTTGGGGGTAAACCTGACATCATTTACCGTTACTTTTCCATTGAGAGATGTATCAATACTGGAATGAGTCCAGGTACCCAAATGGCTCAAATGCAACATCAGACCTTCAACGAAAAACGTGCTGTTGCTTTTGATGCGCCAATATGGAATCGCAACCAGAGCAACAAAGATGGCTAAAACAATTAATTTATTTTTGTTATTCATTTATTTTCTCAATTACATCACAGGTTCAGCAAAACCGGCAAAAGCTGATATTATTATCGTTTGTATTTGCTTAGAAGACAAATCCACATTGGGGAAACTGCCAATTACTTCATAGTTTTGGTAAAAATCAGGGTGGTTGGCCGGAACTTCTTGGTGTCCAGGCTTCAATCGATAACTGGTTGAATAACGAAATGGCCATATGTCAAAAATCGGCAACTTTCTCGAAATGGTTGCAATCACCCCACTGATTCGACTGAAAAAGGGTATTTGTTCTTTGGCTGCCACCACCCAACTGTTTTCATCTTTCATATCGGTTTCAATGTTTTGTGTCAATTTTTTTGCAAAGGCTTCACTTTCAATCACGAACCCAGACTCGGTGTTCAATACATCAGATCTTGGGTCAAAATTATGCGAACCAATCATGGATATTTTGCCATCAATCACAAATGATTTACCATGCATACCATAACGGGTTCTTTGATTGACATGCTTTTGCGAAAACAGCTCGGTAGCCATTTCTGGACGGTCTTTAAACTCGTAGATGTGCATGTCTAATTTTTTTAAATAGAACCGTTTGTATTTATATGAAATGGCATAGACATAATAGGCGTCGGTTGATGCCAATGAATTGGTTGAAACTCGGAACCAAAGGTTGGGGTTTTTCCGCCGCAATTTCTTGAATGTCTTTCGAGCCTGTCGACTGAATATCAAATAGGGCGTTTGGATCAAAATATCAAACTTTGCGTCGGCAAAATACTGATGGATTTTTTGCGTCAGTTGTTTGTTGGCCTTCCTGGCATCTCGATTAAATGGTTTATCATGGGTGTCACTGAAGTATTCAACTTGGTCAACTAAAATAATGTCTTTCGAGAAAGTATCCATGACCACCTGTGGGTCTTTGGCTTGACTCAAAAGATGTTCTGCTTTCAATGGTGGTGGTTCATTCCAGTTTATTTTTGACTGTTCGCCATTCAGAATGCGATCACTGACATCTCGCAAATGTTCTACCGGAACCACATGTGGGCTTTGCCAGAAACTGGCAAATGATTCAGTCATTTGATCAACAACAGGTCCAATTGCAAGCACGTCTCGATCTTTATAATTGAATGACTCATCCCAATCGTAATACCTGTCCTGATAATTGCGCCCACCCACTATGCCGTATTTATTGTCAACGATAAATGTCTTGTTGTGCATCCGCTTATTGAGCCTGGCCATACAACAGGCCAAGGCACTGAAGAATTCAAAAGCCGATGTGTGTGCTTCTTGAAAAACAGGATTGTATAATTTGAACTCAAGGTTTTGATGCAAAGTGGCCAAATCAGAAACCAGCCATGAATTGCCCATTGAAAACAATTGATCAATAATGACTTTTACTTTCACGCCTCTTTTGGCAGCTGCCAACAATTCCTTTAACATCAAATGACCGGCTTCATCATTCACCCAAATGAAGGTTTGAATCTCAATGGTGCTTTGAGCTGCTTTGATTAAATTCAAACGGGCCATCAATGAATTTTCACCATGATCCAATAACAACATGTGATTTTTTTGTAACTCAATGGCAGCATCGTAATAACTGGCAAAAGGTGTGGAGATGGCACAGCGATTTTTTACCTCAGCACCACAAGTCCTGCTGTTGTCTTTTTTCAACTCAACAGCATGTTCAACTTGTCTTATGGTTTCTTGGTTGATGCCACAGCCACCGAGCAGCAGTGCCAAGAAACAAAAAACAGGGTTCATTAATTTCATGGGTTCCCGATTGAATTTATTCTGATTTTATCAATTTTTTGAGGGCTGGCAATTGCCAAAGCATAACCATCGATCCGATCAGACTCATACAAAAATAAGCCTTTTTCATCGCCAGGTAATTTGTTCAAGTATGACCATAAATTTCCACCGTCTAATTTACACCATGCCTCTTTATGAGTCCACTGCTTAAAAAACATCGATGATTTTTCTGTGGTTGGTAAATCAGAAATTATTTTTGATTCTTTGGGGTGAAAGTAACGTGATGCCAGTTTCATTACAGCTCGTTTTTTATTGATGTACTCAACATCAATGCCGATATCATGGGCCGTCGTTATGACATATGCATGAAGTTGCCGACAGTTGCTGTGAGAGAAGAAAATGGGCTCATCAACATAAGGTTTACCATTTTTACTTTTTTTGATTGTTATGCGCGCCGAAGTATTCAGTGTGTTTTGTAATAACTGTTGTAAAATGGCGTCAGAGTAAGGTTTAGCCAGCCGTTTATTTTTGTGGGGGTTGTTGTTCAACCAAATATTAATTTCTTTTTGCATTGAATATGTCTGAAACGCTGTTACAAATCAATCAAGCATTGCAACATAAAATCACCTCAGAAATCAAACGAAATGGTGTGATTAGCTTCGCCAAATTCATGAAAATGGCACTTTACGAGCCTGGACTTGGCTATTACAGTGCGGGTCTCAATAAAATTGGTACTGACGGTGATTTTATCACTGCATCTGAATTGGGAGCATTGTTTGCCAAATGCCATGCAGTGGTGTTTGCTGATGTGCTACAACAATTGGAAGCGCCTAAAATCATCGAACTTGGCGCTGGAACGGGTCAATTTTGTATCGATACCCTGCTGGCTTTGGAAGACTTGAATTGTTTGCCAGATCAATACATCATCGTGGAGGTCAGCGCCGATTTCCGACAAGTACAACAACAAAAAGTCAATGCTTTGCCCCAGCACATCAAAAATCGAGTCCAATGGTCTGATCATGCGCCTGAAAGTCCATACCAAGGAATCATATTTGCCAATGAGGTTTTAGATGCCCTGCCGGTAGAAGTATTTAAATTCGAACAAGGCAAATACCTCCAACTAAAGCTTAAGTATGATGGATTGAATTATGCTGAACAATGGCATGCATTTTCACCGAGAATGAATCAAATATTAGAACAAATGGAGCTGGATTTAAGCGAAGGTTATCGATCTGAATTTTTACCGCAGCTACCAGCTTGGATCAATGCCGTGACCCAAAACTTAAGCAAAGGCTTGGCCTTGTTTGTCGATTACGGTTATGGTCGCAGCACCTACTACCACCCGCAAAGACACACCGGCACCTTGGTCTGTCAGCGCAGACACCAAGCCAATTTCAACCCCTACCAAAATGTTGGATTGCAAGACATCACCTCATTCGTCGATTTTACTGCTGTGGCTGAAGCCTTTGATACGGCAGGCTTTGAAGTGGCGGGGTATACCACCCAGGGTGATTTTTTATTGGATGCAGGCATCAATCAATGGATAGACCCTGAAATTGAATATAAGCAGTACTACCGACTCATCAGTGAAATGAAACAACTGGTGTTGGCAGAAGAAATGGGGGAGAAATTCAAGACCTTGGCAGCGGTCAAAAACTTGGATTCACCCATCAAAGGCTTTGCCCACAATCGCTGGAATGAACTTTAACCCAAAAGATATTTAATGTGTGCCGTTTTAAATGGCTTGAAATTACCCAGCTTTATCTTGTAATTTGATATGATACACCACATTATTGTGTAATTATTTCAAACTCAACCCAGTGTTAGATTCTACAAACCAATCCTGTACCTTGCCTGACATCGCATCAGAAGAAAAAGCCAAAATAGGTGGACAGCTTCAGTGGGTTGGCATGAGTGACATAGAGATGCCCTTGCTGATGTCAGCAGATGTGTCCGTTCCAGCCAGTGTGGCACGCGTGCGAGCCGAGGTGTCATTGGATGATGAAGCCAGCAAAGGCATCCACATGTCTCGTTTATATTTGGCTTGTGATCAAGCATTCAGTCATGAAACCATTGACTACCTTGTGTTGCACCAATTAACCCAGAACTTTTTACAGACTCACAAAAAACTCAGCCAAAATGCTTTGATCGAAGTTGAAGGTGAGGCTTTGTTGCGAAGAAAAGCGCTGGTCAGCGATCATTCTGGTTGGCGTTCATACCCCATCAAGCTTTCAGTGGTGCAATGTAAAAAGTCTGGCCTGAGCAAATATTTAAGCTTTCAAGTCACATATTCCAGCACATGTCCTTGTTCTGCTGCTTTGGCACGCCAATTAATCCAAGAAAATTTCAAACAGCAATTTGATCAAAACAACATCAGTAAACAAGACGTGATTGATTGGTTGGGTTCTGAACAAGGCATCAATGCCACACCACACAGCCAAAGAAGTTCTGCTGTGATCAAAGTGAAGTTGCAAAATGAACAACAGGAAATTCCCCTTGAAACACTGATTAACTTGGTTGAAAACTCTTTACAAACTGCAGTTCAAGCTGCGGTGAAAAGGGCAGATGAACAAGCATTTGCATTGCGCAATGGACAGAATTTGATGTTTTGTGAAGATGCCGCCAGACGCATCAAACAGGTGTTAAGCAAAAGCGCCTTGGTTAAACAGTTTCACCTAAGGGTCACCCACCACGAATCGCTACACCCACATGATGCCACTGCCGAGGCTTACAGCGAATAAGGGGTACTGGGTTCCACACAAGCAAGCGCTGAAAGTCAGTCAGTTCATAATATATTGTAAAAATTATGCACAACTTGGCGGCAAAAACGCTTAAAACATGAATTTACTTGTTTTTATTAACCACCAACATCTCAAAACACTTGTAAGTTATTGATATAAAACAACATATTGTATTTGGTTAACAATTAACCAATGTGTCTATGATTACAGCTGATTTGGTTTAATGGCATCGGTTTTGCAACTTATTCACAAAGTTATCCACAGTTTTTGTGGATAACTTTATCAGTCAATCTGTCGTGGGATAATCTGCCGCGCTCTGTATTTATAGGCTTAAATAAAATCACCACAGCGGTAATTCATTCATCCAGTGCATTGGAATTGAGTTGTGTTTGTTCAAGGCATCAATCCAGGTCATTCTTCAAGAAACTTGATGAATAATATTTTCTCATAATGGTATGATTTGCTGATGCAAAAACCCAACCGCCCAGATGTGGTTCAAGTGGCACTGAAAATACCGTTTGCACAACACTTGGATTACCAATTACCTGAACACTTATCTACCCCGCCAGTGGGTGGCCGGGTGTTGGTCAACTTGGGTAAAAACAAAACAGTGGTTGGCATCGTACTTTCATTCTCTGACCACAGCAGCTTCTCAAAACTTAAACCCATTCAAGCCATTTTAGACGAACAAGCCATTCTCAACGAAGCTGATTTAACCTTGTTCAAGCAAGCGTCTAAATATTATCAAGTCACCTTAGGCGAGATGATCTTTACTGCCTTACCAGCTTGGTTAAAAAAGACCGCCAATAAGCCCATCCCTCTGCAAAAGTGGTGGCGCACAAAAAGCACTTTGGAGCAAGCGACCGAACGGTTGCAAGCTGCACCGAAACAACTAGAAATATATCAATACCTGTTGTTACATGGACCGCTGACCAGTCAATCTTTGTCTCACATTTCATCTTCAGCCTCACAAATTTGTAAACAACTGGCTGAGAAAAATTTGGCTCAAGCAGAAGAACTGTGTTTGTTAGCCAATGAAGCACCTTATGACCCAGGATTTCAACTGACCGCTGATCAAGATGCCGCCTTAAAACAACTAAAACAAGCACATGATAAATTCAATGTGATGTTGTTAGATGGCATAACTGGCTCAGGTAAAACAGAAGTTTATATTCAATTCATCCAAAACTTAATGCTTGAAAACAAACAGGTGTTGGTGCTGGTTCCAGAAATAGGCCTCACACCGCAATTATTTCAAGAAATAAGTCAGCGAATCAAAGGTCAAATGGCTGTCTTGCACTCTGGATTATCTGATGGCGCCAGGGCGCGGGTCTGGCACCACGCCAAAACAGGCCTAATCGATGTGGTGGTTGCCACCCGTTCAGGAATCTTTACACCCTTTAAAAACTTAGGCGCAATATTGATCGATGAAGAACATGATTTAAGTTACAAACAACAAGATGGGACTCGGTACTCCGCCAGAGATTTGGCTGTATTGAGGGGGAAAATAAATGACTTTCCTGTGATTTTGGGTTCAGCCACGCCCAGTTTTGAATCTTTAAACCATGCCATCGGAGGTAAATACAAATGGCTGAAACTGCGCAGTCGAACCAACAACAATCCGATGCCAAGCATCACGCTACAAAATGCTTTGAACAACAAACCATCCAAAGGCCTGTCACTTAAGACCTTACACAAAATTGAAAGTCATTTAGCAAATGGCAATCAAGTGTTGGTGTTTCTCAATCGGCGTGGCTGGTCTCCCAAACTGATTTGTAATGAATGTAGCTGGATTGGCACCTGTGATGACTGTGATGCTTATTTAACTTACCACAAACACCTGAACTTACTGAAATGTCACCATTGTGACCGGCGTTACACCTTGCCTGAATTTTGTCCTGGCTGCGGCTCTCAACACGTTGAAACATTGGGCGTTGGAACAGAAAAAATAGCCGATGGCTTGAGCCAGCATTTTTCCGATACACCCATCATCAGGTTTGATCGCGATGCCGTTAAAACCCCCAAACACTGGCAAAACAACCTGGAAGCGGTGCGTTCAGGAAACCCTTGTGTCATTGTTGGCACCCAAATGCTTTCAAAAGGCCATGATTTTCCCTTGCTGTCCTTGGTGGTAGTGGTCAATGTGGACAACAGCTTTTTTTCGTCTGATTTCAGAGCCACAGAATACCTGGCACAATTGTTAACTCAAGTCTCAGGAAGGGCCGGGCGAGCCGACACCAAAGGGGAGGTGATCATCCAAACACAATTTCCCGATCATGCCTTTTTCCACGCTTTGTTTGACCAAGGTTATGAATCATTTGCCAAAAGCCAGCTCACTGAACGCCAAGAAATGCAATTCCCGCCGTATACCTATTTAGCCATCATCAGGGCACAGCACAGGGACGCCTCTTTACTTGATCATTTTCTCAATGACATGGTGGTGTTTTGCGAAAACAACGAACAGGTCAGTGTACTGGGGCCATTGCCTGCCCTGGTGGCTAAAAAGCAAAAATTACATCGAATGCAATTAATCCTCAATGCCAATCAAAGAAAAGCCTTACACCTGTTGATTTACCAACTGAAAAAACAATTCAATGACAAGTCCATTCAATGGTTTGTTGATATTGACCCTGTCAGTTTTGACTGATTCATCAACACCAAAAAACAGGCAAAAAATAAGCCCCTTGAAATCAGGGGCTTTTTTAGTTATTGCTTGCTGTGATGATTATTTAATTTCAATCAACTCAACATCAAAAATCAAAGTACTGTTAGGACCAATCGGGCTACCTGGTCTGGCATCTGACCCATAAGCCAACTCAGGTGGGATGTAAAATCTGTATTTTGAACCTGCGTTCATCAACTGCAGTCCTTCAGTCCAACCTTTAATCACTTGATTCAAGGCGAATGTAGCTGGTTGGCCACGATCTACCGAACTGTCGAATTTGGTGCCATCGATTAATGTACCGGTGTAATGAACCACAACTGTTGTGGTAGGTGTTGCTGGTCTCTCGCCTTCACCTTGTGTCAAAACTTCATACATCAAACCTGATTCAGTCGTTACCACACCTTTTTCTGCCGCTTTTTCTTTCAAGAAAGCCGCCCCTTTTTCGGCATTTTCAACTTTTTGAACTTCAAGCTCAGCCATTAATTGCTCTTTTTTGGCTTTTTGAACTTCTTGTTGTTTTTGTTGAATGATGCCACGAATTTTAACCAAGTCTTCAGCACTCAAACGCAAATCACGTCCTGCCAATCCATCTTCCAAACCTGTGATGAATGATTCTTTATCAAAACTCAGTTCTGAATCTTTCAAATATTTACCCACGTCCGTACCAATCTTGTAATTGATTTGTCCGTTTTCTGAATCCATTTCCGCCCAAGTTACAGAACTCAACAATGTTCCAGCTACACCAATAGCTATGGCTAATTTACTCATTCATTTTCTCCAAAATATTAGCTAGTCGTATCAACGATTGACCCCGCTGGCCAATCAAAGCACGACATTATAACAAAAATATGAAACCAATATTCATTAACTGGGTCTCAGAATAGAATCCAGAGACTTGTATTGATGACGATTGACCTATATCATTAAATTTAGCCTTAAGGCAATATTAGATAAAGAAAGTTCAATAGAAAAAAAACAAGATCCACAACACAAAGAACAATTAGGAACTGATAAAACATGAAATCGATTAATTACATAATGGTATTTTGGGTGGCATCTATCAACGTCGCTTTTGCCAAAGCAGATTTTGAACCGATCAAGCCAAGCCCTAAACACACCAAAGAAAGTCAGCTGGTGGTTAAGTTGATTGAAGAATTACATTACAAACCTTCTGAACTTGATGACGGATTTTCGCAAAAGATTTTAGACAAGTTCATAGCCACTTTAGACCCCAACAAAATGTACTTCCTAGGTGAAGACATAGTTTCATTTGATCGTTGGAGAAATGAGCTTGATGATGACCTGAAAAAAGGCGACCTGAGTCCAGCTTATGAAATTTTTAACCTGTTCAAAAAAAGGGTGGCTGTACAAAAAGAGTTCGCTTCTAAAGTGCTTGATTCTGAGATGAACTTTGAAACAGATGACGAATACCAGTGGGACCGCGAAAAAGCACCTTGGGCCATAGACCAAAAAGAACTGAATGAAATTTGGACCAAAAAAGTCAAAAACGACTACCTGAGCTTGTTGTTATTGAAAAAAGAACCGGAAAAAATCAAAGAAACGCTCAACAAACGATACAACTTGATTTCCAAACGCATTGAAGACATGAAAAGTGACGATGTGTTCCAATACTTCATCAACTCTTATTTAACCCTGATTGAACCCCATACTGGTTATATGGAGCCCATCACTTCTGAAAATTTTGAAATTAACATGAAGCTTTCATTGGAAGGGATTGGTGCCGTCTTGGGCAATGACGGTGAATACACATCAATCCAAACCATCGTTAAAGGTGGCCCAGCAGATTTAGAAGGTTCTTTAAAAAGCGGCGATAAAGTGATGGCCGTTGGCCAAGATGCCGAAGGCAGCTTCGAAGACGTTGTTGGTTGGGGCATTGAAGACGTGGTGCAATTGATTCGAGGAGAAAAAGGTTCAACCGTTCGCTTGCGAGTGATTGGTGAAGATGATTCTCCGGATACCTTGCCTAAAACAGTCAGTATCGTCAGAGACAAAGTCAAATTAGAACAACAAGCAGCCCAATACCAAATCTATGAAGTACAAGATGGTAAACACAGCAGAAAAATCGGAGTCATCGACATTCCGACCTTCTATCTTGATTTTGCTGCATACCAGGCCAATGACAAAGACTTTCGAAGCACCACCAAAGACGTTAAAAAAATCTTAAATAAATTCACTGAAGAAGGTGTTCAGGGTGTGATTGTTGACTTAAGAAACAATGGCGGTGGTTCACTGTATGAAGCCATCCAACTTTCAGGCTTGTTTATCGACAAAGGGCCAGTGGTACAAACCAAAGTGTCCTATGGCAAGGTTGAAGTCAAACGGGACCTCAACCCAGCCATTGCATGGGATCGACCCATGGTGGTTATGGTCAATAAATTATCGGCTTCGGCTTCTGAAATATTTGCCGCAGCCATGCAAGATTATGGCAGAGCCATCATTGTGGGTGGACAAACTTACGGCAAAGGCACTGTACAGAACATCATGCCATTGAATGAGTGGACCAATGACAAAGAAACCAAACTGGGACAATTAAAAATGACCCGCGGGCAGTTTTTCCGCATCAATGGCGGCAGCACGCAAAACCGCGGTGTGATTCCAGACATCACTTTCCCGGCTTCTCCTGGTTTTGAAAATTATGGCGAATCCTCTTATGAAAATGCTTTGCCCTGGAACAGCATTGCCAGCAGTGACTATATTTTATTCGACGACCTTTCTGACGAGATTTCTTACCTAAGAAAAAGATTCTCTGAACGCTCCGATGTTAATTTTGAGTTTGATTTTCTGAAAAATGAAATTGAGCTGTATAACCAAGAAAAAGATGATGTCATGGTTTCATTGTCCGCGGCCACCAGAGAACAAAAAGTCAAAGAACGGAAACAACGTAAAAAGCAACGCAAAGAAAAGCGTGCAGCCATCATTGCACAAGCACAAGCCAACCCATTGTTGGGCAAAGTGAATTTGGTTTTTGACTCAAAAGAAGCACTGAAATCTGAAGACACCAAAATGGCTGAACAACAAACCGAAGTGGATGCTGAAGACGAAGAAGTTGAAGATTTTGTCGATTTCAGGTTACATGAAACGGCGCGGATTCTGTCAGATTTCATCACTTTAAAACTTGAAAACTTAATTGCGAAGTCAGAAAAGAAGTAACCACTACAGCATTGTAAACTGCATAAAAAAGCCTGAATCACTTCAGGCTTTTTTTATTTTCAACCCAACGGTAAAGTTAACGACTTAAATTCAAAGGGACCGTTGATTTCACCACCACATTGTCTTCTATGCGAATGCCACCAAAAGGCAGCAGTTCGGTTACTTTTTGCCAGTTCACGTCTTTGTGTTTGGCAATTTCAGCCAACAACATCGGGATGAAATACACCCCTGGCTCGATGGTAATGACGGCATTTTCGCGCAAGTGATCGGTCAGTCTTAAAAAGGGATAGGCCTTGGGGGGTGATTTAACGGTTCCTTGGCGATCAATCACGTGACCGGAAACATCATGTACCTGAAGACCCAAATAATGACCCAAGCCGTGCGGAAAGAAGGTTTGGCTCAATCCGGATTCAACCGCTGTTTGGGCAGAACAATTAATCACTTCAAACTCGCACAACAACTCACTGATCGATAAATGGGCCAATTCATGTAAGGCCACATAATCTTGTCCGGTCACCGCTTTTTGACACAGCATTTGTTGTTTTTCATCCATCATTTTGATCATCTCCGCAAACCGACCTGGCTGATAGGCATAGGTTCTGGTGATGTCAGCTGCATAGCCTTTGTAGCTGGCTCCTGCATCAATTAAAAATGATTTGAGTTGATCAGTGGCCACCCGTTCCCGGCTTTGGTATTGGTAATGCAGTACCGCAGGGTTTTCATTCAAAGCAACGATGTTGCCGTAGGGCATTTGGTATTCATTGTGTTGACATGCCTGCAAATAGGCCATGTGAATTTCATACTCAGAGGCACCGGCATAAAATGCTTCCTGAGCGGCATGGTGTCCCTTCAGGGCTGATTGATTCGCCTCAGCTATACAATGCACCTCATATTCAGTTTTTTGAATCCTGCTGAAATGGAGGTGGTTGATTATGGCGTCAGGGTTGGTGTCTTGAGCACTTAACGGCTGCAGTTCTTTAGAACCAATCCATGCATGGTTTTTATAGGCCGCAAAATCCGGTAATTGATTGTAATGTCCGATCACCTCAACATCAAAATATTGGGTCCATTTGTCTTGGCTGTTATCAACCACTTTGTGCCAAAAGTCAGCAGGCTGATGTAAATACACTTTCGGTTTATGCCCTGGCACAAAATGAATCACACTGCTGGTCACATTGGGTACCGGTACCCACCATTTAAAATGTGGATTGATGCTGTGTGGCGGCGCCATGTCATCCAAAAAAT
This sequence comes from Marinicella litoralis, assembly GCF_002591915.1. GTDB lineage: Bacteria > Pseudomonadota > Gammaproteobacteria > Xanthomonadales > Marinicellaceae > Marinicella > Marinicella litoralis. The sequence goes on along the minus strand of NZ_NIHB01000001.1, from coordinate 324,807 downwards.
TATTTTCAGGGTGTCCAGAATATATCCACAAACCATCGTAATGGGTATCGGCCAATGCCGCTGTGGTTACTTGGACCAGATGATCAATGTGTTGTTGGAATAATCCCATGAATTTCTCTGTTACTGTGTTGATGGTTTCAGGCTTATGTGCTGGCCTCATTGTATGTAAATGACTTCAGATCTGAAAGAATTTTTTGCTGTTTGCTACTGTAGCCGCTTTCAGTTCAGCAAAACCCATTGGATGATGTGCCGCGATAAATTCGGCAATGTGTGGTAAATACTTTGGCTCATTTCTCCTGGACTTGGGTTTTGGGCTTAAATTCCTCGGAATCAAATAGGGCGCATCGGTTTCAATCAACAGTCGATCATTCGGAATGTTTTTAACCAAATCAATCAAATGTTTGCCTCGCCTTTCATCACAGATCCAACCGGTGATTCCGATATAACAGTCCAAATCCAAGTAATCAAACAAGGCTTTTTCATTGTCGGTAAAACAATGAACCACCACATTTGATAAGGCGTCTCGATGGGCCTGCAGAATCGGGCCAAAGTCCACATGCGCCTCTCTTTGGTGTAAAAACAAAGGCATCTCATTTTCAATCGCCAGTTGAATGTGTTGTTCGAATGAAAATATTTGTGCAGCACGGGGTGAAAAATCCCTGAAATAATCCAAGCCCGTTTCCCCCACAGCCACCACTTTGTCATCATTCAATAATTCTTGTAACTGTTCCTGGGTCTCGCCATTGAACTCACTGGCATGGTGTGGGTGTATTCCGGCAGTGGCATAACAACAATCCGTGTATTCATGGGCCAAGGCTTTGGCTTTTTGTGAGCAAGTCACATCTGAGCCTGTGATCACAAAAGCATCAACCCCAAGCGCTCTTGCATTGTGAATCACATCAGCTCGGTCTTTATCAAAGCTGTCGTGGGTTAAATTGGCGCCAATATCAATCATCGTTCATTTTCCGTTCAAAAAGCATTCATTTGAAATTCATTTGGGATGAGTAATATAACAATCATTACTCACTCTGCGGAGATTTTTATGAAAAAAATAATCACTTTACTCACCTTGATGCTAAGCAGTTTAAACGCTTGGTCATTCACGCCTGAATCTGGCCTGTATTGGAACAGCAGCGAACCTGGATCTGGTTATAATTTCGAAATCCAAGACAATTTCTTCTTTGGCGTTTTTTATGTCTATGATGACCTTGGCTACCCTTATTGGTATACCGCCTCTGGTTTTCTGGATGGCAACTCTTATTTTGAAGGCGATTTATACATCAGTGAAGACGGGCCTTGTCTGGCCTGCGGTTGGCAACAAAACAGCACTTTTGACAGTGGCTTGGGTAAAGTTCGAATCGATTTTTTAACCGAAACCACAGCCACCATGCGCATCCTAGGGCAAAACATCCCGATCGAACGATTTAACTTCTTTCTGGGTGATGAACTACAAAAAATGAGGGGCGAATGGCAAGTGGTTTATGACGTCTCACAATACAGTAACAACTATCCTTTTTATGCAGATGTTTTGATCTTTGAACAAACTGAAACATTCAATGGAGATTACTTGGCAACCGGTTGTCGATCTGAAAGCACGGCATACAACCGATGTACCAACTATGCATTGAATAACCATGATTTGGCTGCGGCTTATGACACGGTCAATGATGAATTAATTGCTGTGGTTCGTGACGACAATAACCATTATTTGGCTTATTACTTAAAAACAGGCACCAACCAGTTTGACGGAGAAGCTTTTTCCTATGATGTAGGGAACAGTCCCAATTTAAATCAGGCCGGTTTTCCAGTCAGGGGTTTTCGATCAGCAAGCAAGCACTTTGTCGATACTGGCTCAGGACCTTCAAAAGCATCAGACGGTATTGAGAAAACTGCCACCTTGGGTTTGAACCAAATGTTAGACCAACAAAAAATCACCAATGCCCCAATGGCTCAACTGACTCAGGCCACCCAAGATCGAGTGCTGGCAACGATTGCCAGACTTGAAAAACAACTTCAATAAACCAAACCCTGAGACTGGTGATTAACCACATCAGTCTCACCCCCTTCGTTTTAGGCCAAACTATCCACACACAAATTGACTTTGGTCAACGTGAATGCCGACCATGCAGTGCTAAACTCAAAAACATCATATTGAGACACGCAGTGTAAACCGCTGAATCCAGCATAAACAAAGACCAGTGATGACTGGCACTGTTGGCTTGTTTTCCGTCACTGATTGGGTCCAATCATTATAGGCCACATACCAATGAACGCATTATTCAAAAACGATGAGCTAGAACTCTTAAAGTCAAAACTCCTTTTCGAACACCAGCGATTGACAGCCTTGTTGTCTAAAACCCGAATTCATTTGCATCGCAGCGAACCGATCAGTGCAGACTTTGCAGAACAAGCGACTGAAACAGAGAATGATCAAGTGGTTGATTTTCTGGATCAGGAAGCACAAATTGAACTGTCACAAGTCAACAAAGCCTTGCTCAGAATCAAACAAGGCGGCTACGGTGATTGTGTGGTCTGCGGTCAAAAAATCAAAACAAAACGACTGCATGCATTACCACATACCCCTTTTTGTATTGATTGTGCCAGCGAAAAATAAGTCGCTGAAAATTTATTCTTCCAGGTCTTCTATGCCTTCATCCAAACGCCAGTTTTTCAACACCGGTCGATCGATGTCTTTGGTGTTGTAAGCCAAAAACACCCCCGTTAAAAAACCAAACATATGGGACTCCCATGAAATGCCAGATTTGCCGGGAAAAATACCCCAAATCATATAACCATACATAAACGCAATGGCGATTGAAATGCCTATGGATTGAATGTCCTTTTTTAAAAAGCCACTGACGAACAAATAACTCAACACCGCATAAAACAATCCACTGGAACCTATGTGGTTCACTTGACGACCAAAGACCCACACCAACAAGCCTGTCAGTAGGGTACCCCAAATCATGACCTTTGGTGCAATCTTGGGATAATTGCCAAACAAAGCAACGGTGGCTAAAAACATGGGCAAACTGTTGTCGATTAAATGCGGCCATCCGCTGTGAATAAAGGGCATGGTAATCAGGCCCAATAATCCTTCAAAGGTGCGTGGTTTGGTGCCAAACTGAGTGATCGGTAGAATTTGTGCCAATAAAAAACAGGCCCACAATATCAATAAAAAAACCAAACCTGTTTTAAAAGCTTTCGGCCATTGTTGTCTCCTGGCCTTGGCGTAGTCTGGATCTAAATGTGGGATTTTCATGTGATCTTATTGGTATTTAAAGAACAAGAATGGGGCTTGTTTCTACAATTTAAACACTTATCCATAATTAATTAAAGTGGCTAAACCCTTAACCACCAAACTTCAGCTTAATAAATCGATCAATTTTTTTAAGTCGTCAAGCCTCAGGCAAAAAAAAAGGCAAGCCTGTGGCTTGCCTTTAAGCTTAATTAAATCAATGATTATGGTTGTTCAAAACCATGTTCAAAAATCAAATCTGTATAACATCCATTGATTTTAATGTTATCAATGTCCCAGCCTGGGTGGCTGACTGAAGTATCGGTCAATACCCTAAACCTGAACTGAACATCGTTGCCGGCAAAAGAATCGATGTCAACAATAGAATTTAAATAAGATTGTGGATCACCACACCATGCCAGACTGCCTTGCAGTGTGCCCGTTCTGAATGGGCCATCGTAAGGGTCTGTGCCCAGTAAACTGTTGTCTACTTGCACGAAGGGGCCCGCATTTTCTGAAACCTCTAAAATACCACCGTCCCAACATTGCGAGTTGCCATCATCTTCCATTTCTTGGTAATTCATAAAATGGAAGGACAAGGGAGACTGACCTGCTGGCAAAGAAATCACCGGAGATGTCAAATAGGTGTCTGAAACTGAACCCTGATCATCAACATGCCAATGTTGAACTGACCCACCAGGCGCAGGGTTTGCGTTGGATAAGGTCCAAGTATCCGCACCAGAATTTACACCGCTGGTCCAGCCTTCTGCTCCGTTCTCAAAATCAAAGGATACCACTGATTTTGTCACCAGATTAGCAGGACAATCACCTGGAAGTGGTGCTGTAGTGAAGTTGAAGATAACCGAATTAGGTCCACCCGCACAAGCGTTTTGTCCCCTCACACTCCAAAAGTATTCGGTGCTTGAATTCAAAGTGGCTAAAACAGTTGTGGTGTTGCTGTCTACTGTCTCAGAATAAACAATATTATTAAACGCAACATCAGTGGCTATTTCAATCACATACTCACGGGCCTCAGGCAAGGCAGACCAATCAAAGGTCACCGAGTCAGAGGCTACCAATGTGGCGCCATTGGCTGGCGATATTTGCGTCGGCATGGCAGGGGCTGTGGTGTTGTAGCCAATGTTCAAGTCCACAGATCTGACAATGTTTCCACCATTACCATCAGAAGCCGTACCTTGTATGGCCAGAATATAGTCACCAGATGATCCGCCAGAAACATCAAATTCAAACACAGAAGTGCCAGGAGGTGTCACTGGGTTCACCGAAAACGACTCATTTGAACTGATTGAAGGTGAGCTGGATACACTGAGCGTGACATTGTTATTAAACCCCAGCAGTGAGCTGATGTTCAAATTGGCCGTCACATCAGTCATGCCATCACACAATAGTATGTCTGGATTTTCAAGCGATAATCCGTAACTGGGTGCGCCCGTTGGGTTGGTTACCGAACCAGCAATGGCTGCCTTTCCATTTCCAGGGCGGTTGTCGGTCCAAGTCATGGCCAAACGATCCAAAACAACGGAAAGCCCATTGTAATCACCCCATTCTTGTCCATCAGGTAAATTGGTAGAGGTTACCGTGCTAAAACGTTGTTCTCCAAGCCAAGTTTCACCATCCACCGATGAGTTGTAATAAAAATCAACGCCTGTGCGGTTGGTTGAATGACGGGTGTCATAATAGCCAATATGTACCACACCATTCTCTGCCACTTTTAACCATGGGTGAAAGCGATCTACGGTCAGCCCATCACTGGTTTCGTGTGGATGAGGCATCCGAGTCCAGTTTGATCCCTGATCATCAGAGTAATAAACTTCGATCCAGCCATGATTGTTAGCAGCACTGCCGTTGCCACCACCTGCACTGTCATCGGTTTCGTCGGTCCAGGACACATAGATGCGTCCATCATTGGGCCCGCCACTCATGTCCACATCAGCCGACACATAAATAAAGACTTCTCGGTCTTCCATCGCTGGGATTGGAAAATCAAAACGACCATTTAAAGCTGCAATCATGGTGCCAGTAGCAAAAGTCACACCACCATCCGTTGATTTGAGTAGTCTGATGCCTGTGGCACTAGCCAATGATGGGTAAACATAATAGATGATTCCAGCGGCATCTGTGGTGATGTCACTGCCAATGCCTGTGGGCTCGCCACTGAATGCCATCGGAGTTTCAAAAGAAACGCCCATATCAATAGAACGGGCAAATTGCATGACATTGCCATTGTGGTAGGTTAAATAGACATTGTCGGTATAAGGCGAGGTGAGTGACCTGTCTACATGAATAAATTCTTTGTCACTGCCGTTGGGGGTTAAAACTTGCATCGGCCCCCAGGTTTGGCCCTGGTCATTAGAAACGGCCCAACGCACACCAATTGCACTGCTTAAATCAGCTTGATAAACCTTGCTTCCATCAGAAGACCAATCAATCGTGGGGTCACAACAACTTGATGGGTTGACTTGTGAACGAGTCCAAGTTAAACCCCCATCTTGGGTATAATACATGGTCTGTCCACCCGATCGATTCGAACCGGCCACACCAATCAAAGGATTGGTTGGATTAAACTCAACCGACACTTCATTGCCACTCAAAGCTGAATCCAAAGTAAACTCAACATCTGGAATTAAATCAGGTCCGCCTAATTTCACCACCGGAGGCACGCCTTTGCCATTGGGATCATCGCCTTTGTGCCAAGCGGCGCCACGTGCAGATTTCATCCATTTCCCATCTTGTAACAAGCCGCCATGCCTGATTTGGAATAACTGATAGGTAGATCTTGGGTAAAACTCACCCAGATGAGGCATTTCTTTGCGCATGGTGATTTTAAAGAAAGCCGGGACATTGGCTAAATATTGGTCTTTATTAGGGATAAGATCAAAATCACTTTTGGTGATGGCATAGTTCCTGTCGTCCCATGGGCCAAACTTGACCAAACCAGGATAATCGACCCGCTGATCCACGCCCAGCGCCTGTCTTATTTCTGCTTCTGCGGTGAAAAACACCAAAAGCATTGTGGTTATAATTATTATTTTTTTCATTCTTTAAAACTCCCAATCATTTTGTGCTCATAACGTTAGAATAATAACCATGTCATGTCAACTTTACTTTGAAATACCTACCCAAAAATAAAAGAAAAACCAGACCGCTTTCGGTGAATGTATTTATTGGGGGAAAGGTGGATTGAAACGATAAAATACTTTAATAGAATTTATCCATGCCAGGTGGGCGGGTTTTGAACCTTTTGTGTAACCACAGGTACTGTGATGGGGCTTGTTTAACCATTTGTTCAATCCCTTGATTCACTCGGTCGATATCCGTTTGAACATCTTGCGTTGGAAAGTTTTCCAATGGCTTTGAAAGGCTCAACTCATAATAGGGTTTTTCGTCCATTCGCTTCACTGCATAAAAGATGACTTTGCACTGACTGATTTTGGCCAATTGATGGGTCGCTGTTATGGTGGAAGCTGGGATACCAAAAAAGTCAGAAAATATGGATTGTCCCCTGCGGTAATCCTGATCTGGCGCGTACCATACAATACCACCGGTTTTCAGGTGTTTAACAATGCCTTTGAGCTCATCCCGTGAAAACATTTTTTTGGCATAGCTTAATCGTGAGCGTTTAACCACATATTCTTGAACTGCATTCTTATGAGGTCGATAGACACCCGCCACTGGAAATTGTTCGCAAATGGCACGACCACCAACATCTAAGGCAGTGAAATGTCCCGAAACCAACAACACCCCTTGCCCTTGATCTAAACAGTTTTGCAGGTGTTGTTTACCCTCAATTTTTAAATCTTTGAAATAACGCGGTGATCGGTTCAGAAAAGTGCGCAAAGTTTGGCTTACCATCATGCCCGTTTCACGGTAATTTTGTTTCAATAGTTTTTCTGTGGCAGCGTGATCCAAATCAGGAAAGCAGGCGGTCAAATTTTTTCTGACCACCTGACGCCTGGATTTTAACCCCACCCTGAACAACCAACCCAAGCCTCGCCCAATCAACAACAACAATCGAAAAGGCAAATGAGCCAACAACCACAACAAAGCAAAAACAATCCAAGCAAGTAAGTTTGAGCCAATCGCTGGTTTGGATTGATCGCTTGGCTTCATTTATTTAACACTGAACTCAGTTTCGTGGGTGTGGTCACCTTGGGTAATCTGCAAAATGTATTTGCCGGGTTCAATATAACTGTCATGACCCAGTCGCTTTGATTCAGCATACGGCATTTTTGATTTGTTCAAAGGCTGGTCTTCAGCTGCCGGAGTTTCATCACCATTGGCCTCATCGGCTGGCTCTTGCTGTTGTGATTGTGCGTTCATTGCCGCTTCTGCCTCGATGGCCAAAGCTTCATCCACTTTATAATCCCAATGCCACTGGTTTAAACCCTGAGACAAAGTAATTTCATCTGAAAAATACACCGAACCCGCTGTGTTTTTAATTTGCAGCTGTGCATCACCCGCGCTTTTAGACCACACATAGACCACTTCTTTGTCCTCTAAGCTGTCAGTATAACCCCAAGGAAAACCCTTGCTGTCCCAGCGGCGTTTCTCACTGATCTCTGCCATGGGGTAAACATGTATATCGGCCGCTTTGACTTCATCTGTGAGGTTTTGAATCGGCTTGATGTCCGCCACAAAAACACTGCGGCCATGGGTGCCCAAAACCAACTCATTTTCTCTGGGATGAACAATCAAATCATGTACCGGAACCGTTGGCAGTTGATTGCCTAACATGTGCCAATCTTCACCTTGGTTGGTTGAGACATAGATGCCTTTGTCGGTGCCTACATAAACGATGTTTTCATTGCTTGGATCCTCTTTAACCACATTGATGGTTTCATTCGGCAAACCTTGGCTCATGTTTTTCCAATGTTTACCTAAGTTTTCTGTTTTATACAAATAGGGTTGAATGTCATCATTGCGGTAATTATTCAATGCCAACCAAGCCCTTTGCTCTTTGTGCGGCGATGCCAACACCCGACTCACCCACTTGCCTTTGGGCAGTTGTTTGCTGACTTTTTTCCATTGGTTGCCCCCATCATCAGTGACCCAAACCAAACCATCATCGGTACCGACCCAAAGCAAACCAAATTTCAATGGCGATTCTGCAACACTGGTGGCCGTGGCAAAAGGCACATCACCTTTGTTTTCAGATTCGGTTAAATCTCCACTGATTTCCGTCCAATCATCACCTTTGTTCATGCTTCGATACACTTTGTGACCGGCAAAATACAAGATGTCTTTGTTGTGGGTTGAAATCATCACGGGTGTGTTCCAATTTTTACGCAGCGACTCTTCACCCACATAAGTTGGTGGGGTGATTTTTTTCGGTGCGGCTGAACTCAAACGGAAGGAATTACCAAATTGAAACCCGACATAGGTCAGCTTGTCATCGTCATCAACACTGACATGCATGCCATCACCACCAAATATTTGTTCCCAATCATTGCCCATATAGCGATTGTTGGTGAACGTGTTCTGGCTGGATCCTTTGAGTGTCCCATTGTCTTGGAGCCCACCATATATGTTGTATGGTTTTTCCATATCAACAGCAATGGTATAGAACTGTCCAACGGGTTGTTGGTCCACTTTTTTCCATGTTTGGCCACCATCAAAGCTTTCATCCACGCCGCCGTCATTGCCGATCATGATGTGGTTGCTGTGATTCGGGTTGACCCAAATCGCCTGGATGTCACCATGTACACCTGAATCCCAAGCGGCTGCCCAGGTTTTACCACCATCTGTTGATTTGATAAAAGGCACGCCAGTGGCGTAAACCGTATCAACATTTTGTGGGTCGACTTTGATCTGTCCAAAATAATACCCGTAGGAAAACACCACTTGTTGAATGTCTTCTTGATGGGTTCGGTAAAAGCTGTCACCCGCATCATCAGTCCGATAGACTTCTAAGGATTTGATGTCTACATTGAACAGATTCTCATTGTCATCGGCCAACTCAGCAACCAATGACTGTGGATCCAACTCACCCTTTTCAACTTGCTCAATGACACCTTCTGCTGTCATTTTCGGCGGGAAGTTGTTGCTCCTTAAAAAAGCTTCGATGGCTTTGGGGTCTTGTAACAAGAATGTAGCTTTGTCCATGTTTTTCAATCTTTTGACATTCACCGCTGCATCACCCATATCCCATTGCGCTTCCGGCAAAGGCGTTTGGTTGTCTACCGAAACATACAAAGTATCCGGGTGGCTGACCGATACACTCAAGCCCATGCGCCCAGTGTATTGTCCTTGTGGCAAGCCATTGTTCAGCCTTTGCCAAGTGTCACCATTGTCTGTGCTTCTGTACACCGCACTGCCTTGACCACCTTCAACAAAATTCCACGATGATCTGGATCGATCCCATGCTGCTGCATAAATCACGCCGTTCGAAGAGCGGGCCACATCAATGAAGCCTGTCCAATCTTTTCCTTCAATCAAGGTTTCCCAGCTTGTTCCACCATCCAAGGTTCGATACAGTCCACGGTCTCCACCTTTGGAGTAAAGTTTACCCAAGGCTGCCACATACACCTGGTCCGAATTTTCTGGGTTAACCAATATTCTGCCTATTCGGTCGGTATCGCCCAATCCAACATGTTGCCATGTTTCACCTGCATCGATCGACTTGAAAACACCCATACCACCATAGGAAGACCGTGATGAATTATTTTCACCGGTGCCTAACCACAGCACGTTTGAGTCGTTGGGGTCAATTTCTAAAGAACCCACAATTTGACTGGGTAGGTGATCAGTCATGGGTCGGAACGTAACGCCATTGTTCTCGCTTTTCCACACGCCACCAGAAGCGTAAGCAACATAAATGACATGGGGTTGATCGGCAGGTCTGATGACGTCAACCGCTCTTCCTCCTTGAAACACTGGCCCCACGCTGCGCCAAGATATGCCTTTGAAAGGAGAGGTGGTTCTCAGCTTTTGGTGTTCGTCCCACGCTTGCTTTTGATTGTCATAGCTTGAAGGCACTGCTGCCAGTCCCCATGTTGTGATCAACAATAAAGTGACTACAATGGCTGTTTTGTGTTGTGTCATGGTTTGTATTCCTGTTCAATCGGCCTATAATTATGAGCCTTTGGATTTCAACGCGCAAGCACAACCACAAAGGACCCGGTAAAACATGACTTTTGCACCATGTTCCGAATGAACCATAAGCACTACACTGATGAAACTATGACTAATCAATCCACCATGAAAACTTTTTTCGACTTTTTTACCAAGCCCTTTATTTGGGTAGCCAACTTCACCCGACATGTACTCTTGTTGTTGGTGTTTCTGTTGGTTCTTTGGCTGATATTTGGCGGAGAAAGAATCAACTTAACAGACAAAACCGCCTTGGTGATTGCTCCCAAAGGATTTGTTGTCGATCAATACAGCGGTGATCCTAAATCCCAAGCACTGCAAAACATACAAGGCAGCGACATTCCAGAAACCCGCATGCGTGATATCCTCAAAGCCATCGATCTGGCCACAGAAGATGACAAAATATCCGCCTTGGTTCTCAACCCAGACTATATGTGGGGCGCCGGACTGGCCAATTTACGAGAAATCGAACGCGCGGTTGATCGTTTCAGAACCAACAGCGGAAAACCGGTGATTGCAATGGCCACCAACCTGTCTCAAGGTCAGTACTATTTTGCCAATTTAGCCGATGAGATTTTAATGGACCCACAAGGTTTCTTGTTTCTCCAAGGTTTTGGTTCCTACCGCAACTATTTCAAAGATGGCTTAGATAAACTTGGCGTGGATGTGCATCTATTTAAAGTAGGGGAATACAAGTCAGCGGCCGAACCTTACGTCAGAAACGACATGTCACAAGAAGCCAAAGAAGCCGGCTTACATTTCATGAACGACCTGTGGGAAACTTATTTAACTGGCATTGCCAAACGAAGGGGGTTAAGTACCGAAGTCATCAAGGAAATTGTCGAGCTCCAGGCCCAAAAATTAATTGAGAAAAATGGCTCAGTTGCTGACATGGCACTGGACAATGGCTTGGTTGATCGCATCATGAAAAAACCCTTTATGCATAAACACATTGCTGAATACAGTTCTTTTGATGATGACAACAACCATTTCAGAAGCATAGACTTTGAAGACTACCTCTCGCTCAAAGGCAACAACAAAACACTGTCTCAAAACCGCATTGCGGTGGTGGTCGCCGAAGGCACTATTGTGGGTGGGGAACAACCACCTGGCACCATCGGTGGAGCCTCTACCAGTGCGTTGTTACAACAAGCCAGATTAGACCGCACGGTTAAAGCCGTGGTGCTCAGAGTAAACAGCCCAGGTGGCGGGGTTTACCCGTCTGAACAAATCCGGCGTGAAGTCGACGCACTCAAGATCGCTGGCAAACCTGTGGTGGTATCGATGGGTAATGTGGCGGCTTCAGGCGGTTATTGGGTTTCAATGACAGCCGACACCATTTGGGCTGATGAAGCCACCATCACCGGCTCCATTGGTATCTATGGTTTGTTGATGACTTACCCTGAACTGTTCAATAAGCTAGGTATTCACACCGACGGTGTTGGCACCACCAAATGGGTGGGCGCATTCAGCCCAGACAAAGACCTTGATCCTGAATTTGCTGATTTAATTCAAAGTAACATTGAATACGGTTATGAACAGTTCATTACATCAGTTGCTACGGCCAGAGGATTAAGTGTCGACATGGTAGATCGCATTGCCAGGGGACGAGTCTGGACTGCAAAACAAGCCCATGACTTGGGCCTCATAGATCAATTAGGCGGCTTGGAAGATGCCATCAAAGATGCTGCAAACAAAGCCAACGTGGACGAGGAATATGAACTGGTCTGGGTTGAACAAACCTTGTCTTTGACCGACCAATTGTTGGTGGACTTTATGGCCAAAGCAGCCTCCCAGCTGAATTTTAACAACCCATCAAATGCCGTTAAATTACAAAAATTGCTCCAGCCCTACCAAGCTGAACTGACTTTATTATTGAGCCAACAGCCCGGTCAAGTGCTTGAAATGGCTCATTGTTTCTGTGATTTCAGCCGCTTGCCTTAACGTCATTTGGTCATGGCCACAAACTGCGGCAAAGCCCGAATCCTGTCCAGCCATGCCAATATGGCTGGATAGGGCGACAAGTCAAAACCACCTTCATCCGCCACATGGGTGTAAGCAAACAAGGAAACATCAGCCACTGATAATTGTTGATTAACCAAAAACTCATTTTGTTGCAAATGTTGTTCCATAACCGCCAAAGCTTTGTGTCCACCGGCTTGTTTTTCCTTGTATTCCTGCATTCTGGATACAGGCAGCCCTAAATACAATTGAATGAACCGAGCAACTGCGATATACGGCTCATGACTGTATTGCTCGAAAAACTGCCATTGTTGAACCTGCGCCCAATGCAATCGACTCTGCGGGATTAATGCGCTCTGGTAAGCCAAGTAATTAACGATGGCATTGGATTCTGATAAACGGGTTTGATTATCCACTTGCAACAAAGGAATTTTACCCAATGGGTTCAACCGCAAAAAGGCTGCCGTCTGGGTACCTCCTGACATGATATCAATGTCGACCCATGTTAACTCGATACCCAATAAAGCTGCCGTCAACAATACTTTGTAACAGTTCCCCGAACGGTGGTCTCCGTATAACTTCATGGCTTTGTTCCTAAATAGAATGGTTTTCACAAAAAAATGACGGCCTTTAATGTACCTTATTTGTATGACATACAACATGATTTAATTGAAACAAATGAGTGGCATATGATGGCTGATTTTTTACCCAACAGTGGTTCATCTATATACTTTGGCCTATTTGACTTCATTATTTGAAATGTTATAATCCTCCTCCCGTTGCTCAATAGAGGACGGAACTAACCGGATGACTGTACTGTCAAACACAGCATCTTAACTTTCTTATCACATGGGCTATTGAGCCATGTAAGATTGGAGAAAAAAAATGACCGTAAATACAATTAAAAAATTACCAGTTCCCTCTGTGGCAGGCTCGTTAGAGTCTTACATCAGCTCCGTCAATCAAATCCCCGTGCTTTCTGTTGAAGAAGAACGTTCTTTGGCTGACCGTGTGCGTGACCACAATGACTTGGACGCCGCCCACGCCTTGGTGATGTCTCACCTGCGATTCGTGGTGTATGTGGCCAAAGGCTATTCCGGCTATGGCTTGCCTGTTGGAGATTTGATCCAGGAAGGCAACATTGGTTTAATGAAAGCCATCAAGCGCTTTGATTCAGTCCACAAAGTCCGCCTGGTCTCATTTGCTGTGCATTGGATTCGCGCAGAAATTCATGAATATATTTTGAAAAACTGGCGGATTTTAAAAGTGGCGACCACCAAAGCCCACCGCAAACTGTTTTTCAACTTAAGAAAAAACAAAAAACGCTTGGGATGGTTTACTCAAGAAGAAGTTAATCGTGTTGCCAAGGACTTGGATGTCAGCCCAGAAGTGGTGGTAGAAATGGAATCTCGATTACATGGCCAGGACGTTTCTTTTGACTTGCCTTCAGATGATGATGAGGACAGCAGTTATTCACCACAAGCTTGGTTGACTAATGCCAACCCAACACCTGAAGCCACCTTAATCAAAGAAACAGAAGCGGACAAACACCACAATGCTTTGTTCAAAGGATTAGATAAGCTGGATGAGCGCTCCTTGGACATCATTCAAAGCCGTTGGTTGGTTGATAAAAAAGCCACTTTGCAAGAATTGGCTGCCAAATACGAAGTGTCTGCTGAACGCATCAGACAGTTAGAGGCGGTTGCTTTGAAAAAACTAAAAACTCAAATGGTTGCCTAAAGGCCTGTTGTAAAACCATTGTCACAAACCAAAAGGCCGCATCAGCGGCCTTTTTTATGACTAAAAGCCCAAATCAATTTGTTCGTGTTGGTTTTTTTGTCGATACTGAATACCCAAACCCAGCAGCCTGACTGGTTTTTTCTGACGATGCCAGGCCGTTTCGATCAATTGTTTATACACCCCAAGGTCTAAATCCTGACTGGATTTTTGTGCCGTGGTGGTTTGAAAGTCATGAAAGCGAATTTTTACATACAGCGATTTAATCACAATTTTTTGCTTCAACTGTGCCTTCTCGTGGCGCTTTTGCAATGAACCGTACAAGCGTTTCAGTTCAGCTTGGCAGGCATCCAAATCGGGTAGGTCGATTAAAAAAGTATCCTCTACACTGACAGATTTTCGTTCACTGAAGGTTCTGACAGGCCGATGGTCAATCCCGCGACACAAAGCATACAAAGTCTGGCCAAAGGTACCAAACCTTTGTTGTAGCTGTTTTTGATCCAAGGTTTGGAGATCAGCACAAGTGTGTAGCCCCATTTGATGCATTTTATTTGCAGTCACCTTACCCACACCATAAATTTTTTTAACGGACAAATCTCGCACAAAGTCATCAATTTCATCGGGCGTCACCACAAATTGACCATTGGGCTTGTTCCAGTCACTGGCAATTTTCGCCAAAAACTTATTCGGCGCAATGCCTGCAGACGCCGTTAATTGGTGCTTTTCAAATATTTGTTGTCGGATTTGTTGAGCAATCAAGGTGGCGCTGCCATGACACAACGGTGAACCCGTTACATCAAGAAAAGCTTCATCTAAAGACAATGGTTGAATCAGTTCAGTGAATGATTTAAAAATGGCCTGAATCCCTTTCGATTCTTGTTGGTAAACTGACATGCGCACGGGCTGGATAATCAATTGAGGGCATTTTTTGATCGCTTGACCCATGGGCATGGCCGAATGAATCCCGAAGGCTCGCGCCTCGTATGAGCATGTGGCCACCACACCACGTTTGTCAGGCTGTCCACCAACCGCAATCGGTTTGCCTTTAAGGTGTGGAAAATCTCTGGCTTCAATCGCCGCATAAAAACAATCCATGTCGACATGAATGATTTTACGCGGCGCTTCATTCATGCGAGTTGATGATACCTTCGATACCCGTGGATAAACTGTGCCGGTCCGTCAGAAAATATTTTCATTGGTCCAACGTCAATCAATCGCTTACTGACATGGCTACCGATGAATCCGGCGGCTCCAGTAACCAGCACCTTCATAAACGTTCATCAACCCACTTTTCAGGTAACAGGCCTTTCAGGTCAAACAAAACACCCCCTTTGTTGAGGTATTTTCTTGGATCGGAATTTAAAAACTGGTCATGAGCCACCGCCAACACCACCAAGTCATAATGGTCTGTTTGGGGGTTTTGTGTCATCGGTTGTTCCAGTTGTTTTGCTGCTTCAGGATCCACCCATGGATCATAAACTTCAATTTTTGCATGGTAGTTTTGTAGTTGTTCCACAATTTCTACCACGCGAGTGTTTCTTAAATCAGGACAGTTCTCTTTGAACGTCATCCCCATGATCAACACCTTGGCTGAAACGATGTGCTTTTGTTTTAAAGCCATCAATTTAAGGATGCGTTCGCACACGTAAGTGCTCATGTTTTCATTGATGCGCCTGGCCGTAGTGATCAGTTGTGGAAAATAACCTTTTTCTTGAGATTTATGAATCAAATAATAAGGATCAACCCCAATGCAATGGCCCCCAACCAAACCCGGTGTGAACTTCAAAAAATTCCATTTGGTGGCAGCCGCGTCAATCACATCCAACACATCAATTCCCAACTCATGAAACATCATCGACAGCTCGTTCATAAAAGCAATGTTGATGTCCCTTTGGGTGTTTTCAATGGCTTTGGCTGCCTCAGCCACTTTGATGGTCGGAGCTACATGGGTGCCTGCTTTGATGATTTTTTTATACAAATCATCGACCTTCACTGCCGTTGCTGGGTTTGAGCCTGACACCACTTTAACGATGGAAGACAAGGTATTGGTCTTATCGCCTGGGTTAATCCTTTCAGGTGAATAACCCAAGAAAAAATCATGGTTCAGTCGCAAGTCGCTTTGTGACGACAATATTTTGGCACAAACCCCTTCAGTGGCACCAGGATAAACGGTGGATTCATAGATAACTGTATCTCCCGGCTTCAACAGGGATCCCACCAACTCAGACGCATTAATCAATGGTGATAAATCGGGCGTGTTGTTTGCATCGACGGGTGTTGGCACTGTGATGATATAGTGATTGGCCGACTCAATGTCTGCTGCTTTGGCGGTAAATGTCAGTTGATCGGTTTGTTGTAACTGTGCTGAACTGACCTCTTGGGTGATGTCCTCATGCGCCGTAAGTTGCTCAATGCGATGCTTGTTGATGTCAAAACCAACCACCGTAAAATGTTCAGCAAAGGCCACTGCCAGCGGTAAGCCCACATAGCCTAAACCAATCACCGCGATCTTTATTTCTTGTTCAATCATTCACGACTCAAATATCAAAAACAGGTAGTTTTTTATCCGTCAAATGCTGCGAAATGCGCACATAATGCGGTAACCCATTTTTATTGTAGGGTGGATAAGCTTCGCCGACAATCAATGGTTGCATGTATTTTCGACAAGCATCAGTGATACCAAAACCATCCTCTGTGATGTACTCGCGTGGCAACATTTTTTCTACATTGGCCAAATCTTTCAACTCCGCCGTAGCGATTTCCCATTGGTATGGATCATCCTGTAAGCGCTTTATCACTGGCATCACAGAATTGCGACCAGCGACCGCCAACTCAATTGCTTTGACACCCACAGCATAGGCTTGTTCGAGGTCAGTTTTGGAAGCCAAATGTCTGGCAGATCGTTGTAAATAATCACTGATGGCATAGTGGTATTTATAACCCAACTGTTCTTTAACCAACTGTGCCAATACAACAGCCACACCACCCAGTTGTGAATGACCAAAGGCATCAACCGTTCCCGCATCAGCCAAAAACTGACCGGCTTGATCGCGAACGCCCTCTGAAACCACGATCGAACAATAACCATGGTTATCAACAGACCATTTCACCCGGGCCAAAAAGGCCGCTTGGTCAAAAGGAATTTCTGGAAACAAAATAATTTGAGGTGGTTCATTGTGGCTTTTTCCAGCCAAACCACCAGCAGCCGCAATCCACCCGGCATGACGGCCCATCACTTCCATGATAAATACTTTGGTCGAACTCTCGGCCATCGACTCAACATCTAAACTGGCCTCCATGATCGATGTGGCTATGTATTTGGCTGTGGTACCAAAACCAGGGCAGGTATCGGTCACTGGTAAATCATTGTCAATGGTTTTGGGTACACCAATACAGGTCACATCCAAACCCCTTGCTTTGGCCATCTGTGACACTTTGAATGCCGTGTCTGACGAATCACCGCCACCGTTGTATAAAAAATAACCAATGTTGTGGGCTTTGAACACATCAATCAAACGCTCATATTCAGCCCTTTGGGCCTCCATGTCTTTCAATTTATAGCGGCATGAACCGAAGGCGCCACCTGGTGTATGTTTCAAGGCTGCGATGTCTTCATCACTGTGCTGCGCCGTATCAACCAACTCTTCTCTTAACACCCCAATGATGCCGTTTTTGGCTCCAAAAACAGTGCCCACATTCGGGTTGTTCCTGGCTGTTTGTATCACCCCACATGCGGTTGCATTAATGACTGCGGTTACACCGCCTGACTGGCAGTAAAGGGCATTTTTTTTTGACATAAATTCTATCCTGACTGGTTATTACAAAGTACATATTTTGGGCTACGTATTGACTAAAACGCTTTGTAAGTGTACTGTAGCACGTTTTTTTAGCTCAAAGACCTGGCGTGACACTGTCACGCAATCATGGTGATGAATTTTAACTGAAAATGACCGCCATTGCATGACGTCTGATAGCATAATGGATGAACCGTCATGAAATCATTTTTTAGGTTTTTGAAACAACTGCTTAAGCTAAACAACAACAGAAACGAAAACATCAACGAGCATAATATGAGAATTGTATTACTAGGCGCGCCAGGAAGTGGCAAAGGCACACAAGCCAAACTCATCGTAAAAGAATTAAACATCCCTCACATTTCTACCGGTGATCTGCTGCGTGGCGCCATTGCAGCCAAAACAGCTTTGGGCTTAGCGGCCAAGGAAGTGATGGACAAAGGCAACTTAGTCTCCGATGAAATCGTTTTGGGTATGTTGAAGGACCGAATCACCCAAGCTGATGCCACCAATGGATTTATCCTTGACGGGTTTCCCCGCAATGTGACCCAAGCTGAGATGTTGGAAACCTTACTGTCTGAATTAGAAATGTCGTTGGATCATGCTTTGTTGATTGAAGTGGATCCTGACGAAGTGGTTGCCAGAATAGCCAAGCGAGCCGAAATTGAAGGCCGCACCGATGACACCGAAGCCGTGGTCAGAAACCGCTTGAATGTATACAAAGAACAAACCGCCCCTGTCGGTGATTTCTATAAAGAACAGGGCATTGTGACTGAAATTCTTGGTAAAGGCAGCATCGAAGATGTACAACACCGCATCCAGGCTGTACTGAGGTTTTAAGGCGCTTCACGAAACTGCTGCCTGACTGAACCCAGACAGGTCCTTTCATACTGGAAGCACCCTCCTGCACACAGACCACCGTCATCAAAGACAAGCCTGAATGATTACTGGGCTTTGCCTTTGGTGACGGTAAACAACCAAGAATGATCGTTTACCCTGGTTAACTCAAGGCCATGGCCAAACCGTTCACACCAAATTTCAAAATCCAACTCAGCGTGGACATCCGTCACAAGGATGGTCAACTGTTCTGCAGGTGACAGCGCTTGCATGGCTTGTTTAAGCATCATCAATGGAACCGGACACAGTAAATCAGTGGCATCAATGTGATGGGTGGTCTGTTTATTCATGGCCATTATTGTATGGGCAGCGCGGTGGCTTACAAGTGAGAATAGTCGATTTAAAACCCCCAAATGAAAAAAGACCGTCATGAAGACGGTCTTTTGGGGCCTAGAGATCAAGAAAGGGGGAAAAGGGTGTGTGTGAGCTTGATCTCTAACTTGTGATTAATTTTAAGGCTCACAACAAATTTTATTGTGATGACGTTCACAAAAACAAAAAGGCCTTGAAATAATTCAAGGCCTTTTATCGCTCGGTAAGGTGTTGACGCTGATTTACATCATGCCGCCCATACCACCCATGCCACCCATACCGCCCATATCAGGCATAGCTGGTGCATCATCCTTAGGAATGTCAGCAATCATACACTCAGTGGTGATCATCAAAGCCGCTACTGATGCTGCGTGCTGTAACGCTGAACGCGTTACTTTGGCAGGATCCAATACACCTTCTTTGATCATATCAACGTATTCGCTGGTGGCTGCATTGTAACCGTAGTTACCTTTGCCGTTTTTAACTTCATTAACCACGACTGAGGCTTCTTCACCACAGTTATTAACGATTTGACGCAAAGGTTCTTCCATCGCAGTGATGGTGATTGCAATACCTACATTTTGGTCTTCGTTGGCACCTTTCAAACCAATCAACTGTGATTGGGCTCTGATCAGGGCCACACCACCGCCAGGTACCACACCTTCTTCAACCGCAGCACGGGTTGAATGTAAGGCATCTTCCACACGGGCTTTTTTCTCTTTCATTTCTACTTCTGTGGCCGCACCGACTTTAATCACTGCAACACCACCGGCCAATTTAGCCACTCGCTCTTGCAATTTTTCTTTGTCGTAGTCACTGGTCGCATCTTCGATTTGAGCGCGAACTTGGTTCACACGGGCTTCGATTTCAGAAACTTCACCAGCACCATCAATGATGGTGGTGTTGTCTTTGTTCACTTGAATGCGTTTGGCTGAACCCAAATCTTCCAAAGTGGCTTTGTCTAATTGCAAGCCCACTTCTTCAGAAATAACAGTACCACCCGTTAAGACAGCGATGTCTTCCAACATGGCTTTTCTGCGATCGCCAAAACCAGGGGCTTTGACTGCACAAACTTTAACTGTACCACGCATGTTATTAACCACCAAAGTAGCCAAAGCTTCGCCTTCAATGTCTTCTGCGATGATAAACAATTTTTTACCCGTTTTAGCAACGGCTTCTAACAACGGCAATAAATCACGGATGTTAGAAATTTTCTTGTCGTGCAATAAAATGAACGCATCATCTAAATCAGCAGACATGGTTTCTTGGTTGGTGATGAAATAAGGAGATAAGTATCCACGGTCAAATTGCATGCCTTCAACCACATCCAATTCATTGTCTAAACCGGAACCTTCTTCTACAGTGATGACACCTTCTTTGCCCACTTTTTCCATGGCTTCAGCAATGATTTTACCCACTGAGGTATCTGAGTTGGCAGAAATGGTACCCACTTGGGCAATGGCTTTAGAGTCAGAACAAGGCGTGGCTTGTGCTTTGATAGCATCAACCGCGACGGCGACTGCTTGATCAATACCACGTTTTAAATCCATTGGGTTGCGACCAGCGGCCACAGCCTTCAAGCCTTCACGAACAAATGCTTGTGCCAAGATGGTTGCCGTTGTTGTACCGTCACCTGCCACGTCATTGGTTTGCGAAGCCACTTCTTTAACCATTTGAGCACCCATGTTTTCGAATTTATCTTCCAATTCGATTTCTTTGGCCACGGATACACCGTCTTTGGTTACAGTTGGGGCACCAAAGCTTTTTTCCAAAACCACGTTACGGCCTTTAGGTCCTAACGTCACTTTAACTGCATTGGCTAAAATATTTACACCACGTGCCATTTTGGCGCGTGCGTCTTCTGAAAATCTTACTTCTTTTGCACTCATGATATTATCCTATGATTCCGATGATGTCTTCTTCTTTCATGACAAGGTATTCTTCGCCATCAACCTTAACTTCATTGCCAGAGTATTTACCAAACAACACACTGTCACCCGCTTTGACTGCCAAAGCACGTACCTCGCCATTGTCTAAAATACGACCCGTGCCAACAGCAACCACTTCACCACGTTGTGGCTTTTCAGTGGCTGAACCTGGCAACACTATGCCACCTGGAGAGGTGGTTTCCTCTTCAACGCGTTTTACGATAACGCGATCGTGTAAAGGACGAATATTCATCTATCGAACTCCTTAAAATTATTAAAATATAAACTCAGTTGTATGCAAAAAACCACCGACTGATGACGATGGTCTTTCTGTTGATGCTTCATATTGGGCTGTTGCTTGTTAATTCAAGAGAATCAACAAGATTTTCTGATGATTTTTAGGATCTTAGGCCAATTCCTTTGTGTAAGATGTACCAAGAGATAAAACCCAAGATCAAAACAAAAGCAATGATGATGCCATAAGCCACACCCACATTGATGTCAGAAACGCCCAAAAAGCCGTACCTGAAGGTGTTCACCATATACAAAACAGGGTTGATTTTAGACACGTTTTGCCAGAATTCTGGCAACAATGAAATCGAGTAAAACACCCCGCCTAAATAGGTCAATGGGGTTAACACAAAAGTTGGAATGATGGCAATGTCATCGAATTTTTTGGCAAAGGCCGCATTGATGAACCCGCCCAATGAGAACACCACAGAGGTCAACACAACGGTAGACAAGACGATCCAAACATTGTGAATTTTGATCTCGGTGAAAAACAAAGAAACCAAGGTAACCACCAAGCCAACTATCAAGCCACGAAACAGCGATCCACTGACATATCCGACCAAAATGGCCCAGTTGGGCATCGGTGAAATCAACAGCTCCTCGACATGCTTGGCAAACTTGGCACCAAAGAATGAGGACACCATGTTGCCATATGAGCTGGTTATCACTGACATCATGACCAAACCAGGCACAATGAATGACATGTAATCAAAACCGCCCATTTCACCAATCCTGGCGCCAATCAAATTACCAAATATCACAAAATACAAGGTCATGGTGATGGCTGGAGGCAGAATGGTTTGTGACCATATTCGAATGATGCGCGTGATTTCTTTGCGCAACAAGGTTTGTATGCCTATGCGAGTTGTGCTCATGCTTTTGCTCCTTTGTTCTCGATCATTTTCACAAACAATTCTTCCAGTCGATTGGCTTTGTTGCGCATCGAACTGACCTGGTAACCAGCTTGATCCAATTGTTTAAAAACACTGTTGAGGTCTTTGGACTTGGGCACATCAAGCTCAATGGAACAATCGTCTTTGTGGGTGGCTCCCAAGGTCTTGAGCAAAGCCTCATCAGGGTGCCGATCCAAATCAAAAATAAAAGTTTCAATGTCTAAAGTCTTCAACAAATCTTTGATGGTGGTGTTCCTGACAATCTCACCCCGATCAATGATCGCAATGTTTTTACACAATTGTTCGGCTTCCTCGAGGTAATGCGTGGTCAAAATGATGGTGGTGCCCAGTTCAGCAATTTGCTGCACAAATGACCACATTGATCGCCTGATTTCAATATCAACACCAGCAGTGGGCTCATCCAAAATCAATATACGAGGTTCATTCACCATCGCACGTGCAATCATCAAACGGCGCTTCATTCCACCGGAAAGTCCCCTTGAAATACTGTCCTTCTTTTCCCACAACTGCAATTGTTTCAGGTATTTTTCAGCCCGGGCCAAAGCATCTTTTCTCGGTACGCCATAATACCCGGCTTGATTGGCCACAATATCAATCGGCTTTTCAAACATATTGAAATTAAATTCTTGTGGTACCAAGCCAATCATCGATTTAACGGCTTTGCGGTCCTTGATCAAGTCCTTGCCAAACACCTTAACATCACCTGATGTGCTGTTAACCAATGAGGACAATATCCCTATTAAAGTGGATTTACCAGCACCATTGGGGCCCAATAATGCAAATATTTCACCGCTTTCCACATTCAAGTCGACCCCTTTGAGGGCTTGGGTGCCATCACCATAGGTTTTGACCAAATCTTTAATTTTTATTGCATATTCCATAATTCACTCTTTATTATTCACTCACTGGTGTTGATTTTTTTGAATCTGACCGTATATTGGCACAGTTCTTAATAACATCATCCCCAATGGATACTGAGTTTAAAAAATATATATGTGTTGTTTGTGGCCTCATCTATGACGAAGCCGATGGTTGGCCTGACGACGGCATCGAGCCAGGAACCCGCTGGGATGACGTTCCAGAAACCTGGATGTGTCCCGATTGTGGCGTCACCAAAGATGACTTTGAAGAGCTGTAAACCTTAAAACAATTCTTTCAGTTTGTTGTCAAACACTGCATCCTGCGGTAATTGCGCCAATGTGCCACCACCATCAGAGTACCGCCCAACACAAACAAGGCGGATTCAATGATGATATCTACTTTGTCTTCTAACAAAGTGGCCGTCACCAAACTGCTGTAGCCCAAGATAAAAAACAACAGTACTTTTTTATCATGGTGCCTTTTCCAGCCGCGCCCAAAAGACCACAATGCAATGGCACCAATCAAGCTCATCCAAATCCAACCATGACCCAAATGTGCCCAGCTAGGAACCACAGCAGAAACACTGAGCAAGATAGGCAGCATGGCGCATTGTATGGCACACAAGCCAGACAAAAACATGCCTAATTTATCAGCTACAGATTTCATGATGGGACTCTTCTTAGGTACTCAAATTCGTGATGATACCAGATATGGGCTTTTTCTGGGCAGTAACAAGTGTTTGGCGACTAAATTCTTTAATTTGTTTGCGGTGCTAAAGCAAACTGAACATCGAATGTGTACAATACATTTTTTGCAGTCAAGAAATCATGAGCGCCAATCATTATCCACAAGAAATCGAACAATTTGATGGTCAAGCTGCTTTTTGGTGGGATCCCGATGGGCCCTTCAAAACCCTACACCAAATCAACCCCGTCAGAGTGAAATACATCACCGATCATGTCAACATCGACAAGCAAAAATTGTTGGATGTCGGTTGTGGTGGTGGGATTTTGTCTGAGGCCTTGGCAGCAAAAGGCGCCACAGTGACTGGCTTGGACCTCTCCAAAGCTTCCTTACAAACGGCCAAAATGCATCTATTTGAGTCGGCGCTAACGGTCGATTACCAACTGCAAAGCATTGAAGACTTTGCGGCTGCCAACCCTGAGTCACAAGATGTGGTGAGTTGTCTTGAGATGTTGGAACATGTTCCCAGCCCAGAGGGCATCATCGATGCCTGTTTGGCCGCATTGAAACCCGGTGGGTGGTTGTTTTTATCCACCCTGAATCGCACACCCAAGGCCATGATGTTGGGTATATTTGCTGCAGAACATGTTTTGAAAATCGTCCCCAAGGGAACCCATCATTTTGAACAATTTATCAAGCCCTCTGAATTGGTGGCGATGCTAAAAGACCAGCCGGTAGAAATCAAAAGCCTCACCGGCATGCGTTACAACCCCATCACCCAATCGGCGACTTTGGATGATCAAGATTTAGACATCAACTACTTCATGGCCTTGCAAAAGCATGGCTGAAAACATTGAAAACAAATACCATGCAGTGTTGTTCGATTTAGACGGCACTTTGATAGACACTGCGGTTGACATGATTTATGCCTTGGCCACCTTGGCAGATAATCACAGCATCAAACACAGCCTCAATGTCGCCGAGTACCGCCAGTATATTTCTCAAGGCGCTGTGGCCCTGGTTCAATCAGTGTTCAACAACCCGCCACCCAAGGAATTAAAACTTTTGCGGTCAGAATACCTGGAAATCTACCAACGACAGTTAAACACCCACAGCCAGCTGTTTGAAGGGGTTGCGGCCTTAATCAACCACCTGGATGAGCATGAAACCCCATGGGGCATCGTCACCAACAAACCCTCTTGGCTGGCCCAGCCCATCGTGGCCAACACCCCTGAATTAATCAACGCCAAAATACTGGTCTGTGCGGATGAAGTGGGTGTTGCAAAACCCGACCCCAAACCTTTGATTCATGCCGCCCAAGCCATGAACATCCAAGTTGCGACGACTTTATATCTAGGTGATGCCCAGTCTGACATCGATGCCGCCCATGCTGCGGGCATGCTATCGGCCATCGCAATGTGGGGTTATTTGGCTCCTGAAGACAAGCCTGAAGAATGGTTGGCACACCACCGGTTTAGCCATCCGGAGCTAATGATTAAGTCAATGCATTGGAATGGTGGCACCCGTCAAACTCATTAAAAAGCCAACCAAGCCCAAAAAAAACAAACCGGCTGCGCTGGCATGAAAACGATGAGATGAGGTCAACATCCCAACCACAAACAACAACGCATAAACAGTTAAAGTACCAAATTGGCCTAAATTCAAAGGTGTGTTTAAAACAGCCGACTCAATCCAACCATCCAAGGCATCGGTTATCACAAACACCAAACCCACAGCACAAAATCGCACTCGGTTGTTGTAGTAATGCACTTTGAAGTCCCTTACTTCGTCGCCTCTGACCGGAAACATCAAAGCACACATCAAGTAGATTGAAATTGAATAGCCCAATAAAACAAAGTAGTGAGCCAAACCAATGTCAGCAGCCGCAGACAAAGCGAAATTGGCAAACCAAACCAACGCTATCAACAGCATCATATTCACCGACCACAACAAATGTACCCAATACATTTTGACTTTAACTTTGGCGTCCAACATCAACGACCAGCCACCCAACAAGTGAACCAAACCTAAGCTGAGAATGATCGAAAAAAAGACAGCGATGTGTTCAAACATAAGCCGTTACCCCCTGTTAGCGAACACTCATTATAAAACTATTCCACCGGACCTTTAAACCTGAACAGTTCATCATGAATATTTTGTGCCATGGCAACGATTTCTGCTGCTGATTTTTGCCAAACCTCAGGATTGGCACAAAGCCCTGCTGTGATACGTATCAGGGCTTCTTCACCAAGACCAATGCCTTTTTTGTGAATGCCGCCAATGCTTTGTGGGTGGACTGGGTTGCTGTGATGTTGCATATTGCCTCCGCTCGCTGGAAATTTTCAATTCTATTCAGTGACTTATTTTAATTCGACCCACATCAAGTCCTCAGCCAATAATACGGGACCTTGATACACTTCTTTAATCAAATCAATGCTGGCTTGTTGGTGTGGCAGGCTGCGTAACATGAAGTGTGCCAGCAACAGTTTTTTGACGCCTGCTTTGGTGGCTATTTTGCCAATCTCTGAAGGCACCATGTGCATGTTTTTGGCCGCTGCTGTGGATGCTTCTTCAATGGTGTTGTTGGCCACCAAGACGTCACTGCCTTGCGCCAGTCGAGCCAAAGAGTCATATTTGTTGGTCATGTCGCCAGAAAATGTGATGGCACAATCACCCACATCTACTCGCCAGGCCACGGCACTGATGGGGCCATGATGCACCCCAATGCTGCTGAGCTTGATGCCATCGAGCATCACATGTTGTTGAATACTGTGGTGCGCCAACGATGCATCCTTGGCTTTAATTTTAAATTGGCCCCGGACCTCTGGCAGCCAGTAACTCTTCAAATAAGCATAAGCGCCGTCTTGGCCAAACAGCTGATCTAAGTAAACACGGGTATCGGGCATCAAATCGTTGCCTTGAGGACCCATCACCCACAGATCGGTTTGGCGACCGGTGAAGTAGGAGTCTTTGATAAAAGCCGGCACATCCACACTGTGATCCACATGTAAATGAGTCAACAAAATGGCTTTTAAATCTTCTGAATGACCGTTGGCCACTTCAAATTGATGGGCACTACCGCTGCCGGCATCGATCAGTATGCTGGCCTTGTCATCCAGCCAAATCAGGTGGGAGGATGAAACCCGACCATCGGTCAATTCAGGACCACCAGACCCCAACACCTGTAGCTTGATGTTTTGTTCTTCACAAGACTGTGACCAACTCAAGACAGGCCAAAGTAAGCAGGTGACAATCAAGAATCTTTGCATGGTGTTTACCTTTTATCAAAACACCAAATTAACACGGATGGGGTCAAATTAATGTTAAAAATGAAAGATTTCACAGGGTCGGCTGAAGCCGACAACCCAAATTCAAAGTACTGGAAAGTGAACCACTGGGTGGTTGACTTCTATCAACCTAATGATTGGAAAAGAGGGCCGGTTCTATCCCTTGGCGTACTCTGATTAATACCAACTAGACTTGCTGTTTCAGATACAAATGGTAAGCATGAAACCAATGTTCGGTTTAGTCCGACGGTTTTTCTTTAACCGTGATCACCCGGTGGCATCAGCACTTAAGGGCTCATATTATTTGAGTTGACTTCCGTGTCAACTTCAATTTAAACCAAAGGGTTATTCAAATCCATGCCGATAAATCAAATCATCTGCTCCATACAAGTTCATACTGGATCCTGGCGCTAAGATGAAGGTTTTACCATAAACCCTAATTTCAGAATCAGATGCATTGTCACTGTTTGCCGTCAGTGTCAGACCCGCAAGGCTGATTTCGTTACCTGCCGACAAATCAAGTTCTACTGTGGTGTCTACAGGCGGCTCAACAACCAACAGTTCAACGGTGAAATTACCTACCAGTGAACTGATCTTGCTGGCCTGCCCTTGTGCGTTACAAGACACCGTCACTCGATCACCAAAACGCTCTGTTATGTCATCAAAGAGCAAATCTTCAAAGTTCAAACTTGGGATGTTGTATTGACCCTGACATGCGGACAGCGAAAGTTGGTTCATCGGCCCTCTGTTGGGGTTCTCAGACATTAATCCAAGCGTTAACCCTTGTTCTGGTGTTGGTGCATCATAAACCAAATACAACAAGCCTGAGGCTTGCGTGATGGATATGTCGGTGTTACCACCATTAATTGTATCGCTATATTGATTGGCAGAAACCTCAAAAAAATCTGCATCACCAAATACGCTCACTAGAAATGTCCGGTTGCTCTGATTATTGGCTTCGTCCGTGGCATGACAACTGACAGCTTGTTCTCCTTGAGAAACCATTGTTCCTGTGGCGGGCAAGCAGTTGAAATTCATCTCTGAACTGACCAGATCAGTCGCTTCGGGCATGACATAACTGATGGCCGTCAAGGTATCATTTGAGTGTTGGGTGGCATCCACGACGCCACTGATGACTGGCGGTGTGCTGTCCACAACCTCTATGATTTGGATGGTTTGACTTAAGTTGCCTGCAATGTCAGTGGCTTGCCAAGTGACTCTGTTGGTACCTACTGGTAACAGGGTTTCGCCGATCACGACGAGGTTGTTAATGCTGCTGTTGTCGTTGACTTCAGGAGCATCTACCCCCAATGCACTCAAATCGCTCAAAGGTCCAATGGCCTCGAATGTCAGTACCGGTATATCCGAAAACACAGGCGCCAATGTATCAACTACGGTGATGCTGGATTGGCATTGCCCTTGGTTATTCGAGCCATCGATTCCAATGAAAGTGATGGTGTTTTCTCCCAATAAAAGCTCCTGGGGGATGTCGTTACTGATTATCACAGGAGGAAGGTCGGTATTTTCTGTGTGACTGGCACCCAATAAAAATGATCGCATGGCAGCATCAACTTCTTTATCTGGCTCTGCCAGATTGGCCATATAACCTAAAGTGCTGTTGGCCTGAACTTCAATGGCAGCAGGGCAACTCACAACAGGTGCTTCAGTATCATTGATGATGGTTAAATCGACAACCGCTTCGTTGCTAGCCGCACCAAAGGGGTCTGATGCAATGACGGTCATGGATTCTGAGCCGACGTAACCAAGGTTCGGCGTGTAACCCAATAAATTGCAAACCAGATTATCAGGGCCGCCTTCACAGCTGACTTCGACAAATATTTGGCTGTCAAACACATGTAAGCGATTCAAGGGCTGGGCCTCGGCCACATAAAATCGATCTTCATCTCCGGCCGCAATGGCTGTGATGGTGCCAAAATCACCTGGTTCCAAAAATGAAAAGAACTCTCCGGGAGTGCCTTCTGGTTTTAATACATCCAATAAATTTCCAGTTGGGCCAAAACCCAGTAATCGTGGCATGCGATGGGTTTCACCATTGGTGCCTAAATCTGGGTAAAAAATTTCAGCAAAGTCAGATACCCATAATTTATTCAACACATTGTCATAGAAAAGTCGGCCATACTGAGGTTCAGCATTGAAATCCAAATCGCCTGCACCGATGCTTTGCAAAAAAGCGCCGGTGCTGGAATCGAAACTGTCTACCTGATTGTTTCCCGTGTCTGATGCATAGACGACACCACCATCTGAAATGGCCAAGTCGGCATACTGATTGATGGCTGCAGAAAAATCGACCAACACCTGACCTTGGCCAGCCCCTTGCCCCAGTTGATAGGTGCCAATACTTTTGGTACCCATAACCACCACTTGGTTGCCGCTGATGTCTATGGCTTTACTCGGTAGGGCGTCATTGCCCAAGAAATCAACGACCATATTACCCGTCACATATTGATAGGCGTCAACACCTGTGTTCAATTGGATGGCAACTATACTCGGGAAGTTGTTGTTATTGCCTTGATCCAGTAACAACACATCACCGTTGTCTTTCAGTGCAATGTCAACATAGCTTGTGTTAGAAGTCGGCGGTATCGGATTCAAAGATTGGCCACTGTATAAGCTGGTAATGGCATCGATTCGCCCTTGTAAGTCATACCGAATCAGGTATTGTTGCCCAAGGTCTCCTTCAGCCAACATCACAAACTGCGTGATCCCATTTTGTGTGGTTTCTTCCAGAGCCAGAATTTCTACAAAGTAGGGCATTCTGAAAGTAGACTGAATAGTCGGTTCAGTGTTTGGTGCATTGGTTTGAAAAACGGTTTCAACCAACTTAAATTCTGTGGCATCAAACCAATTGAGCTGGAAGGAAAAACCATCACTTTGAACCACAAAATCCACGGCATCTTGCAAAACTGGCAAGGCGGGATCTTCACCATCAGGGTCATCCAGTAAATTATCAATTGGCCACGAGCCAAGAACACCAAGGCTGAAGTTGTATTTAACGACTGCTTTGTCGACTTTTGATGACACAAAGACTTCAGAGCTGTTGCCGGAAAAGTCCACATGGTCTGGGATAATGCCAACGCCTTCATAGCTGCTGGTGGAGAGTAATGTTTGGGTGTTGGCATTGACATCGAATCGCCATAATTGCTGGTCACTGCTGTCGGCTATCACCAGTTTTACCGTTGAACCAGAACGATCAGCGGTGATACCAACAGGTGTCTGTAAGCCTGCTGGCAAAGTCAACAACTCCACCACTGTTGCTTGGTTTGAAAGGTCATTGTAGTTATACAAATATACTTTTCGATTTTGCCAATCGCCTATCCAAAGCGATTTATTTCTCAAAACTTGTGACAGATTACCCGAACTGTCTTCGGCTTGTTTGCCTTCACCAAAGGTTATCGCATTTGGAGTTATGCCCCCTGCAATCACTTGGCCCAGATCATATCGATTAATCAACTCGCCCACCGATCCTCTTAAAAACAAATACACCCGTTGCTCTGCTGCAGAACTGACCAACAATCCACTTTGGCCTACATTGAAGTTATCCACAGAGGCCATGCCATTACTGCTGGCCAACAAACCAGTGGTGTTGAATCGAGTCTGAAAAACAGCTTCGGGGTCACCATCCACGTTGCCATGAGTGGGTTGACCCAAGACACTGAACATCAAAGGATCAAAGTCACCATCCTCAGCGTTCAAAGGAATTTGTATCGCTTGGTCCTGACCAATAACATAACTTTGGTTGGGTGTGGTTGGTGCCTGATTTATGCTTTCTTCTCGGACATAGACCTGCTGAGTCAACGCCGATACGTTGCCTGAGGGATCGGTGATTTGCCAATTAACCAAACTCATGTCATTGACCGGTAGCAAACTGCCATCACAGCCAATTAAGTTCAGCACATTATCCATTTCACAGTCTACATCAGGGGTCAAACTTCCAAAATCAAAATACGTCGGTGGGTATATTTCCACTGTCGGTGGGCTGCCCTCACACAAAAACGCATCACAACCGATTCCCGGGTCATTAAAACCAATGGCAGTGGTTCCATCCGGAACCAAAATTCCCAACGGTTTCTTGGGTTCAAGATCAGGTGGAATGGTGTCATCTACGATGATCTGAACGAAATCATTGACTTGATTCCCGACACGGTCGGTCACAGTTACTGGAAAATCGTGAATCCCCAAAGGGAGAAAGTCAGGCACTTCCATTTCAATCACTGGATTTTGGTCACAATTATCCACAACCCCCAGCCAACTTTTGTTAAAAGTGTAGTTCCTGTCTTCCGGTGGGTTACCAACAAAACTTCTGGGCGGGTATTTACTGACCCGGGTGCCACCAATTTCTAGGGCTTCTAAGGTCACCGTTAAGGGAAAAGCTGTGATCACCGGATCAAAATATTCATGCACCTCAACTTCTTGAAAATACGTGACATTTGACAACAAATTTCCCCAACTGGCAGGGTTGATGTCGGCATCAAAAACCACTCGATTGACGCCATGCTCAAACTGGCATGTGTCATTGTTACAGTAGCCTGGGTAATTGCTTCTGTAGTTGTTTTTCCAGCCATTGAATTGTTGTAATGCCACAAGTTCAAAATCTGAAAAACCTACTGCAGCAATGATTTTATCGTCCAATCCATCGAGAATATCATCTAATGTGATGTTCGGTACGAAATCTAAATCCACTTGTTGAACATTGAAAGAAACGTTGGTTGAAATATCAATCAAGTCGGTCAATGAAGACAAGCAGTTCACCAATGCAGGACTGGCAACCGCCAGCTTCGTCGTCGCTGATGGATAAGACCCAAACGGTGTGGTATATGCAAATTCCCTGGCATCAAAATCACCAAAATTATTGACCGTATGGGTGTTATTATCAATGGCCAAGTCCAACGTTTTGGTACAAGAATTGGGATCGGTTGGGACATCAACATCATGAGCGAGCAAATGAATGTCAGGTGGCACATAACCAAAAGCCTGGGCCCGATCAATCCGTTCAAAATAACTCAATTCTGACCAGCCTTCCTCAACAGGGATGGGCGGACATGTCGCCACAATGGATGCCCCTGCAATCATCAGACCAGTGCCTACCAGAATGCGTTTTTTTAAACTTTCTCGGTTATTGAACAAACCAAAAGGGTCGATCCCAGACATCAAAATATCTTTCAATCCGAGTTTGGTGATTTTGTCTTTACCAAAATTGAAGGTGAACGAACCAAACTGTTGGCAGACCACTGGAACTGATATGGCCGGCGTACCCAGTGCACAACTACTGCGGATGTTATTTTCTATTTGAGCATGATTGGGAAAGCTGATGTTAACCAACCCACTACCCAAAATTAATTGGTTGTTCTCAGCAGATTTGGGCTCTGATGCCCAACCCAATGAATAGCTGACTAAAGCTGTTATCAATAAAAATCTTTTCATGACTTACCCCGTTTGTTTTCAGAGCTTCCATGTTAAAAAGATTTTGCTTAATTTGTTTTTGTTGGTGTTGCAAATGCTTTAAATTTTGTTGCAACCCATGGTTTAGCAGCAAGTAAATGTGTGGTTAAGGTCAGAATAATAAAACACAAGCAGGTGTTGACACCTGAGGACGTCACAGCAATAAAGTGACTCTGCTTACTATTGGTATTTAACTACTTACGGCCGCATCAATGTATTGAGAAGGCGTCACATGAAAGTGTTTTTTGAAACAAGTCGAAAAATAAGACAAACTCTCAAAACCACAAGCATAGGCCACTTCACTGATGCTGTTTTGTTGTTGCTCTAACAAGCTTTTGGCAATGTTTAAGCGAAACTGGATCAAGTACTGTGAGGGTGGACAATCAGCCGCCTTTTTGATTTTTCGGAATAGGGTGGTTCGATCCATGGCCATCTTCATTGCAAGTTGTTCAGTAGAAAGGCGACCTTCCCGAATGGTTGCTAAAATGACTTTATTGAGTTCGGCCAAAAAAGGAGAACGTGCTTCAACTTGATTGTTTGCTGGTTGCAACTGCTCACGAATGGCGTGCACGGCTTGGATGTGATTGCTGACCCTTAAAAACAACTCTCTGGGGCTGAAGGGTTTAACCATATAGTCTGTGGCACCTGCTTCAAGACCCTGTTGGATGTCCTTTTGGGCGACTTTTGCAGTCAATAAAATCACTGGTGTGGTTTGCAGGGTTTTTATTTTCCTGAGAATACGGGTAAATGCCACGCCATCGGTTCCTGGCATCATCACATCACTGATGATGGCATCCGGTAACACATTTTCGACTTGCTGAAGCGCTGCATCAGCCGAAGAAAACTCATAAACCACAAATGCCTCAGACAAGATTTTAACCAACACCTCTCGAAGTTCTTCGTTGTCTTCAACCACCATCAATACAGGATGGTCATCAGAATCTTTGGTGACTACTTGTTCGTTGGAGTTGATCCAAGTGATCTCTTCAGGCTGGCTGATCAGCGGAATTTCAAATTGAAAGTGCGCACCTTTAATCGACTCAACCAAACACAACTGGCCGTCATGTGAGGCAATGATTTCTTTGGCATAAGCCAGCCCAACTCCCACCCCTGGTATTTGGGAGGTGTTGAGGCTATCATCTGTGACAAAACGTTCGAACACTTGGTCTTTTTTTGCCAACGAAATGCCCGGGCCATCATCAATCACATTCACTTGAATTGTTGATCCCTTGGATTCTATGTCAACCCAGATGTGTGAACCGACACCACTGTACTTGATGGCATTGCTGATGAGGTTGCTCAGCACTGCCTGTATTTTTTCTTTGTCAAACAAGGTCATGTGCGACTGGGTTGGGCACTCGAACGTCAATGTTTGTTGGTGTTTTGTGGCCCATGCTTGAAACTCGTCAACCACCTGAGCAGTGATAACAACGAGGTCAAGATGTGTTTGCTTTAGTTTGATTACAGGATCATTGAGGTGTTGTAAGTCAAAGATGCGATTGATTTGACCCCTGAGCTTTTCTGCATTTTTCATGGCCACATCGAGCATGTGGTGGGGTTGTTTGGATTTGACTTGTTCTATTGGTGCCATGATCAAAGACAAAGGGGTTCTTAATTCATGTGAAAAGTCGGTCATGAACCGATCTTTGGCTTTGTGCAACAATTCCAAGTCCATGGCTTTACTGTGCAAAAACTGGGTTTTGTTTTTCACCAGCTCATCGAGCCGCTGGTTTTCCATTTTGAGTTTTTTGGTCCTGCTTTTTATCACTGCCCAGGTCGCCAACCACAGAAACAACAGACCCAATACAACATAGGCTACCAATGCAGTCTTGCTTAAATAAACAGGAGGTAGGACGGTGAAAGCCAAATCTGTGCTGGGTGTAATGCGACCAAATACATCCTTGGCTTGTACCTCCAACCTGTAATCCTTGCCCCTGAGTTCGGTGAAGTCTTTATAAGTTTCATTTGACCAAGCACTCCACTGTGAATTTTGTGTCCCGTTGAGTTTGGTCCTATACATGGCTCGATGTGGCGTGGCATAGTCAGCCAATGCATATTTAATTCGAATCGAGTTTGATGAAAAATCAATGGGCGTTTTGATGTCGGTGACAACCCCTGCTTGTATGGTATTACCGGTATTGCTGTTTATCAACTCGCGGATATACAAAGGTGCCACATCAGGCAGTTTTTTCGTGGCATTGACGTCCATGCGAAAAATGTCACCACCCGTTTGCATGAACCAAAGTATATGGTCCTTCACACTGAGGTAATTTCTGTTAAACCGGGGAGGAAAATAATTAAACAATACCGTGTTATGCTGCCACTTGTTTGCTGTTTTATTGATGTACCCCTGCTGTTCATCAGTGGTGTACCAAATGTATTGGTTTTGGTCTTCGTACAACATTTCCACGGCCATGTTTTGGCGTCGTAAAATGTCTGGCAATCGCTCATCAAGCAACAGTTTATTATCCTCTTCAAAGTATCGCATGGTGCCATCACGGGTACCAAAAACCAAACCACTGGATAATTTAAAGGGTATCACCAGGTCAGTGCTTAAGCCGTCTTTTTCTGTAAACTTCATCAGCGATTGGGTGGGGGTGTTGATTCCATCTAAAGCCAGCCTGAATAGCTCTCCTGTTCGACTGCCTACCCACAAAGCCTTGTTGTTTTCAACTTCAATGTTATTCAATTCAAATGCCAATCCTTGAATCGCTTCACTGTGCCATTCATTGCTTATTTCTTGAATTTGATAAACCCCCAAATTGGTAGAAACAAACACATGCTTTGAGTCATCCGATATAGCGATGTCAAAAATATATTTACTTTCATCGAAAACCAACTGCTTTTCGGTGATTCTGTGGTTTTCAACTTTAATCAGGTACAGCCCATTGTTGGTGCAAAGAAAAGTCCGGTCTTGAAAGTCCAAACTGTCACGCACCCCCTCAATCTCGCCAATGGGCTGAAAAGAGGGTGGGTATAAAGGGTTTTCTTCATCTGCATGTAACTGCAACACCCTCTTACCCAAGAAGCTTGGCTCACCTTGTATATCAGCAAACCCGAATGCATACATGTTATTCGCCTTGGCAAAAGTGCTGATTTCATCTGGTGGGCGCATTACGTTTAGTCCATTGTAACCAACGGTCCAAATGTTATTTTGTTGATCCTGCAAGACACCGCTTACTTGACTGATTTTAAGTCCATGGATGTCTTTATAATTTTTTAAAACTTCTAAGTCATTGGATAAGATAAACAACCCACCATTGATGGTAGCAACATAAAACAGGCCTTTTTTTGACTTGGTGACATCATAAATAAAAACCGGCTCATTCAGCTGGTCTTGTACCTTGAGCAATTCATCGCCATGTTGTTTATAAATACCATGGTGTGCTGTGAAAAATATAAGTTCATTTTCAGCATTTAACTCAATACCTTTGACTTGAGACTTTAGAGGTAACCTCCAGGGTGTGTCTTTTAACAGTTTCTCTGAATTAAAGTCCAGTTCATACACATGTTCATCGTTCAACAGTTTGGTATAAAGGCGGTCATTAACAGGGATGGTTTTGGTATAACTGTTGGAGTCATCTGGTACGGTGGTTAAGGTCTCACCATCCCAAATGAAATAATAAGCCATGGCTTTGAACACCACCTTGTCGGCAAAGGCAACCACAGAATAGATTTCCCCAAATGGCAGATTTTCTGGGGCCAAGTATGGGTTTAATGACTGGTAAACCAACACTCCGTTGGCAGCAGGTTGGAAAAATCCGATGTTGTTTAAGGTTCCCAGATAGACCTTATCACCCACTAAGTCGATGTCACGGACTCCGGTTTTATTTGGTGAGTAGTGGTGTGTAAACTCCTCTCCATCAAACACCAATATTCCATTGCCGTTGGCAATATAGATCAAGCCATTGTTTGCTTGGTGGATGTCCCAATTGGCATGATGTGCTTTATAGTCTTCTTGATTGAAATGCGTGATGAGCGGTAATCCCACTTCATCGAAGTCCGATGATGCGGCAACACTCAATATCAAAACCAGACACAGTGAATGTAATGACTTGAACTTTTTCATTTTTGGTGAATTGTCATATCAAACAAGCTACTATTAATAACCATAACTTCAGCTTAAAATCAGTTCTTTGCGTTGCCTAGAAATAACAATAAGCTTGTCAAACGCCAACAAAATCAATGTCATCCTTCCATTTATCATGAATTCAACACACTAATTTTTTGGAGGTACTCTAAATACTGTCTTGGTGACAACGCCCCAATTGTTGAATGAAGTATTAGATAATTGTAAGCCCAAAACCATAGGCTTGCCAACATTTGTACTTAATGAACCATATAAAAAGACATTTTCTGTATTCGTAAATCAAGAGAAAATGGATTTGGTCTTCAGTATTGCAACACTGCAAATTAATTTAAAGCCTGTGTTTTTTATTCCATTTTAATCCGATGGTGGTTTGTTTGGAAATAGCGGCGCTAAATCATGAAGCCCGTGAATCGCTGTTCTGCCTCGGTTCTAGCTCTCACTCAGCAGGACCATTTTTTAATCGCATTCGATACGCATGCAACAAGGGTTCGGTGTATCCGGAAGGTTGTTCTTTACCCATAAACACCAGATCCAAAGCCGCTTGGTAGGCGGTGTTGTTGGTCAAATCATCTGCCATGTTTTGATAGCTGCTGTCATGGGCATTTTGTTGATCGACCACTTTGGCCATGCGGGCGAAGGTGTCGTTGACTTGTGGTTCGCTACACAAACCGTGCGCCAGCCAATTACAAATGTGCTGACTGGAAATGCGTAAAGTGGCTCGGTCTTCCATCAAGCCGATGTGGTTGATGTCCGGCACCTTGGAACAACCGACACCCTGGTCAATCCAGCGCACCACATAGCCAAGGATTCCTTGGGCATTGTTGTCCAGCTCATGTTGAATTTGTTCGGCCGTTAGGGCTGCAGGGTCGGCGCACAAGGGAATGCTCAGGATGTCATTGATGTCTGCCTTTGGTCTGGATAACAATTGTTGTTGTACCTCAAACACATTGATTTGGTGGTAATGCATGGCATGTAAGGTGGCACCATTGGGCGATGGCACCCAAGCACAGTTGGCCCCCGCTTTTGGGTGTTCTGTTTTAGTTTGCATCATTTTGGCCATCTCATCTGGCATCGCCCACATGCCTTTACCGATTTGTGCCTGTCCGGTGAAGCCACAAGCCAAACCAGTATCCACATTCCAATCTTCATAGGCTTTGATCCATGGCATGGTTTTGATTTCAGCTTTGGGGGCCATCGGACCCAACAACATGCTGGTGTGGATTTCATCACCGGTGCGATCCAAAAACCCGGTGTTGATGAACACGATGCGGTCTTTCACTTGTCTGATACAGGCTTTTAAATTGACTGTGGTGCGGCGTTCTTCATCCATCACGCCAATTTTGATGGTGTGGCGATCCAGGCCCAATTCATCTTCAACCCGATCAAACAATGTATTGGCAAAAGCCGCTTCTTCAGGCCCATGCATTTTCGGCTTCACAATATAAACGCTGCCGGTTCTTGAATTGCGCAACGGCCCCAAACCTTGTAAATCATGCATCGCGATCAGCACACTGACCATCGCATCCATGATGCCTTCTGGAATTTCCTCACCCCGTGAGTCTATGATCGCTGGGTTGGTCATCAAATGGCCCACATTGCGACAAAACAACAAGCTGCGACCATGCAGTTTAAGCGCACCGCCATCTAAGGATTTAAACACTTTGTCTGCGGCGGCCACACGGGTCACTTGGCGTCCGGATTTAGTAAAAGTATCGCTCAAGTCACCACGCATTAGACCCAGCCAGTTGCGGTATACAGTGACTTTGTCCTCGCCATCCACAGCGGCCACAGAATCTTCGAAATCTTGAATGGTGGTAACCGCCGCTTCCATGGTCAAGTCTTTAACGCCCGCTTTATCGGTTTGGCCCACTGGCGAGTTGGCATCTATTTCAATGATGACATGCAGGTCATTGTTGTTAAGCAGAACCTGCGAGGGCTGCGCACTGCTGCCATTGTAAGCTCGGCATTGAGCTGGTTTTTTCAATGTCGTTGTTACACCATTTTCCAAGGCCACCGACAATTGACCTTGTTGGATTGTATAGGCTGTGGCCTGATGGTGACTGCCCTGTTTTAGGGCAAAATGTTGGTCCAGAAAATCACGGGCATAAGCAATCACTGCCTGTCCCCTGATTGGGTTATAGCCTGCCGTTTTTTCTGCGCCACCTTCTTCTGCAATCACATCGGTGCCATACAGCGCATCATACAAACTGCCCCAACGGGCATTGGTGGCATTCAACGCAAACCGTGCATTTGAGGTAGGCACCACCAATTGTGGGCCCGCTTGAAGCGCAATTTCAGCATCCACATTTTTGGTGTTGATTTTAAAGTCGTCACCAACTTCTACCAAATACCCAATGTCTTTGAGGTGTTTCACATAGGCTGGGTGATTGAAATTATTTCGATGCTTAACCAGCCATTGGTCAATGTTGTTTTGTAGACTGACTCTTTTTTCCAGTAGTTGTTTATTTACCGGAGCCAATTCATCGATGATGTCAGCCATTGATTGCCAAAACTGTTCACTGCTGATACCTGTTTCAGGCAAAACTTCTTGGTCGATGAACGCAGCCAAAATGGGGTCAACTTTAAGGTTTGCTTTTTCGGCGTAATGAATCATTTTGGGTCCTGTTTGAAGAAAGTATTGAGACGAAACCTTTTTATCTTATAACAGCTTTTTAGAATAAAAACTCTAATTCTTGGATTTTCTGTCCAAATACAACAAAATAAATTAAGTCAGTTAAAAGTGGCAAAAAAGTGTTTAAAAGTAACAAAAATGCTTCTATTATGCAGGAACGTGTTATTCAAACGTTTGTTTGATTTTAGCCGTAACCAATGACTTTAATTATTTTAGCTGTCAATCCGACTAACAACAATCAGGACTTTTTATATGTCAAACTACCAAACAGAAGTGAAATCAGCAGATGGCCTCATCAAAGAAAACCAAACACCTTGGGCTGCCATTAACCCTGAATTTGTGGCTCGAATGAAGTTACAAAATCGGTTTAAAACCGGTTTAGACATCGCCAAATATACCGCAGCCATCATGCGCCAAGACATGAAGGACTATGACCTTGACTCATCCAACTACACCCAATCCCTGGGATGTTGGCATGGTTTCATTGGCCAGCAAAAAATGATTGCAGTGAAAAAACACCACGGTACCACAGCCAAAAGATACCTCTACCTTTCAGGTTGGATGATTGCTGCTTTGCGCTCTGAGTTTGGTCCTTTGCCCGATCAATCGATGCATGAAAAAACCAGTGTTCCTGCCTTAATCAAAGAACTGTATGATTTTTTGAAGCAGGCCGACGCCCGTGAATTACGCAGCTTGTTCAAAGAGTTGGATGCAGCCAAAGCCGCCGGCGATGAAGTCAACACCCAACGCTTACAAGACAGCATTGATAACTACCAAACCCATGTGGTGCCAATCATTGCCGACATCGATGCCGGATTTGGTAACGAAGAAGCCACTTATTTGTTGGCGAAAAAAATGATTGAAGCCGGTGCTTGTGCGATTCAAATTGAAAACCAAGTTTCCGATGAAAAACAATGTGGCCACCAAGACGGTAAAGTCACCGTACCTCATGCTGACTTTTTGGCCAAGATCCGTGCCGTTCGGTATGCCTTCCTTGAGTTGGGTGTGGATGATGGCGTGATTGTTGCCAGAACCGATTCATTGGGCGCTGGCTTAACCAAACAAATTGCCGTTACCACCCAACCAGGGGACTTGGGCGACCAATACAATGCGTACTTAGACTGTGATGAAATTGCCCTTGATGATTTAAACAATGGTGATGTGGTGATCAAACAAAATGGCAAGTTGGTCAAACCGAAAAGGTTGGCCAGTGGTTTGTTCCAATTCAAACCAGGCACTGGCGAAGACCGCTGCGTGTTAGACAGCATCACCAGTTTACAAAATGGCGCTGATTTGTTGTGGATTGAAACCGCAACGCCTCATGTGGGCCAAATTGGTGGCATGGTCAAACGCATTCGTCAAACCATCCCCAATGCCAAACTGGTCTACAACAACTCCCCATCATTCAACTGGACGCTGAACTTCAGACAACAAGCCTACGACTTAATGAAAGCCGACGGTGTCGACGTTTCTGCTTATGACCGACCTGCCCTGATGAATGTTAAATACGATGACACTGAACTGGGGAAAAAAGCCGATCAAATGATTCAATCATTCCAGCAAGATGGCGCTCAACAAGCCGGTATTTTCCATCACTTAATTACCTTACCGACTTATCACACCACCGCGCTTGCCACCGACCAGTTGGCCAAAGGTTATTTTGGTGAACAAGGCATGTTGGCTTATGTGACCGGCGTACAAAGAAAAGAAATTCGTGAAGGCCTGGCCTGTGTAAAACACCAAGACATGGCCGGATCCAACATCGGCGATGACCACAAGGAATACTTTTCTGGCGATGCCGCTTTAAAAGCTTCAGGTGAGGACAACACGATGAATCAATTCGATTGATCACCCTTGCAAACCAACGATCCCAAAAGCCTCACTTCGGTGGGGCTTTTTTTGTGGCTGGTTAAACGCCACCGGTGTTGGGTATAATAAATCACATATCCAAACCTGTTGCAACCGGTCAGGGCGTTGAAGAAACCAGAAGAAACCAAAACATTGTTAAACCAAGCCCTGGGGCTTAACACCCAGGAACGAACGGTGTTGCTTGAACAAATCAATGACCGCGAGCTCAAGAGCCAGGTGGAAACTTTGTTGGCTGATGAAGCCCAATGCGAGGCCTTTTTAAAACAACAGCAAACAAGCACAACAGTAGGCACCGACCAAGCCGAGGCCATAAGCCCCGGTGCGCTGATCAATCGCATTCGCATCATCAAATTACTGGGGCAGGGTGGCATGGGGTCGGTTTATTTGGGCTTTGATGAGAAACTGGAACGCCAGGTGGCGGTTAAATCCATTCGACCAGAACACCTTAAGAACCCCTCGACACAACAACGCTTTGTTCGTGAAGCACAAATCCTGTCGAAGATTAACCACCCTTCGATTTGTCAATTGTACGATTACTTAGAAACACCGGAAGGTGATTTTCTGGTGCTGGAATACATCAAAGGAAAACCGTTGTATCAGACGCCTTTAACAGAACAACAAAAACTGCTGGCCATGGGAGATTTGGCCGCTGCACTGGCAGTGGCGCATGAACATGGCATCGTACACCGTGATTTAAAACCCGACAACATCATGATCTCCGCAGCAGGCCAGTTAAAGGTTTTGGATTTTGGCATTGCCCAGTCATTGTCCCAACCCAGCACCAGCCAAAAAGAAGCGGCAACCGAGGTCAGCAGCGGCCTGACCCAACAAGGTTCATTGGTCGGCACCATACGATACATGAGTCCAGAACAAGCCCAAGGAAAAAACATTGATACCGCCAGTGACCTGTATGCCTTGGGAATCATTGCCCAAGAAGTATTCAGCCACCAGGCCGCTTATCAAGTCATGGAAACCGACCAACTGTTGACGGATGTACAACAAGGTAAGCGCGTGGCGCCCAGTGGATTGGCTGAACCGCTGACCCAACTGATCGATGAACTGACTCAACTGAATCCGCAACAACGACCGACCGCGGCAGCCACGGCTGAAAAATTCAATGCCATCATCAATGCACCCAAGCTGAAGCGCAAAAAGACCCTGATTACCGCCACCTTATTGGCAGCACTGGTGTTGTTGTGCTTGTTGTGGTG
This sequence comes from Marinicella litoralis, assembly GCF_002591915.1. GTDB lineage: Bacteria > Pseudomonadota > Gammaproteobacteria > Xanthomonadales > Marinicellaceae > Marinicella > Marinicella litoralis. The sequence continues at coordinate 282,530 of NZ_NIHB01000001.1, read as the reverse complement.
GCAATGGATGCACATGGATGAGCAAGCCCAGCGCAATGAAACAGTCAAAAAATATGAAAACCAAATCAATGAATTGGTCAAACAAGCCGAACAAATCTATGTGTTACCCATCCACCCCGTGGACGAGGAAATCAACAGCGTGGTCCAACAAGGGGACCAGTTGTACAAAACCGTTTTACAAGACCAACTGCTGACTGAAACAGAAAAGAGCCGGCTGCTGGGAATCATCTTGCTGCGTGGCGAGTATTACCAAGACGCCATACCGATGTTAATCGCCGGACAGGCAGAAAGCCCACTTTTGGCCGATGCTTGGACCATGTTGTTCATTGAAAAAGCCACCGAATACTCAGAACAACATGGCTTAGAACAAACCATGAATGACGCCGATTTCAAAGCCCAGTACTTAAACCCTGCCTTGGCATACATCGAAAAAAGCCAGCTGGAAGCAGGGCAAGCAGACCCTCTGTTCCAGGCTTTTGTGTTGTCACAAACCGAATCCCTGGAAGCAGGTTTAACCGCGGTCAATCAACTACTCTCCACGGCCAGTTGGAATAAAAAAGCAGTCAACCTCAAAGCTTTGATATTATCGGCCTTGATGACTCGAGCCAGGGAAAATGGCGAATGGGAACTGGCCAAACAATATGCCTTAATGACTGCAGCAACCTATCAATTGTCTAACCAAATGGCCCGCAGTTTTCCACCGACCTATGCCGATTTGTGTCGCGTCAGTTTAGACCTGATGACCGATGGCATCCATCGCAGTGGCACCCAGGTTGAAGACTTTGCAGCACAAAGCATAATGGCCTGCGAAAATGCCTTGAAGGTGCAGCCCAATAACAACTACCCCAAACAACTTTTGTCCAGAATATACCTGATGAAAGCCCAGTGGGAAGTTGATTATGGCATCGATGCCAACCCGTCATTGGCACGAGCCAAACATTGGAACCAACAAGCCAGCACTTTGGAAAACTTATTCAGTGGTTCTTGGACCCAGGCTTTGATTTTGGCCATGCAAGCCAAACAATTGATACTCACCGGAGCACCTGCCCAGCCAGTGATTGAACAATCATTGGAGCTGTTCAACAACTTGCTGAAACTGGACACCGAATACCAACCCTATGTGGTCAGTGACATGCTGTATGTTTTGGCCCAATACGCGCACGAAAAAACCCGACAAAACACCGACCCATCAGACACCATCCAACAGGCCCAAACCCTGTTCGATCAAACCATGTTGCTGCCTGGGTTGATGGTCAGTGAACAATGGGGTTTGGTCAATAACATGGCACAAGTGTATTGGGTCCAACTGCGACATCAGTTCGAACAAGGGCACAATATCATGCCAATGGCTGAAAAATTATTGGCTTTTTTAAACCCGGCTGAAAACCGACTGAACAACGACCCCAATCAAATCATCAACTTAGCCAACACCCACTTATTGATGGCTGAATACCAGCGCCGTAACCAACAAACAACCCATAACCACCTGGAACTGGCCGCCGATTATATCGCCCAAGCGCTGGCCATCAACACCACTGATTACCACATCATGCTCAGCCAGGCCAGTCTGTTGACGCTCCAAGCCTATGACACTGACCAAGATTACTCCAAAGCCAATGCAAGCTTCCAACAGGCCATCGAAGCCAATCCAAACAACCCGTACAGCCTGCAAGCTTGGGCCAATGGCTTAATCATCCAAGCGCAAAACAGCCAAACTGCCACACAACAACAGGCCGCCATTCAATTGGCCCATGCAAAAATAACCCAAGCCTTGTTGCTTGATGAACAACAAGCCAGCTTCCACCATACCCATAACGAGGTACAACAAATGGCGGCTGCCATTGGCCTGGATTTAACCCTTGAATAACCCTTGAATAACCCTTGGAATTGAACTTTAACCATGACTGAATTGAACCCGCATTTTTCCCACTTGGCTTGTACCTTTTGTGGTGCCCAATACCCCAAAGACCACCTGATAAACCTGTGTCCGCATGACCAAAGGCCAGTGCAGGCAGTCTATGACACCACTGGCATCCAAGCCACACAGTGGTACCACCCTGAAAGAAAAGACCTGTGGCGTTTTGCCGGTTTGTTACCGATGGCCTCGGGCTTTACCTCCCATGGCGAAGGCTACACACCCTTGTTAGATCATTCATCCCATGCACTGGCCAAAAAGCACGGTTTTCAGTTGTTCATCAAAGATGAAGGCAAAGGCCACAAAGACTTTGGACAAAACCCCACATTGAGCTTCAAAGACCGTGGCATGGCGGTAGTCATCAACATGGCCAAGCATTTTGGTGTAGCAAAACTGGCCGTCCCCACCCAAGGAAACGCCGGTGATTCACTGGCTTTTTATGCCAATGAAATGGGCATTGGCGCGGTGGTGATCATGCCCGATGACACGCCTGCACCGATTCAGGGTAATGTGGCTGCTTTGGCCTTTCACAACCCAGACATCAAACTTGAAATGATCAAAGGCACCATCAAAGAAGCCGGCCTATTGATGAAAGAAAAATACCTGCCCCAAGGGTATTTCAATGTCGCCACCTTCCAAGAACCGGGCTGGCGCATCGAAGGCAAAAAAACCATGGGGCTGGAACTGGCCGAACCCAATCGGCTGTCTGAACAATGGGCTTTACCCAATGTGATTTTGTACCCAACCGGCGGCGGAACTGGGATTTTAGGCATGTGGAAAGCCTTTGATGAATTGGAAGCCATGGGAATGATCGACAGCCAAAGACCGAAAATCATCGCGGTTCAATCGGCCGCCACCCCACCGGTTAAAAACGCCATTGATAAGGACTTGTTTGAGCCAGAACCTACACCGGCCGGTGAAACCTTGGCCGTTGGTTTGAATGTCGCTGGCGGGGTGGGGCATTTTAAAGTGGTGGACATCGTGCGGCAAAGTGGCGGCACCTCAATTGCGATCAGCGAAGCGGACATTGCCAAGCACCTGTCAGAAATTTGGCAAGACAAACACTGGTGGGTTTGTCCCGAAGGCGCCGCGTGTTTGGCTGCACTCAAACCGCTGATTGACATGAACATGATCAAGCCCAAAGACCAAGTGGTGGTGTTCAACACCGGCTCATTTGAGAAGTATTTACCTGAAGTGCGGCATTTGCTCTGATTCGATAGTTTCCTGACTGTACCATTCATTTAAATTGGCTTTTGCCAGTTTGGAACAAAGAAGACGTGATGCCATTGCTATGGCTTTTATGGGGTGCCTATAACGTCTAAAGCATTGAGCGGCTGCGCAGCAGACGTCCGATGCCTTTTTTTGTTAGCTTTAAACACACTTTACGATTTTTGATAAGGTATCTTTCCATGCTTGTTGTGAATCGAAGTTTTCAACTAATCCGTCTTTAGTACTTTGACCTGTAAATGCTCCCATGCCATGCTGGATCATATAAGTTGGCTTGTAAGCTGGCACACCTAGCTTATTGATGCTTTCGCATATTTCACTATTGTTCGATGTTAGCTTGGTTACTTCGGCCTGCAACAAGGTTAAATGCTCACCAGATACTGAACTAAAAGCGTTCATTCGAAGAACGCTAATAGCTTGATGTGCAGTTCTATCAGAAACTCGCTTGGTGTCGTAATATCCGTAACTCATGCCAACCAAATATAAGCTTGCTGCTTTTTGGTAATCGTCATGGGCTAAGCAACGATTTAATCCAGTAAAAATATCGACTGGATTTTGTTGACTAGTAAGGTTGCTGATTTGAACGCAGCCAGATGGCTTTGGGGATTCCAGATTTCCTGCAGCTTCATGATTGGTTATTTCATTGCCTGAAGCGGCTTGGCCTGAGATAGATAAAGTCAATACAAGCAATATATATTTTAAATTATTCATATTTCTCCGATATCTTCTTTGAAAGCTAACAATTTATTAATAGTGCATCAGTGCCATCTAACAAGGTATTGGCTTAAATACGTGCACGCTTTTTTTAAAGATTTCATTGTAAGTCATTGATTTCTTACTTTGAAGGGATTTTTCGACTGCATGATTATCAGGAAATGGGCGGATAGTTGTGCATCAATGCGTTGATTGACGTCTATTACAGGGTAAACGTGCACATTTTCCTGATTATCACTCTGGCTGTCCCCGTAAATAACTCAACAACGCCTATTCATTACACCGCATTTCTTGCTGCATTGATGTTGCCGTACAAGGAGCGGGTGACCAACTTTTCATAGGTGGCCATTAAGGCTTTATCTGGCTGTTCTTGACGCGCTAACTGACCCATTTTTTGTAAACAATATTGTTGAATGGTTAACAAGGGTAAGACGATGGATTCACGCACTCGAATCGATTCTTTTCGCAGGGGTTGGTCCAGCAGCAGGGTGTCTACTTCTGCGATTGACTTGAGGTGCTTGTTGGCCAGTTTGAATTCGTCGTTGATGTTGTCCCAAAATCCGCCGAATTCTGGGTCTTGTTGTAAATAGGCGGTTAATGGCATGAATGACTTACAAATGGACATCATGCTGTTATCGATCAATGCTTTGAAATACCCGGATTGTTGGTACAGGGTTTGTAACGGCTGTTGTAATCCGTCTTGGCTGAGGGTTTCACAGGCCGTTCCTACGCCATAATAACCCAAGACATTTTGTTTCAACTGGCTCCAAGCACCGACAAAAGGAATCGCCCTCAGGTCTTCGAACACCAGGCCTTTGCCGGCTGATCTTTTGCTGGGTCGGCTGCCGATGTTGGTCATGCCATAGTATTTTAAAGTACTGATTTTTTCTAAATAGGGAATGAATTTAGGGTGTTGTTTGAAGCCACTGTATTTTTCCAAACTCAGTTCAGACAGCCGTCCTAGCAGCTGCTTGCTGTCGTCATCCCAACCCTTTCCTTGTGGAAAAATGGCACTGGACAAGCCGGCACTCAATAATTGTTCGAGGTTGTATTGGGCTGACTGGGTGTTGCCAAAATTAGATGAAATGGTTTGGCCTTGGACCGTTAATTGGGTCGCGTGGTTGGCGATGTCAGGACTTTGTGATGCATAAAATTTATGGGTTTCTCCACCGCCCCTGGCTGGTGGTCCGCCCCGACCATCGAAAAAGACCACAGCAACACCGTGTTTTCGGGACACTGCGGTCAGCTTTTCTTTGGCGGTTAAAATGGACCAATTGGCCGCCAAATAACCACCGTCTTTGGTGCCATCGGAAAATCCCAGCATGATGGTTTGTTGTTGCTTGCGCAGCGATAAATGCTGCTGGTATTTGGGGTTTTGATACAGGGATGCCATGATTTCAGGTGCCGCCATCAAATCATCGATGGTTTCAAACAAAGGCACGATATCAACGGTCACCGTCGGCGCTGACCAACCTGCCAGTTGAAAAAAGGCCAACACTTCCATCACGTTCAAGGCCGATTGACAGTTGCTGATGATGTAGCGATTGGCGCCAAACTCACCATTGGTTTTTTGAATTTTTTCGATCGCCAGTACACTGTTCAATGTATCTTGGGCCAGCGTTGACGACAAGTCAGATGCTTCCACCGGCCCTTTGATGTGGTTCAATGCGGCCATTTGTTGTGCGGCGGTTAAATCGGCATAATGAACATCTAACATCGCGGTTTCAGTGGCCATTTCAATCATCACTTGGTGGTGAACCCTTGAGTCCTGACGAATGTCTAAGGTGGCAAAGTACAAGCCAAAACACTTCACCTGATTGATCAAATCCTGTACCAAGTCAATAAACAAACTGTGGTGCTTATTTTTAACCTCTTGATGAATTTCAGTCAAAGCCTCCAACAATCGCTTTTGGCTTAGCTGGTTTTTTTCATGGGTCATGTACGCCGCTTGATACAGTTGTTGTTCTAGGCGTTCAATCATTTCATCCACACCCTCAAAAGTCAGCCGCTTTTTTAACGCCCTGACATCTCGGTAGTAACATTTGAGGATGCTGCGATGTAAGCGGTCTGCCACTTTGATGGTGGTGGCTGAATCAACAAAGGGGTTACCATCTCGATCACCGCCTGGCCAAAAACCCAATTCGATGAAGGTGTTATCGGGCATCGCTTGGTCAGCAAACACCTGTGATTGGATGCGTCGCAAGGTGTGCTTAACCGTGTTGTAAAACACATTTTCCAAATACCAAATCAAACTCACCGCTTCATCAAATGGCGTGGGTTTACTTTTACTGAACAACGGCGTTTTGCCGAGTTGTTGTAACAACTGTTCAATCATCACCAGGTCATTGGTTTTGATCGCTTCGCTCAAATCGGTCATGATGCCCAACACCGGCCCTGGATAAAACTGCGTGGGATGGGCGGTTAATACCACCCTGACTCGATAACTTTGTAACACCTGGCGCAACGCAGCCGTTTGGTTCAGGTGTTCAGCTTGGTTGGCTAAATAAGGAACGCTGCCCTTGCCATTCAAGTCATGGTTGATTTCATAGCCCGCTTCTTCGATTGAATCAAACAGCACAATTTGTCTTTCGATGTATTGGATGAACTTGAACAAGGCGCTGATTTGTTTCTCTTCGGTGTCCAGACTTTCTTGTTTGGCAAAAAATCCACTGATGATTGCATACGGGCTTTGTTGTTCTTGATAACCCTGAACACAAGCATGGGTTAACAACGGTAACAACACACCGGTTTTATACACCGCATCGAACGGTAAATTCAAAAACAAACTGTTGTAAATTTGGTATTTATTCAGCACCGAGTTGCGGTATTGCACCAGTTGGCTTTTATCTTTCATCGCTGATATTAAGTTGGCTTTTAAAGCCCTCATATTAAGCGCTGTGACGCATGGCTGCAATGCCACCTTGGCCTTAGTTTAAGATTTTTAATCCAACATTTGACAATTCTGGCGATTAACGAAAGAATAATAAGAAAAGCAGGGATTATGATGAAAACAATTATTTTGCTGATATTATCGGCGCTTTCCGTTCAAGTGATGGCCCGTGAGGCCGACATCAGTGTCGATGTCAGGTTATTCCAATCCAGAATCATTACTGGTGATTTGGCCAAGATGGAGATCACCGTTCGCAACCAAGGACCTGATACCGCCGCCGGGATTCGGCTTGATGTCGATGTGACCCAAGGGGCTTTCAGCGGCATCACCACCACCGCGCCGGGGCCTTGTCAAATCTCGGTCGAAAACGGTCAAATCAGGTGCCAAAACGTGGGCGATTTTGCTGCCGGTGCTGAGAAAGTCATTTTGGTGCGGGTCCAACTGGAACAACAAGCAGAGCCAGACGATTTGATTTTGGCCGCTGAAGTGACATCAAACACCCCTGATGCAAACCCATCCAACAACGGCAGAATGATTGTTTTTCAAGTGAGTCCATTGCCGGGTGTAGATGACTATGCTTCATCCATGTTAAACAACATGCCAGAAAATCGCCGAGCGCGGTTTTTGCGGGCGGCTCAAGTGCTGGCTGCGTATTGTTCTGGTGACAATTTACACAACGGTTTGGGTGGTTTGTGTGATGACCTTTTACAACAGGCCGAACTGGGTGATGTTGAAACCTTGACCCGAGTCCTCAGTTGGATGCGACCCAGAAATGTGGTACACCAAGCCAGGAACTCAACCCAATTGGTGGCTTCACAACTCTCAAACATCGGTCAGAGGATGGCGCAATTGCGAGCTGGCGTCAGTGGCTTTTCAGTGGCGGATTTGGAGCTCAGGAACAGCCGTGAATCACTCCCGATGTCGATGTTGGCCTATCAAGGCGATGGTGCAGAAAGCTTTGTTTCTCCTTGGGGATTTTTCATCAACGGCAGTTTATCCTCTGGTGATTATGATTATGCCGATGAAATAAATGATGGTTTTGGTTTTGATTCTGACAGTTTAAGTGCTGGGGTTGATTACCGTTTTTCAAATCGATTCGTGCTGGGCGCTGCCTTGGGATACAACCAACTGGAATCCAACACAGGAGCCGGCGTCAGCATGCAATCAGAAGGCATGAGCCTGAACCTCTATGGCTTATTCACACCCTTCGAAAATTTCTATCTGGACACCCGTTTCAGTTATGCCACCCCTGACATCAGACAAACGCGGGTGGAGGTGTTTAACTTGATCGATGCGGTGGTTGATATCACTGCCGTGGGTAAAACCCAATCCAAACAATCAACCGCTGCCATCAGTTCCGGATACAGTTTCAATCAAGGCGCTTGGAATTGGACGCCTTTTCTGGGTGTTGAATATGTTGACAATCAATTAGATCAATACCAAGAAGAAGGCGCTGATTCATTCAATTTGTTTTATGCGGCGCAAGATTTTGAATCCCTTAAATACAATGTGGGCTTGACGGTTTCCAGAGCCATCAGCACCCAACATGGCGTGTTATCACCACAGTTCAGTTTACAGCATAATTATGAAGATCAAGACAATGGCATCATGGAAATGCGTTTGGTTGGGATGCCAGTGGATGAATTGTTTAATGTTGAAACCAACTTCACTGAAACCAGTTTCAGCCAAGCCAGTTTAGGCCTGACCTGGATCACGTCGAATGGCAAAATGTTTTATTTGAGGTACCAACAAATTTTCGGCTTAGACAACTTCGATCAATACACCGTGAGCTTAGGAGCACGATTCGAGTTTTAACCCATTATAAAGTCCGGTGAAAGTAAAATCGCTCCTTCAGGTGTGGGCAAGAAGTCACCATTCATACTGACACCGGACGATTGCATGTTAAACAATGGTCAGTGAATTGAGTGTCAATCTGCAAAAAAACTTTAAATAGCCTGCACTGAACCAAGCCTAATGGGACTTTTGGCACTGTTTAGTCGCCGGACAAACCCTCAAGATATTTCCCCAATTAATTCAAACAGTTGAGGACACGATGAAATTATCCAAAAACAGCCGCTGGTTAACCAGTATATCACTGGGCATAACCATGACCTTCGGTGCTTACGCACAAGAACCAGCCAAACAAGAAAACCCCCTATTGGCAGCATGGACAGGTCCATACAGTGGTGTCCCAGCTTTTGACCAAATGGACTTAAAAGATGTACCCGAAGCCTTCGATGTCGCCATCGCTGAAAACTTGGCTGATTATGAAAGAATTGCCAACAACCCGGAACCCGCTACTTTTGAGAACACCGTCGTTGCGATGGAAAAAGCCGGTGAAAAACTGGGTCGAGCTTTCACCTATTTCGGTATTTGGGGCAGCAATTTATCCAGTCCCGAAGTGCGAAAATTACAAATGGAATATTCACCCAAGTTTTCCGAAATGGGTTCTAAAATTTCTCAAAACAAAAAATTATTTGAACGGGTCAAAACCGTCTATGAAGCCTCATTGGAAAACCCTTTGGAGCCTGAAGCACAACGTTTGGTTTTGGGAGCCTATGAAGGTTTTGCGATGAATGGTGCCAACTTGGACGCGTTTTCTAAAAAACGTTATGCAGCGATAAACAAAGAACTCTCAAGCATCTATACCACCTTCGCCAACAACGTGTTACACGATGAAGAAGGTTATGTGACTTATATCCATAAACACCAGCTCAGCGGTTTACCTGAATCATTGGTTAAGTCAGCCGCACAAGCAGCCAAAGACAAAGGCATGGAAGGGCACTATGCCATCACCAACACCCGTTCATCGATGGACCCTTTTTTAACCTATTCAGATGAGCGTGAATTACGCAAAAAGGTATGGACCAATTACTACTCACGTGGCGACAACGGTGATGAATATGACAACAATGAGAACATTGCCAAAATTCTCAAGCTGCGTCGTGAACGTGTGGAATTATTGGGTCATAAAAACTACCCTGAATGGCGCTTACAAAACCGCATGGCAAAAACCCCAGAAAATGCCATGAATTTGATGGAGGCTGTCTGGCCTGCTGCCATTGCTCGGGTCAAAGAAGAAGTGGCTGACATGCAAACCGTGGCCGATGAACTGGGCCACGACATCACCATCGAGCCTTGGGATTATCGTTATTATGCCGAGAAGGTCAGGAAGAAAAAATACGACCTGGATTCCAATGAAGTGAAACAATATTTACAGTTAGATAATTTGCGTGAAGCGATGTTTTATGTGGCTGGCGAATTGTTCAACTTTAAATTCACCGCACTGCCTGATGGCAAAGTTCCGGTCTACCATGAAGACGTCAAAGTGTGGGAAGTCACCGACAAAACATCCGGTGCTCACATTGGTTTGTGGTACTTGGATCCATTCGCCAGACCCGGTAAACGCTCTGGAGCTTGGGCCAATGCCTACCGCTCACATGAAACGTATGATGGCAAAGTCACGGTGCTTTCATCCAACAATTCTAACTTCATCAAGCCGGCGCCTGGTGAACCTGTGTTGGTCTCTTGGAGTGATGCAGAAACCTTCTTTCATGAGTTCGGTCATGCCTTACACGCCTTGTCATCCAACGTAAAATACCCCAGTTCAAACGGTGGTGTTCGTGATTACACTGAATTCCAATCACAGTTGTTAGAACGTTGGTTATCCACCGATGAAGTCATCAACAACTACATGAAACACCAAAAAACCGGCGAAGTCATTCCTAAAGAGTTGATTGCTAAAATCAAAAATGCAGCCACTTTCAACCAAGGCTTCGGCACCACTGAATACTTGGCTTCGGCTTTGATGGACATGAAATTTCACCTGGCCGATCCAGAAGGCATTGATCCAGACAAGTTTGAAAGAGAAACTTTGGCTGCGCTGAACATGCCAAAAGAATTGGTGATGCGTCATCGCACACCACATTTTGGTCATGTGTTTTCCGGTGAAGGTTATGCCACGGCCTATTATGGCTATATGTGGGCTGATGTGTTGACGGCTGATGCCGCTGAAGCTTTTGAACAAGCACCAGGTGGTTACTACGACAAAGAGGTAGCGGCCAAGCTGGTTAAATACCTGTTTGCGCCACGCAACTCAATGGATCCAGCAGAAGCCTACCGCAAATTCCGCGGACGCGATGCATCGATTGATGCTTTGATGCGTGCCAGAGGCTTTCCGGTTCCAGAAAAGAAATAAACGCAGCAAATAAGACCTTTAAAAGCCTCAAGTTGACTTGGGGCTTTTTTTATTCATCATATTTTTGTTCTGGCGGTCACTTCAATTTCAATTTTCATCGCATCGTCCAACAAGCCGGCTTCAATCATGGTGGCCGCTGGCCTGGATTCTGACAAATATTTCTGCATCACGGGCGCGCACAAGGCGAAGTCTCTTTTATCGGGCAAAATGTAGTGGATCCGCACCACTTGATTTAAACTGCTGCCGGCTTCTGCCAAAACTTGGGCAATGTTCTTAAAACACTGTTCAGTCTGTTCAACTAAGCCTGCATCAATCTCCATGGTTGAATAATCATAACCGGTCGTGCCTGAAACAAATACATAATCACCATCAACCACAGCCCTTGAATAGGCAAATGTCTGTTCAAACGCAGATCCGCTTGATATCAATTTTTTCATGGTTGGGCTCCTGTGGCCATGTTGAACAGCCGTTGTTTGTTTCTGGTGGCAGTTATTCTGAACCTTTTGTTCACTGAATTCAATTGTCAACTGACTTTGCTGTGTCCTACAATGCTTTTTTAAATTTAATTAACAAGTATGCGGCCACAATTGTTGTTTGGAAAAATTCATAAATGGATGGGATTGGTACTGGGTATTCAAATCTTGTTTTGGTTCTTAAGTGGTTTTTTAATGAGCTTTATGCCGATTGAAGAAATTCATGGTGACCATTTACTGAAACCACAACAGACTGCGGCTGTATCCTTGGATCCGTTGGATTTTTCCCAGATAGCCAATCAGTTTGACCAACCCATCCAGCGCATTGTGATCAAGTCTTGGTTAGGTAAAACCGTGGTTGAAGCCAGCACAGACCAACAGTTTATGTTGTTTGATACACCCGACTTAAAACCAATCACGCCCATATCAGAGCCGATGGTCCGAGCCGTGCTGGCAGCTCACTTAGCCCCAGGCTTAACCATTGATACGATCACAAGAATAACCGAAGTTCCCAGTGAAGTCAGAGGGCGTCAAGCCCCCATGTGGCAGGTTCAATTATTGGGCGATGAAAACGCCCGCATCTATGTCTCTGAAAGTAACGGTGAAATTGTCGCGAAAAGAACCGATCGGTGGCGGTTGTTTGATTTTATGTGGATGCTACACATCATGGATTACGACACCCGCGATGATTTTAACCATCCCTTGCTGTACCTGACGGCGCTTTCTGCTTTGTTATTTACCCTCACTGGTTTTGTGCTGTTGTATTTTCGATTGCGCAGAAGGACAAACAAGTAGTGTTTTTCAGTGCTTGAGTTATTAGTTGATTTTTATTTGTCATATATAAGCACCCTTTCCGCTCTACTATAAACCAGGCACTGAATTGATTGCACAGACATTCACAGTACTTGGTCAACTTATTTATCTTACTCACCACAAGCCGTGCACGTTTGGCGGTATTGAGGACTTCATGTTCTCAATAAAATATTGACCCTGGAATCCGGGGGCTTAAACAAGCCCCCTGGTTTTCCATGGTGACCTTATTTGTGGCATGCCTTTTAACTTGAATCAATTCAAAAGCAACGTGAAAAATGGTGCTAACAAGCCAACAGCCAAAGCACTGTTAACCACAACTTGGCTGCTGTATGAACTCCGACAACCCAAGCAAGCGCTTTCATCATGGTTCAAATTTTTCTAATAAAATCAGACACTTAAAATATATATATTTATATTTTAACAAGTTTTTAACATTTGATTCACGTGCTACATTCTCTTCGTTTGTAAAATGGAGGCCATCATATCAATTGATATGTTTATTACTAATTAACTTACGGAGACATTATGAAAACAAGTACAGACAAGTTGAAAACTGCCATTAAATCTACTTTATTCGCTGCTTCTCTTGCTGTCACATCATTGGCAATGGCCGATGGCAACGCACAGTACAGCACTGATGAAAAATTGAAAGATGCTTGGTTAGATGGCAAAGTTGAAACCGCTTTATTGGTCAACAGACATTTAAACAATTTCACCATCGATACCGATGTGAAAAAAGGCAAAGCCATTTTATCAGGCACTGTTAATTCTGAAATTGACAGGGATTTGGCAGCAAAAATTGCCAAAAGTATTGAAGGTGTGTCTTCAGTTGACAATAAAATCATCGTTAAAAAAGCCGAGGAAATGTCGGATAAGTTGCATGTAACACATGAGCATCAACCAGATAAAACCAGAAACTTTGGTACTTGGTACGATGATGCAACCACCACTGCCTCGATTAAATCTGAGTTGTTGTGGAATTCTGAGACTTCAGGTTTAGATGTGAATGTAGACACTGCTTTTGGGGTAGTTACCTTAAACGGTGTAGTAGAAACTGCAGCTGAAAAAGATTTGATTGAACAGATTGCTCAAAACACGCCAGGCGTGAAAACAGTGAACAGTGAAATCGAAGTCGACAGCAACTCATAAGCAGTTACGTTCATGATCGGTGCGGGGCTCCAGGGCCCCGCTCTTTAAATCTTTGCCTGAATAGGCACAACTAAACAAGAGGTATCACATGTTAAATTATGCACTTATATTTTTAGTTATCGCTTTGATTGCTGCTGTATTTGGATTTGGCGGAGTGGCCGGAACTGCTGCCAGCATTGCCAAAGTCCTGTTTTTTATTTTCTTGGTCCTCATGGTATTGTCCTTTTTTGGGCATATAATGAGTTAGAGACAGCGCCTACATTGATTACCCCCGAAACCTCACATCAGTGGGGTTTTTTTGTGCCTGAAACATAAGTTCTAAAATCGAGGTTTATTTTCATCATTGACCACCATTAACTGTCGGTAACTCAATCATTTAAAGTTTAGTGTGGCCACTTTAAGTTTTCTATCAAATGACTGCCAATGACCTCAGGGTGAAAAACATAAAAGGAGGGCTGATCAACAACCCTCCATGTGGATTCATTCCTCTTCTTGTTGTCTGATCAAACCAATTATTTTCCAGTCTGTCGATAGTTTTTCAATGCTTTCAGCCCGGGTAAACACCCGCAGTGTTTTGCCGTCCGGTGAAATGCCAAACATCGGTATGACGTTTTTCCCGTGTTTAGCCAAATAAGCCTCATGACCAAACTCTTCGGTTAACAAGGTGGTTTTGATTTGTCCGCCTTGGGCCAATGCGCTGGCCAACTTGGCATACGTGACTTCTTTAGAAAACAAATGCCTGGCTTTTCCTTCCAGCGATATGGCGTGCTTGTTGTCTTCTTTTGGTTTCTCATCATTACTCAACAAAAACATATGGGCCACACCAAACTCATTTTTGTATCTGGCTGCAGCCAACAGATTCAGGTCTGTATTCATGGAAACAGCCATCAATTTACCAATACCAATTAAGTCCAGATGATGGTCTGCATGTTCTGAAACCACATTGCCATAATATGTTTTGATGTCCTTCATGCGCGCATCTTTGATATAACGCCAGTGGGAATCTGTCAGCAAGCAATCGAAACCATGTTTGTTGAGCACTTCTGCAATGGCCACAGCCACTGGATTACTGCCCACCATCAATATACCTTTTGATTCTGCACTAGAGACACCTAACTTCTTCGCTAAAAATCCGGCGGTGGCTGATTGAAAGACCACCGTGCCAATGATCACCATAAAGGTCAGTGACACCATCAGGCTGGCTTCGGCATAGCCCTGCTGTTCCAATTTCAATGCAAACAAAGCAGATACAGCCGCAGCCACAATACCTCTGGGGGCAATCCATGAGAGGATCACTTTTTCTTTTAAGGTCAGGTCTGAACCCCATGTGGAAACGAAAATTTTCAAAGGCCGAGCAACAAACTGAATCACCAAAAACAAAACAATGGATAACCAACCAATTTGTAAGAACTGTTCCAAGTCTAGGCGTGCCGCTAAGATGATGAACAAGCCAGAAATCAACAGTACAGTCAGTGATTCTTTGAAGTTTAAAATGTCTTCAATCGGGGTGTTTTTGCTGTTGGCCAACCACATGCCCATGACCGTTACTGCCAACAATCCTGATTCATGAGCCAACAAATCAGAAACGGCAAAAACCGCAAAGACCAAGGTCAGGGTAAATACATTGTGTAGGTATTCAGGCAACCAATGACGTCGCAGCACCAAACCCATAAAGGCCCCTGCCACGGCACCCAACAAACCACCGACCAACATAATCCAACCAAAATCCATGGCCACATCAAGTAAACCGGCAGCGCCATCTTGCGATGAGACAATGAAGTTAAATACCAACACCGCCAACAAGGCACCCAATGGATCAATGACGATGCCTTCCCAGCGCAACACATTGGAGACTTTTTTATTCAATTTTAATATGCGCAGCATGGGTACAATCACTGTTGGTCCGGTGACCACCACCAAAGAGCCAAACAGCAAAGACAACAACCACGGCAAATCCAATAACCAATGGGTGGCCAAAGCAATGGTCAACCAAGTAACCAGCATGCCCACTGTGACCATGCGTCGAACCACCGACTCCAAACCACGTATCTGGCTGAAATTGAGGGTCAGGGCACCTTCAAACAGAATCACTGAAACGGCCAGAGAAACCATTGGAAACAGTAAGTCACCAAACAACAAATCAGGGTCAATGATTCCGGTCACTGGTTTACCTAGAACGATCCCCAGCAACAACAACAGTAAAATAGACGGCAGCTTCAACCACCACGCCAACCATTGTGCCAAGGAACCCAATATACCAATTACGGCAATGGCCAGCATGAGGTTTTCAGTCATCATAAATTAATCCTGAGCATTTTTGGTTTTAAGACGAGACAGTTTTTTCGAGTACCGCGATTGCACCAATTCTGTAACCACCAAAACAGCAATCACAAAATAAAAGGTGGCTTTGCTCATTTGTGTGATTTCATGCCCAAAGAATTTCAAGTGGGCAATGTGACCACCTTCCGACAACAACATCACACCGACAATAAACAAGACGAATAAACCCAACACCTCATACATGCGGTTTTTTTGTAAAAAGGCTGCGATTGAATCCGCCAACCAAACCATCATCAAGGCACCAATTAATATGGCGGTTGCCATCACGATGTAATTATCGGTCAATGCCATGGCGCTCAATATGGAGTCAAAAGAAAACACCACATTCATCGTCACGATCAACACCAGTGCTGTGGTGAATGAAGATTTCTTCTCTTTTTCTTCGGCCATTTGGTCTTCCAGTGAGAGCATGTGCCAAATTTCTTTCATCGCCGTATAGATAATAAAGCCACCACCCAACAGTACCACCACGGCCCTTAAATTGAACGAACCTTCAACCACGCCGGTCCACGCCAACACAAAAAACGGTTCGGTAAAGTATGACAATAATTTGAGCAAGGTAAATAACAAGATCAAACGGAACAACACCGCCATCCAAATACCGGTTTTTCTTAGTTTAGACTGTTGTGACTTTTCGACACGCTGTGATTCAATGATGATGTACAGCAGGTTATCAAAACCCAAAACCGCCTGTAACATGACCAACATGCCTAATGTGAATAAATTTTCTAGAGTAAATAAGCCTTCCATTGTCGACCTCAGGATTGAAAGCAATTATTGTTATCTTTCCAGGCCTCATTTTCAAGCGATAAAAGTTCTGATGTCTTTGTTTATTCCGAGGGACTGGCTGATTTTGTTGAAACAAGGACCAAATAAATACCTCCCAACACCAATGCAGCGGATAACATCAATCGAATGGTGAGCAGTTCTGCCGCAAACACCACGCCGCCCAGTGCCGCCAAAACCGGCACCAACAATTGCAACACACCCGCTTGAGAGAGGCTTAGTTTAGGTAACACCGCATACCAAATGGCATAACCCACTCCTGAAGTCAAAGCCCCCGAGATCACCGCCAAAATCAATCCGTGGCTGGTCCATACATTCGGTTGAAACGACAGCAAACTCAACAAAAAGGCCAATGGCACACACCAGATGAAGTTTTTAGTGGTTTCAAGCAATGGCTTCTCGGAACCCTTGCCAGCCAAGGTATATAAACCCCATGCCACTCCGCTGCAAGTCATCAACACAAAGCCCATCAAAGAAGGGGTTCCCCAAGCGGGAAGCAACAAATAAATCAGTCCAGAAAAAGACAACAACACGCCCAGCCACTCGATGAACACAAACCGCTTGCCGGCCAAAAAATTAGCCAACAATAATGTCAATTGAACCGCTGCAAATAAAATCAAAGCGCCGGTGCCGGTGTCTAACAACACATAGGCATATGAAAAACAAAGCGCGTAGCTGAACAACATCAACGCACCTTTGATTTGTCGTCCGGTCGGTTTGAAAAATGATGTGATCCCGTCAGCGGTCTGGTGGCTTAAAAACAAACAGATTATCATCAAGGTGAGGGCACCGGACAGCAGTCGGAAAACCGTGAACCCTGCCGCATCCATCAAACCACCACCCAAAGCCAATCGACACAACACTGAATTACCAGCGAAGGCCATCAGCGCAAGTGATATGAATACCAAGGTTTTCAAAGTTTGCATGGTGAGTTGGTCATTGTTGACTTTGGCGCGGTTACTGATCCTTGCCCAACATGGCATACAAAACGGGATTGCTCGGTACGGCATTGAGGTTTAAACGCGGCAGCTGTAAATTGAGCACATAGGCACCGTCTTTTATCTGATTGGGCACATAGACCATCTCGGTGATGGTTTTGTGTCGATGCTGCTCATCTGTCGATTGGTGCGACCCAGGTGCAATGTTCCAGAACAAGCGGTGGTTACTGAGTAAACCCTCATCGTGCAATCGATCGACCGAGGGCAAATCAACCAACAAATGTTCAATATGGGTTTCATCAACCAGCCATTGCATCGCTTCATTGCTGAAAAAAGCCGGGTGTATGTCTTGCCCATAACGGTGTGTTGTTTTCGATGCGGTGTTGGGTAAAGTTCTGATAATCAAAGCTTTTACACCCTTGTGTAAATGATTCTTTACAGCTGTCAACTGGTATTTGCAAATCAATTTATCACCCGGCTCTATAGGCGGCTGATAGGTATCCATCGAGACGTGTGATGCCGGTTCTAGGGTGATCAACTGTGCCAACATCAGTGGTTGTTCAACCACCTCATGTGGTGCCACCAATTCATCAATGACATGAGAGATGCTTTCGGTGTGGGTGCCATTACAGTGCGGATTGAACTTAATATCTTGGGCATTGCACGAACCCCCTTGGGTGGTGTCGCCAATGAAGCTGCCTGATTGCATCGGTTGGGCAGTGGCCTGTTTAGCCCCAAAATGATTGGGTTGAGGCCCATCAAAATCCAAGGCAATGGCAATTGAAACCGGGGGTTTGTTTAAGTTGACTTTATTGGTCATCAGACAAATTGTGAACGATTCAAATTAAGCCATTCCAGAGCAGTGCCTGACAACATTCGATTTTTAACGTCCTCAGAATAGGGCATGGACTTGATCAACTGTCCTGGTTGTAACTCGCCCAATGGAAAGGGATAATCGGTTCCCAAGGCCAGCCTGTCTGCGCCCATTAAGTTCACAATGTAATCCAGTACCGCAGGTTCATGTACCAAGGTATCTAAATAAATCTGTTTCAGGTATTTTCTGGGATTGTGCGGATTGTCTACCGCAACCAAATCCGGACGAACCTCAAAACCATGTTCAATTCGACCAATACTGGCTGGAAAGCCACCACCGCCATGGGCAAAGGCAATGCGCAGCTTCGGTAAGCGCTCCAACACCCCGCCAAAAATCATCGAACAAATGGCCAAAGAAGTTTCAGCTGGCATGCCCACCAACCAAGGCAGCCAATAATCTTTCATTTGGTCTTTACCCATCATATCCCAAGGGTGGACAAAAACCGCTGCGCCCAATTCTTCAGCCGCAGCAAACACATCAAACAATTCAGGCGCACTTAAATTCCAATCGTTCACATGTGAACCAATTTGCACACCGGCCAAGCCAAGCCCTTTGACACACCGCTCCAATTCTTTGATCGCCAAGTCTGGTGCTTGCATGGGCAAGGTACCCAAACCAACCAATCTTTTGGGGTTACTGGCCACTTTTTGTGCCATGTCGTCATTCAAAAAACGGGCCAAATCATGATTGTCCTTGGGTTTGGCCCAATAACAAAACATCACCGGCACGGTTGACAGCACTTGCACATGGACGCCGTGTTGGTCACATTCGGTTAATCGAGTTTGTGGGTCCCAGCAATTGGCCTCAATGTCACGGAAATGCCGACCATCAAGCATCATTTTGGCACAACCACAACCGGTGTGTTCCAGTTGCACAAAGCCACCATATCCATACTTTTCGCGTAAGTTAGGCCAATTTTCAGGTAATATATGCGTGTGAATGTCTATGGTCAGGGTGTCATTAAACATCACAAATCCAGTTTGTTGTTGTTGGGCATGACTGTGCCGCACTCGTCACAAGTCCGCGCTGCTTCGTCATTAAAAAACCGGTCGAATATGGGGAAGAAATCTTTTTCTATATCAAGCAATGTAAAGTAGGCTTCAAACAGCTTGTGGTTACAATTTTCACAATACCACATCAAACCGTCCTTTTCGTGCACCAATCGTTTGCGCTCGACCACCAAACCTATGGAGTTGGCATAACGTATCGGCGAATGCGGCATTCTGGGTGGCAACAAAAACACTTCGCCTTGTTTGATTGGGTAATCAACCACCTGTCCATTTTGTTGGGTTTTTAACAACATCTCACCTTCAAGTTGATAAAAAAACTCAGGGCCTTCATCGTAATGATAGTCGCGTCGGCCATTCGGACCGCCCACCACCATCACAATAAAATCATCTTCCTCGAACACTTGTTTATTACAAACCGGCGGCTTCAATTGATCTCTGTGATCATCGATCCATTGTTTGAAATTAAAGGGTGGCATTGGCTTGGGTATCACTTCACTCATAAGTATTCTCTGTTTTGGTTTGGTGCATTAATCAGATTCAATCACAGCCATACATTTTAACTCAATCGCAATCGGTGTTGGCAGTTTGTTGATTTCTACCGTGGTTCTACACGGTTGGTTGCTGGCAAAATATTCGGCATACACCTTGTTATAAATGGCAAAGTCGTCGTCCATATTGGTCAGAAAAACCGTAACGTCAACCAAAGCATCCCAATCAGTTCCCGACGCTTCAAGCACATAACGAACATTGTCGAACACACTTCTGCACTGGGTTTCAATACAATAGGAGGTAACATTACCACCTTCGTCCAAGGTAACGCCCGGAATTTCAGTGCTGCCTTTTTTGCGCGGCCCGACACCCGATAAAAACAACAAGTTTCCCACTTGTCTGGCGTGTGGGTATAAACCCACTGGATCTGGTGCCTGATTGGCCATGACTTTCTTCATATATTTAATCTCGTTTGTTTATTAAACTGGACTTTGTGACGCTCAGAACACACAATAATTGGTTTGCAAGAGGGTCACCATGTTAGGTTATATTACACTAGGCACCAATGATTTGGATGCGTCATCAAGATTTTACGACAGTCTGTTTGCTGAAATCAATGTTGAACGCATCATGCATGGCTCTGAAGAACATGGTTATGTGGTTTGGGCCAAAGACCAGGAATCAACTGGCTTTTCTATTCTCAAACCATTCAATGGTGAACCCGCACAACCCGGCAACGGCAACATGGCAGCCCTGTCTGCAGACAGTCCAGAAAAGGTCAAAGCCTTGTACAACAAAGCACTGGAACTTGGCGGCACCTGTGAAGGCCAGCCAGGTGATCGAGGCAATGGCTTTTATGCAGCCTATTTCCGCGACCTTGATGGCAACAAACTCAATGCCTATTGCATGATCGAATCAAAATAACCGAAGGAATTCTACCCATGAAAAAATTATTTAAGTATTTAGGTGCCTTGATGTTGCTGGTGGTTTTACTGGCTTCCGCTTTTTTCGTCCACGTTTGGTACTTTAAACCTTATGACATCAACCTGTTTTTTGGACGGACTGCGCTGCAGTTTGCTTTGGAGAGCCCAGAAATGTTGAGTTCTGTCAGGGTGTTAGAAGGTTTTGGTATTGACGGACACAACGCTGAATTGGATGATGCCAGCATGGCTGCCGGCGACAAAACCTTTGAGTCGGTGTTGGCTGCGCACAAAACCCTGCGCTCTTATGCTGATGAAGACCTCAGCCCCGCTGACAAAATGTCCAAAGATGTGATGTTGTCATTGCTTGATATTGTGGTTGAAGGTGAACGTTTCCGTTTTCATAACTACCCAGTGAATCAATTGTTTGGCGTACAAAATGGATTTCCATCTTTCATGGAAAGCACCCATCAAGTTGACAACGTGGGCGATGCCGAAGACTACATCAGTCGCCTGTCGAAGGTTGGTATTAAATTTGACCAAGTACTTGAGGGCCTCAAGCACCGTGAAAATTTAGGCATTTTACCGCCTCAATTTGTGGTCACCAAAGTCTTGGCGGAAATGAATGGTT
Source organism: Marinicella litoralis (assembly GCF_002591915.1). Classification (GTDB taxonomy): domain Bacteria; phylum Pseudomonadota; class Gammaproteobacteria; order Xanthomonadales; family Marinicellaceae; genus Marinicella; species Marinicella litoralis. The sequence continues at coordinate 261,163 of NZ_NIHB01000001.1, read as the reverse complement.
TTGTGACCACACCGGCTGAAGAAAATATTTTATTTGTGGCTTTGGCGAAAAAAATGAAGGAAGCGGATTTGCCGCAAAGCGAACAAAACGAAGTGGCTCAACAGGCCAAAACCACCATCGAACAAACCGTCTATCCAGCCTACCAATCTTTGATTAACTATTTTGAAAAACTGGACAACAAAGTCCATGAAAACAACGGGGTTTGGAGCTTGCCAGATGGCGATGCTTTTTATGCTTTGGCATTGAAGTTTTTTACCACCACCGATTACACCCCAGCTTATATTCATGATTTTGGTGTGGCGGAAGTGGACCGCATCCAAGCTGAAATTCTTGATATCTTAGCAGATGAAGGTTGGGACGTTTCTGGTGGTTTCACCCAAAGCATTGAAAACATGTCGATCAATTCGCGGTTTTATTATTCTGATTCCAGCGAAGGTCGGGAACAAATATTGGATGACTATAAAACCATGTTGGTCGATGTCGAACGAAAAATGTCCAGTCACTTTTACGACCTCCCTGAAGCCAAGCTGGATGTTCAAAGGATTCCTGAGTTCAAAGAAAAAACCGCTCCAGGCGCTTACTACCAAAGCCCAGCCATGGATGGTTCCAGACCCGGGGTGTTTTACGCCAATCTGTATGACATCAAAGCCACGCCCAAGTATGGCATGAAGACCCTGGCCTACCATGAAGGGACACCTGGGCACCATTACCAACTGTCCATTCAACAAGAATTGCAAGACATGCCGTTTTTCAGAAAAATGGTGCCTTTTACTGCCTATGCAGAAGGATGGGCCCTGTATGCTGAACGGGTGGCGTATGAAATGGGCATGTTGCCTGATTCCTATGACAACATTGGGCGTTTACAAGCTGAGTTGTTCCGAGGTGTGCGTTTGGTGGTGGACACTGGTATCCATGCGAAACGTTGGTCACGTGAAAAAGCCATTGATTATATGTTGGCCAATACCGGTATGGCAGAATCCGATGTGGTGTCTGAAATTGAACGGTATTTTGTGTTGCCTGGACAAGCCACCGCTTATAAAGTGGGAATGACTAAAATCCTTGAACTGCGTGAAAAAGCACAAACAGCACTGGGTGCAAAATATGACGTCAGGGATTTTCACCGGGCTGTCTTGAACAACGGTTCTGTTCCTCTGAATATTTTGGAACAATTGGTCGATCAATACATCAAAGAAAAACAGGCCTGAAGTTACCATAAAAAAAGCCAGTCATGATTTAAATGACTGGCTTTTATTACAAGGTGACTTGCTTGATGACGCGGCTTATTTGATGCCGCGTTTTCTTTTGGTTTCTTCTATTTCACGTTGTTGTTGCATGAAAGCTTCCATTTTGTATTTGCTGTCGGTTTTAATGATCACCAAATCTTCCCAGGCTTCATTATCTGCCAATCGACCCAATGGTCCTGTTTTCTCCCACTGTGAATTGGCTGCATAATAAACATGACCATCAACCACCACACCACTGCCCAAGGCTTTGAAGTTTTCATGTGAAGCCTCTAGCGGAAACATGGTTTGGAAAAACACATCGTCTTTCATCACATAACGCATTAAGCGTGCTGGATAAACACCGCCTTGAATAACGATCAAATCGCCTTGGTCATAAAACAGGTCATTGATGCCAGCAAAAAACCCATCTTTAGACCGGATTAATGGCACCACTTGATTGGTCTCAAAATTAACCACAAACAAGCCCAAGTCATAATCTGAAATATACAACAATGTTTCATCTTTGTTGCTGGTTAAGGCTTTGATACTGGATAAGCTCGGAATCGAAACCACGGCTTCAACCTGGTCTCCATCCTTGGTGATTTTAAACAGGTCGCTGGTGAAGGCATTGATAAAGTACAAGTTCTTGCCTTCTGTTAAGTGCAAGGCAGAAAACAGCATGGGTTGATTGGCATTTTGCATCGCGAAACTATTGACCAATTCCCCGGTGCTTAGTTTGTACTTTGAAATCATGGCTTGACCAAAATTAGCCTGTGTGGCACCGATGTAATGTGGCAATGCCGCTGAAGCAACCCACAAGGTGTCGGAGTCGTTATCTACCACCAAATCAATGGCACCCCAAGGCCCAGTGGCTGGGTCACCCGGTTTAATAAATTCTTCAAATCCACCAGCATCTGTGTATTGATAAATAGCACCTGAGCGGATGCTGCTCAATAAAAAGCGATTTTCTTGTTTATCAAAAGCCAGGTTTTCAAACAGCATGCCTGAATAATTCTTACTGACGGAAAAAACCGCTTCGCCATTACCGTAAGGGTTGGCGTTTTTAACCATATTTTCTTCAATGTATTTAAAGGCGCCTGTGTCTTTGATCAAATCAAAACCTTCTTGGTCGCCAACGGGATAACTTAAGCCTGCTTTTTGTAGGCCAATAAGCTCGTTGTATGCTTCAGATTTTTTATCTTGTAAAGCATAGGCTTTAACCAATATGAATCTGAATTCTGGATTGAACGGCCTCAGTTCAACCAACCTTTTGGCAACCACTTCGTGGTTGGCATAACTCTTGCGGTTTAACGTGTCGTCTGACATCTGTAACAGGGTAGAGATGTCGGTTAACTTGTTCACTTCTTTGGCATAGTCTTTAACCGGTGCCAGGACTTGAGCAAAAACGGTTGTTTGGATCAACAACAGGGTTATTAATAAAGTTTTTTTCATGGTTTATATCGTATTAAAATAGTTTCTATAAGACCTCAGCGACTTAATGAGGTTCAATGCAAAGCGCAGCATTTTATCAGAAATCAAGCCAGTCATCTTTTTTACCCCCAATCAAGCCTTATTTTTTCTCCATCTGCCTGTGATATCAACGGTTAAATAGTGGTTTTCAGGCTGTTTCTGCGGTATATAACTGATAAAATAGCGCTTTTTGAATGGTTTGAGTTGATGGAACTACAAAACGATTTGTATTTACGTGCATTGCGCAGAGAAAAAACCGAACGCACACCGGTGTGGCTGATGAGACAGGCTGGTCGGTATTTGCCTGAATATCGAAAAGTCCGCGCCCAAGCTGGCGATTTCATGACCTTGGCCAGCACCCCAGAAATGGCTTGCGAAGTCACCATTCAACCGCTGGAACGATTTCCGCTAGATGCGGCCATTATCTTTTCAGACATATTAACCATTCCTGATGCCATGGGATTGGGCTTGTATTTTGAAACTGGAGAAGGTCCCAAGTTTAAAAACCCAATCAGCAATGCCAAACAAATTGCTGACTTGCCGGTTCCTGAAGCCGATGATTTGCAGTATGTGATGGATGCCATAGCATTGACCACAAAGACCTTAAATGGCCGGGTGCCATTGATTGGTTTTTCTGGCAGTCCTTGGACCTTATTGACTTATATGATTGAAAACGGTGGCAGCAAGACTTACGCCAAATCCAAAGCCTTGTTGTACAAAACACCAGAGTTGGCTCATCAGTTGTTGGATAAGCTGACCCAGTCCATCATCAAATATTTAATCGGTCAGATTCAAAGTGGTGCATCAGCAGTACAAGTATTTGACAGCTGGGGCGGGGTGTTAAGCCCAACAGATTTTCAACAGTTTTCATTACAATACATGCAACAGATAGTGACTGGGTTGAAAGCGGCCGGTTTTGGCGACACGCCCATCATTTTGTTCAGCAAAGGTGCCAACCAAAGTTTAACGGCTTTGTCGCAAACTGGCTGCCATGCACTGGGAGTGGATTGGACCATAGACATTGGCAAAGCACAGGAACTCACGGGTAATCGAGTGGCTTTACAGGGCAATTTAGATCCGGCCACTTTATATGCACCAGATGCTTTTATCGATACCGCGGTTAAAAAAGTGATTGATGAATTCGGTGACCAGCCTGGGCATGTGTTTAATTTGGGTCATGGTATGCAACCTGACATGCAGCCGGAAAAAGTGGCTGTGTTGGTTGATGCCGTAAGAAAGCACTCAACAAGAAAACATGAAGCATAAACTGGCCAAATTAATTGATGTGCCAATCGATAAATGGTCCGAGCACACATTACAAACTGAAAATGGTTTGACCTCGGTGATGATTAAACGCGGCCATGCCGAATGGGTGGCCTTTGTCAATGAGTGCCCACACCAAGGCAGGCGAATGGATTATGCTGAAAATGCTTTTCTTGAAACACCAGACCATCAATTGGTCTGTCCAGCACATGGTGCCACTTTTGATGCCAGCACAGGGTTCTGCACCAACGGTCCTTGTGTCGGACAATCACTGACTCAGCTACAAGTGTCATTTGACCAACAGGACGTATTCGTTGAAATCATATAAAGACCTGTTGGGGCTGATGATCCGCTATGGTTTGGTTGGGGTGGTTGCCAGTTTGGTTCATGCCAGCATCAGTTTGGTGCTCCACAAATGGTTTGGCCTGACGCCATTTATGGCCCATGCTTGTGGTTTTTTTGGTGGGCTTTTTACCGCTTATTTTGGCCACTACCACTATTCATTCAAAGACGACGGTGATCACAAGTCTCGCTTTCCTAAGTTTTTGGTAACGGCCTTAACAGGATTTGCCTTGCACCAAGGTGGTGTGTTGTTATTGGTCAGTTACTTTCACCTTGATTACTCAACCCAAGCCTTACCGCTGTTGATGGTTTCTGTTCCGGGGGCCACTTTTTTGATGTCAAAATTTTGGGTGTTTCGTTAACACTTCGCTCCATGCTTGGGTCAATGTACTCGACATTAAAAGGCACCAATTTAAAGTCTAGTGGTAAATTACTGAGGTCATCTTCGTCCCAAAAACAAAACTCTTTCATGCGATTATTCTCTGTGTAAAAAACACAGCTTAATATTTCAATCTGTCGTTTTTCGGCAGAAATTATGACCAGTTATGGCAAAAAGCATTTTCCAAGAGTTTATTTAAATCGAATGGATAAAATCAAACTCTCAAAGTCTTGACCTGGCAGTTTGGTGATGGTTTGTTTAAGCAAACCGATTTTTTCCAGCACCCGAATGGAGGCGAAATTGTCTGGGTTCGTGTAAGCCAAAATTTCATCACTGATGCGCTGATCCCGTGCCCAATTTAAAATGGCTTGGGCGGCTTCGGTACAATAACCACCTGAGCGAAACTGTGGCAGGAAAGCAAAGCCAATATCAGGTGGATTGTGTTCATCGCGTTTGACCAAACCACAAATACCCATCGGCTCATCGTCCGTTTTCAATGTGGCTTTATACAAGCCAAAGCCATTTTTTTGGTAGGAGTCAATCAACCGCGTTTGTAGATATTCACTGGCGTCTGAACCGGTTTTGATGCCACGGTCACCAATAAAACGAATGCAATCTTCATCGTTAAAAAGGTCAAAAATAAACGCTGCATCCTTGCTGTCAAGTTCCGTTAAACTCAGCCGGTCTGTGGTTAAAACAAAGCTCATTTTCTCGGCTGTAATTGCGCTTGATAACGGGGTAAATTATGACGCTTTAAATCGTAGGTCAAAATTTGGCTGTTCGGGTCGTATTGCAACATCCAAACATTGGTGGCCGCTGCAGGAATCAAATCGGCTGTTGTTTGATCGGCGGCAAAATGTTGGCGCCAGTCGTTGCCTTGATCATTGGCCCAACCACCATAGTTGGTGATTTCATCCGGGGTGCCATCGGCATGACGGTGATCGTGTTTTAATAACAGGCCTTTTGCTGATTGGGTCACCACCCAGGTTCTGGAGTGGTCTTCACCCACTGCAAATTTAATGCGGATTTCCTGCTCGGAACAATGGGCAAAATCGGCCACCAGTAACTGACCCGCGAAGTCATGTTCAGGGTCATCTGGATAGGTGCTGGCTCCTTCAAAAACTTGCCCACACAAAGATTTCAGGTGACTGAAAAAAGCTTGCTGATTGTTAGGAGCGACTTTCTTGACACAAGCACTCAATAAAACAAACAGCATAATAATCATTAATTTTTTCATGGTTTAATCCTTTTTATAACAAAAACAATCGGTGGTGTGGTCATTGACCAAACCGGTGGCTTGCATCAAAGCATAACAGATGGTGGTACCAATAAACTTGAAGCCTCGCTTTTTTAAGTCTTTACTTAGTGCATCAGACATGGCTGTACTCACCGGAACATCTGCTGAGTTTTGCCATTGATTGACCAGCGGTTTGTTGCCAACAAATTGCCAGATATAATCATTGAAGCTACCAAATTCTTGTTGGACCTTGATAAAGGCTTGGGCATTGGTCACGGTTGATTTGATTTTGAGGGTGTTGCGAATAATTTGCGGATTTTCCTTCAATGCCAGCTGCTTGGCTTCGGTGAATTTTGCCACTTTGACACAATCGAAATCCGCAAAGGCTTTCCGATAACCTTCGCGTTTATGTAGTATGGTGGTCCAACTTAATCCAGCTTGCGCGCCTTCTAAAGTGATGAATTCGAACCAAGTCCGGTCATCATGAACCGGCACACCCCATTCTTCGTCATGGTATTTTTGGTCTAGCTCACTGGCGCCTTCTGCCCAGCCACATCTTTTTTTATTGTGCAAAATTAAACCTCAATTGTTGACCATTTTCTGGCTTGCCACATATGGATCATAGCCCAAGTAAAAACCAAGCGGTATAGGATTTGACCAATCCAAATAGCGGTTAAACCCATGCCCAAATAAGGGCCAACCAACCAGGCCATTGGTAAAAATACGATCCATTGTAAAGCAAAAGAAATTTTCATGGTGCTGGTGGTGTCACCCGCACCATTGATGGTGTTGAACAACACGATACCAATACACTCAACACCCAAAGACACCGCTGCCAACTGCAGGGGTAGGCGCGTTAAATCAATCACCGTCTGATCTGTCAGAAACAGACGCAAGACAAAATCTGGAAACAACATCACAGGCAGCATCAACAAAGCCGCGGTGATACAGGCCAGTTTTACGGTGTCCCAACCCCATTGATGGGCTGCATTGATATTTTTCTTGCCCAGGGACTGGCCCACCAAAGTGGCGCCGCCCAAACCAAAACCCATGGCCGGTAACAATCCAACCAACATTAAATTAATGATGACATTGGCACCGGCCAATTCTTCGGTGCCCACTTGGCCAATGATCCAATACAAAGCGGCAAAACCAGCAGCAAAAAAGAATTGTTGGATTGATGAAGGCACTGATGTTTTGATCATTTGTTTGACCGTGGCTTTGGAAGGTAAGCTTTCTAAAAACCCGTAACCTCGGGTGTGCTTAAGCGCGCAATAAAAATAATAAAAAACAGCCAGTGTGATAGAAATACTGGTGCCTAATCCAGCACCATATGTGCCCAATGCGGGCATGCCCAGTTTGCCGAATATAAGTACATAGCTGATGATAATGTTGCTGGAGTGAGCGAATAACAAAGCTTTCAGGTAAACCTTGGTCATGTTAATCGCACTCCAATACCCACGGAAGCTGAAATGCACAGCCAATGATATCAAACCCAGGAATCTGGCTTGTAAATAAGGCGTGCCTTGTTCAACCACCAAAGGGTCTGGGTTGAACCATTGAATCAAATGGGGTGATAAAAAGTAAAGCAACAAGGTCATTGGAACCGCGGCGATCAGGATTAAAATCAAGGCCGCATTCAGCGGGTAGGCCGCCTCTGCTTGTTTGTTTTCGCCCATACGCCGCGACACCATGGCTTGGACGCCAGCACTCAAGCCCAAAAGAAAGGCCACGCACATGTAGTTTAAAAAGCCACCTAAGCCAACAGCCGCTAATGCGGGGGCACCGAGCCGTCCGACCATGGCTGTATCAACCAAGTTGAGGATGTTTTGTGACATCATGCCCCCAATGATGGGCAAGGAAAGTGCCAATATGGCTTTTGAACGACGCTTATCTAACATCCGGATATGGTATTACATCTCAAATCAAGATAGCAGTCTTTTTTCTCCGGGCATAAAAAACGCCAATTCAATGGCGTCTTTTAGCGTGCTTAATTGATAAATTATTCGCTGTCTTTATTTTTTCTGTGTCCTTTTCTTTTCATTTTTCTGTGTTCTTTTCCTTTTTCTTTGTGTGCTTGACGGTGTTGTTCTTTTTGTTCTATTTTAGCCATTTGTTCTTCGGTTAAAAATTCCGCCATGGCTGCTTTGCTTTCTGCTCTGATCGCTTCTCTAGCAGCACTGAGTTTTTCAAACTGTTGTTGTTTAACCGCATGCATTTGGGTTTTTTGCTCTTCGGTTAAATTCAAATCATTGGTTCTTTCTTTGTGCGGTCCTGCTGCCACTTGACTGGCCAATGCAATCATTAAAATTAATGCGGTTGTTTTCATGTGTTTGCCTTTTTGTTTAAGAAGGGTTTCAGTATATGCAGCAATGTTGCAAACATTATGAAAAAATTAAGGCTTTGGAACGAACTTATAACCACAGCCGTAAACGGCTTGTACAAAATCATGTTGATCCATTTTTTTTAACTTCTGCCTGGTTTTTTTGATGTGACTGTCAATGGTTCGATCTGAAACAATCCTGCCATCTGAATACACCGCATCCATCAATTGATCTCGGTTGAACACGCGCCCTGGTTGTGAATGCAGTTTTTCTAATAGCTTAAACTCCACCGCAGTCAATTCTGCTTGCGATGAACCCGTTTTGACCAACAATTGATTGGCATCCAATTCCAGCAGCTGATTTGATGAAACCCTGAGCGCTTGACTGCGCAGTTGTACCTTAACCCTGGCAACCAACTCTCTTGGGCTGTATGGTTTACACACATAATCATTGGCGCCAATTTCCAGACCCAATATGCGATCTATTTCCTCAACCCTTGCGGTGGTCATAATGATCGGAACATCGCTGAACTTTCTGACGTCTCGACAAATCTCAATGCCATTTTTTTCTGGTAGCATCAAATCCAACAACACCACATCAACCTTGTTTTGTTGGATGAATGACTCAACACCTTCACCCGAAAACAACACACTGACCTGATAAGACTCTTGGTGCAAATAATCCCGCATCAATTCGGCTAAATTTTCTTCGTCTTCAACGATTAAAATGTGGTGATTAGACATATTCAGGCAACTTCACAGTAATCTTAACGCCGCCAAGCTCACTCGGTTCTGCTGTCATTTCGCCATGGTGTGCTTCAACAATGTTTTTGGTTATGGCCAAACCCAAACCAGAGCCGCCCAGTTTTTTATTTCTGGAAGATTCTTTGCGGTACAAGCGATCAAACATTTGACCCATCTCATGAGCCAACAAACCCGGAGCACTGTCTTGAATTTGGATCAAGGTCCCACCGGGGACGGCTTCGGTGGTAATTTCAATGTCGCCACCCGCATCGGTATAACTGATTGAATTGGTCATTAGGTTGGTGAACATTTGTTCTAATCTATTTGTGTCGCCCATAACTTTCGGGGCAGCAGCAGACCATTGTGACTTGATGTTAAGTTGCTTTTTTTCAGCGGCCAGACTCATGGCCTGAACCACGCCTTGGAGCAGGGCATTGATGTCTATCGACTGCATTTTATATTGCATGCTACCTAATTCAGTTAAGCTCAGTTGGTGAAGGTCATTGATCAGGTGTTTCAGGGCGCTGGTTTGATGGTGTAATAAATTCAAATTTTTTGCATCGGCATGGTGAATACCGTCTTGTATCGCTTCTATTTCAGCCAACAAAACAGCCACCGGTGTTCGCAGTTCATGTGAGATGTCTGCCATCATTTTTTGGTGCACCTCGGCATTAGAACGCAAAGTATCCGTTAACACATTGAAGTTTTGACCCAACTGACCCAGCTCATCATTTCGAGCTATCGAGGTCCTGGCCGAATAGTCACCCGCAGCCGCTTTTTGCGTGGCTTGGTTCAACAAACGGATGGGGTGGATCAAATAATTGGACACTGGGATGGTAAACAACAACGCCACCAGAAGCATGACCCCTGTGACCATCAATAAAACCATCCAAATGGTTTGGTTGAATTTTTTGTCTTGTTTGTGACCCGCCAAAGAAGATTTTTCATAAACCAAATACCCAACTGTTTGGCCTTGGTTTTTGATCTTGATTTTTTCGGCGGATGGCTGATGCCACTTCGCCGGACCTATGATTTTTTCTTGTTGTACATCAAACAAGGAATATGACGGCAAAACCTGTCTAAATTCTGATTTTATTTTATGGTTTTTGCCTGAGTCTTCAGGCCTTCTGGGTGGTGGGCCTTGGTGTGGTTCTTGACGGCGGTGGCTTGGGTCTTTTTCTTTCCTTTTTGATGGATGACGAGCGGCCCGTTCCTTAAGTAAGCCGTCCGTTACACTGTTATACACCAATTCATGCCATTTTCTGGGGTCATCAACCAAGTCAGACCAGGATTGTTGATCCTCATAATAGGCTTCTAAGGAGTTAACCATGCGATCGTTCAACTCTTTGGCCAATGATTTTTTGTATTTGGTGAACTCTTGATTAAAACCAAACTTCATCAGCATTGACATGCTCAAAACCACCACCACGGTAATGGTTAAGAACAACAACACCACTTTGCTTTTAATTGAAGTTAATTTCATGCTTCAATCATACACAAAAATATGCAAGAAAAAAGGAAAGGCGAGGGTTTCGGTTTGGCTTATTTACCGATGCAAAAATTAGAAAATATTTCACCCAACAAATCATCAGAACTGAAGTCTCCGGTGATTTCATTCAAGGCTTGCTGTGCCAACCTCAATTCTTCCGCCGAAAGCTCTCCTTGGTTGGATTGTAGTTGTTGTTCTGCAGCATCAATGTGCTGTTGTGTGAGTTTCAATTGTTCAATGTGGCGTTGTCGTGCACTGAATGTGTTTTCATTCAAGGCCCCCAAATTTACCTGTGCAACAATCGCTGCACTGATGGCATCAATGCCCACCCCTGTTTTGGCTGATACTTTCAATACACCCTTTAGTTCAGCGTTTTCCTCATGTAAAACATCACATTTATTGATGATGTTGATGTGGTTTTTTTCCGCAGACAGCCAATCTCTGACTGGTTGTTGTCCATCCATCACATACAACACCACATCGGCCTGTTGTTTCATTTTTAATGCGCGATCAATCCCTTGTTGCTCAATCGGGTTATCGGTGGCATGAATGCCGGCCGTGTCTATAAGCCGTACCGGAATACCAGCAATCACCACATCTTCTTTAACCACATCTCGAGTGGTGCCAGCCACTTCAGAAATAATCGCCGTGTCTTCTTCCGTTAAACAATTCAACAGCGAGGATTTTCCGACATTCGGTTGGCCAATAATGGCAATGCTGATCCCTTGAGCCAAAACCACACCCGTTTGTGTTTTTTGCAAGGTTTCCTTCATGCTTTGGTTGAGTTTTGACAGTTGTTGTCGCAGGTGCTTATCAGACAGAAAATCAATTTCCTCTTCCGGAAAATCAATGGCGGATTCCACCCAAACTCTGGTTTCAATCAACAAGTCCAAAATCTGATTGATGTGTTTTGAAAAAGCCCCTTGTAGTGATCGTTGAGACGCCAGTACAGCTTGTTCTGAACCACTTGAGATGACATCAGCAATCGCTTCGGCTTGCACCAAATCAATTTTTTCGTTGTGGAAAGCCCGTTCCGAAAACTCACCGGGTCTGGCCATTCGAGCCCCCAACGCGATCACTTCTTTGAGTAGCATGTTCATCACAACATGCCCACCATGTCCTTGTATTTCAACCACGTCTTCACCAGTGAACGAAGCGGGCTGTTGAAAATAAAGGATTAAACCAGAATCGATGGTTTGTTGTTGTTGGTTTTTAAACTGTGCGAAATGTGCATGGCGAACTTTCAATGCAGTCAATTGACTGAGCTTCTGTGCAATGGGTTTGGCTTTGGGGCCAGATATGCGGATGATCCCAACACCACCGGTGCCCGCCGGTGTGGCAATGGCAGCGATGGTGTCGGTGTTGTGAATCATTTTTTATCCGATGCGTTTAACTGGGTGTGTCTTGTGCTTCAATGCGTTTGGTAATCACATATTGTTGGGCCAACGACAATACCGAGTTGACCGCCCAATACAACACCAAACCAGATTGGAAGAAAGCAAACATCACCGAGAAAGCCACCGGCATGAACTTCATGATTTTGGCTTGCATTGGATCCATACCAGGCGTTGGAGACAAGCGTTGTGTCATGATCATGGCGGCTGCATTGATCGCTGGTAAAATATAGTATGGATCAGGTGTAGACAAATCCTGTAACCACAATATAAACGGTGCTTGACGCAGTTCTACCGATTCTAACAACACCCAATACAGGGCAATGAACACTGGAATCTGAATCAAAATGGGTAAACAACCACCCAAAGGATTGACCTTTTCTTTTTGGTACAAGCCCATCATTTCTTGGTTGAATTTCTGTTTGTCGTCTTTATAACGTTCTTTCAAAACTGTGATTCTGGGCTGCAATTTTCGCATGCGGGCCATCGATTTGTATTGGGCTTCTGATAATTTGAAAAACAACAATTTAATCAAAACCGTCAACAACACAATTGACCAACCCCAGTTACCGACATAACCGTGGATTTTTTCCAACACCCAAAACAAAGGTTTTGAAATGGCGGTAAAAATACCGTAATCAACCGTTAAATCCAAGCCTTTGGCTATGGCTGGCAATTGCTTCTGAAGTTTTGGACCTACATACCAAGTCGATTCAAAATTTTCCGTGGCACCGGCCGATACTTGTTTGTTGTTGGTGATGATTTGTGCCAAATAAGGGTGTACAGAACCTGCTCTGTACTTAGCAATCATTTGTGACTGGTCTGTGGTCGGAATGACGGCTGCGAAAAAATAATGTTGAACCATGGCCACCCAACTGTCTGGACCCAGGTTTTTCTTGGTGATTTCATCTTGCAGGTCATCGAAGTCCTGTGTTTCATAGCCATTTTCAGCATCAAAATAACCCACTCCTTTGAATGAATATCTGCCGGCATCAGTAAAAGAAGGGTCTACGCCTGCCCAAGGGTCATTTCTCATTAATTGTTGGTATTCAGAAACATTCCAGTTCTCTGAAGATTGATTGGTCAATGTTTGCGTAACTTTTATGGCATAACTTTGTGGATCAATCACATATGTTTTCACCACAGTACCTGCTGCTTTTCTGTGGATAAACTTGATTTCAGTCACTTCGTTTTCAACTTTAACTGAAGGTGTGGCTGTTTGGTAAATGTCATTGTGAGTGAATTTGATGTCTTGCGTGACCAAACCAGCATCAATTTTAAAATGATTGTCTCGGTAATCCATCAACACAACATGTTGTGCTTCTTTCTTTTTCAGAGGGTAGGCTTTGAGCTCCGCATAGACCAAGGCCGCTCCTTTGGCTGAAAACTCCAGTTTCAATAAGGGGGTCTCAACTTTGGCAATTACTTGGGTATCAGCGGTTTTCTCAATCATCCCAGGAACATCGCTGTTGTTGATGTTGTTATTTAAAGGCTGTGGCACATCATCAACGACCGTGGTTGTGGCTGGAACGTCATCAACAACCGAGGTATCCACAAACGCATTGTTTTCAACGGCAGTCGTTTCAGTGATGACAGGTTGGTTATAATCTTTCTGCCATTGGATATAGAGCATAAAGCCTAAAAACATCAGGGTGATTAGATATACGTTTTTATTATTCATTTACTTTTCTCAGTTTGTTGCCAAAGTTGGTTGAGACTTTCGGTGATTTGTTGATTGTTGAGTTTTGTTACACTCGGTTTTGCCATGATGACATAGTCTGCTGATTTTAAGTTTTTTCTGGTGCGAAAACTTTCTCTGATCAAACGTTTAATGCGATTTCTTTTGACAGCTGACTTATCAACTTTCTTTGAAACCACAAAACCCATGCGAGTGGGTTTATCAGATTCAATGAAGTGCACCAATACGGTGAAGTGCTTGTTCTGAATTCTTTTTGACTTACTAAAAACCCGACTGAAATCGAGTCGGGTTAATAATCTTTTGCCTTTTGGGAATTGTTCCAAGGCACACCTAATAGGTAACTTACTTATGCAGCCAATCTTTTTCTGCCCTTGGCACGTCTGGCATTAATGACAGCACGTCCACCGGCTGTTTTCATGCGTGCTCTGAAACCGTGGGTTCTGGCTCTTTTTAAGTTACTTGGTTGAAATGTTCTTTTCATGATTCTATACCTGTTCTTTTAATGCTTTGGACTTGCTTAACGCACGCCTCTAAAAAGGCCGTGCATCATACTGTTTTTTTATGTTTTTTTCAAGTGGTTTTTTAATAGTTGTGCTTGATCTCAGTAATTCATTCATAAGATGTGGTGTACATTGATCCTTTTTCAATCCCATTCGCTGATATTTTCTCTCACTAAACACCGTTGAATATATATGATTTAAGCTGTTTTATTGCTATACTTTAACGCTTTTTTGATCAGGTATACTATTTAATCTATGTGGGAACATTGTCTTAAAAGACTAGAAGCTGAAATTCCAAAAAATGAAATACTTTTATGGATCAGGCCATTAGAAGTTTCCATTGAAAGTAACCACATTTCTTTGTTGGCTTCCAATGATGTGGTTTTGGATAAAATTGAATCTTTGTATTTCAAATCCATCTCCGCAGCCATCAAGGAAATTTTTGGCCAAGGGTACTCATCATCAATAAAAATTCATAAACCGTATGTTCCGGAAATCACTGAACAAGCCCAATCTACACCCAAAAACAACATCCCATCTAACATAGACCACCGATTTGTTTTTGATAATTTTATTGAAGGTCGCTCCAACACCATTGCTTTGGCTGCAGCCTTACAAACGGCTCAAACACCCAACCCTGAATTCAATCCCTTGTTGTTGTATGGAAGTACTGGTTTGGGAAAAACCCATTTATTGCATTCCATTGGTAATGAAATTCTGAAAAACAATCCTGATGAAGTGGTTTGTTACCTCCATTCTGAAATTTATGTTAATGAAATGGTTAAAGCCATTCAACAAAAGTCGATGGAGTTATTTAAACAAAAGTACCGCTCTGTGACCACCTTGTTAATTGATGATATTCAGTTCTTCGCGCGCAAAGAAAGGACCCAGGAAGAATTTTTTCACACCTTCAATTATCTGCTAGAAGGTCAAAAACGAGTCATCATCACCTGTGACCGTTATCCCAAAGAAGTCAATGGTCTTGAGTCTAGGTTAAAATCAAGACTCGGGTGGGGGATTGTCGTTCCAATCGACCCGCCTGATTATGAAACACGGGTGGTTATCTTGAAAGAAAAAGCAAAACACTTGGGATTTACCCTTGATGATGATGTGGCCTTTTATATAGCCAAACAACTTAATTCCAATATTCGAGAATTAGAAGGTGCCTTAAGTACACTCAAGGCCAATGCCTTTTTCACTGGCAAGAAAATAGACCTGACTTACACCAAACAAATACTGAAAGAATTATTTAAGGTCAATCATCAGATAGTTTCTGTAGAAAATATACAAAAAACCACCGCACAATACTACAATGTGAAGTTATCTGAATTATTGGGCAAAAGCAGAAAACGTTCAATCGTTAGGCCCAGACAACTGGCGATGTATTTGGCCAAAGATTTAACTGACAAAAGTTACCCTGAAATAGGGGAAAGTTTTGGCGGTCGTGATCACACAACCGTTCTTCATGCTTATAAAAAAATGGATGAATTGTTGTCTGAAAACAATGACTTAAATGAAGACAAACAAAAGATTGTGAATAAGTTAACTGAATAGCTGTTAATAAGCTGTGGATAAGTTGTTTAAAACTAAAATCGTTTTTTTCACCCACAGGTTATCCACAGGTTAAATGTACAGTAAATAAAAATAAAAGCATTTAAATTCAAACACTTGCACACATATTCAGTGTTTTATTAAACACTATAATTACTATTTATATATATATACTATGTTATTTAATATCCAGAGAGAAACACTTTTAGCACCGTTGAATCAAATTTGTGGTGTGGTCGAAAAGAAGGGAACATTACCTGTATTAAGCAATGTGTTGCTTAAATTAGATGGGGATACTTTGTTGTTAACCACCAGTGATCTGGATGTAGAAATGCGCTCAGAATGTGTGGTCGATGCACAATCACCTGGTGAAGTCACCGTACCTGCTCATAAATTCTTAGATATATGTAAAGCACTGCCTGATGGATCCATTTTAAAATTTTCATTTGATTCAGGACAATGTTTAATCACTTCTGGTGACAGTCGATTCAGTTTAAGTACTCTGTCAGCTCAAGAGTTCCCATTGATTGATGACATGGAAAGCTACCAACCTGTTTCAATCAGTTCATTGGATTTACAACGCATGTTGAAACAAACCATTTTTTGTATGGCAGTTCAAGATGTGCGGTACTTTTTAAATGGTTTGTTGTTCGAAGTTTTGAATAATAAACTGCGCTGTGTTTCTGCCGACGGACACAGGTTGGCTTTGTCCGAGTGTGATTATGTCAACAACAGTGGTCTGAACAAACAGGTGTTGATTCCAAGAAAAGGTGTTTTGGAGTTACAAAAAATGATCAGGGACTTGGATCAAGAAATCACCATCAACATGGGTCGTAACCACATTAAAATTGAAATAGAAGGCATCAGTATGACTTCAAAATTGATTGATGGGAAATTCCCAGACTATGAATCTGTGATTCCATTAAATATGGAAAACAATTTCATTGCAGATCGTGAGGAACTCAGAAATGCATTACATCGTGTTGCCATTTTGTCCAATGAGCAATACAAAGGGGTTAAATTTAAAATAACCAAAAATAAATTAGAAATCATTGGTCACAACCCAGATCAAGAACAAGCTGAAGATGTCATCACAGTACAAACTGAAATAGAAGACATTGAAACGGCATTCAATGTCAACTACATCCTTGATGCCACTCAAGCCATCACTGAAAAAGAAATCCAGTTCAGTTTCAAAGAAGCACTGTCCAGTTGCTTAATTAAACATCCTGAACGCCTCGATTGTCGCTTGGTTGTTATGCCATTAAGAATATAGTCAGACTTGGTTGATGTTTATCAAACAACTTAAAATCAACGGATTTCGTTGTTTCGAATCTGTAGATTTAGTTTTTAATAAACAAATCAATGTGTTTTATGGTAACAATGGTTCAGGTAAAACCTCAGTGTTGGAAGCCATTTATTGGCTTTCCACTGGTAAATCATTCAGAAGTAAAAAAAACAAAGTTTTAATCAAACACAATCAAACAGAGTTTATTCTATTTTCCACCTTTCACAAAGGTTCTGATACAGGCATACAAAATCTGGGTGCTGGTTTTAATAAAACAAACCAAAAAAAATCAATCAGACTCAATCACAACAACGTGAGCAATCAATCAGAAATAGCACATTTAATCCCTGTGGTATCTATTGATCCAGACTCTTACCTACTGATTGACCAAACACCCAACTTCCGACGTTCTTTTTTGGATTGGTTGGTGTTTCACGTGAAACCATCCTATTTAAATGTTTGGACCCAAACCACACGTTGCCACCGACAGTTGAATGCCTTGTTTAAAACCAAACAATTTACTCAGATTGATCAGTGGCAAGAACAATATGTAAATTTTGCCACACGTTTAAACACCTCACGTTTTGAAGTTTTTGAAAAATTAAAGCTAAAAGTAGAACAGAAAATTAATCAATTCATTCCTGAACTGGATGGATTTACTTTGGATTACCACCAAGGTTGGAATAAAGACCTGAGCCTCAGTGAATTATTGATCAAAGAAAAAGACAAGAACATAAGCTATGGAAACCTGTTTTCTGGTGTTCACAAAATGGATATAAAATGTAAAGTTAATTCTACAGCGGCTCAAGATATACTTTCGCGTGGGCAAAAGAAAATGATTTCTATTATGTTCTATTTAAGTTTTATTGAGTTACTGACCGAGGCCACTGGCATAGACCCTGTGGTTTGCTTGGATGATTTTGATGCAGAACTGGATGTCAATAAAACCAGTTTGTTGTGTGAGTTTATCAATACCACCAATAACCAAATATTCATTACTACAGTCGACCAACACAAAATATCGTCATTGTTTGATGATGTGGGTGTGTTTCACGTGAAACATGATGGGAATATTGAATCAATTTCAGATTGATTTAAACTCAGCAGACTGTCATTAATAGCGTTTTTTTACTGCCATAAAACTGTTATAATGTGTTGTTTAATTTTGGAATGAAAAGCTCTTATGAGTGAGAATTACGATTCGTCGAACATCAAGGTTTTGAAAGGTTTGGATGCTGTCAGAAAGCGTCCAGGGATGTATATTGGAGACACCGATGATGGTACTGGTTTACACCACATGGTATTTGAGGTTGTTGACAACTCAATCGATGAAGCCTTAGCGGGCCACTGTGACACCATCAATGTGTCAATCAATGCTGATGGCAGTATAACAGTGTATGACAATGGTCGCGGAATTCCGACAGATTTGCATGAAGAAGGTAAGTCAGCGGCAGAAGTTATTATGACAGTTTTGCATGCCGGTGGTAAATTTGATGACAATTCCTATAAGGTATCAGGTGGTTTACACGGTGTGGGTGTTTCTGTGGTTAATGCGTTGAGTATTGAATTGGATTTAGAAATTCACCGAAACGGCAGTATCTATCAGCAATCTTATAAAATGGGCGTTCCGCAAGAAGACCTTAAAATTGTGGGAAGCACTGAAAAGACAGGAACCAAAGTACGCTTTTTACCCTCGCCAGAAATCTTTACGGATGTAGAATACCATTTCGATATTTTGGCCAAACGACTCAGGGAGTTGTCATTTTTGAATTCAGGTGTGCGCATACACCTAAAAGACGAACGCACCGGTGAAGAGAAAAAATTCGAATATGAAGGTGGTATTGCTTCATTTGTTAATTATCTGGCCGAGCGAAAAACCCCTTTACATGAAACTGTAATCCATTTTAAAAATGAACAAGACGATGGCACGGCCGTAGAAGTGGCCATGCAATGGACGGATTCATACCGCGAGTCGGTTTTTTGTTTTACCAACAACATTCCGCAAAAAGACGGTGGTACCCATTTAGCAGGTTTTCGTGGTGCTTTAACCAGAACCATTAATAATTTCATCAGTCAAAACGCCAAGAAAAAATCCGCCATGCAAGGTGATGATTGTCGTGAAGGTTTGATTGCAGTCATTTCTGTTAAATCACCAGATCCTAAATTCTCATCACAAACCAAAGATAAGTTGGTGTCTTCTGAAATAAAAGCAGTGGTTGAAAGTACGGTGGGCGAGCGGCTTTCAGACTTTTTGCTTGAAAACCCCAAAGAAGCCAAAATTTTAACAGAAAAAGTGGTCGATGCATCCAGGGCCAGAGAAGCGGCCAGAAAAGCCCGTGAGATGACCAGGCGCAAAGATGCTTTAGATATTGCAGGATTGCCAGGGAAATTGGCAGATTGTCAGGAAAAAGACCCTGTGTTGTCTGAAATATTCTTGGTGGAGGGTGACTCTGCTGGTGGTTCTGCTAAACAAGGCAGAAACAGAAAGAATCAAGCCATTCTTCCATTGAAAGGAAAAATTTTAAACGTCGAAAAAGCACGCTTTGATAAAATGTTGCAATCGGCCGAAGTAGGGACCTTAATCACCGCATTGGGTTGTGGTATTGGACAACATGATTTTGACCCTGATAAGCTCAGATATCATAAAGTCATCATCATGACCGATGCCGACGTGGATGGTTCACACATCAGAACCTTGTTACTGACGTTTTTATACAGACAAATGCCTGAATTGATTGAACGGGGCCATATTTATATTGGTCAACCACCGTTGTACAAAGTCAAAAAAGGCAAACAAGAAACTTATTTGAAAGATGACGATGAAATGAATGAGTATTTATTGAATCGATCTTTGGATGATGTGGAGCTTAAATACCAGGATGATTTACCACCGATGTCTGGTGATGTTTTATACCGACTAATTAAACAGCAAGTTCATGTCAAAAGCGTGATTGAGAAGTTGAGTTTAGTTTACGACCGTAAGGTGATTGATCAGCTGTTGGCTTTACCCAAAATAAACCCTGCGGAAAAAGCCATTGATACAAAATGGATCGAAGAAGCGGAGTCCATAATGAACGTCAATAATCGTTTGGGCGTGACATGGAAAGTGTATTACCAAGATGACATTGAATCACTGGTGTTTGAAAAAGACGGCAATGGATTGGTTGAGAAAACCACATTAAGTCATTTGTTCTTTAAATCAAAAGATTACCATCAAATGATGGAAATTGCTGAACAAAACCAGGATTTATTACAAGGTAATTCCGTTTTAAACAAAGGCGAAAAAGTGATTGAAATCAACAGCATAAGTGATGTTTTAGAGTACCTATTGAGTGTCGCTAAAAAAGGCTTAACCATCAGTCGATTTAAAGGTCTGGGTGAAATGAATCCTGATCAGTTGTGGGAAACCACCATGAATCCTGAAAGCAGACGATTATTACAGGTAACCATTGAAGATGCGGTGTCTGCTGACACGGTATTCTCAACATTGATGGGTGACGTGGTAGAACCCAGACGTCAATTTATCGAAGAAAACGCGCTCAATGCCAGTAATTTGGACGTATAACAAGAGTAATTTATTATGACCGACCAAGTAACAGAAAGAATTGAAAAAATGTTGGATGAACATCCAGTGTTTTTATTTATGAAAGGCAACCCACAAACACCCATGTGTGGCTTTTCGAGTAACACAGTAAAAATATTGAAGGACATGATTGGCGATGATTTTGGGTCATTCAATGTGCTGGAAGATCCTGAAATTCGCGAAGGCATCAAAGCTTATGGCCAGTGGCCAACCATACCCCAACTGTACGTAAACAAAGAATTAATTGGTGGTAATGACATCATTTCTGAAATGTTTAATACCGGTGAACTTCATGAGCTATTGAATTTAACTCAACCTGATCGAACACCACCCAATATCAGCATTACGGATGACGCTTTGAATCACATCAAAGAGGGACTGAAAGAGATGGGTGACCATCAATTGTTTTTGTCTGTTGATGATGAATTCAACACCAGATTCAGTTTAGAAATGCCTAAAGGGTATGAAATTATAGCGGATGTTGGTGACTTAAAAGTTTATATGGATATAGGCACTGCCAAAAGATCAAACGGCGTAGAGATCAGTTGGGTTGATGAGTTACAAGGTTCAGGTTTAAGGATCAAAAACCCCAACGAACCCCCTGCTGTGCAAAGTTTATCGGTCGCTGAATTACAGGACTGGTTCAACACAGACATTGAAAACCCGCACATTTTTGACGTCAGATCAGCAGATAAAGTGGCTGAAGGTACCGTTGATCATGCGGTCAGATTAGACAAAGCAGCGATTGAATCCATCGAAGCCATGGACAAAGAAACGCCCTTGGTGTTTGTTTGTCAAGTGGGCCAGTCATCAATGTCTGCAGCTGAGTTTTTCCGTAAAAAAGGGTATACCAAGGTGTTTAATTTAACCGGTGGTTACAACGCTTGGAATGAATAAACCAGCAACAATAAAAGCCAAAAAAAAGCGCCTGATTCAAGGCGCTTTTTTGTTGGTGGCTTTGGTTTTTTCTTGGTGGTCACAAAATCAACCCGCGGCATCCAACGAACTTGAACAAGTCATAGAACAACAGCGCAGTGATGTGATGGTGGAGTTTGATGCCATGGTTGATAGACTGTTGAGAGATGACAACGAAGGTTCGAGACATCAAAAATTTATTGTTAAATCAGGCGCGTACACAATTTTGGTGGCACACAACATTGATTTGGCACCCAGGGTTCCTATTCAAAAAGGAGATATGGTTAGAATCCGTGGTGAATATGAATGGAACAACAAAGGTGGGGTGGTTCACTGGACTCATGATGACCCCAGAAATAGGCATGAAAACGGTTGGATTGAACTGAATGGAAAAAAGTTTAAATAAGCAGTAAAAAAACTTGCCTAATTATTTGATTTATTTTATGATTGCGCACCTCGAAACATTCAGTTTCAATCCTATTTTTTCAAATGGGCCGTTAGCTCAGCTGGTAGAGCAGTGGACTTTTAATCCATTGGTCATAGGTTCAAATCCTATACGGCCCACCATTGAAAAGCGACAAGATTCAAAGCAAACTTCCAAAACCCGATTTTAAATTAACAATGATTTTGTTATACCCAACTGTGGTTAAATATTAACCAAAATCAATAAGGCAAAAAAAGTTGTTAAACAACAGAAAAAAGATATATATATCAATTACTTAGATAAGTTTATGTAGATAAAACACCGTGTTTTTATGAAAATATTCAGGGTAATCACCCAGAAAAGACCCAAACCAAACAAGCTCAGAGCCAAAAAAAAGCGCCAATTTCAAATTTGAAAATGGCGCTTTAGAAACATCTGGGAAATTATTGTTTAATTCCTTCAACCGAAACAATCAAGGTTAATTCTTCATAAGCACCACCGACACTTTTTTTAATATTAAACTCAGAAAGTTTTAATTCTGCCACAGCTTCATAACCCCTTCTTGTACCACCCCAAGGATCCTTGCCACCACCGACAAAAGTAACATCCAAATCCACTTCTTTGGTCACACCATTTAACGTGAGGTTGCCTTTCATGGTTCCGTTGCCATTTTCGCCTTCACTGAAAGAAGTACTGGAAAAACTGGCAGCAGGGAAACTTGCCACATTTAAAAAATCGTCGCTGCGTAAATGCTTGTCTCTGGCCGCATGGTTTGAGTTGACACTGTTGGTATCGACTGTCATTTGTATATTGGCCTTGCTCGGGTCAGATTCATCGTATTCAAACTCCCCGTCAAAAGAATCAAAACGGCCATAAAGCCAGCTGTATCCCAGGTGTTTGATCTTAAACTGCACAAAAGCGTGAGCGCCTTTGGTGTCTATTTTGTATTTATCAGCAACAGCCACTCCAGAGATGGATGAGATTAATAACAATATAAGTAATTTTTTCATTTTTGGTGTTTCCTATAACATGCGTTTTAAAGTAGGGTCTTGGTCAATATAATGATGCTTAAGCGCGCCCAGCATATGTAAGCACACAAAAACCATCAATACATAAGAAAAGTTTTGGTGTATCCAACCCATGGTATCAATTTGGACTGCAGAAAACTGATAAAGTGGCGGTAAATTGATTGTTCCGAACAAATTTCTTGGCAGACCATCTGCGGTGGCCATTAAATAACCACAAATCAGTATGGTAATGATCAACAAATAGAAACTCCTTTTTATCCAACGAGCCAAAAAAGCCTCTGATCGGCGGTGAAGTAATTCTGGTAAGGTGTTTTTGACCAAGAACAACCTGAGGATTACCCAGGCCCATAACATCAGCAGAAGGGTGCCACCAAAGATATGAAGTTCAGGCAGTGTTTGGTACCAGCTGCTGTAATAATCGAGCTCAACCATGAACCACCCAGAAATAAATAGAGAGACCACCAACAAGGCACAAATCCAATGCAACAGGCGGGTGGTTAAAGAGTGCTTTTGTGAAAATAAGGGTTTATTCATACATCACCAATCGAACTCTGTAACTACGGGTGTGTGGTCAGAGGGCCGTTCCCATTGGCGTGGTTCAATATCAATGTAAGACGCTGTTACTGCTTCTGACATCTCTTCAGAACACAAGATTAAATCGATTCGTAACCCCAAACCACGAACGAAGCCATTCATGCGATAATCCCACCAACTGAAAAAACCTGCATCTTCATGCAATAACCTAAAACTGTCCTGAAAGCCTAAGTCCAATATTTTGTTCAGGGCATTCCGTTCTTCTGTGGTACACAGAATTTTTTCATACCATTTGTCAGGATCATGCACATCTCGGTCATCTGGCGCAATGTTAAAATCGCCCAAAACCACCACATCATCGTATTCTGACATCTGTTGTTCAATGAATTGAGTGACTTTGTCTAACCAATTGAGTTTGTAGCTGAATTTTTCTGTACCAGGTGCAGAACCATTGACCACATACAAATCAATGATGCGTACATCATTGACAGTGGCTGCCAAGATTCGACGCTGAGGGTCGATCAAATCAGGTATGTCAGTGATCACATCCTGTGGCGGTTCTTTGGCAATGATGGCCACGCCGTTGTAAGTTTTTTGCCCCGCATACACCACATGGTATCCAGCGGCTTCTATGGCAGCTTTTGGAAATACATCATCAGTCATTTTGGTTTCTTGCAAAGCCAAAACATCAGGCTGTGCTGATTCCAACCACTGTAAAACATGTTCCAGGCGAACTTTCAAAGAATTGACATTCCATGAGGCTATTTTCATGATGAGTAATGTTTTAAAAGAATAAATTGTAACAAACTATAGCGCATACAGTTTCCTAAAGATTAATAAAACACAACAAACCACATAACCAATAACATAAAATAACAGCAAATCAATTATTGAAAAAAACCATGCTGCGCATCATAGGCATTGACCCAGGCTCAAGATTTACAGGGGTTGGGGTCATCGATACACACAATCAGAAAATTCAGCATGTCCATCATGAGACGGTTAAGTGTGGAGATGGTGATTTTCCTGATCGATTGAAAACCATTTTTGTTGCGGTCAATGAATTAATCAAACAATACCAACCCAATGAAATGGCGATAGAAACGGTATTTATGGCGAAAAATGCCAATGCCGCATTGAAATTAGGTCAAGCCCGTGGCGCAGCCATTTGCGCCACGGTGGTCAATGACATCATGGTACATGAATATGCACCCAAAGCAATCAAACAAGCCGTGGTGGGAAAAGGCGGTGCGGATAAAGCACAGGTACAATACATGGTCAAACTGTTATTAAACATGACCGAAGTTGTGCAAAATGACGCAGCAGATGGCTTGGCAGTGGCGATTTGTCATGCCAATAACCGCTGGGCCCAACAACGTTTGGTGGCCAATAATACCAGCAATTGGCGAAAATTTTGAGTTGTATAATTAAAGCAGGATTTTTGAGGAAGAGAAAGTGATTGGTAGACTTCAAGGACATTTGGTACACACAGAACCACCTTCGCACCTGATTGTGGATGTCAGCGGTGTTGGCTATGAAGTGGAAGTGCCCACCAGCGTGTTTTGTGATTTACCAGAGTTAAAACATCAAGTCACCTTGGTGATTCATCACTTGGTGCGAGAAGACGCCTCTATTTTGTATGGATTCAGGAGCTTTGCTCAGCGTGACTTGTTTCGAACCTTGCTTAAGGTCAATGGTATAGGAGCGAAATCCGCATTGGCCATACTTTCGACCATGAGTTCAGCTGATTTTGCACAAGTGATTCAGGAACAAAACGTCACTGCGATTGTTAAAGTGCCTGGGATTGGTAAAAAAACAGCACAACGATTGATCATTGAAATGAAGGACAAAGTGGATGTCACTACAATGGATGGAGATGACCCGAATAAGCCTCAAGCCAGTCGATTTGGCATCCAGTCGGAGGCGGAAAGTGCCTTACAAGGTTTGGGGTTTAAGCCGATGGAAGCGGCACAGATGGTGAAACAAGTGGCTAAGGATGACATGGCTGTAGAAGACATCATTCGCATTTGTTTACAACTCAAAGGAGCAGGTTGATGGGGCAAGGTGATTTTAGCGATAACCACATGGGTGAGAATTTCATCGGCGAAGACCGTTTAATGGGCGGATTGCCAGAGAGTTCATTAGAAAAAACCATTGAGGCCAGCATTCGGCCTCAAACTTTGCGTGATTATCTGGGTCAAAAAGAAGTCAAAGACCAAATGGAGCTGTTTATTCAAGCAGCAAAAAATCGCACAGAATCGTTAGATCACGTGTTAATTTTTGGTCCGCCAGGATTGGGAAAAACCACCATGGCACATGTGATAGCCAATGAAATGGGGGTGCAAATGCGACACACCTCAGGACCGGTGCTAGAAAAAGCAGGGGATTTGGCGGCGTTGTTAACTAATTTACAGCCGCACGATGTGCTGTTTATCGACGAAATTCACCGATTATCGCCGGTGGTCGAAGAAATTCTATACCCTGCAATGGAAGATTTCCAAATTGACATCATGATTGGAGAAGGGCCTGCAGCCAGATCCATCAAGTTGGATTTACCGCCGTTTACATTGGTGGGTGCAACCACCCGAGCAGGGCTTTTGACTTCACCATTGCGCGACCGGTTTGGCATTGTGCAGCGCCTTAAGTTTTACAACACCGAAGATTTAACACAGATTGTGTCACGCTCGGCAAAAATATTGAATATCCAAGCCGATCTTCCCGGCTGTATAGAAGTGGCCAGAAGGTCACGTGGAACTCCAAGGATAGCCAATCGCCTGCTGCGTCGAGTGAGGGATTTTGCTGAAGTCAAAGGTGATGGGGTGATTACTGAAAAAATCGCTGCTGCTGCCATGAACATGCTGCAGGTGGATCAAAAAGGTTTGGATGAAATGGACCGTAAATTACTTGAAATCATTACCCAACAGTTTGCAGGCGGACCTGTGGGTGTCAATTCATTGGCGGCTGCGTTGTCAGAAGAGCGCGGAACCGTGGAAGATGTGATTGAACCCTATTTGATTCAACAAGGTTTGATTGCCAGAACCGCCAGGGGGCGAATCGCCACGGCCAAAACCTGGCAAACCATGGGTATCAGCCCACCTAAAAATAAACACAACCAAGATTTGTTTGAGTGAATCATGAGCAAGAGGATTAACAGGGTATGAGTAAATACACCCATCAATTCAGGGTTTACTATGAAGACACAGATGCCGGTGGTGTGGTTTATCATGCCAATTATTTGAACTTTTTCGAACGAACGCGGACTGAATGGTTACGTTCAAAAGGTTTACAACAAAGTTTGATGCGTGAACAAACCAATACTTTATTGGCCATTCGTCAATTGACAATAGATTATATATCGCCAGCACGACTGGATGATTTATTAACGGTCAGTACCGAAGTGATCAGCCACAGCAAGGTGGCAATGAAGGTCAAACAAACAATGTATGCAAAAGATGTTTTGCTGGCCACAGCAGAGGTACAAATAGTCAGTTTGAATGCAGAAAAATTCAAGCCGATGCGCTTTCCAACCCAATATTTAGAGGAGTTATTGTTTTGAACGACAGCGGACAATTTTATTACGAAATCATTATGAGTGCTTCAATGCCAGTCAAAGTGGTGATGATTATATTGATTTTGGCTTCATTGTGGTCGTGGTTAATTATATTTTCCAAAGGACGTGTGCTGGCCAATGCACACAACAAGGCCAAAAAGTTTGAAGAGCATTTTTGGTCCGGCGTGGATTTAAATAAACTGTATGAAAAAATTTCAACGCAAAAAAACACCGGATCGGCACTGATTTTCGAAGCAGGTTTCAAAGAATTTAAACGAAAACAAACCGTTAAATCAGGGGGCATACAGTCCATAGAAGGTTCAGACCGAGCCATGCGTGTGGCCTTAAGCCGGGAAATTGAAAAACTTGAAAGCAGTTTGCCAACCTTGGCAACCATTGGTTCAACCAGCCCCTATATCGGTTTATTGGGAACGGTGATTGGTATCATGTTGTCTTTTCATGCCCTTTCAGACGTTACGCAAGCCACCATTGCATTGGTGGCGCCAGGTATTTCAGAGGCTTTGATTGCCACTGCTATGGGATTGTTTGCTGCCATACCAGCCGTCATTTTTTACAATAAATTCAGTGATAAGGTAGAAAGGATTTATGCCCAATATGATGCTTTCAAGGATGAGTTTTCTGCCATATTGCACCGTCAAATAGGGTGAAGCTATGAGGCGACCTCGTAAAGTCAAAGCAGAAATCAACGTGGTTCCATACATTGATGTGACCCTGGTGTTGTTGATTATTTTTATGATTACCACACCATTAATGAACTTGGGCGTTGATGTCAATTTACCAGAGTCTAACGCCAATACCATCACCATTGAAACGGAACCCGCTGTGGTCAACGTCACCGCCAATGGTGATTTGTACTTAAGTATTGGTGGTGAATATGAGTTGATTGATGCGGAAAGTTTAACGCAAAAATTAACCGCATTCATTAAAGTCAATGATGAGCTGCCGATTATGATTGGCGCTGACAAATCAGTCAGTTATGGTCAAGTGTATCAGGCCATGGCGATTGTACAGAAAGCCGGGGCCAAAAAAGTAGGTTTAATCAGTGACCCAATCAAACCTGAAAATTGATGTGATATGGCTGTATTAAGCATTGAACCAGAACAAAGACAAGGCCTGCTTTATTCGCTTGGCTTGCATGTGGCTATTGTCGTGTTGTTGATGGTTTCTACGCAACAAACCAGTATCACACCTCCCAAAGGAATTGCCATTCAAGCTGAAATCATGGATTTGGACGAATACATGAAGTCCTTACAAAAGCCGACTGACAACAAACCCAAGCCAGTCAAGAAACCACCACCAAAAGAGCAAGCTAAGCCAGAACCACCCAAACCTGAACCTGTTAAACCGGATCCGGTAAAACCTGAGCCTAAAGTCGAGCCTAAACCAATAGAAAAACCAGTCATCAAACCCAAGGTTGATGAAGTCAAGCGTGAAGAAAAAACCGAAAGGCAAAAAAAATTAGAAGAAATCAGACGACAAAGACAAGCAGCAGAAGCGCAAGCCAACAAACCACCAGAAAACACCAAAGAACCGGAGGTCACCACTCAGGAACCTGATGTCAAACCGGTTGCAGGTGTGCAAAATGGTGCGGAAAATGCCCGCAGAACCCTGTTAACCCAATACATTGGAGCCATCCAATCAGCCGTCACCCGACAATGGGCCAGACCCAATGGAACCCCTGCTGGTTTGCAGTGTCAAATCAAAGTAAACCAGATTCCAGGTGGTGGTGTGATTGATGTGTCCATCGGCACACCCTGTAACGCCAGCGCAGTGGTTCGAAACTCTATTATCAACGCGGTCAAGAAAGCAGACCCATTGCCGTATACCGGTTTTGAGTCGGTTTTCGACCGACGACTTAATTTTATATTTCAATATCAAGGAGATTGATTGATGAAACGATTAGCCTATTTACTAACTCTATTAGTGACATTCAGTGGTCAAGCGCAATTAAACATCACCATTGATGGTGGTAACGCTTCGGCATTACCGATTGCAGTGGTGGACTTTGTAAACCCAGGTAGTACTTTGGCCACAGACATGGCGGAAATTATTCGCAATGATTTGGCTCGATCCGGCCAATTCAAACCTTTGGATAAAAGTTTGTTGATTGATAAGCCAAGCGCTGATGCTGACCTTAACTTCGGAACATGGCGATTATTGAAATCAGATTATGTGTCTTATGGCGACATCACACACTTGGATGACAACCGCATGGAGGTTCGTTTTCGATTGGCTTCAGTGGCAGAACAAAAACAACTGTTGGCATTGACCTTACCATTGAACAAAACCCAAGCCAGGGCCGGTGCACATTACATTGCTGATCGAATTTATGAGGAAATATTGGGTATTCCAGGGGTGTTTTCAACCAAACTTGCTTATGTAACAGCCGTTAAAAATGCAGCTGACTTTAAATACCAATTGATTGTCGCAGATTCAGATGGCTATGGCCCACAATCTTTGGTTACATCAAAGGAGCCTTTGCTGTCTCCGGCGTGGTCACCTGATGGTAAAAAATTGGCCTATGTGTCATTTGAACAAGGAAATTCTGCCATTTATATCCAAGACCTCAGTACCGGTTCAAGGACTTTAATCTCTAGCTTTGAAGGCATCAATGGTGCACCTAAATTTTCACCCAACGGTCAAAAACTGGCTTTGACGCTGTCAAAATCTGGTAACCCAGAAATCTATACCATCAACATATACGACCGCTCATTAACCCAAATTACCAACCACTGGGGTATCGACACAGAACCTGAATGGTCACCAGATGGCACGTCGATATTCTTTACTTCAGACCGTGGCGGTAAACCACAAATATACCAAACCAATTTGATTGATAAAAAGGCCAAACGCGTCACCTTTGAAGGTGATTACAATGCCCGAGCCAGCTTATCTCCTGACGGCAAATACATCGCCATGGTTCATGGTAATAACAATGAATACAAAATTGCCTTGTTCCACCGGCCCTCGAACACTTTTCAAATCGTCAGTGATGGCAATTTAGACGAGACCCCAAGCTTTGCACCCAATGGAGCAATGGTCTTGTATGCCACCAAAACAATGGCCGGTAAGGGCTTGTTGAAAGCGGTTTCAACCGATGGACAAACATCAAACGACCTGGTGTTGTCCAGCGGACATGTCAGAGAGCCGAGTTGGTCGCCATTGATTAAATAATCATTGCTTTGAAGCTGAGTGATGGCACGAGTACAGAACGGAGGGCCCATGAAATTAATAGTGATGGTTTTGCTGTTGCTTTGCGGTGCAAGCCAAGCAGCTGGTTTACAACACTTAACTGGCTTGCAGGGCAGTGAGTACCATAAGATTCATTCGAAAACCGTTGATCATGATTACCATATTTATGTCCATGTTCCACAACAGGTAACCCCTGACAAGAAGTGGCCGGTGGTGTATTTACTGGATGGCGGCAACACCTTTCCGATGTTTGTTCCCTATGCGAAATACATGACTTTTTTGAATGAGATTCCTCCGGTCATATTGGTGGGCATATCTTATGGCAGCAGTGATTGGCAACAAGGAAATCGCCGCAGTACCGACTTTACCTTACCAGCGGCTGATCGTGAACATTATGGTGGTGCTGAACAATTCCATCGGTTTTTAAGTGCAGAGTTGATGCCTTTGATTGAACAAAAATACCCCGTAGATCCGAAGCAAAGCATGCTTTTTGGTCACTCCTTAGGTGGTCAGTTTGCTTTATACACCACCCAGTTTCAACCCCAGACATTCAGTGCAGTCATTGCCAGCAACCCTGCGATACACCGCAACCTTGACTTGTTTTTAGCACAGGGTTTACCGAGCAAACACCAACCCAAGTTGTTTATTATGCAAGCTGACAATGACGATGTGCGGTTCCAAAAACCAAGGAAAAAATGGCTTGATTATTGGCAGCAAAAACCGCACCATTGGCAACTGAAAGTGATGACGGCAGCAGGCCATAATCACATGAGCAGCATCACTGCAGCATTCCGCCAAGGCATGGTGTGGCTGTTGGCTGAAACCAAGCAACCCAAACAGTAAGAGTCAATCATGAAAAAAAACATCGTCACCACCCAATGGGTTAAAGACTATACCTTCGTCAGTACCAACGAAACCAATCAAAGCATTGTGATGGATTCACCCGCTTCGAAAGACGGTGAAAAAATAGGTCCCTCACCCATGGAAGTGGTGTTAATGGGATTAAGCAGCTGTGCAGGGATTGATGTGAAATTGATTTTGACCAAAGCCAAACAAAATTTCAGCGACATTCAAGTCAAGGTGTCGGCTGAAAGGCGCGATGAAATTCCGAAAATTTATACCGACATCAACTTACATTTTGTTGTAACGGGAACAGATTTGTCAGAGAAACAAGTGGCTCGAGCCATCAAACTTTCAGCAGAAAAATACTGTTCGGTATCACACATGTTACAGGACACTGTGAACATCACGCACAGTCACCAATTGATAGAACAAGCCGACTGACCAAGTCGTTTAAAGTGTTGCGGGTTCAAGAATGAACTTGGTTTGCCACTTGCCGGACCAGTCTGGCTTACTGCCATCAGGGTATGTCTCATCATACAATGTAAGGATCAATTGCTGGTTTTCAAAACGGAAACGATAAAACAGTTGCCCACCTTCAAACCCCGGTACTTTGGCTACTTTGGCTGTAGCAACCAGTTGTTGGTTGTTAATTTGGTAGCTACCCGCATTGAAAACAATGGATTTGAAACCGGCCAAAATTTCTTCATCAGTGGGATCAGACAAATCAACAAAAGCTGTTCTTGGTGTTTTTTTCGGGCTCCACATCAAAGCATAGTGTTGTTCATTGAAAATAAACATGCCAGCTTGGGCCTGTTCTATAGCAGCGGTGCGTTCATTCGATTTCCATTCGATTGAAACCACTTGCCAAGCACCCAAAACAGGGTTTTTTGGTGTGGTTTTAACGGCATTCTTGTGACAACCGGTCAACATCACCAATAGCAAGATCATATTTTTCATTGCCACTCCAAAAATTAAAACACTTACTTTACGTAGGGATGGAATTCATTGCAAGTCAGTCAGTGACTTTCATCTGTAAACTGTAGTTTGGCCAACTCGGCATACAGGGCATTGCTGGTGATTAATTGTTCGTGTTTACCTATGGCCACCACTTTTCCTTGATCCATCACAATGATTTGATCGGCTTTACGGATGGTTGCCAAACGGTGAGCGATGACCAGTGTGGTGCGTCCTTTCATGATGGTGTTTAAGGCTTCTTGTACCAATTTTTCACTGTTGGCATCGAGGGCGCTGGTGGCTTCATCTAACAGCAACACAGGCGGATTGGTGATGACTGCACGCGCGATTGATAACCGTTGTGCCTGGCCGCCAGAGAGCCTGACTCCGCGTTCACCCAGGTAGGTGTCATAGCCGTTTTCCAGGTTTTCAATGAATTCATCGGCATGAGCCAATTGAGCCGCTGTTCTGACTTCTTCGTCGGTGGCATCAGGCCGGCCATAAGCAATGTTTTCTCGTGCCGTGGTTGAAAAAATGGTGACGTCTTGTGCGACCAAGGAAAACTGTGATCGCAGGTCATTGAGACGGAAATCTTCTATGGCAGTGCCATCCAGTTTGATGGATCCTGTTTGTGCCTCATAGAAGCGCATCAACAATTGGAACAAGGTGGACTTGCCAGAACCGGAAGGACCAACCAATGCCACGGTTTGACCAGGCACCACCTCAATGGAAATGTTGTTCAATACATTCAAGTCGTGGCGACTGGGGTAAGCAAAACTCAAGTCTTTGATACTGATGTTACCCAATACGGTGTGGTGCATGATTTTGGGTTTGGCAGGGTCTTTGATGGTGGATTCGGTGTTCATCAATTCGATGATTCGCTCCAAAGCACCAGCGGCTTTTTTGAGTTCACTCCAAACCGTAGAAAGCGCCCCCACCGAAGTGGCTGCCATAATGGCATACATCACAAATTGACTCAATGTCCCAGCAGTCATGTCGCCAGTGATCACGTCTTTGGCACCCAGCCACAAAACAAATACAATACCACCAAAGATCACAAAGCCCACCAGCATTGACATGATGGTGGTCATTCTAATTGACGCCACAGCGGCTTTGAATGCATTGTTGATGGCATGAATGAATTTGTTGTTTTCAGCCTGTTCCTGCGCATAGGCTTGTACCGTGTGCATGGCATTGATGGTTTCGGTGGCCAATGCCGAGGAATCTGCAATGCGGTCTTGTTCAGCCTTGGAAAGTTTTTGAATTTTTCGACCCGTAATGACGATGGGTAAAACCACCAAAGGAATGATAAAGGCGATGTACATGGCCAGTTTGGGGGCGGTGAAAATCATCATAAATGCCGCACCGAAAAAAGTCACAGCCGAGCGCAAAGCAATGGAAAAGGTGCTTCCAACTACAGTTTCAACCAAAGTGGTGTCGGTGTTGATGCGAGAAAGGATTTCGCCGGTTTTGGTTTTTTCAAAGAACTCCTGCGACTGGCCCATGACTTTGCCGTACACTTTTTTTCGCAAGTCTGTAACCACTTTTTGGCCGATCCAAGAGACCCAAAAGTAACGCAATGAGGTAAACAGAATCATCAATGATGAAACCACAAACACCAAGATGAAATAATACGACAGTTTGTCTTGGTTTTCGGCGGCAAAACCCAAGTCTATCATTTGCTTAAACGCCACCGGTATGGCCAAATTGGCTGCGGCTCCCAGAAACAACAGCAACAAAGCCAGTAAGATGTGTTTTTTATAGGGTGTAACCAAAGGCAGAATCAAGCGCAAATGGTTCAACGAAGCCTTGTTTGGTGCGGATACTTTATCTGCATCTTCGTTCAATTGTTTGGTGTCCATCTCATGCTGTTTTGCCATAATATTTTGTCTCCGGCTTAAATAAGCAAAAGCCTCATTGGATCAGTCTTTAATTATGGGGCTGCGGTATCTTTTATCTATGTGCCCATGGTCACTGATTGACCGGTGCTTTGAGTACAAAGGGTTATTAAACCATGCTTGCGATTTATTAAGCTTATTAATCATTGGTGACACCCATTGTAATTAAAATATCCACTCGATGGGTAGAAGTTTACCGGCTCATTAAGGGCTGGTTTTTTACTCAGCTATTTTGCACCAAACCATTCAAACCATTGGCTTTGGACGGTGATTCCTTGATTGATTTATGTCATAATGGCTGGTCCAAGTCATTATAAGAAGAGACCTGTCATGTCAGAGAACAAAACCCAAGCCACCGAAGCCAGTGTGATTAAATTCCTCACTGCTGTGACACCCGATCAAAAACGGCAGGACGCTTTTGCACTTTTGGAAATGATGGAACGACTTTCTGGCTATACGGCAAAAATGTGGGGCCCCAGCATCATTGGTTTTGGACAATACCACTATAAATATGCATCAGGTCGAGAAGGTGACTTCATGCGCATAGGCTTTTCACCACGCAAAGCCAACATTTCTTTGTACATCATTGCTGGATTTGAGCAACACAAAGATTTATTGGATCAATTGGGTAAGCACAAAACCGGAAAGTCTTGTCTTTACATCAATCATTTGCGGGACATCAAACCCAAGGTGTTGGAACAATTGATTGTTAAAGAATTGGAATACATGGCCGAAAAATACCCAGATGATGTTTAATCAACGCCATTAATTGGTGTTTTTTGACTGAAACAAAAAACAAGCGATGAAACAATTACCCAAAATGACTTGGGGCAAGCCGACGGAGCAGCCAGCAATCTATTTTGCCCATGCCAACGCTTACCCACCCGGATCTTACCTACCGATTATTGAAGCTTTGGCCCAAAAGCGTCAAGTGGTGTCTTACTTACAAAGACCACTGTGGTCTCCAACACCAGCACCCAGTGAGCTTAAAAGCTGGCATCAATTGAGTGATGATGTGATCACCTTTTTCGAGCAAAACAACATGAAAAATGTGGTGGCTGTGGGCCATTCTTTGGGTTCGGTAACGGCGTTTATGGCGGCTCAGAAAAGACCTGATTTAATCAAAGCTTTGGTGATGATAGAGCCGGTGACATTGCCCTGGTTTTTTTGCTGGCTGACTCGAGCGTTTCCAAGCATGGTTAAAAAAAGAGTCGCCATCATTCAAAAAGCGTTGGGACGGCCAGATCGGTTTGCCAGCAAACAAGAGGCTTTTGATTTTCATCGCAAACCCAGGGCGTTCAAACGGATTTCCGATGAAAACCTGTGGCATTATGTGAATGCCGGTATGGTGGCAGATGGGGACCAATTTCGCTTGGCTTTTCCGCGAGAATGGGAGGCTAAAATCTATGGCACCGCCACGTATTTCAGGGGTCAGTTATTGCACTCCAAATTACCAGTACTGGCCATGCGAGGGGCTCATTCAAACACCATTGATGAAAAGTTTTGGCGCAAATGGCAACGCAACCCGAACCACCGTTTTATTGACTTTCCGGATGCAGGGCATTTGCTGCCATTCGAAGAGCCGGCGGCAGTGATAAAACAGCTGATGCCATTTGTGGAGCAACAGCTGTGAAACCGATTGTGTTGACCACTTTAAACAGTCGCTACATCCACTCTTCTTTCAGTTTGCGCTATTTATACGCCAATTTAGGTGAGTTACAACAAAAAGCAGTCATCAAAGAGTTCACCATCCATGATCGAGCCATTGATATAGCTGAAAAACTATTGGCCATGAACCCAGAAATCATCGGTTTCAGTGTGTATATTTGGAATGTGGTGGAAATCACCGAAGTGATTAAATTGTTGAAAACCATACGTCCTGACATTCAAATCATTTTGGGTGGGCCAGAGGTCAGTCACCTACCAGATCAGCCTGATGTGGTGACACTGGTTGATTATGTAATCAAAGGGGCTGGTGAGAGCAGTTTCAAAGCCTTGGCCAAAAATTTATTACAAGGGCAACGCCCCGATAATCCGGTCATTCAAGGCATACCACAGGCTTTGGAAGAACTGATCATGCCTTATGAATATTACGATGACGAGGATTTACGCAATCGCATCATTTATGTAGAAGCGTCCAGAGGCTGTCCATTCAAATGTGAGTTTTGTTTGTCTTCATTGGACAAAACCTCTAAAACCTTTACCTTGGATCGGTTTTTGCAAGAAATGGATAAGCTGTATCAAAAAGGCGCTCGAAACTTCAAGTTCATAGACCGCACCTTTAACCTTAAAGTGGCACATTCTACGGCCATTTTGCAATTTTTTCTGGACCGTCTTGACGATGAATTGATGGTGCATTTTGAGGTGATTCCGGATCGCTTGCCCGACGCTTTAAAAGAACTGTTGGTTAAGTTTCCAGCCAACAGCCTGCAGTTTGAAGTTGGTGTGCAGACGTTTGATCCAGCAGTCCAAACGTTGATCAGTCGTCGACAGAACAACGAAAAAACCAAAGAAAACTTATTGTGGTTAAGAAACCACACCCAGGCCCACATCCATGCGGATTTGATATTCGGTTTGCCCAGCGATACGTTGATTGGATTTGCTGACAGTTTTAATCAACTCTATCAGTTGGGCCCGCAAGAAATACAATTAGGGATTCTTAAACGCTTGCGTGGTACACCGATTAACCGCCACAGCCAAACCTACCAAATGAAATACAGTCCAGCACCGCCGTATACGGTGTTGCAAACCAGAGACATCAGTTTTGAAGAGCTACAACGGGTCGGCCGTTTCGCTCGCTACTGGGATATTTTTGGCAACCAAGGACGATTCAAACACACGTTACCTTTGGTGATGGGCAGCGAGGAAAACGGTCAGCACTTCCAACGATTTATGATCTTTTCGGACGCTTTGTTTGCCCATGAAAAAAGCACTTGGAAAATATCACTTAAACGGCAGTTTTTGTTGTTACATGAAATGTTGCCGTCCTTGTTTGGTGAACAAGAAAACCGGGTCAGATCAATGTTACAACTCGACTTTGATCGATCTCAACAAAAAGGTCACCTAGACAGTCTGTTGGCGGTCAAAGCAGACAACAAGAACAACAACGCCAACTCAAGACAACGCCGACACTTATAAGCCTGCCCCTTTGTGTTTGATTGTTTTTTGGTTTAATGGCCTTGAGGATTGGTGTCTGGCTTCATCCATAGTGAGATGTGTTGTATCATAGATAAATGAGCAGTGGTTAATCTCGGTTTATAAACCATTGAATGTTGTCAACCTCAGGGCTGTAGGTCGTATCAATGATTTTTCAAGCAACACATCCGTTGAAGACACAATCCATCCACATGTTGGGACTCGAAGTTATGGTCGTTCGGGATGACCTCAATCACCCAGTCGTTCAAGGCAATAAGTTAAGAAAGCTCAAGTACAACTTTCAACAAGCCGAGAAGCAGGGTTGTAAAACAGTGCTGACTTTTGGCGGGGCCTATTCCAACCATTTACTGGCGACGGCTTGGGCGGCAAATGACTGTGGTTTCAAGTCCGTAGGTATCGTTCGAGGTGATGAGCTTAAAGACAACCACGCCATTTGGTCTGAAACGCTGAATCAATGCCGGCGTTATGGCATGGCATTGTATTTTGTAACACGCAGTGAG
Source organism: Marinicella litoralis (assembly GCF_002591915.1). GTDB lineage: Bacteria > Pseudomonadota > Gammaproteobacteria > Xanthomonadales > Marinicellaceae > Marinicella > Marinicella litoralis. The sequence continues at coordinate 223,663 of NZ_NIHB01000001.1, read as the reverse complement.
TATCGACTTAAAGAAGACGCCCAGACATACCAACAGATAGCCGCCACCCTGGACAAACCATTTGTCATTCCCGAAGGAGGAAGCAACTCATTGGCGCTGACTGGAGTGGCAGAGTTGATTGACGAGTTGACTCGACGCCGGTTCAATCCCAGCCACTTGTTTTGTCCGGTTGGTACCGGTGGAACGCTGGCTGGCTTGATTCAAGGTGTGGCCAACAACCAATGGCATTGTCAGGTTTATGGTACAGCTGTATTGAAAGGTTTACATGACGCAAAAAACCAGATAAATCAGTGGCTTAATAACACAAGTCAGGCGGTTGACTGGCAAGTTTTGCATGATTTTCATTGTGGTGGTTATGCCAAAAACACCGCAGAATTGGAGCGGTTTTGTATTGGTTTTAACCAACAACATGGCATCGCTTTAGATAAAATCTACAACAGCAAAAGTTTTTATGCACTGGCCCAATTAATCACAGATGGCACCATCAAATCATCAGATAATCCCATGATTATCCATACGGGTGGTTTACAAGGCGGTGTGTTTTGAGGTGCTTTTAGCCATGAAATCAATTTTATGACACTCAACGCTGGTTTGATAAAAACTCACTGCAACAGCCTATACCGTCACGATAAGATGACTTACAATTTATGACCAGACGGTGTTGATGGTAGCTTGAGATTTATGGGTATAAATAATATCGCCACCTTTGGACCAACATGATCATTCATTCAATATAAACATGAAATTTACTGAGCAAGAAATTCAACAAACATACAACGAGTTAAATCAAACAGCCAGCCCATGGGGTGCCCTGGTTGGGGCCTTGATGGGATCAATCCCAGCGATTGCTATGTACGCCTTCTTTGTCCACATAGGTGGCATTTTGTATGTATTTCTACTTATTCCGCCGGCGATGATTGGTTTTGCTGCTCAATTCACCGGTAGGGTGTATCGGGTCGAACACAGGATTCCAGTGGCGGTGATAGCATGTTTGGTTTATTCGGCCAGCATTTATTATTTTAATTACAGGGGTTGGTTATATTTTTTAACACCGATTGTATTTACCACGGCCTTGGTTACAGCCAAAAGACGCTTGAATCAGATTCAAGATTGGGTGGTTGATATGCAGGCTGAAGGGAGGTTTGAACAACAATGAAAAATCAAGTGATAAATTTAAAACATAAAGCGGCCTTGATTAAAGATCATTGGTCGCCACGGGTGGTGGGTGAGGTAGATGACAGTTACATTAAAATTGCCAAGATCAAGGGTGAATTTACCTGGCACGATCATGAAGAAGATGAAATGTTTTTGGTGATTGAGGGATCAGTTACCATCCAAATGAAAGCAGAAAATGTGGTGCTGAATCAAGGTGAGTTTTATGTGGTACCCAAAGGTGTTTTACACAACCCAGTGGCCAGCGAAGAATGTACTTTGATGTTGTTTGAAAAGAAAAGCACTTTGCATACCGGTGCGGTGGATGCCGCTTTAACCAAAAACATCAAAGACCAAATGAAACCGCTGTGAATGACCTTGAGAATATCGTTGCAAAACAGAGGACATTGAAAAATGGAGAAAGGGTGTGACAATTAAAGAAAGCACAATACTGACGGAGGTTGATGACGCCTTTATTCAACAGGCAGAAGATCAGGTCTATCGAATATTGTTGCAACAACGTCGAGCCTTCAATCAACGGTGGCAGGATAACACCACGATGAATAAAGGCAAAACTGTACTGAGGTACTTTGGTTTGCTCCTTTGTTTGGCAGGGATTGTTATTATGCTACTGGCTTTGGTTTATCAACCCACCTGGAGTTTCAGCCAAGCTCAAGTTTATGGTTTGTTGGTGTTTTTTGTGTTGGTTGCGTGGTTTTTTATCCAGATGCCAAAATTTGATGCAAAAGCAAAAAAGTGGACCGATAACACCAGCCAAAAAAGTTGTCGCAAGCTGGCCAAAAGGTGTGTTAAACAGGCCAAAGGCATGTTGCCATTCCAAGCGCAGTATGAAATCAAAGGTGATTTAATCTCATACTATCGCAAGCAGCCAACATCAGATGAAGGCCATGAACAATGGCATTTTGTGTGGAATCGAAAGATGTGTCGCTATGCCGTGCAATCGGCACTTGTAACGGTTTTTTTTAAACAAGCCAAGTCAATTCAACCCAAAATTATTGTGCTACATGACAAACCTGATGAGCTCAAAGCCAGCATAAGGCTGTACGACATCAGCCTGCTTTCAATGACTTCAGAATAAGCAGCCAGTGCATAAAAAAATCATTGTTTTTGGTAACTCAGGCTCAGGAAAATCGACCTTGGCTAAAACCCTTCAAAAACAACATCAGTTGGCACACCTTGATTTAGACACTTTGGCATGGCAAACCACCGAGCCTCCAAGCAGGAAACCATTGAGTGAGTCACAAGCAGCCATCAATCAATTCATGGCTGATAATGAGGCTTGGGTCATTGAAGGTTGTTATGGTGACTTATTGGCTTGGGTTTCACCACAGGCAAGCCATGCTGTTTTTATGAATTTACCTGTAGATCTGTGCCAACAAAACGCCAGAAGCAGGCCGTGGGAACCGCATAAATACCCCAGCAAAGCCAAGCAGGATGCCAATTTACCCATGTTATTGGATTGGATTGCACAATACACCAAGAGGGATGATGATTTTTCATTCAGTCAACATCAGGCGCTGTTTCAGCAGTTCACTGGAAGCAAGCTAATGATGGTAGAAAATTGGCAAGATTTTTCAGATTTTTAAACGAGAAATACGGATCTTAAAATGTGGGTCAAGGGTGCTATCTTAGATTGTTTTTAGTCCACAATAAGCTAAACTAAAGCCCATTTATTATTTTCAATTAAGCATGACAGAAACCATACATACCGATGATCCAGAGCACCATTTAAATTTAAGGTGTTTACAGCTCAGTGACTATCCTGACATCAAAGAAATTATGGAAGCTGTTTACCAAGCAGCGGGTGGGCCAGTTAAAGAACAGATATATAAGGCACAACTGACCACTTTTCCTGAGGGTCAAATTTGTATTGAAGACCACGGTAAAGTGGTGGCAGCTGCCTTTTCAGTGATTGTTGATTATAAGAAATTTGGCGACTACCACACGTACGATGAAATCACCGGTGATGCCTATTTAACCACCCATGATTCCAGTGGTGATGTGTTGTATGGCGTAGATGTTTGTGTGTCACCTGATTATCATGGCATGCGTTTGGGTCGACGCTTGTATGAAGCGCGAAAGGAACTGTGTCAAAGCCTTAACCTCAAAGCCATTGTGGCCGGTGGACGGATACCAAATTACCAACAATACGCGCAAGAGTTAACCCCACAAAAATACATTGAAAAAGTGAAGAAAAAAGAGGTGTATGATCCCATTTTGACATTTCAATTGTCGAATGATTTTGAAGTTAAGCGGGTGCTCCACAACTATTTGCCGGAAGACGATGAATCTCATGGTTATGCGACGCTGTTGGAATGGCAGAATTTATACTATGAGAAAAAGCAGTTGCCATTGATTGGTGCCCAAAAATCTTCGGCTCGTGTGGGCTGTGTACAGTGGCAAATGAGGCCCTTGAAATCAATGGAAGAATTGATTCAGCAAGTGGAATTTTTTGTTGATGCACTGTCAGATTATCAATGCGACCTGTGTCTGCTGCCAGAGTTTTTCAATGCGCCTTTGATGGGCATTGAAAACCACAGCAACTCAATCGATGCCATCAGAACCTTGGCTGAGTACAGTGAGCAAATCATTGAAGAGGTGGCTAAATTAGCGGTTAAATACAACATCAACATCATTGCTGGGTCCATTCCGGTGATTGAAAATAACTTGTTGTACAACGTGTCTTATTTTTGTCGACGTGACGGTACTTTGGAGTCGCAATATAAAATTCATCCCACACCCTTTGAGAAAAAAGTATGGATCATGCAAGGCGGGAATGAACTCAGGGTTTTTGATACAGACTTTGGTAAAATTGGCATCCTCATTTGCTATGACATCGAGTTTCCTGAACTGGCCAGATTACAAGCAGAAAAAGGCTTACAAATTTTATTTGTACCGTTTTGGACAGACACCAAAAATGCCTACCTACGGGTGCGCTGTTGTGCCCACGCCCGAGCCATCGAAAATGAATGTTATGTGGTGATCACTGGCAGCGTAGGTAATTTACCTAAAGTGGATGGGGCCGACATTCAATACGCACAGTCAGCCGTGTTCTCACCCTCTGATTTTTCGTTTCCGCATGATGCCATCATGGCAGAAACCACGCCGAACACGGAAATGACTTTGATTGTGGACTTAGACTTAGATAAACTGAAACAACTGCACCACGAAGGTTCGGTCAGGAACTTGCTGGATAGGCGCCGTGATTTGTATAAAATAGACTGGCTAGGAGATTAACGCACACAATGAGAACTCAACAAGAATTTGATCAAGCCTTTCCAGTACAGGTTAACATCCCCGTACAATGGGGAGACATGGATGCTTTTGGTCATGTAAACAACGCGGTGTATTTTAAATATTTTGAAACGGCAAGACTGGCCTATTTCAATGCCGTTGGGGTGATGGAAGACATGCAAGCGGATCAATTAGGCCCGATTTTGGCTGAAACCCATGCCCAATTCAAACGGGCTTTGGTCTTTCCTGACCAAATCATAGCTGGGGCCAATGTACTGGAAAATCATGAGTATGGTTTTTTAATGCAGTATGGGGTATTCAGTCAACAACAGCAAGCCATCACCACTTTAGGCACAGGACGCATCGTCATGGTCGATTACAACAGCGGCAAAAAAGTCAAGCCGACAGAAAAATTGTTGGGCTTGATTGCCCAGTTACAGCAGTCACATGAAAGCGCTTGAATTAAAAATTCCACCGGCCTTGTTGATGTTGATCTTTGGATTTCTGATGTGGGCCATTGATCACTTACTACCGATGTACAAACAAGTTTGGACCTGGCATGAGTGGGCTGCCAGAAGTGTCTTTTTGCTCGCTTTATTTTTTATAGTTTCCGGCATAGTCAGTTTCAACAAAGCACGAACCACAGTGGATCCAAGGCAACCGCAAAAGGCCTCCTCAGTGGTCACCAGCGGAATTTACCGATTGTCCCGCAATCCAATGTATTTGGGATTTTTGTTGATGCTATTGGCTTTTGTCTTCAAATTAGCCAATCCGGTCACTGTGGTGATGTTGCCCCTATTTATTGGGTACATGAATGCCTTTCAAATTAAACCAGAGGAGCGGGCATTACAACATCTCTTTAAACACGAGTACGAGGCTTATAAACAACAAGTTCGCCGTTGGATTTAAAACCAAATGTCAGATTTTCAGATTAATTTCGAAATACCGTCAGCCAAAGAATACGCCCATTTGTTCGAAACCACTGGCTGGAATCAGGTCTATCAAGCTTCACAGGACGCATTGCACCAAGCCATAACCAATAGCTGGCAAGCAGTTTGTGCTTATGATGATAAACAGTTGATCGGTTTTGGTCGAGTGGTATCAGATGGTGTACTGTATGCGATGATTTATGACTTGATTGTGCACCCCGACTACCGAAACAGGGGGTTGGGTACCGAACTGCTTAAAAACCTACTGAATGCTTGCGAAGCAGCCAACATCAGATCGATACAGCTGTTTTCTGCCAAAGGAAAAGTTGTATTTTATGAACAACGCGGATTTGTGGCCAGGCCCGCAGACGCACCAGGTATGGTTTATGAAAAAACATTGAATCAATAAGCCTGCAAACAAGGTATCGATTACACACCTCCTGCATGAAAAGTTGTACACACCTTAAGCGCATCAAACAATCGTTACTCCCTCGTATTTATCTTGCTGTTGAGAGCTCTCACAGCAAAGCCAGTCACGTTCTTGCTTTATAGCCAACACCTGGGCTCATACTTTGACATGACAAGCTTTGCGAGGATTTATTAGAATTTATGTCCTGATTTTAATAACGGTGATTTCTACATAAAACCTACAATTTGCGCATCTTGAACCCCAAATAACTGGGTGCTTTCAAACCCTTAAAAAACAAAACGAGAAGATGTCATGTATCAAATATTTCATTACAAAACACTATTAATAACCACCCTGTTGCTGTTGTCTGGGCTTTCATCCGCTGAACCCATTGATCAAGTGTGTGGTGCAGTTCCCAACAATAAAAGCAGTGTGGTTGATGCCTTGTTACCTGGCAGATACACCAACCCTGAGCGAGAGGGTCAGGGGTTTGATTTTTGGTGGATGTGCCAGAACAATGAAACGGGTAGCATGAATAAAAACAGTAGAAAATCACCTTATAACAAGAGTGGTTCATGGGTCGGTTGTGAAAGTGATCAACATTATGTTTTGACACCGTTTTGGTATACCTATGACAGCGCGTTAACAAGTGAGCATCCTAAGCCAATATGGTTTTTGGGCATTGGCGAAGTTATCATGGACCCGGCAGATTTGACCAAACCCAAGTACTGGGAAGGTGAAGCTTATCAGCTGACATATGACGAATTTGAAAACTGGAGTTGGGACTCAAATCCAGTGATGGATATGAGCCAATCTGTGGCCGAGTTAAAAATCAGGATTCATGATTTTGCAGGTACCAGTAACCAAACCATTAGGCATGGTGTTGAGTTCAGCATGAATGAAAATTACGACCCGGTTTGTGAAGCAGGAAATCCAGAATGTCATAAAGTCGAATGTGTGCAATACGCTGCTCAGGAAAACGGTGTACTTCAAGGCCAATCACAAGTATTCAATGGGGTTTACTCTGAGGAAAACTCCAAGGACTGGATACTCAATGTTTCAGCCACTAAGGTCACCAACGGCCCCGATTTAGAACACACCATTGCGATGTTTTTTGATCAGCAAAATGAACAAGGTATACCACGATGGGTAATCATGCAAAATTGCAGAGACAACGCCTCCTGTAATGAGGTAAATACAGAGTTGGAAGAATATCTGGATGGCTTGTCATATGCTGGTGTTTATGACATGAACTTCGACAGTAAATGGCAATTGCATCCCACGCAGTACGACTTTTGTGCGACAGGAAATAATGAGTTTTGCAGTAGCCCAACCAATGGTTTTGAAGACTTGTTTGTCTCTGAAGTGACGCAAGGTATCAAGGCATACCACTCTTATGCTGACAGTGGTAACCCCAATTACAACGTATCAGCAGTGACCCAAAAAATTGGTAAGACCCGACGTTCATATTTCCATGAAGCATCCACATCTTTGGAAAGGGGTGGCCGTCGAGCCGAATTGATAACAGAATTCTATCCTACTTTTGGTGATGAAAACACATCACAGTTAATGAGTTATGGACTCACCAATGGCAACCAATTGAGACAATCGGGAACCCAACTGATCAGACGCAGCAGCAGTGATGAAATCTTTATGGATGGTCAACTACCTTTTGATGATTGTTTTCACAGTTCTGGCGCCAACAAGATCAAATGTGATTTAACCCTGCATTGGTTTGCCGATGGTCCTTATCCCTTTGCCAGCGTTTATGCCACCAAGGGCAGCGAAAGCATTCTCATTTCTAGAGAGAGACGATCTCCAGCCTCGTCAGGGTTGAGGCTTAATCCAGGTGTTGAATTGGATGGCTGGGAATTTTCCCTGCGCAGCAACTCGAACTACAACAGCAGTTTGTTGTTAAATAAAACACTGCCATTTGACAAAACCACACCCAACAGTTGTACTGCACCTGATTCAGCACCGGTGTGGCAACTGCCAGCTGGAGGCGTGGTCAGCCCGCACAACGTGGCCTTGCAGTTCAACACCCCACCTTCGGGTAATTTGGACATGTTGTTCAAAATTTACAAAAGTGATTACGATTATGAAACCAACGTCAATGGTTCGTATCGTTTGATTGAAATAGCCAGTCATGCCAAAAGCAGCAACCTACAGCTGAGTTCGCTACAAAACTACTTGGGCGAAAACCTCAGTGAGACAGCCCTGTTTGGAGACTATGACAGCAACACCCGTTTCCGTTTTGATGTCTACTACCGCAACAACTGTGGTTTGAGCGGTCGTTCACAAACGGACTTCTCATTGGCAGTACCCATCGTGGCCGATCAAGCTGTGGTTAATCTTGCCGTACCTGCACACCAACCAGGCTCTGGGCCCTTGCCGGGCTCAGGTGGTGTCAGTGGCGGTTCAGCTCATTATTCTTTACCCATTCAAGTGGCACCTGGTCGCCAAGGCATGCAACCCAGTGTTTCGGTCAATTATTCCAGTAAAGGTGGTAATGGACCCTTAGGAGTTGGATGGTCTTTGTCAGCCGGTTCGAGCATTTACCGCTGCCCTTCGACCCTTGCGCAAGATGGGAAAAACCATGCAGTGGTCTTTGATAAATCCACTGACAAACTGTGCCTGGATGGCCAACGGTTGATGGTGGTGTCAGGAACCTATGGTGCCAGCTTGTCTGAATACCGCACAGAAATGGACAGTTTCAACAAAATCAGACTGATAGGTGACATGGATGGTGCCACGCCACGCTTTGAAGTGTTGGCCAAGTCCGGAATCAAATCTATCTATGATTATCGGGTGAAACCGCATGGGACTAACAAGGCCTTGAGTTGGAATCTTTCTACACAAGTGGATAAACACGGCAACAGCATCCGCTATAACTATGCAAATCGTGGATCTGGAGAAGTGGTGTTATTCAACATCAATTACACAGGTCAGTTTGTCAACAATGTATACCAAACAGGTAACAGAAACCTTGTGTTTACCTATGAAGATCGTGGATTTGATTATAGTAGCAGCTTCCGATATGGCACGCGCACACAACAAACTCAAAAACTGACAACCATTGATGTCTATGTCGAAGCCGAATTGAAACGAAAATATGTTTTTGATTATCAAAAGTCTAATGCCACGTCCCGATTACAGCTGAATAGCATCATAGAGTACCCAACGAAAGACACCTCAAATAATGGCAGGGTATTGTTGGTTAATTCATGGACAGATGCAAACAATTGGATCGGTGGTAAGCCCAAAATGAAGCTTTACAAAAGAGGTATACCAGAGGAGGCTCAATTGATAGATCCTCCAATTGGTCAGGAACCGTCGCAGAACTCTGTCTTTAATGGTGGGCAAAGAATTGTTGCGGACTATGATGGAGATGGCATCAAAGAAGTACTGACCAAATACAAGGACACCAATGGCCAATCTGTGACTGAGTTGCACTCGTATCGCATGTCATTTGATGCGCAAGGCAATAAACAACCCGAGCTCAAAGGGCGCATTAACATTGAAGGTTTTTCCAGTGACAGCGCCTATGGTTTTGTTGGTAACAACAGCAGTGCCGATTTTAATAACGACGGTCGCACCGATGTCATTTATCAGGGCGCCCCAATTAAAAGTGGTATGGCACATCCAGTGATGCTGGCACTGTGGAACCAACCAGGTTACATCGATACCGACCTTAACACGCCACAAAACTTACAAGATATATTTCAAATATTGGACACCCACATCATGTTGGGTAAGGAATCAGTGATCAAGACAACAGACCTTGATTTGGATGGTGATACGGACTTGGTGGTCAAAAACCTCAGTATTGAGGGTGAGTTTGTTCATGTTGAATATTACATCAATGAAAGCATTTTACCGCAGTCAGAAGGAGGATCTTTGGAGCCTACATTCAGCAGAAATTTGGTTGATTTACCGGAATTTGAGTCGGGCTCGAATTTTTCTGTAGATGATTTAAATGGCGATGGTGTTTCTGACCTGATCATCAAAAACAGATCAAACAAGATCACCAGCGTGGCCATAGGACAGATTCAAAATAATGCCTTCAATTTTGACGTACAGGCCCCTTCATCGATAGGGCTGCCCGCTGACACCACCCATGTTTTCCACATGTTTACCGACGTCAACGGTGATGGTTTGAACGATTATATTTACACCGACTACATATCTGCATCCTGGCGTTGGGTGATCAAGCTCAACCAAGGTGGTACGAAAATGTTCACTGGTACCCCCATCAACACAGGATCCTCGGCGACATTACCAGCCGATCTGAATTGTAGAAATCCAATGAACGGTGGGCCAGGAAATGGTGTGGTCACTGATCACGCGTGCTCCCCGGCGATTTCAAAGGGCATGAAAGTGGTTGATATTGACAACGATGGCATTGCTGAGATTTTATTGCCGCAACCAGACGAAGTGGTCATCTCATCATGTCAGTTCTTCTTCGTTGGTTCGGACACGGACCCTATAGATAAATTAATGTGCTCAGACCCCAATTTGGTCAATGGTGCCGATGAATCTTATTATAATTATGAAAACCCCAGACCGAATTGGGATGCTGGCACGTACGAATACCAAGCACTTGATTTCAAAACCACCATAAATGGTGGCATAACCATAGAAGTAAAAACCAATATTGGTCTGTTTGACTCTCCCCAATCATATGTGGGCAACTATGGAGACTATTTGGGTGACGGTTTACAAGACCACAACACCACCTTTGGCTGTGAATATCTGTTCGATGCAACAAGGCCGTGTTTAACAGGGGTTTCTACTGACAATCAGAATTTCAACGAGTTTTTGATTGATTACTACTTTGCGGACAATGTTTTTGACATCCCAGGATTGACAGATGAACTTGAATCCAATCGCATCCCTGTCATTTCGATCAATCAATCAATGATGCCAGATATGGTTTACAAAGTGGACAAGCCAGGTAAACATGACTGGATTGAATGGGATTACTTACCTTTGTCCACCGATGCCTCAGTGCGTCCAGCATTGCCGCTGTACCAGGTCAAAGCCCAAAATCGTTATGTCGAAGAAGATGAGCTCAAAGGCGATCACTTTTATTTCAATTCTTCGATGTATGTGGTTGCAGAATCACGTCAGTCCAATGGCGTGGTCCAAGATGATTCAGAGGATGCCTATAACACCACCCAGTATGGTTATGAAGAAGCGGTCTATAACAACAAAGGCCGTGGTTTCCAAGGCTTCAGAAAAATCTGTATCGATGATCTGACCGCTGAAACCCACAGTGAATCCTTGTTTCATCAAGTGTTCCCGGTGGCCGGTAAGTTAGAACGGGTCACCACTTATCCAGTGGGCGTTGATTATACATCCACCAGTCATCGCATGGCAGAAGATCGCTTTATTTGGGGGGATGGTGATGCCAATACCGATGAAAACATCAGTCTATATGCAAACAAAGGTGTGCACTTCATTCCGATGATTCGCAGCAATGCCAGGGTTTGGGAAAATGGCATCAAGGTCTCACAAGTCAAAACCTTCAATGGCGATGGTGGTGAATCAAGTAATACAGCAAATCGTTGTACTGACTTTGGGATAAACAATTCTGGTTTTGACGGTTATGGCAACAACCTTTGCCAAACCAAATGGAGCAGGGATTTTCTCAATGGCGTTAATTACCAGCAACGTTATTCCACCGCACAAAATGAATTTTATTCGGTTAACACCAGCGATTGGTGGGTGGATCAACTCAAAGCCAGCCATGTTGACAGTGAAGTCACTTATTTGAGCAATGACTGGACCTTACCCAGTTCGGTCAGTGGCGTTGATTTCAATGACCAAAGCAGTCAATCCAGTTATTACTTCTGGAATGCCGATCGGACCATCAACTGTCAGTTCAGTCAGTCAGGTGCCGATGTGGCTCCGGCCAGTTGCAACAACGCCCCTGCGGTCAGCAAAACGGTTTTTGATGGTTATGATCAACATGGAAACCCACTGGTCGTTAAAACCCAAGGTAAAGATTCATCGGTAATCAAAGAATTACAAACCACCTATGAGCCTGAAGGTTATTTCCCTGAAGTGATCACTCAGGTTGTTGAACCGGGCAATGTCGACAGTTACCACATGGCATCGTCTACCTATGACAGGTACACCGGCCAGGTACTGGCCGCGGTGGATCCCAATGGCATGGCGGCCACCAGTACCACTGATGTGTATGGCATGATCAAGAAGCAAGAAGTGGAAGATTTGATGGGGGATGTGGTTGGACAAGCATCCAACATGGGCATGCGTTTTTGTGACAACCTATGTACCACCTATCAGGACGCCCTGAATAAGATCACCAATCGGGTTCGAATCGATTACGGCAGTCAGCTGCCTGCAGCTGAGTTTCCAAAAAATGCACTGCGCTATTATTCATTTGCAGTGAAAAATGGTGCGGCCATCATCAAAACATTTTACGATGCAGCGGGACGTACCGTTTTGGTGTCTAGCCAACAAAGTGACAAGATCAGCTTAACCGCCACGCTATACAATGCCAAAGGCCAGGTTGAAGTTGAAACCCAACCTTTCGGATATGTGGGCGGACAAATCGTGCTGGATGCCGGCGCCAATGGCACCATGCCGTTTGCAACATTGTATGACTATGACATCCGTGGTCGGGTCAGCAGAAAGGTCATTCGTTCCAATCATTTAAGGGGGCCGATAAATCCAGGCACCGGCTTGTGTCACCTGACTACAGACTATAACCACAACGGTGGTTTAACCGATATCAATGCGGGCTACAACCGTTTTGATAGCAAGTGTATTGCAGCCAACAATGAGCCGAATAATTTACTGATGCTCCGGGTTTATGATTCAGCCCAGCGTCTGATGATGACCGAAGATGTCTATGGCACCCGCGTGAATTACTGGTACGACGCCAATGGTAATCCATCGGTGATTGAAGACGGTGATCGCAGCGGTAACAATGATGGCAATTTAATCGTTGCTACCTATGATGATTTGAGCCGCAAAGTGAAGGTCAACGACCCCAACTTGGGCGTGCAGTTGTTCTCCTACAACGGTTTTGGTGAAGTGATCCAATCTCAGGACCAAAAACAAATCAATGCCAATTTATATGATTTCAGCAGTTATGACGCCTTGGGTCGTGTGTTGGTTAAGTACAGTAATGTCAACAGCAACAAACAGCCAGTGGGTTGGGCCCTGTCCTACAAAGACATCAATGACTATGACACCGTAGATTGGGTTGCTGGCTGGGTCGAATCTTCTTATGGAAACCTGTTGCGCTCTACCCGATTTAGCAACCAACAACCCGATGTGGTGGAATATGGCTCCACCTTCTACAAAGCCCACCGCAACCGCTATGTGCATGACGATGTAATCAAAACCCGCCTGGTACAAATGGACCGCAAGATGTGGAACACCGTGAATGACTATGCCAGCCAGTCACAATCCACACCTGATGGAACCAATGCATATTCCAATCAAGTGTTCTCAACCCAGTATCTGTGGGATGACAACCACAACCGCATCAAACAGACCAATTATGCCGGCGGCCTTTCGGTGCAAAGTGTGTACAACAATTTTGGCGTGTTGAACAAGCAGATCGACCCCCTCACCGGTGAAGTGCTGCTGCGTGTAGACAATGTTGACATGAATTACCGTGGCCAACCCACCAAGCAGTACCACGGTGTTTTGGCTGGCCAGTCTGCGGCCATCACGGAGCATAAATATTACTCCTCGACCGGACAGGTTGCCAGTATCAACCACCTGACTTCATCGGGTAATGACTTGCAGTTGACTTATCAGTACGACCCTTGGGGCAATCTGAACCACCGCCAGCATGACAGCAATGACAGCACCGCCACCGAAGTGCTGATCTATGACCGCCTGCACCGCTTGACCTCTACCCAAATTGGCAGCCAATCACCCACCACCTATGGTTATGATGCTTTGGGTAACTTGACCCGCAAGTCAGATTACAGTTACCACAACAACGCCAATGCCTATGTCTATGGTGAGTACACCAATCCCAGCTTGACCTGTGGTGGCACCAGTCCGGCACAACCGGGGCCTAATGCCGTTTCAGAAGTTCAGGTCGACCAAGCTGGTTTCCACCAGTATTTCTACGATGCCAATGGCAACCGCACTTACAAATGTCGCAGACAGGTGAACCTGGGTGACAATTACTACAGCTTTATCTCTCACAATGTCTATGATTCAAATAACCTGCTGATACAGGCCAAGCAAAAGGCCGCCGGTGTCAACCGAGTGGCCCAACGCATGAACTTTCGTTACGGCAGTGACAACCAGCGCTATTATAAATACGATGCGGCCAGTTCAGAAATCACCCTATATGGCGGTAAGGATTATGAGCGCGTTTACAACCTGATCAGTGGCGAAATCCAGAACAAGTACTACTTGACTGACTATTTGGTGGTGACCCGTTATGAGCACCGCGACCAGGAAAACCATTACCTGCAGAAAGATCGTTTGGGTTCCACCGTTCAGGTAGTGAACAATGAAGGCGAAATGCTGCACCGCCTGTCCTATGACGCCTTTGGTAAACCCCGAAATGCCGACTGGTCGAAACGCGGATCGGGTGACAACGGTGCAGTGTTGAACTTCACCGATGCCGACAACCTGGCCGGTACCCGCATCACCAAGCGCGGCTTCACCCAACACGAACACCTGGACAGCCTGCAGCTGATTCATATGAACGGCCGCATGTACGATTTCCATGTGGGCCGCTTCCTGTCGGTGGACCCGTTTATTCAAGGGGTCGATTCGCAGGCATTGAACCCTTACAGCTATATACAGAACAATCCGCTGAGTGGGACGGATCCTAGTGGGTATAAGATTGAAAAAGAACGCATAACCGGTTCTCATATTGCGACGGATAAAGCAGCTGGACCAAGTGGAAGCGGTGCTTTAGGTAGAGCACCTGCTGACTTTAAAGGAAAAGTAGCCCTTGAAAATGGAGGCGATTCAGCTACCCCAAAAGGAGCTGAGACTTCTTCTAGTGGAGGTAATTCTGATGTGGGAAGTCAATCAAAGGTTTCAGAGCCTGAAACAGTACCACACGATAATTTTACTCCCAATAGTGAATCGCACCCATATGAGAATGGAGAATATAGGTATAATTCAGAGGATGAAACATATCATCATTACGATGAATATTCTAATGGGTTTTGTTATTGGGGAGCAAATAACTGTACTGCCGAAATAAGAGATGATGTACTAAGTAAATATAGCAGGCCAACTTATAAATTAATGCCAAAAGATGCAGCTAGCCCAGATGAAATTGTTGATGCTCATTATTCTGGGCTTCTTGGTGATATTAATGATCCTGATGCATATACAAAAGTAATAGGACCAATAAAGCAACAAAAGCTGGGAGAAGGCATATATAGAAACATTACCTTAAAAGGACATGAAATGCACCCAGGAGAAATAATACGGAAATGGGTAAACATCAATGGTGTAGCTCATATAAGAACACATGGAGTAGGATTAAACAAGTCAGAAAACTTTTTACGAAATGACATGAAAACTTGGTTTTTAGGCAGACAAATTGAAAAATTCAAAGCTTCTAAAAATGATGAGCTTGGACCAAAGGCCTTTCAAACAATGGATAGAGAAGCATTTAAATACTGGAGTAATAAATATGGAAACAAATAGAATAATAAAGCTAATCCTTTGTTTTTTGGCTTCACTTTTATTGTCCTACTTACTACTATATTTAGTATTTGGAAATTATACCTCTGGATATTTGGTGTTACTAGGTTGTTTTGGGATGTTAATATTTCTTGTTTTAGATATTCAAACTAAAGTTAATATTAACTTTTACATTAAATCTATAGTGGCCTTAACCATTAATCTTATTATTAGGGTTCATGATCTCAATAATTTTCAGAGAGCTACCAATGGTTTTGAATACCTTGATAATGGTGTTTTGGTGAAATACTCTCATTCTGATGATTCTTTCAGGTTTATAGAAATATATGATTTCGTTTTAATATTAATGGTTACAATTATCATGATATCGATTTATCAAATTTTGAAGTTTTTAAATAAAAAACAACAGAACGATAAATAAAGGACAGTCACATAATTTGAAAGCCAGCTTGGGAAATTGAGCTGGTTTTCTGATCTTAGTTACTTGGGTATATATAAAATCTTTGGTGTGTCCACATCAATAACCACAGGATCGGGTAAATGGTGTTGTTTTGCTTGGCAAAGGACGAATTGGACTGCGGCTGTTCGGCTCTGGGCCAACCTAACAACCCAATATTCAGTAACACCCCACCAAGACATAAATCAGCAAGGCCACAGGTTGAAACAGCGGCCTTGCTGTGAAATTATTCAGTCCATTGTTTGGCCGCTTTCAAGATGGTGTCGACCCCTTTGAGCAAATCACTTTTTGTTTGGGTGGCGAACACATCGGGGGTGAGGCCCATACCGGGTTCGAAATTCTCGACATCATTGTATTGGCGAAACATCGGGATGCGGGTGGTGATGTCACTGGCTGGTAATTTCATAAAGAACAAGATGCCCGCGGTGGGGCCTTCCACCGAACCGCCGGTGGGTTCACCGAAAAAGTGGTGATGGGTCGAGCTTTGAGCACGAAGTTACGGCCCAGTTATCAGTCATGTTGTTAAATTAAAGGGTGAAGGCCTTGGCTGGTAAGTATGTTTGATGGTGCTTATTTGACTTTCCAATACTTCTGCATTTCATAAAACAGAAAAGAAGCAGACCAAGTGATCAATACCAAACCAGTCAGTGATTCGATGCCCACCAAAAATCGAATGTGGCCAAGGGGCACAATGTCACCAAACCCCAAGGTGGTGAATGTGGTGAACGAAATATAGGTACAATCCAGCCAGCTGCCATCAAAATTACCTTCAAAAGATCCAAAGGCAGCAAACTTCAGTTTCCAATAATAGGCGGTGGCAAATACCCAGACTTCTATGGTGTGGGCCAATAAGGCACCAAACACCCCCAACACCAGGGTAAAGCGGGGTTTGATTTTTAACCGGGGCAATATTCTGGATAACTGGAACAGGAACCCATAATGAATCATCACCACCAATGCGACCACACAGCTGTTGATAAAAGAAACCCAAAAAATCATGACTCAGTTGCCAATAAGTTTTTAAAAGTGGCGCTGATGGCTGTTAATTTATCAGGGTGGTAGGTTTGGTCAGGTAATACATTACCCCAAACCACATCAGGCCAGAGTGGGTCGTTGCGGTGTCTGCCAATCACATGAATGTGTAATTGTTGCACCACATTACCAATGGCAGCAAAGTTGATTTTTTCAGCGCCACAAGCAGATTTAAAATGCCTGCCAATCACGTGGCTGATGGCAGTGATTTCTCGTTGAAGTTGATGGTTTAAGTCACAAAACTCAATTTCATCGGTGTGTGGAATGATGATCAGCCAAGGCAAACTGGCGTTCTTGTGGAGCCTCAAATGACAGTTTTTCCAATCAAACAATGCATGGCTATCGGCTTCAAGGCGGCTATCAACGGTACTTTTCATGCGCCTATTTTACCGTTGAAAAATAAAATAGGGCAGAAAAACCACAGTATTCAGTAGGGCTTAAACAATGCCCAAGCCACAAATTCTGTTTAGGGCATTAAAAAAGGGCCCGTGCTGGGCCCTTGTGTGGGTCAAGTGATTGTTTATAAGTTAAAGCTGAACCAGATGCCGAAGTCACCGTCGCCATGTCTCCAACCATCGTTGTATGGATAGTAGCTGTAGTAGTTGCGGTAAAAATATTCATCATGATAGTCTCTACACCACATGCCTTCATGCCAATGGCCATAACCGTATCCCTGGCGTTCAAAGTAGTGGCCTAAACCACGCAATGGTTGGTATCGGTATTGGTTATTTGAATAAGCGTTGTAGTGATAAAATTGACGGTATTTCTTTTTCCAATAGCGGCGGTTTTGTTTTTTCCACTTTTTATAATACTTCTTAGGGTAGTAATAATTGTGAGAAATGTAACCGTGGTTACCGTAGTTTCGGTGGCTGTTGTAGCCATGATTATCATGGCGGCTGCTGTTATAGTGGCGATTGCTGCTATCAAACCGCCTGTTGTTGCGGTAATCACCATTGAAGCCATTGTTGTTGTGGCTGTATTGATGGTTTCTGTTGTGGTTACCACCGCGGTGTTTGCTGCTATGTACTTCTTGGCGGCTGTTGTGCGCGCCTTGATAATGCTTCTGCTTGATGTTTTTGCGATTGTCATTGAAATGCTTGTTGCTCTGAACGTGATTTCTATGCGACTTGTTTGTATCGTATCGCCCGCCATCTCTGGAGCGATCGGCCGCTGCGGCTGAAAGGCTGAATACCAAAGTGGTTAAGGTCAAATATGTTTTCAAAGATCTCATGGTTGAATCTCCTGTTGTTACTGTGAGATCCAATTTACAGGTTGTGACTGAATCGAAACTGAATGTCTCAAACACGTTCAGAATGGGTTAAGTTTAACCAGCGGTCTTGACTGGTTAAATGTGTGGGCAGTTGTTACAATCTATGGGCTTTTAATTGGTCAAAAGATTATGCGAACCATGGTTTTAATGTCATTATTTTGGGCCTCAGCTTTGTCTGCTGAAGTGTCACTTCATAACCAACAACACGATGAGTTGCTGGTCACCAATGCGATGGTGGTTGTCGGTGTGGGTACGCCTGCCGAAGGACCTTATGACCTACACATCAAAGGTGGGTTGATTCACAACATAATAAGCAGTCGAGCTGATTCAACACTCAGACGCTCTGAAATTCAACAGTTAGACGCCAACGGTGGCTATGTATTACCAGGTTTCATCAACATGCATGCTCACAGCATGTACCAGCGGGCAGGGATGGATATGGCTCAGCCATACCAACATTATTTGTGGCTGGCCAGTGGTATCACCACCGTCAGAGATTTGGGCAGTGATTTGGTTGTAACCTTACAAGAAAGAGAAAAAAGCGCCCAGCATCAAATCATTGCTCCCAGGATTTTTGCTTATCCAGGTATCTGGGGTAACCACAGTGAAAAAGATTTGAAAAAAATCATCGGTGATTACAGTAAACAAGACGTGGACGGCTTGAAGTTTGGCATGATGGACAAGCAAACCTTTGTGGCCGCGTCAAAAATAGCCAAGGCTTATGGTTTAAAAGTGGCCAATCATGTGGGTGTTGAGGACATGAACGCATGGGACAACATCAAAGCGGGCACCACCAGCATTGAACACTGGTATGGCGTACCAGATGCCGCATTACACGGGGTACAGCACTTTCCACCAGACATGAACTATTCCAATGAGCTGCATCGTTTCAGGTACGCCGGACGCTTGTGGCGCGAGGCCGACCAAGACAAATTGAGTGCGGTATTAAAAGGCATGGCTGAAGCTGGCGTGGCTTGGAACCCGACTTTGGTGATTTATGAGGCATCTAGGGATTTACAAAGGGCGACTTCATCGCCTTGGTTTAAAGATTATTTACACCCAGGTTTAGAAAAATTCTTTGAACCCAGCGCCGATTCACACGGTTCATTCTTTTGGGGCTGGACCACCACCGATGAAGTGTTTTGGAAAAACAATTACCAGCTGTGGTTCAAAGCATTGCGAGAATTTTCAAACCAAGGCGGCCTCATCACAGCTGGTGAAGACGCAGGTTATATTTACCAATTGTTCGGTTTTGGTTACTTGAGAGAGCTGCAATTGCACCAAGAAGCAGGGTTTCACCCCTTAGAAGTGTTGAAACATGCCACGGTTAACGCGGCTCAAGTCTTGGGTCAAGGTGATAAATTGGGCCAAATCAGAACCGGCTATGTGGCAGACATGGTGATCGTTAATGGTAACCCGATGGCAGATTTGTCGGTGTTGTGGCCCAGAAACATCAAACCATTGACCGGTGATGACAGTACCGGCGGTATTGTTTGGACCCTTAAAGACGGTATTCCTTATCATGCGCCGACCATGCTGAAAGCAGTCAGAGATCAAGTTAAGGCATCGCGTCAAAAAAACAAGGTTAATTATTTGGTAGAAACAAAATGAAATATTTACACACCATGGTGCGGGTCAGTGATCTGGATGAATCACTGGATTTTTATGTCAACAAAATTGGCTTGGTTGAACACAGTCGACGCGATGTGGAGGCCGGTCGGTTTACCTTGGTTTTTCTGCACGCACCCGGAGATGAATCGGCGATGCTGGAGTTGACCCACAACTGGGATGAAAGTGGCTATTCTGAGGGCAGGAACTTTGGCCATTTGGCTTATTCGGTCGAGAACATCTATGCGTACTGTCAAAAACTGATGGACCAAGGTGTGGTGATTAATCGACCACCCAGAGACGGTCACATGGCATTTGTCAGGTCACCGGATAACATTTCCATTGAACTGCTCCAACAAGGCGATTCATTGCCCATCCAAGAGCCGTGGAAATCAATGGAAAACACAGGCAGTTGGTGACACCACAACAATAGTGCTTAAGCCAAATTTGGTTTTAAAATTCAACACACAAAAGCCATACGCCCTCAGACACGCCAATCTGAATGCTTGTATCAAGATTCAGACAGAGCGGCTAATATGTCATTGGGTGAAATTGGCAAGTGACGCATCCTTACACCAACGGCGTTGTAGATGGCGTTGGCAATGGCCGGAGCAATCACGGTTGTCCCTGGTTCGCCGAGACCTACAGGTGCCTCAGTAGATTCGATGAATTCGATTTCCATCTCTGGTGTATCAATCATGCGCAGCGGTGTGTAGGTGTTCAAATTGCGATCACGCACATTGCTGTTTTCGATGCGGGTGCCTTCATAAAGCGCCATGGACAAGCCCCACAGTGCGGCGCCTTCACATTGCGCGCGTGCACCGTCTGGATCAATCACTGTTCCACAATCAAACACCAACCAAACTTTCTGCACATTGACCACCCCTGAAGCGCGGTCAACATGCACTTTCACGGCGCCACCCACCCAGGTTGGCATGGTGCGAGATTGACCAAAGGTTGTGGCTATGCCAATGGCCGTGTCTTTTTCGAGTTCAGCACTGTTATAGTTTGACAGGGTGGCCACCCTTTTGAGTACCGCCGCTTGGCGGGCTGCGCCCCCCACTGCGTTGGGTGCAGACCCTGCATTGTAGCCTTCGGCAATCAAGTGATCCAACCTGAATGTTAATGGATTGGCACCGATCTTGTGAGCAGCCTCGTCCATAAAACTTTCAACCGCGAAATGGGTCCAGCCTGGCCCAACCGAACGCAACCAACCTGGACGAAATGTCCGGTTGGCAAGGTCATTGGAAATGGGTCGAACCAGTTGAGCGCCTACACTGTACCAGTGATCAGCACCATCGATAGCGAAAGGATCGTATGGCACTCCATTGGTGCCTTTGGGCATGAAGGATGGGACCATGACTTGGGTTGGCCAGCCGGCAGCGGCATGGTGTTCCATTCCAATAATGGATTTTTGTTGGTCAAACGCCATGCGCAATTTTTGTACACTCGGCGATCTGGGACTGTCAAACAGTGCATCATCTTCACGAAACAACACCAATTTGACTGGTTTGCCGCCCATGGCTTTGGACGCCAGGGCAGCGGGGACGGCATAGTCTCCATTCAAACGCCTGCCAAAGCCACCACCCAGCATGTAGGTGCGCATGATGACTTTATTCTCTGCAACAGCCAGTGCCTTGGCCAGGGCAGGCAAGATCAACGATTGCCACTGATTTCCAGTGTGAATTTCCCAAACCCCCTCATCGTTCCGAAAAGCGGTGGCATTGACTGGTTCAAGCTGAAAATGCAGCACAGTAGAAGTGGTGTATTCAGCTTCCAGGCTGCTGCTGGATTGTTCGAAGGCAGTGGCTGTGTCGGTGTTGCCGGTATCCAGTATGGCGCCCACATTGGGGTCGTCAATCAATTGGCGTGCGTGTGCTTGGATGTCGTCCTCAGATACCGCCGCTGTGTCTCCGGCACGCCAGTTAACCACCACTTGTTGAGCGGCTTTTTTGGCGGCCATCAGTGATGTGCCAAGCACCACAACCCAGCCAGGTACCGTTCCAGAAGGGTCATCCAATGGCAATGTTTTCAGATAGCCTTTCATCCCTTCTGCGCCGCTGTCATCAATGGAAACCACGCTGGACCCAATGCGCGTCGGTGGCAACAGAGGCACACCATATACCATGCCTTTGATTTTGGCATCAATGCCGTAAATCGCCTGTCCATTGGTTTTGTTGGCTATATCCAGCGCCGTCACATCTTTGCCTACCAGTCGGAATTCTGAATTGGGTTTGAGCGGCAAGGCTTTCAGTTCGTCTTCAGAAAAACGGCGTGACAGACCTGTGGCTACAATGTCTCCATAGCTGATGGATTTTCCGCCGCCGGTAATGACACCGCCTCGCGCCTGACATTCAGTGGGGTCAATGCCCCATTTTTGCGCAGCGGCTGCTATCAGCGCTGTGCGTCCTGCCGCGCCAGCTTGTCGATAAATGGGCCAACTCTGCCACACCGACCAACTGCCGCCAGTAACCATTAAGCCCCATTTTTCACCGGAATCAACATGGGTGATTTGGACATCTTGCCAATTCACTTCCAACTCATCGGCCAGTATTCGGGCAATGGCGGTACCCACATGCTGTCCCATTTCTGCTCGGATGATATTGACATTCACTTGGCCGTTTTGATCAATCCCATACCACAGTGTGGGTTCAAAAGTCTCACCATCAGTTCCTGTTGGCAAGCCTTCAGAGGAAGACAATGTCATTGCCGCGTGAGCCGGTCCACGAAAACCAAACATGGCGCCTGTTGCCGTCATCGCAACGAGAAAACCACGTCGTGTCAGCTGGGATAAATCGCCCGTTTTTTTAGAAAATTTCTGCTTGAACATAATTTATACCTCCCGTTTGGCTGCGGCCGCTTGGCGGACTGCTTGGCGGATGCGAGGGTAGGTCATACAGCGACAGAGGTTACCTGTCATGACCGCATCGATGTCATCATCGCTTGGGTTGGGAATGTCATTGAGCAAGGCGGCGGCTTGCATGATTTGGCCGGACTGACAATACCCGCATTGCGGAACGCGCAGTGCTTGCCAGGCTGCTTGCAGCGGATGATTGTTTGCTGGATTCAGGCCTTCTATGGTGGTGATTTCCGAGCCATCAACTGAAGCGAGTGTGGTGATGCAGGATCGAGTGGCTTGGCCGCCTACATGTACTGTACAGGCACCACACATGCCGATACCACAACCAAACTTGGTGCCTGTTAAACCAACTTCATCTCTTATGGCCCAAAGCAGAGGTGTGTCCGGCTCGGCGTCAACTTGAACATCGCGTCCATTAATTTTCAGCTTTATCATGTTAATTTCCTCTCTTATATTGGGTTGATTTTCGGATCTCAGTAATCTTTTGCTGCAATTCGGGCCATGGCGTTTTATCGGTTCGGGAGCTGCGCACATAGGCAGCAATCAATGCCATTTCTTGATCGCTCAATGCGTCACGAAATCCTGGCATCACAACACCAGCAATCCCGTCTTGGTTGTCCACACCATCCAACATGACGTGTATTAAATTATCCGGTTGCTTGAGGTGTATGGCTGAATTGATTCCGAGCTCAGGTCGCCCAAGGGCAATCTGTTCTGCATTGTAATGGCATGATGCACAGGCTGTGGCGTAAAGCCGTTCTCCGGTATCCCATCGATGGCTTTGGCGTGGTTTACTTTGTTCAAGGCTGGCAGCGATAAGGGCAGCGCTTGTTGCTTCACTGTCCGCACTGCCCGCTGAATCAGCGAGATAAATACCAATGGCTGTCAGGTCTTTATCTGACAATTCACGCAGCCCAGCATGTACCACGGGTGCCATTGGGCCCACGGCAACACCATGTTGACGGGTGGCTCCTGTCTTTAAATACTCACTGAATTCGGCTGCAGACCATGTCAAAGAAGATTCGTTGTTCGCCGACAAGGCGGGTGCAACCCAGTCATCAATAATGGCTCCTTCGAATTTGTCACTGTTGCGTTCTGCACCAACGGCATTGCGTGGCGTGTGACAGGCGCCGCAATGGGTCACACCTTCCACCAGATAGGCACCTCGATTCCACAGGGCAGATTTTTCAGGATCAGGCTGGTATGGCTTGAGATCCACTGAGATTAATTTCCAACCGGCCTGTAGGTAACGCCAATTCAAAGGAAAGGGCAGTTCATTGTTGCGCTGAGGCACTTGTACTGGTTGAACTTGTGTCATGATATAGGCATAGATTGCAACAATGTCCTGTTCACTCATCTTGGCAAAATGGTTGTAAGGAAAGGCGGGGAATAAATGTCGACCCTCACGATCAACACCTTCACGCATGGCCCGGGTAAAGGCCGCCTCTGACCAGCGTCCAATGCCTTGTTCCCGGTCAGGTGTGATGTTGGTCGAATAAATGGTTCCGAAACCTGTCTCCATGGCATAATTTCCGGCATAGGGCGCACCACCTTGCTCGGTGTGGCAGACGGCGCAATAACCGGCTGCGGCCATCTGACGTCCCCTTTCGATCACTGCTGGATCATAAGTAGGCAGGCTGTTGGCGGCCATCGGCTCTATACTGGGATTGTAAGCGTAAATTGAATAAGCAAGGACACCAAGAATGAGCACCCAAAATATTCTGCCGAGCCATTTTGCAAAGAATGATTTTCGTTTTTTCATCGAGCGTATCCCCATTGATTGATGTTAGCCACAGTCTTCAAGGAAGTGTCCAGATGACCGGTGTTTTGTTGGTGGTTGGTTGTCATTTGTTGAAAGTGAAACTGAAATTCAACAAACTCGTTGAATGGGAAGGCAAGATGATTGAAATGACTAACAAGATTCAAATGAGTGGCAGTGCACATGTCCACCACCAACTCGCCAGCCATGTTGCTGGAATAGCTGCCCAATGTACTCGCATTCAAATCTTTCATGTGTTGCACCTGAAAATTAATATTCAGTGTATATGATTGTACCGTGGGCTTAACAATCTTACGAATAATTATTATACAAATGCACCAAAGGGCTCAATGGTTGGCGGATAGGTGTGGAGGAATCGACAAAATAAGGGTGAAATTAATGCCAGAAACAGCATTGTGGAATACCAAGTCAGTGGATGAGTTACTGAATCAACTCAAAACTTGGTGGTAGAAAATGACGCCCCAAACCAAAACCACAATCACTTGTGACATAAAGACGGCAGCAGAGCCCATGTCTTTGGCCCGGCCAGCCAACTCATGACGTTGCTCACCACAAATCAAATCCACCACCGCTTCAATGGCTGAGTTGATGATCTCAACCAGTAAAACCAACAAGGCTGAGCCAATCAACAAAATCAGTTCGATGTGATTGGTGCTGAGTAAAAAAGCACAAGGTAAAAGGATGATGAACAAATAGATTTCCATGCGAAACGAGGCTTCTGCAACATAAGTCGCTTTCAGCCCCTGCATTGACCAAACAAAGGCCCGAAGAATTTCTTTGGGTCCTCTGAAGCCTGAATCAGGCATGGATTTTAAATACCACGTTGGGTTCTTTGACCGCTTTGACTTCATCCATTCTGCGAACAGGTGTGGTGTAGGGTGCCAGTTTTAACTTGTCAATATCGGTATTGGCTTGTTCTAACACTTTGGCCATGGCAGTCACAAAGGCATCAATGGATTGCTTAGATTCAGTTTCTGTGGGTTCAATCAGTAAACACTCGGCCACCAACAATGGAAAATAAACGGTTGGTGCATGCATATCTTGATCCAACAAGGCTTTGGCCAGATCGCTGGCGGTTAAGCCCAATTCTTTGGCCTGCCTTTTTAAGGTGACAATGAATTCATGACTGGCACGGCGGTTTTTAAATGCCAAATCAAAGCCAACGGCTTCAAGTCTTTTCATTAAATAATTGGCATTTAAGGTCGCAAACTCAGAAATTCTTTGCATGCCCTGTCTGCCATTTAACAAGGCATAAACATAAGCCCTTAAATTAACCCCGGCATTACCCGCAAACGCAGATAATTGACCTATGGTCTTCGGTGCTTCTTGCTCATTCACGAAATAATAGTTGCCATCTTTTTTGCCAACATAAGGGATGGGCATATACGGCAACAGGCGTTCACTCACGCCGATGGCACCGGATCCAGGTCCACCACCGCCATGGGGCGTTGAGAATGTTTTGTGTAAATTCATGTGAATCACATCAAAACCCATGATGCCAGGATTGGTTTTACCTAAAATGGCATTGAGGTTGGCGCCGTCATAATAAAGCAAACCACCGGCTGCATGAACTTTTTGTGCGATTTCTTTGATGCGACTTTCAAACACCCCAAGGGTAGATGGGTTGGTCAACATGATGCCCGCTGTGTGAGGGCCCAATGCGGCTTCCAAAGCATCCATATCCACATTACCGTCTTTGTTTGTGCGAATTTCTTTGACTTTATAACCACACATGATGGCAGTGGCAGGGTTGGTTCCGTGAGCGGCATCAGGTACGATGATTTCTCGTCGTGCAAAATCTTGGCGATCATCATGATATGCTTTGATCATTGCGACGCCAGAAAATTCACCTTGTGCGCCGGCCATAGGTGTTAGTGAAACACCTTTCATGTTGGTAACGGCTTGTAGAATTTGTTGTAAATGATACATACAGGCCAAATAACCTTGCGACAAACTGGGGTGGGCCAAAGGATGGCGAGATAAGAACTCTTCTTTCATTGCCAATGAGTTACAAGCCCTTGGGTTGTATTTCATGGTACATGAACCCAAAGGATAAAAATTAGTATCGATAGAAAAATTCTTTTGGCTCAGCTGAGTGTAATGCCTGACCACATCTAATTCACTGGCTTGAGGCATGCCCAGCCGACTACCACGCTGAAATTGTTCAGGTATCAGGTGAGTAACATCAACTTCATTAGGGGATTGTGCAGTGGCAGTTCTGCCTGCTTTGGACTTTTCAAATATCAACATGACTTAGCCTTTAAAAATCATAGTAAAAAGAAACATGGTAGTTCCTACCAGGTGCATCTAAACCGGAAGCATGTTCGCGGTATTTTTTATCAAAAATGTTTTCAATACCCAGCCTGACTTGGCTGTTAATACTGTGCTGCCAGCTAAAGTGGGTATCATATACCACAAAACCACCTGTGCCAAATGGATTGATTCGGGGGTCTGTTAAATCCCTGGAACTTAAACGATCTTGGGTGTCTGCATAGCGAATTTGTGATCGAACACCCCAGGTGTCATTCAAGTCTTGTTGATAACCGATCACACCAAAAGTGGGCGGAATTCGATCAGCAGGGCCGGTGCCGTCTTGGGTTTCTTCGGTACCATGGGTGTAGGTTAAGTTGGCAAATAAATGGCCGCCGTTATCAAAGTAATAATTCAATTCACCTTCTATGCCGTAGGTATCCACTTCGTTGATGTTTTGTGATTGAACCACTGCCAATCCTTCAGTGGTCACTGCGCCAGTTTCTACCGAAGTGATGACGTCTTGATACCTGGCGACAAAAGCCACCAACTCGGCTTGCCAACCGTTACCTGCATGCTTGAAACCAATATCAAATGAAATCACAGATTCTGGTTCTAAATCGGGATTGATGACATTAAATCGATTGCCTGACCGTTCTCCTACCTGGCCCAGGTCAAAAATATTGGGCGGTCTGAAACCACGACCTATATTGATAAACACACGGTCATTGTCATTGATTTTATATAACCAACTGGCATGCCAGGTTAAATCAGTCAAGTTCAATTGATCATTGGCGATGTCGGGGCTGTTGAGGTCGATGTCATAGTGACTGAAACGCAATCCTGTGGTGATTTCATGATTGCCATAATATTGATGCCAGTCGGCAAATACAGCCGCTTGTCGCAGGCTTGATTCATCTGGGTATCTGGACTCTCTGGGAATGTCTACACCATCAGAGCTGACCCGTTGTCTGGCACTGGATATGATGTCTACATAAGTTTCGACACCATAAACCAGCATGCTGTTATCAGTCATGGCTTTGTTCCAATCGGCTTGAAAGGTGAATAAGTCACTGTGGTTTTGTTCCGTGTCGGTGCGATCACCCGATAAGGGTTGGCTGTAGCGGTTGTCAGTTATTTTTTGATAGGCCAAATGATAATTGGCCATGTCAAACCAATCAGTTGGTGATGCAGAGGTGTATTTTAAATGGGCAAACTGGCGTTCATTGGGTTGAAATAAATACACCTGAGATTCAGCTTCGGTTTCACCAAATCCAGCAACCAAATTATCCACCCTGGGGGTGGCTGGTTGGTGGGTCAATTGCACATCAAACACCCAGTGGGTCATGTCAGACGTATTGAATACCCATTTGTTGTTAATAGACCGTGAAGTATAGGCGGTGCTTGGAATGGTTTGACCTGATCCGGTTTGACGTTGTCCAATGTCTTGATAACTTAAACCAAAAGTTGAAGCTATTTTGTTGTTACCAAAATCTCCCCCTACATGGCTGATCCATTTTTCGTCAGCGCTGTCCCATGACGTGTATAGCTGTCCAGTATAGTCCCATTCAGGACTGTAAAACTCAGGGGTGTGGGTTAATACATTGACCACCCCTCCCAGGGCGTCACCACCGTACAGTACCGAAGAAGGGCCGCGGACCACTTCAATTTGCGCTGTCATGAACGAATCCACCAAAGCCAAATATTGATTGGGTGCATTGCGAAAAAAAGCGGTGTTTAAACGCATGCCATCAACCAAATGAACATTGCCCGAACCTTTCAAGCCACGGATGATCGGCACGGCTTGGCCAGGCGTGGTTTGTTGAATGTATACGCCAGATTCTTGGCGCAGTAAATCGGGCAGCAATGTGTTGGGTTTGTTTTTAATTTCATCGCGAGTGACTACCGAGACTGCCGAAGCACTGTCATTGGTAGCGGTGGCCGTTTTACTGGCAGTCACCTGAAGAGGGGACAACGACTCTATCCTTGCTTGTTGTTTTTGTTCTTCTTCATCGGTTTCATTCTGCTCTTGGGCATGAACTGAAGTTACCAACATCATTAATACAATGATTCTTTTCATGGTCAGTGTTTCGGTCAAAGGCTGGGTAATTTACTACGCCACAAAGGCATAATCAATATCCGTTAGTCACTGATTGTTATTACTTGAAAAATAGTGGTGGTTTCTGAACAGTAGCTGAATAAAAGGTCGAATTCAACAAGCTTCGACCTTCTTTTTTACTCTACTTCTTTATACTTTTTAATTTCGTTTACGGTTAACACGTAAGCTTTGCGTGCTTTTTCAATATTTTGCATCACATCTTCTAGGTTTTTTTCTATCGCAGCGGCTTCAATTTTTTTACAGAAGTGGCTGAAACCAGTGGCGCCAATATTGGCCCCAGTTGATTTTAAAGTGTGCGCAATTTGTTTGGCTTGTCCAAAGTCCTGGGTCTGGGAAAATGTTTTCAATTGGTTGAGCATTTCGGGTGATTCTTGTTGAAATAAATCCAACAGTGAATTGGTTTCATTGCCCATAAAGGTTTTAATTTCTGCCAATGCCTTGACGTTCAGCCATTTGGGATTAATGGTGGTTTCGTGTTGTAAGCTGACTTCTGGCTTGTTGACGGCTTGTTTGCTTTGTTTAACCGCAGCAAAAGGATCCCATTTCTTTAAAGTTTTTTCTAACACATAACGATTCAATGGTTTGGACATGTAATCATCCATGCCTGCTTCCAAACATTTCTCTTTGTCGCCTAACATGGCATTGGCAGTCATGGCAATAATCGGTGTGTGGTTCAGTTGGTGGTTGTCTTCATATTTACGGATGCGTTTGGTACAAAAATAACCATCCATAACAGGCATTTGACAGTCCATAAGAATGAGTCTATACCTGGTTTTTTTGGCTTTATTTAGAGCCACCATACCATTCTCGGCGACATCAAAAGGAAAGCCGATGTAGTCGATGAGCTTCTGTGCCACTTTTAAATTGACTTCATTGTCTTCAACCAACAGCACCGTTTCAGAGATGTTGCTTAAGTCAGGCTGTGTATTTGACTCGGTGTCTGACGCCTCAGTTTGATGGTCGGTTTGTTCAGTTTCTGCATCATCATTGCTGCTATCCCGCTCTTCTTGTTGTTCATCCAACTCCATGACTTTTTCTGGGGCAAAACGACGTTCAAATTCACCCACAAGTAGTTCAATGTCTTTGTCTGGCTTAATGATTTGAATGTTTTTGTATTGTTTAACACCAGCAATGTGTTCACCCTTGGTGATGGCACAAATCCAGACGTCATCCAATTCACCTTTTTCAACCAACATTAAAATTTGACGCAATGTTTTTGCATTGGTATCAAAATCAATAAACAGCAAGGTGGTCTTACCATCTTGAATGCCTCGGGCTGCTTGAACCCGAGAGATGGCATGTTGATAGTTCAAAGAAGTTTGGACCGGTAAACTGAGTTTTTCTAGGTTGTTTTGTATCGATTTAAAAAGTGTTGGGTTGGTGTTGATCAGAATTGCTTGGTGTTGATGAACCTCGGTACCGCCATCGAGGGCGCCACCTGCAGATTTAGTAAATGGCACTTCAAACCAAAATGTACTGCCAACGCCTTTTTTTGATTCAACGCCGATTTGTCCTTTTAATAATTCAACAATTTTTTTACTGATGGCCAGACCTAAACCGGTGCCGCCGAATTTTCTGGTGGAAGAGTTGTCGCCTTGGGTAAAGGCATTGAATAATTTTTCAATGTGATCGGGTGCAATACCGATTCCTTGGTCACTGACAGAAAAACGAATCAACTCATTGGTGGCAAAGTTTTTGACCTTTTTGACTTCAATGGCAATGCGTCCATGGTCCGAAAACTTGATGGCATTCGACAATATATTGGTTAACACCTGACGAATTCTGATTGGATCACCACGCAACAGCGGATTGATTTGATCATCGAATTTTAAGGTAACTTCTAACCCTTTGCGTTCAGCACTGGGCTTAAGGCTGTCTAACACCTCATCAACCACTTTGTTGAGCTTGATGCCAGTGACTTCGATGGTCAGTTTGCCGGCTTCAACTTTTGAATAGTCCAACAAATCATCAATCAATTTTTGCATTTGAGTGGCAGAGGTGTGCGCGGTATTGAGGTAGTCACGTTGAAAGTCGTTCAACTCAGTGTCCATTACAATATCAATCAATGGAACTATGCCGTTTAATGGGGTGCGAATCTCATGGCTCATGGTGGCTAAAAATTCCATTTTTGCCATTTCAGCAGCCGATAAATCAACTTGTAAATCCTTGATTTCAGCCCTGAGACTTTTTACTTCGTGTTTGGCATCTTCGGTTTTTTTAACTTGTTTGGCCAGGCTAGATGGCAATGGATCATTTTTCTTGGCTTTGACTTTCTGCGTTTCAGACAAGATCAGTTTTGCTGCCAACAAAAGAAAGGCTGTGGTTAAAACAAAGAGCAAAGCAAACATCAAAGGTGACGTTAAACCAGTGGTTTTGGCTGGCTGTAATACCAGTAACACGGCCAAAGCCAAGATGGGTGCCGCGGTGGCTGCTGCGGTGTTCTTAAGGTTCAAATTGGCAAACAACAACACGCCAGTTAACCACAGTAAGGTTAATGTGGTGAATAGGGTGGTGTGGGTGTTTTCAATCAGCCAGAAACTTGTCGCTAATAACAAACTGGCGATAATTGGTATGGTTCGGTTGACCTGGGCTTCAACAATTTCGTCAAATCGATCTTTAATAAAGCGCAAAGAATAAATCCATCCGGTCATCATAACCAAGGAAAAAATCATTAAAGAAACCAGAAATTGTCCAGTTTCAGATATGCCCACAATGAGCATCAACAGTGACAGCAGAAACAACAGCATTTTATTGTTTTGTAAGTGAATCATTCAGTACCCTCTTAATACTCCTTTGTAAAATTCTTCAAAAAGACGCCTGTGAAGAATTTCGACCATATACAAAGGATTGTATCTAATTATCAGACAGGTCGGAAGATATTTTTAATGCTTTAGGTAAAAATCAACTGTAATTATTTGATTTTGGTTGTATTTTTTCAGTTGATATCAGTTTGATTCCAGCAGTTTGATGACTTGTGCCTTGGCTGCAGAGAAAGAAAACCATTGTTTAACATTTTCTAAACCACCTTTTGATACTTGGCTCCACAGCGCTTCATCTTGATATAAACGAATCACCGCCTGGGCAAACTGCACAGGGTCATCTGCCATCATCACGTCTTTTTCATGGGTGGTGTACATGCCTTCAACCGCCACTTTGGTGCCAACCACAGGTTGTCCGTGGCTCATGCTCATATTGACTTTGCCTTTGACGCCGGCACCAAACCTCAAAGGTGCCACAGCCACACGAACTGATTCCATGAAAGGATCTATGTCCTCAACAAACCCATGAAAATCAATGGATGGGTGTTGTCCCAAATCTTTGATTTTTTGCGGGGCTTTGGAACCAATCACATGCAACTTAATTTCGGGCAAAGCAGCACAAATCACCGGGAAGATTTCGTCAACAAACCACAACAAACCATCTACATTGGGCGTGTGCTGATAACCGCCGATAAACATGATGTCTTGGCGTTTGTGAAAACTGTTTTTGTTGCCAAATACCTCATGAATGTTGGATAAAACATCAACCTTAAGTTCAGGCATCTCTTGCGCCAAAACGTCTTTCTCATGAGGACTGACCACCAATGTTAAGTCGCAAGCTTTTGCCACGGCAAGCTCAAGAGATTTGGTTTTGTTGGCAGATTTAATCAGTTGTGGGTCTGCAGCGATTTCAGCCATACGAAGTTCACGCAGGTAATGTAAGTCAACCGTATCAAACCATAAGGTGGCCTTGGCACAATAGCTGCGAATGGATGACATCAATGGTTTTGCAACATAATAACGGCTTAAAATAACCACATCAAAAACATGGCCTTTGGCTTTGAGGTAGTCGATTGGGGTGTTGTATTTAGGTGCATAGACACACTCAACGCCCAGTTGTTGGAGGTTGGTGGTGTATTGGTCAAAATGGGCCATATTTTCAGGAATGAAGCTGACTTGATAATCCAATTCTTTGAATATTTGTATCAGGTTCAGCATCCGCAGAGAACCAGAGTCTTGGTCTGGTGTGGGGGTGCATGCATCCAGTATCAGCACTTTCTTCGGCTGGTTTTGAAACCGCGCCAACTCAATGTCGGTATTGGGCAAGGGTTGTTTTTTCAGTGCGGATTGCCATTTATTTAAAAACTTTTCTTGGTTAATCACTTGGTATTTTTTGGTACCTGAAGTCAAGTCAGTCCCTGATGAAATGCCTTCAAAGTGAATCACTTGACTCAAGGGTTGGTAATAGACTTTTTTACCAACAGACCTGATGCCAAATGCCAAGTCGGTGTCTTCATAATAAGCGGGTTTATACCGTTGATCAAACTGACCCAGTTCATTAAAAAGTTGTTTTTCAATCATGATACTGGCACCGCTGCAGTAAGAGACTTCACGAACGTGCTGGTACTCAGGTTCATCGGGTGAGCCGAAACGACCATAATTCCAACCAGAGGCGTCTGCAAAAACAATCCCCCCGGCTTCTTGCAGTCGACCATCTGGATAAATCAGTTGTGATCCAACCAAGCCGGCATCAGGCTGTGTTTCAAAGGTTTTAGTCAATTGATCCAACCACCCAGGCAGTACTTCGGTGTCATTGTTTAAAAACAGTAAAAACGTGCCGGTTGCCATTTGTGCACCGGTGTTACAAGATTCAATAAAGCCGCCATTTTCAGGTTGAGTGAATGCGGTAATTCCTGATATTTTCTTCAATTGAATGGCAGTGTCATCAGTTGAACAATCGTTGATAACAATGATTTCAAAAGGTGTTTTGTCTGCTAGACGCGCCAATGATTCTAAGCAATGGTAAGTGTGTTTGAACTGGTTGTAGACTGGAATGATCACACTGACCACTGGGTTTTCAGCGGTTTGCATGGTCAATGGCAGATAGTTTTCTGTGACAGCATGAACGGCAATCTCTGCTGTAGTCGTTGGTGGTTTTTTAAGCTTGTTGCTGGCTAGTTTTGCAGTGTCTTTTAACCCCCTGGTTTTTAGGCTGTTTTTGACCCTTTTGGGTAAGCCTAGTAATTGCGACAATCTGAACTTCACTGCGTTCCTTTTGTGTCTTGCATAAGTGGTAAACCGCCGCAAAGGCGCCGTGAATCGCCACGACCGACTGTTTAGCATGCTTTGAATCTGATTTTCTTTGGCTGCAACTTGGGTTTTGGTTTGTTCCAAAACTTCACGCAACTGATTGTTGTTTGCAAGGCTTTGATTCAACTGCTTGTTGATGGTTTCGATTTTATCGGCCAGTTGTTCAGCTTGTAACTGGGTGTCTTTCAAATCGGTGTTCAAACGGTCTTTTTCTTCACGGGTTAAATCCAGGTTTTGTTCTAAATGGGTGATTTGCTGGTTCAACGCTTTGGCCCATGTTACTTTTTCTTCAAGGTCTTGCTCTAAGCCAATCAGCTGGTTGTTTAATCGGCTGATCTCAAGGTGTGAGGTTTGCGCCAATTGAGCCAGTGGATTGGGTTGGATGTTGCCATTGACATGGTAAGAAGAACCGTCCAAAAGAAATTTTTCAAGGATCAACTCAAGCTGTTCAGCATTTTCTTTGAGCGTGGGTTGCTTGATGATTTTTGATGCATCACTGACTTGTATCAATAAATCTGCATCAGCTTTTAATTTCAAGATTCTATTGACTATAGATTGAGCGTCCGGATCTTCTAAAAAACCAGTTTGGTTGTTTTTGATGCGATCTTTGAACGCGCCAACTCGGGTGGCCAAAACCGGCAGTCCCAACATTTGTAACTCTGATAAGGTGTAGCTGAATGTTTCAGAAGTTACTGAGCATAACAAGGCCAACTGAGGAGCCAGCTTTGACACAATTTGATGCAATTCGGTTTGTTTATAATCCTTAATCACCTTAACCCGTGGATAGGCTTCAAACAAGGTTCCAGCCTGGCCAGTTCCTAACAACACAAATTCAATTTCATGGTTGGACTGTATGGCTTCAATGCACTGTATCAGCAGCTCTTGTCCTTTGGGTTGACTGATTCGTCCTAGCACCATTATCTTAAAAGGGTTCGCCTGATAATGGTAGTCAATGGCTGCGATTGAATTGATGCCGTGAGGAATCAATTTCGCGTGGTCATAACAGGCTGAGTGGTCTAGCTTTTTTAAGTTGTCAATCACCGACTGATTGGGTGCGATCACCGTGGTTTTTGGCCTGGTAAGTAATTGGTTGGTGTTGACCTGCCAGGCTTTGAGTTGACTTTTACTGATTTTGCCCAGTGGTTCCTCTGGGGATTTTTCAAGTGCGGCATCGATCATTGATTGATCAACTGAAGTTGAATCTAGCTGGGCATTTAAGCTCGGCCAATGAGGAAAGTAGTCATGCAGCACCCTAAAGGTTGGCAAACCGGTGTCCAAACAATCCATCGCATGACCAATCAATGAGGACACGTAAAGGGATTTGATGTCCCAGTTACTGATGATGGTTGTTAAAATATGTTTGTATTCGGGGTGTGATTCACAGGTGGCCGTTATCGGCTGGCTTAAATGAAATTCTTCGATACAGGGTGCCTTGACGTCATTCCAATACAACTTGAGCTTTTCACCATGACGCTGGCGAAAAAACTCACCTTCACTGACCAAAATAAAATGGTTCAGTTTGGGATGTGATGCAATAAAATCGTCCACCCATTTTTGCACCCCACCGCCCCAGTCCATAATCACATGTAAGACATTGGGTTGCTGATTCAGACCCGGGTATTGCAACAACGACCATGGTTGGTTGTATTGAATCAATTGCCATTGAAGTGTGGCCAGTGGGTGGGCAGGTAATGGTCGTTGGTCGCCAACTTCAGGCCCAGCAGCACCTGTAATGACTTGTGTTTGATTGGGCAAATCGACCAACAGGTTGTTGGCGACATAAATCGTTCCGGATTTAGATAAATGCGATTTATTGCGCACTGAAAAAGCATGTTTGTTGATCACCGAAGCCACGAATGTCCCTGGGGGTTGCAGCATAAAAATGGCGTGATCAAGTTCATGGTTGTCGCCGTGAAATTCACTGTTTGCTGCCAAGGGTGACAACGCAAAAATGTCAGTGCTCAGTGCAGTGACGGTGTTGATTGATTGGTTGTTTTTGAACGGTTCAGTTAAACGGCGCAACCAATGATTTGGTCGCTGGGCTTTGGCATTGACGATGACGATGAGTTCATCATCAGGGTATTTATCATTGATTTGATCGAACAAAGCAGCGTCACACTGTTCATGTGTCGTGTGCCATTGTGAATCAGCCTGCTTATTTTCAGCGCTGTTGTAAAATACCTGATGAACATTCTTTAACATCCGCGCATTCTACCAAAAATACCGCCCTCAGGTGCTGAGAAATGAAAAGCAAAACCGCTAAAAAGCGTCCAATATTGTCGACAGGCTTTTGTGTGGTTTAATTTGCGTTGACTAAAAAGTTTGTTTGGGTGGTGTTTTCGTCAGAACTTGATGTTGTTTGGCTGATATAAATAACCATTGGGTTCAATGAATATAAAATCTCATGTTAATATGAGCGCTGATTTTATTTGAACCCTGTCTGATCGTTTGTGACCCATAAAAACCCACCAAAAAAGCCATTTAAATTCTGGATCCTGCGCAGCAGCTTGTACTTTTTTGGGGTGTTGTTGGGCCTGGTTGTTCCATGGTACTTTTACATCAATCATGTTACAAACTCTATTGTCAACGAACGATGGGATGTCCCTTCTGTGGTTTACGCAAGGCCGTTGGAGTTGTATAAAAATAAAAAAATAAGCCCTCAGGCCTTGATGTTTGAGCTTGACTCATTGGGTTATATTCAAGTGTCAAACACCCCAAAACTGGGGCAGTATCAACGGTTCCAATCCAGTTTTGACATTTACACCAAAGGATTTGATTTTGCAGAGGGTGGCAGTGTTCCCCGGCGCCTTAAACTGAAGTTGGCAAATGGTGTGGTTGAATCGATCTCACCAGACCTATATCGACTTGAACCCAAGGTCATTGGTCATTTCTTTTCCGCTGGATTAGAAAACAGGCAGCCCATCAAAGTGGAAGAAATTCCTGACACCATGGTCACAGGGCTTCAAGCTGTGGAAGACAGGTCTTTCAGTGAACACCATGGTGTTTCTTGGTTCGGTATATTACGTGCAGCGATTAAAAACATACTGGCAGGAGAGGTGGTTCAGGGTGGCAGTACCATCACACAGCAACTGGTGAAAAACAAGCTGCAGTACAATCACAACAGTTTGTTAAGAAAGCTTCATGAGGCCTTGGCTGCTACTTTGTTAGAGACCAAGCTCGACAAGAAGGCCATCATAGAAATGTATTTCAATGAAATTTATTGGGGGCAAGACGGTAAAGTGTCGATTCATGGTGTGGTGGAAGCAGCGGAGTATTATTTTGCCAAGCCGGTCACTCGGTTGAGCGTTGCTGAACAAGCCTTGTTGGTTGGAATCATCAAAGGCCCTTCATGGTACAACCCATTTAAACAAGCCCAAAGGGCCACAGCGCGTCGAAACTTGGTATTGAATACATGGTATGAAACAGGGGTGATTGGGAAAAATCAATGGCAATCAGCCACGCAACAACCTTTGGGCTTGTCCCAACATCGCAGACTGAAAACAGATTTTGAAGATTATATGGATGTGGTTAAGCGCCAACTCAGGTCTCAATTCAGTCCGTCAGACTTGAAACAAAAAGGTTTAAAAATATTTACTTATTTGGACCCATACATTCAATACAAAACCACTCAGACCGCTAAAAACACCAATCAATGGCTTTCCACAGATGTCGAAAGCGCCATCGTGGTCAGTGGCGCCCAAAATGCCGAGTTGTTGGCAATCACTGGCTCGAAGAATGCCAAGTCGCACTACAACCGTGCCTTATTGGCGAAAAGACAAATCGGCTCTTTGATTAAACCGCTGGTTTATTTGGCAGGTTTAGAGTTACTGCCTGGGTTCGATTTGCAACAACCGTTGAATGACAGTGAATTGACAGTAACCACCACGGATGGCAAATTGTGGCAGCCCAAAAACTGGGACCAACAAAGTTGGGGTGAAATTTCAGCCGAGCGAGCCTTGATTTATTCAAGAAATCAAGCCACAGTTGACCTTGGGCTTAAGGTTGGTTTGGATAACTTCATTGCCTATTTGACCCAACTGGGTTTAAACATCAACAGGAGCGACCATCCTTCCTTGTTTTTGGGAGCGATCGATTTAACGCCATTTGAAGTACAGCACCTGTTTGGACTGTTTGCTTCCAGAGGTAAAAATCAACAAATTTATGCCGTGAATTACATCACCCAAAGCAATGGCAAATTGTTAAGTCAAAGTCAGCAAGTCAGACAAAAACAACCAAAGACGGCTCATATTGATGCAATCAACCGAGCGTTGCATGCCATCACCACAGAGGGCACAGCGAATAAAGTGACCCAGAAGTTTAATTTACCTCAACCGATGTTTGGAAAAACGGGGACCACCAACAAAGGTCGAGACAGTTGGTTTTCAGGTTTTAATCAAGAATTATTGGTTACCGTATGGGTGGGCCGAGATGACAATAAACCCACACCGTACTCAGGCAGCAATGGTGCGTTGATATTGTGGTCTCATTTATTCATGAATTTGTGACCATTGTCTTGTGAGAATTTGACTAAGCAGATAAGATGAGCGGTTATGAATTTTTGCTTATATCGCGGTATTTTGGCTGCTATTTTAATCCTTGCTTTGAGCCATTGTAGCCAAAGGAAGCCTATTGATATCAACGACGATGTTCGCGATCCATCTGATCACTCGTCATCGGTCATCCAAATAGCTCCAATGGTTCCAGAAGCGGTCCAATTATTGATTAAGGAAGCCGATGAGCAAATAGAGCAGGGGCTGATCAAAGCCGCAGTTTTAACCCTCAGCCGAGCCTTAAGCATCAGTCCCACCTCAGCCACCGTGCATCAACACTTGGCTGAAGTCTATTTGTCTGAAGGTAATTATCAAGCCGCTTTTAATTGGTCAAACCGGGTGGTGCAAGACGGCCCGGCTCATGGTCCTATTTGTGAAAGGGCCAGAAGAACTTTGGCACTGGCGGCTGAAATGTTGAACGATGTAGAAACCCAGGCAGCGGCTTTAGAGGCCATCGATTCTTGCAGTCAATCCAGCGCACCTCGGTACTGAGGCCTTTATCATGTCTATGAAAATCAGCGAAGTTTTGGGTGAAAACGGCCTGTTTAAAGAAAAATTACCCGGCTTCAAGTCCAGACCCCAGCAAATAGAGTTGGCTGAAAAAATTTCTCAAGTCATTGAAGACCAATCAGTCTTGATAGCAGAAGCGGGTACCGGAACCGGTAAAACCTTTGCTTATTTACTTCCGGCTTTGTTGTCGGGCAAAAAAATCATCGTTTCCACAGGCACCAAAACATTACAAGATCAACTGTTCAGTAAAGACATCCCAAAATTACTGGAATTGTTATCGATTAAACCTAAGGTCAGGTTGTTAAAAGGACGCAGTAATTACCTTTGTTTACATCGTTACCACAAGGCTGCTGTGATGCCAGTCAGTCGATTTCCCGAAAACAAACCTTTGTTTAAATACTTGAAAAACTGGATTCATAACAGCATCAGAGGAGAAGTCTCTGAGTTTATAAATCAAGTTGAGAACCGGATGCTGTTAATGAACATCACATCTAATCCAGAAAATTGTTTGGGTTCAGAGTGTGATCATTACAACGACTGTTTTGTCTATAAAGCACGTCGCAAAGCCTTGGAAGCAGATCTGTTGGTAATCAATCACCATTTGTTGTTTGCGGATATGGCCATCAAACAAGGTGGCTTTGGTGAGTTGTTACCCAAAACCGATGTGATTGTATTGGATGAGTCACATCAGATTCCTGAAATTGCAGGGCGGTTTTTCAGCCATTTATTCAGCTCAAGACAATGTACGGATATATTGAATGACCTGTTAACCGAAGCCGGCGAAGTTGATGCTGCCTTTGCCGCCATCAGCGAACCTCATGAACAAATGAAAAGGTCTTTAAGAGACACTTTGTTGGTGATGAGTCAAATGCCGGAAAGGGAAAGCAGCAAACGTTTATTCCAAACAGAAATCGTCATAGAAGCCTTTGATTTACTGTTGCATCAAATGAATTTGCTGATTACCGCATTGGAGCCCTTGGTGGTACAAAGCACGGGGTTACAAAACTGTTATGTGCGCTTGGACGCACTGAAGATGATGTTGGAAGACATGATGCAGCAAAAGGAGTCGAACTATATTTATTGGTTTGAGGCTCGGGAAAAATATTTTGCATTGCATAAATCCCCATTGGAAATTGCCGATCCCTTGTCAGAATTCAGGGCGCCATTAGAAACCAGTTGGGTGCTGACTTCAGCCACTTTGACAGTGAACCATTCCTTCGCTCATTTTCAATCTCAAACGGGTTTTGATCCAGCCGAAACATTGTTGTTGGACAGTCCATTTGATTACCCTAAGCAGGCTTTGATGCTGTTACCAAAAACCTTGCCTGAACCCAACGACTTTGAATTCAATCGTGCCATGTTTGATTATGTGACACCGATCATAAATCAGGCCAAAGGCGGGGTGTTTTTCTTGTTCACATCCCACCGCTCTTTACAAATGGCGGCTTATCATTTTCGTGATCAAGTCGATCGCCCCTTGTTTGTTCAAGGTGAAGGAGATCGCAACCAAATGTTGGAAGATTTTCGCGCATCAGGCAATGGATTGTTATTAGGTGCTGCCAGTTTTTGGGAGGGTGTGGATGTTTCAGGCGCCAGCTTAAGTTGCGTCATCATCGATAAATTGCCCTTTGCTCACCCCAGCGAACCTGTGTTGAAAGCCAAAATCGAGCACATCAATAAAAATGGAGGCAAGGCTTTTTTTGATTACCAAATTCCCAAAGCCATCATCAGTTTAAAACAAGGGGCTGGTCGCCTTATCCGCGGCGAAGATGACCGTGGCGTGTTGGTCATCTGTGACCGCAGGATCACCAGCAAAGGCTATGGCTCTACTTTTTTGAATTCTCTGCCTGACATGAAAATCAGCCATGAACGACAAGAAGCTTTGGATTTTTTGTCTGCACTGAAATAATATTGCCAAGTCAAATTAAATAGGCTTAATATTCACAGAAAAATAAGCCGACTTGTGTTATTTTCACTGACATGACAAATCGTTTTCTTCATTATTTTTTGTATTTGCAGTTGTGGCTATCGGCTCCCGGATTTGCCCAGCAGGTGGCAGCTGGCTGGGTGCTAGACAATATCCATGGCCCGTCACAAATAGGAATCGTTGATTCCATTGCTGTTGACATCAACCATGATGGTTTTATGGACGTGGTCTCTGCGTCTATAGAGGATGGGCATTTGCGCGCATACATCAATCAAGGCGCCAGCCAGGACCTGGTTAATTTGGTCTTCGAAGAATTGTATGTTTCCAAGGAAGTACCAGGGGCTTTCCGGGTGTCAGCTACAGATTTAAATCAAGATGGTGAGGTCGATTTTTTGGTACCTTCGATTGAAACCCATGAAATCATCGCATTGATTGCGGATGACGGTGGCTATCGAAAACAAATCATAGCTTCCAATATATTGTTACCCACAGATGCCCAAGCCGGAGATTTTAACAACGATGGATTGATGGATGTGATCAGCATTTCTTTTGAGTTGAACGCAGTGTTTTTTCACCCACAAGATAATACAGGCGGGTTTGGTACAGCCATCCTCGCTGAGTCGGTGTTAAGACCCAGGAAGTTGGTGGTAGATCATTTCAATAATGAAACTGCTCTGGATTTCATGGTGGCATCCGAAGAAGACAGCTCAATCAGGTTGTATGAGAATCAAGGCGATGGGGTGTTTGTTGAACAATTAATCACCAACCAAATGTCAGGCACCAGGTACTTGGCCTCTTGTGATGCCAATGGTGACGATGCCATGGATGTGGTGGTTTCTGCCACCGCTGATGACGCGGTTTATCTGTTTATCAATTCAGGTGGTGGCATTTTCAGTGGCGCCGTCATTGACCAAGATTTACCAGGGGTCAATGCACTGCATTGTGCTGATATTGACAATGATCAGCAAGGTGAACTTATTGCAGTAGCCAATCGTGTTGGCCACATTTACACACAAGACCTGAGCGGAGCCAATAAACAATTGATTGCCAACTCCAGAGATGGCTATGTATCTGTCCAAGCCGCCACATTCGAATTCAATGGAGGAATGAAAATATTAACCCAAGCATACTTTGAAAACAGAAACCTGCTGTACACCGCCAATTCACTGGGCGATGAAGAGGTGGTTTGGGAAGACTTTCCAGAGGGCGTGAGTGCCATTGCAAAAGGTGACATCAATGGAGACGGCGTAGCAGATATTGTTGCAACCAGTTTCAGAGATGGGGTGGTTCAATGGTATGACGGCGTGAGTTTCAAGCGCCATGTTATTGCAGAAAACATTGGTGGTGCAGCAGACGTATTGGTTGTTGATGTTGATGAAAACGGCGCACTTGATGTCGTGGTGGCGGCCTCAAATGCGGGTGGGTTTTATTGGTTCAGGAATTCAGGTGGTGCTGAGTTTGAAACCACAGTGATTTACTCTGGAGCGCCGTTTGCCAACGCTGTAGCAGTGGCTGATATCAATGGTGACGGACAATTGGATATCATTGGAACCTCTGGTTCTGATGATGCTGTGAGGTGGTTTGATCGAATGGGTCTGACATTCACGGTACACACCATCAATCAGGCCAACGATGCGCCCAATGACGTTGTGGCCAGTGATTTTGATAATGATGGGGACATTGATTTGATGGTCGCTAACTTCTTTTCAGGTGACGTCTCTCTGTATGTGA
Source organism: Marinicella litoralis (assembly GCF_002591915.1). Classification (GTDB taxonomy): domain Bacteria; phylum Pseudomonadota; class Gammaproteobacteria; order Xanthomonadales; family Marinicellaceae; genus Marinicella; species Marinicella litoralis. The sequence continues at coordinate 181,089 of NZ_NIHB01000001.1, read as the reverse complement.
ATAACACTGCTGATTTTACAGAGCTTAAATTGATTGAAAACATGAACAGACCTTATGAACTGGCGTTGGTTGCGGGAGCAGATTCAGCATTTTCTGATGTCTTGGGCTCTTTTGCCAGAGGAGACTTGGTGATTAAGTTTGAAAATATGACCGAATCAATGTTCAACCCCATTGTTTTGTTAGATGACATTGTGAACCCAAGAAACCTATTCGCCATTGAAGGTGACCCTGTTTTTTATGTGGCGTCTTCTGTCGCACAAACCTTGTATTCAATTACAGGTTATTCCCAAGTCAATAAAACAGAGCCTGTTGTTACTAATCACATTGGAGTCTCATCCATATACATAGACGCTTTAAGCAGACAAGTTTATACCGGGTCAATCATTTCAGGTTGGCTTGCACAGTTAACCAATGACCGGATTTTTACCACTGGTTTTGACCCGCTTTAACTTTACGTGTCAAGTCAAGCCAGTTCACCAGCCTGACAGCTGAATGTATTGAATAAACCTTGAACTGTTATTTGATGTTTATTATACTCCTTGACAATCATTCAATTGTCTTGACATCAGGACATCTTGATGTGGTTTGTGTCGGTGGATTATATGCTGGATGTATGAGGCTATTTATCAGCAGTAAAACGTCTCAATCTTGACTTAAAGCACGCTGAAAAAAATTAATTAAAATATTTTGACCGAAAGTATATAAACAATGCGTTTTACTCAATAACAAATTTAAATTTTACGAGGAACTTATGAATAAAATTATAAAAAAAACAGGGTTGTTAACCGCAACTTTATTTTTCAGTGCAGCCAGTTTAGCTGGCGGTCCTTCATGTGACGTCACCAATGTTGACGGCGTGTGGTCGTTGGTTCAAAACCCAACTGGAAAATTAGACGTGACTGCAGCGGCAGCACACAATGGTACTGCTTGTGGATTGCAATTGGCAATTGAAGAGCAACAAGGTGGTGCAGCTCGTCATTGGGTACAAGATGACAGTCCAAGTTCCGAGCTGAGATACAGAACATCTTTCTGTTTTAACCCCAATGGCGTAGAGTTGCCATCTACTGGTACAGAAAGAAGAATGAAAATTCATATCGCTTCATGTGGTTCACCTGCAGGCCCTGATCAATGTTTTGGTTTTGATAACTTGATGTTGAAATTTGATAACACCAATGCAGACATGACTACTCCTGATTACAGAATCATTGGTTATGTTCGTGATGACAACCAACCAGGTGCCAACAGAAGAAATGTATTTAACTTCCCAGTACCTGATGCACCTTTCCGTTTAGAGTATGATTTGTTGTTTGGTGATAACAACACAGGTCACTTGAAAGTTTGGATTGATGCAAATGATGAAACTGATACACCTGTATTAGATTTAACAGGTCTTAGTTTGCCAGCTGCTAAATTCAAAGGTATCAACTTAGCCAGAATTGGTCAAATGGGCGTACATGAAAGTATTGCTGCTGGTCAAACTTACTACTTTGATGAGTTTGAATCACGCAGACAAACATTTATCGGTGGAGGAGCTTGTACTCCAACTAACCCATAAATACATTTAATTAAATTTATTTAAATGAACGAAAACCTGCTTGAATAAAGCAGGTTTTTTTTATGTTATTTAACTCCTTATTTTTCATTCTGATATTCCTGCCTCTGGTTGTTTGGGGCTATTGGTTGGTCAATAAATTCAATACAGAACACGCAAAATTATTTCTGGTTTTTGCTTCATTGTTTTTTTATGCCTGGTGGAAAGTTGAATACTTGGCATTGATTTTCTTTTCAATCGGATTCAACTATTGGGTATCCACTTTTTTACATCAAAGAAAATCTAAGCAAGTCCTGATCTTAGGTATAGTTATTAATTTAACGCTGCTGTTTTATTTCAAATACATCAACTTTTTTATTGATGTGGCCAGTCACTTAGGTATTATTGAACCTTCCGTTTACGCAGTGGCTTTGCCCTTGGCCATTTCCTTTGTCACTTTTCAACAAATTGCTTATATCGTTGACAGTTATCATGGAAAAATTGCCAATTATTCATTCAAGTCTTACGTGCTGTTCATCACTTTTTTCCCCCAGTTAATCTCTGGACCCATAGTGCATCATGCAGAAATGATGCCGCAATTTTCACAAAAGCATCGGTTGAATTACAAATGGTTGGCCGCTGGCATGACCTTCTTTATTCTTGGCCTATTTAAAAAAGTCGCCGTGGCAGATGAGTTGTCGCCCTTTGTCATTCAAGTTTTCGACAATGACAACATTGGCTTAAATGTTTCAATGATGGATGCTTGGTTGGCAGCGGTTGCCTATACTTTGCAATTGTATTTTGATTTTTCTGGTTATTCAGACATGGCCATTGGATTGGGCTTGATGTTTGGAATATTTTTGCCGTTGAATTTCAATTCACCATTGAAATCATCAAGCATCATTGCCTTTTGGCGAACCTGGCACATGACTCTTTCTAGGTTTTTGAAAGACTATTTATACATACCAATGGGTGGAAACAGAAAAGGCGTAGTTCTTAAATTGGTTTTTCTGTTCATAACCATGGTATTGGGTGGATTGTGGCATGGCGCTGCCTATACCTTTGTATTGTGGGGCATGCTTCATGGTTTGTATTTAATTATCAACCATGTGTTTCGATATTTTTTGCTACATTTTCCTCAATATAAGACCACTGTTTTACAGCCTTATGTGAAAATATTGGCATGGCCTTTGACTTTCATTGCAGTGGTGTTGGCTTTTGTGGTATTTCGTGTGCAGTCTGTAAATGATGGATTTGATTTACTACAAGTGATGTTTGGCTTAAGTGGCCCAATTCAGGGTGCCCCCAGTACCCTCAATACAAATGCATCGCTGGGATTATTTATTTTGGTTTTTGGGTTAATATTTGTGGTTAAATACTTCCCTAATACGCAACAAATACTTGGTTATCAACATCAACAAAATGACATCAAATCAGCATACTGGCAAGCCAATATATTTTGGTTGTTGGGCGGGATTTGTCTACTGTACTATTCACTTTATAAGATCATGACCAATGGATACTCAGAGTTCATTTACAGGTTTTTCTAAAATATTTTGTTATTCACTGGGCATCAGTTTAGTGGTGTTCGTTGTGACTGCTGAATGGTTTCTAAGAGCTGTGGTTGTAAAAATGCCAAGGTCGACGCCGCAATTGATTGATCGCGTTTATCAAAGTAAATTGACAGATGTGGTGGCAGGAGACTCTCAAATGTACCGAGCCTTTGTGGCTGAAAAGAGTTTCATCAACCTGGCAAAACGTGGCAACCCAATCCCGGCTGTGGACATTGTGTTGAGAAATTATTTGTTGGACAAACATCCAGGAAAAGTAGTCATTCAAGCTTCACCACAATTATTTGCCAAACCACAACTGGAAAGAAACACCCAAAGATATGACCAATATTTCAACATTGTTTCAACACCATTTAAGTTGTATGTATTTGAAAGAGGCATAACAGAGTTTATGAGTGCATTCGATTCGATGGATCAAATCATGGCTGCTTACCATGCCAGCAATGATGAGGACTTGAGGGCCAACAGCCAGTACTGGTTAAAGTTAACGGACCAACAAAGGCAACAAAAAACACGGTCCAGAGTCAAACACCACCTACCATATATGGATTCTGATGAATCAAAAGAATTTCAAGCCAAATACCGACAAATGGTTGAGTTTTTAATATCAAAAGGGGCTGAAGTTTGTATGGTGACACCGCCTGTATCGGAATTGTATTTAACATACAGTCGAGAATTGGCGGCATTCGATGCTGCCATGGCTTTTTTTACTGATGTATCAAGTGAATATGGAATTACGCATGTCGGTCACCATCAATTGAATACCAATTATCCAAAAGAATATTTCATTAATCAAGACCACATTACACCCAGCGCAAGTAAAGAATTCGCTGCGTCTGTTTTGGGGGCGTGTTTTGACTGATGTTGCTATTTATCAACCGACCGATGATCCAAAAAGGAGCCTAAGTTTTGCTGTTTAATTCATTAGAGTATCTTTTGGTGTTTTTGCCTATCATGGCAATCGCATACTATTTTTTAATTCGAAAAGTAAACAAAGTAGCCGGAATCAATTTATTGATTATTGGCTCTTTGTTTTTTTATACCTGGTGGAAAGTTGAATACCTGGCATTGTTGATGTCATCTATTGTCTTGAATTATGTTGCTGGTCAAGCAATCATGAAATACAAGGGAATCAGTAAGCCGATTTTGGTGTTCGGTATCGTTCTTAACTTAGCCACGTTGGGGTATTATAAGTACAGTGGTTTTTTTCTTGGGATGTTTGATTATGAACACCTGGTAGGTAGCATTGTTCTGCCATTGGCCATTTCGTTTTTTACCTTTCAACAAATTGCCTATTTGGTTGATGCCAAACAAAATAAAATTGAAGACAACTCTTTTCGCAGTTATGTCTTGTTTGTGGCTTTTTTCCCGCAATTGGTTTCAGGCCCCATTGTTCATCATAAAGATGTTTTGCAACAGTTTTCTAAAGACTATCGAATATTGCTTGATAGCAAAACAATTGCAGCAGCCATAACCATCATTGCCATTGGTTTATTTAAGAAAGTCGTCATCGCTGACAGTTTAGCTCCACATGCCAATTGGGTTTTTGAGTTGGGAAACCAGGGCGCTGTGATCCCGGCTGTCTTGGCATGGAGCGGTTCGTTGTGTTATACCTTACAAATTTATTTCGATTTTTCTGGTTATTCAGACATTGCCATTGGCAGTGCCTTGTTATTTGGCATACAGCTACCGATTAATTTCAATTCCCCATATAAATCAGCGAGCATCATTGATTTTTGGCGACGGTGGCACATTACCTTGTCTACATTTCTAAAAGATTATTTATACATTCCTATGGGTGGCAACAGGCACGGTGAATTTAATCGTCACTTGTTTTTGATGATAACCATGCTTCTGGGGGGGTTGTGGCATGGCGCCGGTTGGATTTATGTGATTTGGGGTGGCATGCATGGTTTTGCTTTGGTGATAAATCATTTATACAGAAAAAAAATAGCCATTCATTTTACTGATCAATTCCGAGGGGGCCAAACATACCATTTGACCAATTGGTTGATTACATTTATTTTTGTGAATTTAACGTTCATCGTATTCAGATCAGAGTCACTATTGAGTATCACCACTTTAACTACAGGCTTGTTTGAATTCACTACAGGCATGACAGATGCCATGGTAGACAAAGGCGTGTTTATTCTAGGTACAAGTCCCTTGGTATCCTTGGTGTTGATTGGATTACTTTGTTTGGTGGTTAAAGCTTTACCAAACACCCAGCAAATCTTAGATTATAAGCCCAGAGAAAATTTCTCAGAACAGGCAAAATGGCAACCAGGCATTGTATTTGCAGTAACCACAGGTATCATCTTAATCATCAGTTTATATAAAATAATTGGCAATGGCTATTCAGAATTCATCTACCGCTTTTTTTAAGCGCTACCTCATTATTGTCATATTCATTGTGGCAGGGTTTCTCATGGTGACAGAAATGTTTCTTCGTGAGTATGTGGTGACGATTCCAAAGTCAGTGCCTAAACGCATTCACAGTGTTTATGCAAGTGACAACCCCAATGTTGCAATCGGTGATTCACATATTTATCGCTCTTTTATTGATCAACATAAATACCTTAATCTAGGCCGGGGTGGATCGACCATACCAGTGATGGATTTATTTATTAGAAACTATTTTAAATACAGAACCCCCAATCAGGTGATCGTTGAAGCATCACCACAATTGGTCAGTGAAATACACCTTGAGTGGCACGATAAAAACCACAATAATTTTTTTAATATAAACCAGTGGTTTGTTCCAAAAATATATTTTTTTGAAAAAGGCATTGCACAACAATTGGCCTCAATTAACAGTTGGAAAAGCCTGAAACAAGCCCTGACCAGGGATTGGCCCAATGAAATGGACAAATCATCCTATTGGGTCAATTTAGATGAGGAAGAGCGTCTTAAACGAACATTGTCACGAGTGGATTTTCAGGAGCCTATGATGGGTACTGAAGCCGCTGATAATTACTTTTCAATTTACCGCAACATGTTGGAATTTTTATTGGAAAAAGGGGCTGATGTATGTGTTTTGAGAACGCCGGTTGATGAAAGTTATTTGCAATACATTTCAGACCGTGAACCATATCAGGCATCTTTGCAACAATTCAAACAAATTGCCGAGACGTTAAACATTAAATACGTTGATTTTAGGGAGTTGGCAATGGATTTTGATTTAGCTGCTTTTATCAACCAAGATCATTTGATGCCCACCAAAAGCAAAGAATTTTCAGCCCTGGTTGATCAAGCATGTTACCAGTAAACCGTCACAATCAATTCAGAGGTGAAATACAAGGCCTGAGGGCAGTGGCCATCTTGGGGGTTTTGGCATACCACTGTGGCTTTGCGATGTTTTCTGGGGGGTTTTTAGGGGTCGATGTTTTTTTTACTATATCTGGTTACCTGATTAGCCAATTGATTTTAAGACAATTGCAGGATAATTCATTCAGTTTAAAAACATTTTATATCCGAAGGATCAGGCGCTTGTTTCCGGCATTATTTGTTACCGTGTTGTTTACTGGTATCATGGCATTGTTGGTATTTCCTGCAGAGCTTGTTCAAAAAACTTTTCAATCAGCGATTGCTGCATTTTTTTCTGTCTCGAATTTTTATTTTTTAAGCGAAGCAGGCTACTGGGATTTTTCAGCAAAATTTAAGCCTTTATTGCACACCTGGTCGCTGGGTATTGAAGAGCAATTTTATCTCGTATTTCCATTGCTTTTAATGTTTTTGTATCGCAAGCAAAACTTATCAATGCTTGTAAAAGTGTTGCTAATGTTGCTTTTTCTCAGTCTTCTTTTGTCGGTCATAATAACCAAAATCAACCCTCACTATGCCTTTTATTTAATTCCATTTAGGATGTTCGAATTTCTTGTTGGTGCGGTGGTTTGTTTTATGCCCGATTCAAAAAAATTAATCAATTCAAAGGTCGCCGAATGGTTGGTGGTGAGCTCATTAACAACCATAATTTTGTGTTTTGTTTATTTTGACCAAACCAGCTCATTTCCTGGCTACTTGCCTCTGCTGCCTTGTTTAAGTTGTGTGATTATCATTTATTTGAAAAATGTAAAAATAAGCCAATGGTTGCTTGGTAACAAGGTGATGTTATACATCGGCAACATTTCTTATTCTTGGTACTTGGTTCACTGGCCTTTGATTGTGTTTTATACATTCATTAGCCCAAATAAGTTAACAGCGATTGACAAAATCATTTTGATTTTGGCTTCTTTGGTGTTATCCGTGGTGTTGTATAAAACCACAGAATCCACATTCAGGTATGGACATGAAAAGGAAAAATACTTTGCTGGCTTTGCATGGGTCACCTTAGCCTTCTTTTGTGTGGCAGTTATCAATGAAGGTCGTTTTTTTCAAGCAAAAAACCCCGTCCAAAACGTTATCAGTCTTCCAGCGAAAGTGGCCAATTTAAAAAGGCATGAACAGTGGAGCAAGCAATGTGAAACCCAAATATTTATCACGCCTGACCGATGTTTAAAACCCAGCATGACCAAAGAAAATGTTTTGGTGGTTGGAGATTCTCATGGCATAGATGGATTCAACATAATGAACAATGCTTTTCCGCAATACCATTATATGCTGATCAGTGAAAGAGGTTGTCCACATTTATTCGAAGCTGTAAAAAGGGAAAACGACTCATGTGACAGAAGCTTTGATGACATTGTTGCCTATCTAGAGAAAAACAGTGAAGTTAAACATGTCATATATTCAATCAAGATGGATCAGTCCAGACTTAACCCGTTGCTGGTATCGATTGAAAGGCTGAAAGGCATGACGGTCAATGTAATTGTGATGGGTGTGGGTCCGTGGTATAGTAAGCAAACGAGGATTGCCGCACATAATTCTGATGATTTTCTGGTGGCTCAATCAAATATTGATCAGTTTTTAATAAAAGATTTATTTAAGCAAAATGATCAGGCCCGCACCAAGATTTCAGAGGCTGGTGCTGTTTATGTAGATAAATTGGCTTACTTTTGTAAACAACCCTCATGTATGGCCTTCACCTTAGATCAACAAGAAATGGTCACCTATGACCGCACTCATTTATCTATTGGTGCAAGTAAAGATTTTGCCAGTTATTTGGTAAATAAATACGACAGCAGAAACTTTTTCAATGACAAATAATTCCGATTTAATCACCCGCTTAACCGAGTTAATACAAGAAATTGACCGAGCGCCAACATCTTCTGAAAATCCAGGTAAATTATCACTAACCGTTGAAAAGATTGAAGCCGAATGGCCATTTTTGTATGCTTATTTGGCGGACAGTTTTAAGGCATTAAAACGGGCCATTGAAAACCAAGTTCTCAGCAGAATAAAAAAACTATGTGGTGTTATCAATAGCAGATTGTCCTATTTTGGAAACTGGGATTCAACACACAATATAACCATCGCAATGATCAATGATGGGCGTATCAAGCCCAATGAAATAAAACCTTTTATTAGGTTTGATACAAAAGCCTATGAAGCTTTTTATACCCAGCAAAACATCAAGCTGAAAGAAAAACTTAAATCCAAAGTATTCAATGATTATTCTGATCAATCTTACGTACCCATTGAGCTGAAATCTAAAATCAATCATGTGTTTCGTAAAACGTATGCAGTCAATGTGATTGAAACAATGATTGGTGTATTCAATTCATTGGGTGTAGATAAGGGCAGGTGGCTGGATGTTGGCTGTGGCGTTGGCTACATTTCTAATGCGGTGAATCAAAACATTTATTCATCGAAAAATTGGGAAATTCATGGTTGTGATTTACAAGAGAGTAGAATTGAGTTTGCCAAGAAAAATGCAGCGAAGCATAAAAAGTATACCTGTGATGATGCCTTTTCTGTGATCAAAAACTTGAATGACAAAGGTGAAAAAACCAACATAGTTTCTATGTTTGAATTTTGTGAACATTTTGCCGACCCTGCAGACCTTATTCAAAGAGTCAGTGCACTTTCTGTTGATGCAGTGGTGATTGGAACGCCCCTACAACAGAAGTTGGTGTCACCACTTGATAAAAAGCCAGACCCCGTACACTTATGGGGGTTTACTAGAGAAAGCATGGAACATATATTTAAGACGACCGGTCTTGAAATATTGCTATCAACAGAAAATAAAATTGGTTATTACGGCGAAGGCTTGGATTGGTTAACTATCATTGCAGTAACCCCAGAAATTAAAAACAAAATAGATGCAAGTTTTGCCCCCCAAAACAAATAATAAAAACTGGCTGCTCACAGGCATACCCAGGAGCGGCAGTACATTGGCGCTCAAGTTGATTGCAGACAATCAACAGGTCGTTGGACTTGATGAGCCAGGTTGGTTAAAAGAAATCAGACAACAGGCGGATGTGGGTTTGATTGCTGATAGTCTGTTGCAGAAAATGGCAGACCTGCGAGCGCAGGTAAAAATGGGTGAACCTGTGAGTATGAATTTTGGCCAAGGAACCGATTCATTGACAGACAATCATTTCGCCAGAACAGAACAGGGTATCATCAAAACCAAGCAATCACAAAAAGTTAAGTTAGCGGCTTCAACCTGTGACAAAATATGGATTGTCAAATCCAATGTGTTTTTTACTGCACTGTTAAATCAACTGCTCAAGTCAAAGCATTTTCAGTTGTTGGTTACCGTCAGAGACCCCATCGCTGTTATTAAGTCCTGGCGATCACTGGATTTTTCACTCAGCAAAGGCAGGTCGATGATTGCAGAAAAATTTGACCCGAGTAGTGTGGTTGGTCATGAAAATGAGGGCGTGCTGGTTAAACAAGTTTTGTTATTGGATTGGATGTTCAAAAAGTATTATGAAAACATCAATGACATCAGTGTTTTTAAATACGAAGACTTGGTTGAAAACCCATCAATCATTGGTGAGCAATTAAACATTCGCTCAGTCAACAAAGACATGTCTCTGGCATCCAGAAACAACAATGCGTTTTATGACCATTCTGAAAGCAAAGAAATTGAAACATGCATAAGAAAATATGGCAGGTATTATCAATATTTTTATCCAAAGTTGGAGGGTGATTTTTCATGAACACATCAGAACCAAAAAACACCAAGTTAATCGAGCAATGTAAAATCATCGACTTACCTGTGATTTCGAACCCCAAAGGTAATTTAACCTTTATAGAAGGTTCCAACCACATTCCTTTTGATATAGAAAGGGTGTACTACTTATATGATGTTCCTGGAGGTGCAGAAAGGGGCGGTCATGCGCATAAAGGCCTGCATCAAATGATCATTGCATTGTCTGGTAGCTTTGATATCAAAATAGATGATGGGTTTAACAGCAAAGTGATTCATATGAACAGGTCGTATTATGGGCTTTATTTGTGCCCAATGATTTGGCGTGAAATCAGTAATTTTTCTTCAGGTTCTGTGCTGATGGTTTTGGCTTCAAATAAATACGATCCTGATGACTACTACCATGACTACAAAGAATTCTCTCAAATGGTTCAGCAAAGTACATGAGAATACGATTTTTCGATTTCAGCAAAGAAAATAAAAGTTACCTTGAAGCTGTATTGACTTCAGTGGTCGACACCATAAAAAGTGGGCAATATATCTTGGGCCCTAAAGTTAAGCAGTTTGAGGCTGCTTTCGCTGAATACTTAGGGGCCAAGTATTGCTTGGGTGTTGGTAATGGCTTGGATGCCATTAAAATCATTCTGCTGGCCTTGGGCGTGGATGAAAACAGTGAGGTGATTGTCCCTGCACATACTTTTATTGCTTCATGGTTACCAGTGACAGACTTGGGTGCCACATTGGTGCCTGTTGAGCCAGATGAACAATCAATGAATATAGACATCAATTTGATTGAAGCTGCGATCACAGAGAACACCAAGGCAATCATTCCAGTCCACCTTTATGGCAAACCGGTTGCGATGAATCGGCTCAAGGCACTAGGGTTGAAACATGGGATCCCAATTGTTGAAGACGCTGCGCAAGCCCATGGCGCCGTTTATCAAGACAAACATTGTGGTACATGGGGTGTTGCGGCGGCGTTCAGTTTCTATCCCACTAAGAATTTAGGCGCTTGTGGTGATGCTGGTGCGGTGATTACCAATGATTCTGAGTTGTATAAAAAAATGAAGCTGATAAGAAACTATGGATCAAACAACAAATACAACCATGAATGTTTTGGCCTAAACAGCAGATTAGATGAAATCCAAGCCGGCATTTTGTTTGAAAAAATAAAGCATTTGGATGCATTGATTACGCAACGCAAAGAGATTGCTGAATACTACGGTAAAAACATAAATTCAACATGGTTAACCACCCCAATTTTTGATAACAGCCATGTTTGGCACCAATATGTATTGCGAGTTAAAGAGAGGAACGCATTCATAGAACATATGGAAAATTGCGGTGTAGAAACCATGATTCATTACCCAATTCCACCGCATCAATCAGGTGCTTATAAAAACAACTTTGCGACATCTGAATTTCCAATCACTAACCGTTTGTGTGACGAGGTGGTTAGTTTGCCTATCTATCCTGGGTTGTCGGCTACGGAAGTGGCTCATGTGGTGGATTCTTGTAATCAGTACAAAGCAGCATGTTAGGCATTGTTTATATTGTTGAGCAAGGGTTGTTAGAACAGCAAGCTTTGTTGTTACAAAAGTCAATAGAAAGGTTTGTAGCCCCATTTTCTGAGGTTCAGTCTTTTGCTTGTTGTGTCAGGAAAAACCACCAACCAGCGGCCAGCACCATTGAATCACTCAAAGCGCATGGTGCAACTTACCTGTTTGCTGATTTGAATCAATCTTATGATTATTTTCCATTGTGCAATGGAATTTTTGCCACCAGAGAAATTGAACAAGTACAGAAAAACCTTGCTGCTTGTTTGTTGGTTGATACCGACACTGTTTTTGTGAACGCACTTGATGACAAATTATTGAACCAACATTCAATGTTGATACGACCAGTCGATAATGTGGGTATCGGTTCAAAGGGACAAAATGATCCCAATGATGAATTTTGGCAAAAAGCTTTTGCTCAGTTTGCAACAAACCCGCCGCCAGCTAGCATGGAAACCACTGTTGATAGGTGTAAAATCCGTCCGTACTATAACTCCGGTTTTGTCTTTGCACAAAAACAAACTGCTTTTTTTAGCCGTTGGTATGATGACTTTCATCAATTAATGGACAGCAAAGTACGAACCCAAAAGCGGGCTTCAAGACATCAGGTTGATTATGGTTTTATTGAACAAATGTCCATCTCTATCACCGTTGATAGACTGGGCCTAACCCCTCAAGTCCCAAGTATTCAATACAACTACCCGTTGCCTTTTCGGCCCAGGCTGCAAAACAACCCGGCGCAAAATATTGATTTGTCTGCATTGGTCCATTTGCATTATCACCGTTGGTTTCAACACCCTGGATTTTTATCCCATGTCTTTTCTGAGGCAGACCAAGAAACGGATGCCTACCAATGGCTGGATAAAAACTTGCCTTTTGAACCAGAACTGTCAGGTCCCTTTAAATGTTGATGGTCTGTTATTCAGTGTTTTCTTAAGGCGAAAAAAAACCACCCCAGAATAAACTGGAGTGGTGTTGTTAATCAAAAATATTACTTGTTAAACTTTTCAAAGGCAGCTTCAAGCATTTGAAGTCTGTTTTGTAGCGCTTCATTCTCATTTTTCAATTGGTTAATTTGACTTTCTTTTTCATCCACTTTTGTAGCCAAGGCTTTGATCGAAGCCAATGCGACACCGGTGGAATCTAAAGAAGCAATTTTATCTTCACGAGAACCCAATCCAAACAATTTATAAAAGTCTTGAGCCATAGGTCCCAAGTGTTTTACATTGTCTGAGTCAAATTTGTAGTTCCATACGGAAATCGGCAAATCAACCACTTTTTGTAAAATTTCAGTGGGGTTCACGGCAAAAATATTTTCTTTTGAGTTCACATCAGAGCCTTCTGAAAGTAAGCCAGTGATGGTTAAGTTTCCACTGTCGTCTAAATCAAAAATCCTAGCTGATGGATTACCGATTTGAAATTGTCCCGTATCAAAAAACTCAAATCGACCTGTCAAAGAGCCAGATTTTCCATATTGTAAGCTGGCTCCTTTGTTGGCAATTTTCCATGATTCATCAGTTACACTGTTTTCCAGTTTCAATGTCACGTTCTCAGAAGCGAGTAAATGTAAACCATGAGTTGGGCTAGCGGTACCAAATCCAAGGTAACCGTTGGCAGCAATAAACAGCGAACTTGTGGGTGCATTTGGTTTGATTCTGAAAGGTAGTTTACTGCCATTGGTGGCATCGCGAATGAAGAAGTTGGTTTCGTTACCAGCAACGTCCCAGGTTTGTGGTGTCCAACCACTGGTGCCGTTTTGTTCCAGTCTGACGGTCGGTGAGTCACCCGTAGTGATATGTAAATCCACCACTGGGCTGTTGGTACCAATGCCTACATCGCCATCACTTTCAACATACAAGGCATGGTTTCTGGCGCCGGCTTCAACAGTGAAAGGTGCCCTGCCACCATCAATGTCTGTAATTGAAAATTTATTGGCACCACCATTGGTACTGTCATTGGCGGTCAACTCCCAATCATTGGATGGGAAACTGGCTGAGTTACTGGTATCCATAAATCGGATGCGCAGGTTATTTTCTTTCAGTCTTAATGTATCGAAACCAAAACTTTCGCCGTTGACACAATCTTGTCCGATACAGGCTGAGCCATCCACAATCAGGTCGTCCAGAATTTGTTGGTCTCTTCCAGCCTCATCTTGATCGATGAGGGTACCGCCTTTCAACACGGTGAATGTGCCAGACAATACTTCAAATCCCAGGTCGTTATCGGAGTTGTTGGTTGATTGATTGGTTCTGCTTTTTTTAACGGAAGTATTTAACGGCAGTAACTCATATTTGTAAATTCCGTCTTGAAACTGGTTGATGGCAAAATCAGTGGCTTCAAAAGTCATTGATTTTGATGGGTTGATATAGAGTGTTTTTAATTCGCCTTGTGGTAAACGCAGTCTGAGTTCATAGCCTGTTTGGTCATTCAGCCCGGTAAATTCAAGTTGGTTATCAAAAAGAAAGGTTTCTGTTTGAGCGTTGGCCAAGCCACACAGTGCCAAAGATGCAGCCAAAGCTGTTTTTTTAAAAATGTACTTCATGTTTATTCCCCGATAATAAGATTTAATTAACCTTAAAAATATTAAAGGAAAAAGGGTGGTTTGTCATTGAATTTATTAAAAATCGTACAATTTTCAAAGATAACACATCAGCGTGATTTTATTTTGTATTCAGATTACAATGACTGTTCTGATCAAAACACACGTAATCATGAATAAAACCCTCTATTTAGTCGATGGATCCTCCTATTTGTTTCGCGCCTTCTTTTCGCCAGGTTTAAATCGGCTAAAAAGTGAGGATGGTCATCCCACAGGTGTGATGTATGGGGTTACCAATATGCTGCAACGCATGCTGGATGAATATGGGCCTGAGTACATGGTGGTGGTGTTCGATGCCAAAGGGAAAACTTTCAGGCATGACATGTATGCGGAATACAAAGCCAATCGACCACCGATGCCTGATGAACTGCGTATGCAATTACAGCCGACCAAAGATTTGGTTGAGGCGATGGGGATTCCCATACTTGAGGTCCCTCATGTTGAGGCTGATGACGTGATCGGTACTTTGGTTAAAAAAGCCGAAACGCTGGGTATAGAGACTTTGGTTTCAACCAGTGACAAAGATTTGGCACAATTGGTTTCTGATCATGTGACATTGGTGAACACCATGTCTGACTATGTGATGGATGAAGCAGGCGTGATGGAAAAATTTGGGGTCAGACCCGATCAAATCATTGATTACCTGGCATTGATTGGCGATTCTTCCGATAACATTCCAGGGGTGAATAAAGTAGGTCCGAAGACGGCTGTTAAATGGTTACAAGAGTATGAGACGGTAGATAATATCATCGCTCATGCCGATGACTTTAAAGGCAAAGTAGGTGAATATTTGCGCGCAGGGATTGACCAACTGAAATTGTCACGTGAGTTGGTTGTGATCAAAAAAGACTGTGAGGTTGATTATCAGGTCGGTGATTTCAAGTTGAGTAACAGAAACATCAGTGCACTGAGTCAAATTGGTAAAAAATTTGGTATGAAGCGATTTGCGGAATTGGATGAAGCAAAGGACGCGCCGAAAACCCCACAAAAACAAATCGAATACACCTGTATTCAGGACATGGCCACGTTACAACAATGGTTGGATAAAATTAAAAGCAAAGGATTGGTGGCATTTGATTTAGAAACTGATTCATTGAACCCCATTGGCGCCAACATCATAGGTATGTCATTTTCCTGTGAGGAAGAACAAGCAGCCTATATTCCAATCGCCCATGAAACTTCAGAAGATCAATTGGATCTAACCACCGTACTGAATGCAGTTGTTCCTGTGTTACAGGCTGTGGATGTGATTGGCCAACACTTTAAATATGATCTGAATGTGTTGTCAAATTATGGCATCAATATCACCAGCCAAAAATTTGATACCATGTTAGAGTCTTATGTTTTTAATGCATCAGTTACGCGCCATGACATGGATTCATTGGCAGCCTTGTATTTAGATAAAAAGACCGTTAAGTATGAGGATATTTGTGGCAAAGGTGCCAAGCAAACGCCTTTTGCTCAAGTTTCGATTGCCGATGCCACTCATTATGCGGCTGAAGATGCTGACATCACATTTCAATTACATCATGCCCTATGGCAACAATTAAAGGAAACCGACCAGAGGGCCATATTTACAGATTTAGAGATGCCATTGGTGGCTTGCTTGGCTGGCATGGAGCAAACAGGAGTGTTGATTGATCGAGTGGAGTTGGCCCGGCAGAGTAAACACTTAGAACTTTGCATGAATAAACTGACACTTCAGGCTTATGATTTGGCAGGAAAGGAATTTAATTTGGGTTCACCCAAACAACTTCAAGTGATTTTGTTTGAAGAACAAGGCATACCCGTATTGAAGAAAACCGCAACGGGTCAAGCCTCAACAGCAGAGGATGTGTTGCAGGATTTATCAGCAGATTATGAATTACCCGCCGTGATCTTGGAATATCGCTCATTGAGTAAACTCAAAAGCACCTATACCGATAAGTTACCACTCGAAATCAATGCCAAAACGGGGCGAGTACATACTTCTTATCATCAAGCCGTGGCCATTACAGGGCGTTTGTCGTCTTCAAACCCAAACTTACAAAATATCCCGATAAGAACTGAAGAAGGGCGGAAAGTACGTAAGGCGTTCATTGCACCTGAAGGCTGGTTGTTGATGGCAGCTGATTATTCACAAATAGAATTGCGCATCATGGCGCATTTATCTCAAGACGAAAATTTATTGAATGCTTTCAATCAAGGGGTCGATGTTCACAGCCAAACGGCCTCTCAGGTGTTCGATACGCCTTTGGACGAAGTCAGTGGTGAACAACGTCGGGCAGCCAAGGCCATCAACTTTGGTTTGATGTATGGTATGAGTGCTTTTGGTTTAGGCAAACAACTACACATTGGTCGCAAGGAAGCTTCCAATTATATGAAACAATATTTTGCTCAGTACCCTAAGGTCAAAGGTTTTATTGATTCGGTTAAAACCCAAGCGGCAGAACAAGGCTATTTGGATACATTGTTTGGTCGGCGGTTGTATTTTCCTGAAATTAATAACCGCAATGCTCGGGTGCGAGCCGGGGCTGAGCGAGCTGCCATCAATGCACCCATGCAAGGCACTGCCGCCGATATCATTAAAAAAGCCATGTTGGCCATTCATGATGAGC
Organism: Marinicella litoralis; assembly: GCF_002591915.1. Lineage (GTDB taxonomy): Bacteria > Pseudomonadota > Gammaproteobacteria > Xanthomonadales > Marinicellaceae > Marinicella > Marinicella litoralis. The sequence continues at coordinate 164,199 of NZ_NIHB01000001.1, read as the reverse complement.
TGAAAGGCGCTGACGACATCAAGGTCATCATGCAGGTTCATGATGAACTGGTGTTTGAAGTGAAACAGGAAGTGGCAGAGCAATGGGCACATAAAGTGAAATCAATCATGGAACAAGTGGTGAAATTGGATGTGCCTCTGGTTGTGGACTATGGGATAGGGGAGAATTGGGACGAGGCCCATTAAGAGGTTTCCTCCGAGGCCACTTCATTTGACTTCGTCAAAAACCGTAACCTCTGCGTAAGCACAGATGAGTTGCCCTAATAGGCTCGCAGGCTCGCCAAGGGTCAACATGGGATGGGTTTCCTCCGAGGCCACTTCATTTGACTTCGTCAAAAACCGTAACCTCTGCGTAAGCACAGATGAGTTGCCCTAATAGGCTCGCAGGCTCGCCAA
>NZ_NIHB01000001.1:28957-163707 GCF_002591915.1 Marinicella litoralis | reverse complement strand
GGTTTCCTCCGAGGCCACTTCATTTGACTTCGTCAAAAACCGTAACCTCTGCGTAAGCACAGATGAGTTGCCCTAATAGGCTCGCAGGCTCGCCAAGGGGCAACATGGGATGGGTTTCCTCCGAGGCCACTTCATTTGACTTGGTCAAAAACCGTAACCTCTGCGTAAGCATAGATGAGTTGCCCTAATAGGCTCGCAGGCTCGCCAAGGGTCAACATGGGATGGGTTTCCTCCGAGGCCACTTTATTTGACTTCGTCAAAAACCGTAACCTCTGCGTAAGCACAGATGAGTTGCTGAATGTTGATTTTTTGTCTATTAACATGGCTTTGATTTTAGAGCTATTAGCTCTTTTGTCATTTGTTTCAAATGGTCCGTTTTAGAATGTTCTTAAAAGACCAATTATGGTTCAAAGCCTTGTTTTTAAAGGGCTTGGATTTACTTATGAGTTTTTCCTTATATGACTTGAAAAAAGACCAATTTTTAATTGACAACTTCATTTTTATGCACAGTCTGTCATTTCAATGTCATAAAACAAGAATTTAGCCCTATACACTTAACTCATACATTGATAAACGCTCGTAAGTTATTGATATTAAATTCTTAACTGCTGTGGTTAAGAATTAACCGTTGTGTGTGATGGTCAGACATATATGCGTTTAGTCACCAGTAAATCAAAGTTATTAACAAAGTTATCCACAGGATGTGTGGATAAGTGAAGTCAATCAACAATATGCTGAAAATTAACCACTCAAGTGAATGAGAAATACATCTTCAATGCCAAAATCACAATCACTGCAGCAAATATTTTTTTCAAATAATGTACCGGTAATCGGTGCGTTAAGTGAGCACCAAGGGATGTGGTGAATAAGCTGCCAATACTGATCAATAAGGTGGCTGGCCAAAAAACATATCCAAAGGTCAATTCAGGTAAGTTGGTTTGATGAATACCCTGCATCAGAAATACCACACCACTGGTCAAAGCAATGGGCAGGCCGATGGCTGCGGCAGTGGCAATGGCTTTTCTTATATTTATTTGATGCCAAGTTAAATAGGGTACGGTGAGTGAGCCACCGCCAATGGCTATGATGGCTGAAATAAACCCAATGACAAATCCTACAGGCAGTAATTCTGTTTTGGGAATTCGTTTGGCTGCAGTTGCTCGTGGTTTAAACCCAATCAACAATTGTAATGCCACCAATAACATCAAGAGGGTAAAAATCAACGCGATGGTTTTAGAGTCCATTTCAATGACTAACCATGTGGCCAATGCACTGCCAAGCAAAATGGCTGGGCTTATGGCAGAGACTATGGGCCATAAAATGGCATGATGTTTATGGTGGGTTCGAATACTGAGCAGGGCATTGATCACAATACATGACATCGAGGTGGCCAGTGCCAGATGAACGACGATTGCAGGGTCGTGGTGTTGAGAAAGGAAAAACACGGTCAAGGCGGGTACCAAGATGGCTCCGCCGCCAATACCCAATAATCCAGCGAAAAAACCAACTGCTGAACCCAAAATAACCAACAAAAGTATGTTGGTTATGTCCATGATTTATCGCTTACGACCAAACAATGATTTCCAGATGGCATTAACTGCTTTGGTGGTTAACCGCCTTTGTAATGACTTTCCGAGCTTGGTGGTAAATGAATCTGCTTGTCTGCCTGATCTGCGTTTGGGTTTATCCAACTCAGCTTTTTTGGCTTCTTGTTCCAGACGAGCTTGTTCTTTGGCTTTTTGTTCAGCCATTTCGGCTTTTCTTTTAATCAGTTTTTCATAAGCTGACTCGCGATCTAAATCGGTGTCATATTTTTCACCAACCGGTGATCTTTTCATCACCAGCTTACGCTCTTGATCTGTGGCAGGGCCCATGCGACATCTGGGGGGTGAGATTTTGACTCGGTCAACAATGGTCGGCGCCCCTTTTTCTTCTAAAGTTGAAACCAGTGCTTCACCGACACCTAACGAGGTGATGACATCTGCCGTATTGAAGTTTGGGTTGGCCCTGAATGAGTCTGCAACCGCTCGAATGACTTTTTTGTCTTTCGGGGTGTAGGCACGAAGTGCGTGTTGAATTTTGTTGCCCAGTTGTCCCAATATATCCTCAGGGATGTCGCCAGGTGATTGGGTACAAAAATAAACCCCAACACCTTTAGACCTGATTAACCTTGCGACCTGTTCAATGCGTTTGAGCACTTCTTTGGGGGAGTCCTCAAAAATCAGATGGGCCTCATCAAAAAACAACACCAATTTAGGTAATGGTTGGTCTCCGACTTCCGGTAAGGTTTCAAATAATTCGGTCATCAACCACAACAAGAAAGAGGCGTAAAGTTGTGGCTTCATCATTAAATCTCGCGACTCCATGATGCTGATGATGCCGTTGCCAGACATGTCTTGACGCATCAAGTCTGCCAACTCCAGGGCGGGTTCACCAAAAAGCTTATCGGCACTTTGAGATTCCATATTTAGCAATCTGCGTTGGATCGCTCCAATAGAGGCATTGGTGATTCGTCCATATTCAGTTGAAATTTCTTTGTGGTTCTCACCCATAAATTGAAGCAATGACTTCAAATCTTTTAAATCCAATAAAGGCATCTTGTTGGTTTGGGCATATTTAAATGCAACAGCAATCACGCCTTCTTGAACATCAGACAATTCCAATAATCGACTGAGGTACATGGGACCAATTTCTTCAATGGTGGTCCGTACGGGGTGGCCATTTTTTTTGAAGATATCCCAAAATATGGTGGGTGAACCTTCGTATCGATAATTTTTGATGTTCAATTCTTTGGCGCGGTTATCCAAAAATTCTTTTTGTTTGCCGGCTTGCGACAATCCAGAAACATCGCCTTTGATGTCGGTAATAAACACCGGAACACCTAATTCTGCAAAGTTTTCAGCCAATACCTGTAAGGTCACTGTTTTGCCCGTTCCGGTTGCGCCAGTGATCAAGCCATGGCGGTTGGCAAAATGACCTAAAATCTTTGCCGGTTTGAATTCGGGCCCTTGACCCTGGCCAAAATGAAGGTGTTGTGCGTTGTCAGTCATATTGAATATTGTCCTTTTAACCATTGGAACACAGCGTGCATGGCCAGGGCTTCACCGCCCTCTGTGCCGCCAGTCCTGTCACCAAAATTCCAACCATAAGTATCAACATGTACCCATGATATTTCTGGTTTGATGAAATGTTCTAAAAACAAGGCGGCAGTTATACAGCCAGCTTGTGGTATCGAGCCAGTATTGGATAAATCAGCAATGCTGGATTTGATGTATTTTTTGTAGCTTTGTTGTAAAGGCAGCGGCCATGTTTCATCATGCGTGGTTTGTCCAGCGTCACAAATCCCATCGCTGATTTCTTTGCGATTTGAAAATATGGGTGTAACGGTAGGCCCCATGGCAACCCTGGCTGCACCGGTTAAGGTCGCAAAGTCTATAACCAGCTCAGGATTGGATTCACAGGCATAGGTCAGTGCATCGGCCAAAATGACCCTTCCCTCGGCATCGGTGTGACCGATTTCTATGGTTTGTCCAGACCGGGTCTGAGCCACATCACCTTGGCGATAAGCATTGCTTGAGACTGCATTTTCAACCGTAGGAATCAAAACTTGTAAACAAACAGGTAATTGGTGATCGATGATTAATTGAGCCAAGCCCAAAACATGTGCTCCACCACCCATGTCTTTCTTCATCCAACGCATGAATTGAGCCGCTTTCATGTTGTTGCCACCGGTATCAAAACAAACCCCTTTGCCCACCAATGAAACTTTAGGGTTGTTTTCATCACCCCAGTTCAATTCAATCAAACGGGGCGCTTTGTGGCTCGCTCGTCCAACAATGTGGATAGAAGGGAAATTTTCGGTCAACAAGGCTTCGCCAATAATTTCAGTAAAAGTGGTGTGATTTTCTTCGGCAAAAGACTCGGCAAATTGACTCATTTCTGTCGGACCCATGTCATCGGCAGGCGTGTTGATTAAATCCCTGACCAAACAAGTGGCTTTGATGATGGATAGTTCAGATGCGTATTCACTTTCATTGACACACAAGGTGGCTGCGGTTTTTACTTCGAGGTAACGGTCAAAGCGGTAACTACCAAAGCCCCATGCCAAGATAACGGCAGCAGCAATTTCTTCAGTTTCAGACTCAATGTGATAAAAGCCCAATGGGAAGGCGTTGAAGGCGTGGCACATCGAATAAGGGTTCAGGTCATCATCGACCGTTAAATATACCTTGGCTATTTCACCATCGGCTTTGTAGTCGACCAGAAACTGTCCAGCTTGTTTATCCAACTTCTGGTGGGTTGCAATTGATTGCAGGTAATTGTTTTGAGCAGCAAACCAGGTTTCATAGGTGCCAAGTAAAATAGGCACAACAGGAATGGTGTGTTGCTGTGGATCAGTCGAGATGTAGTGAGTCATAAGTCAATCTGTTAAATAATCACAATGATTATACTCAAGGCGGAATTGAATATCGAGACAGTTGTCATTTGTTCACCAAAGTGAATCAACTTTTAGTTTGTTTGGTAAACCATTTCCTGGTGGGGAATGTCATCTTCCAAATAATACACCCCGGTGTTGATAAACCCCAAGCTTTGATAAAAACGAGTCAAATAGGTTTGGGCTGAAATTTTAATTGGATGATCGGGATATAAGTTTTGTGCTTGATCAATGGCCGCTTCCATCAGGGCTCGGCCTAATTTAAGCTGCCGATGGGACTGCGCCACCACCACTCGTCCAATGCTGGTGAATTGACCATTTGAAAGCGCTGGGGGAAGGATTCGCGCATAAGCAATGATGTGGTTGTCATCAGACTTTTGGAACAGGTGCAGGGCCTGTTGGTCGATGTCATCTAAATCTAAATAGGCACAGTTTTGTTCTGACACAAAAACGGCACTTCGCAGTTTCAGAATTTGATAGATGTCCAGGGTGTTGATTTGATCAAACTGTTTAAGGACATATGATGGTGGCTTCAATGGCATCTGAACTTCTGTATTTAATTTTGAATGATTTTAGGAAAGTGTTTCGATTGTAGTTGTTCATTCAATGGTTTTTGCCCCATGGCCGATTCAATCAAATTCATTGTCAGGATAACAGCACCGCGATTTTGGTCTACCAAAGTTTTTGCCGCTTTACCCATATTGATTCTGGCTTCTTGGTTTTCAATCAAATATTCCATACTGCGGATGATGTCATTGGCATCGTGTACGGTTTGAGAACCACCACAATCATTCAACAATTGAGTGATTTCGGTGAAATTATGCGTGTTGGGTCCGACCAATACAGGCAGTGAAAACACGGCCGCTTCAAGCACATTGTGCCCACCAATATTGGCTATAGATCCGCCAACAAAAGCGATGTCTGATGAGGCATAAAATTCAAGCATTTCACCCATGGTATCAACCACAAATACATCACCTTCGATGTCGCATAGACCGATTTGACTCCTCAGCTGGGTGTTAAAACCTTTATTTTTACAAGCTTGGGTGGTGCTTTGGAATCGTTCTGGGTGTCTGGGAACAATCACCAACATCAGCTTGGGATGTCTTTGTTTTAACACCACATAAGCATCTAATATTTCGATTTCATCGTCTTGATGGGTGCTGGCTGCTATCCAAACCAATCGACTGTTTTGGTAATGGGCACGGATTTCTTCACCTTTTTCAATGATGTGGTCCTCAATGATGATGTCAAATTTTAGGCTGCCGACCACAAATATTTTTTCCGGATAACAACCCAGTTGAATCATCCGTTTGGCATCAGTTACGGTTTGCGCTGCTACATAAGCCGTGTCGTTGAATGCTTTGGCTGCCAATGACTCTACCCACCGATATCCTTTCATTGAGACTTCTGATAAACGGGCGTTGGCAACCACAATGGGGATGTTTTTCTTTTTACAAAAACGGAACAAATTGGGCCAAATTTCAGTTTCCATGATCACTGCCAAGTCAGGTTTGGTTTTGCGCAGAAAGCGTTTGACCGCACCAGGTAAATCATAAGGCAAGTAAACGTGAAATACTTGATTGCCAAAAATTTGCTGGACCCGATCAGAGCCTGTTGGAGTGATGGTGGTTAACACAAATGAATGGTCTTGGTATTTTTCCATCAAGGCTTTGATCAATGGGATGGCGGCATTGACTTCACCAACAGAAACCGCATGAACCCAGATTGATTTGTTTTTGAACTGTGGCGACTTGAACCAACCAAACCTTTCATGCCACCTTTGCAGGTAGGCTTTGGTTTTGATGCCTCTGGTGGCCAAGCGAATCAACACCAAGGGTGTTAACAAGGTGGTAACCAAAGAATAAATACGAGATCTCAGTTCTAATTTCATCGAATAGCGCTTCCATTGCTCGCAAGTTGAATTGATGAGGGTTGGTTTGAGCCACCCAAAGGTAAGTCTAGATAGTAATCAACCGCATCACCCCAAAGCTGAGTTTGCTCTGCAATGGTTGAAGGTGTCGATTGATTTGATTTGTTGGCGCTGGTAGAAACCAAAGCTGAATTCAACTGGTCGCACAACATTTTTACGGCAGGATGTGCGCTGACTCTGACGGCCACAGTCTGGAATTCACCACTGATCCAAGCAGGTACTGATTTTGATTTTGGAAAAATCCAAGTGTGGTGGCCAGGCCAAGTTTTTAATGCGCGAGCCAAATCGCTTCTGTTTTCCGGTTGAATCAAAGGTAAAATTTGTTGAACATGAGAGGCAATCAAAACCAAGCCTTTGTCTACACTTCGCTGTTTCAGCTTAAGGATTTTGTGGACACTTTGTTCATTGCGAAAATCACAACCTAAACCAAACACACCTTCGGTCGGATAAACCACTGTGCCGCCATGATTGATGGCCAAGACGGCTTGTTCTATAGAGTCACCAATTTCAGCCATGTTTTATTTTTTGGTTGTCTTTTTTGAAGTCTTCTTTTTAGTCGCTTTCTTTTTGGTGGCTTTTTTCTTGGTTGTTTTCTTTTTAGCGACCTTCTTCTTGCTGGTTTTTTTAGCTACTTTTTTCTTCGCTACTTTCTTTTTACCACGCTTTTTCTTTTCTGGTGCTTTGGCCAATATTTCAATGCATTCTTCATGCGTCAATGCTTTGGGGTCTTGGTCTTTTAAAATTTTACCATTTTTATTGCCATCAGTGACATAGGGTCCCCAACGACCATTGAGTACTTGTATACCATCATCAAAAGTTTGAATGATTCTGTTGGCATCGGCAATTTTTTTCTCTTGGATGATGACCAAGGCTTCTTCAAAAGTGATTGAATAAGGATCACCCTCTTTGATGCTAACAAACTTATTACCATACCTGACATAAGGGCCAAAACGACCGATGTTGGCCGATACTTTTTCGCCTTCTGATGTTTCTCCCAAATCCCTTGGAAGATCAAACAAAGCAATGGCTTCTTCAAAGGTAATGGTGTCTAGCTTTTGGCCTGGAAGCAAGCCTGCAAATTTAGGTTTGTCTTCGTCATCGCGGGTGCCAATTTGTACGAAAGTGCCGTATTTACCAACCCTGACAGACATGGGCTTACCAGACTCTGGATCAATGCCCAGCTCTCTTTTGTATTGGGCTTCATCACGTGATACCGATTCTTCTTTTTCTTCTACTAATTTGATGAAAGGGTCCCAAAATTCTTTCATCAGTGGTTTCCATTCCTTTTCGCCCCGTGACACAGCATCCAGCGCATCTTCTAACCGGGCGGTGAATTCATAGTCAACATAGTCTTTGAAATGGGCTTCCAAAAATCTGGCAACCACTTTACCTATATCAGTTGGAATGAAACGTTTGCTTTCTAACTCGACATAATCACGATTTAACAAGGTAGAAATAATGCTGGCATAAGTTGATGGTCGACCGATGCCAAATTCTTCAAGGGCTTTGACCAGTGAAGCTTCAGAATACCTGGGTGGCGGTTCAGTAAAGTGTTGAACACCATTGATTTCACTGACATCAACCACATCGCCTTTCTTCAAATTAGGCAGGTGTTTCTCTTTGTTATTGTCTTTCTTGCCATCATCCAAGCCTTCTTCATAAACGGCCAAGAATCCTTTTTCAATAATGGTTGAGCCATTGGCTCGCAGGTTGTGACCATCACCAAAAGTAAAGTCTGCCGAAACCGTGCCGATGGTGGCGTTGATCATTTGACTGGCCAGCGTTCTTTTCCAAACCAGATCATATAAACGGAATTGGTCATGATCTAAGTATTTTTTGATTTCTGCAGGAATCAGTTGCGCAGACACAGCTCGAACGGCCTCATGAGCTTCCTGGGCATTTTTAGATTTGCTTTTATAGTGATTCGGTTTTTCGGGAACTTGTTGAGCACCGTATTTATTTTGAATAACAGCTCGAATTTCACTGATGGCATCATTGGCTAAGTTCAATGAATCGGTTCGCATATATGTGATTAAACCTTGTGACTGCCCATTGATTTCCATGCCTTCATACAATTGCTGGGCAATTTGCATGGTTTTTCTGGCAGTGAAGCCAAGCTTACGTGCCGCTTCCTGTTGTAAGGTTGAAGTGATGAATGGTGCCGCTGGTTTTCTTTTGCGCTCGCGTTGGGTCAATTCAGTGACAGTCAATTGTTGTCCGGCTTGGCTGCGTAATTGAGCCAAAGCCTTGTCTGCCAATTCCTGGTTGTTGATATCAAACTTCTTCAGCTTGTTACCAGCATATATGTTTAGATTGGATTCAAACGCTTCTTTACCTAAGGCCATTTGTCCATGTATGGTCCAGTATTCTTCCTTGATAAAAGCATTGATTTCATCTTCTCGTTGGACAATCAAGCGCAAAGCGGGTGACTGTACTCGACCAGCAGACAAACCCCTGCGTACTTTTTTCCACAACAACGGCGACAAATTAAATCCGACCAAATAATCCAATGCCCGCCTGGCTTGTTGGGCATCAACCAATTCAATGGATATTTCTCGGGGGTTGGCCACAGCTTCTTGTATGGCCGATTTGGTGATTTCGGAAAACACCACTCGTTTGATGTCTTTTCCTTTTAACAATTTTCGATCTTTCAGTATTTCAACCACATGCCATGAAATGGCCTCTCCTTCTCTGTCCAAATCCGTTGCCAGATAGATGGTATTGGCTTTCTTGGCAGCTTTGACAATGGCATCGATGTGTTTTTTGTTTCTTTCCACGTCGACATACTTCAACTCAAAGTCGTTTTCTGGAATCACAGCGCCTGTTTTGGCCAGTAAATCACGGACATGTCCGTAGGACGCCAAGACTTTATGACCTTTTCCAAGGTACTTTTCTATGGTTTTGGCTTTCGCCGGTGACTCTACAATCAGTAAGTTTTCTGCCATGGTTTAGTGTTCATGATCGACCGGGGGATCAAACATCAAACTTTCCATTGATGCAAAGGCTTGTTCCTCATCCGGTTGTGAAAATAAAATAATCAAAGCCAGCCATTGTAAATCATCAACGTCAATGTTGTCAGCATTTAGATTGAGCAAACCATTTAACAGCAGTTCGCGGGTGGTGGGCGTTAAGATACCAGTTGACTCTAAGTAGCTAATAAACTCGACACCTTCTTCATCCAAGATGGACAGTTCGAGTGGTGAGTATACCCTGATGGCATCAGCTGATTGGTTGATATGCTGTTTAGAGTCATCATTAACACTCAGCAGCCAATCAAATGCAGAATCAATGGCATTTCTTTCAAATCCGGCCTGTTCTAAGCCAGAGTAAATATTATTTTTGGTGTATTGTTCATTTAGGTTGGTTTGTTCAGAAAGGTAATTTTCGAATAGGTAAACCAATAAGTCGACGATGTTTTCATTCATGATTTTTGATATTTTGCACCGGGTAATTTTTCAACCAATCCAGATAATTCCATGATAAGTAAATCTGATGCCACTTCAGCACTCGAAAGTTCTGTTAGGTTTACAATAGCATCAAAAGAAGTGGGATTAAAGTCTAATTGATTGAAAATCATCTTTTGCGTTTCAGAAAGCGCTATATTGGGATTGTCCTGGTTTAATTCAAGTGATGACTGATCTAAGGCATCCAATGAAAACTGTAACTGGTCGCTCAGCATGTCTATGCTGGGACTTAATTCTTCCATAATGTCTTGAGCGGATTCAACCAACTTGGCTCCTTGTTTAATCAACTGATGGCAGCCTTTGGACAGTGGATTATGAATTGAGCCAGGAATGGCCATCACTGGCCTGTTGTTTTCTACAGAAAGCCTTGCGGTTATTAAGGTTCCACTTTTGCTGGCCGCTTCCACCACCAGGGTACCCAGTGACAGGCCTGCGATGATTCTGTTGCGTTGTGGAAAATTATAGGCATGAGGTGGTGTATTGAGGGGAAACTCTGACACCACGGCACCTTGATTGGCAATCACTTTGGCCAGTGATTGGTTGGATTTCGGATATATGCTGTTAATCCCTGTCCCCATAACCGCAATGGTTTGCCCAGCGGCATCGAGCGCACCTTGGTGGGCTTGGGTGTCTATACCGGCAGCCAAACCACTGGTAATGACCAACCCGCTTTTTGCCAAGTCATGACAAAAGGCATGTGCGTTCTTTAAACCACCTTGGCTGGCATGACGGCTGCCCACCACTGCCAGTTGAGGCAGTAACAGGGCATGGGTGTTGCCTTTTACATACAGCGCCACTGGCGGGTCTGAAATTTGTTTGAGCTGTGGCGGGTAGAGTGGATCATCGATGGTTAATAAGTGGTTATTCGCTTTTTCAAGCCAAGCCAACTCTTGCGCAATGTCATCATTGGAGGCTTGGTTTAAATGATGAAGTGCTTTTGAGGGTATGTTGAATTCAGGAGGGAAGCTTTTTTGTGCTACGACTTGAGCAGCCGTACCAAAATGATTGAGTAATTGTGTGATGCGTGCAAAGCCAAGTCCTGGCGCACTCAGTAAATGTAGCCAGGACGCTTTGTTGTTTTCAGGCATTAATCAGGGCAGTTTAACGTAATCGTATAACTTGATGCTTCGATTACCATCGGTGATGATTGCATAACTGATGTTTTCAAATGATTTGAAGACCATGACATGACCTGACAACTCCATTGGCAAAGTCACTTTGGCTTTGGATGGTTTGAATAAGGTCTTAAGGTCATTTTTCGGATGCATGATTTCATCACGGATCACGCGCTCAGGACTGTAAACAGCAAACACATCACCCACGGTGACGCCTTGTGCTGATCCATTGCTGATGGCAATGACTTGTCGACGTGCGCTACCAAACAAAGCATTGTTTAATGCCACAACTCGAATGTTATCGTCGGTTGAGGTAGCGGCTTTGGGTGTGAAATAGGGGTCGAAATTAAATTCATCAATCGGTAATATCAAATCACCGGTTTTGACTTCTGTGTTGACATCAATGATGTTCATGGTTGTGATTTCATCTGAACTGACGCGCAACACTTCAGCAATACCCGTGTCAGCAACTTCATAGCCCAATATTTTTACATTTTCCCAATAGGTGCGGTCGATGTATTTTTTCCAAAAACGAGACATCACAGCCGTCGTTGTATAGGCTGAAGATTTCTGCCATTCCAGTGATTCAATTTCATGCGTATCAGAAGTTTCCCAAGGATAATCGGTTGGGACTTCTCGATAAATAACGGTGGGTCTGACAATGGCAAATCGATCACCTTGTCTGACATTTTTTAGGTTTCTCACATAGATGAGGTTATCAGTTGCTGCGATATTTCTTTCTTCTTCAGCTGCAACGATATAAGGAGCCAGGTCTACATCTTCTTGATTCAGGATGCGCAGTTCTCTGAGAAAGGGTTCAATCTCTTTCAAAGGAATCGTTTGGATGGCATCGTTGTGATCAATGGACCTAACAGTTGGCCCCATTTTAACAGTGGGATGACTGCGGTTGACGGTTAATGTTGGTCTGCCGTCCAGGTAAATCAAGTTGATTTGATCGCCTGGGTAAATCAAATGAGGGTTTTCTATCTGCGGGTTGGCATGCCAAATTTCTGGCCACAACCAGGGTGATTTCAGAAACACAGCTGAAATATCCCATAAGGTGTCTCCTTTTTGCACCACATAAGTATCTGGATGAGCTGGATTTAATTCCACTTCCTCTGCTTGAGCAATAAAAATAAAGCCAAACAGTAACGCTAATATTAAATGTTGTTTTTTAAACATCATCGGCAAACCCTTGATTTTCCTAAAACTTTAGTTTAGCCATTTTAATAATAAATTTAAACAAAAATGTGAATCAGAGACCAAAATGGGTAAAAAAAATGGCTTTTTCGACAAAAACAAAGCAATTATTGTGTGCCAATTGGTAAAAAGCCAGGTGGTCACCAGCGGTTTCTTGGTAATTCAACATGGTTTTTATTTAACTTTTCAACAAAAATAACTAAGATACGGGGGTCAAAAATGATACCCACTTTAAAAAAATATGAGCATACTTTCAATATTAACACTGCCTGATCAACGATTAAAAACGGTGGCTAAGCCTGTAATCCAATTTGATCAAGCGTTGGAAACATTGGCTGCTGACATGTTGGAAACCATGTATGCAGCACCAGGTATAGGCTTGGCTGCTACCCAGGTTGATCAGCACGTTCAACTGGTGGTTTTAGATGTTTCTGAAGACAACAGTGACCCCATGGTATTGGTCAATCCTGTGATCACTGAAAAAGATGGCATTCAATCTCACGAAGAAGGCTGTCTTTCGGTGCCGGGTATTTATGCTTCAGTAAAAAGGGCAGAGCAGATCAAAGTCGACTACCAAGATTTACAAGGTGAGCATCATCAACTTGCAGCATCTGGCTTATTGGCTGTCTGTATTCAGCATGAGTTAGACCACTTAAAGGGCATTGTGTTTTTAGATCATTTGTCATTACTGAAAAGAAAGTTGGCAATCAAAAAATTAGAAAAAGCCGCCTTATAGACACCGCTTTTTTAGTTAATTTTCAGGCATAAAAAAACCTTCACTTGGAAGGTTTTTTTGTGTCAAAAACAACATTGCTTAACTCATAGGGTCAACCAACAATATGTTTTCACAGCGATCAGGTCCAGTTGAAATGATGTGAACCGGCGCACCAGTGAAGTCCTCAATGAAATCAATGATGGCTTTTGCTTCTGCGGGTAATTTGTTGATATCAGTCATCCCTCTGGTGGATGACTGCCACCCTGAGAATGATTGATAAACGGGTTCAACAAGCTCCCATTCATGAGCTGATCCAGGAAATGAATCATCACCATAGCTGGTACAAAGTTTGATGGTTTTGAAGGTATCTAAAACATCCAGTTTGGTGACACATAAGCCTGTGACACCATTGACTTGGACGGCTCTTTTTAAGGCCACCAAATCCAACCAGCCACAACGTCTTGGGCGACCTGTGGTGGCACCAAATTCAACGCCCCGCTTGGCCAGTTCCGCGCCGTCTTCATCAAACAATTCTGTTGGGAATGGACCGCTGCCAACTCGAGTGGTGTAAGCTTTGGTGATGCCCAAAACATAGTCGATGTGGGTTGCGCCTAAGCCAGATCCTGTGGCCGCACTGCCGGCTGTGGTGTTGGATGAGGTTACGAATGGGTAGGTGCCATGGTCTATGTCCAACAGCGAGCCTTGTGCGCCTTCCATCAACAGTTTTTCGCCGCGCTCTAAATGTTGGTGGATTTTACCGGTCACATCTACACACATGTTTTTGATGAACTCCGCATGTTCCAATGCTTTTGCATATACCTCATCAAAAGACAAAGGTTCGGCATGGTGGTAGTTTTCAATCACAAAATTATGATATTCCAACACCGTTTCTAACTTGCTTTTAAGCAGGTTGGCATCCAGCAAATCTCCAATTCGAATGCCACGACGTGCCACCTTGTCTTCATAAGCAGGACCAATGCCTCGGCCAGTGGTGCCAATGGCTTCTTTGCCTTTCTTAATTTCGCGCAACTGGTCTAATTTAATGTGGTAAGGCATGATCACTGGAGCGGCCTTGGAAATGTACAAGCGAGATTGCACATCGACCCCAGATATTTCAAGATTTTTGATTTCCTTGATCAATGCTTCTGGTTCAATCACCACGCCGTTGCCGATGTAACATTTGACACCGTCACGCAAGATGCCTGAGGGAATCAAATGCAGAACGGTTTTTTGATCATTGATGATTAAGGTATGTCCTGCATTGTGTCCACCTTGAAAGCGAACAACAGCATCAGCACCTTCGGTTAATAAGTCGACAATTTTTCCTTTGCCTTCATCACCCCATTGGGTCCCTAAAACTACGACAGATTTATTCATGACTGGATGTATTTAAATGTGATTGCGCCCGCCACCATCATGGTGGCACCAAAAATACGCAAATGGATGTCTTCCATTTGCGCGAGTTGTAATAACATGTTCTTCCAAACTTTGGGTGCAATGAAGGGTAGCAGACCTTCAAAAATCATCACCAAAGCAATGGCCGCAATGATTGGGTGTTCAATCAATTGTGGATTGTCCGTTAAAATACTTAAAGAATTCAGAATCAGGATCCAGTACCAACACATTGCCGGAGCCAGCTTGAAAACTGTTCATATAAGCTTCGAGGCTACGAACAAAGGAGTAAAATTCAGGGTTTTTGTTGTGGCTTTCTGCGAATAATTTAGTCGCTTCTGCATCACCTTCACCACGCATGATCGCCGCTTTTTTATCGGCATCAGCCAACATGATTCGAATTTTTTTATCGGTATTGGCCCTGATGTTGATGGACTCTTTGCGACCGGTCGATCGATGTTCAGCCGCTTCTACCAATCGTTCAGAACGCATTCGGTTGTAAACTGATTCATTGACTGATTGATCCAGGTTGATTTGTTTGATGCGCACATCAACAATCTCTAAGCCATAATCTTCAGAACGGGCTTTGGTTTGTGATCTGAGGCTTTCCATCAATTCGATGCGTTGTGAAGATATGGCCTGGTCTAAGGTTCTGACCGAAAACTCTTCCTGTAAAGCATTTTTAACCACCCCGGTCAGGTTGGCATTGGCTTTGGCGATTAAGCCAGCATTTGATGTAAAAAAGGTTTTTACGTCTTTGATGCGCCATTTAACAAAGTAGTCCACCATCAAATATTCATTGTCGGTGTTAAAGACCCTTTCCGGCGCGTTGTCTAAGGTTTGAATGCGGCTATCAAATTTAACAATGTTGTTAACGATAGGTAGCTTAAAGTGTAAACCAGGTTCATAACCGGCTTGAACCACTTCTCCAAATTTTAATTTGACGGCAGTTTGTTTTTCATCAATGGTGAATACAAATAAGCTGGCCAAAACAGCCAACACCAACAAACCAAATATCAATGCGATTAATTTATTCATAATTATCTCCCGCGACCTCTGCGTGTGGTTCTGTTGTTGGAACCGGATGTTTGATTTAATTCTGATGAGTTGGGCGTCACTGTGGTGGTGCCTAAATCAATCGGTGAATCGTCATACGCCCGGGGTTGGTTTTTCATCAACTGATCCAGGGGTAAATACATCATTGAATTACCAGACTTTTGATCCATCAACACTTTTGAAGTGTCGCTCATCACGCTTTCCATGGTTTCTAAAAACAACCGTTGTCTGGTCACTTCAGGAGCCAATTCATATTGGGTCCTCAACAAATCAAATTGTTGGGCTTTACCCGAAGCTTCTGCGATGATTGATTCTTTATAGGCTTCTGCTTCTTGGATGATTTTTAACACCCGACCTTCTGCCTCAGGTATTCTGCCATTGGCATATTCATTGGCCTGATTGATGAAAGTCTTTTGGTCTTCACGTGCTTTCACCACATCATCAAATGCGTCCTTAACATCGAAGGGTGGGTGGACTTCAGTGATGTTCACTTGAGTGACCTGTACGCCGGTTTTGTAATCATTCAACATGGTTTGAATTTCTTCACGCGCTTGTTGGTTGACGGCGGTTCTGTTTTCATTGATGATGAAATCAAGTGTTCTGGTTCCTGCCACTTGGCGCATCACACTTTCAGCCACTTGACGAACCGTGTTTTGTGGGTTGGCAACGCTGAATAAATAGTCATTGACTCGCCCTTCATCAATTCGATATTGAATTGAATAATCAATCTCAATCAGGTTTTTGTCTTCGGTTAACATTTGACCCGCGTTGTCTTCTTGGCGGATGGTCTCAACGTTGACTTTGTAAACTTGAGCGAAAGGTTTGGGTAAAGTGAATCGCAGGCCTGGGGTCATGGTGTGAGAATATTCTCCAAAAACCAATACCACGCCGCGTTCGGCTTGTTCGATTTGATAGGCCGAACTGTAAACACCTAAACCCAGTAATCCCAACAACAAAATAACGATGGGTGTTTGGCTGTTGTTGTTTGAACTGCCGGATGACGTTCCAAAGCCAAATGTTCTCTTAATGGATTTAAATAAATCGCTGAGGATTTGATCAAATTCAGGTGGTTTGTTGCCACCAGGTTTGTTGTTGTTAGGCTTTTTATCGCCAGAATTTTGGTTGCCAGGTTCATTCCAGGGCATGTTTTTCTCCAGTTACTTTACCAGTCTTGTGAGTTTTCGTCTAAGGTGACATGGTTGGCCGCCAACAAGTTGTTGACGAATTCAGCGCTTGGTTCTGCACTCTTGGCCATTTGTCGCCATTTTTCTATGGGTAATTCTACCTCAATTTGCCATTGACCTGAATCATCTATCACTTCATCTCGTATGGCTTCCAGTTGATAGAATTGGGCACGCAATCGTGCCAAGTTCATGGGTAAGACAAACTTGAGGGTTAAATGGGTACGATGTATCCGTTCTTCAATGCTTTTTATCAATAAATCAATGCCGGTGTTTTTATGTGCTGAAATCCATACCTTGTCAGGCGCATCAGATTGACTTTGTTGAATTTCAGCCGGGTGTCCCGACTGGTCAATTTTATTGTAAATTTCAATTGTTGGCACATCATCGATCTTCAACTCATCGAACACTTTATATACTTCTTTCATGTGATCCCGGTGTTCAGGGTTGCTGTCATCAATCACATGTAATAACAGATCTGCATCCAATGCTTCCTGCAAAGTGGCCCGAAAGGCCGCGACCAATTCATGCGGTAAGTCCCGCACAAAGCCCACCGTGTCACTGATGACAGCGCTGCAGCCAGGGATGGCAGTGAATTGACGCACTGTTGGATCCAAGGTGGCGAACAACTGGTCTTCGGCATAGACATTGGCATCGGTCAGAAGATTGAATAAGGTTGATTTACCGGCATTGGTGTAGCCCACCAAAGCAAGCATTTTAGCCCCTGATTTTTTTCGTTGTTTGCGCCCCTGTTCCCGTTGTCGCATGACTTTATCGAGGCGCCCTTTCAGTGATTTTACCCGCGCATTCAACAAACGACGGTCGGTCTCTAATTGCGTTTCACCCGGTCCACGCATACCTATGCCGCCCTTCTGTCTTTCTAAATGGGTCCAACCCCGAACCAAACGGGTAGACATGTGTTTTAATTGTGCCAGTTCAACTTGGAGCTGCCCTTCATAGGATCGAGCCCGTTGCGCAAAGATATCCAAAATCAATGTTCGGCGATCCAATACACGTGCTTGCACAAAGGCCTCTAAGTTCCTTTCCTGCACAGGGCTTAATGAGGCATCGACAATCACCACATCGGCTTGGTTTGCCTCGACGGCTTGTTTCAGTTCTTCGGCCTTACCACTGCCAATATAAAATTTGGGGTCTATTGATTGTTTGGTGCTGGTAATGATTTCAAATATTTCAGCCCCTGCAGTGGTAACCAGCTCTTTGAATTCTTCGATGCGATCAGGTTGTTCTCCGCGCAAATCTCGTTGCATCGGTGTGGGGCACAAGATAACCGCTCGATCACCTCTTTCGGAACGATCAAACATCGTAGGAGCCTCGCTTCCCTTCTTTTCTCGTGCCTCGAAAAACCGGCTGCGCTCGCAACACCAATGAGCCAATCTCTGTTTCGCTACGCTCAACAACCGATTGACATGGGTAGGAGCCTCGCTTCCCTTCTTGCCTGTTGGCCCTACTGTTGGTTCTCGTGCCTCGAAAAACCGGCTGCGCTCGCAACACCAATGAGCCAATCTCTGTTTCGCTACGCTCAACAACCGATTGACATGGGTAGGAGCCTCGCTTCCCTTCTTGCCTGTTGGCCCTACTGTTGGTTCTCGTGCCTCGAAAAACCGATTGCGATTCGGGGTAAGTTTGAGGCTTTAATTGGGTTGTTGGCATGGGTTTATTATTGCTGTTCAATAAAAAAGCAGTTGCTGTGAGGACAACTGCTTTGTTTGTTGTGACAGGGAGGCTGTGTTCAGCCTTCATCTTCCTGTTGAATTTTATAGGTACTGACATTTTTGGCCGGCACGATGGTCGATATGGCGTGTTTGTAAACCAATTGGTTGGTGGTGTTATTCAACACAATAACAAACTGATCAAATGATTCAACGGTGCCTTGAAGCTTGATGCCATTCATTAAAAATACAGATACTGGAATGCGGTCTTTACGCAATGCATTCAAAAATGGGTCTTGTAGAGTTTGTGATTTTGACATGGTGGTTACCTTACTTATTATTATTATTGATTGCATTTTATCATAATGAAATGCATAGGATAATAAAAGCAGGAAAAATTACAGCCATATAAGGCATTTTGCTGCTAGTAAGGGGTATTCGACACCATCAGGTGCTCGCAAATAGGTGAGATGATCAGTTGTTAGCGGCAAGCTAATTCAGCAAGTTACACGATATAAATTACATCGATCCACATAAATTAAGGTTTGAAACGTTTAACTCCTGATTGTCCAATGTCCAAATTACTTGTTGATTCTGATGCAATTGTACACTTAATGTATTGGGTTCAGCTTTGGAATTAGTCTTGTCTTCGGAGTTGAACAACGAGACAGCTAAGAAATAAGATTGTGAATTATTGAATAAGGTTCGTTGGTGTGCCATTCCAGTTTCATCAAGTCTAAAAAACCAGTGTTTGATGATGTTTAAATTTGAATCTGATTCAAAAACAAACGAGCCTGACTTGATGCGGACGGAATTTAAATTATAACCATTGAGATAAAAATGTTCAAAATGGTTGATCTTATTCAGAGACAATATCCTTGTTTCTTGATTGGTCTCAGAAACTTGTTTTGTCGCAATTAGGTCTACATCACAACTCAAGGCTTCTGGTGTTTCTTGGGTTGAGTGTTTTTCGAGAATTTGACTGGTTAATTTCAGCAGTTGGTTTTTAAAACAATCATTCAATGGCCAGCTTATGCTATCGGTTTTGTCACACGTCCCCTGGCTATTATGAGTCAATTTCAGCCCATTCCAGTCGAAGTAGCGAGTCACATAACGTTGACTGTCGTCAAGCTTTCTAAGCAGTGATTGACCATATAAGAATACAGCATTGTGTTGGATTCCGAGCATGTCTAGCAAGGTAGGCGCGATATCATAAGTTGCTAGTGGCCATTTTGGAATGAAGTCCTGATAATTTGTTAATGCAATCAAACGCCGGTCCTTGGCCATGTCCCCAAACAATGCTTCCATCTTATCGGTTTGGAAAATACCATGATCTGCCAACACCATTAAAATGGCCTCATCCAATAATTTCTCAGCCTTAAGTGCATCAATAAATTTACCCAGTAATTGATCGGTACAATGAATCGCATCGATAAAAGGCTCGTCACTGTAAGCATAGGATTCACAGCCAGGGTAACTATAGCCTGGAAGGTGAGTGCCTAAAGTAAGCAATGTGACATTGTAAGGTGGAGTCTGGGCGGCAGTTTTAATCGTTGATAAAGCATTTTCGAATAATTCTGTATCGCTTAATCCCCACACCCCTTTTTGACGCTTAAAACCATGAGAAAACCAATGTTCGGATCCCCAAATATAATCATATCCATGTTCCTCTAGAAAGCGACCCTTGCCAGCAAATGCCATTGAGGCACCGCCAAGGTAGTATTGGGTATAGCCAGCTTGCTTCAATATGTCTCCCATGCAAGGCATGTGTGACATCAGTTGACCGCTGTTTAAAAAAGTATTGTTATCAGCTGTCATGGGTAACATGGTGCCACATTGGCTTGAGATAATGCCCTCAATGGTGATGTATGCCGAACTGAGGTGTGTCAAGACTTGAAACTCATCTGCAATGCGGTTCAAATTTGGCGTCAAATCAGGGTATTGAGTTTGCAACATCAATCCTTCATTAAAGGATTCTAAGTATACTAAAATTAAATTTTTCGGCTCAGGGGCATGTGTTTTTAGCAATTGATTGGGTGTAATCTCAATCGAATTGATGATATTCAGATCAATATACTGTTGAATCAATGACTGATCAATGATTGCATATTGTTTATTGTATTCATATAAACCACTGGCAAATCTTCCCACTGGACTATAGATTGTTAATAAACACAACATCACCAGAGCACCAAACACCATGGGTTTTTTGATGGGTTTTGTGGTTGTTTTGAGTAAAAAATTAATCAGCCAGGAATAACAGAAAACCAAAATAAAAAAACCAAATAGTTCTATGGGGTATTGAGTGAATGCAATGCGCAAAGACTCAATTTCTATATGAAAATACACCTCATTGTTAAACCCTTTGCCAGTAAAGTCATACAGTGTAGACTCAAATAGCGTGATGAATAAGTAGATGAAATAAAAACCAATCAGTAGCGCTTTATTCATCGGTCTAATCCATCCATTCAGCTGTTGGTTGCCTATAAATAAAACCCACAAACACAGCGAAACACTTGCATGAATTATGATTGCATTTAAGGTAGGGTGGTGGAGAACTTGCACGCCTAAAAGAGGCAGCAAAAGTGCCAGAAGCATAAAAAACTGTTTATTCATCAATATCCATTTTATTAGACAAAACTTTTCTCTACATCTAAATCAATCAAATTTAGTTTAGTTGGTCAGAAGTAGTGACTCAACTAAAAAAGTGCAAACAGAACTTTAATTGAGCTGATTGTTTTTAATTGCGAAATTCCTGATTCCCATGCCGAGTTTTCTGACGTCTTTGCTGTTGCTGATTTCAGACGGGGCAAGGGTTGTATTGGTTTCAAATGTTAGCTTAATTAAGTTGCTTGTATGGTTGAAAGTAATCGGGCAGTCATAGGTTAATTGAATGCCTTGATTGGAGGTTTTTTTATTCAGCAAGGTAAGTTTTTGATCATTCAGAAACACTTTAAACTGATCAATAATGACTCCAACTTGAAATTTTAGCACATTAAGTTGCACCGTTTTGTTGTGACAAAAATCTTTGGTTCCCAAAAATAAAACGGAGGATTCTTCTTTGGCAGTCCAGCGGCCCCATTTTTCAGCTGACCAAAACCCCTCTGGGTGGATGGCACTGATATCCTCAGAAAAGTCAAAAAACAAATCAGTTCCATCTGAATTCAACCCGACAACATTGATTTTTTTTAACAACAACTTAGAAACCCTGATAGATGCGTCTACTTTGTCTTTCATTTGATCTATGGTGATATCAAGCTTCTTAAGATCTGAGCCACGAAAAATAAAGGGTATATGGTAGTCCATTGATTCCCCCTCAACACTGACAGGATTGCTCCAGTCATCATTGAATTTAACCCTTAATGATTGAGTTTGTTCTTTGGATGACATGTTTAAAATCAGTTGGTAAGTGTCGCCTTGAATTAATGGTGATGCCATTGGAATTGTCAACTTTGTTTTTGTCTGGTTTAAGGTCAAACTAGAATTGTTGTACAAGGGGTTTTTGCTGGTGATAAATCGATTGCTGTGATCGGCATCTTGTTTGATGTCGGTACCAAACCTGATAATTTGATTCAAATGATAGGCTTCATTGTTTTTAACCTTTGCAACATCACTCACTGTCAATATCCCTTTGTGTCGCCAAGAAGCTTCGTCATTGACGTGTCCTTTAATTTGAAAAATATTAAAGTCTTGCAAGTATTTGGAATCAAAGCCGGTGAAATTATAATAATAGAAAAACCTTTCTCGGGCCTGATTTTCTTTGATCAGTTTAATCGGCAGACCATCCGCCTCGAAAGGCAAGCCACTGAAGTCAGCCAAAGTGGGCATCACATCCAATAACGACACGGGTTTTTGTGATACAGAAAAAGTACCGTTGGCTTGAAAGTCCTTAACCAACATGAGGGGCTTGGCCGAAGCCTTTTCGTAGCCATGGTTATTAACCGGAATGAACGAATTGATATCTGAATCAAATTTTAAGTTGGTGTATTCACCCCCACCATGGTCTGCCATGATCATGATGGCCGATTGATCGTAGATCCCAAGAGCTTTTAATTCTTTCAAATAAGCAATCATCAACCTCAAACTGGCATAAGCATAGTCATGATAGGCGTTGAAATTATGCAAATTTTCAACTGGACTTAAATTGCGGTCCAATAAGAAAGGACTGTGAGGCATCATTAAGTGATAGAACATAAAAGTCGGTCGATCTTGTGATGTGCTGCCATGTTGTTTTAAGTTGGCCAAAAAATTGAGACCTTGATGGTTGTTTACTTTTGGCATTTTATGCAATGTGGTTAATGGATCATCAAACCACTTTTGTTGTTCAATGAACTGTGCAGCAGGCTTTTGTAGTAACATTTTCCCTTGGTTATAAACGCTGGGTTTTATCAAATGAGGCACCGTCCTTAATAATGACAAGTCCAATGTTTGGGAATAATTTTTTATTATTTCTGGCCATCCATTTTCATCGATCGCATTGCTCATGATGTTGTTTTTAACCGGTAATAGTTTTTTAATGTGTGGAAAAAGGCCCACATGCCAACCGGCATCAATTAAGTCAGTTAACAGAGACTCTTGATATGCAGAGACTAAAAACTCATGTATGCCTTGTTTTTTTTGATAGGTTTTTCCAGTTAGAAGCAATGGAATGGTTGGGTATGTTTTGGAAAAAACGGCTGTGGTATTGGGATAATAATCAAATCCAGAAAATTCACTTTTGATTTCTGGTTCATCTTCAATGATTTGAGTAAATAAATCTGATTGAAAGCCATCCAATAAAAACACCAGGATGTTTTTGTTTTTTGAATAATCAAATTTTTGTTTTTCAGATATAGCAAAAGACCTGCTGTTGCCAGCAAAATCATAAGAAAATAGTGAGCTGAAAGTTACCGCCACAGATGCCAGGCCAGAAAAAGTAAGGATCAGTGATGCGTGCTTAAGGACCTTTTTATTGAGAAATATCAACACAAATAAACCGAAGCCCCACATGGCAAACTCAACCCAACTTATCCAACCTGCCTCCGAAAAGTGAATCTCCTTGCCATCCAATACACCATAATCAGAAACCAAGATGTTTTGTTGAATAAAGACAAATAAAGTCAGCAGCACCATCAGTGATAGCAGTTTTTCGCGCAAAAACTTAGGTACCACCCATGTCAAAATTGTAGATATCAGGAGCACACTGACAAGGACAATAAATAACAGTGAAAGCCCTTCAATAAATGGCGTGTTGATGTTAAATTGATTTTGAGTCCAAGTGATGACAGGAAAAAGAATCAAAACCTGGCTTAAAACAAGGACGAAGGCTGCAAAAAGTTGTTTCTTTCGGTTCATGGTTTGTATTGCTGATCAATATTATAAATAGCAGCAGTGGTTGTTCTATAGTTAGGGGGACACATTCTAAATAGGCTTGGGCAGGTTTTGTTTGAGTTGAGTAAAAATATCGGGCATGACGATTTATTCCGGTGGTTGGTATTCATCCACCAGGTAAAGTGGACGTTGTTTGCTTTCGTTGAACATGCGGCCCAGGTATTCACCAATGATGCCCAAAGCGGTGAGTTGGATGCCGCCCAAGAATAACACGACCACCATTAAGGAGGGGTAACCGGGGACGTCATTACCCAATACCAAGGTTTTGGCGATGATGATGGCTCCATAAATAAATGCAAAAAAGGCAACGCTTAAACCAATCCAAGTGGCAAACCGCAGTGGTAGGTAGCTGAAAGACGTGATGCCGTCCAAAGCAAAACGCCACAACTTGGCATAGTTCCATTTGGTTTCACCAGCCGCCCTGGGTTCCCGCTCAAAGTAAATTTGTTTCTGCTTGAAACCCACCCATGCAAACAGACCTTTCATGAAGCGATTTTGTTCGCGCAGCTTGTTAACAGCTGAATAGGCTTTTCTGGACATCAGTCGATAATCTCCCGTGTCTTTGGGGATGTCTATTTTGCTCATGGAGTTGATGATGCGGTAAAACCAATTGGCCGTGGCTTTCTTTGCCAGTGATTCGCCGTGACGTGCTTTTCTGGTGGCATAAACCACATCATAACCACTGTGCCACTGGGCAATCATTTCGGGAATCAATTCAGGTGGGTCTTGTAGGTCTACATCAATCACCACAACCGAATCGGCTGAGGCATGATCTAAGCCAGCGGAGAGGGCGTACTCCTTACCAAAATTACGGCTCAAAGACAGAAATCCGAATTTGCGATCGGCTTCATGAATCGATTTCATCACCTTTAAACTGTCATCACTTGAGCCATCATCGACAAACACCACACGCCAGTCCACATCACAATCTTGCATCACAGCTTTGATGCGTTGTTCAAACAGGGGCAAGACCTCTTGTTCGTTAAAAACTGGGACAATGATATCGACTGAGGGCATAGGTTCGAAGCAGTAAAAAAATGTATTTTAACTAATTTTCAAAACAAAAGCTGTTCAATTAGCGGGTCATTAGAAACTTGATGTGGCGTTTAAATACAGAAAACAACAAAACGGCCAACAAAACCCCTGTTAGATTCATCCAGAAATCCAGCCATTCGGTGAATCGATAAGCGGTCAATGATTGGAGGTATTCCAGCAGACCTCCTAAAACAACGAGTCCGCACGTCACCCATATAATTCGCTTTGGGTAGGCATGTAAGAACCAAAAGGTCAGGATGAAATAACTGCCCAAATGCAGTAGTTTGTCACTGTTTTCAATGGATGATGAAACCTGAGGCACTCGCACCAATGACAATATGACCAATGTGATGAGCATGGCCCAAGCAAGCAACTTGATGACAGTGTGTTTGTTCATGAGTTTGGTGATTGACTGGACAACCAATTTTGATAGTTTGGTTTCATGGTTTGCCAATGAGGGTGAAATTGGGTTGCTTGGAGTTTTTGCGAATTTTGCAGCAAGGCGAAGATGGCATGGGCTTCCGCCTTGGGGTCAGATGGTGTTGAAGGGTATAAGTTGGTCGCTGGATACCATTCAGGATAAACCAGCCGGTTGGGTGCTATGGCCAAACAACCGCAGGCCGAAGCTTCTAACATGGCGATGCCTTGGAAATCATGGAAAGCGGTTGAAAGTACCACGTCAGCAGTTTGTAACACTTGGATGTACTGTGTTCGAGAATCAATAAAACCCAGGTTGAGACACTGTTGCGGATGATTTTGCTCAATGATTTTCATCGCCTCAGGAATTTTTCTGAATTTTTGTCCCAGCACATGAAACTGAATATTTGGCTTTTTATCTTGGCACAAACGCATCAATTCCAGCAGTGTTTCTGGACCCTTGTCATGTTCCCAGCGGTGATTCCATACGACTTGTAAACCATCAGAACTTTTGAGCTTCAAATGGTTGTTCGGCTGACAGTCATCGTCGATTGGCACAGCCAGACAGCTCGATTTTTGGCTTAACTGCGCCAGCAAATCTTTCGGTAAACCATCGGGCATCTTTTGGCACAATGCTGCAACGCCTTGTTGCCAAGTCGCCAAGTTATAATTTGTGTTGAATGTCAGTTGATCTGCGGCCAAGGCGGCATAAATCGTCCGGATTTGAATTTCCAGTAGGCCTTGTTGATTGTCATTAACTGGGTAAGCAAACTGATTTTCATGGAAATAAAGGTGTTTTGGCAACTTGGATAAATGTGGATAGAGTCCTAACAAGGTGCTCAAGTCCGTCATTGAAGTAGCAATCAGCAAGTCATATTCAACACTTAATTGTGCGTCATATTGGGCTTTGAAGTTCAAAGCATTCGCCCCCATCCTCCATGCAAAGTAGCGGTCTTTAAGTGCCAACACATGCCAGTCGTGTTGTGGAAATTGTTTGATTAAGTTTTGATGCCAATAGCGATGTGACAGGGCGTCATAGGCCGATAACAGCAGGATTCGTTTTTTTTTCATAGCCAGCAAGTGAGTGGGTCAGCCAATAAACAAGTCATCAAAAAAATAGGTTCTCATTACGCCCGTCTGTGGGTGAAATGCATTGACCGCTTATTAAACCGTATTTTTGGCACCACTGGTGTCATTTTATGAATTTATCTGCAACCAAGCAATAGGCTGCAAAGCACTTTGCAGTCTTCTATTTTTTATTTTTGATGTCTTGCTTCAGTCGATCAACGAATTCCATCACGGCATCTTGTGCTGTTTCGGTGGCATTTAGGCTGGTATAACTTAATTCTGAACCATAACCATTGCCGATAGAATCGCCGGTGGCTAAATCATAACTGTCCACGTCCAATTGGGCGCTGACCATGACGGATTGACGGCCGTAGTATTCTAAGGTCTGTTGGCCGATGTGATTGACGTTGGCAATGATCATGGCTTGTCCGCCGTAAGCATCTAATTTACTTTTGATGGTGGCCAAATCAACGCCCTGTGCCATGATTTGCGCCATGCCGGGAACGAACTGCTCATTCAACACTTTGATGTTATCCCGTTTCAATTCAGCTTCAATGATTTTTTCAATCGGATTGGCAACAGCGGGGTCACCAAATACCAACACTGCCACGCCTTTGTCTTTTTTCACCACTTTGGGCTTGCTGATTACTGGCTTGGTTTGCTTTTCAATGAATTGATCAAGGTTGCCATTGTGCTGTTTGGTCGAATTGTCGACGGATGCCATGGTTTTTTCAGTGATGATGGCTGGTTGTTGGTTTAACGGGTCAGTCATCACTGTATTGTCGTTGGCAACAGTTGAATCCAATTGAGTCGGCTTGGTGTTTTGAGCGGCGATTGTTGATACCGACTGCTGATGGCTCACTTCCTGATTTGAGTCTGGGGTTTTGGGTTGATTGGCCGAATCAATTTGTGCATTCAACTCATCGCTGATGTCAGCCAATTCTTGTTTGGATTTGAGCTTAACATCTTGTAATTGCATTTCATCACTGTCATTACCCAATAAGGTCATGGCCTGGTAGTCGTTCGATTTGAACGGTGAAGGAATGTAGCCTTCATGAATACCAATGGCGCCGACGCCAACGGCAGCAGCCAGAGCCAAAACACCCCACACAGCTTTGTTTGATTTTTTCCTGCGTTGAGGCACCATGGTGTCTACTGTGCTTGATTGCATGGTGACTTGTTGTGATATCTGTGCGGTTTTCTTTGCTGGTTTGACTGAAATGGCTTTTTGTTTGATGTCTGCCAAACTTAAATCAGCCACAGCGGGGCCCAAAAATTTAATGACTTCTTGGCATGATTGACAGCGTTCTTCTGGGTTCTTGGCAATCATTTTTTCCAAGATGTAACTGGTTTTTTTGTCGACTTTTTTGTTGATCGCTCGAATGTCAGGGATTTCTGCCTGAACCACTTCAAGCATCAGACCCAAGGGGCTTTCATTTTCAAACGGAACTTTGCCAGCCAGCATTTCGTAAAATACGATGCCCAAAGCAAAAATATCAGAACGGGCGTCCACTTCTTTACCGGTGCAAACTTCTGGTGACAGGTAGCCTGGGGTGCCAACAAATTCGCCGGTGTTGGTTAATTTATCGCCATATTCACGGGTTTGTGCAATGCCAAAATCGACCACTTTAACGGTGCCATCATCACATATCATTAAGTTGGCAGGTTTGATGTCCCGATGGACCAGGTCGCGATCATGGGCTACGGCTAAACCTGAACAAGCTTGGCGTAAAATTTCTTTGGCATGAGGGACTGAAAGCACATTGTTTCCGCGCAACAAATCGTCCAATGAAACACCTTCAATGAATTCCATCGCAAAGTAGGGTTGTCTTTGTTCCATGCCAATAAAAAACACTTGAATGACGTTGGGGTGGTTGATGGCTGCCATGCTTTTGGCCTCACGGGTGAAACGTTCTATCAAACCTTCATCACCGAGTAAATGCTCGCCCAAAGCCTTGATCGCCACATGTCTGTTCAAAGAAGGTTCCCAGGCCTTGTAAACAACACCCATGCCGCCTCGACCTAATTCTGAAACCACTTCGTAGTGACCAAACTTTTTATTCATATTTTCTTCTGGCATAATCTTTTCCCAAACCAATTAACTCGGTTTTTCTTTGTTCGAGCTTACATTGTAAGTATATGGTTTGAATATCAGCTTAACCTAAAAATAGCAGATTTGTGAAGCACATCACTTTTAATTACCCTTTCTTACCGCTATTTGGACGTTTTTGGCCATAAATAGGTGTTATCTGAAGGTGGGGATAAGGTAAAATTGCCTGCTTTTTTAATAAACTTTAAGGTTTAATTATCATGCGGAATGAATTTTGTGGTCAGGTCACGGAAAAATACCTGGATCAACAAGTTGAAGTTTGTGGCTGGGTTGGCAACAGACGCGACCACGGCGGCGTTATTTTTATCGATTTAAGAGACCACACAGGATTGGTACAAGTGGTGGTTGAGCCGGATAATGAAGCGGCCTTTAAAATTGCTGATGGTGCCAGGTATGAGTACTGTTTGCGGGTTAAGGGTATGGTCAGAAACCGCCCCGATGGACAAGGGAATTCAAAGTTGGCCACCGGTCAAATCGAAGTGGTGGTGGATGAGTACCATGTATTGAACCCATCCAAGCCTTTGCCTTTCATGTTGGATGAAAACCCAGGTGAAAACGTTCGCTTACAATACCGATATTTAGACTTGCGACGCGACAACATGCAACACAACATGCGCCTGCGTTCCAAGTTGACCCATGCTTTGCGCAATCATTTACACCAAAGTGAATTTTTAGACATTGAAACCCCAATTTTAACCAAAGCCACACCTGAAGGCGCCCGTGACTTTCTGGTGCCATCACGGATGAACCCAGGCCAATTTTATGCGATGCCCCAATCGCCTCAATTGTTCAAACAATTGTTGATGATGTCTGGAATGGATCGTTATTATCAAATTGCACGGTGTTTCCGTGATGAAGACTTGCGTGCTGATCGTCAACCTGAGTTCACTCAATTGGATATTGAGATGGCCTTTGTGGAACAAGAAGATGTGCTGCAAATGGCTGAAAAACTGATTCGCGATACCTTCAAAGAAGTGATGGATATTGAATTGGCCAATCCGTTTCCAAGAATGACTTATGCCGAAGCCATGCGCCGCTATGGCTCAGACAAGCCAGACTTAAGAATTGATTTAGAGTTGGTCGATGTTGCTGATGCGGTTAAAGACTCAGAGTTTAAGGTATTCTCGGCACCAGCCAATGACCCCAAGGGAAGGGTTGCTGTGTTGAAAGTGCCACAAGGCGGTGCCAATTTTACCCGCAAACAAATTGATGAGTATGAACCTTATGCCCGTCGTTTTGGTGCAAGGGGACTGGCTTGGATTAAAGTCAATGACAAAGCAGCCGGTAAAGACGGTTTACAGTCGCCCATTGTTAAGTTTCTCAGTGATGATGCTTTGGCTGGTATTTTGTCTTCAACCCAAGCAGAAGACGGCGATTTGTTGTTTTTCGGCGCCGGAAAATTCAATGAAGTGACTCAGTTTATGGGTGCTTTGCGGATTAAAGTAGGCCAAGACATTGGCCGCGTCAGTGACACTTGGGAACCTTTGTGGGTGGTTGATTTCCCTATGTTTGAATTCAATGAAGACGAAAAACGTTGGGATGCTTTGCACCATCCGTTTACCGCACCAACGGGTTCAGTTGAAGCGCTTCAGAACAACCCGGGTGAGGCCTTATCAAAAGGTTATGACATGGTTTTAAATGGCGTTGAATTGGGTGGTGGGTCGATCCGTATTCATGACCAGAAAATGCAATCATCAGTGCTTGAATTATTAGGCATCAGTGAACAACAAGCCGAAGAAAAATTTGGATTCTTGTTAGAAGCTTTGCAGTTTGGTTGTCCGCCGCATGGTGGTATCGCATTTGGTGTCGATCGCATGGCAACCCTGATGTGTGGTGAAGAGTCTATTCGTGAAGTGATTGCGTTTCCAAAAACGTCAAGTGGCGCATGTCCATTAACCAATGCACCATCAACCATCGAAGCCGCACAATTGGCAGATGTGCATGTTCAGGTCATTGAACCTGAAAAGGATGACTGATCAAACACCTGCTGTAGTTCTGGTCCATGGCTTGTATATGAAGCCATGGACTTGGGTGTCCTATCGTCGATTCTTGAGCCGCCATGGGTTCAAGGTTTATTTGTTTGGTTACAAAACCACCCGCCAGTCTTTTGCTTTAACCCTGATGCAATTAACGGCTTTTGTTAATTCACGACCTGAACAAACGGTGCATATTGTGGCGCACTCCATGGGTGGTATTTTGAGTATCGGTGCACTGCCAAAAATCAATAAAGCGGGTAAGCTGGTGATGTTGGGAACACCGTTGAATGGTTCCAAAGTGGCTCAGAAATTACAGCAAAAAGGCTGGGATAAAAGTTTACTCAACCATGCGGCCAAGCCATTAACCCTGGGTGTGGGTGCTGCCATTAAATACCGTGACACACTGATGATTGCTGGCACCTCTCCCTATGGGCTTGGGCGTTTCATTGAACCCAAATTGGGGCCCAGTGACGGCACCGTTGCAGTGGCAGAAACTCAAGCTGAATGGTTGGATCAGCACCTCGAAATACACAGCAGCCATTTCGGCTTGTTGCGCAACAAACAAGCCAAAGACTTGACCTTGGCTTTTCTGTCTGAGTAAGCACCCAAGGACATTTTACAAAAAATTTCCCAGATCTTCACAATGCAATGTACGGCGGTTTTGTTAAGATACTTATTATTTTTATATTGGAGCATTAAATGGCAGAGAACACTGAAAACAATGAGGGTTTGTTTCAACAAATCAAATCTCAATTTTCTGAATACTTGACCAATCCTGAAATGCTGATAGATGTGGCCCAATCCTTGGTTTTGGCCTTGTTGATTTATTGGGTGGGTAAGCGCATCGCGAAATTAGTCAGCAACATGACCGGTAAAGGCTTGACCAAAACCGGTAATGAAGTCATTTTGGTTAACTTCATTAAAAACATCATTTATTATGTTATTTTGGCCGCCGTGATTGTCATGGCATTGGGTCAATTGGGTGTGCAGACCACATCGCTGATTGCTGTGATGGGTGCTGCTGGTTTGGCCATCGGTCTGGCATTGAAAGATTCTTTGTCAAACTTGGCCTCTGGCGTGATGCTGGTATTGACCCGACCCTTTAAACGAGGGGATTTTGTTGACGTAGCTGGCACTTCTGGCAAAGTCACTGAGATCAAGTTGTTCAGCACCATTCTACAATCGACAGACAACAAAAAACTGATTATACCCAATGGTCAAATTACTTCAGATGTGATTGTCAATTACACCACCGAAGCACTGCGCCGCATTGATTTGGTGATTGGGGTCAGTTACGACGACGACATCAGAGCAGCGAAAAAAATCTTGATGGAGACCATTTCGGCACATGAAATGGTGTTACAGGAACCCAAACCAGTGGTGATGTTGAAAGACTTGGGCGCATCCAGTGTTGATTTTGTGGTTCGTCCTTGGGTTAAAACTGAGGATTACTGGACTGTTTATGGTGATTTGATGGAACAAATAAAACTCAATATTGAAGCGGGTGGTTGTAGTTTCCCTTACCCACAAACAGACGTACATTTACATCAAGTTAAGGAAAGTTAAACCGGATAAGACGCCTAACATGAATCAGGCCATGTCATCACATGGCCTTTTTATTTTCTGGCCACCGCCACCAAGCGTTCTGCCGACAAGTCATAATCGGCTTTGTTTAATGAACCGTAGATTTCAATATTTTTGAAGCCAGCTTGAAGCAACATGGCGGTCAATTCTTGGGCCGTGTAGACAAAGTGTTCATACTCCCACCGATGGGCTTGGTTGTCCCGCACCAAAATCCATTCATTGGAATATATGTTCATGTTATCTACCAACAAAGGCCTTTCAAAACGCAGGTCACCATTGTCATATTCGGTGCAATGAACAGGTTCCATCGCATGTGCCGCTTGTTCTTTGCCAAAAGTATCAATGATGAAAGTGCCCTTTGGGTTCAACCATTGGTAAGCATTGTTCAGTACTTGTTGGTTTTCAGCGGGGTTGTTGTAGTATCCAAAAGAAGTGAAGAGGTTGGTGATTAAATCAAATTTATTATTGGGTTGATAAGCCAGCAAGTCGCTGTGAACCAAGTTTGCTGACAGTTTTTCATGATCAATTTGGTTGGCAGCTTGATTCAATAAATAACCGCTGAGGTCAACCCCAGTGGTTTCAATATTCATGGCTGCAAAACCCAAAACATGTCGGCCTGGACCACATGCCATGTCTAACACTGATTTGACTGGATGATCAACCAAGTTGATGATTTGTTGGCATTGTGTTTTGGCCACTGCGAAACTTTCGCGGTCAAACATACAATCGTAGAACACTTCCCACATTTCATTGTTATCAAACCAAGACATCGATATTTTTGAATT
The DNA here is from genome assembly GCF_002591915.1 of Marinicella litoralis. Lineage (GTDB taxonomy): Bacteria > Pseudomonadota > Gammaproteobacteria > Xanthomonadales > Marinicellaceae > Marinicella > Marinicella litoralis. The sequence continues at coordinate 131,201 of NZ_NIHB01000001.1, read as the reverse complement.
AAGAAAAGTGGCTATTTTAAATGCATTCCATTGGTTTACTGAAAAATAATGTATTTATTCAAGAATATGTGGCGAGTTTAGACTGACTCATTTGATTTCATGTTCAGTGGGCACAGTTCATTGACCGTCAGCCCATTGGCCGCTGATCAAGTTGCTGACTGAAACTTGTTATGGCATGCCCTGAATTTGTATAATCATGGTTTTATGTCGGAGCAAGTTGATGAAAAAAAGTGTGATGGTTTTGATCGTGTTGTTGTTAATGGGTTGTGGTGAAGCGCCGACTGCTAACCAACAATCAACCACCAAACAAACAGCCAATAACAAAACCAGCCAAGCTGAATCCAGCCAACTGAACACACCACCGGTGTCTACCCAAGGCGTCGATTTCAGCGCTTATATGAATAAGGACTCGATTTGTGGTATTTTGAGTCAAGATGCGTTACATCAAATGTTCAATATACCCGGTGAAATAACCACAGAAGTAGAGCACAGCGGTGCTGTTACCTGTAGATACAGTTGGAGCTACAAAACTTTAAAGGACAGAAAACAAGCCACTGACAACGGTAAAAGTTATGATTTTGGGCAAGCGAGTAAATACAGTGCTCGTGCCATCAGTAATGAAGCCAGGTTGATAATCAGTTTATCAGCCACTGAAAAAACGGCGGTAAATTTTGTACCTGAAATTCTGAACCAAGCAGAAATTGAAGCCCAGATTGAACAATTAAAAGCGGAAACCACTGATCGAAATCAGTCGATGGATCACTCTGAACTTGAGAAGTTACTAGAAAAGAAAAAACAGTCACTGATTAAGAAGAATCAATTAAACACGGCCATCGATCATGTGGGGGACGCTGCTTATTGGACTCAAATTGCAGGCGGTGGTTTACATGTTTTAGCCGGTCAAGTTCATGTTTATATTTCACCCTTGATTGCGACAGAAATGGGTGCGGATGTAGAAAATGCGGTCGCAGTGTTGGCCAGAATGGTAGGGCAATAAATGCTCTGAGCTGAGTCTTCATGATCATTAATCTACAAGCAAAAAAAAGGACATTTACTTGCATAAATGTCCTTTGTTTGAGTTGTTAACTCGTTCTTATCTTTCATCAACTACCGTTGCATCAATGGCATTTTTTGCCACCGAAGCCATGCCGTTTTTACAGCCACTGTCGGTTTTGTACATTTGTGACCGGCCAATCTCTTGACCATTGTTGGCTTTTAACACGAAATAAGTGCGGCCATCTTTGGCTTCTCTGCACTCAAACTTAGATTCATCTTGAGAATTGGTTCTGACTGACTCAATGCCATTTTCACATCCAGAAGCCGAGCTGTAGCCTTGTGATTGTAGGATCACTTCGCCATTGCCTGCTTTGAGTACAAAATAATCTTTGCCGTCTTTGCCTTTAGTAATACAAAATTTTCCTGCCATGATAGTTGACTCCAAATAGTGTGGTCATCACCTGTAATGTTCTGCACACAGGAACCACTTAATACAAATAATAAATATCCACACAGGACATTTTCCTCCATCCATATTAAAATACGCGATTCATAATGTAAAACAGATATTATAAAAGTTTACAATTGCCTTGAGATTAATTTGAAAAACAGATTTGGAAAAGTGTTTTGCTTTAAACCATTCCCTATGCAAGAGAATGCTCGCACAGTAAGAGACACCAACACTTGTAGCACACAATCCACTCATTCTACTTGGCTGGCCAAGCGGTCTTTGAGGTCAGTTTATGCCCAAATGTTTTTGTGTGGCTTTATGGTTCTGTGGTACATGCCTACAAGCCAAGCCAGCTTGGTTGACTGCCCAGTGGCTGATATTTTGTTGTCACCGGTACAACAACAGTGCTTAAATCAAGAAATTAATAACAACAAAATTAACCTTCTCGCCAGCCATTCACAGCGCATCAGTGAAGGCGAGTTTTTGTTGTCAGGTGATGTTTGTATTATGCAGAATGACCTGCGGATGTTGACGCCTGAAATCTATTACCACCAAGCCAAAAAAATATTTGATACCAATGGCGGTGTGCTGTTACAAAACAAAGACCAAAGAATTGCAGCCAAAAGTGCAAAGTTCAACTCCATCGACATGACGGCAAATTTAGATCAGGTTGATTACTTTTTTCTCGATTCAGCGATGAATGGTAAAGCAAGTCATTTGTTGTTGAACGAAAGTAAATCCAGCTTAACAGGTTTGACTTTTTCAACCTGTGCCCCGCAACAAAGGGACTGGGAAATTGTCGCAAAAACAGCTGAATTAAATCATGAGGAAGGGGTGGGAACTTTCAAAGGCATGAGTTTGCGATTCAAAGACGTGCCTATTTTGTACTTGCCTTGGGCCAAGCTGCCGTTGAATGATGACCGAAGAACAGGATTGCTGATTCCGGGCTTTTCTTATTCAGACAATACCGGGATTGATTTATCATTGCCATATTACATCAATATAGCACCTCAGTTTGATGCCACATTAACCCCGCGATACTTACAGGAACATGGTTTGATGTTGGGTGCTGAATTTCGCTACTTATCGCCTCGCAGTCGTGGTGTATTTGAAGGGGCGTATTTGCCAAGTGACAATTTAAGAAATTCAGACAGGGGATTGATCAATTACACGCACCAAACCAGGTTGGCCAGAGGGTGGCGCTTCAACAGCAACCTGAACCATGTCACTGACTCTCAGTATTATGAAGATTTTTCTTCCAGTTCTTACATCACGTCCACCCCTTATTTAAGCAGTACCGTTAATGTTCAAGGTTCAGGAAACAATTGGCAATTTTTTGCTGGTATCAATGATTTTCAGGTTTTAAGTCAGTCAATCACCACCCAAAACGAACCTTACCAGACACTGCCAGAGCTTGGATTCAATTGGTTCCAATACGATTATCAAAAGCAGCTTAACTATGGTGTCAGCACAGAGCTTATTAACTTTTACCGTGAAGACTCTGGCGGTGCATGGCGCAGTGACATCAGACCTTGGGTTGAAAAACAATGGTCAAATGCCTGGGGTTATGTCAAACCCAAGTTGCAATACCGCAGCACCCATTATCAATTTGATGACAACCGAACTGATCTGAGCAGGAACTTACCGATTGCATCAATGGATTTGGGTATGAGCTTTGAAAAGCAGTTGGATGACGGCGGGTTTAATTCACTGGAGCCGCGGCTGTTTTATGTTTATGCCCCAGAGCGTAATCAGACTGACATCCCTATTTTTGACAGCAGGGAATTGACGTTTGGTTCATCCTTGTTGTTTCAAACCAATCGATTTTCTGGTGCTGACAGGCAGTCAGACATGAATCAAGTTTCTGCTGCACTGACCCACCGAAGTTTTGACCCCAATGGGCGTGAACAATGGAATTTGACAGTGGGACAAATCAAATATTTTGACGATCAAATGGTACAAATCAACAATCAACCTGAAGATTTAACGAAATCTCCATTGGTGATTGAATACAATCATTTCTTGAGTCGCTATTGGAATGCAGGATTAAGTCTCCATTATGACCAAGCTCAGTCTGAAGTAGAAAGGGGTTTGTTCAGGGTACAAAGAAAAGGTGATAACCAAAGTGTGTTTAATTTTGCTTATCGTTTTCGAAGAAATCAATTGGAACAGTTTGATACTTCATTTGTCATACCCATTAAGGACCAACATCGACTCATTGCTCGTTGGAATTACTCAACACGCAGTAACAAAACCATTGAAGCATTATTTGGCTATGAAAGGAAAAATTGTTGCTGGGCATTCAGACTGATGGCCAGACACTATATTACCGATGAGCAAGGACAGTCGAATAATGGCATTTACGCAGAAATTCAATTGAATGGTTTGGGATCCATTGGTAGGAACCCCAGACGCATACTAAAACAATCAATACCAGGATACCAAGAGGCCTTTTAAAATGAAAAAACTCATGACTTTATTATTGCTGACATCAATTCCAGCTTATGCACAAGAATTGTTGGATGAAATCGTTGCTGTGGTTGATGACACTGTCATCATGAAATCAGAGCTGGATCGATCAGTCAACTCAATCAAAAAACAAATTGAAGCCAGTGGCAATCAAATTCCACCTGCAGACATCTTAAACAGCCAAGTATTGGAAAGGTTGATCGTTCAAGAAATTCAGATTGATCGGGCAGAGCTGGTGGGCATTAAAATTTCTGACGGTGAACTCGATGCGGCGCTGACCAACATTGCGCAACAAAATGGCATGTCATTGAGCCAAATGCAACAAGCCATCGAAGTCGATGGTTTCAGTTTTGCTGAATTTCGTCGTGACATGCGCAGAGACATGCAAGCGGAGCGGGTCAGGTATGCTTATGCCAATTCCAATGTAAAAATCAGTGAGCATGAAATTGATTTGTTTTTGGCCGACAATGAACTGGATCAAGGTGAAGTTGAGCTGCAACATATATTGATTGCTACCAGCACGGACAACGATGCGGCAGAAACTGAAAAGGCCCAAAAAGAAGCCAATGACCTATATGACCAAATTCAAGCCGGTGAAAACTTTGCTGTTTTGGCCACGCAGTTTTCAGACGGCCAAAATGCCTTAGAAGGGGGGCGTTTGGGTTGGCGTCCAATCAACCAGTTACCACCCTTGTTTGCTGATCAGGTTAAGTCGATGTCGGATGGTGAAGTGACACACCCCATCAGATCGCCCAGCGGATTTCATATCTTGAAATTATTGGCTCAAAAAAGCAATACAGTCAAAACCCAAGACCAATACAACATCCTTCACATCATGGTAGAAACCAATGAAGTGGTCTCGCCTAAAGACGGCATGGCAATAATCAATGGTTTATATGACAAGGTTCTGGATGGTGAAGATTTTGCCACAGTGGCCGAAGAAAATTCAGATGACCACAGTTCAGCACCGTTGGGTGGTGACATGGGGTGGTTTGAAATCAATAAATTTGGCGCAAGAATGGGCGAAGTAATTAAAGGCATGGATGTGGGTGAAATATCTGCGCCGTTCCAAACAGATGCTGGTTGGCACATTGTTAAGTTCTTGGGTAAAAAAGAAGCAGACATCACGGAAGAGTTAAAGCGATCACAGGCCAGCAATGCCATTCGTGAGCGTAAGGTTCAAGAGTTGATTGAATCATGGATTCGAGAGATTCGAGGTGAAGCTTACGTAGACATCAGAATCTAACACGTGATAGTAACGGCAGCCATCCAATGATAGCAATCACCTTGGGAGAGCCTGCTGGTATAGGTGCTGAATTGGTCGCACAATTAGCCGCCAAAGACGAGTTGAATGATTGTGTATTGATTGGTGATGAAAATTTAATCCACCAATCAATACCATCATCCAAGTCATTGAACATACATCATGTACCGCTGGCCGTGCCGCATCAATTGGGGCGGTTGGATGTGAGCAATGCAGCCTATGTTTTGGAAACCATCAAAATCGCAGCCATGGGTTGTGTCACAGGCCGGTTCCAAGCAATGGTGACCTGTCCCATCCACAAAGGCGTCATCAACGATGCCGGGATTTCATTTTCCGGACACACAGAATATTTAGCTGAATTAACCGAGACACCGAAAGTGGTGATGATGTTACTCAATCAAGTGATGCGGGTGGCTTTGCTGACCACGCACATCCCACTGAAAGATGTGTCAGCTCATGTTACCGACACTGAAATCAAACAAGTGATGAAAATATTGCATCAAGACATGCAATCGAAGTTTGGTATCAATCAACCCAAAATAGCTGTTTGTGGTTTAAACCCTCATGCCGGTGAAGCTGGACACATCGGCAGGGAAGAATTGGACACCATAATTCCGGCATTGGATGACCTCAAACGACAGGGCATGGATATCCATGGACCAATCCCAGCGGACACCTTATTTACCCCAGCAAAAGTAAAAAATTATGACGTCATTCTGGCGATGTATCACGACCAAGGGTTGGCACCTTTGAAATATGCAGGCTTTGGCGAATCAGTTAACATCACATTGGGTTTGCCGCTCATTCGAACCAGTGTTGATCATGGCACTGCATTAGACATTGCGGGTAAAGGACTGGCTGATGCCGGCAGTTTACGTGCTGCCTTGAAACTTGCTAAATCATGTGTGGCAAGGTCACAAGCAACATTTGCAGGTTAAAATATGAAAGCAAAAAAGGCATTGGGTCAAAACTTTTTACAAGATGAAGGTGTGATTCATAACATTGTAAAAATCATCAATCCACAAGCCGGAGAAAAAATCATTGAAATTGGTCCTGGACAAGGGGCCATCACTCAATACTTACAAGCCAGTGGGGCCGATTTACAATTGATCGAGTTGGATCATGACCTGATACCCATACTGCAACAACAGTTTGCTGTTCATGACAATGTGACCTTACATCATATGGATGCACTTAAGTTACAACTTGAGGGCGGTCCTTTTAAAGTGGTTGGTAACTTACCTTACAACATCTCATCCCCCTTGCTCATCAGCATGTTGTATCAATCTACGGAAGTTTCCCAGATGATATTCATGTTACAAAAAGAGGTGGTTAAAAGAATTTGTGCCACGCCTGGTGAAAAACTGTTTGGACGTTTGTCAGTCATGCTGCAGCATCGTTTTGAGTGTATCGGCCATTTGAGCATTCCACCAGAAGCATTCATCCCAAGGCCTAAAGTGGACTCACAAATTGTACAGTTGGTGACCAAAAAAGACCCCACAAATGTGCCTTTACCCGCCTTAGAAAAATTGGTGAAACAGGCGTTTGCCATGCGGCGTAAAACCATTTGGAATAATTTGAAAAAAATGGTCTCCTTGGCACAAATGGAAGCGGTGGGTATCGACCCTGGACAGCGTGCTGAAACCATCTCTGTGGCACAATACGAACAATTAACCCTGTTATTAGAACAAGCGTGTTGATCGACAATTACCTGAAATTACCCAGTTGTTTCATCACCGCCACCGATACCGATGCGGGGAAAACCCATGTTTCGTGCGAAATTCTACAAGCATGGCAACAACAAGGATGGTCTGTGGCTGCCTATAAACCGATTGCTTCAGGCGCCATTTGGCGAGATGACAAACTGGTCAGTGAAGATGCTTTGGCGTTGGCTCAAGTAACCGGTCAATCCCTGTCAGAAATCAATCCTTATACATTCGAAGCACCGGCATCTCCCCACATTGCTGACAAGCAGCAGACTTTTGACTTGGCTGCCTGTATACAACACTTCAGACACCTGTTACAAAAGTATGATCGGGTATTGGTTGAAGGGGTGGGTGGTTGGTGTGTACCCTTGAGCGATGATTTGATGCTGAAAGATTTGGTCAAGGCGCTGAACCTCCCCATCGTGATGGTCGCCAGGATTGGCTTGGGTTGTATCAACCACAGTCTGTTGACCATGGAACAAATCAAACGAGATACCGACTTATACCATGGCTGGATTGCCAATGTGATTGATAAAGGTTTTGAAGATGCGGATGCCAATATTCAAGCCATTCTAGACCGAAGCTGAACCGAGTCATTCAGCTTCGGTTTTCTGTCATACCTGATCAAAAAGTTTGCGTATAGCGGGCATAGACAATGCGGCCAAAGCCGTTGTATAAGTTAAAATCATAATCTCGACTGGTTATGAAGCCTTGCCCAATTGGCGGCATTTTCTCCCCGACATTTTGGGCGCCAACAGCAAACACCCCTTGCCAAGGTGTGTGATAACTGAACTGGACATCATGGGTCACCCAAGTAGGCGCTGCAGAATCCAAGCTATCAGCTTGTTGTTGGTCGATTGCATTGATTAAGTGGTTGATTTGCCAATTACCATGGGTGTAATTGTTGTTCATGGTTGCCCTGGCTTTGGGTAATCCGGGGTTGGAGATTAAATTCCTGCCCTTATCTACAGAGGTTTTGTGAATGTAACTGGTTTGCAATTGGTGGCTGAAATCACCGCCAAACAGTCCGTATTTAAATTTCATCGACACATCAGCCCCCAACACATCTAATCGCCCTGAATTACCAAATCCGACTAAGCATCGAATGATTTGCCCCGTCGGAGCTCGCAGACAACCCAAACCAGGGATGTTAGGTTCACCACTGATGCCTGCGTTGATAATATCCTGTGAGGTAAAGGCCCTGATTCTGTTGGTTACAGCCAAGTCGTATACATCCAGATTGAATTCAAACCATTCTTTGAGGTGAAAGGTTGTGCCTAAATAGGCATGGGTTGATTCTTCACTTGTCAGTTCTGGATTGGCAAAAGAAACTTGTTCAAAAGGAGCAGAACAGCCGGGATCCAGTCCTTGATAGATACACGATTGTGGGTCTCTGGCAAACAGTGTTGTGGTTGTGGGTTGTTGAGAAATCAAATCCATACTGGGTGGTCTTGAATTTTCGCTGTAGCCCATTCGGAAGCTGAGGTTTTGCAACGGTTGGTAGCGCAGTGAAAGGTGAGAATTTATGTCATCGCCATGGATTGAATAGTCGTCATAGCGAGCGGCTAACCTCAGGTCTAGCTGATTAAACAGAGGAACCAAAGTTTCAAAATAGACAGCATTCACAGTTCGGGCTGACCCTGCTGAGTTACCTGCTGAACCCAAAACTTGTCCGGCTTCAGATTGGGGGTCGTACTGATCGAGGTACTTTTCTTTACGATATTCTGCACCTATAACGGTTGAAATGCGGCCTGCTGGTAAGTCTGCCCAATCAAACGATGCACCCATGAAATATTCATTGATATCAAACTTACTTTCGCGATAAAGGGTGATGCGCAGGGCATTAAGTACAGCTTCTGATACAGCATAGGGGTTGGCTAAATTGTAATCACCAGATTCTATCAATTGTTCTGCAGCCGATCTGATCACATAATTACGGCCCACATCAGCGCTGCGGTTATCCAAGTGACGAACACCGTATTGCCAATCAACACCAGACCAATGACCATCAAGCATCAAGGTGAAATCTAATTGTTGGTTTTTAACCGTGGTTTCTCGGTTGCCCAAAGCATCAAATCGATGCCACCAGTTAACGGGCTGAGGACTCAAGCCTAGGCTGGCGTCATACAATGGGCTGTTGGGATTGGTGGGGTTGTTTGGGCTGTTGGCAGAAATAGGCGACCCACTGACACTGTTTCCGGGCACTGGTGCATACTGACCAAAGGATTCGGTTTGTCTGAAAGCAACTTGTGTAGATAATTGCCAAACATCTGTAATTTGATGGGATGCTTTGGCAAACAATGACTTGTTTTCGATGGACGCTTCATCAGCTGCCTGTGAATCGAAATCATAGCCGCAGATTTGACCGCTGTAACTCAGGTTAAAACCGGTTTCAGGAAATTCACAGCCACCCGGAATGGCGGTTAAATCAAAGTTATCAAAGCCGCCTGATAAAGTGGTGAAATTATTGCCAAAGATAGAAAACTGCTGGTGAGTCCAAGGTAGGTCTTTGTTCAAGATAAGTTCGCGGTCATTCCAAGAAACCCCAGCCAACAAGCTTGAGCGATCACTTCGTGCGCCAAAGATGACTGACCCTTCTTCCCGTTCGCCACCTTGGGATGGGATGGAAGCTTCGGCGCCTCCCAGCATGATTTCCACACCTTGAAATTCACTTCTGGTGATGATGTTAATCACCCCAGACAGTGCATCGGCACCATAAATCGCAGCGCCACCATCCCTCAATACTTCAATGCGTTCAATGGCCGCCATCGGAAGCAAATTTAAATCATCTGCAGAGCCTGTACTTGGTGACTTGCCTAAACGCCTGCCATCAATCAAAACCAGGGTTCGGCTGGAGCCCAGGCCTTTCATGCTGACGATTGATATACTTTGTGCTGAGCTACCAGATTGGGGTCTGAAAGATCCAAAAATATTGATCGGTAAATTGCGAATAAAATCAGCGGCATTGCTTTCGCCACTGCGCAAAATGTCCTCTCGGGTGTAAATGGTAACAGGCAATGCGGTGGTTACTTCCGTTTGTTTGAGGCGGGTACCCGTCATACTCGAATAGGCTTTTGGGTTTATGTCAATCGCGTTTTGAACTGTTGTATTGGCTGCTGCTACGTTCGCAGTTCCCACAAATAAGCCTCCCAATAACAAGTTTTTGATGTGGCCTAGCAGTATATTTTTTCTCATGATAAATCCTTTTATTAGTTGTTTGGCTGACTATTGATGTTAACTTATTTGGGTGTGAAATCAACGTTCTCACCGTCTACGAAGTATACTATCAGATTAACAGTTGTTTTGTGAAGCATTTTTTTGATTGTATAATTATTTGATGTTTTGACATCAATGAATCAAATATTCTATGTTGTTGTAATCTTTGAGGGGAGGGGCTGTTGCTAAAATGCGAATAACAAGCGGACTGTTTTTTCAGCGCATGCCGAAACGGATGATGGTTTCAGTGAATAAGCTGATGAGTAATCTGATGGGCTTAAACAGCCTGTTTTTCCCACCCAGAGCCCCCCCAGTATCGCGGTGGTTTTCTTCATCTTCAGGGATAGAACTCACTGCTTCAAATGCACGTTTATCGTGAGAATTTTTCAGATAAATCAGTTGTTCTTTTAAGTGGCGGCTTACCACCACAGACTCTACAGCCCAGGTACAGGCCATGATGCCTTAGCGTCCAAGACTGGCTGAAAAAAACCCATGAAGTAACCACCCACACCGCACAACCAGTAGCTTTTGCACGTGATTCCTTGGCGCGTTTGGATTTCCTGCCAGAAAATATTCAAATGGCGTTGTTTATCGACCATAAAATCATTCAGCATGGTTTTCATGTCAGGCATGAAAACCTTGGACAACAACTGTGCTCTGTATATATTGATGGCTCAAAATTCACCGGCATGGTTGACTTTGAGGGTTTTTTTGGCTGTATCGATCGGTCCAGTACTGTCCTTGTATTGCATGGATTAATTCTTTTGCAGTGCCTGTATGGGGTCCAGTTCTGCTGCTTGTTTGGCGGGATAATAACCAAAGGCTACACCCGTTATCAAACAAACACCCACCGCCAAAATGATGGAAAATATACTCCATTCAACCGGCCAATTGGCAAAGGACTGAATGATAAAGGACAGCACGATGCCCATGATGATTCCCAGTACGGCTCCCACCGCAGCGATGGTGGCACTTTCAATCAGGAACTGATTTTTGATGTCGGCTTTTCTGGCACCTAAGGCGCGTAACAAACCGATTTCCTTGGTACGTTCTAACACCGTGGCCAGCATGATGTTCATGATGCCAATACCACCCACCAACAGGGATATGCCCGCAATACTCGACATCACAATGGTAAAGATTTGTTGGGTTTGGTTTTGTTGATTAAGTAGCGAAGCTGGCACCACGATTTGATAGTCATCGATGTTGCCATGTCGACGTTTCAGCAGTCGATCGATGGCGACAGAAGCGACTTGCGGTTTGATGGATTCATCCAAGCCAACTCGAATGGTGTCTAATTGACTTTCTAAAGTTTCAGATTTTAAGCGCTTGAAGGCGGTTTCCACCGGAATAAAAATTTGATTGTGTTCAGCACCTAATTTAATACCTTGAATTTCATCTTTGGATAATTCGTCTTTACGCAGGATACCTATGACTTCAACCCACAGGTGATTGATTTTGATGCGCTGTCCAAGGGCGTTGCCATCAGGAAATAATTGGGTGGCCACTTCTGATCCGATCACTGCCACTTGATTAAAGTCACTGTTGTCTTCGGTGTTGAATAATCGACCGGCCGAAACTTCTAAATTTGACATTTCAAAACAACTGGGCGAGACGGCTTTGACCGCACCATCTGAATTGGCATTGACTGAGAACAGGCTCCAGGTTTTCAGGGTTTTTTCACCACAAGTTTTTTCTACGAAGGGTAAACTTTCCTGTAAGGCACGGACATCGTTGACAGTTAAACCCAAAGTGTCTTCACGAATTTCTTTCAAGGTTTCCTGATCAAAGACTTTTTCCTCTATCACCAAATTGCGCAAGCCCATTTTTTCAATCAGGCGAGTGGCTTCGGCTTTCGCGCCTTCACCGATGCTGAGCATCGCAATCACTGCACCAACGCCAAAAACCATACCCAGTAAGGTCAATAAAGTGCGCAATTTGTGGTGTAACATTTCCGAGATGGCATGACGCAGGTTGATGGTTAAAGCATTCATAAAGCAGCCTCAGTGGTTGATTTATAGGGTTGGCTTAAGGCAATGACATCACCATCATTCAAGCCTTTTTCTATGGTGCATAAACTGGAACTACAAAAACCTGTGGTGATGGGTTGTTGGGTGAATTGATCACCCTTTTGTAGGTACACCCAAGTGCTGTTTTGTTCACGAAACACGGTTTGGATGGGAACCACCATGCCACGCGCTTGTTCCACCACATGAATGCTGGCATCCAGTCTTTGACCTGGTTTAAGTTGTTCGTTGTTGCTGACATCCAAAGCCACCAATACAGTGAAATACTTAACGGGGTTGTCACGTTCTTTGGGCTGGGCTGTTTTGCTGATTGAGCTGACTGTGCCATCAAATGTGGTGTCAGAAAAAGCATGTAATGTGACTTTAACGGCGATGCCTTCTTTGATGCCTATGGCTTCAACTTCCGGCACATAGACTTTGGCTTGCATCAGACTCAAATCTGGTAAAGAAGCCAGCTTTCCACCAGGAAAAATAGATTTGCCAGGCTCGGGTAAAGAGCCGTCCCAACTGGGTTCCAATACAAACAATCCATCATGAGGCGCAATCACCTCCAGGGCGCTCAAGCTGGCATTGTTCATCTCTAGCTTGGCCACTTGAACCTGTTTTGAACTTTCCAACACGGCTTTCTCGGTTTGCGATTTTTCTTCAAAATTTTCCTCGACCTTATCGATGTGGTCGGCTTTGGCTTTCAAGAATTCTTCATTGTCCCCGGCTTCAATCATTTCTATCTTGGTATATAACAAGGGGTCGTCAATGTTGAATTGTTTGGCCAAGTCGTATTCATAATCAATCACTTGCGCTTCTGCACCAAAACTGAATTTACTGTTGTCAATTTCGCGGTCTTTAGCCAGCATGGAATACATGAGTTTTTGGATTTCAAAGCTGGTTTCGTCCACTTCAATTTGAAACGTTGAGCCATCAAACTTGGCCACCACTTCACCTGCCTTTACTGGAGAAAATTGCGGTTTGATCCAAGCCAATGTTTGCGGTCTTCTGGAAGTGGCCGGTGCGGTGATTGGAGTGGATTTAACCGCTTCCAGTTCACCCTCGGCATGAATTTCAAACAACACCTTGTCTTCAACCACTTGAATCACAGGGGTGCTGAGTTTTTCTTCATTGCCACAAGATAATAAAAGAAATGTGAGGCAGGTTGTTGGAATTATTTTGTTCATGAGGCCTCTGCCAAAATGGTGGCTTTGATACTCATGCCTGGGCGCATGATGTCCAAATTCAAATCATCAATCGACACTTCTGCATCTAAAATTTTAGACGGTTGATTTTTTGATTTGGTGCGCACAACTTTTGATAAAGATTCAATCACGCCATTGAATTCAAGGTCAGGGTAGGCGTCCAGAACAAATTTGACTTTTTGTCCCTCAGCAACACGTGACATGTCGTTTTCTTTGATTTCTAATTTGGCAATGATTTGGTCTAAATCAGCCACTTCAGTGACCCTGGCACCACCCCAAACAGAATCTCCGATGGCAAACTTGTTGTTGTTGTGATCTGTTTGGTGCATCACAATACCTTTGCGCTTTGACATGATGCGCATGCTTTTGATTGAGTTATTTAACTCTTCAACTTCGGCCGTTAATTTGGCGATATTGGCATCTAAAATTTGAATCTCCGTTTTTAACCGTTCTTCATTCAATCGCCGGTCATCAATGGCATGCTGGTATTCTAATTTTGCCAGCTCGTAGTTCAACTGATTTTCTTGGTATTCATTTTGAGCAATCACACTGCTGGGTAACTCTGCTTTGCGTTGGGCCTTGTCCAACAACATTTTTTTCTCTTCAATCGCCAAATCTTTATTCTGCAGGGTTTCTACTTTACCCACTTCGGTGTTTTTTAATTCTGATTTTTTGACATTCAACTCGCCTTGTCGGTCCATCAAACGCTCTTTGAGCTGGTCCGTTTTAAACATCAAAACAGGTTGGCCTGGGTTAACTTGGCTGCCATCTGGTGCCATAAAAGCAATGGTGTATTGCCAAATACGACGTACTTTCGGCGGGGAATAACTGTCGGTTTCGACGGCTTTGAGTTCACCGTTGGCAGCAAAATCTGCTGCATGGGTTTTGTTGTGGATGCTGAACAGCAGCAGCATGATTAATAATGGTTTCATTTTAGCCCTCGCTCAGGATAATCAGGGCACTCATGCCCGGTAATAAGGGAATGTTGTCAGCATCGTTTAAGCCGATTTCGACTTCATAATATAAGCCATCGCCCCAATCTTTTTTGTCTCGACCGCCCGATGACACTGACGTGATTTGTCCATCAACCTGGGCATTGGGCAGTGCATCAAAAGAAACACTGACTTTTTTACCTTCTGCGATATTGGGGATGTCAATGGCATTGACCCAGGCTTTGACTTTCATGTTCTGTTTTTTTGAAACTTTGAGGATTTCCATTCCGCTGTTGGCTTGGTCGCCGGTTTGATATTTACTACCCGTCCAAGGGTGTGAAGCATAAATGACATAACCCGATTGATTGGCATGGATGGTCATCGAATCCAGTTGGTTCTTCCAATAAGCCAAGTCTTTTTCTTTTTGTTCTGTGCCCAATTCTATTTCAATTTTCTTTTCACGTTGTTTTTGTTCAATGGCGGCCAACTCATTTTTAGACTCATCCAAAGTCTTGATGGATTTTTTTAAGGTCAATTGCCGTTCCTTGTACTCAAGCTCACCAATGAAATCAACCGGTACGTCGGCTTTGAGTTGGGCCACTTTGCGCGCCACCTGGGCTTTTTCATGGGCCAGTTTGGCATTGTTTAGATCAATTTGAATTTGGATCATGTCACGCTTGGCGCTGGCTTTGAACACATCTAATTGTTCGGTTTTGCTTTCAATGGTGCTGTCGAGTTCGCTGCCATCGATCCGCACCAAAAAATCGCCTGGTTCGACGAAAGTACCTTCTTCTGTCATTTCGCTTATTTTTGCTTGCCAACCCCTGACTTGCGGCATGTTAACCACTTGGGTTTGGCTGGACTCGACCATACCGGTAAACATTTCTGCTTGGCAGGTACAGCTAAAAATGATGAGTAGCAATATTACGGTCTTTTTCATGTGACTATCTTCCCGTCTAAGAAGTGAATGGTGCGACCAGCATTTTCAGCGATGTCTGGTTCATGCGTGACCATCACTATGGTTTGACCGGCTTGATTCAAGGAAATCAATAGGTCGATGATTTGTTGAGAAATGGAACTGTCCAAGTTTCCCGTTGGCTCATCAGCCAATAAAACAGCAGGCTGGTTTATCAGCGATCGTGCAATGGCAACCCTTTGAATTTGGCCACCTGACATTTCATTGGACATGTGGTGCATGCGATCACCCAACCCCACTTGCTGCAGTAAATCAATGGCTCGTTGTTCACCACCCTGCTGTTTTTCAGGTGAAGCGAATCGCAAGGGAACCATGACATTTTCCAATGCACTCAATCGTGGTAACAAGTGAAACCCTTGAAACACAAACCCAATCAGGTCATTGCGAATTTTTGACAAGGCATCATCATCCAATGAACTGACATCTTGGTTGGCCAGTTGGTACTGGCCACTGGTGGGCTTGTCCATACAACCCAGAATATTGAGCATGGTCGACTTGCCTGAACCCGACCTGCCCATAATGGCCACGAACTCACCTTCAGCGATGGTTAAATCCACCTGGTCCAATGCAGTGATGGTTTCACCTTGTGTTTGGTAAATTTTAGATATTTTATTTAATTCCAACATCCTTGATGCAGTCCCGTTAACGATGGTTTAGGTTAGTGTTTTTTGGCAGCAAATGTATGTGTCAAAAGTATGATTTAGTTTAAACCACAATGTGGGCTTAAAGTTCAATCATTCTAACCATCAATTGTGGATGAATTGTGAAACTTAATTTTTTAAGGTATACAAAGTGATAAAACAGCATTCAATTCTGTAAAAAACACATTGTCATCTGGAATTAATCGGTGAGCAAACCACGGTGAAAGCGCAATCCATAGTCCCAAAATCAACACGAAACCACCGGATACAGCCCTGAGCCAATGGCCTTTTTGGCTGGCAAGGATCTTTTTAATGAATACTTGCGAAACCAGCAAAGGCAACAAAGTGCCTAAGCCAAAAAACAACATGAAACTGGCGCCTCGAAAGACGTCGGCAGTGGTTGCGGCAATGATTAACATGCCATACAACAGGCCACAAGGAATCAAGCCCCAAAGCATGCCTTTGAAAAAGGCAGCTGGGGTGCTGTTACTGTGCTGAATGGTCTTCAGCTTGTTGGCCACAACAGGCCAAAAAGGCAATGGTTTTTGAATCAACAACCACTTGGCCTTGTCCTTAAAAATAATGACCAAACCAGCGGTGATTAATAGGGTACCCATCAAGAGTCGAAGCAACCAACCCAAAGCGCCCAGTTCGAGTTGGATACTGGCACCTTGTATCAGACCAGCAAACAAAGCACCCAATAGGGCATAAGTGAATACCCTGCCTAAATTGGTCAAAACGATTTGTTGGCTGTTTTGTTTTTGGCAAATGGCTGCGCACAGACCACCACACATGGCAATGCAGTGAAAGCCAGAAAAAAAACCAATCAATAAGGGTGTGAGGGCAGACAACATGACTCAGGTTTTGGGTTCGTTTGGATCGGTTGATTTGACTTTTGGGTGATTAAAGGGTTCGTTGTCATCATCTAGGATGGAGTAAGCCGGGCTGTCTAAATCATCAAACTGCTTTTTATTGATGGCCCAAATCAAAGCCCAGACGGCCACGCCGGCCAATACCAAACTCAATAAAACCAAAACAAAAACCATGTTCATTTGTATCAATCCTGCGACCCAATGTCGACTTTATTCATAACAAGCGGCGTGAATTTAACACCACCAATAAAGAGCTTAATGACATGCCAATGGCAGCCATCCAAGGTGCCAACAATCCCATCATGGCAATCGGTGTCACACTGAGATTATAAACCAATGACCAGCTTAGGTTCTGCTTGATGATGGCATTGGTTTTGGCGGAAACTGTAAGTGCTTGTTCGATGGGTGCCAAAGATTTCCCCAAGACAATCATGTCAGAGGCCGCATGGGCCAAATAAGCCCCTTGTTTTAAACTGATTGAAACATCAGCTTGTGCCAAGACTGGTGCATCATTAACACCATCTCCCACCATCACACAGGCATTGCCCAATTGTTGTTGCTTGGCAATGTGTTGAATTTTGTCTTCGGCCTTAAGACCGCCAAAATAATGTTCAATGGCCAGTTGTTCAGCCCAAGTGGCCACCGTAGCGGGCTGGTCGCCACTGATCATGGTCAAATTTTTACCTTGCTTAGTTAAACTTTTAAGTAAGGCATTAACCCCGGTTCTGATGGGAACCTGTAATTCATAAATTGCCACCAGGTCTTTTTCACAGACCAGATAAACTTGAGTTAAGCCGGCATCATTGTTGATTTCTGGCAGCTCAATTGACAAGCTTTTTAACCATGCAGCACTGCCCATAAACCATTGCTGTTGTTCAGTTTGACTCGCTATTATGCCACTGACGCCGTACCCAGTAACTTGTTTGGCATCCGTCACTTCTGAGGGTTGATGGTGTTTAAAAGCCGAGGCAATGGGGTGGTTACTGATTTTTTGTAAACCAGCTGTTATCGCCGCCAATGATTGCTCACTGTGAGTTGACAGTTTGTGGGTGTTTTTTATCGATAATGTGTTTGTGGTCAAGGTGCCAGTTTTATCAAAATACCAATGTTTTATTTTATTTAACTGGGTGATGGCACCTGTGTTATTGACCAACACACCCTGCCGCAATAAATGAACCCCCGCGGCAGTCAAAGCAGTTGGTGTGGCCAATGACAAGGCGCAAGGGCAAGTGGCAATCAACACAGACAACACAGCAATCATCAAGGCATCTGGTTGTTGCAAACCATACCAAATGGCAGTGCCTAAAGCCAAAAGTAAAACCACCGACACGAAATAACTGGCAAGCTGATCAACTGATTGTAAAGTGGCTGGTTTTTTACTCTGTGCCAACTCCATTAAATCAGCCAGTTTGGCTAAAAAACTGTCTTGGTTGTTGACTGTTGTGACGCTTATCAATTGGCCGCTGCTTAATCGAGCACCGGCATAAATGACATCACCCGGCTGTTTGTCCACCAGTGCAGATTCACCGGTTAAAATGGCCTCATTAACTGAGCCTGACCCCTGTAAGACTTGACCATCACATGGAATGACCTCACCGGCTTTGATCAGTATATGATCACCTTTGACTATCTGATTCAATGGTACTGTTTCGGTTGTTTGTGCAGTCAGGTCTTTGCTGTTGACCAACCGTTGTGCGCTGATGGGCACCAGTGCGAATAAAGATTCGCGAACATTCATCCCTTGGTGCCGAACTTGTGACTCCACATAACGGCCAAGTAACAAGAAAAATATGAACATGGCCATCGAGTCAAAATACACATGGCCTTGTTGGATAAAACTAAAATACAGACTGACAAAATATGCCAAACTGATCGACAGGGCCACCGGAACATCCATGCCCAAGTGTCTGTTTCTGATGTCACGTATGGCATTGCGGATAAAGCTTTTACCCGAATAAAAATAGATTCCAGTGGCCACCAACAAACTGATCATCAGAAAAAAACGTTGGATGTGTGGAGCCACGGTGAATTGATCGGGTGAATACAAGGGCACCGCCAGCGTCATGATAAACATCATGCCAAAACCAGCGACCGCAATCTTTTTTAATTGATCTTTGCGGCTGCCATCGTTTGGACTTTCTGAACTGTTTTGTTGTAATGGTTGGTAACCCAGTTGTTGAATTTGGTTAAAAATGTCACTGAGCTTAATCTGTGAAGGGTCAAAATCAATTTGCATGTTTTGCGTGACGCTATTGATGCGCAAATCTAAGACCCCTGTTCGGTTGAGCAACACTTTTTGTAATAACCAACCACAAGCACTGCAATACATGCCATCGACTTTAATTGTGACCTGACTTGAGCCTGTGGGATTTGGTCGAACAATTTGGCTGAATACTTCAACTGCATCTAGATGTTGCCATTGATTGCTGTGGCCGGTACTTTCGACTTGTTCAGCGGGGAATTGGTGCTGGCGATACTGATAAAACATCGCATGGTCGTTGTCATTCAAAAAGACAGCCACGGCTTGACAGCCTATACAACACATGGGTTGGGCTTGCCCAGCTATTTGGGCCGTCAGTTCACAGCCCTTGGGAACCATTTCACCGCAGTGAAAGCAGCTGGTCATGATCAGTCTTGTTCGACTTGAAATTTGTTTTGTTTAGAGATGACTTGCGGGGCATTTTGATGGGCAATATAAACCGTATATAGACCCGCCACTACGGCACTGGCTGGTAATGACAGC
The DNA here is from genome assembly GCF_002591915.1 of Marinicella litoralis. Taxonomy (GTDB): domain Bacteria; phylum Pseudomonadota; class Gammaproteobacteria; order Xanthomonadales; family Marinicellaceae; genus Marinicella; species Marinicella litoralis. Next base: position 111,718 of record NZ_NIHB01000001.1, on the reverse strand, counting down.
ATGAACCAAACCCAAGGGTATTTATACCAAGGCAGGTTTTTATATGTTTTTTCTTTGGCTTTATTATTCATTTGTCGTATCCGAAATATTTAACTTTTTCTGTGGCTTGGTCGCTGTCATCATTGGTTTTTACCACGCTGACTTCGATGGTGTGAATTTTTTTATTGGCCCATTTTTTATCCGCTTGAATTTTAATCGGTACCGTAACCAATTGACCAGGCTCGGCTTCAATGATGGTTTGGTTTAATCCCAACACCACAGTCAATCCTTCGATGCCACTGGCACTCACCTGGTATCGAGTCATGGATTCGCCTTTGTTCATTACTTTTAAAGTGTACACATTTTCTATGGTGTTGGCATTCACCACCCGGTAAAAACTGTTTCGGTCGTGGATGACATTCATGTCAATTGAACTGCGCTTGACCAAAGCAATACCAAAAGATGACACCAAAGTCATCAGGATGATGAAGTAAATGAGGGTTCGTGGTCGCACCAGGTGTGTTGGTTTCCCGACCAAAGCATTTTCGGTGGTGTATTTAATCAATCCTTTGGGCATGCCGCTTTTTTCCATCACATCATCACAGGCATCAATACAAGCCGCACAAGCAATACATTCATACTGCAGTCCGTCACGGATGTCGATTCCAGTGGGACAGACCTGTACACACAGGGTGCAATCGATACAATCACCTGGGGCATCTGCCTCACGCCGGTGTTTGCCACGCATCCTGGGCTCTCCACGTTGTTCATCGTATGAAATGATCAAGGTTTCTTGGTCGAACATGGCGCTTTGGAAGCGAGCATAGGGGCACATATACAAGCACACTTGTTCACGCAGATAGCCTGCATTGCCATAAGTGGCTAAGGAATAAAAGAACAGCCAAAAACTTTCCCACGGTCCCAAGGTCCATTGCCAAACATGCGCGGCCAACTCTTTGACTGGAGTGAAAAAGCCAACGAAAGTAAATCCGGTCCACAAAGCAAAAGTGATCCATAAAAACTGTTTGCTGAATTTCCTGAGAACCTTTTCAGTGGACCATGGTGCTTTGTCCAGTTTCATGCGTTTATGGCGGTTGCCTTCGGTCAGTTGTTCTAACCAAATAAACACTTCGGTCCAAACCGTTTGTGGACACGCAAAGCCACACCACAGTCGTCCAGCCAAAGCCGTAAAGAAAAACAATGCAAAGGCGGCAATGATCAACATCAATGCCAAAAATATAAAATCTTGAGGCCACAAGGTCAATGAGAAAATATGAAATCGCCTTTGTGGTAAGTCAAACAGGATGGCCTGTTCACCGGCCCAACTTATCCAAGGCAACAAGTAAAATAAGCCAAGTAACACCCAAACTGCCAATTTGCGTTTGAATTGAAAACGGCCTTTCACTTCACGTGGATAAACTTTTTCATGGGCTTTGTATAAGCTCAGTTCAATGGGCTTGGTTTCTTGTTTAGACATGGTTTAGTCTCAGCCGTTGGGGTTGCGTTTGGCTAAACGGGTTCTGGGCAAGGCCAGCACCAACCCACTGAATAAAGCGGCAGAAAATGTAAAAGCCCAGAAAAAAACAAAACCCAGAGCGTAGCCCTGTAGTCGTGAGATTTCAGCAGCAAAAACAGATAATTGACCTAAATAAGCAGGATCAAACAAAGCAAAAAACACCATTGACTGTACGCCGGCAGTAAAAAACGACACCCACAAAACAGTGGCCATGCGCCGCCAGAAGATGCGTTTTAATTGGCGTTGATTAAATGCTTGGTTGTTTTCGATGGGTTGAGTTGTCATGGTTCTATAGCAGCCTTATTGTTTGCTCAATGAATAGACGTAAGCCGCCACCAGCTTGATGCGATTTTCATCCAAAATGCCTTGCTGCGAAGGCATGTTCCCACTCAAGCCTTCATACAGGGCTGTTTCAATGATTCCATCGGAGCCATATAACCAAATGTCATCAGTTAGATTGGGGGCGCCAAATAACTTTTGACCTTGGGCATCAGCACCGTGACAGGCCGCACAAAACATACCGAATTTGGTCGCGCCCTCAGCAGCCAGTGTGGCATCGTGTTCGATGCCTGACAGGCTTCTGACATAAGCCGCTACTTGCTGGGTACCTGCTTCTCCTAAAGCTGGAGCAAAAGCGGGCATCACACCCATGCGCCCATTGCTTATGCTGGCGACGATGTCACTGTGTTCTCCACCCCAATTCCAATCAGCATCGGTCAGATTGGGGAATCCCACATTACCCTGTGCATCGGAAGCATGGCATTGTGCACAATGATTGGCAAAAATGCGTTGACCAATCAACATGGCTTGGTCGTCCTGAATCAACGCATCAATAGGTTTGTTGATAAAGCCAGCAAATGATTTATCCCTGGCATCGCTGACTGCGGCGTAATTGGTTTCAAATCGATTGATCGAGGTCCATTCTTTACTGCCTTTATAATTACCCAATCCAGGGTATTGGTATAAATAAATCACAGCAAAAACTATGGTGATGACAAACAACCACAACCACCATCGCGGCATTGGGTGATCCAATTCGGTTAAATCTTCATCCCACACATGTCCAGTGGTGTTGTCTTCGCGCTTATCGACTTTCTTTTTTGCCGTAGCGAATAACAACCACAGATACGCCACTATGTGCCCAGTCACGACAATGATTACAGTCCAATGCCAAAAATCACTCATGGCTTTTCTCCTCAGTTTGCTGTTCTGATTGATGGTTTATTTGATCGTCATCTTTGAGTGCCATGTGTGACAATTCTTCAAAAGTGGCTTTGTTGTGTCTGCTCCAAGCCCATGCGACGATGCCCAAAAACACCACCAACATGAGTCCAGTATAAATTCCGCTGATCATATCGACCTCCTTATTGGTAACTCTTAGGCATGGCAATACCTAGGTTTTGTAAATAGGCAACCAAGGCATCCAGTTGGGTTTTGTCAGTCAAACTGGCCGCTGCATTGGCAATTTCATCGTCTGAATAGGGATGACCTAATTTTTTCAATACTTTCATACTGGCCACGGTTTGTTCAACATCAACGGGCGTATCAGCCAACCATGGATAACCTGGCATATTAGAAGTGGGCACCACCGCACGAGGATCAATCAAATGAATTTCATGCCATTCATTGGAGTAGCGGCCACCCACTCGAGCCAAATCTGGCCCGGTGCGTTTAGAGCCCCACTGATGTGGGCGGTCATAAACCGACTCACCGGCCAAGGAGTAATGTCCATAGCGCAAGGTTTCATCGACGAATGGCCTGATTTGTTGAGAGTGACAGCCATAACAGCCTTCGGCCACATATATATTTTGACCCGCCAACTCCAATGGATTGCGCGGTTTTAAACCTTCGACGGGCTCAACCACACTGGCCTGCGACATCAAAGGCACAATTTCAATGATGCCTGAAAAACTGATGACTATTGCCACCAATACACCCAACAGTCCGATATTTTTTTCAATTTTGTCATGCTTGTTCATGCGCTTGCTCCTACAACCTCAGTCCCTTGTGCTGTTGTCGATTGGTGTCCTTTGATGGTCTTCCAGGTGTTGTAAGCCTGGATCACAGCCCCAGTCAAGAACAACAAACCACCGATTAACCTGATCACATAGTAAGGGTAAGTGGCTTCAATGCTTTCAACATGGCTGTATACCAATGAACCATTGGCATCCACTGCGCGCCACATCAAACCTTGCATCACACCAGCAATCCACATCGAAGCGATGTACAGAACAATACCCAAAGTGGCAATCCAAAAATGCACGTTAATCAAGTGAGTACTGTACATACCCGCTCGATGCCACAATCTGGGCACCAAGGTGTACATCGAAGCCATGGTCATCAAGGCCACCCAACCCAAAGCCCCCGAATGCACATGTCCAATACCCCAGTCGGTATAGTGAGACAAAGCATTCACCGTCTTGATTGACATCATGGGGCCTTCAAAAGTACTCATGCCATAAAATGACAAGGCCACTATCATCATTTTAATGATTGGATCTGAACGCAATTTATCCCAAGCCCCAGATAAAGTCATCATGCCGTTGATCATGCCACCCCAAGAAGGCGCCAATAAGATCAACGAGAAAACCATGCCCAAAGATTGTGCCCAATCAGGTAATGAAGTGTATTGCAAATGATGAGGACCGGCCCACATATAAGTAGAGACCAAGGCCCAGAAATGTACAATGGAAAGGCGGTAAGAATAGACTGGACGACCCGCTTGTTTCGGTACAAAGTAATACATCATCCCCAAGAAACCTGCGGTAAGGAAAAAGCCCACTGCATTGTGTCCATACCACCATTGGGTCAACGCATCAACCGCACCAGAAAAAACGGGGTATGACAGGTGCCAATTTACGGGAATGGCCAAATTATTGACGATGTGTAACAACGCAATGGTGATAATAAAGGCTGAATAAAACCAGTTGGCAACATAAATGTGTTTGACCGTACGAGTGGCTATGGTGCCAAAGTAAGTGATGGCATACAAAATCCATACCACGGTTAATAAGACGTCCAACGGCCATATCAGCTCGGCATATTCTTTGCTTTGTGTGAACCCAAAAGGCAAGGTCAACACTGCGCCAACTATCACCAATTGGTACCCCCAAAATGTGAGGCTAGCCAGTCGGTCAGAAAACAGTTTTACTTGGCAGGTTCTTTGGGCCACATACAGTGAAGTTCCCAATAAAGCATTCCCACCAAAAGCGAATATTACTGCATTGGTATGTAAGGGTCGCAATCGACTGTAAGTCAGCCATGGAATATCAAAATTCAATGCCGGCCATGCAAGTTGTGCGGCGATCAATACGCCCACCAACATGCCAACAATGCCCCAAAAAATCGTTGCGATGGTGAATTGCTTGACCACCTTATCGTTAAAATCAATCATATTATCAATGCATATTTGCCCATTTAGTGATTGGCTTGAATTATAATGAAGGCTTAACAAGGCCATAATTGATTAATGTCAAGATTAGGCTGTTTAGATAAAAATCCCTGACTTATATGTTAAATACCAAGCAAAATTTACAAAACAACAAAACCAGCAACTGTGGAGATTGTGAGTTATGTACTCATATAGTTGATAACCGAAGGGTACGAATTGATTCAGCTGAAATAGATGCGATTGAAAGCATCATTGACTCACACATCAAGATTGAAAAAAACCAAACGGTATTTAAGGCAGGGAGTAAATTCCAAAATTTATACACAGTTCATTCAGGCATGTTCAAGTCGGTATACCTCACCGCACAAGGAGATGAGCGGATTGTTGACTTGTTTATCGCAGGTCAAGTGATGGGGTTTGATGGCATCCACCAAGGAAAATACAAAACCACGATCAAAGCAGTCAGTTCAGGCTCTTACTGTGTGATTCCGTTTTATCCTTTGCAAGAATTGGCGATGAAACACAAGGACATCCAAAACAGGGTGATGAAAATGATGAGTGAAAAAATCATCCAATATGAAATCACTCACAGTGAATACAACGCCAAACAAAAGTTAGTTAGTTTTGTCAAAGACGTGTCTGATTTGTATTTTTCACGTGGCTTTTCTGCCAGTCAATTTCCTTTTCAAGTGTCCCAGCGTGATTTGGCCAATTACTTGGGCCTGGCAGAAGAAACCTTGAGTCGAACTTTCACAAAGTTGAAAAAAAATGAAATATTATCATTGGCAGACCATCAAATAACTGTCATTAATATGCAAGAGTTCTTGCGAATTCTTGAATGAAAAGAGTCATTGAGACAATCTCAGGATTGAAACCAATGATAACTGCCCCAATATAGGCAATCAAATAATAACCCGACCTTTGACCAAAGGTTAATATGGAGAATAAGCTATGAGCGAAAACATTATCAAGGCCACTGACGCCACATTTGAAGACATCACCAATTCTGAAGTACCTGTATTGGTGGACTATTGGGCAGAATGGTGTGGACCTTGTCGCATGATTGCACCCATTTTGGAAGAAGTAGCCGATGAATTAGATGGCCAGGTTAAGGTCGCAAAATTAAACATCGAAGACAACAAAGAGACTGCCGTTAAGATGGCCATTCGTGGCATCCCAACATTGATGTTGTTTAAAAATGGTGAAGTCATTGATCAGCATGTTGGCGCCGTTTCTAAAGGTCAATTATTAGACTTTTTAAGTAAACACACCGCTTAATCAAAGAATAACGCTTGAATTTCAGTCGATTCAGGCGTTTTTTTATTTTCAGACTGGACAGTATCAAACTTCCATGTTAGTTTATACGGAATCAAATCCGACAAGCCTTTTGTCGAAAGCACAAATCCTAAATATTAAAACCAATGGCTGAAATCTTTGCGGACCAAAGCCGATATTAAGGGAATTTTTTAACTTTATTTAATCAAAAACCACCTAACAGGCATTCTGCCTCAAAAATACAATATGAATCTATCTGAACTCAAACAAATGTCGACTACCGAGTTGACAGACATTGCCAAAAAGTCCGGTGTTGAAACTCGGTCTCGTGTTCACAAACAACAAATGATCTTTTCGATCTTAAAGAAACATGCCAAAAAAGGAGAAGACATTTTTGGTGATGGTGTACTGGAAGTACTGCCTGATGGCTTCGGCTTTTTAAGGGCCCCAGAAGGTTCATACCAAGCAGGACCAGATGACATATATGTTTCACCCAGTCAAATCCGTCGTTTTGGCTTGCAAACCGGTGACACCATTGTCGGCAAAATCAGACCACCGAAAGATTCAGAACGGTATTTTGCATTGTTACAAGTTAACAGCATCAACTATGAGCCACCTGAAAACACCAAAGGTAAAATCATATTTGAAAATTTAACGCCTTTATTTGCCACTGAGCAATTAAAGATGGAACGTGGTGATGGTTCTAGAGAAGATTTAACCACCCGAATCATTGATTTGGTATCGCCCATAGGCAAAGGTCAACGCGGCTTGATTGTATCGCCACCCAAAGCAGGTAAGACCATGATCTTGCAAAACATTGCAACTTCGATCGCGTTAAATAACCCAGAAGCCAAATTGTTTGTGTTGTTGATTGATGAAAGACCGGAAGAGGTCACCGATATGCAGCGTACCGTAAAAGGCGAAGTGATTGCTTCAACCTTTGATGAGCCGGCGACTCGCCACGTTCAAGTGGCTGATATGGTGATTGAAAGAGCCAAAAGATTGGTGGAGCACAAACAAGATGTGATCATCTTGTTGGATTCGATCACGCGATTGGCACGAGCTTATAACACCGTCACTCCGGCATCAGGAAAAATTCTGACCGGTGGTGTTGATGCCAATGCATTGCACCGTCCAAAGAAATTCTTTGGCGCCGCTCGAAATGTTGAAGAAGGTGGCAGTTTAACCATCCTGGCAACAGGTTTGGTTGAAACCGGTTCGAAGATGGATGAAGTGATTTTTGAAGAGTTTAAAGGCACCGGTAATATGGAAGTGCATTTGGACCGCAGGGCAGCTGAAAAACGCATTTGGCCAGCAATGAACATCAACAAGTCTGGTACCAGAAGAGAGGATTTGATTGTCGATCCTGACTTTTTACAAAAAGCCCATATCTTACGCAAAATATTGAATCCGATGGATGACATTCAAGCGATTGAATTTTTGTTGGATAAATTAAAAGACACCAAAACCAATGAAGAATTTTTCACTTCAATGAAGCGATAATTCTGAACACAATATAATTGGCATTGGTTACAATCAACCAATGCCAAATACACACCGACATCATTTTGCCGCCATCGACTTGGGTTCCAACTCATTCCATTTGTTGGTGGCTCAATTTAAATCGGGCCAAATATTTCCAATCGATTCAGTTAAACACATGGTTCGCTTAGCGGCTGGTTTAGACGATCACAAAAACATCTCTCCCGAATACTTGGCCAAAGCCTATGAATCGCTACAGTCAATGTCTGAACGGATTCAAAACATTCCAGACAGTCACATTCGCATCGTCGGCACCAATACCCTGCGTGTGGCTAAAAACTCCAGAGAATTCATTGCCCAAGCAGAACAAATTTTAGGTCACGAAATTGAAATCATTTCGGGTCGTGAAGAAGCACGTATGTTGTACTTGGGCGTGGCTCAGTCCACCAGTGACAACCCAGCCAGGAAGTTGGTTATGGACATCGGTGGCGGCAGCACCGAGTTAATCATTGGCGATGGCATGAAACCTGAAAAGCGTGAAAGTTTGTATATGGGTTGTGTCAGTTACACCAAGAAATACTTCAAACAAGGCGTTATTGATGAAGCCAATTGGAAACGGGCGGTGATTCATGCTTTACAGGAACTCAATCCATTTATTCAGTCGTTCAAAGCCTCGGGTTGGAAACACAGTGTGGGTGCTTCGGGCACCATGAGGGCCACCGCTGGAATTTTGGAAATGAACCAATGGGCGCCTTCTGGCATCACGCTGCAAGGTGTTGAGCAATTGAAACAACGTTGTATTGAACTGGGTCATATTGATCAATTGAACCAACTCAATGGCTTAAGTGAGGAGCGACGTCCAGTTTTTATTGGTGGTTTGGCGATAGTTTATGCTTTGATGAAAGCGTTTTCACTGGAACAAATGGATGTCTCGGGTGGCGCCTTGAGAGAAGGTTTGATTTATGAAATGTTGGATGGGCCCAAACACATTTCAGTCACCAAACGCAGCATCAGAAAACTGTGTGAACAATTTACCGTGGACACGGTTCAAGCTGAGAATGTCCAGCGACACAGTGAAGACTTGTATGCCAAGTTAAATATAAAAATAAAGAAACGCATACTTGCTTTATTGAATGGTGCGATTAAATTGCATGAAATTGGCCTATCTATTGCGCACAGTCAATACCATAAAATTGGCGCTTATGTGATTCAACATGCTGACATGCCGGGTTTTTCAAACCAACAAAAATTGGTGATGGCCACTTTGGTGCGTTTACACCGGCGTAAAATCAGCAAATCGGCCTTGGCCACCTTAACCCCACGCCAGTATGAAGTGGTGATCCCACTGTTGGTGATCATGCGTCTGTCGGTGGTGTTTGCACGAAACCGACATTTTGAACCGGTACCGATAGAATTATTTCACTGGAAAATCAACAGCATTGAATTAAAAATCAATCGAGAGTGGTTACTGGATCACCCATTGATCAAAGCCGATTTGAAAGACGAGGTTAAGCGTTTACAAACCATCGGTTTGGAGTTAATGTTAAAACTACATTGATATGAGAAACCATTTAAATGTCGTTAATTTGCATTAAAAAGCTGTGAAATGTCTTTAAATGCCTTGAACTCCAGTGCGTTGCCGGAAGGGTCTAGAAAGAACAAAGTGGCTTGTTCGCCAGGCATGTCTTTGAATCGAATGTAAGGTTCAATAATGAATTCTATGCCTGCTGACTTGAGTTTGTCGGCCAAATCTTGCCAACGCTGCATATCCAAAACCACGCCAAAATGCGGCACGGGCACACCGTGGTCATCAACATCGTTGTTGATTAAATTGACTTTCCCTTCATCACCCAAAGATTGATCTAAATGACAAACCAATTGATGACCGTATAAGTCCAAATCTATCCAATGGTCAGAAGAACGACCTGGTTGACAGCCCAAAGTGTCGATGTAGAAAGCTTTGGATTCAGCGATGTTTCTCACTGGAATGGCTAAATGAAAGGGAAAATGAATTGGATTGGCCATAAGACATATTTGTTAGAATAAGGACATGTATTATTTTAACCGCGAGACTTAATCTTTTGAAAGTCATTTTAAATGTAGATGCCATCACCCATCCGTTGACCGGCATAGGGCAATACACTTTGCACCTGGGAAAACAATTGCCGCTGCAAAATGGTCTTGAAGCGGTGAAATATTTTTCTTCGGATCATTGGATTGATGACATCAATCAATCGGCCCAAGCCAATCAATGGATCAGCCGCCTGCGACCTTGGATTCCTTTCAAAGGTCTGGCCTTGAATGCCTATGCCAAGCGCAGAAACAAACATTTCAAGCAGTTGACCGGTGATTTAAGTGATCATGTGTTTCACAGCCCCAATTTTGTACTGATGCCATTTGCCGGCAAATCAGTGGCCACTTTTCATGACTTGTCCTTTGTCCACTACCGTGAAACCCAGCCGAATTATCGTTTACAGTTTCTCGATCGAGAAATTCCCAAAACATTGAATCAGGCCGATGTTTTGATGGTGCCAACTGAATTCATCAAACAAGAAATCATGTCTCATTATGCTTATCCTGCAGCAAAGATTCATGTCACGCCTTTGGGGGTTGAAGCAGGATTTAAAGCCTATTCTGCCAATGAAACCAGAGCGAGCTTGCAAGCCCATCAGCTCAAACACAAGCAGTTCATACTCTCAGTGGCCACCACCGAGCCCAGAAAAAACCTTTCTCGGTTGTTGCAAGCCTATACCCAATTACCCAAAGCATTGAGAGCAGCTTATCCTTTGGTCTTGGTTGGTTCAAAAGGGTGGTTGAACCAAGATATTAATCAGCGCATCAAATCACTGGTTAAAAAAGGGCAAATCATCAGCTTGGGTTATGTCGATCAAACGGCTTTACAACACCTGTATGCGGCAGCTCAAGTGATGGCTTTTCCTTCCTTGTATGAGGGGTTTGGTTTGCCCATCATTGAATCCATGGCCTCAGGCACTGCCGTACTGACCAGCCACCATTCTGCGATGCAAGAGGTTGCCGGCGGCCACGCCATGTTGTGTGATCCCCTCGATGTACAAGGCATTAAAGCGGGCTTAAGGGCTGCGCTTGAAAATGAAACTTGGTTGACCCAAGCACAAGCCAATGGTTTGGCTCACAGCAAACAATTCACTTGGCAACGATGTGCTGAAAAGACAGTAATGGCTTATGAAAGTTAATCATCTCTGCCGGTTGGGGCGACAGATTGCGCATCGAGTTTTTCCATTATTTGCAGGTAGTTGTTTCGTGAAATAAAAGCTTGGGTGTATGGCAATGTGGCCGGGTACATCAATTCTTCAAGCCAAGGACCGGCGGTGTATATGGCAGGGTTGATGTGTTCGGCATTGCCTTCAATTGATGATTTGTTGTAACCATTGTTACCAGCTGGATCAATGCGAAAGCCTTCAATGCCTCTGTGCCAGTGAATCGGATATCCGCCATTGGCCCAGGCATTTTCCCTCATGGCAACAATAAAGTTGCGTTCGATGAGGTCGACTTGCGGAGAGTGTTTTAACCACAAGGTGTGGCCAAATTCGTGTACCACCGAAAAAATCCATCGGTCCTTTCTTTCAGGCAAATCGTCAACGGTTACCACAATGGCACCAGGACCGTTGCCTTCGAACACATCATGAATGGTGGAACCACCCTCTATATCTCTGAGTATTGGCATGAATCCAACTATTATGTCAGCGGTTGAACTGTGGTTTGCCATAATAAAACCACGAGCACATTGTTTATTACAGTCAAGGGCCAATTCACTGCGTTCGATGGTGCCCGCATAGCGGATGTGAACTTGCTTAAAAGGATATTGCTGGAGCGCATATTCTTTGGCTACTTTCATTATATCCTTTACCAGCGGTAGGTAATAATCACGCAGTGACTCATCGGTCCAATCATTGATCCCCAAAATATAATAGTCGACCTTGAGTTCAGGTTGGCGGCCCCACATTGGTGTGGCGCACTGGGTCCAATAAGCTTCGGCATGACTACTGCCCGGTTGTTGTGGCACTTCCATGGCGACCAACAAAGCGTCGGGTGTGGCTGTTTCAGGGGTCCAAAAAACATTGGCAGTGTGTTCGGCTTCGGCCATTTTTATGCCGTATACCGGCCACAAATCCGGACGCACAAACCGGTGGAAATCAGCGCCTTCTTCAACCCATGCATTGTCTTTGACATTTTTAATCACAACCCGCGCAGTGAACTCTTTGAGCTGTGCACTGGATTTGACCAATGGGTTCTCCTGCCAGTTTGCATAAATGCGTGAAACGGCTCGCTTGCCCGCAATCAATGGCACATCTCGAACCGATTGATAAACATGACAAGACAGGTTGCTGTCATCTCCTGCTTGGGGAATCAACTTAACTCGGGTGGTGAAATCCCAACTGATCCAACCGCTGCCATCTTCGTCTTCGAGTGGCATACCATTTTTCCCACGTACACCTTGTTCACCGGTCTTGACCCTAACGGTGTATCGCACGCCACCCCATAAATCTTCAACGGGCACCAATGTCGCAGATTGGCTTGATCGATGCAACTGAGTCTGAACTGGAACCAACTCACCACTGCCTGCACTTGGATAAGTCAGCTGAAAGGTCTGCTGATTCAAGGTGGCTACATCGTAGTCTTCGTTGAACCTCACTTGTGCATAGTTTTCACTCAGGCTTTGGTGTTGGCTGTTGGCGACAGGGTAGGTCTTTTCTATTTCAAATTTAGCCGGTTCACATTGGTTATATAGCATGATGCCTTCCGCGCGTGCCGTGGCTAGGTTTACGCCATAATCACCCTTCAATGACAGGCTTTGGTATGGACTGGTTTGGTCTGTGTTGATCATGACCAAGTCAAAACTGGCCACTGCCCTGTCATAAGGAATAAAGGTGAGTTCCAATTCGCCTGTTTGGCTAGTGAATGATTGTTGTTTATCCAGTCCGAATGGAGAGGTTTGTGGTGTAGCTACATGAGTTTGCTGTTCCATGGATTCCCTGGTGGTGTCCAATCCACTGTGTTCAGTCAATGCCTGACGTGCCTTATCGGACAAAAGCGTCGTTGCAGGGGCCAGTTTTTCACGCAGGTTTGAGCCAGTATAGGCATTAATTAATCCATTGCGCGCAAGGTCGTAAGCCGCTTTATCAGCAAAAAATATCAAATTAACTAAGGGCGAATGAAAAGTGAACTTGGCGCCTTCTAGTTCAGGCAAACCAGGCATGTCATTGAAAATGGATACATTCATTAATTGGGCATCATCCCAGGCAGAAAACATGAACCTGCATTGTTCATTTTGCTTAATGGGGCTCAGGTAAATACCGGTAATGGGTGTTATTTGGCCTGAAAAATCACTGTCGATGGACAGTGAGGTTTTGGCAGTAAAATTGGTTTGTGCTGCTCCAGCAATCATGTCGGGATCAACCTCAGACACCAGGTCTTGGGTCGAATCAATGATGCCGGCTGAGTACAATTCCAGACTTTTTTCGCTGAACTCACCTTGTTCATCGGTAACCCTCAAAGTAATCGTATAGTGACCTGCTTGCGGAAATTGATGAACCACCTTCCAAGCGTTGTTGGTGAACCAAACCTGACTGGCTTCGGTTTGGGTTCCATCACCAAAATCCCATTCGGCGTGCACCACATCATCAGGTGCTTCCAAAACCCTGCCAGTGAACTCATAGCTGGCGTTTGCAGCATCCAACTGAACGGATTTGAGGCTTCTCAGGTTGGGCTTTTTATTGATTACGGTGATTTGTTTGCTGGCGAATACGGATTGTCCATTGATGTTTCTGGCTTCAACTTTCAACGTGAATTCCCCATCATTTTTATAGATGTGGCTGGCGGTCACACGTTCACCAGTGGTAAACACAGGGCTGCCGTCACCAAAGTCCCAATAAAAATCCACTGGCACCTCCCATTCGGTCAGTGGAGGGTTGCTGCTGAGTGGCTGTCCGGCCATCGAGTTTGGACGGTATCCATCAGCAGAAAATTCTGTGGCGCGACGAAAGAGTTGTGCCGACCACCGGTTTAATTTGTTTTCCCCCAGCCTGGATGTACCAATGATTTCCAGTTCAATGGCAGACTGGCCGCTTTCTGCAGATAACACGGGTTGAGGCAGTGTGAACACCATGCAGATAAAGACAAGCTTGCTGAAAAGTAGCTGTTGGCTGCTGGTGGTTTTTGGTCGGATCAAAGGCTGGTGCATAAGTGACTCATGGCAATGACTTGATTATGAGTATAGGTCAAAATAGAGATCGTTTTCAACCACGGACACTCAGCGGTTTTTCCAATGGTTGACACATGACTCAAATGCGCTTTTATTGCGAGTACTTCGAGCGACAGCCCTGAACTCACTCACATTGACCTGAAAGGGCGTATATTCGCCGGTACTGCCCAGTCCAGTCCATTTGGCCTGTCCGGAAAAGTTGCCAACAACAAAACCATTTTTTCGATCGGTATTGAAGGCCTTGATTTCCATAGCTGCCTCATCGCTTTGCCAGAATTCGACACAACCTGGACAATCCGGATGGTCAACTTTGAATGCAGCGGCTTGAAAGCTTGAGGTGTATTTGCCAACGGCTTTCGCTGGCAATGCTACCCTGGCTTCCCAACCTGTTTTCAGGTCATTTAAAATCATCATATTGCCTAAAAAACGAGCCGGTCCTTGGTGCACACCCGCCATCGGCACACCCCCGGTGACAACGGCTTTAAAACCGCAGGGGGGATCCGTTATTTCCTTGAGTGTGACTTTAATTTTGAAATGACGATCAACCGAATCAATGGCATTTTTAGCCACTTCGGCAATGACCACAGAAAAGTCTTTTTTCCTGGCCGTTAGCTGCGCTCGATAGATGGCATGGTTACCCGCAGTATGAGTCGCCTGTACAGCGCCATCGATAATCAAGTGAAGGTCGCTGGGGTTCTCTGAAATTTCTATACTGAGTTCAACATCCTTGTCTGAACTGTGAGAGACCGTTAATTGAGCCGCCGATCCAGCCAGCTTTCTGACCCGACCTGTAAAAGATTGGCTGATGGATTGTTTGTTATTGGGAAGCTTCAGTTGCCAGGTATCAGGTTGTCCAAAAGCATTGAGCACAGGCAGTTCAGCCAAATACAGCGGAAACAATGTATATAAACCACCCTGTGGTTTTAAGTAGGCGTCAAGGCCAGCAATACCATAGTGATCAGTCAATTTGTGATTAAGAAAGAACTCATTGAGGTAAGCAATTCTTGGTTTTGAATTCAGCTGTTTGCCAATGAACAACCAAAAGTGGGCTGTTTTGTAGTTGTCATAAAATTTTGCGGGTTGATGCAGAGGCGATTTGTGCTCACGCATTAAAAATTGTGCGCCCAATTCTGGTTCGGTTTCAAGCGCAAAGTCCATTGCCACGGCAGTGGCGGTTCCTTCTGAAATCCATTTGTGTTGCTGATCCAAAGGAACACTGTAATTTTCGGCACTTTGGACTGCATGAAAAAGCTCGTGAGCAGCCACAAAAGTATTTAAATGAGCCACAGCAAAAAAAGGGTCATCATAAGATTGACCTGCATCACCCAGATTAAAATAGTTTTCATTTCGCAACCAGATCATACGTTCAACGGGTTCAAAAAAACCTGCCAGACTGTGTTCTTCCTGATCAACGCGAGAATCGGATATGCTGGCAATCCAGTGTTTAAGGCTGTCATCGCCAAGGTCCAGGTTGTTGAAAGACGCGGCTTCTTCGAAATCCAGATCACGCAGCCAAACACTGGCTTTGCTTAATTGTTCGGCAAACACCAAGTTAGCGGGTTCGCAATCCACTGGCTCAACGCACTGAACCAACCATTGGGTGGTGCGCCAATAAGCGGCATTGATGGAGGAGGGCATCAGAATAATAACCGCTAACAACAGTGTAAACCGATGGAAAACTGTTTGTGTCATTTGAAAGTTTTTCATTGCGCAGCCTCATTGGTGATATGTAAAAATCGTGTTGCTTCAGCCACTCTATGTATACACATCAATAGGTGCTAAGCAAAATTTCAGCCTATTTATCTTAACAAAGCCATCAGCTTGCATTCAAGGATGTGCATGGCCAAAGTGATTTAACATCAGTGGCCGCTTGTTTTTCTTTCTATCAATTGTTAGTTGTTGTAGTGATCTTAAGTCGAGTGATTTGCCACAAGAATTTTTTCATCATACTGTGGTTTGTAGGAAAATCACTACAGTGTTATCAGAGTTTATGGGTATATAAATTATCCCTGCTTCAATATGATTTATCGTGTAGTTAACTTTTTCGCTTGGTTTTTCAGTTCAGATCAATAGCAACAACCAATTTTCACTGGTTTCATATTGAGTGTCAGCTTTCACTGTCCAATTTCGAATTTATATATAAGCGTTAATGAAATGCTGCACAGATTAAGCCTGTAATAGGGATTAATGCTTATTTCAAATTGTGTGAGGAAATTAAGATGTTTAAAATTAATCAAAAAATCAAGTCAGCTTGGCTATTGATGCTGAGTCTCCAACCAGCCATTATTATGGCGGGTGCCGGACAAACACTGGACCAGCCCAATGAGTCCGTCCATGTTTCTAATAACGATTCTGTACAGACCTTACTAACCCATCCTGTTGATGGGATAAAAGGCAGGGCATTGAGCGGCTCCATGGGTCGGTCTGAAGAAACCAAAGCCAATAAAAACAATGAATCGACTGAGTACGATGAAATGGGACAAGCTCATTTCGATCCGGTTTTTCAAGCTGGGTCAATCATCGATCAAGCTTTGGCAAATAAAATTGCCAAGCTCAATGGGGGGCTAAACAACGACCAAAATGCCACTGAGTCAATTCGATTGATGGTTTATTTGAATTACTTTCCACATGAACAAGTGTTTAAACAAACCATCCAAAATCACCATGCTGAAATTACAGCCTTGGAATTCAAACGGCAGGGCTTGTTGGCAGAGACTGCTGGTCAAAGGGATTCAGCAGCCCCAACCGATGCCTTGAATTACCCTTCTATGTTGGTGTTTGATGAGGCTTATAAAGACGAGTTGAAAGCCATGAACACAGAACATGAAGCCTTATCCTTATTGATAAAGAATGAAGCAGTGGCTGAAATCAGCGACCTGATCAATCGCTTTCAACATCCGATAAAGTCACAATTAAACGCCATGGGTGTGGATGTTGAATTTGGCGCAATCGCTGGCAATGTATTGGTGGTAAAAGCCAAGTTAGACCAAGTTGAAACCATTGCGACCATTCCTGGCGTTTTGCGCATAGCTGAAGATGTGATGATGGAAGGTCAATTGAATGTCCTGCCTGCAGCTGCGATGGTTGATCCTGATGATTCTTCCTTGTTGGGGTTATGGGATTCGGGTGCAGATGGCGGTATTTATGATCCGGCGATTATCGACAGTGGTTTGGATGACAACCATCCTGCCATGCAAAACAGCGCCAGCCCATTAAGGAATAATTTTCAAACGTGGTACCTGGTGGCAGCCAATGATTCAACTGCTTTTGATGATGCCAATACAACCGATGATTTACAAGGCCATGGTACGGCCGTCGCTGGGATTGTCGGTAGTTATGGCAGTTCAGGTTTCACTTCACATTTAGGCATGTCACATGGGGTTGATAAACTGGTTAATTTAAAAGCCGGATTTTTGAATACCTCGGGAACCGCGAGCATGTTTTATTCCGATTTGTATAGAATTGTTGATCGCGGTTTGAATAATACCAATTCATTGATGCCCAGCAATTCCTTCAATGATGACATTGATGGAATGAACCTCAGTTACGGAGGGGCTACCTCCCTTGACGACACTGATGTGGGACGATTTTTGGACGCGGTGATTGCCAGTTATACCGATACACCCATAACAGTTTCAGCCGGGAATTCAGGACCTACCAACACCCTTTTTTCTGATACTGCCAGCGCCTACAATGTGATTACTGTCGGCAATGCCAATGACCGAAATACGGTTTCCAGAGACGACGACATCATGCGATCATCCAGTACAGTAGGACCAACAGCCAATGGTCGAAAAAAGCCAGACATTTCAACGTACGGGTCGTTTATTTCAGCACCTAATAATGATTGGGAAGGCGCGTCCGCTGATTTTGTAAACTTTACTGGAACTTCTGCTTCTGCTCCTGTGGTTTTGGGGGTGATTATGGATTTGAATGATGCCGGTTTGTTTGATGAGCTGGCTGTCAAAGCCCTGTTGATTAATACCGCACAAAAGAATTTGCCATCGGTTTCGATTGAAGATGATTCAGATGGGTGGGACCCTCAGGTGGGTTGGGGTGTGATGAATGCTTTTGCGGCTTATTTTCATCGGTTTGACACCTTTAAAGACTCAGTGACACCACGCAATACCGATGGGGATTTTCAATTGTATAAAGGATCCATGCGTGATGAAGGCATCCTTGGTGAAGGTCGAGACAGGGCGACATTGGTGTGGAACCGAAGTGCGACATATGAACCCAATACTGCGCCCAGTGAATATTTCGGTTTGAGCGACATCAACTTACGGCTTTATGCAGAGGACAACAATAATTTACTGGATACTGACTTAAATGGCATTGATAACGTGCATCAGGTCAGGGTGGGAGCTGGCGCAACCGATACCGACGTGGTGGTAAAAGTCTATGCTTGGTCTACCACTTTTGTCAACGGCGATGCGGCTGAAGAATATGCTTTGGCGACTGAAGATGGTTTTACTCGAGTGGATTTTCCAACGCAATTTCAAGGGATTGCTGTGTGGCCTACAGAGGTAGAGCCGAATGAAGTGTTTGATGTTCAATTTTGGCTCAGAAATGACTCTGATTTGGCCAGTCACAACAATGAATTCGATTTGAATTTGCCTGCTGGTTTTACCTTAATCAGTGGTGTAGACACACAAGTTGTGGGCTCAGCAGCTGCCAAAGGAGGCAACACTTCCACGGTTACCTACACCATCCAAGCCGCTGCTGTGGTGGCAGATGGGATTAACCTACAAGTTCAACACAGTCACAATTCTTATCTGGAAGATTACGGCCCTTTTAATTGGAACATGGGTATCAATGTCAGGGTAGACAACACCCCACCGACTCCCAATCCAATGGGCTTCGCATCTCTGCCTAATAACAACGGTTTGAATCAACTGAGTATGCTGGCCCAAACCGCATTTGATACGCACAATGATCCGATTCAGTACTATCATGATTTTACCAGCGCGCCTTCAGGCGGGTTTGGAGGGACAGACTCGGGCTGGATTAATGATCGTAATTACACCGATTTGGCCTTAGACAGCAACCATGAATATTGTTATAGGGTATGGGCTCGAGACAGTGCCGCCTCCCTTAATGTGACAGCACCTTCGGCAAGTGCTTGTTCTTATACCAGTCAACCTACACCAGAAGCTGTGCTGATAGGTGGTGTTGCGACCAATTCAATCACGGTTTCAGCCGCTGTTCTACCACCTAATATCATACTGGGTAGTTCAGGTCTTCAATTTAATAATGTTGAAGCAGGTACCACTTCGGCTTGGCAGCAAAACAACACGCCATGGGAATCTAATGGATTGACGGCCGCCACAGAATATACTTTTACTGCGCGAGCTCGCAATGGTGATGGTGATGTATCGGTGGAAGGTCCGGCTGTAATGGCCAGCACTTTGGCCAATCCACCAGCGGTAAATTCAATTGAGTTGATCTCAGATTCGCAAATTCAAATCAATTTGAATGCCAACAGCAATGGTTTGGGTGCAGAATACCTGATTCAAAATGTCAGTAATGGCATTGATTCAGGGTGGCGTAATCAATTGAGTTGGGTGCAAAGTGGTTTGGCTTGTAACACCTCATATACATACCAGGCGCGAGCCAGAAATCCAGATGGCATTGAAACCATCATTGTCAGTGTAGGTACCATCAATAATGATTGCAGCACTGATGTGATCTTTGTGGATGGGTTTGATAACTAAGTCATTATTCAACAGCCTTAAAAAAACCAGTCACATTAAATGGCTGGTTTTTTTGCTTACTCAACATCAATAATTACCAATCAAACATTGGATCAATAAATCGATGTCCTCACGTTCCAGTTCGCTGTTAAGGGTGATGCGCAAGCGACATTGGTTTTTCGGTACGGTTGGTGGTCTGATGGCAGTGGTGATGATGCCACATGCTTTAAGGTAAGCCGATTTTTCCATCGCCGCTTGCTCTGTTTTGAGCACAATGGGTTGGATTGGCGAGTTGGTGAATTTTGCCTGGTCGGCCAAATCATATTGTTCACAACCTTTTTGAAAATAATAAATCAGTTCCAATATTTTTTCTCTTCGCCAAGGCTCGGTGCGAATGATTTCTAATGCCTTCAAGGTGGCTGCCACCACCGGTACCGGCAGTGAAGTGTTGTATTTATAGGTGCGGGCTTTTTGAATGATGGTTTCAATCAAAGTGTCTGATGCCGCCACATAAGCACCAGAAGTACCGAAGGCTTTACCAAAAGTGCCAGATAAAATAGGTACTTCAGATTCGCTCAATGCCATGGTGTCTAACACACCTCGACCTTTCTCACCCATCACGCCTACCCCATGACAATCATCCACCCACAACAAAGCATTGTATGTATGCGCACTCAATGCAGCAGAAAACAAATCGTGACTGTCACCGTCCATGCTGAACACACCTTCAGTGGCCCACAGTTTAAATCGATTGATGTCTTCTTTCAGCAATGCCTCGGCTTTTGCGTTGTTTAAATGTGGATAACGTTTAAGTTCAGCGCCTGTGATTTGTGCGGCATCAATCAATGAAGCATGATTCAAACGGTCTTGAATAAACCAATCTTTGCGTTTTAATAAGGCTTGGGCCACACCTAAATTGGCCAAATAGCCAGCTGAAAACAACAGCACACGGGGATAGTTCAGAAAGTCAGCCATGGCGAACTCTAGCTCTTGATGCATAGAAGTGTATCCAGACATCAATGGCGAGCCAGTCGAGCCAAAGCCAAATTTACTGGCGGCATCATGTGCTGCCAAAATTACCGCAGGGTGGTTGGATAAACCCAAATAATCGTTGCTGTTGAAGTTCAACATTTTGCGACCTTCAATCGATACATATCGCCCGACTTTAGAAGTTCGGGTCATGCGTTCACGGAATAAATTATCGGCTTTGAGTTTTGCCAGTTGTTTTGCTAGTTGTTCTGGGTTCAAGGCATGTTGATTGGTTTAAGTTATTTAATATTGTACCGGCTCTGGGGATTAAAGTGCTGAATGAAGTTATTTTTTAAAGGATTTTTAAAAACCATTTATTCCGCATTGAACGCTTATTTCGTTAGATTTTTGTTAGCCAAATCAGGATGAGCCAACCATCATTTAATCATCAGGAAACCATCATTAAGCCAAGGTCGCTTTTCATTATGATGCTCATTCCATTGAAAATGGAGATCAAAGTTTGATCAATCTGAATTTAAAGCGTGCTTAGGCACAATGAGGAGTAAATAATGAAATTATTGATACTGACCTGTCTTTTTTTGGTCGCTGGCGCAACATCGGCAGCTATTTTTCAAGTTAATTTAACCGTGCAAGATCATGTTGACGACAATCCAGGAGATGGGGTTTGTGATATACCTACAGGTGGTTTTTGTACTTTGCGGGCAGCGGTTATGGAAGCCAATGCACTGGCAGGAACTGACATCATTGTACTGCCAGGGAATGCCACCATTCGATTGACCCGGACTGGTTCCAATGAGAATGCCGCCGTCACTGGAGATTTAGACATCACTGAGTCTGTGGCTATTGGTACATTCGTTGAAGACATTGAAGATTTTCCAACGGTCGATGCCAATGGTTTGAGTGATCGGGTTTTTCATGTGTTATCAAACAGCGGCTTGGTGTCATTTTTAAGTTTCAAGATAATCAATGGTTCAAGTGACAGCAATGGCGGGGCCATTAACATCAGTACCGGCAATGAGGTTGAAATTAACCAAGTCTGGTTTGAAGACAATACAGCCAATTCCGGCGGTGCCATTTACCTCAGTCCTTTGAGTGAATTGGAGGTCGTTGGCAGTGTATTGGTCGGTAATGCGGCGGTTAGCCAAGGGGGTGCATTGACCATTTATGGGGCCACCGACATCAAACAATCCACTGTTTTTGAAAATCTAAATTTCAACAATGATCAACAAGAAGCGATCTTTGTCGGTTATGACGCCATAGCTGACAGCAGCCAATTAACCCTGAGGAACTCCACGGTTTTTGATAATGACAGGACGGGTATTTATGCCGTGGCTGCAGATGTCTTTATAAGAAATTCAACCATAGCCAATCATCAATTGGGTTTTGGTGTTGCAGTGAATCCTGGAGCCACCGTGCCGGAGCTGAACATTCGCAATTCAGTGTTTAATCTCAATAATGTAGATTGTTCTCATGGAATCATTGATTTGAGTGTAGACAATTGGAACATTTCTTCAGACACGTCTTGTCTCAGTGGTGGTTCGACCAATTTAACTGAGGACCCAAAATTAACTGCTTTGAAGGTGGATGCTGATAACTGGCATCGTTATTACCGACCAGGTTTTTTTAGCCCAGTGGTGGACAGTGCACATCCATCGGCTCCAGGTCCTGGCATAGGCTGTGAAGCAGTAGACCAAAGGGGTGTGATGCGGGCACAAGATGGTGATCACAATGGGACCGCACGTTGTGACAGAGGGGCCATTGAATTATTAGATGATGTGATTTATTACGATGATTTTGATATTCAGTATTGAAGTCAGATGCCAATTGTTTTGATGCAAAACGAAACTCAAGGGTTGTGCGATTGACATTAACCCTTGAGCGGGCATTCAAGTGTTTCGATACCAAACATCAATGCCGTTTGGGCATCGGTTCTATGCCCAATTTACGGAACAAGGCCATGTCTTTGTTTTCTTCTGGGTTCGAAGTGGTGAGTAATTTTTCACCGTAGAAAATTGAATTGGCACCGGCCAGGAAGCACATGGCTTGGACCGGCTCAGACATGTCGTTGCGTCCTGCCGATAATCGCACCATGGATTGTGGCATCATGATTCGAGCCACCGCGATGGTTCTGACAAAATCCAATTCATCCAGTTTATCGATGCCGTGCAAGGGCGTGCCTTCAACCTGGACCAAAGCATTAATCGGTACACTGCCGGGGTGTTTTTCTAAATTGGCTAAAGCCATCAGCATACCACCGCGATCACGTTGTGATTCACCCATACCTACGATGCCACCGGAACACACATTGATGCCGGAATCTTGAACATTTTTCAAAGTGTCCATGCGCATTTCAAATTTCCGGGTGGTGATGATTTTTTTGTAATATTCTTCAGATGTATCAAGGTTGTGGTTGTAGTAGTCTAAACCAGCATCTGATAATTTTTTGGATTGATCCGGTGACAACATACCCAGAGTCAAACAGGTTTCCATGCCCAGTGCTTTAACCCCTTGTACCATTTTAATCACTTGGTCCAAATCTCGGTCTTTTGGGCTGCGCCAGGCTGCACCCATGCAGAATCGAGTGGCCCCTTGTTCTTTGGCCAAACTTGCTTGTTCAACCACTGTATCAACGGCCATCAATGGCTCGGCTTTGACTTCAGTTTCATAACGAATGGACTGTGGACAATAATTACAATCTTCAGGACAAGCGCCGGTTTTGATGCTTAATAAAGTGCTGATTTGAACGTGATTGGGGTTGAAGTTTTCACGGTGAATTTGCTGTGCTTCAAACAACAAGTCGTTAAAAGGCATGGCAAACAAGTGTTCAACTTCTTCAATGGTCCAATCGTGTCTGATGATAGATTTTACAGTCATTATTCAGCGAAAAATTAAAAATTGGAAGTATGCGTTGCAGGGGGCATTTAGTCAATGATTGTTAGGAAATTTCATGATCAATTCGAATCTGAACACATCAAAAATGGAACTTGATATGGTATTGGGTTTTGCCTGATAAAGGTTCTGTAGCCCAAATGATAAAGACTTTGCTTGGTATGAAAAACACCAAGAAAGTGTCATGAAAAAAAAGAACAAGTACTGGCCAGTTTGGCTAGAAAAGTCAGCCGAAGATTTGGCTGAAAGGACTTTGAACTCAGCAGATGGCGTGTCCGAGTAAAGTGACTCAGGTCAGAGAAACAAGTGTTGTATCGCTGGTTTCTCTGATGGCTGAGATTCAATCAACCACTTACTCAAAGCCATCAATAAAGATGACATCATCCATTTCAGTGGGACCAGTGATTTTCATCAAAGCCGACCAGGCCACTGCATAAAGTTCACCATTTTCATCTTCTCCCATGCCGGTTACCGCAAATCCGCCGATGAGTGTTCCCATGTCATGAATTTCCCAAGCCATGCCCAGAGGCCTGGCAACAAAATAAGTACCATCACACCAATCAGTAAATAAATACCAACCATAAAGACCTGAAAATTCACTGCCACGATAGCGATAGCCGCCAACGGCTGTGCAGTAATTGCTGTTAGGTTGATTGTGTTGTAAAGCTGCAAAGGGTAACTCATTGGGTCCATTGGGGTCACAACCACTCAAACCAGAGGCATCAGCACCTTCAAAACAGGGCCAGCCGAAGTTTTCGCCGCCTGAACTGGTTGCGGGTACATGGTTGAATTCTTCCCATGTGTCTTCGCCCACATCGCCAATGAATAAATCGCCGTTTAGCCGATCAAATGAAAATCGCCAAGGGTTTCTTAAACCACTGACCCAGATTTCATCTGCACCGTTGATGCCGACATAAGGGTTGTCAGGTGGGATGGCATGGTTTTTGTTGGGATCAGCTGGAAAATCATCACCATCGACATCAATTCGCAGTATTTTTCCCAACAAGCTGTTGATGTCTTGCGAAGCCATCGGGTCACCGCTGCCATCACCAGAACTGATATATAAATAGCCATCGTTGGGACTGAAATGTAAATCGCCGCCATTGTGCGCACCAAAAGGCTGATCAAAAGTCAAAACTATATAGGCTGAACTGGGGTTTGCGAGGTTAATGTCTGCATCAGATACCGTGTAGCGAGCCACCACGGTGTCACCGTTGTTGTCGGTGTAATTAACATAAAAGTATCCATTGTTGCTGTAGTTGGGATGAAAGGCCAAGCCCAATAAGCCCTGTTCACCACCGCTGGAAATGAGGGCACTGATGTCCAAAAAAGGGGTGGGCAGGTGGATGCCATTTTCAACCACTTTGATTTGCCCACCTTGTTGGGTGACAAACAAACGGTTACTGCCATCGCCCGCATGGGTCACACTGACCGGCGATGAAAAACCATTGGCCACATTTTCAGTGCCTAAAAATGCCGGTTGAGCCAACAAAACTTGGGTGGTACCTACCAGACAAAACCAAAACAATATTTTCACAATCCACCTCTGTCTAATTTTATTTAATGTAATCAACCAACCCTTATAAGTTGGTTGTGCTTATTCAGTCTAAATACAGTGGGCTAAAATCGTCCATAGGCAATCGCATGAACGGTAATTAATCATGACTTAGCGGTTATAAAATGATTGTTCAGAGCGGTTTTTTGTTGTTGATGTCTTTGATTAATTGAGACAATTCAGCATCGGATTTCAACTTTTAAACTTTAAATACAAGCCAAAAATTTGCCGTATCTGTGTTCATGTCTTGGTTTTTATTGTTGTGCTCATTTCAGTTTAAATCATCCATTGAAACATTAATGGCTTTACGCCATAACGTCACTTTTGCGTCATCCAGCTGCCAGTGCCGCGCCAACTTCAACAACAAGTCTGTATGGTTTAAATGCCACATCTGTTAAAATCATTGCCTTTAAAACATAAGAAACAACATGGCAGTTCACGAAATCAATCATCCTCTGGTTAAACACAAAGTCGGTTTGTTGCGTCAGAAGAACATAAAAGTCAAAGACTTCAGGACCATCGTTTCAGAAATTGGTGTGTTGTTGACCTATGAAGCGACCAGAGATTTAACCACCGAAACAATCCAGATAGAAACTTGGGCAGGGCACACTGAAGTTGAAAAGTTCAGTGGTAAAAACATTTCTGTGGTACCCATTTTACGGGCTGGTTTGGGGATGTTAGATGGTGTGTTACAAGTGATTCCAGG
Source organism: Marinicella litoralis (assembly GCF_002591915.1). GTDB lineage: Bacteria > Pseudomonadota > Gammaproteobacteria > Xanthomonadales > Marinicellaceae > Marinicella > Marinicella litoralis. Next base: position 86,001 of record NZ_NIHB01000001.1, on the reverse strand, counting down.
CGCCGGTGTTTCGGTGGTGGGTTTTGCTCGCAACGAAGAGACATTGGAAGCCGAAGTCTATTATGAAAAATTGGTTACTGACATCAAAGACCGAGATGTGCTGGTGATTGACCCCATGTTGGCGACCGGCGGCACTTTGGCGGCGACATTGGAGTTGCTCAAAAAAGCAGGTTGCCGCAAGATCAAAGGTATTTTTTTGGTGGCCGCACCTGAAGGATTGGCCAGAATTGAAGCGGCTCATCCTGATGTGGATATTTATGTCGCTGCCATAGATGGTCATTTGAATGAACAAGGGTATATCTTGCCTGGTTTGGGTGATGCGGGTGATAAAATATTTGGTACGCTGTAAGCCGCCATGATGATCTATAAATACCTGCTGGGCCCTTTGTTGTTATTACAAGGTCTGTGGGTGCGTAAAAAGACACCTGTATTACCAGAGCCAGTGGATCAAACCAGTGGGTCGCTGGGCCACGGCAAGCCCATAAAGCTGCTGTTGTTGGGCGATTCTTCAGCAGCCGGTGTTGGTGCCGAAACCGCCGAAGCTTCTTTATTGGGGCAGCTGTTGAAAAACCTTGCCCCAGCACATCAGGTGAATTATCAGATGTTGGCCAAAACCGGGCAAACCACAGCAGGTATGATTGAAGCATTAAAGTCACAAACCAGTCAGTCATACGATGTGGTTATCACGGCTTTGGGAGTCAATGACGTCACCGCACAAGTGCCGGTTAAAAGCTGGCTCAAGCAACAACAAAATTTACTCGAGCTGATTGATCAAAAATTTTCACCACAAATGACCTATGTATCTGGTTTGCCACCGGTCAGGGAATTTCCAGCATTGCCGTGGCCATTGAATGCCTATATGGGTCAGTGTGCCGATGATTTTAATACAGCCTTGATTGCATTATGTGACCGACAAGATCGCGTCATGTTTCACTCATTAAGGGGATACCCACCTGAGGCTCAGGCGGCAGTCGATGGTTTTCATCCAGGCCCAAAAGTTTATGCTTTGTGGGCACAATATTTGTCAGATGACATTGCAAAGTCTGTTATTGAATGTCAGCATTAATCATCCACACTTAAAACCATGATAGAACAATTGATCAATCACTCCACACTGAATCAACTGGATTCAATCCAACAAAGTTTTGACACAGCCAAGCCTTTCAAGCATGTGGTGATTGACGATTTTTTCACCACATCATTTTGTCAAAAATTGTTGGATGATTTCCCAGATTTTGACAACAAAGACGCGATCGATGAAAACAAAACACTGGGTAAAAAAGCCGTGGTCCAAACGGTCAGCCAAATCAGTCATTCGTATCGATCATTGGATTTAATGTTTCAAAGTCCTGAGTTTTTGGCCATGATTTCTCAAATCACTGGCATCGATGATTTGCTTTATGACCCGCATTATATTGGCGGCGGCACCCACAACAATTTAGATGGTCAAGAGCTTGATCCACATGTTGATTTTACCCACCATCCCATCACCAATCACCACCGCCGTTTGAATTTAATTGTTTATTTAAACCATGAATGGGACGCCTCTTGGGGTGGCAATTTGGAGTTTCATAAGAACCCAAGATTAGATCCTGATGAAGATGAAATCACCCGCGTAATACCGCTGTTTAACCGAGCGGTTATTTTTGAAACCCACAACCATTCTTGGCACGGCTTTCCTCCGATTGGTTTGCCCGATGATAAACAGGGTGTGAGCAGAAAATCATTTGCTTTGTATTACTACACCAACAAAAGACAACAAAGCATAGACCCTCATTCAACCATTTATGTTGAAAGGCATTTACCGCCTGATTTTTTGGTTAACAAGGTTTTGACAGATAAGGAAATCAATCAAATCAAAGCATCGGTGGCTCGTCGAGACCAACACTTGGCCAGGTTGTACAAAACCATTACGGCTCAGACCATCGAAATCAACCAATTAAAAACCGATGTGCTGCGATACAAAACCTTGGGCGCCAACCCCAGCAAACAAGTTGAGCTGATCGAACGACAAATGGCGTTGTTGAGTTATGACGAAACTCGTTTGCTTAACCGGGTTCAAGAGTTGGAAAACTCAAGCTCCTGGAAAATGACCGCACCCTTAAGAAAACTCAGGCGGTGGCTGGGTAGGTCGGTTTAAAGTTTGTTCTGTTTGTCATATATTTGAGGTTTCCCCCAACCAATCAACGACAATGAAGTGGAGTTACCGTTGTGGTCTTGGTTGAATTTAACTTTCATTTTCATGGTACCAAATTGAAAAGTGTCTTTACCCACAATAGTCAAGCACTTGGTTTTTTTCAGTGACCAATTACTATAAGGCAGTACGCTGAGGTCATGACATAGGTCGCATGTCATGCATGTAACAATGTGACCAACAGCACTGATGAAACCCATAAAAATAAGTACAATGATTGATAAATTATTTTTAGCTATTGGAGAAAACATGAAAAATAACAGTTTGTGGTTAATTGCTGGTTTGGTTGGTTCGTCATTCACCGTGCAAGCAGAACAAAGTTTAGATGAAATATTGGCCGAATATGTGGAGGCTAAAGGTGGCATGGAAGTGATTGAAAACACCCAATCAATGACAGCAACTGGAACAATGACTTCAGGACCAATGGAGTTTCCTTTTACGTTTACCGTCAAAGCACCAGACAAAGTTTACATGTCTTTTGAAGTGCAAGGCATGAAAGGGATTCAAGCTTTTGACGGTGTAACTGGTTGGCAAGTGATGCCTTTCATGGGTAAACCCGAAGCTGTATTGATGTCAGAAGATGAGTTAAAACAAATCAAAGACCAGGCTGACATTGAAGGTCCATTGATCAACTCAAAAGAAAAAGGCATTGAGCTTGAGTTAATCGGCCCGACTGAAATTGAAGGCACTGATGTGGTTGAAATCAAAGCCACCAAAAAGAACGGTGACGTGATTCATTTGTTCTTGGATCAAGAGTACAAGCTTGAAGTAATGACCCGCGCCAAAATGAGCATGATGGGTCAAGAAATTGAAGCAGAAACTTACTTCAGTGATTACAAAGAAGTGGGTGAAGCCGGTGTGCCGATTCCGCACAGCATGGACGTTAAAATCAATGGTTCAAACCTACAAGGCATGAATTTTGATAAGGTTGAATTTAACACAGAAATTGATGATTCAATATTTGTAATGCCTGCAGTCGCTGAGAAAAAAGAAGCCGCTGAAGCCATCGAATAAGCCGGACTGAGCCAATGAGAAAATTGATAAGTGGACTGATTGTTGCTGCTGTTTTGCCCACGACCCTGTGGGCCAAAGACATCAAGATAGATTCTTACACATTCGGCGGGCTTAAAGCCAGGTCTATAGGCCCTGCTGTTATGAGTGGCCGCATATCTGCGCTAGATGCCACGGCTGGTGATGTACCCATTATTTATGTGGGTACAGCCAGTGGTGGCTTGTGGAAATCAAAAGATGGTGGGATTGGTTTTGACCCCATTTTTGATGAACACAACCAATCTATTGGCGCAGTCAAAGTGGATCCCAATCAACAGGAAAACATCTGGGTAGGTACGGGTGAATCTTGGGTCAGGAACACCGTTTCGGTGGGTGACGGGGTCTACTTTTCTGATGATTCTGGTGAGAAATGGAAACACTTGGGCTTGGCAAAAACCGAGCGCATTGCGGCCATTGAAGTCAGCACCCAATCCAGTGATACGGTGTTTGTTTGTGCCACGGGCGCGCTGTGGAGTGATGCCAAAGAAAGGGGTGTTTATCGCACCACTGATCAAGGCTTGAATTGGGAAAAAGTGTTGTATGTGAATGAGTCCACAGGTTGTTCAGATTTGGTAATGGATCCTCACAATCCGAACATCATTTATGCTGGCATGTGGCAATTTAGACGCCACCCAGATTACTTTACTTCAGGTGGCGAAGGCAGCGGTTTGTACCGATCGGTTGATGGTGGCGACAGCTGGCAAGAACTGAGTAATGGATTGCCAAAAGGTGAAAAAGGCCGCATCGCTTTGGCCATTGCTAAATCACAAAGTACCACCGTATATGCCACTGTGGAGTCAGCAAGTACGGCCTTATATCGTTCAGATGACATGGGTAAAAGTTGGCAGAAAAAATCTGATGCTGGCATGGTTCAAATGAGGCCATTTTATTTTGGCGAATTACAAGTGGACCCCACTGACCCAGAGCGGGTGTATAAGCCAAGTTTTATCACAGTGACCAGTACAGATGGTGGAGAAACTTTTTCATCCATGTTTGGCGGTGGGTTTAATTTTCCGGTTCACCCAGATCATCATGCTTTGTGGATTAATGACAAAAACCCCAATCAGTTGGTACTGGGCACCGATGGTGGCGTTTACATCAGTTACAACAAAGGTGGCAATTGGCGCATGGTCGGTACTTTACCCGTCAGTCAATTTTATCACGTGTCACACGATGACCAATGGCCATACCATGTGTATGGCGGCCTACAAGACAATGGTTCCTGGGAAGGGCCTTCCAGGGCTCCAGGTGGCATCAAGCCAGGAGATTGGAATTCCATCGGCATGGGTGATGGCTTTTGGGCTTTTGTTGATAAACAAGACCCGAACATCATTTACTCTGAATACCAAGGCGGTAAATTATTGCGTTTGAACCGCCACATTGGGGAAGTTAAAAACATCCCACCAGTGGCCGGTGACGGCGAAGAAATGTTGCGATTTAACTGGAACACCCCTTTGTTGGTCAGTGAAGTTAATCCGGGCACCCTGTATTACGGTTCACAGTACCTGCACCGCTCAATGGATCAAGGTGAATCATGGACCACCATTTCACCAGACCTGACCACCGATGATCCCAAACGTCAGCGCCAAGCCAGTACCGGCGGACTCACCATCGACAATTCAACGGCAGAAAACAATGCCACCATTTACACCATTGCTGAATCCTTGGTCGATGATCAATTGTTGTGGGTGGGCTCGGATGATGGCATCATCCACGTCTCGAAAAATGCCGGTGAAAGCTGGCAGAATGTCGGTAAAAACATCAAAGGCATTCCTAAAGGAACCTGGGTGTCTCGGGTGTCAGCCAGTCCACATCAAGCCGGCACGGCTTTCGTGACTTTCGATGGTCACCGCACCGGTGACATGCAGACCTATGCTTATCGAACCGATGACTATGGTCAATCATGGAGCGCCTTGGCCGCCGATGATTTGGGTTATGCTTGGGTGTTGAAACAGGACCGTGTGAACCCTGAATTGTTGTTCCTTGGTACCGAATTTGGTTTATACATCAGTTTAGATGCAGGATCTACTTGGGCCAGATTCAAAGAGAATTTACCCAAAGTGGCGGTCCATGATTTGGTCATTCACCCGACTGAACACGATGTAATATTAGCCACCCATGGACGCGGCGTTTACATCATCGATGACATTTCACCACTGCGTGCTTTGACCCAAGAAATGCTGTCGGAAAATGTGGTGATGTTGCCATCCAGGCCATCGGTGATGGTGGAAGGTGGTGCATTACAAAGCTTTTCTGGGGGCAATGATTTCATTGGCGAAAACCCATCAGAAGTGGCGGTCATTACCTATTATTTGAAAAAACGCCACATGTTTGGTGACATGAAAATCAATGTACTGGATGACCAGGATCAAATCATCACCTCTTTGGTGGCTGGTAAAAGACGCGGCATCAACCGCGTGGATTGGCCGATGCGTTTGAAAGCACCGAAGTTCCCACCATCCACTTCATTGGTCCCGGGCTTCCAGGGTCCCAGGGTTGCTGAAGGGACTTATAAGGTGGAATTGATCAAAGGCAAGAAAAAGTACTACTCAACGGTTGAGCTGGTACCTGATCCCCGTTCGTCACACAGCAAAGCAGACCGCATGGCACAACAAGCCTTGTCGATGAAGCTGTATGATGCCATCAATGATTTGACCTTTCAGTTGGCCCAGTTGAAAGACGTGGTGACTCAACTGAATGAAAAGGAAGGATTGAAGTCATCACAGCAGGCTAAAGTTGAAAAGTTTGAAAAAGCTTATAACCAGCTGAATGCCCGCTTCACCGCCACCAAAAAAGGCATGATCACCGGCGAATCCAAGCTGCGAGAGCAGTTAGGAACTTTGTTTGGTGATGTGGTTGGATTCAATGGCAAACCCAGCCAAACCCAATATCAACAAGCCGATACTTTGGTGGCTGAAGTCGGTGTGGCGCTCAAAGCGGGTCAAGATTTACTTGATCAACAGTTACCAGCCCTGAGCAAATCATTGGGTGATGATCAGCCGATCAAACTGTTAGACCGGGCCACCTGGGATGAGAAAAATGGTTTGGGCCTGGCCACCCAAAAAGTCAATAAGGCGTGGTTTGTCAATGGTGGTCACGTCTACCATTGATCTTCAACTTTGTTTTCTGATGCAAGGGGTCTGATCAGACCCCTTTTTTTATCACGCCATTAAATCCAAGCACTGCTCGCTATAAATGATCAAAATCGGTGTATCAATTGTTCAGAAAACCTTTCAATCCCCGTCATTCCAGCAGGCGAGCGGAGGAAGCCATGCTTTCGATCTTTCAAGTTGTTGATGTCTAGTGGTCACCGAGTAAACGCGCACCTGGATAATGCGGTCATCAACAGCAGGTGCTTTAAGGCAGCCGTTGTATGCCAAGAAAGCCACTGAAATGATGTAATAGGAACAGGACATTTCAATCAATGCGGGAATCGAAAACTTTCATTTTATGCACGTTTAGCCAGTAATATGCCTAAATAAAGGCATTTGTGCACATCTATCCGCTCATTTCCTGATAATCATGCAGTCAATAATTTCCTTCAAAGTCAGAAATCAATGACTTACAATAAATCCTTAAAAAAAAGCGTGCACGAATAGAAGCCAATATCTTGATAGATGACACTGATGCACTAATAATAAATTGTTAGGCATCTGATTGGTTACCATTAACGACAGGAGGTACTATTATGAATCTTAAATTTGTCTTTGCAGGATTATTTCTCACAATGATAATGATCGCATGTCAGCCATCCGAGAATTCTGCCAATCTATCTCTAATTGATAAAGCTAGACAGGAGACCGAAGCAGCAGAAAATGCTGGCAGTGTCGAAGATATGCGTAAGCATTTTGCTGATGACATTGTGATGATGGGGCCGAACATGCCGGTTATCGCTGGAATTGTAGACGTTACTGGTGCTATGCGAGGATTTTTTGAAGCCTTTGATATTCAGATAAAGTACAGTAGCGAAGAAATTGTTATAGCTGACGATTGGGCATTTGATCGTGGCACCTTCACACAAATTCTGACCTCAAAGGTGCAGGGTGGACCTCCTAAAAATGAGCTTGGGAAGTATCTTTGGGTTTACAAACGGATGTCTGATGGTTCATGGAAGCAGGCACGTGTTATCTGGAATAGCAGCGTCCCTCACATGAATAACGATGCCTAACAAGGCGCTCGTTCGGAGGCAAACTACGCTGCGCTTTGTTTGCGCCGCACAGCTACTACGTTGCAGAAATACCATTGTCTGGCTGCTGTCGGTATAAAGTCGTGGCCGACAGCTATATCTAAATGACACTATTTCATCGCAGAATGAAGCGGAGCAAATATGATTGTTAAAAAATTAAGAGATAAAAATAATTGGTCTCAGGAACACTTGGCTGAACTTTGTGGTTTAAATGTGAGAACTGTTCAGAGGGTTGAGAGTGGAAAAAAGGCCAGTTTAGAAACACTTAAAAGTCTTGCCTCCGTATTTGAAGTTGAAATTTCAAAACTAACAGAGGAGATTACAGTGATAGATAAAAAATCAGAAGTTTGGAAAGAGCAACCTTGGTGGCTGAGGCTTGCATTTTTTGGAGTCGCATCAAGGCGAATTCAAGTCTATGCAGAATTTTCTTTACTGGTATTTGGGTTGTTGGCGCTGTTTGCTTTTGATAGCAAGCATATAGCTGCTGGATTATTTATGGCAACATATTTTACCGGGCTTGCGATCAGGTATGGAGATGACAAACGAATTTGGTGAATAGGTGTATAACCATACGCAGAATTTTAGCGTAAAAACACACGCAAAATGAGCTCGGCGCAAACCTTAACCACTAATGGCCTGTTCAGTGGCCATTGACCCTTGTGAAGCAATTAAAGGTTGATACCTAGGCTGATGCTGTTGATAATAAAATGGCTTCACAGAAAAATCATGTATGTCAGTAATCATTACTCAAGCCCAAGCCCATGATGCCGCAGCCATCGGTGCTTTGGCTGTGCGATCCAAAGCACACTGGGGCTATGATGAAGCCTTCATGCAACAAGTCAAGGCAGAGCTGACTTACCAAGCAAACGACATCCAACAACACCCGACTTTTATCGCCAGCAAAGGTTCGAACCTATTGGGCTTTTATCAATTGATCGCCATTGATTCATCGACTGCAGAGCTCGATGCTTTGTTTGTCGATCCAGATTTCATCGGCCAAGGCGTGGGAGCACAGTTGTTTTCACATGCGGTGACAAAAGCCCGTGCCAAACACCACCTTTTCCTGAAGATTCAATCAGATCCTTACGCCGCCGACTTTTATCGCAAACAAGGGTGCTTGCAGGTTGGGACACTTGAATCATTGAGCATCCCTGGGCGCCTGTTGCCATTGATGGTTTATCCTTTAGTTTAATCAATATTCCAAGGCATCAAACTCTTGGATGTTTTTCAGCAGTATCAAGGTGTTTTTTTCTATTTTGATGCGGTCGCTGGAATCGGCCAATTGGCGCATGGAATCGGTGATGGCTATCCACCAACGCATGTGTCCAGCACTCAGTTGTGCCGCTACCGGTACCAAATCACGAACCAAGGCCAGCGAGTTGATGCAGGTTGTTTTCAAAAACACCATGCTCTCTATATCCAGTTCATGGTTTTCAACCTGGGTAATGAAACGGGTGATGATGGTGGGGTCTTTTTCTAAGGCGATGGACGGCATGGGTTCGGCATGTTGGCCCAAAAAACCAATGTCCAAATAGGACAGAAAGCTCCTCAAGGAACCCCTTAAAGACAACCACAATTCATTTTTGCGCTGCATCTCTCTGGATTTTTGAAAATAGGACAACAAGCCAATCCAGAAAAACCCTTCCAAACAAAACCCAATCAGCTCAGGGACCAAGTTGTCTCGAAAAGCATGTTCGGTGTTTTGTGCCATGAAATATTGAAACAAGAGAAAAGCCGCTAAACCAAAAACAGCCATCGGTGCATACATCAGGTATTTATTCATCGGCTGTTCCTTGGTCTGAATCGCTTTGCACATAGGCCTTAACCACATTGACAATCTTGGTGGCTTCCTTGGCAGTTAAATTCAATGGCAGTCCTTGTAAGTAAACTATTAAATTTTCTCGCAAGGGGATGGGGATGATGTCATCTTGTGTTCCCGCATGGTGCAAGGCAATTGACTCCAAGGCTTTCTGCTCATCACGATCGCGTTTTTGGACTTGTTTGACCGGTGCCATGTGACTGCCCGATGAGGTGAATGACTCTGGGTTCTGCAGCCAGTCAAAATAATCGGCCAATGCGGACTTCAGTCGGGAATTATAGAGGTTCATGGCCTCTTCGCGTATGGATGAATCTTCGAGTTTATGGATGCGAGAGCACAATTCATCCACATCCAACATGCGAAGGTTGATGCGTTCTTCAGCAGAAACATGATCAAGTAATTTTTCTGCGGCCGTTTTTCTGCTGCGAGCCACCGCTGGATTCATGATGCCAGTGACCGCCGCTTCTTTCAGAAAATTTAACAAACCGGATCTGCTGTAGCTTTGATCTACCATATTCATGCCCATCAAGAAAAATTAGATTATAATCTTTACGAACTCCCAACACAAAAGATACAAAAAAATGAAAAATTTTATGCTTACCATTTTCTTCGCCCTTATTTTTTCCATGACCCTTCAGGCAGCAGATCGTGTAACAGGCAAGTCTTTTGCTACCCGTTCTCCTGTTTTGGCCACCGAAGCCATGGCGGCCACTTCTCAACCCTTGGCCACACAAGTGGCGCTGGATGTGATGAAACAAGGGGGTAATGCCATCGATGCGGCGATTGCTGCCAATGCCATGTTGGGTTTGGTTGAACCCACGGGTAATGGGATGGGTGGTGATATTTTTGCTATAGTTTGGGATGCCAAAACCGAAAAACTTTATGGCTTGAATGGCTCAGGACGGTCGCCCAAGTCACTCAGTCGCCAATGGTTTTTAGATAATGGCTACGACAAAATTCCATCACATGGTCCATTGCCGGTGTCTGTCCCTGGAGCTGTTGATGGCTGGTTCATGTTGCATGAACGATTTGGTCAGCTGCCCATGAAATCTGTGCTGGAACCGACCATTAAATATGCTGAAAAGGGATTTCCGGTCACTCAATTGATTGCTTATTATTGGAACCGTTCGGTGCCACTGTTAAGCAAGTACCCGGGTTTCACTGAGCAGTTTACTGTTGATGGGAAGGCGCCGAAAGAAGGAGAGGTTTGGCGAAACCAGGGTTTGGCCAACACTTTGAAGGCATTGAGCCAAGGTGGGCGTGATGCTTTTTACAAAGGTGAAATTGCTGAAACCATCAGTCGCTATATGCAAGCCAATGGCGGGTTCTTAAGTCATGAAGACATGGCAAGCCATCAAGGTGAATGGATTGAGCCGGTCAGCACCAATTATCGCGGCTATGATGTGTGGGAATTACCGCCGAATGGTCAGGGCATTGCTGCTTTGCAAATATTGAACATCATCGAACAGCATGACCTGTCGAAGATGGCACATGATTCAGCTGAATTTGTTCACCTGTTTACCGAAGCCAAGAAAGTGGTGTTTGAGGACCGAGCGAAATACTATGCCGATCCGGCCTACAACAAAATTCCAGTGGCAGAACTGATTGCAAAAAGTTATGCCAAAAAGCGTGCCGAATTGATTGATTTAAAACGGGCTGGCAAACATTACCCTGCCGGAAATCCAGCTTTAGAGCATGGCGATACCATATACCTGACCACGGCTGATAAGGATGGCAATATGGTCTCATTGATTCAAAGTAATTACCGAGGCATGGGTTCAGGCATGACGCCTCCTGGCTTGGGTTTTATTTTACAAGATCGGGGTGAAATGTTCTCCCTAGAGGAAGGGCACTTCAATGTGTTTGAAGGCGGTAAAAGACCATTTCATACCATCATTCCAGCCTTCGTTACCAAGGACAACAAACCTTGGATGAGTTTTGGTTTAATGGGTGGCGCGATGCAGCCACAAGGGCATGCACAAATCGTTATCAACATGATCGATTTCGGTATGGACATACAAGCTGCGGGTGACGCACCTAGAATCCACCACAGCGGTTCTTCTGAACCCACAGGTGAAGTAATGAATGATGGTGGTGTATTGAATTTAGAAACGGGTTATCCGTATGAAACCATCAGGTCTTTGATGCGCATGGGCCACAACATTCAGTTTGCCAATGGTCCATACGGTGGTTACCAAGCGATCATGCGAGCACCCAACGGGGTTTATTGGGGTGCATCTGAGTCAAGAAAAGACGGACATGCGGCTGGTTATTGAATGGTTCAACACTTGAGACAACCACCGTCATTCCTTTGTTCGGTGGTTTTTTGGTTAAAAACAGTGGTATTTAGACAAAATTTCACAAAACATTAAAAGGTATATAAATCAAATATTTATGGAATATAGTTAAAATTAATTTTAAATTTTTCAGGTTAAGGCTTGCTTTAAGAATATAGCGTATGTTATTGTAATGCTTAACAAATGTGCCCGATAACCGATTTCTCAAACATTCGGTTTATACCTCTTAATCCCATCCAGCTTTGGTTTGGGATTTTTTTTGTCTGAAATTTAAAATTGGTAATTGAAACGTGCTAAATCTGAGGCAAAACGTTGCTCAATAATGGCTTTGCTGTTGGCGTCATAATAGGCCCTGTAATCAACAGATTGTGAGGCTTTGAGGTGTGGCAATTGGGCATCTGAAATCTCGAGTTTTTGGCAGAATTCGGCGAAATCAGTATGCAGCTTCTCAAATTGGTAGACCTCATCGACCAACAATTGGCCTGCATTGTCGCAAAGCCACTGGGTTTGTGGCATGAACATTTTGGGTTTGTCATAGTAATCAGGGTCGCGTTCACCATAACTTAATTGAACCCATTCACTGAAAGTGAGGGGTTTGACTTTTAATTGGGTTTGATTGGTTTTAACTCGATAACGGTAATGCGAACACACTTTGTCAAATGGGTTTCTGACAAAGGCGAAGGTGAATTTTTCTTGCCATTTTTTTGTCCCAACCTCTTGTATTTTTTCAAGCGCGGTCAAGTGTTCAAAAGGCAGGTTCAATGCTTTTTCAATGCTGCTGCCTCCCGTTTTGTTGATATGAATGAAAATATAATCAGGTTCCTGGTACCAAAGAGGAAAGGTGTGTATCTTCCTCTTCAGGTACCTGCGTTTTACTTTAAAGCCGTTTTTTAGTTTGGCTATGGCCTTCATTATTATTTGGTGTTTCGAATCAAGTCCGATAAAAAGATCGCATTGATGATCCACCGTTGGGTGCCATACCAAAAAGCCCGAAAATTCGGATTGAAACCAAATTTAATGATGCTGCCTTGTCCTTGTCTTTGTGCTGTCACCAAGGGTGCATTCTTTAATTTCTCTACCCAATAATCAGAAACAAAACCAGCGGCTTTCACTGCTTCGGTGGCTTGCAGCGGGGTGTCATAGGGCTGGTTGGTCGGCTTGAGTACCGACTTGCCTTTCATCATGACGTGTTGTTTGCTGAGGTGGGTACCAAATGCCAATGGATGGGTTAAATCAGCATCGGCCGAAACAATGGCGCCACCCAATACTTTTTCAGCGGCCTCTTTTTCGTAATCACCATAGGCTTTGCGAACAACCGCTTCTTTTGGGTCTTTGTTTGCTTTATCAGCAGGTGTTTTTTCGGTAGTTGATTGGTCTTGTTTTTCAGGCTTTTGGAGGTTTTTTTCAATCCAATTTGCGGCTGTTTGGATGCCGATTAAATGCCCGCCTGAATTGATCCAGCTATTAAGTTTTTGGCTGGTTTTTTCATCCAAGTACCGCTCATAACTGCCACTGGGCATGATGATGTGGGTGTATTCATTCAAATCAACTTGGTTAAAGTAGGCGGTCCTGACTTTACTGATGGGTAAATAGACTTGCGTGTCAAATAAATGCCATAAACTGCCAGCTTGGTAGGCATTGACCCCATTGCCAACGACCATCATGACTTTGGGTTGTTTGAGTTTTTGTACATTGGGAGAGCCTAAATCAACCCCACTGTCGGCCAATGCCGTGGTCAACGGGTACCATTGCACCTGAAAGGCATCAGTGACTGAACTGAGGGTAGAAAACAGCTGGTCTTGATTGGTATCAGCATCCACCGGTAAGATAAAACTACCGGCAGGAACTTTGACCTCATTAACTGCCAAAGGTTTGCCGGATACCAGTACATTGTCATGTAGTTGGCTGATGTAATTTAAGGCAGCTGGTGCATTGCCACTGTGCCAATCAAAGACATAAGCGATGGCATTCTTTTGGTAGCTGTTTTTGGGTTGGCTGCTGGGCCATTCATTGTTGGTGCTGATGCCACCAGTTACCGGTGCCCACGGAAATCCCCAGGCCATGCCTAAATGCCATGCAGACACGTCATAAAAGGTGTTGTCATTGAATGTGGTGTCGGTATTGAAAAAGGATTGAATCAGGGTGGTTTGTGCTTGGTTTAAAGTCAGGTACAAGGATTGGTTCTTTTTAAAGGTGTGGTCTTTGATGGTTTTGTCTGCGGCTACATTGGCAAATTTAATTTGGTGTTGGGTCAGAAACGATTTCAATTTTTCAGCGTCGTAAGCATTTTTTGACACATCCAAGACAAAGCCATTGGTGCTTAATTTGCCGGCAGCTTGCATGGCCTTTTCAAAAAAGTCTTTTTTGTAATCAATCAAGGCTTTCTTGTTGGCTTGGGCACCAGTAAAAGTAGACAGCGCCGTCAAGAATTGATTTCTGATGCCATCGGTTAAGCTGCGTTGTCCGTTGCGCGTATCCATCACCCCGCCGTTGGCTCGTGACTGTTCGAACAAGATACCGATGCTGCCTTGTAAGTCAGGATAGGTGGATCCTTTTCCAGGATAAAAATCATCAAAACTTTCTTTGCTGTAATAGTATTGTCCGACTTGGTCCAAGGCTTTGGCGTGATATTTTGCCAGTTCATTGGTCAGTTCCAAGTTCTTGTTGCTGATCAAAGGGTTTTTTCTGCTGGGTACACCCGGTTGAAAAAAGAACGTAGAAGAAGCGCCCATTTCATGGTGGTCTGTCACAATGTGAGGTTGCCAAGCATGGAACTGGCTTAACCTGGCTTTCGATTCGGTTTGGGTCAATAACAGCCAATCTCGATTTAAATCAAACCAATAATGGTTGGTTCGACCACTGGGCCATTGTTCGACGTGGGAAATGTCGTTGTCATCGGTGACCGTGGTCAAGGAACGGTTGTTGTTTACATAGGTAGTGAATCGAGCCAGCCCGTCTGGGTTGATGCTTGGATCAATCAATACCACGGTCTCTTTTAAAGCTTGTCTGATTGCTGGGTTGTTGGTGGCCAATAAATACCAAGCATACAATACCGATGCATTGGCACCACTGGATTCGTTGCCATGAACACTGAAGCCATTCCATATTTTTAAGGTATCAGGATCGCTTTTGAGCTGTTCAAGGTTTTGGATGTTGTCTGCTGAACTGATGGCCAATAACACCAGCCTGCGACCTTCATTGGTTTTGCCATAATCAATCATTTTGGCTTCTGGTCTTGAAGATGCCAAGATACTTAAATAGCTGATGATTTGATCGTGTCTTAAGTGTTGTTTGCCCAATGGTTGCCCTAGCACCGCTTCAGGAGATGGGATGCTGGCATCAAACATTTCACCTTTGGGCAGAAAGTATTCAATCGGTTTGGCCAATAAAGAAAAACTGCTCAGTAACAGGCAAATCAAGGTTATGGATTTTTTCATGGTTTTATTGTTTTATTTTTTGTTTCATAGATTGTATGGCAGACACTCGCAATTGTCTAATTTGCTCGCCCAGTTCGGTGCCTTGATAACCGCGTTCAAACAACGGCTGCTTATCAACATGACGAGCCGCTTTGAACAGTGATCTGATGTAGTCTGCCTGTGGATAGGTCTTGAATGCTTCGCCCCATCGTCCGGTGGCGTCAGCCTGACAAGCTTGGATGAATTTTTCTACCAGCTTGGGGTTTCGGTAGCCGTCCAGTCTTGAAAACAGTTTTTCAACCGTTTCTGGCCGCAGCTCCATAATGGTGTGTGCGTGGAGGTGCCATTGACACACCAACAGCGCCAGTTTTTTGTAATGACTGGGTACTTTGAGCCGCTTACAAACGGCTTTGACCAGGGGTATTCCGGCCGACTCATGGCCACGGTGGCTGGGCAGGATGTGTGGTGGTGTGATGCCTTTACCCAGGTCGTGAACCATCACCGCAAAAGCCACATCATTTTCTGTGTTTTTGGCTTGGTCTATCGCCAACATGGCATGAATCCCTGTATCCACTTCTGGGTGCCATTGTTTGGTTTGTGGAATGCCAAACAAGCAGTCAATTTCTGGTAACAATACCTTTAAAGCCCCACATTCACGCAAGGTCATAAAGAAGGCAGAAGGCGTAACTTGGTTCAGTGAGTTTTTTATTTCTTGCCAAACACGTTCTGGAACCAAAGCTTCAATTTCTCCTTGATTAACCAACTGTTGCATCAAGATCATGGTTTCAGGGTGGACTGTGAATGACAAATGGCTGAGTCGACTCATGAATCGTGCCACCCGCAGCACCCGCACGGGGTCTTCCGCAAATGCAGGCGATAAATGTCGCAACACACCTTGGTTGATGTCTTGTTGGCCACCAAATGGGTCGATTAATTGGCCGTGTTCATCGATAGCCATGGCGTTGATGGTCAAGTCGCGACGCATCAAGTCTTGTTCAAGGGTGACCTCGGTGGAAGTGTTGAATTCAAAGCCGTGGTAGCCCTTGGCGGTTTTCCTTTCGGTTCGGGCCAGGGCATATTCATCCTTGGTTTCGGGGTGCAAGAAAACCGGAAAGTCCTTACCCACTGGCACAAAACCTAACTCCAACATTTGTTCTGGCGTGGCGCCAACAACCACATAATCTTTGTCTTTGGTGGGCAAGTTCAAGAGCTTGTCACGGACAGCCCCGCCGACCAAATAAGTCTCGGTGTTGGGTAAATCTACGGCGAACATTGGATGGTCGCGAGTTGTTGGCTGATGGTGGCGTTTGGCCATGGTTGGCTGGCGGCTTGGTTGATCGGTATGGTTGGCATCCAATGACTGATTCTTTTTGGTTGCTTGTTAATCAACCAGTCATAAATGGTTACATTGGATAAAATTTTGGTGATGTAATCACGGGTTTCTCTGTAGGGGATGGTTTCAAGCCAGACATCCGGCGAGGCAGGAAAATCCTGACTCCAATCGATTGATTTGCGTTCGCCGGCATTGTAGGCAGCGGCCACCAACAAGGGATGGTCAAACTGTTGGTACAAATTTTTCTGGTACTGAACCCCTAACAAGATGTTCAGAGGCGCTTGGTGTAATTCATTGTTTTGTGTGATGTTGATGCCCAGTTGTTGTCCCAGTTGTTTTGCGGTGGTGGGTAACAATTGCATCAAACCATGGGCATTGGCATGCGATACGGCATCTTTGGTCCAGGCGCTTTCTTGTTTAATGATGGCCATCACCCACTGCGGCATCGGTTTGTTACCGTTGGCGTGTTGTTGGATGATTTTTTGATGCGCAATGGGGTAGCGCAACTGGTAATTTTCCCATTGTCCTAAATCGGCCATAATGGCGATGGACTTGGCATACCAGCCCTCTTGTTGAACCCGTTTGGCCAAAGCCTGTTTATCAGTTTTGCTTAAGCCGCGATAACCGAGGTTCCATTCACTGCGCGCCATACTGAGAAAGCCAATATGGTGTAATTCGATGGCACGGTTGATGCCCGCCGGGGGTGTGAAGTTAGCAGTTGCTGGTGCTGGTGGTTGATGACAAAGCTGGTAAGGCAATCTCATGTGATCTGCTGCCAAGAAACCATAGTAATTGGTTTGGCTGCTTAATTTCTTAAAGATGCTTTTGGCCACTGCTTTGTTGCCAAGTTTGGCTTCAGCCCTTGCGAGCCAATACTGCCACCTGGCCTGGTCAAGTTGTCTTTTCGACATCTGTTTCAAGGCGTGTAGTACATCTGGCCATTGCTGATTGAAAAGGTGATAACGAACAATCCATGCTTTGATTTGATCGTCTTTCATGTCGGCGGGCAGTTGTTTCATCGCATCAATTGAAAAATGTTCGTAATCGGTCGCTGCGAACAGGGCCATCTGTCTTTCAATTTGGTTGACCTGGGCCATGGTCAAAGCATGAGCGGCTTTAACTTGGGGCCAAAACCCATGTAAGGTGGCGGGCTTTTTTTTGGCCAACCACAGGCTGGTTTTAAAAACCAACCATTGGGTTTCTGTTGTGGGGGGCCATTGGGTCGATTGTTGTAAGCTTGCCGCTGGGTCTTTGATCAATGACAAAGCTTGATCTACCCACAACGGTTTTTGTTTTAACTTCTTTTTTAAATGTTCAATCAACGAACTGTTGCGGCTTTCATAGGCCAGTTTAATGCGCTGAAGGTATAAATTTTCACTGATGTGACCTTGGTCTTGCCACCATTTGAAAGCAGGGTTACAAGCATCAGGTGCCGATAAACCACTTAACCACATGGCTTGGATCAAAGGCTCAATGCCTTGGGTTTGACCGGTTTTAATCCGAGCCTGTAAATACCAGCATTGTTTTTTACCTTGGTCAAAGCCTTGGTGGTGTTGTAGGTATTTTTGCCATTGTGCCTGGTTACCCAAGGCAGTTAAATAGGCACTTTTCAATCTTTTATTAAGTGGGCTGTTGGGGTGTTTGGTTTTAAAATCCGCAATGGCTGATTCAGGCAGCGTCTGCATTTTGCTTTGAATCAAAGCATAGTCCAAGTAATGTTCAATGGGGTAGCCGTTCAATGGCTGGCGTTGTTGTTGGACTTGTTGTTCTTGACCAGCCAGTGCTAGGCTGTAAAGTTTTCCGAACAGCTGTCTTTGTTGCTGAACGCTGGCCATTGAGACCAAGGATTGGGTTATTAAACACAACACCGCAAGACACCGCATAGAAATCAGTGTCCGTCCGGTATTTTTTTTGTGGGTGATGTTCATCAATTTATATCAGTTCAGATTCCAGTTGTTTTAAAAACACTTGCATAAAATCATGTCGTCGTTGGGCTTCTTTTTTGGCAGCATCGGTCTGAAAGCTGTCTTTGAGTTTCAACAATTTGGTGTAAAAATGATCAACAATGGCGGCTTGATCATCCGGTTTTCTATGATAACAAAAAGGGTCTTCATGAAATGTTAAGGGATTGCCAAATGTGGCACCGACTAAAAAGGTTCTGGCGATTCCAATGGCGCCCAAAGCATCCATTCGATCAGCATCTTGAACCACCTTGGCAGCCAAAGTTTCGCATTTGATATTGGCTGAAAAACTGTGGGCGGCAATGGCGTGTGCTATGTCTGTCATGTACTGTTCAGGATAACCCCAGGAGGACAGCAGTTGGGTGGCTTGTTTGGCCGCCAATTGAGACGCCTGAGATCGCAGCGGCGAGTCTTTGGCCACTTGCACACAGTCATGTAACCAAGCCGACGGCAATACCACCGCCACGTCAGCACCTTCTTCATCGGCAAATTGCAGTGCCGATTTAACCACCCTTTTGATGTGATTGATGTCGTGACCAGGGTCAACGGCTTCTAGTTGACTGATGTGGCTTTCGAATTTTGTTTGCCAAAAATCGACATCAATGGATTGGCTGTTCATTATGGGCTGCCGAAAACTTCAAACAGGCTTTTTAACATGGCCCTTAATTCTAAACTGAATAAGGTGAATCGACTGTCCAGCATTTGCCATTCAGATTCAATGGTTGCTTCATCCAATTGGTCAAGAACAATGTCTGTGAACTTGATTTTTTTGATGCCCATGTCATGAGCCAAAACCAGCTCAACACGTTGTTGGTATTCAAGACCCAGTTGAGTCACCAAATAGCCGTTGTCAATGTGTTGTTTCATTTGATCATCCAGGTGTTCGATGTTGCGCCCGCGAACCACGCCTTTGTTGTCATCCAAGGTTTCTAATACGATTTCATTGTCGATTTGAAATCCTGCAGCCCCTTCGGCATGTAACACCCATTGGGTCAAAACTTGTGCCATCGAAGACGATGGACCAAAGGCCGAGGCTTTGAAAGAGCCCAGGGTTTGACGCAGTTGTGAAACCAGGTCCTCAGCTGCATTTTGGCTGGCGCAATCCACCACCAATAAATTCAATTTTAAGTCGATGTAAGCACTGACGGATTTCGGTTTGACAAAGGCTTGGGGCAACATTTCCAGCATCAGCTGTTGTTTCATGTCAGTTTGTTGTTTGCGGCCTGGTTTTTGTCCAGTTTCTGATTTGATTGAATTCAGTTGTTGGTTCAGTTGGTGATTGACCACTGCAGCGGGCAGCACTTTTTCTTCCATACCTAAGGTAAACAACATGGCATCGCCACTCTTCAATACGAACAACTCACTGCCTTCACCAAAAGGCGAAACCCAGCCTTTTGAAACGGCTTCCATGGGAGCGCAAGATTTTAATGCATCATTTTTAAGGGCGTCAGAAAATGCTTCTGCATCCATAGTAAAGTTTTCATTGAGTTGAAATAATCGAGCATTTTTAAACCACATAAATCATCCTTAAAAAAAGCTGTTATTTTAATAAATAAAAGACACCATGGTTACACTTATCTCAGTTAATCTTTGGTCTCGGCAAGGCTGGTCATATAAAAACTTCATCATTCAATGAAGACAGTTAAGGAATTTTATGCTATTTTATTTGTGTATAATCTGTTTTGGCAGATAATTAAAACAGTGAAGAGATGAGGTAGTTAAGCATGTTTGGTTTTTTTAAAAAAAACAAAAAGAAAGAGCCTGATAAAAGTCGTTCTGAAAAAAGGAAAAAACAACGCAGGAATTCTGAGAATGACCGCCGTGACGACGTGCGTTGGGAACCTGACAAGGATGATCGAAGGAAGATTGATGATCGCCGTAAAAATGTCGACAAATGGGGTGGGCACAAAAAATAAAAATCAATAAGCGGTCCTTTGTGTCAGAAACTGCGCGGTTTTTGCTGAATATAATGAAAAGTCTGACTATCTGTGGTATTTTTTAATTAAGCTGAGAATAGTTAGTTTATCTATCTTGGTGTTGTGTTTGAGCAAATTATAATAATATTAGGGCCTAAAAAATGTTTGAGTTAGCAAAAAAATCATATCGTTACGAACCGATTGAGCGAAGACGAGCCAATCGCAGAAGTGATCAAACTGACCGCAGAGCTGAAAGTCGCGAAGAAGACAGTAATTCAGATCGCAGGCAAAGTTCGGACAGAAGAAACAAATAAAGCGATGTCACAGAATCAAGGTTTGAATAGCCAGGCCTTGGAACGCGTCTGAGTATTCTGTGAGACTGACTTGGTTGACACTGCTTCTGGCGCCTGTGGCTAAGTTTTGATTCAATATTTTTTCCGCCAAGATAATGGCTGGAATAGATGGAATCTGTGGTCCGTCATTGTGCTTTGCAATCACATACCAGGTTTTGCTGATGTGAGTTCCATGATGATCCAATGCTTTGATCTCAACATGCATGCCGCCATCGTGGCCCCCCAAAAAATCAAACCAACGACTGACAGACAACAATCGTGCCCCATGATCTGCCAATTTCAGCGGCAGTCCCAGCCTTACCATCCATGAACAAAACCAGATCAAACCGTGTAACAGCTTACTTTCCATGCCGGCAGAAAAACTCAGCTTGTTAATCGGGAAGTGTTGATGTAGCAAATCCAAATCCGCCGCTTCACAGTTGCCCATCAGTCGGTTTTTTATCCCAGGATAGGGTTGTAAATAGGTGTCTTGCCAGCCAAATTTGGTTTTGTTCAGTCCTGGCCACGGTTTCAATGGTTGACCCACATATGACAACACGGCTTGGGTGGTGGCCAGACCACGGCTGGTTTTTTGTCCGGGCGAAATACCGATTCGAACGGATTCAAACGATTTGATGTGAAAGGTTTTTTGTAAGTGTAGCAACACGGCGGAAGACAAGGTAGGCACCGTACTGGCGCCGGTTATGGCCGTTACTTGGTTTTGTTCTGCCAGGCTGTTGAGCTTAAGTATATTTTGACAATACGCTCGACCATCAGCCAGGTCTATGTAGTGGATGCCTGCAGTGATGATGGTTTGTGCTATGGCGGTGTCTTGGTCTTGAAATGGACCACAACAGTGGATGACCAAGTCAGGTTTGATTTTTTCCAGATGAGTCTTCAATTCCACAAATACGTCAAAACAAGCGTCCATGACTTTGGCATCTGGTTGTTGTTTGAGGATGTTCTCCAGCAAAACTTGAGCTTTGGTTTTATTTCTGCCATTGACAAAAAGGGTAAAACCTTTGGAGCATAAAGCCTTCACGATGCGACGACCAAAAGTGCCATAACCGCCCAGCACCAAAATCCGTTGCTGCTTATTTGTTTGCTTCATGAAAAACACCGGTTTGGTAGAAGGTTTGGCCCAATAGGCTGTGATTCATGGTGATGGTGAATCTAAATTCACCGGCGCCCAAATCTTGATGGATGACGTGTGTTTTACCAGGACTCAACCAATGAGGCAAAGGCACATACCAATGGATGAACTTCCAGAAGTATCGCGTACTTTTGAAATGTAATTCGCCATTTTCCGCTAACACGTCTAAAAACATACCAAAACCACCACCCACCATTTCCATCATTCTTCCATGGTCATCTTTTTTTACTGAGGTGACTTGGAAGGGTGCTTGGTTGAGAAAATGATATGTGCGCTGCCAATAAACCCCTGCTTGGTTTTCTCGGCTGGTGAGCTTGACTTCCATGGGCACATCTGTGCCTTGATGCGGACTCAATGGGTTGCCGATTATTTTGGTTAAAAAGGCAAACAGCCAACCTGCTTTGGAGCACTGAACTGTTTCCATTGTGCCTTGATAAATGATTGGGTTCTGTTCGGTGGGTAAGCGGTTAAATCGACGTTGAACATTGGGATGCAGTTGATGCCAGTTGTGGCCAAGGTGCCATTTGATGGTGTTGTGTTTTTGCATGGAATCACTGCTTTGAATGATGGTGCCATTGTACAACAATTGCGCTACAGCCAGGAATCCCTGTCAATGGGAATGAAAATATTTAAAATAAATAATAACCAAATCCAAACAGACTGCGTTTAAGCTGACATGATGAACGAAATCGATGACAAAACGGTAAAAAATGCCACTGCAGGTGACAAGAATGCATTTCGGCTGATTGTCTTACATTATGCCCAAGCCGTTAATCGATTGGCTTATAGGTATACGGCTGATGCCAGTTATGCCGAAGACATTGCCCAGGAAACTTTTATCAAAGCTTTCCAAGCGATTGGCAGGTATCAGGCACAAGCCAAGTTTTCAACTTGGTTGTTGCGCATCACCACCAACAGTGCGATTGACTATTTGCGTAAGGCCAACCGTCAAATGGCCCAATCTTTGGATGAAGAGGGTGCCCAACGGGAAATCACCGATCACAGCATGGACACCGGTGATCGATTGGATTTGAATCGCCGCCTCAGTGATGCCATGTCGGACCTCAGTGATGTGGAAAGGTTGGCGATTACCATGAAACACCATCAGGGCTATTCAATTGACGAAACCGCTCAGGTTTTGAACATTAAAAACAACGCCTGTAAACAAACCATATTCCGAGCCGTACAAAAAC
Source organism: Marinicella litoralis (assembly GCF_002591915.1). Taxonomy (GTDB): domain Bacteria; phylum Pseudomonadota; class Gammaproteobacteria; order Xanthomonadales; family Marinicellaceae; genus Marinicella; species Marinicella litoralis. The sequence goes on along the minus strand of NZ_NIHB01000001.1, from coordinate 63,151 downwards.
TACGCAAACAATTAACCACAGAGGTGAGCGCATGAAATCCACAGAAGATGAAAAATTACTGATGATTTATTTCAATGAAGCCCAGCAAAAAGACATTGATCAATGTTTGAGCTCACCAGCACGCTGTGATCAGCTGGATCAACTGGAGGCAGACATGAATGCCATAGAAACGCTACAACAGAAACAACATGATTTGCCTGAAGATTATGGTCAACAATTGTGGCATCAAATCGCTGATAAATTGGTGGCTGAAGAAGTCAAACCAAAATCAGGTGTTTCAGCCTGGTTACCATCGCTGAAAAACATGTTTTTGGTGCCTCAGTACTCATTGGCAAGCTTTGCCACCATCATGGCATTGGTTTTACTGGCTTTTTATACCGGTCGCAATCAAAACAATGAAATCATCGGCAGTGAATTACAAGAACTGTTGTTGGCACAAAACATTCAATTGCATTTGACTCAAAGCGAGGTGTTTTTAACCCAAGTGAGTAATGACAATGGCAGCTACAACAGTCAGGTAACGGCTCAAAGGTTATTATCATCTAACCGAATATTTAAACAAGCCTTGGCCAATCACAAGGGTCATTTTACCAGTCAACTTTTGCAAGATTTGGAGCCGATATTGTTGGAATATGCCAACGGCAGCGCACCAAACCCCTCAGAACAAACCCATGGCAAACAACCCCAAGCCAATTGGGTCAGCGATTCAAAATCAAATGACCTGATGTTTCAAATCAAAGTGATGAAACAGCAATTGGCCCAAAAAAACGACATTATTTAGGAGCAGACACATGCTAAACAAAATTAAAAAATCATTCATCATTGGACTGATGTTATGTCAATTCAATGTCTATGCAGATGATCAGGACAATAACAAAGAACTGGCAGCCAAGGAAGCTTATGAATTCGGCAAAATATCCATTCAAAGTAAAGATTGGCGTGATGCCATTGAATCATTTCAACAGGCAGCCAACAATAAACGCTTGAAGGAAGCATCCATGTATTGGGAAGCTTATTCACATTACAAAATCAGACAAAAGGCTCAGGCCAAAAGGTTGTTGGAAAAACTGATCAGCAGTTACCCAGACAGTCAATGGGTTGATGATGCCAAAGTGTTGTTGTATGAAAATGGTGATGGGGGAGAAAGTGTCACGTATCAAGACGCTTTGGATGAAGAGTTGAAATTATTTACCTTACAGCAAATCATGTTCAACAACCCTGAAAAAGCCTTGCCCAAAGTGTATAAAATGCTTGAGGAATCAGACTCTGAAAGGACCAAAATGAATGCCATTCAGTTGCTGGGTTTAAGCGACCATGAAGCAGTGGTTGATTATTTGTTTCGCTTTATTGAAAGTGAAACAAACGAAGGATTACAACACCAAGCGATTCAAATGTTGAGCCTACGAAGTGGTGCAGCCAGTCGAAACAAGCTGGCCAAACTGTATGAAAAAAGCAGCAGTAAGGACATCAAAGGCGCCATCATTCAAAGCTTTATTCACCATGATGACAGCACTCAATTACTGAAATTGATGAAGCAAGAAAAAGATGAAGACTTGAGTCTTTACATGATTCAAATGCTGGGCATCAAAGGTGAGTCCGCCGCATTGAAAGACATGTATAAAGCGTCACGTGGTGATCAAAAACGAGCCATTTTAGAAGCCTTGGCGTTGTCCGGTGAAGCGGGCTATTTGTATGAAGTCATCGATCATGAAACCAATCAAGAAGTGCGAAACCAAGCCATCCATTCGTTGATCATGGTTGATGATGAAGGCATGGGTGACTATTTGGTTCAATTGTACCAAAAGGCCAAGGACTCATCTGAAAAAGACATCATTTCAAATGTCTTTATAGCGACCGATGTCGACCCTGATTTGATTGTGGGTTTGATTAAATCTGAGACCAGCAAAGAACGCAAACACAGTTTGTTGAATGCCTTGATGGCCATGGATGCGGTCAGCCAAGTTCGTGACCTGTATGCCTTAGAGACTGACTCAGATACCAAACAAGCCATCATTCACCAACTGGGAGCCATGGATGCCGTTGATGTGTTGATGGAGCTGTATAGAAAAGACCCAAGTATAGCCAATGATGAGGCATTCTTTCATGCCTTTGGTATGACTTCAGAAGCCTTGGATGAAGACTTTTTGATCGAAAGATTCAATGCAGGAAATGCCAATGTCAAAGCAGCTGTGTTGCAAGCATTGATGATGCAAGACAACGTCAAAGTGATGATTAAGCTCTTGAAATCAGAAACTGATCATGAAGTTAAGAAACAAATCATCCAAACCATAGCCATCACTGATTCTGATGCATTGCTTGATGCCATCGAAGATTGAGGGTGTATATAACATTCAAATAATAACAGGGGTTGAGGCTTTAGGACTCAACCCCAGCCGGAGAATAACATGAAAAAACCAATGATATATTTACTGCTGTTGGCTACAAGCCCTGTATGGTCCAACTCAACTGCACCCGTTTTTAAAAATTTAAACGTCAACATAGTGTCCAGTCAAATACAGCCATACGTGAATCAACAATCAGCAAATCAATGGTTTGCTTACAGCGTTCCAGCGACAGAAAATACCGCTTCCATGTGTTGTTTCAATCAAGGTTATCAAGCCGTTTGTGATTTAAATAAAACCCAGCATGGTTTTGGTTCCAGCAGCCAAAGCCCGACCACGGAAAACATCCATGTGTTTGTGCACCTCAATCAAGGAAAGGTTACCCGCATCATGCCTGTTGGTGATTACTGTGAGGTCACCGCAAAAGGCTTAACCATCGATTGGTTGGATGGAGTTTCTGGTCAGCAAAGCATTCAATGGCTCAAAGACCAGGTGGTGGCTGAGCAAGATAAAAATGAAACAGGTGGATTGTATGCATTGAGCCTACACCAAGGAAAACAGGCAGCAATCACTTTGTTTGAATTGGCCGAAGCCAATGCCGGTGATACTTCAGAGCAAGCGGTTTTCTGGTTGGGTCAAAGGCAGCAAGACGGCTTCGCCTATTTAAAGTCATTGTATCAGGACATGCCAGTGGGTGAAATCAGACGAAAAGTGAACTTTGCTTTGAGTCAGAATCAACATGAAGACGCGGTAAAACTGTTGCAACAAATCGCCCAACATGACCAAGACCAAGAACAACAGCTTGACGCCATTTTTTGGCTCAGTCAAGCCGATGATGTGGCTGACTTGCCTGCTTTTTTACTTGATATGCTGAATACCTCTGACAGTGCAAACATCAAAGAAAAAACCATATTTTCATTGTCACAAATCAACAACGATGAAGCCAATCAATTGTTGGTCCAATTGGTTAAAGACCATAAAGAGGCTGAAGTGCGCGAAAAGGCTTTGTTTTGGTTGGCTCAAAACAACCCACAGCAAGCCAAAAAAGCGGCGTTGAATTTACTCAAAGCCGGCGGTACAGAAGCAGAGCAAGAAAATGCAGTGTTTGTGCTGTCACAATTACCTGCCAAGGAATCCGCTGCAGCCTTGTTTAATATTGTCAGAGGGAACTTTGGCATCAACATCAAAAAGAAAGCCATTTTTTGGTTGAGCCAATCTGATGATGCCGACACCTTAGAAAAATTGGCGCAGTTATTGTAAACAAATACCTTTCAATGCTTGAAAAACCAAGAGATCTGAGCATCATTCTTGGTTTTTTTATGCCTGATTGATTTTCTGTATAATGATAAGCCAACCACAGTGGATGCGTAGTCAACGAGCAAAGTAAATTGATTTGATCAAAAATATGGCGCGATTCAAGGCTTATTTACGCATACATTAGTAGCTTCCATTTTAAAGGATCAACACATGTATAAAATTTTCATCAGCTTCATTTTCATGTTTTTCATTCAATGCACTCAAGCGCAGGACAACACCCAAATATTTGTGGTCAATGCCGGCGACAACCAAGGGCTGATAGCAGCCATAGAAAGTGCCAATAACAATACGGCTGCTGCGAAAATTTTCATTCAACCCGGTCCTGCAGGAGAAACCTCGTTTACATTCACTGAAGCTTATATGGGAACCGACAATGCCTTGCCGGTGATTTCTAGCGTGGTTCAAATCGTTACAACGCCTGCGGCGCAAAACAGAATCACATTGAAGCGAGACATCAATGCCCCTCAGTTTAGATTGCTTGAGGTATCGGGCCACGGTCGATTAGGTATGAATGGTTTTATCAATGTTGAAAGCTTTTCGGTGAATGGCAATGGCGGGGCCATCTTGGCTGGCGATGAGACAACCGTGCAATGTAGGGGCACCAACTTTCGCAATAATTTTGCTTCTGGGGAAGGTGGCGCCATTTACATGGGTGGTGAATCAGAACTGATGTGTATAAATACTTTTGGTTACAGAAACGATTTTGGTGGTGAATTCAGAGAAAACAGAGCGGGTACTGTTGGTGGAGCCATCAGCATCCAAGGACAATCCAGGGCAGTGATTAAACATCAGGTTTTTGCTGATAATTCAGCCGGTGTTTTTGGTTGCGACCTGAATTTAAACTCCTCCATCAATGCCACATTTTCAACCTTGACGGTAGAAAACAACACATTTTCTGCTGACTGCAACAATGTGTTATTTGAAAACCCAAGGGGTCGAATGTCTTTCAGAAACAACAGTGTTGTTGGCAGGGGAGACATATTTGATTCAACCGACACCATCAATTTTTTTGGCAATCTGTTTGATGCGATTTCAACCAGTACTAACAACAAGACATCAGGTATTCTAAAAGCCTTGTGCAATGATTTTGGCACCGATGCGTTTCATTCATTGGGCTATAACATTTCAACTGAAAACAGTTGTGGCTTGGACCAAAGTACAGATTTACCTGATACCGATCCGATGGTTAACCTACCGGATGAACATGATGTGATTGCACTTAAAGCCGGTTCACCAGCGATTGATGCGGGTGCCTCGATGATGCAAGACAATCCTGATGGTGTTGATTATTTGCCTTGTGGTTATATCGACGCCAGGGGTTTGGGACGACCTCAAGATGCCAATGGTGATGGCGTGTTTGAATGCGACATGGGTTACTATGAAGTCCAAGGTGGCCCAGACATAACCGAAGCACAAAGTGGATTGTATTTTGATACCGACAGAAATGGTGAAGGGGTTCATGTTGAAATGTTGGGTGATGACAGTGCTCTGGTGGCGATGTTTACTTATCACCCAAATCAGACTGATTTGATGTGGTTTGTTGGCAGTGGCAGTCGAATGGGTAATTCCATCGTTATTGATGAAGTGTATCGGGCAAGTGGCGGTGCTTTTGGAGCGGCCTTTGATGCCAGTAACATTCAGAACGAATTCGTTGGCAGCATGTCATTGGTGTTCCCTGATTGTGAGGCCACTGATAAGCCAGGTCGCATGGTTTTTGAAAGTAACAAAGAAATGGAGGAACCACTGGAAAACTTATTGGTTGAAGCTTTCACACTTTCACGCTTGTTGACTTGTGCACAAACCCAGCCCTCAGAAAAAATCGGACGATCAGGTTCGTTTTTTGATCCACAACGATCAGGAGAGGGTATTTTCATTGATGTGATTGATGACAACACCGCGGTGGTGTTCTTCTATACCTATACCCCATCAGGCGAACAGTTTTGGTTGGTTGGTTCTGGTGCCAGCATCAATGGCAACACCATCACCGCCAACATGTTGTATCCGACAGCAACCACTGGTTTTGGCAGTCAATTCAACAGCAATGAAATCCAGTTTTCATCTTGGGGAGAGGTGACAATCACTCACAAACCTGGCTGCAATGAGATAGACATCAGTTACCATTCAACGGTTTCAGGCTATGGCAGTGGTGAATTAAACCATGTTCGATTGACCCAACCTGCAGGCATCACTTGTGATTTGTGATGAGTTGCATGTTGTAGATAATGCTTGAATACCAAGCGCAAGTTTGAAAATTCATCAAAGGCTGCGAAACTGATAGGCTGCTATAGAAGCCATCCAATTATATTTTCAGTTGATGAGCGAAGGCAAGGTCGTGTAATACAGCCGACTTGATGGATTAAATGTTATGAACCACCACTGCAGACCTACATCCATGTAGGCCAACAGCTTCAGCTGCAACCTACATTCCTGTAGGCTTATTGTTCCATAGTAAACAAAGTATGTTTTAGGTTGGCAAGCGAAGCTTGTCAGATAAAACTCATATTATACTGCGAAGCCATTGCGGTTTTCAGCGAAACTGATAGGCTGCTATAGAAGCCATCCAATTATATTTTCAGTTGATGAGCGAAGTCAGGTCATGTAATACAGCCGACTTGATGGATTAAATGTTATGAACCACCACTGCAGACCTACATCCATGTAGGCCAACAGCTTCAGCTGCAACCTACATTCCTGTAGGCTTATTGTTCCATAGTAAACAAAGTATGTTTTAGGTTGGCAAGCGAAGCTTGTCAGATAAAACTCATTTTATACTGCGAAGCAATTGCGGTTTTTTCCGAAGGAAAAAGAAGCGTTTGCAAAGCTAACAGCTTAATGGGCGTGGTTATGTTCCATTTCTTCTTTGTTGGCTTCTCTGACTTCTTCAATGCTGACTTTAAAGTGTAAGCGTTCACCAGCCAATTCATGGTTGCCGTCAACGGTAACCACATCATCCACCACTTCGGTGATTTTTACAGGGACTGGACCTTGTTCGGTTTCTGCTTGGAATGACATGCCCACTTCCAGGTTGTCAACACCTTGGAAGGCCGACTTTGGTACTTTTTGAATCATTTGTTCATGACGTACGCCATAAGCTTCTTCTGGCTCAATAGAGACATCAAAAGCATCTCCGACTTGCTTGCCTTCAATGGCTTTTTCCAGGCCGATGATGATGTTATGTGCACCTTGTAAAAACTTCAAGGGCTCGCGACCTTCAGATGAATCTAAAACCTCACCTTGGTCATTGGTTAATGTGTAGTGCATGGCTACCACACAATCTTTTTTGATTTGCATGTTGTATCCTGATTATTTTGAGCCCGGCATTCTATCACAAACTTCAGCCTGTATGGCTTATGAGCTTGTTTTTACTGATTGTCATTGCATCGCTGTTTCGTTAAACACCTGAGACAATCGTTTTAACAGCTCTTGGGCATGGTTTTTATTGAAGGAGATGGGCGGCTTGATTTTAATCACATTGTGGTCAGGTCCGTCGGTGCTGATTAAAACCCCTAAGTCACGCATGCGATCTGCCAGGTAGCTGGCTTTTTGCGGTAACGGGTTCAAGTCATCATCACACAATTCAAAACCCAAAAACAAGCCTTGTCCGCGCACATCCTTGATGATGGGGTGGACGGCCATCATTTGTTTCAATTGTTGTTTAAGAAAGTGGCCTGTGGTCAAGGCGTTGTCTTGTAACCGGTGTTGTTTGATGACGTTCAACACGGCATTGCCTATGGTGGCTGATACTGGGTTGCCGCCAAAGGTATTGAAATATTCCATGCCATTGGCAAACCGATCGGCCACCTCTCGGGTACAAACCACCACGGCCAATGGGTGACCATTGCCAATGGGTTTGCCTATGGTCAAGATGTCAGGAACCACATCATGTGGCTCGAAGGCCCAAAAGTGCGAACCAATGCGACCACAGCCCACTTGTACTTCATCAGCAATACAAACCCCACCGGCAGTCCTGACAGATTGATAAACCTGTTGTAAATAACCAGCAGGCAATTCAATTTGACCACCACAAGAAACGATACTTTCAGCGATGAACGCAGACAGTTGTTTGTTCTCAGCAGATAATTTCTCGATGATTTGATCGACATAAGCGCCATAGGCTGATGCGCAAGACTGACCTCGGTGACGGCCACGAAATGAATCGGGCAAAGGCACAATGTGAGTGTTGTTGGGTGCCCCTTGTCCACCCTTACCATCAAATTTATAGGAACTGATGTTGATGCAGGCATTGCTGTTGCCGTGGTAGCCTGATTCCAGTGCAATCACATCATCACCTCCATTAAAGGCTTTGGCCATGCGCAGGGCCAATTCATTGGCTTCTGAGCCAGAGTTAACCAGGTGCACCACCGATAATTGAGCAGGTAAGGTGGCAAGTAAGTTTTGTGTGAACTCAACAATGGCAGGATGTAAATATCGACTGTTGGTGTTGAGCACCGCCATTTGTGCTTGTCCAGCAGCCACCACCTGTGGTTGTTCATGTCCCACATGAGCCACGTTGTTACAGGTGTCCAAGTACTTTTGGCCCAAATGGTCAATCAAATAAACATCATCACCACGCAACATTTGGATGGGTTCTGAATAGGCCAGGCTCAAAGATTTACCCAAGTGATTGTGGCGGTATTCAATTAATTTATGGTTGTTTTGTATCTGAGTTGAAGCAGGTTCAAGGTAACTGAAAAGGTGTTTGGGGTTGGGACAAATGCCCTTCATAACCGACAGATGATTGGGGGTACAAGCACCTGGAAAGTCATTTATTTTGCCCAGTAAATCATGAACAATTTGAAAATGTAAATGCGGACTCCAGCCGCCATTTTCATGGGGTTCGCCCACCCAGGCCAACAATTGACCTGACTGGATGTCATCACCCACTGTGTGTAGCTCTAAGGTGGTTTGACTGAGGTGTCCATACAAAGTATAGAAAAGAGCGGGTTTGCCAGATGCCAATGTGTATTCATGGGCCAAGATGATGGTCGGGCCATAATCTCTTTTAAAGGCATTGTTGTGTAAGCCAACAACTTTTCCAGCCAAAGGTGCATGGATGGCGGTTTTAGCGGGTAACCACACATCGAGCCCAAGGTGCATGGTGCGATACTCTTTGCCGGTGTTGCCTTCGATGCTGAATGCATCAGAGGCGTAAAATGATCGTGCTTCACAATAACCGCCTGCCAGAAAGTGATCCGGAACTTTTTTTTGCAACTGATCAATTTTGAAGCTTTGGTGGTCATGGTCTTCATATTCAGCCGCCGCGCCCAGTAAAGTGCTGCCCACACTTAAATCAACCACATGCACATGGGGTTTGTTGTGGTGCTCAGGAAACATTTGGCTCAATGTCACCTTGGTTTGCAGCAGGTGTGACTCGAGTGTTTGTTGCTCGGGATGTGGGGAAAACCCACAGACTGCTCTGAATTGGTAGTAGGCAAATCGGGGATGGATGTTTTTCCAAAGATTCAACACATGCCAAGCGGCTTGTTCACTGATGGTTTTATAAGCATTGTCCGGGTTTTTTGTTTTGGCGATGGCGGCTTGGGTTACACTCACTACCAAGCGCATTCCCACCAACTGATACAGTTGGACCAATTCTTCATCCTGTAAAGGGTTGATTTGATGATAACCTTGGACGATTTGTGCTGCTGCCAATAAAGGGTCTGCTTTGTGCATGATGCCATAAGCCACAGCGATGGCCAATTCATTGATCAATTGTGTACAGATGGCATCACCAAAATCGATAAATCCATTGACATGAGGCCGGTCTTTTTCGTCCGTTTGTAACAAAACATTGTTGTCATTCAAGTCATTGTGAATCACCTGTTTTCTTAATGATTGGTAATTGTTTTCTTGTGCTTCGAATAAACCAATGAAATGTTTCAATGTGATGCATTGGTCGGCTGTAAAAAGGTCAGAATAATTTTTAACCCACAAGCACTGAGCCAAATCCCATTCAAATGGTCTTGTGGCATCGGGGTGTTCGAAGTGTTGTAAGCTGAGGTTCAAACGGGCTGTTTGGTGCCCCAAATGAGTCAGCAGTGGTTCAGCATGAGGGGAGTATTCAGACCACAGGCTGCCTTCAACCCATTTTAGCACCCGCATCACAGTCAGTTGATCGTTGTGTTGACTGACCACACTGAGCCAGTTGTCGTCTTTATTTAAAACCGGCAGCGGTAAGGAGAGGCTTGGGTCAGCACTGTCAGCAATGTGTTGTAGCAATGCGGTTTCAAATGCAAATTCACTTAAATCACTGACATGAGCGATTTTAACGGTATAAGCCTGGGTGTCACTTTGGCAGCGGTAATTGTGGTCAACATCACCCACCAACTCGCTTACCTGACCTTTGATGCCACAGTGGGTGTTTAACCAAATCTGGATTTGTTCAGTGCTGATTGGGTTTGTTGGTTGCATGTAATCTTCTGCCAAAATGAAGCGAATTTTTGTTATTGTAGTGGAAGTGTTTATATTTGCGAGGGCTTAAATGAAAAAGTTGATTTTAGTGGTGTTTTTAGTGGTTATTTTATCTGGAGGTATGGCGGTGGCAGCAAAACAAAATATTTCAATCGTGATCCATGGTGGTGCCGGAACCATTCAACGTGATCAATTATCGGCAGCTCAAGAAGAAAGTATTAAACAGGCTTTACAAGCGGCCCTGGATGCTGGTTATGCTGTATTGGAATCGGGTGGTGATTCTACCCAGGCCATCATTGCTGCCATTAAAGTGATGGAAGATTCACCCAATTTTAATGCGGGCAAAGGGGCGGTTTATACCAAACCTGGAAAGCATGAGCTGGATGCATCCATCATGCGAGGCAGTGATTTAGAAGCCGGTGCTGTGGCTGGTGTGTCTTTCACCAAAAACCCCATTTTAGCGGCTGAACAAGTGATGCTCAATTCACCCCATGTGATGTTGGCGGGCAGCGGTGCAGACACCTTTTCTGAACTCAAAGGATTGGCACAAGTGGACAATGATTATTTTGATACCGAAGCAAGGTTCAAAGCTTGGCAAGAAGTGGATGCCAAAACAAAAGCCAAAAAGGCAGAGATTGCCTCTGGGCAAGACGTATTAGATGCTGAATTTAAATTTGGCACAGTGGGTGCAGTCGCTGTGGATCAAGCAGGCAATTTGGCAGCCGGAACCTCAACCGGCGGTATGACTTACAAAGCATGGGGCCGCATTGGAGATTCTCCAGTGATTGGCGCCGGTACTTATGCAGACAACCGCAGCTGTGGTATATCCGCCACCGGTCATGGTGAGTTTTTTATTCGATATGCCGTGGCTCATGACATCTGCGCCAGGGTGCGTTATCAAAACAAATCCTTACAACAAGCCGCGGATGAAGTGATCATGGAAGAGTTAAAATCGGTGGGTGGTTCTGGTGGCATCATCGGCATGGATCCTGCGGGTAAGCCAGTGATGGTATTCAATACGCCAGGCATGTACCGCGGGTATAAAACCACTGAAAAATCAAAAGTGGCGATTTATGGCGATGAGTAATGGTTTGATTTGATGTTGCACCACTGTGGGTGAGTCAACATAAAATTGGACAAATAAAAAAGGCTGTGGGCTTATGCCACACAGCCTTTTTTGAGGTAAACCTGTTGGTGATTATTTCACTTTATAGACAACCGGTTGCCAATCTTCAGTTTGATTGCTTGAAGCGTCGTATCCAATGTAATAAGACTTGTCGGCTTCCACTGTAATTTTCATGGTGTTTTTCCAGTCTTTGATGCCACGCCTTTCTTTTGGACTCATGATTTGTTTGGTGTAGTCTTTGTTTACAAAAGAGGCCAAACGCAATTCATATTCACCCGGTGCTAACCACACGGCATCAGAGCGAACATTGATGTTCTCGCCATTAACCATCAATAATTTAACCGGAAATATCTGCTTGGCTGCATTTGAGTGACTCAAGATGATTTTTGCTGATGGCTCGCTGGGAGAAGCAAAGTTAAAAGCAAATGCAGCTCCAGAAAGTAACAAAGCAGTGAGTAATGTTAATTTTTTCATTTTAATGCTCCTATCGGTGGTGAGGAAAAGTTCTACAATGTAAAACAATATTACACCTACGAAACTGAATGTAGAATGAATTTTTGCAGTGATTTCATCTGATATGGACAAACTGTTAACTGCATTGCCATTGGATTCAGTAACTCGTGCTGAATCAGTATTTATTGGGATCAAAGTTCATTACAGGCGGTGAATGGTTATGGGAGCTGTGTGGGAAGATGGCCATTTACTTAAACCAAGGAATTGGATTGGTAGGGTCTGCGGCTTTTCTGATTTCAAAATACACGCCGCTTGGGTCGATGTTGCCTGAGTTGCCGGCAGTCGCAATCACTTGATCGGCTTGAACCCAATCACCTACCTCTGCCAACAAGGTTTCATTGTGGCCATAAAGAGTCATGTAGTCATCGCCATGATCAATCACAATCAACAAGCCATAGCCACGCAACCAATCGGCAAAAGCCACCCGGCCATAGGCCGTCGCCACAACGTTTTGACCCGCTTCATTGCCAATCACTATGCCGTCCCAGCGACTGTAGCCAGCACGCAGGGAACGGTATGAACGGATCACCGTACCATCCAACGGTTTGGTAAGGCTGCCTTTGAGTTTGGCAAAGGAAACATCTTCACCTAAATTCTCCGGCAAGTCATTCAAGTACTGGGTGATTTGTAACAGCAGTTGATTAAGTCGTTCGCTGTCTTTGGTGAGTGTTTCATTTTCGGTTTGGTATGTTTTTATGGTGTTTCTTAAGGCGTTTAATACCACTGCTCGCTGGCGTTTTTGTTCCAACATCACATCCTTCTCTTGTTCCAGTTGTTGCTGTTGTTGCACCAATTCGTCTTTTTGAATGCTGATTTGACCTTGATACAACACCAGTTGTTTGATTTGTAAAGCGATGCTTTTTATCAAATCATAGAGTTTAAATTGCAGGTATTTGATTTGATGTTGGGTGATTTCTGCATTTTTGGTGCTTGGGTTTAACAGCATCATTTTTAGGATGCGATCATGGTTAATGAAAATATGCAGGCGCAGTAAATCGGCCATTTGTGATTTTTGTACACTGATGCTTTCATTTTTATTTTTGATTTCCTGACCCAAGACTTCAATTTGTTGTTCAGCCGTGGAAATTTTGTCATTGATGGACCGGATTAACTGGCCTTGTTGATTGATTTTTTGGTCCTGATTTTCTAATTCCTTGATCAGTTTGGCTTCTTCACCTTCGGCTTGGTTTAAGGCATTTTTCAAATCGGTTAAACGCAAACGAATGTGATTCAACTTTTCATTGATTGCGACTTCGTCCACATCATTTTGTGCCGATACCCACTGGCAATGTGGCAGCAACAGCAAAACTAAAATCAAAAAACGCAGGCAGATCAGAAAATTTCTCGGTGTGTATAAGAAGTGGTCATATTAGCAAACTCAATGCTGAGAAAAAACTGTTTTACCTTTGATTATTTTTCTTAATGACACATATCCTTGGTTTTTCGAGCTTTTGACTTGATTTTTCGTGCTGATACCTTATATTGTCTTTTTTTAATTTTAGGTAGACAGGCGATGTCACAATTGATGGAGTTTGCAGGCAACCACCCATTTATGGTTGTTTTGTTTTTGGTGGTGTTGTTTTTATTCTTGAATTCTTTGTACAAAGAAAAAAGCAAAGCCTACCAAAATGTAAACGTGGATCAGTTGACTCGTTTGGTTAATCACAAAAATGCCCAAGTGATTGATGTCAGGCCTAAAGAAGCTTTTGATCAAGGTCATATCGTCAATGCCATCAACATGCCTTTGGACGACATCACCGCGGGTAAAGCCAAGATCGACAAGTTGAAGAAAAAACCAGTGATCGTTTATTGCCAAGTGGGCAAAAGTTCATTGAAAGCCAGCCAGCATTTATCTGATGCCGGTTTTGAACAAGTGTTTAATTTACAAGGTGGTATCAATTCATGGTTGAATGATAAGCTGCCCCTCAGTAAGGCTTAATACAGCAAAGCAAAAATCAAGACAGGGTAGATTGGGCTCACAAGCACACAATCAAATCATCAAACAACTTACAAAAGGATCATTGATCCATTTATTATTTTAGGAAGCTATCATGACAGAAGAAAATAAAGCAGCAGCGAACGCTGAAACTCAAGGACCAACCATGTCTTTACAAAAAATCTACAACAAGGACATTTCATTTGAAACACCCAATGCACCACATATATTCAATGAAAAAGGTCAACCTGAAATCAAATTAAACATGAATCAAAAGGTCAATAAATTGGATGACAATACTTTTGAAGTGGCTTTGACAGCGACTGTGACATGTACTGTGAATGAAAAAACAGCTTACTTGGCTGAAGTGTGTACAGCCGGTGTTTTCAACATGCACAATTTCCCAGAACAAGCTTTACACCAAACTTTGGGTGTTTACTGTCCTAACACATTGTTCCCATACGTTCGTCAGCAAGTCAGTGATTTAGTGATGACCGGTGGATTCCAACCATTGATGTTACAACCTGTTAATTTCGAGCAAATGTACGCACAACAAATGCAACAAGCTCAAGAACAAGCAGCCACCAGCACCAAGCAATAATGAAATTTGCTGTACTTGGTGCAGGTTCCTGGGGAACGGCTTTGGCGATGCAACTGTCGCGCAATGAGCCAACCGTTCTCTGGGGGCGAAACAAAGCAGGCATGGACGCCATGCAAGAAAGTCGTTCAAATGAACAATACCTTCCGGGAATCAAATTTCCAGAAAAGTTAATCATTGAAGCTGATTTACAACAAGCCATTGAACAAAGTGATGCCGTTTTGGTGGTGTGTCCATCGCATGCTTTTGGCGATATTTTGCAACAGGTTAAACCTTTATTGGGTGAACGGCCATTGGCGTGGGCCAGCAAAGGATTCGAACCCGGTACAGGACGTTTTCTGCATGAAGTGGCCGATGAAATTTTGGGTGATTCAGTGCCGATGGCGCTGGTGACTGGTCCTTCATTCGCCAAAGATGTGGCCATGAACAAACCCACACTGGTGGCTGTGGCATCGGTCGCTAAGTATCAAGATTTCGCCAAACAAGTCAGTTTGGCCTTGCGCAGTGATAATTTCAAAGCCTATATTTCAGAAGATTTGATGGGTGCTGAATTGGGTGGCGCTGTGAAAAATGTATTGGCTTTGGCCACAGGAATTGCCGATGGCATGGATTTGGGTGACAACACCCGTGCCGCACTGATGACTCGAGGTATGGCCGAAATGATGCGCCTGGGTGAGGCTTTGGGTTGTAAACCAGAAACCTTAATGGGCTTGTCTGGCTTGGGCGATTTGGTTTTGACCTCTACAGGTGACTTGTCAAGAAATCGTCGCATGGGTTTGGCCCTGGGTCGTGGTCAGACCATCGAAGAGGCCAAGAAAACCATTGGTCAAGTGGTAGAAGGCATCGGCACCACCGACGAGGTGATGCGCCTGGCACAAAAATACCATGTTGAAATGCCAATCACCGAACATGTCTGGAAAGTGGTACACGATGAAATGACCACAGTGGAGGCCTTGTCGGCTTTGATGGGCAGAGAGCTCAAGCCAGAGTTCGATTAAGTGGATTGTTCCGAGGCCACTTCTTTAAGCTTCGCTTAAAACCGTAACCTCTACACAGAATTTGATGAGTCGACTGCTGATTCGCGAAGCTCACCAACGGTCGCCATGATTTGGATTGTTCCGAGGCCACTTCTTTAAGCTTTGCTTAAAACCGTAACCTCTGCACAGAATCTGATGAGTCGACTGCTGATTCGCGTTGCTCACCAACGGTCGCCATGATTTGGATTGTTCCGAGGCCACTTGACCTACAAGAATGTAGGTCTGCAGCGATAGCAGGACAGAAGTTGATCCAGTCAACTTTCTGCATTTCCCACTTCCTTGTGGGTCGACGCGGTAGCTGTCTTTAAGCTTCGCTTAAAATCGTAACCTTTATACTGGCTGCCCACATCAGGTTAACTATAAAGAATAATCATTCCATTGGGAGATCCTTCGGTTTCGCTTCGCTGCACTCAGGATGACAGTAGGTAGTTTGGATTGTCAGGGGTGAATCCTTCAATTTCGCTTCGCTGCACTCAGGATGACAGTAGGTAGTTTGGGTTGTCAGGGGTGAATCCTTCGATTTCGCTTCGCTGCACTCAGGATGACAGTAGGTAATTTGGGTTGTCAGGGGTGAATCCTTCGATTTCGCTTCGCTGCACTCAGGATGACAGTAGGTAATTTGGGTTGTCAGGGGTGAATCCTTCGGTTTCGCTTCGCTGCACATAGGATGACAGTAGCTAGTTTGGGTTGTCAGGGATGAACCTTTCGATTTCGCTTCGCTGCACTCAGGATGACAGCAGGTAGTTTGGGTTGTCAGTGATGAGCTAAGTCAACTGAATTATTCATTCAATCATAAGGCGACTTGTTTTTGATCGCATTGGCCTTTTTGGTTTCTTCGAAGTTTTTGGGGTTGTTGGCCAGGATGCGTTGTGATTGGGCGATGTCTTTGAGTGATTGATTCATCTGTTCTGTTTGGCGCATTAATTTGTAGAAAAACACAGCCATCAGGATAAACAGAGCCAAGACCACAAACAACAGGCCGATTATTTTTTCTTCAATCATGATTTTCTTAAGCTCTTTTGTGGCTAAGCCATGATTATAATTGATTTTCTTGCAAGGCTCAGCCAGAATGTCGCGCTATGATTCAATTGACCAATTTATCGCTGCGCCGCGGGCACAAAATACTGTTTGAAGAAGCGAGTTTGAGCATTCATCCTGGACAGAAAGTCGGTTTGACGGGTGCCAATGGTACTGGCAAATCAAGCTTGTTCGCATTATTGATGAATCAACTGCATGCTGACCAAGGTGATTGTAGTGTGCCAAAACATTGGCAAATCGCTCATGTCAAACAAGAAACACCCGCCTTGGAACAATCGGCACTGGATTATGTGCTAGATGGTGATGTGGTGTTTCGTCAAGTTGAACAAAAAATGGCTACAGCCACAGAAGCTGAACAACATGAAAAGTTAGGCGAGCTGTATGCAGAAATGGAAAGCATTGGCGGTTATGCCGCTCACGCCAAAGCAGGGCGCTTGTTACACGGTTTGGGCTTTGCTGTAGGTGAAGAGCTCAAGTCGGTTAAATCGTTCTCTGGTGGTTGGCGTATGCGATTGAATCTGGCGCAAGCTTTGATGTGCCCATCAGATTTATTGTTGTTGGATGAGCCGACCAATCACTTGGATTTAGAAGCGGTGGTTTGGTTACAAGATTGGTTGAAACGATATGAAGGGACGTTGGTGTTGATTTCCCATGATCGAGATTTCTTGGATGGCGTGGTGAAACACATTTTGCACATTGAGCATGAAAAACTGACTTTGTATACCGGTAACTATTCGGCTTTTGAGAAAACCCGCATGGAGCGACTGGCATTACAACAAGCGATGTTTGAAAAACAACAAAAGCACATCGCTCACATGCAGTCTTATGTGGATCGTTTCCGTTACAAAGCCAGTAAAGCCAAACAGGCACAGAGTCGCTTGAAAGCATTGGAAAGGATGGACACCATCGCTGCTGCACAAGTTGAAAACCCATTTCATTTTGAATTTTATCCTTGTCAAAATTTACGCCATCAAATTGTCGAATTGGAACATGCTGATATTGCTTATGGTGAACATAAAATATTCAAAGATTTGAATTTCTCTGTCACGGCGGGTGCGCGGATTGGCTTGTTGGGACGCAATGGAGCCGGTAAATCGACTTTGATTAAGGCCATGTCAGGTGAAAAAGAATTACAAAAAGGGGTGCTGAAAACGGCCAAAGACCTGCACATCGGTTATTTTGCCCAGCACCAATTAGAACAACTGGACCTGAACAGCAGTTGTATCGAACATGTGATTCAGCTGGATAAAGATGCCACCGAACAAAGCATTAAAAATTTCCTCGGTGGTTTTGGTTTTCAAGGTGAAAAGGCCGATTCACCGATTGCGCCATTCTCCGGTGGCGAAAAAGCCCGTTTGGCTTTGGCTTTGATTGTTTACCAGAAACCTGATTTGTTGTTACTGGATGAACCGACCAATCACTTGGATTTAAACATGCGGGATGCCATCAGTTTTGCTTTGCAGAGTTATGAAGGTGCGGTGATTTTGGTCTCACATGACAAGCACATGTTGAATTCGGTGATTGATGAAATGGTTTATATCGATCGAGGACAAATCCATCCTTTTGATGGAGACTTGGATGAGTATCAGGGTTTTATCAAAGCCCAAATCAAACAGGCCGAAGCCGAAGAAAACCAAGAAAACAACATCGTTCCCATCAACAAAAAACAAGACCACAAAGCCAATAAAGCGGCCAAGAACAGGTTGCAAAAACTAGAAAAGCTGATCGATCAGCACACTCAAAAACTGGTCGATGTCACAGCTCAACTTGGTTCTGATGAAATGTACCTGCCTGAAAATGCCCTTGACTTACAACAATGCATGAATCGATCGCAAAAACTCAAAAGCGAATTAGATGACTATGAAGCCGAGTGGTTGGAACTCAGTGAACAATTAGAAGATTGAATCAAAGTCGTTATTCAACGGCCATGTGTTTTTGTGACCACCTATTCAAATAGACAACAACTGTTGTTTCAAGGCTTTTAAATCACTGATGATGGCTTGTTGTTCATCTTGCAGCGGTTGATTGATGTTTTGTTCAATGGATGCTGGAATTTGTTTGATTTTTTGGTTCAGTGAGGCGCTGATTTTGAGTTGACTTGTCGGGGTGACTTGATTTTTTGGACCATGTTCCTGTATCAATGATCCCAACAAAACAGACAAACAAAGCACCGCAGCCAAACTTAAATATTTGATTCGCTTGCTGTTTGCGGGGTTTTTCTTGGCATCAATGCCATCCAGAATTTTCTGATTCAAATCAAGCGTTGCCAATCGATCTTGGGCCAGCATTCTGATGTGTTGTCCGTCATTCCGTAATTGTGTTTCTAATTGCTTTTTCATGTCATTCTTTGGCTAACATCAGCTCAAGTGCTGAGTTGTTACTGAGTTTCATTTTACTGCGATGTAAATTGGTTTTCACCCATGATTCCGATTGATTCATGATGTGGGCAATTTCTTTGATGCTGGCTTGTTCCATATAGAAAAACCACAAAACATCATAACAGTTGGGTGATAAATCCTGTTTGATGATGTTCCAGATGTTGTTGCGGTCTAGCACATAGGGATCTATTTCGCTGACGCACTCATGACCTGAGATGGCATCAATGGCTACATGGTATATCGTTTTTAGATTGCTTAAGATGCGTCTGGCAATGGTGAATAACCAAGTACTGAATTGCCATTGGGCGTCGTAAGTTTTCAGGTATTTATAGGCACTGAAAAAAGTTTCTTGTAGCACATCATCGGCATCATAACTGTTTTGACAACGAGCCAGCAAATAACTGTATAGTCGTGCTTGGTAGCAAGCCACCAATTGGGTAAAACAATCGGTGGCTCCTTGTTGAGCTTTACTGATGAGTTGTTGTTCGTTCATGCGATGGGCGCATCAATCCAGATTGATTTCAGGTATTAAACTGAGTGCGAATTGACTTGAA
This sequence comes from Marinicella litoralis, assembly GCF_002591915.1. Taxonomy (GTDB): domain Bacteria; phylum Pseudomonadota; class Gammaproteobacteria; order Xanthomonadales; family Marinicellaceae; genus Marinicella; species Marinicella litoralis. The sequence goes on along the minus strand of NZ_NIHB01000001.1, from coordinate 43,901 downwards.
ACTAACAGCGCATTGCCCTGGTTACTGATGGATAAGTTAGACATCAATGCAGACATTAACGGCTTGTCTTGGTCTAAATTCGACAAGGCATTCATTGCAATCAGTCCATTGAGAACCTGTTCAAGTTGCTTGGCGGTGGCTTCATCGGCGGTACTCAGCGCCGCATCGATGGCTAAGTGCTCGCTTGATTCGAATACGCTGGCAGAAAATTGAGTTATTTTTTGGAACATCGCTGAATTGAATGATTGCCTGTTGCTGCTTAAATCAGCACCCATGTGTGCCATGGCAGATTCAATGTTAACCAACACCGATACCAGCCCAGAATTTTTCAACTCGTGACTGTTGTACTTCTGATCGATCCAGTTTTTAATTTCTTCTTGCTCTAAACTAACCACAATCAAGTCACTGTTTATTTTGGCGCTGTAGAAAGCTTTGGATTCATCGTCATCCGCGACTTTATACTGTTCAATGAGGCTGCCTTGGTATTTATGGGTGTCAAACAGGGCCACAGTGATGTCTTCTTCGGCTGGAACCAAGTACATCAGGTTGTTGATATAGTTGTTGAGTTCGAATGTGGCAAAGTCACCATTGATAACCAGAGAGAGGTCATCTTCAACCTCACTGTGGCCATAAAGACTGATTTGTTGAACTTCAGGTGGCAAATGTTTGTTGATTGAAAATTGAATGCGGGCACTTTTTGCTTGTGGTAATAAGGGAATGATTTTACTGCGGACTTGGCTTACATCTACGCTGACGTACCAATTGGCTTTGTCATAAGAAACGGCTTGGCTGGTAAAGGACAAGGTGATTAAAAAGGTGATTGTGAGTAATGTGTGCTTCATAATTGGCTCCTGTAACTATTAGATATGAAAACTTATAGGCTTGGTAACTGCCAAAGGTTACAAATTATGAAAATTAATGTTCAGTTTATGTCATTAACCCATGCCAAATATTAAGTAGATGACTTCCACCGTTTTATGCGTGCGATGCAACAACAAAAAAGAACACAGGTACAAGATGGATGACAACAAGACCAAAAAGCTCAAGTACCTGGAATTGACATTGAGCAAGTGGCGTATCCCATAGACAGCAACGGCCGTGGCATGAACCCAAATAATGCCAAGAAAATACATGTGCCAATCAAGCAACGATTCGTCATGAGCCAGTTGCAAAAACAAATGGGTGTTGTGTTCAACTGAGAATCCAACATGAATTTCGAACACCATATTCCATAGCCATAATGGGATCCAATAAACCAATATAAACCAGCCAATCAATAAACCAACCTGATGCCGGTTTTTTAAGCCCAACCAAGCAAGCAATGCCACGATGAGAGACGATATGGCACCATGAACCAACAGCACCGCAAAAATTTCTCCTGGTTTCTCGTTGTCCTGAACAAACTCAAAAGTTGAAAATATCAAGGACAATACCGTGATGATGATGACCATCAAGGCAATCGATTTCTTCACATTTTGCATGGAAAATTCAATGGCATTGTGGTGTTGCTGGGTGCGGTTGACCAGCCATTTGGGGTAGGCGTAAAAGGTCAGCATCGCAAGCCATGCCATATACAGCTCTTTGAGTTCTCTGAAAAAATAGTTCATGGCTGAATTTTAACCAAAAAGAGTGGTTTGGGAACACCCATGTGGTTATTAAATTAAAGGGTTCACCGCGTATTGAAGGTTAACAGAAAATACAAACATAAAACCAAGACAGCATGGCCGCCACCCCGTTTTGCTGGCCATTGAACCAGTCACAAAATTTCAATTACATTGAAAATGTATTAATGCTGGTCTGGTCTGTTGTGGCCAATTGGACGGCTTTTCTGATGTGACTTTCAGTGGCATCTATCAAGGGTACTTTGCTGTCTGTTTGATTGATCAGCAAGCCGATTTCAGTACATGCCAATACCACGGCTTCGGCGCCTTGCGCGGCCAATTTGTCAATGATTGCCAAGTAACATTGTTTGGCTGATTCACTGAAAATGCCTTGGCACAATTCTTTGAAGATGATTTGGTTGATGGTTGTTCGATCAACCTGGTTTGGGGTGATTGTTTCAATGCCAAATTGAGTCGACAAGCGTTCATGATAAAACGCCTGCTCCATGGTGAATTCAGTGCCCAATAAGCCCACTTTTTGTTTGTTCTGTAAACTGATGTCTTGTCCAACCGCATCGGCTATGTGCAGCAAAGGAATGTCAAGGGCTTGTTCGATGGGCTGGCACAATTGATGCATGGTGTTGGTGGCAATCAGCAGGAAGTCAGCACCAGCGGCTTGAATTTGTAAACAATGTTTGATCAGAATATCAGCAATTTGAGCCCATTCGCCTTGGACCATCAGTTTTTCTATTGGCTCGAAATCGACATTCACCAAAACCAATTCAGCAGAATGCAAACCACCCAGTTGTTGGTTGATGAGTTGGTTCAATTGTCGATAATAAACCTGAGTACTTTCCCAGCTCATGCCACCCAATAGACCAATGGTTTTCATCTGTATGCTTGTGTGGAAAGGGTCAAAGCAAACAAATCACTTCATCCAAGTATAGATTCGCATCGGTGGGATGTTTTTGAATTCGATTTTTTTAAAGGTGTAATCACCAAAAAGTGGTTGAGCCAATTTGCTGACATGGTCTCTCAACTGATAGGCCAAGAAAATACCACCTGGTTTGAGTGCATCATATATCGATTGCATGATGGCTTTGTCCATGCCTTTAGGCAAGGTGGTGAATGGGATGCCTGAAATGATGACATCAGCAGATTCCCAGTCATATTCATCCATGATTTCAACCAGGTTTTGAGCGCCTTTGTTGTTCATGGAAAGGCGTTTGTCGTCTATGGTTTTTTCTATATGATCAATGAATTTCTGATTGATCTCCACACTGATTAATTGGGCATCATCTTGCATGTATTTGAGGATGCCTTTGGTGGTTCCTCCGGTTCCAGGGCCCAGTTCCATGATGTGTTTGGCGTCGTGCAAATGGGCGCATTTGGCTATTTGATCAATCAGCCAGGGGGATGAGGGCATGAAGTAAGCAACCTGCATCGGGGATTTCAAGGCATGTTTTAAAAACAAGGCGGAGTCCTTCAATGAGTTTGTTACTTTTTTAGTCATGCCTTGATTTGTTCGGCTAAGAAGTCATTGATTGTATCACGGCTTACTCTGATTGATTCCATGTCTGTGCGGTTGCGATACTCCACTTCATTTTCATCCAAAGCACGGTCGCCTATGATGACTTGGTGAGGAATGCCCAACAACTCAAAATCCGACATCATAAAACCGGGCCTGACTTTCCTGTCATCCAAAATGACTTCAATGCCTTGTGAAGTTAAAGATTCATACAGTTCATCTGCTGTTCTACGCACCCGTTCAGATTTTTGGTAATTCATGGGCAAAATAGCCACTGCAAAGGGTGCAATATTGGCTGGCCAAATGATGCCTTTGTCATCGTGGTTTTGTTCTATGGCAGCGGCAACCATGCGGGTTACGCCCATACCATAACAGCCCATTTCCATGGCTTGTGATTTGCCTTGCTCATTCAATACCACAGCATTCATGGCTTTAGAATATTTGTTGCCCAATTGAAATATATGACCCACCTCAATACCTCTGGCGACATTTAATGTACCAACACCATCAGGACTGGGATCACCAACTTGTGCATCTCGAATGTCTTGTATTTCATCAAATGACGCATCTCGGTCCCAATTGACACCTGTGAAATGGTAGTCGTTTTCGTTGGCGCCACAAATAAAGTCGCTCATATTAGCAACCGTGCGGTCAACCACCACATGACCTTTGAACCCTTTTACGCCGATCGAACCTGCATCACAGCCGGCAACGGCTTTGATTTCATCATCATCTAGCATCCTCAAAGGCGATGCAACACTGGCCAGGTTATTTGCTTTGACTTCATTCAAACTGTGGTCACCACGCACCACCAATGCAACTGGTTCATCAACGCCTGCAACCAACAAAGTTTTGATTGTTTGGGTTTTGTCCACCTGCAAAAAGGCAGCAACAGAATCTATGGTTTTTTGTTCCGGGGTATGGATTTTTTCGATTTCAGCCGTGGCTGCTGCTCGACTGTCAAGCAAACCTACGGCTTCACATTTTTCTAAATTGGCAGCATATTCTCCGGTTTCTGAATACATGATGGCGTCTTCGCCAGAGTCCGCGATGACATGAAATTCTTGTGATCCAGAGCCACCAATGGCACCTGAATCTGCCAATACACACCTAAAATCCAAGCCTATGCGGCTGATGATGTTGGTATACGCTAGTTTCATTTTTTCATAAGTTTCTACCAGTGACTCGTGATTCAAGTGAAATGAATACGCGTCTTTCATGATGAATTCTCGTGAGCGCATCACCCCAAATCGAGGCCTGATTTCATCTCTGAACTTGGTTTGAATTTGATAGAAATTAATGGGCAGTTGTTTGTATGAATTGACTTCATTGCGCACGAAATCTGTGATCACTTCTTCATGGGTTGGGCCAAAAAAGTAGTCCCTTTCAGCACGGTCATGAATGGCCAATAGTTGTCCGCCAAAATCTTCAATGCGTCCGGTTTCTTGCCACAATTCTTTTGGTTGAACCGCTGGCATTAACATTTCCAATGCGCCGGCTGCATTCATTTCTTCGCGGATGATGTTTTCAATTTTTTGTAAAACTTTTAAGCCCAAGGGTGCCCAAGTATACAGTCCGGCTCCTAGTTTTCGGATCATACCAGTTCTGATCATCAGTTGGTGAGAAATGATCTCAGCGTCTTGTGGGGTTTCCTTGCGGGTGACTAAATGAAAAGCTGTGGTTCTCATGGGCTTATTTTTTTATTAAAGTAGCGATATTTTAACTGATAATCTCACCGTCTGCTTCAGTAAATGTTGCTTTCAATGTTGCCATTTATTCTATGGCACTATTTAAAACTGACATGTTTAATTATTGGAGTTGAGGACATTGCCTAGACGCTGTGACAAGTTAAACCAGGTTTAACTACCCTTTGGCTTGAGATGTGAATTGTTGGTCACTGATCAATTGGTGTTGTTGTTTGAATAACAGCAATATCCAGAAAGCGTAAGCCATGAAATGCCAAAAAGCGGGTTCTACCAGCAAGCTCCACAACACCATCAACAACAGCAACAGTGCATTGAGCCATGCTTGTTTTCTGATGATTCGAATGCTTGTATAGACCAAAGCAAAAAGACTGATTATTATCAGGATGCTGTGTGGGCTGACGTAGCCAGCTATCACATGAAACAACAGCAATAAATTCAGTGCCAACAGGTCGCCGAAGGCAAATTGATTTTGGTTGAGAAGAACGTTTACAGCCAGTAACAATAAAACAGAAACAAAAGGCATAACGGCATGAACAGCTGTCAATTCAGCCGCCAATACGGAGCTGGTCAGTAACAACAAAGTCATGCTGACTACCCAGGACTTTAACCGCAAAGCATGCGTCAGCAGCAAGCCAATTAACAAGCCCAGTAAGATTTCAGTCATATGGTTTCAACTTTCATTCAATAAGGTGGTTAATGACTGTATTGACTATTTAATTGAATGTTGATGCATGTAAAAAGTGACTGTGTTGGTTTTTCTGACTTGTTTTAAAGTGAATTTATTCAATAGGAAGGCTTGTACAGTGTGTTCACCTCGGTGAATGTTCTGAAAAGTTTGGGTGCGTTGATCAGAGGGTTTTTGTTTTTCCCCATCGATTGAAAACTGAATGGTATAAATTTCTTGTTGCGCCTCAGTTAAACCGGTCACCGTGGCAGTTAATTTATTGCCACTGCCCCAAATGTTTTGTTCATTGCTTGGAGACAGGATTTCAAATTCAGTGACCACCGAAGGATCAACTGCTTCGGTACTGGAACTGCTGCTGGCAGTGTTTTTTATCGGGGTTGAGGGAACGACAGAAAGCTGAGGTAAGTCAGCTTCCTTGTAGTTTTCGTTTGGCTTGGTTTCAGAGTAATGGGTGACACCCTTTTCATCGGTGTATTTATATATCGTTTTTTTCTCTTCGGCAGCTTGTGCCCAAGTTGCAACAACCAGTAAGCCCAATATTAAACCATGTTTGTTCATAATCAATCCGCAAATAACATACTTTCTTTGTTATACAACCTCACTGCAATCGATGCAAGTATCAAGCCAAAGAATAGTGTTCCAAAAACAGTGACCAAAATGGCAGCAAGACCTGGTTCTTCGCCTCTGATGATTTGATTGATGATTAAATTTTGATTCAAAATGGGAATGGCCATCATCCAAAGTTTTTCTTTGATCGATAAAAACATCAACACCATGCTCGGCACCATTGGGATCAATATCAGCAGGCCGACATAGGTTTGTGCTTCCTTGAATGACTTACTGAATGAGGCAATGATGGTTTGGATGGCACCGGCCACAACGGCCAACGGCATCAAAACCAAAACCATGGTAATGAGTTTTGAGAATCCCAATTCTAGGCTGATCCCCATTGCTTTCATCGGGTAAAAAGGAATGGTTAGCTTAAATACGATGATGCTGAGGATTAAAGTGATCACCCCAAAAGTGATGGTGGCTGCCAACTTGCCCGCTAAAATTTCTTTTCTGCTGACAGGGTTGAGGAACAAAGGTTCTAGTGATTTCCTTTCTTTTTCTCCAGCCGTGGTATCGATGGCCAAATACATGCTTCCAGAAAACAAAATAATGATCAAAAAGTATGGCAAGAAGTTCATAAACTGCGCACCTTTGGATTGAACCGATGCTTGGTCATGATTTTCAATACTGACGGCTTTCATGATACTGGGAGAGACGCCGCGCAGCTGGAGCCTGATGGCACCAATGCTGGAAGAGTAGCCATTGATGATGGACCTGGCTTTTCTTACTGATATATTGGTGGAGCCTTTGGCCGAACCGTCAAAATACAATTTGACTTTGGCCGGTTGTCCTTGAGTGAATGAATCAGCATAGCTCTCGTCAATTTCTAAAATAACATCATGGTCTTTGTCCAAGATGCTCTGTTCAGGTGACTTCTCACCCAGGGTCAATATTTTCACACCTTGACTGAGCAAATGTTTCTCTAAGTTCTGTGCACCTTCCATATTGATGACCGGAAGTTCTAGTTGTTCTTCGGCTTTGCCTTTACTGATGTTGGTCATCATGTGAATCAGTCCAAGCATGAACAGTGGACCAAATACAGCACTCATGACCAAAGAAGACATGATGGTTCGCTTGTCTCTTAGGTTTTCTGTCACCTCTTTGAGGAAGACCACTTTGAATACGTTGCTGATCATTTCACTTCTCCTTGAGTCACTAAATTCACAAAGGCATCTTCTAAATTGTTCTCATCAGTCATTGCCAACAGTTCTTGTTCGGTGCCAGTGGCCCGAATGATGCCAGCATCGACCACAGTAATGACGTCGCAAACAGCAGAAACTTCCTGCATCACATGCGATGAAAATAAGATGCATTTACCGCGGGCTTTCTCGTCCCTTAAAAAAGCGCGAATGGCACGGGTACTCATGACATCTAAACCATTGGTGGGTTCATCCAACAGGATGTTTTGTGGGTCATGAATGATGGCACGTGCGATGGCCACTTTGACCCTTTGCCCTTGGGAAAAACCATCTGTTTGGCGATCGGCAAACTTTTCCATGCCAAGTCGTGCGATTAATTCTTCAGAACGGGTTTTGATGTCCGCTTCACTCATCCCTTGTAGGCGACCGAAATAGGCCATGTTTTCACGTGCAGTTAATCTTTTGTATATCCCCCGTGCATCGGGTAAAACGCCCATTCGGCCTCTGGCAGCAATGGGGTTTTCGGTGGAATTGATGCCATCAACTGTGACCACACCGGTTTCAGGGGTGATCAGGGCATAAATCATGCGCATTGAAGTGGTTTTTCCTGCACCATTGGCACCCAAAAGTGCAGTGATTTGGCCATCTTCAGCGACCAAACTGACGTCTTTTACCGCTTGGACTTCGCCAAAGGATTTGCTGATGTTTTGTACTGTAATCATTCTTTTGGCCCATTCATGTTAATGAAAAATGAAAAATCTCTGAAATCATTCATACATTCTGTTTCGAGTTCTTTGCTTGGATCTTTAATAAATGCCGTCACAATTTTTGGCATGCAGCCACGAGTACCGACAATGTGACCTTGGCCTTTGGCCACCAGGTGTTGTGCATTGCTGAGTGTTTGCATGATTTGTTCTGCGTTTTTCGGTGGTGTGACTGGGTCATATTCTCCAGACAACAATAAGGTAGGAATGTCAGAAACCACGGGTTCCTTGAATGATGGATCAACAGCAATTGAATCCCACAACTCGCACCTGGCATGCATCAACTCAAATAATTCGTCACCAAATAATGAGTTCGTGGTGTTGCTTGTTTTGGGCATAAACGGAACGTCTTCTGCACACGAAACTGAAATTTCCAAGGCATTGTTCAAGCCTTCATTTAAACTGTTCATCACCATTTGAGCTTGCGCCGCCATGGTTTCCGGTTGTCCATGATTGGCCAAAGAAACCATCAATGGAATCAGTCCCATGGTTTCAGGTGAATAGGCAAACATGCGCATAGCAATCACTGCGTACTCACGAGTCATCAGCACATCTTCAAATGTGCCTGTACTCGAATTTTGAATGCGCAAATTAATCGGCGCTTCTTTCAACTGATCCAGGAATTTCCATAATTGCTGTTCAGCGTCACCAAAAGCAGTTTGGCAGGCTTCATCCGCTTCACACAAGGCAAAAATTTGCTGTAAAGTATTGCGTAAATTGGTTTCATGTTCGACACCCAATGCCTGTTCTTGAGGAACCGAGGCATCTAAAATTACGGAGCGAATGGAATCAGGAAACATTTTCATGTAGGTCAGTGCTTTTCTGGTGCCATAAGAGCCCCCATATAAGTTCCACTGTTCAATCTCCAAAGCTTCACGCACGGCTTCAAGGTCGTTGATGGCTTCTGTAGTGGTGTAATAACGGGTGTCGGCATCCAATCCTTGGTGACATTTCTTGGTCCAGTCTTTCCAAGCATCTGAATCCATGTCACTCAAAGCTTCGTATTCATCGGGGTCAATTTCACAGCGCAGCGGATTGGATTTGCCGGTTCCCCTTTGGTCAACCAAAACAATGTCCCTTAATGGCAGCATGGCATCAAATATTTTCACAATGCCGGCAAAAGTATCAACCGCGCCTTGGCCGGGTCCTCCTGCCAATAATAACAAAGGATCATTTAACTTTTCATTTGACGTTGAACGAATAACGGCCAAATTCAAATCAATGGTTTTATCGGGGTTTTGTCGGTTTTCAGGGACCGTTAACTGGCCGCATTCTGCAGCAGTGCTGACGCCTGAACCAATGGCTCCAATAAAGCATGGTTCTAATTCAAGTGCTTGAACATTGGCGACAGTTAACCAAGTCACCCATGTGATTAAGAGTTTTTTCATAAGAGATTTTTGCTGTTTAACGTAAATGATTATAATTAAAATGTCATGAAGTAATCATGTCCCAATGGTCATATAGTGGCGTGCACACAATTTATTGTGGTCATGAGAACTTGTCATGATTATTTTTTCTTGGTGGCAGGGCTGATGTATTTTTCACGTTTAATCAATGGCACTGGCAACCCTTTTTCTTTCAACAAGGCAAATGCATCATCAACCATATTGGGGTTGCCACACAGGTAGGCGATGTCATTCTCAGCATCAAATTGATGTCCAGCCAAATAATTTTGTACATAGCCTGATTGGTCATTGGGACCTGGGTTTGGTCTGGACTCACGAGATAAACAAGGCACGTAATGAAAATTTTCATATTGCTTGTCTAGATTCACAAAGTCTGACTCATACAATAAGCCTGATTCCTTTTGTGCGCCCATTACCACATAAAACTCAGAACCCGCTTGTAACCTTAACTCGATTTCTTTCAGCATGGCTCGATAGGGTGTAACCCCTGTTCCAGTGGCAATCAAAAAATACCTTTCGTGTCGATCCGGTAATAAACAAAAACGACCATAGGGACCGGTGGCTTCCATCTGTTCGCCCACCGCCATGTTTGACAGTTTCTCTGTGGCTAATCCACCAGGAACCCAGGAAACCGCAATTTCAACTTGAGACAAGACACTCTTTTCTTCAGGAAAAATATTGGCAATGGAATAGCTTCGGAATGTTTCAATCCCATCATTTTGGGTAAAATGAAGCCTTAAAAACTGTCCAGCAATCACCACAAAGGGCTGTTCGGACTCGATATTGAAAGTGATGTTTACCGTAGAATCATTCAAAGATTCAACGCCTTGCATGGTTAATTTAAGTGGGGTCATGTCAGTTGTCTTGAGGTCAAAATCACATTATCGCAAGATTTGCCCCAAATGAGAAGACAAACGCCCATTCCTGTTGACAATCGATTGATTAAAAAAAAGTTGAACAATCAAATGTTTTTGTCTATACTTCGCATCCTCGTTTCTGACGAGGCGGAAATTTAAGTGCCGACATAGCTCAGTTGGTAGAGCAACTGACTTGTAATCAGTAGGTCCCGAGTTCGACTCTTGGTGTCGGCACCATTTCTTTCATTCAAAACACTTCAAAAAGCATCATCCATACCAAAAAAGCCCCCATATATAGCTGTTTACGCCCAATCTATGTCGTCATTAGGCGTCATAAAACTTCTTTACAACCCATGAATTAAAGTGGTACATTAATTGGTACATCAGTTCGATGATGGTGTTTTATTGATTTGTACCAAGTTATGAAAAAAAAGCTAAACCACAAGGTTATTGAGAATTTATCTATAAAAGACAAACCTTACAAGGTGCATGACACCGACACAAAAGGTCTGTTTGTCTTGGTTCATCCGAACGGTTCTAAATATTTTCGAGTTAATTACACCTTTAATAAAATCCAAAAAACCCTTGGATTAGGTGTTTTTCCACATGTTGCACTCACTGATGCAAGATTGAAAGTTGCTGAGATACGAAGCCAACTTGCCAATGAAGTTGACCCATCAGCTGAAAGAAAGAAGACAAACAACGCCACCACCAAGCAAATAAGAAACACTTTCAAGAAAGTTGCTCTTGAGTGGCTTGAATTAAAAAGCAATGCTTGGAAGCCAGATTATACAAAGGACGTTCTAAAATCACTTGAGTCAAATGTTTTCCCGTTTATTGGTGACACGGCAATCAATAAAATTGATTCAATAAAATTAACCGAGGTTCTAAAGACAATTGAAAATCGTGGTTCTTATGAAATACTGAAAAAGGTACGTCAAAGATGCAACGGCATTTTCATTTATGCCAAAGTTAAGCAATTGATTAAAACAAACCCATGCGAGGGTCAAGAGTTGCTTTTGAAGGATAATGAATCAGATAAAAGTTTTAACAGTATAGACGTTAAAGAATTGCCTGCATTGGTTAAAGCCATCAGAACCACATCAATGGAGCCGACAACCAAAGCAGGGTTATTGATTGCCCTTTATACCTTCCTAAGAACCAGTGAAATAAGGTTTGCTCGATGGGATGAAATTAACTTTGATCACAGACAATGGTTGATACCAGCTAAACGCATGAAAATGGGTCGAGATCATATCGTGCCGTTATCTAAACAAACTATTCAGGTATTAAAGGACTTACATCCATACACGGGTCATTATCCATTTGTTTTTGCTTCACGACACAGGCCAGACACACAGCCATTCAGTGAGAACGCCATGCTTTATGCTTTGTATCGAATGGGTTATCGTGGAAAGCATACCGTTCACGGTTTTAGACACCTTGCCACAACCATATTGAATGAATTGGGTTTTGATAGACGGCATGTAGAAAAGCAAATGAGCCATCAGATAAAAAACAAAACAGAGAAGCGATACAACCGTGCTGAATTCATTCATGACAGAACAATCATGATGCAAGAATATGCCGATTTTGTTGATAGGGCAGATGGTTCTAATATTGTTCCAATAGGCCATAAGAAAATTAAATAACGATGTCGTTGAATAGCTACTAGATAAAAATTTTTGGTACACTTTTTTTTGAAAAAATAAAAGTTAGCAATTTTGAATGGATTTGCAGTGAGAAGTTATAGTATATTGAGGGAAGTCAGAGCGAAATGCTTTGATTTAAAGTAAGTAGAAGTTAGTTTTATTCTGCTTGTAAATCTTAATAGCAAATTAAAGAAATGGCCGTGAATTAATTTAACTACCACATCAAAATAATTCACGACCAAGTTGTTTTTAAATTTCAGTTTTCGATCCAAAATTTATTACATACAATAAACAAGAAGTTTACAGTAAGCATTCACAATATTAACCATTGAGTGTTAAATGTAAAGAGAATAATAGTGTTTTTGTCATTCTCAAGGTTGCATGTCATCTTGTTCATAATCTTTAGTTTTGCTGTTTAAAGGCGCAGTTTTTTTTGAAGTTGCGATATTTAATTACACTTTTAAAGGTGCAAAATATGAGTGATAAAAGTCAATTGTCAATATTGCGTAACAATGAAGTTATCAATATTTTAGGCATTTCACAATCCACTTTAGACCGTTTGGTCAAAGCTGGAAAATTAAAAAAAATCAAACTTTCACAAATGGCCGTTGGTTATAAAAGAGAGGACGTTCAGCAATTTATTGATAATTGTATGGAGGTTCGTAGTGATAGATAATCAAAAAATTGTTCATAAAAGTGGGCGTGACAGCTTGTTTTTAAACTCAACTAGGTCAAACGCATACAATGGTGCTACTTTTAAAAGAGAGCAGATAGAAACACCCTACACGAAGGGTTTTTCAACCAAGAAAACACCAATTGAAAAAGCACTCGAAAAGCCCACTAGTTTAAGATTGGCAATAAATGCTAAATGTTTTGATTGTATAGGTTGTGGTTTTGACCCTAAACCAACTGATGCAATAAGGAATTGTGAAATTAATGGTTGTCCATTATGGCCAGTTAGACCATATCAAACGGTTAAAGGGTGATATATGCAAGAAACAAGAAGTTTGGTTATGGACATTGCGCCAGATGTTAAGTTGTGGCGCTGGTTGGGTTCAGGTTCGCTTGAGTTGGTTTTTGATGTTGGAAGTGGGTATATAACCAGTTATCAATCGGATGATGTTGGTTATTTTGCAAACGTGCTTTTTATAAACGGTCATTTCAAGGATCATGCTACAGCCTTAAAAAAAATCAATCAAGGCGGTTTGTCATGAGATGGGATTTTGAGCCACATGTTAAAGAAGGTGATTATGAGGTGGCCTATTTTGGCCACCGCTTTGAGTCTAAGTTCGGACGGCCTACCTTATTGCTACAATTTACAATTGCACAGCTTACAGAGCATCAGAACGCGATTTTAACTAAGTATTTTCAATTAAAGAAGTTCAATAAAAAAGGCGGTTTCTCTGTTAAGAAAACACAGGAATTTGCACGGTTTTGGTTTTCGATTTTTCCAACTCATGACTTTTCAAGAATGGACAGGTTTCCACTATCAAAGTTGAAAGGTTTGGTATTGCTTGCAGTTGTTAAAGACCGCACCCATGACTTTGAACAAAATGAAATACCTTTACCGCTTAGAACGTCAAAGATTGTTAAGTTGAAGCCTTTATGATTTGCCATTTTTCACTTATTGTTATCAAGCCCAAAGTTAAATATACCAACGTTTTTAAGCACCTTTTATTAGATGGTGCTATAGAGTGAGTTGAAATGATTAGATGGGAAAAGAAAAGATATATATAAGAGTAAATGATTTTAACTAATTTCCAGCGTGGTTGTAGGTGCTGGAATTACCATAATAACATTTGAAGCCTACTATACCCTAAAGAGTTGATTGCATTGACTCTCTAGGGTAGCCACCAAAATAAATTAACAGCATTTTAAATTTAGTTGAAATAATCTTTATGATTACATATAATACGTCTATGGTGTTTGCAGACGTGTTGTTACACGCCACCACACAACTCTTTATGGAGTCGAGGCGATGTCCGGTAATGGTGATCTGAATACTGAGTGATTTATTACTCAGCGAAGGCTCCCTAGTTGGAGCCTTTGTTATTTCTGCACATAGCTAAAAGGATTTCATTTGCCTTCTAATAGATTTTTTTCATTATCAGACCAAGAATATCAATACTGGTTGCCATTTCAATACAAAGGTGTTGAATATACATTTGAGCATCTAAATGCAAAAAAAATCACGTACAATCGAAGGGAAACCGGTGCAAAATATAAATTTTTTATTACATTCTCACATCATGTATTTACAGAGGGTGTAAAACAACAGGACTTAGTAGATCCAAATGATTTATATTCTGTTAAGCCAAATGACGTTAGATTATTTGATATAGATAGATATGAGTTGTCGCTTATGTTGCCAGAAATTATTGAAAACTTGCCCGAAAAGTTCTGTTATCATGGGCATTATGGGAAGTACTGTACATGTGAATATGAAGATGCAAACGGTAATCTTAGATATTATCAAGTAGTTTTTAAGGCCTTTAGGTCACAGAATAAACTAAGACTTCACATTGAAAGTGCATATCCATTAAACGTTCATCCAGGCTCAAAAGGGAAAATTAAAAAAGTTAATTTTTGGTTTATTTGCTTCAATCTTGCGATAGGTAAAAAGTTGCCATCCCCTGGCTTTTAACTGTCACACAGTAACGATTTACTGAATAGTTGGATATAATTAGTTTCCATACATATATAAAATGACTAGTCAAAGTTGTAAATGATTATAGTTTAACAGTTACTTAATAAGTTCTAGCTTTTTAAAGACTTTTGATAATTTTTTCATTGCCGATTTAATCATGCTAGCATTGCCCGAAAGTATTCCGCCTCTAGTAGTGTCCATGTAGCCAGAATAAACAAGTCGATTTGATTCAATATGATTTAGTGTAATTTTGTGATTTATGGTGCGCTGATTCATTTTGTATTCGGCACCGGTTTCTTTGGCCGTACCGTTGTACTGATAATTGCCATTCCCTGTGTCCCTTAATG
>NZ_NIHB01000001.1:28706-28944 GCF_002591915.1 Marinicella litoralis | reverse complement strand
TTGTCTAGTGTCCATGAACTTAACATCCTTGTTGCTTTCGTTAGCATATTGAATAACTAACACAAGCTCAAAACCCTTGTCTTTTAAATTAGCCAATATTGTTTCAGCAGTAAATCCGTCAATTGCAGGGTAGTTATGATTTATAGACAAACAAGGGATTGATAGCTTTTCACAAAATGCAATTGTTGCTCTTGAAGCAGAAACATCATCATATCCACCGATGTAGACAGCAATACTA
>NZ_NIHB01000001.1:0-28616 GCF_002591915.1 Marinicella litoralis | reverse complement strand
TTGATATCTGCTGGATTATGTATTGATGATAATACTGGTCAGGTCACTGATTCACTACAGGTGAACCGACAAAGAAAACGTCAGGTGTTAGGTTTGTCAGTGACCATTTTTCAACAGGGAATGAAAATGATGACACAACCAAAGAATATAAAAGCATTGATTCAGACGGCGCATTATTTGCAAAGGCCAGACATTGAGCTACTGGATAAACTGCAACAGTTGAAAGATGAGATTGTAAGAGTCTCACACCAACCAGAGCCGGATTTAAAGTTACACAGATTTTTAATGAACCACTTGAAAAGAACACAACAACAGTTATCAGAGTTTAGAAAGTCAAACAGCTTCGATGGTTAATTTTTACACACTATAAAAAGAATTTTCCGACACCGTAAAAAGGGGAGTTTTCTGACACCGTAAAAGAGAAGGTACGAGGGGGTTAAAAAGTAAATGGCAATTAATCTGAAAAAACGAACGCCCCGACATTTTTTTATTTTTCCAGAATATGAAAAAACACTTTTAAAAAACAAGTAATCAGCGTTGCCAACATGCCAAAATCAAAACTAAAACAATTGGTAACTTGGGACAATTTGGGGACAGTTGATGGTAAATAAACACAACATTAGATAATAGAGTATAAAAAAGCCATTGATGCAAGTCATTGATTTAATTGTTGTTTAGAGTTGTGGTGTGTTGTTGTCTATACAGATTAACGGATTGAAAATCCCCGTGTCCGTGGTTCGATTCCGCGACCGGGCACCATTTTTTACATTTGGTTTTTACCTTCAAAACCAAACAAATTTAACTCTTGTTTCAACAGCCTCTCAGCCCAATACCAGATGATAATCGTCTTTATGGGCGGTTCTTTTATGGGTTAAATGTTGCTGGCTGTGGGCAGACCTTTAAAAACTGAGTCTTTCAACCAAGAATTGATTTTCTGGGTTAACAGTTTGTGGCCGATGATTTTCATTTCACCGTTTTTCTCAGCAGCACGGTATGAGGCCTCTCCCATCCAGACATCAATCATGGTTTTTACATCGGTTGTTATATAAACATCCACTTCTTTCCCAGGATCTTTGATACACAAATCTTTTTTGCCGTCTTGTACCACTATCCACCAATTGGCATTTTGCTGCAAATCGACAAACTTAAATTTAATGGTGGTCTCACCATCAGGTAAGTGGTCTGTTGCTACACTGCGTTCAAGGTATAACATCAACAGCTCCATGTCGTAGTCTTTATTGGTCACATTGGAGAAAGTCCACAGCATCCCCCATTCTCCCATCATCTTGATAATAGGTAATAAATCTCTGCATGATTTGGTAGAGAAATACTCATGGCCTTTTAAAGCAGGGCTTTTTTTCTTGATGACTAAACCGAGGTCTTCCAATTTATCAAGCCGACTTGAAAGCAAAGTGGGAGAGATGAGGTTGAGGCCCCTTTGAATTTGGTTGAAACGAGTGGCCCCCATCAACAATTCTCGAATAATAAGAATGGTCCATTTTTCACCAAGAATTTCTGCGGTTTTTGCCACCGGACAAAACTGACCATATTTCATGTTTGAACTCCTGAGTTTATGTAGTTAGAACCATGACATCTGAATGGTTGGCTGTTGAAGAGTGTACTCCAAAAAGTGTAGTACTTTTGTATGTTTTTAGTACTAGAGGCCGTTCACACCCCTGATTACAATGGATTCACTAGATAACAACAGACAGGAGAAAGGCATGCCATTAGTCACCATAGAAATCATCGAAGGCGTATTCAATAGCGAACAGAAACAAGACATGATCAAACAAGTCACCGACACCATGGTCAGTATAGAAGGTGAAAACCTTCGGGGAGTTACCTGGGTGAAAATTTCAGAAGTACAAAGTGGCGATTGGGGAATTGGCGGTAATGCATTAACCACCAAACAAGTCAAAAAGCTGGCTGCAGGGTGATTGATTGGCTTACTCCATTGAGGTCAATCAAACAGTTTGGTGTGAGCCTTGAGCCGATATAAAATGAAGCAAATGCTGATTAATTCGGCATTTGCTGATCAAGTGATTGTCAATGCAACGTTAAATATAGTATATATAAAACCTTCACTTCATCGAGACTCATTGAACTTGAGAAACATGCAACACAACTGGCTTTTGGCCTGTTTATCATTGTTCGCAAGCTGTGCTTGTGCCGCCAATGATGTGTTGTTCAATTTTGCTGGAAAATCATTTTATAACGAGCAGCATGTTTTGATGCTAAAAGCCGGTGACCAACTGCCAGCTTATGAAGTCAATACTTCAGTGATTACAGTCAAGCCACGAGTCAATTCTCTGCGTAACCAGTTGAATGGGTTTTATCAACAAAATGGATTTCAAGTTTTAAGAACGGCAGCGACTGGTTTTATGGATTTACAGCTCAGCGGTGCCAACGATTACCAGTCAGAACTGTTGAAGTTGGCCAACAGCGGCTTGTTTGCCGTGGTTGAACCAACCAGCTTTGGCCGTTATACCTTTATCCCCAATGACACCCAATACAGCAATCAATGGCATTTACCCCAAGTGTCAGCACCGGCTGCTTGGGATTTGAATGCAGGGGTGGCGTCAGTGGTGGTTGCGGTGTTGGATTCAGGAACTGATTTCAATCATGAAGATTTGGCGGCAGGTCCAGATGCTTTTGACAGTATTTGGAGGAACCCTGGTGAAGATGCATGGGCTGATCCAACCGATCCTACCACTGGCAATGGCATTGATGATGATAACAATGGTTATATTGATGATTGGATTGGCTATAATTTTGATCAGGATACCAACGATGGCTCTGGGCTGTTCGACCATGGAACAGGTGTCGCGGGGGTGGTGGCAGCAAAAACCAACAATAAATTGGGAGTCGCCGGTGTGGCTGGCGGTAACAACAGTGCAGGCGTCGCTGTCATGATTGGCAATATAGGCAGTTTTGCACCCAATGGTGCGGTGCTTGACGATGCCATTTTATATGCGGCTGAAAACGGGGCCAGAATAATACAATTGAGTTTGACCATAATACAGAGTGCGGCAATTGATGCGGCGATTAATGCTGCTTATATCAATCATGGTGTTTTGGTGGTCAATGCAGCAGGTAATTCTGCCACGCCAACCGTTGATTACCCAGCTTCTCATGTCAACGTAATGGCAGTTGGTGCTTCTAACCAATTTGATGGCAGGGTAAGTACGTCACAATATGGGCCAAATTTAGAAATAGCGGCGCCAGGTGTGGATATCCTTACCACCACCATTGGCAGTGCATATGTGTCAATGACAGGAACTTCATTTTCAGCCCCAATGACCTCTGGTGTCGCTGCCTTGGTTCTCAGCAGAAATCCGATGTTAACCCATGTGCAGGTTCGAGAAATACTGCGAAATTCTGCTGATAAAGTGGGCGGCTATGATTATGATTATGATGTGGATTTTCCTGGTCGCTCTTTGGAATTTGGTTATGGGAGATTGAATGCCCACGCTGCCTTACTGTTGTCAGACAGTTACCAAACTTTGAGTGGAGCTATTTTTTTAGATGGTTTTGAAGGAGACGTGATTTTCAAAAATGGTTATGATTGAAGATTCTAATAGATTGTCATATGCCTTGATGACATCAGCTGATGCTGAGTTGTTGTATCAGTTGGATCAAGATGTGGAAGTCATGCGATACATCAATGGTGGAAAAATGACCAGCCGGGAAGATCTGAATCAGGTCTATTTACCTCGGTTGGCAAAATACACCGATCCTGAAAAAGGTTGGGGCATGTGGAAGGTAACGGTCAGCCAAACAAACGAATTCATCGGTTGGATTCTGGTTCGGCCGATGGGTTTTTTTTCTAATCATCCACAATGGGATAACCTGGAACTGGGTTGGCGATTCATGCAAAAATCTTGGGGTCAGGGCTATGGCACTGAAGCGGCACTACAGATCATGAACTGCATAGGGGCTCTGCCAAATATCACAAAGTTCTCTGCCATTGCATTACCCGATAATCACGCCTCGATTAAAATCATGGGTAAATTAGGCATGCAATACGTCAAGACAGCCATCAACAAAGACCCATTGGGTGACTTGGAAGTGGTTTATTATGAGGTTTCAGTCTGAAACTTTGTTCCATTGTTCAAGGACTGCTTCAATCGAAGAAACATCATTTGAAAATTTTTCTGCCAGTAATGGATTGCCCGCTATGGCCATCAACAGATGAGCCCTTGCTTGATTTAATGCGGTCAGTTTTGACCCAAGGTCACTTTGTTTAAGCTGGCTGTTTAGCCATAAATATTGACCAAATCGAGCCAATAGGATGTGATTATTGGGGTGTTGTTTAATGCCTAGTTGCAGTTGTGGCAGGTAGTTTTGGTGGTGGTCGATCATTAGTGTTGGCTGTGAGGCATTCCATTTGCTTTCTGTGACCAATGATGTGGCCATCTGCGCATAACACACCGATCCATCAATTGGACTGTCAGCACAAGATGTATTGCGCTGCCAGGCCGCTTTTAAATTGTTGCTGGGGTTCTCGTTCAATAACAATTGGTTGTAGGCCAGCATGTTGTGGTAATACCCCCAGTGGCTGTCTAGATTTATGGACGCAGATATCCAAGATTCAAGTAATTCGAGTTTCTCTTTAATGTGTTCAAGTTGTTGGCTTTGTGGCTGGCCTAGCTCCAGATAATAGGTCACACCAGAAAGCATGACACTGATTTGGTTGTATCGATTGGTCCATTGTGATGCTTCACTCACAATCACTTGATCAAATGCATCAATCGCTGCACTTAAGTAAGGCTCAGGATCGATGCCTTGAAGCACCCGGTAATCGGTGTAAGTCCAATACAATGTAGCTGCCGCCAGCTGTGCATACTGACTTTCGGGTGATTTCGCTTGAGTCTGATCAAGCCATTGATTGGCTTGATTCAGTTGTTGGTCAGCTGGCAGTCCATTTTGATACCTGATATAAGCATGATCAGTCAAAACACGGACCAAAAATGCAGGTAAAAATTCGGTTGAGTCGGCGTGTTGAGTTAAAGAAGAGAGTCTTTCAGTGGCTCGTTCAAAATACCGTTCAGTTTGCTCCTTGTCATAACTGGTGTTGTTGGCTAAATTATACCAAGCGGTGGCCAACTCCAGTTGCGCTGAATAGTTGTTGGGCAGTCTGTCAACTGCCGATTGATGGTGTTTGATGGCTTGTTTAAAAAACGGCATGAATTCTTGATCACTGTACAGGTGCCACTTGCCCTCTGTGTTTAATAAATGGCCTTTGAGCTGTTCGGCATGTGCCTGCAGTTTTTTCGGTTCTGCTGACCAAGCATGGTCAAGAATCAACCGACTTCTGGATAACAGTTGTGCGGGTGATTGGCCTCGGTCCAACCAGGATTTCGCCAGTTGGGCATAGGCATCCGCTGCCACCAAGATGGCATTGGCCGTGTGCGGTAAGACTTCCAAAAGTTCATCACAGGCATTGATTCTTGATACCAACTGGTTTTGATTAAGTTGTAACAACAGGCTTTCAGTTTGGCACAGTTGTTGATGAACCATGGGGTGAGATCGAGCGATTTGTTTGGCTTGAGACAATGAACCCAATGCTTGCTCAAGCAAGATAATGGCTTGATCGGTTTTAGATTTCAGCAGCAATTGGTTGGCTTGCTCTTGGGTGATTTGAGCGGCCAATAACAATCGTTCAATCGGCCACAACAACTGACTGTCAGAGGATTCGAGTTGTTGCAGGGCCTGGTCGTACCTACCCTCGAAGTAGTGTAGTAGGCTGGAAATTAAGGGGTCATTATTGACATGATCTTCCACCGCATCAAATAAATTTAAAGCCGGAACAAAGTACTTGTTTTGTAATCGCTGACGTTGCTCCTGCCGTTGTGCCATTTGCGCATAGTTTTGTAATGATTGAACTTCATTTTGGTAAAGCATCAAATAGCTTTTCCCTAATTTGAATTTAATTGCGGCATTGAGTGGGTTGTTGGAATTGGCTTTGATCAATAACTCATGAGCGGTTTCATGGCGACCTAGGCTGATGGCTGCATCGGCCATGGCTGCGAATGCCAGTTTTTGTGTGGCCGCTGACTCATGCAACATTTGATTCAATAACCGATCAAATTGGTCATTCAACCTTTTGAAGTCTGGTTCGATGTTGCGCTTGGGTAAGGCATAAATTAACCTGGATTGGTTGCTGATGTCATCGGCTTGCTGCCAATAGTGCTGACTGGATTCAGCCCCTTGTACCAAAGCCAAGTTTTGCTTGTTTTGTTGGATGCTGTGATTAATAAAAAAGCCAGCAACACAGACAATGAATAACAGCATGATAAACAACCACTTGTGTTTCGAAAGGGTTCTGCTGAGCTTTTGACCCAAATCTGTAGGTCTGACTGAAACCACATCACCTGCTCGGTGCCGCTGCAAGTCAAGAATTAATGATTGCATGTCTTGGTACCTTTTCTCAGGTAATGATGCTGTACATTGTTCAATGATAGCAGCCAAATCTTGGTTGATCCAAAGGATGTTTGGGTGAGCTTGGCTTTGATTTTCAATCAAGTATTGCATCAGCTGACCCATTGAATAAATATCACTGCGGTGATCAACTGCAGTGAGTTCATGGTTCAGTTGCTCTGGTGATGCAAATGCAGGTGTCGCGAAAACATAGCATGATGTGGCTTGCTGACTGTTGTCAGTGGTTGCAATTCCAAAATCGATGATCACTGCTTGAGGTTGATCATCCAACATTTTCACCAATATATTGGCCGGCTTGATGTCGGCATGAACCACTTGATTATGATGTATGTATTTGAGCGCTTTGGCTATCTGGATGAATAATTCAGACAACTGGTCTGGGCTCAATTGATGTTTGTTGATGAATTGATCTATGTGTTCACCAGCGATGAACTCCAGCATCAACCAAGGGCGTTGTTGTTCATCGATACCAGCATCTAAGATTGATACGATATTGGGGTGTTTAAGATCAGCCAAAATTTGCATTTCTGCCATCAATTGTTGTTTTTGCGTATCACCTTCGATGCTTTGGTTTAAAACTTTGATGACCACAGTATTTTGATAAGTGCCATCGTTCCTGTGAGCCAAATAAACATGGCTTTGTCCGCCACTGTCAATCCTTTTTTCGATGCGATATTGTGCTTGGCTGTGGGTGCTTTTGGGATCGTGATGGTCTGGCAAAGCAGAAGCTAAAATCACTTTGGTGGCGTCATTCAAATCCTCTGATAGCAGGGCCACGGTCACCTGTGGGCTGTTTTTATGCTGTTGGTATTTTTGTAAAATTTGTTCGTCGCTGAGCGTTGGATTTTCATCCACCAATCGATCTAACAGTTGGTAATCGACTGCGTTTTTGGTGCCGTTTTGTTCAATGTCATTCGATGGAGGTTCGGCCATATTTGCGTTATTGTTCCAGTGCCAAAGACATCATTAATTTGGCTTTTTTCCAGCAGCGATCGATGGTCCTGGGGCTGACTTCTAAAGAATTGGCGATTTCTTCGATGCTCATACCACCAAAATACTTATACACAAACACGGTCTCTAAACGATCCGAATATTGGCCCATTTTTGTTAATTGGTGTTCTAAATCAATCAACCAAATGGCTTCCGTTCGGTCGACCAACAATTCTTCAACTTCTTGGGTGTCATCTTCGCCGCGATTGGCCACTTTTTCTGCCTGATTCAGCAGGATTTGCCGCATGGCCAATGCCGAAGTGGCAAAAAAGTGGTTGCGGTCATTAAATACACGGTCTTTGTGATTCAATTTTATCCAAGCCTCATTGACTAAAGCTGTGGTATTCAGTCCATGTTTTTGAACTTTGAATTTTTGAGAATGGGCTATTTTTTTTAACTGAAAATAGACACTTTCAAGTTGTTGCTGTTGCGCCTTAGATAATTGACGGTTATCCGTATTGAGCAATTGGGTCAGTTGTTTTTGGTCCATACAATGATTCGGCTGGCATTACCTCAGTGAGCTTCATTATACTAACACTGTAAAGTGGATTTGGGGTTAAATCCACTTCACATTTTCAGGATTTATTTTTTATAGACTGTCAAAAATCACAAGCCAAAACTGTCGGACCAGATTAAATCTGTAGACTCAGCGGCTTCAATGGCTCCTATGTCACAAAATGAAATTCCATCGCCATCACCATCTTGTGGCCTCAAGCGTTCCATCACATCTTCATCGCTGCACACTTCGGTGCTGTCAATCGCCAGTGAATCCACTGTAGGTGCAAAGCCAGGATATCGATCTGCATGGATTGAAAATCCGGTGAGCAGAGGATCAGCTTGCGTTGTCAGTGGCATGCTGTCGAGTAACTCACAACTGGCATCGTCGGTGATGTTATTACCAACATTGCCTTGGGGCGTGGTACCAAGCACCCCAGCACAGTTGTCTCCATTTACGGGGTGGGCAATGATGTTGCGTGATGGGATGATGCGGCCCGTCGAAAAAATATGAATGTTATCGCCGGATATACTGGCGCTGTTGTGAACCAAAGTTGAGGCATTTAAACGGATCAAAGCATCATCAATCACACTGGTCAAAGCACCACCTCTCTGCGCACTGTTGAAAGCAAACAGTGAATCTTGAATATAGACGATAGCGGCATAAGTGGCTTCCAATGCGCCTGAATTTGTACCGGCTTGATTGAACATAAATACATTGCGATTGACCTCGAAGGTCTGGTTGTCAAAGATGGCGCCCAAACCCACGGCTCCCATATTATCGACAGCAACATTGTTGATGAATTGATTGTCTTCCAACACGGCCGTTTCGGCCGCTTCATTGCGTAAAAACAAGGCACCTGCTGAACCACCAGAGCTGTTGTCAGCAAAATGGCTGTGGAGAATTTCAAGACGGGTCATACCAGGCTTGACCACCCGGTAACCTGAAATTGCTCCACCAACATTTCCAGCCGAGTTCCCAAGGTAAGTGTTGTTATGAATCCTTAAACTGTCGGCGCTGGTTTCATTGAAGTGTAAAGCACCGCCTTCGTAGGCTTGGTTGTTTGAAAATATCATGCCATTGAGTTCAATCGCACCCAAAGCGGCATTGGTGCCACTGAAGTAAATAGCCCCTCCGGTATTCTGGTCAGTGGCATGACCGCCGGTGAACTTAAAGTTTGTGATCGCAAAGTCATTGTCATTGATCGAATTGGGCACCACTCGCATGATTCTTTGATTCGGTGCTGCCAAAACCTCAACCGGTTCTGCATTGATGGTGGTGGAAATCAACATGGAGCTGAAAACCGGTAAAGTACTTTCTAACTGTATGGGACCTGCCACTTGAACGATGATCCAGTCTTGGGTGCCTGCTTGACCAGCGGTACATCCGTCAATGCTGATGTTGATGTTGGCTGAATTAATGGCATCACGTAAATCACAATTACCATCAATCGCTGATAAATCCTGTGCATTATTGACGATGATGGTGGCTGACTGGACTGGATTGATCAATGTCCAACCAAGTAACAGACAGGTAAATAGTTTGATTTTGGTTTGTTGCATTTGTTTTTCCGGTTTTTAACAGACTTAACCGGTCACCAAGTAAAACACGCCATTTAATTAAAAAAGAATTTAGAAACAAGGGCTGAAGACATTTCATTGAGTCGTTCTATAGTCAGTGGCTCAGTAACTGATGGTAGATAGAATGACAGAATTAATTGAAAGTGATGTTGTGTGAAGTTATTAAATTGATAAAGAATCTATTACAATGATTGAACCACTTTAAGAACAGACGTTACATGCAAGATAATGACACAGAATGGATTCAGCAGATTGCTGCAGCTGAAGACCAGCAGAATGCCCATACTTTTCCAGCAGCTGTCTATCAGCCTGGCTTGTTTGATGTTTTAGACAAGACGGCCGTGTTGCATAACAGTTGGCAATTGGCAGCCCACAACAGTCAACTTGGGGAGGTCGGGGATTATGTGGTACATGAGTTTGCTGACTTGCCGATCATTGTGGTCAATACGGGTGAAGGAATTAAGGCCTTCCATAATGTGTGTAGGCACCGAGCAGGGCCTTTGGCACTGAAAAATGGGCATGCCAAAACCTTGATGTGTAAATACCATGGGTGGAATTACCACCTTAATGGCCAGTTAAAAAGTGCACCAGAAATGCAGACCACGCCAGGTTTTTCAGTGTGTGACCACCGTTTGCCAGAGGTTCAATTGGATCAATGGCAAGGCTTGATATTTGTGGCTTTGAAATCAAACGTACCGCCATTACAAGAATGGGTTACTGGAATTGCAGAGACTATCACGCCGATAGACATCGCGCAGATGAAGTTTTATCGACGCGACGAATTTATTTTGGATTGTAATTGGAAAGTCTATGTCGAAAATTATCTAGAAGGGTATCATTTACCACATGTACATCCTGGCTTGAATAAATTGTTGGATTATAAGAGTTACCAAACAGTGTTGAGCCAATGGCATTCATATCAATTCAGTCCACTGGAGCAAGGTGGTGGGTTTTATGGGGAAGGTCAGGCACATTATTACTTCATTTACCCCAATACCATGCTCAATATCTTGCCCAATCGGTTACAGACCAACCAGGTGTTACCGATGAAAAACAACCAAACCAAGGTGATTTTTGATTACTACTATCCAAACATAGCAGGCATACAGGCATTGATTGAACAAGACCAATCTTTCAGTGATGAAGTGCAAGATGAAGACGTCATGATATGTGAGGCGGTGCAGAAAGGCTTGAACTCTGGCAGCTATGACAAAGGCCGTCTGTGTATGAAGCGGGAAAGTGCTGTACATCATTTTCAAGAAATGCTCAGAACTGCCTACCGACAACAGTTGAAGCAGGTTGAGGGTAAGAAGTCACAACAATGTAATTTAAATCAGGCGGATAACAAGCTTGGTTAAGTTTAAAAAATACAATGAAAACCATTCATATCATCAGACATGCCAAATCAAGTTGGCAACATTCTCATTTAAGCGATGTTGATCGGCCGCTGTCTCAGCGAGGTATCAATGATTGTAAAATCATGGCCAGCCACTTAATTGAGGCCGGATGGAATCATCAAAGTATTTATTGCAGTCAAGCTAAACGAGCACAAATGACCATTGCGGGCATTGCCAATGCTTTACCTCAAGTGGACATTGATTGGCAAATTGATTCGAAATTATATACCTTCAGTGTGGGCGTTTTGCTTGAATGGCTGAGTGAACTGAGTGACGATTGCAATGCAGTGACTTTGGTGGGTCATAATCCCGCTTTGACCGATTTAATCAACCAACTTGGTGACACTTATTTAGACAACCTGCCTACCTGTGCTTACATACAATTAAAATCTGAGGTTCCATTATGGCAAGACATTACACAGACTGCGTTTCATACAACTCAATTCTTGAAACCCAAAATGTTTAAGTAGTTAACAGTTCCACTGCGGCCTGATTCAGGAACCATTCATCTTTTGTTCAGATAAATTTAATTATGATATTTTGAGTATTAATTAATGTGGAGAATGGTTATGAAACATGTTGGTATTTGGGTGCTTTTGTTTTGTTTGGGATTGGGATCGGCACAAGCCAAAAGATTGGGTTTGTTTTTTGACACCCATGGCAACATGATCAGTCCTGATGATTATTTGGTACATCAAGCTTTAAAGGACGATGAGGGTGGTTACAAAAACGATGCCATGTGGCGTCTGCAAGAAGCTGGAGAATACGGTAACAAACACGGTCAATACTATGCTGGATTGTTGTATTTACAGCAAGGTGATTATGTCAATGGCTATGCTTGGTTGAAACTGGCTGGTGAGGACTTTATGAACAACAGCAACTTATTACCATCGGTCAGTCAAACATTGAACAGCCGTGGACTCATGAATACGGCCAAGCAAACGCATCATCGATTGAATGAACAAATTAATTTTGAGTCAACCATCGCCAAAAGGGTAGATTGGTTCAAAAAACTGAAATTTGCTGGCAGTCACATCGGTGGTTATATTCCTGTATTTTGGCGCACTGAAATGCGTGATGGGGTGGTGGTTAAAGGTTTTGATTTGCGACAGGACATCAAGTCGTTTTTATTCGATTACAGGTATCAGCAAGGTGATGTCAGGTTAACCGAATTGGAATTGGACGTGATTTTATAAGACGAATAAATTCAGGGCTTTATTAAATGGAATGGATTCTGTTTAATGACGCTTTGTATTTGTCTTAAGTTTTGCTTGAGTCACCTCAAGGTGAACGGTAAACTGATTGTTTTTGGATTAAAACACATGGCCACAATCAATTTCAAAGGCAACCCCATTCAAACCCAAGGCGATTTCCCACAAGTGGGTGATCAGGCTCCAGAACTGAAGCTGGTTTTGGCCGATTTATCTGAAGCCACGCTGGCTGATTTTGCTGGAAAAAAAGTCATTTTTAATATTTTCCCAAGTGTAGATACTGCAGTTTGTGCTTTGCAATTAAAAACCTTCAGCCAAAAAGCCAGTCAATTGGATGATGTGGTTATGTTGTTTGCTTCCATGGATCTGCCATTTGCTTTGAATCGTTTTTGTGCAGCCGAAGGTGTTGACAATGCGGTCACTGCATCAGATTTTAGACACCATTCATTGGCTGAAAATTATGGCGTGAAAATGACCCAAGGACCATTGGCTGGATTGTATGCCAGAGCCACTTTGGTGTTGAATGCAGACCATCAAGTGGTTCATGCTGAGTTGGTTGATGATGTGGTCAATGAACCTGACTATGATGCAGCCATGGCTGCGTTGGGATAAATATCGAAATATAAATCCTTTTAAGTCAATACCAGCGGTTGAATACAGTTAATGTGTTCAGCCGTTTTTTATGAAAAACTATTGAGGTTCATGACAGTAGATTGAGTATTTGTCCAGCGACCAAAGTCAATCCTATAACAACTTAATGGTCATCGTTGGTCAAATAAACCATTTATCAGGTAACTGTGGCGGTTGGTACGATGCCAGGTATTCAATCACAGCCTCTGGCGTATCACTGATGTGATAAAGTTGGCGGTATTCTGCCTTGGCAAAATTTTCTGCATAGATGTGTTCAAACATATCGAACAAGTTTTGGTAATAACCTGCTGTGTTCAGAAAAACGATGGGTTTTTCATGGTAACCCAGTTGTTTCAGCGTCATCACTTCTAACATTTCTTCTAAGGTGCCAAATCCCCCTGCCAAGCCCACAAATCCATCGGCCAGCTCAATCATTCTGGCTTTGCGGGTGTGCATGTCTGGGGTGATGATGAGTTCGTCATCAATGGTGTTGACCACGCCATCGATGCGCAAAGCTTCTGGCACCACGCCTATGGTATGGCCTTGGTGGTTCTTAATTGATTTTGCAACTTGTCCCATCAAACCAACCATGCCACCACCATAAACCAAGTCTAAATCATTGGCGGCCATCAAAGCGCCTAAGCCCTCAGCTTGATCAAAGTACTCTTTTTTGATGTGGTCTGAAGATGAGCAGTAAACGGCAATTCGATTGATTTGATTGGAGTTATTTTTCATTGGGATTGATCCGGAAAGTTTTGATGGTGACTGGCCAGGTAATCAATTTGGTGTCATCTTGGCCCCAGGCAGTTTTCAATGGTTCAACTAATTGCTCGCGTGGGTCCTTGCCGTGAGTGGCCAGGTATTTTTGGGTTGCAGACCAAGTACCTAAATAGCCCAGTAAATGCTCAAAAGTCCATTGTTTGTGCATGCTGCACTTTGGTGCTTTGATGGTTTCAAATGGAAAGTCTATGCTGTTATAGGCTTGTTCAATGTGTTTACGTTCAGCAGGCCAAAAATCACCAATGATGTCATCATAGTAGCTTTTAATCACAGCATCCACTGCTGGAGTGATCTGGTGTAATTCATAACACCACACGGCCAATACAGCATTGGTTTTGCCCACTCGATTGACTTCTTTGAAAAATAAATCAAAATCAAACCAATGCAAAGCTTGTGCCACGGTGATTAAGTCGACACTGTGGTCTTTATGAGGGCTTTGGTGCGCCAAACCCACTTCATATTCTACCCGTGGGTATATCATGGCGCGATAAATTTGAGATTCGCTGGCATCTGTGCCGATGACATAAGAAAACTGGTTGGTCAGCGCCACTGCGGCTTGGCCATTTCCAGTCGCACAATCCCAAGCCAATTTGGTTTCTTCACACAGTGAGGCCAGCCATTGGTACAGTTCTGCTGGGTATTCGGGTCGGTAAATGCTGTAGTCTTCAGCTTGTACGGAAAAATGGTCTTTGAATGGAATTGAATCTGTCATTATGAGCTATATGTTGGGGTCTTTTTTAAGTTTCTGAAATTGAATCGGTTGGGGTGGATAATCTTACACAAATCAGCCTCAAGAGGCAAAGGTTGTCCAGTGATCATTGACAACAAATAATCAGCCAACAAGGGTGCTGAAGTGAAACCCCTTGATCCCAATCCAGTCATGACGTATAAATTTTTTATGGGTTCAGCGGGTGGGTATTCTTGCCAGTGACGGCCGTGATGCAAATCCTGGTATGCACTTTCGAACTGCTGTTGATTGATGATTGGACCACAGACTGGTAAATGGTCTTGGGTGGTGGCTCTGATGGCAGTGTGTTTGCTGACCAAGGTGGCAGTGGATAAATGATGGGCATAATCCGTCTGCTGCCAATGCGTCAAGTTTCGTTGCAAGTGGTTATATTCACTGAAATCAGATTGCAACCAGCTGGTTGCTGGCAAATGGTCAAAAGTGGCGCCGATTAAGTATTGGCCCGTTAGGGCTGTTTGTTTGATTGGAATGAGGTAACCCTGATTCAAGATAACATGCGACAGCTTTAAGTTTTTGTTGGTCTGTATTTGATTGGTTTGACCTAATTTAGCCGTCAGGCCCAAGTCTTGATGGGCTTGGGTAAGCACTTGGGAGTACATGCCAGCGGCGATGATTAATAAATCACAGCTGTGGATGGTTTGTTTGAGTTCATTTTGAATTTGCCATTGTTGATGGTGTTCAACACAACTCACTTTTGCGGTGATCCATTGATCGATGTAGGATGACCACTCAGCAGCCAGTACCTGGTTATCTACATAGCCTGCATTGGGGTATTTGATGTTCTGAGAATTTACTTGAATCAACGAATCAGGCAGCGACAGTTTTTTGTTGTTTTTGATTCGCTTTGCATTTGGCTCTGGTGGAAATAATTCGCAAATGCCAATTTGATGAAATGCATGTTCACTGTAAGCCTGTTGGGCATGTTCAAATGCCCTCAGGTAAAACAACGCTTCAGGGGATTTTTGTGCAGTAATCAATGGCATCACCATGGCATAACCTTGGCCTGATGCTTGTTTCAATGGTTGGGAATGTTGGTCAATGACCGTGGTGTGAAACCCTGCTAAATTGAAGCTTCTGGCGAGACATAAACCAGCAATGCCACCACCCAAAATGGTCACCTTCTTATCTTGGGTGTTGGCCTTGGGAAGTGGATGCCAAGGTTGTCTGTTGATGGCCTGTGCTGGCTTTTCATTCATGGTACCTACCAACATGTCTCTTTTGGGTCCAAACCCAGTTTGTTTCGTCAGTTTGAAGCCAGCTTGAGTTAAGCCCTTTTTGACCACTGCTGCAGCCGAATAAGTGGCTATTGTGGTTCCAGGCTCAGACAATTGTGCGATGGCATTGAATAAGGCTGCTGACCACATGGCCGGATTTCTGCTGGGCGCAAAACCATCTAAGAACCAGGCATCAACCTGGGCATGCAATTGTTTCAAGTTTTCAGTGGCATCACCCAACAGCAAGGTCAAGGTGATGTCTTCATCAATGGCCAACTGGTGAATGCCTGCCCTGAATGAATCATACTTTGCCAATAATTTTTGACTGAACGTTTTGATTTCCGGAAATAACTGATGTGCTGACTTTAAGTCACCGGCTGACATTGGATGAAGCTCAGTACTGATGAAGTGAAGCTTTGCTGGCTTTTTAGGACATTGCTGCCAGGCCAGGCAAGTGGCAAGAAAATTCAGTCCGGAACCAAAGCCCGTTTCGCCAATACAAAAATAAGGCTTCTGCTGTTTCTCACCCCACCTTTCAAGCAACTGATTGCCACCTAAAAAAACATGGTTGGTTTCATCCAACCCATTTAAGTCATTGAAATAAACATCATCGAAATCCTTGGCGTAGGGCTGCCCCCTTTTATCGGTGATAACGGCAGGTTTTATGAATTTCAAATCAAGCGGGTTCATGTGACCCTATTATAAATTCAACTCAAGCCCAAAAGGTGATTTGAATGGAAGCAGCACTCAATAAACCCTTGGTTGCTTATTGTACAGGGGTTAAATTCAGCATCAAGCCTTGATTGCACTCGGTGCAGGTGATTTGATTGGACTTGTAAGGTGAGGTATTGGATTCGTAATCTTGAACTTTCAAGTAAATGATATTGCGGTGACAAGTTGAACAAGTCACTTCAACGATGTTGGCATTTTTATTTGGCTCAATTTTACCCATTCTGCTTCAGTATTGGCGTTGTGCTTTCTTGGTTAATTTTGTAACATTCATTTAGTGTTAGTAAATACATTATCACATTAAATATAAATTAACGCTTTATTTGATATTTTTCAAAGAATCATCAGTTAAAATAAGCATCAAATGACAAAAAACACCCACAAAGTAAATATACCAGGATACCGCATCATCAGGAAAGTGGGTGAAGGCGGTATGAGTGTGGTGTATTTGGCTTATCAGGAATCACTGAAAAGGGAAGTGGCATTGAAAGTGATGCGGCCCATCATCACCGATGAAGAAAATGTGGTGCGCCGTTTCGAGCAAGAAGCCGAAATCATTGCTAAGTTGTATCACCCCAACATCGTCAGCATTTATGAAGTGGGTCATATAGATGATGACATCTTGTATTATTCCATGCCCTATTTACAGCATGGTGACCTGACTGCTTTTGCCTACAACAATGACCATGAATTGAAAAAAGTCATGGCTGATATTTGTGATGGGCTTGCTTTTGCTCACACCCAAGGTGTGGTCCATCGGGACATAAAACCAGAAAACATTCTATTCGATCAATTTGGACACGTGCAAATTGCTGATTTTGGCATTGCACTGAGTACGGGCAGGCGCCGGTTTACGCAAGAAAACAGGATAGTTGGCAGTATTCACTATATGAGCCCAGAACAGGCACAATCAAAACATGTGGACGCCAGGTCTGATATTTATGGCTTGGGCGCCATATTGTACGAAATATTAACCGGAGATCCGGTTTTTGATGAAGACAGTGACTTGTCTTTGATGTTGGCGCATGTGAATAATGAGGTACCTCAATTACCAGAACATTTGTCCCAATGGCAAGCAGTCATAGACAAGTGTTTGGCCAAGTCACCAAACCACAGGTATCAGAACATGGCTGCACTGAAAGCAGCCATTGAATCAGTCAATGAAGAAATCAGAGCACCTAAAAAATCATTCATTAAGCCCATCGCAGTCATTGCCGCTATGGGTATTTTGGGTGTTGGCGCATGGTTTGCTTGGGATCAACTGCAGCACAACAAGACGTCAGTCAATCAGCAAGTTGACGTGTTGAAAACGCCGCCAGTTGATGAACGGCCAGTGGGACAAACAAAGTCTCAGGATCAAGTTGATCAGTTAACAGGGTCCACCGCTGAACCGGTGCCTGAAAAAGATGCACTGCCTGAAGTGGTTAATCTGTTGACAGCTGAACAGGTGGCTGAGTTGGTTGAAAACGCGAAAAAGAACATCGCCACCAAACAATTAACCACACCCAGAGATGACAATGCCTTAGATCAATTGTTGCTGCTGTTAAGTAACTTACCGAATCACCAAGAGGGCTTGAGCTTATTATCAGATGTGATGGCCGGTTATTACGAATTGGTTTATCAGTCGGTGTTAAAAAATGACCTCAATCAAGCAATTCAGTTTGCTGAGTCAGTGGCTGAAGTCAGACACCGGGCCATATTAACCAATGAACAATTGTTGGTGTTTCTGGAACACAATACTGAATTAGAGCGCAGCCTGTTATTGGGGGCCATTGCTGAAAAAGTCAATTTGGCCAAAGGCAGATCTAACCGCAACGGTGCAGAGCGTTTGATTGGCTTGGTCGATGCAGTGATGCCAGGACATGAAATCATTGATGAATTGAATGCTTCAATCGAGTCAATGCCATTACCTGGGCAAATCATTGCCGACAAAATGGGTTTAAGGTCTGTCATCGTGCCACCAGAAATCAACCATTCCAAGGGACTGATAAAATATGCATTGGCCGTCTCTCGGGCAGAGATCAGTTGGCAGATGTTTGATCAATTTGTCACTGACACCGGTCATGAAATCAATCGCTGTAAAAGTGCCATAGGATCAAACATGATATTCAGCCAACGCAACTACAGCAAACCAGGGTTTCGCACGGCAGCTGATATGCCAGTGGTCTGTGTAACTTGGCAAGACGCCAACCTATTTATTGAATGGTACAACAAACGCAGTGGGGAGAATTACCGCTTGCCGACCATTTTAGAATGGCGCCATTTGATTAAACTCAGTGACATGAAAACACCATCATGCGGCAGCGCCAACTTGGCAGGAACAGAGTTTCCTGCGGAAGAAGAAAATTTCAAATCATACCCATGTAATGATGGTTTTCCGTTTGTTGCACCCTACCATGCTTTTGATAAAAACGCCCTGGGGCTGATTGGCTTTCATGGTAATGTGGCGGAATGGTTGGCAGGGTGTCAGGAAATGGGGAAATTCAAAGCAATTTTCAATCCTGAAGACCAATGTGAAAGTAACCCAAGTGCAGGCTATTCCTGGCTATCAGGCAAAGATGACAATGGCCACGTCAAACAAATTAAATTCGATCAAGCCTGGTCTCACATAGGATTCAGGTTGGTCAAAACACTCTAACAACCACGTTAATAAGAACCCGATGACAGCAGAAAACACCGCACCTTTTTTTACTGATTTAGAAGCTCGAATTGTGGCATGTTTGATGGAAAAACAATTGACCACACCG
Source organism: Marinicella litoralis (assembly GCF_002591915.1). Lineage (GTDB taxonomy): Bacteria > Pseudomonadota > Gammaproteobacteria > Xanthomonadales > Marinicellaceae > Marinicella > Marinicella litoralis. The sequence continues at coordinate 9,653 of NZ_NIHB01000001.1, read as the reverse complement.
AATAATTACCCATTAAGTATGAATTCATTGTTGTTGGCTTGTAATCAAAAAACCAACCGAGTTCCAGTAATGAACTTAACCGAAGGTGAGGTTGGCCATGCAGTCAGTCAACTGGAAGGAAGGAACTTAGTTGGTGTTGATTACGGCGGTCGGGCCAATCATGTTACCCATCGTGTGATGACTGAATTTGCTATCAACCGCAAACAACAAGCGATTTTGGCGGTGTTGATGGTCAGAGAGCCGTTAACCTTAAATGACATCAAAACCAAAACCGGCCGCATGGAAGATTTTGCTGGTGTGGATGAAGTGGCACAAGTTTTACAGTCTTTGATTGATCGTGAAGAACCCTTGGTGATTTGTTTGCCCAAAGGTCCCGGCAGGCGGGAAGACCGTTTCACTCATTTATTGTGTGGCGAAGTCGATGTGACATCGGTACAGGGTCCTGTCAAAGCAGTCAGTACCAGCAAAAGTTCACGCCTGGATGAATTAGAACAACGTGTGCTTGAGCTAGAAAACAAAGTCAATGAATTGATGACTTTGTTGGATTGAAAACACTGGAAACCCGTTAATTCATTTAAATTTTGTAGGCGCACAGAATGAACCCATCTGAAACAAATCAATCAGTTAACACCCAGCCCAGCAGTCAAAAGGCCATCTTAACCATGTTGTTTGCTGCCTTGATCATCAGCAGCTCAAGTGTATGGGTGAAATTGGCCGACATGGGCCCCTCGGTGATTGGATTTTATCGCATGTTGATTGGCGGCATGGTGCTGTTGTTACTGTGTTTGATACAAGGCCGGCGCTTATGGTACAACTTGAAATATGTGGCTTGGTTGTTGTTGGGAGCGATATTTTTTGCTGCTGACTTGTGGCTTTGGCACCGCTCGATTCAATATGTCGGCCCTGGTCTGGCGACGGTGTTGGGTAATGTGCAAGTGTTTTTCATGACTTTGTTTGGTTATTGGTTTCTCAGTGAAAAAATCAGTTTTAAATTTTTCCTTGGCTTAAGCCTGACATTTTGTGGCTTGTTCTTGTTGGTGGGCTTGCAATGGGGCGAATTATCCAATGATTATAAATTAGGCGTGTTTTATGGCATAGCAACGGCGGTGGCATACACGGGTTTTATGTTGTCCTTGCGACATGTTCAGGCACAGCACCATGCACTGTCTCCAATGGCAAATTTGGGTGTGCTGTCTATCATGTGCGCGATGATATTGTCAGTGGTGGTTTGGTATGAAGCAGAGTCCTTTTTGATCCCTGATTTGATGTCATGGGTTTCGGTTTTGGCTTTGGGCGTGTTTTGTCAAGTCATCGGTTGGGTGCTGATCACCAAAACCATGCCTTCGCTGCCGACTTCAATTGTTGGTTTGTTGCTGTTGTTACAACCGGCCATGTCAATGGTTTGGGACGTGTTGTTTTTCAGTCGACCGACCGGTCTCAGAGATGTGATTGGCTTGTGCTTGGTGTTGTGTGGTATTTATTTGGCCACCCTGAAACGCCGAAAATCTAAAACCAGAAATGTCTGATGGATAAAGAAACATTTGGTTTATATGCCTATGTTTTTTTGGTCACTGTGGCCAATATTTACTTGTGGCTGGGGGTGGTTCAAGGCGGATCGGCTCCGCGTTCTGGTAAAGTGGTTGGCTTGATTGTTTTGCTGGCCATTGGCGCCATTTTTTCAGACAAATTCAGTCGCAATCAATTTGCGCCGACTTTTATCCGAGCCGGTAGCTTGATTGGCATGACTTTGATGTTTTTTATGTTGTACAACCGATGAATAAAATGAAATTAAATGATGCAATCCCCATGCAGTTGATGCCATGTACCCACCAAGATTTGATTGGGGTCTTCAGGTGGTTTAACAGCGAAAAGGCGGTGTTTTATTGGGCTGGGCCGGGCATCACTTATCCTTTGCAAATCAAACGATTCAAGACAGATTCAAAGTTTGAAAAAAGCCATTCCTATGTATTGAAACAAGGGCGGCAATTGTTGGCGTTTGGACAAATTTACAATCGTTTAGACCATTGTCATTTGGGCCGATTGGTGGTTTCGCCATCCTTCAGGGGCCAAGGCGTTGGTCGGCATTTGGTTGCTGCCTTGCTGGACGAGGGACAACGTCAACTGGGTTTATCTGATGGTTCATTGTTCGTTTTGCGTGACAACAAGGTTGCGATGAATTTGTACCAAAAGATGGGTTTTGTACAGGCTGAGTATCCGGAAACCATTCCATTGGAAAACTGTTTGTATCTGAGGCGAACAGAAAAGCCAGATTAACAGTGGAGCTTAGCGGTCAGTTTGATTAAACTGTTTGTTCATTTTTTGACTCACTGACACTTCATGGCAGCTCACCAATCCGTCAATGCGAATTTATTCAAAGCCATCGCGCTGATGTTGTTGGCAGCCTTGGGTTTCAGTTTCATGAATGTGTTGATTCGCTGGACCTCAGATGAATTACATCCTTTTCAAATTGCCTTCTTTCGCAACTTATTTGGCTTGGTTTTTATGTTGCCCTGGTTGATTAAGTTTGGTTACCGCAGTTTTAAGACCGATCGTTTGCCCTTATTTATTATCAGGGCCTTGTTGGGCTTGTTTTCGATGTTCTGCTATTTTTGGGGCATCAGTGTTTTACCACTGGCGAAGGCCGTGGCCTTAAGCTTTACAGTACCCTTGTTCGTCACCATTGGTGCAGCCATATTTCTCAAAGAAGACGTTAATTGGCGTCGTTGGGTCGCGGTTTTGGTCGGTTTTGCGGGTACCTTAATCATCCTCAGACCAACAGTGGATGGTGACTTGTTTGCTTCCTTGGTGGTGATTGCTTCATCAGTGACCATGGCGGCTTCGGTGCTGATCATCAAAAACTTATCACGCACGGAAGATGCCAATGTGATTGTGATGTATATGGTGTTGTTGATGACCCCATTGTCTTTACCAGTGGCCATGACAGTGTGGCAATGGCCAAGCATGGAAACGTGGTTATTGGTGATGTTGATGGGTTTTCTGGGTAGTTTCGCCCATTTGATGTTTACCCATTCATTGAAAATGTCAGACGTCTCCATTGTGATGCCATTTGATTTTGCTCGTTTGCCTTTCATCATTGCCCTGGCCTGGATTGTCTTTGATCAATCGGTTGATCGCTGGACCGTATTGGGGGCTGGCATCGTATTTGCGTCCGGTGTTTACATTGCTCGCAGGGAAGCGATGTTGAATAAAAGACGCGCGATGCAACCAAAAGTGAGTTAACTTCTGTGAGTACACTGAACCACCAAGCACAAGTGAAAATCAGTTGTCGGGATTTAAACCAAGAATCTGATTTTTTTATTCAATTGGGCTTTCAGTTACAACAAGTGTTTCCTGCTGATAACCCAAGGATGTTGGTTTTGGCGGCTTATGGTTTGGTGCTCAGGATTGAAAAGGGATTACCGGTTAATGATTTGACAGTGATATTGCCCAACAACCCCAGCCAAACGTTACAGCCTTTGTTTTCGCCCAGTGGTGTGGCGATTCAATTTCACACTGAAAGCAACTCCCAAGTGGATTTTCCTGCGCAGATTGAGCCGTTGTTGACGCCATTTGATGGTGATGAATCTTGGGTCACAGGTCGTGCTGGGATGTTGTACCGTGACTTAATACCCTCGCGTTTATCGGGCGCAATCATAGCTTCTAACATCAAGATTGTTGATGGCGGCCCGGTGCCAGATCATGTGCATTATCACAGTATTCAATTTCAATTGATTTTTTGTACCAAAGGTTGGGTCAAAGTGGTTTATGAAGATCAGGGTGAGCCGTTTGTGCTTAATGCGGGTGATTGTGTCACCCAGCCACCGGGCATCAGACACCAAGTGCTGGAAGCATCAGATGGCCTGGAAGTGGTTGAAATTGGTATGCCCGCAGAACACATGACCACTTTGGATCATCATATGCAGTTGCCAACAGGGCAAAATTTACCAAGTCGGGTTTACCAACATGGCAGTTACGGTGGTCAGCAGTTTTGTTACCACCAACAAGCAGCAGTCAGTTGGCAAGCATTGCCGGAGTCTGGTTTGTTGCGCAGTGAAACATCCGTGCTTACCGACAGTGGTGGTGTGGCTGCAGTGAATGTCCTCAAAGCAAGTGCTCCACACAATGCAAGCAAATGGTTGATACAACATCAAAACAGACTGCATTTTTATTATGTGATGGCAGGACAGGCGAGCTATCAGCAAGCAGGACAGGAAAACGTCGTGATCAATGACAGGGACAGTTTCGTCTTACCACCCAATCAATGCCTCGAACTCAGTCATTTTTCAGCTGACTTTCAATGCATAGAATGCATGATTTTGGGTTGATGTGATGAATTTTACAGAACAACAAAAGAAAGACTTTATCAAAGCCTTAAAACAGGAAATGCCCTTTGGTAAATACCAAGGCCGCCAATTGATGGATTTACCCGGACATTATTTGGCTTGGTTCAACCGCCAAGGTTTTCCGGCGAATCAATTGGGTCAACAATTGGCGCTGGTTTTTGAACTTGATCACAATGGAATCCTGCCAGGCTTGAGGCAACAATTGCGCTCGGGTCAAAATAAATTCAACCAAAGCTGATGCTATTTTTCAATCCCTGAAAAAGCCTGGGTCATTGACTTTCCTGCATACAACAGCAATACCACAATGGTCAAAGCAAGCAAGCCATAACTCAAACCAGTCGCCAGATATATCACTCCGGGATTGAGTGGATTCAGCTGAGTGATGAAATTGGTGGTCAATATCAGACCATATATCATGATAAACACGGTGGCCATTAAGCCCGCGATCGCTTTCAATCCTTTTATCAACCGTTGATGGGCTGTCAGTATTTTGTTGCTTGCGCTTGGCTGGTTCAATTTAATTCCTGTAGCTGACTGTTGTTGTTTTATTTCACTTTGTATTTTAAGTGGGTGGTGTTGTGGGCTTTGAATTTATTGCGACGAGCACGCCGTCGCATCAATCGGGCCAATTTAAAACCCACCGGTTTGCTGTTGAATCGGTAATGGCTAACCATTTCTTTGGCGATGGTTCGGTCTTTCAGCATAAATAACGATTTGATAAATAACCACATGATTCGCTCCTGATTCAACTCATAACTAAAATAACATGAATCGAAGGTTTGGGTGAGTGCCAGAAGTGTTGATTGCTTGGTGCAATCAACCTTCAGTGTACAGACGGATGTGCTGGGCTGATAAAAAAAGGCTCAATTTGTCTATTGAGCCTTTGGTCGTATTTGCCTCCCAAAGGAAGCAGGTGTGAACTGATTTGGATGCGGTTGGAGAACCTTTGAGAATCAGCCTTTTTTCTTGCCATTTTTACTGCGTTTACCACCTTCAGGTGCACAAACCAGTGTTTCCTCTGATTGGCGTGGCGCTTTACAGGTGCCTTCAACCGTGTCGCCATTCGGTTTGGCGAAACTACAGGCAGCACCTGCTTCGGTTTGTTCTGCACAAGCCGTGAAGGCCGCTTCAGGTGGTTTGCCTCTGTGCCCACCTTTGCCTTTGGCGCTGGCGGTTGATAGGGTGGCAGACAAACACAATGTCATTAAACAGATTGTGGTTGTTTTCTTGAGGTTGGATTTTAGAGTCATTTGTTTTTCCTGCTTATTTACTTGAGTGGTCACCAGTTTGTCAAAACAATAAGGCGAAATTATGCATGAAATAAGGATTTTGAGTCGCGTGAAAAAATAATTCAGTTGGATTCACCATTAAATAGGAGGCTAGTTATACCGCTCGTTGATTATTGGCAGTATCCACAAATTTACATTTTAGTTATTCTCGATTTTTGCGAACCATGGGTTTAGAATTAATCGCATGTGCGGCGCATTCGAAACCATCAACAACCCTTTTACCAACTCAATCACGGAAGCACTGGGTGTGCCTGAAGTGGAGAGCCGTGGTATCCGCGCGCCAGCCTCAATGATTCAGATTGTCACTGAAGACGAAAACGATCGCTATTTAGAAGACGCCAAATGGTGGTTGCTGTTGGGTGCAGATGGTAAACCCAACTATAAGTACGCTACTTTCAACAGCCGCTATGACAAATTGTATACATCCTCATTAACCAAAGGGGCTTTCAGAACGTCACGTTGTTTGATTCCTGCCTCTGGTTTTATTGAAGGCCAAAGCGTCGGCCAAAGTGATGGCAAGAATAAACAATACCACCACATCACCTCAGAGCGCGGTGCGGTGGCCTTGGCTGGCATTTATAAGCAGTATCAGGTCGATGGTGAAGTGTTAACCACTGCCTCAGTGATCACTTGTCCAGGTAACCCAAAATTCGAACAGATTCACCGCAAATCAATACCGTTGATGTTGGATATTGATGATGAATCATTGGTTGATAGGTGGCTTGATCCAACCATGACTGACAGTGAATCCTTTCGTCATTTATTGACCAACAAGATAAATGTTAATTTAGTCGCCACGCCAACGGTGGGTGCGCGCGATATGACACCGCGCGGTGAACCGGTGTTGATTGAGGCGGACAGATGATATTCGGTCTCTGTGATGTGAATAATTTCTATGTGTCTTGTGAAAGGTCGTTCAACCCCGCGATCAACAACCGGCCGGTGATTGTGTTGTCCAATAACGACGGTTGCGCTGTAGCACGATCCAATGAAGTCAAAGCCTTGGGGGTGAAAATGGGCGCGCCTTTGCACCAAATCCAAAATTTAGTACAGCAGCATAACTTTGCGGTGTTTTCATCCAACTACTCACTGTACGCAGACATGTCGAACCGCTTTGAATCGATCATTGAGTCCTATACCCCTGAAGTGGAAAAATACTCCTGTGATGAAGTGTTTTTTCAGTTGGATGGTCTCAAACACAAAGGCCATTTAGGCGCTTACATGCGCAAGATGGTGGCTGAGATCAAACAAGGCCTGGGCCTGCCGGTTTGTGTCGGCTTGGCACCGACCAAAACCCTGTGCAAAATCGCCAACCACTATGCCAAGTCTTTGTCGGTGGCCGGTGGTGTATTGGCGCTGTTCAGTGAATACAATTTAAAGAACGCACTTGAAATACTGCCGGTTAATGAAGTCTGGGGCATCGGTCGCAAGCACACCGAACATTTGGCTAAGCTGGGCATCACCACCGCCTTGCAGTTGCGTGATGCCGACAAAAAATGGATCAGAAAACGCTTCAGCGTGGTAATCGAGCGCACCATCATGGAATTGCGTGGTGTCAGTTGTCTGGAATTGAACGATGTGCCTGAGAAGAAAAAACAGATTGTCTGTACCCGATCCTTTGGTGAAAAAACCTCGGATAAAACGGTGTTGCGTGAGGCCATTGGCTACCATGTATCCAGGGCCTGTGTTGATTTGCGCTCACAACAATCAGTGGCCAAATCAATAACCGTCGGCATCAGAACCAACCCATTCAGCAAGCGTGACCAACAAAGCGTCAGGTCGATAACCGTAGAGCTGCCTTATGCATCAGATGACACCCGCGATTTTCAAGCCGCTGCCACCCAGGCTTTGAACCGGATTTACCAAGCTGATTATAAATACAAAAAGGCCGGCATCATGCTCAATGGCCTCAGCGACAAAGGCGTGATTCAATATGATTTATTCAGCACCCGACAGCCTCAAGACGATGCCATCATGGGCGTGATGGACCAAATCAACAACAAATACGGTAAGGACGTCTTGCGCTGTGGCTCACAAGGTTTTGATGCCAGTTGGGTGATGAAATCTGAACGCCGCTCACCCCGCTACACCACCCAATGGGATGATGTGATTGGAGTGGCTTAGCTACCTATTTGGTAGTTAATCCAAACATTCATTAAAGGTTGACAGCCAAATGGGCTGAATTGTCTATATTTTCCTACAAGCGAGTCAGAATTTATCCATATCAACCCAACCACAATATAAGGACAATAAACCTATGGTCTTTGACTCAAGCTGTCAAGCTGGCGCAAATGGGGGTTTCGTCTTTATAGGGGTCATCGGTACTGAAAATAAAAAACTTAATGACATGGTGGGAAAGGGAAAATGATAAACAACAAAGATTTAATCACTTCAATCAAACAACGTCGCGAAACCTTCAAAAGCAAACAACGCTATGAATTGCATGACAAGGTCAAACAATTAAGGGCCGAAATTGTCAAAAACTCATTCCAAAGCAAACCAGACATGAAGCTGCATAAATTCCTCATGTCACAGCTGATGAAAGCACGCAACCAAATTTCATTCAACGACATCATCAAAAAAGAATTGGCTTGATGGTGTGAAAATGAATGAATTACTTGGTGGTGGGTCTTTTAAGTTGTTGATTTGGAGCCATTTAAAATGGTGCCGGGAATGGACGCTAATTGATTTTTAAGTATTTGATAAATAAGTAAAATATAGTTACTGAAAATATGTTACCAACAAAGTTACCAACAAAAAATGATTTGTTAACTAGTTGTATTCCAGTTATTAACTAAAGTTTCAAATTGTTTGTATGCCATTTTTGCATTTGGTTTTTTGCGCACTTCATCAATAAATACTTTAGTTATAGCAAATGCTTTTATTGTGGAAGTTTTTGTTGAGTCTAAGAGTATAGCTTCATCATAGATACCTGCATGTACGCCAGTTGCCATATATTCATATTGATTTAGAAAATAGCTAAGTAGGTCACGTGCTTGTTTACAGTTTATAGAGTCGCCTTCGATAGAAATTATATTTTCCATCTTAATACTGTTATCTGTTGTATCAGCAAAAGACTTTACGTCTAATTGTTTTGCTTTGTCAGCTTGTCTTAAAAATGACCATGCATTAACAAATTTTTGGTCTCTGCTTCGAGACATAATATAATCCATGGTGCATCTTTTTTTAGTTATTGATTCATTTGCATTTATCGATTTTTTAGCCCACATTGCTGCCAGTAATGCAGCAATGACAACACATATTGGTGAAACTAATTGAGTCCAACTAAAATCAATCGAATTACTGATAGAGCTTACCAGTTCAAAATTTTTCATCAATTAATACATCCATGTTAGAAAGGGGCTTAGAAACCGTAGTTATCGTCTAAACGTAATGAAATGATATTGTTTAAATTATTTACCATTTTTTTCTCCAAATTAAAAGTACTAGTCATTAAGTTTTGCTTAAATTACACATATTGTGCAATCAGTGCGAAGTGTATCATTACATAATTTGTCATTCAATACTATTAATACATACTGACTAACATATAGCTAGATACATCTAAAACTTACATATACTATAACATAACCAAACTATATGTAATGTGAACATGGTCACTTTTTGTCACTCAATATCATGGTGAATCATGTTAGTGTAAGTTATTAGTCAGTGCATTTATATGGGTGCCTCGATGATAAATCAATATGACTTGATGTTTCGATATGAGCCAATTATATCTATTAAAGTCATGTTCTTACTCTTATATGTATAAAAATAACTAATGTAGGAATTTGTTGATATCGGTGTCAGAAAACTTCTATTTCAGAGATCAGTCAATTTGTAGACAATGTCAATATGGTCACTGATTCACTACAGGTGAACCTGGGACACAAGGACATACATCAGATGAAGATAATAAACTTAACTTATTGACTAAATATTTGTTTGATCGTTGAAATAATGGCAACCAATATGAAGCAATATGTCGCGGATTTGTGTTGTAACTTGAAGTATTGGT